>JAUJFZ010000010.1 GCA_030441535.1 Betaproteobacteria bacterium LSUCC0117
TTGGCACAGGCTGAAGCCCATTGTTTAACTTGCAGATCTTGCGCCGATACGGCGTTTGCGGTGAGCAACAACAGCGCTACGCCAGCTGCGGATGCCATCTTTCTAAATCTCATGCAATGTCTCCTATTTGTTCAATAAAGTTCCAAATATTCGGATTTTCGAATGTTTGGTAATGTTTTATAACCCATCACATTTGTAATGGCAAATTTTTAAGCGCTCCGTTTTAGGGTGAAACTTATAGCAATCGAGCTAATTGTTTACGGCACCGATTCGCAGTTACGAAGGGCAGTGATCCCCAGGCTTTCGGCTATTGATTGATTACATCTCGGTACCCAGAGGTTCGCAGGTAGCCAAATTTGATGCAGTTAATTGAGCTTTATGTCTGCGAACATTGTCCCCAGTGTTGTTTCAGCGTTTTCCAAAACGAAGTAGCGTAACGCTTCCGCAGCAGGAGATAGTATTTTTGATTGCGTGTGTACCAGGTTCCATGCGCGGAATACAGGTGTTCCCGCAACATTCAGGATACCGATTTCGTTCTGTTTGATTTCGGACCCGATGGTGTGTAGCGATAAAAAACCAAGCCCCAAATCAGCCATGACCGCTTGCTTAATCGTCTCGTTGGAGTTTAGTTGAATTTTGTAATTCGGTTCTATCCGCGCTTTATCAAAAAAATCTTGCATAACCGCTCGCGTGCCAGATCCATGCTCGCGCACGATGAAATGCTGGTAGCGCAGATCTTCCACAACAATTGGCTCTAACAGACTGCGTTGGTAAAGTCGGTTCTCGGTCGAAGCTACAAACACCAAAGGATGCACAGCGAAAGGCTCGGCGCGGTAGCGCAACTCCCGTGGCGGCCGGCCCATCACAGCAATGTCAACCTCGTTCGCTTGAAGCATCACCACCAGTTGCTCGCGGTTACCTGTCACCACCCGCAAATCAACGCCCTCATGGAGTTTTTTGAAGTCAGACAGCATGCGCATCATGAAGTACTTCGAAGTGCCGACCATACCCACTGTCAAGATGCCGACCTCGGCGCGCTGAAGCCGTGCAGCAGCATCCTCGGCATCTTTTATGGTGGCCAAGATGCGCCGTGCGTACAACAACATGTATTCGCCGGCGGTGGTGAGTCTTACTTTTTTACCGGTGCGGTCAAATAAGGCCATGCCTAAATGGCCTTCTAGCTCTTTAATCTGCATGGTCACAGCAGGTGGCGTCAGGTGCAGGGCCTCGGCTGCTCGGATGAAGCTCAGGTGGCGCGCAACCTCATTGAATACGCGCAATTGGCGGAAGGTGGCATTTTTCATTAAGAAAAGTCTTAACTCATGAGATTTGAGTCTTGAATTTACCTTATTTGCGCTCAGTCGTCGTCGCCTAGCTCTGGATCCCAACCCATGCGTTTTGCGCGGTTAATGGCCTCCGCGTGAATGCGTTGATGGCGTTCCGCCAAGTCGGCAGGTAAGCGGCTGGGTAGTTGACCAAAAGGTTCCCAAGCAGCATGGACGGACTCAATTAGTAGCTGAAGTTCACCGCTGTTTTTGTCGGCGAAGCCATCGCCTTCGGGCAGCAGACCAAATACCCACGCATCGCGAATGATTCGGCCTGTCATGGTCATGCCGTGATGGTTTTCATGATCGATACCTTTGTAGGTACTCTCGCGGGTATTAATTTGTGCCATGTTCTTGTCCGGTTTAACGCGTCAGGCCAGCATACAGTACCGGCAGTTTTTCGGGAAGTTTGGCTACGTTGTCGATCACCAAGAAGTGCCTCTCACCGAATATGCGTCGTACGTATTGATCCGCGCGTGGGTCAAGGCTCATGCAGTAGGTCAAAACGCCGCTTCGGCTCGCTGCCTCCACTGCCTTTTTGGTGTCCTGTCGAAGGTATTGGGGGTCGCGCACATCAACGTCAGCCGGTTCACCATCGGTGATAACGAGGAGTAATTTTTTGCTACTGCGTTGCGACTGCAAAGCCGATGTGGCATGGCGTATTGCCGCCCCCATACGGGTTGACAATTGCCCCTCCATACCCGCTAACCGCGCTTTGGCGAGGTCATCATAGGGCTGATTAAAGTCTTTGAATCGCCAGTATCTAACGTCATGACGACCGTCTGAGCAAAAGCCATGAATGGCAAATGGGTCGCCGACCTTCTGGATGGCATCGGCCAATAATGCGCAGGCGTTTCGCGTGAGCTCAAGGACGGTTTGCTCTTTCTCTGCGATTTTTTCGTTTGTTGATTGTGATAGGTCGAGCAGCACCAAGATTGAAATATCACGAGTCTTCCGGACGCTGCGCATCATGATCCGGGAATCAGGCTGTCGCCCCATACGCACATCGATTAATGCACTTAAAGTAGCGTTGAGATCGATCTCGTCGCCGTCCTCAAGTTTTCGAATGCGCTGCACGCCTTGAGGCTGCATCGCATCGAGTATGAATTTCATACGGCCAATGATCCCCCGGTTCTCCATCAAGACGTCGTTGATGACTTGTGCGTCTCCCACCTTAGGGTGGCGCTCCTGTACGGTTGCCCATGCTGGACGCTCGAGTTGGATCATGTGGTCCCATTCGGGGTAGTGGACCGGGGGTAAGACGGGCGGCTGACCTTCTAGCTCATTAAAGGAAACACCGAGATCTTCGTAAGGGAAGAGTTCGGTGCCAAGGACCCATACCTCCTGAGCATCGTCTCCGGCACCCTCAACCTCCAGTTCGTTTACGAACGTCATGAGGTTTACTTGCTTACGTACCTGTTGCTTTGGTACGTAACCCGTTGCGATGGCGCGCTCGGGATCAAAGCCGTCGAATTCCCAGAAGTAGCGGTTGTCGTCGCGGTATAGCGCGCGTTGCGTATCGGTGTGCGGCTGAAAGCGGGGGCCGCCGGTGAGGGCCTCATAACTGTTAGCCAGCTGTATGCCGATTGACTTGGTAATTTGGTTGTCGGCCGGGTTAGCTTGGATGTGTGTTGCTGCCTCTTGGAACAAGTCACGGCCTTGTGCTATCCATGGATGCGGGTCTACGTATTGGTGGTCGAGCAGTGCGCGAGCGAGGCGGCAAAGCCAGTCGCCAGCGCTTACAGTAGCGGTGTTCGGCGTATCATGAAAAGGTGTCCATAAGGTGTGCATTAGGGGGAAGCGCGCGATAGCTAAAGTCTCGACACGGGCATCTTCAAGGGTGCCAATCAGCGCAATTTGCAAGGGTGTCAGGTCATCTGCTGATATTGGCAGGCGCGTGTACATGATGTGTGCCGCGGAGTGCGCTGCTGCTGCCCGGTAGACCGTTAGTGAGTCAATGTTGTGATCGCCGATTGTCAGTGAGTCATAGGCATCAGGTAAGTGGATTGTGTAGTCTTCAATGAAGGGTTGATACCCCGTGCGGGTCTCGAAGTCACCCGCTGTGGGGCGCATATAAAAGTCACGCGCCCAAAGGGCACGCAGGTACATATTGATTCGCCGTTGGACATCAACGAGCAATGTGCCCTTACGCTCTTTTTGTAGGATCGCAAGCGATTCCTTTGATGCAAGTCCAAAGTAGGCGACCTGCGCTTCAAATGCGGTTCGATGAGCTTGGGCGCCCCAAGTCGCCCATCGTCTCAGACCGCCGAGTGTTAGTTGGGCGAATAGGGTATCGAGTTGCCCCAACATCGGTCTCAAGCCCCGTGGCGCTTGCGCAACCAGCGTGTTTAAAAACTGCAAGTACTGTAAGAACAGTGCTTGATCGGCAAGCCGCCGAGCTGCAGTGGGTGCAGTGGCTATTACCAATTCGATTACGGCGCCCGACGTTTTTGAGGCCAGCATTAGCGCTGTTGACGCGAGCTCGGAGACGACGTCTTCACCAATTTCTTGGGCAACTTGGGGGGCGCAGTCAATCCATGCATCAACCACTGCATGGCCACGACCTAAGCTGCGAAGTGCGGCAGCGCCTTTGACGAAATTGTCGAGGCCCCTCGCCGAGAAAACCTTAGTGGCATCGCTCCAGTGGTTTTCTAGATGAACGCGTGAGCCGGGTTCTAACTGATCGATCCATTCGGCATGATCTTCTAATTGCACGCTCATGGTGTCTAAAAAAACGTTGCCACTGCTGCATCTAGCGCGTCGCGCATGTCGGGGTCATCAGTGATGGGGCGGACCAGCGCAAATCGGCATGCCGCTTGTTCTTTTACGCCTTGGGCTATCAACGAACCGGCATAAATCAGCATGCGTGTGGAGATGCCTTCATCCAGTCCGTGTCCTTTCAGATTGCGCGCTCGCTCGGCGATGTTCACCAGCTTGTCAGCGGTGGTGGCGTCTACGCCCGTTTCATGGGCGATGATCTCGCACTCAACTTCATGCGACGGATATTGAAAATCAAGAGCGCCGAAGCGTTGCTTGGTCGATTGCTTCAAATCTTTCATCAAGCTCTGGTAGCCCGGGTTGTAGGAAATGACCACCTGAAAATCAGGATGCGCCTTGACCAATTCCCCTTTTTTTTCCAACGGCAGTACACGGCGGTTATCTGTTAGTGGATGGATGACGACTGTGGTGTCCTGTCGTGCCTCTACCACCTCGTCGAGGTAACAAATCGCGCCGTGGCGGGCGGCGAGTGCCAGTGGCCCGTCTTGCCAGCGCGTACCGTGCGCGTCGAGCAGGAATCGACCCACTAGGTCACTCGCAGTCATATCCTCGTTGCAGGCAACAGTGATGAGCGGTTTGCCCAATTTCCATGCCATGTACTCCACGAAACGCGTCTTACCGCAGCCGGTAGGACCTTTGAGCATCATGGGCATGCGCACCGAGTACGCGGCCTCAAACAACGTCACTTCATCGTCGACGCAGCGGTAGTATGGTTCGGTGTGTATCCGGTAAGCGTCTAAGATTTCGCTCATAAGTTACTCCGCTGCGCTTCAGACCGTCTTTCCTCGGAAAATTACCATCGATGCGCCCTGAGACTGGGTGAAGTTGTTGTAGCCAATGAGGCGAATGTGGTTGTCAGGGTTGGCTTCACGACAGGCCTCACATTCTGCGAGTACGCGGTCCACGTCCGTTTCACCAAACATCGGTAACTTCCACATGTACCAATAAGAGTCCATCAGGTACTGGGGCTCTGTGTGCTCGATGGCGGGATTCAGACCACACTTAACAAGGTATTCCACTTGTTTACGAATTTCATCTTTGGTCATTGCGGGGAGGTACGAAAAGGTCTCAAATTTACGGCTATTGGGATCTGATAGTCGAGAGTTGTAGTCTTGCATGCTCATGATGAATGTCCTTTCAATCTTGTTGTTCAGCGATCGATTGCAAACGGTTATTTGTGTGCGACGTCGAGTTTGTCGACGGTGTCAAATTCAAACTTAATTTCTTTCCACGTCTCCATTGCAATCTTTAGTTCTGGCGAGTGTTTTGCTGCCTCGGTAAGTACAGTCTTACCCTCTTTTTCGACAGCTATGCCCTCGTTACGCGCTTTCACACAGGCCTCTAGTGCGACGCGATTCGCTGCAGCGCCCGCCGCGTTGCCCCACGGGTGACCGAGGGTGCCGCCTCCGAATTGCAGAACGGAGTTGTCGCCAAAAATATTCACTAAAGCGGGCATATGCCAGACGTGAATGCCACCTGAGGCGACAGGCATGACACCGGGCATGGAGCCGAAGTCTTGATCAAAGAAAATGCCACGGCTTCGGTCCTCTTTGATGAATTCATCACGCATCAGATCAATCCAGCCCAAGGTCGAAGCGCGGTCGCCCTCTAGTTTCCCGACGACTGTGCCCGAGTGCAAATGGTCGCCACCTGAAAGCCGTAGCACTTTTGTGAGAACTCGGAAGTGGATGCCGTGATGGGGGTTTCGGTCGAGCACCGCATGCATCGCACGGTGGATGTGCAGCAACATGCCGTTATCGCGGCACCAATTAGCTAGACCGGTATTTGCTGTCAACCCGCCTGTCAGGTAATCATGCATGATGATTGGCGAGCCAATTTCCTTGGCATATTCCGCGCGCTTATACATTTCCTCAGGCGTGGGTGCCGTGACGTTCAGATAGTGACCTTTGCGTTCGCCCGTTTCTCGCTGGGCTTTCTCAATTGCCTCTTGGACGAAATCGAAGCGTTGGCGCCATCGCATAAAGGGTTGACTGTTGACGTTTTCATCGTCCTTCGTGAAGTCCAAACCGCCCCGTAAGCACTCATAAACAGCACGTCCATAGTTTTTACCGGACAAACCCAGCTTGGGTTTGATGGTGCACCCCAGCAGCGGGCGACCGTACTTGTTCATGATGTCGCGTTCGACCTCGATACCGTGGGGCGGGCCACCGCAGGTTTTAATGTACGCAATGGGAAAACGTATATCTTCCAAACGGAGTGCGCGCAATGCCTTGAAACCAAACACGTTACCAACGAGCGACGTCAGCACGTTTACGACTGAACCTTCCTCAAATAAGTCGATGGGGTACGCGACAAAGGCGTAAAAGCAAGTGTCGTCACCCGGGACATCCTCAATCTGATACGCGCGCCCTTTGTAGTAGTCCAGATCGGTCAACAAATCGGTCCAGACGGTTGTCCAGGTACCTGTTGACGACTCTGCCGCCACTGCGGCGGCCAGCTCCTCGCGGTCAACGCCTGGTTGCGGCGTGATTTTGAAGCACGCCAGGATATCGGTGTCCTTCGGTGTGTAGTGAGGTTCCCAATAGGTGCTTCGATATTCCTTCACACCTGCCTTGTAGGTTTTGGTTGCCATGCGCGTTGCTCCTTTGACGTGATAGTTGGCGACTTGATGCGCAGATTTTTCGTTATATAAACGTTAAATAAAAGTAAAATGTTTAAACGGTTATCTTTTATTTAAGTAAATGTATGAATTTGAGACACTTGACTCTGCATCAGCTGCGAATTTTTCAAGCAGTCGCCGCACATAACAGTTTTGCGCGAGCAGCGGAAGCCCTGCACCTGTCGCCGCCCACCCTCTCTCTTCAGGTCAAGCAGTTGGCCAACACGGTCGGTCAACCTTTGTTTGAGCAACTGGGGAAAAAGATTTTTCTGACTTCAGCGGGCCAAACCCTCGCGGATGCCGCAATGGACATTTCAAAGCGGGTGGACCTTTTAGCCGAAGACCTTTCAGCCTTGCAGGGGGTTGAACGTGGGCGCTTAAAGCTGGCAATCCTGACGACTGTCAAATACACCGTACCCAAGCTGTTGGGGGGGTTTTGTGCCGCACATCCCGGTATTGAGGTGTCTATGGTCGTTGGCAACCGAGAAAACCTGTTGCAGCGTTTGGCACGCAATGACGATGACCTGTACATCATGGGGCAGCCACCCGAGCATATGGAGTTAATTTGTGAAGACTTTGCCGACAACCCGCTGGTCCTCGTGGCGCCGCCCAATCATCCACTGGCGGCGCAGACCGCGATCGCACCAGACGCCCTAAATGGGGCGCCGTTCATCATGCGAGAGCCAGGTTCGGGTACACGCTTGACAACGGAGCGTTTTTTTACAGAGGCGGGTGTCGAGGTGGTCAATCGTTTGGAAGTGGGTAGTAACGAGGCCATCAAGCAAACGGTCGCTGGCGGTCTGGGTCTAGCGGTGTTATCAGCGACCACCGTCGTGTCGGAGTTAACCTTGGGTGAATTGGTGAAGTTGGATGTTCAAGGGTTTCCTTTGATGCGGCATTGGCATTTGGTCTACGCGCGAGGCAAGCGCTTGTCACCAGCTGCTTTGGCGTTTAAGCGCTGGTTGGCTGAACACCCGGTGAATACCCATTCATCGACTGCAAAAACGAAGGGAGCGACCATATGCCCCTTGTAATTAAGTATTTACTTAATATATAGACAAGATTTTATGAATTGCGCTTATTGATTTGGGTTTTAAAGTGGGGGTACTGACCAATCAGCGCTTCTACAAAACACCTCAATTGCAGTTCATGACCTTGAAAGCACTCATCTTTGATGTCGATGGCACGCTAGCTGACACCGAGGCTGCGCACCTGGCTGCCTTTAACGAGTCTTTTCAAAGCATGGGCATTCCGTGGATGTGGGACGTACCGACCTACAAGGGCTTGCTGATGGTCTCTGGCGGTAAGGAGCGGATGCGACATTACTGGGCTAGCTCTGATGAAAATGCAGCCGCGATTGCCAGCGAGTCACTTTCCGCCACCATCGAGACACTGCATCGTTTGAAGACGGCGGCCTACGAGCGACTGGTCGCCGAAGGTTTCGTAACCATGCGCCCCGGCATATTGCCCCTAATAGAGGAAGCCATTGCGGCAGGCCTGGCATTAGGGATTGCGACAACGACCAGTGCGGCTAACGTGTCTGCTTTGCTGTCGAAAGCGATCGGACCTGAATGGCGCGCGCAGTTCCAAGCGGTGGAGGATGCGAGCACCGCGCCATCAAAGAAGCCCCACCCGCAGGCCTATCAGCAGGTTTTGCAGTGCCTCATGGTTGAGGGGCGGGACTGTATGGCTTTTGAGGACTCTGAAAACGGTTTACGTGCTGCGTCCGCGGCAGGTATACCAACCATCGTAACTCCCAACGCATTCACGTCTGACCACGATTTCACTGGCGCGACCAAATGCTTCCCACACTTGGGGGAGGTTCATTTGGTCGATATCGAGGCCCTACACACAAAAATTTTCGATTGATTTTTTTATTGGAATGAGCTCAACCATGCCGTTTACGAAGCGCACCACCCTCACGCAGTATTTGATTGAACAGCGACGTCGTTTTCCCAGTGCGAGCGGCGACTTTAACGCGCTCATCCTGGACGTGGCTATGGCCTGCAAGGCCATCGCCAAGGGTGTTGCCTATGGCGAGCTGGGAGGGGTACTCGGAAACCATGCCGGTGGCGAAAGTATTAACGTCCAGGGCGAAACGCAAAAGAAGTTAGACGTCCTGAGCCACAACTTGTTCGTACGTCTGAACCAATGGGCTGGCCATTTGGCAGGCATGGCTTCAGAAGAGGAGGCCGAACCGATCGACATCCCTGTAGAGTATCCACGTGGCAAATACCTGTTGGTGTTTGATCCACTCGATGGTTCTTCCAATATCGATGTGAACGTCTCTGTCGGCAGCATATTCAGTATTTTGCGTGCGCCGGACCGGGCGGATACACCGATTCCTGAGTCTGCATTTTTGCAACCTGGCTCCAAACAAGTCGCTGCAGGCTACGCCATCTACGGCCCGACCACGATGCTGGTTTTGACCGTGGGTAATGGCGTAGCCGGATTTACCCTGGATCCGGTGTTGGGCGAATTCATGCTGACCCATCCCAAACTTGAGGTTCCTGCAGACACTCAGGAGTTTGCAATCAATGCCTCCAATAGCCGCTTTTGGGAGGCGCCAGTTGCTCGTTATGTCAAAGAGTGTCTCGCTGGTAAAACCGGCCCAAGGGGCAAAGATTTCAATATGCGGTGGATTGCTTCCATGGTCGCTGAGGCACATCGCATATTGATGCGGGGCGGTGTATTCATGTACCCCCGCGATACCAAAGATCCCAGCAAGGCGGGACGCTTGCGTTTGTTGTACGAAGCAAACCCAATTGGCATGCTGATGGAGCAGGCCGGAGGTCGGGGGAGCACTGGAGAGGTCCCGGTGCTCGACGTTGAGCCCACTAGCTTGCATCAACGCATTGGTTTGGTGTTTGGTTCAAAAAATGAGGTTGAGCGCATTGAGCGTTATCACCGTGAACCCGCTCCCGATATCTCAGACAGTGGTGACACACCGTTATTTTCTGCTCGTAGTTTGTTTCGCGACTAAGCCATCGATCACAAAGCTATTCCTACTTGATTTTCGGAGAAGACCATGTCAGAACGCCACCCCATCATCGCCATTACGGGCTCCTCTGGCGCCGGCACCTCAACAGTGACGCGCACGTTTTCAAATATTTTTCGTCGTGAAGGTGTCAAGGCCGCCATCATCGAGGGTGACAGCTTTCATCGGTTCGATCGGGCCGAAATGAAGCAGCGCCAGGCTGAGGCTGAACAGGCGGGGAATAAGCATTTCAGCCACTTTGGGCCTGATAACAACTTGTTTGACGAGATTGAAAACCTCTTCAAAAGCTACAGTCAAAATGGCGCCGGGAAATTCCGTAAATATCTGCACAATGCCGAGGAGGCTGCACCCTACAAGCAAGAGCCAGGGACATTCACTCCATGGGAAAGTCTGGCGGATGACACAGATATCTTGTTTTATGAGGGATTGCATGGGGCGGTCGTCACGCCACAAAACAATATTGCGCAGTACCCAGACTTGCGTGTGGGCGTCGTTCCTGTAATCAATCTGGAGTGGATTCAAAAGTTGTGGCGAGACAAGCACCAACGGGGCTACAGCACAGAGGCCGTGACTGACACGATTCTGCGTCGGATGCCCGATTACATTCATTACATCTGTCCACAGTTCGAGCACACACATGTGAACTTTCAACGTGTGCCGATGGTTGACACCTCAAATCCTTTCATTGCTCGAGATATTCCCTCGGCGGACGAGAGCATGGTCGTAATCCGGTTCGCCAATCCGAAGGGTATTGATTTTCAATATCTTTTGACCATGATTGACGGTAGCTTTATGTCCCGTGCAAATACGATCGCAGTGCCTGGTGGGAAGATGGAGTTGGCCATGCAGTTGATTTTCACGCCATTCGTTTGGCGCATGATCGAGCGCCGTAAGCGCGCGATCGGACAAGGGTAAGGGGGTCGCATGACAAAAGCTAGCGCTGAGACCTCAACCCCTATCGTCGAACGGATGGCCCATGCCATTCGCTTCTTGGCTATCGACGCTGTTGAGAATGCGAAGTCAGGACACCCCGGCGCTCCGATGGGTATGGCGGAGATCGCGGAGGTTCTGTGGAATCGCCATCTTCGGCATAACCCACGTAACCCCGCTTGGTTCAACCGTGATCGATTTGTGCTTTCAAACGGACACGGGTCAATGTTGCTTTACGCCTTGTTGCACCTGACTGGCTACGACCTGCCGATAGAGCAGATTAAGCAGTTCCGTCAACTCCACAGCATGACCCCTGGCCATCCCGAAATTGACATTACCCCGGGGGTCGAGACGACGACCGGTCCATTGGGGCAGGGCATAAGCAATGCAGTGGGAATGGCGCTGGCGGAGAAGTTGCTAGCTGCAGAATTTAATAAGGAAGCAGGCGAGGATTCAAAAAAGATTGTTGACCATTTCACCTACGTTTTTTTGGGTGATGGTTGCATGATGGAGGGTATCAGTCACGAGGCTTGCTCGCTTGCGGGGACGCTGCGTCTGTCCAAATTGATCGCCATATACGATGACAACGGTATTTCGATTGACGGGCATGTTGAGGGCTGGTTTGCCGATGACACACCAAAGCGATTCGAAGCCTATGGATGGCACGTGATTCGAGATGTTGATGGGCACGATGCGGCAGCGGTCGACCGTGCCATCGAGCTGGCTAAGGCACAGGGGTTGATGGCCGATGGACGCCCCACTTTGGTTTGTTGTAAAACCGTGATCGGGCAGGGTGCCCCCAATTTAGCGGGTACCCACGATGTGCACGGCGCGGCCCTGGGTCCTCAAGAGATCGCCGAGACGCGCGCAGCGCTTGGTTGGTCTCATGCGCCATTCGAAATCCCTGAAGATATAAAAGCGGCTTGGGATGCTACAGCGCGAGGAGAGGCGATGGAAAGCGCATGGCAGAAGCGTTTTGATGCCTACGCCCTGGCGTACCCTAAGGAGGCTGCAGAATTTCAGCGCCGTATGCGAGGTGAGCTACCCGTCGACTTCGCAGCGAAGTTGCCTGCGGTATTTGAATCGATATGTGCGAAAGCGGATGCGTTCGCTACGCGAAAGGCAAGCCAAAACGCACTCGACTTATTGGCGCCGTTGCTACCCGAACTACTCGGCGGAAGCGCAGACCTGACGGGTTCGAACCTCACCAACTTCAAAGGGCACGTGAGAGTGGGGAAAGACCAATGGGGTAACCATTTGTCATATGGGGTACGCGAGTTTGGTATGGCGGCCGTCATGAACGGTATCGCCCTGCACGGTGGGTATATCCCGTACGGCGGGACCTTTTTGACGTTCAGCGATTACAGTCGGAACGCAATTCGCATGGCGGCTTTAATGAAGCGCCGTGTCGTTCATGTGTTCACGCACGACTCTATTGGCTTGGGGGAGGATGGACCGACACACCAAAGCGTAGAGCATGTGCCGAGTTTGCGCATCATCCCCGGCCTGAATGTGTGGCGGCCCGCTGATGGCCTTGAAACAGCGGTCGCTTGGGCCTGTGCCTTGGAGCGTGCGGACGGTCCGAGCGTTTTGGCGCTCTCGCGGCAGGGAATGCCGCAGTTGCTGACTCACAGTAGCGACGCTGCCAAAGTACGTAGGGGGGGCTATGTGTTGTCTGAGATGTCGAATGCGGTCGCGGTGATCGTGGGGACCGGTTCAGAGACGCATCTGGCACTAAAAGCACAAGCTGCGTTAGCGACCGAGGGCATCTCAACTCGCGTGGTCTCCATGCCGTGCAGTAATGAGTTTGATCGGCAAGATGCGGCGTATCGGTCAGCAGTACTGCCATTGGATATGCCAGTTGTGGCGGTGGAAGCCGCGCATCCAGATTTCTGGCGTAAGTATGTAGGGCGCACTGGTGCCGTCATCGGTATGGCGGGTTTTGGTGAGTCAGCGCCTGCTGCAATTCTTTATCAACACTTCGGCATCACCGCTGAAGCGGTTGCTGCTGCTGTCAAACGGACGCTCAATGGTGCCAATTAAGGGGGAGGCATGACTCAAACGACACCGCTTTCAACGGAACCAACACCGAATTGGCGCGCTATTTTCTTTGACCTTGATGGCACATTGGTTGAGACCGCAGGGGAGATAGCGGACGCCGTGAATGATACGTTGGCCGCGTGGCATCTGCCTGCTGTGAGTCAAGACCAAGTCGAGGATTGGATTGGTCACGGAACAAAGACACTTTTAATTCAGGCCCTGGCGTATGTCAAAGGCGTCAGCGTAGGTGAGATCGAAGAAAGTGCATTTTTGAGCGATGTATTGCCGACCTTTGATCACCATTACAAAGCCCGCTGCGGTACGCGCAGTCAGCTGTATCCGCACGTTCGCGAGGCCCTCGCTTATTTGCGGGAGGCAGGTGTAAAGCTGGCGGTGGTGACCAATAAAGAGGGGCGTTATACCGATACGGTTCTCAAGGCGCAGCGATTGCACGATGCCTTTGATGCGGTGGTTAGTGGTGACACCTTTGATGTCAAGAAACCGAACCCTAAGGCGGTCAGCCAGTTGCTTGCCGATTGGCAAATTGACCCCAGTGTCGCGTTATTTGTGGGTGATTCATCGATAGACGCTGCAACTGCGCGCAATGCGGGAATAAAGGTTTGGCTACTACCCTATGGCTACAACATGGGTGCGCCGGTTGGTGTGTGCGAGCCAGATCGGGTGATTGATAACTTTGCCCCTCTGATGCACGGGGCTGGGTTCTCAAAATAGCAGATGGGGAGTTCCTCCGCGCAAATAAAATTTGGATGCCGAGGGCATCAATCGTCTGGTACGTTCACTTAAGAGGAGATTTTTATGGCACTCGTTTCACTTCGGCAGGTTCTTGATCATGCAGCCGAAAATCAATATGGCGTTCCGGCTTTCAATGTCAATAATTTGGAGCAGGTGCAAGCAATCATGATGGCTGCGCAAAGAACAGACAGCCCGGTCATTTTGCAGGCCTCTGCGGGCGCTCGTAAATACGCTGGGGAACCGTACTTGAGGCACTTGATTTTGGCTGCAATTGAGTCACATCCTGATTTACCTGTGGTTTTACATCAGGACCATGGCGCCTCGCCTGCGCAATGCCAACAGTCAATTCGCTCAGGTTTCTCGAGTGTCATGATGGACGGCTCGTTGATGGATGACGCCAAGACCCCTTCCAGCTATGACTACAACGTCGAGGTTACCCGTAGGGTCTGTGATATGGCCCACGTCGTCGGGGTTTCAGTAGAGGGGGAGTTGGGCTGTTTGGGGTCGTTAGAGACTGGCGAGGCGGGGGAAGAAGATGGTGTGGGCGCTGCAGGCGTTCTCACACATGAACAGATGTTGACTGACCCTGAGCAAGCCAGGGACTTTGTCACTTCAACGGGCGTAGATGCCCTGGCGATTGCCATCGGAACGAGCCATGGCGCCTACAAATTCAGTCGCCCACCGACAGGAGAGACATTGGCTATCGCGCGTATAGGTGAAATACACGCAGCTATTCCCAATACGCATTTAGTCATGCACGGTAGCTCAAGCGTACCGCAAGAGTGGTTGGCGATCATTCGCGAGTTTGGTGGCGAAATTAAGTCAACGTATGGTGTTCCCGTTGAGGAGATTGTGAAAGGTATCGCCAGCGGGGTTCGAAAGGTCAATATCGATACAGATATCCGTTTAGCGATGACCGGTGCGATGCGTCGTCTCATGGCACAGCAGCCCAGCGAGTTTGATCCTCGTAAAGCGCTCATAGCCGCCAGAGATGCTGCTATGGGCATTTGTCGCGACCGTTTTGAGGCTTTTGGCTGCGCAGGTCAAGGGAGTCGAATCAAGCCAGTTGCGCTGGAAAAGATGGCAGATCGCTACGTTTGAGAACCGACTCGGCATTATCCAGAACTCTCATTTCGATCCAGCGAGCGCCTCCTAACCCTCAAGAAGTCAACCGATTTCCTTAGAGTCCGGCCATTCTGAACGGACTCTGATTGCTCTTCTTCAAGGGTGACAACAGACTTGTATTCAAGTAATAACCAAATGCTGTGCGTTGATCCGAAGACGAAGGAAATTCGCCGTTTCTCAGTCGGTCCTAAAGAGTGTGAAATTACAGGATTGACACTTACCCCAGATCAAAATACGCTGTTCATAAACGTGCAACACCCTGGGGAGCGTGGCAATAGCCACTGGCCAGATGGCGGTGATGCGATACCGCGCAGCGCTACAGTGGTCATCACGAAAGATGACGGGGGAGTTATTGGCAGCTGATCAATCCTCCAGTTGATGCAAGGCCCTTCAGGGGGCCTTATTTTTTAGGACTGAGCGCCTCAAGCTAGGCTGCTTACCGTTGAAGGCGCTAGGGATTAGAATGCACTCAATTGGAAGCCATACGACCAGCTTGAATCGCCAAGTTCGTGAACGCCACTTCCAAAAGCGGTGTTGGGCAGGCAAGACCTTGACCTCGGCGAATCATGGCACCCAATATGTGATCGTGCTCGGTTGGCTGACCATCCAGCAAATCTCTGAGCATCGATGCCGTTAATGTTGAAACAGGCGCTGTGAGCATCTCAAGCGCCTTAGCAGAAACCCCTGTACTGATGGAGTGGCCTGACGCATGGGCCACTTGGCAACATTCTTCATACATGTGCACCGTTGTGGCCTTGCCATAAGTTGTTGCCACGATGTCTCCGACCGAGCCACGACACAGCGTGGTCATTCCCGCCAGAGTTGCAAGGAAGACCCACTTGTCCCAGAGCACTTGTTCAATGTCCTCAGCAAAGACGCTGTCGAAAGGTGCCTGCTTGCACAGTTCGATGAACTCAGAGGCAAGTTTTTGGTGCGATGGGTTTCGAGCACCGACGGTCAAGCGATGCATTTCGGTCAGTTGGCGGATGGCGCCTTCGGGGGTGATCGTGGCAGCGATGTGGGCTACGCCACCCATTACCCGTTCTTTGCCGAGCAGGGCATCCAGTTTGCCCAGGTGATCCAGTCCGTTTAAAAAGGGCAGAACCGTACCTCTGCCCAAAGCGCCTCTTAATGAGTACAAGGCGTCATCGAGGTCATAGGCCTTCGATGCCAAGATTATGAGATCGTAATCGGGCTGGATCTGCTCTGCTATGAGGGTTCTTGGCTGCACTGCGAATGCCTCCCGTGGGGTCTCAATTCGTAGTCCTTGTGCATCGATCAGCGCTTTTCGCTTTTGACGCACCAGATAGGTGATGTCTGCACCAGCCTGCATGAGGTGAGCACCGAAATAGCCGCCTATACCGCCGGCGCCCAGAATCAGGATTTTCATGGATGAATTCGTTTCTGTTTAAAGTGTGCCGGTGTATTCGCCTCGCGCCGGGTAGTCCTTAGCCACGGCAAAGTCGATGGCCCCCAGCAAGTCTTGGAACTGCGGCCGTGCAAAGGGCATGGTCTGTGTGGAACCGTAGTAGAGGGTTCCGTCAGGGCGAACAATGAATACGCCGGGTTCGCTGAACAGCTCGGGCTCTTCAATACCAATAGAGGTCTGGCCACGGGAAGCGCTGATGTACAGGCCCCACTGGCGTGCGCTTGGCAGGCTCAGTTCGTAGCCCATGCGTAGGTGCTCCGCTTTGATCTTGTCAGCCATCGCCTGGCCCCTCTCGGCGTTGTCACTGCTGACAGCGACAACCTGGACGTCGCGCTTTTGAAATTCGGGCATCAGGCGCTCGAGCTCCATCAGGTATTTGGCGCAGATGGGGCAATGCAGGCCCCTGTAAAACACAACCAGGTCAAAGGTGGGGGCGGGTGTGGCGCCCAGCACATAACGTCCACCTCCCACTAGAGGGATGTTCAATGCGGGGACAGGCTGGCGTGGGGTCAGGGCAAGGGTGTTCATGTGAAGTCCTTTCAAATTAGGCGCCGTCTTTGGACGGATCGAATCAGCTGGACATCAAAAAATGTAGCATTCATGGCGCAATTGTTGTGATCCGCTTCAAATGTCGATCCAACATAATTGAGATTTTTTAGTCTAGTTGTATTTCACTGCAAGCTCAATCTTCGCCTGATAACTCGGGTTCCTGGTTCATTACGCCACCTTTCCTCGTTTTTAAAAAACGCAAAGATAGCGGTGAACTCAAACGCGCTGACAAAAAATCTCGTATGTGAGTAGTTGTAGCAAATTCAACTCTCAGAAAAGGCACAAGCGTCAAAACTTCCAGTTGTCACTCGGTCGAGATCGAGGGTCACACGGCTTTGGTCTTTTTGGATTTGTAAATCTATACGCTTCTCGGCAACTTGTTCTTCAAATCAAAAAATCCATACACTTTTAGTGAACTCAAAAACCGTCGTTTTTGACCAGTTGCGGCGTTTTGAACTCTCAGAAAGAGCACAAGCGTCAAAACTTTTGACGCTTGATGTCCTAATAGTTCTAAATGTCTGATGTGCGCTAGCGCCTTGTAATTACTGACTATGCTATATCTATACTACAACTGCGATTCTTGATCGACCAACTCATTGATTTATATAGAGAAAAGATAGCTGCTACCAGTGTTCACGCGGCAGGGGTCACAGGTTCGAACCCTGTACCACCCACCAGTAAAATCAAGCACTTACAGCACCTTCGGGTGCTGTTTTTGTTTGGCGTGGGGAAAAGATGGGAAAAGTTGTCCGCCCTCTTGGTAGCTTTGCGGTCTAAAAGAGTCTTCAGCGATTCAAGCGCTGCGGACTTTTTTGAAGACAGATATCTGGGTTCAGTATGTCGACACCACCCCTGGCTACAAAGTTGATCGACTGGGGGAGATTATGGCGCTCAGCGCTGAGTTGCCTTGTTGGTCATTTCGGAAAAAGACAACCTAGCTCCGAGCTTGCTGAGCGCTCCCCAACAGTCCCGTGAGCTGTTCCTCAGTTTCCATGTGATCAGATTCGCCTCATATCGCACGCCGTTTCCTAAGGATGGCGCCCCACAATGGTGCTTGGTCGCATTCGTGCTGAATCACCAGCACGAAAACAGTGCGTCAATCACTCGGATTTTTGACTTACTTTTTATTTGTACGTGAAGAGTGATGCGGGAAACCAAACACTGGTCAGTGGCATATCTTTTGCGTTGTAACGGGTATGACCGCTGCACCTGATCCCTCCGTTTTTTACGATGAATTGCTCACAAGCTACGAAGCGACGCTGACGGCTCGGCCGCACGCAATGGGATTTTTTGATTGGTTCCAAAAGCAGGGCGTTGAAGCGCTGGCTTCTGGTCGTCAGGATGCTGATTTGCTTTTTCGCCGGGTGGGGATCACATTCAACGTCTACGGGGATCAAGAAGGGGCAGAGCGGCTGATTCCTTTCGATTTAATCCCACGAATTCTGACCGCGGCAGAATGGGCGACCCTTGAGCGCGGATTGGCGCAAAGGGTCAACGCCTTGAATGCCTTCTTGCAGGACATCTACCATGATCAACGAATCATTGAAGAGAAAATCGTACCTGCCGATCTGATATATAAAAACTCCCAATACCGACCGGAATTGCACGGCGTCAAACTTCCTCATGACGTTTGGGCTCAAATTAGTGGCATCGATATTGTGCGCGCGGAGAAGGGAGAGTTTTACGTCTTAGAGGATAACCTGCGAGTTCCCTCCGGCGTGTCCTACATGATCGAGGATAGGAAGGTCATGATGCGACTTTTCCCTGAAATATTTGCCAGTAATTCAGTCGCGCCCGTCGAGCACTATCCTGACCTTTTGCTAGAGCATCTGCGCTCAATCGCGCCCGTAGGCGTTGAGAATCCAACGGTCGTCGTCCTAACGCCTGGCATGTACAACAGCGCGTACTTCGAGCATGCGTACCTTGCGCAGCAAATGGGCGTGGAGTTGGTCGAGGGCAGGGATTTATTTGTGTCAGAGGAGCGCGTCTTTGCGAAGACGACGCGCGGTCCAAGGCGAATCGATGTCATCTACAGGCGCATTGATGATGACTTTCTAGATCCCCTCGTGTTCAGACCCGAATCGACACTTGGGGTCCCCGGGCTCGTCAGCGCGGTTCGCGCTGGTCGCGTGACCGTAAGCAACGCGATCGGAACCGGAATTGCAGATGACAAGGCGGTATACCCGTTTGTACCGGAAATGATCCGCTTTTATTTGTCGGAGGAGCCGATCTTAAAAAACGTGCCAACCTACCTGTGTAGAAGACCTGATGAGCTTACTTACGTATTGGCTAATCTCCCTGAGCTCGTCGTGAAAGAAACTCATGGTGCCGGTGGTTACGGCATGCTGATTGGACCTAGAGCGACGAAGGTCGAAATCGAGTCGTTTCGTCAACGCATCATCGCGAGCCCAGAAACTTACATTGCGCAACCAACACTGGCGCTCTCGACCTGTCCCACAATGGTGGGCGACGGGATAGCGCCGCGTCATGTTGATTTGCGCCCCTTTGTTTTGAGCGGTGAGAAGCTCTCAATGGTTCCTGGCGGACTGACGCGAGTGGCACTGAAAGCTGGCTCACTCGTCGTGAACTCGTCACAGGGCGGTGGAACGAAAGATACGTGGGTGCTCCATGCTTAGTCGTCTTGCAGATAACCTGTATTGGATGTCACGTTATATGGAGCGAGCCGAAAATACGGCCCGGATGCTAGATGTCCAGCATCAATCAGGGATGCTCCCGGGCGGTAACGCGCAAGTTCTTGGGCAATGGACCGCCGTACTTCGACGGTCCGATTTAGAGAGTGCCTACTTTCAGCGGTACAGCGAGATTACCTCTCGTAGCGTCTTAACTTTTTTGGTCGCAGATGAGGGAAACCCTTTTAGTCTGGTTAGCTGTATCAGCGCAGTTCGTGAGAATGCGAAGGCCGTTCGTGTGGTCCTCGCGCCTGAATTATGGGAGTCGATCAATTCAACCTGGATGGAGTTTCGTACGCGGGTTGTCCGATCTGATTGGCAAAGAGATCCAAGCAAATTGTTTGAGTGGATTAAGCTGCAATCGCATCTGTTTCGTGGCGCGATGATAGGCACCATGTTGCGAGATGAAGCCTACTATTTCAGTCGAATCGGTACCTTTGTTGAACGGGCAGACAATACGGCGCGATTATTGGATGTCAAATATGTTGCCCTTGAGGCAACGCCAACGCCTAGCTCGGGGTCTGCAGACTACTATTTCTGGGTATCCGTTCTGCGGTCTGTTTCTGCTTTTGAAATCTACCGAAAAGTCTATCGTGATGCCATTACGCCCATGCGCATTGCAGGTCTCCTAATCCAGCATGCACAAATGCCGCGCTCATTACTAGCCTGCATGAATGAGTTGGTCGCCAACATTGAAAAGGTTGCGACTTCAACAGATTCAGAAGCGCTCAGGCAGGCCGGGAAAATGCGTGCTGATATCGCTTACACGAGCCTCGCTGACTACCGTGAAGAGCAAGTGCATTTGTTCTTGCAACGTTTCCTCGTAGAAATTAACTCGCTTGCGTCCACGGTGAGTAATGAATTCTTGCTTCCGATCAACGTTTAGAGCATCACATTATGCGAATCACTATTCAGCACCAAACTCGTTACGACTATTCAGAGTTCACCCAGTACGCAATACAACGCATCTATTTGACGCCGCGTGATGATGCGCATAGTCGTGTATTACGGTGGGAGATAACTGGTGATGGCGAGTTATCGCACCGACGCGATGCATTTGGAAATGTAATGAGCACACTGGTTACAACCAAGCCAACGCAGCACGTGACTATTGGTGTGCAAGGTCAGGTGGAGTCCATGCGTTCGCCTTATTCATCCGAGGGCTTGCACTTATTCCCACAAACATATGGCGAACTGCCAGTCGGTGTGTTTTTACGTCCAACGTCTTTGACCCTCGCAACACCTGAAATGACAGCCTTCGCCAGAGCTCACATCAGTGTTGAAAGCCAGCCGCGTGATTTGATTCGATTGGCTGAGGTGATTGAGGATCGCTTAATTTATACGCCTGGCGCGACGTTAGTTTCTACATCAGCTGCAGATGCTTGGCAACGAGATGCGGGGGTGTGTCAGGATCATGCCCATGTGATGCTTGCGCTCTGTCGAAGCGCGGGCCTTCCCGCGCGTTATGTAAGCGGTTATTTATCGGGAGATCAGAAAGCCAGTGATGCAACGCACGCCTGGGTTGATGTATGGCTGGATGGCGTATGGCAGTCGGTCGATGTGACGCACCGGTGCTTCACCGGCGAGCGTTGGTTGAGACTTGCGGTTGGGCATGACTACAACGCCGTATCGCCTATCCGTGGCGTTCGCAGCGGCGGTGGGGAAGAGACGATGCAGATCGAGGTCTCTGTCCACCATTGATTAATCCTTCTAGAATGCCAAGGTTTCAGTTAGTGTATTGATACGTTATGACCTATTGTGTTGCTACCAAAGTCCAAGACGGCCTGGTATTTTTGTCCGACTCCCGTACCAACGCGGGTATTGACCAGGTCTCGACCTTTAGAAAAACGACTCTGTTCCAACGCGAGGGCGAGTGCGTTGTGGTTCTCATGTCAGCAGGCAACCTTGCAATCACTCAAAGTGTCCAAGAAATTTTGAGGACAGCGCCTGAGGAATCTTCTGTTTTGTCTGCCGGCAATATGTTTGAAGCGGCCTCTCGAGTGGGGGCAGCCGTGCGAGAGGTTTATGCGCGGGATGACGAGGTTTTCAAAGCAATGGGTATCGATTTCAATTGCAGCTTTATCCTTGGCGGCCAGATTAAGGGTGAAGGATGTCGTTTATTCCACATTTACGCGGCGGGTAATTTCATCGAGGCCCAGGCTGAGAGTCCTTACTTTCAAATTGGTGAGGCGAAGTACGGGAAGCCGATCCTTGATCGGGTTATCGAGCCAGAAACTTCGTTAGATGATGCCGTTAAGTGCGCCCTAATCTCAATGGATTCGACGCTCAAGTCGAACATATCGGTCGGTCTACCGCTCGACTTGCTCGTCTACCAAGTCAACGATCTCTCGGTCAAGTACCACGTATCTATTGCCGAGGATGACCCTTACTTTATGGCCGTTCGCAGTGGCTGGAGTGAGCGCATACGTGAGGCTTTTCAAACGATGCCACCGATCAATTTAGAGAGCCGTCGATATTCCTCTGCAAGTTAAAAATTACCTAAGCGATGGCTCTCCCGATTTGCTATTTTTAAAAGTATGCAAGAAGAGGGATCAACTTGAATCCATGCGACGAAAAAACCGTCGTTTTTGACTAGTTGCGGCGTTTCCACCCCTCAGAAAAAGCACAAGCGTCAAAACTTTTGACGCTTGATGTCCTAATAGTTCTAAATGTCTGATGTGCGCTAGTGCCTTGTAATTACTGACTATGCTACAGCTATACTACAATTGCGATTTACTGTCGCCTAACCTGTTGATTTATATAGAGAAAAGCTAGCTGCTACCAGTGTTCACACGGCAGGGGTCACAGGTTCGAACCCTGTACCACCCACCAGTAATTAGTTAAATAAATCAAGCACTTAGGAGCAATCTTAGGTGCTTTTTTTACGCCCAAAAGTAGTATGAACACGCTTTACTACTATTGTTATGTTTCGAGTTTGGTTTTGTTAGGTTTCGGCGAGAATTCGCTGATTGATGAATCGCATCGAATTTGCCTGCACATTTCGGGGAAATGCAAGTGCTTGGTAATTGAGAGATGCAAACTCTGCGTAATGCCCGCCTATTGGGACGTCTAGTCATCTTATGGCTGGTGCTGTCTTTGGGAATTGCTGTGGCATCGCCGCTGTTGATGCCTGTCTCGATAGATGTCGTGTGCTCTGCTTCTGGCGCAGCAATTGTTTTTCATGACGACGTGTTATGACGCAGCAACCCCAGTGGCTTGCAGTGCTCTTTTTGCTTGACAATACTCAAAAATATAAGCTATACCGTTCTTGAAGGCGTTTTATCAGTTAACCGGAGTGGACCGTGGACGACCAGCTAAAGGAAACAGAGGAAGCGAGTCCTCATAGGGCAACTGTGACTCAGGAAGCCTCCACCGTCGGTGATGCTGAGACGCTGCGTCCTGCGCGCAACGGCCGAACGTCGCCAAAATTGCTCAGAGCGCTGCTGGTGGGGGGCATTGGTATCTTTTTACTCACCCTTTTGGCGGCGATTGTTCCAGCAACAGGACTCACGCAAAGAAGTCCGGATGCCTCTCCCCAACTAGTCTGGGTGGTACTGATTGGATCGATGCTGATTGCAGTCATTAGCTTGGGTATAAATTTTTGGCTTTATTACGTAAGAGCGATGTTGCTGAAAGACGGGCCGGCCTTAGTCCCCGAAAAGTGGGGCGTACTCTTAGCCGACCTGAGTTTTGAAACTGCAAAATCCAGAGAAGACATAAGTGAGAGCGCTCAGGCCCTGCTTCGGGCCTCAGGTAAACAAGATGCACGCTTAGAAGGGCTTCTTGAAAGTTTCCTGACACTTCAGCAGGCAATTTCTAATCGAGATGATGAAATCAAGAGATTGAGAAAAGGCTACGATGGGAAGGTGTTCAAACGCTTCCTACTCAGATTTATCAAAGCATCCATAGCGATAAATGAAATTAAAGATGGGGCTAAGAATTCAGATCAATTTCAAAATCTTTCTTATGTCGCAAGGCTTCTTGAAAACGCATTAGAAGAATGTGCTGTAACGGAACTAAAACCAGAACTTAACACAGATTACAGGAAATTGGGCGCAGAGGTTGCGGACGGACCTGAAATAGTTATTACCGAAGATGATACGTTGAATTTTAAAATAGCAGAGATAAAAACCCCCGCTTATGTTATTGAAGGTGAGGGGGGATACGAAGTACTGATTCCGGCTACAGTTGTTATATACAAATCGCGCAATCAAAATGAAGGTGAATAAAATGGGTCAATATGTAGGAATTGATTTGGGAACGACCTTTTCGGCTGTAGCTCACATAGATGCGACAGGGAGGCCACAAATTATTAATAACGAAAGAGATGTGAATATTACACCTTCAGTAGTTGCAAAAAATAAAGGTGAATTGATTATTGGTGAATTTGCACGTAAAACCTGGGGTAACGATAATCGTCGAGGGGCTGCACGATTTAAGAGGGATATGGGAACATCAGTAAAATATAAAATTGAAGACTTGGAGTACTCCCCGACGCAATTAAGTGCCGAAGTGTTAAAGCATTTAAAAAAGGTTACTGAAGATAAAATTGGCACTATTCAGGAAGCGGTAATAACTATACCAGCTAATTTTGCCCATGAAGCACGTGATGCCACTATGGAAGCAGCTATAGCAGCTGGCTTAAACGTAAAATATATAATCAATGAGCCGACAGCTGCAGCGCTTTATTACGCATATCAATCTAATGGCGAATTGTCAGGGACTTACGTGGTATTTGATCTTGGTGGTGGTACATTTGATGTTTCTATCATAAAGGTAGTGGGTCAGAACGTCGAAGTGCTTGCATCCAACGGTCTACATAAGTTGGGGGGTGCTGATTTCGATTTGGCATTATGGGAGATAATCGCAAAAAAATATTTAGTACAAACTAAAAATTCATTAACAATGAACGAATTTTCTGTAAATGATGCGGAAGATGCGAAAAGAACTTTATCCGATAGAAAAAAAGTTACTGTGGAGATAGAGAGAGAATTTGTTGACATATCAAGAATTGACTTCGAGGAATCCATATCCAGCATGTTGGCGCAAATAGAGATGTTATGTGAGACGACAATAGATGAGGCTGAAATTGAATTATCAGATATAACGTCCGTTTTTTTTGCTGGAGGAAGTACACGAATTCCTGTGATATACGAAATAGCAAAAAAGGTTTTTCGAAAGGATCCTATTTCCACTGTAAATGTAGATGAGGTGGTGGCACTTGGCGCAGCGTTATATGCGGCCCATAGAAGTGATGGATCTAATCTTTCTGAAATTCAAAAAAAGTCAATAAATCAACTCAAGGTTGCTGAGCGTACTTCATGTTATTTTGGAACACTCTCGGTAGGATATTCGGAGTCCAAGGGAGACGTTTTGATGAACTCTATCCTGATAGAAAAGGGAGCACTAATACCTTGCTCAGTTACAGAGTCATTTCATACAAGGGTAGCAGGGCAAACCAGTGTGAATTGCCGGATTACTGAGTCAAGGGCACCAGAGACAAATCCTAAATTTGTGAAAATAATTCACGAAGAGGAGTTAGAGCTACCAGAAGGGCGTGAGGCAGGCCAAGAGATAAAGATTACATATTCTTATGATGTAAATCAAATCATGCACGCAACCTTCAAAGATGTGGCCTCAGGACGAGAAAAAGTAATTAGCCTTTCTTTTGTTAACTCAGGCAATGATTCGGCTGCAATAAATAAATTCTTGGTGGATTAATTATGGATACAATTCTAGGCCTTGCAGGTATAGTCGCCATAATAATTGCTTATAACGTAATTATTAATTTATTTTTTTCTGGTGTGCGCGCTGCTGGGAGGGCAGTGAAAAAAGCAGTAACTGGCAAGGAGACTTATTTTGGTCCTGCTCAGTTGAAGTTTGTTGATGAAACTTTAAAAGATTCAGAGCTTGCGATCAAAAGAATTATGTTTCGAGGGGGTGTCGCGAGCCCTAGAAAGATCCAAGGAGGTTTCCAAATATCGGCATTTGATGTTACGGACGATATAGGTGCTCCCAAACATATCGTTTCCGTGGTTGACCAAGCGCAGGAAAGCGACACAATTTGTTTCGGTATTTCCGGAGATTTAGGTAGCGTTGAGCCGGGCGATACAATTACCGACTGGGTACAGCTTGGAGTTATTATCCCTGAGTTCATCCAACCTTCAATGTCCGGACTGCGAAAGATTCAGATTTGGGTGCGTTTCTTTGACGCTTCAAATCCACCCACTATCACTGGGGGGTTCAGTGATGGTACGGGCGAGGTTTTTTTGCAAGAGGGTCTTACTTTTGAATATCGCTTCAAAGATAAAGGCTATGAAGAAGTATCACAGCATAGGGAAGAAGCTCAGGCGCTGAGCCTAAAAATCGCAGTGGCTGTTGCAATGGCCGATGGCGAATTGGATGATTCAGAGGGCGAGATCCTAAAAAATTGGATTTTGAAACAAATTTCTGTCTATTCCGAAGAAAAACAGGCAAGGTTAAAAGATATCTTTAATGACGCGCTTAAGGAGGCATATGAAAAAGCAAAGGCAGGAACACTAGCCTTGACGCCTCTGGTTGATCGATTATCAGAAGTTGGAGAGAAAAGGCACAAATATGACGCAGTGGAGCTATGCTTTGCTGTAATGGCCGCAGATGGTACCGCTGCCCCTGAGGAAATGCAGGTGATTAGGAGTGTTGCTGAGAGTCTCGATTTAGATATGGCTGAAATTGAAAATATGCGTGAGAGCGTAACGCTCAACCTTTCAGAAAGCCTATCATCCGAGGTAGAGCTAGAGGCATTGGTTGGTCTAGAGTCCGAGTGGTCTAAAGATAAAAAACGCAAGCATCTCCGGATGGAGTTCCAAAAATGGAGTAATCGAATGAACGCCCTTTCCGCAGGTGCGGAGCGCGATGCAGCCCAATCGATGCTTAACAATATCGCACGATTACGTAAAAAATATGGTTAGTGTTCAGGCGGCGAGAAGCATAGGTGAGCGAGTTCGCTTGCAAGAAGATCGGCGAGGGGATCAATTTAATTCTGAACAGCTTGCAGGACGCGGATTTCACAAAGATCAGATGTTGAGAAACGGACTTCTGATATCTGAGGCCGTCACTCCCAAGCTCGAAATTCGCGTACAAGATGTCTGTAAGCGATTACTGCTTCCCCGCGAGGCGGTTACTGCATTCGTTTACAACAGTTCGGAGGTGCAAGCGGATTGCGTAATTGATTCGCCACAATCATGCGTTCTTCGTTTTACGTCTGGTTTGGTTAACTTGATGGATGAAAAAGAGTTCCAATTCGTAGCTGCACACGAAATTGGCCATTTCCTACTAGACCATGGTGCTTGCTCATACAACGCATCGGAGGGTTCCACTGAGAATTTTATGATTCAACGAGCTCGCGAACTATCTGCAGACAGGTTAGGTTTTCTTGGGACGGGGGATCTAGATGGATCTATTCAGGCGATTATAAAAACTGCATCGGGCTTAAGTAACGAATTTTTGCGATTTGATGTGACTAGTTTCATGTCACAAGCCTCTTTGATTTCCAGTCCCCATCTCGGTGAAGCGCGAAATAATACTCATCCCTCACTTTTGATTCGTTGTAGGGCGCTGCTTTGGTTCTCTATGGTTGTGTCTGACATCGATGCCTTAAGACGAACCTCTGCGCCGGCAATCTCCAAGGTGGATAGCCGCGTTACACAAGATTTACAAAAATTCGTTGATGGTCGAATTAGGGCGCGTAAAACTGAACTTTCTGAGGATGTTCTTATCTGGAAAATTTGTACTTTAATAATCTGTGAGGGAGCGCTTAAAAAAGATGTGCAACAAAGGATTTTGAATGAAATTGGTGAAATTAACTTAAACGGATTGAAGACATTCCTTGATTCCTATGATTATAATGAATTGCCATTAGAGGCGGATAAGCGCCTGAAAAAATCTTTGGCTTTACTTTATGAGGATTTCCCTGGTTCCGCGGATGAAATCGAATCTATAATATTTGAAAAAGCTTACAGAGTATTTAAAAATTAAATCACTTCTTGAGATATAGTATGCCAAAAAGAGACTGCAGTCAGATAGCCTAAAATATATTAAATCACGATAGGTTTAGCGTTCATATTCCGCTTTTAACTTTTCTGTCATTTCCAAAATTTCTGCGGAATCAGCAGGTATGCAAAGATCCTCTATTAAAAAATCCCTAATACTTTGAAGTTGACTATAACATCCAATTTCGTCTACATGGTATGTTATAAAATCGCTGAGTCGAAATTTTAAATCAAAGACTAAAAATATTTTTTGGGCAATATTAATTGAAGAGATGGGTGTTATAAAGAGATCGGCAATGACTCCGATTTTTCTTTCAATGTTAAAGCTTTTCCAGATCTTCATCCCCTTTATTTTGAAAATCATCATTATCGAATTAATATAAATTATTGGTAAAATTATGACGACGCAATATGATAGGGGTAAGAAATATGATGCAATGGGGAAAATAATTAAAATTAATGTGGCATTTATCGATCCAAGCGTTGCTAGAATATGAATCTGCTTCTTGATTGCACGCAGATAACGTATTTGACTATTCTTGGGTTTACGATTTGGTCGGATTCCTGAGATTGATTCCAGTCGATAAAGAATCCACGGTCTAAAAAATCGTATAAACCATATTTTATATTTGTTAGATACTGCAGCGTTTGCATCAAAATAATAGCTGCTAGGTATATCAACTAAAGAAACTATATTTTCACTTGCAGTAACAATTATCGTGTCATATGCATAAAAACTGTAAATGGCTATAATGAGCCAAACTTCAGGGTTGAAGGACAACTGACTTAGCCGTTCTTTCGAGTTACTAAACGTTTAAAGCCTGCGCCGATAGCTCCAAACAGCGCGAGGGCTCCAAGCCCCAGAAGCTTGATGAATCCCTTCGATTTCAATGCTGCTGCGGCAGCGCCACCAACCACCAACGCTGCAAGTCCATATTCCGCGACCTTGTCACCCTCTTTGAATTCTGAATACTTCTCGCCCGAGTTAAATTCGAAATTTCGAAGTAATTTATTGAACTCACTTCTTTGTTGTTGAAATCCTTCAATGTCCGCTACTAAGTTAGCAGATATGTAGCCAGTTCGGCCAAGAAGCCGAGAACTGTAGTTTATCGTTTCAGTGGAGTCCGCTGTCGCCAGTCGAATGCCCCACTCCAGTCGCTTTGTGTCAGGGTTGTAAAACGGTGGTGTACTCCACCCCACAAGGTTCATGATCGGGATTCCAAGCTCTTTGCGCCTCTCGTTGCTGGCAGCGTTATTTTTCTTCAGCACAGAAAGAAGCTCGTCGGCATCAATTTCTTCATCATCTTTTACATAGCCTACGTTGTTGTAATCGAAGACTGCAAACCAAGTAAGGTCGGAGGTGCTAACTAGATAGCGTTCGGCGGTGCTGGGCAAGTTTCCAATAAGTTCGAGGTAGCGATTTGTGTCGCTCACACCCAGGGAGAAATACTGTTCGTTAAACTTTAAGGTCGCCCTGCCGGCTATCTCTGTGCTGGACGGTCCGGTGTTGAATTTCAGCTTTGCAAATTCTTCAGCAACATCTGCCTGTGCGTTAAAGGTAGAAAGAAGGAGGGAAAACACTAAGCAAGTTAACCGTAGTGCGGACATGAGTTTGCCTATAGTTCTGATAATAGGTAATCTACCGTTTTCTTCACGTCCCACGTTTAGGGGTTAACCCTCTTTTTCGGAAACCTCGGAGGCATAGTTCGTGTACGAATACTTTATGAATACAGCGATGTGCTGGGCCTACATTGCTGGATAACGAAGCCTTTAGATAATCAAAATTTCAGGCGCAGTTGCGACACGATCCATCCAAAGCAGTGTTTGACCGGGTTTACTGGAACAACCCGCGCTGTGTACCTGATGCATGGTTACTATCTTTGAGTAGGCCCAAGCATTTGTTCCCATTGTATGAAGTGATTGAAGATGAGATGCCGATTAGAAAGTTGCCCTCAAGAGAGAGGCCGAATTAAGTCTTGCACCTGGCGGGTTGGGATATGCGCACTGACAGGAGCCTTGGGTACCTAATAAGAATGTAGGGGGTGAGCGTCCAGTGGAGTTCTAAGAGGCTTAGAAATACGTTCACCAATATGATGTAGTTGTATGACCTTACGCCAAACCATCACTGCAAGCCTCGTAACTATCACAGTTTTAATCTACAGTCTTTTAATTGAACCCCAGTGGATCGAGGTTACGATACATTCTAAAGATATTGGATTAGGTGGGGGCGAGATAACTATCGCGCAGGTATCAGACCTACACACTTCTAACTTGGGCAAAGCTGAGAGGAATACCCTGACAGTGCTTCGTGAGGTTCGCCCCGACGTCATCGTCATAACCGGTGACGCTATCGATGATCGCGGCTCTCTGCATTCGTTAGATAGCTTGATCATGCAACTCCCCAATGCTGTAAAAATTGCCACCTTGGGCAACTGGGAGTACTGGGCTGAAGTTGATTTGCAAGAGCTCCGCGATGTCTACAGAAAAAACGGTGTGACACTGCTCGTTAACGACTGTGCGATTGTTAGCGCTAAGGGCGCTGTAATTAACGTTATCGGTCTTGACGATTACACGGCGGGGAGACCAGACCTAAGTCTCGCGGTGGTGACCTGCGTTTAAAAACTGATCCAGTATGAGTGAGAGAAACTGCGTGTTTTTATCATTCGAAAGGATTAAGTTATGCCAAAAGGTATTCGATTAAAGCCCGAGCAAATCGTGGCCAAGTTGCGCGAGATCGAGGTCAAGATTGGCCAAGGCAAGGACGTGCTCACGGCTTGCCGCGAGGCTGGGGCCACAGACAAGAGCTACTACCGGTGGCGTCGGGAGTATGGAGGCATGAAGGTTGATCAGGCCAAGCGCCTGAAGCAACTGGAGCAGGAGAACGCTCGGCTCAAGCGGTTGGTGGGTGAGTTGCACTTGGAGAAGGCGGTGCTCACGGATGTTGCACGGGGAAACTTCTAAGCCCACAGCGCCAGCGTGTAGCGGTGCGAGGTGCTGTGGGCAAATATCCGCGTCTGTCTGAGCGCCGAGCTTGTCAGATTCTGAGGGTAGCTAGGAGCACCATGCGTTATGCAGAGGCGCCTTTGGTGGATGAAACAGCGCTGCGCCACGGGGTGCTGGAGGTGGCCAATTTGTATGGGCGCTACGGCTACCGAACTGTCTGTGGGTTGCTAAGAGACGCGGGCTGGCAAACCAGCGAAGCGGTGCTCAGGCGCACCGGGCACGCATCGCAGCAGAGGAGGCGAGGGCGGTTGGATACAAACGCAAATATTTCTGATGTTTGATTTC
>JAUJFZ010000011.1 GCA_030441535.1 Betaproteobacteria bacterium LSUCC0117
CTGTCCGTCTTCAAATGGTTTGAGACAGATGGGTTAATTTCTCAAAGGAGAGATTGGCTCATTGGTTTCAAAGTTTAAACGGTTTCAATTTGATGTTGTAGTCGCCTGCTTTGGATTGTTTGCTCTTTGATTGCTCTCCTCTCTTCAAGTATCGACTCACCCCTGCCAAAGTACACATCTGCTGGGGTCAGGTTGCTCAGGCTTTCGTGATAGCGCTGGTGGTTGTAGTACTCCACAAACGCATTCACCGAGTGCTCTAGGTCTTCTGGCAAGTGGTAGTGCTCTAGCAAGACGCAGTTCTTCAGGGTCTGATGCCATCTCTCAATTTTGCCCTGAGTCTGCGGGTGATTAGGCGCTCCCCTGACATGACCCATCCCCTGGCCCTTGAGCCAAAGCGCCAACTCCTGCGAGATGTAGCATGGCCCGTTATCACTCAGCAGGCGCGGTCTATGTTCAACCCGTGCACTCTGACACCCCGAGACCTGCAGCGCCACCTCCAGCGTCTTGGTCACATCTGCCGCTTGCATCGTGGTGCAAAGCCGCCACGCAATGATGTAGCGCGAGTAGTCATCCAGGATCGTTGAGAGGTAGAGCCACCCCCAGCCCAGCACCTTGAAGTAAGTGAAGTCGGTCTGCCACAACTGGTTGATCCCCGTGGTCTTATCTTTAAACTCATTGGCAGCTTTGATCACCACAAATGCAGGACTCGTGATCAGGTCATGTAATTTGAGCAATCGGTATACCGTGGACTCACTCACGTAGTAGCCCTAGGCATGGGTGAAGCGCACCGCCAACTCCCGAGGCGAGAGTTCAGGCACCTCTAGCGCTAACTGAATGAGCCTGGCCCTTACCTCCTCAGGCAAGCGGTTCCAAGGTCGTACAGGTCCGCGGTAGTGATTGTTTAAGCCCGCCTCACCACGCGCCTGGTACCTCGCATACCAGCGGTAGAAGGTGGGGCGAGCCACTCCAAGCTTATCGAGTGTGCGCTTAACACCTAAGTGCGAGTTCTCAACCAAGCGGATGATCTCCAGCTTCTGCTCAGACGCGTACCTCATCCCCGCTCGTCCCCATCCCCGATCATGCTTTTTTGAGTAGTCGGTTCTCCAGCGTCAAGTCCGCCACCGCCTCCTTCAACGCTTGGGTCTGAGAGCGCATAGAGCGAACCTCATCACTGTTAGCTGCGCGAGCTGTATCCCCGGCCAAGCGCTTCTTGCCCGCTTCTAGAAACTCTTTGCTCCAGCTGTAGTAAAGCCCCTGCGCAATACCTTCCTT
>JAUJFZ010000012.1 GCA_030441535.1 Betaproteobacteria bacterium LSUCC0117
CGTTGTCACAAAACCGTCATATTCGGGAATTACAGTTCACCCTGATCACAACGATCTGAACCAAATTCAAAGAGGTAACGAAATGAAACGGTCTTTCTCTAAAACGCTGGCGGTATTCGCCGCTGGTACGTTGATGACAAGCGCGGTGTTGGCGCAAGACGTGACGGGCGCTGGTGCCTCTTTCCCCGCGCCGATCTATGCCAAGTGGGCCGAAGCCTACAAGGCCGCAACTGGCAAGAGCGTGAATTACCAATCCATTGGCTCGTCCGGTGGTATCAAACAGATCAAGGCCAAAACGGTCGACTTTGGCGCAACCGATGCGCCCATGGACGGTGCTGAAGTGGCCAAAGAGGGCATGGTGCAGTTCCCCGCCGTGATGGGGGGTGTGGTGGCCATTTACAACCTAGACGGTATCGCCTCTGGCACCCTCAAGCTCGATGGGCCGGTGCTGGCAGACATCTTCATGGGCGGTATCACCAAGTGGAACGATGCCAAGATTGCAGCCCTGAACCCGGGCGTGAACCTTCCCTCACGCACCATCACGGTCGCGCACCGTGCGGACGGCTCGGGCACCACCTCGGTGTTCACCGAGTACCTGAGCATCGTGTCTAAGCCATTTGCGGACAAAGTGGGCACGGGCAAGGCTGTGAAGTGGCCCGCAGACGCCTCGGTCGGTGGCAAGGGTAACGCTGGCGTTGCCGCGAACGTGCAGAAGATTCGCGGCTCGATCGGCTATGTGGAGTACGCCTACGCCAAAGCCAACAAGTTGCCCGTGGTGCTGTTAAAGAACCATGACGGCCAGTACGTGGCGCCTGATGCAGACACCTTTGCCGCAGCGGCAGCTGGTGCGAACTGGGCCAAAGCGCCTGGCATGGCTTTGTCTTTGAACAACCAGCCGGGTGCGAAGAGCTGGCCGATCACAACGGCCACGTTCATCCTGATGCACAAGCAGCCCAAGGATGCAACGAAGTCAAAGGAGGCGTTAGCGTTCTTTGACTGGGCGTTCAAGAGTGGCGGTAAACTGGCCGACGAGCTCGACTACGTGGCCATGCCACAGGCAGCGACTGACTACATTCGCAAGTCTGTCTGGACACAGAT
>JAUJFZ010000013.1 GCA_030441535.1 Betaproteobacteria bacterium LSUCC0117
GCCATAACACCTGGTGCGAATTTTTCTTTGGCGGCCTGTTCTTGAGCCTGTCCTTCTGTTGACCGACGGCTGTTTTTAGAAACCCACTCGGATATAACTGCATAACTCATAAAAATACTCCTGTTAAAAAAAAAGGGATGGGCTCTAGCCTCAACGTGGACTGGTACTTACCCAGGTTACTGAAAGTTTGCAGATGTAGACGCCATGACGAACGAGCGGAGCCACACACCTACGCAACACGATTTAGAAACGACACGATGGCCTCATTGACCACGTTTGGGTGCGTGATGGGACCCATGTGCCCGATGCCTTCAAACTCAATCACCTGTGCGTTAGGCAAAACGGAGGTCAATATATCGGCCACCGCGTGAGCTGGCAAAGGTGAGTTCTCGCCTTTCATGTACAGAACCGGACACGTCAACTCGACAAACGCACTCAAAGGGGTTGAGTCGTTGTGTAGCGCAGTCGCCCAATCGTCCACATCACGAATCGCGAGCAAGATTGCATCTTTGTGTCTAAGCGGTGTATTTTCCCAAGCTCCCTCGCCAGACCAAAAATCAATAAACAGTCTTGCAGCGGTATCTGGGTCGCCGCTTTCGATGGCTTGAGCGCTGGCTTTCCACACGACGCGCATGGCATCCACGCCGTTGGGCG
>JAUJFZ010000001.1:0-87500 GCA_030441535.1 Betaproteobacteria bacterium LSUCC0117
AGAGGGCCTGCGTTTCGCTATTCGCGAAGGCGGCCGTACCGTCGGCGCTGGTGTGGTCGCTAAGATCCACGCTTAATCGTTGTTTATTTTTAGCGTAGGGGCATAGCTCAATTGGCAGAGCGTCGGTCTCCAAAACCGAAGGTTGGGGGTTCGATTCCCTCTGCCCCTGCCACCGATTTGATGTAAACCAGTTGTCAAGACAACTGGCCACTGCAGCAAAAAAGTGGTTTAAAAAGCCCGCCGAAGTCGTCAAGACCTCTGGTGGGCTTGCCTGTCTTGAGACAGGCGACAAAAACTGGTACTGAGATCGTTTATTTATGGCTACATCTGACATCGAAACCGTAGGCAGTGCTGCCGACACCGCGAAGATTGTGGTGGCGGCTGGCTTGGCATTGGGCGGTTTTGTCGCCTTCTTCATGCTGGCGTCGCACGGCAGCTTGGTTCAATGGGGTGGCTTGCTGGCGGGTCTGATCGTTGGCGCGGTGGTGTTTTTCACGGCGCACACTGGTCGTCACTTTTTGGGCTTTTTGCGCGACGCGAAGCGCGAAGTCGAAAAAGTGGTTTGGCCAACCCGCCGTGAGTCCATGCAGATGACGATGTACGTCTTTGCGTTTGTTTTCGTGATGGCGTTGTTCTTGTGGTTGACCGATAAAACCCTTGAGTGGTTGTTGTACGACTTGGTATTGGGTTGGAGAAAGTAATGACTGAAGACACCGCAAACACAGCCGCTGCGCCACAATCACTCACGCCTGCCGATGGCATGCGTTGGTATGTGGTTCACGCCTATTCAGGCATGGAAAAGGCGGTTGAGCGCAACATCATCGAGCGCGTCAATAACGCCGGTATGCAAGCCAAGTTCGGTCGCACACTGGTGCCGACTGAAGAGGTTGTTGAGCTGAAGAACGGCCAACGCAAGACCACTGAGCGGAAGTTTTTCCCCGGTTATGTCCTGGTCGAAATGACCATGGACGATGAAACCTGGCACTTGGTCAAAAACACCAACAAGGTGACAGGCTTTGTTGGTGGTGCGAAAAACCGCCCCGCGCCCATCTCTGAAGCGGACGTGCAAAAGATCATGGGTCAGATGCAAGAGGGCACTGACAAGCCCCGCCACAAGGTGGAGTTTGTTACTGGCGAATACATTCGCGTCAAAGAAGGCCCATTTGCTGACTTCAACGGTACGGTCGAAGAGGTCAACTACGAGAAGAACAAGATGCGCGTTTCAGTGACCATTTTTGGTCGCTCAACGCCCGTCGAGCTGGAATTCAGCCAGGTCGAAAAAGGTTAATTGATTTTCCTGTTGGCGCTTTAGGCGGCAGCGGTTTTGGCGTTCCCGGTCCGCGCCAAATTAAAAAACAGGATCGTTATTGACGAGGAGATTGCGCTGGTCGCAGTCGTTTGTACTCGAAGGAGTAAAAAGTATGGCGAAGAAAATCGTCGGCTTTATTAAGCTGCAAGTCCCAGCTGGTAAGGCCAACCCAAGCCCCCCAATCGGTCCCGCATTGGGCCAGCGCGGCTTGAACATCATGGAATTCTGTAAGGCGTTCAATGCCCAGACCCAAGGTGTTGAGCCCGGATTGCCACTGCCTGTGGTCATTACCGCATTTGCAGACAAGAGCTTCACATTCGTCATCAAAACGCCCCCAGCGGCCGTTCTGATCATGAAGGCACTCAAGTTGACCAAAGGTTCTTCTGTTCCTAACAAGACCAAGGTCGGTAAGATCACCCGTGCCCAGTTGGAAGAAATCGCCAACACCAAAATGAAAGACTTGAACGCTGCCAGCTTGGACGCTGCCGTTCAAACCATCGCAGGTACCGCACGCTCAATGGGCGTTACTGTGGAGGGCGCATAACATGGCCAAGTTAACCAAAAAGCAAAAAGCCTTTGAAGGCAAAGTTGACAGCAACAAGCTGTACGCCATCGTCGACGCGCTGTCGTTGGTGAAAGAGTGCGCAACGGCCAAGTTCGATGAGTCTATCGACGTGGCTGTTCAGTTGGGCGTTGACGCCAAGAAGTCTGACCAAGTTGTTCGTGGCGCCGTCGTGTTGCCGCACGGTACCGGCAAAACCACCCGAGTGGCGGTATTCGCGCAAGGCGCGAAAGCTGAAGAGGCGAAAGCCGCTGGCGCTGACATCGTTGGTATGGATGACCTCGCTGCCGACGTAAAAGCCGGCAAGATGGACTTCGACGTTGTGATCGCCTCACCAGACGCGATGCGTGTGGTCGGTACATTAGGTCAAATTCTTGGTCCCCGTGGCTTGATGCCTAACCCCAAAGTCGGCACCGTAACGCCTGACGTTGCCACCGCGGTGAAAAACGCCAAGGCAGGTCAAGTGCAGTTCCGCGTTGACAAGGCCGGTATCGTCCACTCAACCATTGGTCGTCGTTCATTCGAGTCCGATGCCCTCAAAAACAACCTCGCCGCATTGGTCGATGCTTTGGTGAAAGCCAAACCTGCCAGCAGCAAAGGTTTGTACCTGCGCAAAGTCGCAGTGTCCTCAACCATGGGTGTGGGCGTGCGCGTCGATACCCAGTCCATCGCAGCCTAATCGGGACGCGATAAAGAATTGAGCAGCACTTCGGTGCCGCTCATGTGGTGGGTCCTGGCATTGATTCAACCCTTTGTCGGGGGTCATCCAAGACCGTTGGTGTGGCGTTTAACTCGTTAGACGTTGCTTAATTGATTGCCAACGCAGATGGCGATCCCGCTGCAGATGGACAAGCCCCTCGGGGTTTCCTGAAACAGATGATCGCTGCAATAAGGCGCCTAAGTCGGTTTATCCGGCGAGGGCATTAAGAAGGAGTTGACCTTGAGTCTGAACCGCAGTGAGAAATTAGCCGTCATCGAAGATGTGACAGCACTCGCAGCTAAAGCTCAAACGCTTGTGATGGCGGAATACCGCGGCATTACGGTGGCAGCAATGACTGAATTGCGCGTGAAAGCCCGCGCAGCTGGTGTGACCGTTAGCGTGTTGAAAAACACGCTGGCACGCCGTGCTGTGGCAGGTAGCGCGTTTGAAGTTGCTGGCGACCAAATGACCGGTCCGCTGATCTATGGCTTCTCAGAAGACGCCGTGGCCGCCGCGAAGGTGATGGCCGAGTTTGCGAAAACCAACGACAAGTTGGTGATCCGCTCAGGTGTTTACGCTGGCAAGTCATTGGATGAGAACGGCGTTAAGCAGTTGGCAGCCATCCCCTCGAAAGAGGTTTTGTTGGCGCAATTGTTGGGCTTGATGCAATCCCCCGTCAGCCGTACCGCGCGTGTACTGGCTGCCTTGGCAGAGAAAAAAGGCGAAACCGCCGCTGCTTAAGCCACCGCGCTTGGTACGACGTGTTGAAACCGTAACGTTTTAGGAAATTTAAAAATGGCATTCGATAAAGACGCATTTTTGACCGCTTTAGATAGCATGACGGTCATGGAACTCAACGATTTGGTGAAAGCCATCGAAGAGAAATTTGGTGTGAGCGCTGCAGCCATGGCTGCACCTGCTGCTGCTGGCGGTGGCGCTGCTGCTGCTGCTGAAGAGAAGACTGACTTCGACGTCGTCTTGCTTGAAGCTGGCGCAAACAAAGTGTCTGTCATTAAGGCTGTTCGCGAAATCACCGGCTTGGGCTTGAAAGAAGCCAAAGACCTGGTTGACGGCGCACCCAAGGCTGTTAAAGAAGCCGCGAACAAAGACGAAGCTGAAGCCGCTAAGAAGAAGCTGGAAGAAGCTGGCGCTAAGGTCGAGCTCAAGTAATTTTGCGCAGCGCGTGGTTTGCTTCGCCAAGCCCCGCGCTTTGCAAATTGCACAGGCTGGTGTTCGCACCAGCCTTTTGCGCTTTTTCTTATTGCCGAGAATGCACCTAAAAATGAGTAGTAAAAGCTCATTTTTAAGTGTCTTCTAAAGTCCGACGTTAGAAGATGGCTTGGTACGGACCACGTGCAATGCGTGGTTGTCAGCCAAGGCTGGTAGTGGCCAGCCGCCGAGCCCGCTGGTGATGCACCGACGCATCGCCGGTGTCCATTGTTCTGTCGAAATGTTCCGGAGAACCCATGGCCTATTCATACACCGAACGCAAACGCATTCGAAAGAGTTTTGGCAGCCGCGAAAACGTGCTGGAAATTCCTTACTTGCTGCAAATGCAAAAAGACGCGTACACCGCGTTCTTGCAAGCAGATACCGCCCCTAAAAAACGTGCCAACGAAGGTTTGCAGGCTGCATTCTTAGCCGCATTCCCCATCGTTTCGCACAACGGTTTTGTCGAGATGAAGTACCTCGAGTACAACTTGGCCAAGCCTGCGTTTGATGTCCGCGAGTGCCAAACCCGTGGTTTGACCTACGCATCAGCTGTGCGTGCCCGCGTTCAGTTGATTATTTACGACCGTGACTCCAGCACCGCCCAATCTAAAGTGGTCAAGGAAGTTAAAGAGCAAGAGGTTTACATGGGCGAAGTGCCCCTGATGACCGACAAAGGCTCTTTCATCATCAACGGTACCGAGCGCGTGATCGTGTCTCAGTTGCACCGTTCGCCCGGTGTGTTCTTTGAGCACGACAAGGGTAAAACCCACAGCTCGGGCAAGTTGCTGTTTTCAGCGCGCATCATTCCTTACCGCGGCTCATGGCTCGACTTCGAATTCGACCCCAAGGATTTCTTGTATTTCCGCGTCGACCGTCGTCGCAAGATGCCTGTCACGATCCTGTTGAAGGCCATTGGCCTGACGCCCGAATCTATCCTGGCCAACTTCTACGTGAACGACCACTTCCGTTTGATGGACAGTGGTGCACAAATGGAGTTCGTCGCAGAGCGTCTGCGCGGCGAAGTCGCGCGTTTTGACATCACGGACAAGTCAGGCAAAGTGGTGGTCGCTAAAGACAAGCGCATCACCGCGCGCCACACCCGTGACCTCGAGCAGTCAGCGACGACCCACATCAGCGTGCCCGAAGAGTTCTTACTGGGTCGCGTGGTTGCCGCCAATATTGTCGAGCCAGACACCGGCGAGATCATTGCCAAGGCCAACGACGAGTTGACCGAAGCACTGCTCAAGAAGCTGCGTAGCGCTGGCATTCAAGAGCTCGCCTGTATCTACACCAACGAGTTGGATCAAGGCAGCTACATTTCACAAACTCTGCGCACTGACGACACGGCGGACGAGTTCCAAGCCCGCGTTGCCATCTACCGCATGATGCGCCCTGGCGAGCCGCCCACCGAGGACTCTGTGCAGGCGCTGTTCCAGCGTTTGTTCTACAACCCGGACACCTACGACCTGTCACGCGTTGGTCGCATGAAATTCAATGCCCGCGTCGGTCGTGACGAGCTCACTGGCGCGATGGTGCTGAGCAACGAAGACATCTTGGCTGTGACCAAGATCTTGGTTGACCTGCGCAATGGCCGTGGCGAAGTCGACGACATCGATCACTTGGGTAACCGCCGCGTCCGCTGCGTGGGTGAGTTGGCCGAGAACCAATACCGCACCGGTTTGGCGCGTATCGAAAAAGCCGTTAAAGAGCGTTTGGGCCAAGCCGAGCAAGATCCGCTCATGCCCCATGACTTGATCAACTCAAAGCCGATTTCTGCTGCGCTCAAAGAATTCTTTGGTGCGTCACAGTTGTCGCAGTTCATGGACCAAACCAACCCCCTGTCAGAGATCACGCACAAGCGTCGTGTATCTGCCTTGGGCCCAGGCGGTTTGACCCGCGAGCGCGCTGGCTTTGAGGTGCGTGACGTTCACGTCACCCACTACGGTCGCGTGTGTCCTATTGAAACACCCGAAGGTCCAAACATTGGTTTGATCAACTCACTGGCGTTGTACGCGCGCTTGAACGAGTACGGTTTCATCGAAACGCCGTATCGCCGCGTGACCGATGGCTTGGTGACCAACCAGATCGATTATTTGTCTGCGATCGAAGAAGGTAAATACGTCATCGCGCAGGCCAACGCACCGTTGGACGACAAGGGCCACTTGGTTGGTGACCTGATCTCTGCCCGTGAAAAAGGCGAATCCGTTTTGGTCGGCTCCGAGCGCATTCAGTACATGGACGTGTCTCCCGCTCAGATCGTCTCAGTGGCCGCATCTTTGGTGCCGTTCCTTGAGCACGACGACGCGAACCGCGCACTGATGGGTGCGAACATGCAGCGTCAAGCCGTGCCCGTGTTGCGTCCCGAAAAGGCCGTTGTCGGTACGGGCATCGAGCGCGTCGCTGCGGTTGACTCCGGTACCGTTGTGACTGCGACCCGTGGCGGTGTTGTTGACTACGTTGACGCCACTCGCGTGGTGGTTCGCGTAAACGACGCTGAAGCCGTTGCCGGTGAAGTCGGCGTGGACATCTACAGTCTGATCAAGTACCAGCGTTCTAACCAGAACACCAACATCCACCAGCGTCCCATCGTCAATTGCGGCGACGTGATCGCCAAGGGTGACGTGATCGCCGACGGCGCATCAACCGATTTGGGTGAATTGGCTTTGGGCCAAAACATGTTGGTCGCGTTCATGCCTTGGAACGGTTACAACTTCGAAGACTCGATCCTCATCTCTGAGCGCGTGGTTTCTGAAGACCGTTACACCTCCATCCACATCGAAGAATTGGTGGTGATGGCGCGTGATACCAAGCTGGGCGCCGAGGAAATCACCCGTGATATTCCCAACCTGTCCGAAACCCAGTTGAACCGTTTGGACGACTCCGGCATTATTTACGTCGGTGCCGAAGTCCAGCCCGGCGACACGTTGGTCGGTAAGGTCACACCCAAGGGTGAAACCACCTTGACGCCTGAAGAGAAGTTGCTCCGCGCGATCTTCGGTGAGAAGGCGTCTGACGTGAAGGACACCTCACTGCGCGTCAGCCAGGGTTCACAAGGTACCGTTATTGACGTGCAGGTCTTCACCCGCGAAGGCATCACGCGTGACAAGCGTGCGCAACAAATTATTGACGACGAGTTGAAGCGTTTCCGCCTCGACCTGAACGATCAGTTGCGCATCGTTGAAGCCGACGCGTTTGCCCGTATCGAGAAGCTGCTGGTCGGTAAGAAAGTCAACGGTGGCCCACAGAAGCTGGCCAAAGGCTCAACCATCGAGAAGACCTACCTGGCCGAGCTCGACAAGCACCACTGGTTTGACATTCGTCCCGCTGACGAAGATATCGCCTCTCAGCTTGAGTCGGTGAAGAATGCATTGGCGGCAACCCGTCACAGCTTCGACCTCGCCTTTGAAGAGAAGCGCAAGAAGTTGACCCAAGGTGACGAGCTGCAAGCCGGCGTGTTGAAGATGGTCAAGGTCTACATCGCTGTCAAGCGTCGCTTGCAGCCGGGTGACAAGATGGCCGGTCGTCACGGTAACAAGGGTGTGGTTTCTAAGATCGTCCCGGTCGAAGACATGCCTTACATGGCCGACGGTACGCCCTGCGATATCGTGCTGAACCCCTTGGGTGTGCCGTCACGTATGAACGTGGGTCAGGTGCTCGAGGTGCACTTGGGCTGGGCCGCTAAAGGCTTGGGCCAACGCATTGGCAACATGCTGCAAGATGGTGCCCGCGCAACTGAGATGCGTGGTTTCTTGGATGAGATCTACAACTCCACTGGTCGCAAGGCCGACCTGAAGGCCATGAACGACAAAGACGTCATGGCTATGGCTGAGAACCTGTCACACGGCGTGCCCTTCGCGACACCCGTGTTCGATGGTGCGTCAGAAGCCGAAATTCAGGCGATGTTGCAGTTAGCTTATCCTGAGGAAATTGCACAAGCTAAAGGTTTGACGCCCACTCGTACACAGGCCCAGCTGTATGACGGCCGCACCGGTGATCCGTTTGAGCGCAAGACCACGGTTGGCTACATGCACGTCTTGAAGTTGCACCACTTGGTCGACGACAAAATGCACGCCCGTTCAACCGGTCCTTACAGCTTGGTCACGCAACAGCCATTGGGCGGTAAAGCCCAGTTCGGTGGCCAGCGTTTTGGTGAGATGGAAGTCTGGGCCTTGGAAGCCTACGGTGCCTCTTACACCTTGCAGGAAATGCTCACCGTCAAGTCTGACGACGTGCAGGGCCGTACCAAGGTATACGAAAGCATCGTCAAAGGCGAACACGCCATCGAAGCGGGCATGCCCGAATCGTTCAACGTGTTGGTCAAAGAGATCCGTTCATTGGGTATCGACATTGAGATGGAGCGTTCTTGATGGGATGTGTCCCGGCAGGCGCCTGACGCGCTTGCCTCCTCGTTTCCATCAAGTCTGACATTTAAGGATTGAAAACATGAAATCGTTACTCGACCTGTTCAAGCAGTTCACCCCTGACGAGCACTTTGACGCCATCAAAATTGGTTTGGCATCGCCAGAGAAAATTCGTTCATGGTCTTTCGGTGAAGTTAAAAAGCCCGAAACCATCAACTACCGCACCTTCAAGCCTGAGCGCGACGGTTTGTTCTGCGCCAAGATTTTTGGCCCAATCAAGGACTACGAATGCCTGTGCGGTAAGTACAAGCGTTTGAAGCATCGTGGCGTCATCTGTGAAAAGTGTGGCGTTGAAGTGACCCAAACCAAAGTGCGCCGCGAGCGCATGGGCCACATCGATTTGTCTGCACCTTGCGCGCACATTTGGTTCCTGAAGTCCTTGCCCAGCCGCTTGGGTATGGTCCTCGACATGACCTTGCGCGACATCGAACGCGTGCTGTACTTCGAAGCGTATGTTGTGGTTGATCCCGGCATGACCCCGCTGAAGAAATTCAGCATCATGACTGAAGACGACTTCGATGCGAAGCGCGAGGAGTTCGGTGATGAGTTCGTCGCCAAGATGGGCGCCGAAGGTATCAAGGACTTGCTTGAAAGCATCGAACTCGACTCCGAGATCGAGAAGCTGCGCAATGACCTGACCGGCTCTGAACTCAAGATCAAGAAGAACGCCAAGCGCCTGAAAGTGCTTGAGGCCTTCAAGAAATCAGGCATCAAGCCTGAGTGGATGATCTTGGACGTGTTGCCCGTGTTGCCGCCCGATCTGCGCCCCTTGGTACCGTTGGATGGCGGTCGCTTCGCAACCTCTGACCTTAACGATCTGTACCGCCGTGTGATCAACCGCAACAGCCGTCTGCGCCGCTTGCTCGAGTTGAACGCACCTGAAATCATTGCGCGCAACGAAAAGCGCATGCTGCAAGAATCGGTGGACAGCTTGCTGGACAACGGTCGCCGCGGTAAAGCCATGACCGGCGCCAACAAGCGTGCGTTGAAGTCTTTGGCCGACATGATCAAGGGTAAGAGCGGTCGCTTCCGTCAGAACTTGTTGGGTAAGCGCGTCGACTACTCTGGTCGTTCTGTGATTACCGTTGGCCCAACCCTCAAGTTGCACCAGTGCGGTTTGCCCAAGGCCATGGCCCTTGAGCTCTTCAAGCCCTTCATTTTCAGCCGTCTGGAAGCGATGAACATCGCGACGACTATCAAGGCTGCCAAGAAGGAAGTGGAAGCCGGCACCCCCGTGGTGTGGGACATCTTGGAAGAGGTCATCAAAGAGCACCCCGTGTTGCTGAACCGTGCGCCAACGCTGCACCGTTTGGGTATCCAGGCTTTCGAGCCGATCCTGATCGAAGGCAAGGCCATTCAGTTGCACCCGCTGGTCTGTGCAGCCTTCAACGCCGACTTCGACGGTGACCAAATGGCGGTTCACGTACCGTTGTCAGTGGAAGCACAAATGGAAGCCCGCACGCTGATGCTGGCCTCCAACAACGTGCTGTTCCCTGCCAACGGTGAGCCCTCAATCGTGCCATCACAAGACGTGGTTTTGGGCCTGTACCATGCCACCCGCGAGCGTATCAACGGCAAAGGCGAGGGCTTGTTCTTCGTTGATGTCGCCGAAGTATCGCGCGCCTTGGATGCCGGTGAAGTTGAGCTGACCGCGAAAATCTCCGTGCGTCTGCCCGTTTACACCAAGAACGCTGAAACCGACGCTTTTGATGTGAGCTATGCCCTGACCAACACCACCGTTGGTCGTGCCCTGTTGTCCGAAATCCTGCCCAAGGGCCTGTCTTTTGACAACCTGAACCGCGCACTCAAGAAGAAAGAGATTTCTCGCTTGATCAACGCGTCGTTCCGCAAGTGTGGTCTCAAAGAAACCGTGGTGTTTGCTGACAAATTGCTGCAAAACGGTTTCCGTTTGGCAACCAAAGCCGGTATCTCGATCGCGATTGACGACATGTTGGTGCCACCAGAGAAGGCCAGCATCATTGGTCGTGCCGAGGCGGAGGTCAAAGAGATCGCGAAGCAATACGCGTCTGGTTTGGTAACCGTTGGTGAGCGTTACAACAAAGTGGTCGACATTTGGGGCAAAGCCGGTGACGAGGTGTCAAAGGTGATGATGGCCCAATTGGCGAAAGAGAAAACCGTTGACCGTCACGGCAATACGGTTGACCAAGAGTCCTTCAACTCCATCTACATGATGGCCGACTCTGGTGCCCGTGGTTCTGCTGCACAGATTCGCCAGTTGGCAGGTATGCGTGGTTTGATGGCCAAGCCTGATGGCTCGATCATCGAAACCCCTATTACTGCAAACTTCCGCGAAGGTTTGAACGTGTTGCAGTACTTCATCTCAACCCACGGTGCACGTAAGGGCTTGGCCGACACGGCGTTGAAGACAGCGAACTCAGGTTACCTGACGCGTCGTTTGGTCGACGTGACGCAAGACTTGGTGATCACCGAGTTGGATTGCGGCACCCACGACGGCACCACGATGCGCGCTATCGTTGAAGGTGGTGAGGTGATCGAATCATTGCGCGACCGCGTGTTGGGCCGTACCTTGGTCGAAGATGTTGTCAATCCTGAAAACCAGATGGTACTGGCCAAAGAGGGCGATATGCTCGACGAAGACCAGATGGAAATCCTTGAGGCGGCTGGCGTTGACGAAGTGAAAGTGCGTACCGCGCTGAACTGCGAGACCCGCTTCGGCTTGTGCGCCAAGTGCTATGGCCGCGACTTGGGTCGTGGCGGCTTGATCAACAACGGCGAGGCCGTTGGCGTGATCGCGGCCCAGTCCATCGGCGAACCCGGTACCCAGTTGACCATGCGTACCTTCCACATCGGTGGTGCGGCGTCGCGTGCGTCGGTTGCATCGAGCGTGGACGCCAAGTCAGGCGGCACCATCGGCTTTAACAGCACGATGCGTTACGTGACGAACACCAAAGGCGAGTTGGTCGTCATTGCCCGTTCCGGCGAAATCATCATTACCGATGAGCATGGTCGTGAGCGGGAGCGTCACAAGGTGCCTTACGGCGCGGTCTTGGCCATCAAGGCCGACCAAGCCGTCAAGCCTGGTACTGTGTTGGCTAACTGGGATCCATTGACCCGTCCCATCATCACTGAATTCGCGGGTACCGCCAAGTTCGAAAATATCGAAGAAGGTCTCACCGTTGCGAAGCAAGTGGACGATGTGACCGGTTTGTCATCACTCGTGGTGATCGACCCCAAGCGCCGTGGCTCTACCAAGTCAATCCGCCCTGCGGTGAAGCTGTTGGACGCCAGCGGTGAAGAGGTCAAGATCCCCGGTACCGACCACGCCGTGTCTGTTGGCTTCCAGGTTGGCGCCTTGATTCAAGTGCGTGACGGCCAAGAAGTTGGCCCCGGCGAGGTGTTGGCACGCGTGCCAGTTGAAGGTCAAAAGACCCGCGACATTACCGGCGGTTTGCCCCGTGTGGCTGAACTGTTCGAAGCCCGTACGCCTAAAGATAAGGGTACGCTGGCTGAGATCACCGGTACGGTGTCATTCGGTAAGGAAACCAAGGGCAAGATTCGCCTGCAGATCACCGACCCAGATGGCGGCGTGTGGGAAGAACTGGTCCCCAAGGAAAAGAACATCGTGGTTCACGAAGGCCAGGTGGTTAACAAGGGCGAGACAGTTGTGGATGGCCCTGCCGATCCACAGGACATCCTGCGTCTGTTGGGTATCGAGGAGCTGGCGCGCTACATCGTTGACGAGGTTCAAGACGTTTACCGCCTGCAAGGTGTGAAGATCAACGACAAGCACATCGAAGTGATTGTTCGTCAGATGTTGCGCCGTGTGGTGGTCGAGAATCCGGGTGATTCAGGCTACATCGGTGGTGAGCAAGTTGAGCGCTCTGAAATCTACAACACCAACGACGCCCTGCGCGCCGAAGGCAAGATTCCAGCGACGTTTAGCAACATCTTGTTGGGTATTACCAAGGCGTCGTTGTCGACCGACAGCTTCATCTCTGCTGCGTCCTTCCAGGAGACCACGCGCGTGCTCACCGAGGCTGCCATCATGGGCAAGCGCGACGAGTTGCGTGGCCTGAAGGAGAACGTCATTGTGGGTCGATTGATCCCTGCTGGTACAGGCTTGGCTTTCCACGATGCACGCAAGGCAAAAGAGAAGATCGAAGCCGAAGAGCGTCGCATGATTGCCGAGGCGGATAGCCAAGGTCCTGCTGAAGACGACGACACGTCGGCTGAGGTTGTGGACGATTCCCCGGCTGCCGATAACGCGGCCGAGTAATCGCAGACGGCGCGCACCCTGATGCGTGAAATAAACCCCAGTCGCTTCACGGTGACTGGGGTATTTTTTTAAGGCCTTATGGCGACTGTTAGCCTCTCTCAGCAATTTCCCTGGGTTGCGCAGGCCGCGCAAGCGGTTGGCAACGGGCGAAATACCGACGCCGTGCTGGGCAAGACGCCCGTGCACCTGCGCGCGGGTGTGCAGGCCTTGTCGTTTCATGTCTTGCGGCAATGGGCATGGGCGCACGCCATTACGGCACAACTGGTTAAAAAGAAGCCCGATGCCGAGCTGGCGATTTGGCTGACCACCGCAGTAGCCTTGTTACGAGAGCCCCGCTTGTATGACGCCCACACCGTCGTTGACCAAGCGGTACAAGCCTGTAAAGACAACCACCGTTTAGCAGGCAAGGCCGCCTTTGTTAACGCCTGCCTGCGACGGTTGCTGCGGGAGTATGCAGCACTTGATGCCCTCGTCATGGCGGACGAATCGGTCCGATTCAACCACCCACAGTGGTGGATCGATCGCCTGCGTGCCCAGTATCCAGACCACTGGGCCGCCATGCTGCAAGTCAATCAAGTCGCTGGTCCCATGGTACTGCGCGTCAATGTGGCGCAGCAAAGCCTCGCGGACTACCAAGCCCGCCTGGCTGCTGAAGGTATTGTCGCGACGCCCGTCGGTGATCAGGGGCTTGTGCTCGATAAACCATTAGCGGTCGGTCGGTTGCCGAGCTTCGAGTCAGGTGCGGTTTCGGTGCAGGACGCTTCGCCCCAAATGGCGGCGCCGCTGATATGGGCTAGTGCGTATCTGCAAGCAGCGGTTACCGCTGGCCGACCCCTGCGCATACTCGATGCCTGCGCCGCACCGGGTGGCAAAACAGGCCACTTGCTTGAATTGGCGGTCGCGCGCAGCCGTGCTGCCGGCCAACCGATGACAACGCGGGTGACCGCGCTGGAGATCAGCCCCAAACGCGCGGCGCGCATTCACGAAACCCTAGACCGGCTCGCCCTTAGCGCCCACGCCGACGTACAGGTGGCCGATGGCAAGCTGCCGCAAAAATGGTGGAACGGGCAGCCGTGGGACGCCGTATTATTGGATGCGCCGTGTACCGCATCCGGCATTGTTCGTCGCCATCCCGATGTACCATGGTTACGACGACCAGCTGATATCGATCAGTTGGTTGCCGAGCAGCGTGCCCTCCTCGAAATGGCCTGGTCGCAGTTAGTGGTGGGCGGACGCTTGGTATATTGCACCTGTTCAACATTCAAAGAAGAGGGAGAGTGGCAGATTGACGCTTTTTTGGAGCAGCACCCCGATGCCCAACGCGTCGAAGCGCCCGGTCATGTGTTGCCCGGGTGTGTCAACGCCACGCCTGATGCCAACTTGAACGATGCCGCGCTGGTTCATGCCGCTTTCGATGGGTTCTTTTATGCCGCGTTTGACAAACGCGCAACCTGACCGCGTGCGTCGGTACCTTTTCGCCGGGCTACTCGCCCTCACCTCGCTGTTGTGGTTTACGCCTGCCAGCAGTTGGGCGGAGACGCCCAAAACACCGCAGTTGAAGTTAACCTGGCGCGGTGGCGAGCTCTTAGCTGACGTCGAAACCCAATGGCAGGCGCCCGCGCACATCAAACAAGTATTGGAGCGCGGGGTGCCACTGGTCTTCCTTATGCGCGCGACCGTGATCCAACCCCGTTGGTACTGGCGTGATAAGCAGTTGGCGTCGTTGACGCGCCGCACCCGCGTGGTGTACCTGCCCCTCACGAATCAGTGGCGGGTGAGCCTGGCAGACAGCGAAGCGGTGACCACAGCTGGCAACACCGACGCGTTTTTGCTGCACCAGAATGTCTCTTCAATGCCGCAGGCGATCGCACTGGCGTCAAACACGCGCGGCTGGGCACTGGGCCGCGTGGCGGACTTTGCCGAGTCAACGGATACCCGGGTGGTCGTCACCTTCGCGCTCGACACCACGGCCTTGCCCCGACCGTTTCAAATCGGCGTTGCTGACCAAGGCGATTGGGGTGCGCCCATCACACTGGCTGCCGCCATGCCACCCACGGATTTACCGAGCACTACGGCGGGTAATGACCCAAACTCGACCGGACCTAAACCGGCGCCGGTGGTGACCGCCGAAGAGTTGAACCAGCGCCGAGGTGCGAGCGAAGGGGGGCAGCGCCCATGACCGCTCAGACCCCAAGCACCAAGCGCAGCCGCGCCAAAAACGTCACGTGGACCTTGGGTATTGGTTTGTCGTCGTTTGTCGCCATTGGTTTGATTTTGTTATTTTTACTCATACAGGCCACCAACAACAGCGCGCTGTACGAAAGATACTATGACTATCTAGTCGCCATGAACGTCGGCGCGGCGTCTGTCTTGGCGCTGGTTATCGTGTGGTTGATATTCCGCTTATGGCAGCGCTGGCAGCAACGGAAATTCGGCAGCCGGTTGTTGGTGAAACTGGTGTTCATGTTTGCGTTGGTGGGTGTGTTACCTGGCGCATTGATTTACGTGGTCTCGTATCAATTCGTCTCGCGCTCTATTGAGAGTTGGTTTGATGTGCGGGTCGAGGGGGCCCTCACTTCTGGCCTTAACTTAGGTCGCACCACCATTGACATGCTGCGTGCGGATACCAGCCGCCGCGTGGGTGCCGCGGCGCAAGAGTTGGCATCGGCACAAATGGGTGCCTACACCTTGCAGCTGTCGCGCCTACGCGAGCAGCTACAGGCGTCGGAGGTGAGCATCCTATCGACCAATGGCCAAGTGATCGCCAGCGCCAGTGAATCGTCGTTTAGCCTTAGCTCGGGGGTGAGTCGCCCAACTGCCAGCCAGATGGCGGTGGCGCGCGCGGGTGCAGTCAGTGTGCAAGTGTTGGGATTAGATGGCGAGTCTGAAGAGCGCCCCGCGTTGCAAGTCCTGACCTTCATGTCGCCCACTGATATGGCTTTGCGGGGTGAAAGCCATTTCCTGAGCGTTTTGATCCCATTACCCCCCACATTGGTGGCCGACGCTTTAGCGGTGCAGGAGGCCAATCGCGACTACCAAAAGCGCTCATTGGCTCGTGACGGCTTACGCCGTATGTATATCGGTACGCTCACACTGACCCTGTTTCTATCGGTGTTCGGCGCTGTTTTGGTGGCCGCCCTTTTAGGTACGCAGTTGGTGCAGCCCTTGCTGTTGTTGGCGGCCGGGGTACGCGATGTCGCAAAAGGCGACCTGACGCCGAAACTCATTGTCGATACCCGCGACGAACTGGGCGGCTTGACACGCTCCTTTGCCGACATGACCCAGCAGCTGGCCGATGCACGCGGCGCGGTGCAGGCCAGTGTGCACCAGCTCGACGCTGCGCGGGCCAGTCTGCAAGCTATCCTGGATAACCTCACGGCAGGTGTCTTGGTTCTGGATGCCAGTGGCACGATACAAAGCGCCAATCCCAGTGCCATGCGTATCTTGCGACTCAGGGATGACCCAGTTGGCCAGCCGCTCGCCGCGTTACCTGGATTGGATGGTTGGGCCTCCGGCGTGGCCGCGCAATTCCGTGCCCTGGCGGCAGACCGCGCAACACAAACCATCACCGACCCCGCAGCGCTGCACTGGCAAAGTAGTTTTGAGGTCGAGCCAAACGACCATGCCGTGGCGCAAGACCATGTGACGTTATTGGCGCGTGGTGCATTGCTGCCAGGCGAGGGCCAGTTGTTGGTGTTTGACGACATCTCGGACCTGGTTTCTGCCCAACGCGCCAAGGCGTGGGCCGATGTCGCCCGGCGTTTGGCGCACGAGATCAAGAACCCACTGACGCCCATTCAATTGTCAGCCGAGCGCTTGGGTATGAAACTAGCCGGCAAGCTTGAGGCGCCTGAAGATTTGCTGCTGAATAAATCGGTCAAAACCATCGTTGAGCAAGTCGAGGCCATGAAGCGCCTGGTCAACGAATTCAGAGACTACGCCCGCTTACCGGCGGCTGTGCTGACCCCTGTTGCCCTCAATACCGTGGTGCAAGAAATCCTCAACCTCTATGAGCAGGCTGTTTGCCCGGTTGTTTTCAAGCCCTGCGACGGACAACCCATGGTGGCTGCCGATGTCCAGCAACTCCGCCAGGTACTGCATAACCTTGTACAAAACGCGCAAGACGCCACGCAGATGAAAGGTGATGTTGCTGGGGACAATGCGGTTGAAATTCGAACCGAAGTTTCCGCCAGTGGCGACTCGGTGCGCTTGATTGTGGCGGACTCGGGTGCAGGTTTCCCCGACATGATTTTGAAGCGCGCCTTCGAACCCTACGTCACCACCAAATCAAAAGGCACCGGATTGGGGCTGGCGGTAGTCAAGAAAATCGCGGATGAGCACCGCGCCAAAGTGCGCTTGAGTAATCGGATGCAAGGTGATGCTGTCATTGGCGGCCAAGTATCGTTATCATTCCCCTTGGCGGGAATACAACAGTAAGGGAGGCCTCAAGGGCCATGGCAAATATTTTGGTAGTCGACGACGAGCACGGTATCCGTGAGTTGTTGTTTGAAATTCTGGATGACGAGGGACATAACGTCATCGCTGCACAAAACGCGGCGGAAGCGCGGCAGGCTCGCGCCAACGCGCGCCCGGACCTGGTGTTACTCGATATTTGGATGCCAGATACCGATGGTGTCTCTTTGCTTAAAGAGTGGTCCGCATCTGGACTGCTCGACATGCCCGTCATCATGATGAGCGGACACGCGACCATCGAAACGGCTGTTGAGGCCACGCGCATAGGCGCCATGGCCTTCCTCGAAAAACCCATCACCATGCAGAAGTTATTGGCTGCCGTCGAGCAAGGCCTCACCAAAGGCGCGCGGCAGCAAATGGTCAAGTCGGGGGACTACCGCGGTGCAGCCGCACCCTTGACAGGTAGCGGTTACGCCGGGGCAGCCGCGACGGGTGCCTCGCCCGCAGGCATGGCAGCCCAAGCGGTCACCACCATGGCATCCAACAACTACAACGCCACAGGTATGGGTGGTATCGACCATGCGGCGACGCCGATGACCCCCATGCACCTGAGTCCCGAGCAGTTACTGAACCAATCGCCCGCGTCGAACATTCAAAGCTTTGAGCTCGATAAGCCGCTGCGCGATGCGCGTGACCAGTTTGAGAAAAGTTACTTCGAATACCACCTCATCCAAGAAGGCGGCTCGATGACGCGCGTAGCTGAAAAAACGGGCCTGGAGCGCACCCACCTTTACCGCAAGCTCAAGCAGCTGGGCATCGACCTGTCAAAGGCTAAAAAGGGCCAAATTTAAGCCTCAGAGCGGCAAACTTTTTTGCCTCGCGGTGATAACTGGCGCCCGGGCTGTTATACTGACTGCCTTGGCCCGGTAGCTCAGTTGGTAGAGCAGCGGATTGAAAATCCGCGTGTCGATGGTTCGATTCCGTCCCAGGCCACCAAGTTAAAAAGCCCCTTCCAGAAATGGTTGGGGCTTTTTTATTTTCACCGCGCGGTGCTATAAACTCTGAATAATTGTCGACGCATCTGAGTCGTGAGAGCCTTACCCCCATGGATAAAAAACCGACCCTTTGCATCGCCATCCTCACGCTCAACGAAGAGCGGCGCATCGAGCAGTGCATCAGAAGTGCACAATTTGCAGACCAGATCATCGTGGCCGATAGCGGAAGCACCGATAACACGGTCGCACTCGCCAGTGCCATGGGTGCGGCGGTGCACAGTTACCCCGACTGGCAGGGATTTGGCGAGCAACGGACTCGATTGTTCAAGCACTGCAGCTCAGACTACATTTTCTTTTTGGATGCAGATGAAGTCATTCCGCCCGAGCTAGAGAAAGAAATTGCCGACATTGTTCGTAGCGGCGCTAATGGCGTGTGGGAGGTGCTCTGGAACCAGGTGGCCTACGGCAAACCGCTCACGCGGATGAAGTCGACCGGTGGTATCCCACGCCTGTTCCGTGCCGATAACCTCATCGGTTACGAGGGGCTGGTGCACGAGGCGGCCGTGTTGAAGGATCAAAGCGTACCCGTCTTTAAGCTCAAGGCGCGGCTTTTTCATTACTCTAGAGAAACCATTTACGGCAGCCTGCAAAAACTTGCGCAGTACGCGCAGCTTGGCGCGCTGAAGCGCGCGAAAAAAGGCAAGAGGGGCGGTGTTTTGCGTGGATTTGCATCGGCGCTCGCAAATTTCCTCCAGCTCTACGTTTTTCGGCGGGGTTTCTTGTGTGGCCCAGAGGGCTTCTTGTTTTGTTTCTTTATTGCGCTGGAGTGCTTCTTCCGATATGCGATGCTCGAGTACGACAAGAGTGCATTAACAGACAGCGCAAAGCGTTAGATCCAAAAAGTTGAATAAACCGTGTCTAACCTTGCCCTTTCTATTCTTGGCTGGTTAATCCCCGGCCTTTACCTTACCTTCTCGACTGCGCTGGGGTTGGGCAATGTCTTGATGCTCTTAATCCTCATCGGGTTCGTGGCTACGGCCAACAAGGGCTATCTTGAAAAGGAACGCTGGCCCATGCCAGCTGTTTGGTTGTTGGCGCTGTACGCCATGGTCTTGCTTGGGATGTTTTACACCCCTGCGCCGTGGGAGTGGTCCTCGATCAATTGGGGCAAGTACACAAAATTTGTTTACGCCATCGTCCTCATGTTGTTGTTACATGGGCGTGCGGACTGGCAGCGGCGGTCGTTATTGGCGTTTGAAATAGGGATGCTCTTTCTATTGGCGTCCACGTGGCTCAATATCTGGTTTATCTTGCCCTGGTCAGCGACTAAACAAACTGGTTGGGGCGTCTCACACCATGTGATGTACGACTACATCGTCCAGAACGTCATGATGGGGTTTTTTGTAGTTTACGCTCTTAGCAAGCTGAGCAGCGTAGCTAGCAGGGTGTGGAATGCCTCCTATGCGGTGATAGCACTAATGGCGCTCGTGAGTGTGACGCACCTATCTAGCGGCCGAACAGGTTTGATCGTTGTGGCTGGTGCATTGGCCGCGTTCCTGTTTGCGCGGATCGGTCTTCGCAGGGCGCTGGTTGCGTTACCAATCCTGTTGATAGGACTCGGTGCGTTGCTGATGACTTCCGACGTTATGTTGAGTCGTTTTCAACAGGCGACGACCCAACTCCAAAACATCTACAACGACCGCTTTTCATCGATTGGCCACCGCGCATACAACTACAAGACGACGCCGCGTTTGATCGCGGAGCGACCCTTATTGGGCCATGGTACCGGCGCGTACCACACCGAAATTTGTCGCGTGTTGGACGACCCGAAGGATTGCGCAACTTTTCGCTGGCATAGCCACAATCAGTTTTTGTTTTTTGGCGTAGACCATGGGCTTATCGGAATTGCGTTCTACATATTGCTCATAATTTCGGCAGCAAGGGTGGCGCGGCGGTCACAAAGTCAATCGCACCGTCTGATGCTATTCGGCCTGTTGGGCGCGCTTGTGTCTGATAGCCTGATTAACTCTCCGCTTTTCAGTGCAAGGGAAAGTCATTTTTTCCTCTACATGCTCGCGCTGCTGGTAGTTGCGTGCCATAATGCCCGTCCGCATTCTGATGTGGAAGCGCTTTCGCCGCGAAATAAATGCAATTTTTCAATTATGCACACCAATTAAATGACAGATACGCCTGCAGAAGCAAACGAAATTAGACTTTTCGCTGTGGTTCTAACTATCGCCGAAAATCTTCGCCTTCTTGTCATCGTGCCGACGGTAGCTGGGCTGGTAGCTTTGGGCTACTCCAGTTTACATCCGAAGACCTATGAAAGCATCGCCTTCCTGAACGTTACTGAACAGCCAGCGGCGGCAGTAACCCTTGTTACCGCTGCTGCTGTACTCGATCCAGTGGCAGAAAGGCTTGGTCTGACTAAGGTTATTGGCAAGGACGCGGCCCGAGCAGCGCTTCTTGGGCGTGTCAGTGCGAGCCTAGGTAATAAAGACCAAATGATCAAGCTTGTTGTGACAGGGGAGAACGGGGATCAAGCGCATGATCTTGCTGAGATGGTTCTGTCAGAGCTCATCAATGTTTCGGCCCCAAAGGGGAGGGAGCTTGAAGAACTTGAGATGGATTTGGCGCAGGCGCTTTTGTTATACGACGCTAATCAACGAGTCATCGAGGCCTCGTCTGGTGTGATGCAACAAGCAAACAAACTCACTTTACAAAATCTAAACTTGCAAGGTTATTCAGATCTAATCGATACACAGATGGTTCTATCCACAGAGATCCGGGAATACAGAAAATCTCTCCGGGGTAGAGTCAATCATGAGAACATCGCGCAGTCCCCGACGAGACCTTCAACACACACTTCCAGCAGTCGTTTGCGTATCAGTGGGCTTGCGACCGCATACACCAGCCTCGTTCTCTTGATATTTGTATTCATCCGAAAAGCTTTGACGGATGTTATGGTTGGGTCACAGCGCGAACAGGTCCTAAACATCAAGTCCGTGCTCCGACGTAAATTGGGCCTTGGCAAATAAGTGCCTTTTTGTAAATTTAGCGGCAACGAACGTTCCTGTTAGCCGCTTCGTAATTTCGGTATAATAAAAACGGACTTCTTTTTATACGTTGGTCTTAGCGAAGCAGACCATGCGGTAGTCTGCACGTCGATTTATTAGCGGTGAAAAATTTATAGCAATGTAGGACAAGCCGAATAATTGTTCATACTGCACGCGCTCATCACAAGTGTTCAGAGCCGAAATATCAATTTTTCGATTTTCTATTTATATGATCAAGTGGTCAATGAATTGGGATGGTCACTAATTAATATCACCGATAGCCCGAATACGAGCTTTCAACTCTGTCATTGCGTAGAAGTTAGTTGATAATAGTTTATCCAGCGAATGAAAAAATCTGAGTATATATATACGGATCAAATGTAAAAATACACGGCAGAATAATTTACGCGTATAAAAAAATTTAACAAATATGAAAATAACTATAGTTGGTGCGGGATATGTAGGCATGTCGCTTGCATTATTATTGTCAGAGATTCACCGTGTAACTATATTTGACGTTAATCCCGAGCGTGTTGAACTTATAAAAAAAGGGCGATCCCCGATTGATGACGACGAATTTAAAAAATATTTTCTCGCCAATGATATAAAAATTAACGCCACGATATCAAAAGACGATGCTTACGTATCTTCGGACTACGTAATCATAGCTACACCAACCGACTATGATCCAGAGACAAAAAATTTTGACACTAAATCTGTAGATGAAGTGATTGCTGATGTAGTCTCAAGAAACCCTCAAGCAATAATAATAATTAAATCAACAATTCCTATAGGCTACACTTCAAAAACTCGATTAAAGTATAAAAAAGATAACATTATTTTCAGTCCCGAATTTTTAAGAGAAGGGACTGCCATACAGGATAACCAATACCCTAGTAGGATTATAGTTGGAGACCGAACCATTCGTGGTAAAGCAATAGCAGACATACTCTCAAATATCGCGATTAGCTCAAACCCGAAGATAATATTGTTAGACAGCGATGAGGCAGAAGCGGTAAAGCTTTTTTCAAATACTTTTTTGGCAATGCGGGTAGCCTACTTTAATGAGATCGATACATTTTGTGCGGCAACAAACCTAAATGCCTACCAAGTAATTGATGGAATTTCTAAAGATCCACGGATAGGAGAACACTACAAAAATCCTAGCTTCGGATATGGTGGTTATTGTTTGCCTAAAGATACAAAGCAATTATTAGCAAATTATGGCGATATACCAAATGCAATAATATCTGCAATTGTAAAATCTAACGACATTCGAAAAAAATTTATCGCTGCAGAATTATCAAAATTATTAATTGCTAAATTAGCATCAAAAGAAACTGCAGTAATCCTGGGGGTGTATAGACTATCAATGAAAAGTGGCAGCGCAAACCAAAGATCTAGTGCAATAAAAGACGTACTTAAAAATATACAGAAAATGGATCTAAAAATAATAATTTACGAGCCAACTTTAACTTCGGGCGAACACGACGATTTCGATGTCATCGAAGACATAACAGATTTCAAAGAAATGTCGGACTTAATTATTGCAAATAGACGACATCCCGATCTAGAAGATGTGAATCACAAACTGTACACGCGTGATGTGTTTGGTGGAGACGTCTAAAGTAGGTATCATTAAATGAAAAATGAAAAAATTCTATTTGTCCAGCCAGTTGTGCTTTGCGGGGGTGTTGGTAGTCGCCTTTGGCCGCTCTCAAGACTAGATTTGCCGAAGCAGTTTCACATTTTCAACGACGAATTTAGTTTATTTCAAGGCGTAATTAAACGCCTTTTAAATATCAAAGATGAACAGTTGAGTATTTCAGATCCAATCATTGTTGCGGGTGAGGAAAATCGATTTCATATCACTGAACAACTTAGCCAGCTCCTGAAAGATGATGCCGACATTATCTTGGAACCAGAACAGAAAAATACGGCCCCGGCGATGACATTGGCGGCGCTGACAGCACAGGAAAGCGGGCAGGATCCTATTCTCCTGGTTTCCCCGGCTGATCAGTCGATAGGTGATGTTGAGGGATACGAATTAATTTTGAAGAACGCTATTAACATTGCTAGCGAAAATCATGTAGTCCTTCTGGGAGTCAAACCAACTCATCCAGAGACAGGTTATGGTTACATAGAGACTGGAGCCACATATAGATCCAATGCCAGGAAGGTAAAATGCTTCATTGAAAAACCAGATATTGAGAAGGCCGTATTTTATGCAAACGCTGAAAACTTTTATTGGAACTCTGGTGTTTTCATCGTAAAGGCATCAGTATGGCTAAAATTGATGAAAAAATATCAACCGGAAATGCTGAATGTAGTAAATACAGCATGGCAAAACAAGAAACGAGACAACAATTTCATTAGACCTGATAAAAGTGCATATACAACGATCTCGCCACTTTCGGTTGACCATGCTGTCATTGAAAGATGCCCAGGCGAAACACCCGTCTACATGATCCCCGTGGATGTGGGCTGGAGTGACGTTGGGGCATGGGATGCGGTTTGGAATATTAATAAGAAAGATATCTCTGGAAACGCCTGTGTCGGCGACGTTCTCGCACTAAAAAGCCTAAATAACTACCTACACTCGACTAGCCGCCTGGTCGCGGTTTTGGGGGTCGAAGATCTAGTCGTTGTTGAAACGCCTGATGCAGTATTGATAACTAAAAGGCAGTCATCTCAAGAAGTAAGGCAAATCGTCGCTTCACTGAACCAAATCGGGCGCTCGGAGCTTGCTTTTCATCGCAAAGTAAACCGACCTTGGGGCTGGTACGACACTATCGACGAGGGCTCAAATTTTAAGGTTAAGCGGATTAGCGTTAAGCCTCAAGGTAGTCTGAGTCTACAACAACACGCGCACAGAGCAGAGCATTGGGTTGTTGTTAGTGGTGTCGCCGAAGTAATCGTCGGCGATGAGACCATTATTCTCCGGGAAAACCAATCAACCTATATACCTTTAGGAAAAAAGCATAGATTGAAAAATCCATCAAATAAACCGCTTGAAATCATCGAGGTGCAGTCTGGTGAATATCTAGGAGAAGACGATATTATAAGATTCGAGGACAAATATGGACGCGAATAATAGAGAAAAATCAAGATGAAAAAAGCATTGATCACAGGAATAACTGGTCAAGATGGAGCGTATCTTGCGGAACTTTTACTCAATAAAGGATATGAAGTCCACGGTATAAAACGCCGTACATCCCTATTCAATACTGCGCGAATTGACCATTTGTATCAAGACCCACATATGGGGGCGCGAAATTTAATATTACATCATGGCGATTTAACGGACTCAACCTCACTGATAAGAATAATACAAGAGGTAGAACCAGACGAGATATATAATCTTGCAGCCCAGTCGCACGTTGCAGTATCTTTTGAAGAGCCTGAGTACACCGCCAATTCAGATGCTTTAGGTTCGCTCCGAATCTTGGAAGCGATACGAATTTTAGAGCTTTCGAAGAAGACGCGATTCTACCAAGCCTCAACATCAGAACTATATGGATTAGTACAAGAAACACCTCAAAGAGAAGCGACACCGTTTTATCCAAGGAGCCCTTATGCGGTAGCGAAACTATATGCATACTGGATAACGATTAATTATCGAGAGGCTTACGGTATCTATGCATGCAACGGTATTTTGTTTAACCACGAGTCGCCTATAAGGGGAGAAACATTTGTAACGAGAAAAATTACCCGAGCACTTGCACGAATAAAGCTCGGTTTACAAAAGCAACTATTTCTAGGAAATTTGGATGCTAAAAGAGATTGGGGCCATGCCCGAGACTACGTAGAAATGCAATGGCTAATGCTGCAGCAAGAAATACCAGAAGATTTTGTCATTGCCACTGGCATTCAATACTCAGTACGTGATTTTATAAATATCGCCGCTGATGCTTTAAATATGAAAATAACTTGGAGTGGCGCCGGACTCGAAGAAATCGGAATAATAGATGGGGAGGAAGTCATAAAGGTCGATGCGCGCTACTTCCGCCCCACCGAAGTGGAAACACTATTAGGAGATGCAAGTAAGGCGAGGACGAAGCTTGGATGGTCTGCAAAAACAAGTTTTGAAGAATTGGTGCAGGAAATGGTCCATGCTGATTTAAAATCAGCCGAGCGTGATTTACTAATTCAACAGTTTAATTCTACTTCTTCGCATAAAAATTGATGAAACAAGAGCTGCGAAAAAAAAGAGTATACATTGCTGGTCACACAGGAATGGTAGGTTCTGCGATTGCGCGCATACTTATAGGTGATAAAAAAGTAAGATTAATCACAAAAGAACGTGCTGAACTTGATCTAACAAATCAAGATAGAGTACAACAGTTTTTTGTACGAGAAAAAATTGATGAAGTGTACCTCGCCGCCGCAAGAGTAGGTGGAATACACGCGAATAGAACTTATTCCGCAGAATTCTTATATGAAAATTTAATGATTGCATCTAATATTATAAATTCTGCATATCAAGCGGGAGTGACAAAATTACTATTTTTAGGATCAAGTTGTATTTACCCAAAAAACGCCGAACAACCCATAGTTGAAGAGGCGTTGTTAACAGGACGGCTAGAGGAAACAAATGAATCCTATGCAATAGCAAAGATCGCTGGAATTAAATTATGTGAATCTTTCAACAGGCAGTACAGTGAAACGAGCGAAATTGATTACAGAAGCGTTATGCCCTGTAACCTTTATGGGCCGGGTGACAATTACCACGGCGAAAACAGTCACGTAATACCAGCTTTAATCAAAAGGTTCCACGCAGCGAAAGAAAACAAGGCGAAAACGGTGATAGTTTGGGGTAGTGGTAAACCAAGGCGAGAGTTCCTCTTTGTGGAGGATGCCGCAAGTGCGATGGTGAACCTTATGAATATAAAGCGTGCAGAGTACCGCGATCTCTGCGCCGAAAATTCCTATCATATTAACATCGGAGCCGGAGAGGATATATCGATAGCGGAACTGGCAGAAGAAATTCGTACTGTAGTAGGTTATGAGGGGGAAATCACTTTCGATAATTCAAAACCTGATGGTGTATATTCGAAGCTTATGAATAGCAGCCGATTAAGAAAATCAGGTTGGGAGCCAAAGAACTCGATTAGGACTGGCCTGCTAAAAACATATAAAAGTTTCAAAACTGAAGACAATAAATGGTAATTGCAAAACTATTGTCTCTGATCGACAAGAATGAACAAAAGAAGTTATTTCTATTATTATTGCTAATCGTTATCTCGGCGATATTCGATATAATCGGTGTGGTATCGATCATGCCTTTCCTTGCAATCGTAGCAAATCCCGAAGCTTTAACGTCGCAGCCATACTTAAACGAAATTAAATTATCACTAGAAACGACAATAGGAGTAGAAGAACGAAACATTAACATAGCATTGGGATTAATAACTCTAATAACATTAATAACCTCCTTGGCTATTAGGGCGATCACAAACTACGCACAAGCGAAATATGTGTTTACGTTAGATTACTCAATATCAAAAAAACTGTTAGGTAAATATTTGTCAAGTGATTATAGTTGGTTTCTCAACCAGCATAGTGCCGATTTAGGGAAGACTATACTCGCTGAAATAAATGTTGTGGTATCAGATGGATTGATGCCTTTAATGTTACTAATCGCTAATCTAATAACTGCTACCGGATTATTGGTGTTGCTAATATTTGTAAATGCTGGCGTTGCGATAACCACGATTTTATTGTTTGGCGGTTTATATTTTATTATTTATTTATTCAGTAAGACGAAAATTGATGCTTTAGGCCATGCAAGAACAGACTCAAATTTGGCACGTTATAAGTTGCTTTCTGAGGCTTTTGGAGCGATAAAAGAAGTGAAAAATCTGGGCCTCGAGCGTTACTTTCTAGACCGCTACAAGGTGTACGCCAAGACATTAGCGGAGGCCTCGGCGCAAGTTAGTCTCTTGGGTCAGTTACCCCGGTATAGCATCGAAGCCCTTGGGTTTGGAGGACTTATTGTCCTGATCCTTTTTCAAACAAGTGATGGCATCCCGATATCTAACATTCTGCCGACCGCCGGTGTGTTCGCATTCGCGGGCTATCGTTTATTACCGGCACTCAATCAAATATACTATTCGATAGGACGTATCCGGTTTGTTAGCAGTGCTATAAAAGATCTTGCAACTCAAATAGAGGGAACAAATAGCACAGAGGTGCAAACAAACCATGCAAGTCATATACGGTTTAAAAGACTTAAGCTAAATAATGTATATTATAAATATCCAAATGCGCATGAATTCACATTAAAAAATTTAAATTTAGAATTACGGGCAAATGCATTAGTAGCTTTCGTCGGTGCAACCGGTAGCGGTAAGACAACAACAATCGATCTTATTGCCGGACTCCTTGAGGTATCGAAGGGGGAGCTTGAGGTGGATGATTTGAAAATCGAGGGGGAATTGCTGAAGAGTTGGAGGTCTTCCGTAGGGTATGTCCCACAACAGGGCTATCTTATTGATGATACTGTTACAGCGAATATTGCATTTGGCGTTGAAAAAGATAAAGTAGACCAACTACAGGTAAAGAGATCCGCAATGATCGCGCAGATACATGAATTCATCGAGCGAGATCTTCCGTCGGGTTACGAAACATATATTGGTGAACGAGGGGCTCGACTGTCAGGCGGTCAAAGACAACGTATAGCAATTGCTCGGGCTCTTTACAGAAAGCCAGAAATACTGATTCTCGATGAAGCTACAAACGCTTTGGACGCAGCAACCGAAAATATCGTGTTAGCTGGACTGCAAGAATCAAAGACAATATCAACTTTAATTTTGATAACTCATAAGTACAATAATCTAAAGTTGTGCGATAAAATTTTTGTTTTCGATAAGGGAACATTAGTTGCTAATGGCAGTTACGATGAGATTAAAAATAATAAGTTCTTTATTGAAATGGCCCAGCATCAATAATGAAAGTGAATAAAAATGAATGATAATGCGAGTATATTAATTACAGGAGGAACAGGTTCCTTTGGGACTTCCTTTGTAGACACGGTATTAAAACAAAATGCCCCGAAGCGGCTAGTAATTTTTTCTAGAGATGAAATGAAACAATGGGAGATGGCGAAAAAATACCAAGGCGATAAGCGAGTCAGATTTTTTATTGGAGACGTGAGAGACAAAAATCGACTCCACCGCGCTTTAGAGGGAATCGATTACGTTGTGCATGCCGCCGCAACGAAAATAGTACATATTGCCGAATACAATCCATTTGAGTGCATCAAAACTAATATTGAAGGTGCTATGAATGTAATTGACGCTGCGATAGACCAAAAGGTTAAGCGGGTTGTTGCCTTATCAACTGATAAGGCAAGTAGCCCTGCAAACCTCTACGGAGCCACGAAATTGGCTTCTGATAAGCTCTTTGTTGCGAGTAATACGTCATACGCTGGTGGGCATGAAACGAGATTCTCAATAGTGAGGTATGGAAATGTAATGGGTTCAAGGGGATCAGTGATTCCATTCTTCCAAAGCATGAGCGATAAAAAAACACTACCAATAACAGATTTGCGTATGACTCGATTCATGATATCTCTTGAGCAAGCGATTGATTTGGTACGATTTGCATTCTCAGACATGAAGGGTGGCGAGATATATATAAAGAAAATACCATCTATAAAAATAACAGATTTAGCTAGAGCCATCGTGCCTAACTGCGAATTTGAATTAGTTGGTATCAGACCAGGGGAGAAACTCCACGAGCAAATGATTAGTACAGAGGATGCATTAACAACATACGAATACGACGAATACTTTAAAATATTACCGCAGATCAATTACTGGGATCAAGACAGTGAGAGGATAAAAAATGGCGTAAAAGTTAAGGAGGGATTTGTTTATGCGAGTAACGACAATAAAGATTGGTTGTCTGTTGATGATTTAAGAGCATGGATTAGTACGCGTCTATGATTGAGGTGCTCAAATGATTCCATATGGGCGTCAACATATTACTGAAGACGATATAGAGGAGGTCGTAAAAATCCTGAAATCTGAGTATCTTACTCAGGGACCTGTTGTTCAGAAGTTTGAAGACGCTATTTCGAACTATACAAGTGCAAAGCACAGCGTTGCATTTAATAGCGCCACTAGTGCATTACACGTCGCATGTATCGCGTTAGATTTAGGACCTGGTGACTGGCTCTGGACGTCACCAAATACATTTGTCGCGAGTGCTAACTGCGGCCTATATTGCGGAGCCAATATTGATTTCGTAGACATAGACCCGAATACATATAATTTGTGCGCGACAAAACTAGAAGAAAAGTTAAAAATATCAGCAATTAGTGGAAAACTGCCAAAGGTAGTAATTCCCGTCCACTACGCAGGTCATCCGTGCGATATGCGCACAATTTATCACCTCTCCCAAATATATGGATTTCATATTATAGAGGACGCTTCTCATGCAATAGGTGCCGAGTTCTTTAATTCAAAAATTGGAAATTGTCTCTATAGTGACATAACTGTATTCAGCTTTCACCCTGTAAAAATAATTACAACGGGGGAGGGTGGTGCTGCGAGTACAAATGACACCAACCTCGCAGAAAAAATGAGGCGCCTTCGAACGCATGGTATAACGACTGATAAGAATTTGATGGATATTATGGCGGAAGAGGAAATCTGGAACTATCGACAGATAGAACTTGGATATAACTATCGAATGACCGACATACATGCTGCTTTAGGATGTTCTCAAATCAAGCGAATCGATGAATATATCAACAAACGTACGGAAATAGCACAAGTCTATGATTCTGCCCTCAAGGATACTAATATAGTCGTACAAAAAATTTTACCATCACATAAGTCAAGCTTTCACCTTTATCCCATTCGGATAAAAAAAGAAAGCATGCTGGCGCAACGTAGCTTGTATGAAATATTTCATCAAAATGGAATATTAGTAAATGTGCATTATCCACCGGTGCATAGACAACCATATTATAAAAAACTTGGATTCAAGGCTGGAGATTTTCCAGAGGCTGAATCGTTTCACAGAGAAGTTCTTACTCTACCAATTTACCCAATGCTCACAGCTCAACAGCAGCAAAAAGTAATTGATGTTCTAAATGAGCATACTTAGAAAAAACCTTTGCGTAATACCCGCAAGAGGGGGTAGCAAGCGAATTCCTCGAAAGAATATTCGAATTTTTCACGGAAAGCCCTTGATTGAATGGGTTATTGAGATAGCATTGAGTTGTAAATTCTTTGATGACATAGTGGTAAGTACGGACGATATTGAAATAGCTAATATATCAATAAATGCTGGAGCTCGAGTCCCATTCATTAGACCGGAAAGTATTTCTGACGATTATACGACAACCGTCGAAGTTATATCGCACGCGATTCACTCACTAGGTGAGGTTGGGGTTTTGTTTGGGAATGTATGCTGTGTCTACCCGACTGCACCTTTTTTGGATGCGGAAGACCTAAAAGAGGGCTTAAAAATACTTGAATCGGAAAAATGCGATTATGTTTTTCCCACCACAGAATTCCCTTACCCTATTCAACGCGCGTTGAAAATTTATGATAAAAATAGGCTACAAATGCTTTCTCCCGAAAACTACAGAATGCGATCTCAAGATTTAGAAAGTTTGTATCATGATGCAGGGCAATTTTATTGGGGTTCCACAGACGCCTGGATACAAAAAAGACCTATATTTAGTGAAGAATCCCGCGCGATGATACTTCCGAGCTACAGGGTCTGGGATATTGACACGCCGGACGATTGGCGTCGTGCGGAGCTTATGTTCCAATCGTTTCAAGACGACAGAACATGATAGTTCTATTAAGAGCGGCTGCTTCAGAAAAAGTTGGGAATGGGCATCTGATCCGGTGTATTAACCTAGCGATACAGTTAAGGAAACTTCAAGTTAGTTGTAAGTTCCTTTGTTATAACCAAGAAACTCAAGTAAAAAAGACGTTAAGAAAATCACAACTAGAGTATATCACGTTGGATGGTGAAGAAACCTCATTTAGTGAGGCTGAAAAAAATCCAAATGGTGAATTCAAATTCTACGATAGTCAGGCAATAGCTGACTTTGAACGGCATGTGGAGAAAATAAAACCTGATTTATTAATTATTGATGATTATAATATCGATATAACATATGAATCAATATTTCGCCCGCATGTGGGTCGCCTAATGGTTATCGACGATCTCGCGAATCGAAAGCATGATTGTGATATCCTGTTAGACCAAAACCTTTTTCGTGAACAGTACGAAAGGTATCAAAACTTAATCCCTAGTCATTGCATTACACTCTATGGACCATTATTTGCATTGTTAGCTGAAGAGTATTCGACAAGCAGGAAAAGTGCGGTTATAAGGAGCGGTGCGCCTAAGAATATACTTATTTGTTTCGGTGGTCATGATCCTTACAATTTAAGCGAGAAAATTCTAAGAGGTTTACTCTCTATCTCCACAGAATGTCTAAATATTCATTTGGCTATATCAAGTAGTAATAAAAATATATCCTCGATTAATGCTGCTACCGAAGGAGCAGAAAATGTAAGAATTCATTTTGACCTTCCTAGTTTACAAGGTCTAATATCCACGGCGGACTTGGCTTTTGGTGCCACGGGTATAACGACTTGGGAGCGATGTTGCCTAGGATTACCCAGCGCTATAATTACCTTCGCAGATAACCATGTCGAACTAGCCGAAACTCTTCATGAATTAGGGTTTGTTTTTCTTATCGGGCATTATCCGAGTGTAGACGATGCTTACCTGCGGGATAGACTCGAATATCTTTTACATAAATTGGATATTCGGACTTGCTCGGAGAAATGTTTTGGTCTTGTAGATGGTTTAGGTGCCGAAACAGTCGCGTTGATTCTCACTTTAGGGAAGCGCACCACGCTAGATATTAGAGACGTGACCCCTAAAGATGAAAGCTATACATACAGTATCTCCAACGATTGTGTTACCAGAAAATACTCGCTCAATAAAGGGTTTATTTCTCGTGAGGAACACACTCGTTGGTTTATGAAAACATTAAAAAATAAGAATATTTTATATTATATAATAAGTGCGTCGAATCGTTTAACTATTGGACAAGTCCGCTTTGAGAATACCCTTGGGAAATGGAGAATACATTTTTCACTAGCCAATTATGCTCGGGCTTTGGGCTTCGGGCTAAAAATGCTTGAACTAGCTATGGAAAGATTTTATCAAGAAATTGGGTTCGCCACCATATTTGCGGAAGTCGTAAGTGGTAATACCAAATCTAAAAAGCTGTTAGAGAGACTCAATTTTAAGGTTATCGAAGACGGTGATACGATTACATTGAAGAGGAATGGCGAGGAATATGAGAATTAATAATTTTATAATAGGTCGTAATTCATCACCATATGTAATTGCGGAATTGTCGGGAAATCATAATGGATCTCTCCAACGCGCGCTGAGTTTGATAGACGCAGCTGCGGAGGCTGGGGCCGACGCCGTAAAGCTACAAACCTACTCGGCCGATACGATGACAATTGACTGCGAAAGACCAGATTTTGTTATTGATGAAGGGCTTTGGAGCGGGTATAAATTATATGATCTCTACAAGGAGGCAGCAACTCCTTTAGATTGGCACAAGCCCCTCTTTGAACGTGCAGCGCATAGAAATTTAACAATTTTTTCAACGCCGTTTGATGAGTCAGGGGTAGAGTTTTTAGAACGGTTAGGTGCGCCTGCATACAAGATTGCGTCATTTGAGATTTGCGATTTACCGTTGATTGCGTGCGCTGCCTCCACAGGAAAGCCACTCATATTATCGACGGGTATGGCTTCTGAGGACGAAGTCGCAGAGGCCCTTGAAACTGCCATTTCGGCTGGAGCGAATGGGGTCGCTTTATTACATTGCGTCAGCAGTTATCCGACAGATATCAAGCAGATCAATATACGGCGACTCAGGTCACTGTATGAGCGTTTTAAGGTGCCTGTCGGGTTGTCAGACCATACCATGGGTAGTCTGGCCGCGGTGACATCGGTCGCTCTAGGCGCGGTTATCATAGAAAAGCATTTCACACTAAGTCGTCTAGACAAAGGGCCTGATAGTGCGTTTTCAATGGAACCAGACGAATTTAAAAGGATGTGCACAGAGGTTAAGGATGCATGGTCTGCGCTGGGAACGGGAGATTTGAAGCATCAAGGTAGTGACGAAAAAAATTTGATTTTTCGCAGATCACTTTATTTTGTGAAAGACCTGCCCAAAGGCCATATCCTAAAGGAAAGCGATATAAGACGTATACGACCTGGATACGGTATCGCTCCAAAATATTTTGATGAAATAATAGGAATGAAATTGAGCGAAAGTGTTAGTTTTGGAACCCCTGTTACATGGGGAAAAATTACACACGGCTAAAATATGAAACTTACAGAAATAAAACAAATGCAACGAGAAGAAGTTACCTCGCTGGGAGTGATGTCATATTGTTCGCACGATCCCGCAGCAGCATTTCTAAGATTTAACGGTAAAAGTATTGACACATACTTGCACTTTGAGGAGGGAATGTTATCGAGGAGAAAAAAATCATACCATTTTCCGTTACGTTCAATAATGGCATGCTTGCATATATCGAAAACAAATATTGAGGATGTAAGCGCCTTGACTATGGATTATATGGATAATAAAACGTTCCTCGGTACGTCGAACAACTATCGGCGCCTCGTCGGCGATTATATCCGCGAAAACCTACGCGTCAAACCTGAGCAAGTCATAAGGGGTGTTAATCACCACGACGGGCATGCATACAGCGCATTTTATTCATCGAAATTTGAAAATGCAGCGATATTGGCAATCGATGGATTAGGCTCAAAACAGCGAACACATTCAATATATATCGCAGATAGACGTCATGGCATAAAACGAATATTTAGCCAAACACTACCTGGCATTGGCGAATTATACACACTAATAACATTGGCATTGGGGTTCGACGCCGGCGAAGAGGGCAAAACGATGGGTCTCGCGGCATATGGGTTAGACACAGCAGATCCGCATTTCGCCGAGATCGCGAGTGAGCTCGAGGGACGTTTCAATGGCTTTGTTACTGACTATTCAAAGCAAGTAAGAAGAGCACCAAGTGCTGAATTGAAGCTAAAACTGGACGCTCGTCGCTTAAAAGAAGATTTATATGAAGGTTATCCGGCTCTCGTTGCAGCGGCTGTTCAAAATGAACTTGAAAGATCCCTGCGCCACTTAGCGACAGAAATTAAAAAAGTGACAGGCGAGAAGAAATTAGTAATAGCAGGCGGTGTTGGCTTAAATTGTGTCGCGAATGAGTACCTAGTTAATTTGGAAATATTTAACGATATTTATGTTCACGCAGATTCTGGAGATGCCGGAATACCTTTAGGCTTAGCTCTAATTGGTTTAGAAAAAAAACTTCGTGAGAGAAAATATACGGAATCTGAAATCCAGGGGATATTATCAACGTTTGAATACCCTAAGTGCGGATTCGGAACTCATGCTATGCCCCTAAAGAAGGATCACAAAAAATTACTTGAGCAGATTGGGGTTAAAACTGAAATCTTTGATGCAAAGAAAATCGCAGAAAACATCAAAAGCGAGCAGATTGTAGCGTTATTTAGTGGAGAATTTGAACTTGGTCCGCGCGCACTGGGACATCGATCGTTTCTAGCAAGCCCTTTAACTTCATCCATGAAGGCGGTGATGAACAGCAAAATAAAACACCGAGAGGCCTATAGACCATTTGCACCAATTGTACTACAAGAAGACTTTAGCAGATATTTCGAAAGCAAGCACAATCAGCACGACAGAATGCTCTACGCCGTTAAATGTAAAACTAATGCAACAAACGAAATTCCAGCCGTAGTGCATCATGACGGCACTGCAAGAGCGCAAACAATCAGTGAGGAAGAGTCTCAAGTAGTACTCATATTACGAGAATTTAAGCGCCAAACTGGCGTAGGCGTTTTAATAAACACCTCATTTAATGATAATGATGAGCCTATTGTCCTTGATGAAGTCGATGCGCTTGTCTCCTTTTTACGTACAAACGCTGACATTCTAATTTTAAACGATGTAGTGGTGAGACGGACAGATTTTCATGATGTATCGAATGCCTTGAATATTCTTACCAAAGAACAAAGTAATACAAAAGAAGAGTATTACAAGAAGGCAATCGGTGAGCTACTTTACAGAAAACCGGTAAAATCTCTAAGGGAATTCAAGAATGAAAGTATCGCATTGTCCGCGTACCATGCAAAGTATCGTAAAAAAAATGAAATGGTATACGATCTTGAAAACGGTAATTACGAAGGATACGAAACTATATACATAGATGCCCATCATGTGGAAATCATGAAGGAATTGGCGTTAATAAGTAAAGTGAATATAAATGAAATATTGAAAAAATGTATTATCATTAAAGATGAGTATAGCGAGATTGACGAGATCGATATAAGCAAAAATGCTATAAGCTTTCATTATAATTTATCGACAATTATAAGAGTGGAATTTAACCAAAGGTTCCCGAATCTTCAATTTTTCTACGCGCAGGCTGATAAGATAATCGAACGAACACTTAACATCGACAATGATTATCAAGACGTTCTAGAAACTTACGAAGTAAATGGCAATAAAACGATAAATGAGTTCTTTGAATAACGGAAGCAGTATGAATATTTACCAGTGGCGTATATGGCTAATAGAAAGAAAGCTGCGCACTCTCGGCGGGATAATGGCGAAATATATTTGGATATTTAGCGAAAGATATAAAATTTATGATCCGTATAAATTAGCCTGGTTGGTATTTTTGATAATAAGCAGGCCAGCCCACACGTTCTTATTCCTAGCAAATATACATAATAAAAAGCGACGCAAAATTTTTTTGCTGATGGATGAGGGTGATAAGCGATTCGAATTATTATCGCTAAAATTAAGAGGGCCTGAGGCTGAGGTATATTGGATGCCGAAGCAGTTATTAGACTATTGGGCTAAAATACATTTTAATGACTGGTATATATACTATCGCGAGAATCTAGATCCTCAAAAAAGCGATAGGTATGTGAATCCGCTCAAGCGTTATTGGCATAAAGATAATACTGAAAACCGATCAGAATACTTTGAAAAATGTAAAAAATATATCACTGCCTCGAAAAGCCTATTTTCAATTAACGAAATTATTCTTGCAAGTGCCGACGATACAATCAATTTCGAGTTGATAAACGCGTGCAACATCCTAGAGATCAAGACTGTGTTGTGTGAGCGGGAGGGTACTCATACGGAAACAGTATCAGAAATACTTGCAACATCCTATATTGAAACAAACCGATTGAATTTGCGTGAAATTTATTGCGCGAATGAAATACATTTAAAGTGTTATGAGCAGGCAAGCGACCGGACAACGAAATTAATGTTAATTGGAGAACTAAGATCTGACTATTGGAGATATCGTTCATTTCCTAATAAGATAAATAAGTATAAGAGCAAATTCAAAAATAAAAAGCTGTTAACATTTCTGGCATTTGGTGAGCGCAATTACATTGAACCGATGTACCACAAAGATTTGATCGGGAACTGGAATAATTTACGTGCGGATATAGAAGAAATATTATACGAATTAATAAGGGACAATGAAGATTTGGTTGTTGTGTACAAATTGGGTCATCGAGAAGACTATTTTAAAGATTCGCTCGATAAGTTCAAAAACTGGAAGAACAGCCGTTTCTTTGATCTAGATAGAGCTGTGGACGCATCAGAATTAATGAACATTTCTAATTGCGTTATCGGTTTTCAGTCAACAGCAACCGTTGAGGCGCTCTTTTACGACGCGAAGGTTTTGTATCCTTATTGGGCGATCCCAGCTTCCTTAAACCCGGAAAAGGATATGTTGCCACTTCATAAATACGAGAAAGCATTCGTTGTTTGTCGTTCAAAAGAAAAACTAAAGGAAGAGATCTTAGAAGCATTGGGTAGTAATTTTTCAATCGAGAACCGGCAACACCGCGACGAGGTCATTAACAAATATTTCTATGAAGCAGGAAACGTAGCTGACCGTCTAGCAAGGGAATTGCTAATTTAATATTGACGAGTGACCTGTTCTCAAATGACGCGAAAACAAAAAAGATAAGATTAACAAAAGTATTTGCATGCGCATGTAGACGCGTAAAACAAATAAAACGGAGAATGAAATGAAGTATAAACTGACCGAACGAGATATAAAAATTCAAGAGAAGCTTATACGCGATTACGTAAACATTAATCCTTCCAAACTATTCGAAGATAATTTAGAAAAATATACATCTCAAATTCAAAATTTCTTGATACAAGGACTAGGAATCCCTCCGCTTTTTTATGAGGGAAAATCCCTTTTAGATTTGGGCTGTGGGACGGGAGAGACAACTAGAGTGCTGTCGAAATTGGGATGTGATGTTACCGGAATTGATTTTAATGCAGAGGCCATAAAACTAGCAGAAGAACTATTTGAGCGCGACAATTTGAAAGCCAGACTTGCCGTTGGTTCAATTTATGCTCTGGATGACATTCCAGATATACAAGCGAAATACGATATAGTTAGCAGTTTTGGTGTAATCCATCATTTACCTAACCAAAGGGCAGCTCTCAAGGCGCTGGCGGAAAAGGTAAAGGATGGTGGGTTGTTGATCCTAGCGGTTGGAACTGGTGTTGCAGGCCTTCAGTTTTTACTCATCAAGTGGGCGTGCAGAGCATTTCCTAAAATCGATATTTCAACAGCGGCTAAACTGTTGTTCCCCGAATGGATACGGCGATGTTCAGTATTCGGACATAGAAGCGAAGAGTCAGTTATAAACGACAATATCATCAATAGCCAACATGATTACATACCACTTTCACAATTGATTGAGTTATTGCAGCAAAATGAGATGAACTTATTGGCTACGTTCCCGGAAATTGAGAAACCTTCCGGAGATTCATTAATGAACAATACGCTCGACCGCAACCTAGACACGTTTAAAACAAGTTTGATGTTTAATGAGGTGCTTTGGTCTATGCATACCCATGATGACGTCGAGAGGTCACCGCAAGGCCAAGACGTCTCCAGCCTCTACGAAATATTTTTGGGCATACACGATAAAATAAATGGAAATGTTGATGAGTACAAGGCGGGGACGATTACCAATATACCAGATATGTCAGCTATGCCAAATATAGATAACGATAAATTTTATGACTCAAAGATTAGGATATACCTAACGGAGTTAAAAAATTTTTTAGAAATAATTGATCACGGAGTTGATATTCACCGAGTTGCAAAGGCAGTGCAAGATTATGAGATCTTATTCAAGGGTACAGCTGGATTGAATATGAACTACCTTTCATTCTATAAGGAAAAAAAATGAATCATAATATTGATGAAATCAAACGTCATTACGTAGAGCATGGATGGGTATTGGTAAAAAACCTATTTCCAAGAAAGGCGACCGATGAGTTTAAAAATTCAGCTGAAGCGCTTCTACTGGCATTCTTGAGGAAGGCAGGCGGCGATACAAAAATAGATAAGCATGATGTACTCGATTTCGGCTATCCCTGGCTTAAAAAGATGAACCCACAAATTGCCTCACAGTTTTATGATGCTCTCTGGGGGACATCGAGTTTTATACGTTTGACAGCTCTTAGTGACTTCACTGAAATAATTGCATCCCTCCTCAACATAGATGAATCTCAGATATATTCACCTCTCCTTAGATGTCGGCTAGATCCACCCATGGATCAATCGAGAACTTACGGTTGGCATCAGGAGATCTTCTATACCATTCCGAACTCCAACTATTTACAGACATGGGCACCATTGGTGAATGATATACCGACAAGCGTTGGTGCGCTTCACGTACTTGATCGGTCTCATCGCGGTGGCATTGCGAAGCAATCCTGGAATGAGGTTGAGGGCAAACCATTACAGATATTAGTCGACCAAGAAATTGTAAGGAAGTATGAAGATATCGTTATTGAGACGGAGGTTGGAGATATGCTATTTTTTGATAAACACACTATTCATGCGAGCGGGAGTAATACCTCTAAAAAGACGCGTTACAGTTTTGTGGGAATGTATCATGACGCATGCGCTAAAGAGTTTAAAACTCCTATTTTCCCACTGTGGCAATTTAGGGACAAGAGTGCGAGACAATACTTTGAAGAACATAGCGAAGGATAGAATAGAAGCGATTTAACAACAAAGTGAGTATCGTGAGCTGATGTGTATTATAAATTTCGGTCAAAGCCGAAAAATAAAAAGAGGCGACGTTGATGCGTAAAATTATTTATTCAATTAAGGATTCCCTGAGTGGGATTCTAAGTTATTTATCAATTAGGAGTATTATTAATTACAGCGTGGGAAAGGGTAGGAATATAAGATATACTGAAAAAGAAGCTCGGCAAAATTTCAAAAAGCACGGACTAGATCCGACGGATTCAGAGGTTTTTCATCAATTCAAAACGAACGGATTTGTAAAAATACCTGCTTTAGATGCCGAAATGGTAACGAGGCTACGGACACTCATAGAAGAGAATGGGATTTATTCATTTCTTGGGAATACGTCTCGATTGATAGACGACCCTCTTTTCCGAGGTGTTAAACCCGACTATAAGTCATTAGACGTCACCGCTGTTTTGGACGAAGACTCTCTAGTGAAACTCATCCCTCAAAACATTAAGGCTATAGCTGAGTCACATTTAAATATGTCACTAGGTATTAACTTTGTTAGTGTTTACAAGACGTTTGCAAGAAATCTATCAACTTACCCGCGATCTGGCGACTACGTATCCTTTGCTTGGCATTTTGATAACTCAGGGTATAAATCTATCAAATTAATGTATCTACTAACAGATGTGCAAGATATATACGATGGTCCACTCGAACTCAAAACCTCCGGCAAACGATATCGCACGTTGTTGCCTGGATTGGGAAACAGTAGATTGTATTTTCTAGATGTCACTGACCCGAGTTCAGTCATTCAATTCACTGGCTCAGCAGGTTCTGGAGCAATGTTCGATCCCGCTTGTGGTCATCGCGGCGGAAGCTCAGTAAAGAATGACCGAACAGTTGTTGTTATCGAGCTAGCTCCTGCGTCAATAAACAAGCAGAAGAAACAATGTGGCGCTATCTAATTCGTAAAGATAGTATATCCAACTATCTCTTTTAGAATGCTTAACAAACAAGAGGTTGAGATATATGAATAACAAGGCATACGTTCGGATAATCGCAGAAATTGGCGTGAATCACAATGGGAAGTATACTAACGCGATAAAATTAATAGAAGAAGCTAAAGACTCCGGAGCAGATGCTGTCAAGTTTCAAACTTATAAGACTGAGAGGTTGGCGTCGGCTCGGACACCAAAAGTCGCCTATCAGCTTCGAGACACTCAAAATACGCATTTTGATATGTTGAAGCAGTTAGAGCTAACCGAAAAAGATCATTACAAATTAAAGAGGCGATGCGACGATCTTGAACTTGAATTTATTTCAACCCCATACGACGCTGAGTCTGCCAGATTTTTAATTACGGAGCTGGAGATAAAGACAATCAAAACTGCTTCAGCAAACTTAGATGACGTCTTCCTACACGAATATTTATCGGAAGTGCGTAATCTAGATTTACTGATCGCAACAGGGATGTCGTCGATAGAAGACGTCGAAGCCACCTTAAAATACTATGAAGAGGACGGAGTCGGCACCGATATAACTTTACTACATTGTGTTTCCGCATATCCATGTTCATTTGAATCTATAAATCTTTCCGCTATGATTCAAATGAGGAACGCTTTCGCAAGAAAAGTTGGTTACTCAGATCATTCAATGGACAGCGCTGCCGCTATGCTTTCGGTTGCACTGGGTGCAACCACGATCGAACGTCATTTTACATTAGATAAAGGAGCGCCCGGCCCAGACCACTTTGCATCATCGGAACCCGCCGAGTTCAAAAAATATGTCGATGATATTCGGAAATGCTCCATCATTCTGGGTGGTGGCGTAAAAGAAATGATGCCCGAAGAAATTGAAATGCATAGTATCTCAAAGAAGAGTGTTGCCGTGTCTCGGGATAAAATCGCCGGTTCTACCATCGAGGCCTCCGACCTTATCCTACTAAGGCCAAATATAGGAATAAGTGCAAGAGATGTGCATTCAATAGTCGGGCGGAAAGTTAAACAAAATATTAGTAGATATAATCATATTACCTACGAAGATTTGGAATAATAGTGTGTATTATATAATTGGAGCTGGTGGACACGCGAGAAGCATACTTGGAATACTAGAAAGCACGCTAGCGAGTTCTGATGTAAGATTAGTCGACTACAAAAATTCACAGTCAGCATCAGTTGCAGAATGTAAACATGGAGTTCATGTTTTAAACATGTCGTTAAATGATCTTTTTGCAGGAAAAGATGACGATATATCATGTATTTTAGGAATAGGAGAGTTAAGAGAGAGGCTTAGGATAATTATTGCAATTAAACAAAATGCGCTTCATTTTCCTACTGTAATTAGTGACACGGCTAAAATTTCTTTAGGAGCAAAAGTGTCTAGGTTGGGAACAGTTGTTCATGATAGAGTTTTTATAGGAGTTGGCGCCTCAATTGGCGCATTTTCGATAATAAATACCGGCGCGATCGTGGAACATAATGTTGTGGTTGGACGTAACACGCATATTGCCCCTGGTTCAGTGTTAACTGGCGGTTGTACCGTCGGCGATAACGTTTTCGTCGGCGCTGGCGCCATTTTAACAAACTCCGCCAATATACCGAGTGGTTGCGTGATTGGTGCTGGGGCTGTAGTCACGCGCAGCCTCTTGCAGAATGATAGTACATATATAGGTGTCCCAGCGAAGCTGAGAGATTAAATGTAATGAAAAGAGTATTTATCTCAACAGGTGGGTTTCATAATAAAACAGGTTATGAAGCCGCTAAATACTTATTGGCCCATGATATAGATTCAATTGAATTGAGTGGGGGCATGTATTCGAAAGCTGTCGAAGATGAGCTGATTATTCTGAATGATATCGCTAATATACAAATTCACAATTATTTTCCAACGCCAGCATATCCCTTTGTTATAAATATAGCGAGTGCTAATCCAAGTCTTCGCTCTAAATCGATTGCACATATTAAAAATGCAATCGTACATGCGTCGAAAATTAAGAACATGCGATATTCGTTCCACGCTGGCTTCAGAGTGGATCCAACTATACAAGAGATTGGGGGTAGACCGACCTATTCTAAGATGGTTAACAAGGCGAACGCATTAGCTATTTTTCAAGATAGCGTCTTAGAAATCACGGAGCATGCCGATAAGTTGGGGGTCGAAATCCTAATCGAAAATAATGTTTGCAACCAAAAAGCACTAGATATTTTCGGCGAAGTACCCTACCTCTTGTGTGCGCCTGATGAAATCGAATCATTTTTCGCCGACTCTCGGAATAAGAAGGTGTCGCTTCTGATGGACGTAGCTCACTTAAAAGTTAGTAGTACCGTGCTTAACTTTCCAAAACAGGAGGCACTTGAAAATTTATCAAATACTATATCAGCATATCATTTCAGTGACAATGATGGTACAGAGGATTCGAATAATGCCTTTAGCATGGATTCGTGGTTTTGCCCATATATAAAAAGTAGTTGCGATTTCGTAACAATTGAAGTTTACACTGAGGAAGTCGAGATACTAAAGGAGCAGATGGTGATCGCAGACAGGATATTGCATGGATAGATACAAGGTTTCTAGTAGATGCTCTATAAAAGAGGCTATGATTTGTATAGAGCATAATTCGAGTGGTGCTTGCGCAGTGCATGACGAGATGAACAAAATCATCGCTGTAGTCACTGATGGAGACATCAGACGCGCGCTTATCGCCGGTTCAACGATGTCGGACTCTGTAATGTGTGCCGCAAATCAAACATTCATCTCTGTAAAAGAGTCTGATAGTATCGAAGAAAGCATAATCGCAGCCGCAAAAGGACTAAACTTTATACCGAAAGTGTCAAGTAGCGGGGAATTAATTGACGTTATCTCTATAAAAAGAGAAACGACATTTCCAATTTCAAATATATTTTTTAAAGGCAACGAAATTCAATATGTTAATGATTGCCTAAGGAGTGGTTGGATATCATCACAAGGAAAATACGTTAAGGCGTTCGAAGAGAATTTCGCAGAATGGGTGGGTTCGAGACATGCCTTAGCGGTTTCAAACGGGACCGTTGCAATCCAACTAGCGTTAGTCGCGTGCGGTATAAAACCAGGGGACAGAGTAATTGTCCCAGATTTCACTTTCGCAGCAACAATAAATGCCGTGTTGGCAGTAGGTGCTGTTCCTGTGATAGTGCCAGTTGAGGAGGTATCTTTAGGTATTGATACTGATGCCCTTGACTTGAATATACTTAATCAGGCATCGGCGATGATCGCAGTGCACATATATGGGATGCCATGCAACATAATAGCTCTCGAAAAAATATGCAAAAGACACAATATTGTACTTATTGAAGACTGTGCAGAAGCCCTAGGCACAAAAGTTGAGGGTAGACATGTAGGCACTTTTGGACACGCAGCGACTTTTAGTTTTTTCGGCAACAAAACAATCACAACAGGCGAAGGAGGGATGATTATCTTTAATGAAAGCATAGCTTATGATCTCGCATCTATACTTCGAGATCATGGCATGTCCAAGGAAAAGAAATACATTCATTTATATGCCGGATATAATTATAGGATGACAAATATCCAGGCTGCGATCGGTGTAGCTCAGTTAGAGAATATTGAATACTATATCGAGCAAAAGATCAGGATTGCCCACTTATATAATAAATTTTTGTCTGGAGAGTCTAGGGATATACAGCTTCCCATCGATCGAACCTGTGAGAGAAATTCGCACTGGCTGTATGCGCTACGTTTAAGAGGTGGGCTGGTTGAAAAAAGGGATGAAATTATCGACATCTTACAAAGGATAGGGGTTCAATCGCGACCTTACTTCTTCCCACTTTGTAAAATGGATCCCTATAAAGCTTATTCTCTGGATTCTTTAGAGTATTCGACAGAAAATATTTCGTTATCAGGGCTTTGCTTACCAACATATCCACAGCTCGAGGAAAATGAAATAGAATATATAGCTAGAAACTTATTGGGTGCTATCGCAACTGTTAAAGGAAGGTGATGCGTGCACTAGTTATAGGATATGGATCGGCTGGTCGGCGCCATATTGAGATTTTAGATCGCTTGGGTTACCAAGTATCGATAGTGTCAAATCACGCCACGGGAGACCGAAAATTTAGTGTTTTTAAAGACATATCGGATGCTTATGCTCGTGCAGAGTATGCCTTGTGCATTATTGCAAGTGTAACTAGCGAGCATATTGAACACTTTCGTGAGGTTCTAAAAAACTCCTCGAAAACAAAAATTTGCATCGAAAAACCGTTATGCAGTGTTATTAGTGATCTGAAAGGTCTAAATTTCAGAAATCAAGTATATGTTGGATACAACATGCGTTTTTTAAGCGGCATAGCGATCATCAAACGTAATTTAGAAAACGAGCGGGTCATTCGAGCCGCGTTCGTAGTTTCGACGTACCTTCCTAATTGGCGCACGAACCGAACATATCAAAAAGGGTATTCTACTAGGAAAGAACTTGGCGGCGGAGTACTGCGAGAATTAAGTCATGAAATTGATTTAATTCATTATATTTTAGGAACTCCGAAGGTCGTGTATAGTAGGGTATATAACTCCGGCGTACTTTGTGGTGATGCGGAAGATGGTTGTGATGTATTGCTAGAATCTGGTCAGTGCTCCTATATTTCATTATCGTTAAATTATCACTCGAAAAATTCCATGCGATATATCCAAATAGATACAGAAAAACACTCTTATTATTATGATATATTGAGTTCCCGGCTTACTGTTGATGGTGTTGAAGTGAGTGAATGTAACAGTATGACGGAGAGTTATGTAGAAATGCACCGGTCCATTTTGGTAAAAGATGAAAGCGTCGTGGCGTCATATGAGGATGGACTAAATGTGGTGCGTTGTATCGAGCAAGTCGAAGCTCGTGCCGAAGGATAAAAATGAAAAAAATACTCTATTTAGTCCATTGTGTAGACACGGAGGGGCCGATGTCTGAAACGCTAGAGGCTACATTCGAGCGTTTAAAAAACGCGTTCGGAATAGATTTAGATCCTAGTGTATCAAATTTAAGAAAATTACAAAATTCATCGATCTTGCTAAATGGCAATGAAGATGCGATTGCAGAGATGCTTCGACCTGATCTTCTAAAATACAATGAGTCCTGGTCTGAAGTAGAGGCGATGCTTGATAAAATCACATCAAAACGATTCCGTGAAAAGCATAAAGATGACTTCGGGCGTGGTTGGATTTACTCGTGGCATATTATGGACCACATAGGATATCTAAGCAATCCACGTCGGAAAATGATTGGTTTAGGTGCAATTTTCGAATATTACCGGAATTATCTTTCAAAATTGGAGGAGAACAAATTTGATGAGTTAAATTGGCACTACCATCCTAAACCTATTGTACAGAATGACCTTGCTGCTGCCACATCATACGTAAACTCAACACCTGACCTTTACAATATACTCTGTGATCGATTAATCCGATTCAACTGGTTCCCAAGAGTCAATCGGCCGGGATTTCACGTTGAACGACCAGATATACACCTATTTTTAGAACAATGGATACCATTCGATTATGCAAATCAGTATTACGAGTATGAGGAAGGTCAGCCCGATTTTAAAAACGGACGGTTCGGTGACTGGCGGTTTGCAAGTTCAAGTTGGCGTGGATACCATCCAGCGCATAATGATTATCAAGCTAAAGGCAGTTGTAGGAGGATGATTTTTCGCTGTTTAAATATGGGTTCCCGACTTAGACTTCTCAGGAAGGAGCATGTTGAACAAGCCTTTAATGAAGCAGAAGAGACTGGAGCTGCTATCTTGGCTTTTTCAAACCACGATTACCGAGACATGTCAAGCGATGTTGAAGTAGTACATGAAATGGTAAGCAGTGCTAAATCGAGATATTCCGACGTGCTCGTATTAAATTCATCCGCAGCGCAAGCAGCCATTGCTCTGCAACAGCAATCTGATTCCTCGCCAGTCGAATTTTCTCTGACTTTAAAGGAGAACATTTTAGTCGTGAAGTTAAACAGTGGAGAACTTTTCGGGGCGCAACCTTTTTTAGCAATAAAGGATAGGACAGATTGTTATTATCATGATAATTTTGATATTCACGAATATAAATCTTCTTGGAGTTACGTATTCGATGAGCAGACGATAAGATTGGATAGGGTGGCAGAAATCGCGGTCGCTGCTAACTCAGTGGACGGAAGCCAATGCATAAAAAGGATAAAGTTATGACCGCGCGGATCGCATTTACGTTCGCTCGTGGTGGCTCTAAGGGTTTACCTAATAAGAATATTTTGAAACTGGATGGAATTCCGCTCATAGCGCGGGCGGTAACACAAGCCCTCGAGACGGGGCTTTTTGAGCATGTGGTCGTATCAACCGATAGCGAAGAAATCGCTTCTATAGCAGAGGCTTACGGCGCATACGTGCCTTTTCTAAGACCGTCGGAGCTTGCACAGGACCAGTCGATCGAATGGCTCTCTTGGAGGCATGCTGTTCAATTTATGAAGTGCTCCGGATACGACTTTCGAACATTTGCCAGTATACCCACAACTTCACCGCTTCGGCGTGTCGATGATATTCGAAGGACCGTAGAGAAATACGAAACCGAAGATTTCGATGTCGTGACCTGTGTGACAGAATCCAATCGTAATCCTTATTTTAATATGGTTGAAATGCAAGAAGATAGATCCTTTAAAAGGGTTATCGACACAAAGTATTCCAACCGACAGCTCATCCCTAAAACATATGATATGTGCACTATCGCGACGGTAACAAGCTCTGAATACATTGAAAATAATAATAGTATTTTTGATGGTAGATTAGGTTGCAATGTTGTCGATCGTGAGAGATCATTGGATATTGATGACGCGTTCGATTTCAAACTGGCGCAGATTCTTTACAAAAATGAAAAATAGTAAATCTGTCATCCTATTTGGTGGGAGGGGTTTGATTGGGTCCTGTATTTTAGAGTTATTAACAGCTGCGGAAAATATCGAGCGCGTAGTAAGTGTTGATTTAAAGGAAAATGAAGATGATTCGTTCCCGTCGAACCATTATGTAAATGGTACTCATGTAGAACACCAGCGAATTGACGTTACCAATGAGGAAATGTTGAATGAATACTTTTATAAACTAAAAAATGATTATGCTAACACGCACAATACGGTTATCAATGCAACTTATCCACGACCTTCGCATTGGGGAAAACCGATTAATCAGATTTCAATGTTAGAATTTAATAATTCCTTTGCAGCGGCGTTGGGATCTTTTTTTCTGATTGCCCGTGCAACAGGTGATTATTTTGTAGATCGAAATATAGAAGGTACGCACATAGGTTTTTCATCAATATATGGAACTATGGCGCCTCGCTTCGAGGTATACGAGGGAACAAATATGAATATGCCTGTAGAGTATGCAGGTATAAAAGGAGCGATAAACCAAATAAATAGATATTTTGCGAGTTATTATAAAACTAAAGGAATAACATACAACTTGATTTCTCCTGGCGGTGTCTACAATAATCAAGATCCAATATTTGTAGAAAATTATGAAAAATATACGGGGAGAGTCGGAATGATAAGCGGACAGGACGTTGCTCAAGCGGTGCTTGGATTGCTAAATTCAAGTAAGGCAATTACTGGACAAAATATTATTGTAGATGATGGATATAGTTTATGAAAAATACAAATAATATTTACAAGCATAAGAATTATTGGGGTAAAGAGTATTTTGAATATTGGCGGGCTAGAACAGCAGAAGCGGAGCTAGAAGGTGAAATATCATCATTAATTGAAACCGATGCGAAAACACCCAAGTCGTCTTCCTACGAGGAGCTAATAAGCCTATTAAACATCTGTGAAAATGAAAGAGTGCTGGAAGCCGGGTGCGGATTTGGTCGAAGTATAAGATACCTCGCGGAAAGGTGTCTCTCATTAACCTGCGTTGATATCTCAGATGAGATGATAACGCAGGCGAAAATTGATTATGGATCGTTGGAAAATGTGAATTTCCATGTGGCAGCAGTTGAAGAGACGAAGCTCGAAGATCGTTCTGTCGATAAGATTGTATGTTACGGTGTTTTCGAGGCTGTTCTGCAAGAAATGGCGCTACGAGAATTCGAGAGGATCATAGAACTCAACGGCAAGTTACTCCTTACGGGAAAAAATTATAATTATACATACAATGATGAAGAGGCATGGACAGCTGAGCTAAACGCAAGACAAAAAGGTCACCCAAATTATTTTACATATTATAGTGAAATGTTAGATCTGCTCGCCAATCTCGGTTTTATTGTTACTGAGGAGAGATTTTTTGTAACTAGAAAAAATATGGCTGAGAATGTATACGTCACAACGCGACCTGCAGAATTTTATTACTATGCAGCTATTTTTCAAAAGACCCAAAGTTACATAATAAAAACAGATATCACGATCTCATCGAGTCACTCGAAGAGATACAGTGAGAATGACGAGAAAAAATGAGGCGTGTGTCAAAAGTTGGAAATATATGCTTTCAGATCGTTTACGATAATTACTACTCTATATTACTTTTTAAAATTGCGCTATCACTTCTTAGTGATAAAAGTAAGCTGTTTTATGTGTGCTCTAGGTCCTCCAATGACGCGATTGGTTTCTTTACGATTAAAAGTTTAATACTTCGTTCGACTTTTTTCATCGGATTGGTGCGAGCTAGATTTTTAAAAAAATTAACATTACGTCTTAGTGGTTATAAATCAAAATCGCTTCACAATTTATTCCTCTTCCCAATATATCTGATATATGGTGTTATTTATTACATTCATATTAATGTGATTTATAAAGGACGAGTCGCCGAATATACAATAATGGATGTTAAGGTAGGTGATTTATTAATTGATTCATTTATTAGATTTCGTCCAGCCAAACGACTGAACAGTAGATCTATATTTGTAGTACTGTTATTGTCCCAGACGGCTTACGACATTAAATATTTAAGGCGATTCTTCACGTCTAATCATATAAAGATTTATTGCTCCTCTTATGCAAGCTACTTAAATCATGGCTTGCCAGTTAGAATCGCTCTTCAACTAGGTATTAAGGTAATAACATTTGGATCATTAAACAAATTCGCAAATGAATTATCGCCAAGATATCCATTTCATTCCTTAAACAGATCTACGGTTTCCAGGCGAGAAGATCTGACTGCGAAAGCGTTAGAAAATGCGCGCGAACAGATTGAGTCCCGTTTATTTAGAGCTGATATGAGGGACATGCCTTATATGAAATATATGCCGATCAATCAAGTTCCTTCAGAGATTACCTATTTGGATCTGACGGACGCTGTGGTCATTTTTCTGCATGATTTCACAGATAGTTATCATATTTATGATAATTTGATTTATGAGTGCTTTTGGGATTGGGCAATCGACACCATTGACTGTCTAATCGATTCTAATGTTAAGTTTTTTTTGAAACCACACCCAAATCAAAATGAATATTCAGAAGACATTTTCAAACAATTAGATTGTCGATATAAGACTGCGATAACAGTACTTAGTAAAGACTACACGACAAGCGTAATAGCAAATGGGAATATCCGGTGCGGAATAACAGTTTACGGGACAGTTGCGCATGAACTGGCTTATCTCGGAGTCCCTACGCTGATTGCCGCATACGGTCAGCCCTACATAGACTTTCGATTTGCAATTAACTTTAATAATAAAAATGATTATCGTAGCCGATTACGAAGTACTGATCATATTGCTCGCTCATATGATTCTCATATCTTTCGTTATGATGCTCTTCGCTACTACATAGCTTCTGATCAGTTTGCGTCGGTAGAGGAGAAAACACGATTTCTACATGTTTGGCAGTTCTTTTCAATGTCTTATTCTTCAGACAAACAATTACTAAACTCAGCGTTAGACGAACTCGACAGTCTCTTGAATTGCGAGTCGTGGAACGCATTGCAGGAGCGCATTACTTGAACATGCCCCCGTTGTTGTGTAACTTGGTATCTTATTGTAGAAAAGAGGGGTCCGAAACATGAGTGTAGCGCCAATAGTGCTTTTTGCATATAAGCGAGAAGAGCATTTAAGGCTGTGCGTCGACTCACTTCTTGCCAATGATCTAGCTTCCAAGTCGGAACTGATTGTCTATTGCGATCAAGCCGCTAACGATAATGATAATGATTCTGTATTAGCGGTAAGACGATATGCTCATCAAATAAATGGTTTCAAGTCGGTGACAGTTATATTGCGTTCAGTTAACTTAGGCCTGTCTCGCAGCATTATTTCAGGTGTAACGGAAACGTTAAAATATTACAGTAGCGTTATAGTGATAGAGGATGATCTTGTGGTCTCCCGTCATTTTTTGAAATTTATGAATGATGGCTTGCAGAAATACCAGGATGAGGAACGCGTTATATCTATCCATGGTTATGTGTATCCTACCGGCGATAATCTACCGAGTACGTTTTTCTTAAGAGGTGCAGATTGTTGGGGGTGGGCAACATGGTCGCGCGCATGGACAACTTTTAATGAAAATGGCGCCTTTCTTCTCGAGCAGATAAGGGCTCGTCGGTTGTCTGGATTATTTGACTTCAATGGAACCGGCCCTTTTCTAAAGATGTTAAGGAGGCAAAGTGCTGGACTGAACGATTCGTGGGCTATAAGATGGTATGCATCAGCGTTTCTCGCCGATAAATTAACGCTTTACCCTGGTGTATCCCTCGTTACCAATATTGGGATGGACGGAAGTGGGACGCACTGTCCAGAGAGCCGAGTTTTCGAAGCAGCGTTAGCTAAGGAGCCGATAGAGATTAGTGATATAGCGATAATAGATGCAAATTCCGCTCGAGCTTCATTTGAAGCTTATTTTCGTAGAAATAAAGTGGGTATTTTCGAAAAGTGTTATCGTTTAATAATGAATAAATATAAGCGGAAATAAATGAAAAAGATTCGAATTTTTCTCAAATCTATCATCCCTCCTATAATCAACAATTATATTAAAAAATTGGGTCTGGGTATTGTTCGGTTCGAGGGTGACTACAAGAGTTGGATTGATGCAAGTGAACGCTGCGAGGGTTACGATTCCGAAGAGATAGCGACCAAGGCTCTAAACGCGTCCTTACTAGTAAAATCAGGGGATTTCGCGGCTGAACGTGATACAGTATTATTTAGTGAAATACAATATTCATGGCCTGTAACTGCTGCACTCCTTTTGAGTGCGGCAAAAAATGGGGGAATGCTCTCTGTTATCGATATTGGTGGTGCATTCGGAAGCTCTTATTTTCAAAACATTAAATTTCTATCTCCTTTGGAGTCAGTTTCGTGGTCCATCATAGAGCAAGAAACCTTTGTATCGTTAGCTGAGCGGCGAGCGTTTAAGATCAAAAATGTGAATTTTTATGATAATCTCGACACTTGCCTTTTGGAAACCAGACCTAAGATTGCACTTTTATCAAGTGTGCTGCAGTATATTCCTGAACCATACCATATGCTAGAAATCTTAGCGAAAGGGAATGTGGATATGATTGTAATTGATAGGACGCCGTTCTCAGTTAATAATAGAAAAAAATTAAAAGTACAGAATGTGTCGAAATCAATATATAAAGGAAGTTATCCTTGTTGGTTTTTTGATGCAAGAGAATTAGAGGAGTTAATGAATAGATTAGGATACCTTTTGTTGGAGAAATTTGAGTCCGTTGATAACCTTTCACACGAAGCAGTTTGGCAAGGGATTATCTTTACGAGGGTAGCTAAATGAAGTCATTTTCTGGTAAAAGAATCCTTATCACGGGTGGCCTAGGATTTATAGGTTCAAATCTAGCGCGTGCACTAGTTAATGGCGGTGCTGAAGTAACTTTGGTTGATAGTCTTGTGCCAGAATATGGCGGAAACCTTTTTAACATAGACGATATTAAAAATCATGTGAAAGTGAATATATCGGATGTTCGGGATCCATTTTCTATACAGTACCTAATCCGAGATAAAGAGTTCTTATTTAATCTAGCTGGTCAAACTAGTCACTTAGATTCTATGATTCATCCGCAAAAAGATTTAGATATAAACGTGTCGGCACAATTATCGATTCTCGAGGCTTGTAGACAATTTAATCCCGATATTAGGATTATTTTTGCAAGTACGCGACAAGTTTATGGAAAACCAAAATATCTACCAGTCGATGAACAGCATTCGATATCCCCTGTTGATGTTAACGGTATAAACAAAGTGGCAGGCGAAACATACCACATGTTATATAATAGTATATACGGAATCAAGTCTACTGCTGTCAGACTCACGAATACTTACGGGCCGGGTATGCGAATTAAAGATAGTCGACAGACTTTCTTGGGAATTTGGGTTCGTAACATCCTCGAAAATAACAGTATTAAGGTATTCGGAGATGGAGCGCAACTTCGAGATTTTAATTATGTCGAAGATTGTGTATCAGCTCTATTACTTCTCGCTGCATCTGAGAATGCTGCCGGTCGCATCTATAATCTCGGTTCCAACGAAGTTATCAGCTTGGAAGCATTGGCAAGGATGATGATCCACTCAGGATTTGGCGGTGCATATGAGCTGATCGCTTTCCCGCCCGAGCGAAAAGCGATCGACATTGGAGATTATTACAGTGATTTTAGTGCATTATCCAATGATTACGGGTGGAAACCAAAAGTTTCCCTTGATATAGGTTTATTGAAAACTCTCGAATATTATAAGAAATATAAAAATTATTATATTCAATAAATCCGTTCTATTAAATCTGATAAATATGACTATTGGGGTTAAAAATTGATATTAATGAATGATTTCAAGGCTGAGCCAGATTCATTACGCCGTGCAATGCTGGACGCAGTGGAGCGAGTGTTTGATTCTGGATGGTATGTACTAGGTAATGAGGTGGTTAATTTTGAAAACAACTGGGCTTCAACGTGTGGCGCTGAATTTGCTGTCGGCACTGCCAATGGTATGGACGCTCTAGAAATAAGCTTACGCGCGTTGGGGATAGGTGAGGGGGACGAGGTAGTGACGACGTCAATGACGGCGTTCGCAACAGTGCTATCGATATTACGTACTGGCGCTACCCCTGTGCTTGCGGATATTGATTTAAGTACAGGGCTTTTATGTATGGAAAGTGCAGCCCGCTGTATCAGTCGAAAGACAAAAGCAATTGTACTTGTGCATCTTTATGGACAGGTTCGGGCTATGGGGGCATGGTTGGCGTTCTGTGAATCTAATGGTGTTCACCTCGTCGAAGATTGTGCACAGGCGCACCTAGCTAAATCAGAGGGGCGAATGGCCGGAAGTTTCGGAATTATGGCTGCATTTAGCTTTTATCCAACAAAGAACCTGGGAGCAGTCGGGGATGCAGGCTTGATAACGACAAGTTCAAAAGAACTTGCTGATAAAGCGAAACAGCTTCGTAATTATGGCCAAAGTATTCGCTACCACCACCCTGTGGTGGGATTGAATAGTCGACTCGACGAAATACAGGCAGCAATCCTTTCTGTAAGACTAGGCACCCTATCAGAGTACACCATCCGAAGACGAACAATAGCAAATTATTACGATGAACAGCTCACGAATCAGTTTGTGAGCAAGATGAGCGCTCCCGATGAGCCTAGTGCGCATGTATACCATTTGTATATTTTGCAGACAGATTTTAGACAGCAACTGCAGGACCATCTACTGTCGCATGGCATACAGACGTTTATACATTATCCAATCCCAATCCATCATCAAAAACCATGTCTAACCTGCAGACGTGATCCAGAAGGATTAACGAATAGTGAGCGACACGCAGAAACATGCATCTCCATCCCATGCCATCCGCAGTTAAGTAGCGACGATTTACATTATATCGCTGAAACCATTAACTCATTCCAGGCAGAATAATGGAGCACTTTGTGACATTGTTTGACAGCCAATTCCTCCCACAGGGTTTGGCTCTGCATATCTCAATGGAGCGTTGGATAAAAAATTATAAACTTTGGATTTTATGCATCGATGAGAGCACGTATAACATATTAGAGCAATTGAAGTTAAACAATGTTAAGCTAATCCATAGAGATGTATTCGAGAGTGAAGAATTATTGAAGTTAAAAAAAATTAGAACTAGAGCTGAATATTGTTGGACACTCACTCCATTCGCTCCTTCAGTAGTTTTCAAAACAAATAAAGAGATAGGAAGGGTCACTTATCTAGATGCGGATATGTGGTTTAGAAAAAGCCCGAAAGCAATCTTTGCAGAATTCACCAATTCAGAGAAAAGTGTACTAATAACAGATCATTCGTACGCCCCCGAGTACGACCAGTCCGCAGTCAGTGGACAATTTTGTGTTCAGTTCGTCATTTTCAGGAAAAATGGTAGTGAAAACGTTTTGAAGAAGTGGCAGGATGAGTGTATAGATTGGTGTTCGGAAATACCAGAAAAAAATAAATTTGGCGATCAGAAATATTTAGATAAATGGCCCGAGGAATATGGCGACAATATTCATATATTGCAAGATAAGGAACTTTTATTGGCCCCATGGAATCAAACGAGACTACCTTACGGAAATGCTGTCTGCTTTCATTTTCATCAATTCAGATTGCTAGGAAAGCAATTTGTATTTGGTGGCTATCGCACGCTATCAAATGTTAAGGAGATTATCTATAAATCATATCTAATGGATATTGCCGAAGCTTTGAGGTTGTTAAAACCTTACAAATTGAAAATTTATCAAATAAGCATAAAAAAATATATCGCAAAAACCACGTTAAATTTAGTGTTTTACTTGGTAGCAAAAGATATCTACTATTGGGGTCGAATAAAATAAACACTAACAGTTAAGCTACTGAAAATGGAGAATAAGAGTTTAACTATCACATTATATGCGACAGCATTTGTTTTAATTCTGTTATTGAACTTATATTACGCGCCTTTAGGCTTCTTAATCCTATGCATTTTGATATTTAAGCGGTTGCGGAGCACAAAGCCCTGGATATATTATATACTATTTTCTATTGTCGCCTTTACTATCTCCGAGTTAGTTGCGAGAGTACACCCTAATCACGATGTATATCATATACATGAGTGGTTTTATAAATTGCAAATTGGAGAAGAACCTGCCTATGTGACGAGAGAAATCGTCTATTATTGGTTACTTAACATATTTGCAAAGTATACGAATGCGGATCGATTCTTGGCGAGCACGATATTTATTTCTTACCTACTATTATTTATAAGTGTGGAAAAATTGGAGCGGGCGCGCGAAAGTCCGAATCAGATCATTATTGGGATTTTGCTCATAGCATCACTTCCTATATTATTGAATAATGCAATACAATTAAACAAGCAGTTTTTGGCAACTTCCTTGTTTGTAAGTTATATCGCTCTGGATATTACTCAAAAATCATTGTATAAACTAATACCATTATTCATAAGTATATTTACACATGTTGTAATTCTTCCTTTATTTGCCCTTTATCTGCTATTAAAAATATATAACTATGACGGAAGGCTTGTAAAAAAGATAGTTATATTAATATCTATTTGCATATGTTTCTTATTATCTTATATATTTGATTTATTTCAAGTAAATTACGCTGTTCAAAGGATATTGATGCATGAAAATCTCACTCATGGCAATCCTAGTTCGATGATGAATATTGTACTATTCATCATTTTGGGCTTGGTTTGCTGGGATTCACGAACGACTGAGGCAGTAGTAAAAGGTGATATCATTATTATGCAATTTATTGTTTTACTAGTATTATCATTGAGCGCTCTTACTTTTGTTGGATTGTATATGGTTCCTATGAGATTATTTTATCTCGTGGTTTTAATGTTGATTGTATCGGGATCGATTCAGCGCCAACTCTATCGATTAAATTTCAATTTATATTTTAGCGCATTAATTATTTATAGCGCCTACTTCATGGCGAACATACATGATGGTCCTTTTTATTTTGACGGGGGATTATTGAATATAAAAAATTAGGTATAAAACTTATGTAGTTTTCATTATCCGAAGTTTTTTAGTAATTCTTAGTTGCCAAGCTATTATCATTTATAAAAAAGATTCTTATAATATGTGTATTAGCGCTTTGCCTCTCTTATGTTCTGTTTAGTCAGCCTTTTTCCTATCTATTTTCAACTCATGTGTTATTTCGCCGGAATGTTCGTTGATAATGAATGAAGCACTCAATATTCGGGGTCGTATTAAGATCCATCATTATGTGAACCTTATCGGCTGGCGTGATATTTTGATGATTATGAAAGAATCGGAATTTGATGTTAATATTGATCATTTATTTTACTGCGATACATGGTCACTATTAGTAATTGGGAAACTTTTCGGTCATAAACTGATCCATATGCCAGGTCCGCGCATTGCATCTAATATTTTAGACCTTGAGGATGTAGAGTATTTAACATCGAGCGTGGTGAATGCTCGTAGCACTGTGCTTCCATTTTTTTCCGATAATTTTGAAATTAGGAGATATGCCGAGTCATATCAACTTAGAGGAAGTAATTTGGCCCTTGGGATCTCCTCTCCAAAACAGAATCTCCTAGCCTATGAATTAGCCAAGTCTGCGATAAAGCATTCATCCCCTTTGTTTAATATCTGGTGTCTTGGTGCCGCGCTCTATATGAATCATAGAGAAGAGAGTTCGTTCTACTTCAAAATTTTTCTGGTCGGCAGCCCATTAAGAACCCTTACAAAATTGGCCCTTTATGTCAAAGAGAGTTGTCTGATTTTTTTTGGAGGTTATCGGACTGAATTTTTGGAGTTTTTATCCCATCTCGAGGTTAAGAACGTACATGACATTGCATCAAATAGATCTGATTCAGCGAGTTAGTTATGATTCTTGTTACCGGGGCGACAGGTTTTGTTGGGAGAGCCGTTGTTAATCAATTATTTCTCGACGGCGGCGCCAATACTGTAGTTGCAGCAGTGAGAATCGGGGATGTAGCTTTTCCGCAGGGTGTGCGTACCGTTACTGTTGGCGAAGTTGATCGTTCGACGGATTGGCGTAGAGCACTTTATGATGTTTATGAGGTTGTGCATTGCGCAGGAATCGCGCATACAGCTGTTTCGACGAAATTTGACCACTTGTCGGCCATCCGTGAGGTTAACGTCTTAGGTACGCTCAACCTTGCTCGTCAAGCAGCTCAGGCCGGCGTAAAACGATTCATATTTGTCAGTTCAATAAAGGTGAATGGTGAGTGTACGAAGGTAGGTGAGCGTTTCAAGCCGGATGATCAGCCTAACCCAGCGGACCCATATTCTTTATCAAAGTTTGAGGCAGAGACCGCACTGCGGAGTCTAAGTGATGAAACAGGAATGGAAATTGTGATCGTCAGGCCTCCGTTAGTGTATGGACCAGGGGTGAAAGCGAATTTTGCAACCATGCTACGTTTTATAAATTTGAATTTTCCCATGCCGCTGGGTGCGGTTAAGAACAAGCGAAGCTTCGTAGCATTAGATAATTTGGTAGACCTACTTATCCTCTGTTTACACCACCCTTCTGCCGCTGGTCAGATTTTTTTGGTATCAGACAACGAAGACATCTCTATTAGGGAATTGCTGACCCGCCTTGCAAAGAAGATGGAGAAGAGGTTGTTCCTTTTTTCTCTGCCGTCATCGTGGTTGGAAAATATCGCTGCTGTATTTGGTAAGCAAAGAGAGGCGCAAAGCATCTGCGGAAATCTACAGGTGGACATTATTAAGACCCGGCTTTTATTGGGTTGGACCCCGAAACTAACGCTAGATCAAGGTTTAGATAGATTAATCGGTCAATGTCCCCAAGAGCAGTAATCATCATCCATAACCAAACGCGTTAGAAGTAGACATTTTTTAACGTAAGAGGCGCTAATTGAGAAAGTCAAGATTGACCAATAGCTAGATTATGGATGCCGTTAAGCACGTTGGGGCTGATATTGACGTACATTACATTTATCGGAAGTTAGGCATCAGTGCCGCAATGTTCCACTAGGGGCGCCCAAATATGGAGACATGGACGTGTCAAAGGTATCTAATCGGAAAGAGCTGGAGTTCAACTTACAGATCAAGCCGCGCAAGCGCCGAGTGCGTGACAAGGCTGAGGCGCTGACCGTAAAGGAGGGTATCAACCAAGTGTGGTTAATGGACCTCATGCACGACCAGCGTGAAGAGGGCAGCACGTTTCAACTGCTCAATGTGATCGACGACCGAAACCGTGAGGCTATCTGAATGGAGGTGAAGTTCTTCCTGCCACCAGAGAGGGTGATACGCGAGCTCTAGCAGATCATCTCGTGGCGTGGAGGCCGCAGGTGATCCCATGTGACGATGGCCCGGAATACATCAGTGGTGCGATTTAGGTTCGGGCTGCTGAGTGGGGCAATAGGCTGGACCATATTCAGCCGGGTAACCCTCAACAGAATGCCTACGTGGAACTATTCAATTGCACGGTACGATGCGAGTGGTTGTCACAGTACTACTGGAGAGACTTGGCGCAGGTTCAAGACTCTGCTACACAATGGATGTGGTAGTACAGCCATGACCGACCCAATATGGCCTTGGGCGGTTTCGCCCCAACGCCGAGACTGACCATGGCTGCGTAACGTTTATATTTCTGCGCTCCCTGCAATAGGCGAGAGTTAACATCAAATAAACAAACAAATCAATAAAAAAGAAAAAACAGAAAACTATCCAACCTTCCCTGGAAAAGAGTGTCCTCATTAGATAATAGATAGAAAGCATTTAAGATTTTAAAAAGCTAATATGTATTTATTAAGTTAATAAGTGTTAATTACATGGCTTCGTCAGAGTTATCCATTGATGTGACATGCTAGCAAAATGAATAGTTAACGAATGAGACCGATATGCTCTTAAATAAGTCATTCTTGTGGGTATTGTTACATCTGAGGGGGGGGCCGTTTTTGAAACGAATATTCGATTTGTTACTAGGCTTGGTAGCAACAATAGTGTTGCTTTTCCCTTTAATATTCATTGCTGTGTCCGTGCGTTTGACGTCCAGAGGGCCTATTCTGTATTGGTCTCAACGTGTTGGTCGCCACAACAAAATGTATGCAATGCCAAAATTTAGAAGTATGAAAGTCGGCACACCAGTGGTGGCCACACATTTGTTAGAAGCCCATGAGAAATACGTCACACCGGTAGGTCACTTTTTACGAAAAACCAGTTTGGACGAGTTGCCTCAGCTTTGGAGCATTCTAATCGGTGATATGAGTTTTGTTGGTCCTCGCCCTGCCTTGTTCAGTCAGTACGATCTGATTGAGCTACGTACCTTGAGAAACGTGCACACCTTAACTCCGGGTTTAACTGGCTGGGCGCAAGTGAACGGGCGTGATGACCTACCTATTACCCAGAAGGTCGATTTAGATGAAGAGTACCTGCAACGACGTAGTTTTCTCTTTGATATTCAAATTTTGTGGATGACTTTTTTGAAGGTTTTATCGCAAGAAGGAGTTTCTCACTGACCTCTGGAGTCCTTTTGTTCTCCCTCGATAATCGTCCGCTAGAAGCAAAGGCGCTAGTAGTACCTCTTCCGCTGGAAAAAATTCTACTTCTAATGCTTTTGGTTATAAGGGACGAGTACCTACGCTCCAACTTCAAATTTAGCGGAAAAATAGATCTTTTTTATAGATTCCATTTACATGAGTCAAATCCCCAATTACCTTCTAGCTCGTTCGCGCGGAACCAAGCGCCTAATCGTCCTAGCCATTGACAGCTTGGTTTGCATAGCCAGCGTTTGGCTTGCTTTTTATTTCCGCCTCGGTGAGGTGGTCAGTCTGTCCGGGCCGGTTCTGCTAGCGGTCAGCTTCTCAATAGCATTGGCACTCCCGCTATTCATCCGGTTCGGACTGTACCGAGCAATCTTCCGTTACAGCGGACTGCCCGCCCTAATGGCGGTTGCCAACGCGACTCTCTTTTACGGCATTGTCTTTGCAGCTATTTTCACAGTTTGGGGTATCGAGGGCGTTCCCAGAACCATTGGGCTGCTACAACCGATTATTTTTTTCCTCCTCGTCGGTGCTTCTCGCGCAACAGCGCGTGTCTGGCTAGGTGGTCTTTACGAGGTGCGGTTGCGGCAGTCCGCCTTACCTCGTGCTTTGATTTATGGCGCTGGAAGCGCTGGGCGTCAGTTGGCCTCTGGGATGGTTAACAGTCATGAGATTCGGGTTATTGGCTTTCTAGACGATGATCGCCGCCTTCATGGTCAACTCTTAAATGGCTTACGGATTCACGACCCGTCAACGCTTGAGGCGCTGATTGAGCAAATCGGGGCTACTGATGTGCTGCTTGCGATACCGTCCGCCTCGCGCCAGCGTCGGGTTGAGATTTTGGCTCAACTCAAGCCGTATAAATTGGCCGTGAGAACCTTGCCGGGCTTGAATGACATTGCGGCGGGGCGCGTGACGTTGGGGGATGTCCGGGAGCTCGATATCGACGATTTGTTGGGGCGCGCACTAGTGAAGCCTAACGGCCTGTTGATGAACATGAATAACAGGCGGAAAACAGTGATGGTAACCGGCGCTGGGGGTAGTATTGGCGCTGAGCTTTGCAGGCAGTTATTGCAGACAGTTCCAAAGCGGTTGCTGTTGGTGGACGCCAATGAACATGCGCTTTATCAAGTTCACAAAGAATTGGTGCAAAGTCTGCAAGCTGCCGATTTGTCGGATGCCGAGACACAGCTTGATATTGTGCCGCTGCTGGCCAGCGTTTGCGATGAAACGCGTATCGAGGAGATCGTGGGCACTTGGCAGCCCCATACGGTCTACCATGCAGCCGCATACAAACATGTGCCGCTCGTCGAGCACAACCCCGCTGAGGGTGTGCATAACAATGTGTGGGGAACCCGCGTGTGTGCTGAGGCGGCTATTCGAAACGGGGTAGCTAATTTTGTGCTCATTAGTACAGACAAAGCGGTCCGCCCCACCAACATTATGGGAGCCACTAAGCGTCTGTCCGAGATGTTGTTGCAGGCGCTTTCAGCGGTCAACCCAGCGGCAATTGCAAAAGCGGGCTCGGTTCCGTCAATACGTACGGTTTTCACGATGGTACGGTTTGGTAACGTCTTGGGTTCGAGTGGCTCGGTAGTCCCGCTGTTCCGGGAGCAGATACGTGATGGTGGTCCCCTCACGATCACGCACCCCGAAATCACGCGCTACTTTATGACCATTCCAGAGGCCGCGCAATTGGTCATTCAGGCTGGAGCGATGGGGACAGGCGGCGATGTATTCGTGTTGGACATGGGCCAACCCGTGCGCATTATTGACTTAGCGCGTCGCATGGTGGAGTTATCTGGTCTGACGGTGAAAGACGAGCTGAACCCCAGTGGTGATATCGAGTTCAAAATCACCGGTTTACGTCCTGGTGAGAAGCTTTTTGAGGAGCTGCTCATTGGAGATGACCCCATCACCACCCAGCATCCTCGTATCATGAAGGCGCAAGAGCAATTCCTGCCGTGGGCTACGCTGGAGTCTAAGCTCAACACCTTGGATATTGCCGTTGGTGTGAATGATGTACCCGCAATCAAATCACTGCTGACAGAGCTCGTAACAGGCTACCAAAGCAGTGGCGAGGTCGTTGACTGGGTGCATTTGGCACAAATGCGGGATGCGGCAACGGCAGAAGGCTCGGGCCGTTAAAGACTGGATTACGAGCGCCGTAAGCTCACCAATCCCACGCCCATCAAACACAGTCCCCCAGTTACCACCCAACTCAAAGCCCAACCACCCTGTGCCGTGGCCAGCGCGGCGACAACAGGGGGCATGCAAAATTGTCCCAGCATGGACATTTGCGTGGTCCACCCCAACGCGGTCGAGGCGGTATCCTCGCTTGGGGCAGCTATGACCGCTAGCGAAAATAACGATCCCGGGATCATCCCACCGACCCCAGAAAATACCAACACCGCTGCCAGCTTGACTGCGACCGGCGTTGCGGGTGGGGTCGCGAAGACCACGAACGCGCCAATCGCCATGGCGGCGAAGCCGATGGTGAGTACCTTTTGTGAGCGTACACCGCGTTGCAGCAAACGCCCGCCCACCAGGTTGCCGGCAATGTTGGCTGCACTCGCAATAGCGGCCATACTGCCCGCAGCAGCCGCAGAGGCGCCGCCGCCTTGCAGCAGCGTGGGTAAAAAGCCAATCACCACAAGCCACTGTCCGCTGTAACAGCCAAAGGCCAATGCCACGCGCCAGACCTGTGGCGTGCGCCAGACGGTAATCAGTCGGCGGCTGTCTAGCTGAAATGCCCGGCTTGCGCCTTGCGGTATGCCCAATGCAAATACGGCCGCCATCAACAAGGCTAGCCCGCCAAGGGCGGTCCACCACGTGGCCCAACCGGCGTGTGCCATGAGTGGGGGGCCCAGCAGCAGGGCAGCTGCGGTGCCGGTGGGCATGAAGGTGCCCCAAAAGCCCATCGCGCTGCTGAGCCGCGCGGGGTCCACCAGGGTTCGTAGCAAAGCAGGACCTGGCACGATGACCATGAGGATTGCGGCCCCCTCAATCGCCCGCATCATGAGCAGCTGCGAGGCACTGGTGGCTAGCCCCGTCAGCAAACTGAGCGATCCCAGCAAGGTCAGGCCAGTCAGTAAGCTACGCCGCAGGCCAATGCCATCGGCGACCATACCGATGAGCACAGCGGTCAGCATGCCCGCCATTTGTGAGAGGGACAGCAACCAGCCCGCTTGCACTAACGTGAGGCCAAGTTGGGCTTGCAGTACCGGTATGGCGGGGGCGACTTTGCCCACATGCATGGCCGCGACGATCCCGGCGGCCACCACCAACGCCGCGGGCAGGCCCGACGTTGGCTGTGTCTGGTGATTCGTGGGTTCAGTGGTAACGGCGTTCATGTGCCGCTAGTTTATAGCGGCTTTCGCCTCGCTTGCTTTGTCTGATTCGGGGCAGTATTTCGATCGCCACTCGTGCGCCCGGGTGGTCCGGCGTGCGAACCTCGTAGTGCTTACCTGCGTATTCGTAAGTCGCGCGGTAGCCGTCAGCCACAATCTGGTAGGTCGTCTCATTGTTGCAGCGCTGAACCGACTGGTTATGCCCGCTGGGCGTGGCTTCAATACGGTCGCCAATCATGGCACCACCAATAATGCCAACTGCGGTGGCGGCGCTCTTACCGCCGCCTTTGCCGAAGCGGCTACCGATCACGCCGCCTGCGATCGCGCCCATTAATGCGCCCGCGCCTGATTTTTGTGATGTCACGAAAACCTCTTGGGTGGTGCACACCTGTTGGGTCACGGGGACATGTTTGTAGACCGGTACCACATTGATCACCCGTGCCCACTCGGTGGCGTATGCCTGGGTCGCCGAGAGGGGAATTGCGCCAATAATGCCCAAGGTGATGAGGCTGTTTTTGATGCCTTGTCTCATGACCACTCCTTTTTTGTCATTGAAGAGGTTTTCAATTTAATGAGTGGATGTGAGCGCTCTGTGACGCGTTTGTAAATTTATGTGAAGTTACCAGCCCACAAGGCTGACGCCCATGCGGACCGCGGTTCCACCGGTCATACAACGGTGTGTCATGACAGCGGCTCTGTATCGGCAGCCAGCTGCGCACTCGCAGCGGCCTTGGCGGCGAACTCGGCGCGCAGGGCGCGGAGTTTTTCGCGCGGGTCTTCCTTGGTGGTCGCTTCTTCTAATCCCATTTCGGCGATGAAACGGCTGGCCTTGCCCGCGACGGTTTCGCGACCCTTTTTACGACGCATCAGCCAGCTGACCGCCAGCGTGCGTTGTGCGCGGGTGATGCCTACATACATGAGTCGCCGCTCTTCCTCTAAGCGTTGCGCCAAGGCCTCGGGGGTGAGGCTGTCGTCGTCGGTTTTGAAGGGCAGTAAGCCCTCATTCACGCCGGCCAACACGACATGTGGCCACTCCAAACCCTTCGCGGCATGCAGCGTGGAGAGCGTGACGACGTCCTGGTCTTGTTCGCGCTCCGAAATGGTGGATAGCAGGGCGATGGTTTGAATCACCTCGAGCAAGGTTTTTTTCTCGCTCTCGATCGTGACACCAGCGGTGTCATCAATCGTGCCACCACATCGCTGGCTCATCCAATCGACGAAGTCCATCACATTGGTCCAGCGTGCAGCGGCTAACTTCTCACTGTCCTCACCGTCCATCAGGTGTTGCTGGTAGCCAATGTCGCTGAGCCAACCCAGTATGAAAGCCTTGGCGTCTTCGGCGCCTTGAATGCCACGCGCGCGGTATGCCATATCGTTGATGTAACGACCAAATTCATGCAGCGAACCCACGGCTCGAGCGCTCAAAGCCGACGTGATGGAGTTGGCAAACAAGGCCTCGAACAAGCTGAATTTGTGCGCGGTGGCAAATGCACCCAACTGCGTCAGCGTGGTGTGACCGACACCGCGTTTGGGCGTGGTGATGGTGCGCAAAAACGCGGGGTCGTCGTCGTTGTTGACCAGTAGACGTAACCAAGCGCAGAGGTCTTTGATTTCGGCGCGATCAAAAAAGCTCTGGCCACCGGAGACCTTGTAGGGAATTGCGGCTTTTCGCAACGCCTTCTCAAACACGCGTGCCTGGTGATTGGCCCGGTACAGCACTGCAAAGTCTTTGAATGATTTGTGCGCCGATGTGGTCCGAAGGCTTTGGATGCGGGCAACGACGCGCTCGGCCTCGTGGTCCTCGTTGTCGCAGGCGGCAATGCGTACGGGCTCGCCTTCGCCCAAATCGCTCCACAAGGTTTTCGGGAAGAGTTTGGGGTTGGGGCCAATGACGTTGTTGGCGGCTTTCAAAATGGCACTGGTGGAGCGGTAGTTTTGCTCGAGCGTGATGACCTTGAGCTCGGGGTAGTCCACCGGTAACTTTTTGAGGTTATCCAAGGTCGCACCGCGCCAGCCGTAAATGGACTGATCATCGTCACCCACCGCCGTTAGGCGCCCGCGTTCCCCGACTAACAGTTTGAGTAACTCGTACTGTGTGGCGTTGGTGTCTTGGTACTCGTCGACCAACACGTGCCCCAGTTGTTGTTGCCAGTGCTGGCGTACCGCGTCGTGCTCGCGCAGCAGCTTGAGGGGCAAGTAGATGAGGTCATCAAAGTCAACGCTTTGATAGGCGGCCAAGCGCTCTTCGTAGCGGGCCATGATGACGGCGCAGCTGCGCTCGTCTTCGTTGGCGGCGATGGCCAGCGCCTGTGCTGAGTTGAGCCCTTGGTTTTTCCATGCACTGATCGCCCATTGCCACTGGCGTGCTGTGGCGTTGTCGGTTGAGCCGCCGCAATCCTTCATGATTTTGGTGACGTCGTCACTGTCCAAAATCGAGAACTGGGCTTTCAAACCCACGTAGCTGCCTTGCTGACGGAGCATGCGTACGCCCAACGCGTGGAAGGTGCAGATTAAAACCTCCGCAGCCCGCTTGCCCGCCAGTTGCTTGGCGCGCTCGCGCATTTCTGCCGCCGCCTTGTTGGTAAAGGTGATCGCGGCGATACGGCTGGGGCTCATTCCACCGTCCATGAGATGGGCGATTTTGTGGGTGATCACGCGCGTCTTGCCCGAACCCGCCCCTGCTAGTACCAAGCTGGGGCCGTGGACGTGGTTAACAGCTTCAAGTTGGGCGGCGTTCAGACCTGCAGACATGGGTTTTCTTTATTCAGCCCGATAGCAGGCAAGCACTTGATCATACCGCCTCCGTTCCGTAACAAATGTGCAACGCGGGCACCCGTTCAGCGTCGATAATGCCGGCCATGCTGAACATACTCTCCGTCACGTTTCCGTTTTTCGCGCTCGTTGCAGCGGGGTTTATTGCCACCCGTGTCGGCTGGTTGGCACTGTCTGCGGTGCCTGGGCTAAACAGCTTCGTGCTGTACTTTGCGGTGCCGTGCATGTTGTTTCGATTTGGGGCAAACACACCCGTTGCCGAGTTGTTGAACCCAGCGGTATTCGGCATTTATATGTTTTGCGCGCTCACCATGGTGACGGCGACCGTTTTGATTACCAAACGCGGGGTGATTGGTTGGAATGACGCGTCGCTGGGGGCCTTGGTGGCAGCGTTTCCCAACACGGGGTTCATGGGCGTGCCACTGCTCACCGCGCTGCTGGGCGCTGCCGCTGCGGGGCCAGCAATCGCTACGATTTTGGTTGATATCGTCGTCACCAGCTCGCTGTGTGTGGCGCTGTCACGACTCGACGGAGCCGGTATCGATGGCGCGGGGCGCGCTGCCAGGCAAGCGTTGCGTCGCGCGGCCAGCAATCCCATGCCTTGGGCGATTCTGTTGGGTACGGCGGCGAGCGGATTCAGCATTCGCCTGTGGGGTCCTTTGGACGATACCGTTGCCTTACTCGCCAACGCGGCATCGCCGGTGGCGCTGTTCACTATTGGCGCGGTTCTGGCGCGTTCACAGATGACCAGCGCGCACCCCATGCCCAAAGCGCATTACCTGCCGGGCACCTTGCTCAAGCTGTTTGTTCACCCCGTGCTGCTGTGGTTACTGGGCAAAGGCGCCCAGATGGCCGGGTGGTCGATTGACGACTTCACGCTCACCTGCATCGTCTTGGTTGCCGCGTTGCCCAGCGCCAGTAATGTGTCGTTGCTAGCCGAACGGTTTGGTGCCGATAACGGCCGTATCGCCCGCATTATTCTTGTCACCACTGTGGCGGCTTTCTTCACCTTCTCAGGCGCAGTGGCGTTGTTGACCTAGCTGAATAAAGGCCTATCTTGAGGTTAATCTTCTGTATACTGTATGCAGAAATTTAACGCCTCATGTCTCCTTTATCGCCCCTCAAAACCGCCCCGGACCTGGTCGATCAGGTCTACCGTACGCTGCTGGATGCCATCAGTACTGGGACCATGGCGCCCGGCTCTCGACTCACGCAAGAGGACATCGCCATCAAATTGGGGGTGTCTCGCCAACCCGTTTTGCAGGCCCTAAGAGAGCTGAAAAAGGATGGCTTTGTGACCGACGCCAAGGGCCGTGGTGTGTTGGTCACGGCGCTCGACCCCGAGTGGATGCGCAAGATGTACCAGGTGCGTGGTGCGCTGGACGCGTTGGCTGCTAAGTTGGCGGCGCAGCGCCGCGCGGTGATCCCCGAAAAGCTCATCGCGCAGGGTCGCAAGGCGGCACTGGGCAAAGACGTACAGGCCATGATTGACGCCGACATGGCGTTCCACCATGCCATTTATGAAGCTTCACAAAACCCCCTGATTGCGCAGACCGCTGGCCACCATTGGCAGCATGTGCGCCGTGTGATGGGAGCCGTTTTGCAGGAGTCTGGCCAGCGCGACACGGTGTGGGACGAACACGCCGCGATCGCCAAAGCCATCGCTGCGGGCGATGTCGCCAAAGCCGAGGCCCTGGTCGCCGGCCATGGCGAACGCGCGGGCACCCTCATGGTTGAAAAACTCACACTTGCCAGTGCTGCCTGAGCGCTGGTTTAAACGTTCACTGATTAACCCCACCAGGAGACAACGCATGACACTAACCCCTGAGCAACTGGCCCAGTTTGACCGCGATGGGTACTTGTTTTTCCCCGGTCAATTCACCCCTGAAGAGACCCGCAAATTAACCGAAGCGGTCCCCGAGTTGTACAGCCGCCAAGAGGCTTACAACGTGCGCGAAAAAGGCCGCAACGCGGTTCGCACCAACTTCGCCGCCCACCTGATCAGCGAGCCGTTTGCGCGCCTCGCCCGCCACCCCCGCATGATCGAGCCGGTCGAGTCGTTGTTTGGCGAAAAGCTGTACATGCACCAATTCAAAATCAACGGCAAGATGGGTTTTGAAGGCGACGTGTGGCAATGGCACCAAGACTACGGTACCTGGCTGAATGACGACATGATGCCCACCGAGCGCGCCATGAACGTGGCGATCTTTTTGGACGATGTGAATGACTTCAACGGACCTTTGATGTTCATTCCCGGTAGTCACAAAAAGGGTGTCATCGATGCCAAGCACGACCTCACCACCACCAGCTACCCGCTTTGGACGGTTGATAACAATCTGATCAGCCAGTTGGTTGAGCGCGCGGGTGGCAAAGGCGGCTACGACGCTGACGGTCGCTACCAGCCCGCCGGCATCGTGAGCCCCAAGGGACCTGCTGGTTCGATGATTTTATTCCACAGCTGCTTGGTGCATGCCTCTGGCTCGAACATGTCACCTTGGAACCGCGTGGCGGTCTACCTGAGCTTGTGTGCAGTGAGTAATCACATCCGGCGCTTCAAGCGCCCGGAGTACATCGCCCATCGTGACTTCACGCCGATCGAGTGCTTGCCTGACGATTGCTTGGTGAAAGACTATCCTGTCGACACCCCTTGGAAAAATGGCCTGCCTGCCAGCGCCCTCGAGACATCGATGGATGTGATTGGCGCCACCGAGGAGCACGCAGCATGAGCTTGCACCAGCAGCTGTTGAAGCGCCAAGCCGATGGCAAACCGATTCGTGTGGGCCTGATTGGCGCCGGCAAATTCGGCTCGATGTACCTGTCGCAAATCCCCCGCACACCGGGCGTGCATTTGGTGGGTATTGCCGACTTGTCACCAGCCGCCGCGCGGACGAATTTGGCGCGCGTGGGGTGGGATGTGGCGCGCACAGAGGCCGTCTCGCTCGATGCCGCGGTTAAAAATGGTGACACCCACATCACCGAGGATTGGAAAGCGCTGGTGAGCCATCCCGCGATCGATGTGGTGGTCGAGTGCACAGGTCATCCGATTGCCGCCGTTGACCACTGCTTAGAGGCCTTCGCCCATGGCAAACACGTGGTGAACGTGACCGTCGAGGCGGATGCGTTTTGTGGGCCGTTGTTGGCGCGCCGCGCGGCGCAAGCCGGTGTTGTTTACTCGCTGGCCTACGGTGATCAACCGGCCATGATTTGCGATTTGGTGGACTGGGCGCGGACCTGCGGTTTCCCGGTTGTGGCGGCGGGTCGCGGGCACAAGTGGCTGCCGCACTTTTGTAACAGCACACCAGAGACCGTATGGGGCTACTACGGCCTCACGCCCGAGCAAGCAGCGCGGGGTGGTTTGAATCCGAAAATGTTCAACAGCTTCTTAGATGGCTCTAAGCCCGCCATCGAGAGCACTGCGGTCTCCAACGCAACCGGCTTGCAGGTGCCGAGTAATGGTTTGTTGTACCCGCCAGCAAGCGTGGAAGATATTCCTTACGTCACCCGCCCCATCAGTGAGGGCGGCGTGCTTGAGCAAAAGGGCATGGTGGAGGTGATCTCCAGCCTAGAGGCCGATGGCCGCAAGATTCCCTATGACATCCGCATGGGGGTGTGGGTCACGGTTGAGGCAGAAACGGACTACATTAAGAACTGTTTTGAAGAGTACAACGCCCACACCGATCCCAGTGGCCGGTACTTCACGCTTTACAAGCGGTGGCACCTGATTGGCCTTGAGGTGGGTATGTCGGTGGCCAGCGTCGCCTTGCGCGGTGAGCCAACAGGCGTTGCCATTGGCTGGAACGCCGACGTGGTGGCTGCAGCCAAACGCGACTTGAAACCCGGGGACACCTTGGACGGTGAAGGCGGCTACACCGTGTGGGGCAAACTGTTACCCAGTAGCAAATCGGTTCAATTGGGTGGCGTACCCTTGGGCCTTGCGCACGATGTGAAGGTGATCCGCCCTGTCCCGCAAGGCCAGGTCGTAACCTGGGCTGACGTCGCCATGGACACCACCACCCGTGCCTACCAATTGCGCATGGAGCTCGAAGCGCTCAAATAGCCAGCGGGTCGACGTCAATCGCCCAGCGGATGATGCCGCGTCCCTGGGCTGTGGCCCGCAGGGCATGAAGATCCTGCTGCCACTGGCTCAAAAAACGCTGCAACACCGCGCGGTTGGCGCATTCCACCAACAATTGCGCGCGTTCGACATTGGCGATGCGCGCAATGGTTAGGGGCACAGCAGGGTAGAGATCGACGCCGACGGCATCCGCCAACGCCTGCCCCTGCGCTTTGGCCGCATTCAAAAAATCTTGCGCAGCAGCCTGCGTTTTGGCATCCGCGCGCAGCAGGGCTTGCGCCGCGTAGGGCGGTAAGGTCGCGGCCTCACGCTCGGCCAATTCTCGCGCGGCAAAGCCGGCATAGTCGTGGTGGCGCAACGCGGCGAATAACGGGTGATCAGGGTGCCACGTTTGAACCCACATCTCCGCTCGTGAGCCAAACCCCGCGTCACGGCCTGCCCGGCCTGCGGCTTGCATCAGTAAGGCGAACAAGCGCTCGGGCGCACGGAAGTCGCTGGCGTATAAACCGCCATCGGGGTTAATGGCGGCGACCAAGGTGATCCGCCGAAAGTCATGCCCCTTGGCCACCATTTGCGTGCCGACCAAGACATCCCAAGCACCGCCGTGCATGGCAGCGAGATGCGCATCGAGCTGGCCCTTGCCCTTTGCGGTATCAGCGTCCAAACGGCCCACTTTTAATGGCGTGCCATCGGCCTTCGCGGCGTGTGCCAGCAAGCCGGCGACGAGTTCTTCGAGCTGCTCGGTGCCACGGCCAACGGTTTGAATGTCCACGTTGCCGCACTGCGGACAGGCATGGGGCACCCGCTCAGCGAGGCCGCAATGGTGACACCGCAGGCTACGGTCTGATTTATGAAACACCCGAAAGGCACTGCAATGCGGGCAGTCACTCTTCCAGGCGCAGGCGCCGCAACTCAGAACGGGTGCATAACCCCGCCGGTTTAGCAACAGTAAGCTTTGCTCACCGTTCTGTGCCCGTTCAACAATGGCCTCGATCAGCGGTTGTGCCAGAACGGTTTGTTTGGGTTGGCGCTGCATATCGACCAGTCGCAGGGTGGGCAGGGCAGCACCGCCCATGCGACTGGGCATGTCGAATCGCAGGTAACGCCCTTGGCCGGCGGCATGCCAGGTTTCGAGTGATGGGGTTGCCGAGCCCAATATCACCCGGCAGCTCCGCTGCGTGTGGGCGCGGTAAATGGCTAAATCACGTGCCGAGTAACGGGCCCCTTCTTGGCTTTTGTAGCTGGGGTCGTGCTCTTCATCGACCACAATCAATTGCAGCCGCGGCAGGCTGGCGAAAACCGCCATGCGGGTGCCCAACACCACCCGCGCATGCCCTAAGTGGGCACTCAACCAGCTCTGTAGTCGCTGCGCTGGGGTGAGCCCGCTGTGCATGGCGACGACATGGTTGGCGCCGAAACGGTCAAAAAACCGTGCTTCTAGTTGCGGTGTCAGATTGATCTCGGGCACCAAAACCAAGATCTGCGCGGTGGGGTCTTGCGCCAGGCAATCGGCGGCGACTTGCAAGTAAACCTCGGTTTTGCCGCTGCCGGTTGCACCGAACAGCAGAACCGGTTTGTCGGCACCCGCTATGCCTGCAAGTGCCGCGCGTTGTTCGGGGCTGGCTTCGGGGGTCTCTTGGCTGGGTGTGTCGTTGTCGGTGGCAGCGACCGATCGAATTTTGGTGTTTCGGGTGAGCCGCCGGGTCAGTTGCGTCGGGTCGAGTTTTTTGAGCTCGGGTGGCAGCGCCGCCAACGCGACTTCACCCAAGCCCCGTTGGTAGTACTTGGCCGCAAAACCGACAAGTGCCAGCCAGTCTGGCCCCAGTGGGGGGAGCGCCGTCAGACTCTCCGAGATGGGTTTGACGGATGCCGGATCGACTCCTTCGGGGCATTGGGTGTCGCAGGCCGCAACAATGCCCAGGGTGTCGCGTCTACCCAGCGGAACCCGCACCAAACAGCCCACCGGTAGAGCCGTCTCGCAGTGGTAGGTGAGGGCATGCGCCACGTTGCTGTGGGCAGGCGTTGCAACGATGACCGCGGGCCAATATGACATCTCTTAGCGTTCTTTTTTAATCTTTAAATTTGAAAATTCTGCTAAGTGCTTGATTCGGAAAGGGCTCCAAAGATGTCCAAAATTTCTGTGGATAACTTTGTTGATAGCTTGTTCAAACACGTCGATCAGGGACTAAAAACAAGCGTTTACTTAGAATGCTTAAAATTTAAGCATTCTAAAAATCCTTTAAAAACAATGATCTATTATTACTTTTCTTGAATTGAGTGGGATTTACCCGTGCATGCCGCATTTTGAGGTTGTTTGGTACTTATGTGCACAAGTACCCTAGGGTGAACCCTAAATTTGTCAAGTTAAATTTGATTTATTTCGCCCGCATGGCCTTGGAATGACTGTGTACGGTATCCACCAGTACCGTCACACTCTCAGGCGGGGTATATTGGCTGATACCGTGCCCCAGGTTGAAAATATGGGTCGGTCCCTTGCCTTGCCCCATGTGCGGTTGACCAAAACTGTCCAACACGGCCTTGGCCTGCTCGGCCACCTGCTCGGGCGAAGCGAAAAGCACATTGGGGTCGAGATTGCCTTGAATGGCATGGGTCGCACCGAGTTGCGCACGCGCTTTACCCAAATTGACCGACCAATCCATACCCAGAACATTGCAGTCCAGTGTTTGCATTTCATTCATCCACAAACCACCCCCTTTGGTGAAGACGATACGGGGTATGGTGTCACCGTCAAATGTTTTGTGGACCTTGGACAGCACCCGCTGGGTATAAGCCAAGCTGAACGACTTGAACTCGGCATCAGCCAGCACACCGCCCCAGCTGTCAAAGATCATCACGGCCTGGGCGCCCGCTTCGATTTGTGCATTGAGGTAGGCGGCCACGGCATCGGCGTTAATCGTCAGGATGCGGTGCATGAGGTCAGGGCGCTGGTAAATCAGCGTCTTGACCAAACGGTAGTCGCTGGAGCCCGCACCTTCGACCATGTAGCAAGCCAGTGTCCAAGGACTGCCAGAGAAGCCGATTAGAGGCACCCGACCGTTCAGGGCTTTGCGAATCGAGGTGACCGCATCAAACACGTATTGGAGCTTGGCCATGTCAGGCACTTCGAGTGCATTCACAGCGGCTTCGTCACGAACGACGGTGGCAAATTTGGGCCCCTCGCCGATGGCAAAACTTAACCCCAAGCCCATGGCGTCCGGCACGGTGAGGATGTCAGAGAACAAAATTGCAGCGTCGAGCCGGAATCGCTCGAGGGGCTGTAGCGTGACCTCGGTTGCAAAGTCGGTGTTGGTTGCCAAGCCCATGAAGCTGCCCGCTTTGGCACGCGTTTCGCGGTACTCAGCCAGGTAACGCCCCGCTTGGCGCATCAGCCAAACCGGTGTGTGGGGTGTGGACTCACGCAAACAAGCGCGCAAAAAGGTATCGTTTTGTAATGGTGCAAACATGGGCTTGATTGTCGCAGTTTCCGCACGACGCGGCGGTGCTTGTTGGGTGGGGTTAGGGGTTTTGGCGAGCCTTGGTGTCCGGCAAGACGGCCAGCACGCGATTGACCTCGTCGGGGGTGATGAGCTCGCTCAGGACCACAGGCGCCGCGCCGGGTGCATACAGCGCGTAGGTGGGAACGCCGTTGCGGCCTAGTGCGTTCAACGCGGCTGTGATGTCGGGGTTGCGGCGGGTCCAATCGGCCTGCAAGGTGATCACGCCCTTGGCGTTGAAGGCCTCTCGCACCGCTTGCGTGGTGAGCGTAGTCGCTTTGTTGACCTGACAAGTCACGCACCACGCGGCGGTGAAGTCGACGAATACAGGCTGCCCCGCAGCTAATGATTTCGTGACCTGAGCAGCTGACCACGGTAACCAAGAACCCGGCAATGCGGCTGTTCCTAATAGGTCGGTGCCGCCTGTCGCTGCCGTGGTGGCGCTTGTACCGGTTTCGTTATCACTGTGCACCAACGGGTTGTTGAGTAGCCAAGTGAATGCCGCAAACACCGTGATGCCAATACCGCGCCAAATCAGGCGCGCTGTGGGACTACCCGATTGCGCCCAAGACCACAACAGCCATGCAATACCCAATAACCACAGCAGCAATGCCGCTGCGCTGTTCAGACTGGTTTGTTGCCCGAAGACCCACAATAACCAAACCACAGTGGCCATCATAGGAAACGCCATCAGCTGCTTGAATGCAACCATCCAAGCGCCCGGACGCGGCAGCCAACGGGCGACTGCGGGGACCCAACTCGCCAGCAAGTAGGGGCTGGCCATCCCCAAACCGACCGCTATAAACACCCCCAAGCCCTGAGCAGTTGGCAATGCGATGGCGAGCCCGAGGGAAGCACCCATGAATGGTGCGGTGCATGGTGACGCGACTGCCGTGGCCAAAACGCCAGACAAAAACGCATCAGTGGTTGGGTTTTTGGCGCGCGCATTGGCGAGGCCTTGCGGCAGCCAGTTACCGACCTCGAAGACACCCAGCAAATTCAATGCGATGAGCGTGAAGAGCACAGACAGCGTACCGACCAGCCACGGATTTTGCAGTTGAAAACCCCACCCCAGCAAGTCACCCGCGTTGCGTAGTGCCAATAGCGCGGCGCCCAACAGCGCGAAGGAGAGCACCACGCCGGCGGTGTAACCCAGGCCATTGAGGCGGTGGCTACGGGTATCAGCGGCTGAGGATTCGGCGAAGGTCAACACCTTGAGCGCCAATACCGGGAATACGCAGGGCATGAGGTTGAGCAATATGCCGCCTATGAAAGCGCCGATCAACGCCAAAAGCCAAGCCGTCAAACTCGTGTCGACGTCCGTACCGTTGGCAGATGCCGCCAGTGCCGCGGCCAATTCGGGGCTGACCTCGACGGGTTTGGCAACCGGCGGCCACTCGCCTTCAAAATAAACCCGCGTTTTGAGACCACGCGGCGCAGGCTCACCATCGGCCAAGCCGGTCAGGGCCACAACCACATCAAAGCTGCGCGGTGACTCGCTGCGAAAGGGGTTCAGTGGCGTTGTTGCCGTCCATTGCCCTTGGGTCGCGGCATCCCACGAAGCAGACCATGGGCTACCGGGGGCAATCAGCCCGGTTGTTTCGGGGAACAGTTCGAGTGCTTTGCCCCGCCAATCAGCCGGTAAGCCCGTAACGGCCCATTGAAGCTGGGTGGGGTCCTCGACCTTGATGCGCGCGGTCATCGTCAGTGCGGGGTCGCTTGCTGGTGTACGTGCCAATGCGGCTTCGAAGGCGGTAGCGTGACGCCCACGCGCGGTGGAGGTGGTTTGCGAAGGAATGGTGAGCTCGAAACGGGCTTCCTCTGGGATGCATTCGGTTTTGCACACCAACCAATTGGCGGTCAGTTTGACGGTGAAGTCGGAGCCCGCCGCTGGCCGGTCATTGATCTGAACCGGGGTTGGCAGCAGCACGGTGCCGTCGAAACCGTAGTTGGCCAAGGGGCCTAGCTGAAACTTCTTGGGCGTCGGCCATGCCAATTCACCTGCATTCCAACCGGTGGGTAAGGTCCACGCGAGTTCGGTGGGTAGCCCAGAGTCGCCGCTGTTTTTCCAGTAGGTGTGCCAGTGCGGTTGATGCGCAATCTCGAGCCCCAACCAGACGGTCTCGCCGGCTGTGATGCTTTTGGGCGCCCAGGCGATCAGACGGGCGCTGGTTTGCCCGCTGGATACGGCGGCCGCTGTGAAGGCGTCTGTTTGCTGTGCCGTATCCGCCCCAGTGGTGATCCCGAGCGCATTGAGGGCGTTGAAGTTGGTGCTCTGCGCGAAGGCTGACGGTATTAGCCATACGGCACAAGCCAAAATCAGCGTCGCAGCCAGCACGCGGCGGCGTATCGTGAGTAAGAGGCTTTGGCGCAACATGGTGTGATTCGTTAAAAACAGTGTGAAATCGGAGTCTGTAAGACTGGCTTAGTTCCGGGGAGGCTATTATCGGCCGCCGGAGCTGGCTACACTTGGCATCTATGTCAGAAGCTTCACACCATCCTATCCGACACGGGCAGTGGGCGGACCTCTCATCCCCCGCTTTGGCGGCGCTTGATCGCGAGCGTTTGATCGCGGTGTTGCCCGTTGGTGCGACTGAGCAACACGGCCCGCACCTGCCGCTATCCGTTGACAGTGATTTGGCGACGGCGGTGTTGAATCGGGCGTTGGGATTGGCTGCGGCGGAGGCGATTCGGCCATCGGTCTTAGCGCTCCCGCTGTTGCCGGTGGGCTTTAGCCCCGAGCACGCGCGGTTTGCAGGCACTTTGTCTTTGTCCAGTGAGACGCTGATTCGTTCGTGGACTGAGATCGGCGAGTCGGTTCACGCGAGTGGCGTGCGGAAACTGGTTTTGTTCAATGCCCACGGCGGACAAGTGGGCGCGATGGATCTGGTCGCGCGGGATTTGCGCAACCGATTGGGTATGTTGGTGGTGAGTGTCAATTGGTTCAATTTGCCACTAGGGGCTAGCGTGGAGGCGTTGTTTGATGCCCATGAGTACCGTTTCGGCATCCACGCGGGAGACATTGAAACGTCAATGATGTTGGCGATCTCACCCGAGCGCGTGAACATGGCGTTGGCCGAAAGCTTCCCCTCTACCTCAGAGGATCGTGCACGGACGACGCGGGTCTTGGGTAATGGGAAGAGCGCGAAATTCGCTTGGCAGATGCAAGACCTCAATCCCAGCGGTGCGGTTGGAAATGCCCAACGCGCCACGGCTGAAAAAGGTCAACAAGTGATTGATGCGGCCGCCAGAAGCCTGGTTGATTTGTTTACAGACATCGATGGACTGCCCGCTACAACCTTGCGGCGCTAGGCGTAGGTAAACAGCGGCGCATCTGCCGCCGCGTCGAGGTGTGGCGTGGCGTTGAATGACGACAACCGCAGCCCCGATCCGGAGACGTTAAACGTGGTCAGCGCGGTGTTGTAAATTTGGTAGTTGATATCGATTGTTTTGTGGGTGGGTGTTTCCAAAATCGCACCGACAACCGTTGAGATTGGCCCACCACTGCTCACCACCAAAACGCGTTCGTCTGGGTGCGCGTTTTTTATTTCTTCGATCACAGCCAATACGCCTTGGCGGAAGCTGGCGTAGGTGGGCATCTCTGGCACCGTCAGCTCGGCTGCCATCCATGCTTTCAAACCGTTGCGAAGTGCCCTGAAGTGGGCTTTGTAATCGGTCGGGACGAGGCCGGGTTCTCCCGCCGATACGCGTTGTGCACGGATGAGTGCGCCGCCGTCAAACTCATTCAAGCCGGGTCGGCAATGAACAGTGTTTCCTTCGATGGGCAGATGCGTAGCGATACCGGCCCACGTTTGGTGATGTCGCTGCAAGCTGCCGTGGTAGACGGCGTCAAACCGCAGCGATTGTTGCGCCAAATAGGCGCCTAGACGCGCGCTTTGCAGTTCACCCACGGTGCTCAGTTGATCGTAATTGGCGGCTCCAAAAGAGGCTTGGCCATGGCGTACGAGTGTCAAGGTTCCCATATCGTGATTCTCAGGTCGCAAGACACTTCTTGGCAATGTAAACCGTGACAACCACCGCTGAGGCGAATGCAATCGTGACCCACGACCACGCCTCACCCAGCAGGGGAATTGAGACCAAGATGCCCAAGAATGGCTGCAACGATTGGACCTGACTCACTCCCATGACGCCGCCCAAAGCCAAGCCACGGTACCAGGCAAAAAAGCCAATCCACATGGAAAACAAAGCCACATAGCCCAGCGCGACCCAGGCGACAGGCGGCATCGGCGCCGTTGGCGCACTGTGCCACGCGCCGATGGTTGTAAGCGGCAGGCTGATCACTAGCGCCCAACTGATCACAGTTTCGGAACGGTGCCGTTTGGCCAATGCCGCACCACTGGCGTATCCAATGGCGCCTAAAACGACTGCACCGAACAACATGACGTCGGCAAATGACAAGCCTATGGCGTTGGCGCCCAGCTCTCCCTGGCCACGCCAGATGGTGAACGCCATGACCAAACCACAACCCGCTAAGCTGGCCAGCCAGAAGGCACTTGGTGGACTGCGGCGGTACACCAGCGCGCCGCATAGGGCTGTGGCCAGCGGCATCAGGCCCAACACAACACTGGCGTGTGTGCCGTCGACGTAACGCATGGCGTGGCTGGTGAGTAATGGAAAACCAAAGACCACTCCGCAGGCGGTCACGGCGAGCAGCAACCAGTCACGTCCTTTGGGGATGGCAGGTCTTACCCAAAGCAACCACAACAGGCTCAGCGTGCCTGCAATTACGGCCCGCGCGAATGCGACGAATTGACCGCTCATGAGGGGGCTGGCATCGGTGCCCACAGCCAGCTTGGTTACGGGCAGTGTTGCCGAAAAAATCGCGACCCCCAGGAAGCCCAGGAAGTAACCTTTCAGCTCATTCTGGCGGTGTTGGGCGCTGGTTTGATTGGGGGACATTGCACTTTACAGGTAGGGTTTCAGCATCCAAAACGCGGTGACGCAAAGCACGCCAGCCATGGTTTGGTTGAAGCGTTTCAGGCGTTTGCCTTGTCGCAACCATTGCCGGAGTGCGGCGCCGATCCAGGCGTAAAGCAGATTGCTGAAAAAAGCGAACGCCATCAAGGTGGGCAAGACCACGACAAACCGCTCAAGCGTCGCCGCTGGTCCAGAAAGCCAGCCCGCCACGATGCTGAATGATAACATCCACGCCTTGATATTCACAAACTGCAACGCGACCGCACCCTTGAATCCGACCGTGGGCGCTTGCGCTTCCGCTGGTGTGTCAGCGGGCAAAGCGGGCGCAGTCGCCAAGCGCTTGGCTAACCACAGCAGATAGCCTGTACCCAAAATGGCGACGCCCAGTCGCGCGCTTGCCACGTTGGCCAAAACTGCGCTGATACCCAGGACGCTGCTGGTTAGCAGCAAGCCCCAACCAAAGGGTACGCCGATGACAAATGGCAAGGCACTTTTGAGCCCCCCTTGTGCACCCATGGTGGCGGAAAGGGCTGTGTTGGGTCCGGGCGTGAAGGAGACCGCTATTCCTAACAACAACAGTGCGGTGTATTCGGCGAGCGTCATGTGGCGTTAGCCCCCAAGGGCCTCCATGCGTTCCAGTGCCTCGAGTAGGGCATCGTCGATGGCGGTCAAGCGCTGGGTCAGTTGCGTGGCCAGCGCGACATCGGTTCCAAATAGCGCACCATTGTCGAGTTGCGCGGTGATGGTCGTATGTTCTTGCTCCAACGCTGTGATGGTATTCGGGAGCGCTTCGAGTTCACGCTGCTCTTTGTACGAGAGCTTTCGTTTGGCGGGTGTCGCAGTGGTTTTTTCTGCGGACACTGCGGTGGTGGCCGCGGTTGATGGCGACGACTTTTCAGCCGCCATGCTGCCGAGCGTGACCGCGCTTTGGCGTGTCTCTGCCCATTGAGCGGCGCGCTCGGATTGCGTGATCCAGTCTTCAACGCTGCCTTCGTATTCACGCCAGATACCGGGGCCCTCGTTCACGATGGTGCTGGTGACGACATTGTCCAAAAACGCGCGGTCGTGGCTAACCAGAAAAACGGTGCCTTTGAACTGAGCCAACACGTCTTCGAGTAAATCCAGGGTATCGATGTCTAAATCGTTGGTGGGTTCGTCAAGGACTAAGACGTTGGCGGGTTTGGCGAACAGGCGGGCAAGCAGGAGTCGATTGCGTTCGCCGCCCGATAGGGTGCGTACAGGGGCGCTGGCGCGGGCGGGTGAGAATAAAAAGTCGCTCAAATAACTCTTAACGTGTGTTTTTCGACCGTTCACCTCAACCCATTCGCTGCCAGGGCTGATGGTGTCCTCCAGCGTGGCATCGAGGTCAATTTGTTCTCGCATTTGATCAAAGTAGGCTACCTCCAGTTGCGTCCCTAACCGCACTTTGCCGGCGTCCGCAGCCAGCTGCCCCAGGATGATCTTCAGCAACGTAGTCTTGCCCGCCCCGTTGGGACCGATGATGCCCACTTTATCGCCCCGTAGGATGGTGGTGTGGAAGTTATCGACCACGGTGCGTTGCGCTTCGCCCTCGCCAAAGCGCTTGTAAACGCCCTCGAGCTCGGCCACGATCTTGCCGCTGCTCTGCGCACTCGAAATGTCTAAACGCACCCGTCCGACGACGTCGCGCCGCGCAGAGCGTGCCGAGCGCAACGCCTGCAGGCGACCGATGCGGCTCTGGCTGCGGGTTCGCCTTGCTTCCACGCCCTTTCGAACCCAGACCTCCTCTTGCGCCAACAGCTTCTCCGCCTTCGCGTTGATGACGGCTTCTTGCGCCAACTGTGCTTCCTTTTGTAGGCCGTAAGCCTCGAAGTTGCCGGGGTAGCTCAGCAGTTTGCCTCGGTCCAGCTCAACGATACGGGTGACGACTCGGTTTAAAAAAGCGCGGTCGTGGCTGATGGTTACCACGCTGCCTTTGAAGCCGATAAGTAACTCCTCCAGCCAGACGATCGCGTCCATATCCAGATGGTTAGTCGGCTCGTCGAGCAGCAAAATATCGGGTCGGCTAACCAGTGCTTGGGCCAGCGCGACACGCTTGCGCATACCCCCTGAAAGCTCAGAGACCGAGCGGTCGGGGTCTAATCGCAAACGCTGCAAGGTTTCGGAAACGCGTTGCTCCCAATTCCAGCCATCCAGCGACTCAATGATTGTCTGCAGGCGATCCAAATCGCTGTCAGCGTCGCCACTGAGGTACTTGTCCCGTGCCGCCTTGACCTCTGTCAGGCCGACGCTGGCTGACTCAAAAATGGTGTGCGTCGTGTCCAGCAACGGCTCTTGCGCAACGTACGCCACACGGACCCCCAATTGACGCTGTACATCCCCATCATCAGGCCGCTCCATGTTGGCGAGTATCTTGAGCATGGAGGATTTGCCCGTCCCATTGCGTCCAATCAAACCGATGCGCTCCTGTGCCTCCAGTGAAAAATCGCAGTGGTCGAGCAGTGCGACATGACCGTATGCGAGGTAAGCTTGGTTGAGGGAAATGAGTGCCATATATAAAGAGATGCGTTACTGGTCCGAGTGGCGGTTGAAGCCAAATGCCGAACAGTGGTGTTGTCCAACCCTGTAGTGTCCCTCATCTTCAAGGGCGGGGTTGCGGGTTCACGAATCCCGCGGGTGTTGCGATTTTGTTGCCGGCCAAATCACCCTATATCTTTTTTCAAAAAAATTGACGGCCCCTAAAAATCTGGTGTAAACTGCAAGGCTTCGTTGCTCACAAGCGGTGAAAAGAAGTGGCAACGCAAAGCGGCGCCAGTCTGAGTGTCAAAGCCCCGACTAGCGCAGCAAGATGAAGCAGAAAATATTTAAAAATATTTTCTGTGGATTCAAAAAAGTGTGTCATAATCGAGGGCTTCGCTGATCGCGGCGAAGACGATAAAACAGAAGACAGTTTGATAGCTACCGAGAGGTGGTGGTTGAGGTGTCTGAAGTAGTTGGTTCATTAACAAACTACAGCCGATAAGTGTGGGCGTTTGAAGTTAGTCAAGTACTGACAGTTCTTCGGAACACAAACGCTCATTAACAGTAAAAATTGAAGTTTTCTTCAATTCCGTTTTTAATGAGTGGCTAGTTTGGTTGTTCGCTTAGGCGTGCAGTTGGCTAGCAAAAAATTTCAAGATCGAACTAAAGAGTTTGATCCTGGCTCAGATTGAACGCTGGCGGTATGCTTTACACATGCAAGTCGAACGGCAGCATAGGTGCTTGCACCTGATGGCGAGTGGCGAACGGGTGAGTAATGCATCGGAACGTGCCCAGTCGTGGGGGATAACGCAGCGAAAGCTGTGCTAATACCGCATACGATCTATGGATGAAAGCGGGGGACCTTCGGGCCTCGCGCGATTGGAGCGGCCGATGTTAGATTAGGTAGTTGGTGGGGTAAAGGCTCACCAAGCCGACGATCTATAGCTGGTCTGAGAGGACGACCAGCCACACTGGAACTGAGACACGGTCCAGACTCCTACGGGAGGCAGCAGTGGGGAATTTTGGACAATGGGCGAAAGCCTGATCCAGCAATACCGCGTGCAGGAAGAAGGCCCTCGGGTTGTAAACTGCTTTTGTACGGAACGAAACGGCGCGCTCTAATAAAGTGCGCTAATGACGGTACCGTAAGAATAAGCACCGGCTAACTACGTGCCAGCAGCCGCGGTAATACGTAGGGTGCAAGCGTTAATCGGAATTACTGGGCGTAAAGCGTGCGCAGGCGGTTTTGTAAGACAGGCGTGAAATCCCCGGGCTTAACCTGGGAATTGCGCTTGTGACTGCAAGGCTAGAGTACGGTAGAGGGGGGTAGAATTCCGCGTGTAGCAGTGAAATGCGTAGATATGCGGAGGAACACCGATGGCGAAGGCAGCCCCCTGGACCTGTACTGACGCTCATGCACGAAAGCGTGGGGAGCAAACAGGATTAGATACCCTGGTAGTCCACGCCCTAAACGATGTCAACTGGTTGTTGGGAATTTACTTTCTCAGTAACGAAGCTAACGCGTGAAGTTGACCGCCTGGGGAGTACGGCCGCAAGGTTGAAACTCAAAGGAATTGACGGGGACCCGCACAAGCGGTGGATGATGTGGTTTAATTCGATGCAACGCGAAAAACCTTACCTACCCTTGACATGTACGGAACTTGCCAGAGATGGCTTGGTGCTCGAAAGAGAGCCGTAACACAGGTGCTGCATGGCTGTCGTCAGCTCGTGTCGTGAGATGTTGGGTTAAGTCCCGCAACGAGCGCAACCCTTGTCATTAGTTGCTACATTTAGTTGGGCACTCTAATGAGACTGCCGGTGACAAACCGGAGGAAGGTGGGGATGACGTCAAGTCCTCATGGCCCTTATGGGTAGGGCTACACACGTCATACAATGGCTGGTACAAAGGGTTGCCAACCCGCGAGGGGGAGCTAATCCCATAAAGCCAGTCGTAGTCCGGATCGTAGTCTGCAACTCGACTGCGTGAAGTCGGAATCGCTAGTAATCGTGGATCAGAATGTCACGGTGAATACGTTCCCGGGTCTTGTACACACCGCCCGTCACACCATGGGAGCGGGTCTCGCCAGAAGTAGTTAGCCTAACCGCAAGGGGGGCGATTACCACGGCGGGGTTCGTGACTGGGGTGAAGTCGTAACAAGGTAGCCGTATCGGAAGGTGCGGCTGGATCACCTCCTTTCTGGAAAAATCAGTGAAGCTGATTTCAGGCGTCCACACTTATCGGTTGTTGGAAGGTTGTTGCCGTTGGGCTAGCATGAAGCTGTGGAGCTTTGCTTCAAGGCAGACGAATGTTGGCGCACCAGTTGCGACCGGCTTGGGTCTGTAGCTCAGTTGGTTAGAGCACCGTCTTGATAAGGCGGGGGTCGTTGGTTCGAGACCAACCAGACCCACCATCCCATCGACTGCTGGATATCGGGGGATTAGCTCAGCTGGGAGAGCACCTGCTTTGCAAGCAGGGGGTCGTCGGTTCGATCCCGTCATCCTCCACCAATTACTTATCGCTGTATGTTGTGTTGAGATTCAATGCACAAGCCTCTTGCGTGATTCACGTAGGGTGTTTGTGTGTTGTTCAATCTTGATTGGGCAATGACGAGGCTATTGATTCAATAGCGCGGCTGTTCTTTAAAAATTCATAGAGTCGAAATCAGCGTTGCTGATAGTTGCACTAATTCGTAAAGGTTTAAAGTGCAAATTAACTATCAGCGACAATTTTTTTGATTGCGTCAACGAATATTTCGATTGGCGTATGTGTTTGCTAAGCACTTGTTGTTTAGTGGATGTGTGCGTTGAATTGAATACGGCATATATAACGTGAATTCGTTCCTTGATTTTGGCTTTGGGTGTTTCTTGGTTGCTGCCTTGTGCGGTGGCTAGAGAATTCAAAGTTATAGGGTCAAGTGAATAAGAGCATATGGTGGATGCCTTGGCGATGATAGGCGACGAAAGACGTGATAGCCTGCGAAAAGCTTCGGGGAGCTGGCAAATAAGCTTTGATCCGGAGGTGTCTGAATGGGGAAACCCACCCTTAGGGGTATCCTGAGCTGAATACATAGGCTCAGGAGGCGAACCGGGTGAACTGAAACATCTCAGTAGCTCGAGGAAAAGAAATCAACCGAGATTCCGATAGTAGTGGCGAGCGAAATCGGAAGAGCCTGTTAGTGATAGCACGATGTTTAACGGAACGACTTGGAAAGGTCGGCCATAGCGGGTGATAGCCCCGTACGTGAAAAGCAACGTGTGGTACTGAGTTAACGACAAGTAGGGCGGGACACGTGTAATCCTGTCTGAATATGGGGGGACCATCCTCCAAGGCTAAATACTCATCATCGACCGATAGTGAACAAGTACCGTGAGGGAAAGGCGAAAAGAACCCCGGGAGGGGAGTGAAATAGATCCTGAAACCGTATGCTTACAAAAAGTAGGAGCCTCGTAAGGGGTGACTGCGTACCTTTTGTATAATGGGTCAGCGACTTACATTCAGTGGCAAGCTTAACCGAATAGGGAAGGCGTAGGGAAACCGAGTCCGAATAGGGCGATTCAGTCGCTGGGTGTAGACCCGAAACCAAGTGATCTATCCATGGCCAGGATGAAGGTGCCGTAACAGGTACTGGAGGTCCGAACCGACTAATGTTGCAAAATTAGCGGATGAGCTGTGGATAGGGGTGAAAGGCTAAACAAACTTGGAGATAGCTGGTTCTCTCCGAAAACTATTTAGGTAGTGCCTCAAGTATTACCTGCGGGGGTAGAGCACTGTTTTGGCTAGGGGGTCATGGCGACTTACCAAACCAAGGCAAACTCCGAATACCGCAGAGTACAGCTTGGGAGACAGAGCACCGGGTGCTAACGTCCGGACTCAAGAGGGAAACAACCCAGACCGCCAGCTAAGGTCCCTAAAATTGGCTAAGTGGGAAACGAAGTGGGAAGGCTAAAACAGTCAGGATGTTGGCTTAGAAGCAGCCATCATTTAAAGAAAGCGTAATAGCTCACTGATCGAGTCGTCCTGCGCGGAAGATGTAACGGGGCTAAGCCAGTTACCGAAGCTGCGGATTTGCAATTTATTGCAAGTGGTAGGAGAGCGTTCTGTAAGCCTGTGAAGGTGTCTTGTGAAGGATGCTGGAGGTATCAGAAGTGCGAATGCTGACATGAGTAGCGTTAAAGGGGGTGAAAAGCCCCCTCGCCGTAAGCGCAAGGTTTCCTACGCAACGTTCATCGGCGTAGGGTGAGTCGGCCCCTAAGGTGAGGCAGAGATGCGTAGCTGATGGGAAACAGGTTAATATTCCTGTACCGATTACAAGTGCGATGTGGGGACGGAGAAGGTTAGCTCAGCCAACTGTTGGATATGTTGGTTCAAGCCTGTAGTCATGCCTGGTAGGCAAATCCGCCGGGCTAAGATGAGGGGTGATAACGAGTGTGCTTGCACACGAAGTGAGTGATACCCTGCTTCCAGGAAAAGCCACTAAGCTTCAGCTTGTAACGACCGTACCGCAAACCGACACTGGTGCGCGAGATGAGTATTCTAAGGCGCTTGAGAGAACTCTGGAGAAGGAACTCGGCAAATTGACACCGTAACTTCGGGAGAAGGTGTGCCCTCAGTAGGTGAACCTGTACAAGGGGAGCCCAAAGGGGTTGCAAAGAATAGGTGGCTGCGACTGTTTATTAAAAACACAGCACTCTGCAAACACGAAAGTGGACGTATAGGGTGTGACGCCTGCCCGGTGCTGGAAGATTAATTGATGGGGTGCAAGCTCTTGATCGAAGTCCCAGTAAACGGCGGCCGTAACTATAACGGTCCTAAGGTAGCGAAATTCCTTGTCGGGTAAGTTCCGACCTGCACGAATGGCGTAACGATGGCCACACTGTCTCCTCCAGAGACTCAGCGAAGTTGAAATGTTTGTGATGATGCAATCTCCCCGCGGAAAGACGGAAAGACCCCATGAACCTTTACTGTAGCTTTGTATTGGACTTTGAACAGATCTGTGTAGGATAGGTGGGAGGCTTTGAAGCTAGGACGCTAGTTCTAGTGGAGCCAACGTTGAAATACCACCCTGGTGTGTTTGAGGTTCTAACCTAGGTCCCTAATCGGGATCGGGGACCGTGCATGGTAGGCAGTTTGACTGGGGCGGTCTCCTCCCAAAGTGTAACGGAGGAGTTCGAAGGTACGCTAGTTACGGTCGGACATCGTGACGATAGTGCAATGGCATAAGCGTGCTTAACTGCGAGACTGACAAGTCGAGCAGGTGCGAAAGCAGGACATAGTGATCCGGTGGTTCTGAATGGAAGGGCCATCGCTCAACGGATAAAAGGTACTCTGGGGATAACAGGCTGATACCGCCCAAGAGTTCATATCGACGGCGGTGTTTGGCACCTCGATGTCGGCTCATCTCATCCTGGGGCTGTAGCCGGTCCCAAGGGTATGGCTGTTCGCCATTTAAAGAGGTACGTGAGCTGGGTTTAAAACGTCGTGAGACAGTTTGGTCCCTATCTTCCGTGGGCGCTGCAGATTTGAAGAAGCCTGCTCCTAGTACGAGAGGACCGGAGTGGACGCACCTCTGGTGTATCGGTTGTCACGCCAGTGGCATTGCCGAGTAGCTAAGTGCGGAAGAGATAACCGCTGAAAGCATCTAAGCGGGAAACTCGTTCTAAGATGAGATCTGCCGGGGCCTTGAGCCCCCTAAAGAGTCGTTCAAGACCAGGACGTTGATAGGCTGGGTGTGGAAGCGCAGTAATGCGTTAAGCTAACCAGTACTAATTGCTCGTGAGGCTTGACCCTATAACTTTGAGCGTGTGAGTCATAACAATATGACCAGCACCACTCAACAGTAATAAAACAGGAACTCGATTCCTTGTTATGTATGCCCATTCGTGGCGCAGTCAAAAAGACAGCTGATTAAGACTCTATGAATTCGTCTGGGTAGTGCGCCTGCTATGTAGCAAACTGCCCAGACAACCCGTTATGCCTGATGACCATAGCGACGTGGTACCACTCCTTCCCATCTCGAACAGGACAGTGAAACGCGTCAGCGCCGATGATAGTGCAGGTTCCTGTGTGAAAGTAGGACATCGTCAGGCTTCTATCTGAACAACGCCCCAAGGTTATACCTCGGGGCGTTTGTTTCTCTGTAGTGGATGAATGCATCTGGTTGCAGAGCATAGTTTTTTGAGTGCTTAGTAAAATATTTAAAAATATTTTCTGTGGATTCAAAAAAGTGTGTCATAATCGAGGGCTTCGCTGATCGCGGCGAAGACGATAAAACAGAAGACAGTTTGATAGCTACCGAGAGGTGGTGGTTGAGGTGTCTGAAGTAGTTGGTTCATTAACAAACTACAGCCGATAAGTGTGGGCGTTTGAAGTTAGTCAAGTACTGACAGTTCTTCGGAACACAAACGCTCATTAACAGTAAAAATTGAAGTTTTCTTCAATTCCGTTTTTAATGAGTGGCTAGTTTGGTTGTTCGCTTAGGCGTGCAGTTGGCTAGCAAAAAATTTCAAGATCGAACTAAAGAGTTTGATCCTGGCTCAGATTGAACGCTGGCGGTATGCTTTACACATGCAAGTCGAACGGCAGCATAGGTGCTTGCACCTGATGGCGAGTGGCGAACGGGTGAGTAATGCATCGGAACGTGCCCAGTCGTGGGGGATAACGCAGCGAAAGCTGTGCTAATACCGCATACGATCTATGGATGAAAGCGGGGGACCTTCGGGCCTCGCGCGATTGGAGCGGCCGATGTTAGATTAGGTAGTTGGTGGGGTAAAGGCTCACCAAGCCGACGATCTATAGCTGGTCTGAGAGGACGACCAGCCAC
>JAUJFZ010000001.1:90000-691188 GCA_030441535.1 Betaproteobacteria bacterium LSUCC0117
TGTATAATGGGTCAGCGACTTACATTCAGTGGCAAGCTTAACCGAATAGGGAAGGCGTAGGGAAACCGAGTCCGAATAGGGCGATTCAGTCGCTGGGTGTAGACCCGAAACCAAGTGATCTATCCATGGCCAGGATGAAGGTGCCGTAACAGGTACTGGAGGTCCGAACCGACTAATGTTGCAAAATTAGCGGATGAGCTGTGGATAGGGGTGAAAGGCTAAACAAACTTGGAGATAGCTGGTTCTCTCCGAAAACTATTTAGGTAGTGCCTCAAGTATTACCTGCGGGGGTAGAGCACTGTTTTGGCTAGGGGGTCATGGCGACTTACCAAACCAAGGCAAACTCCGAATACCGCAGAGTACAGCTTGGGAGACAGAGCACCGGGTGCTAACGTCCGGACTCAAGAGGGAAACAACCCAGACCGCCAGCTAAGGTCCCTAAAATTGGCTAAGTGGGAAACGAAGTGGGAAGGCTAAAACAGTCAGGATGTTGGCTTAGAAGCAGCCATCATTTAAAGAAAGCGTAATAGCTCACTGATCGAGTCGTCCTGCGCGGAAGATGTAACGGGGCTAAGCCAGTTACCGAAGCTGCGGATTTGCAATTTATTGCAAGTGGTAGGAGAGCGTTCTGTAAGCCTGTGAAGGTGTCTTGTGAAGGATGCTGGAGGTATCAGAAGTGCGAATGCTGACATGAGTAGCGTTAAAGGGGGTGAAAAGCCCCCTCGCCGTAAGCGCAAGGTTTCCTACGCAACGTTCATCGGCGTAGGGTGAGTCGGCCCCTAAGGTGAGGCAGAGATGCGTAGCTGATGGGAAACAGGTTAATATTCCTGTACCGATTACAAGTGCGATGTGGGGACGGAGAAGGTTAGCTCAGCCAACTGTTGGATATGTTGGTTCAAGCCTGTAGTCATGCCTGGTAGGCAAATCCGCCGGGCTAAGATGAGGGGTGATAACGAGTGTGCTTGCACACGAAGTGAGTGATACCCTGCTTCCAGGAAAAGCCACTAAGCTTCAGCTTGTAACGACCGTACCGCAAACCGACACTGGTGCGCGAGATGAGTATTCTAAGGCGCTTGAGAGAACTCTGGAGAAGGAACTCGGCAAATTGACACCGTAACTTCGGGAGAAGGTGTGCCCTCAGTAGGTGAACCTGTACAAGGGGAGCCCAAAGGGGTTGCAAAGAATAGGTGGCTGCGACTGTTTATTAAAAACACAGCACTCTGCAAACACGAAAGTGGACGTATAGGGTGTGACGCCTGCCCGGTGCTGGAAGATTAATTGATGGGGTGCAAGCTCTTGATCGAAGTCCCAGTAAACGGCGGCCGTAACTATAACGGTCCTAAGGTAGCGAAATTCCTTGTCGGGTAAGTTCCGACCTGCACGAATGGCGTAACGATGGCCACACTGTCTCCTCCAGAGACTCAGCGAAGTTGAAATGTTTGTGATGATGCAATCTCCCCGCGGAAAGACGGAAAGACCCCATGAACCTTTACTGTAGCTTTGTATTGGACTTTGAACAGATCTGTGTAGGATAGGTGGGAGGCTTTGAAGCTAGGACGCTAGTTCTAGTGGAGCCAACGTTGAAATACCACCCTGGTGTGTTTGAGGTTCTAACCTAGGTCCCTAATCGGGATCGGGGACCGTGCATGGTAGGCAGTTTGACTGGGGCGGTCTCCTCCCAAAGTGTAACGGAGGAGTTCGAAGGTACGCTAGTTACGGTCGGACATCGTGACGATAGTGCAATGGCATAAGCGTGCTTAACTGCGAGACTGACAAGTCGAGCAGGTGCGAAAGCAGGACATAGTGATCCGGTGGTTCTGAATGGAAGGGCCATCGCTCAACGGATAAAAGGTACTCTGGGGATAACAGGCTGATACCGCCCAAGAGTTCATATCGACGGCGGTGTTTGGCACCTCGATGTCGGCTCATCTCATCCTGGGGCTGTAGCCGGTCCCAAGGGTATGGCTGTTCGCCATTTAAAGAGGTACGTGAGCTGGGTTTAAAACGTCGTGAGACAGTTTGGTCCCTATCTTCCGTGGGCGCTGCAGATTTGAAGAAGCCTGCTCCTAGTACGAGAGGACCGGAGTGGACGCACCTCTGGTGTATCGGTTGTCACGCCAGTGGCATTGCCGAGTAGCTAAGTGCGGAAGAGATAACCGCTGAAAGCATCTAAGCGGGAAACTCGTTCTAAGATGAGATCTGCCGGGGCCTTGAGCCCCCTAAAGAGTCGTTCAAGACCAGGACGTTGATAGGCTGGGTGTGGAAGCGCAGTAATGCGTTAAGCTAACCAGTACTAATTGCTCGTGAGGCTTGACCCTATAACTTTGAGCGTGTGAGTCATAACAATATGACCAGCACCACTCAACAGTAATAAAACAGGAACTCGATTCCTTGTTATGTATGCCCATTCGTGGCGCAGTCAAAAAGACAGCTGATTAAGACTCTATGAATTCGTCTGGGTAGTGCGCCTGCTATGTAGCAAACTGCCCAGACAACCCGTTATGCCTGATGACCATAGCGACGTGGTACCACTCCTTCCCATCTCGAACAGGACAGTGAAACGCGTCAGCGCCGATGATAGTGCAGGTTCCTGTGTGAAAGTAGGACATCGTCAGGCTTCTATCTGAACAACGCCCCAAGGTTATACCTCGGGGCGTTTTTCTTTGTGCGCTCGTTTTAGAACGACATGATCAGTGGACGTTATAGACCATGCCGTCGGCGATGCGGGCAGCGTTCGCTTTTTCCAGTAGCGCAACCAGACGCTGGATCACTAGTGTCATTTCACCGCTGGCTTGGCTTTCGTTTTCCTGAATATCAAGCAAGGTGATGGCCTTCATCTTTAAGCGTTGTAAGTAGGGTGTTTGTTCGGCCCATGCGATCAGATCTCCCATCGTTATTTGCTGTGCGCTGAGCAGCTTAAATTTCACCAATACCTTCAATCCGTATAAATAGTGGCTATCTGGCGCGCTTTGCCATTGCTTAATTCTGCGTTCTGCGCGACCAATGGCGTCGGCAACGTCTGTGAAAACGGCTCCATGCCCAGGGATAACGACCAGTGGTTCGAGTGTTTTGATGTGATTGAGCGTCTCGAGCGCTGCGTCAAACGCATCGGCCTCATCTAATTCAGGGAACATCACACCGAGACCATTCCCCCAGAGCGCATCTCCTGAAATGAGTATCCTATGTTCGGCTTGGAAGAGCAGCATGGCATCCGGGTCATGCCCCATGGCCGCATACGCGCGCCATTCGATGTCCCCCATACGTAGCCGATCTCCGGCTTGATAACGGTGAGTGGCGGTGAATGGTGGGCAGGATTGTCCTGTCACCGCGTAGGTCAACGCGTCGCCGTCCCAATCCTGAACAGCGTCAAACGACGGTGAGGGCACCCAAGTTTCTACTCCGGGAAATTTACGTTGCAGGGCTGCGTTTCCGCCGCAATGATCGCTGTGAAGGTGTGTATTGATGATCGCTGTAAGCGGCCTACTTAGGACGGACTCAACCAATTCGACAGTTTGGTTTGCATGATCCACATAACCCGTATCAACGAAGGTGTGGTTTTCTGCCCCAATACAAAGCACGTTGTTACTCGAGAGCCAGCCACGCTCGAAAACATGGATGCCTAAATCAGCCAATATATTCACGGTTAATCCTAAAAAGTTATTTTATTTTCACCGCCAAGGTCCGACGTTAGTGTCGCATTTTGGTCGCTCGCAGAAGGTGGTGAGAAATGCACAACGTTTCACCGGGACACTGCAATATCGTTTTAGAGCACCCAAGTAATGTGCAAGTGCTATGCTACCCACTTCGAAACTACGGTCCAACACTGTGCCTGACCCACTACCTGCTCCTAACGCCGACGCTACCGCGATAACTGAAAAGCGCGGGATACTCCAGCGAATCGCAGAACTCCTCCACCCGAGCCCTGACAGTGTCCCCGATCTGATCGAGCAACTCGCCCAAGCACAAGAAAAAGGTCTGATTGAGGCTGACGCCCGAAATATGCTTGAGGGCGTATTACGGATTGGTGATATGACCGCGGGTGATGTCATGGTTGCCGCACCAAAAATTGACCTACTAAATATCGATGACAGCATAGAGGTATTGCTCGAGCAAGTTATTGAAACTGCCCACTCTCGTTTTCCTGTTTTCGAGGGCGAACGCGAAAACATCATCGGCATTTTGATGGCGAAGGACCTCATCAAACGCATCCGATCGCCTGAACTGAACCTTAAAACACTGCTTCGTCCCGCAGTTTTTGTCCCGGAAACTAAACGCCTCAATCAGTTACTCCGCGAATTCAAGGCCAATCGAAATCACCTTGCAGTGGTGATTGATGAATTTGGACAACTCGCTGGCTTGGTGACGATTGAGGATGTGCTCGAACAGATCGTGGGTGAAATCGAGGACGAATTTGACGAAGATGATGAGGGTGGTGATATCTACGGCCTGTCCGAGAATACCTGGCGCATCGACGGTGATACCGCCATTGATCGCATCAATGAGGCCTTCGACGTTGACATCCCCAATGATGAATTCGACACCATCGGTGGCTTAGTCTCGCATGACATGGGGCATGTACCCAAGCGGGGTGAGTCTTATGTGGGTTATGGTTTGCGTTTTGAAGTCATGCATGCCAAGGGCGGCGCAGTACGGTGGTTCAAGGTCACGCCCTTGCCGAAAGCCGATGCCGAAAAGGCAGGAGCGGGTGCATCAGCCGATGCACGGGCCTGACAGGGCTCGGGCATTAGAAAGTACCAAGCTTTGACAGGCGTAAGGGCTTTGTCGAAGTGGTTGGCACTTGCCGCCATCGCTTGGTTATTGGCGTGGTCAGGTATGTGGCCTTGGGCAGATCACCCTGTCTTTCAAACGGTTGGAATCCAGCATCACCAGCCGGCAGCTTGGCTGCAGATGGTTTGCCTGGTAGTCGTGTTTGCCGCGATCATCGCGCCGCAGCCCGCGCGTGCGACATACGTGCGTGTGTGGTGGGTCACTGCCAATTGGCTTGCCGCAACAGTCTGGTGGTTGACCCACTCGATGCATGTTTACGGTGGTCTATCAATGGTCGCCGCCGCACTTGCAGTGACCGCGTTGGCGGGAGCCCTCGCGCTTTACATGACCGCAGCCCTTGGTTATGTGGCGACCAGGGTCACGCCACGAGCCGCCGTGCGTTCAGACCGACACGCCATCACGTCCGCACTGGCTATCGCGGCAGCTTGGACCTTGGCGGAATGGTTGCGTGCCAAGTGGTTTACTGGCTTTCCCTGGGGAGAGTTGGGCTACGCGCATCTGACAAATTGGGGGTGGCTAGCCCCCATCACCGGCGTGACAGGCGTCACGGCAATGGTGGTGTTTACCGCTGCATGGGTTGCATCCGCATGGAGTGGCCTCACCAAGTTCACCGCACAAGGCTGGACGATGCGTCAAGTGATGCCTTGGCTTGCGTTTGCACTGGTCATCATTGGCTTGCCGCCAGCTGTCCAGCCTTCGCCAGAAGGATGGGGCACGCCTAATGGCACCCATACCGTTGCGTTGGTCCAAGGGAATGTCGATCAGAGCGCAAAGTTTGGCAGCAATGCAGCCCGTGACATGGCGTGGTACACCGCCCGGGTCGAGGCAAGCGATGCCGCGTTGACCATCCTCCCGGAAACCGCATTTCCAACGCTGCCTGAAACGGTCCCCGCAGACATTTGGAGAGACCTGATACGGTCTCACATCACTCAAGAGAAGGCGACCTTGGTTGGGATCCCCGTTCAAATTGGTGACAATATTTTCCGGAACGAAGCATGGCTAATCAACACCCAAAGTCGCGCAGCGTCCCTCGCTGATATTCCCCAATACCGCTACGCCAAACACCACTTGGTGCCTTTTGGTGAGATGTCGCCACCAGGCTTTCGATGGTTCACGAGTCAATTGGATATTCCCCTGAGCGAGTTCAAGCCGGGCGGCGCCGATCAGCCCGGGTTTCAATGGCGCGGTGAGACACTGGCGGTCACGATCTGTTACGAGGATGTCTTCGGTGATGAGATGGCGCAACGCATGACGGGGGTTGATCCAACGCCTACTGCTTGGGTGAACATGAGCAATCTCGCCTGGTTTGGCGATACAACAGCCATCCCATCGCACCTACAGATGGCACGATGGCGCGCCCTCGAGCTGGGGCGGCCTATGTTGCGAGCGACGAATACCGGCGCAACCGCGGTCATCGATCACTTGGGGCGGGTTGTCGACAACCTACCCATGCAGACGCGTGGCGTATTGGTAACGACCTTTGAAGGGCGTACAGGACTGACGCCCTATGTGCAATGGGCGGGGCGCTGGGGCCACACACCGCTTTGGGTGTTGAGCGTGCTTGTTTTGGTATTTCTGGTGCCACGTAAACGACCCGAGTGAAGCACCGTAAAATTAGGGGTTCAATGCGCTGCGGATGTCCGCCCGGTAAATCCTTACCTGAGCGCTTTACACCTCAAAACCATGCGTACCTTTCAGCAAATAATACTCGCGCTTCAAGACTATTGGGACAAGCAGGGTTGTGCTCTGCTGCAACCTTTTGACATGGAAGTCGGTGCAGGTACCAGCCACACCGCCACGTTTTTGCGCGCCATTGGCCCTGAGCCCTGGAAGGCAGCCTACGTGCAGCCCAGTCGCCGTCCCAAAGATGGCCGGTACGGCGAGAACCCCAACCGCTTGCAGCACTACTACCAATTTCAAGTGGTCTTGAAGCCGGCACCCGCCGATATTTTGGATCTCTATCTGGGCAGCCTTGAGGCACTGGGTTTTGACCTCAAAAAGAACGATATTCGATTCGTCGAGGACGACTGGGAAAACCCAACCCTCGGTGCATGGGGGCTTGGCTGGGAGGTTTGGTTGAACGGCATGGAGGTCACGCAGTTCACCTATTTCCAGCAAGTCGGTGGTATCGATTGCAAACCAGCGACCGGTGAAATAACCTACGGTCTCGAGCGTCTGGCCATGTACCTTCAGGGAGTCGATAACGTCTACAACCTGAAGTGGACAGATACCACCACGTATGGCGACGTCTTTCTACAAAACGAGCAAGAGCAGTCCGCCTATAACTTCGAGCACAGCGACGTTGACTTTTTGTTCACAGCATTTTCGGCCCACGAGCGACAAGCGCAACACCTGATGGACGTGCAGTTGACATTGCCTGCATACGAGCAAATTCTCAAAGCAGCGCACACCTTTAACCTGCTGGATGCCCGTGGGGCCATCAGTGTCACGGAGCGTGCAGCCTATATTGGGCGAATCCGTAATTTGGCGCGCGCCGTCGCGAAAAGCTATTACGAAAGTCGCGAGCGCTTAGGTTTCCCCTTGGCGCCCCCTGAGTGGGTTGCCACGTTGCCCAAGAAAGCTGCGTGATCCAATCAGCGCCCACAGAAACATTGACTGTAGATCGTATGTCGAAAAATAATTTATTGGTTGAGCTCTTCGTCGAGGAGCTCCCCCCAAAAGCGTTGCGTAAATTGGGTGATGCATTCGCGTCGCAATTGGTGAGCAGCTTGGTCGCTAACGGGCTGGTCGAGGCCGATACGGCGTTTGAACCTTTCGCCTCGCCGCGTCGATTGGCTGTCCGCGTGTCTGCGGTTGCTGAAAAAGCTGCAGATCGTGCGCAAAACCTCAAACTGATGCCGACGGCAGTGGGACTTGATGCCGATGGTCAACCGACGGCGGCTTTGCTCAAGCGCCTGCAGGGTATGGGTTTAGATGCCAGCGTCGCAGCGCAATTAACCAAACAAATGGACGGCAAAGCCGAAGCCCTTTTTCTGCAGCGCACACTTCCCGGTGTCACCTTGGCCGAAGGCCTACAAACCGCTCTGGATGAGGCGATTGCCAAGCTTCCGATTCCCAAGGTGATGTCCTATCAATTGCACACCAATTGCGCGTTACCCGGTTGGAGCAGCGTCAATTTTGTACGCCCCGCCCATCGCTTGCTGGCTCTTCACGGCGACAAAACGGTCAATGTAAGCGCGTTGGGTTTGACCGCAGGCAACGAAACAGTCGGCCATCGCTTTGAGGCGCAAGCGCCGGTCATAACGATTGATCGAGCAGACGATTATGAGCAGCAGCTCACCAACATTGGCGCGGTCATCCCCTCATTTGCCAAACGTCGTGCTGCGATCGAGGCACAGTTGGCAGACGTTGCCAAGTTGCTCGAGACCCCTGAGACAGGACCCTTGGTCGCGATTCACGATGATGCATTGCTCGATGAGGTGACCGCCTTGGTTGAACGCCCGAATGTGGTGGCCTGTCAGTTTGAGCCCGCGTTTTTGGAGGTGCCACAAGAGTGCTTGATTCTGACCATGAAGGCGAATCAGAAGTATTTCCCCTTGTTGACGCAGCGTGGCAAGCTGAGCAACCATTTTTTAGTGGTCAGTAATATTTCGCCAAGTGATGTGAGTCAAGTGGTTGGCGGTAACGAGCGGGTTGTTCGGCCACGGCTGGCAGACGCGCAGTTTTTCTTCAACCAAGACCGCAAGAAAACCTTGTCATCGCGGTTACCCGAGTTGGACAAGGTCGTTTATCACAACCAATTAGGTTCGCAGGGCGAGCGGACACAGCGTGTTCGTGCCTTAGCTATTCAAATTGCCCAAGCGCTGGTGGCCAACGGCCGTGGCGATGCCCAATTAGTTGCTGCGGCCGAACAGGCAGCGGCTCTGGCAAAGACTGATTTGCTAACGGACATGGTCGGTGAGTTCCCTGAATTACAGGGCATCATGGGCGGCTACTACGCGCGCCACGATGGGCTTGATGATTCTATTGCCGTTGCCATCGAAGATCACTACCGACCCCGGTTCGCTGGCGATGCGCTGCCCCGAAATGACGTGGCGTTGGTGGTCGCATTGGCCGATAAGTTGGAGACGCTTATCGGTATGTTTGGTATTGGTAATCTGCCAACCGGCGACCGTGATCCTTTCGCGTTACGTCGCCACGCGCTGGGTGTGGTGCGGATGCTGATCGAACAAGATTTGCCACTGTCTCTCCAATCAATGATCGCTGACGGTGCAAAGGCTTTCGGAACCCTGATTACCCATGACCTGGCGCCACTGGAAACCTTTATCCAAGATCGCTTAGCAGGCTTGTTGAAGGATCAAGGGTTTGACGCGCGTGCGATCGACGCTGTGCTGGCTTTGTCACCCCAGCGGCTATCCGATGTGGTCCATCGTCTTGAGGCGGTGCGCAGTTTCACGGCGCTGCCCGAAAGTGATGCGCTGGCGGCTGCCAATAAGCGTATCAGCAACATCTTGAAGAAAGCCAATCCGTCGGATATCGCGGCGACGGTGTCTCCGGCTTTGTTTGTGGAGCCTGCTGAATCTGCCTTGGCAGACGCTATTACCGCAGTCAAGCCTGTTGCCGAGACACAGCTCGGCAGTGGGGACTACACCGCAGCTTTGAAGGCCCTTGCGGCACTGCGAGATCCCGTGGATGCGTTTTTCGACGGTGTCATGGTGAACGCCGACGAGCAGCAGATCCGTGCCAATCGGTTGGCGCTGTTGTCGGAGCTGCACGGCATCATGAATCGAGTGGCCGATTTGTCGCGCCTCGCAACCTGATCGATCGCCATGCAAAGTCACCCTCGCCTCGTTGTTCTCGACCGAGACGGTACGCTCAACCTCGATGACAAGGCCATCATTGCTGGCCCTGATGATTGGGTACCTGTGCCCGACGCACTAGAGGCCGTTGCCCGTCTTAATCAAGCGGGTTGGCGCGTGGTCATTGCAACGAATCAATCGGGCTTAGGACGCGGTCTGTTTGATGCAGACACCATGAACCGCGTGCACGCAAAGATGAATAAGTTATTGGCAGCGGTTGGCGCGAGGGTCGATGCGGTTTTTTTCTGCCCTCACACGCGCGACGATGCCTGCGACTGCCGCAAACCGAAGCCTGGTTTGATTTTGAAAATCGCCGAACGTTTCGGGGTTCCGGTTGATGAGATCGCAGTGGCCGGCAACACCGTTCGCCACATCCAAGCCGGGCATGCAGCTGGCGCCCATACACATCTGTTATTGACGGGAAAATGTGCTGCTTACAGCCTCAACGAACCGCCGCCCGGTTTACCGGCTGGAGCCCATATCCACGCCTCGTTGGATGAGTTCGTCACGCACCTGCTAGGCGGTGGTTTGACCACCACGACCTCATGACCCAGCGCACGGTTTATCAGGTGGTCGTTGCTGCCTTGCGATCAGTCCTCCACTTGTTGTTCATGACCGTAACGGTGGTGCCATGGGCTTTAGTGGTCCTGATCACTTCACCATTTTTGTCCGCTCAACAGGTCTACTGGTTGTGCGTTGGTTGGTTGCACGTCGCTGTCCGAAGTGGTAGCTTTATATTGGGCATTGAAAACCGGGTTACGGGACTTGAGCACCTGCCACAGGCGGCAAACGGCCAAGCCATCTTGTTGGTCAAACACCAGTCAACGTGGGAGACTTTTTGTATGCCGACGTTGATGCCACACCCGTTGGCCTACGTCTTTAAGCGTGAGCTTTTGTTTGTGCCATTTTTTGGTTGGGCCATGGCCCGCATGGACATGATCCATATTGACCGCCGCAAACGCTCGCAGGCTTTTGCCAAGGTAGTTGAGCAGGGCCGAAGGCTGTTGGCACAAGGGACCTGGGTCATCATGTTCCCCGAGGGGACGCGTATTCCCCGTGGTGAGGTAGGCGTCTATAAAACAGGAGGTACCAAGCTCGCGGTCCAAACCGGTGCGCCGGTTATTCCCGTTGCGGTGACATCTGCAAAGTGCTGGCCGCGTAAGGCGTTGATTAAATATCCAGGCGTCGTTGACTTCGCGATTGGTCCACCGATCCCCTCAGTTGGCCGTGAGCCCGGGGAATTGATGCAAGAGGTTGAGACTTGGATCGAGCAGAAGATGCGTGAACTCGACCCAGAGGCTTATGGCGACGCGGGTCGTTGACAAGCGCCGAGGACGGCGATTATTGGGCAGCTTGGCCGCCCAATTGGGCTTTGACTTTGGCGAGTCTGAACCAATTAATCCCGCAGTCGCTCCAACGCCGCGGCAACCCCGGTCAGAAGACAAGTCAGCCATAAGCGGGTCAGCTGAGCCCATCAGCCAAGTGATCGGTCTACCCAGTTGGCAACACCCCCTAGCCAACCATCAAATCAAACTACCCACCGCCTATATTGGTTACCACCTTAAACGCGGTAAACGACGTACCATCGGTATGAGCGTCGGCATGGAGGGGCTGGTGGTACAGGCACCCCGCTGGGTAGGCATTGCAGAAATTGAATCAGTCTTGCGTGAAAAAGGGGTTTGGCTGCTGGCTAAATTGTCTGAAATGCAGGCGCGGCAAAACGAGCAGATCAAACAACGCATCGAGTGGTGCGATGGTGCGCAGTTTCCAGTCCTTGATCGCACGGTTCAAGTGGTTTTAAACCCCACCCATGCGACGGCCCCAGCCGGCGGCCAGTTGCAAACCAAAGCGGGCGAGTCCGTCATGTGGAGAACCGATGGCGGCTGGGAGCCAGAGACCATGCCACCGCAGGAGCCCCTCGAACTCCATTTGGCGCTGCCGCTCACCGCCGTGGCGACACAAATCAAAGACGCTTCGCAGGCGTGGCTGATGCGGTTTGCCAAACAGGTTTTCCTGTCGCGCCTTGACCGCTACGCACAAGAACTGGGGGTTCAATACCTAGCGTTGGGTTTGTCGAGCGCCAATACCCGCTGGGGTAGCGCCGATGCGAAAGGTCATATCAGGCTGAATTGGCGACTCATTCATGGCCCTCTCTCGTCCTTGGATTACGTTGTGGTTCATGAGCTCTCCCACCTCCGAGAAATGAACCACAGCGCCAAATTTTGGGGGACCGTGGCCAGTGTCCTCCCTGACTATGCGGGTGAGCGCCGCCGTCTGAACGCGTTGCAACTGCCTGTTTGGTGAACTTTTTTGCGTTTAGACAGGTTCATCCTTTAAGATAGCGATTGCTTTACGTTAACGTTAACGTAAAGTAAAACCACCACGCGCGAGGAGAAAAAGCCCATGGGTGTCCCAACCTATAGCATCAGTGACTTGGCTAAGGAGTTCGATCTCACGACCCGAGCCATCCGGTTTTATGAGGACATGGGGTTGTTGTCTCCCGAGCGGTCCGGTGCCGGCGACCGTGTGCGGGTTTACAGCGCCCGAGACCGCACCCGCCTCAAACTCACTTTGCGTGCAAAACGCCTCGGCCTCAGCCTGAGCGATGCCAAAGGCATCATCGACATGTATGAAAGCCCTCGCGATACGCGGGCACAGCTGCAGCGCTTTCTTGAGGTTTTGGCTGCGAATAAGGCGCAGCTGCTGGATCGGTTGGCGGATCTGCAAGCCAATCTCGAAGAAATCGAAGCGCACGAGAAAGAGGCTCGTGCGTTACTGGCGCAGACCGAGCCGGTCAAAGGGCGAAGCACCAAAGCGCAATCGCAACCCCAAACAGCCCACTGAATATGGCCGAAGCAAACATAACCTCGCCACTCGCCCGGGTGGATTCAAGTTTGGCTCGGCAAGGCATGATGCAACAACTCGGCGTCTACCTCGTAGCCGTTGAGGCGGGTCGGTGCGAACTCGGCTTACCCTTCAGCGACAAAGTGACGCAGCAACAGGGTAGTTTTCATGGTGGTGCCATGGGCGCTTTGGCAGACATTGCGGGTGGTTACGCGGGGCTCACCGTGGCCCCAACAGACGCTGAAGTGACGACCGTGGAATACAAAATTAATTTTTTGACCGCCAAAACCGGCGGTGACCTCCATGCCATTGGACGTGTACTGAAGGCGGGCAAGCGGCTCATCATCACCCAAGCCGATGTCTTCCACATTGACCCGGATGGGACCCGCACGTTGTGCGCCGTGATGCAGCAAACCCTCGCACCTGTTCATAAACAATACTGAATCCAAACTAACCAGCAGATAGAGAGCGACATGAGTAACTTGCCCGGCCTGAACTACCAACTCGGAGACGACATCGATGCCCTGCGGGATGCCGTGCGTGACTTTGCCAGCGCAGAGATCGCACCCCGCGCTGCTGAGATTGACCGCAATGATCAATTTCCTATGGATATGTGGCGCAAGATGGGTGACATGGGCTTGCTGGGCATCACCGTCCCAGAGGCCTATGGCGGCGCCAGCATGGGCTATCTCGCGCACATGATTGCGATGGAGGAGATTTCGCGCGCATCAGCCTCGGTTGGCTTGAGCTATGGGGCGCACAGCAACCTGTGCGTGAACCAAATTAACCGTAACGGCACCCAAGCGCAAAAAGAAAAGTACCTGCCCAAGTTAATCTCAGGCGAGCACATCGGTGCGCTGGCCATGAGTGAGCCCAACGCGGGTTCAGACGTGATCAGTATGAAATTGACCGCGCAAGACAAAGGCGGTTACTTCGTTCTGAACGGCTCGAAAATGTGGATCACCAATGGCCCTGATGCAGATACCTTGGTGGTTTATGCCAAAACAGAACCCGAATTGGGGGCCCGAGGCGTCACGGCGTTTTTAATCGAAAAAAATATGCCTGGGTTCTCTGTGGCACAAAAACTCGATAAGTTAGGTATGCGCGGCAGCCACACCGGCGAGCTGGTATTCAAAGACGTTGAGGTTCCCGAAAGTCATATCCTGGGCGGATTGAACAACGGTGCCAAGGTGCTCATGAGTGGCTTGGACTACGAGCGTGCCGTATTGAGTGGCGGACCGTTGGGCATCATGCAAGCCGTGATGGACAACGTCATTCCCTACATCCACGACCGCAAGCAATTCGGTCAAAGCATCGGTGAATTCCAACTCATCCAGGGCAAGGTCGCTGACATGTACACGGTGCTGCAAGCCGCACGCGCGTTTGCCTACACCGTCGCCAAAAACTTGGATCAATTGGGCGAGCAACACGTGCGCCAAGTGCGCAAAGATTGCGCGTCGGTGATTCTGTGGACGGCGGAAAAAGCCACTTGGATGGCGGGCGAAGGGGTACAAATTTTCGGCGGTAATGGCTACATCAACGACTACCCTTTGGGTCGACTGTGGCGAGATGCCAAGCTTTACGAAATCGGTGCTGGCACGAGTGAAATTCGTCGCATGCTGATTGGTCGAGAACTATTTTCCGAAACGCTTTAACTCGTAAATCGCTCTCACGAGCCCACCACGCATGCCAAAAAACTTAAAAGACCTTTTTGATCACAACCGCCAATGGGCTGCCGATATGCAGCGCAGCCAGCCGGGCTTTTTTACACGACTCAAGGAACAGCAAAAACCTAAATACATGTGGATTGGCTGCTCCGATAGCCGCGTGCCCGCCAACCAAATCACGGGTCTAGAGCCTGGTGAGGTATTTGTGCATCGTAATGTGGCGAACGTCGTTGTACCTTCCGACTTGAATGCGCTGTCAACCCTGCAATTTGCGGTTGAACGCCTCAAGGTCTCTCACGTCATGGTGGTGGGGCACTACGGTTGCTCGGGCGTGCAGGCCGCTTTGGAGGGAGCGCGGATTGGTCTAGCCGATAACTGGTTACGACATATTCAAGATGTGCGCGATCGCCACGCCAACATTTTGGACCAGATCGATCCGCAAGTCCGCGCGAACGCTTTGTGCGAGCTCAATGTGATTGAGCAGGTGCGCAACGTGTGCCAATCAACCGTTCTGCAGGATGCGTGGATGCGCGAGCAAGAAGTCACGGTGCATGGTTGGGTATATGGGCTACACGATGGCTTGTTGCAAGACCTGCATCTCACGGCTGACAGCAATGCCAGTCTTGATGCCATGTATGCCAAAGCGGTTGCCAAAGTCGGCCACAGCACCCCGCGGCCCTGAAAGTTGATCGGCATGCCCAACGCTACCAAGTCTGCGTTTCCGCAAACCCTCAACGCCCGTCTGCCTTATGACATGGCGCGGGCGCTGCTTGAAGGCTTTGATCGCCACTATCGCTTGTTCCGCGCCGAGTCCGCGCGGGCCAAGCATCGGTTTGAAACGCAGGACTGGGTTGGGCAACAGCGCGCGCAGCGAGAGCGGATCGAGTTCTACGATCTGCGGGTGCGGGAGGCCGTTGCACGACTGGAGCGGGAGTTCAAGGCGAGTCAGCAGGCCCACGAGACTTGGCAGCAGGTGAAGCTGCACTTCATTGGCCTGCTGGTCGATCATCACCAACCGGAGCTTGCCGAAAGCTTTTTCAACTCGGTGACCACCAAAATCTTGCACCGCAGTTATTTTCACAACGATTTTATTTTTGTACGGCCTGCGGTCAGCACCGAGTACATTGAAAACGAAAACCCTGATAAGCCCACCTACCGGGTGTACTACCCCGATCATCAGACCATGCGGGACTGCGTCAAGCGTGTGGTGGTCGATTTCAATTTGCAATGTACCTTTGATGATTTAGAGCGCGACATCGACCGGTTACAAGCTGCGATGTTGGCGCGGTTTGACCACTCGCGATTGCGTCCTAATTTTCAATTTCAAGTGCTGTCGAGTTTGTTCTTTCGGAACAAGGGCGCGTACATCGTCGGCCGCATCATGAATGGGTTTCAAGAGGTGCCTTTTGCCCTCGCCGTCCTGCACAATGAGGCAGGGCGGCTGTATTTGGATGCGGCGCTATTCACGGAGGACGAAATACTGATTCTCTTCAGCTTCGCCCGCGCCTACTTCATGGTCGACATGGAGGTGCCGTCCGCCTACGTGCAGTTTTTGCGCCAGATGATGCCTCGCAAGCCCCGTACAGAGTTGTACAACGCGCTTGGATTGGCGAAACAGGGGAAGACGCTGTTCTATAGAGACTTGTTGGCACATCAGCGCCAAAGCACCGATCGTTTTCGGATCGCGCCCGGCATCAAGGGTATGGTCATGTTGGTGTTTGATCAGCCCAGTTTTCCGTTTGTTTTCAAAGTCATTAAGGACTATTACCCGCCGCAAAAAGACACCACGCGCGAACAGATTAAAGGCAAATACCTGTTGGTGAAGCAGCACGATCGTGTGGGCCGCATGGCGGACACCCTGGAGTATTCCGATGTCGCGTTTCCTTTGTCGCGGTTCGAGCCAGAGCTGATTGAAGAAATTAAAAAATTTGCCCCGAGCCAGCTCGAAATTGCCGCCTCGGGTAGCAACGGTGAACCTGAGGTCATCATCAAGCACTGTTACATCGAGCGCCGCATGATCCCCCTGAACATCTACTTGCAAGAGGCCTTCGATGTCCTGCAGGTCAACCGGGATGATCCGCGTGCGCGTGCGCAGCTCAATCAAGCGGTGGTGGAGTACGGCAACGCCATCAAGGATTTAGTCGCGGCCAATATTTTTCCGGGTGACATGCTCTGGAAGAACTTCGGGATCACTCGGCATGGCAAGGTCGTTTTCTACGATTACGACGAAATTGAGTACATCACGGATTGCAACTTCCGGCGGGTACCCGAGCCCCGCAACGAGGAAGAGGAAATGTCTGGTGAAGTCTGGTACACCGTCGGTCCCAAAGATGTCTTTCCCGAAACCTTTGGTCCCTTTTTGCTGGGCAACCCTATGGTTCGTCAAGAGTTCTTGCGGCACCACCAAGACCTGCTCGACGCCACATTTTGGCAAGAACACCAATCCCGTATACGCGCTGGTCACGTCCATGACGTGTTCCCCTATGAAGCCAGCAGCCGCTTGGTCGACCACGCCGCTGCACCCTAAATGGAGTAACTATGTCTCAAGATCCCGTTGTCATTGTCAGCGCCGCGCGCACGCCCATGGGGGCGTTTCAAGGTGATTTCGCCAGTTTGGCTGCGCATGATTTAGGCGGCGTTGCGATTGCCGCTGCAGTCGCGCGTGCCGGTATCGCGCCAGAATTGGTTGAGGAAGTCTTGTTTGGCAACTGTCTCATGGCCGGCCAGGGACAAGCGCCTGCAAGACAAGCCTTATTGAAAGGCGGCCTACCCTTGTCAACAGGTGCCGTGACGTTATCCAAGATGTGCGGCTCGGGTATGAAGGCAACCATGTTGGCGCATGACTTGTTGATGGCGGGTAGCGCGAAAGTCATGGTCGCAGGCGGTATGGAGAGCATGACAAATGCGCCCTACCTGCTGCAAAAAGGCCGAGGTGGTTACCGCATGGGCCATGACAAAATCTATGACCACATGATGCTGGACGGCTTGGAGGACGCCTACGAGCCTGGGCGTTCGATGGGCACCTTTGGTGAAGATTGTGCCGCCAAGTACCAGTTCACCCGCGGACAGCAGGACGCGTTCGCCATTGCGTCCGTCCAGCGGGCTCAAGCCGCCTCTACGGACGGAAGCTTTGCCGCTGAGATTGCCCCTGTTACCGTCAAGACCCGTTCGGGTGAACGTGTGGTCTTCGTTGATGAGGGGCCCGGCAAAATCAACACCGATAAGATCCCAACGCTGCGAACCGCATTCAAGAAAGACGGCGGCACCATTACGGCAGCCAGTAGCTCGTCGATTAATGATGGTGCAGCCGCCTTGGTTTTGATGCGAGAAAGTCAAGCGGCGGCGCTCAATTGTCAGCCATTGGCGCGTATCGTCGGACACACCACCCACGCACAAGCGCCTAACTGGTTCACGACTGCGCCAGTGTTTGCGATGCAAAAATTATTTGCGGCGACAGGTTGGACGGCTGACGCGGTTGACTTTTATGAGATCAACGAGGCCTTCGCAGTCGTACCGATGGCGGCAATGGTCGAGTTGTCGCTACCCCATGAAAAAGTCAATGTGTTGGGCGGTGCTTGCGCATTGGGGCATCCAATTGGCGCCAGTGGGGCACGCATTTTGGTGACCCTACTTAACGCGCTGCGCCTGAAGGGCGGTAAACGCGGGGTGGCGTCGCTCTGTATCGGCGGTGGCGAAGCTACGGCCATGGCCGTTGAACTGATCTAGGACGACCCGTATGTTGCTGAATGCTGATCAACGCATGGTGCAGGAGGCGGTCCGCGCTTTCGCCCAAGAACAATTGTGGCCCAACGCGGCTGCTTGGGATAAGTCCCACACATTCCCCGTCGAGGCGCATCGCGGGCTGGCCGCGCTCGGTTGCTACGGCATCTGCGTGCCGGAGGATTTGGGTGGTGCGGGGATGGATTATGTGAGCTTGGCGGTTGTCCTGGAGGAAATTGCCGCTGGTGACGGCGGCACCAGTACGGTCATTTCGGTGACCAACTGCCCTGTGAACGCTATTCTAATGAAGCATGGCAATGCAGCGCAGCAAGCCGAGTGGCTCACCCCCTTGGCGCGCGGCGATATGCTCGGTGCGTTTTGCCTGACTGAGCCCCATGTGGGCAGCGACGCCTCCGGTTTGCGGACCACGGCGGTTCGCGACGGTGATCACTACGTGCTCAACGGTGTCAAACAGTTCATCACCAGTGGTCAAAATGGTGACGTAGCCATCGTGATTGCAGTCACCGATAAAGCAGCAGGTAAGCGCGGCATGAGTGCGTTTTTGGTACCCACATCGACGCCAGGGTACACGGTTGCGCGCCTTGAGGACAAATTAGGTCAACACAGCAGCGATACCGCACAAATTGTGCTGACCGATTGCCGTATCCCTGAAACCTATCGACTGGGCGAGGAGGGCGATGGCTATCGGATCGCTCTGGGTGGGCTGGAGGGTGGCCGCATCGGTATCGCCGCGCAGAGTATTGGCATGGCTCGCAGTGCATTAGAGTGCGCAATACAGTACGCCAAGGACCGAACGTCCTTTGGTCAACCCATCATGAACCACCAAGCGGTCGGGTTCAAACTGGCCGATATGGCGACCCAACTAGAAGCAGCCCGCGCCCTAACGCTGCACGCAGCCGCGATGCGGGATGCGGGGGTGCCCTGTTTGAAAGAGGCGGCGATGGCCAAGCTGTTTGCCAGCGAAATGGCCGAACAGGTCTGCTCCCAGGCCATCCAAGTGCATGGCGGTTATGGTTACCTTGCCGACTTCCCGGTGGAGCGGATTTACCGTGATGTGCGAGTTTGTCAGATCTATGAGGGGACTTCTGATGTACAAAAGATTCTTATTCAGAGGGCATTGGCTGCGTAAAGCCTAGAATGCTTACGCTATGAAAATTATTATTCTTGGGGCTGGTCGTGTGGGCGAGAGCGTGGCGGAAAGCTTGGTCTCTGAGCGCAACGACATCACCGTCATCGATTACGATGCCGAACGTTTGCGTGATCTCGAAGAGCGTCTCGACTTGCGGGGCGTTTTAGGTAATGGTGCCCAGCCTTCGGTGTTGAAGGCGGCGGGTATTGAAGACGCCGATATGGTCATCGCTTGTTCACCCAGCGACGAGACCAATCTGGTGGTCTGTAAAGTCGCACACGACTTGTTTGGAACCCCCAAAACGATTGCACGCTTGCGGTCCAAAGAGTTCCAAGATAACCCTGATTTGCTCTCGCGCGCTGGCTTCGCAGTGGATCATGTGATCTGCCCAGAAGAGTCGGTGATGAATTACATCCATCAACTCATCCAGTACCCCGAAGCGTTACAGGTGCTGCATTTTTCACAAGGGCGTGCCAGCATGGTGGTGGTGCGCGCCGTGGCGGGCAGCGCCTTGGTGGGACAAGCACTCAGCGAGTTCAAATCGGCATTTCCGGCGGCTGAGATGCAAGTCGTTGCCATTTATCGCAACGGTTATGAGGTGCCCAACGAGGCTGAAACCCGCATCCGTGCCGATGACGAGGTGTTCGTTCTGGCGGAGAAGGACAAAATCCGCTCGGTTCTATTTGCGCTACACAAACAAGACCGCCCGGTACAGCGAGTCATGATCGCCGGCGGTGGACGCGTTGGCTTGCGTTTGGCGCGTAGCTTGGCTGCCGGTCGTTACGAGGTCAAAATTATTGAGCGCAATAAAAAGCGTTGCGACTACCTGGCGGAGCAGTTGCCTGCAGACATGCTGGTGCTGCAGGGCGACGTCGCCGATGCAGATTTGCTGGAAGAAGAAAATGTGGGTGAGATGGATTTGTTTTTATCCCTCACCAACGATGATGAAGACAACATCTTGTCCGCGATGTTAGCCAAGCGTATGGGCGCCAAGCGGGTCATGGCCTTGATTAACAGGCGCGCGTATGCCGAAATGATGGAGGGCAGTACGATCGACATCGCGATTTCACCCGCCCAAACCATCATTGGCGAACTGTTGGCGCATTTGCGCCGGGGTGATGTGGCGGCGGTCCATAGTCTGCGCCGTGGTGCGGCGGAGGTGTTGGAAGGCGTCGCCCGAGGCGACGTCAAGACATCAAAATTGGTGGGTCGCAAGTTGCGTGAAATCAAGTTGCCCAAAGGCACCAGTGTGGGTGCGATCGTTCGGGGTGAGGGGCGTGAGTCCAAAGTATTGATGCCGTCTTCGGATATGGTGATCGAGGCTGATGACCACGTGATCGTGTTCATGCCCAACAAGCGCTCCGTCCGTGATGTCGAAAAGCTGTTCCAAGTGTCGGCCACGTTCTTTGGTTAACTCGCTGCGCCATGTATAACTTCATGCCCGTTCTGGCCGCACTTTCTCGTGTGGTACTGGTGTTCTCGGTGACTTTCTTTGTCCCTTGGGCGTGGTCATGGTGGGGAGATGAGCACCGCCTGCAGGAGGTGTGGTTGCTGTCCTTTGCCGTGACGTTCATTTGCGGCGCGTTGGTGATGTGGCGTACCCAGCGCCATCGCCGTGAATTGATGCCCAAAGATGGCTTCATGCTCGTGAATTTAGTTTGGGCGGTATTGCCAGCCTTTGCGGCCTTGCCCCTTTGGCTGGGCATCCCCGAAATGGACTGGAAAGATGCCTACTTTGAAGCGGTTAGTGGTTTGACCGCGACCGGTGCTACTGTGCTGAGTGGCCTCGACGAGTTACCTTTGGCCATCAATGTCTGGCGGTGTTTTCTACAGCTTTTTGGTGGCTTGGGGATCATGCTGCTGGTTGTGGCCATCTTGCCGTTGTTGGGTCTGGGTGGCGTGCAGCTCTACAAGGCTGAGACGCCAGGCCCCATGAAAGACGCCAAGCTCACGCCCCGTATCGCCGAGACCGCGCGTGGCTTGTGGGGGGTTTACTTCGTTTTGTCGACCTCGTGCTTTTTAGCGTATCGGTGGGCGGGTATGTCGTGGTCTGACGCTTTCATGCACATGAGCACCACCGTGAGTTTAGGAGGGCTGTCATCGCACGATGCCAGCTTGGGCTATTGGGATTCGCCACGCATTGAGGCAGTGGCCATGGTGTTCATGCTGTTGGCGGGTGTGAGTTTTGCGCGCTATTTCATTGTGTGGCGCACGCGGTCGTTCGCCTCCTTATGGAAAGACGTGGAGGTGCGTGCCTACTTTGGCGTCTTGGCCGTGAGCATTGCCTTGGTCAGCGGCCTCCTAGCGGCTGACGAGGTTGTGGATTCCTTCCCCGAGGCCTTGCGGGTATCGGCTTTCCAAGTTATTTCTCTGGCGACGACCACGGGTTACTCATCGGTCAACTACTCGCTGTGGCCGGCATTTGCACCTGTCCTACTCATCATGCTGGGGTGCTTTGTCTCGTGTGCGGGTTCGACCGGCGGGGGTATCAAAATGGTCCGCATGATCATGCTGGTGAAGCAAGCACGGCGAGAGTTGGTGCGCACCATACACCCGCGCGTCGTCAATCCCGTGCATCTGGCGGGGCAAGGTATTCCTAATACGGTGTTGATGTCGGTGATGGCCTTCATGTTGATCTACGGCGCGACGATTTTGGGCCTGACCATGCTCATGCTCTTATCCGGAATGGATATCGTCACTGCCTTCACCGCCGTCGTGGCTTGTGTGAACAACATTGGTCCCGGCCTGGGGGCTGTCGGCCCCGCTGGTAACTATGGCGGACTCACCGATTTCCAAACCTGGGTCTGCACCTTCGGTATGCTGTTGGGGCGCTTGGAGTTGTTGTCAGTGCTGGTATTGTTTACCTCACAGTTTTGGCGGAAATAAGCAGCCGTCGTCGTTGGTTTTTAAAGGAGCGAATGATGCCCATTACCACTGGATATAAAACACTGGTTGAGCGCGCGATGGCTGAGGTTGTGACCTACAGCGTCAGCGATATCAAGGCGCGTTTGGGTCAGGATGAACGGTTGGTTTTAGTCGATATCCGTGACATACGGGAGCTGAATGCCGAAGGAACAGCGGTGGGAGCCCTGCACGCGCCACGCGGCATGCTGGAGTTTTGGGTTGACCCTGAGTCGCCCTATTACAAGCCCGTCTTCTCGGACGAAAGCAAAGAGTATGTCCTGTACTGTGGTGCGGGTTGGCGCAGTGCATTGGCGACCAAGACCTTGCAAGAGATGGGCATGCGTAACGTTGCGCATATCGACGGTGGTTTCAAGGCCTGGGTGGCCGAGGGTGCGCCAGTGATCTCCATGGCTGAGCTCAAGGCTCAGCGCGATGCCGCCAAAGGCTGAGCAGGGTGGGGGACTCGAAGCAGGCGCTCCCTTGCCCATGTGGGCGACTGACGACGGGCGCCAGAGCTCAGGTCTTGTCATTTGATGTCTGCTGTGCGCCCTACGTTCGTGATGGCCAGATAGCGCCCGATCCTGAATCGCTGATGCGGTCGCGCTACACGGCGTTCACCCGAGCCAATGAAGCCTACCTTCGCGCGACCTGGTCGCCTGAAAGAACCCCCAAGACGATCCATTTAGACGGCAGCGATAAGTGGTTGGGATTGACGGTCAAGTCAACGGCTATGCTGTCGCCCGAAGAGGGCACGGTTCATTTTGTCGCCCGCGTGCGAACAGCCGGGCGTGCGCACCGCATCGAAGAAAACAGTCGATTCGCCCTGCGTGACGGGCAATGGCTGTACGTCGGCGCTGCGAGCGCTGCTTAACCCAGCCAGTTGGCTGCCAGCGTCGCTTCGAAAGCCTTGACACAACCAGCGCTGTCCACACTGGTGTAAATCGTGTGACGCGCGGGTCCCTCGGTCAATTGCACGGTACGTCCCTCCTCAGGGCCGGCAGTGGTCACGCCTAGTCTGGTGTCAAGGGTTTGAAACAGTGCCGGGTCTGTGAGGGCCATGAAGGCCAGCACATCGTGGCCGAAGCAGCCATGCATCTTGCCGACGGTATCGGCGTGACGCTGGCTGTAATAGCGTGCGTAAAACTGCACGGCATGGTTAAGAGTTTGCATTGCGGCATGGGGCTGGCGTTGCGCCAGGCGTTCAAAAAGCTGCGCAGGCATGATGACTTGGTGCGTGACGTCTAAGCTCACCACATCCACCTGCCAGGGGGCCTCAAACACCAACTGGGCCGCGTGGGGGTCATTCCAGATATTCGCTTCGGCCGTCGCCGTGACGTTACCCGGCACTGACACGGCGCCACCCATGATCACGACACGCTGCACCAGCGCCGCCCATGTGGTGTCGCGCGCCAGGGCGGTGGCCAGATTCGTCAGCGGACCGACCGCAACGAGCGTGATGGCGTGTGGGTTGGCGCGCACTTGAGCAATCAAAAAATCGGCCGCATCTTTTTCGACGGCGAAGCCAATGACCGAATCCCGTTGAGGCAAATTGCCCAAGCCATCCGAACCGTGAATGTGCGCGGGTGGTGCCTCAGGCGTTTTATGCAATGGGCGTGCGGCACCCGCAGCCACAGGTATTGCATCGCATTGGGTTAGCCCACAAAGGTAAAGCGCATTGGCAGTTGCCTGCGTCACGGTCACGTTGCCGAAGACGGTCGTAATGCCCACCACCTCAATCGATGGATGCGCCAGCGCGTAGTAAAGCGCCATGGCGTCATCTACACCGGGGTCTGTATCGAAAATGACTTTCATGCCTGAGCCGTCAGAAATGCCCGTACATCCGCAAGGCGCGGTGTGCTGCTTTGCGCGCCAAGTGCGGTGCAAGCGAGGGCCCCAACGGCGTTGGCGAATTGAGCGGCATCAGTTGACGTGGCACCATCATTGAGTGCGGCCACAAAAGACCCCGCAAAGGCGTCGCCAGCGCCGGTGGTGTCGACCACTTCCACTGAAAAAGTGGGGCAATGCTGCAGACCCAGCTTGCGGTCGTGAACCAGACAGCCTGTCGCGCCAAGCGTCACTACTACCAGTGGCGTCGAGAGAGCCTGGACCTGCGCTTCAACGTCTTTGGCAGCGATACCCAGAGTTTGGGCGATGGATTCGAGCTCGAGCGCGTTGACAATCAAAACATCGATACATTCAAGCAACGCAGATGGCAGGTGACTGGCTGGTGCGGCATTGAAAGCAACCCTGATACCGGCCTCTCGCGCCATTTGCGCAACCGCCACATTCGTTGCCATCGGAATCTCAGCCTGCAACAACAGGTAGCGGCAGCGCCCGCTCGCTAGCAGCGGTCGAAGGGCTGTAGTAGCCCGCTCGGGTGTCAGGCTGTGGTTCGCCCCTGGTGCCACGGTAATCGCATTCTCACCCGCGTCGCTGACGCATATGAATGCGGCGCCTGTCGGGGTTGAGGGGCATTCGATGCTGTGATCCATAACACCTGCAGCCTGCAGCGCACCATGCAGGGTTTGCGCAAACGCATCATCGCCCAAGGCACCAATAAAGCAGGTTTCGGCGCCGCCTGCTTTGGCGCAGGCCACTGCTTGGTTGGCGCCTTTACCACCGGGGAACATGGCCAGATCGCGTCCCATGACCGTCTCACCGGGTCTTGGAATGGTGGGGGCCTGCGTGACAAAATCTAAGTTGGCCGAGCCAATCACAACAATCATGCGGTTCTCTTTTTTGAGGTTGAATCCGGTGCGCGCGTGGCTTGATTGTGACTCAGGTCGTGCGTTGCCCGATAGGCTTGCGGGCTCACGCCAGCCCAAGACTTGAAAGCCCTTGAGAAGCTCTTCTCATTGCGAAAGCCACTCAGTTCAGCGATTCGTTTGATGGGGGCGTCGCTTGCCAAGAGGCGTTGAGTCGCGCGGGTCATACCCGCGGCGTGCTTGAGGTGTTGCCATGACTCACCCTCTTCTTTGAGTTGTCGGAACAAACTACGGGGTGATACGTCGAGGTGTGCCGCTACGTCTACTGCGCTGGTCTGTGTTCGGGTGTCTTGTGACAGAAACTGCCTGACCTGCTGCACCATCCGGCGGTCTCTGCGGTAATGACGGACGGTTAACGGCAGCGCGCGTTGCAGCATGCTTTGTAATGCACTGGCATCGCGTCGAATGGGCAGACTGAGGTAGCTTGCATCGAAGAACAGGGCCGTCTTTGGTGCTTCAAAGCTCACCGGGCACGGAAACAAAACCGTGTAAGCGCTCGCGTGTGCCGGGCGTGGGAAGTCAAAATGAACCGTCTGTAGCGCGATACGCGAATCGATCAGCCATGAGGACAAGCCCAGCAGATTGCGCAGCAAGGTAACGGCACAAAACTCACGCACATTGGGGTGCACCGCTTTGGCTTCCACAGTAACGACCGCTGTGTCAGTTGACACATCAGTGGGTGACGACGAGAGCGCGAGGACGACGGCATTTGTCAGCAAACGGTGGTGTTGACACCACCGACGTATGGCTGTGGCGAGGTTGGGGGCTGTAATTGCAGCTCGTGCCAAGAGGCCATAGCTGCCCCACGGCAGCCGCCGCTCAAACCAGCCTAAGGCCTCGTCATCGAGTGCTCGCATGGCTAATTCGCTGAATATTTCAAATTGACGGGCGGTCACCATGCCCTCGACGATTTGCAATTCGATTGGCGTAATTTGTGCTGCGTTGAGGAGGTTGTTTGGCTCAACACCGCCATCGCGCAAGGCGTCGACGATGTGCTTCACGAAGGCAATAGGTGTGGCACGGATCGCTCGAGTCGGCCCTGTTCGTTGAGTCCGTGGGTGGGTCTTATCCATCGGTTCATTTTGAATGAAATTTGGCACAAATTGCAACCTAATTGGCTTCTCACGGTGGGTCAGACCGTCTATCCTCCTGATTCTTGATCGAAAGATTTGCACCATGCCCGCCTTACAAACCCAACTCAATGTTCGCTCGGATGACTTTCGCGTTAACGCCTCGGCGATGCAGCGCCTTGTCGATGACCTTCGTACGCACCTGACCGCTGTGGCTCAGGGCGGTGGCGACGCGGCGCGCGCGAAGCACACCGCGCGCGGTAAATTGCTACCCCGCGATCGGGTTCAGTGCTTGCTCGACCCCGGCTCACCATTTTTGGAGCTGTCACCATTGGCCGCTCATGGCATGTACGGCGACGCGGCGCCCAGCGCCGGATTAATTGCGGGGATTGGCCGCATCAATGGCGTCGCTTGCATGGTGGTGTGCAATGACGCAACCGTCAAAGGGGGGACTTATTTCCCAATGACCGTCAAAAAGCACCTGCGGGCCCAAGAAATTGCACAACAAAACCACTTGCCTTGCGTTTATTTGGTCGACTCCGGTGGGGCCAACTTGCCGCAACAAGACGAAGTGTTCCCGGATCGTGACCATTTCGGACGCATCTTCTATAACCAAGCCAACATGAGCGCGATGGGGTTGGGGCAAGTCGCCGTGGTCATGGGCAGTTGCACTGCGGGTGGCGCTTACGTGCCCGCCATGAGCGACGAAACCATCATTGTCAAAAATCAAGGCACGATCTTTTTGGGTGGGCCTCCGCTGGTCAAGGCGGCCACAGGCGAGGTGGTTAGCAGCGAGGACCTGGGCGGCGGTGACGTGCACACCCGGCTGTCAGGCGTTGCCGACCATCTGGCGCAAGACGATGCCCACGCGCTTGCGCTGGCTCGGCGTGCGGTTGCCAATTTAAACCTCAAGCCGATCCAGCCCATGGCCGAGGCTGTCGATCCCCCTGCTTACCCCGCGACCGACCTCTATGGGGTCATCCCCACCGACACGCGTAAGCCGTTTGATGTGCGCGAGATCATTGCACGCATTGTGGATGGCAGTGTTTTCGATGAGTTCAAGGCCCGGTTTGGCAGCACGCTGGTGTGTGGCTTTGCGCAAATCGAAGGCTTCCCCGTCGGTATCGTTGCCAACAACGGCATCTTGTTTTCTGAGTCCGCGCAGAAGGGTGCGCACTTCATTGAGCTGTGCTGCCAACGAAAAATCCCATTGGTCTTTCTGCAGAACATCACGGGTTTCATGGTGGGACGTAAAGTTGAAAATGAGGGTATCGCCCGGCATGGCGCCAAGATGGTCACGGCGGTAGCCTGCGCGCAGGTGCCTAAATTGACTGTCATCATCGGCGGCAGCTTTGGCGCCGGTAACTACGGCATGTGTGGCCGTGCATTCAGTCCACGCTTTCTATGGATGTGGCCCAATGCGCGCATCAGCGTGATGGGTGGCGAGCAGGCGGCGAGTGTATTGGCCACGGTAAAGCGCGACGGCATGGCGGCAAAAGGGATTGATTGGTCGGTTGATGAAGAGGCGGCATTCAAAGAGCCGATTCGCGCGCAATACGAAACTCAGGGGCATCCCTATTACGCCACAGCGCGACTGTGGGACGACGGCGTCATCGATCCAGCGGATACGCGTCGCGTTTTGGCACTGGGACTGGCGACCGCATTGAATGCGCCGATACCGGAGACACGCTTCGGTGTGTTCCGGATGTAAGGGAGAGATCAAGGTGCAACCGTACAAAGAAATTGAAGTCAGTCCCCACGCGTCGCATGCGGGTGTTTGGCAGGTTTATCTCAAGCGTGAGGCAGTGCGTAACGCATTTAACGATGCGCTGATCGCCGAACTGACGCAGGCGTTTAAAGCGATCGCCTCAGATGATGCCGCCCGCGCGGTGGTGCTGGGTGGTCACGGCAAGGCGTTTTGTGCCGGGGCTGATTTGGGGTGGATGCGCCAAATGGCCGACTACACCTGGGAAGAAAGCCGCAGCGATGCCCAAGCACTAGCGGATATGTTGTGGGCTATTTACAGCTGCCCCGTGCCCGTCATCGCTCGGATACAAGGGGACTGTTACGCGGGTGGCGTGGGGCTGGTCGCCGCATGCGATATCCGGGTTGCGGTTGAAAGCGCGCATTTTTGCCTCAGTGAGGTCAAGCTTGGCCTGATCCCCGCTACGATCTCGCCGTACGTGATCCGTGCGATGACTCCCAACACCGCCATGCGCTACTTCATAACGGCCGAGCGCTTCAACGCCAGGGCGGCTCAGACGATGGGGCTCGTGCAAACGGTGTGTGTCACCGATGAGTTAGACGCCCACATTGCGCACTTCCTCAGCGCTATTTTGGGTAATGCACCGCAAGCGGTACGCGCGTGTAAAGCACTCGTTCATGAGGTGGGTGGGCACCCCATCACGGCCGACCTGCGGGCTCAAACTGCTCGCCAGATCGCCGATATCCGCTCCAGTGAGGAGGGCAAGATCGGGGTGCAGGCCTTCTTGAGCAAAGCCACGCCACCCTGGCAAACCACTCGCACCTGATACAACGTAAAAGAGCCCGGTATGTTTAAAAAGATACTTATTGCCAATCGCGGCGAAATCGCCTGTCGTGTCGCAGCGACCGCCCGTCGCATGGGCATCCAAACGGTCGCTGTTTATTCAGATGCCGATGCACAAGCCCCGCACGTACGCGCTTGCGATGAGGCCGTACACATCGGCCCAGCCGACCCCAAAGACAGCTACCTGCAGTGGGAGCGCATCTTGGCTGCAGCGGAAAAGACGGGTGCACAAGCCATTCATCCCGGGTACGGTTTTTTAAGCGAAAACGCCGCATTTGCGAAAGCTTGCGAGGCGGTTGGCGTGACGTTCATCGGCCCGTCGCCTGCCGCCATTGAGGCCATGGGTCTCAAGGCCCAAAGCAAAAGACTGATGGCCGCTGCTGGCGTGCCCTTAGTGCCGGGCTACCACGGTGATAACCAAGACCCCGGTTATTTGAAATCGCAAGCTGATGCGATTGGCTATCCCGTGCTCGTCAAGGCCAGCGCGGGTGGTGGTGGCAAGGGCATGCGTATCGTGTCGAGTAGCGATGCATTTTTGGATGCGCTGCAGGCCTGCAAGCGTGAAGCCCTGAACAGCTTTGCGAATGACGATGTCTTGATCGAAAAATACGTACAGCGCCCACGGCACATTGAGATTCAGGTCTTTGGGGACACCCAAGGCAACTTGGTGCATTTGTTTGAGCGGGACTGCTCGGTTCAACGGCGCCACCAAAAAGTACTCGAAGAATCACCGGCCCCCGGTTTGACCCCCGAGATGCGTGAAGCTATGGGTCAAGCCGCTTTGGCTGCCGCCCGGGCTGTGCACTATGTGGGTGCTGGTACGGTGGAATTCATCGTCGAGCAGCCTGCCAATGGCGAAATGGACTTTTTCTTCATGGAGATGAATACCCGGTTACAAGTCGAACACCCCGTGACAGAGGCGATTACGGGTATCGATTTGGTGGAGTGGCAATTGTGCGTTGCCAATGGCGAGTCACTGCCATGTGACCAATCGGATATCCGCATGCACGGCCACGCCATCGAAGCACGTATTTGTGCTGAAAACCCGCAACAACAATTCTTGCCCGCAACGGGTACGGTGATGCGGTTGGCGTTACCTGCTTGCGCCCAGTTCACGGTCGCGCCGATTCGTTGGGACAGCGGTGTCACGCAGGGCGACCGTATATCGCCACATTACGACTCCATGATTGCCAAGCTCATCGTGCACGGCGAGACGCGTTCGCAGGCCTTGGCCTTGATGGACCAGGCGTTGAGCGAAACACACATCGTTGGGTTGCACCATAACGTGCATTTTTTGAGGGCTTTGGTCAACGGACCTTCATTTAAAACGGCAGACTTGGATACCAGCCTGATTGAGCGTGACGCTGCGCACCTGTTTGCAGCGAATCGTTTGCCAGTGCATTGGTGGGCTGCGGGGGCATTGGTTGCACTGATCGCGTCCGAGCAAAGCGTAGTGAAGGGGCATCCTTGGTTGGCTGCTGATGGTTGGCAGCCCATGGGGGGAGCGACCCGGCACTTGCACGTGACTGCACCCACGGACCTGCAGGTGGCATTCTGGGTGCCCAGTGAACCCGGTTGTCTGCGTTTCCAGTTAGACGCACTGCACGAGGTTTCATGGGTGCCCTTGGCGCAAGACTCGTGGCGTATAACCGTTGATGGTGTGCAGCAAACCCTCAGGTTGGTGCCGTGTCGGTCGGGTGTCACCGTGTTCATGCGCGAGGGCAGTGTGGACGTGACCATACAAGACCCCTTAAACGGTGCATTCGGCGTTGACGCGGTGGCCGGCGGCTTGACGGCGCCCATGCCCGGTAAAGTGGTGGCCTTGCGGGTTGCCGTGGGTGACCGGGTTGCCGCTGGCGACGTACTGGCTGTGATGGAGGCGATGAAAATGGAGCACACCATCTTGGCGCCCGGCGCAGGGGTCGTGACGGATGTCTTTTTCCAACTGGGAGAGCAGGTCGCGGAGGGCGACGCGCTGTTACAACTGGAGTCCGAATCATGACCTTCCCCCAGACAGTCCACATCACGGATGTGGGACCGCGCGATGGTCTGCAAAACGAGTCGACGCCCATCGCCGCCGCCGATAAATTGGCGCTCATTGATCACTTGCTTCAAGCCGGTGTCCAGCATTTTGAGGCAACCAGTTTTGTCAGCCCCAAATGGGTTCCTCAAATGGCTGATGCCGCTGAGGTGATGCAAGGGCTGCAGAGCCCCCAGCGGCAAGCGGCATTGCGTGATGTTTGTGTCAGCGTGTTGACGCCGAACATGAAGGGCTTGGAGGGGGCGCTGGCGCGTGGCGCGCAAGAGGTCGTGGTATTCGGCGCTGCCAGCGAGGCATTCAGTCAGCGCAATATCAATTGCGACATTGCCACGTCTATCGAGCGGTTTGCCCCCGTGGTTGAGGCGGCTCATGCCGCGGGCGTCGCCACCCGCGGTGCCATATCATGCGCCGTGGGCTGCCCCTACGAAGGTGATATCGCGCCGTCACAGGTGGGTCATGTGGCTGCCTTGATGCGTGACATCGGTGTGCAACGCATCGCCGTTGCGGACACCATTGGCGTTGGGACACCCCGCGCCGTGCAGGCTGCCATGGCCGCTGCACTGCAGCATTACGATCTATCGTCGGTCGCGGGCCACTTCCATGACACCTACGGTCAGGCGCTGGCCAACACACTGGCTTGTCTTGAGATGGGGATCGCTCGATTTGAAACTTCCATCGCCGGTCTTGGGGGCTGCCCCTACGCCAAAGGGGCGACCGGCAACGTCGCCACCGAGGATGTGGTCTATATGCTTCACGGCATGGGCATCGAGACGGGTCTCGATTTAGACCGCTTGGTCGATGCGGCTTGGTTCATCAGTGGTCGTCTAAATCGTCAGCCCAACAGCCGTGTCAGCGTGGCACGCCGTCGTCGCTGAGTCGTCGCAAATACGGAATCGTTCATGACCACAACACCACAATGGCAGCAGCTTGAAAAACGCCTCGACGACGTCGAGACTAAATTGGCTTTTAGCGAGGATGCGCTTGACCAGCTCAACGAGGTGGTCATTCAGCAGCAGCGGTTGATTGATGGGTTGGTCGCTCAACTGACCGAGCTCAAGCAACGGGTACCAGAAGGGCGGGATGACGCGCCCTTCAGAAGCTTGCGTGACGAGTTACCGCCGCACTATTGAGCGACTGCCGCGTTTAGTTCGCGTGCCGCCGCCGCTGCAATATCGAGGCTGCGCCGGCGCGATTCGGCATCGTAGACATCGCTAACCAGCACCAATTCATTGGCGTGCGTGAGCGCGGCCAGTTGCTGCAAGCCAGCGCGCACGGTGTCCGGGCCTCCAATCACAGCGGCAGCCAAGAAGTCTGCTATCGCGGCTTGTGCACCGCTGTCGAGGTTTGACAAGAAGTTCTCCACGGGTGGTGGCAGTTGGCCTCGTCGTCCGGTCAAGATACCCAGCACGCGTTGGTGCGTGCTACTGGCCAAGTAGGTGGCTTCTTCGTCCGACGGTGCAGCGACCAGTGGTACACCGATCGCCACGTAGGGCGCTGCGAGTTGCTGACTGGGACGGAATGTCTGACGGTAAATTTGAATGGCCTGCATCAGCATGCGCGGCGCAAAGTGAGAGGCGAATGCAAATGGCAACCCCAGTTGCGCGGCCAGTTGTGCCGAGTACAAACTGGATCCCAATAGCCAAATGGGTACCTGCGTGCCGGCGCCCGGCATCGCGATGATGGGTTGTCCCGGTTGCGGCTCCCCAAGCAAATGCTGCAACTCCTGCACATCGTTGGGGAAATCTTCTTCAGTTTCAACCCGATCTCGGCGCAGGGCGCGCATGGTGATGCGGTCGGTCCCTGGAGCGCGTCCCAACCCCAAATCGATGCGTCCCGGGTACAACTCAGCCAGTGTGCCAAAGGCCTCTGCGACGACCAGTGGTGCGTGATTGGGCAGCATGATCCCACCGGAACCGACCCGGATGCGCGAGGTCCCGCCTGCGATATGGCCCACCATTACCGCAGTTGCCGAGCTCGCGATGCCGGCCATATTGTGATGCTCTGCAAGCCAGTAACGGGTGAAGCCCAAACGCTCGGCGTGTTGGGCGGTGGCCAGCGCTGTGTCTAGCGCGTGACGTACCGAATGCCCTTCTCGCACTGCGACCAAGTCGAGCATGGACAACGTAAACGGCGGGTGCGTTGTGACCGCTGAAGGAGTGGGTGCGTTCATGTTTGAAACCTATTTTCCGCTATGCTTCTCGCATGGATTTTCATATCTGGCCCACGTATTTTGTCGCAGCTTGGGTGATTGCGCTGTCACCAAGGTCGGGTGCGGTGTTGCACATGTCCCATGGCTTGGCATCTCAACTAAAAAACCCGCTCAAGACCGCAAAGGCCCGTGTGGTGCAGAATCGAATTTTTGGCGGCGTCCTGATTGTCAGGGGTAGCAGCCTTTTGTTTGCCAGACGCGCCACCCTATAACGTCACCTCCATCATGTCCGAACTCGCTCCCCTGCCTGACTCCGAATCGGTACGTCGTGTGCAGCAGTTTTTGATCCAGTCAGGGCATCCAAACCCGCCTGTTGCGCTAGCAGAAGCGGCGCGTACCGCGCAGCAGGCTGCGGACGCGCTGGGCGTCGAATTGGGTCAAATCGCTAAAAGCATTGTTTTTAAGCTGAAGCCAGCGGACCGTGCGGTGCTCGTGATTGCGGCGGGAGACCAGCGTGTTGATGAGAAAAAAGTTGCGGCACTGATTTGTCAGACCGGGCAAAAACTCGGCCGTGCGGATGCTGACTTTGTACGCGAGGCGACCGGTTTCGCGATTGGTGGCGTTTCCCCAGTGGGTGCCACACGGCGTCCGCTGATCTTGCTTGATGAAACATTACAACGGTACGACATGGTGTGGGCGGCTGCAGGTCACCCGCACACTGTTTTTCAAGCCACGCCCGCGCAGTTACAGGCGCTTACCCATGCGCCGATTGCCAATGTGGTGGTTGACCAGTCGCCCACCCCTGAAGTGTTTGACGACTCCTTGGACGCACGATGGGCCCGGGCATCCAAATTGCAACCCCACGGGGTACCGTCGCCCTGCGTCGGCGTCTGCACCATGGCGATGCCGACACGTGGGTCGCAACTGCCATCAACGTGCGCCGGTTGTTGGCGTACCTTGCCTGAAATCGCCAAATGGGGTCAATTCTCTGACGATGAAAAACGGCAGCTGTGGGCGGAGTTGCGTCGGCGTGAAGCGGCACAATTCTCGGCCTAGTGCCAGATACAGAAAAGGGGTGATCCATGCGACAGTTAACGTTTTATTTCGACCCCATATCGCCCTACGCGTACCTCGCTTTTCACGCCTTGCCGCAGGCGCTGCAGGGGCACTCGATCGCGGTGCAATACAAGCCGATTCTGTTTGCGGCGCTGCTACAAGCCAATGGCCAAAAAGGGCCGGCTGAGATCCCTGGTAAGCGGGAGTGGACCTATCGACAGGTGCTCTGGTTCGCGCAGCAACTCGGCATTCCGATGGCGCTGCCCAAAGCGCACCCTTTCAATCCGTTGGCCCTCCTCCGTGCATTGTTAGCGGGTGCGGATGCATCGGGTTGTGTCAATCGGTATCTGACAGGCTTGGCCTTTGACCACGTCTGGCGAGAGGGTGCAGACGCGGCTGACCCGGCGCGCATCAAAGATTTCTCTGCGCAGATCGCGGCGCACTGTGAGGCATCAGGCCGAGCGCTTGTCGAGGCAGACGATGTTAAAACCCAGTTAAGACGCAATACCGAGGATGCGCTGGCCTTGGGTGTTTTTGGGGTACCAACGGCGCACATCGAAGGCCACAACTTCTGGGGGGCCGACGGTCTTGCCATGTTGACCGATTACTTGTCGCACCCTGAATGGTTTTTGTCTGACGAATATCAAAGGGTGGGTGAATTACCGATAGGCGTGAGCCGTCAAAGCTCGTAACCTCTTTCATGTGGTTTAGATGAAAGGAGCCCATCATGTTCAAACACATCCTGCTTCCGACCGATGGCTCAGAAAAGGCGCAAATCGCAGCTGAAAAAGCGGTCGAATTAGCCAAACAGCACGGCGCCAAAATGACGGCTGTCGTGGTCATTGACCCTTTCCCCTACATCGGGTTAGGGGAGGCCTCGGCCTTCGGTCTCCAGGCCTATTTGGCGGAGGCGCAAGCCATGGCGGGACAGTCACTGGATTTGGCCCGCCAGATCGCGGATGCGGCAGGTGTGCCGTTCACGGCTGACACCATTGAGCGCAGTGCCGTCTTTGAGGGGATTTTGGATACCGCTACCTCAGAGGGCTGCGACCTCATCGTCATGGGTTCGCATGGCCGCAGCGGGGTAAAGGCACTGATTCTGGGTAGTGAAACGCAGAAGGTTCTGACCCACAGCACCATTCCGGTGCTGGTCATCAAGTCTTAATCCCTTCGGGGGCGGGCGTCATCTGGGGGTGACGCCCCGGGGTGATGGGAGTTGCCTAGAATGTTTGACTTCCATTCAAAACGGCAACCCTTATGGCCAAGTCAGCTCCGTCCAATCCCCCCGCTGGTGCCTCCGACGATGGCGTGATCCGTATCCGCGGTGCACGCCAGCACACGCTCAAAAATTTGGACTTGGACATCAAGACCAACGAACTCACTGTGGTCACCGGGCCAAGTGGGTCGGGCAAGTCCAGCTTGGTCTTTGACACCTTGTTTGCGGAGGGTCAGCGCCGTTACGTCGAAACCTTCTCGGCCTATGCGCGTCAGTTTTTAGATCGAATGGACAAACCCGCGGTTGACCGCGTTGAGGGGGTGCCACCGGCGATTGCGATTGATCAAACCAACCCGGTTCGCAGTTCACGCTCCACCGTGGGCACGATGACGGAGTTGAACGACCACCTCAAATTGTTGTTCGCGCGCAGTGCACGTTTGTTCGATAAGGAGACGGCACAACCGGTTCAGCACGACAACGCCGATAGTATTTTTGCCACGCTTCAACAGCGCATCCAATCTCGGCATGAAGTCGCGGATTGGCGGCTGGTGGTGACCTTCCCGGTGGAGCTGCCCGCCAACACGACCCCAGATGAGGTCGCGCAATGGCTTTCGGCCAGCGGGTTCACGCGTATTCATCAGCAACGCACCATGCGCGTGGCTGACTTGCCTAGCGCGCAAGAGGCTGCCACGGCGACCGCCAAAAAGAAGCCAGCGAAAAAGGTCGCAAAAAAAGCCGTACCGAAGAAAGACGATGACGGCGCACAGATGCGCCAAGTGCTCGATGTGGTGGCCGATCGGTTTAAAGGCAGTCGCCTTGACCGTGCCCGAGCGATTGAGGCGATCGAGGTCGCACTCAAACGCGGGAGTGGCAACATGACAATCTACGCAACGCCGGATGCGGGCGATGCCGTGCAGGATGGCGGCGGTGAGGAAGTGTGGGCGTTTTCGAGCGGTTTACATTGTCCGGAAAGCCGCATCCGTTACACCAAGCCTACGCCCAGTTTGTTTTCTTTCAACTCACCGGTTGGCGCGTGTGAGACCTGCCGGGGTTTTGGCCGCGTGATCGGTGTCGATTACGGTTTGGTCATTCCAAACGAGAAACTGAGTTTGCGTGCGGGCGCCATCAAGCCCATGCAAACGCCCGCGTGGCAAGAGGCACAAGACGATTTGATGCGGCATGCCGAAGTGGCGGGTATTCCGCGCGATACCCCTTGGTACAAACTCAGTGAGGCGCACAAAGAGTGGGTGATCAACGGCTCTCCCAACTGGACCGGGCAATGGAATAAGCAGTGGTTCGGTGTCAAACGTTTCTTTGAGTACTTGGAGACCAAGTCTTACAAAATGCACATCCGGGTGCTTTTGTCCAAATACCGCAGTTACACCACTTGCGATGCCTGCGGCGGCGCGCGCTTAAAGACCGAAAGCCTGCTCTGGCGCTTGGGTGGGGCTGAAGAGGCCAACGCCGCTTTGCCAGTGGCACAACGACATAGCCCAACCGGGGTGCTTTGGTCATCTGAACAATTGGCGGCATTGCCGGGCCTGAATTTATTTGACTTGATGCGCTTGCCGATTGATCAGATGTTGGCATTTTTCAAGTCGATCGAAAGTAGCCTCATTGACCGTACCGATGCGGACGCCCGTGCCCAAGCTTTGCTGTTTGAAGAAATCACCACCCGGCTGAGTTACCTGTGTCGGGTCGGTTTGGGCTACCTGACGCTTGATCGCCAAAGCCGAACGCTATCCGGTGGTGAGGTCCAGCGGATCAACCTCACGACAGCGTTGGGCACCTCGTTGGTCAATACCTTGTTTGTGTTGGATGAGCCCAGCATTGGCCTGCACCCCCGTGATATGGACCGAATCACAGAGGCCATGATGCGCTTGCGTGATGCCGGTAACACCTTGGTTGTGGTGGAGCACGACCCAGCCGTGATGATGGCGGCTGATCGGGTGATTGATATGGGGCCGGGGCCCGGTGAGCGCGGTGGCGATATCGTGTTCGATGGGACGCCTGCCGAGCTGCGCCATGCCGACACGCTGACGGGGGCCTATCTAGGCAACCGCAAACAGGTGGGTATGGGATTCAAGCGGATGGTCAGTGAGAACACGCCGCGCCTGATTCTTGAAGAGGTATCCGCCAACAACCTGAAGCACATCGACGTCAATTTCCCGCTGCAACGATTGGTCTGTGTGACGGGCGTGAGCGGGTCGGGCAAATCCACGCTCATCCAAGACGTACTGGCGCCGGCCTTGATGCGGCACTTCGGTAAGCCCACGGAGACACCGGGTGCGCATCGCCGTTTGTTGGGTGCAGAGCAACTGAGTGATGTGATCTTTGTTGACCAGTCGCCCATCGGTAAAACCGCGCGCTCTAACCCGGTGAGCTATGTCGGCGCTTGGGATGCGCTGCGCAGCCTGCTTGCGACGGCACCTTTGGCCCGTGAGCGTGGGTACACAGCCTCGAAATTCAGCTTTAACGGTGGTGATGGGCGGTGCCCGTTGTGTGGGGGCTCTGGATTTGAGCACGTCGAGATGCAGTTCCTCAGCGATGTTTATTTGCGCTGCCCTGATTGCGATGGACAGCGTTATCGTCCCGAGGTACTTGAGGTGCGACTCAACCACCGCCATCCCGATGCGAAGCCCGGTGATGTCGGTTTGAATGTTGCGGATATTTTGAATCTGACGGTGGCTCAAGCCGCGCAGGTGTTTGCCCAAGAGCGTGATGTGCTGCGGGCCTTGCAGCCCATTGCCGATGTGGGCTTGGATTACGTCAAACTGGGTCAACCAGTACCCACGTTATCGGGGGGTGAGGCTCAACGTTTGAAGTTGGCAGGCTACCTAGCCGAAGCTGCAAAAGGGGGTTCGAGTAGTCGGCAAGCGGTGGCTAAAAAGGGCGCCCTGTTCATGTTCGATGAGCCCACTACCGGCTTGCACTTTGAGGACATTGCCAAGTTGATGCGTGCTTTGCGACGGTTGATGGAGGCGGGTCACTCGGTACTGGTCATTGAGCACAATTTAGACGTGATACGCGCCAGCGATTGGCTGATTGACTTGGGGCCCGAAGGCGGTGTGCAGGGCGGCGAAATCGTGGCGCAGGGCACACCAGAGGCACTGCGTGAACATCCCACCTCCCACACTGCAAAAGCGCTGCGCGATTACGACGTCGCGATGGGCATTGGCGGTCAGGTAGTGGCGGAGGCATTGATTCCTGCGGGTACGGCAGCCAAGCCAACGCGTTCGCCAAACATTGAAATCGTGAATGCCCGCGAACACAACTTGAAGGGCATCAGCGTCGCGATTCCGCGTGGCCGGTTCAACGTGATCTCGGGGGTCTCAGGTTCCGGTAAGTCAACGTTGGCATTTGATATTTTGTTCAATGAAGGACAACGGCGTTACCTCGAATCCCTAAACGCGTACGCCCGTTCTATCGTACAACCCGCCGGTCGACCAGAGGTGGATGCTGTTTACGGTATTCCACCAACCGTCGCTATCGAGCAGCGGTTAAGCCGTGGTGGTCGAAAGAGCACCGTGGGCACGACCACCGAAGTGTGGCATTACCTGCGTCTGCTGTATGTGAAGTTGGGAACCCAGTATTGCATCCACGATGATGCAGCCGTGCTCCCGCAAACGCCACACACGATGGTGGCTAACATCCTGAAGCAGCACAAAGGCAAGCGCATTGGCCTGTTGGCGCCGTTGGTGATTGGCCGTAAAGGCGTATACACGGAACTGGCCGATTGGGCCAAACCACGCGGTTACACGCACCTGCGAGTTGATGGTGTGTTTTTGCCTACCGATAACTTCCCGCGTTTGGACCGCTTCAAGGAGCACACCATCGAGCTGCCCGTGGGCGACGTTTTGGTGAATGCAAAAGCAGAGTCAGAGATTCGTCGACTGTTGTCGATCGCGTTGGTGCATGGCAAAGGGGTGGTGCATATCCTCTCGGAGATGGACGGTTTGGAAGCCATTATGCAGCTCGATGGAGACACCACAGTGGTGGGACGCGTCACAGTGGCATCTAGCCTGCGTGCTTGCCCTGTATGTGCGACCAGTTACCCCGAATTAGATCCACGCCTGTTTTCGTACAACAGCAAGCACGGCTGGTGCACTGATTGCGTTGGCACGGGCGTGCGGTTGAATAAAGACCAAAGGAAAACGCTCGACGACTCCACACTCGAAGACCGCGAAAAAGGCCGTGAACAGCGTTTTGCAGAGGTCGAAGTCGAAGACCTATCAGACGAACATTGCCCCAAGTGCGCGGGTACCCGCTTGAATGCACAGGCCCGCGCGGTACGGTTTGCTGGGGTGGGTATTGCCGACGTCGCACGCCTGTCGGTGCGCGATTTACAAAAATGGGTTGCCCAATTGAAGCTCACTCTGCGTGAGACCGACATTGCCAGAGACTTGATCCCTGAAATCGCCTCGCGTCTGCAGTTTTTGCATGACGTCGGGTTGGGCTACCTCACGCTTGACCGTGGTGCACCGACACTCAGTGGCGGGGAGGCACAGCGGATTCGACTCGCGGCACAGTTGGGTAGTAATTTGCAAGGCGTTTGCTACGTCCTTGATGAGCCGACGATTGGGTTGCATGCGCGCGATAACCAAATTCTTTTGAATGCATTGCACGCGCTCGGTCGCAAGGGCAACACCCTGGTGGTGGTTGAGCACGACGAGGACACCATCCGCCGTGCGGATCACCTCATCGATGTCGGGCCGAGTGCGGGTAAGTTGGGTGGCAGGATCGTGGCACAGGGTCGCGTGCAAGACCTGCAGGACTGTCCCGAAAGCGTGACTGGCCGTTACCTGCGTGACGCCATGCGCCACCCAATGCAGCCGCGTCGAACGGTCGATAAGGCGGCGATGTTGACCAACGGTGCGCTGCAATTGGTTGGCGCACACCTGCACAACCTTCAGGATGTCTCTGTTGACATTCCCTTAAAGCGCTTGGTGGCAATCACGGGTGTCTCGGGATCGGGTAAATCAACCTTGGCCCGCGACGTCTTACTGACCAACGTTGCGGCGGTGGTGACACCCACGATGAAACGCGCGCTGGCTAAAGACGCGGACGCCGCACGACCCGCGTGGGTGGGGTGTCGCGACTTACTCGGTTACGACACACTTGACCGGGTTTTGGAGGTTGATCAAACGCCGATCGGTAAAACCCCACGCTCTTGCCCAGCCACCTACATTGGCTTTTGGGATACCGTGCGCAAGTTATTTGCTGAAACGTTGGAGGCAAAAGCGCGCGGCTATCTCCCAGGGCGTTTTTCTTTTAACACCGGCGACGGTCGCTGCCCGGGGTGTGAAGGCCAAGGTATGCGCACCGTTGAAATGAGCTTCCTGCCAGATGTGAAGGTCCTGTGTGAGACCTGCCATGGTGCGCGGTTCAACCCCGAGACTTTGGCGGTGACTTGGCGCGGCAAAAGCGTCGGTGATGTGTTGGGTATGTCTGTCGATGAGGCCGTCTCGTTTTTCGAGTCCATGCCGGCCATCGCGCATCCGTTGCAATTGCTACAAGATGTGGGGCTGGGCTACCTGACGTTGGGACAGCCATCACCCACGCTGAGCGGTGGTGAGGCCCAGCGTATTAAGCTGGTGACCGAGCTGACCAAGGTGCGTGATGAGGTCGGACGTCGCGGACAAAAAGCGCCCCACACACTTTATGTGTTGGACGAGCCCACTGTGGGTCTGCACATGGCGGACGTTGAAAAGCTCATTCGCGTCTTGCACCGTTTGGTGGATGCAGGCCACAGCGTGGTGGTGATTGAACATGACCTCGACGTGATTGCGGAAGCAGATTGGGTCGTTGACATGGGCCCCGATGGCGGTCACGAAGGGGGGCGCGTGGTTGCCGCCGCACCGCCAGAGGCTTTGGTGAAACGCCAGACTGCAACCGGTATGGCACTTGGGCCGGTCTTGAAGCGTTAATTACCGGCGCTTATGTCGATCGCGCGCTGGTGTCTCCGGCGCGTGCGCGGGCTAACAAAATAAACCCCAAGGCCGCTACGCTGCACAACACCAACGGAAAGCCGACGCTCGGCGATATCTGTAAGGCGGCGGCCCCAATTGCGGGTGCCACCATGCCACCGGCTGTGTAGGCCAGTACCAACACGGCGGTGCCGCTGACCAATCGAATCCCCGTTTCACGGTTGCCAATGTCGATCATCGCGAGGGTATAGAGCACGCCACCGGCACCGCCCCAGGTCAAAGCAACGAACCAAGCCAGTTCTGGAATGGAGGTCGTCAGGGGTAAGGTCAGTGTGCCGAGCCCCGTGAAGAGCGCTGCTAACCGCATCAATTGCAGGCGGGTGTGGGCCGGGCTGCCCCAGAAGGCGCGCGGGACACCCTGTCGATTCGGCTTGGACAAGAAATCGGCCATAAATCCCACGGGTAACATCAGCACCGCACTGCCAATACCGCTGGCTGCAACCAGCAACGTAGCCATCGTCGGTGACCAGCCCATGCTCAGCCCCATGAGCGGCAAGATCGCGGTCAAGCCTGCTTCAAAAAAGCCCCCCATAAAGCCTGCAAACATGATGACCGGGTAGGCGCTTAAGGCACGCCAGCTGCCGTGTAAGCCCAGGGGCGCCTCTGCGTGATCGTGGACCGGCGGCAATGATGGGATGTAAGCCGTTAGCGCGGCACCTGCTACCAGCGCAGCCAGAGCAACCCATAAGGCGACAGGTGATTGTGGGCCGATCCACGCCAGCAGAATTGGGCTGACGATGAAGGTCATACCGACCAAAGTCTCGAAAATACCGACATAAACCCCGCGCTTACCAGGGGGCGAAAACTCGGCGACCAAGGCCTCGGCCAGCACCCAGCGTAAGCCTCCAGCCATGCCCGCAATGGCTTGCGCGACGAACCAAGCGGCGATCCACGGTGACAAGGCAAACACCAAACCGGTCGCAATGGGAATCAATGCACTCACCCACAGCGCGTTTTTTCGACCCAAGCGGGCGGTGATGGTTGAGGCAAACGGGGTGAATAAAAAGATGCCTGCATAGCCTGTGGCGGCAAATAACCCTGCCGTGGCCGTGTCTAATCCCGCGTCTTTTAAGCGCAACAAATTGAGCGGTAACAGCATGAATACCCCGACGAGTTCGAGGTAAGTCGAGGCAAAAAGGGCAGAAAGTCCAATACGGGCGGATGGTTTCGTCTCAGGCATGGCGGCTAGTGTAGGCGCTGCAAAAGCAATCGCGTTACAATTATGGGATCCGAGGAGCGCTGCAGCTCGGGGTTGCAATGACCCCTGAGTGAGGCTCGGACTTTAACGGCGCTCACCCATGTTGACCTCGGGTGAGTGGCTCTCCGCAGGTCGCATGGTTGTCCGAAACCTGACTGTGGAGTAATTCATGAACGCCGTTCTCAAACCGCAAACTGCCCCTAACTACGTGATTGCCGACTTGTCTCTGGCAGCGTGGGGTCGCAAAGAAATCAACATCGCCGAAACTGAAATGCCTGGCCTCATGGCTATTCGTTCAGAGTATGCCGCTCAGCAACCCCTCAAGGGCGCGCGCATCACGGGCAGCTTGCACATGACGATTCAAACCGCTGTGCTGGTCGAGACCCTGCAAGCACTGGGCGCCGAAGTCCGTTGGGCTTCTTGCAATATTTTCTCAACCCAAGACCAAGCGGCTGCGGCATTGGTCGAGCGTGGCACGCCCGTGTTCGCGTTCAAAGGGGAGTCACTCGCTGATTACTGGGAATTCACCCACCGTATTTTCGAATTCGACGGTGCCAAGGGAACTCCCGAGGAAGGCCCCAACATGATCTTGGATGATGGTGGTGACGCCACCGGCCTGATGCACCTGGGTGTGCGCGCCGAGAAAGACATCAGTGTGTTGGATAACCCCGGTAGCGAAGAAGAGACGTATTTGTTCGCCTCGATCAAAGCCAAATTGGCGGTTGACCCAACCTTCTACAGCCGCCGCTTGCCCAACATCATGGGTGTGACTGAAGAGACCACCACAGGTGTCTTGCGTTTGAACGAAATGAGTGCGGCGGGAACCTTGAAGCTACGCGCTATCAACGTGAACGACTCAGTGACCAAGAGCAAATTCGACAACCTCTACGGTTGCCGCGAGTCACTGGTTGACGGTATCAAGCGTGCGACTGACGTGATGATCGCGGGTAAGGTTGCTGTTGTTGCCGGTTACGGTGACGTGGGCAAGGGCTCAGCGCAAGCCTTGCGTGCCCTGTCTGCGCAGGTCTGGGTGACCGAAGTTGACCCCATCTGCGCACTGCAAGCAGCCATGGAAGGCTACCGAGTCGTGACGATGGAGTACGCCGCCGACAAGGCTGACATCTTCGTGACGGCCACTGGCAACAAAGACATCATCACCCGTGCACACATGGACAAGATGAAAGACCAGGCGATCGTGTGCAACATCGGTCACTTCGACAACGAGATCGATGTGGCGGGTTTAGACGGTTGCAAGTGGGAAGAGATTAAGCCGCAGGTTGACCACGTGATCTTCCCTGATGGCAAGCGCATCATCCTGTTGGCTAAAGGCCGTTTGGTGAACTTGGGTTGCGGCACGGGTCACCCCAGCTTTGTGATGAGCAGTTCGTTTGCGAACCAAACCATTGCTCAGATCGAGTTGTTTACGCGCCCGAATGACTACGAAGTCGGCAAGGTTTATGTGTTGCCCAAGCACCTCGACGAAAAGGTGGCACGCTTGCACTTGATGAAGGTCGGCGCCATGTTGACCGAGTTGACACCTGATCAAGCCAAGTACATCGGCGTTAAGCAAGCGGGCCCATACAAGCCCGAAACCTACCGCTACTGATCGGCGCTGCCGATACGCGCTGTAACCATTGCAATCGATAGCGTATGCGGGTTGATTTGCTTTTGGTGCAGCGCGGTGTGGCGTCCACACGCTCAGCGGCGCAGCGCCTGCTAGATGCACAGGGTGTGCAGTGGCGGGGCGCTGGCAGTCGCGATTGGATCACCCCAAAAAAGTCAGGGGACCAAGTTCCCGATGACTGCGAACTCCAAGTTGTTGACCCCTCTGAAACCCGCTACGTTTCCCGTGGGGGTCTCAAGTTGGCGGGTGCCATGGCGCACACCGGTTGGCAAGCAGCGGGTTTGTGTTGTCTGGATGTCGGGCAAAGTACCGGTGGTTTTACCGACTGCCTTTTGCAAGCGGGTGCAGCCGGGGTGTTGGGCTTGGATGTTGGCCAAGGGCAACTCCATGCGCGGTTGAGAGACCATCCGGGGGTGGTCGCGTTGGAGCAATGCAACGCGAGGGATGTATCACCTGCGCAGGCCATTGAAGCCATGCAGTCGCGCGGCGGATCGGCGGCTGATTACTGGACCGCGCGTGCAAACGCAGGTTTTTCAAATGGGCATGGTTTTGATGCCATGGTCGGTGATTTATCGTTCATTTCGCAGGTGAAGGTTTGGCCGGCTGTGTTGCCGCTGTTGCGTCCAAACGCCGATGTATTGATGTTGGTGAAACCGCAGTTTGAATTGCAACCCGCCGACATTGGTAAAGGTGGTTTGGTGAAAGACCCCAGCGCCTACGACCGCGTGCGGGTGGACTTACAGAACGCCGCCCACGTACACGGGTTGCAATGGTTAGATTTTTTTGAAAGCCCCATCAAAGGGGGCGACGGTAACCGCGAGTTCTTCATGTGGGCTAAGCGCATAGGGACCCTCAAATAACAAGGAAGATGGCCATGAGCCTGCCGATCAGTTTCGAATTTTTTCCGACTAAAACACCGGAAGGGGCATTGCGCCAAAAAGAAGTGCGCCAAGCGCTCTATGCCAAAAAGCCTGAGTTCTGCTCGGTCACCTTTGGCGCCGGAGGGTCAACTCAAACAGGCACCTTCAGCATGGTGCAAGAGATTTTGTCTGAGGGCGTATCAGCGGCCTCTCATTTTTCCTGTGTCGGCGCAACCAAGGCCTCTGTTCGCGAGCAGTTGACCACGCTTCAAACTATGGGTGTGAATCGATTGGTGGCCTTGCGTGGCGACTTGCCGAGCGGTTACGGCGCTGGTGGCGAGTTTCAGTACGCATCGGACCTCGTGGCATTCATACGCGCGGAGTTTGGTGATGCCTTCCACATCGAAGTAGCGGCTTACCCCGAGGTGCACCCTCAAGCCCGTAGCGTCGAGTCGGATTTGAAAGCCTTCTCCACCAAGGTTCAGGCAGGCGCCGATTCGGCGATCACGCAGTATTTTTTCAACTCGGATGCGTACTTTCGCTTCGTCGAGGATGCAGATAAGTTGGGCATCACGGTACCGATCATCCCCGGCATTATGCCCATCACCAATAGCAGTCAGTTGATGCGCTTCTCTGATATGTGCGGCGCGGAGATCCCGCGTTGGATGCGGCTTCGCTTACAAGGGTTTGGCGACGACACGGCGTCCATCAAAGCCTTTGGCCATGAGGTCATCACCGATCTGTGCGAGGTCCTTCGCGCCGGGGGTGCACCAGGACTGCACTTTTACACCATGAACCAGAGCGCGCCGATTTTGGCAATTTGTGACGAGCTGGGAATCTGAGCTTTCGGGGTCAGCGGATCTTTGATTCCAACTTTTGCGCCGCGTGTTTGTCTTGACCCAGCAACTTCACCAACACGGGCAGCGCTTCTTCTAGTTGGGGCTTGAGGGTATAGGGTGGGTTCAGGACGAACACGCCGCTGGCACCCAACCCGCCGCCGGGCCCTTGCCCTGAACTGCCTGCACGTACCTGTAGCGTGGCATGCAACCAGTCCTTGCCAGCCTTGTCCGCTGCATTTTTGAGTTTCCGAGGTAGATCATGGGCCTCCGAGCGACCCACAATCGGGTACCAAATCAGCACAGAGCCTGTCGCAAAACGGGTCAAAGACTCGCCCATCAGTTTGACGACGTCGGCGTAATCGGTTTTCAGCTCGTAACTCGGGTCGCAAATGACTAATCCGCGTCGAGAGACAGGCGGCAATAGTGGGATCACGCCCTCAAAGCCATTACGGCGATCCATTTGCAATTTGGCATCGCTGGTCGCTTGAGCCAGTGTCGTTCGCAGTGCGCGGTGGTCGGTGGGGTGCACCTCAAAAGCCATCACCCGGTCTTGCTGCCGCAGCAGGTGTCCGGCAATGAGCGGAGAGCCGGGGTAAAGCTTGATACCCTTGCCACCACCATTGCGTTGGTTAAAGCCTGCCAGCATCACCAAATAGTTTTTCAGTAATTCGGGTAGCGTCCCGGTCACGGTACCGTCGCTATTGAGGTGGTTGAGCAGTTTTTGGATACCCTCTAATGCCTCGCCGCTGGTGGCCGCTTCGCCGGTGTCAAGCCTGTACAGCCCTGCGCCGGCGTGGGTGTCGACGACCGATAACGCGCCCTCTTTTTGGGTGAGGTGTTGTAAAACCGCGACGAGCGTGGCGTGTTTGAGCACATCGGCGTGGTTTCCGGCGTGAAAAGCATGGCGGTAGCTGAACATAGGCCGCTATCGTAACCGCCCGACGGTGAAAACCCCATGTTTCGCTCGAAAATTCGTATAATGGAGGGCTTCGCAGCGATTTAGTGTCCCCGCGGCGAGGACTTGAAACACCACCTAAGAGGTTTCCATCAGAGAAACGCCGACCGTGGAAAAGGGACCTCCAAAACACTCATTGAGAATTTGCATATGAAAACATTCAGCGCCAAACCCGCTGAGGTGCAACATGAGTGGTTTGTGATTGACGCCACCGATAAGGTGCTCGGACGAGTAGCCAGCGAAGTTGCTCTCCGTCTACGCGGCAAACACAAAGCCATTTATACACCTCACGTCGACACCGGTGATTACATCGTTGTGATCAACGCGTCCAAACTTAAAGTCACGGGCAACAAGTCCCTGGACAAGGTTTACTACCGTCACTCCGGTTTTCCCGGTGGTATCTACGGTACGAACTTCCGTGACATGCAAGCCAAGCACCCCGGCCGCGCGCTGGAGAAGGCCGTTAAGGGCATGCTGCCCAAAGGCCCACTTGGCTACGCCATGATCAAGAAGCTCAAGGTGTACGGTAGCTCTGAGCACCCCCACACCGCCCAGCAACCCAAAGTGTTGGAAATCTAAGGAGCCGAAATGATTGGAGATTGGAACAACGGCACCGGTCGTCGCAAATCAAGCGTCGCCCGTGTGTTCATGAAAAAAGGCTCAGGCAAGATCACCGTGAACGGTAAAGACATCGAAGCTTACTTCGGTCGTCAAACCTCGATCATGATCGCCAAGCAACCACTGGTTTTGACCGAGAACTTGGAAGCGTTTGACATCCAAGTGAACGTGCACGGCGGTGGTGAATCAGGTCAGGCTGGTGCGGTTCGTCATGGCATCACGCGCGCCCTGATGGATTACAACGCAGACCTCAAGCCTGTGTTGTCAGCAGCCGGTTACGTCACTCGCGATGCCCGCGAAGTTGAGCGTAAGAAGGTTGGTTTGCGTTCTGCGCGTCGTCGCAAGCAGTTCAGCAAGCGTTAATCCTGCGGATTCGCCGATACAAAGCCGCCCAGAGACTTGTCTTCGGGCGGCTTTGTCGTTTAGAGTCGCAGGGCCCTACCAGACCCATTGCCCATGAGATTTCGTTTACTACGACGCAGGTTGACTGTGAGTGCGCCCCGAATGGCGGTACGCAGCGCCTTGCCGTGGCCGTTGCGATGGCTTGCGGCTGCATTGGTATTGGGCTTTTCTGCCGCTATCGCCCTTTGGGCGTTTGAGCAAGGTAAGAGCCTCGCCGGCGTAGACGACCAGACCAAATTAGAGCTCCAAAGCCTGCGCAAAGAGGCGGCGCAGATGCGAATTGATCTCGAGCGTGCGCAATCGGTGGTTAATACCTCCCAGAGTCAAATCATTGCCGAGCAAACGTTCCAACGCCAGCTGGTGGAGCAGATTCGACGGCTAGAGGGTGAAAACCAAGCCTTACGCGATGACCTGAGCTTTTTTGAGCGTCTCATCCCTGCGGGTGGCGGCACCGCAGCCGCGCGAATTCGTTCCGTTCAGGCGGAGGTCGTTGCAGGGACTGAGGTGAAGTGGCAAGTCCTGGTGATTCAAGCGACGAAGAATCCCCCGCCGTTTGAGGGAGTCGTGGAAGTCAGCTTCACCGGTACCTTGGATGGCGCACCTTTTACGCTATCGCCACCCAGTGGCCCGCGCGAGGTTAAATTGGTCCAATACCTGCGGGTCGGCGGCGCCTTTGATATACCTGCGGGGGTGCGCCCAAAGGCATTGACGGTTAAACTAATCCAAAATGGCGCGTTAAAGTCCGTACAGACCTTTAATTTTTAATCAATCGATGCGCTGTGTACTGCCCCGTGTTTCGGTTGATCAAAGGAAAAGACATGCTTGGTAAGAAAAAAATGCCCCTGATCAAAAGCCTGATTGCCGCTGGTACAGCTATCGGTGGTGACATTGCTTTTGAGGATGGCTTGCGTGTCGATGGCTCGGTCGTTGGCGATGTCAAAGGGCGCGATGGCAAGCCTAGCGTGCTGGTGGTGAGCGAAAATGCATCGATAATCGGTGCCGTTGTCGCAGATCACGTGATTATCAATGGGACTATAAAGGGCCCAGTGACGGCCAAACAATTGATCGAGTTACAACCCAAAGCCCGTGTTGAAGGGGATGTGGTCTACCAATCGATCGAGTTGCATTTGGGTGCGCTGGTGACGGGGAAGTTGAGCCCGATCGCCACCGTTGCAGAAGAAAAGCCAGCGCTGAAGTTGGCCTCAAAAGCCTGATTGAGTCAGGGTCTTTCAATCGGCGTACCATCAACAAACAACGTCGGAGTGGACCTCTTGTTGTCCTATCAGACCGATACCAGGAAGAATCATCATGAACGAAACCCTAGATACCGTGCCAGAAATGGATATGCCCGTGGCGTTGGTGTTCACAGACAGCGCCGCAGCCAAAGTGGCTGATTTGATTGCAGAAGAGGGCAATCCAGATTTGAAACTGCGCGTTTTTGTGCAGGGTGGCGGGTGTTCGGGTTTTCAATACGGCTTCACATTTGACGAAGTGACAAACGAAGACGACACCACCATGACCAAGAATGGCGTCTCTTTGCTGATCGACGCCATGAGTTACCAGTATCTGGTGGGCGCTGAAATTGACTACAAGGAAGACTTGCAGGGCGCACAATTCGTGATCAAGAATCCCAATGCCACTACCACCTGTGGTTGTGGGTCAAGCTTCAGCGTGTAACCTCGGCGCTCGACCACTTACCCAAAAGCCCGGCTTTGCCGGGCTTTTTTATTTGGGGTACAGCGCGCCGAGTATGCGCGGGCCGCTGGCTCCCGTGGCAGCGACGGCATTGGCAGGGCGGCGCTGCGTGAAGCACCAGGCCAGCCATGCAAAGGCGGCAGCCTCGACTTGTAACACTGGTAAACCCAGCGCGCTGGTTGTCTCAACGGGGGTGTTAGGAAGACAACTTTTTAACGATTCCATGAGGAATTGATTGTGCGCACCACCACCACACACCAACAGCCGTGCGATCGGGCGGTCACTCGCTGATTGCTGGTACAGCGCCGATAACTGTGACGCCGCGCTCCGAGCGGTCAGCATGGTCAGGGTTGCCTGCACATCAACGGGTCTGACGCCTTGGAAGGGTGCCAGCTGCGCGTTAAGCCAAGCCAAATTGAAGTGGTCGCGCCCCGTGCTCTGCGGTCCGTCTGTCTGTTGGTGTTGAAAGAAGGCATCTTGTAGCAGGTGGTCGAGCAAGTCGGGAAGAACTTTCCCCGCTGCAGCCCACTGGCCATCCTCGTCGTACGGCTGGTGAAGGTGTTGCTGTACCCACAGGTCGAGTAGCACATTGCCTGGCCCCGTGTCGCAACCCGCAATGCGTCCATCTGCGCTCAGAAGGCTGACATTGGCGATTCCACCAACATTAAGCACTGCAACGGACGCTGTCGGATCGCCAAAGACCGCGTGGTGAAACGCGGGGACGAGCGGTGCCCCTTGCCCGCCTGCTGCAATGTCACGGCTGCGAAAGTCAGCAATCACATCAATGGCCGTTAACTCCGCCAAGAGTGCGGGCTGATTCACTTGGACGGTATACCCAACACACGGTAAACCTGTGATGCTGGATGCGGCTTGGGGCTGATGGCGAACGGTTTGTCCATGTGCCCCGATAGCCGTGATTTTGGATGCCGCGATACCTGTTGCGTCGCATAATGCCGCACATACGGCCGCGTAATCATGCGCCAGCTGGATACCCAGTTGCGAGCTAAGGTGCAGCTCGTCTGGCCCTGATGAATTGAGTTGCATCGCAAGGGCGCGCGTGCGGCTGTCAAAGGTGCGGTATTGGTGCGCTAACACCGTTGGTTTGCCGCTTGCGTCCATCGCGCAAAGGACGCCATCAACGCCATCCAATGAGGTGCCTGACATCAGGCCGATGAAAAGTGTTTGGTGATCCGCCATCGTCACATTATGTGACACGCACCACTACTCGGCGCTGGCGAGATGAACTTGACGCGCGGCGGCCAGCTGCGTGGTCGCTGTGTCAGCGATGGCCTTGAAAGCCGCCATATGCTGGCGATCAACTTCGGTGGCGCGGCTACGTTTGGCCATTTGTGCGGGGTCCTTGTGGACGCCGTTTACGCGGTGTTCAAAATGCAAATGCGGACCCGTAGAGACCCCCGTTGAGCCGACTGCGCCAATACGCTCGCCGCGCTCGACCCGTTGCCCGCGCTTGACAAAAATCCGGCTCAAGTGCGCATATACCGTGGTGCTCTGGCTGTCGTGCCGGATTTCGATCACATTGCCGTAACCGCCTCTGCGTCCAGCGAAGACCACACGACCGTCACCCACCGTCCGGACAGGCGTACCCGTCGGGGCGCCGTAGTCCACACCCAAATGTGGGCGGTTGACTTTCAAAACAGGGTGAAACCGCCGCTTTGAAAAGCTACTAGTGACGCGCGAAAACTCCATGGGTGAAGCCAGATAAAACCGGCGGGTACTCACGCCGCTCAGGTCGTAATAGTCACCCCGACCGTTTTGCTCAAACCAAATGGCATTCAGACGGGTGCCTTTGTTCGTGAAGCTGGCTGCGAGGATACGTCCGGTCTCTAGAGCCTCATTGTCAGCTTCTAGGATCTCGTATACGACGGCAAACGTATCACCTTTGCGCAGGTCGCGGTTGAAGTCGATATCGTTTGAAAATATCTCAGCCATGCCCATTGCAATGGAGTCGGGGATGTTCGCCGCGTCGGTGGTGGCAAACAGGGAGGATTCAATCACCCCGCTCGCCAGTCGTGTGTTGGGCGTGTAGGGAACTGACTCAGTGGTTGCGACAAAGCGATTGACCGGCGCGATATCCGGGTTGGCGTCGCCTGTCTCTCGGGCAGCCTTGATAGTCAAACGAAGAAAGTGCCCCTTGTTTTTGGTGTCTGGCCAACGCAAGGTCAGTGCTTGGACCCCGAGGTCTGGCAGGTAGCTGACCGTGGCGCGGGTCGAACGGTTGGAGGCAAACGCCTCACGCACCTCACCGCTTTGCCTCGCCCAATCGAGAAAAACAGGGTCTTCGACACCCAGGCGAGTCAGCAAGGTTTCGACGGTATCGCCGCGTCGCAGCCAGTCATCGGCGACCAAATTGAGGTCAGTTTCGGGTGATCCAGTTAGCCGTTCGAGAATAGGGGCGTCGCCCAGCAGCGCAGGCAGGAAACCGAGACTTTCAGGGGCTGACACCTCTTCGGTTACCGCATCTTTTGCAATCAGCGCCTGTGCTTGTTGCTGGTTTGGTGGCGTGTCAAAGGCCGCCCAAAGGAATCCGCCAACGGCCAAAAAGAGACCGGTTAAAAACAGAGCTGAGGTGGGCGCACGATCCGCATCGGCCGCAGCGTTTCCCGCAGGCGCACTGGTTCCCGTTACCTTTTGAACATCCGCAGGCGGCACTGTTTTGGAGGCATGTTGGGCGAAGCGCTGGGGTTCAGTGAACAAAGTCTCTCGACTCCGCGGTCGTGGTGTAAACACACCCCACTACAATGCGCAAGATGCGCCCTATATCGGGGTCAAACGCCAATTATATGCAGCCTTTGGTTTGCAGAGTTAAAAAATATGAGCCTGAATGAAACACAAACCGCACCACCGGTTGAACCCATTAACGATCAAGTGGCCGATGCGTTGGCGGTGAGTTTGCGGGGCTGCGAGGAATTACTTCCCAAAGCCGAGTGGATCACTAAACTGAACCGCTCTGCAACCACTGGCGTACCGCTGCGTATCAAATTGGGTCTGGACCCGACGGCGCCTGACATTCACATCGGCCATACGGTGGTGCTCAACAAGATGCGGCAGCTGCAGAATCTGGGACATCAGGTCATTTTTCTGATTGGCGACTTCACCAGTTTGATTGGTGATCCATCAGGGCGCAACAGTACGCGACCCCCTCTCACGAAGGAACAGATTCAAGTCAACGCGCAGACTTATTACCAGCAAGCATCGATGGTGTTGGATCCGGCAAAGACCGAGATACGCTACAACAGTGAGTGGAGCGAGCCACTGGGTGCACGCGGCATGATCGAACTGTCTGCCAAGTACACGGTGGCCCGCATGATGGAGCGCGACGATTTCCACAAGCGATTCCATGGGGGTCAAAGCATTAGCGTCCATGAGTTTTTGTACCCTTTGATGCAGGGCTACGACAGTGTGGCTTTGAAAGCGGACCTGGAGTTGGGCGGCACCGATCAAAAATTTAATTTGCTGATGGGGCGTCACTTGCAGCAGGAATATGGCCAAGAACCTCAGTGCATCTTGACGATGCCGCTGTTGGAGGGTCTTGACGGCGTGGACAAGATGTCGAAGAGTAAAAATAATTACATCGGCATCTCTGAGGATGCCAACACGATGTTTGCCAAAGTGTTGTCCATCAGCGATGTATTGATGTGGCGTTGGTACACCCTGTTGAGTTTCAAGAGTGAGGCCGAAATCGAAGCTTTGCGTCAGCAGGTCGCGCAAGGTTTGAATCCAAAGACCGCCAAAGTTATGCTGGCCAAAGAGATCACCGCGCGGTTTCACAGTGCGGCCGATGCCGATCGTGCCGAGCAAGACTTCATCAATCGCAGCAAAGGCGGCGTCCCCGATGAGATACCCGAGTGCACCCTGTCAGGCGCGCCTTTGGGCATTGGCGCGCTGTTAAAGGCGGCCAACTTGGCCCCCAGCTCATCTGAGGCCGGCCGATTGATCGAGGGGGGTGGCGTCCGAGTTGACTCGGTGGTCATCAGTGACAAGGGGCTCAAGCTGCCCGTCGGCACCTACGTGGTACAGGTGGGTAAACGGAAGTTTGCACGCGTGACCCTGAACGCATGATGCTTGCAGAGTGGCGTACACCGCGCAACTTATTGAAGGTGTCGGTGGTCGTCGCCTTGCTGACGATCGGACTGAAGGGTTTGGCATGGTGGGTGACGGACTCCGTCGCGTTGTTGTCCGATGCCATGGAGTCGTTTGTCAACTTGGCGAGTGCGTTATTCGCGTTGCATATGGTGACCGTGGCAGCGCGCCCTGCAGACGATGGCCACCCCTATGGCCATCACAAGGCCGAGTATTTTTCAGCGGGATTTGAGGGCATCCTGATCGTCGGTGCCGCATTGGGTATCGTCATTTCAGCGATTGAACGACTCGTTAACCCGCAGCAATTAGCGCAGTTGGATGTCGGCATTTTGCTGTCTGTGTTGAGCGCGATTCTCAATGGCGCCCTAGCGCTCGTGATGTTGCGCTCTGCCAAACAATACCGTTCGGCGGCCTTAGATGGTGATGCACGCCACCTGCTAACCGATGTGTGGACATCGGCGGGTGTCGTCATTGGTCTGATCGCGGCGGCTATCACCGGTTGGATTTGGCTGGATGCCGTTGTCGCGATCGCGGTAGCGCTGAATATCCTGCGCGAAGGATGGCGCCTGATCTGGAGCGCTTCGCAGTCGTTGATGGACGAGGCCGTTGAACCAGACGTGCAAGCGGCAATCCAGCGTGTTTTGGACGAGTTCGCGCATACCCGTGACGAAACGGCAATTATCCGGTTTGACCATCTCAGCACGCGCCGCGCAGGGGCACGCTGCTTCGTTGACTTACACATGCACATGCCGGCGACATGGACGCTGGGGCGCGCTGCTGCATTGCGGGGTAATGTTGAGTTGGCGTTGTTGGATGCCGTGCCTGGGATCGTTGCGACGATCCAATTGCTGCCCAACGATGTTGAGGCACACGTCATCATCAGCCCGTCGACAGATGGCCCCGCAGACTTGTCGAGCAACTGAATGCGGGCCATTATTCAACGTGTGATTCAGGCCAAAGCGGTGGTCGATGGTGAAACCATCGGCGAAATTGGGGCGGGTCTGATGGTGCTGGTTTGCGCCATGCCGGGCGATACCACCGCGACCGCAGATCGCCTGTTGGATAAATTACTCAAGCTGCGAATTTTTGAGAACAGTCACGGCAAACTGCACCACGCGTTAACTGACATCGATGGTCAGGGGCTGGTCGGTGGCTTGCTGTTGGTGAGTCAATTTACGTTGGCAGCGGATGTAAGTGGCGGTAATCGCCCGAGTTTCACGGCTGCGGCGGCCCCAGATGACGCCCGCAACTTGTTTTATCACCTGGTGGCGCAAGCGCGCGCGAAGCACCTGGTGGTCGCATCCGGTCGGTTCGCGGCGGATACGCAGGTACACCTCATAAACAACGGCCCTATTACGATCCCGCTGGATATCGCTTAATGTCGCTTCAGTAGGGGTTGGGGTAGCCCAGTTGCTGAAGGATGGCGACCTCAGCGGCCTCCATCTCAGCAGCGTCAGCTTCGCTGTTTTCGTGATCCATACCCTGCGCATGCAAGCATCCATGAACCAACAAATGGGCGTAGTGTGCGGCCAGCGGCTTGCCTTGCTCGACTGCTTCTTGCGCAATAACCGGGGCACACAATACCAAGTCGGCAATGACGACCGGACTTTGGCTGTAGTCAAAGGTCAATACGTTGGTAGCGTAATTTTTTTGACGGTAGCCCTGGTTGAGTGCTTGGCCCTCTTCGGCATCGACGATGCGTACTGTGATCTCGCCGTTGCACTGCAGCGCGCGACGCAAACACTTGGTGACAAAGTGACGTGTCAGTGTATTGCGATGCGTCCGCAGGCTATCAGCATCAGCGAACGAGCCGAATTGAAGAGACAGTTGAAGGTCGGGTAGGCGCTTGCTCATGGGGCCTTCCGTGTGCGGGTTGGGCGAGCGTTTGGTGGGACGCTGTCGCCCCGGTCGAAGCGACCGTCGTAGGCGTCGATAATGCGGGCTACCAACGGATGCCTGACAACGTCTGCGCTGGTGAGGTGGGTCATGGCAATGCCTTTGACACGACGCAAGATACGCTCAGCATCCACCAAGCCACTGGTCTGGGTTTTGGGTAAATCAATTTGACTGACGTCACCCGTGATCACCGCTTTGGAGCCAAAGCCGATTCGGGTCAAAAACATTTTCATCTGTTCGGGGCTGGTATTTTGTCCCTCGTCCAAAATGACAAAAGCGTGGTTGAGCGTGCGCCCGCGCATGAAAGCGAGTGGCGCGATTTCGATTTGTTGACGCTCAAACGCTTTTTGCACTTTCTCGTAGCCCATGAGGTCATAGAGTGCGTCATACAAAGGTCGTAAATAGGGGTCAACTTTTTGGCCTAAATCACCCGGTAAAAAACCCAGTTTCTCACCAGCCTCGACAGCCGGCCTCGTTAAGACAATGCGCTGCACGGAGCCCCGCTCAAGGGCGTCAACCGCACACGCGACAGCCAAGTAGGTTTTCCCTGTGCCGGCAGGCCCAATACCCAACGTGATGTCATGTGACAGGATCTGGTCAAGGTATTGCACTTGATTAGTGGTACGTGCTTTCAGGACGCCACGGCGGGTGTGAACGCCTGGGGTATCAGGATCGGTTTCAAGGGCGACATCGCCGCTCAGCATCAATTGAATCTGGTCTGGCGTTATGCTGTGCTTGGCAATCTCGTAGAGCGCCTGAATAAGGGTCATGGCCTGCTCGGCGCGGGCTTTGGGGCCCTCGACCCGAAATTGCTCAAATCGCCGTGCCACTTTGACTTGTAGGGCGGCTTCAATGGTGCGCAAGTGGCCATCCATGGGGCCACATAAGTTGGCAATACGGTGGTTATCCGGCGGGGAAAAAGTGTGTTTAAGAATCAATCGGATAATCCGGTAATCAAGACGTAAAAAGGAACCCCAATGATAGGCAAGTTAACGGGCGTGTTGTTAGAGAAAAATCCACCTCAGGTGTTGGTGGACTGCAACGGCGTTGGCTACGAGGTCAGTGTTCCCATGAGCACCTACTACAACTTGGGCGAGGTTGGGCAACGTGTCAGTTTGCTCACCCATTTCGTGGTGCGTGAAGATGCGCAGTTGTTGTATGGATTTGGCACGCCGGATGAGCGGCATGCCTTTCGCCAGTTGATTAAGGTGTCGGGTATCGGCCCGCGCATGGCCTTGGCCGTGTTGAGTGGCATGGGGGTGTCCGACTTGATCGCGGCCGTGGCCAGCCAAGAGTCGGGGCGTATCGTGAAGGTGCCTGGCATAGGTAAAAAGACGGCAGAGCGTCTGTTGTTAGAACTGAAGGGCAAGTTGGGTGATGCAGTCGTGGCTGGCGTCACGCCGAAGAGTGATAGCCAAGCGGATATTTTGCAAGCGCTCGTGGCTCTGGGCTACAGCGAGAAAGATGCGGGCGCGGCGTTGAAGACCATGCCGGTCGACGTTGGGGTCAGTGATGGGATTAAGTTTGCGTTGAAGTCGCTGGCCAACTGAGGCAAAACGCCAGCCTCTCGGAGACAATAGGGACATGAGCATTCAGACCGACGATTTTGGCGTGCCGCCCCCGAGGGTGGTCTCAGCCGTGCCGACCTCACACACAGAGGAGGCCATTGAGCGGGCACTGCGACCAAAAGAGCTGACGGAATACGTCGGTCAAACCAAAGCGCGGGAGCAGCTGGAGATTTTTATCGGTGCCGCCAAGCAGCGGGGCGAAGCGCTCGACCACGTGCTGCTGTTTGGTCCGCCGGGCCTGGGTAAAACCACGCTCTCACATATCATCGCAAACGAACTGGGCGTGAACCTGCGGCAAACCAGCGGTCCGGTCCTGGAAAAGCCCAAGGACTTGGCGGCATTGTTGACGAATCTAGAGGCCAATGACGTGTTGTTCATTGATGAGATTCACCGCTTGTCACCGGTCGTCGAGGAGATTCTGTATCCCGCGTTGGAGGACTATCAGATCGACATCATGATTGGTGATGGGCCCGCTGCGCGGTCGATCAAGCTTGACCTGCAGCCTTTCACCTTGGTCGGCGCCACGACACGGGCGGGTATGTTGACCAATCCGCTGCGTGATCGTTTTGGCATCGTCGCCCGCTTGGAGTTTTACACCCCTGAGGAGTTGGTTCGCATTGTGACGCGCAGCGCTGGCTTGTTGAACGTTCCCATTGAGCCCGAAGGCGCGGCGCAGTTGGCACGTCGATCGCGCGGTACGCCACGAATTGCCAATCGGTTGTTGCGCCGTGTTCGTGACTATGCGCAAGTCAAGGGTGAGGGGCGTATCACCGAGGGCATGGCCAACCGCGCATTGGAGATGCTGGATGTCGATCCACAAGGCTTCGACATCATGGACCGCAAGTTACTAGAAGCGGTGGTGCACCGTTTTGATGGGGGTCCCGTGGGGCTGGATAACATTGCAGCCAGCATTGGAGAAGAGCGCGACACGATTGAGGATGTGATCGAGCCCTACCTGATCCAACAGGGCTTTTTGCAACGCACCCCACGCGGGCGAATTGCCACCTTAGCGGCATATCGCCATTTGGGTATTGCCGCGCCAGCTGATCGTGGTGGGGATTTACTCGGCCCCTGAATCGGTATCAGATTCCAAGTGCACTTGCTCGCCCCAGCTCACCAGCGTTAATGCGTCGGGTGTCCAAAGTAGCCTGTTAATTGCGGCGTTGCCCAAGTGCCAACTGCGTGGCGCATCCAGCGACTGGCCCGTGGCTAAGCGGTAGATGGCATCCAGCACACCGCCATGTGTGGCAATTACGATGTGTTGCCCCAAATGACGGGCTGCAATCGCTTGAAGGGTGGTCTGTACCCGTTCGCGCAGCATGATGAGACTCTCCCCGCCTGAAGGTAGAAAGGTGGGCACACGAGACCGCCACGCCACGGCGTCGTCGGGGTACTGGGTCTCGATTTCACGCCAAGACAGCCCTTCGAAATGACCGAACTGCCGTTCTCGCAAGCCGGCATCCGTGTGAACCGTTTGCCCGTGGTGTGCGGCGATAGCAGAAGCCGTGGTGAAGGCCCGGGACAGGTTACTGCTGTAGACCGCGTCGATGTGCTCATCTCGGAGTGCATCAGCGACGCGTGCCGCTTGCCAATGGCCCTTTGTATTCAAGGTGATATCGGTGCTGCCTTGGATACGCGTTGCCACGTTCCAATCGGTTTCACCGTGCCGAATAGCGATGATTCGCGTGACGTCCATGTCTAGGGGCGATCGGTCAGGGGTTGTTGTATGACACGCTGGTTAACGGGTGGGGCAAGGAAGTCCTTCAGTGAGGCCGTTAGTACGGCGCGCAGTGCCCGCTCATTCCAGGTGCGCGAAGCGTCGACGCGCGCGGTAATCTCTTGTTGAATGGTCGCATCGTTAGCGGCGACAAATCGCCAGCGAATGGCGCGGGACAGTACCCGTGGCCCGGACAGGTCAAAGGTGAGATTGAAACCTGAACCGCCGGTTCCAAACCAAACACCTGATTGGGTAATTCGATCGACGATGGTTTCGGGTTTACTGACTTCCGTTAGGAACTCCAGCGTTGCGATGACATCGGCCGTGGGTGGTGTGACATCGGGAACCACTGTCAGAGGTAATTGCTTGAGCGCGTCACGCGCGAGTGCTTCGAGGTTATCTGGCGCGGGCGTTTCTGAGGGTAAAACGCGCACACTCACGCTTTGAGCATCACGAAAAGCCTGAACGGCGATGGGACCACCCGAGGTCCCGACCGTTACGGTCACCGGAAGCGTCGGGGGAGGCAACGATGCGCACGCGCTCAGTGCGAATGAGGCCCAAACCAAACCCAGTCGGTACCAAGGCGTCTTAATCACGACCGCCTTCGACGTCCATGCTGATGCCAGCCAAACTTGCCCATTTCGCGGCGGGGCTGGGTAGGGGGTCGGCGTCAAAGGCTTTGTCACCCTCCGCATCCGCTTCGCCCGTGGTTTGCAAGGTTGTGAACGGGTAGAGCTTGTTATCCATCAGGTGGCTGGGGACCACGTTTTGCAGGGCCGTGAACATGTTTTCAATGCGGCCTGGAAAACGGGTTTCCCAGTCCTTCAGCATCTTGCCGACTTGCACACGTTGGAGGTTCTCCTGGCTGCCACACAGCGTGCAGGGGATGATGGGGAATTGTTGAATTTCTGACCAACGCTGGGTATCAGATTCAGCGACATAGGCCATCGGGCGAATGATGATGTTTTTGCCGTTGTCGCTCATGAGCTTGGCAGGCATGCCCTTCAGGCGCGAGCCGAAAAACATATTCAGCAACAGTGTTTGCAAAATGTCATCACGGTGGTGGCCTAATGCAATTTTGGTGCACTTCAACTCCTCCGCCACGCGGTACAAAATGCCGCGCCGCAAACGACTGCACAGACTGCACATCGTTTTGCCTTCCGGAATCTTATCTTTGACGATGCTGTAGGTGTCTTGGTTCTCGATGTGGTACTCGACCCCGAGAGATGCCAGATAGGTCGGCAGTACATCGGCAGGGAAACCGGGTTGCTTTTGATCCAGGTTGACGGCCACCAAGGTAAAGTCAATCGGTGCCCGGCTCTTCAGCTTCAACAAAATATCCAGCAGGGTATAGCTGTCTTTACCGCCTGACATGCACACCATGACGCGGTCGCCTGCTTCAATCATGTTGTAGTCGACGATGGCTTTGCCAACGAGGCGACACAAGCGTTTCTCGAGTTTGTAGTCTTCGCGTTGCTGTTTAGCCAAGGCTTCTGCGTTGACGGATTCGTCTATGACGGTGCTCACCACTCGCCTCCTTCCATGCGAATAGCGACTTCGCAGTCATCAAAAATTTCTAACTTGGCAATCTTGACCCGCGCGCCTATCACGCCGGGCAGTTGCATCAACCGGTTTGTCAATTTGCCGATTAAGGTCTCTAACAAATTGATGTGCGAGGCGGTGCATTCGTCAATGATGATTTGGCGCACCTTGCGGTAGTCGAGTACGTGGTTAATGTCATCGTCATGCGGTAGCAGCGGTTGCGGGCCTTGGTTGAGTTCTGCATCAACTTGGATGGGTTGGGGCTTGGTGCGCTCGTGCGCCAGGATGCCCAAGCTCGCGTTAAAACGCAGGCCAGTCAAGGTCAGGATTTGGTTACCGGTTGCCATTGCGTGTCGTGTCATGGGGAAAGGATTACATCAATGAGAAGTCGCGATCGAACTTCATCAGGTGTTGGCCGCCATCGACCAACACGGTGGTACCTGTTAGCGAAGCGTTACGCAGAGCAAAGTCAACGGTTGCGGCGACGTCTTCTGGGGTGCTTGATTTTCCAAGCGGTGAGAGTTTGTGCAGGGCTTGGAAAGCCTCGTCAGACAGCATGTGACTGGTGAGCGTTAGACCTGGGGCAACGCCAACCACGCGCAGCCGTGGCGCCAATGCTTGTGCAAGCATGGTGGTGGCTGTCTTTAAGGCTGACTTTGACAGGGTGTAACTGAAAAAATCTGGGTTCATGTTCCAGAGTTTTTGATCGAGTAAATTCACGACGGCACCGCAACCATCCTTGTCTATCAGATGGTGGTAGAGCCGTTGCGTCAAACGGATGGGCGCCAGTGTGTTCGCTTGCCAGTGTGCGGCCATGCTGGCTTGGTCGGTACTCAGTGCGTCGTCATGCTCGAACAAAGCGGCGCTGTTAACCAGTGCGCCCAACTGGCCGAACGCCTGCCCAACCGCATCAATCAATGCGTCGCAGGCATTGCTATCGGCTAAGTCGGCTTGGAAGGTGAGCGGTTGTACGCTGGGGTTGAGGGTGGCACAGGCAGCGGCGGTTGATTCGGCGGCTTGCGCCGAGCTCCGGTAGTGAATGGCCACGCGCCAACCGCTTTGCGCCAAGTGACACGCAATGGCCTTGCCCAGTCGTGTGCCAGCACCCGTTACCAGTGCGGTTCGGGGCATGCGTGTGGCGTCAAAGGCAGACAAGGTTGGCGTGGGGGCGGTGGCGGTCATGGGCGCGCGTATCAGCGACAATGGGCGCTACGCACCACAGCCGCTGCTTCACTTTATTTATGCAACCCCCAAGTGTACCGACTCCGCCCAAGTCGCTGGTAACCCCACCCGAAATGCGGGCGCATTTGGACGCCTGTTTAGACCAAGCAGGGGGCTGGTTGTCGTTTGACCAATTCATGGCCGAAGCGCTTTATGCGCCGGGTTTGGGGTATTACGCGAACGCGCTGCCCAAATTAGGTCAGATGCCTGCCGACGGCAGCGATTTTGTGACGGCCCCGGAGTTGAGTCCCGTGTTTGCCCGGACGCTGGCCAAACAGGTATCGCAGGCCATGGCGCTGTGTGGGGTGGATGCGATTTGGGAGTTTGGCGGCGGCTCAGGGGCTTTGGCTGAAACCCTCATAGAGACCTTGTTGCAGGACCCCGCGTGTAGGTTGAAGCAGTATGTCATTGTCGAGTTATCGGCCGAGTTACGGGCTCGCCAGCAAACGCGTTTGTTGCCTTACATGAGCCGTTTGTCGATTCGCTGGGCTACCGAGTGGCCTACGCAGTTGGCGGCAGTGGTGATTGGCAACGAGGTGCTCGACGCCATGCCAGTGAGCCTGTTGGTTCGGCGCAACGGACGTTGGCTGGAGCGCGGTGTGAGCCGGGTGATCCCTGCAGAGGCTGCAGCCGATTGGCGCTTGGCTTGGGCCGATCGACCCCTGCAAACACCACCGCCACGGACCATTGCAGGCGAGCATGACTACACCCTAGAGTGGCATGCCCAAGCCCAGGCATGGATCGTGGCCCTGGCACACGCCATGGACCGAGGCTGCGTGTTGCTGATCGACTATGGCTTCACCGAGGCTGAGTACTATCACCCACAGCGCCACATGGGGACTTTGATGTGCCACCAAGCCCATCGCGCAGACACCAATCCCCTGGTGGCGGTGGGACTAAAAGATATCACGACACACGTCGATTTCACGGCCATCGCGGTAGCCGCCCAAGACCACGAGTTGGCCGTGATGGGCTTCACCAGCCAAGGTCGATTTTTGATTAACTGTGGCTTTTTGGAAGTATTGCAAAGCGCTTCCACAGAAGCACAGGTACAGGCCCTCAAGTTAATCCACGAGCATGAGATGGGCGAGCTCTTCAAAGTACTGATATTGTGTAAAGACCGCCACACGGTTGACGTGAATGCCGCCGGTGGGTTCATCGGCTTTACGGCCTTTGACCGCTCACATACCCTATGAAAGAGTCCGCATGATTCGCTGGATGTTAGTGGTTTTCTTAGCCTTGGTGTTAATCAATGGCCTGTTCCCGATGCTGAGAAAAATTGGCATGGGCCGCTTACCGGGCGATTTCACGTTGCGTTTGTTTGATCGGGAAATTCCCATTCCACTTGCGTCCACAATGGTTCTGAGCGGTATCCTAAGTTTGATCGTTCACTACATCTGATTGAAAAGTGGCGTGATGGCAGCAACACGCGCCGCATGGATTTGGCTGGCAATCCATTCCCCTTTTTGAGCCTGAAATTCCGGCGCCCGCATAGCCGCTTGTGCGATGTCACTGGTTGCCACCGCTGCGGCCTGGTAGAAGACCTGCCACAACCAAGTTGCTTGCACGTACGGGACCTCTTCCAGACCTAAGCGGCCACGTGCATCAGACTCGCATGCCAGCAAGATTTGTTTGAAACGATCGGGTCGTCTGAAGGCATCGCACCGGTCCAGCAGGCGCAGCGTGGCGTCGGGGCTCAAGGATTGACAGCGGTGAATGTGACCGTGCTCGCGAGCGACCACCTCTGCCAACTCGCGCATGGCGCGAGGGACGCGCCAGCGGACGCACACGTCATTGAGCAGCTGTACGCTACGCAGTTCGTGACCGGTATGGCGAGGTAATACATCGGCAGGGGTGTTGCCCTTGCCAAAGTCGTGACACAGGGCCGCAAACCGCGTTGGAAGATCGCATTGCAGACGGGCGCTGGTATCCAACACCATCATCGCGTGGACGCCCGTATCGATCTCGGGGTGGTAGTCGGCGCGTTGTGGCACACCCCACAGCGCATCCAACTCGGGTAATAAATGTGTCAAAGCACCGCACGCACGCAAGGTCAGGAACATTTGCGAAGGCTGCGTGGCCATCAAGCCATTCGTAATTTCTTGCCAAATGCGTTCTGCAACCAAAGCGTCGACTTCGCCCGAGCTAACCATGTGGCGCATCAGTGTGAGTGTTTCGGGTGCTACTTGGAAGTCGGGCCAACGGGCGTGGAACCGCGCCAAGCGCAAAATTCTGACGGGGTCCTCCGCGAAGGCGTCTGCAACGTGCCGCAAGCGCCGTTGCGCAATGTCTGTCGCGCCATTGAAGGGATCAATGAGTTGAGAAAAGTCAGGTGTCCAGTCGCTGTCATCGCCGGCGGCAATCACCTCTAGGGACGCTGGATGCGCCACTGCCATGGCATTTATCGTCAGGTCACGACGTGCTAAATCTTGCGTCAGCGTGACATCCGGTGCCGCATAAAAGCTGAAGCCGTGATAGCCCTTGGCGGTTTTGCGCTCGGTCCGCGCGAGGGCATACTCTTCTTTGGTGCGTGGGTGCAAAAAGACGGGGAAATCTGCGCCCACGGCCACAAAACCCAATGCATCCATCTGCTCGGGTGTGGCACCGACCACCACCCAATCACGGTCACTGTTCGCGACCCCCATGAGGTGATCGCGCACCGCACCGCCGACCAAAAAAACAGTGGGCTGTGAGATGGTGGTATCGGCCTGCATGGGTTCAGGTATCTCGCGAGCGATAGGGCTCTTCAAAGCTCAAGAAATCGTCTTCGCCGATAGCGTCAGCCATCCATTGCTGCACGCTTTTGAGCGCCAAAATACGGTTGGCATACGCGCGGCTTGTCGCGTTGATGGGGAGGCCGTAACTTTGAATTCGCATGATGGTTGGTGCGAAATATGCGTCTACCGCGGAGAACGCGCCGAATAGCATCGGGCCTTTGCTGTTCGCGAGGTTCTGAGCCCAAATGGACTCGATACGCGCCAGGTCATCACGCAGTCCGGCGTGCTTGGCATAGAGGTCGACGCCAACGTCTTGCAAGTCAGCTTCAATATTCATGGGGCACAGGCTGCGAAGGGCGTTAAAACCACTGTGAATTTCTGCCACGATACTGCGCGCAATCGCACGCTGACTTTCATCTCGCGGCCAAATGCCACGGTCCGGGAAGCACTCCGCTAGCCGCTCAGTGATGGCCAGGGTATCCCAGACCGCCAGCGGCTTCCCCGCGATGATCACGTTGGAATCGATCAGCACAGGGACTTTGCCCGCCACACCCAGTTGATCGAGACTTTGTTTGAACTGGGAGTCGGCGTCGAAGCTGTCAAAGCGCAAGTTGACCTCCTCAAAGACGAGGCCCAGTTCGCGCATTAAGACCCAGGGTCGCATGGACCATGAGGAGTAATTTTTGTTGCCGATAACGAGTTTCATGCAGACTTTAACGGTGATGATGCGCCGCAAGCGCATGGATGGATCCAGGTTTAATGCCGAGGTCCGCCAAACCGTGACAAGTCGTGGTGTCAGGTGGGGCGACATTGTTCACACCCAGCGAGCGTACGTTATCGCGACTCATGAGTGTGGGGCCTGGCATCAATTCCATGAGCCCCGCTTGCAGCAATGCCAACGGTTTGGGCACGTTCACCACCCAAACTGTTTTACCACGCCATTTGGCAACGAGTTGCACCAAAGCCTTGAGTGTGAGGATCTCAGGTCCCACGCAAACGATGGGTTTCGCAGCGTCGAGCTGGGGGTGTGCGCGGGTCGCTAGGGTACAAATCGCCTGTGCGACGTCCTCGACGGCGACAGGTTGAAAGCGCGTGTTCGCTCCCGCTAATGGCAAAACGGGTGTCAGTGCCACTAGTTTCGCGAAGAGGTTCAAGAACTGATCCCGCGGACCAAAAATAACGCTGGGCTGCAAAATGGCAACGGGGCAGGCCGTGAACGATCGCCAAATCGCCTCGCCCGCTGCTTTGGTTTGTTGGTAATCGGACGGCGCATCTGTTGCCGCACCCAAAGCACTCACATGGATGACCCGTTGAAGGGGATGTATGCGGTGCGCGGCGGTGCACGCGCCTGCCAATTGCGCGACCCAGTCGACATGCGCCCGTGTGAAAGCGGCGCGGCTGCCATGCAAAATTGCAATCAGGTTGATCACGATATCGTGGCCGCTAATCAAGTCGGTGAGTGCTTGGCCGCTTGGCGGCGCGGCAGGTAACACCGTGATATTGGGCAGGTGCGCCAGTCGGCGCCCTTTTTCATGGCTCCGGGTGGGCACGGTGACGCGCACACCAATGCGTTGCAAGCGCTCGCAAACGCTTTGACCAACAAAGCCGGTGCCGCCAAAAATAATCACACGCTGGGGTTTCATTCAAGGTCCTGTTAAGGGGTGTCGTCTTCAGAGTCAACCCCGCCCACGGGGGCAATAGGTCCCAGCAAGCTGGCGAGGTCGAAAGCCGTCTTCGTTTGTAGCGACGCATAGATCGCATGATTGGCGATGACGTTCTGCACGTATTGTCGCGTTTCGCTGAACGGGATCAGCTCAATCCAAACGGCTGCCTCCATTGTCCCCGTTTCTGCAGAGGGGCGCCAACGGTTTGCACGTCGCGGCCCTGCGTTGTAGGCCGCTGTAGCCAGCGGGACGTTGTGCTCAAACTTGTCCATCAGGATTTTTAAGTAATGGCTACCCACTTTTAGGTTGGTTTGGTGCTCGCCCAGTTGCTTGGGATTAAAGCGCTGTAGCCCGATTTTTTTTGCCGTCCACAGTGCCGTGCTGGGCATCACCTGCATCAAGCCGTAAGCGCCAGCGTGCGAATGCGCGCGCACGTTGAATCGGCTTTCTTGACGAATCAAACCAAAAATCAAAGCGGGATGAATAGTCAATTCTTTGGCCTGCGCCAGAATGTCAACCTCAAACGGCTGGGGGTAGCTGTGCATGAACGAAGGTGTCGTTGTCATGCGTGTGCCTGCATGAATGCAGCGGTTCCACCAGCCCGCTTGGCAAGCGATTTCAGCCGCTGCAAGTAAGTCACGGTCATTCATGCCGCCAGGCTGGTGCAGGGCGACTGCATAGGTCCACTGCCGTGAGGCCTCGGGTTCAAGCCCTAACTTAAACGCCACCAGCGCCGCGCGGATGTTGGGATCAGCGCCAACACGCTTTAAATCGGCTTTGCTTGGTTTGGGGCGGGTGTCATGAACGGCAATGGCTTGCCCGAGGGTATGGCGTGCCAGCAAACCGTAATAGTCGTCGTCTTTAGCAATGCGGTGCAGTATGGCCTGCGCATGGGCTAGCTGATCGGGCGCTATTGGCGTCCCTGCGGTGTGCGCCCGCGCAAGCCAATACTGCCAGCTGTTTGCCTGTTGTTGGTCTGCGCGCATGCTGTTGATGGTGTCTCGCACCATGTCCCAATCTTGGGCGCGCAATGCCGTGCGGGCCTTCCATCCACGCTGTCTGTCTGTGAGGTATTGGTTATCGATGGCTTTGAAACGGGGGTGGGCGTCTGGCTCCGCACGCCGGGCCGCCCGAGCTGCGACAACAGCTTCAACCCATTGCCGCTGTGCTGTATTGAGGGTCGATGTCCAACGTGCAAATGCCGTTTCAAAATAGCGGCTATCGGTCGTCGCCAGTCGGATTAGCGCGAGGGTGATCCACTCGGTTGACGGGGCGTTTGCGCCCGAGCGCTCGAGCCATAAGTAAGGTTGTCCAAACAGGGTTTTACCTGCGGGTTCGGCCGCTTTATCAATGAGGGTGAGGGCACCCAACATCGTCGACCGGCTCTCGATTTCTGCACCTTGGCGCGCACGCGCCCACAGCACATCGGTACTGATCTGCTGCGCAGTAACCAAGTCGCCGACTGCTTGTTGACAGCGGCGGTTACCCGGTGCCTCGTTCAACCACAGATCAATGATGGCCTCGTTTGTCACGGTATTGGTCTGATCAACCCGTCGATGGGCGCGCCACAAGCCACAGGTGATTTGATCGTCGTCGCGCATGCGGTAGCCGGTGTGCGCGTCAATCAAGGTTGCCCAATCCTCTCGGTCAATGAGTTGTAGCATCCAATCGTTGCGCAGCCGGTCCTCCCAGTAGGTTCCCGACCAGCGTTCCAAAAAGGCTTGAATGCTTGCAGGACTCGCCTCTTCCAGGTTGGTTTTGAGTGTCCAATAGGCGCCCAAGGATTCGAGCGGGTGACCTTTCAATGTGGGTAACAATGCATTGAGGCGTTTGGTTTGGTTCCGCGCGTATGCGGTTTGCATCGCCACTAGGTTTTTATCGGCGATACGGGTTGTATTCGCGCCCCACGATGCAACCGGGCTGATAAGCGTTAGCATGCTTACCAATAGACCCGTGCCCAGCGCATGACCAAAACGCTGCGGCCAGTTACTGGTGAAATCACGGGTGTGCGTTGAGAAGGACATGGATCAATTATGGATACAAGTGACAGTAATTCTCCGAAAAAATCAAACCTGACGTCGAACGCTGAAAAGTCATCTTGGCGGCGTCATTTGGTCGATCAACGTCAAAACATGGGGGACCATGAAGGGCGTTCGGATTGGCTACAGCGGGTCTTGCGGGTGTGGTTAGTCGAACGCACGGATACCGTGATTGGCGCCTACTGGCCGATCAAGGGTGAGTTTGATGTGTTACCGGCCTTGTTCCGTTGGCAAGAAGCGGGGCGCGAAGGCGACGCAGTGGAAGCCCCCATCCAACGTCGCATCGGCTTACCGGTGATGAATAAGACGGATAAAACCTTGCAGTTTCACGCGTGGTACCCCGGCTGCCCGATGGAGCCAGATGCTTACGGTATCCCCAAGCCCAAAGGCACCGAGGTTTTGGTGCCCACATTGTTATTTATTCCATGCGTGGGTTATGGCCCAGGGGGGTATCGTTTGGGGTACGGGGGTGGTTTTTATGACCGGACTTTGGCGCAACTCAACCCCCGTCCGTTCACGGTAGGTTTGGGGTTTGCGAATGCCTTTTTGCCAGATTTAGAGCCCGAGCCGCATGACATTCCATTGGATGCCATCTTGAATGAAAATGGGGTGGTTTGGCCAATGACAATGCCAAGTTTTGGGTCGCGTGACTAATTTTATTTTTGGAGTTTTTTATGGGTAAGGCATTTGCAAGTCAAGCCGACTTGACCGACAAGAAGATCACTTTTGAACAGTTGTCTGCGCACTGCTGGGCCTATACCGCTGAAGGTGATCCGAACAGTGGGGTGATCATTGGCGATGACGCGATCATGGTCTGCGACACCACGGCGACGCCTTTGATGGCAAAAGATTTGATTGCCAAAATTCGCACCGTTAGCGACAAGCCAATTAAGTATGTGCTGCTCACCCACTACCACGCCGTGCGCGTGTTGGGGGCCAGTGCTTACAAAGCCGAAGGCGCAACTGAAATCATCGCCAGCCAAGGCACGCTTGAGTTGATCCAGGAGCGCGGTGCGCAGGACATGCAAAGCGAGATGGAGCGCTTCCCACGCCTGTTCCAAGGCGCTGATTCCGTACCAGGCCTGACCTGGCCCACTTTGGTGATTGGTGGCGGCAACCCGGTTGCTGGCGAAGTACCTGGCAAGATCACATTGGACTTGGGCGGTGTGCAGGTGCAGGTTTGGCACCCAGGCCCTGGGCATACCAAGGGTGACACCATTGCGTGGGTAGAAGCTGAGGGCGTGTTGTACAGCGGTGATTTGGTTGAGTACGAAGCCGGTGTGTACACCGGTGATGCCCAACTCGCCGAATGGCCTGCGACCTTGGAGGTGTTGCGTCAGCTGAATGCGACGGCGTTGGTCCCTGGGCGTGGCGAAGCCATGAAGGGGACAGCTGGTGTGAACCAAGCCTTGGATTACACCAAACGCTGGGTGGAGACCCTGTATCGCTGTGGTCAAGAAGCGGCTGCACAAGGCATGGATTTGAAGGCGGCAATGGCGCATACCCGCCAGGCGATGGACCCTATTTTTGGCCATGTCTTCATTTACGAACACTGCTTGCCGTTTGATGTGACGCGCGCTTTTGATGAAGCGCAAGGCATTAAGCACCCCCGAATTTGGACCGCCGAGCGCGACAAAGCCATGTGGGATGCGCTGCAGGCGTAAATATGGGGATTTGTTAAAAAGAGTGAGCGCTCACACTTAAAAATAACTATATAAAACAAACACAAAAACCTTGCTGCCTATTTTTGGGTAGCAAGGCTTTTGCGTTTTTAGTGGGATTAATTCCGTTCTTTTTACTTAAAAGTACTGTACATAAAAACAGTATTTGGGTCATACTTCGTTCCCCTTTTTGGTTTTCGAGTTGATCATGTTATCCCCCGCTTTACCGCTAATCGCCCCGTCACTGAGGGCATCACTGACCCCGCCAAAAACTCGGACCATCCTTCCAACTGGGCTGGCCGAATTGGATGCCTGCCTACCTGGTGGGGGCTGGCCGCAAGGGGGACTGGTTGAGCTGGTTCAAGGTCATCGACCACACCCTTTTTGCCGACAGGCGGCCTGGTCGTTGTTGTTACCGGCACTGCAACAACTCCAGCGCCCATTGGTGGAAGGCGATGACACAAACCCTGGTTGGTTGGGGTGGGTGGGCGATGGAGGCGTATCGCCCTATGCCCCTAGTTTGGCTGCACAAGGCCTTGATATGCATCGTTTTATTTGGATCGCGACCAATCGTGGCGATACGCCGGTCGCAGCGGCATGGGCTGCTGAGCAGTTGCTGCGCTGCGAGTCGGTGCAGGCGGTGGTGTTGCAAGGGCTTGCCGCCACACCGCAAGCCCCATCGATTTTGAGGCGCTTGCACTACAGCGCACAAGCGAATGAGAAATACCTGTGGGTCATCCGGCCAGTGGCGGCCGCCCAGCAAGCCTCGCCTGCCGTCCTTCGCCTGCAATGGTGTGTGACTGACGAGGCGGGGTTGCACGTGGGTCTGCGGGTGTTGAAGGCGACCGGTCACCCCGTTGATCGAACGGTATTGATCCCTCAAGCCAGTGGTGCTTTGCAGCAGGTCTTGCAAGCGGCACAGGCCATGCGCCGGTGGCGCCGTGAAGAGGAGGCTGCGCATACCGCCATGCCTCAACGAGAGTACCCCCATGCTGTGGTTGGCCAGTCACCCCGCGCATTGGTTGCGTGAAGCGCTCGGCGACTTGCCGTGGCAGCACCAGCACCCGCTGTGGCAGGCGCTGGCGCCGCGTTTTGTCGTCTATTCACCGCACCTCTACACCTGGCCAGACACGCCTGATGTGTGGCTACTTGACTTACGCAGTGTCCAGCGGTTGTGGCGAGGTGACGTGTTACGGTTGGCCCATCAGCTTCAGGATGATTGTCACGCGTGGGCACCGACCTCTTTGACGGCGGCGCTGGTATTTGGCGTTGGTGACAGCCCTTGGCAAGCCGCCGCGCGCATGGCATGGGCCTTACACAGCGCTGCGTCGCCAGCGGGCGTGTGGTCAGAGCCCGACGTTGATGCGCTGCCGCTGTGGACCCTATCGCCACTGCGCAAAGCCCTCAAGCCGCTAGCAGCTATGGGTATTCGCCACTGGGGGGAATTACGGGCCTTGCCGCGCCCAGGGGTCATGCGACGTTGGGGACGCGTTGCCATTGATACCTTGGATCAAGCCTATGCCAAGGCCGAGACGCCGTTGAAAGCGGTGACCGTGCCCGATACGTTCAGCGCGCACGCAGATTTACCCGCACCAGTCAGCGACTTGACGGAACTCTACGAGCGGGGTGAGCAAATGGTGCAAGACCTGTGTGCGTGGCTGGCAGCCAGGCGCTGTGTTGCCACAGCGATTGAGTGGCGTTGGCGCAGCGAAAAGCGCCAAAACGCGCGCTATGCCGATGAGCCGATCGATACCCGTATGTTGCTACGCGCCAGTGAAGCCCACGCCGATCCTGCGGTGTGGTGGCGTCTGACGCAAACTCATTGGCAACAGCAGGTGTTGGGGCAACCTGCTGTTGCGGTGTATTTGACAGCTGTTGAGACTTATTCTCAAACCGATCACACGCCCAGTCTGTGGCGCCCCGTGCTTGGGCAATCGGCAGAATCGGTTGGGGCCTGTTTGGATCGCTTACAGGCTCGTTTGGGGGTTGATGCCGTCCGCATGGTCGCTTTGCACGATGCGGTTGCACCGGAAGCGCAGCAGCAGTGGCGCGCTTATGACCCCAGCGCATCACGCCGACGGGTATCCGCGCACAGGCACCACACACCCGTTGATACAACGGTTGATCCGCGGGAAGCGGCGTACCAAGCGCAAGTGACCCGTACCCAGGATGTGCAGTTGTTACGGCCGCCGTGGTTGTTGCAGACGCCGCAGCGGTTGCTTGTGCGTGAAGAGCGGCCTGTGGTTGGCGTACCGTTGCGCTTGCTGATGGGGCCTGAGCGCATGGAGTTGGTCGGCTGGTCAGAAGCGGAGCGACCCGCGCCTGTGGTCCGTGATTACTACGTCGCATGGAGCGCGAGCGCAGGGTTGTTGTGGGTCTATAAAACACAGACACCCTCACCGGACACCGGCACAACCGAGGTGCGGTGGTATTTGCACGGGTTGTATGGCTAACACAACCGCGACGCCACCCGCATACGCTGAGCTGATGGCATTGAGCCATTTCAGCTTTCAAGTGGGCGCTTCATCGCCTGAGGCATTGGTGACCCGTGCCAGCGAATTGGGTTATAGCGCTTTGGCATTGACCGATGTGTGCTCAGTGGCAGGGGTGGTGCGCGCACATGTGCAGGCGAAACAGCTGGGCTTGACGTTTTTACCAGGCGCCTCATTTACTTGGCCCGACGGATGGCGTTTGGTTGCTTTGCCCCAAAACATAACGGGCTGGTCGGCGTTGTGCCGACTGATTACACAAGCCCGTACGGGCACCATTCAGGGTGATGGGGTGTCGACCACGCCCGAAGATGTGCCAGTGGATGAAGAGGACCGAGTCGAAAAGGGCTTGGTCCGCATGCCACCTTGGCCACAAGTGGCGAGGCAACTCACAGATTGCGCGCTGATTCTGATACCCCCTCGTTTGCCAGTGGGAACCCCAACGACGACCCTTGACGCGGTTGCACAGCGCTTGACAGCCTGGCAAACGCAGGTGAGTACCCAGGCCCCTGCGCGTTTGTGGATCGGCGCGGTATTACACCAACAGGCTGATGACGATTGGTGGCAACAGCAACTGAAAATATGGGAAATCGAGACGCGCATTCCCGTAGTCTGTGTGGGCGATGCGCGCATGCATGTGCGCGCCAAAAAGCCCCTGCTTGACGTGGTGACCGCGATTGGTTTGAGGCGTCCGTTACGTGACTGTGGCAGTGCCTTGGTAGGCAACGCCCAAATGCATCTGCGACGGCGGTGGCACTTGGCCCGATTGGTACCGTCTACGTGGTTAACGCGCAGTGTGGCGGTGATGCAGTCATGCCGTTTCTCGTTGGACGACATCAAGTACCGTTACCCCACTGAATCCGTCGCGCCCGGGGAAACACCGACACAGACCTTGGCTCGGCTGACGCAAGCAGGCTTGCTGATGCGTTACCCCAGCGGTATCCCCGAGCGGGTTCAAGCGCAAATTAAACACGAGTTGAGCCTCATCAACGATTTGTCGTATGAGATGTATTTTTTAACCGTGCATGACTTGGTTCGCTTTGCGCGTGAACGCGGCATCTTGTGCCAAGGGCGGGGTTCGGCTGCCAATTCAGCGGTGTGCTACGCGTTAGGGATTACGGAGGTTGATCCGGCAAAAAGTACCTTGCTATTCGAGCGCTTCATCAGCCGTGCACGCAAAGAGCCGCCGGATATAGATGTGGACTTTGAGCACCAACGTCGTGAAGAGGTGATTCAATACATCTATCAAAAATATGGGCGTGACCGCGCGGCCATTACAGCCACTGTGATGACTTATCGCCCCCGTAGTGCGTTACGTGATGTGGGGAAAGCGCTGGGTGTTGATGAGCGATTGGTTCAGGCGTTTTGTAAAGCCCACCCAGGGATGTACGCACGCACCATTCAACAGGCCGCCTTAGACGAGGTGCTGGAACGCATTCAGATGACTGCGCAGACGCCTGCACACTATGCGCAGTGGTTACTGTGGCTTGATTTGGCGGGACAGTTAATGGGTGCGCCACGGCAATTGGGGCAACACTCAGGCGGCTTTGTGTTGACACAAGGACGCCTCACAGACTTGGTACCCATTGAAAACGCCCGTATGCCTGCGCGCAGTTTGATCCAGTGGGACAAAGATGACTTAGACGCCGTTGGATTGCTCAAGGTCGATGTCTTGGCCTTGGGCATGTTGAGCGCGATTCAACGCTGTTTAACGCTGGTCGGACAGCAGCGTGGCTTGTCAGGGCCCTTACCCATACAGGCCATCCCTGCCGAAGATCCAGCGACTTACGAGATGCTGTGTCGCGCCGATAGCATTGGGGTTTTCCAAGTTGAGAGTCGTGCCCAAATGAGCATGTTGCCTCGTTTAAAGCCCCGTTGCTTTTACGACTTGGTTGTTCAAGTGGCGATTGTCCGACCTGGTCCCATTCAAGGCGGTATGGTCCATCCCTACCTGCGTCGCCGCCAAGGGATTGAGCCGGTCTCGTACCCCGGGCCGGCCTTGAAGCAAGCGCTAGGGCGAACGCTGGGGGTCCCTATTTTTCAAGAACAAGTCATGCAGATTGCCATGTTGGCGGCAGGCTTTACGGCTGAGGAAGCTGATCAATTGAGGCGATCCATGGCCGCATGGAAACGCAAAGGCGGGGTGGAGAAATTTTATGACCGCATCGTCTCAGGGATGGTGGCACACGGTTACAGCGTGGCGTTTGCAGATCAAATTTTTCAACAAATACAGGGTTTTGGTGAGTACGGGTTTCCAGAAAGTCATGCCGCCAGCTTTGCCTTGTTGGTCTATGTCAGTGCATGGCTAAAGCGTCATGAGCCCGCCTGTTTTTTGGCCGCCATGCTGAATAGCTTGCCCATGGGGTTTTATGGCCCTTCGCAGTTGGTGCAAGACGCGCAGCGCCATGGTGTGACTGTGTTGCCTGTCGATGTAGTGCACAGCGACTGGGACAGTACTGTCGGTGCAGACCAAACCGTGCGGTTGGGGCTAAACCGGGTATCTGGCTTGTCGGAGCGCGGTGCACATCGTTTGGTGATGGCGCGCAGTGAAGCGCCGTTTGCGTCAGTTGCGGATTTAGCTGAACGAGCGGCTTTAAACCAGTCTGATATCAATCATTTGGCGCAAGCGGATGCGCTACACAGCTTGGCAGGCCATCGGCGCTTGCAATGGTGGGCCAGTACCGCAGCCCATGACCGCGTCGCTGCATTAGGCGGTGCGGCAACCGCCGTGTCGGCAATCGATGCAGAAGATGCTGCCTCGTGGTTGCCTGAGGCCAGCGTGGGCGAAGCGGTGGTACAAGACTATGCCAGCACGGCCCTGAGTTTGCGAGCGCATCCCGTGGGTTTGTTGCGCGACCGGTTGGCGGCAAAGCGTTTGATGCCAGCGGCTGTATTGCATACCTACCCCGATCGGCGGCTTGCCCGTGCTGCTGGGCTGGTTACCGTGCGGCAACGTCCGGGTACGGCAAAAGGGGTGTTGTTCTTAACGCTGGAAGACGAGACAGGTGTCGTCAATGTCGTGGCTTGGCAAAGCCTACAAGCACAACCCCAGCAGCGCCACGCGTTAATGGGGGCACGCTTGTTGGCTGTTTATGGGGTGTGGCAACGGGATACCGATGTCCGAACCGGAGAGCCGGGCCAAGTGATGCATCTCATTGCGAAACGGGTGGTCGACCTGAGCGATTGGCTCAGCGAGCTGACCACCCTGGAGTCAAAACCTTTGCGCTACCCTACGCACGAATTCCATTAACGGTATGCCGCGCGTAGGTCTCGTGACTTAAAGGCCTGCAGCAGCGCGCAGGGTCGCGGCTTTGTCGGTACGCTCCCACGTGAAGTCGGGTTCGTCACGACCAAAGTGGCCATAGGCGGCGGTACGCTGGTAGATGGGGCGCAGCAGGTCCAGCATCTGAATGATGCCTTTGGGACGCAGGTCAAAGTGCTCGCGAACGAGCTCAGCCAGACGCTCATCAGAGACCACACCCGTGCCTTCGGTGTAGACCGTGATGTTCATGGGCTGCGCTACACCAATGGCGTAGGCCACTTGGATTTGACATTGACGCGCCAAGCCAGCTGCCACGATGTTTTTGGCGACGTAACGCGCAGCGTAGGCCGCAGAGCGGTCTACTTTTGTGGGATCTTTGCCACTGAATGCACCGCCGCCGTGGGGGCAGGCACCGCCGTAGGTGTCAACGATGATTTTTCGGCCAGTTAAGCCGCAATCACCTTGTGGGCCGCCAATGACGAAGCGGCCGGTGGGGTTGATCAGGTATTTGGTATCGGCCGTGATCCATTCTTTGGGCAACACCGGCTTGATCAACTCTTCGATGATGGCTTCGTTGAACGATGCCTTCATTTTGGTTGGCGTCTCGCTTTGATCGGGGCTGTGCTGCGTCGACAGCACAACGGTGTCGATACTGTGTGGCTTGCCATCCACGTAGCGCATGGTGACTTGGCTTTTTGCATCGGGACGCAAAAAGGGCAAGCGACCATCTTTGCGTAACTGAGCTTGGCGCTCAACCAAACGGTGTGCGTAGTAAATGGGGGCGGGCATCAGCTCAGGGGTTTCGTCGCAGGCGTAGCCGAACATCAAGCCTTGGTCACCCGCACCGATGTTGAGGTAGTCGTCGCTGGCGCGGTCGACGCCTTGCGCGATGTCGTTGCTTTGCTTGTCGTAGCAAACCATGACCGCACAACCTTTGTAGTCAATGCCGTATTCGGTGTTGTCGTAACCGATACGCTGAATGGTGTCCCGCGCGACTTGGATGTAGTCCACATGCGCATTGGTGGTGATTTCACCCGCCAACACAACCAAGCCCGTGTTGGTCAGGGTTTCTGCGGCGACGCGTGACAGCGGGTCTTGTTCAAAGATGGCATCCAAGATGGCATCAGAGATTTGGTCAGCTACTTTGTCGGGGTGACCTTCCGAGACGGATTCGGAGGTGAAGAGGAAATCATTGGCCATGGTGTAAAGCTCCAAGTTGGTTTATCAGGCGTTGCCTGAAACTCGGGGAGCTCATGGCGAACGCTTTAGCAGAATTTGTTATTCGCCCCGCAAGTAGTTCATTAACTCGGCGAACCACTATTATATATGGTGTCGCCCATCAATCAATGGGATCGAAACACCCGCCTTACCCCGTTCCATCACTCCAGATTGCGCATGTTGATCCCCGTTTTTAAGTGGCTTGCTAAGTTACCGCTATGGCTTTTACAGGCGGGTGGATGCCTGTTGGGGGTGGGCATTTGGTTGGTGTCACCTCGGCACCGAGCTCGGATTCGAGAAAACGGCCGGCTCGTTGCGTTGACGCGGTATCAAACCTGGCAAGCCATCTTGCACGCGGGGAAAATGGTTGCCGAGTTACCCCGCTTGTGGTTGGGTAAGCCCGTACCGTTTGAGTGGGTGGGGGTTGATTTATTGACCGAGGCCGTCAAGCGCAAAGACAAACTTTGTTTGCTCACGCCACACATGGGGTGCTTTGAAATGTGCGCGCAGAGTTATGCCCAGACCTTTGCAAACCGAAATTTGGGCGAACTGGCCAAGCCGATTACGGTTTTGTACCGTCCCGCGCGTAAGCCAGCGCTGCAAACACTGGTGCACCAAGGGCGCGAGCGCACCGGTATGTTTGCAGCCCCTGCAAACTTGTCAGGCGTTAAGCAGCTCATCAAGGCCTTGAAAGCGGAACAAACGGTGGGCCTGCTACCCGACCAAGTCCCGCCGGATGGCATGGGGGTGTGGGTGCCCTTTTTGGGTAAGCCAGCATACACCATGACTTTGGCAGCGCGTCTGGCACAGGAGGCCGATACCGTTCTGCTGATGTGGGGTGAGCGCTTACCGTGGGGGCGCGGTTTCCGGATTCACGTGTGTCGTCCACCCGGCCCATTGCCCACCGATTTGACTGAGGCCGCAGCGTGCGTCAACAACTGGGTGGCGCAATTGATTAAAGCTTGCCCAGAGCAATACCTGTGGGGTTATGACCGCTTCAAAGGCCCTAAATTAACCGGTGGTGAGAAGGCTTAAGCCTCAGGAACATCACCGACTGACTGATCGCCAAAATCATTGGCATCGCGTGACGTCTGTCCGTTGCCGGTCCAGTTGGGGTCGTGCGCCCATTGGTGCAGCAGTTCAGCCACTTCATCCACGCCCTGTCGCTTGAGCGCGGAAAACAACTTCAGTGAGCCGCCGGCAGTTTGGAGTTTAGCGATCGACATCGCTTTGTTGGCTTCAACGCGGGTCAATTTGTCGGCTTTGGTCAGCAAAACCAGAAAGTCCAGGCCAGCGGTGACCCTTGGGCGGATCACGTCGAGCAAGATCTCATCCAATTCCGTGAGGCCACGACGGGGGTCACACAGCATGACGACGGCGCGTAGATTGGGGCGCGTCATCAGATAGTTGGCCATTACGCGTTGCCAGCGGAGCTTGGCCTCTTTGGGAACGGCGGCATAGCCATATCCCGGTAGGTCAGCCAATACGGCATCGGTCTCGCCATGGTGACCCAACGAAAATAGGTTGATGCTTTGGGTGCGTCCTGGGGTTTTTGACGCGAAGGCCATACGGCGCGTTTGCGTGAGCGTGTTGATGCTCGTTGATTTGCCCGCATTCGATCGACCCACAAAGGCGATTTCGGGGACGTCGAGCGCCGGTAGGTGGTTGAGCTGTGGTGCCGTGGTTAAAAAACGGGCGGTGTGCAGCCAGTTCAGCGCCACTTCGGCGCGTGAGTCCGGGGTAGCGGTGGTCTCAGATGGGGTGGTGTTAGGGTTCAAAATGGCATCAAAATTAAGACCCCTTAGGGTCGAACCCTGAATTGGGCGCTGGCTCATTGTAAAATGAGCGGTTATATCGGTAGGAGGGTATTGTCCCGCCACCTGTTCTTTTTGTACATCAACTGCCGCCATGCGCCCAATCGCCATGAAATTGCTTGTCTCCATCGCCTCAGTCGTCGCTGCATTTGCCTTCAACGTCGCTCATGCCGAAACCGCCAAAGTCACCAAGCCAGACTTGGCTGCTGGTGCCAATAAGTACGGCCAAGTGTGTGTGGCTTGCCATGCGGCAGATGGTAATTCGATGGTTCCAGTCAATCCTAAGTTAGCGCAACAGCACCCCGAATATTTGGTGAAGCAGTTGCAGGAATTTAAATCTGGTAAGCGTGCCAACGCCGTCATGGCGGGTTTCGCTGCTATGTTGAGCGACGATGACATGCGTAACATCTCTTACTGGCTGGCCACGCAAAAGGGTAAACCCGGTGCAGCCACTGAGAAAGAGTTGGTTAGCTTGGGTGAGCGTATTTACCGCGGCGGCATCGCTGAGCGCAACGTGCCTGCTTGTGCCGGCTGCCATAGCCCCAATGGTGCGGGTATCCCTGCTCAGTTCCCCCGTCTTAGCGGCCAGCATGCCGAGTACACCGCAACTCAGTTGCGTGGCTTTAGAAGCGGTGAGCGCGGTAACAATGCGGTCATGATGGGCGTTGCCTCTCGCATGAACGACAAGGAAATCGCGGCAGTTTCTGATTACATTGCCGGGTTGCGTTAACCAGCGGATACCCCGCTCAGAGGGGTAACCCTTCATTTCGTCTGCAAATATAAGCAAAAATCTATATTTGACGGCAAAATGTCAGGAACCTTTGTAGGAACTGGCGCTCAGAGAAAGCGGGCCTTCATACGGAGCCCGCTTTTTTGTTTTTGACGTCTTGCGCTGCCGTCTTTCCCAGTTAAACCCAAGTTTTTCAATGTCCTTTTCAACGCAAGGTATCGAGCTGAAGACACGCAACGAGTGGTTGCGTCAGGCCACAGAATTGCTGTCGTCGATGCGCTTTGCCATCTCGTTGCTCAGCATCATTTGCATTGCATCAGTGATTGGCACGGTTCTCAAGCAAAACGAACCGGTCAACAACTACGTCAACCAATTTGGACCTTTTTGGTCCGACATCTTTATTACGTTATCACTCAACACGGTTTACAGCGCGTGGTGGTTTCTGTTGATATTGGCGTTTCTGGTGGTTAGCACCAGCTTGTGCATCAGTCGCCACACCCCAAAAATCATCGCTGACTGGCGTGTTTTTAAAGAGGGCATGCGGGTTCAAAGCCTGAGGGCCTTTGGTAACCGGGCCAGTGGCGTAATGGCGGATGCGCCGGCGGCGGCGACGTCCCGGGTCGTGCAACAACTCCGTGCGAGTGGTTGGAAGGTTAAGACGCAGGTTCGCGATACCCCGCATGGCGAAGGGGCGATGATCGCAGCCAAAGCGGGTGCCGCCAACAAGCTCGGCTACCTGGCTGCACACAGTGCGATCGTACTGATTTGTATCGGCGCTTTGTTTGACGGTGACATGGTTATTCGAGCCCAAATGTGGTTGGGTGACAAAGCGGTTTTTAAGGGTAACGGTCTCATTGCGGATGTGCCCGCAGAGAGCCGGTTGGCCCTCAACAACCCGACCTACCGGGGCAACATGTTGGTGCCGGAGGGCGCGCAAGCTAGCACGGTAATCTTGAGCCAGTCCGATGGCGTGGTTTTACAAGACCTGCCCTTTGCTGTTGAGTTGAAGAAGTTCGTTGTCGAGTACTACGACACGGGAATGCCCAAGCTGTTTGCCAGCGACATCGTGATCCACGATAAGGAAACAGGCGAAAAGTTCGAGGAGCGCGTTGAGGTCAATCACCCCGTCAGTTACAAAGGGGTCCAGATTTACCAATCGAGCTTTGACGACGGTGGCTCAACCATTTATGCCAATGCCTTGCCGATGGGGGCCCTGACTAAGCCATTCAAAATCGAGGGTACGATTGGCTCTGGTGTGCCGCTCGCGCGCGATAACGAGCGCCTCTCGCTGGAGTTGACTGGCTTGCGCGTGATCAACGTGGAGAACATGGCGGGCGCCAAAATGGGCGCTGACGTCGCGGGTAGTGAGACCGATGTGCGAGCCGTTGATTTAGGCTCCAAACTGAAAAATCACTTGGGATCTGGCAGCAAGTCGACCCGCGATGAACAGTTACAAAACGTCGGTCCGAGCTTTAGCTACAAGCTGCGTGACGATGCGGGTCAGGCGATTGAGTTTAATAACTACATGCTGCCAGTTGGACTGGGTGATCAGCGGGCGTTCTTGCTGGGCGTGCGTAACACCCCTGCCGAGCCTTTCCGCTATTTGCGTGTGCCCGTTGATGAAAACGACAGCATGAACGGTTTTATCGCGCTACGTGCCGCGTTAGCAGATTCGCAAATGCGTGAAGCCGCTGTGCGCCGTTACATGGCTGAAGCTGCCAAGGGTCGCACGGAGGCGGAGCGCCTGAATCTAGAGACGTCGGCCACCCGCATCCTGAGTTTATTTGCTGGCACTGACCCTTGGCTTGATAAGGCGCCATCCCCAGGTATGGGACTGAATGATCGTCCACTGCGCTTGGGTGGTTTGTCTGCCATGTCCTACTTTCTAGAGCAAGTGGTTCCCGATGACGACCGCGAGCGCACCAGCGATGCGATGGTTAATTTACTCAACGCGCTGTTACTCGAACTGACGCAGGTCAGCCGCGAGACTGCTGGATTAGATCCTCTGCCACGTACCGAGGCGTCTCAGGCGTTCCTGAGTCAAGCGGTGTTGGCACTCAGTGATTCATTCTTCTACCCTGCACCGATGACCTTTGCGATGAGCAATTTTGATCACGTGCAGGCGAGTGTCTTTCAGATCGCCCGTGCACCGGGCAAGACGGTCGTGTATCTGGGGTGTCTTTTCTTGATCATTGGTATCTTTGCCATGTTGTACGTGCGTGACCGCCGTTTATGGGTCTGGATACAACCCAGCGCCGATGGGCGTACTGAAGCAGAAATGGCCCTCTCAACCAATCGCCGAACCTTAGACGGCGATGCCGAATTCCAACAGCTTTCTAATCGACTGTTACAGGTGAAACCATGAATACAGCCAACCAATCGACTCTTTCCGCAGGGCTCAATGAACTGCTGGATGACCCCAGCCAAAAAGGCTATTTCGCGCGTCGCAATGCCATGGACTGGCTGTTTGCCGCCGTGATGTCGGGCGCAATGGTGATTGCGTTCAGTCTGTATCACGGTGCTATGGATGGCTACGAAAAGGGGATCCTTTTGGGTATCACGCCTGCAGCCATTGCGTTGGGCTGGTTTTGGCGCCCGTTGGCGCGCTTGATGTTGGGTACAGGCGCGTTAGCCATGTTGGCGATTTGGCTCTATCAGGGTGGAAACGGTGCCGACTTGGCGCGTGCTGAAACCGTATTTTTGTTGAAATATTTCCTGTCCAGTCAGTCGGCCATCCTTTGGATGTGTGTCACTGTGTTCATGAGTACGGTTTTTTACTGGATGGGCATGATCTCGCAGAAGAACAGTGATGCCATGGAGCTGATTGGCTCCCGTTTGGCGTGGCTGTCGGTCATCTTGGCGGTGGTCGGCACCTTGGTTCGGTGGTTCGAGAGCCATCAAATGGGGCCTGATATTGGCCATATCCCCGTCAGTAACCTGTACGAGGTATTCGTGTTGTTTACATGGATGACCACTGCCTTTTATCTGTACTACGAGTCCCATTACAAGACGCGCGCGATGGGCGCGTTCGTCATGCTCGTCGTCAGTGCGGGCGTTGCCTTTTTGGTTTGGTATACGCTGGTGCGTGAAGCCCAAGCGATTCAACCCTTGGTTCCTGCGTTGCAAAGCTGGTGGATGAAGTTGCACGTTCCTGCGAACTTCATCGGCTACGGCACCTTCGCGATTGCCGCGATGGTGGCGTTTGCTTACCTGATCAAGTCGCAGGCACAAGAGACCAACTGGTGGCGCTTGGCGCCGTTATGGTTGTTAGGTGTCGTGCTGTGTTTTGAGCCGATCGTATTCCGCCAGTCGTCGCAAAGCGGCGGCACCCTTTACTGGGTGGCGTATACCAGTATTTCGGCTGCCATCATCGCAGGCATTCTGTTGGGTCGCCGCCGGATCGCCGAGCGTCTGCCGAGCCTTGAGGTGCTCGACGATGTGATGTACAAGGCCATCGCGGTCGGCTTTGCTTTTTTCACCATTGCGACCGTGTTGGGTGCATTGTGGGCGGCAGAGGCTTGGGGTGGTTACTGGAGCTGGGATCCCAAAGAAACTTGGGCACTCATCGTGTGGTTGAATTATGCTGCTTGGCTGCACATGCGAATGATGAAGGGACTGCGGGGCACCGTCGCATCGTGGTGGGCATTGGTCGGTTTAGCCATCACCACCTTTGCATTTTTAGGTGTCAACATGTTCCTTTCGGGACTACACAGTTACGGGGAACTTTGATTTGACTTCAAGCCCTAAGTAGTACCAATGGGCTCTTAAAAGAGACCAACCCACACGGTTTTAGCTGAGCTGTGGCCTACTTCTAAGGAGCTTGAAATGGCAACCCCCCGTCTGATTGTGACCCCCGAGTCTGTTTGGCTGCAACGGCGTCAATTGCTGAAGCTGGCTGGCATCAGCGCTGCGTCCGGCGTTGGGTTGGGCGCTGGTGCAGTCTGGGCGCAGACCCGCAGTCCGCAGGTGCAACCCGTGGTACCCATGGCGTCGACGCCCAGTCAAGTCCGCGGGGCGCGCGCGACTGACAAGGTGGCCCCTTGGAAGGACGCCACGACTTACAACAACTTTTACGAGTTCGGCACCGACAAGAGCGATCCGTACAACGAGGCGCATCGGCTGATTACGAGCCCGTGGCAGGTGCGTGTGGAGGGGTTGGTGAACAAACCCACTACGTTTGACATTGACGATCTGCGCCGTCTTGCCCCTATTGAGGAGCGCATTTACCGTTTGCGCTGCGTTGAAGGGTGGTCAATGGTGATTCCCTGGTTGGGTTATTCGCTGTCAAACCTGATTGCAAAAGTGCAACCGCAGGGCAGTGCTAAGTATGTGGCTTTTCAAACCTTGGCTGATCGCGAAACGATGCCAGGCTTGCGTTACGGCGGTCTCGACTGGCCTTACAGCGAAGGCTTGCGACTAGACGAGGCGATGCATCCCCTGACGCTGCTGACCCTGGGGATGTATGGCAAAACATTACCCAATCAAAGTGGCGCGCCTGTCCGGTTGGTCGTGCCTTGGAAGTATGGCTTCAAGAGCGCGAAGTCAATTGTGACCATCCGCTTGACCGAGAAGCAGCCCAAAACAGCTTGGAATGAGGCGGCACCCCATGAGTACGGCTTTTATTCCAACGTGAATCCCGCGGTGAACCATCCCCGCTGGAGTCAAGCCACTGAGCGTCGTTTGGGCGAGGGGGGGCTCTTTGCCAAGCGGCTGGAGACCCAGCTGTTCAACGGTTATGCCGATGAGGTCGGCCAACTCTATGCCGGTATGGATCTGCGTCGCAACTTCTAATGACCGAGTCATTAAGGCGTCGAGCGGGATGGCGTATTCGTTTTCCTCGTTGGGTTAAACCGACCATCTTCACCGCGTGTTTGTTGCCCTTTGCGTATTTGCTCTGGGCGGCTTTCGCTAACCAGCTGGGCGCAAACCCGGCGGAGACCCTCATCAGGTCGACAGGTGATTGGGTATTGCGTGGACTTTGTCTCGTGCTGCTCCTGACGCCATTAAGCAATTGGATACAAACACCCGCGCTGGTCAGCCTGCGCCGCATGCTCGGTTTGTTCGTCTATTTTTACGTGACCTTGCACCTCATCAGCTACGCCTTGTTCGACATGGGGCTGGATCTTGTCGCCATCGTGGCTGATGTCATCAAACGCCCGTTCATCACGGTGGGTATGCTGGCGTTTGTGCTGCTCACAGCGCTGGCTGTCACATCGCCTCACGCAGTGGTTCGCAAGATGGGCGGTAAGCGGTGGAAGCAGCTACACCGCGCCGTCTATGTGATTGCTGCGCTCGGCGTGCTTCACTTTTTTTGGATGCGCAGTGGCAAGCAAAATTTCGCAGAAGTCTGGCTCTATGGCCTTATTCTGGGCGCACTTTTGTTGATCCGCATCCCTATCGTTGCGAGGTACACGCGTCGCGCTGCATCGTGATGCGACTTACAACAAACGCTCGTTGGCCCACTGCTCTTCGGTGCGGTCACGTTCTCGAATCAGATGGTGCGTGTCACCTTCAACCAGCAGCTCTGCTGGGCGATTCCGCGAGTTGTAGTTGCTGGCCATACTCATGCTGTAAGCACCTGCAGACAGCACGGCCAAATGGTCGCCCGCTTTCACGGCCAGCGTGCGGTCTCGTCCCAACCAATCACCACTCTCACAAATCGGCCCCACCACATCGCAGGTGACAGGGGGCGTCGTGCCGTCGATCGCAACAGGCACGATGCTGTGATAAGCCTGATACAGCGTCGGCCGCGGTAGGTCGTTCATGGCGGCGTCAACGATGCAGAAGTTCTTGTCCTCGCCAGGCTTGAGGTAGAGCACTTCGGTCAGGCAAACGCCGGCATTGCCGACCAGACTGCGGCCAGGCTCGATCATGATTTGGCGATCACCGTAACCACGGGCGTCGAGTTTTGCAAATAACTGTGCCCACAGCGCATCGGCGCTCGGTGGTGTGTCCCCTGCATAGTCGATGCCCAATCCACCACCAAAGTCGAGATGGTGCAGGGCGATCCCCGCGGCTTCGATCGCATCGACAAGGTCCAACATCCGATCTGCTGCATCGAGGTAGGGCTCGCTATCAGTGATTTGGGAGCCAATGTGGCAGTCGATACCCACCACTCGCAACCCCGGATAGCTTGCCGCTTTCTTGTAGGTGTCGATGACTTCATCGTGGGCGATGCCGAATTTATTACCCTTCAATCCGGTCGAAATGTAGGGGTGTGTTTTTGGGTCGACATCGGGATTCACGCGCAAGCTGATTGGTGCGCGTTCACCGAATGACAAAGCCACGTCATTTAATACATCCAATTCGGCGACACTCTCGACGTTGAAGCACCCAATGCCCGCGCTCAGCGCAGCCCACATTTCGGCGCGGGTTTTACCAACCCCAGAAAAGATAATTGTTTGTGGATCAGCACCCGCGGCAAGGGCGCGTGCCAATTCGCCAGCCGACACAATGTCAAAGCCGCAGCCTGCTTGGGCGAAGACTTGCAGGATCGCCAAAGATGAGTTCGCCTTCATCGCGTAGCAAATCTGCGCTTTGCGCCCTTTAAAACCTGTTTGATACGCGCCCAGTGCTTCCAGCATCGCGGATTTGGAGTACACAAACAACGGCGTGCCATATTGAACCGCCAGAGCGCCGAGGTCGACCGCCTCCAATTGCAGGCGGTGGTCTTCGTAGCGCAGGTGTGACCCGGTGGGTAAGGCGTGTGACATGGTGTTGGGGGCGGGGTGCAGTTAAAAAAGACGGTGCGCCGCGTTTAGGCGGTAATCAACAACGTCGTGGGTACGTGCGCCTGACGCAGTGGGCCTTTTTGGCCACAGGCGACGACAGTCAGCACTGCGGCAACCAGAGTGAGCAGGGTAATGAGTTTGCGAGCGCGCATAAAAAACTCTTGTGTCAGGCGTGGCGCAATACCACGGTATAAAAAGGGGACACCATAAAAATTACAATGTCATCGATCCAAGGAGTCCATTGTAATGACCGATGCTGAATATTTAGACGCCGCCGAAAAGGCCATGAATGCTTTAGAGCTGGCGTGCGACCGAATCAACGATGAAACTGATGCCGACATTGATAACCAACGGGTTGGCGGGATGATTACCATCACGTTCGCCAATAAAAGTCAGCTCATCATTAATTTGCAGAAACCATTGCAAGAGATCTGGTTGGCTGCAAAAGCGGGCGGTTTCCACTACAAATGCGTCGATGGCGAGTGGCGGGACACCAAGCAGGCGACCGAATTGTTTGCCGACATTACCCACCACGCCTCAGCCCAATCAGGTCTACCGCTGGTATTTACGCCTGCGGGTTAATTGCGGAACAGATTTAGGATGGTACTGCGCTCGGTGGCGCGCTCGGATTCGGGCGCAGTTTCTTTGTTGATGGCACCGTAGCCATCGGTGCCGTCTTGCATGCCGAGGCTGCGGATGCTGCGGTCAGGCCCCATATCGCTGAAATACCAGTCGCCGCCTGACGAGAAAATACCGGTGGGTACGACAGGCATTTGGATGGGCGTACCCTCAAGGGCCAATCGCATGTAGTCAATCCAAATCGGAAGACTCAGGCCACCACCCGTTTCACGGCTGCCCAGTTTCCGTGGGTTGTCGTAACCCACCCAAACTGCCGCTGCGCGTGACGGCTGATAACCCACAAACCAGGCATCTTGTGAGTCGTTGGTCGTTCCCGTTTTGCCGAACAGGTCGGGACGCTTGAGTTCACGTTGTGCGCGCGCGCCTGTACCCGAGCGGGCGACTTCGTTTAACAAATCGCCCACCATGAACGCGTTGCGCGCAGAGATCACTTGGTTGCTGCTGTCTAGTGTGGTGTCGGTTGCTTGAAAAAGCACCCGTTTGCGCTGATCACGGATAGTACGAATGAGTTTGGGTGATACCAGATGACCGCCATTGGCAAACACGCTGTAACCCACCACCATCTGCAATGGGTTGACCGAGCCGGCGCCCAGCGCCATCGTCAGGTAGGGGGGATGTTTGGCTGCTTCGAATCCAAAGCGCGTCACCCACTTTTGCGCGTTCTGCGTGCCAACCACTTGCAGTACACGGATGGAGACCATATTTTTTGACAGTGCTAATGCACGTCTCACTGTCAAAGGACCATCGAACTTATCGTCATAATTCTGCGGCTCCCACGCTTCACTACCGGTCTCTTCTGCAGAGAAAAATAGGGGCGCATCATTAACGATGGTGGTAGGCGTGATGCCCTTCTCAATCGCGGCAGAATAGATGAACGGTTTGAAGCTGGAGCCGGGTTGCCTAATCGATTGCGTGACGTGGTTGAACTTGTTTTTACTGAAGTCAAAGCCACCGACCAAGGCAGTGATTTCACCGGTTCGCGGGTGCATGCTGACCAAACCACCCTCAACTTCAGGGGTTTGTGTCAGCGTCCACGTTTTGCCGTCATCGTTCAAGACGATACGCACCACTGAGCCTGGTCGAATGCGAATTTTGGGCTGTGCATTGCTTTTCAGACCAGACTCCACCGAGCTGAGGTCGTTACCTTTAATGATGATTTCCTCGCCGTCATTGCGTACCACGGTCACGGCCGAAGGGCTGGCCTTGACCACAACGGCGGCCAGTAAGTTACCGTTGTCGGGCGTTTCGCTCAAAGCGTCATCGATGGCTTCCGCGCGGGCGTCTGGATCTTTGGGTAGATCAATATTTTTTTCGGGGCCACGGTAATGTTGCCGTGACTCGTAAGTGATCAGGCCTTTGCGTAAGGCTTCGTAGGCAGCCGTTTGCTCTTTGGCGTTGATGGTCGTTGTGACATCTAAACCACGGGTGTAAGCATCAGCGCCATATTGATCAACCATGACTTGGCGCACCATTTCGGAGACGTATTCGGCATGGATGTTTTCGCCTTTCGGTGCACCTTTAATGCCTAACTTTTCAATTTTTGCTTCGACGGCTTGTTGCTCGGTGATGTAGCCGAGGTCGCGCATGCGATCGATGACATAGTGTTGTCGAATTTGCGCACGTCGGGGATTCCGAACGGGGTTGTAGGCTGAAGGTGCTTTGGGTAAGCCGGCGAGCATGGCCGCTTCAGCAATGGTGATGTCTCGCAGTGGCTTGTTGAAGTAGGTCTGCGACGCAGCGCCAAATCCATAGGCCCGTCGGCCGAGATAGATCTGGTTCATGTAAATTTGCAAAATTTGGTCTTTGCTCAGCTCATGCTCGAGTTTGAAGGTCATCAAGACTTCATAAATTTTCCGCGTGTATGTTTTCTCTGCTGTGAGGTAAACGTTACGCGCGACCTGCATGCTGATGGTCGATGCCCCTTGGCTTTTCGAGCGCCCAAGGTTGGCCAACAATGCGCGGGCAATGCCCTTCATATCGACCCCCCCGTGTTGGTAGAAGTTGGCATCTTCTGCCGCCAATATGGCCTGGGTTAAGACCTTGGGGATTTCCGCAATCGGTACAAACTGGCGCCGTTCTTCACCAAACTCTGCCAACAAAACCTGATCAGCTGAATAGACCCTCAAAGGGAGCTTTGGCCGGTAATTAGCCAATTCAGACACATCGGGCAGGTTCGGGAAGGCCACGGTGAGCACAAACGCGATGCCGATGGCTGCGGCCAACACACCCGCACTAACAAGACCAAACAACCACAGCAGGCCACGCACCAAAACACCAAAACCAGTTGGCGGTTTGGCCGCGCCGGATGACTTTGGGTGGGGGCTCGTTGAAAGTGGCTTTTTAGGCATGCGCGTACCAAACGGTGTTAGCTCATTATAGAAACCCAATCTGCCGCTTTGTTGACGGGCTGGTCTGTACTTAAGGGGTTCGACGGATGCCCGTGCATGTGGCCACGGATAGGCTTGTATTTTGAATTGACAGATCGGTCGGTCGTGTGATCAATCAGTTAAAAGCCTTGAGGACGTCGGCTAGGTCACCCTGCCTCGCCGTCGTTTGCTTGGACAGTGCGCGCTTTCTCCTGCAAAACGCGGGCGAGCGGATCTCAGGTGTCCTTTTGGAGAGCCCAAAAACCTCGGTGCCCCTGGTTCGGTCAGGCATGCCTGTCGTGATGTGCTTACCGCATGGCGTGATGCAAACCGTCACGATCGATTTGCCGCTGTGGCTGACGCCCGTTCAGCGCTGGACTGAGTTATCCGGGCGTGCCACTGCCGCATTGGCACCCTCGCCGGATGGGCTGCCCTGGGTCCTTGATGCTTACGCTCTGGCCTCCAACGCCGATGGGCAGTCATGGCAGGTGGGTGCCATCGCGCAGTCAACCGTCGATCAAGCGTGGGTGCGGTTACAAGGCTTCGCGCAGGCGCCTGACATGGATTCACCTGGTGTCATGTGCGGGGGCTGGTCAGTCGTGGGGCTGGCCGTCTTGCCACGGGACACGTCCGCCTCGGCGATAGATGGGTCTTGGGAGAGCCTCTTGGATGCAGGCATCCGTGTCTCAAAATACACGGCCCCATGGTGGCACGTGAACTGCGAAACCACGGTATCAGACGGACCGGAGGCCGCGTACCCGCGCATGAATTTTCTACCCTACCGGGCTACAGCGCGGGCGGCATACCGTCGGCAATCACTAGTCGCGCTCGTTATCTACGCCGTTGCGTTGGGCTTGGGTGGCGGGGGCTGATTTTGACCCGGTTTGAAGCGGCGGCGGCGAGGGATGTCGTATTGGCAGCGACCGCGTTACGCACGGCGGTCCAAGCGCGTGACGCCCAAGCGCAGGGTGCGTTGGCACACAAGCAGCGCGTCGCTGCGCGCGAACGCGCCGACCAGCGTCTGGAATCGCTTTGGCGCGCCCGGGCGATTGATGCGGTGCTGCAGGCGCCGGCTGACACCATCACTTACCACCAGATCAAGAGCACCGTTGAAGGCATCAAGGTGTCTGGCGTGGCTCCCCACCTGGCAGCTGTATCGACGCTGTTGAATCGTTTGGGTCGCCAACTGACCGGCGACACCCTGGCGCGTGTGGTGCATCTGGCGGCATTGCCCGCGGGTGGTGTCCAATCGGTTCGCTTTGAAATTAATTTGAAACCCCGGGTGTCAGTAGGAACTGCGAATGGGTCTTAAATCGCCTGCGTGGCCCCACACCCTCGCTGCCGCTTCACTCAGTGAAGCCTTGTATTGGCCACGGTCGTGGCAAGCGTGGTTCCTATTCGCCCTCTCCCTTGCGGTTGTACTCGCGGGTTGGGCGACGGCACCCGAGACGCCATCGCTCGACCGAATTCGCACGCGGCAAACGTATTCGTTCGAATCGCCGCCCGTGCGGAGCCCCCATCGCAGTTGGGATGGTCTGGCGGTGATTGCGCCCGTCGCGGCGCAGTTGAGCCACTGGGCGACCCGCAACACGGCCACGAATACGGTGCTTCAGTTTTCAGGCGCACCTGGTGTGGTTCGCGGGCTCATCCTGCGCCTCGCGAGCGTGGGTGTGGTTTCGTCGTATATGCTGAAAGGTGATGCGCCACGATTACACCAAGCCTCCGACCTGAACGCTGAACTGCACATGGCCGATGCCTGGACGGCATGGACACCACAGCGTGCGGCGGAATTTATGCAGCCATTGGGCTTGGTCGTTGCGCCTAAAGATGGCCCGCGGTCCGTCCAAAGTGCGGGTGAGGCAACCTTACCCGCGGTTGCACCGCTCATGGTTGAGGACCTTCGGGTACTGGCGACTGTGTCAGGCCCATCAGGTGCCTACGCGGTGATTCAGGCACCTGAGGGGCTCCTGCGTGTGCGAGCGGGAGAGCTGATCGGTGGCACGGGTGCGAAGGTCATCGCCATCAGACACCAGCACGTGCAATTGGCGAATGGGATGGTCTTGCCATGGCGTTAAAAGGCAGTCACTTCATTCTTGCCGTCCTGCTCGGTGTCACAGTGGGCTGCGCCGCCGTGCCGCCAACGCAGCCCCCCGATCTGGGCCATGCGTCACCCGATGCTTTGATTGATCATGCGGCAGAGCGCGCCGCCGCGGTAAGGGCCCTCGCGGCCGCACTGGCGGCGATCCCGCCAGAATCGATCGCAAGCGCCGCCAGCGAGCGCCCTCCGGTTGACGAGGCAACCGACACGCCACGGCTTGATGAGTGGGGACCGTCGCTGATGGGCCCTGACCGTGACGACCGACAGCAATTGATCGACGTGCAGTTTGACCAATTGGCCGTTGGCGAAGCGTTGCAATTGCTGGCGGTCATGGCTGAGCAAAACGTAATCGCCATGGCGGTGCCGGCAGTCGCGGTATCGTTGAACTTGAGGCAGGTGTCCTGGCGCAGCGCATTCAATGCCCTGCTGTCACTCGGGGATCTGGTGGTCAGAGAGGCTGACGGCATCGTTTGGGTGACCGCATCAGAAAAAGCCGTTGCTATGACGAAACGACAAGCTTTGGTGACTCGCACGTTCGAGATGAACCATGCGCGTGCGTTGGATGTCGCCGCCTTTCTGAATCGCGCGGCGCTGCGCCCCCTTCAAACGACGACTGCGATTGATCGCGCCAATGCATCGACGTTGAAAAAGCCGGTTAACCGCACCAGGCCAAGCGCCAGCGCTATCGGTGAAGGAGAGCAGAGCGAAATCGGCAATTTGCGTGGGCTCTTATCGACCAGGGGGGTGGTCCTCGCCGACGCGCGGACTAACCAGCTGTTTGTCAGCGAAATACCGACTCAGATGGCTGCGGTATCTCGATTGGTGGTCGCACTGGATCGACCGGTTCAGCAGGTTTTGATTCAAGCGCGCATCGTGGAGGCAGATGACGGTTTCAGTCAAACCTTGGGCGTGCGCTTGGGGGCTGGTCTGTCGCGTGACTTGGTCAATCCCGCCGCTTTGGACTTGCCCGCAGGTGGCCTTGCCGGTCGCAGTGCGGCGACTTTGGCCCTCGCGTTGTATCGCCCCGGCGTGGCCCGGTTTATTAACGTCGAACTGTCGGCGCTTGAGACCAGCGGTCGCGGCAAGATCATCGCGCGGCCGAGTATCGTGACCGCGAACTTGGTGAAAGCCCTGATCGAGCAGGGGACGGAGTACCCGTATCAGACCCAAAACGCCGACGGATTGGGGACTGTACAGTTTCGAAAAGCCAGTTTGAAGTTGGAGGTCACGCCACGGATTACGCCGAACGGACAGGTCATGCTGAGCGTGAGCATTAACAAAGACAGTCGTGGCGAAACGACGGCGCAAGGCGTGGCCATCAATACCAAGCACGTCGAAACACAGGTTTTGGTGGAAAACGCGGGCACGGTCGTCATTGGCGGCATATTTGAGCGTTACGATAGGGGCGACGACACCAAAGTGCCTTTTCTGGGTGATTTGCCTGGTATCGGGGTGTTGTTCAGATCCCGAAGTCAACGCGCTGATAAGTCAGAGATGTTGATTTTCCTAACGCCTTACATCTTGCAGGCGGATGGGGAGAATTAAGGGTCAGTATCAATTTAGCCAGTTTCAGTCACCATGTCAGTCATCGCAATTGTCGGTATGCCGGGGTCGGGTAAAACGACCGTTGGGCGTCATTTGGCGCGACGTCTTGGCTTGCGCTTCGTCGACACCGACCACGAGCTCGAACGGGAGTTGGGCTGCAGCGTGAAGCAATATTTCGAAATTCATGGCGAAGACAGTTTCCGCGATGCCGAAGCTGCGGTGATCGCGCGCTTGTGCACCCCAGGGATCCAAAACCCGGCTGGCGGCAGCGGTATGGTGCTGGCAACGGGCGGTGGCGCCGTGTTGCGCCCCGAGAACCGCGCGTGTTTGCGCGGGCATGGGTGGGTGGTGTACTTGCGTTCCCATCCTGCCGAATTGGCCAAGCGATTGCGACACGACAAGACCCGCCCCTTGCTCCAAGGCGGTAACGCCGCGCAGCGCCTGCAAACGCTGTTTGAGCAACGTGACCCCTACTACCACGAGGCCGCCCATTTCACCGTCGATACCGGTCGTCCCAGTGTCAACATGCTGGTGAATACGATCGCCATGCAATACGAAATGCGCGATCTGGCCGCCACTGAAGCCAACCCCAACCCGAATTGATGACATGTCTGCAAGCCCTCTGACGCCTTTTTCTGTTGATACGACCGACCGAGACGCCGTAACGCATACGGTCCAGATTGCGCTGGGCGACCGAAGTTACGACATCTGCATTGGGGCTGGCGCCATTTACGATTCAGCGTCTTGGCAGCAGCTCCCCAAAGCGCAAACGGCCCTTATCGTGACCAACACCACCGTTGGCCCGTTGTACGCTGACGCATTGAAACAAGCCATTTCTGAGACTTACACGCATGTCCACGTGTTGTCCTTGCCCGATGGAGAGGCCTACAAAGACTGGCAGCACTTGCAGCTCATTTTTGACTTGTTGCTGGGTAACCAAGCCGACCGCAAGACGGTACTGTTTGCATTGGGTGGCGGTGTGATTGGGGACATGACCGGTTTTGCCGCAGCTTGTTACATGCGCGGCGTGCCCTTCATCCAAGTGCCGACCACGCTTTTGTCGCAAGTGGATTCCTCCGTGGGTGGCAAAACGGCGGTTAACCACCCCGCTGGTAAAAACATGATTGGTGCGTTTTATCAACCCGAGCGCGTGATTTGTGACCTCGCTGTTTTGTCGACCCTGCCGCCGCGCGAGGTCAGTGCCGGCCTTGCCGAAGTCATCAAGTACGGGCCTATCGCTGACTTGTCGTTTTTGGCTTGGTTGGACGAGCACATGGCAGCTCTGCGCGCCGGAGACACTGCTTTGCTCGCACACGCCGTGAAGCGCAGTTGTGAAATCAAAGCGTGGGTTGTTTCACAGGATGAGCGCGAATCCGGAATCCGGGCGATCCTCAATTTTGGCCACACCTTCGGACACGCCATAGAAGCGGGATTGGGATTTGGCACTTGGTTACATGGTGAAGCCGTTGGTTGTGGCATGGTCATGGCGGCGCATCTGTCGCATCGCTTAGGTCTGGTAGATTTGCCTTTCGTTGAGCGTCTTACGGCCATCATCGAACGTGCAGGCTTGCCAACCAAGGGGCCGATACTCAGCGATGATTCGGGGTTATCGAGCGCTGAACTCTATTTGTCACACATGCGGGTTGATAAAAAAGCGCAGGCAGGCGCGATCCGATTTGTCTTGATTAACGACAACGGCTCGGCGCAGGTGGGTGTTGCCGACGACGCGCTGGTGTGCGAAGTTATTGAGGCCTGTTGTGCCATTTGACAGCGGGCTGGGCCTGGGCGAGGCCTTGGCCTCGTATGCCAGTCGACCTGAACACAGTCGAGGTCGTTTTCACCGACAAGACGCAGCCCCCACGCGCAACGACTTTCAGCGTGACCGCGATCGGGTTATTCACGCCACCGCGTTTCGTCGCTTGGTCTACAAGACGCAGGTTTTTTTAAACCATGAGGGTGACCTGTTTAGAACCCGCTTAACCCATTCCTTGGAGGTCGCCCAATTGGGGCGTAGCCTAGCGCGAAGTTTAGGCTTACACGAGGACTTGGTTGAGGCGATTGCGCTCGCGCACGATTTGGGACACACCCCCTTTGGGCACGCTGGGCAAGATGCCTTGAACGAGGTCATGCGTCAATTCAGCGATGATCACAGTGACCCGGAAGCGGCGGGGTTTGAGCACAACCTGCAAAGCCTTCGCGTGGTGGACACCCTCGAGCGGTGCTACCCCGATTTCGATGGTTTAAACCTCACTTTTGAGACGCGCGAGGGCGTGTTGAAGCACTGCTCTTTACGCAATGCCCAGCGACTTGAGATGGTGCGTCCCAACGACGTTGGCGCGCGCTTCATCAACAAAACGGCGCCCTCGCTCGAAGCGCAGCTGTGTAACTTGGCCGATGAAATCGCCTACAACGCGCATGACGTTGATGACGGTGTGCGTTCTGGGCTTATTGACTTTGAGCAGCTGCAAGTGGTCCCCTTGATTGCTGCGCATGCGCGGGCCGCATGTGTGGCTCATCCAGCCCTTCGGGGACGGCGGCTGTTGGCGGAGACCATTAGACGCATGCTGACCGCGCAGGTATACGACGTGATGGATCACACGCGCGCACAGTTGGCAGCGGCTGGTGTGCAAACCGCTGACGAGGTGCGCGCATACGGTCGTGATCTCGTCGGTTTTTCACCCGCCATGCGTGCTGCATCGACGACGCTCAAGCAATTTTTGTTTGCCAACTTGTACCGTCATCCGCAGGTCAGTGAAAAATCTGCATTGGCGCGTCAAGTGGTGATGGAGTTGTTCACCGCCTATCGCGGTGCGCCCCATGAGATGGCGACCAGTGCACCACCGACCAGCAGTTTGAACCGAGCGATCGCCGATTACATCGCGGGAATGACCGACAGGTTTGCAATCAAAGAACACGCGCGTCTCACTGGGATGCGCTTGTTTGCTACCGACGACTTATAGGCGACTAGGTTATGGCCAGACTGGCGCGATTGACAGCTCCCGAAGTGACTCACCATGTGGTGGTTCAGGGTATCAATCGCGAGTCGATTTTCATTGACAATGCGGACCGCTTGGCGTGGCTCGGGTTCTTGCAAGCCCACGCGTTGGCAACGCATGTGCGTGTGCATGCGTATGTGATGCTGCGAGACCACATTCAAATTCTAGTGACACCGGAGCCTGAGGGTGATGTGTCTCGGATGATGCAGGGTATTGGGCGCCAGTATGTCAGCGCGTTCAATCGCAAACATGGTCGCACGGGTACCTTATGGGATGGTCGTTATCGCTGCAGCCTGGTTCAAAGCGATCAGCATTTGCTGCGGTCGATGGCCTTCATGGATCTGACCCCTGTGCGACAGGGCGAGGTTGAGGGCGTTGGTGCGCATATTTGGGGGAGCTACGGGCACTACACGGGTAGCCAGCCAGAGACTTGGTTGTACACGCCTGCGCCTGTCTGGGCGTTGGGCAATACCCCGTTTGCGCGAGAGGCAGCCTACCAAGCTTTGGTTGACCGCGGTCTTTCAGCTGCTGAGACCGCGGATATTGCGGATCGTGTGTGGCGTGGCTGGGCGATGGGAGACCCGGCTTTCCTTGTAGGCCTTGCGCAGACCACGCAACGTCGGGTGGAAAAAGCGCGACCGGGACGCCCCAAAAAAGTGCGTCAAAATATTAATGTGTCCCCAATAAAATAAGAGCACTCAGGTTGCTTTAATTTATGAGGTTCTGACCCTAATTTATTTTCTTGCCAATCTAGGGGTTTGACCTTATCCTCGCGGGTCTACTTGACGACAGGAGCCTCCAGTGACCCAAGCAAATGAATTAAACGCCGCAGCGATCAGCGGTCTTTACGACGCCTCTCAAGAGCATGATGCCTGCGGTGTCGGCTTTGTGGCACACATCAAGGGCCACAAGACTCACGCCATCGTGACCCAAGCGCTGCAAATTCTCGAGAACTTGGACCACCGCGGCGCGGTTGGTGCAGACGCGTTGATGGGCGACGGTGCGGGTTTATTGATTCAGTTGCCTGATCAGCTATACCGCGAAGAGATGGCTAAGCAGGGCGTGACCTTGCCCCCCACCGGTGAATATGGCGTCGGGTTGGTGTTCCTGCCCAAAGAAAGCGCATCTCGCATGGCCTGTGAGCAGGAAATGGAGCGCGCAATTAAAGCGGAAGGTCAGGTGTTGTTGGGATGGCGTGACGTGCCGGTCAACACCCAAATGCCCATGTCCCCAACCGTGCGTGAAAAAGAGCCGGTCATGCGACAGGTCTTCATTGGTCGCGGCAATGATGTGATTGTTCAAGACGCGTTAGAGCGCAAGCTGTACGTCATCCGTAAGACCTGCAGCGTAAATATCCAGCGCCTTAAGCTGACACACAGCGGCGAATACTACGTGCCCAGCATGTCGACCCGCACCATCGTCTACAAAGGGTTGCTGTTGGCCAACCAGGTGGGTGAATACTTCCTCGATTTACAAGACCCCCGTTGCACGTCTGCCCTGGGCCTCGTTCACCAGCGGTTCTCTACCAACACCTTCCCCGAGTGGCCACTGGCTCACCCCTACCGCTATGTGGCGCACAACGGTGAGATCAACACGGTCAAGGGCAACTACAACTGGATGCGCGCGCGCGAGGGTGTGATGAGCTCACCGGTGCTTGGCGATGACCTCAAAAAGCTTTACCCCATCAGTTTTGCCGACCAGTCAGATACAGCCACCTTTGACAATTGCCTGGAGCTGTTGACGATGGCGGGCTATCCGATTGCACAGGCTGTGATGATGATGATCCCCGAGCCTTGGGAACAGCACGAGCAAATGGACAAGCGCCGTCGCGCGTTTTACGAATACCACGCCGCGATGATGGAGCCATGGGACGGTCCTGCATCGATCGTGTTTACAGACGGCCGCCAAATCGGTGCGACCTTAGATCGCAACGGTTTGCGTCCTTCACGCTACTGCATCACCGATGACGACATGGTCATCATGGGTTCTGAGCAGGGCGTTTTACCCATCCCAGAAGCTCGGATTGTGAGCAAGTGGCGCTTGCAACCCGGCAAGATGTTCTTGATCGACCTCGAACAAGGTCGCATGATCAATGACGAAGAGTTAAAGGCTGGCCTCGCCAACGCAAAGCCCTACACGCAGTGGATTGAAAACCTGCGCTACAAGCTTGAGCAAGTCGAAGGGGGGCCCGTCGAGCGCGAGGTACCTACCAATCTCCTGGACCAGCAGCAAGCGTTTGGCTACTCACAAGAAGACATTAAATTCCTGATGAGCCCGATGGCGGCAAACGGTGAAGAGGCGCTGGGCTCAATGGGTAACGACAGCCCGTTGGCGGTCCTGTCCGACCGCAGCAAGCCGCTTTACAACTACTTCAAACAGTTGTTTGCACAGGTCACCAACCCGCCGATCGACCCAATCCGTGAGGCGATCGTGATGTCTTTGGTGTCTTTCATTGGCCCAAAGCCCAATCTGTTGGACATCAATCAGGTGAATCCACCCATGCGCCTCGAGGTCACGCAGCCCGTGCTGACCTTCGAGGACATGGCCAAATTGCGCAACATCCACGCGCACACCAATGGTAAGTTCCGCAGCCATACGCTCAATATCACATACCCAGTTAGTTGGGGCCGTGAGGGCGTCGAGGCGAAGTTAGCCTCTTTGTGTGCAGAAGCGGTGGACGCGATTCGCTCTGGTTGCAACATCATGATCGTCAGTGACAAGGGCATCAGCGCAACGCAAGTGGCCATTCCCGCGTTGCTCGCCATGTCTGCGATTCACCAGCACCTGGTGCGTGAGGGTATGCGGACGTCGACGGGCTTGGTCGTGGAGACGGCGTCTGCGCGTGAGGTCCATCACTTCGCGGTGTTGGCTGGCTATGGTGCCGAGGCCGTGCACCCTTACCTCGCAATGCAGACGCTTGAGAGCATGCACGCACAATTGCCAGGCGACTTGTCGGCGGACAAAGCCATTGCAAACTACATCAAAGCGATTGGCAAAGGGCTGTCCAAAATCATGTCCAAGATGGGCGTGTCTACCTACATGAGCTACTGCGGCGCCCAGCTGTTCGAGGCCATTGGTTTAAACAGCGACTTGATCAAGAAATATTTCAGTGGCACGCCCAGTCGCGTCGAAGGCATCAGCGTCTTCGAAGTGGCTGAAGAAGCCTTGCGCATGCACGATTTAGCATTTGGTAACGCGCCTGTGTTGGCCAACATGCTGGATGCTGGCGGTGAGTACGCTTGGCGTGCGCGCGGCGAAGAGCACATGTGGACGCCCGACGCAATCGCTAAGTTACAGCACAGCACCCGCGCCAAAAATTGGAACACATACAAAGAGTACGCCCAGATCATCAACGATCAGACCCGTCGTCAGATGACTTTGCGTGGATTGTTCGAGTTCAAATTAGACCCCAGCAAAGCCATTTCAATTGACGAAGTAGAGCCTGCATCAGAAATCGTGAAACGCTTCGCCACTGGTGCGATGTCTTTGGGCTCTATTTCAACAGAGGCCCACGCGACCCTGGCGATTGCCATGAACCGCATTGGCGGCAAGAGTAACACCGGCGAGGGTGGTGAGGACCCTGCGCGTTACCGCAACGAGTTGAAGGGCATCCCAATTACCGATGGCGAGTCATTGCGTTCGGTGATTGGCGAGAATCGTGTCGAAGTTGATATCCCGCTGAAAGCGGGGGATTCATTGCGCTCGCGTATCAAACAAGTGGCCTCTGGCCGCTTCGGTGTAACCACCGAGTACCTCGCCAGTGCCGACCAGATCCAAATCAAGATGGCACAAGGTGCCAAGCCGGGCGAGGGTGGTCAATTGCCAGGTGGAAAGGTCAGTGAGTACATCGGTGCATTGCGCTACTCGGTGCCAGGTGTGGGCTTGATTTCACCACCACCGCACCACGACATTTACTCGATTGAAGATTTGGCGCAACTGATCCACGACCTGAAGAACGTGAATCCAGTCGCCAGCATCAGCGTGAAGCTGGTCTCGGAAATTGGCGTCGGCACCATTGCGGCGGGTGTGGCGAAAGCCAAATCGGATCACATCGTGATTGCTGGTCATGACGGCGGTACAGGGGCATCGCCTTGGTCGTCAATCAAGCACGCCGGCAGTCCGTGGGAGATCGGCTTGGCTGAAACGCAACAGACACTGGTGCTGAACCGCTTGCGTGGTCGCGTTCGTGTTCAGGCGGATGGTCAGATGAAGACGGGCCGTGACGTGGTGATCGGCGCCTTGTTAGGTGCTGACGAATTTGGTTTTGCCACCGCGCCGCTGGTCGTTGAAGGCTGCATCATGATGCGCAAGTGCCACTTGAATACCTGCCCGGTTGGTGTGGCCACGCAGGACGAGAAGTTGCGTAAGAAGTTTTCGGGGCAACCAGAGCACGTGGTGAACTATTTCTTCTTCGTCGCCGAGGAAGCCCGACAGATCATGGCGCAGTTAGGCGTACGCACCTTTGACGAACTGGTCGGTCGCGCTGACCTACTGGATACACGCCGCGGTTTGCAGCACTGGAAAGCCAAGGGGCTCGACTTTTCGCGTCTGTTCTACGTGCCTGATGTGCCCCCAGAAGTGGCACGTCTGCACAACGACGTTCAGGACCATGCTTTGGAAAAGGCTCTGGACGTGCGCTTGATTGAAAAATCAAAGGCGGCTCTGGAGCGCGGTGAAAAGGTCAAGTTCATGGATACCGCGCGTAACGTGAACCGGACCGTGGGAGCCATGTTGTCAGGCGAGCTGGTCAAGCGTTTCCCCGAAGGTTTGCCGGATGACTCAATCCACATTCAGTTGGAAGGAACGGGCGGACAGTCATTTGGTGCCTTCTTGGCCAAGGGGATCACCTTGAATCTGATTGGTGAAGCCAACGACTACACCGGTAAGGGGATGAGCGGCGGTCGTATCGTGGTTCGCCCCAGTTTGGACTTCCGTGGTTTGTCACACCAAAACATCATTGTGGGGAACACCGTGTTGTACGGTGCAACCACCGGCGACGCCTTCTTTAGTGGCGTCGCGGGTGAGCGTTTTGCAGTTCGCTTGTCCGGGGCATCTGCCGTTGTTGAGGGCACGGGTGACCACGGTTGCGAATACATGACAGGCGGCACGGTTGTCGTATTGGGCCGGACTGGTCGGAACTTTGCGGCTGGTATGAGCGGCGGTATTGCGTATGTGTACGACGAGGATGGTCAATTTGATGTGCGCGCTAACAAGGCGATGGTCTCGTTGGAGCGTGTCCTAAGCGATGCCGAACAGCGGGCAACCATTGATCCAGCCGTGTGGCACCGGGATCAAACCGATGAGGTCCAGTTGAAAGCCATGTTGAACGATCATTTGCGTTACACCGGCTCACGTCGCGCGCGCGAGCTGCTCGACAACTGGGACACCGCACGAGCCAAATTCGTCAAGGTATTCCCCAATGAATACAAGCGCGCGCTGGCTGAACTGAATGCCGCAAAAGTAGCGCGTGAGGCGACCGCTAAGGCTAAATCAGGAGCCACGGCGTAAGCCGGGTTCCTCATAGGAGAACACGATGGGAAAAGTAACTGGCTTTATGGAGTTTGAGCGCTTAGAAGAGGGCTACCTGCCCCCCACCGAGCGCCTGAAGAACTACAAAGAATTCGTCATTGGTTTGGATGATGAGGCTGCCAAGCAACAGTCGGCCCGCTGCATGGATTGCGGTACGCCCTTCTGTAACAGCGGTTGTCCCGTGAATAACATCATTCCTGATTTCAACGACTTGGTTTTCCAAGGCGACTGGAAAAATGCGATTGAGGTGTTGCACAGCACGAATAACTTTCCTGAGTTCACGGGCCGTATTTGTCCCGCACCCTGCGAAGCTGCATGCACGCTCAATGTGAACGAGGACGCTGTTGGTATCAAGTCGATTGAGCACGCCATCATTGACCGGGCTTGGTCCGAAGGCTGGGTGACACCACAAGTGTCAGCCACCAAGACGGGTAAAACGGTTGCCGTTGTTGGCAGTGGCCCTGCTGGAATGGCTGCGGCACAGCAGCTGGCGCGTGCGGGTCACAGCGTCACCGTTTTTGAAAAGAACGATCGTATCGGCGGCTTGCTGCGTTACGGTATCCCCGACTTCAAGATGGAGAAAGACCACATTGACCGCCGTGTGGCACAAATGGAAGCTGAAGGCGTTGTCTTTAAAACCGGTATCTTGGTCGGTGAGATGCCGGAAGGCAGTGTGGTGACCAATTGGGCGAAGACCAATGTGTCGCCTGAGCAGTTGAAAAATGCATTTGACGCGGTGTTGCTGACCGGCGGTGCTGAGCAGTCGCGTGACTTGCCTGCGCCCGGCCGCGATTTGGCCGGTATTCACTTCGCGATGGAGTTTCTGCCGCAGCAAAACAAGATCAACGCGGGCGACAAGCTCAAGACGCAGTTGCGTGCCGACGGTAAGCATGTGATCGTGATTGGTGGCGGTGACACCGGTAGCGACTGCGTCGGTACCAGTAATCGTCACGGTGCGCTGAGTGTGACCCAGTTTGAATTGATGCCGCAGCCGCCGGAACAAGAGAACAAGCCGTTGGTTTGGCCCTACTGGCCCTTGAAGTTACGCACCAGTTCAAGCCACGAAGAGGGGTGCTCGCGTGAATTCTCGATCGCCACCAAAGAGTTCTTGGGCGAAAAGGGCAAGGTCACCGGCGTCAAAACAGTTCGCGTGGAATGGAAAGACGGCAAGATGGCCGAAGTCGCGGGTAGCGAGCAGATATTGAAAGCGGACTTGGTCCTGCTGGCGATGGGTTTTGTGAGTCCCGTCGCGACGGTCCTGTCTGCATTTGGTGTCAACACCGATGCGCGCGGCAATGCTCAGGCGACTGTTGACGAGGTTGGCGGTTACGCTACCAATGTCGAAAAAGTATTCGCGGCGGGTGACATGCGCAGAGGACAGAGCTTGGTAGTGTGGGCGATTCGCGAGGGTCGTCAGGCAGCAAGGGCGGTGGATCAATTTCTGATGGGTGCCAGCGTCCTGCCACGATAGTGGTTAAATAGAAGCCGTATGACGGTTTCTGGAGTTGCCTTGTCCGAGCAGACACACATCGGTTTAGAGGGGGTGTCGTTCTCCTACGCGGGAGGGGACGACGCTCGCCTGATTCTCGACGATGTGTCGATCCAGATCCCGCATGGCAAAATCACCGCGCTCATGGGCGCCTCCGGTGGGGGAAAGACCACGGTGCTTCGTCTTTTGAGCGGCCAGCATCGCCCTCAGCGGGGTCGTGTGTCGGTTTTTGGTGAAACGGTCGACTCCCATCACCATCGGGCGCTTTACGCCCTGAGGCGACGCATGGGGATGCTGTTCCAATTCGGCGCCCTCTTCACTGACATGTCTGTGTTTGAAAACGTCGCTTTCCCGCTGCGTGAACACACGGCCTTGCCTGAGCCCATGATTCGGGACATTGTTTTAATGAAGCTCAATGCCGTTGGCTTGCGTGGTGCGCGTGATCTGATGCCCAGTGAGATCTCTGGCGGCATGGCGCGCCGCGTTGCCTTGGCGCGTGCCATTGCGCTGGATCCCGAGTTGATGATGTATGACGAGCCGTTTGCGGGTCTGGACCCGATTTCTCTGGGCACGGCAGCGCAGTTGATTCGGGGCCTAAACGATGCGTTGGGGATGACCTCGGTGCTGGTGTCCCATGATGTTGAGGAAACGATGGGTATTGCCGATCACGTGGTCATTTTGGCGAACGCGAGGGTGGCCATACAGGGCAGCCCAGCTGAGGTGCGGGCGTCCACTGATCCGTTGATACAACAATTTATCGGTGGTCACGCCGACGGCCCCGTTCGGTTTCATTACACAGCGCCCGGTTTGCAGTCTGACTTTTTGGGGCAAACAGCGCCATGAGCGTGATCAATTTTTTGGCGCGTATCGGGGCTGCCACCCGTGGTCAGTTGACGGCTATGGGCTTCGCATTCAGGCTGTTTGTCCGGTTGTGGGTGAGTTCTGTTCAGGCGCTCAAGCGCTTCGATTTGGTGAGGGATCAAGTCCACTTCTTGGGTAATCACTCCCTATCGATCATTACCGTGTCGGGTTTGTTTGTGGGATTCGTTCTCGGTTTGCAAGGCTATTACACCCTGCAACGGTACGGTTCTTCGGAGGCGCTGGGTTTGCTGGTTGCGTTGAGCCTGGTTCGCGAACTGGGCCCGGTTGTGACCGCTTTGTTGTTTGCGGGTAGAGCTGGTACGGCCCTGACCGCTGAAATCGGTCTGATGCGAGCCGGAGAGCAGCTGGTCGCGATGGAGATCATGGCGGTCGATCCGATTCAGCGCATATTGGCGCCACGCTTTATTGGCGGGGTCATCGCGATGCCACTTCTAGCGGCTGTCTTCAGTGCGGTCGGCATCGTGGGTGGTTGGCTGGTTGGAGTCGTCATGATTGGTATCGATCCCGGTTCATTTTGGAGCCAAATGCAAGGGGGCGTGGACGTTTGGGCTGACATTGGCAATGGCGTGATCAAGAGCGTGGTGTTTGGTATTGCCGTGACTTTTATGGCTGTGCTGCAGGGTTACAGCGCTTCGCCAACGCCCGAGGGCGTTTCACGGGCAACCACGCGAATGGTGGTCGTCGCGTCTTTGATGGTTCTGGGATTAGACTTTTTATTGACGGCGTTGATGTTTAGCATTTAAGCGACCGGACAGGGGAATACCGATATGCAAAAAAATAGAAATGACGTGTGGGTGGGGCTGTTTGTCTTGGTCGGCACCCTCGCGCTGTTATTCATGGCGCTCAAAGCGGCCAACTTACTTCAAGTGAACTTTCAACCGACCTATGAAGTCAGAGCCCGTTTTGACAACATTGGTGGCCTCAAGGTGAATGCCGCGGTCAAAAGCGCCGGCGTGGTTGTTGGGCGGGTCCAACGGGTGGCTTTGGACCCACAGCGTTTCCAAGCCGAGGTCGTCCTGGCTATGGACAGTGCGTACGCCTTTCCGAAGGACAGTTCCTTGAAAATCCTCACCAGTGGCTTGTTGGGCGAACAATACGTTGGCATTCAGGCTGGGTATGACGAATCGGCCCTCAAAGCGGGCGATGTGGTTTCAGAGACACAATCTGCCGTCGTACTTGAGAACTTAATTAGTCAGTTTTTATTCAACCAAGCATCTAAACCAGGGTCGGATAGCGAGCCCAAGTAGGGCCGTTATGCACCTTTCCAGCGGTATGATGAGTACATGCGTTTGAAGACACTTATTATTTCGATCGGAATCATGGGGACCATGGGTCTCTCCGGTTGTGCATCGGGTCCGCAAGCGAACGCGCAAGACCCGCTTGAACCCATGAATCGGCGGATCTACGCTTTTAATGACGGCCTAGACCAGGCGGTTGTGAAGCCCGTCGCCGAGAGCTACGTCAAGCACACACCCGATTTGGTTCAGACTGGGGTACGAAACTTCTTCAACAACATCCAAGATGCGTGGTCGACCGTTAATGCGCTGCTGCAATTGCGCCCCAAAGAGACGGTGAACAACGGTGCACGGGTTGTCGTGAATACCACGGTCGGTGTCGCCGGTATTTTTGACTGGGCAACGCCGTTGGGTATTCCTCGCAGTAAGCACGATTTTGGACAGACGCTCGGTCGATGGGGCGCGCCGATGGGACCCTATGTGGTGTTACCGCTGCTCGGCCCATCCACCGTGCGCGATACGGTCGGATTGGTCGCTGTCGGTGGCAATCCCGTCATTTCGAACCTTGATGACAAGGGAGCACGTAACGCCCTAACCGTTGCCGGCGTCATTGACACGCGGGCGGGTTTGTTGGAAGCCACCAATACCCTTGAATCGATCGCTCTCGATAAATATAGTTTTACACGCGCGCTGTTCTTGAAACAACGCGAAATGACAACCCGATCTTTGTTTGCGCCGGCTGAACCAGTCACTGCTGACGACGAAGATATGGACGATCCCTCGAAATGGTGACCATGCGCAACTTACTCGCAACAATAAGACACCAACGGCTAACCTGGGGGGTGCCCAATCGTCTGTTTGCCATCTTCATAGCTGTGGTGGCGCTTTGGGGTATCACTGCGCTACCTGTCAACGCCACTGAAGCGCCCAACGTGTTGGTTCAGCGTCTCGCTGACAAGGTTCTTGACTTGGTCAAAACAGACCCTGCTGTTGCTAATGGTGATCCCGGCCGCTTGGAGATGATCGTCGACGAGCACATCATGGCGCACGTCAACTTCAAGCGCATGACCGCAGCCGCGGTTGGCCGCGCCTGGCGTACGGCGAGTCCGGTGCAACAGGCTGAATTACAGGCGCAGTTCAAGCAACTGTTGATCCGCACCTATGCGGGCGCTGTCAAGCAAATGAAAGAGCGTCGCATGGAGGTTAAGCCCTTGCGGGTGCTGCCCGATGACTGGCGTGTCATTGTTCGTTCGGAAGTGGTGGGCGTTGGTCAGCCGATCCAATTGGATTACCGGATGGAAAAAACCGACGCGGGCTGGCTGATTTATGACATCAACGTCTTGGGCTTGTGGTTGGTTGAAACCTACCGCACACAATTTGCGGCTGTGGCGGGTAGCGACTCTGACGTCAAGGCCTTATTGGACGCCTTAAAGGCGCTTAACCGTGCCAATACCCCCAAGTCTTGAATTTCCGCAGCGCGTCGACCATGCCAACGCATCGACGGTCTTAGCGGACTTGACAAATCGTCTGCAGCAGGTTGGTGACGGCGCCCCCGTGGTGCTTGGGTTGAAGGCGCTGGCTCACTTTGATTCCAGTGCGCTGAGCGTGTTGTTGGCCTTGAGGCGTCATGCCGTTACATCTGGACAATCGCTTCAAATCACCGAATGGCCGCACAAATTGTTGGATTTAGTGGAGGCATACGGTCTGAAGGCCGCTTTGCAAGCTGACACCGACTAAAATAAGCGGCTCATGTCCGCTATTTCCTTCCAAGGCGTCTCTAAGACGTACCTCACCGCCAAAGGCCCATTCACCGCGCTCAATGATGTTAGTTTCGACATCAGGCCCGGTGAATTTTTTGGCCTGCTCGGCCCCAACGGGGCTGGTAAAACCACCCTTATTAGTATTCTTGCTGGTTTGACGCGTGCCTCCGCTGGCCGTGTGACTGTCAACAGCTTCGATGTGGTGACCGACTTTGCCAATGCGCGCCGGGCGCTGGGTGTCGTCCCCCAGGAGCTGGTGTTCGACCCCTTCTTCAGTGTGCGAGAAGCGTTGCGGTTTCAAAGCGGGTACTTCGGTATCCGAAACAATGGTGACTGGATTGATGAATTATTGGCAGGTTTGGGCCTGTCCGATAAGGCATCAGCCAACATGCGCCAACTCTCGGGTGGTATGAAGCGCCGCGTACTGATGGCTTTGGCGTTGGTCCACAAACCCCCCGTTCTGGTATTGGATGAGCCGACAGCCGGTGTGGATGTGGAGTTGCGCCAGACCTTATGGCAGTTCGTCTCGAGCCTCAATAAAAACGGCACAACAGTGTTGCTGACCACCCATTACCTCGAAGAGGCCGAGGCGTTGTGCGCCCGCATTGCGATGGTTAAAAAAGGTCAGTTGGTGGCGCTTGAGAAAACCAGTGATCTGCTGTCACGCGCGTCGGCCAGTGTCTTGCGCTTTAAGTTAGATACGGCGTTGCCCGAGTCATTGCGCGCTCAAGCGCGTGTTACCGGAAGAATCGTCCAACTCCCTGCACCAAATGCAGAAACTGTCGAGACCATATTGGCTGCCATCCGTGCCTCGGGCGGCGTGGCGGAGCAGGTTGAGATCCGACCCGCCGATTTAGAGGATGTGTTTTTGTCCGTCATGGAGAACCCGTCATGAAGGGCTGGGAAATGCTTTTCTACAAAGAGGTCCTCCGGTTTTGGAAGGTGGGCTTTCAGACCGTGGCGGCGCCCGTGTTAACGGCCATGATGTACATGTTGATCTTCGGACACGTCTTGGAGGGACGGGTGGAGGTCTTCGAAGGCGTGTCCTACACGGCTTTTCTGGTCCCTGGTTTGGTCATGATGAGCATGTTGCAAAACGCTTTTTCTAACAGCTCGTCATCGCTTATTCAAAGCAAGGTGATGGGGAACCTCATTTTTATTTTGCTCACACCGTTATCCCATTGGGCGTGGTTTTGGGCTTACGTGATGTCGTCGGTGGTCCGCGGTCTGGCCGTTGGTATGGGCGTTTTGCTGGTCACCAGTTGGTACGGTCAACCCCATTTTGAGCATCCTTTGTGGATCTTGATGTTTGCGGTCTTAGGCTGCGGTTTGATGGGATCGATGGGGGTTGTGGCAGGATTGTGGGCAGAAAAATTTGACCAACTTGCCGCGTTTCAAAACTTTGTCATTGTTCCCATGACATTTTTGAGTGGCGTTTTTTACTCCATCCAATCGCTGCCGCCCTTTTGGCAAAGTGCCAGTCACCTCAACCCGTTCTTCTACATGATTGACGGGTTTCGCTACGGTTTCTTTGGGCACAGCGATGTATCGCCATGGCTGAGCTTTTCGGTCGTCGCCATTGCATTCTTGCTGGTGGGCGGAATTGCCGAGCGGATGCTGCGAACTGGCTACAAAGTTCGCCACTGATACACGTTACTGAACCTTGTTTAAATTACACGACCTACCATGACTGACCAAGAACTCCACCAAATTATTGCCGACGGCCTACCCTGCACCCACCTAGAGGTGAGCGGTGATGGGCGCCATTGGCAGGCAATCATTGTTTCTGAAGCTTTTGAGGGCTTGCGACCGATCGCGCGCCATCAAAAGGTTTACGCTGCCTTGGGTAAACGCATGGAGACCGATGAGGTACACGCGCTTTCGATGAAGACCCTCACGCCGACTGAGTGGGCGAGTCGCGTCTGATCCCAGACACACCCGTTGATTGACTTTTAACCGACACCCAACATGGACCAACTCATCATTACAGGCGGCCATCCGCTGAACGGGTCGATCGAGATTGCAGGCGCTAAAAATGCGACCCTGCCCGAGCTTTGCGCGGCGTTATTGGCGGCTGAGCCGGTCACGCTGACTAACGTGCCCGCGCTGCAAGACGTGCGCACCATGTTGCGGCTGTTGGAGAACATGGGTGTCAATGTGACCCATGGCGACGATGGCTGTGTCGTGCTGAATGCGCAGGCAGTGGCGAATTTGGAAGCACCTTACGAGCTGGTTAAAACCATGCGCGCCTCGATCTTGGTTCTGGGCCCGCTGCTGGCGCGCTTTGGCCGCGCCCGAGTTTCTCTACCTGGTGGTTGCGCCATCGGTTCACGTCCGGTTGATCAGCACATCAAAGGGCTGCAGGCGATGGGTGCCCACATTGAGGTTGCGCATGGCTACATTGAGGCCCGGCTGTCCGATGGCCTTACCCGGCTCAAGGGTGCGCGCATCACCACTGATATGGTGACGGTCACGGGCACCGAAAATTTCATGATGGCCGCTGTCTTGGCCGACGGCGAAACGGTTTTAGAAAATGCCGCACAAGAGCCAGAAATTACCGATCTGGCTGAGATGTTGATAGCCATGGGTGCGGAGATTGAAGGTCACGGCACCAGCCGAATCCGGATACACGGCGTGCCTGCCTTAACGGGCTGCCTCCATCAGGTTGTGGCAGATCGAATTGAGGCTGGCACGTTCCTGTGTGCCGTGGGGGCAACCGGCGGCGACGTGGTGCTGCGCCATGCGCGCGGTGATCATCTGGATGCGGTCATCGAAAAGTTGCTTGAGGCCGGTGTCGAGGTGATGCGTGAGACGGACGGTTTGCGGGTGAAAAGCCCGGGCGCGAAAGCGTTGGTCGCGCAATCTTTCCGAACAACCGAATACCCGGGTTTCCCAACCGACATGCAAGCGCAATTTATGGCCATGAATGTGGTTGCGAAAGGCACCAGCACGGTTGTTGAGACGATTTTTGAAAACCGATTCATGCACGTCCAAGAGCTACAGCGACTGGGTGCGCACATCACGGTTGATGGCAAGACTGCCGTGATACAAGGTGGCGCCGCCCTGAGCGGTGCGCATGTGATGGCAACGGATTTGCGGGCGTCGGCCAGCCTCGTTATTGCAGGGTTGGTTTCCGATGGCGAGACCGCGGTCGAGCGCGTCTATCACCTAGACCGTGGTTACGATCGGATGGAGGTCAAGCTCCGTGGGGTTGGTGCCCGAATAGAGCGCGTGCGCGCGTGAGTGAGTTGAATGTGATTACCCTAGCTCTACCCAAAGGTCGTATTTTTGAAGAGACGCTGCCGCTCATCCGCGCGGCGTCGATCGAAGTTCTAGAAGACCCAAACACGTCACGCAAGCTGATCTTGCCCACATCAAGGCCGGATGTTCAAGTGGTGTTGGTGCGCGCGACCGATGTGCCGACCTATGTCGCACAGGGCGGCGCTGATCTGGGGGTGGTCGGTCTGGACACTTTGATCGAGCACAGCGCAGAGTCGGGTGGTATGGACTTGTATCAGCCGGTTGATTTAAAAATCGCCAAATGCCGTTTAAGCGTCGCCGTACGCGCTGATTTTGATTATGCGGGCGTGGTGAAGCAGGGCTCACGGTTACGCGTCGCCACGAAATACACCCATGCTGCAAGGGAATTTTTCGCCGCCAAAGGGGTTCACGTCGATTTGATTAAGCTTTATGGCAGCATGGAACTCGCGCCTCTGACGGGCCTTGCGGATGCCATTGTCGACTTGGTCTCGACGGGCAACACCTTAAAAGCCAATCAATTGGTCGAGGTCGAGCACATCATGGACATCAGTTCGCGATTGGTTGTTAACCCTGCCAGTTTGAAAATCAAAAGGGTTGCGCTTCAGCCGATCCTGCAGGCGATCCGCGACGCGGTCGCGTGAATTTATATAAGGTATCGAAACCATGCCTAGCGCATTGAATATTCCGGTCTTGAAAACAACTGACGCCTCATTTGAAGCGGCGTTTCAAGCACGCCTGCATTGGTCGGGTGAGACGGATAGTGCGATTGAAGACCGTGTTGCCGAGATCATTGCGGCCGTGCGTGCGCAAGGCGATACCGCAGTCTTGGCTTACACGAAACAATTTGATCTGCTACCCGCCGAGCAGATTACTGACCTTGAGATCACGCAAGCGGAGATGAAGGTCGCATTTGAGGGCTTACCCGCTGACCAGCAAGCGGCTCTCACACAAGCGGCGGACCGTATCCGCACCTACCATGAGGCCCAAAAAGCGGCCACAGGGCAGTCGTGGCAGTACACCGATGCAGACGGCAACCTCTTGGGACAAAAGGTCACCCCCCTGGATCGTGTTGGTATCTATGTGCCCGGCGGCAAAGCCGCTTATCCGTCGAGCTTGTTGATGAATGCCATCCCGGCCCATGTTGCTGGTGTTGGCGAAATTATCATGGTCGTTCCCACGCCGCGCGGCGAAAAGAACGCCCTGGTCCTGGCCGCTGGGTATGTAGGGGGTGTGACCAAGGCCTACACCATCGGCGGTGCGCAGGCGATCGCTGCGCTGGCGTATGGCACCGCCACCATCCCCAAGGTTGACAAGATTACAGGCCCAGGTAACGCCTATGTGGCCAGTGCCAAACGCAGGGTCTTTGGCCAAGTCGGCATTGACATGATTGCGGGCCCCAGCGAGATTTTGGTGATTGCGGACGGCAGTACCCCGGCTGCCTGGGTCGCAATGGACTTGTTTAGCCAAGCCGAACACGACGAGTTGGCGCAGAGCATCTTACTCACACCCGATGCCGCATACGCGCAGGCGGTGGTTAATGCGATGGACAGATTACTCCCCACTATGCCACGCGCGGGAATTATTGAGCGCTCATTGAACGACCGTGGGCTCATCGTTATCACCTCTGACATGGCACAAGCCTGCGAGCTGAGTAACCGCATTGCGCCAGAGCATTTAGAGGTATCCAGCGCCCAACCTCATGACTGGGAGCCGCACTTGCGGCATGCCGGTGCGCTGTTTTTGGGCGCCTACACCAGCGAGTCGTTAGGTGACTATTGTGCAGGCCCAAACCATGTATTGCCGACATCGGGCACGGCGCGTTTCAGCTCACCGCTGGGTGTCTATGACTTCCAAAAACGCAGTAGTCTGATCGAGGTCAGCGAAGCCGGTGCGCAGGTGCTTGGAAAAATTGCGCACACGCTCGCGATGGGGGAGGGTTTGCAAGCCCACGCCGAATCAGCTGCGATGCGCCTCAAGCCATGAGTCACGATATGTCTAGCTCCGACAGCACCTCGATGGGACCACCTCAGGACGTGTTCCGTGATGACCTTGCAGCGATGCACGCCTACGTCGTGCAAGACGCCAGCGGGCTGGTGAAGCTCGATGCGATGGAGAACCCATACCGCCTGTCGGACACGCTTCAGGCGGCATTGGGTAAGCGCCTTGGCGAAGTCGCCGTTAACCGGTATCCCGGCCCGCGTATCGATGACCTGAAGCGCGCTTTGGCTGCCTATGTGGATCTGCCCAATGGCATGCAACTCATGTTGGGTAACGGCTCCGATGAGCTGATCTCGCTGATGGCATTGGCCTGCCAGAAGCCAGGAGCCACGATTTTGGCGCCTGAGCCGGGCTTCGTCATGTACGCATTGAGTGCGCAGTGGCAGGGCTTGCAGTATGTTGGTGTGCCGTTGCAGCCTGACTTTTCGCTTGACGTTGATGCCATGTTGGCCGCGATCGCACGGCACCAACCTGCGGTGGTTTATCTGGCGAACCCCAACAACCCCACCGCCAATGCCTGGGACCCTGAAAGCATGCAACGTGTGATTGCCGCGGCGCCCGGCTTGGTTGTGGTCGATGAGGCTTATCAACCTTTCGCCGATACCACATGGTTGTTCGAGATGCGCCGTGACCCCGTAGCAAACGCCAAGGTGCTGTTGATGCGGACGTTGTCTAAATTCGGACTGGCAGGCATTCGCCTCGGCTATCTGTTGGGCCCTCAAGCGCTCATCGCTGAGATTGATAAATTGCGCCCGCCCTACAACGTCAGCGTGTTAAATGCGGAATGCGCGTTGTTTGCGCTCGAACACGCACCCCTGTTTGCGTCCCAAGCGGCTCAAATTCGGTCGGATCGGGCTTCCTTGAGCGAGGCACTTGGGGCACTACCGGGCTGCGAGGTCTTCCCCAGCCAGGCCAATATGATCCTGATACGTGTGCCGGACGCAACAAAGACCTTCGAGCGCTTGAAGGCCAGCGGTGTTCTGGTGAAGAATGTTTCTACAATGCACCCATTGCTGCAGCGATGCCTGCGCATCACTGTGGGGACCCCGCAGGAAAACGCCAGTTTGCTAAACGCCTTGAAAGCCGCCTTATGAATGCCCCGGTCAATGAGACCGCCCGAAAGGGTGACGTCACACGTGATACCGCAGAAACCCAGATTCGCGTGCAGGTCAACCTCGACGGAACAGGTGTCGCCGATCTGAGCACGGGCATTGGCTTTTTCGATCACATGCTTGATCAAATCGCGCGGCATGGTCTGATCGATCTCACCATCCAAGCCAAAGGTGATTTGCACATTGATGGTCACCATACGGTTGAAGACGTCGGAATCACGTTAGGCCAAGCGGTGGCGCAAGCGGTGGGCGATAAGCGCGGCATCATGCGCTACGGCCACGCCTACGTCCCGCTTGATGAGGCCCTTTCGCGGGTTGTCATTGATTTTTCCGGCAGGCCTGGCTTACACATGGATGTACCTTTTAGAAGCGGCATGGTGGGCGCTTTTGATACCCAACTGGCGTTTGAGTTCTTCCAAGGATTCGTTAACCATGCAGGGGTCACCCTCCACATCGATAACCTGAAGGGCGAAAATGCCCATCACCAAGCCGAGACGGTCTTCAAGGCATTTGCGCGCGCCATGCGTGCCGCCTTGACCCGCGATCCACGTGCACCCAACGCCGTGCCATCTACCAAAGGCAGTCTGTAATACCCAACGGCCATTGATGATCGCCCGCCGCGCCCCATCGTTGGTGCGCGGCCCTTGCATCTAAAGCACACGTGTCTACCTCCGCTAACCCTTTCGTTGCTATCGTCGACTACGGCATGGGTAATCTGCGCTCTGTCTTGAATGCGGTACGCGCGGTTGCCACTGACACGTCATTGACGGTGCGAATCACCGCTGATCCTGACGAGTTGAGTCGCGCGGACCGGGTCATTTTGCCGGGGCAAGGTGCCATGGGAGACTGCGTGGGAGAGTTGAACCGCTCCGGTTTGCGCGCTGCTGTTTTAGAGGCTGCTGCAAATAAGCCGCTTTTTGGGGTTTGCGTGGGCATGCAAATGTTGCTCGATCACAGCGAAGAAAACGACACGACGGGCTTGGGCCTCATTCCGGGTCTGGTGCGAAAATTCCAACTTGCCGATACGTTACAAGCGGACGGCAGTCGTTTCAAAGTGCCACAAATGGGTTGGAATGCGGTTAGGCAGACCCAATCGGATGGTCGTGCACATCCCTTGTTTGCTGGCGTTCCCGATGGGGCTCATTTTTACTTTGTGCACAGCTACTATGCCAGCACTGCGCAAGCGGTGCATTGCGCTGGACAGGCGCATTATGGCGACTGGTTTTGTGCCGCGATTGCGCGTGACAACCTGTTTGCAACGCAATTTCACCCGGAAAAGAGCGCCGATCAGGGTTTGACACTCTACAAAAACTTTTTAAACTGGAAGCCCTAGGTTGCACCAGTAGCGCCTGAGTCTTTGATTTTTTGACCCCAACCAACAGAAAAAGCACATGTTGTTGATTCCCGCTATTGATTTGAAAGATGGTCAATGTGTCCGCCTCAAGCAAGGTGACATGGATCAATCCACTGTTTTCGGTGATGACCCCGCCGCGGTCGCCCGGGGCTGGGTGGATAAAGGGGCGCGGCGTGTGCACCTGGTCGATCTGAATGGCGCCTTTGCAGGACAGCCGAAAAACGAACTGGCCATTAAGCGCATCCTCAAAGAGGTGGGTGACGAGGTGGATGTGCAGTTGGGCGGTGGTATTCGCGACCTTGACACCATCGAGCGGTATTTAGATGCGGGGTTGGCTTACGTCATCATCGGCACGGCTGCCGTAAAGAACCCTGGGTTTTTGCAAGACGCCTGCTCGGCTTTTGGCGGTCACATCATCGTGGGACTGGACGCCAAGGATGGCAAAGTGGCCACCGATGGGTGGAGCAAACTGACCGGACACGAGGTTGTTGATCTCGCGTTGAAGTACCAAGACTATGGTGTCGAGGGCATCATCTACACGGACATCGGTCGTGACGGCATGCTGTCAGGCATCAACATTGATGCCACCGTCAAGTTGGCGCAGGCCCTGACGATTCCTGTGATTGCGTCAGGCGGTTTGTCGAATATCGAGGACATTCGTGCGCTGTGTGCGGTCGAGGAAGAGGGTGTCGAGGGCGTCATTTGCGGTCGTTCGATTTACACCGGAGATCTCGATTTCGAGGCGGCGCAAGAACTTGCAGACGAACTCAATGGTTGAAACCGGCCGCATGGCGGAGCGTTGTTATGCTCGCTAAACGCATCATTCCCTGCTTGGATGTGACCGGTGGTCGGGTGGTCAAAGGGGTGAACTTTGTGGCGTTGCGTGACGCGGGAGACCCCGTTGAAATTGCGGCGCGGTACAACCGACAGGGCGCTGATGAACTCACCTTTTTGGACATCACAGCGACCAGTGATAACCGCGATCTGACACTGCACATGATCGAGGCGGTTGCGTCGCAAGTCTTCATTCCCCTAACTGTTGGGGGTGGTGTGCGCACGGTTGAGGATGTCCGCCGGCTACTCAATGCGGGTGCGGATAAAACCAGTTTCAATTCAGCCGCGATTGCCAATCCAGATGTCATCAATACCGCGAGCGCTAAATACGGCTCGCAATGTATTGTCGTCGCCATTGACGCCAAGCGCCGTACAGGCGAGGACGCTCAAATTAAAGGTGAGGGGTGGGATGTCTACAGCCACGGCGGACGTAAGAACACGGGCCTCGATGCTGTCACTTGGGCGCAAACCATGGTGAGTGCCGGTGCGGGCGAAATTTTGCTCACCAGCATGGACAAAGACGGTACCAAGTCGGGGTTTGATCTCGCACTCACACGCGCCGTCAGTGACTCGGTGCAGGTGCCCGTCATCGCCTCAGGTGGGGTGGGTAACCTCCAGCATTTGGTCGATGGGATTGCGCAGGGTCACGCTGACGCGGTCTTGGCGGCCAGCATCTTTCACTTCGGTGAGCACACCGTGGGTGAGGCAAAGGCGTTGATGGCAAGCCAAGGTATTCCGGTCCGCCAAGATCGGCCGGTCGCATGAGTTGGTTAGACACCATTCGTTGGGATGCGCAGGGGCTCGTCCCCGCAATTGCCCAAGAAAAGGGCAGTGGTGATGTGCTCATGTTTGCCTGGATGAATCGCGAGGCGCTTGAGTTGACGCATCAGTTGGGACGGGCGGTTTACTTCAGCCGTTCAAGGCAGAAGCTGTGGCACAAAGGGGAGGAGTCGGGGCACGTACAGCAGGTCCACAGCATTCGCGTGGATTGCGATGCCGATGTCGTCCTATTAGAGGTGACCCAGCTCGGGCATGATCCCGGTATCGCCTGCCACACGGGTCGTCACAGTTGTTTTTACCGGTCTTTAACGGGTGGGGAATGGGTCAGTGTTGATCCCATACTTAAAGACCCTGAAGCCATTTACAAGTAGGTAACGAAAGATGCGTGATACCGATACGCTCACACGACTTGCCGGCGTGATCGAAACACGCAAGCCCAGCGCGGGTGGCGATCCGTCCACCAGTTACGTGGCGAGACTCCTCGATAAAGGGCCTGATAGCTTTTTGAAAAAAGTAGGTGAAGAGGCAACCGAAGTCGTGCTCGCCGCGAAAGACTTGCAAGCCGCATCAGGTGACGAGGCGCTCGCGCGCTGCCGTCAAAATTTGGTGGGAGAGATGGCCGACCTGTGGTTCCATAGCCTGATTGCGTTAGCGTATTACGATCTCACGCCCGCCGCTGTATTGGCAGAGTTGGCTCGTCGGGAGGGCTTGAGCGGGTTAGAGGAAAAAGCGCTGCGCAAAGCCACACAGCGTGCTACAGACGATGCGGTGCAGGCCTCTACCCACAAGCCAGGCGCTTGATCATGGCAGCCAGCGCACCGCCGCCCTTTGATACCCCTGAGGCGGAGGCACTGCGTCTGCAAAGTCTCAATACGACCAGTGTCGTCAGCTATGTTTTGCACACCATCGTTGCGATAGGTGCTTTGGTGCCTGGTGGGCAATGGGGCCCCTTGTTGCTGCTGATCGCGTTGGTCATTGATATGTACAAGCGCGTGGATGCCACAGACACCTGGTACGCGTCGCACTTTTCGTGGCGCTTGCGTTCGGTTTTCTGGGCGGGTATCGGTTACGTGGTGACCACCCCGCTGTGGTTACTGTTTCTGTGGCCCGGCTGGATCGCCTGGCTGTTAATTTCAATTTGGTTTTTGATTCGGGTGATCCGAGGATTCATGGGTTTGAATTCGGGCCGAGAAATGCCATTGTGATCTAAAGGGTAATTTGTGATGTCCACTGAGCTGTCCGCAACCGCTGATAACTGTCTGTTCTGCAAAATCGCGGCAGGAAAAATACCCAGTAAAAAAGTCTATGAAGACGACGATCTCTACGCCTTCCACGACATTGCACCGTGGGCGCCGATTCATTTTTTGATCGTACCGAAAAAACATATCACCTCGATGGCGCACCTTGACGAGGCCGATGGAGCCCTGATGGGCAAAATCATGACATTAGCGCCGCAACTCGCACTAGAGCAAGGTTGCGAGCCTTATCCCAGCGGTGGTTTTCGCGTGGTGATCAACACCGGCGCCCACGGCGGTCAAGAGGTCCATCACTTGCACGTGCATGTGATGGGTGGCCCTCGTCCGTGGACGAAGGGCTAGTCCGACACCTCGGTAAGGGCTTAGGCTGCTGAGGGGAAACTTTCAGCCGAATTTGCTTTAATACGAGGAAAAGTGGTCGATGCAACGTAGAATTCGGCTTTGAAAGACGCGCGCCCGTGGCGCCGGAACAAGATTTAGGAGATTTTCATGGGAACGTTTTCGATTTGGCATTGGCTCATCGTCCTACTTATCGTCGTGATGGTGTTTGGTACCAAAAAGCTGAAAAATTTAGGCTCTGATTTGGGTGGCGCCGTCAAAGGCTTCAAAGACGGCATGAAAGATGGCACTGCCACAGATGAGGAAGCGCCGGCACAAGTTGCACAAACGCCCCCTGCGGCGGCGAAGACCAGCGAAACCATCGACGTTGACGCCAAGACGAAGTCTTGATGGCGGCCCTCTGGGGCCAGCGATCGGTGGTCGGCAGCGGTTTGCGTGCCGAATCGCCCACGAAGCACACACATGATTGATCTCGGTATTTCCAAACTCGCCCTGATCGGCGCAGTGGCGCTGGTCGTGATTGGCCCGGAAAAATTACCCCGCGTCGCGCGCACGGTTGGTGCCTTGTTGGGTAAGGCGCAGCGCTACGTTTCTGACGTCAAAGCAGAGGTCAATCGCTCGATGGAGTTAGACGAACTGCGCAAGGCGAAAGAGGGTTTTGAAGGTGCAGTCAAAGACGCCACCAGCGCCGTTGAGTCGAGTGGCAAAGACTTCGAGCAATCGTGGTCAGAAGCGACCAAGGGGTTGGGTGGTCAAACCGATGACAATGCGGGCGACATTGAGCATGTCGACTACGGTCAGCCGGACTACGGCTACGCCACTACTTATCAACCGCCAAAAAAGCGCTGGCGTGCCCGACAGGCGGCGGTTCCCAAATGGTTCAAAGCACGCAGCGGTGGGCGGACTCACATTCAATCGGGCGCCGCGCGTGTGGCCCGTTTCAGACCTCGGACCAAACCGATTTCCAACTGATTGCCTTTTCGCATGAGCCAAAGTTCACCCAATTCCGACGAGCTCGTCGGGACAGAGCAATCATTTGTCCAGCACCTCCTCGAGCTGCGTAACCGCCTGACATACGCCTTCATCGGCTTGGTATCGTGCATGGGTGCACTGGCGCTTTGGCCCGGACCGGCGACGCTGATTGATTGGATTGCGATTCCCATTCAAGCCCACATGCCCCCCAACACCAAGTTGATCGCGGTGGGCGTGTTCTCCCCATTTTTTGTGCCGCTGAAGGTACTAATGATGGCGGCGTTTTTGCTGTGCTTGCCTTGGATCATGTACCAAGCGTGGGCATTTGTGGCGCCGGGTCTATACAGCCACGAGAAGCGATTTGCCGTGCCGCTGATCATTTTCGGAAGCTTGCTGGCATACGCTGGTATCGCTTTTGTGCAGTTGTTGGTGCTCGACAAGATGTTTGCCTTTATTCAAGCGTTCGCGCCCCCTAGCGTGGCTGCGACACCTGATATTGCGTCATATGTCGAGGCTATTTTGTCGCTATATCTCGCATTCGGACTGGCATTTCAAGTGCCGATTGTTGTGATGCTGTTGGTACGTTTCAACATGGTCACGGTGGAGCAGCTGAGTGCATTCCGCGGTTACTTCATCGTGATTGCATTTGTGATCGCCGCCATGGTCACGCCGCCGGACGTGATCTCGCAGCTCTCATTGGCCATCCCCATGTGTATCCTGTATCAGTTTGGCATATGGGGCGCCAAATGGTTCTCCAAAGCGAAACCCAAAGAAGAGACGGAAGACTGATTTAGCGTTGACCGTGGGCGGGTCGTGGACGTTGACCCGGTTTGATTGCCAATCGTTGCTCCCGCCCCTCGCGCCACACACTGATAGAGGTACCCTCATCGGGCTGTAAGGCGGATACAGCTGCCAGCAAAGCCTCAACAGTCGCAACAGACGTTTGGCCCACGCGGGTGATGATGTCGCCGGGCATCATACCCGCCTGAGAAGCGGGGCCATTCTGTAAAACGCCTGATACCAATACGCCACCCGTATCGGGTAAACCGAAATTGGCCGCGACCTCTGCCGTGAGGGATTGCGGCTCGATGCCAATCCAGCCACGGGTGACGGAACCCTTGGTTACGATGTCTTGCAGGACTTTCTCGGCGAGTGAGACCGGAATGGCGAAACCAATACCCAAAGAACCGCCCGATCGTGAATAAATCGCGGTATTGATACCGACCAAGTCACCTTGCGTGTTCACCAACGCGCCACCTGAATTGCCTGGGTTAATGGCCGCATCCGTCTGGATGAAATTCTCATAGGTATTGATCCCCAATTGGCTGCGTCCCAACGCGCTCACAATCCCACTGGTGACCGTTTGGCCAACGCCGAATGGGTTGCCAATTGCCAAAACCAAGTCGCCCACGAACAACGCGTTCGAATCGCCAATCGTGATGAAAGGCAAATCTGGCATGTTGATCTTCAGGACAGCCAAATCGGTGTCTGGATCGGTACCGAGTACGCTGGCTAACGTGCGGCGCCCATCTGCAAGCGTGACTTGAATTTCATCGGCCGATTCGACGACGTGGTTATTGGTTAAGACAAAGCCTGCGGGGCTCACAATGACGCCAGACCCCAAGTTGGCGGCATCGTCTGGTGCGCCGTCACTGCCATCTGGCTCGCCGAAGAAAAATCGAAATAAGGGGTCATTGAGGCGCGGGTCAGCCGCTGCGGCACCAGCCTTGCTGGTTTGAATACTCACCACCGCCGGGGAGGCGGTTTGCGCCGCACCGCGCAAGCTGCCCTCTATGGGGCCGGTTGGTACAGTGCCCTCTCGTTTCAACAATAAACCTGAGGATGCGGTTGCGAGCGATGGGTGCCCAGCCAACCAGTGCGGCTTTAGTGTTAAAACCACAAAATAAACCGCCAAAAGAACGGTGGTGGTTTGCGTGAAGATAAGCCAAATTCGTTTCATGGCAACATTGTCGCGCGTCTGCCGCATTTTTGGGTTGGCGTACGCTTGAAATTGATTAATCGATTCGCTCAGACATATGACATCTCACCCTATCGCTCACGCAATCGATACCGGCGCGCTGCTCGCACAAGCCGACTCGTGGCTGCAGCCGGCGCTGTTTAAAGATTACGGGCCTAACGGTCTCCAAGTCGAGGGCACGTCGCAGGTGACCCACTTGGTCTCTGGCGTGACGGCCAGTTTGGCGCTGATTGAGCAGGCTATTGCCGTAAAGGCAGACGCCATCTTGGTTCACCATGGCCTATTTTGGCGTGGGCAGACGGGCGTGGTCACCGGGTGGATGCGGCAACGCTTGGGCCGCCTGTTGGAACACAATATCAACTTGCTGGCCTACCATTTACCCTTAGATGCGCATCCGCTACACGGCAATAACGCGCAGCTGGCGCGACAGCTGAGTCTGCAGCCACTACCCGAACTGAACGGTCGCTTTGGTGATCAAAGGCTGGGCTGGCTGGGAACGTCATCCGACAAGACGGTCGGTGCGCTGGCGGCAACTGTGCATCGCTGTTTATCGCGCGAGCCCATTGTTGTGGGAAATGCGGAGCGCCCTATACGTACCGTGGCGTGGTGCACCGGCGGTGCCCAAGGCTTTTTTGAGGCCGCGATTGCGGCGGGCGCGGACGCTTTCATTACAGGGGAAATTTCGGAGCCCCAAGCGCACATTGCACGCGAGACGGGCGTTGCATTTTTGGCCTGTGGACACCACGCCACGGAACGCTATGGTGCCCCGGCTCTGGGTGAGGCCTTGGCTCAGACGTTCGGCATTCAGCACACCTTCATCGAGTGTGACAATCCCGCATGATCAAACCGAATTCACGCCCAGGGACCGTCGGCCCGATTGCTGTTTCGATGGGGGATCCTGCGGGCATCGGGCCCGAGATCATTTTGAAAGCTTGGAAAAACTGGATTTCGCCCGATCGATTGGCTAAAACCGACGGTTTGGCGCAACCGCTTTGGGTGGCAGGTCACCCCTCGTTCTTTGAGGCCGCGCAGGCGGCGAGCCCGGCGCTATCTGGGCTGACGGTGACTACGGTTGATACCCCCCAACAGGCGTATGAACTTTGGGTCGACAACCCTCGTAATCAATCGTTGGTTGTTGTGCGCGCCAATTCTGGCCGTGAGGTTGATGAGGCGCAGTGGCCATCTGCCGTGCTCATTGGGAAGGTTTCGGCTGCGGCGGGTCGCTGGGCGGCGCAGTCGATAGCGGTTGCGGCGGCCGCTTGTTTAGCGGGGCAGGCGAGGGGCATGGTGACGGCTCCGATTCACAAAGTAGCCTTTGAGCAAGCCGGCTACGCCTACCCGGGACACACCGAATTTTTACAGGCATTGGCAGCAGAACACCACGGGGTGCCTGTTGAGGCGTTACCGGTGCGCATGCTGCTTGCCAATACGGCTTTACAAACGGTTTTGCTCAGTATCCATGTGTCCTTGCGCGATGCGCTGGCATTGATAACCGCTGAAAACTTGCGTCAAACCATCGAGATGACGGACCAGTCGGTACCAGCGATCCACGCCGCGAAGCGCGGGACACCCCTTGCAAAACCGCGGATCGCGGTTGCCGGCGTCAACCCCCATGCCGGTGAGTCGGGTCGGTTTGGTCGTGAAGAGCGTGATGTCATGGCCCCCGTTATCGCAGCGGCTCAGGCACAGGGGATCGATGTACACGGCCCCATTTCCCCTGATACGGTGTTCATGCGCGCCCGTTTGGGCGAGTTCGATGTGGTCATTGCGGCCTACCACGACCAAGGGCTGATACCGGTCAAATACCTGGGGGTGGATGAAGGGGTGAATGTGACATTGGGCTTGCCATTCATCCGGACCAGCCCAGATCATGGGACTGCTTTCGAAATTGCCGGCCAGGGTCTTGCCAGCCCGGACAGCTTGTTGGCGGCCTTGGATTGGCTTGACCGCTGGGTGACTTAATGCTTTTGAATTGATTTCAACCCCAGTGAAGTCTTTGCGCGGGTTGAAAATTGGGTTCCGGCTCCAGTACAATGCGAGGTTGTCCCAAGGGTTTACCCTCCGATCAGTCATCTCACCGAAAGAGTTTCATGAGCGAAGCAAAAGTTGATAATGGTCGCCGCACATGGTTGATTACATCTGCCGCCATGGGTGGCGCCGGCGCTGCAGCCGTCGCGGTCCCGTTCGTAAGTACCTTTAGCCCGTCAGAGCGCGCAAAAGCCGCCGGCGCGTCGGTTGAAATCGATATTTCCAAACTCGCACCAGGTGAAAAACTTACGACGGAATGGCGCGGTAAGCCCGTTTGGATCTTGCGTCGCACGCCTGAAATGCTGGCGACCCTCGAGAAAGACGAAGCGGACTTAGCGGATCCCAATTCAGACCGCACCGCGTATCCCACACCTGAATACGCCAAGAACCGTCACCGTTCGATCAAACCTGAGATTTTTGTGGCCATTGGCATTTGCTCACACCTCGGATGCTCACCTTCAGATAAATTGGTACCTGGTGCGCAGCCATCATTACCTGATGACTGGCCCGGTGGCTTCTTGTGTCCTTGTCACGGCTCGACTTTCGACGTCGCCGGTCGTGTGTATAAGAACAAGCCAGCGCCAGACAACTTGGAGATCCCGCCCCACATGTACGTCTCCGATTCGGTAATCTTGGTGGGTGAAGACAAGGCGTCCGCGTAAACGTTAATGCATTTCCTATGCGCGAAAGCGCATCGTTTTTGAGGCACAAAAAAATGGCTGAATTTAAAGAAATTGCTGCAGATGCACCTCCCGCGCAAAAGCTGCTCAATTGGGTCGACAACCGCTTCCCTCTGACCAAGCTCTACAACGAGCATTTGGCTGAGTACTACGCGCCAAAGAATTTCAATTTCTGGTATTTCTTCGGCTCGTTGGCTTTGTTGGTGCTCGTGATCCAAATCGTGACTGGCATTTTCTTGGTCATGCATTACAAGCCAGATGCGGCGCTGGCGTTCGCATCGGTTGAATACATCATGCGTGATGTGCCGTGGGGCTGGTTGATCCGTTACATGCACTCAACGGGCGCGTCGGCGTTCTTTGTCGTGGTGTACATGCACATGTTCCGTGGTCTCATGTACGGCAGTTACCGCAAGCCGCGGGAGTTGGTGTGGATTTTCGGCTGCGCGATTTTCTTGTGCCTGATGGCAGAGGCGTTCATGGGCTACCTGTTGCCATGGGGTCAAATGAGCTACTGGGGTGCGCAGGTGATCGTTAACTTGTTCGCTGCGATTCCTTTCGTTGGTCCTGATTTGGCCTTGCTGATTCGTGGTGACTTTGTGGTGGGCGATGCAACCCTCAACCGCTTCTTCAGCTTCCACGTCATCGCTGTGCCATTGGTTTTGTTGGGTTTGGTGGTTGCGCACATCATCGCGCTGCACGAAGTCGGCTCAAACAACCCCGATGGCGTTGAAATCAAAGCCAACAAAGACGCGAACGGTAAGCCATTGGATGGCATTCCCTTCCATCCTTACTACACAGTGCATGACATCCTCGGTGTTTCCGTATTCCTGATGGTGTTCTCTGCGATTGTGTTTTTTGCACCTGAGTTGGGCGGCTACTTTTTGGAGTACAACAACTTCATTCCAGCTGACCCACTGAAGACGCCAGCGCACATCGCGCCGGTCTGGTATTTCACGCCGTTCTACTCCATGTTGCGCGCCATTACCTCAGAAATGATGCTGGTGCTGATGGCTTGTGTGGCTTTGGCTGCGTTGTTGGCCGTGACCAAGTCAAAACTGTCTGGTTCTGCGAAAGTAGCGGTGCTGGTGGTGGCCGTTCTCTCGATTGCTGCGATGCTTGCAACCGACGCTAAGTTCTGGGGCGTGATCGTGATGGGTGCAGCCGTTGTGATCTTGTTCTTCCTGCCTTGGTTAGACCACAGTGAAGCGAAGTCCCTTCGCTACCGCCCAACTGGCCACAAGTTGATGTACGCCATCTTCGTGATTAACTTCTTCATCCTTGGTTACTTGGGTATCCAAGCGCCATCCCCCGTATTTGAGCGGATGTCACAAGTTGGCACATTGTTCTACTTTGGCTTCTTCTTACTGATGCCCTGGTGGAGCCGTATGGGCCAGTTTAAGACGGTGCCCGATCGCGTTGTTTTCCAAGCCCACTAAGCCCAGCGGAGCCTTACAAATGATTAAAAAATTACTCCTCGCTTTGGCTCTGAGTGTCACAGTGGTCACACAGGCGCTCGCTGCAGGTGGCGGTGTCGCGTGGGATAAAGCGCCCAATCGAACCAACGATATGGCTGCCTTGCAAAACGGCGCCAAAATTTTTGCGAACTACTGCCTCAACTGTCACGCCGCGTCTTACATGCGTTTCAATCGCTTGCAGGACATCGGTTTGACCGATAAGCAGATCAAAGAGAACCTCAACTTTATCTCCGATAAAACAGGTGATTTGATGCAGATTACGATGGATCCGGTCGAGGCTAAAAAATGGTTCGGTGCGACCCCCCCTGATCTCAGCGTGATCGCCCGCTCGCGTGCTGGCTCCAATGGCTCAGGTGCTGACTACCTCTACAGTTTCCTGCGGGGATACTACCGTGACCCTTCAAAGTTGACCGGTTGGAATAATGTGGTTTTCCCCAACGTGGCCATGCCCAACCCCTTGTGGGAGTTGCAGGGCGAGCGTGAGGTTGTCTACAAGACCGTCGAATCTCATGGCCAGGAAACCCGGGTGTTCGCAGGCTGGAAAGATGCCAAGGCAGGCACCATGGATCAACGTGAGTTCAACGACAACATTGGTGACTTGGTTGCATACCTCCAATGGATGGGTGAGCCCGCACAAAACACGCGCGTTCGTATCGGTGTGTTCGTGTTGTTCTTCTTGGGTATCTTCACTTTGATCGCATGGCGCCTGAACGCAGCGTTCTGGAAAGACATCAAGTAAATCTTGGCGGGGCACGCGCCCTGCTGTCCAAACAGTGGTGCAGTCGTCAGCTGGCGACGCCACTGTTTTTTGTTTAGGAGTTCCTGCTCATGATGGTTTTGTACTCTGGCACCACGTGCCCCTTTTCGCATCGTTGCCGCTTCGTGTTGTTTGAAAAAGGCATGGATTTCGAGATTCGGGACGTTGACCTTTACAACAAACCTGAAGATATCGCGGTTATGAACCCGTATGGTCAGGTACCCATTCTGGTCGAGCGCGACTTGATTTTGTACGAGTCCAATATCATTAACGAGTACATCGACGAGCGGTTCCCACATCCCCAGTTGATGCCCGGAGACCCCGTCGACCGTGCACGCGTTCGTCTCTTCTTGCTGAACTTCGAAAAAGAACTCTTTACACACGTCGCAGTGTTGGAGTCACGGAATAACAAGGGTAATGAAAAGACCTTGGATAAGGCGCGTGCCCATATCCGCGATCGCTTGACGCAGTTGGCGCCCGTGTTCTTGAAGAATAAATTTATGTTGGGTGAGAATTTCTCTATGCTCGACGTGTCAATTGCGCCGTTGCTTTGGCGTTTGGACATGTACGGGATTGAGTTGAGTAAAAATGCAGCGCCGCTGTTGAAATACGCGGAGCGTATCTTCTCTCGTCCCGCCTACATCGAGGCGTTAACGCCCTCCGAAAAGGTGATGCGCAAATAAGCGATGTCCTCATCGATGCTGCAAGACAATTTACCGCAAACCAAGCCGTACTTGATTCGAGCGATTCACGAATGGTGTTCGGATAACGGTTTCACCCCCTATTTGGGGGTAGCGGTTGACGCGTCGGTTGACGTGCCGATGGCTTACGTGACCAACAATCAAATCGTCTTAAATATCAGTTACGGCGCGACAGACGCCCTGAAAATGGGAAACGACCTCATCACCTTTAAAGGCCGCTTTAATGGTCAGGTGAAGGATCTGATGATTCCAGTCGCTAGGGTGGTTGCCATCTACGCCAAGGAGAATGGTCAGGGTATGGCTTTTGAGGCAACCGAGGCGGTCTTTGAGTCGGAGACAGTGGCCGAAGAAGTGCCTGCGGCTGCACCGGTTATCGCCTTGGTCAAACGGGATGATGCGGTGTCCGAAGAGTCATCATCAGATCCAGAGACTGACCCGCCGCAAGGACCAGGGCGGGGTGGTTTGCGTCGGGTCAAGTAGCCGCTTACTTGGCGACGCGGCGAAAAAACGACTTAAACGCAGGTCTATTTTTCGAAACCGACATTTGATAAAGTAGAATACAAAACGCGCCGATTTAGCTCAGTTGGTAGAGCAACGGTCTTGTAAACCGTAGGTCGTCTGTTCGAGTCAGACAATCGGCACCAAATTCCTTTTGGCAATTCAGTGGGTTACCTTGACCCGAATGAGGACGGTGCGTTGCTCTTGTTGCGCGACCGCCGCAGTCAGCGTCGGTAAAATCTGCCGGACTTTTGCGGCGACTGCTGGTGAGGCAACGAGGATGGTCCAATTGTCCTCGTCTGCGGGGCCCGCTTTGATTTGCCTGTGTAGGCCTTTGGGGATGATCGCTAGCAAACGCTGGAGCCGTGATTCGGACAGTCTCATGCGTTGCAGCAGTCCGTGAAGCGGCGCAGAAGCTTCAAGGGCCTGCTTGATGGGTATAGCGTTGGGTATAGAGGGTTTCAAAGCGCGCCAGAGTGCTTGAGACGACGATAAGGATAGGGACACATGCACGTCATTATCACCGACACGCGGTCATCATCGACCCGAACCATCGAGCTGGGTGCCAAGCGCATCGCAGCCTTGGTGGTGGTGTGCTTGCTGTTGTCTTTCCTTGGCGCGATGTACGCTTACCACCAGCTGGTGCGGGTCGGTGAGAGAAATGGCTGGACCTTTGTCAAAACCATGAGCGCGGTCGCTGACACTGGTCAAGCCGACGAGCAGGCTCGTTACCTTCGCGAAAATCTCGATGTGATGGCCAAGCGTTTGGGCGAGTTACAGGCTCGCCTGGTGCAGCTCGACTCGCTTGGTGAGCGTGTCGCTGGCATGGCGGGACTGGACATCAACACGATCAAAGCGGCGCCCGGCTCAGGCGGCGCCTTGGTCTCGCCTAAGCCGCTCTCTGTGGAAGAGTTTAATGCCGCGCTCACAACGCTTGAGCGGAAAGGCGCATTAGGGGTCGACGTGCTCACGGTTCTTGAATCGCGCCTATCAGATCAGAAGTTGCAGCGCGCCCTGATCCCCACATCCCGACCGGTCATCGGGGGTTACTTGGGCTCTCGGTTTGGCCGCCGTATCGACCCCTTTACTGGCAATGCTGCCATGCACACGGGTCTCGACTTTCCTGGCCCCGTGGGGACTCCGATTTACGCCGCAGCGGGTGGCGTAGTGGTGACGGCCTTCGACCACGCAGAGTACGGAAAAATGCTTGAAATCAATCACGGCAACGACATTATCACGCGTTATGCGCACACCAGCAAAATCCTCGTCAGACGGGGAGACTTGGTCAAGCGAGGGCAAAAAATCGCCTTGATCGGTTCTACTGGCCGGTCCACCGGCCCCCACCTGCACTTTGAGGTTTGGGTCTCTGGGCAATATAAAGATCCGGCGAAATTCCTCGCCCAGGGCCAAAAGCCGCAACTCAGTAGCGCCCGCTGAGCGCGTTAAAATTGCGACAGTTAGCGAGAGCCACGCTGCTTAAACGGTGTGGCTTTTTTGTTGATTCTCCCCAACTCCTGTGTCGCCTTAGGCTGACACAAACTGAATGTAGTTATGGCCTTCTCTTTTCTTACAAAAATTTTCGGTAGCCGCAACGACCGACTGCTTCGCCAGTACCGGAAAACCGTTGTCGCGGTCAACGCACTCGAGAGCCAATACGAGCGTCTATCGGACGATGAGTTGAAGGCCAAGACGGCGGACTTCAGGGCCCAATTGGCGGACGGTGTCGCCTTGGACAGCCTCATCCCTGATGTGTTTGCGACGGTACGGGAAGCCAGTAAGCGTGTCATGAAAATGCGCCATTTCGACGTACAGATCGTGGGTGCCATGGCGCTGCACCAAGGGAAAATCGCTGAAATGCGCACGGGTGAAGGCAAGACGCTGACCGCGACGCTCGCGGTCTACCTCAACGCGTTAACGGGCAAAGGCGTTCACGTGGTGACCGTCAACGATTACCTGGCCGCGCGCGATGCCTCTTGGATGGGGCGTCTCTATGGTTTCTTGGGCCTGACGGTTGGCATTAACCTGCCGACTTTAAACCGCGAAGAGAAGCAGGCTGCCTACAACGCTGACATCACCTATGGAACCAACAATGAATTTGGTTTCGATTATTTGCGCGACAACATGGTGTACGACGCCGCAGACCGTGTGGCTCGCGTCCTGAACTATGCCATTGTTGACGAGGTCGATTCGATCTTGATTGATGAGGCACGCACCCCGCTGATCATCAGTGGTCCGGCGGATGACCACACCCCAACCTACCAGGCCATTAACGCCCTGATCCCCAAGTTGACGCGACAGGAAGGCGAGGCAGATCCACGGACTGGCGAGGGTGTTATCGTGCCCGGTGATTTCACGGTCGACGAAAAATCGCACCAGGTTCACCTCACTGAGCAAGGGCATGAGCGCGCAGAAGCTTTGCTGAATGAAGCAGGTTTGCTGCCCGAGGGCGCGTCTTTATATGACCCAGCCAACATTGCTTTGATGCACCACGTGAATGCCGCGTTGCGAGCCAACAATCTGTATCACCGCGACCAGCACTATGTCGTCCAAGACGGTGAGGTCGTGATTGTTGATGAGTTCACAGGCCGCTTGATGTCTGGTCGCCGTTGGAGCGATGGGCTGCACCAAGCAGTCGAGGCGAAGGAGAACGTCAAGATCCAGTCTGAAAACCAGACCATGGCGTCTATCACCTTCCAAAACTATTTCCGCTTGTACGGAAAGCTGGCGGGTATGACCGGTACGGCGGATACGGAGGCTTACGAATTCCAGACCATTTACGGCCTCGAGACCGTCGTGATTCCGCCCAATCGGCCGAACCGCCGCGATGACCAACTCGACCGCGTCTACAAGACAACTCCAGAGAAATACAAAGCGGCAATCGACGATATCCGATCCTGTTATGAACGTGGACAGCCGGTATTGGTCGGCACATCGTCGATTGAAAACTCAGAGATCATCTCTTCACTGCTGACACAGGAGAAGTTGCCGCATGAGGTTTTAAATGCGAAGCAGCATGACCGCGAAGCGGACATCATCGCGCAAGCCGGCCGTCTGAAGGCGATCACCATCGCGACCAACATGGCCGGTCGCGGGACCGATATCGTGCTGGGTGGCAACCTCGAAAAACTGATGGCTAATGCGGGCATCGACGGCGGGACCGAGTCGCCGGCTGCCCAACCCGTGGTGACCGCCTGGCAGTCTGAGCATGAGGCCGTTAAGGCGCTTGGCGGTCTGCGCATCATCGCCACAGAGCGCCACGAATCACGCCGTATCGACAACCAATTGCGTGGTCGCTCGGGTCGTCAGGGAGATCCAGGATCCTCTCGTTTCTACCTCAGTCTCGATGACTCGCTGATGCGAATTTTCGCGGGTGATCGTGTACGCGCCATCATGGACCGCCTGAAGATGCCCGAGGGTGAGGCGATCGAGGCCGGTATGGTGACTCGAAGTATCGAATCTGCGCAACGCAAGGTCGAGGCCCGTAACTTCGATGTTCGCAAACAGTTGCTCGAGTATGACGACGTCTCCAACGATCAGCGTAAGGTGATTTATCAGCAGCGCAATGACATTTTGGATGCCTCGGCCCTCAGAGAGCAGATCACGGCCCTGCGTGATGGTTGTTTCAATGCTTTAGTGCGTCAATTCGTGCCTGTTGAAAGTGTCGAAGAGCAATGGGATTTGGCTGGTCTGCAGCGTGTGTTGGCCGATGACTGGCAGTTGACCGTAGACCTGATCGGTACGGTGAGTCAGGCGGATGCCATCGATGATGACGACATTGTGAAGATCGTCACCGATGCTGCGACCACCCATTTCGAGGCCAAGGTGGCTCGCGTGGGAGATACGAATTTCACACAGTTCGAGCGCATGGTTTTGCTTCAAACACTTGACTCCAATTGGCGTGAGCACCTGAGTGCGTTGGACTATTTACGTCAAGGTATTCATTTGCGTGGTTACGCCCAGAAACAGCCTAAACAAGAATACAAACGCGAAGCGTTTGAATTGTTTGGTTTGATGTTGGATAACGTGCGTAATGAGGTCACTCGTATCCTGATGAACGTGCGAATCACGGAGCCAGAAAGCGTCGAGACGGCGGCTGCCGAAATGGAGGCCCGTGGTGAGGACCTGTCGAGAGTGCAGTACACCGCACCGACCGAAACAGGTGATGCTCAGGCGGTTGCGAACGCACTGTTCTCTGATGGTCCGCGTTTAAACGACGTACCTCGTGTGGGTCGTAATGACCCCTGCCCTTGCGGCAGCGGCAAGAAGTACAAGCACTGTCATGGTGCCTTGGCCTAATTCCTTTTTCGTAAAGGCGATTTTTTATGCCGGTTAATTTATCTGTGCCGAAGGCCTCGGATCTAAAGCCTGTACCTGGCGTACGCTGGGGTGTGGTTGAGGCCGGTATTCGCAAAGCTAATCGCAAAGATGTGAGTGTCTGCGTCCTTGATGCGCAGACCCAGGTCGATGCTGTTTTTACCGAGAACCGTTTTTGTGCAGCACCCGTGCAGGTGTGTCGCACACACCTTGCAGCAGGTCATGGCATTCGAGCTTTGGTGATCAATACTGGCAATGCCAACGCGGGTACAGGGGCAAAAGGTTTGGTCCACGCCACCCAAATGGCGCAAGCGGGTGCATCTGCCCTAGGCCTCGACGTCACACAGGTATTGCCGTTTTCCACGGGCGTAATTTTGGAGCCCTTACCGATCGATCGTGTTGAGGCCGGTATTGCCCGCGCCACGCAGAAATTGAGCGGCGACGCGTGGTTGGACGCTGCGCAAGGCATCATGACCACCGATACCCAGCCCAAAGCCTACAGTCGGCAATGTCTGGTCGGAGGCGCTACTGTGACGGTTACGGGTATCGCAAAAGGAGCGGGCATGATTCGCCCCAACATGGCGACCATGTTGGGATTTGTCGCGACCGACGCTCATATCTCGCCTGCCCTGATGCGTGGGGTGGCAAAGCAATTGGCCGACCAGTCGTTCAATCGTGTCACGGTTGACGGTGACACCTCGACTAACGACAGCTTTGTGGTCATGGCGACGGGCAAAGCCCCCCACACGGCGGTGAGCGATTGGTCGTCTGCTGACGGTATGGCTTTGCTCGATGCGTTGATGGGCGTATCGCGTGACTTGGCCCATGCAATTGTTCGCGATGGCGAGGGCGCGACTAAATTCATCACCATTGAAGTCGGCGGCGGTAAGGACACCGCTGAGTGCCTCAAGGTGGCTTACGCTGTTGCCCATTCACCGTTGGTCAAAACCGCTTTTTTTGCCAGTGATCCCAACCTGGGACGTATTTTGGCCGCTGTGGGCTACGCGGGTATCACCGATTTAGACGTGGCGCGTATCGATGTCTTTTTGGATGATGTGCAGGTTGCCCAGGCAGGGGGCTTATACGCACATTACACCGAGGCGCAGGGCGCTGCCGTGATGGCTAAACCTGAGATCAAGATCCAAATAGAGTTGGATCGCGGTTCAGCGCGTGACACGGTCTGGACCTGTGACTTTAGCCACGATTACGTATCGATCAACGCGGACTACCGCAGTTAATGTTGAAACCATGTCACAAAATGATGAATTGCTGGCCCAGCTGATCAAACGCGCGGATGCCTTGATTGACATCATGGCCAAGCAGGCCGCCGCTCCTCACGTTGGGCCGCCCGATTGGAATGCCAGTGTCGCCTATCGTTACCGACGGTATCGTGATGGGCGCACTGCCTTGGTACCCGTCCCGCATGTCGCTTCCCTGTCATTGGATGACCTGCAAGAGATCGATGATCAAAAGCAAAAGATACAGCGCAACACCGCACACTTCATGGCAGGCTTGCCTGCCAATAACGTGCTGCTGACTGGCGCGCGTGGTACGGGCAAATCGTCATTGATCAAGGGTTGCTTGAACACATACAGCGCGCAGGGTCTGCGGTTGATCGAGGTCGACAAATCAGACCTGATTGATCTCCCGGATCTCATCGATGTTGTGGCGGATCGTCCCGAGCGATTCATTGTGTATTGTGATGACTTGAGCTTCGAGGACGGTGATCCGGCTTACAAAGCGCTGAAGTCCATCCTCGATGGGACAGTTTCTGCGGCAGGCGCTAATGTGCTTATTTACGCGACCAGTAACCGGCGTCATCTGTTGCCAGAGTACATGAGCGAAAACGCGACCTATACGCACACCTCGGACGGCGAGGTCCATCCTGGCGAGGTCGTGGAGGAAAAAATATCCCTGAGCGAGCGGTTTGGCTTGTGGATCAGTTTTTACCCGTTCTCGCAAGACGAGTACCTGACGATCGCCAATCAATGGTTGATGCACTTCGGTGTTGGTGCTGAGGTGTTAGAGGCTGCACGCCCCCATGCCTTGCTCTGGGCGCTCGAGCGGGGCTCACGCAGTGGCCGCGTCGCCTATCAATTTGCGCGTGACTATGCGGCCGCGCTGCAAGCAGAGACATAACGTTTGGCCAACCACTGTGTCTCGATCCCCTGTTAATCCCAAAGTTTTGCAAGTGGCGCCTGAGACCCCTCGCACGGTTGGCGACCGCCCCCTCACTGAGGTTGCTGTCGGCATTTTGCAGTCGCATGACCAACGGGTGTTGTTGACCACTCGTCCTGCTGGCAAAGCCTATGCAGGTTATTGGGAATTTCCAGGCGGTAAGTTGGAGGCGGGTGAAACCGTGCTGGAGGCGTTAGCGCGCGAATTACACGAAGAAATCAACGTCCAGATCGACGGCGGCGAGGTGCTGCAATCCGATGTCGTTGATTACCCCCATGCCTTGGTGCGATTGCACTTTTGCTTGGTTCGTTCGTGGCGTGGTGTGATCACGATGCGGGAGGCGCAAGCCCATGCTTGGACTGCGCTGCCAACAGAACTCACGCCGATACTGCCCGGTACTGTCCCCGTACTGGAGTGGTTACCGGCCCGCTTAGCTGGCGCGCGGGTCGTCTAACTCGCTGAGCGGATCTGTGTCGGGGGCAGGCACGCGATAGGCCTCTGTGGCCCAAGCGCCTAGGTCAATCAATTTGCAGGCTTCCCTGCAAAATGGACGGTAGGGGTTGCGTGCAGCGTACACACTTTCGCCACCGCAGGTTGGACAGCTGACGATGGTCTCTTTGAAGGTTGGTTCGGGTGTTGCCATGCCAGCCCACTAGCCGCAGTTGCTGATGAGGAAGTCGACGTCAGCTTTCATGCTTTGGGTCCGGTGCCCGTCCTCGATGCGCATAATGCGCACCGATATCAGCAGGCGGTTGGCACTCACCTCAGGGACCCAGCCTGCTCGGTCCGGGACGCCGATGCGAATCAAGCTTACGTTTCGACCCTGTGGCAAGTTTTGCTGGTACATGCCGTCCTTTGCGACGACCGAATGCGGTGCGGCGCTGTCCCGTAACAAGCCGAGCATCAGCTTGAGCACGCTGGGAATCGGGTCAATACTGCGCATCCATTGCGCGATGGCTTTTTGCCGGGCATCCACAGACTGCTTCAGCCAGTCATGGTAGGCGGGTAGGTCGAACTCACAGGTTCCTGCTGGGATACCCATACGGCCTCGGATCGCATTTAGAAATTCTGATTCCGAGAGACTGTGCCCCAGCTTACCGGTCGTTTCGTTCAACGAATCGTAAGCATCGTCGAGCTGTTTGAGCAGGCCGTTGAGTGCTGACTCGTCGATGTTTGGGTTATTCGCATACCCGGCCAATACACCCTTTTGCCGATCGATATCCTTCAGTAAGTCGCCCCGCAAATCTGCGCGTGACCCCATGTCCATTAACTCAAATAGGGTCTGTAACGCGAAGTGGTGATCGTGCTCGGAGGTTCCCGCCTGCAGCGCGGTTAACCGATCAATCAAACGCTCCACCCGCAGGTAGGTTCGCATTTTCTCGTTGATGGGGTACTCGTAGGTGATCACAGGGGAAATCGGGTTAGGGTGTCGTTTTCGCGCAGATCCTAATCATATCGCGAGTTGCTCGAGGTGCCCATCAACCTCAGCGGACAATTCAGTCAGGGTTAATGTCTCGTTATAAATGACGACGTCAGCAGCGGCCAAGCGCTGTAGCCGGGTGGCTTGTTGTTGCATGATGGCTTTGACCTGCTCCGCAGGAAAACCGTTCCTCGCCATGACGCGCTGGATCTGTGTTTCAGGCAAGCAGTCCACCACCCAAATTTGCTGACAGCGTGAACGCCAGTGTGCGGATTCAACCAGCAGGGGAACGTCGCAGACAACGATGTCGGTTGGCGCCTCTGTGATGGCCGCAGTCATGGCTTGTTGAATCAGGGGGTGGATCACATGCTCAAGTTGTCTCTTGGCGCCAGTGTCCGCAAAAATACGCGCGCGCATGTGATTGCGGTCCATGGCACCACTTGCATCAATCGCCTGATCGCCGAACAGTTCACGGATTGCCGGTATGGCGCGTCCACCACTCGCAGTCAGGCCTTTGGCAATTTGGTCTGCATCGAGAACGGTGATGCCGTGCGCCAGCAGGTAACGCGCAACAGTGCTCTTACCACTGCCGATACCGCCTGTGAGCCCCCAAACCGTGTGTCGCTTCATGCGTGTCATTGTGACCCAAAAAATCGCCACTCATGCAAGCAGATCAGCAGCCCCCCGATAGCCAGGAAAGGGCCAAATGGCAGGGGTTCTTGTGCTCGTAACGATTGGCCTTTATGGACTGCACGCATGATTCCAAAAGCGGCTCCTGTGAGTGCAGCAAAAAATAAAATCCACGGTAGGTTAGCCCAGCCAAACCACGCGCCTAAGCCCGCTAGCAATTTGGCATCACCGCCGCCAAAGCCAACCCGTTGCGTACGCAGGCGATAAATCCAGCCCACCCCCATCAGCACCGACCAACCAGCCAATGCACCAACAAAACTATCGGTTGGTGTGGTGATTAACAAACCCAGCAGGCTCACGACCAAACCCAAAACCAAAAACGGTAACGTCAATACATCCGGAAGCCAGTAGCTGGCGCCGTCAATCCATGCCATGGTGAGTAATGCCAGACCCCAAAATGCCCAGACGCCAGCCTGAGTGGGGTTGTCGGGATATACCAGCAAACAAACGATGAACCAGGCGCTCGCTAGCGCCTCAATAGCTGGGTAACGCCAATGGATTCGTGCTTGGCAAAAATGACAGCGCCCGCCCAGCCAAACATAGCTCAGGATGGGGATGAGCATCGTTGCACGCAAGGACGTCAGGCAATTCGGGCATTGGGACCGATGACCACGTGGCCCCGGCGCGGCGTCACTCGCTATCTCATGCTGTTGGTCTAACCACATCGGTATGCGTGTGATGAGCACATTCGCGGCGCTTCCAAATGTGAGCCCACAAAGCGCAAAAATAACGAGCAAAAACAGGTCAGCGGATGGCATGGACGATCAGATGGTTTGACCAATTTGAAACACGGGCCAGTACATGGCGAGCACCATGGTACCAATGATCAAACCCAAAATCAGAATTGACAGGGGTTCGAGTGCAGCGGTCCATTTTTCAAGCGCCTCGTTGGCCGCGCTGTCTAAACTGGTGGCGGCGCTTTGTAGCAGGGTGTCGAGTGCGCCTGTTGCCTCCCCCACTCGGCACAGTTGGGGCAGAAGTGGCGATACCAACGGGCTAGCTCCCAATGCCACACTCAGTAGGACGCCACGGTTAACCGATTGGTGAACCGTATGAACAACGCGCTGAAAGCTGAGCGTCTGTTGCGCTTGCGCCAAGTGCGTCAATGCTTTTGAAAGTGGCAGACCTGTCTGTAAGAGACTGTGGAGCGTTTTTGCCAGCGCGGCGCTATAGACTGTCTTGAGCCAATGGCCGTAACCCGGTATCCGAAACAGTTGACTTTCACAAAACAAGCGGAAGGCCGGACGTTTAAGCTGTCGTTTTACGATAAAGGCCAAAAGTAGCAAACCCAATGAGCCGGGTCCGCCCCATGTTCGTAGCGATTGAGCGCACCAAATTAGCTGTTGCGTGAGCCAGGGAAGGGGCGTGCCACGTTGCGCAAACTGCGCTTCAAAACTGGGAATCACCAAGGTCATGATTAACGTGACAACCAAGGCGGCGATTCCCGCAATCAGGGCGGGATAACGCAGCGCGCTTTGAATTTGCGCTTTGCGGCGGGCATCACTTTGCAATTGGTGCGCAAGATGTTGGAGCCCGCTGGCGAGCTGACCACCTTCCTCAGCCGCGGCGATGACGCCGACATACAGGTCACTGAAATGCTGAACCTGTCGGCCTATGCACACCGAATAGGCATGCCCTGCCATTAAATCAGTTTGGAGGGTTGTCAGCACCGCCTTGAGGGTCGCGGTGCCCTTGCCGTCTCGTAGCAGCTGAATCGCTTCGGTGAGTGGGAGACCTGCGCCGATGAGGTGTGCGAGTTGGTGTGTCAGTGCCAGGCGGTCAACCGCGCTGAGAAACGGTGCCGGTAGCGTCCAAGGCCGCCTTGACGCGATGACGGTAATATTGAACCACCCATCGGTACGGAGTTGCGCCTCAAGTGTGGCGGCAGATGCAGCAGCTTCTGTGCCGTGCCCAATCAGCCCCGTCCAGTTACGCGCGGAACATTTATACGTCAACATTTCGCCGCAACTCTTCAACGCTTGTGATCCCGGCATCTACGAGCCGCTGACCGCTCTGTTTGAGGGTTTGTATGCCGCTCGCAGCGGCTTGCTGCGCCAGTTCGGTGACGCTGGCATGGGCCAATAGTGACGCACCCAGTTGCTCGCTCATGGGTAGTATTTGGAAGATGCCGATGCGGCCTTGGTAGCCATTGACGCAGCGGGGGCACCCGACCGGGATGAACCATGACGCAGATTGTGTGCCCCGAGTTGATACTTGCTTTTTGCAGTGGGCACAGAGCTTTCGTAATAGGCGCTGCGCGGTGACCAGCCGCACAGCCGATAGCACCTGTATCGCCGGTACACCCATGTGTATCAGGCGGATGAGCGCGGCAGGCGCGTCTTTGGTGTGGAGTGTGGAAAGCACTAAGTGACCGGTCTGTGCTGCCTGAATAGAAATATTTGCGGTTAAGTCATCGCGAATTTCTCCAACCATGATGACGTCGGGGTCCTGCCTCAAGAAGGCACGTAGTGCGACGGGGAAGGTTAAGCCAGCTTTTTCGTTGATCTGGAGATGCTGTACGCCTGTAATTGGCATTTCAACGGGATCCTCCACCGTGCAAATGTTGACTGATGTTTGGTTCAGACGTGCCAAGCAGCTGTAGAGCGAGATCGTTTTGCCGCAACCAGTAGGGCCCGTCATTAGGATTAGACCGTTCGGTGCATCCAAAGCATTTTCGAGGTCATGCAGTTGGGATGGCGTGTAGCCCAAATCGCCCAAATGGTGATCCGAGGTCGTTTGACCGAGCAGTCGTATCACCAGTTTCTCCCCCTCAACGGTCGGCAGGCTGCTCACACGACAATCCCATGTGTGTGCCCCGTCTGTGGCATAGGTCAGGTGTCCGTCTTGTGGCATGCGTTGTTGCGCGATATCCATACCCGCCTGGACCTTGATATGGGCACAAAGGGCTTCACGGGCAACGTTCAACTTGCGGTAATTGGGTAACGCGGTATGTGCGACGAGCACCCCATCAATTCGAAAGCGACAGCGCACGCCCGTCTCGATGGGTTCAATGTGAATGTCACTGGCGCGGTAGTGGCAGGCTCGCGCCAAGAGATGTTGTCAAATGGCGGTCGGATCGGTCAGGGGCGACTCTTGGCCGCTGGCCATAAAAGGCGTTTGCATCGCCTCAGTTTGAAGCGCAGCCTTTGATGCGCCATCAGGAAAACGCGGGGGACTTTACGCTACTTGCTGAGCAGTCGCATGGCGTCTTCTAACCCTTTGAGGGTGAGCGGGAACATGCGTCCACCCATGAGTTGCTGGATGATGTCAATACTCTGCCGGTATTGCCAAACACCTTGGGGCTCCGGATTGATCCATGCAAATTTGGTGAAGGTTTGTGTCAAGCGCTGTAGCCACTCCGCACCCGGCTCCTCGTTGTTGTATTCAACGCTGCCGCCGGGCTGCAAAATTTCGTAGGGACTCATGGTGGCATCCCCTACGAAAATTAATTTGTAGTCACGGTTGTATTTTCGGATGATGTCCCAGGTCGGAAACTTCTCCGCGTAACGCCTGCGGTTATTGCGCCATACATAGTCATATACGCAGTTGTGAAAGTAATAGAACTCGAGGTGTTTGAATTCGGTGCGAGCAGCTGAAAACAGCTCTTCCACGCGTTCGATATGCTCGTCCATGGTGCCGCCGACGTCCATCAGGAGTAGCACTTTGACGTGGTTGTGACGCTCGGGCACCATCTTGATATCCAGAAAGCCTGCATTGGCTGCGGTGTTCTTGATGGTGCCGTCTAGATCAAGCTCTTCCTCTAAACCTTGCCGGGCGAATTTACGCAGTCGTCGAAGTGCCACCTTGATGTTGCGCGTTCCAAGCTCTTGCGTGTCATCGTAGTCCCGGTAGGCTCGTTTTTCCCAAACCTTCACGCCACTCTTGTTGCCACCTTTACCCCCAATCCGCACGCCTTGGGTGTTGTAGCCGCCGTTGCCAAATGGCGAGGTACCGCCCGTTCCGACCCATTTGCTGCCGCCTTCGTGTCTTGCCTTTTGTTCTTCGAGACGCTTTTTTAAGGTCTCCATCAATTCGTCGTAATCGAGCTTCGGCGCCTTGTCCTTTTGCTCGTCGGTGAGAAGTTTTTCTATTTCACGTCTGAGCCAGTCGGCTGGTATGGGCTTTGAAAAGTCAGCGATCGCATCGACGCCCTTAAAGTAGGCGCTGAAAGCTTTGTCGAATTTATCGTAGTGCTTCTCGTCCTTAACCAGAATCGCTCGGCTGAGGAAGTAGAAGTCCTCCATCGAGCAGGCCTCTGGGTTGCCCGGACCAATCACGTTTTTTTCAAACGCCTCAAGCAATGCCAACTGCTCCTTGATAGAAACCGGGAGTTTTGCGGCTCGGAGTGCAAAGAAAAACTGCGTCAGCATGGGCTAGTGGCGTGTGGTTAGAGGCTGTGACGGGTGCTGGCGCGTAATGCAAAGTCGAGGTGCGCCCGCACGGTTGGCCATTCGTTGTCGATGATGCTGTACACGCAGGTATCGCGCAAGGTATTGGGGGCTGAGGGGTGAGGGTTAATTTGGTGGTTTCGCAAAATACCATCGAGTTTCGCCCCCAGTCGCTCGATCGCCCGGCGACTGCGATGATTGAAGGCGTGCGTGCGAAATTCAACGGCAATGCAGGCCAGGTGCTCGAACGCATGGGCGAGCAGCAGACGTTTGCACGCGCTGTTGAGGCGGGTGCGTTGGACTGCGCGGCGGTACCAGGTGCTCCCGATTTCGACTCGGCGGTTACTGACGTCGATGTTCATGTACGTGGTCATGCCGACTGCTCTGCCGATTAGTGGCCCGGGTTGCTTGTTGATCACGGCAAAGGGGTTCATCAAGCCTTGTCGTTGCAGGGCCAGTCGTCGTTCAATCTCTGTGGCCATGCCGTCAGCGTTCGGGATGGCAGTGAACCACAGGGTATGCAAGTCACCATCGCGCGTCGCTTCACGCAGATCATCCGCATCATCCATCGTCAACGGTCGTAATTCGACGTGGTCATTTTCTAGGTGAACGGGGTGGACGAATGGGTTCATGGCTGCCGCAGCGCTTGAGGTCTCAACGGTTTCGGTTATTCATGAAAACTAATTTTTCAAACAACGTCACATCTTGTTCACTTTTCAACAGTGCGCCTACCAATGGGGGCAAACTGATTTTGTCGTCAGCGCTTTGCAAGGCCTCAAGGGGGATGTCTTCAGCAACCAACAACTTCAGCCAATCGATAAGTTCTGACGTGCTGGGTTTCTTTTTTATACCCGGTAAGTTGCGGATGTCATAGAAGGTTTTGAGGGCGCAGGTCAGCAAGTCTTTTTTCAGCGTTGGGAAGTGGACGTCGACGATCGCGTTCATGGTCTCCGCGTCGGGGAACTTGATGTAATGAAAAAAGCAGCGGCGCAAAAATGCGTCGGGTAGTTCTTTTTCATTGTTGGAGGTAATGAACACCAAGGGCCGGTGCTTGGCGCGAATGGTTTCTCGGGTCTCGTAGCAATAAAACTCCATGCGATCGATCTCGCGCAGCAGATCATTTGGAAACTCGATGTCTGCTTTATCGATCTCGTCAATCAGCAATACGACGGGTTGGTCCGCGGTAAAAGCCTGCCAGAGGACCCCCTGAACGATGTAGTTTTCGATGTGTTTGACGCGTTCGCCACCATCGCCGAGCTGACTGTCGCGAAGACGGCTGACGGCGTCGTACTCGTAAAGGCCCTGTTGGGCTTTGGTGGTCGATTTGATGTGCCATTGCAACAACGGCATACGCAACGACTCGGCGACTTCCTCTGCCAGCATGGTCTTGCCGGTTCCCGGCTCACCTTTAACCAATAGGGGACGCCGCAGGGTCATGGCGGCGTTGACGGCCAACATCAGGTCGGGTGTGGCGATGTACTTTTCGGTACCTTGGAATTTATTGCTCATGGCACTATTTTGATGATTTTTGGTGAGGACGAACGGGTTCTCGCTTTGAGGATATGAAATTTTCGCCCTTGCAGTCTATATAATCAGCGGTTGATTTTTGATAACGTCACGTTCAGAGCAGAAACCTATGAAACAACTGTTGACCAAGATGCTGCCCCGTTTTGTCGCTATGGCGACTTTAAGTACAGCAGCAGTCATTGCCCCCCAGATGGCTGTCGCCGCCGATGGTGATGTCAAAGCTGGTGAGTCAAAAGCGGCCATGTGCATCGGTTGCCACGGTATCGTTCAATACCAAAACGTATTCCCTGAAGTCTATAAGGTTCCCCAAATTTCTGGGCAGTCTGCCAAGTACATTGAGTCGGCGTTGAACGCTTACAAAAAAGGTGACCGCAAGCACCCCACCATGCGTGGTATCGCAGGCCCACTCAGCGATCAGGACATTGCTGATTTAGCTGCGTTTTACGGTTCTGCCAGTAACGGTGCTGGCGCACCGGAGACAGCGGCGCCTGCAACCGAGGTCGTCGCGGCCTTGCTGAACAAAGGCGGCTGTGTCGCTTGTCATGGGGTGAATTACAGCAAGCCACTCGACCCCAGCTACCCCAAGCTGGCTGGCCAACATGCGGATTATCTGTACGCGGCTTTGCGGGCCTATAACATCCAAGGAAGCGCCGTGGTCGGTCGCAACAACGCGATCATGGGGGGTGTGACTGGCCAATACAGCAACGCGGAATTGAAGGCGATGGCTGATTACCTAGCTTCCCTCAAGGGTGATCTCTCCACTAAGCCGCAATCGCGCTTCCGTTGATTAGCTGATCCTCGCCCCAAAAAAGCCGCTAACAGCGGCTTTTTTTATGCGTGACGGTCTCAGTCGCGGGTCGCGAGGCGTCGGACATGGTCCATGTAGGCCTCTCCGTCTGGCGGACGTCCACTGCGTTGGCTCTCCCACACCATTCTTCCGAGACAGTCCATCACCTGGTGATGAGCCTCGTGCAAATCGCCTAATTTGGCGGTCAGCAACTCCACCGCTTGGCGGATACCTCGGGGCTGGTCGATCGCGCATTGCTCGCTGATCGTGAGGTGCATGGAGACATGCAAAAAGGGATTCTCTGCGATCTCGTCAGTGGGCTTGGCTTCGGGCGTTGCAACGGCGGCAATGGCGGCATCTTCATCCGCGAAGACGTGGACGTATTCGGGGTGCGCGTGCATCCATTGTGCTGCGAGGGTCTCAATGGCTTCCATCGGCGCCTGTTGGGTGTACTTGGCATACGCGCGGCAAAAGAAACGGCGGACATCAGCTTGGTTGGGCGTAAACATGGCTCGATGTTAGGTCAAAATGGCAGCCTTTGAAGATTGTGCGTGCTTGCCATGCCGTTTCCCATGCCCTTTTTTGACGATGTCATTTCCGACCCTTGGTTCTATACGGTAGCGATTCCAGCCGTGTTACTCATGGGCATTAGCAAGAGTGGTTTTGGATCGGGCTTCGGCAGTTTGGCCGTTCCCATCATGGCGTTGGCTATTTCCGTGCCCAAGGCAGCGGCGATTTTCATGCCTATTTTGTTGGTGATGGACCTCATGGGGTTGGTAGTTTTTCGACGCCATCTAGACGGTTCCCTGATGCGATTCTTGCTGCCGCTCGGATTGCTGGGTACGGTCGTCGGAACGTTGACTTTCCAGTTTTTACCAACGACTGTGGTGTCGGCCCTGGTTGGCGCTTTAACATTGTTGTTTCTGTTACAGCGTAAGCTGACCCCGAAGCTGAAAGTCGCCAAGCCTTGGCCCAAACCGGTCGGTGCCCTGCTGGCCGTTTTGTCGGGTTTTACCAGTTTTGTGGCGCATGCCGGTGGTCCACCGATCAATGCCTATATTCTGGGGATGCGTATGCAACCCATCAACTTTGCGGCGACTCTGGCTGTTTTTTTCTTCGTGATAAACCTGAGTAAGTGGGTACCTTATGGCTATCTCGGTTTGTTAAATTGGCAGAACTTTCAAACATCGTTATTGTTGATGCCGCTCGCGCCCATTGGGGTGTGGATTGGCGTAACCATTGCGAAACGAATCCAGATGGATTTGTTTTACAAACTGGTTGAGGTTGGCATGCTGCTGACTGGTTTAAAACTCGTCAGCGATTGGTTGCTGAAGTAACACAGGGAGGATGCACATGCGGGAATTTGAGAGCTCGGCGGACCTGGTGCCATTGATTGGCACCGAGGTGGCAGTGAGCGAGTGGGTAACCATCGACCAACGTGTGATCGATCTGTTCGCAGACGCCACAGATGACCACCAATGGATTCATGTCGACCCGGCCCGTGCTGCAGACAGTCCTTTTGGCAGCACCGTTGCGCACGGGTTTTTGACCCTTTCGTTGTTGCCCAAATTTTTAGCGGCGTCGGTGCGCTTCAAACGCAGTGTGATGGGCCTGAATTACGGCCTCAACAAAGTGCGCTTCACAGCGCCGGTGCCAGTCGATAGTCGTTTACGCGCGCGGTTTCATTTAATTGACGCGGAGCCCATAGAGTCAAATGGCATGCAAATCACTTGGCAGATGACTGTCGAGCGTGCGGGCTCGCCCAAGCCGGTTTGCGTCGCCGAATCGGTTGTTCGCGACTACACCGGGTAGGCGTCAGCCGAACCCATTCTGCCGCCAAGCCTCGTAGCCCATGATGGCAACTGCGTTTGACAGGTTCAAACTTCGTTGTCCATTCTTCATAGGGAGTCGCATCCAGTTTTCAAACGGAATCTGGGCGCGAATGTGCTCAGGCAGTCCCTTTGTTTCGGAGCCGAATACCAGATAGCTACCGGGCCTGAAGGGCGTGTCATAGGGGCTGCGTTGTCCTTTGGTTGTTAAGGCAAAACAGGCACTCGCTTTGACGTCTTCAGCGACTAAAAAAGCTTCCCAGCTCGCATGGCGTTTAACGCGTGCGGCTTCGTGGTAATCGAGACCCGCGCGACGCAGTTGTTTGTCGTCCATCGAAAACGCGAGTGGTTCGATCAGATGTAATTGCCAGCCAGTGTTCGCGCACAGGCGAATCACGTTGCCTGTATTGGGGGGAATTTCAGGATGAACAAGAACGATGTTAAACATGGTGTACGAGGGCAACAACAAGAACAATGCCCGCGTATCTTAGCCGTCTGGCTTGGGCGTACGTGCCAGTACGACCGTGTTGACGCTTGCAGCACCGGCGCGCAGTAATACATCGGTGACCGCGGTGAGCGTGGCGCCCGTGGTGCTGACATCATCGATCAGGACCAAGTGTCGCCCCTTGATGCCGTCTATTGCCGACGCGTTAACCATGAATGCCCCGGACAAGTTATCGGCTCGCGCGTGCAAGCCCAAAGCTTTCTGGGCCTTGTTCGTGCCCAGTCTGCCTAAGGCATGGCGGATTTCTGGGGGTGGCAGAGAGAGCTGGTGGCGAAGTTGTGTGATGAGATCAGCGGTTTGATGAAAACCCCGACCGCTCAATGCGCGGTCGCTGACGGGGACTCCAACCCAAGCGTCTGCGTTGCGAAGTAGGCGGGAGATGATTGGGTTGCTGTGCATCAATGCGGCGAAGCCGTACCCCAAACCCACATCGCCCTGCGATTTATAGGCGTTTATTAACCCGGACCAAGGAAATGCATAGTCCACGGCAGCGGCACCCAATGACCAATTCGGCGGCGACTGGCTGCAAGCTGCACACCGCTGGATACCGGGTGCGGTACGTAAGCTGCATTGGATGCAACGGGCGGCGGCTCGTGTGAATGCGACTTCGCAGGGGCCACACCATGCCCGGTCAACGCGCCCACGCCGTAGCCAAACCGGGGTGCAATGCCACTGTTCGCAGATGCGGCATTGGTTGGGAATGTGGAGAGGCATGGATCGGACTCAATATACTCGGGGCCCCAGCAGTGCTTTTGACAGACTTACCCTTACGTTTTTCTCCGCCCTTCGCACACCTTTCAACATGACCTCCCATTTGGTTCCCACTCTTGATCCACAGGCCGCGACCCGACTGCTCAGCCGGTCGAGGCCAAGCACGCGATCGAGTTGGTTGTGCGAGGAAATTGCGCAGCGCATGCTGAGTCGTTTGGATTGGATGAACCAACTGCCTGCTCGTTGGCTGCATTGGGAACCCGTTTGGGGTGGGCTGGCCGCGCACGAGCAATTGTTGAAAAAGATACCCAAAGCCCGCGCCTGGGTGGACAGCAGCAGCGGTGCTGACTTAACACGCACGCAAGCACTTGGACGTCCAAGCTGGGCCTTTTGGCGTGGTGGAACGCCTGTTTGGACTGCTGAATCGGGGACGGTCGACATGCTGTGGGCCAACCAGTCTCTGCATCTGCAAGCAGATCCGATGGCGACGTTCCAGAAGTGGAAGCAGGCATTGAGCGCCCAGGGTTACGTCTTGTTCTCATCGCTGGGGCCTGACACGCTGAAGGAATTGCGGGCGGTTTATGCCAAGCAGGGATGGCCTGACGCGATGCATGCGTACACCGACATGCATGACTGGGGCGACATGTTGGTTGAGGCCGGCTTTGCCGAGCCGGTCATGGACATGGAAACACTCACCTTGACCTACGCCAGCGCAGAGCGTTTGATTGCCGATCTGCGCGATTACGGTGGCAACGCGGCGCGTCAGCGGTTTCAGGGGCTGCGTGGCAAGCAGTGGCGCGCCCAGTTAATCGATGCGATTGAGGCCGACGTGCCGCGAACGCACGATGGGCAATTACAGGTAACCGTGGAAGTGATTTATGGTCATGCGATCAAACCCGAATTGAAGGTGCCGATGCAAGGTACCACGCACGTGGCTTTGACAGATATGCGAGCCATGCTTGGACAAACGCCGAAAAAGTCAGCGTAGCGTCAGTTTGTCCAACCGTCGCTGTGTGGAGGTGCCTGTTTTGACCAGAAAATAAGGGTTTTCTCGCAGTCTCAGGGCCGTTTATTGGTGTGACCGCGCTACAATCCTATGTTGTTCGAGACGCGCCCTGCGCACTGGTTTGACCAGTCTGCAGGGATGGGTTTTGCGAAGGTTTAAACGATGGTTATCCATTTTTGATTCAGACTTTGCAGTTCTATGGCATCCGTACCAGCGACCGCTCTGCGATTTGGGCAAACGACCGATAACGCTTTGGTGTGGTCGTTCCGAAAGAATTGCGCGATTCGTCCGGGGCAATTGATCGGCGTATTCGCTGGCCTGAGCGTCGCGTCGTTGAGTGTGGCGATGGCGTTTTGGTTTCAAGGTGCGACTTATGTGTTGCCTTTTGCTTGCCTAGAAGTCGCTGTGTTGGCGATTGCGTTTGTTCTGTACGCGCGGCATGCGACCGACGGCGAGACGGCAAAGTTGGATCAAAACTGGTTGGTCATTGAGCAGGAAATTGCTGGTAAGCGGGTGGAAAACCGCTTTCCCCGCGCATCGGTTCGGATCGAGCCGTTGGCGGACAGCGATAACTTGATTGAGGTCAGTGCGCGGGGTGATCGGTTGGAGTTCGGCCGTCACTTGCGAGCGGAATGGCGGCCCTTGGTTGCCAAGGAAATGCGGTTTGCCGTGAGGGGCGTTTGTTAAACAGCCTTTCGCGTTGGATTGGCAACAGTGTGTTTTGGTTTGATCCGAGCTTGATATATCATTCAAGACTTATATTAGAGGCGTAACAAGAAGTGAGTACGACTATGACATTGGGCAACGTCCCTAGCAGCCGCCTGGCGGCCATCCAATCTGGTTTACTGAAAGCCTTGATGGGCTTGGCTGGTTTGACATCAGGCGCAGCGTTCGCAACTGGCGACTTGCCCGGCGGTCCCGCAGTGAATCAGTTGAATATGCATCCACCGGTTACAGCAATTGCTGTGGAACAAAACTGGTTGCATTGGTTCATGTTGATTTTGTGTACCGTCATTTTTGTGGTCGTTTTTGGTGTGATGTTCTACTCGATCTGGAAGCACCGCCGTTCGGTGGGTCACCAGGCGCAAGAGCTACCCGAGCCCATCTGGGTTGAATTGGGGTGGACGATTGTTCCCTTCCTGATTGTGATTGGTATGGCCTTGCCTGCCACGAAGGTGTTGGTCGCGCAAAAAGACACCACAAATGCCGAGGTGACCATCAAAGCCACCGGTATGCAGTGGCAGTGGGGCTACGATTACATCAAGGGTGAGGGCGAGGGCATTGGCTTCATCTCACGCTTGGATCCTTCGCACCGTGTCATGTCCAATGCGGGCACCGGCCCCAAGCCTGATGACTACCTCCTCAAAGTGGACAACCCTTTGGTGGTGCCAGTGGGACAGAAAATTCGCGTGATCACGACCGCCAATGACGTGATTCACTCATGGATGATCCCTGCGTTTGGTGTGAAACAAGACGCGATCCCCGGGTTCGTGCGCGATACCTGGTTCCGGGCTGAAAAAGAAGGCATGTACTACGGTCAGTGTGTCGAGCTGTGCGGCAAAGAGCACGCCTACATGCCCATTAACGTGAAAGTTGTGAGTGCCGCCGAGTACACCACTTGGGTCAACGAACAACAGAAAATCATGGCCGCCAAAGCAGACGATCCATCAAAGGTTTGGGAGCTGACTGCGTTGGTTGAGCGTGGTGCGACGGTTTACGCCGCTAACTGCGCCGCGTGTCACCAGGCAAGCGGCAAAGGCGCAGGCCCGATCAAGGCGTTGGATGGCTCTGCAATCGTGCTGAACAATGACCACAAAGAGGTCATCAGCAGCTTGTTGAATGGTCGTGGTAACGGTGCGATGCCTGCATGGAAGTCACTCAGTGACACGGAAATTGCTGCAGTCATCACCTACACCAAGAACAGCTGGTCAAACCAGTCTGGCGATTTGGTGCAGCCCGCTGCCGTGCAAGCCGCCCGCAACAACTGATTCAAGTAATTAAATTTCTGTAAAAGAAGGACGAAACCATGAGCGCCGTACTTGACCATCATGATGATCATGCCCATGACGATCACCACGCCCCCACGGGCTGGCGTCGTTGGGTCTTTGCAACCAACCACAAAGATATCGGTACGCTGTACCTGCTGTTCAGTTTCACGATGTTGATCATTGGCGGTGTCTTGGCGATGGGTATCCGCGCTGAGCTGTACCAGCCAGGTCTGCAACTGGTTAACCCAGAGCTGTTCAACCAATTAACGACCATGCACGGCCTGATCATGGTGTTCGGCGCCATCATGCCGGGCTTCGTTGGTTTCGCAAACTGGATGATTCCGCTGCAAATCGGTGCCAGTGACATGGCGTTTGCCCGCATGAACAACTTCAGCTTCTGGCTGATGATCCCAGCAGGTCTGATGTTGGCTGGTTCCTTCTTCATGCCCGGTGGTGCACCGGCAGCTGGCTGGACCCTTTACGCGCCGCTGACCCTGCAGATGGGTCCTTCTATGGATGCGGGTATTTTCGCGCTGCACATCCTGGGTGCATCGTCGATTATGGGTTCCATCAACATCATCGTCACCATCTTGAACATGCGCGCTCCCGGCATGACCTTGATGAAGATGCCCATGTTCTGCTGGACCTGGTTGATCACGGCTTACCTGTTGATCGCTGTGATGCCTGTGTTGGCCGGCGCCATTACCATGACGTTGACTGATCGCCATTTCGGCACCAGCTTCTTCAATCCCGCCGGCGGTGGTGACCCTGTGATGTACCAGCATATTTTCTGGTTCTTCGGTCACCCTGAGGTGTACATCATGATTTTGCCGGCGTTCGGCATCATCAGCCAGATCGTGCCTGCGTTTGCACGCAAGAAGCTCTTCGGTTACGCCTCTATGGTGTACGCAACGGGCTCGATTGCGATCCTGTCTTTCGTTGTATGGGCACACCACATGTTCACAACCGGTATGCCCGTGACTGGCCAGCTCTTCTTCATGTACTCGACCATGTTGATTGCTGTGCCAACCGGTGTGAAGATCTTTAACTGGATTGCGACCATGTGGAAAGGGTCAATGACCTTCGAAACCCCCATGTTGTTCGCCGTTGGTTTCATCTTTGTGTTCACTTTGGGTGGGTTTACAGGCTTGATCCTGTCAATGGCGCCAATTGATACACAGTTACAAGACACCTACTACGTGGTGGCTCACTTCCACTACGTTTTGGTGGCCGGTTCTTTGTACGCCATGTTTGCCGGTTATTACTACTGGGTTCCCAAGTGGACGGGTGTGATGTACAACGAAACGCGCGGCAAGATCCATTTCTGGTGGTCGTTGATTGCGTTCAACGTGACATTCTTCCCCATGCACTTCTTGGGTTTGGCCGGTATGCCCCGTCGTTATGCCGACTACCCCATGCAGTTCGCCGACTTTAACGTGATCGCATCGCTGGGCGGTTTTGCCTTCGGTTTGGCTCAGGTCTACTTCTTCTTCTTCGTGGTGTTGCCAACCATGCAAGGCAAGGGTGAAAAGGCCTCTCAGAAACCATGGGATGGTGCTGAAGGTTTGGAGTGGGAGGTGCCATCGCCTGCGCCATTCCACACATTTGAGAATCCGCCCAAGCTGAATGCTGAGGCGAACAAGATTGTTGCCTGATTTCGTTCGCGTGGAGCTTGCCATGTCCTCTGATAAAAAGCGTTCCAATCGCCGGCTGGGCGTGATCCTTGCCAGCATTGCCATCACTTTTTTTGTCGGGTTCATGGCAAAGATCATCCTTTTAGGGGGCTAAGCCTGTGCGTCAACGCTCGAACAACCGCACGATGGTCGGCAAGCTGGCCGTCATTGCTTTGGGCATGTTTGCTTTTGGCTATGGGCTAGTGCCCCTGTATAAGGCGATTTGTGATGTCACTGGTATCAACATTCTTGCCCTTACCGAGTTGACCGTACCGGGCAACCAGTCGCGTGCGGCCAAGAACACGCAGGTGGATACGTCGCGTACCATCACGGTGGAGTTTGATACCAACACCCGTGGACTGTGGAAGTTCCACCCCGGGGTGAAGAGCATGCAGGTACATCCAGGCGAGATGGCAACGGTGGTGTATGAATTTGAAAACAGCCAGCCGCGAACCATGGCTGCTCAAGCGATTCCGAGCTACGCGCCCAAGGTGTCTGCCAGCTACTTCAATAAGTTGGAGTGTTTCTGTTTCAACCAATACACACTGGCACCGGCAGAGCGTAAAGAATGGCCTGTGGTGTTTGTGATCGACCCGAAGATTCCAAAGGATGTGACCACCATCACGTTGTCATATACCTTCTTTGAGGTCGGTGGGCGCACACCCGAAGCGCCTACCGCGGCACTCGGTATGCAGATTGATCCGCTACAAATGGGGGCGACAGCGTTATGAGTGATCCCAAGGGCTTAGCCCTGCATAAACGCAAGGGCTCTTGGGTGGGTACGGTGAAAGCCGTTTTGTGGGCGTTTTTGGGGGTTCGGCGACATGCCGATTACCAGGCAGATGTGAAAAATTTAAATCCGCTGCATATTGCAGCGGTCGGTATCGCGGCAACATTCGTGTTTGTTGTGGGGCTGATGTTGTTGGTGGAGTGGGTTGTTGCAACCGCCTGATGCGGGCAGTTGATTAACATATTTGCCTCACCTAGAAAATTGTGTGTGTTTAAGCTTTAACATAATTGGCTAGTCGAACGCAGCGTTAGACAAGTCAAGAAAATTCAGAAAGAGCAGGAGTTAGTCATGTCCGCAGCCTCCCACGGTGGAACGCCGTACTACTATGTCCCGGGGCCATCTAGCCATCCAGTTATGGCTGCCATCGGGCTATTTTTCGTCATCCTTGGTGCAGGACAGTGGATCAACGGGCATGGCTGGGGTGCGTATTCGCTGATGCTGGGCTTGGTCTGGTGGTTGGCGGTGTTGTATTTCTGGTTCCGCGAGGCGATCAACGAAAGCGAAAGTGGCCAATACGGCCATAAGATCGATCTGTCATACCGCTGGAGTATGAGCTGGTTCATCTTCTCAGAAGTGATGTTTTTCGGCGCCTTCTTCACCGCGTTGTGGTGGGCACGCATGCACTCCGTGCCAGCTTTGGGCAATATTGAGAACGCGTTGTTGTGGCCTGACTTCCAAGCGGTTTGGCCTACCACCGCGGTTGGTGCCACTGCGGCGCCCGGCGGACTGGTCGAGCCGTTCAGCACGGTCGGTCCCTTCTGGCTTCCGACAATCAACACGGCGTTGTTGCTGACTTCTGGCGTTACCTTGACCATCGCGCACCACGCGCTTCAAGCGGGTGAACGCGCAAAGACGATCAGCTTCATGTGGATCACTGTGGTTTTGGGCCTGATTTTCTTGGGCGTCCAAGGTTACGAATACGCGCACCTTTACAACGACCTCAACCTGAAGCTCACATCAGGCGTTTACGGTTCGACGTTTTATATGTTGACTGGCTTCCATGGCTTCCACGTCTTCGTGGGCATGCTGATGCTGTTGTTCATCACCTTGCGTTTACAGAAAGGCCATTTCACCAAAGACCGTCATTTCGGCTTTGAGGGTGCCGCTTGGTATTGGCACTTCGTGGACGTGGTGTGGCTGGGTCTCTACATCCTGGTTTACTGGTTGTAATGCATCGCCAAACAACCGAAAAAGGCGCCCTAGGCGCCTTTTTAATTTCTGCCGATGGCTTTTATTGTCCGTTTGCAATGCCGGTGGGTTGGATCCAATCCATCCAGTAGCTGATTAAGACGAATATGAATAGCAGCACTGAAAAACCGACCCGAAAGGCGAGCGCTCTTGCCATGTTGCCTTTGGGCTTATCCACGCCATCAATTGGATTGCCATGTTCGTCAGTTGGCGGTGTCGAAGCGCTTGGGCGCATCATGATGATCAATGCCACGACTAAACTGGCAATGATGGCAAGAAAAGCGAGGGCAATAATCCAAGTCATGCCCTCGATTATCGGTCCACAGGTGGCTGATGTCGCGCTAGATGCGATGAAATAACCGCGGATTTTGCCCCCATGCAACGTCGTCAATCATTCTGGATTATCTCGGTCGCCGCCGCTTTGCTGGTTGCCGTGGGCGTGCGATTGGGTTTTTGGCAGCTCGATAGGGCTGCGCAGAAGATTGCTTACGCCGAGGCGGTCGCAGACCAAGCCGCGCAGCCAGCCCTGGATAACCGGGGCGTTCGCGCTTTGAAGCACGACCAAATGGATGCCACCCATCGCCCCGTTCACCTCACTGGACAATGGCTGTCGCGACACACCGTCTATTTGGATAATCGACAGATGGGCGGCAAGGTGGGGTATTACGTCATCGCACCTTTGCAGTTGACGGGGCCTGATGGTCAGCCGAGCAACCAAGTGATTGCGGTTCAACGCGGTTGGGCGCCCCGAGACTTTTTGAATCGAGAACAGCTCCCGCCAGTTACAACCCCCGCCGGGTTGGTAGAGGTGACAGGCCGCTTAGCCCCGCCGCCTTCACAGCTATACAGTTGGGTGGAAGCGGAAACGGGTCCTGTACGGCAAAATTTGGATTGGGATCGTTATCGTGAGGAAATCGGCCTCACCCTACAGCCATATAGCGTAGTAGAACTGGGTGAGCCCGGCGACGGTTTGCGTCGTGAATGGCCTCAAGTCGATGCGAAGATTCACACCCACTATGGTTATGCGGCGCAATGGTTTGCGTTGTCATTACTCATTGCGGGACTCTACATTTGGTTTCAATGGATTGCGCCTTACCGTGTCAAAAAATAATCAATCGCCTCCGCCCAACGAACTGGATCAGCCGCTCGCGATGACAGTCTTCGATATGACACCAGCGCCTGACACCGAACGGCGTGTGCGCAATGGCCGCCTCAAGATGATTTTTGTGTTGCTCATCTGCGCAGCGCCGGTAATTGCCTCTTACCTCACGTACTACGTCTTCCGGCCAGAGGGGCGTCGTAACTATGGTGAGTTGATAGACCCCCAACAACCGCTGCCAGCGGTGACCGTGCTGCGTGCCGATGGCACAGCCGTCGAATTACCCAGTCTGAAGGACCAGTGGTTGTTGGTCAGCGTCGCGCCATCAAATTGCCCAGCTGTCTGTGAGCAAAACCTCTATCTGCAAAGGCAACTGCGCGAGTCGATGGGGCGCGAAAAGATGCGCGTCGATTGGGTTTGGTTGCGCACTGACGAAGAGCCGATTTCCGAACGCCTGTCGCCAGCCCTCACCGAGGCCACTGTTTTGGCAATGAGTGCCAACGAGGTAAAGGCATGGCTCAAACCTGCGCCGGGTCAGACCATTGAGGATCATTTGTATGTGGTCGACCCCTTGGGTAACTGGATGATGCGGTTTCCCGCAATGCTCGACGCCAAAAAGGCCCGTAAAGATCTTGAGCACCTGTTGAAGGCCTCATCCTCCTGGGACCGAGAGGGGCGCGAGCGGTGAACGCGGAAGTCGATCTCTACAACCTCTCACCCGTCGCACACTTGCTGATCGTCGGTGCGATGGTTGCTGCTGTGCCGTTGGCGTGGGTCTGGTGGCGGGTGCGCGTGGGTGTCCAAAACGGTCATCGCAACGTGATGCCGCTGCTGCTAACCATCACGCTTTTCCTGACTGTTGATTTGATTTTGTTTGGTGCGTTCACGCGACTGACCGATTCAGGCTTGGGTTGTCCCGATTGGCCTGGCTGCTACGGCGCCGCGACCCCTATTGGTGCGGCCCAGCACATCGATGCTGCGCAGGCCGCTATGCCCAGCGGCCCTGTGACAACGGGCAAAGCGTGGATTGAGATGGTGCACCGTTACCTCGCATCAGGCGTCGGTGCGTTGATCTTGGTGCTGTGCATCATGGCCTGGCGCCAAAGGCAAGCGCGTTTGCTCAACACCATTGCATTGATTTGGGTGTGTATTCAGGGGGCGTTTGGCGCGCTTACGGTCACGATGAAGTTGTTTCCAGCAATTGTCACGATGCATCTGCTGGGCGCCATGATTCTGTTGGCTTTGTTGCGCACGATGCACGTCCAACTGGTTGACCAAACAAACAACCGTGCAAGCGTATCGATGCCGCTAGGCCTTTGGCTACCTGCCGTTGTCCTATTTGCATTGATTTGGTTACAAATGGCATTGGGCGCTTGGGTCAGCACCAACTATGCGGTGCTCGCGTGCCAAGACTTTCCTACTTGCCAAGGCGTCTGGTGGCCACGCATGAATTTTTCAGCAGGGTTTGAAATTTGGCGACCATTAGGACAAGATGGTCTCGGTAGCGCGATTCCCTTTGAGGCACTAACGGCCATTCACTACACCCACCGGCTGGTGGCCTACATCGTGTTGGCACTTGCTGTTTGGCTGGGTTGGCGCTGGCGTCAGCACGCGACTCTGCGTGTTGCGGGGTTGTTGTTGTGGATCTTGTCCGGTTGGCAATTCGTAACAGGTGTATCAAACGTTGTGTTTGATTGGCCTTTGCTCGCAGCCGTAAGCCACACGGGTGGAGCCGCGGGGTTTGTATTGGTATTAACAGGTGTGTTGGTGCGGTTCAACCGGTCAGATGCCGCGTCCCCGGTGAAAGTGCAAGGATCATGACGACAAATTCAATGGCGACCGACCCCAGCGTGATGCCGATTTGGCGGCAGTTTTATGCGCTGATGAAGCCGCGTGTGATTCAACTAATCGTGTTCTGTGCACTGATCGGTATGGTGCTGGCGGTGCCGGGCGTACCCGCACCCAGTGCCCTCTGGCAGATGTTGGTTGCCTGTGTGGGTATATGGCTGGTGTCTGGCGCTGCGGCCGCTTTCAATTGCGTCGTCGAAAGCCAGATCGATGCCAAGATGCGTCGTACCAGTTGGCGACCCACTGCGAAAGGCCAGTTGAGTAACCAACAAACCCTCACCTTCTCTGCTGCGTTGTGCGCGCTGGGCTCTTGGATTTTGTATGTTTGGATCAACCCCCTAACCATGTGGCTCACATTCGCTACTTTTGTGGGGTATGCCGTGATCTACACCGTGGTTTTGAAGCCGCTGACGCCGCAAAATATTGTGATCGGTGGCGCATCTGGCGCCATGCCCCCGGTATTGGGATGGGCGGCAATGACGGGTACCGTTGGTCATGAAGCGCTGATCCTTTTCCTCATCATTTTCTTGTGGACACCACCCCATTTTTGGGCGTTGGCTTTGTACCGCGTAGAGGATTACCGCAAAAGTGGTTTACCGATGTTGCCGGTCACCCATGGTTCGGAATTCACACGACTACAAATTTTGCTCTACACCCTGGTGCTGGGTGCGGCATGTTTGCTGCCATTTATGGTGGGCATGAGTGGGTGGCTCTACCTAGTGGTAGCGGTTGCGCTATCGATTGGTTTCACGGGATACGCCGTAGCCTTGATGCGGAATTACTCGGATGCACTGGCGCGCAAGACATTCCGATTTTCGCTGTTACACCTCTCGGTCCTATTCGCAGCCTTGTTAGTTGACCATTACGTGAGTGTGATTTGATGCAAAAAATTGTCTCCCTTGGCTGTGGTCGTGCCGCTGCGATTCGCCTGTTAGCTGCAGGGGTTGCGATAGCCAGTACGCTGTGGCTCACTGCCTGCGCGGAGGACTTGCCTCCGTTCGTTGGTATAGACATCACGGGAGCTAATTACGCGCAAGACTTCACGCTGACGGATCACAATGGTCAGCGCCGTACCTTGGTGGATTTCAAGGGGAAGGCTGTGGTGATCTTTTTCGGCTTCACCCAATGCCCAGATGTATGTCCCACCTCAATGTCTGAAATGGCTGAGGCAAAGGCTTTGCTGGGCCCATTAGGTGATCGCTTCCAAGGTTTGTTTTTGACCGTCGATCCTGAGCGTGACACCCCCGAGGTGATGGCTGCGTATGTCAGCCATTTCGACCCCACATTTTTGGCGCTTTACGCAGACCCGGGTGAATTGAAACAAGTCGCGGCTGACTTCAAGGTTTACTACAAGCGTGTGGAGGGGCCAACGCCCACCAGCTACAGCATCGACCATTCAGCTGGCAGCTATGTGTACGACGCCAAAGGTCAACTGCGGCTCTACCACCGCTACAACACGGGCGCGGCGGGCTTGGCCTCCGATATCAAGCAGCTGCTGACGGAGAACTAACGTCGCGCGCCGCCTGAAGATCCGTGGCGGTTAGGCAGTTGCTTTGTCAGCGGCGCTGGTAAAGGAGTCGGCAAAAAACGCATCTGCAGGCAGCCCGCGCTGGGCGACAAAATCCCGTTGGGCAGATTCCACAACAATGGGTGCGCCGCAGACGTAGGCCTCCATGCCCGACAGGTCGGCGAAGTCATCCAAAACGGCTTGATGCACAAAGCCAGTTCGGCCCGTCCATTGATCCGCCGCCTCTGCATCGGAGACGACAGGAACGTAGGTCACGTTTGGCATTGCGGCAGCTGTGGCTACCATCCAGTCGTGGAGGTACAGGTCGCTGGGGCGGCGGCCCCCCCAGTAAACCGTCACCGCGCGGGATGAGCCCGTAAAGCTGAGGTGCTCTAGCAGAGCCTTGATGGGCGCGAATCCGGTTCCGGATGCCACGAAAACCATGGACTTTTCGGATTGTTCGCGCAGGTAGAAGCTGCCGTAAGGACCTTCGATACGCAGAATGTCCCGCTCTTTCATGGTGCTGAAAACGGCATCTGTGAACTTCCCGCCGGGCATGTGCCGGATGTGCAGTTCCATGCCCGGTAAATCTGCCTGTGTGTGCGGCGCATTGGCCATCGAGTAGCTGCGGCGATCGCCGTCGCGCAGCAGAAACTCGACATATTGCCCAGCAAAGTACTGGAATGGTTCGGTCGCGGGTAGTTGCAGGCGGAGGATGGCGACATCCGTCGTGGGTTTGGTCAACTGGGAGACCCGAACGGGCATTTTTTTGATGGGGGGGACGCCCGCCGCCGTGACCTGTCGTGACTCGAGCACCACATCACTGGTCGGCTTTGCGCAGCAGGCCAAGATGAATCCCGCTTGTGCCTCGTCCTCACTCAGTGCCTTGGCTTGATGAGGACCGTGAACCACCTCACCGCTGATTTTTTTACACTTGCAAGAGCCGCAAGCGCCGTCTTTACAACCATAGGGCATGCCAATGCCTTGGCGGATGGCGGCGGCCAAGATGGACTCATCGGTATCCGTGGTGAAGGTGCGTTGGCTGGGTTCGATCTGGATGTTGAATGTCATACGGGTGATGGCGCAGTTGGCGTATAACGCTGTATTGTCGCAAAAATTGAAAGTAACCAAGTTATGCCTGGATTAGGCGCACTACCAGCACGATTCCGCCGACCTCGTCTCCTGATCATCGGTTGTGGCGACGTGGGGCAACGCGTGGTCAAGCAGTTGCCTCTTCGGGATGGTCAGCCGGTTTGGGCTGTGACGGCGTTGACGTCTAGCCAGCATCGAATGGCGGATCTCAGGCGTATGGGTGTTCGACCGATTTATGGCGACCTCGACAGTAGCGAGTCGGTTCGCAGGTTGTCAGGTGTGGCTACCCATGTTCTGCATCTGGCACCACCTGCAACGACGCAGACGATTGACAAACGTACCCGCGACTTGTTGCGATCGTTGCGTCGGCGCGGAGAGATCAGGCAGTTAGTCTATGGCTCTACGACAGGCGTATACGGTGATTGTGACGGGCAATGGGTGAGCGAAATTCGCCCTGTTAATCCGCAGACGGACCGTGCGCGTCGTCGTGTGGACGCAGAGCAGGCGGTCATGCGGTTGGGCAGAAAGATCGCGATGCCGTGCACCGTATTGCGCATACCCGGTATCTACGCCCCTGATCGCGAAAACGGCACGCCACGCGGGCGGCTGATGCGCGGGACACCGATTCCGGATGAGGCACATGATGTCTACACCAACCACATCCACGCAGACGACTTGGCCCGGGCGTGTCGACTGGCGTTACGAGGTCGCGCGCCTTACCAGACGGTCAATGTGAACGATGATTCCCGCATGCGCATGGGGGAGTACATGTGTTTCGCCGCCGAACTGTACGGTCTTCCGTTGCCGCCGCGCTTGCCGTTGCAAGCGCTAGCGAGCGAACTCACGCCAATGGCATTGAGTTTTTTAAAGGAATCCCGTCAGGTTGATAACCAGCGGATGAAGTTACGGTTGGGCTTGCAGTTGCGATACCCAACCGTGCGCGAAGGCCTTATGCAAATACCCCTGCCGTTGCCTGCATCTGATCGCTGACACGACCCAGGTGATGCAGGGTGTCGCCGCATTGCATCTCCATTTGTGTCAGACGCTTGAAGTAGTGGCTGATTGCAACTTCATCCGTCACACCGATACCGCCGTGTAACTGAATACACGCTTGTCCCACCAGCCTCATGCTTTGGCCTAACTGGACTTTGGCTCTCGCCATTGCCTGGTCTCGCTCTTCTGGTACAGCGTTCAGTTTGAGTGTCGCGTAGTAACTCATTGAACGCGCCAATTCCAGCGCCATCTTGACGTCAGCGACGCGGTGACGCAACGCTTGGAAACTGGCGATCGTTTTGCCAAATTGTTGGCGCGTGTTCATGTAGTCCACCGTGATCGCCAACATTCTCTCCATGATGCCAACCCCTTCTGCGCACAGCCATGCGATACCCATGGCTTCTGCGGCCGCGCCGGCAGTCAGACCATCGGCTGTTACCAATATAGCTGGTGTGTCTTTGAGATATAGGTCGACTGCGCGGCCCCCATCTTGGGTCGCATAGGGCTCTGCGCGCAAACCCGCTGCACCGTTAGCGACCAGGTACAAAGCCAATTGATCATTGTGCATTGCGCTGACCAAGTAGGCATTTGCATCAGCGCCACCGAGCACTACATGCTTATGCCCAGTGAGCTGGTCGTTGTTGGCATGCGTTTCGCAAACCTGCCACCGGTAACGTCCTGCACGTTCGTTCAGTGCAACGGCGATGCGCTGCGTGCCACCAGCCAAACTCGGTAGCCAGTCGGACTTCAAGGTCTCGGAGCCGAAGGCTTGAATCAGAGCGCTGGCAATCCACGTTTGCGCGATCGGCTCGATAACAAGCCCGGCGCCCAGTTGTTCCATGACCACCATGGCCTCGACGGGGCCTTGGTCCATACCATCGTAGGCGTCGGACGTTAGCAGACCGCATAACCCCAGCTCTGCGAGTGACTGATAAGCCTCTTCGGAGAAGCCGCCGTTGCGGCTGATTTCCAGTCGGCGCTCGAAAGGGTAGGCCTTTTCGACCCATCGGCCTACAGCGTCTGCGAGTTGAATTTGTTCTTCAGAAAAATTGAAATCCATTGTGTGGTCCGATCGGTTTAGGAGCCCAAGACGGTCTGAGCAACGATATTGCGTTGCACCTCGTTACTGCCGCCATAGATAGTTGTTTTACGCATGTTGAAGTACGTACTCGCGAGCGGTGCATTGTGAACATTGCCACCCGGAAAACCAGATAAACCTGCCACTTGATCACCCTGCCAACCCGCTTCCATCGCGTCAAAAATATAGGGTAGGGCGGATGGTCCAGCGGCTAGCATCATTAACTCTGCATAGCGCTGCTGGATTTCACTGCCACGAATTTTCAGCAGGCCGGCGATATCCAAGCTGCTCTTGCCGCTGGTTTGCGCTGACAGTACCCGCAGCACCATCATTTCCAAGGCAACGATTTCAACCTCGAGCTTCGCAATTTCATCGCGGAAGCGCACGTCCTCGTATACGCCCTCAGTCTTGGCAATGCGCTTGAGTCGCTCCAATTCACGCTTTGCACGATTGACATCGGCGATATTGGTGCGCTCGTGGGCCAACAGGTATTTGGCGTAATCCCAGCCTTTGTTCTCTTCGCCAATCAGGTTCTCAGCGGGGACCTGAACGTTATCAAACCACACCTCGTTAACTTCGCATTCACCGTCTAACAGACGAATGGGGCGGACCGTGACGCCCGGTGAGCGCATGTCGATTAGCAAAAAACTGATGCCGGTTTGTGGCTTTCCACTGGTGTCGGTTCTGACCAAGCAAAAGATCCAGTCACCAAATTGACCCAGCGTGGTCCATGTCTTCTGTCCATTGACGATATAGTGATCGCCTTGGCGCTCTGCGCGGGTTTTGAGTGAGGCCAAATCGGAGCCCGAGCCTGGCTCACTGTAGCCTTGGCTCCACCACACGCCACCGCTGGCGATCCCCGGGAGGAAACGCGCCTGTTGCGCTGCGTTACCAAATGTCATGATGACGGGGGCAACCATCACGGGTCCAAACGGAACAATGCGTGGTGCGCCAGCCAAAGCACACTCCTCTTCAAACAAGTGCTTTTGTACCGCGCTCCAGCCCGGACCGCCGAATTCGGTAGGCCAGCTGTAACCCAGCCATCCCTTTGCGCCTAAGATTTTTGCCCAACGCTGCATGTCTTCGCGGTGCAACCTTTGCGCGTTGTGAACTTTGGTTGAGAGATCGCTGGGCAGGTGTGCGGTCACCCAATCGCGAATGGTTTCTCTGAACGTTTGTTCCTCAGGCGTGAATGCTAAATCCATGTGATCTTCCAAAAAGTGATGAGGGGCAAGTACACTGCAGCTTCGAAGCGACTGGGTCGCAAAGTAGCAAGGTTAGCCATTTTTTAACGTGTTGTCTGTCCCCCATGACTGTTCTCCCCAAGCCTAAACAGCGCATCGCCATTTTGATCTCCGGTGGTGGTTCGAACATGCGTGCGATAGTCGAGGCATTACACAGGCGTCGCTGGAACGATCGTTACGGTGCGGTGATCGCGGGTGTTGTGAGCAACCAAGCCTCTGCTGCTGGTTTGCAGTGGGCCGAGGCGCAAGGTATCGCCACCCGCGTCTGCTCACACCGAGACTACGCCTCACGTGAAGCTTTTGATGAGGCTCTGAAACAAGCGGTGGACGGCCTGACTGACCAAGCACCGCCTGATTGGGTCGTCTTGGCGGGCTTCATGCGTATCCTCACGCCCGCTTTTGTCGAGCACTACGATGGACGACTGCTCAACATTCACCCCAGCCTATTGCCGGCGTTCCCAGGTCTGCATACCCACCAACGGGCCATCGAGATGGGGTGTCGATTTGCGGGGGCTACGGTGCACCGTGTCACCGCTGCCTTGGATCATGGTGAGATTCTGGGGCAGGCGGTCGTGCCCGTGTTGGCCGATGACACCCCAGACCAGCTCGCAGCCCGTGTTTTGACGCAGGAACACCGGTTGTACCCAGACGTGCTGGAGCAATTGTTGCAGGCCAGATTACAAGCTTGATTGGAAAACCAGTCCCGCGTGCTCTCGCATGGCGTGGAACTTGATCTTCGGAAAGTTTGCCTCAACGGCGCGTAGCGTGGCGCTGTGGTCGACCAGCAGAGTGGGTGCGTCCACGGCGTCCAGCGCAATGCGGTGGGCGTTGGCTTGGATGAATCTTTTCAACTCGACCTCGCCGCCGTCCTCAGGTGCGCAGGTGACCCAGCGTGCCACTGAATAGCTGCTGTTCCCAATGCGCGCTTTGACTCCGTATTCTGTTTGTAGACGGTGGGCAACCACCTCAAACTGAAGTTGCCCGACCGCGCCCAGCAGCAGCACGCTACCAGCAATTGGCCGAAAAACCTGAATCGCTCCCTCCTCACCCAGTTGGGTCAAGCCAGCCCGTAATTGCTTGGTTCGTAACGGGTCAGCCACCTCTACCGTGCGGATCATCTCGGGTGCGAAGAAGGGGAGCCCCGTAAACTGAAGCTCCTCGCCTTCAGTGAGCGTATCGCCCAGCTGCAGTACGCCATGGTTGGGGATGCCGATGATGTCGCCACCGTAGGCCTCCTCTAAAAGCTCCCGTCTCTGGCTCAAGAAGCTCACCACGGTGTTGGGGCGTAGCTCTTTGCCCGAACGAACCACTTTTAGACGCATGCCTCGTTCAAAATGTCCGCTCACTACCCGCACGAACGCAATGCGATCGCGATGTGCCGGGTCCATGTTGGCTTGAATTTTGAAAACCACACCACTGAATTTTTTCTCAGTCGGTTGGATCGTGCGCTGAATAGCCACACGTTCGGATGGCGGCGGGGCCAAGTCAACCAATGCATCCAGCACCTCGCGAACACCAAAGTTGTTGACGGCCGAACCGAAAAGCATGGGGGTCTGTTCACCGCGCAGGAATGCAGCGGCATCGAATGCGGGGCTCGCGCCATCGATCAACTCCAGCTCGCCTTTGGCATCTTCAAATTCGGCGCCGAAACGTTTAATGGTCTCGGGGTTGTTGAGCCCTTGAAGTACTTCTTCTTCGCCACCCCGACGATCTTCACCCGCATCAAACACCCGCATTTGATCCGTACGACGATCGTAAACACCATGGAAGGTCTTGCCCATGCCGACGGGCCAAGTAAAGGGAATGACGGTCATGCCGAGTTCGCGTTCGACCTCATCCATCACATCCAGCGGCGCCTGCACCTCGCGGTCCATCTTGTTGACAAACGTCAGGATGGGGGTGTTCCGAGCCCGGCAGACCTGCAACAGACGGCGGGTTTGCGGTTCTACGCCGTTGGCGGCATCAATCACCATGAGCGCGGCATCAACCGCCGTCAAGACGCGGTAGGTATCCTCAGAAAAATCTTGGTGACCGGGTGTGTCCAGCAAATTAATGACGCAATCGCGGTATTCCATTTGCATCACTGAACTCGCAACCGAAATACCGCGTTGCTTCTCAATCTCCATCCAATCGCTGGTGGCGTGACGCGCTGCTTTCCGGGCTTTGACGCTGCCGGCGATGTTGATCGCACCAGAGAAAAGCAATAGCTTTTCCGTGAGGGTGGTCTTACCTGCGTCAGGGTGGGAAATGATCGCAAAGGTGCGACGACGACGGACTTGTTGAGCGATTTCGGACATAACCGTCGATTATCTAACATGGGACAATACAAGAATGCACCCAAACGCCCTAATTGATCACACCGCGCAGCTTTTGACACGCGTTCTCGCCTTTAACCATCCTGCAGACGGTGTGGTTGCCCGGTATTTCCGAGAAAACAAAAATCTGGGGCCACGCGAGCGACACACGATCTCTGAAACGGTCTACGCTGTGCTGCGATTCAAGACACGCTTTGAACTGCTGGCGCGTTCAGGACCTGGTGGGCGTGAACGGAAGCTGGCGATTCTCGGTTTCAGTGGTCCCGCCGATTTTCTGGCCGGCGCCCTGAAGCCACAGGAGGCCGATTGGTTAGCCGAGTGCGAGCGGGCGGGGGAGGCCACCATGATGGACATGCACCGCCACAACCTACCCCAGTGGATGGTGCCGCACCTAAAGGCGCAAGTGGGGGATGGATTTGAGGCATTGGCGGCGACGCTGAACACCCCTGCACCGCTTGACATTCGGGTCAATACATTCAAGGCCAAGCGTGATGGGGTGCGTAAGGCACTCAAATCACAAGGCGTTACGGCCGACAACACCCCGCTATCCCCCTGGGGCCTGCGATTGACCAACAATCCGTCGCTGAGCCGCCTGCCTGAATATGAGCAGGGTGCTTTTGAGGTTCAAGACGAAGGGTCGCAATTGTTGGCGCTGATACTCGGTGCGAAACGGGGTGAGATGGTGGCAGATTTCTGTGCAGGTGCGGGCGGTAAGACGCTGGCGATTGGCGCCATGATGCGTTCAACCGGGCGCTTGTATGCGTTCGACACATCCGCGCACCGTTTGGATGGTCTGAAGCCGCGACTCGCGCGCAGTGGTTTGAGTAACGTTCAAACCGCCGCCATCACCAACGAGCGCGATGATCGGGTCAAGCGCTTGGCCCAAAAGATGGATCGTGTACTCGTTGATGCCCCGTGCTCGGGCACCGGCACGATTCGGCGGAATCCGGACCTCAAGTGGCGTCTCAAGGAGTCTGAGCTTGCGGATCTCACCGCGTTGCAGACCCGCATACTGGCCAGCGCCGCGCAAATGGTCAAACCCGGAGGGCGGCTGGTCTATGCGACCTGTAGCTTGCTGAGCCTAGAAAATGAGGCGATCGCGAATGCATTCACCGCGGCGCACGCAGACTTCGAGGTGTTGCCTGTCGCGCCGTTGCTACAAAAAGCGCTTCACGATGGGGCTGAAGCCGCGGAATTGTCAACGTCGGACCCTCTGGGACTGTGTGCAGGGGAGTGCCTGCGTTTGTGGCCCCATCTGCATCAAACCGACGGCTTTTTCGCCGCTGTGTGGCAACGAAAGGCTTAAAACGCCCCATCTTGGGGTTGTTTAAATTGGTTGTTTTGATGATAGTTAAATGCAGATAATCAATTTATACTGAAAGTTAGCGGCTTATGGGGGTTTTAGTACGTTTGCACTGCCAAGGTCCCCTGCATTAGGCAAAACGCCCAGCAAGCTTTAAAATCTTCGGATTGACTTAAAACTAAAGGAATCCCTATGTTGGATATCGTTGTGGACTGGTTGGCAAATGGTTTGACCCATGCCACCGGCTGGCAGTTGGTGGTTTACACCTTGGTTGTAACCCATCTCACCATCGCTGGCGTCACGATCTACCTGCACCGCCACCAGGCGCACCGCGCCATGGATCTACATGCGATTCCATCGCACTTCTTCCGTTTCTGGCTGTGGTTGACGACCGGGATGGTGACCCGCGAGTGGGTATCTATCCACCGCAAGCACCACGCAAAGTGTGAAACCCACGATGACCCCCACAGCCCCATGACGCGGGGTATCGGTACGGTGTTCTTCCGCGGTTCCGAGCTGTATCGTGCCGAGGCTAAAGTCGCTGCCACGCTGGAAAAGTTCAGCCATGGCACGCCCAGTGATTGGATCGAACGCAATCTCTACACGCGCTTCAGCGCCTCTGGTGTTGCGCTGATGTTGGTCATCAACGTTGCGCTGTTTGGTGTACTCGGACTGACCATTTGGGCGGTTCAAATGGCGTGGATCCCTATTATGGCTGCCGGCATCATCAACGGCATCGGTCACTACTGGGGATACCGCAATTTTGAGGCGGCGGATGCCAGTACCAACATTTCGCCTTGGGGGCTTTTGATCGGTGGCGAAGAGTTGCACAACAACCACCACACCTACCCCACGTCCGCGAAGTTCTCGGTCAAGCCCTACGAGTTTGATCTCGGCTGGCTCTACATTCGATTGTTCCAAATGGTCGGTTGGGCCAAGGTCCGCAAGGTACCACCTCAGTTGGTCTTGGGCGACGTCAAAGCGGTTGCCGACGAGGCCACCCTAGAAGCCGTCATCGCGAACCGATATGAAGTGATGGCCAACTTCGCCAAGGCATTGCGGGCTGCAGCCACTGTCGAAATGAACGCCGCCAAAGCCAAAGGCCATGACTTGGTTAACCTTGCAGCCGCTAAGCGTTGGTTGCATCGGGACGCTGAGAAGGTGCCCGCCGACATTCAGCCTAAATTGGAAGAGGCCCGTGCCGCCCATCCTGTTTTGGATACGATGACCTCAATGCGTGAAGAGTTACGTCAGGTCTGGAGTAGCACGACACAGACGCGTGAGCAGCTCACCGCTGACTTGCAAGCGTGGTGCACCAAGGCAGAGGCAAGCGGTATCGCAGCCCTGCACGAGTTTGCAACGAAGTTGCGCCGTGCCAAAGCCTAACTTTAGGTGATCCCGGGCCCTTGCTGGAGTAAGGGTGCCTAAACAAAAAAACCACCAGTGCCCTGCATTCGGTGGTTTTTTTGTGCCTGCTGGGGGCTTACGGAGCGAAAAAAAACCGCTGTGGGCCGAAGCCCCAGCGGTTTTTCAGGAATCCGTTGAATTACTTCAACTTGATTTCTTTGTAAGCGACATGCTTGCGAGCCTTGGGATCGAACTTCATGATCTCCATTTTCTCGGGCGTTGTCTTTTTGTTCTTCGTCGTGGTGTAGAAGTGACCTGTTCCAGCAGTGGATTCCAGTTTGATCTTCTCGCGGGTACCTTTGGTTGCCATGATTCGTCTCCTAATTAAGCTTGACCGCGGGCACGCAAGTCGGCCAGCACGGAGTCGATACCGTTTTTGTCGATCAGGCGCAAAGCGGCGCTTGAAACGCGCAAACGAACCCAACGGTTCTCGCTCTCAACCCAAAAACGACGGTATTGCAGGTTAGGCAAAAAACGACGCTTGGTCTTGTTGTTGGCGTGGGAAACGTTGTTTCCCGACATGGGCTTCTTGCCCGTTACTTCACATACGCGTGCCATTTGGACACTCCCTAAAACGTTAACAGCTTGCGCCGCACCTCGCTGAGCCAGCTGGGAGACGGGTTTGCAAGCGTTTAACCCTTGCAATGCTTTCTCTCAGTCTGCGTTGATGTCAGCGGTAAAAGTTTTCACTAGAGCCGAGAGGCGCACGCACGGGGCATGCTAACCAGACTTTTCCAGCAAAGCCTGAAATTATAGCGTGTTTCCGGCGCAAACGTGGTAATTAAACCGCTTCTTGTTCCAAAAACCGCTGGGCATCCAAGGCCGCCATGCACCCCGTACCCGCGCTGGTAATTGCTTGCCGGTAGACGTGGTCTTGTACATCACCCGCGGCGAAGACGCCAGGTACGCTGGTCATCGTGGCCATGCCGACGGTGCCAGAACGGGTGACGATGTAGCCGTTTTCCATGTCCAGCTGGCCCTTGAAAATGTCCGTGTTCGGCTGGTGACCAATGGCAATGAAGCAACCGGCCAGGGGTAATTCAAAGGTGCTGTCGTCGGTGGTACGGCGCAGACGGATACCGTTGACGCCTTTGGCGTCGCCCAACACCTCGTCGAGCGTGCAATTGATTTGCAGCTCGATCTTGCCTGCAGCAACCTTTTCCATCAGTTTATCGATCATGATGGCTTCCGCTTTGAAGGTGTCCCGGCGGTGCACCAGATGAACTTTAGATGCGATATTCGACAGATAAAGCGCCTCTTCTACGGCCGTATTGCCACCACCCACCACGGCGCAAACCTGTTCGCGATAAAAGAAGCCGTCGCACGTTGCGCAGCCGCTTACGCCACGCCCCATAAAGGCCTGCTCGGAGGGTAGGCCCAGATATTTCGCCGACGCACCGGTCGCCAAAATCAGCGCATCGCAGGTGTAACTGCCGCTGTCGCCGGTCAGGGTAAACGGACGCTTGCTGAAATCCACGGCATTGATGTGGTCGAAAATGATTTCTGTATTGAATCGTTTGGCGTGCGCCTCAAAGCGCTGCATCAAATCTGGCCCCATGACGCCGTCAACATCTGCAGGCCAATTGTCGACCTCTGTTGTGGTCATCAACTGGCCCCCTTGGGCGATGCCCGTGATGACGACGGGGTTGAGGTTGGCACGTGCCGCATAAATCGCAGCACTGTATCCCGCGGGCCCGGAGCCCAAAATTAAAACCTTGCAATGACGCATGAAAATATCCTAACGTGGTGAGTCGGAGCGTTTGTCTACCCGCGCCTTTGGCAAGCAGACTGTCCTAGACCAGAATTGTAGACAGTTGAGTGGGTCGACGTTGTCTCTGGGGTTTCCAAAATTGGGCCCGGTGCATGGGGTAAGCTTGCGCTTTACGGGGCATTTTCCGTCACAATTAAATCAATGACTTATTCGATCAATACGCTTAAAGACAGCGAGAAAAGCGAGCCCTCTAGTTCGGCGTCGTTTCGGTTCACCCAAGAGGTATCGCTGTTGCTAACAGTCGTGTTATTGGGCTTTTGGATCATCGCATTACTCACGCACCATGTCACCGATGGTGCTTGGTCGACCTCAGGTGTGGATGCCACTGTGGCGAACTGGATGGGGCGAGTGGGCGCTTGGGTGGCTGACATCACGTACTTTTTGATGGGTTTCTCCGCGTGGTGGTTGGTGCTCGGCGCGATTAATTTGTGGCGTATTGGTCTGCTGCGCTGGATGCGTCCCGAGTTGGCTGCACCCGTGGTCAAGTCCGGACGCGGCAAATCGGCTGTGGCGCCCGCACCCGAATCCGTGTGGGCCGCCTTGCGTCGGCAACTGCGGGGCGTTGGCCGGGTGCTGGCTTGGTTTGGTCTGCTGGCGTCCAGCGCAACGCTCGAATGGACACGCTTGCACTCACTGGATGTGTATCTACCCGGGCAGGCTGGGGGCGTGTTGGGCGAGACGATTGGGTATTTCGCACAAACCTGGGTGGGCTTTACGGGCTCGGCGCTGTTGGCGTTGGTCGTGAGCGGCGCGCTCATTTCGGTCGTGTTCAAATTTTCTTGGGGCGCACTGTGTGAGCGACTGGGTGCGGTGCCGATCGAGTGGATTCGCAGTCACCGTGAGCGCCGCGAGCAGCGGGAAGACGAACGAATTGGCCTTGAAGCATCGCGTGAGCGCGAAGAGTTGGTTTTTGGCGATCTGGCCATCACGGATGACGCCGAACCGAAGCTTGACCCTTTACCCGTCGTGATCGAGCCGATTGCCCAACCCGTGGCGACCAGTGATCGGGTTTTGAAAGAAGCGCAGAAGCCCCTCTTTGACGAAATGCCGGACTCAAAACTGCCACAAGTCAGCTTGCTTGATAAGGCGGTAGTCCAGGTGGAGAGTGTGTCAACCGACGCGCTGGAGATGACCAGCCGGCTCATCGAGAAGAAATTGCGTGACTTTGGAGTCGAGGTTCGCGTGGTTGCCGCGGCGCCCGGGCCGGTAATCACGCGCTACGAAATCGAGCCTGCAACAGGGGTGAAGGGTTCACAAGTCGTCAATCTTGCGCGAGATTTGGCCCGCTCACTGAGCTTGGTCTCGATCCGGGTGATTGAAACCATCCCTGGTAAAAACTACATGGCGCTTGAATTACCGAACGCCAAGCGCCAGACCATCAAATTGAGTGAGGTGCTGGGTTCAAGCGTTTATAACGACGCGAAATCATTGCTCACGATGGGATTGGGCAAGGACATTGTGGGCAATCCAGTCGTTGCTGATTTGGCCAAAATGCCGCACTGTTTGGTGGCTGGTACCACGGGTTCGGGTAAGTCAGTGGGTATCAACGCAATGATTTTGAGCTTGCTTTACAAAGCAGACCCGCAGGACGTGCGCCTACTTTTGATCGATCCCAAAATGCTCGAAATGAGTGTTTATGAGGGCATTCCGCATTTGCTCTCGCCGGTGGTGACGGACATGCGGCAAGCCGCGCATGGTCTCAACTGGTGCGTGGCCGAAATGGAAAAGCGATACAAGCTCATGAGCAAAATGGGCGTGCGTAACTTGGCCGGTTTTAATGCCAAATTACAAGAGGCAAAAGCCCGCGGGGAGTACGTCGGTAACCCGTTTTCGCTGACGCCCGAGCAGCCAGAGCCACTAGAGGCACTGCCGCACATCGTGGTGGTGATCGATGAGTTGGCGGACCTCATGATGGTGGTGGGTAAGAAGATCGAGGAGCTGATCGCCCGGTTGGCGCAGAAGGCCCGCGCAGCCGGCATTCACTTGATCTTGGCGACACAGCGTCCCAGTGTGGATGTCATTACAGGCTTGATCAAGGCCAATATCCCCACACGTTTGTCTTTCCAAGTGAGTAGCAAAATCGACTCGCGAACCATCCTCGATCAAATGGGTGCGGAAACGCTGTTGGGTATGGGCGACATGCTTTATTTACCCAGCGGCACGGGCTTCCCGCAGCGCGTCCACGGCGCGTTCGTCAGTGACGAGGAAGTGCACCGTGTGGTGGCATTTTTGAAGACCCAGGGTGAACCGAATTACATCGACGGTGTGCTCGAGGGCGGTACCGTGGATGGCGAGGGCGGCGGGGACGCTGATGGCGGCAGCGGGGAGAAAGATCCGATGTACGACCAAGCCGTTGAGATCGTTCTCAAGAACCGAAAGGCCAGTATCTCATTGGTGCAGCGCCACCTCAAGATTGGTTACAACCGGGCGGCACGGATGTTGGAAGAAATGGAAAACGCGGGGGTCGTCAGCGCCATGGGCACCAATGGTCAGCGTGAAATTTTGGTGCCTGTACGTGAAGAATAAACTTGCGATCTGGGCGTCGCTTCGTCGACGCGTCGTGGTGCTCGGGCTCGCAGCGCTGAGTGCGGCACCCCCTGTGCTGGCCGACAACGTCGCGGATTTGCAGGCCTTGCTGCGCGCATCGCCAACTGGACAACTGTCTTTCAAGCAAACCGTTACTGCACCCATTAAGGCGGGGCAAACGCGGGCCAAGCAAACGCGCTCGACCGGGCAATTTTTGTTTGCGCGTCCGGGTAAATTTCGATTTGATTATGAGACCCCATTTCCCCAAAGCATCATTGCGGATGGGCAGTCGCTGTGGTTATGGGATCCCGACTTGAATCAAGTGACCGTGCGTAATCAAGCGCAGGCGCTCGGTAATACGCCGGCAGCCCTCATTGCGGGCAGTGGTGATCTCAACGCCTTGAATGCCGCTTACGTGGTGCGATCCATGCCCTCGGAGGCTGGCTTAAAATGGGTCGAAGCCACACCCAAGCAAGTGGATGGCACGCTGCGCGTGGTTCGGGTCGGTTTTGACGCGCAGCAGTTGCGCGCCATGGTCATGATTGATAACTTTGGCCAGACGTCTGACATGCGCTTTGATGCCTTGCAGTCGCTTGAAAAAGGCGCAGTGACGGCGGCCTTTCGCTTTGTTCCCCCTTCGGGCGCTGACGTTATTCGGCCATGAACCAGCCTGTCACCCAGGTCGCGCGGACTGCCAACCATGTGCCCCTAGCGCAGCGCCTGCGTCCTAAAACATTGGGTGATGTGATTGGGCAGGATCATCTGCTGGGTGAAGGGTTGCCCTTGCGGTTGGCTTTTGAGAGTGGTCAGCCGCACAGCTGCATTTTGTGGGGCCCTCCCGGTGTAGGCAAGACGACGCTGGCAAGTCTGATGGCGCAGGCTTTTGACGCCCAATTCATAGCGATTAGCGCGGTGCTCGGTGGTGTGAAAGACATTCGGGATGCAGTCGAAAAAGCGCAGTTGGCTCAGGAGGGCCTGGACCCGCGTGCGACGATTGTGTTCGTCGACGAGGTTCACCGATTCAATAAAAGCCAGCAAGACGCTTTTTTGCCGCATGTTGAATCGGGGTTATTCACCTTCATTGGTGCAACGACGGAGAACCCCTCCTTTGAGGTGAACAGTGCGTTGCTCTCACGCTCCGCGGTTTATGTGCTGCAGGCGTTATCCACTGAGGCTCTGACCGTGCTGTTGTCTCGTGCATGCCAGGAACCTGACATGCCGCAACTCGACGAGGCGGCAGCTGCGCGTTTGGTGCGCTACGCCGATGGCGATGCGCGTCGGTTGCTCAACACCCTTGAAATCATTGCAGTCAGTGCAGCCCAACAACAGTTGTCTGAGGTGACGGACCCCTGGCTCCTGAAGTCTTTGGGCGAGACGTTGCGTCGCAGCGACAAGGGTGGCGATGTTTTTTACGACACGATCAGCGCTTTACACAAGTCGGTACGCGGCTCCGACCCCGACGCCGCCCTGTATTGGTTGGTTCGTTTGCTCGACGGTGGCGCAGATCCGCGTTACGTGGCGCGTCGTTTGATTCGAATGGCCAACGAGGATATCGGGCTGGCTGACCCCCGTGCCCTGCGTATGGCGCTTGATGCCAGCGAGGTGTACGAGCGTTTGGGTTCGCCCGAGGGGGAGTTGGCATTGGCGCAAAGTGCGGTTTATTTGGCCATGGCGCCGAAGTCAAATGCCGCCTACTTGGCCTATAAGTCGGCGGCAGCCCTGGTGAAGCGGGACGGCTCACGCCCAGTGCCCAAGCATTTGCGCAACGCACCGACGGCATTGATGAAGCAAATGGACCACGGAGCGGGATACCGGTACGCCCACGACGAGCCGGATGCCTTTGCTGCCGGGGAGACTTACCTGCCGGAGGGGTTAACCCACCAGCGGTTCTATGAGCCGGTTGAGCGCGGGCTTGAAATTAAGATCCGTGCGCGCCTGTTGCACTTGCGTGCGTTGAACGAGCAGGCGGCTCAAGCCTCGAAAAAAGGCACCTAAATCCCATTAAGCCCTACCCCTAGGGTTAATCCCCCCGGCTAGCAGGCCACGAGGTTGGTGAATGTCAGCTTAGGTTGGCTACAATCTCGCCTCTGCTGCGCAACCAATGCGCACGCACCCCTGATAGCTGCACCGTTCATGGTCGCGGTCCAATGGAGCAAACTTTCTATGGATATTTTCCTGCAACAGATCATTAATGGTCTGGTCTTAGGCAGTATGTATGCGCTTGTCGCGCTGGGTTACACCATGGTGTACGGCATTATTGGCCTCATTAATTTCGCGCATGGTGAGGTGCTCATGGTGGGCGCCATGACGAGTTGGAGTGTGATCAGCATCATGCAGGACGCCATGCCCGGCGCGCCAGGCTGGCTTTTGTTGATCTTGGCGCTTCTGATCTCCTTCGTGGTGTGTGGACTGCTCAACTTCACCATTGAGCGAGTCGCCTATCGGCCGTTGCGTAACGCGCCGCGCTTGGCGCCGCTGATCACTGCTATTGGCATGTCCTTGTTTTTACAAACCATGGCCATGATTATTTGGAAACCCAACCCGAAGCCGTTCCCAGCAGTGCTGCCGACTGAGCCTATCGCCATCGGTGGTGCGGTGATCTCTGTCACACAGATCTTCATTTTGGCCGCGACGGCGATTACCTTGGCCGCTTTGTTGTTCTTGGTCAACCGCACAAAACTGGGGCGGGCCATGCGAGCGACCGCTGAAAATCCCCGAGTAGCGGGTTTGATGGGTATTCGTCCTGACACCGTGATCTCAGTGACGTTCATCATCGGTGCTGTTTTGGCCGCACTCGCTGGTGTCATGTGGGCGCTCAACTACGGAACCGTCCAGCATTTCATGGGATTCATGCCGGGTTTGAAGGCCTTCACGGCAGCGGTCTTCGGTGGCATCGGTAACTTGGCGGGTGCTGTGGTCGGCGGCCTAGCGCTCGGCCTGATTGAGGCTATTGGTGCGGGTTATCTGGGTGCCCTGACCGGCGGGATCTTGGGTAGCCAATATTCCGATATTTTTGCTTTCGTGGTGTTGATCATCGTCTTAACGCTGCGCCCCTCAGGTTTGCTGGGCGAGCGGGTCGCAGATCGCGCGTGAAGGGGAGCCTGCTATGAATTCAAAACGAAACAAATTTGCAGTTTTTCTGGCGTGCGGCATTTTGCTAATGGTTTTGCCGTTCTTGCTACAGCCATTCGGTAATTCATGGGTGCGCATCATTGACATGGTGCTGCTTTACATCATGCTGGCCCTCGGACTGAACATTGTGGTGGGCTATGCAGGCCTGCTCGATTTGGGCTATGTGGCGTTTTTCGCTGTTGGCGCTTATGTTTTTGGCCTCTTGGCATCACCACACTTACTCGCGAATTTCGCTGGCTTGGCAGCAAGCTTTCCCGACGGTGTGCACTACAACATCTGGGTCGTGCTGGCGGTCGCGGCACTCATTGCTGGTTTAGCTGGGATGTTGTTGGGTGCACCAACGCTAAAGCTCAGAGGTGACTATTTGGCGATCGTTACTCTGGGTTTCGGTGAGATTGTCCGAATCTTCCTCCTCAACTTGGATCGCCCCGTCAACATTACCAATGGCCCCAAGGGTTTGATGCGCATTGATGACGTTAATTTATTCGGTGTCGACTTTGGTCGCCCGTTGGACTTGGGCTTCATCACCGTTGAGTCGGTGTCGCTTTACTACTACCTGTTCTTGTTGATGGTGATCATGACCATCTTCATTTGCTACCGAATTGAAAATTCGCGTATTGGACGGGCTTGGATGGCCATCCGTGAGGATGAAATTGCAGCCAAGGCCATGGGCTTGAACACCCGCAATTTGAAGCTGATGGCTTTCGGGATGGGCGCCTCGTTCGGTGGCATTTCTGGGGTTTTGTTCGCCGCTTTCCAAGGGTTTGTCTCACCGGAATCTTTCTCACTGATGGAGTCCATCATGATTGTCGCGATGGTGGTTCTGGGTGGTCTGGGGCACATCCCTGGGGTCATTCTGGGTGCCATCCTGTTGGCTGGCTTGCCCGAGGTGCTACGCCATGCCGCTGGTCCGCTTACGCAGCTAACCGACGGCCGTTTAGCACCCGAAATTTTGCGCCAATTGCTGATCGCTTTGGCGATGATTGTGATCATGATTTTGCGGCCCAAAGGGTTGTGGCCCGCGCCCGAACACGGCAAGTCATTGGTAAAGAAGGACTGACAGCATGAGCGAAATTGTTCTTAAAGTTGCCGATGTTTCAAAACGATTTGGCGGTTTGCAAGCCCTTGCAGATGTTGGTATCGAAATCCACCGGGGTGAGGTTTATGGTCTGATTGGTCCGAACGGCGCTGGTAAAACCACGTTCTTTAACGTTCTCACAGGTTTGTACACACCCGATAGCGGGACGTTTGAGTTGGCGGGTAAGCCATACACACCCAGTGCAGTCCATGAAGTGGCGAAAGCTGGTATCGCCCGTACCTTCCAGAACATCCGTTTGTTCGCCGAGATGACAGCGTTAGAAAACGTGATGGTGGGGCGTCACGTCCGCACCCACTCGGGTTTATTGGGTGCCATTTTGAAGACGAAGTCTTTCCGCAAGGAAGAGGCCGAGATCGAGGCGCGAGCCCATGAACTGTTGGCTTATGTCGGTATTGGTCACTATGCCGATTACAAGGCGCGTACCTTGAGCTATGGTGACCAACGCCGCCTCGAAATCGCGCGTGCGTTGGCAACGGACCCGCAGTTGATTGCCTTAGACGAGCCTGCGGCAGGTATGAATGCCACCGAAAAAGTGTTGTTGCGGGAGCTCATTGACCGCATTCGCAACGACAACCGAACCATCCTCTTGATTGAGCACGATGTGAAGCTGGTGATGGGGCTTTGCGACAAAGTGACGGTGTTGGATTACGGCCGCTCGATCGCACAAGGGGTACCCGCCGATGTTCAAAAGGATCCTGCGGTGATTGAGGCCTATCTGGGTGCTGGCCACTGAGGCACAACGGGACGCAACAAATGACAAAAACACTATTAAAAATCAGCGGACTGAAAGTGGCTTACGGCGGCATTCAAGCCGTGAAAGGCATCGATCTAGAGGTGCGTGAGGGTGAGTTGGTTACCTTGATTGGTTCCAACGGTGCAGGCAAAACGACCACCATGAAAGCGATCACGGGTTTATTGCCAGCTGCCGAGGGGTCTATTGAGTACCTCGGGCATTCCATCAAAGGGCAGGGCTCTTGGGACCTGGTCAAGCAGGGCTTGGCGATGGTCCCCGAGGGGCGTGGCGTATTTACACGCATGAGCATCGTAGAGAACCTGAAAATGGGGGCGCATGTCCGGACCGATGAGAAAGAAATCGCCAAGGACATCGAACAGATGTTCGAGCTGTTTCCGCGGCTCTACGAGCGCAAGGATCAGTTATCCGGCACCATGAGTGGCGGCGAACAGCAGATGTTGGCGATGGCCCGTGCGCTGATGAGTCGGCCCCGGGTGCTGCTGCTGGATGAGCCTTCAATGGGGCTCTCGCCCATCATGGTTGACAAAATCTTTGAAGTCGTGCGCGACGTCTCTGCCCGCGGTGTCACGGTGCTGTTGGTTGAGCAAAACGCGCGACTGGCATTGATGGCGGCTAACCGGGGTTATGTGATGGACTCTGGTTTGATAACCATGTCAGGCGATGCCAAAGAGATGCTGAGCGACCCGCGGGTGCGCGCAGCCTATCTCGGCGAGTAGGGACCATTGGCGGCGTAAAATAGTGGTTTTGCGCCGTTGGCGCCCCCTTGATGAATGTACGCAGGACTGCGTGCGTCCTTACTGAATCCGCCATGTCAAATTCCACCGAAGCGTCCGCATCGTCAACCCCTGCCGTTGACGAAAACCAACTTCTGGCTGAGCGACGCGACAAACTCGCTGCGTTGCGTGCGCAGGCTAAAGCCAGCGGTCAAGCGGCCTTTCCCAACGACTTCAAGCCGCAGCATCGCGCACAGGCCTTAGCCGATCAATTTGGTGACAAAACCAAAGAGGAACTCGAACCGATTGCCGCCCGTGCCAGCGTCGCGGGTCGCATGATGCTCAAGCGTGTGATGGGCAAGGCCAGTTTTGCGACGTTGCAAGACGCCTCCATGGGCAGTTCGGGCGGACGCATCCAGATCTACCTCAATAACGACAGTGTGGGCGAAGACTGTCATCAAGCTTTCAAACACTGGGATCTCGGGGACATCGTCGCTGCTGAGGGTGTTTTGTTTAAAACCCGCACTGGGGAGTTGACCATCCACGCCGACAGCGTGCGGCTGTTGACCAAGAGCTTGCGCCCGCTGCCCGATAAGTTTCACGGGGTCGCTGATCAAGAGATCAAATACCGCCAGCGTTACGTTGATTTGATCACAGACAGTGATGCCCGCGCGCGCTTTGCGGCACGCAGCCGGGCTGTTAGTAGTATGCGTGAATTCATGGTCTCCCATGACTTCTTGGAGGTAGAGACGCCGATGTTGCACCCCATCCCGGGCGGTGCGAATGCCAAGCCGTTTGTCACGCACCATAACGCGCTGGATCAAGAGATGTATCTGCGCATCGCACCAGAGCTTTATTTGAAGCGCCTGCTGGTCGGGGGATTTGAGCGGGTATTTGAAATAAATCGAAATTTCCGGAACGAGGGCATCTCGGTGCGCCACAACCCGGAATTCACAATGATGGAGTTCTATGCGGCGTATTGGAATTACCAAGACCTCATGAACTTCACCGAGTCACTGATTCGCGATGCTGCACAAAAGGCGGTTGGCTCTTTATTGTTGAGTTACGGTGGCCATGCGGTTGATTTGAGTCAGCCCTTCGCGCGCCTCACGATTCGTGAGGCGATCGCGCAACACACCGACGCCGGCGATAAGGCGGATGACGCTGAATGGCTGGCGCAGGCACTTAGGGGTTTGCGCGTGGCGCCAGACAAGATAGCGGGCAAGTCGCTGGCAGGCCTGCAGGTGATGTACTTTGAGGAGTTGGTCGAGGAAAAGCTGTGGCAGCCGACCTTCATTTGCGAGCATCCAGTCGAGATCTCTCCATTGGCGCGCGCCAGCGATGAGCGTCCGGAGGTGACGGAGCGTTTTGAGCTCTACATCACGGGCCGCGAGTTTGGTAATGGTTTTTCCGAGTTGAACGATGCGCAAGATCAAGCCGCGCGCTTCCACTCGCAGGTCGCGGCCAAAGATGGCGGCGATGATGAGGCCATGTTTTTCGACCATGATTTTGTCCGTGCCTTGGAATATGGCATGCCACCTGCTGGTGGTTGCGGCATCGGGATCGACCGTCTGATGATGCTGCTAACTGACAGTCCCAGTATCCGAGACGTCATCTTGTTCCCCGCGCTACGTCACCAAGCCGGGTAAACGACTCAGTGGCTCAAGGGCCCCATAAGAAAACTGCTGGTAAGGGGAAGCGGGGCATCGTCCCCGTTTTGTTTTGCTCGCTCCAGGTTTTCACGGACTGACTCACCACCAGGGGCGTCATCGACAGACCACTCGCAACCGCCAATCGTGTGCTCGGTTGTAGGGTTGCCAGCAGGGTCTGCAGTAAGGCATCGTTGCGGTAGGGTGTTTCGATGCAGATTTGAGTCTCACCCGTTTTCAAGGCGCGTGCCTCCGTGCTGCGAATGTGTGCCAGCTGCTCGGCACCTTTGGGCAAGTAGCCTATGAATGCGAATTGTTGGCCATTCAATCCGCTGCCAGCCAAAGCCAACATCAATGAGACGGAGCCCCCCAGCGGTACGACGCTCAATCCCAATGCGTGCGCCGCACGAACCACCGACGAGCCAGGGTCAGCAACGGCGGGGATCCCCGCTTCACTCACCAGCCCGATGTTCTCGCCATCCAGACAGGGTTTGAGCATGGTGCGCGCCGCGTTATCGAAAGCGTCGGTGAGGTGATCCCCTTGTTTATGGGCGGCGCGGGGTATTACCTGTATACCCATCGATTGAATGGGAGTTCGAAGCGGTGTGTGCTGATTGATGCGGCCCAAAAAAGCACGGGTGGATTTGGCATTTTCCGTAATCCACTGGGGCAACGTCGCCGCAACCGCAATCGTGGCCTCCGGCAGCAGGTGGGCGATTGGTGCCATAGCCTTCTCGTCGCAACCAAAGTCCAAAGGTGTGGGTACCAGGTACAGGCGCCCCGGGACGGGTTTTTCGCTGACGCGTTCAGCGGTGAAGGGCGAGGAGCGCATGGGCGACTTTCGGTTGGTTACAAATCAAGAGATCTCAGGGCGTCATCAGCCCCACTTCACGTAATAACTGACAGGTTCGGATGAGCGGTAGACCGATCAGAGCGGTCGGGTCGTCGTTTCGGATGTGAGTGAGTAGGCTGATGCCCAGCCCCTCACTTTTGGCGCTGCCTGCACAGTCGAGGGGTTGCTCGACTGCGACATACCGTTTGATTTCATCATCGCTGAGGTCACGAAATTTGACCTCGATGACCGCGAGTTCCGTTTTGGCAAATGACAGCGCTTCGCACACTACGCTGACGGCGGTATGGAACATCACCGTTTGTCCCCGCATGGCCTGCAACTGGGCGACCGCACGAGCCTCTGTTCCGGGTTTGCCGAGAGGCTGACCATGCAGGTCCGCCACTTGGTCGCTGCCAATCACGATCGCTTCCGGGTGACATTTCGCGACGGCTTGCGCTTTGGCCAATGCCAGGCGCAAGGCGAGGGCTTGAGGGGGTTCACTGGTCATTGGGGTCTCATCAACCGAGGGGCTGACGCTGGTGAATGGCAGCCCCAAGCGTCGAAGTAATTCCGCGCGGTAGGTTGATGTTGAGCCCAAAATCAACGGGCGTGGATCCATCAGGTGTGAGTTAGACATGGTTTTTTCTGTTTTTGGGAACGGTGACTATTGTCATACACTGTGACCCCCGAACCCATGGTGCGCCGTTACGAGCGCTGAAAAGCCTAGAGATACGAATGATGTCCTTATCGATAAATGAATGGCAACGCGTCAACCTAAGCCGTTGGGCGGCGCGAGGGGTAGAGGGCGATGCGCTGTCACAAGCGTTGCCACTGAAATTGTTTTCCCGACTGCTGGCAGATGTGCCCGATTCATCGCTTGTGGCGATTGATGCGGCCGCCAATGTGTCTGTGCGTGTCTTTTTGACGCCACCTAACCCTGGTGAGGCGAAGGGCGCCGTTTGGTTGGCCTTAACAGCCCACGCGGAGCTGCCGCTCACTTGTCAACGTTGCCTGAAACCCGTGCGGGTTTCGCTGGATGTGGACCAACAGGTCCGATTTGTGGAAACAGAGGCGCAGGCGGAGGCTGAAGACGAGATAGCTAAGGAGGATGTGCTGGCGCTCACCCCTGAATTCGACCTACTCGCCTTGGTAGAGGACGAGTTGATTTTGGCGGTGCCGCTGGTGGCCCTGCATGGGGAGTGCTCACCCGAGGGGTACGATCCGGCGGTGGAGGAGCCACCTGAGAAGACGAACCCGTTTGCGGTTTTGGCGGCGCTTAAAAAGACCTCCTAGAGAGACCCCCTAGAGAAAGATTCCTTAGAGCGAGGCTTCAAAAAGCGGCCATTGATCGCTGCAGTCAGCGGCGCTGTGCCGATTTGGGTTTGTGCAACACCAGTCAGCGGGGGCGTTGATCGGGCTTCCCCAACACAGGAATCACAGGCTATAATCTACTGTTTCGTGCTTTACACGCCGTGTCCGGTTTGCGCATTACGTCGCGAAGCCGGTGCTTACGGTGGTGTGGAGACGCCCTTTTTTCAACTGCTCTGACCCCAGAGCGTCGTTTTTCAGGAGCCAACCATGGCCGTCCAACAGAACAAAAAGTCGCCTTCAAAGCGCGGTATGCACCGCTCACACAACGCGTTGACCGTGCCAGGTATCGCCGTTGAGCCGACCACTGGTGAAGTTCACTTGCGTCACCACATCAGCCCCACCGGGTTCTACCGTGGCCGTAAAGTTTTGAAGACTAAGTCAGAGTCTTAATCCACTGACACCAGTAGAGGCCCGTGCAGTGTTGCGCGGGCCTTTATTTTGTGTGGTTCTATGACGGTTACACAATCGGGGCTGCAAGGCACTGATAAACCCTACGCACAACGCCCGATCACCATTGCGGTTGATTGCATGGGTGGTGACGCGGGTTTGGCGGCAACCATTCCGGGGTGTCGTGAATTCTTGGCGATGCAACCGAAGGCACATTTGCTGCTTGTGGGGCTGCCCGAAGCAAAGTCAGCCTGCGCTGACCTCCTATCAACCGGGCGCTGTACCTGGGTTGAGGCGACCGAAGTGGTCGCTATGGACGACGCCATTGAGGTCGCCTTACGGCGCAAAAAGCAATCGAGCATGCGGCTCGCCATCAATGCGGTGAAGGATGGCGTGGCTGATGTCGCGGTTTCCTCTGGTAACACTGGCGCGTTGATGGCTGTGGCGCGGTATGTGTTGAAAACCATGGACGGGGTTGATCGCCCCGCCATTGCAACGCAATTACCCAATGCAAAGGGTCAGGCCACCACCGTGCTTGACCTCGGTGCCAACGTCGACTGTACAGCGGCACATCTGTTCCAGTTTGCAGTGATGGGGTCGGCATTGGTGTCGGCTACCTCGACGCGACATGAGCCGACGGTCGGCCTGCTCAATGTGGGTGAGGAAGCCATCAAAGGCAGCGAGACCATCAAGGAAACCGGCGTGCTGTTGCGAGCTGCAGCGGCTGATGGCCATCTGAACTTCTTCGGTAACGTTGAAGGCAATGATATTTTCAAGGGCACAGTCGACATTGTGGTGTGCGACGGTTTCGTCGGCAACGTGACCCTCAAAGCCAGTGAGGGTCTAGCGACCATGATCGGAGGCTTTATTCGTGCTGAGTTTTCACGGAACATCTTCACCAAATTTGCTGCGATTTTGGCTTTTCCCGTGCTAAAAGCCTTCAAAAATCGTGTCGATCACCGCCGCTACAACGGGGCCGCATTGCTGGGCCTGCGCGGTTTGGTTTTCAAGAGCCACGGGTCAGCGGATGCTTACGGGTTTGGTTGTGCCCTGAACAGGGCTTATGATGCAGCCCAACACCAATTAATTGAAGGGGTGCGCATCCGAATAGAAAAGGCTTTGGCCGGCCAAGCGGCAGCAGACAGTGAAGCTGCTCAAACGGCTTGAGCCTCGGGTGTAGCGCTACTTTGCCAGACACATGAGCCGATTTGCACGCGTTGCCGGAACGGGTAGCTTCCTCCCGCCAAGACAAGTCTCAAACCAAGCGCTGGTCGCGCAGTTGAACGCCAAAGGGCTCGAATCCAGCGACGAGTGGATTGTGGAGCGCACCGGTATTCGCAATCGCCACTTCGCCGACGACCACATGCACGCCAGTGACTTGGCGTTCGAGGCCTCCCGCCGTTGCCTAACCGCTGCGGGTAAGAAGGCGCGTGACGTTGACCTGATCATCGTGGCGACCTCAACGCCGGACATGGTGTTTCCATCCACAGCCTCCATCCTTCAATACAAGCTCACGCAAGCTGCACTGGCAGACGGTGACGATGCGGGCGCTGCCGGTGGGGCTGCATTCGACGTGCAAGCTGTTTGCAGCGGTTTTGTTTATGCAATAAGTGTCGCAAATGCCATGATTCAAACGGGCGCTGCGGCCTGCGCCTTGGTGGTAGGAGCGGAGGTTTTCTCACGCATTCTGGATTTCAATGACCGGACGACCTGTGTGCTGTTCGGTGACGGTGCAGGCGCTGTTCTACTCGAGGCGACTGAGCATGATGGTTCAGGCCCCGGCATTTTGGCAACCGATATCCACGCGGATGGCAAACACCGCGATATTTTGTGTACCCCGGGTACCGTTGCGGGCGGGGCGGTCGTCGGCAATCCCTTGTTGACGATGGATGGGCAAGCGGTGTTCAAGCTGGCGGTAGGCTTACTCGAGAGCACTGCCCGCAACGTGCTCGAAAAAGCAGGTAAAACAGAGGCTGATGTCGATTGGTTGGTCCCGCACCAAGCAAACATTCGCATCATGACGAGCACCGCCAAAAAGCTCAAGCTGCCGCTGGAGCGGGTGATTGTGACGGTCGATCAACACGGCAACACGTCCGCGGCATCCATCCCGTTAGCCTTTGACCATGGCGTGCGCCATGGTCAGATCAAGCCGGGACAGGTGGTGTTGATGGAGGGTGTGGGCGGTGGATTCACATGGGGCTCTGCGCTGTTGCGTTTGTAAGGGTGCCACCGTTGAGTGGTGGGACGGAATGAAAAGATGAGGCCATGACAGGACAGACAATGAATGCGTGTATTTTTCCCGGCCAAGGGTCACAATCGGTCGGCATGTTAGACGGGTGGGGTGATCACCCCATCGTGCGCGATACGCTTGCCGAGGCCTCTGAGGCGCTGGGCCAAGACGTGGGCCAATTGATTGCGCAGGGGCCTGCTGAGGCACTGGCATTGACCACCAACACCCAACCCGTGATGCTGGTCGCCGGTGTCGCCGCCTACCGGGCTTGGCTGGCAGCGGGTGGCGCGACGCCAGATTGGGTCGCTGGGCACTCCCTCGGTGAATACGCGGCGCTGGTTGCCGCTGGTAGTCTCACGTTGTCGCAAGCCGTGCCGTTGGTTCGTCTGCGTGCGGAAGCCATGCAGGCGGCGGTTCCGGTCGGCACGGGGGCAATGGCGGCTATCCTGGGTATGCCCGCCGATCAGGTGGTCGCGCATTGCCAAGCGGTGCAGCAGACTTTTGCCCCCGCCTCTGGCGAGGTGGTGGAGGCGGTGAACTTCAACGATCCCAACCAAACCGTCATTGCAGGTAGCAAAACGGCGGTTGAGCAGGCGATGGCCGTGATCAAGGCTGCTGGCGCCAAGCGCGCTTTGCCGCTGCCCGTGTCAGCGCCTTTTCACTCCAGTCTAATGCGACCTGCAGCGGAGAAACTAGCCACCCACTTGGCATCGGTGTCTTTATTGCCGCCCCAAATTCCTGTACTCAACAACATCGATGTGGCGGCTCCGACCGACCCCATTGCCATTAAAGACGCGTTGGTGAGACAGGCGTTTGGCCCGGTTCGATGGGTCGAGTCTGTTCAGACATTGGCTGCTAAGGGGGTCACAAAGATGGTCGAGTGTGGGCCCGGCAAGGTGTTAACGGGTATGGTCAAGCGGATCGAGCCCACTGTCGTTGCTATCTGCGCTTACGACCCCCCATCGCTCGCAGAGGCCTTGGCGGCCTGATCGCGACAAATTAACAAAATACATAACGTCCATGTCCGATACACAAATGCTTTCAGAATCTCGGCCCTTGACGGGGCAAGTCGCCCTCGTCACCGGTGCATCGCGCGGCATCGGCGCTTCCATCGCCGCCCACCTGGCTGCACAGGGCGCCACTGTCGTTGGCACAGCGACCAGCGCCGCTGGCGCACAAGCCATTCAGACGGCTTTGGCGAAATATGAAGGGCGCAGTGGCGCGGTCCTCGACGTCAACGATGGCGCGGCGGTCCAGGCACAAATCGATGCCATCGTTGCCACACATGGGCAGCTCACGATTTTGGTCAATAACGCAGGTATCACTCGCGATACCTTGGCCATGCGCATGAAAGACGAGGATTGGGATGCCGTAACAAATACCAATCTCAAAGCGGTGTTCACGGTCAGCCGTGCGGCTATCAAGCCAATGATGAAACAGCGCTACGGTCGCATCATCAACATCACTTCGGTCGTGGGCGCTATGGGGAACGCTGGCCAGGCCAACTATGCTGCCGCCAAAGCGGGTGTGGCCGGTATGACCCGCGCCTTGGCCCGTGAACTGGGTAGCCGTCAAATTACCGTGAACTGTGTCGCGCCGGGATTCATCGAAACCGACATGACGGCGGGGTTGCCTGAGGCGCAGCAACAAGCTTTGTTGGGCCAGATTCCATTGGGTCATTTGGGTAAGCCTGCCGATATCGCCCATGCGGTCGCTTTCTTGGCAAGTCCGTTTGCAGGTTATGTCACGGGGCAAGAATTGCACGTAAATGGGGGCATGTTGATGTCCTGATGGGGATACCCTCCCTGCAAATGTGGGGGGATTAAACCCGTTTTCTAGTGGTTTACCCCTGCGTGCGCCCCTGTAAAAGTTCTTGGTGACCGTTTGCTGGCTGAAAGCCGCGAATTGGTCGCTAAAATGTGAGCCTGTTTGTAACCACCCTCAGAGGGAACTATGAGTGATATTGAAGCACGTGTTAAGAAGATCATTGCCGAGCAGCTTGGCGTTGAAGAAGGTCAAGTAACCAGTGAAAAGGCGTTTGTCGCCGACTTGGGTGCTGACTCATTGGATACCGTTGAATTGGTGATGGCCCTCGAAGACGAGTTCGGCATCGAAATCCCCGATGAAGATGCAGAGAAAATCACGACGGTTCAAAACGCCATCGACTACGCCTTGGCTAACCAAAAGGCCTGAGGTCGAATGAGTCGTCGTCGTGTCGTTGTAACGGGGTTGGGTTGTGTCAGTCCGGTCGGTAATACCGTCCAAGCGGCTTGGGACAGCCTGCTAGCAGGGCGTTCGGGGATCGCGCGCATTGAAGCGTTCGACCCGACTGCATTTGCGTGTCAGATTGCAGGTGAGGTCAAAAATTTTGACCTTGAGCCCTACATCAACGCCAAAGAAGCGCGTTCGATGGACCGGTTCATCCACCTGGGCATTGCAGCGGCACAGCAGGCGATAGAAGATGCAGGTCTACCCTCGAGAGAGGAGCTCGACGACGAGCTGGCGACCCGAATCGGTGTGATCATTGGCTCGGGTATCGGCGGGTTACCGTTGATCGAAGAGACGCATAGTGAGTTGACTAACCGTGGACCACGTCGGATTTCCCCGTTTTTCGTGCCGGCCTCGATCATTAACATGATCTCGGGTCATGTCTCGATGCGGCATGGGTTTAAAGGTCCGAATTTGGCGATTGTGACAGCCTGTACGACCGGACTTCACAGTATCGGTGAGGCTGCCCGAAAGATCGAATACGGTGATGCTGACATCATTGTTGCCGGCGGTTCGGAGTCAACGGTTTCACCATTGGGTATCGGCGGTTTTGCGGCCATGCGCGCCCTGTCCACTCGCAACGATGATCCCACCGCTGCCTCGCGGCCTTGGGATAAGGACCGTGACGGTTTCGTCCTCGGTGAAGGTGCGGGTGTCATGGTGCTGGAGTCCTACGAGCACGCCAAGGCGCGCGGCGCGAAAATTTACTGTGAGCTTGCAGGCTACGGCATGAGTGCCGATGCGGGTCACATGACTGCTCCCAACATGGATGGTCCCCGCCGCGCCATGCTGAGTGCGATGAAGAATGCAGGCGTGAACCCTGAGGATGTGCAGTACGCGAACGCGCACGGCACCTCGACACCGTTGGGAGATGTCAACGAAACAAATGCCTTCAAGGCGGCCTTCGGGGATCATGCCAAGCAATTGGTCGTTAATTCCACGAAGTCGATGACGGGGCATCTGTTAGGTGGTGCGGGCGGTATTGAGAGTGTATTCACAGTTTTGGCCGTTCACCATCAAAAGAGCCCGCCAACCATCAACCTCGACAACCAAGACCCCGAATGTGATCTTGACTACTGTGCCAACGTGGCGCGGGACTTGACCATTAATGTGGCGATTAAAAATAATTTCGGTTTTGGTGGTACCAACGGCTCGTTGGTTTTCAAACGACTGTAAACACCCCCCATCGCGAGGTCTCTGCCACGCGTAACAATGCCCCAGCGGTTACCTACCCGTCTGGGGTATTTGCTTTTTATCGGCCAGTGAATGTGGCGTTATGGGGCGTCACTGCCGTGCTTGGTGCTTGGGTTTGGTCATACGGTAACGCGACGCTGTCTCAGTCCGCGTGGCTGTTTTTGGTGCTGGCTTGGCTGGTCATTGGGCTGATGGTCGTCTTAACGCCCAACGTCTTTAAGTTGGGAGATTTGCAATGGTCAGGCAGTACCGGCGTGGGTTGGAACTGGCAGCCCGCGACAGACTCGATTACCATTGGTTTTCCGTCAAAGCCGGTGCACGTGCAGTGCATTTGGCGTTCCCACTCGCGCATGTTGCTCACGATTCGATCAATTTCCCTCGTCGGTTTTGTTTTTCCGCGTCACACCGCTTGGTTGTGGATGAAAGCGGATGCACGACCAGGTCAATGGTTGGCCCTGTGTCGCGCCCTGCGCGCGCATGCGCAAACGTAGATGGGGCAAGACAATCCTGAGACGGCGGTGCCACCAGCCCGTGTCGACCCGGACCAAGCAGTTGTTGCGCTCGCTGTTTCCGGTGATGTGCGCGCGTTCGAACTGCTGGTTAGAAAATACCAGCCGCGCATCATTCGCCTGATTGGTCGCTGGGTGAAAGACAGTGCGAAATGTGAGGACGTGGCCCAGGACGTTTTTATCAGTACATACCGCGCGTTGCCTAATTTTCGCGGTGATGCCCAGTTCTACACTTGGCTTTACCGCATCGCAGCGAATGCAGCCAAGAAAGCCGCTATTCGTCAGGCGCGTGATCCGGTGAAATTCATGTCCGATCTGCAGCCGGATGGCAGTGACACCGAATTTTCTGAGGACCGCTGGGAACCATCCGCGACTGATCCTTCTCAAACTCACGAAGGTGGCCCAGAAGCCGAGGTCGCCTCCCGGGAGATTGCGGCAGCCGTCAATGAGGCGGTTGACGCACTCCCACCTGAGTTGGCAGAGGCCGTCACACTGCGGGAAATTGAAGGTATGAGTTACGAAGATATCGCATTGGCAATGGATTGTCCTATCGGAACGGTCCGGTCGCGCATATTCCGCGCGCGCGAAGCGATTTCGAAACGCATCAAACCCATGCTCAACCGCCAAGGAGGCAAACGATGGTGAAATCCCACAATCCGACTCCCGAAGAAGCGCTGTCAGCTTGGTTGGACGACACCCCCCCGACACCAGCCGACGTCCGCCATTGGCCAGCATCGGCGCTAAATGAGCCGGATGCGGCGCGAAAGATCGGTACTTACCTGGCCATTGGGAAAGCCTTACGCGGCGGAACTGATGCCGAAGTCGCGTCTGCCGCGCAGCTGGACGAATTTTGGCAGCGTGTGCAGTCAGGTATCGAGCGTGCGCCCGTTAACAGTCCCAGCGAACCCGCGTTTGAACCGCAAGTGGTCGCCGCGAACGATGGGCAATTTAAATGGCGTGCCGTGGCCAGCTTGGCAGTTGGTGCGCTGGCGCTCTCCGCTTGGTTGGCGATCGGCCCGGGGCAATCGGGTAGCGAGTCGCCTGCTTTAGCGTCGTACACACCAACGTTCGTGCCGGTGATGTCTGCCAACGTATCCGTGGTTCGTGATCCAGAGTTGGACGCGTTCTTAGCGGCCCATCGTCAGCGTGGTAGCGCGTCTGCTTTGCAAGGGCCGGTCGGTTTCGTGCGTAACGTGGCCTGGCAGGCGGGAGCGCCTTGATGCCTCGTATGCGTTGGTGTGTTGCGGCGCTTTTGTCGGCCCTGATCGGGGCTGGGAGCGCTTACGCACAGACTGGCAGCACCCAAGATGGCTCCGGACTGCGTGATTGGTTGGTTGAGGTTAATCGGGCGGCCGCGAATCAGCGTTTCGTCGGCACAATGACCATCCGATCAGAGCACCAGACAGCGGCAGCCAAAATTTGGCACTGGGGCAACGGCCGCGATCAATATGAGCGTGTTGACCTCATGACCGGTGAAGCGCAAACGACATTTCGCCGCAACGACGAAGTTTTGGAGTTTGACCACAGACGCAAGCAATTGCGCGTCGAACGCCGTGATGATTTGGGTTTATTTCCAGCGGTTCTGAAGGCGCCGGGTAACACGGTGGGTCAGCACTATGTCATGCAGTCGCTGGGCCAAGAGCGTGTGGCTGGTGAGTCCGCAACGGGCACCGCATTGCAAGCCAAGGACCTGTGGCGGCATTCGTTTCGTATTTGGCGTTCTGCACAAACCGGGCTGGTCTTGAAGTGGCAAACACTGGCTCGACCCGAGGGTCCCGTCCTCGAGGAAGTCGCCTACAGCGACATGATGGTCGGGTCGGCCTCAGGGCTGACTGAGGCACAAATACGTGATTGGATGGCTATGCCCGCCGGTTATGACGTCGTTAATGTGACCACTCAGGGAGTCGATACCGCGCAGCGGCGGTGGCTCGCGCCCCAGAGCGTGCCTGGCTTCCATCCCATCAGCGCCATGGTAGCACACGCCCCAACTGATGGGGCACCTGGTGCAGCGCGGCAAGGCACACCGCTCACGCAGTGGGTCTTTTCAGATGGACTAAGCTCCGCCTCCCTATTTATCACCAAAAAGCAAGGTGGCAACGGGACCGGTGCGGCTATCCGAATGGGGGCGACCAGCAGCGTGGCAAAGCAGGTGGGTGCGTACTGGATCACTGCAGTTGGCGAGGTACCTGTAGCCACCCTTCACGCCCTGATCGATGGTGTTGGGCTGCCTTAAGGCGCACCGGGTGGTTGGAACTTACTTGAATTTTCGTGCTCTGACTCACACATCTCAGGTGTTGAGATTGTTTTGAAAGGAAGTGTTGACCATGCAACGCGAGAGAGACTTCGAGGCCCCGTCGCGGGCCGTGACGACCCGTCGTGGAAGCCGTCCGGGCCGCGGCTTGGTCCTTACATTGGCAGGCGCAGTGTTACTTACAGCGGCAACCACTTGGACGTTCGCGAGGTTACAGGCACCCATCGTTACCGATGTAACGACTGGTGCGATGGCATCGACGAACCGTACTGACTTTGATCGCACAAACCTTCATACCGTGTCTGCCCATGCTACTGGGACTTCATCGCCCGTGCTGGTCACTGGACTTCCTGATTTCACTGGGCTTGTAGATCAAGTTGGCCCCTCAGTCGTAAACATTCGTACCACTGAAAAAGTCACTCCAGGAGCCCGCGGTGGTAATTAACAGAACGAGCAGATGCTTGAGTTCTTCCGTCGATTTGGTATTCCTGTTCCCCCTGGTTTTGTTCCGCAACCGGAGGGACGTAACGATCAGCCGGACGGCGAGTCAGAACAGCGGCCCAAAGGTATTGGCTCTGGTTTTGTGCTCAGCGAGGATGGTTACATCATGACCAACGCCCACGTGGTTGATGGCGCAGATGAGTTGATCGTGACCTTCCCCGATAAAACCGAGTACCCCGGCAAAATCATCGGTGCTGACAAGCGCACGGATGTTGCTGTCGTCAAGATTGAGGCGAAAGGGCTTTCGCCTGTGCGTCTCGGTGACAGTGACCGTCTGCGAGTCGGTGAGTGGGTGATGGCAATTGGCTCGCCCTACGGTCTAGAAAACACGGTGACCGCGGGCATCGTCAGCGCAAAGGCGCGCGAGACCGGTGATTTCTTGCCCTTCATCCAAACAGACGTGGCTATCAACCCGGGTAATTCAGGCGGCCCACTGATCAACATGCGTGGCGAGGTGGTTGGTATCAACAGTCAGATTTATTCACGCTCAGGTGGTTTCCAAGGCATCTCATTTGCGATTCCAATTGCTGAGGCAGTGCGCGTTTCTGACCAGCTGCGCGAACAAGGTTACGTCAATCGGGGTCGGATCGGTGTGAGCATCGCAGAGGTCGACGCCGATACCGCGCAGGCTCTGGGTATGGAGAAGCCAACTGGCGCACTGGTGCGTGGGGTGGAGAGCGGGTCACCTGCATCGAAGGCGGGCGTGGAACCAGGCGATGTCATCGTTCAATTCGATGGCAAAGCCGTCAACAAGTCCCTGGATCTACCGCGTATCGTGGGGAATACCAAGCCTGATGCGACGGTTTCCATGACAGTGATTCGTCGTGGTAAAGAGCAAATACTGCGCATCCGCGTTGGGCGATTTGAACGTGAGCCAGTTGTCGCAGAAAAGCCGAAGACACCCGAGCCAGTGGAGTCGGGTGCCATCAAGGCTGTCGGTTTGGCCGTGGTCGATCTGACGGCTGCCGATAAAAAGGAACTGAAATTGAATCAAGGTGTGCGTGTGACAGCCGTCTCGGGCGCTGCGGCACGCGCCGGCTTGGAAGCGGGTGACTTGATTCTGACTGTAGGTAACACCCAGATCGCAAACGCGGCCGCGCTTGAGGCGATACTGCAAAAGTCGGATGCATCCAAACCGTTGAGTCTGTTGTTCCGGCGAGGCCAATGGGTGCAGTACACCCTTTTGCGGCGCTGATAACGCGGTAATAGTCGGTAAAAATAGTCGCTGAATCAATTATTCGGCGACTATTTTTTATGCGCTAGTGTGGTCTTTCAATCAATAACCTAAATTTTTTTGCGATATTTTTGAGAAGTGAATGTGTTGGAATCCTGCCCTAAACGGCCGAATTCCGCTGCCACAAGTGACATAATTGACCACATCGTGAAAGTCTGTGGCACCGTTGCGACGGTCGTTGGCAGTCTTACACAGGTTGTCCATTAATTCTGTGGATAAGTTGTGAGTAAGTGTTGAATAAATGTCCCCCCTGCGGTCGTGGACGTTCTACCCATATTCCCCTCTAGGGCTTGCGCTGCTTGGTTTTTGCCTACAATGGATTCCCAATTCATTGCAGTTGCCGCACATGATTGGTTTAGGGCGCGTCTTCTAACGACGCGCCCTTTTTTACGTGCCTGTTTAAGTGTTTAGTTGATGAAAAACATTCGGAATTTCTCGATCATTGCCCACATTGACCACGGCAAGTCGACGCTCGCAGATCGCTTGATTCAACGGTGTGGTGGTCTCAGTGATCGAGAGATGAGCGCCCAGGTTTTGGATTCGATGGACATCGAAAAAGAACGGGGGATCACCATCAAGGCGCAAACCGCGTCGCTCCAGTACAAGGCGCGTGACGGTCAGATTTACAACCTAAATTTGATTGATACCCCGGGCCACGTTGACTTCTCATACGAGGTGTCCCGCTCGCTGTCCGCTTGTGAGGGCGCACTGCTGGTGGTTGATGCCAGCCAAGGTGTCGAAGCGCAAACCGTCGCGAACTGCTACACCGCGCTTGACCTGGGTGTGGAAGTGCTGCCCGTACTAAATAAGATGGATTTGCCCCAAGCTGATCCGGATAACGCACGATTGGAAATCGAAGAAGTGATTGGTATCGACGCGACCGATGCCATCCCCTGTTCGGCCAAGACTGGCATGGGTATCGATGAGATTCTCGAACTGGTTGTGCGCGCCGTGCCCCCGCCCAAGGGTGACCCGGATGGCCCCGTCCGTGCCATGATCGTCGACAGTTGGTATGACGCTTATGTGGGCGTTGTCATGTTGGTGCGCGTGGTCGATGGTGAGATTCGGCGTAATGACCGCATCAAACTGATGGCCACAGACACGACCTACAACGCAGATAAGCTGGGTGTGTTTTGCCCTGCGGCGCTCGCGCGCGAATCATTGCGAGCAGGTGAAGTGGGCTTTATCATCGCTGGCATCAAAGAACTCACGAGTGCGAAGGTTGGCGATACCGTCACCGTCGTTCGCACTGGAACCGGGCAAGCGCAATTTACCGCTGAAAACCCCTTGCCTGGCTTTAAAGAGGTGCAGCCCCAGGTATTTGCGGGTTTGTTCCCCACTGAATCCAGTCAATACGATGCGCTGCGTGATGCCCTTGAGAAGCTGCAACTCAACGATGCCGCGTTGCGTTACGAACCTGAGGTGTCTCAAGCGTTGGGCTTTGGCTTCCGTTGCGGCTTTTTGGGGTTGCTGCACATGGAGATCGTGCAGGAGCGCTTAGAGCGCGAGTTTGATCAAGACCTGATCACTACCGCCCCAAGCGTGGTCTATGAAGTCGAGACCGGTGACGGCGCTGTCATTAAAGTTGAGAACCCCTCGAAGGTGCCTGAGGTCGCACGGATTCATGAAATCCGTGAGCCGATTGTGACGGTTCACTTGTACATGCCTCAGGACTATGTTGGTGCGGTCATGACGCTGGCTAATCAAAAGCGCGGCGTGCAAATGAACATGCAGTACCACGGTAAGCAAGTCATGCTGACCTATGAGTTGCCGTTGGGTGAGATCGTGTTGGACTTTTTCGACCGTCTCAAGTCCGTCAGTCGCGGGTATGCGTCGATGGATTACGAATTCAAAGAATATCGCGCTGCTGATGTGGTCAAGGTTGATATTCTGCTTAATGGCGAGCGCGTAGACGCCTTAGCGATCATTGTCCACCGGAGTCAGGCTCAACACCGTGGTCGCGGCGTGGTGGGCAAGATGCGAGAAGTCATCTCACGCCAAATGTTCGATGTCGCTATTCAGGCGGCAATCGGGGGCAACATTTTGGCCAGGGAAACGGTCAAAGCATTGCGTAAAAACGTATTGGCGAAGTGCTATGGCGGTGACGTCAGCCGAAAGCGCAAACTGCTTGAAAAGCAGAAGGCAGGTAAAAAGCGCATGAAACAAATTGGTTCCGTCGAGGTGCCTCAAGAGGCATTCTTGGCCATCCTGCAGGTGGAAGATTAATGACAGCCAACGACGACACGACCGCCCACTGGGGCTTGCCCGCATTCACGGGGGCGCTGCTGGCCACCTTCGTTGCCTATATGGTGGCGTGGTATCTGGGCATTGTTGCGGGTAACTTCTCGCTCGTACTATTTGTGCTGACTGTGGTCACGGGTTTGTATTGGGTGGCTGAAAAGCTATGGTTTAAACCCCAGCGCCTGCGCGCTGCCGACACATTGGCGAAAAACTTGACCGCTCGTCGAACGGCGCTTGCTGGGCAAGGTATCAACCAATTGGATACCGATTGGGATGCTGAGGCGGCCCAAGCAAAGCTTCGTCAGCAACCGTGGTGGTTGGATTGGACGGCCGGTCTGTTTCCCGTTTTATTAGCGGTTTTCATCCTGCGCTCGTTCCTGTTTGAACCCTTCAAAATTCCGTCGGGCTCAATGGTGCCAACCTTGCGTGTAGGCGACTTAATACTGGTTAATAAGTTCCACTATGGCATTCGACTACCGGTACTCAACACCAAGGTCGTCGAATTGAATAAGCCCGAGCGTGGTGATGTGATGGTGTTTCGCTATCCCCCACAGCCCTCACTTGATTACATCAAACGGGTCGTGGGTGTACCGGGGGACAAGATCAGCTATCTCAATAAGACCCTCCGTATCAACGGTGAGTTGGTTCAGCAACAACCCCTCGAAGACTTTTTCGATAGCGACAGCATGCGTTACAGCAAGCAGTTTGAAACCCAACTCGGCGATCGCACGTTCCGATTTTTAAATGACGTAGACCGCCCCGCTTTTGTGGCGGGGGCTACTAATTTCCAGGGACGTGAAGGCTGCACCTATTCGGTAGAGGGTGTCGAGTGCACCGTACCAGCTGGGCATTACTTCATGATGGGTGATAACCGTGATAACTCGCTGGACTCCCGTTATTGGGGCTTTGTTCCCGATGAGAATATCGTTGGAAGGGCGTTCTTTGTCTGGATGAACTTCTCAGACCTTGGGCGCATTGGTGGCTTTGAGTAAACGCGATCTGACAGTTGATGGCGAGGCCAAACGGCATGCAGCGCTTGCTGCTCGTCTGGGCTACGCGTTCAAGCAGTCTGCATTGTTGCAGCAGGCGATCACCCACCGCAGCTTCAGTGCGACACATTACGAGCGGTTGGAGTTCTTAGGCGACTCGGTGCTCAACTTGGCGGTTTCCGCCATGTTGTATGAACGGTTGAACGATTTGCCCGAGGGCGACTTGTCGCGTGTGCGTGCCAATCTCGTGCGCCAAGACACGCTCGCGGCTCTGGCCGATCGCCTGCAACTGGGTGCCTGTTTGCGATTGGGTGCGGGTGAGCATCGCAGCGGCGGTCGCCAGCGCCCATCCATTTTGGCGGATGCTGTTGAGGCGATCATTGGCGCCGTTTACCTAGATGGCGGCTTTGAGCCTGCACAGCAACTCGTACGCGAGCTGTACAAAGATACGCCACTGGGCGTGGGGAAGGCCGCGATGCAAAAAGACGCCAAGACGGCGTTGCAAGAGTGGTTGCAGGGGCGCAAAATGGCCTTGCCGAAATACAGTGTCGAGAAGACACTTGGCGAAGCCCATCAGCAAACTTTTCAAGTAGCCTGTGTGGTCGAAGAAATGCAGTTACAAAGCACGGGGTCGGGCGCATCGCGCCGCGCCGCAGAGCAAGCGGCCGCTGAGGCCTTGTTGGAGCGACTGATTGCCCTAGATCGCGAAAAGATAAAAAAGCGAGTGCCTCGTAACAAGCCGGTAGCGACCTAAAAATCAATGACAAAAACGACCCCAAATAACCCGCCATCACCCGCTCAGGGCGACGATGTGAATCCCGACTTAGATCGCATGTTGAGTCAGATGGGGGGTCGTGCAAAACACAGTGATGTCGACCCGGCACCGGACGTGGTGGATGGTCCAACACGGTGTGGCACGATTGCCATCGTCGGACGACCCAATGTCGGGAAGTCGACGTTGCTTAACGCTTTGATCGGGCAAAAGGTCAGCATTACCTCGCGCAAGGCGCAAACCACGCGCCACCGTATCACGGGCATCCGAACGGTAGGCGCCACGCAATTTGTGTTTGTCGATACACCAGGCTTTCAAACGCGCCATGCAAATGCGCTCAACCGCTCGTTGAATCGAACCGTTTTGGGGGCGATCAGTGATGTCGACTTGATTGTCTTCATGGTCGAGGCGAACCGCTTTGGTTTGGATGATGCGAAAGTTTTGGCGCAACTTCCCAGCGGAATTCCGACCATCCTGTTAGCCAACAAGCTCGACCTGATTCACCGCCGGGGTGATATCGCACCCTGGTTGGCCAGCATGCAAGAGCGGCATCCGTTTGCAGAATACGTCCCCATGTCTGCCAAAACAATACGCGATGTGAACCGGGTCTTCGCTATTTGCGAGCGGTATTTACCGACGCAAGAGTGGATTTATCCCCCAGACGAATTGACCGATAAGAGTGAGCGCTTCCTGGCGGCAGAGATTATTCGTGAAAAGATTTTTCGTCTGACGGGCGATGAATTGCCCTACACCTCCACCGTAGTGATTGACAAGTTTGAGGAGGAGGGCAACCTTCGCCGAATCGCAGCCACGATTGTTGTAGAGCGCGAGGGGCACAAAGGAATGATCATTGGCGAAGGCGGTGAAAAGTTAAAACGTATCGGTACCGAGGCCCGGCACGAACTGGAAAATCTCATTGATGGCAAAGTTTTCCTCGAGCTCTGGGTGAAGGTGAAATCTGGCTGGGCTGACAGCGAGGCTCGTGTGCGGTCCTTCGGCTACGAGTAAGCATTTGGTCCATGGCAATTACGCGTGTTCAGGACCAGACGGCCTATGTTTTGCACCGTTACGACTGGAGCGAAAGCAGCCTCATTTTGGACATTTGGAGCCGCGATTTTGGTCGACTAGCGGTCGTGGCGAAGGGGGCCAAAAAACCCGCCTCACAATTTCGCCCGATTCTGTTGCCACTGCAGCCTCTGTGGCTGAGTTGGCGTGGGGATGCAGAGGTCAGAACCCTGCGTGCCGCCCAGTGGCAGGGGGGCGCTGTCATGCCGCAGGGTGAAGCGCTGCTGACTGGTTTTTACCTGAATGAGTTGCTGTTGCGTTTATTGGCACGTGATGATCCGCACCCGCGATTATTTGATATCTACGATCAAGCCGTTCGCGACCTATCTGGTCGCGTTGAAACCTTGCTGAATGTGGCACGCGCCTTTGAGCTTTTCGTGCTCCGTGATCTGGGCGTGTTGCCCACCTTGTCCCAAGAAAGCGCCGCACTGACCGACGTGGTACCTGAGCAAACCTATCGTTTACGCCCGCAAGCGGGGTTGATGCATGCGCCTGAAGATGCGGTTGATGCCCTCACAGGCGCTCAGTGGCAGCGTTTGGAGCGAGCCATGCAAGGCGCAGCGCCGTGGCGTGAAACGGTGCGAGCGTGTCAGGGCTTATCGCCCGCATTACGCCCGCAACTGCGTGCGCTACTGCAAGACCATAGCGGTGTCAGCGTGTTTAAAACGCGCCAAATGTGGCTTGATGTGAATGCCTTGGGTCAACAAACACTGGGTCAGCCTGTATCACCGGCGACCCTGTGAAAAGCTGGGACAATACACAGGTTCGCAACCCACGAAGGATGCCTTAGCCATGGCTGCTCCCGACCATAAAACCGTCACCGCATTGTCGGTCAATGTGAATAAAGTGGCGTTGATTCGCAATACACGTCATCTGGGTATTCCGTCTGTCCTTCGCGCTGCACAGCTGTGTATTGAGGCTGGCGCCGCCGGTATCACCGTTCACCCGCGCCCGGACGAGCGGCATATCCGTGCAACCGATGTGTACGAAATAGCCGAGTTGCTAAAGCAGTACCCCCACATTGAGTTCAATATCGAGGGAAATCCGCACCATAACCTGATGGCTTTTGTGGAGGCAACTCGTCCGGCACAGTGCACTTTGGTACCCGATGCCGTTGATCAGTTCACGTCAGACCATGGCTGGCAATTCCCGCAAGATGCGTTGCAACTCCAACCCATCATCGCCCAATTAAAAGCCTGGGGCGTGCGTGTGAGTCTATTCATGGATCCCGTGCCCGAGGCGATGGTTGCCGTGGCCGCTTTGGGGGCAGATCGCGTTGAGCTCTACACAGAGGCCTATGCCCGCGCCTACGGGACGCCAGATCAAGCCATGGTGACAGCCCTTTATGTCGAGTCGGCAAGAGCGGCACTGGCAAGTGGGTTGGGAGTTAACGCCGGACATGACCTTAATCTCGACAACTTGTCGACCTTCATCTCAACGGTACCCGGCGTGTCCGAGGTGTCGATCGGACACGCTTTGATTGCCGAAGCGCTTGAACACGGCTATGCGGCAACCGTGAAAGCCTATCTCGCTGCATTGCAATGATTGTTGGAATTGGGACCGATATCTGCGAGGTGGTTCGCATTGAGCGCGCTTTGGTACGCCACGGCGATCGATTCGCAGAAAAAGTCTTGGGTCCCCGTGAGCTACAAGTGTGGCGAGCACGCTCGGCGCGTTACCCAGACCGAGGTATGCGGTATGTTGCGACGCGCTTCTCGGCGAAAGAGGCCTTTAGCAAAGCCATTGGACTAGGGATGCGAATGCCCATGACATGGCGGCATTGCGAAATATTGAATGCGCCAAGTGGCCAGCCGTACATCGCATTGAGTGGTGCGCTGGCGACTTGGTTTGACGAGCGGCAGTGGTGCGCGCACGTCACGGTGAGTGATGAATCCGCCTACGCGACCAGTCACGTTATCGTTAGTCAGACCCTCAACCCTACTGCACTGTCCTGAATTTATTGAATGGTGATCCCCACATGAGCCCCCACGCCCCTTTGATCATTGATGTCGCTGGTCACCAATTGACGCCACAAGATGTGCGACGTCTTTCGCACCCACTCGTGGGCGGCATCATTCTTTTTGGTCGCAATTGGAAAGACCGCGCAGCGCTCACAGCGCTCTGCGCCGAAGTCAAAGCAGTAAGAGAGGACTTGTTGATTTGCGTCGACCATGAAGGGGGTCGCGTTCAGCGCTTCAAGCAAGATGGCTTTACGCATATTCCAGCGATGCGTGCGTTGGGCACCGCTTGGTTTGAGGCGTCGCGTCGCGCGCCGCATGCGGCACATGCCGCCTTATCCGCTATGGATGCAGCGACGGCCTGCGGTTATGTGATGGGTGCCGAGTTACGCGCATGTGGCGTGGATTTCACCTTTGCCCCCATCCTGGATTTGGACTTTGGGGCTAGCGGCGTGATTGGGGATCGTGCTTTCCACCGCGATCCGGCAGTGACAGCTGCGTTGGCGCGCAGCATCATGCAGGGCCTTTTGCAGGCGGGTATGGCCAACTGCGGTAAACATTTTCCCGGGCATGGTTTTGTCGCAGCAGATTCCCATACCGATATTCCAGTCGACAAACGTGGGCTGCGAGCCATTTTGGCGGACGATGCGATGCCCTACGCTTGGCTGAGCAACAGCCTGACCGCGGTGATGCCTGCGCACGTCGTTTATCCCAAGGTCGATGACCGCCCAGCCGGTTTTTCTGCGCGTTGGTTACAAGAGATCCTGCGTGGCCAACTTGGTTTCCAAGGAGCGGTATTCAGCGATGACTTGAGCATGGCGGGTGCACGCGAGATTGGCGGCAAGGCTGTCGACGCGACAACGGCGGCGATTCATGCCTTGAATGCAGGATGCGACCTGGTCTTGCTGTGCAACCAGTGTGTTGTGGACGATGGTGCGCCAATTGACGCCCTGATCGACGGTATGACTGAAGCACTGCTGCGCAACGAGTGGGCGATTAACGAAGAAAGCGCCTACCGGCGCCTCAACTTATTACCCAAAGCGCCGGGCATAGAATGGGACGCCCTGATGGTGGACCCCATCTACATGCACGCGCTGTCAAAGTTACCCTGAGCGCAGCTCTCGCTGCGCCGCTTGCTTAACTGACCGCGTCGGCGCTCTGTCGTTGCAGCATGGCCATCAAGTTAGCCACCCGCTCGCGTAGCTCGCGTCGATCGCAAATCAGATCGACAGCACCTTTTTCTTGCAGGAACTCTGCGCGTTGAAATCCTTCGGGTAATTTCACGCGCACGGTGTTTTCAATTACGCGAGGACCTGCAAAACCGATCAAGGCTTTAGGCTCTGCGATCACGACGTCACCCATAAACGCAAAGCCAGCGCTCACCCCGCCCATCGTAGGGTCGGTTAGCACGCTGATGTAGGGCAAGCGCTTTTTAGCTAAACGCGTCAAAGCAGCGTTGGTTTTAGCCATTTGCATCAACGACAACAAACCCTCTTGCATGCGCGCGCCACCCGTAGCGGTGAAACAGATGAAGGGGCACTTGTTTTCGATCGCCTGCTCGACGCCACGAACGAAGCGCTCACCCACAACACTACCCATGCTGCCACCCATGAATTCAAATTCAAATGCAGCTGCAATCACACTCATGTTCATGACACTACCGCCCATTACGACGAGGGCGTCGGTCTCACCGGTGGCTTTCGTGGCCTCTTTGAGTCGCTCAGGGTACTTGCGGCTGTCTTTGAACTTCAACGCATCCAAGGGTTCGACCTCTTGGCCGATGTCGTAGCGCCCGCCTTGATCTAAAAAGTAGTCCAAGCGTGCCCGTGCACCCATCCGGTGGTGGTGATCACAATGGGGGCACACAAAAGCATTTTTTTCTAGGTCAGAGTTGTAAAGCACGGCCTCACAACCGCCGCATTTGGTCCACACACCTTCGGGCACGCTGCGACGCTTGCTGGCGTTGATTTGTGTGATTCGGGGAGGCAGTAGTTTCTCGAGCCAGGACATAGGGGGACCTTTTCAAGCAAGCCCCTTGTGGGGGGCGGTCTTGGAATTTTAAAAGAATTGAGCGCGTGCAGTGCGCCGCTTAAAGCGGCGGTAAGGTGTCGAGTGCCTGTCTTATTTCGGTTAGAAAGGCGCCTACGGCTGGACCGACGTTGGCTTCAGATTCGCCCTCTGCGATTTGAATCACTTTGCTACCAATCACCACCGCGTCAGCGCCGATGCCAACGCCTTTGGCGGTCGCGGCATCACGGATACCGAAACCGACGCCGACCGGAATCTTAATGAATTGGCGAATGCGGGGCAGCATGGCAGCCACGGCGTCCGTGTCCAGGTGACCTGCACCAGTGACACCTTTGAGCGAAACGTAGTAGACGTAGCCAGTCGCCAGTTTGCCGACCAAGGCCATTCGCTCGTCAGTGGACGTAGGGGCCAGTAGGAAGATCAGGTCCATGTCCTGCGCCCGCAGGTCGGCGGCAAACGACTCACATTCTTCAGGGGGGTAGTCCACGACCAAAATGCCGTCAACGCCTGCCGCTTTGGCCGCATTGACAAAAGCGCGCTGGCCGTGCAGGCCGTCGAAGCGTTCAATGGGGTTGGCATAGCCCATTAGGACAACTGGTGTTTCTGCATCCTGCGCGCGGAAGGCTCTCACCATGTCGAGCACCTGCTGCATACCGATTCCATGGCGCAACGCCGCTTCACCGGCTTTTTGAATCACAGGGCCATCGGCCATCGGGTCAGAAAAAGGAACACCCAGTTCAATGATGTCAGCGCCACTTTTGACCATCTCGTGCATGACCGTGGGGGTCACGTTGGGGTAAGGGTAGCCAGCTGTGATGTACGGGATGAGTGCACGGCGCCCTTGCGCAGCGAGCGCGCTTAAACAGGTTTGAATACGGCTCATTTGGCAAACTCCACAACCGATACGCCATCTTGTCCCTTGACTGATTGCCCACGGCAACTGGGTCGGCAATAGAAATCGGCCTGACTGAGGTCAGCCACAGTGCCGATGTCTTTGTCACCGCGACCGGAGAGGTTGACCAAAATAATCTGTTCGGGCGACATGGTCTTGGCCATCTTCATCGCGTGGGCAACGGCGTGGCTGGATTCAAGCGCAGGAATGATGCCCTCAGTCCGGCACAAGTAATGGAAGGCATCCAAGGCCTCTTGGTCGGTGATTCCCACGTATTCAGCACGCTTGATATCCGCCAGGTAGGCGTGCTCGGGGCCCACGCCGGGGTAGTCAAGTCCGGCGCTGACCGAGTGCGTTTCCGTAATTTGGCCAAGGTCATCCTGCAGGAGATAGGTCCGGTTTCCGTGCAGCACACCAGGGCTCCCCCGACTGATAGATGCACTATGGTGCCCGCTATCCAGACCTTCACCCGCTGCTTCTACGCCGATCAGGCGAACATCGGTGTGGGGAATGTAGGGGTAAAAAATACCCATGGCGTTACTGCCGCCTCCAACGCAGGCGACCACCGCATCTGGTTGGCGCTGCGCCATGGCGGGCATTTGAGTCAGACACTCATCGCCGATGATGCGCTGGAAGTCGCGCACCATCATCGGGTAGGGGTGCGGGCCTGCAACGGTACCGATGATGTAGAACGTATTCTCAACATTGGTGACCCAATCTCGCATCGCTTCGTTGAGCGCATCCTTTAGCGTGCGGCTACCTGACTCGACCGGTACGACAGTCGCGCCCAATAGCTTCATGCGATAGACGTTGGGGCTTTGGCGCTTGACGTCCTCGCTACCCATGTAAACCACACACTCCAATCCGTAGCGTGCACAAATGGTGGCAGTCGCAACGCCATGTTGGCCCGCACCTGTCTCGGCGATCACGCGCGGTTTACCCATGCGCTTGGCCAGCATGGCTTGGCCAATCACGTTGTTGATTTTGTGCGCGCCGGTGTGGTTGAGGTCTTCACGCTTCAAATAAATTTGTGCGCCACCGACTTCGCGGCTCATGCGCGCGGCATGGTAGATGGGGCTGGGCCGGCCGACGAAGTGGGCCAGCTCGTTTTTGAATTCACTCAAGAAATCAGGGTCGTGTTGGTACTTGGCGTACGCGTCGTTCAGCTCTGCGATGGCATGCGTCAATGTCTCGCTAACGAAAGCGCCGCCGTAAGGACCAAAATGGCCACGGGCATCGGGTTGTTGGTAATTCATGGTTATCTCGATTGCTTGGAATTGGCGACTAAGCGCCGGTCACCTAACGGACGGCAGTGGCCCGAACGGCATCACAAAAGGCGTGCATCAGCTCAGGGTCCTTGATGCCTTTGGTTTGCTCCACGCCGGAGCTGACATCAACGCCCCAAGGGCTGGTGGTACGAATGCCATCGATCACGTTTGCAGGTGTGAGCCCACCAGACAAAACGAGGCGACGATTGGCGTTTAGTTCGGGGTGTGACCAAGGGAAAGCTGTCCAATCAAAAGTTTTTCCACCACCGCCGTAGGCATCGATCTTTGCATCGAGCAGTACCGCATCGGCTTCAGCGTAGGTGTGCGTAAATTGTAAAAGATCGAAGCCCTCTGCGCCGGGCGCAGTGGGAATACGCGCCGCTTTCCAGAATGGTCGTCCATAAGCGGTGCAGGCGTTTGGCGGTTCGTCACCATGGAATTGCAGCAGGGCATTGGGTGCGATGGCCAAACCGGCCCGTATCTTTTCTGCCGTGGCATTCACAAACAGTAAAACTGGGACGACGTTTGAAGGTAAGCGCTCACTTAACGTTTTAAGGGTTACGTCATCGACATAACGCGGACTGGGTTCGTAACGAACCAAGCCGATGTAATCCGCCCCGGCCGCGACCGCCTCATCGACGTCTGATGTCCGGGTGAGGCCACATATTTTGATTTTTGGAGGCGTTGTCATGGCCACAGTTTAAAGGGGCAGCCCATCAAAGGGATCGCAGTGGGTGGGCAAGCCAAATGCCTCGGGATAACGTGGACCCAAAAAAAATAGACCATCAGCGCTGAAAGTTGGCGAGGCGGCACTGCGACTTCGGGCGGCCAACACCTCGTTTAACCACTCTGGTTGTTGTCGGCCTATACCAATATCGACCAGGCACCCCACGATGTTTCGAATCATGTGGTGCAAGAACGCATTGGCCTCGAAGTCCAATCTGACATAAGCCCCGCGGGTTTTCAGACGAATGGGCTCCAAAGTTTTGATAGGCGTGTGAGATTGGCACTGCGACGCCCTGAAGGAGCTAAAGTCGTGGGTGCCGGTGAGGCAGCTGGCCGCCGCTCGCATGGCATCTACGTCAACTGAGTGGTGAATCCATCCGACCCGTGCCCGATCGATGGTGGGGCGCACGCGTCCCGCGTACAAAATGTAGGCATAACGACGGGTCAGGGCACTGGCCCGGGCATGGAATTCGCGTGGTACGAAATGGGCCCACTGAATGGCGATGTCTCGGGGCAGGTAGCGATTGGTCCCGCGCACCCAAGACAGTGGGTCACGCGTGATAGGGGTGTCAAAGTGAACAACCTGCATGAGCCCATGCACGCCTGCATCGGTACGTCCGGCGCACAGCGTACTGGGCTTTGGTCCAGTGGCAAAGGACTGCAGCGCGGTTTCCAATTGATCTTGGACAGTGTTGCCGTCCGCTTGGCTCTGCCAGCCGTTGTACGCACGGCCATCGTAACTGACGCCCAACGCCACCCGCTGGAGCGCCGGCGCGCCCGGTGTAGCGGCTTCGACGGTCACAAATCGAGGTCGCTGGCTTTAAGGGAAGTGACCTGGTTGATATCCCGCTGTTTCACGGGGCCATAAAGCGGGTTACCTGGGTCAAGGCGTTGGCCCCAGTCGCAGCACTGGGCCCACTCAGCGCTGTCTTCATCAACGATGGTTTGCAAGTCACGTGCTGTGGCTTCAAATGCCAAATTCGCACCTTGTTGCAGATGGAAGTTGAGCAGCGCCATGTAGTAGTCAGAGCGATCAGGTCGCTGAGCGATGCCCGAGTTGATCGTGTGGATGGCGAGCTCATACGCGCCCTCGGACCACAAGGCATTGGCGCGCGTCAGCGGGTCGCCCCCGACCGGCAAATCAGCGTTTTGCGGCACCTCGGCGGTTGCTGCTTCAGCGCGCGCCTGGCTGAGAGCTTGGCTGACATCGGGGCTGTAAAGGTTAGGGTCCAGCTCGGGGTCAGTCGCTGGCGCGAACCGGCGAGGCCAGAACACCCACACCAAGATCAGAGCGAGCAGGATCAGGAATGGTTTGAAGAACGGGTTTTGTACCTGTGGATGCTCCCAAATGGGATGGGCACGTACCCGATCCATCAGCCCGGTCGCAACTTCGGGCTGAGGGGCTTCAGCTTGCGTCGATGCAGGTAACGCGGGGGCTGTGATGACAGGATCGCTGTTAGCCACGGTATCGTTGGCTGCATTGGCGCCGCCCGAGGAGCTGACTGCAGAGGTGTTGGCTTGGGCGGTGAGTGCCTCAAGTGCTTTCACACGTTCGGCTGTAGCCTCCTCAGCCGCGACGCGTTCGGCCTCAGCGGCTTGTTTGGCCAAGGTATCGGCTTGTTGGTTCGCTCCTTCGGCGGCGGCCAATTCGAGGCGGTCACCGGTCACCGCAGGTTCAGATGCGGCAGTTTGTACCGAGCCTTTGGTGGGGTCTTGGGTGGCTTTGGCCTGCTTGGCCTGATCAGCCAAGCGTTGCTTACGCGCCTTGAATGCCTGGTTTTGGGCCGCCACAGTTTCAGCGGCCAGCTTCGCATCTATTGACAAGACCGCAGCGGTCGAGGGCAACCGAATGGTCTTACCGGCCTTGATCAGATTGACGTTTGACTCGATAAATGCGTCTGGGTTTTGGTTTTGCAACGCGACCAACATCTGACTCATCGTCGCCCCATTGGCACGGGCATCTGTCAGACGCTCGTAAACAATTTCGCTGGCCGTGGTGCCGCGCACCACATCCAGGCTCACGGGGCCCTGCACTCGGGGTGCCTGAACGGCCAAAGTAGCCGCTGGAATCGCCAGTGTGACTGACCGCTGAAGCGTCGCTACCAGTGCGACGCCATTGGTCGCCGGGGTCGTAGGGTAGCGGATGTCGAATTGAAGCGTGAGTTCGCTTTTGTCGACAGCCTTGATGGTCTCGATATGGACATAAATCACGCCATCAGGCTTGGAACGCGCAGTAGCGGTGAGGCCGGGCCATTCACTCGCATCGGTCGCGGTCACGGCAATATCAGCTGCTGACGGCACCGGCAGATCGACCAGAACGACATCCGCATTGAGCGGTTGACCTTGCTGGCTGTTGACAGTGACGGCACCGAACTCAACTGCCCATGCAGCCATCGAGCAGGCCAAAGTCATCAGGGCAACGACGACTGATTTACCGGCGCGTCGGCCGTGCGCGGTGCAGATGTGGCGAATCGTATGGCTCATGGCAGGGTATCGCTTTTTAATGTGTCAGCAAAATGCGCAGCATACGGCGCAACGGTTCCGCCGCACCCCACAGCAGTTGGTCACCGATGGTGAACGCACCGACGTACGCCGGGCCCATGGCCAATTTGCGGATTCGACCAACGGGGATGTTCATCGTGCCAGTCACCTTCACGGGCGTCAAGTCACGAATCGTTGCCTCACGGGTGTTAGGCACCACGGAAACCCATTCGTTGTCGTTGGCGATCATTGCTTCGATGTCGGCCAGGGGCACATCTTTCTTCAACTTGAAGGTCAGGGCTTGGCTGTGACAGCGCATCGCGCCAACACGTACGCAGAAACCATCGACGGGGATAGCGCTGGAGCCAAAGTCTGATCCCAGACCCAGAATTTTGTTGGTTTCCGCCATGCCCTTCCATTCTTCCTTGGACATGCCATTACCCAGGTCCTTGTCGATCCAAGGAATCAATGAGCCACCCAGTGGCACGGCAAAATTAGCGGTTTCTTCTGCGCTCAAGCCGCGCTGGGTCTCGACGACCTGACGGTCAATTTCAAGAATCGCACTCTTGGGGTCGTCTAGCAGGTGTTTGACCGATTGGTTGATGGTGCCGTATTGCGTCAGTAACTCGCGCATGTGTTGCGCGCCACCGCCTGAGGCGGCTTGGTAGGTCTGCGTGCTCATCCACTCGACCAAGCCCGCCTTGTAGAGGGCACCCACACCCATCAACATGCAACTGACCGTGCAGTTACCCCCGATCCAGTTTTTACCGCCTTTCGCTGCGGCGTCTGCGATGACATTCATGTTGACGGGATCCAACACGATCACAGCGTCAGTGGACATGCGCAAGCTTGATGCGGCATCGATCCAGTGGCCGTGCCAACCGGCTGCGCGGAGCTTTTCGAAAACGGCTGTCGTGTAGTCACCGCCTTGCGCGGTGAGGATAACGTCGCAGCGTTTCAAGGCATCAATGTCATACGCATCTTGCAGCTTAGGCTCATTTTTTGCCCAAGCGGGTGCGGCGCCGCCCACGTTGGAGGTCGAGAAAAAGATCGGTTCGATGAGGTCAAAGTCACCCTCGGCCGCCATGCGGTCCATCAGGACCGAGCCGACCATACCGCGCCAACCAACCAGGCCGACCACGTTACCTGAAACCAATGCACTGTTCGATGCCATTGCTGTACTCGCTATTTGCTGTAATTAAAAATTTTATTTCTGAAGGGCTTGGACTACCGCATCACCCATTTCGGCGGTGCCAACTTTGCGCGTGCCATCGCTGTAAATATCCGGTGTGCGGAGTCCCTGCGCCAGCACATCTTTGACGGCGGATTCGATGCGATCAGCGTTGGCCGCGTCGTTAAGCGAGTAACGCAACATCATCGCTGCAGAGAGGATCGTTGCCAGTGGATTGGCAATACCTTTGCCAGCGATATCGGGCGCGCTACCGTGGCTGGGCTCGTATAAACCTTGGTTTTTGGTGTTCAAGCTGGCCGATGGCAACATGCCAATGGAGCCTGTCAGCATGGATGCCTCATCACTCAAGATATCGCCAAACATATTGCCAGTGACGACCACGTCAAAGCGTTTGGGTTCTTTAACGAGTTGCATCGCCGCGTTATCGACATACATGTGATCCAGCGTGACGTCGGGGTATTCCTTGGCGACATCAGTGACGACATCCTTCCAGAATTGGAACGTCTCTAAAACGTTCGCCTTGTCGACACTGGTTACACGCCCTTGGCGTTTACGTGCGGCTTGGAACGCGACATGCGCAATGCGTTCAATCTCAGGGCGGGAGTAACGCATGGTGTCAAACGCCTCTTCAGCACCCGGGAAGTGCCCATCCGTCGCCACACGACGGCCACGGGGCTGACCAAAGTAAATATCGCCTGTGAGTTCGCGGATGATGAGGATATCTAGGCCAGCGACCAATTCGGGTTTGAGGCTGGAGGCATGGGTTAACTGCTCATAACAAATGGCAGGTCGGAAGTTAGCGAACAACCCCAACGCTTTGCGCAAGCCGAGGATCGCTTGTTCCGGCCGCAGCGGACGGTCAAGGGTGTCGTATTTCCAGTCGCCAACGGCACCAAACAAAATGGCGTCGCTGTCCTTCGCCAGTTGAAGTGTGGCGTCGGGTAAAGGGTGACCACTGGCCTCGTAGCCGGCTCCACCCACGGGCGCTGAGGCCATCTCGAGTGGCAGGTTGAGTACCTTTAGTACCTTGACGGCTTCGTCGATAATTTCGGGGCCGATGCCATCACCGGGGAGAACTGCAATTTTTGCCATGCGCTGAAAATTAGTAAGAGGGTATGGGCGCACGCATCAAGAGTCGCGTGCGAGGAGGGTTAAGCGCCGCTGTTGGGCATGGTGTGTGCGAGCCAAGGCATACGCGCCAAGCGTTGAGCTTCGAAAGCCTTGATCTTGTCCTTATGCAACAGCGTCAAGCCGATATCGTCTAAACCATTGACCAAACAGTGCTTACGAAACGCCTGCACATCGAAAGGAATCTCGCCGATTTGGCTACCGCGTATCAGCTGGGCTGGCAGGTCGATAGTGAGCTCGAAGCCAGGGAACGCAGCGGTTTCGTCAAACAATTTGGCGATTGTTGCCTCCGGCAAAACAATCGGTAACAAACCGTTTTTAAAACAGTTATTGAAAAAGATATCAGCGAAGCTTGGCGCCAGAATGGCGCGGAAGCCGTATTGATCAATCGCCCAGGGCGCGTGCTCGCGCGATGAGCCGCAGCCGAAATTTTTACGCGCCAACAAGATGGACGCACCTTGGTAGCGGCTTTGATTGAGGATGAAATCTGGGTTGGGTTTGCGGCTTGCTGGATCTTGCCCAGGGAAGCCCGCATCCAGATAGCGCCACTCGTCGAAGAGATTGGGCCCAAAGCCTGTCTTGCGAATTGACTTTAAGAATTGCTTGGGAATGATGGCGTCGGTGTCAACATTCTCACGATCCATCGGTGCGACGACACCGGTATGTATATTGAATTTTTGCATTTGTGCAGACTCAGTTATGCCTTAGGCGATGGTTCGAACATCGACGAAATGCCCCATCACGGCGGCGGCAGCGGCCATGGCTGGGCTAACCAAATGGGTGCGACCTTGAGCGCCTTGCCGGCCCTCAAAATTGCGGTTGCTGGTTGATGCGCAGCGCTCGCCGGGCTCAAGGCGGTCAGCGTTCATTGCCAAGCACATGGAGCATCCTGGTTCACGCCATTCAAAACCAGCTGCTTTGAAGATTTCGTGCAACCCTTCCTGTTCAGCTTGTGCCTTCACCAAGCCTGAGCCGGGAACGACCATGGCGACCTTGATGTTGCGCGCGACGCGCTGTCCCAATTTTTTAACGACCGCAGCAGCCGCGCGCATATCCTCGATGCGGCTGTTGGTGCAAGAACCAATGAATACCTTGTCAACAAAGATGTCGTTGATGGGTTTGCCCGGTTCCAGGCCCATGTAAGCCAAAGCACGCTCCGCGGCATCGCGCTTGGTCGGGTCTTTGATCTTTTCAGGATCAGGCACATGGCCCGTGACGCCCGTGACCATCTCTGGCGATGTACCCCAGGTGACTTGAGGTTCGATGCTGGCCCCATCGATCACCACGGTTTCGTCGAAAACGGCTTGTGGGTCTGACTTGAGGGTCCGCCAATGCGCTTCGGCTTGATCCCACTCTGGGCCCGTGGGGGCGAATGGTCGACCTTTGACGTACTGAATGGTCTTGTCATCAACGGCGACTAAACCGGCGCGCGCGCCAGCCTCGATCGCCATGTTGCAGACAGTCATACGGCCTTCGATCGAGAGTGACTGAATGACGCTGCCCGCAAACTCAATGGTGTAACCGGTACCACCCGCGGTTCCGATACGTCCGATGATCGCCAAAACCACATCCTTTGCGGTACAGCCGGTCGGCAGCTGGCCATTCACGCGGACGATCATGTTCTTGGCTTTTTTGGCAAGCAAGGTTTGTGTAGCCATGACGTGCTCGACCTCGCTGGTGCCGATGCCATGCGCCAAAGCACCAAAAGCACCGTGGGTTGACGTGTGAGAGTCGCCGCACACGACTGTCATGCCAGGGAGCGTCGCACCGTTTTCAGGACCAATCACGTGCACGATCCCTTGCCGCTTGGACATGAAGGGAAAGTAAGCCGCCGAACCAAACGCCGCCATGTTGTTGTCCAGTGTGACGATTTGCTCTTTGGAGATGGGGTCAGAGATGCCGTCGTAACCCTTTTCCCAGCCGGTCGTTGGCGTGTTGTGGTCAGCCGTTGCCACGATCGAGCTGGCGCGCCAAAGGGGTCGGTTTGCCTGTCGCAGGCCCTCAAACGCCTGGGGGCTGGTGACCTCATGAACCAAATGGCGATCAATGTAGAGGATCGACGTGCCGTCCTCCTCGGTGTGTACAACGTGTTCGTCCCAAATTTTGTCGTAAAGCGTACGCTGCATGGCTATTCCTCGATGTGAACCCACTATTTTATTCGCTGTAGGGTCGTTTCCCACGCAACACGGCCTGTGCGCGTCAACTCAAATAAGTTTGAGTTTATTTATTCTAAAAAATTACTTTTTTCCAATTATCTCTATTATTTTCGTATTTAAGAGTACTTAAATTGTATAAAGACATAAGATTTGAGTTTGATTGGATTCGCCTTGGTGTCAATATGTTGGTAAACCGTTTAACTGCGTGGGTGATGGGGGGGCGTTGGGTGTCGCTGGCATCCGACAGATCACTCGCGCTGGTGAGTCGAGGCCTCACCCTTTCCGGTGACTTGAAAATCAGCACAACCAGGCTGCAGATCGATGGTTGCGTGTTGGGAAATGTGATGGCGAAGTCGTCGATTGTCACCATCGGTCCCTCTGGCTACGTGGTGGGGACTGTGCATGCGGATACGATTTTCCTAGCAGGCCAGGTCACGGGGAAGATGGTGGCCGCGGGTCAGATTGCGTGTGCGGCGTCAGCAAATTTTGATGGGCACATGCTGGCGACGCAACTGTCCATTCAGGCCGGCGCGCGCATCGTAGGGACCATGGCGCTGCGTAAGGCCGGGCTGCTACCCGTGCCCATGCAGGAGTGTGCGTAAGGCGTGATCAAAGGCCAAAAAAAACCCGCCAACGCGGTCGTCGGCGGGTTTTTACTGCGCAACCTGGAGTTGCCGTGCCGGCTTGATTAACGGTCTGCGATCGCTTTGACAGTGCGGGCGACGGGGCCAGTAAACAACTGGCGGGGACGACCGATCTTGTACTCGGGGTCTCCCATCATTTCGTTCAATTGGGCAATCCAGCCTGACGTGCGCGCCAGCGCGAAGATACCCGTGAACAGGTTGACTGGAATCCCAATCGCGCGCTGGACAATGCCGGAGTAGAAATCGACGTTGGGGTAAAGCTTGCGAGACACAAAGTAGTCGTCTTCCAAAGCAATCTTCTCGAGTGCCATCGCCAGCTTGAACAACGGATCGTTCTCGAGCCCCATTTCCTGCAGTACCTCTTTGCAGGTCTCTTGCATGAGTTTGGCGCGGGGATCGTAATTTTTGTAGACGCGGTGACCAAAGCCCATCAGGCGCACGCCGGAGTTTTTGTCCTTCACCTGCTCCATGAATTCACCGACTTTGGCGAGACCGCCCATGCGTTGGATGTCTTCCAACATATTCAGGCAAGCCTCGTTCGCGCCGCCGTGCGCGGGACCCCACAAACACGCGACCCCGGCTGCAATGGCCGCAAATGGGTTGGTCCCAGACGAGCCGCACAAACGCACCGTCGATGTCGAGGCGTTTTGCTCGTGATCTGCATGCAAGATGAAAATGCGGTCAAGCGCGCGTTCAAGCACGGGATTGACTTTGTATTCTTCACATGGCGTTGCGAACATCATGTGCAAGAAGTTACCCGCGTAGTTCAGAGAGTTCTTCGGGTAGATGTAAGGTTGACCAATTTTGTATTTATAGGCCATCGCCACCAATGTCGGCATCTTGGCAATTAGACGGATGGCCGCAATGTGCCGATGCTCTGGGTTCGTAATGTCGGTGCTGTCATGGTAGAACGCAGACATACCACCAACCAAGCCCGTCAAGACGGCCATCGGGTGCGCATCGCGGCGGAAACCACGCAGAAAATACTGCATCTGTTCATTGACCATGGTGTGACTCGTCACCAAATAGTCAAAGTCCTTTTTTTGCTGCGCATTGGGTAACTCACCATTCAGCAGCAGGTAGCACGTATCCATGTAATCGCACTTGGTCGCCAATTGCTCAATGGGATAGCCGCGATACAGTAATTCGCCCTTATCACCATCAATGTAAGTGATGGTGGACTGGCATGCCGCTGTCGATAAGAAACCAGGGTCATACGTGAACATGCCGGTTTGGCCATAGAGCTTTCGGATGTCAACCACGTCTGGGCCGACGCTACCGCTGTAGACGGGCATTTCAATGCTCGGGCTGCCATCGCTGAAAGACAGCGTGGCTTTGTTGTCAGACAATTTCATGACACGGTTTCCTTGTTTCGGTTAATGGGTTGTTGCACGCATTTGTTTCAAAAGCGCCAGTACATCTGCAGTTGCCAATGCACCTTCAGGCTCTTTACGGCCCAGCAACAGGTCTAACAAATCGTTGTCGGATAAATCCATCAGATCGGTCATGGCCTGAGCCTGATCGACTGTCAACGCCGCTTCGTATTGCTTGAAAAAACGCTCGATGAAGAGGTCATTTTCGAGCAAGCCCCGACGACAACGCCACTTGAGCTTGCTCAACTCGCGTTCGCCAAGAAGGGGACTTGTTGGGGTCATAGCGCTACGGGCTTAGACGGCTCGCAGAACCATCATCTCTTTGATCTTGCCGATCGCCTTCGTGGGGTTCAATCCCTTGGGGCAGACATCAACACAGTTCATGATGGTGTGACAGCGGAACAAGCGGTAGGGGTCTTCCAAGTTATCCAAACGCTCGGCTGTCGCCTCATCGCGGCTATCCGCAATAAAACGATAGGCCTGTAGCAAGCCAGCGGGACCGACGAATTTGTCCGGGTTCCACCAGAAGCTGGGGCAGCTGGTTGAGCAGCTTGCGCACAAGATGCACTCATACAGGCCGTTCAGCTCATCACGTTCAACTGGGGATTGCAAACGCTCTTTATCAGGCGCTTGTGAGTGATTAACCAAGTAGGGCTTGATCGAGTTGTACTGCTTGAAAAACAGGGTCATGTCCACGATCAAATCGCGCACAACCGGTAGACCTGGCAGCGGCTTTAGGGTGATCGTGTCTGGCAGGGTGCGCAGGTTGGTCAGACACGCCAAGCCGTTTTTGCCGTTGATGTTCATGGCGTCTGAACCGCAAACCCCCTCACGACATGAGCGGCGGAAGGAGATGCTGGGGTCCATGGCCTTTAGCTTCATCAAAGCATCAAGCAACATGCGCTCAGAACCATCGAGTTCGATGGTGATGGTCTGCATGTAGGGTTTGGCGTCCTTTTCTGGATCGTAACGGTAGATCTTGAATGTGCGGGTATTCGACATGATGGGATGCTCCGTGGGTTAGAAAGTACGAACTTTGGGCGGCACTGACTCGACAGTCAGCGGCTTTAAGTTGACTGGTTTGTATGTCAAGCTGTTGTCGGCGCTGTGCCACAGGGTGTGTTTCATCCATTCGGCGTCGTTCCGACCTAATGGGAATTGCGCGTCGTCGGCAGGGCGCTCGTAATCGTTCACCGTGTGCGCACCACGGCACTCCGTGCGCGCAGCGGCCGAAGTCATGGTTGACTGGGCACATTCGATCAAATTGTCGACCTCGAGCGCTTCAATACGCGCGGTGTTGAAGGTCTTTGATTTATCCGCCAAGTGGATCGCATCGACACGCGCACGCATCCCATTAATCTTCTCCACGCCTTCGTCCATTGAGGCCTGGGTACGGAAAACGCCAGCGTGTTTTTGCATCGTGGCACGAATCTCATCAGCAACGTCTTGCGCGTACTCACCACCGGTTGATGATTCGAGTCGTGCCAAGCGCGCCATCGTCTTATCAGCTGCGTCGGCTGGGAGCGGCTTGTACTCTTTGTTCTTGTCGTTGAACTCAACGATGTGGTTACCAGCCGCGCGGCCAAAGACCAGCAGGTCCAGCAGCGAGTTGGTTCCCAAACGATTTGCGCCATGGACGCTCACGCACGAGCACTCGCCAACAGCGTACAGTCCGTTCACCGGACGCTGTCCACCCTGACCGTCAGGTGCGACGACTTGGCCGTTGATGTTCGTGGGGATACCGCCCATCTGGTAATGGATGGTGGGCACAACCGGAATCGGCTCACGGGTGATGTCAACGTTTGCAAAGTTCACACCGATCTCGTAGACCGATGGCAGACGCTTGTGGATGGTTTCAGCACCCAGATGGTCAAGTTTGAGCAACACGTAGTCTTTATTGGGCCCGCAGCCTCGGCCTTCCTTAATTTCCTGGTCCATGCAACGCGACACGAAGTCACGGGGCGCCAAGTCCTTCAGTGTTGGTGCGTAGCGCTCCATGAAGCGTTCGCCTTCGCTGTTCAGAAGGATCGCTCCCTCACCGCGGCATCCCTCGGTCAGCAACACGCCAGCGCCAGCCACGCCTGTGGGGTGGAACTGCCAAAATTCCATGTCTTGAAGCGGCAAGCCAGCGCGCGCTGCCATACCGAGGCCATCACCGGTGTTGATGAAGGCGTTGGTCGACGCCGCAAAGATCCGGCCAGCGCCGCCCGTAGCGAGCAGCGTGGTCTTGGCTTCGAGGATGTAGACATCACCCGTTTCCATTTCCATGGCGGTGACGCCGACGACGTCACCATCCGCGTCGCGAATGAGATCCAGCGCCATCCACTCAACAAAAAATGTGGTGCGCGCTTCAACGTTTTGTTGGTACAGGGTGTGCAACATCGCGTGCCCCGTCCGGTCAGCGGCCGCGCAGGCACGTTGGACGGGCTTCTCACCGTAATTTGCCGTGTGGCCACCAAATGGACGTTGGTAAATGGTGCCGTCTGGGTTGCGGTCGAAGGGCATGCCCATGTGTTCCAGGTCATACACCACTTTTGGCGCTTCGCGGCACATGAACTCAATCGCGTCCTGGTCGCCCAGCCAGTCAGAGCCCTTGATGGTGTCGTAGAAGTGGTAGTGCCAATTGTCCTCAGACATGTTGCCCAAAGAGGCACCGATGCCGCCTTGCGCTGCAACAGTGTGTGAACGGGTTGGGAAAACTTTTGAAAGTACGGCGACATTCAAGCCTGCACGTGCCAATTGCAGTGATGCGCGCATGCCTGAACCGCCCGCACCAACGATGATCACGTCAAAACGACGCTTTGGCAGAGAAGAAGTGACTGTCATGGCTTAGAGTCTCCAAAGAGCTTGAATGGACCAACCCGCGCACGCCACGAGCCAGACCAAAGTGAACAAATGCAAGGTCAAGCGCAGACCCACCGGCTTAACGTAGTCCATCCAAATATCGCGCGTGCCGACCCAGACGTGATACAGCAGGGCGAGGATCACGACGAAGGTCAAAACCTTCATCCATTGCGCGGCAAAAATGCCTGCCCACACTTCATAGGTGACGGGACCACTGCTGAAGATGACTTGTGCCAGCAAGATGACGGTGAATAACGCCATTAACAGCGCTGTAGCGCGTTGTGCCATCCAGTCACGAAGACCGTAGTGCGCGCCTGTCACGACGCGCTTGGAACCAAAATTTACCGACATGAAAAATCCTTGGTGATGAGGTGATCAGTAGACGCCAAAAAGTTTGGCGCCCAACACAACAGTCAAAACCACCCCTATCGCCAGCGTGGCGATAGCTGATGATTTGCCAAATTCTTTGCTTACGGCATGCGTTGCATCCATGTAGAGGTGCCGTACACCAGCAACGAAGTGGTGCAAGTAGGCCCAGATCAGTGCGAGGGCGACTAATTTCAGGAACCAACCGGGATAGATGCTCACGCCTTCCGAGAATGCAGAGGTGAGGTACTCATAAGACAGCTCAGAAGAGATTGATTTATCGAACATCCAAATGATGAAGGGCATGAGGATGAACATCAGTAAGCCGCTGACGCGATGCAGGATGGAAACCCAACCCGCGGGCGGCAGCCGGTAGGTTGTGAGGTCTTTGAGTGCGTTGATGTTGCGGAACTCGGGCCGCTGCTTCTTCAACTGGGTCATGGTTGGGTGTTTCCTGTGTTTTAAACGCTTCGGTTCGTAACGTTTGGCGCGTGATGATTGCCTGTAACGGGTTTGTAACCACTCACCAACGTGACGATTCTATTGCAATGCAACATTCATTTCCCTGACAACCCTGAACATAGCTGACAGTTTTTGTCGCCGATGTTTGTCAAGGGTCGCGCAGACGACTATTGCGCTGTCATCGTTTTGATTTCAGTTCAATTCGTTTTTGTAGTGGTGTGTGTCTGTCCTATACAGTGCGCGACGCAGTTCCATCGGCAGGTTGTTGTAGGTATATGCAATGCGTTCGACATTGAGTAACGGTGTCTGCGTTGCGACATCAAGCAGCGCTGCGGTTTCAGTGTCAGGCGTCGTCGCCTTGATGCGTTCCTCAGCGCGAACCATCCGAACACCGAATGTCGATTCAAATAGGCTGTACATGGCGCCCGGATAGGAGCTGAGTTGCTCGACCGTTAGCCCTTTGAAGGGTCCGGCGGGCAGCCACATGTCTTCGCAAATGGTGGGTACACCGCCAAGTCGCAGCACGCGACGCACGTGGATCAGCGGTTCTGCGGTCCGCAGGCCCAACAACTTGGCAATCTCCGCAGTCGCGCGCACACGGCGGCACCAAATGATCTGCCGCTCTGCAGGCCCCTCGCTCTGCACCGTACCCACATCGGGGTGTAAACGCAGAAAGCGGTACTGCACTTGGTGCTCGGCGTGTGTTGCAACAAATGTTCCCTTACCCTGTTTGCGAACCAGCAGATTTTCAGAGGCGAGTTCATCGATGGCTTTACGAACGGTTCCCTGGCTCACGCCAAAGCGGGCGGCAAGGTCGAACTCGCTGGGGATCACGTCGCCGGGTTGCCACTCTGCATTTTGCAGGCTTTGCAGAATCTGCGCCTTGATTTGCTGGTACAGCGGGCTGAACGCTGGCGCACTCAGGCCACCACTGCCGTCAGCCGCGCTTGATTGGCCAAGCTGGCTGGCGTTATTGGGGGTGGTGTTTGAGGCGGTCATAAATGTGTTGCGGCAACAGTCGCTCTGCGCATCAAATGCGCTAGCGTGCCAATGCTCAAATTATATCTTATATAAGACACAAGACGTTGACTTTTAGGGTTTACCAGAGTACACTCTCGCCCAGTTTTAGGTGGCTTTTTCAGTCCGGAGATCCGTTTGTCCGTGTTGGTTAGATTGCCGCAAATCCCCAAGCCAAGCCGCCCTCAATTTTTCACCTTTTCAAACTTCACTGGAGTCTCACCATGAGCAAGAAACCCGTTCGCGTTGCCGTCACTGGCGCTGCTGGCCAGATTGGTTACGCCCTCTTATTCCGTATTGCATCTGGCGAGATGCTTGGCAAGGACCAGCCAGTCATTCTCCAGTTGCTTGAAATCCCTGATGAAAAGGCACAGAAAGCCCTCAAGGGCGTGATGATGGAGTTGGAGGACTGCGCGTTCCCCTTGCTCGCTGGGATGGAAGCCCACGGCGACCCCATGACTGCTTTCAAAGACGCGGATTACGCGTTACTCGTCGGCTCACGCCCCCGCGGCCCCGGTATGGAGCGTGCGGAATTGTTGGCCATTAACGGTGCCATCTTCACGGCACAAGGTAAGGCGCTGAACGCGGTTGCCAGCCGTAACGTGAAGGTGTTGGTGGTGGGCAACCCCGCAAACACCAACGCCTACATTGCGATGAAGAGCGCACCTGACTTGAATCCTGCAAACTTTACCGCCATGCTGCGCTTAGACCACAACCGCGCTGCCAGCCAGATCGCGAGTAAGACAGGCAAAGCCGTCTCTGACATTCAGAAGCTCTGCGTTTGGGGCAACCATTCGCCCACCATGTATGCAGACTACCGCTTCGCAACCATCAACGGCGAGTCTGTCAAGACCATGATCAACGATCAAGACTGGAACGCCAACGTCTTCCTGCCCACCGTTGGCAAGCGTGGCGCCGCCATCATTGAGGCCCGTGGTTTGAGTTCAGCCGCATCAGCAGCAAATGCGGCGATTGACCACATGCGAGACTGGGCTCTGGGTACCAACGGCGCATGGGTCACCATGGGCGTGCCGTCAAAGGGTGAGTACGGTATCCCAGCAGGCGTGATGTTTGGTTTCCCCGTGACTTGTGCCAACGGCGAATACAAGATCGTTGAAGGTCTCGATATTGACGCTTTCAGCCAGTCTTGCATCGATAAAACACTCAAAGAGTTGTTGGACGAGCAAGCCGGTGTGGCGCACTTGGTTTAAGCCAATCTAGCCTAATCGAACTGAAACAAACCGCCGTGCAGGTCATTACCAGCCAACACCCCCGAAGCATTTTGCTTGGGGCTCAGGCCGCCCAAGCCGGCTTGCCGGTGTGTGATCACTATTGCGGTGTGATGCCACGCATGCAAAAGAGTCTCGCTTTGCAGCGTGCGCTCTTTGAGACGCACGGTGCTTGTCTGTTCGATGTAACCCTTGACTGCGAGGATGGCGCCCCGGTGGGGCAAGAGTTAGCCCATGCGCATGCCATTGCTGCCCTCTTAAACACCCACCAGCCTGCCAAGGACGGTCTGCGGGTGGGGGTGCGGTTTCACGCGACGCAAAGTGCAGGCGGTCATTTTGAAAATGACGCGCGCATCATCCTAAGCGCCGCCGCCTCTCAAGTGGCCTACGTGATGGTGCCCAAGGTCGAATGCACTGAAGATGTGGATTTGGCCTGTGCGGTGATTGATACGGCGCAGGCCTCGCACGAATCAGGCAACGTGTTTCAGCGGCGCCTGATGCCGATACACGTCTTGATTGAGTCGCCATCTGCTGTCAATCAGGTGCACGCCATTGCCGCGCATCCGCGCGTGCAATCGGTTAGCTTTGGCGTGATGGACTTCATCTCCAGCCACGGCGGTGCGATCCCTGATTCCGCGATGACGGTTGAGGGGCAATTCAGTCACCCGTTGGTGGTGCGTGCCAAGCTTGAAATCGCCAGCGCGTGCCATGCGGCCGGTAAAGTACCGTCGCACTGTGTGGTGACCGAGTTTAAAGATGTGGAAGCGCTCAAGGGCGCCGCCAAAAAAGCGGGTGAATTATTTGGCTACACCCGCATGTGGAGCATCCATCCCGACCAGATTCGTCCCATCATCGATGCGTTTGCCCCAGATGCGTCCGCCGTTGCGCATGCCGGGCGCGTGATTCACGCGGCGATCGCTGCTGATTGGGCGCCTGTGGCCGTCGATAACCAATTACACGATCGTGCCAGTTACCGCTACTACTGGCACCTGATCGAGCGCGCGCACACCACTGGCGTCGCGATACCGACCGAATTGCAGCAATTTTTTTAAACGGAGAACAACATGACTGACTTTCTTAAAAACTACCAAGCCCATGTTGACGAACGCGCCGCAATGGGTATTCCTCCCTTGCCCTTGTCCGCAGAGCAAACTGCTGACCTGATTGAATTAATCAAGGCACCACCAGCGGGTCACGACGAAGATTTGGTTGAACTGTTATCGCACCGCGTGCCCCCTGGCGTTGATAACGCGGCCAAAGTGAAGGCGAGCTTTTTGTCCGCTGTTGCCCACGGCGATGTTCCTTGCGCGCTGATCTCAGAGGTCAAAGCCACGCAATTGCTGGGTACGATGCTCGGCGGTTACAACGTGAAGCCTTTGATTGATTTGCTCGACCGCCCTGCAGTTGCAGCAACGGCCGCTGATGTGCTGAAAAATACGTTGTTGATGTTCGATGCTTTCCATGACGTGGCTGAGAAAGTCAAAGCGGGCAACGCCAGCGCCAAGGCAGTGATGGAGAGCTGGGCAAATGCCGAGTGGTTCACGAGCCGTCCAAAGGTGGCTGAAAAAATTACTGTGACCGTTTTCAAGGTGCCCGGTGAGACCAATACCGACGACCTGTCCCCTGCGCCCGATGCATGGAGTCGTCCCGACATCCCATTGCACTATTTGGCGATGCTCAAGAATACCCGTCCGGACGCCGCATTCAAGCCCGAGGAAGATGGCAAGCGCGGCCCGATGGCTTTCATCAATGACTTGAAGGCAAAAGGCCATCTCGTGGCCTATGTGGGCGACGTGGTTGGTACGGGCTCATCCCGCAAATCGGCGACCAACAGCGTGGTTTGGGCAACGGGTAAAGATATTCCTTATGTGCCCAACAAGCGCTTCGGCGGTGTGACACTGGGCGGAAAAATCGCGCCTATCTTCTTCAATACCCAAGAGGATTCTGGCTCGCTGCCCATTGAGGTCAGCGTTGCCAAGCTCGAAATGGGTGATGTGATTGACATCTATCCCTACGCGGGCAAGATCGAGCGCAATGGTGAAGTTGTTGAGACTTTCAAACTGCGCAGTGAAGTGTTGTTGGACGAGGTGCAAGCGGGTGGTCGTATCAACCTAATCATCGGTCGTTCATTAACGGCAAAAGCGCGCGAATTCATGGGCCTGCCGGCTACCGACGTGTTCCGCTTGCCGGTTGCGCCTAAAGATACGGGTAAGGGCTTCACATTGGCGCAAAAGATGGTCGGTCGTGCCTGCGGTTTCCCCGTCAACAACGGCAACCAACAAGGCGTGCGCCCCGGTACCTATTGCGAGCCCAAGATGACCACGGTAGGCTCACAAGATACGACCGGCCCCATGACACGCGATGAATTGAAAGACTTGGCATGCTTGGGCTTTTCAAGCGACTTGGTGATGCAGTCCTTCTGCCACACCGCGGCATACCCTAAACCTGTTGATGTCAAGACCCACCACGAGCTACCTCAATTCATGAGTGATCGCGGCGGTGTCTCCTTACGTCCCGGTGACGGTGTGATTCACTCTTGGTTGAACCGTTTGTTGTTGCCCGATACGGTCGGCACGGGCGGCGACAGCCATACGCGGTTCCCAATTGGTATTTCTTTCCCCGCGGGCTCTGGCTTGGTCGCATTTGCGGCGGCCACAGGTGTCATGCCACTTGATATGCCCGAAAGCGTGCTGGTGCGCTTCAAAGGCCAGATGCAGCCTGGCATCACCCTGCGCGACCTCGTGCACGCTATTCCGTACTACGCGATCAAAAAGGGCCTGTTGACGGTCGCTAAGGCGGGTAAGGTCAACGCTTTCTCCGGTCGCATCATTGAGATCGAGGGCTTGCCGACCTTGAAGGTTGAGCAGGCATTCGAGTTGTCGGACGCCACGGCTGAGCGTTCAGCAGCGGGTTGCACCGTGAAGCTCGATAAAGAGCCGGTCATTGAATACCTCACCTCCAACATCGTGTTGATGAAAAACATGATCGCTAACGGTTACGAGGATAAGCGCACGCTGCAGCGTCGCATTGAGGGCATGGAGAAGTGGTTGGAAAACCCCTACTTGTTGGAAGCTGATGCAGATGCCGAATATGCCGAAGTCATCGAAATCGATCTGACCGACATCAAAGAGCCCATCGTTTGCTGCCCCAACGATCCCGATGACGCCAAGCTGCTGTCTGAGGTCGCTGGTAATGCGATCGACGAGGTTTTCATTGGTTCTTGCATGACCAACATTGGTCACTTCCGCGCGGCCTCCAAACTGTTGGAGGGTAAGCGTGACATTCCTGTCAAGCTGTGGGTCGCGCCTCCAACCAAGATGGATGCTGAAGAGCTGAGCAACGAAGGTCACTACGGTGTCTTTGGCGCGGCGGGTGCCCGTATGGAAATGCCTGGTTGCTCACTGTGCATGGGTAACCAAGCGCAGGTGCGCGAGGGCGCGACCGTGGTTTCTACCTCGACCCGAAACTTCCCGAACCGGTTGGGTAAAAACGCCAACGTGTACCTGGCGTCTGCCGAGCTCGCGGCGGTCTGCTCAAAATTGGGCCGTATTCCAACTGTGGCCGAGTACCATGCCGACATGGTGGGGCTCAATAAAGCGGGTGCCGAGGTCTACCGTTACATGAACTTCAACGAGATTGACAGCTACAACGAAAAAGCAAAAACGGTTGACGCCTAAGTCAAACGGCTAGCTTGTCAGGCCTCGCGATTCAATTGAGTTGCGGGGCTTTTTTTATCTATGAATTCTTCTAAAAATCCGTTGCAAATTCTCATAGCGGGTGGCGGCATTGGCGGTTTATCCGCCGGAATTGCTTGCGCGGATAAAGGCCATTTGGTTCGCCTCTATGAGCGGTCGGCGCGGGTGAGCGAGGCCGGTGCGGGTATTCAGTTGGGACCCAATGCGACGCGCGTGTTGGCTGACTGGGGCGTGTTACCGGCGATCAAGGCCATAGCGGTACAGCCCACACATTTGCGTATTCGCGATACGCAGAGTGGTCGCCAACTTGGGCAATTGGCGCTTGGCGAGCGTGCCGAGCAACGCTATGGTGCGCCCTACCTGACGGTACACCGCGCCGATCTGCACCGTACGTTGTACGCGCACCTCAAACAAAAGACCAATGTGTTCTTGCATGAAGGTAGAGAGGTCGCGGCCCTGTCCGATGACCTGAATGAGGGTGTGACGGTCGGCTTCACCGACGATCAAATGGTGCAGGGCGATGTGATGATCGGTGCAGATGGCTTATGGAGCTGGACTCGCGCCCTGACCTTCGATGATGGGTCGCCGGCCGCAACCGGTCATGTGGCCTACCGGGCGCTGATACCGACTGCTGCTTTACCCGAACCGCTCCAGGCGCCAGTGGTGACGGTGTGGTTAGGTCCGCACGTGCACGTTGTGCAATACCCTGTGCGAGGGGGTGACGCTATGAATGTGGTGCTCATTGCCTCGGGTGAACCATTGGCCGACGCGACCGGCTGGTCAAATGCGGTTGACAGCAAGCGCGTCATGCGCGCTGTCGGTGTGGCTTGTTCAACGCTGGGTGAGCTGCTAGAGGCCGTAGAGCGTACCGAGCAGGGGTGGATGGCTTGGCAGCTGTTTGATCGCCCGCCCGTGACCGACGCAAGTGCTTTGTGTCGTGGGCGCATTGCGCTGATGGGCGATGCGGCGCACCCGATGCGTCCGTATCTTGCGCAAGGCGCGGGTATGGCTATTGAGGATGCGCAGGTATTGGCACAGGTGCTCACCAGTGATCCCGCGATGGTGGGGCACGCGTTGAGGCGCTATGCCCGCCTGCGCCACGAGCGGGTGGCACGTGTTCAGCGCAAAGCATTAGAAAACGGCGAAATCTTCCATGCGACTGGTTTGAAGCGTTGGGGCCGAGACATCGCCATGCAGCTGCTCGGCTCGCGCTTGCTCGACCAGCCGTGGTTGTACGGTGAGCGCCTAGTCAGTCACGCGACCCAGTAACAGGTATTCCATCAGCGCCTTTTGGACGTGCAGGCGGTTCTCTGCCTCGTCCCACACCACGGACTGTGGACCGTCAATTACATCGGCATCGACCTCTTCACCCCGGTGCGCTGGTAAGCAGTGCATGAACAAGGCATTGGGTTGCGCACGCGCCATCATGTCGTTGCTAACGCGCCAGCTGGCGAATGCAGCGCGACGGGCCTCATTCTCTGCCTCATAGCCCATGCTGGTCCAGACATCCGTCGTCACGAGATCGACACCCACGCAGGCCTCCGACGGATCCTTAAACGTCTGGTAGCAGGCGTTGTTTTTGACGCCAGCGAGACGCTGGTCGACTTCGTAGCCTCTTGGGGTTGACAGGTGAACCGTGAAATCCAAGATGTCAGCGGCCTGCAACCAGGTATTCGCCATGTTGTTGCCATCGCCAACCCACGCCACCTTTTTTCCTGTAATGGGTCCACGGTGTTCTATGAATGTGAAGATATCGGCAAGTATTTGGCAGGGGTGGTATTCGTTGGTCAAACCGTTGATCACTGGCACCCGTGAATGGGCGGCGAAGACTTCAATTTTTGTTTGCTCAAACGTGCGGATCATGACGATGTCGGTCATGCGGCTGATCACGCGTGCACTGTCTTCAATTGGCTCTGAACGGCCCAGTTGGCTATCACCTGTTGTGAGGTGAACCACACTACCACCCAATTGATACATACCCGCCTCAAAGCTCACGCGGGTGCGTGTGCTGGCTTTCTCGAAGATGAGCGCCAAGGTACGGTCCGTTAGTGGTTGGTACTTTTCGTATTGTTTGAATCGAGCCTTGATGATGCGCGCGCGTTCAAAAATCCATGCGTACTCATCGGCAGTTAGGTCACTGAATTGGAGGTAGTGTTTCATCATTGCTTGCCTTGACGGACTCAAGGCTGTGTGGGGTGCAAGAGATTGATGACCAGAGGCTTCAAGAGGTCAACTACGGTTTGAGCCTGTTCAACTGTCAAGATGAGGGGAGGGACCATACGAATGACACTGTCGGCTGTCACACTGATCAGAAGACCGGCCTCTGCCGCTTGGCCAACCAAGGCGCCGCAGGGCTGATTCAGCTCAACGCCGACCATCAAGCCGCGTCCACGAATTGAGACCACACCGGTTTCCGCTTTGAAAGCCTCTTTCAGGGCGTTCACAAAGTAGTCGCCAACGGTACTGGCATTGGTCAGCAAATCCTCGGACTCCATGATGGCCAGGGTCTCTAAACCGGCGCGCATGGCAAGTGGGTTACCGCCAAAGGTACTGCCGTGGTTACCGGGTTGCAGAAGGTTGGCAGCTTTGGGGCCGGCGACAATCGCGCCAATCGGGACCCCTGAGCCGAGGCCTTTTGCCAAGGGCATGACATCGGGCGTGATACCCGCCCACTGGTGCGCGAACCATTTGCCAGTTCGACCAATGCCGCATTGGACCTCGTCAATCATGAGTAGCCAATCTCGTTCGTCGCACAAAGCCCGAACGTCTCGCATGTAGGCGTCATCTAGCGGGTTCACACCGCCTTCGCCTTGGATCGCTTCAAAGAACACAGCGACCACGTCGTCACGGTTTGCGGTGGCGGTTTTGATTGCATCGATGTCGTTGATAGGGACACGAATGAAGTCATCCACCAACGGGCCAAAACCTGCCTGAATTTTGCTGTTGCCTGTGGCACTCAGTGTCGCGATGCTGCGGCCGTGAAAGGCGCGTTCGTACACCACCACCTTGGGATGCGTAATGCCTTTGTCGTGACCGAATTTACGCGCCATTTTGAGGGCGCCCTCGTTCGCCTCAAGGCCACTGTTGCAGAAGAATACGTTGGTCATCCCAGAGAGATCTACCAGCTTGGCAGCCAGTCGTTCTTGGTCGGGTATGTGATAGTAGTTGGACGTGTGAATTAATTTGGCGACTTGATCTTGCAGCGCGGTGACCAGCTTGGGGTGTGCGTGGCCCAGTGTGTTGACTGCGATGCCGCCGAGTGCATCCAGATAACGTTTGCCATCGGTATCCCATACATGGCAACCCGCTCCGTGCGACAGGGCAATCGGTAGACGGCCATAGGTGTTCATCACATGGGGTGATGTGGCGGGGGTTGTCATGGGCAGTCTCCGAAAAAGCAATCAGTAACAATCAAATGAACCGTAGATTCTACTGTCGCGTGGTCTGGATGGGCGCGACGTTCGGGTATTGCTAAGTCTTATATAAGATATAATTGTGCGCTGCTTGGTGCGTTCGGTTTAAGCCTGAATTTGCGCCACAGCGCGGCTGTTTCATCACCCCTGAAACGGCACCCGTGTAGTCCTCAACCAGGCCCAATATGGCGCAATTCAAACCCTCTGACACTGCGAAAGAAGTCTTCATACAAGGCATCACATCGCAAGGCAAGGTGTTTCGGCCGAGCGACTGGGCGGAGCGCTTGGCGGGCGTCATGAGCTCGTTCCGCCCTGGCGGTGCGGCACCCGGGGATCACATCAGCTATTCCCCGTGGTGTGTGCCGACCAGTATCGGCGGTATCAAATGCGTGGTGGTGCAGACGGCGTTGCGTGACGCGGAGCCGATGGCGTGGGACTTTGTCATTAACTTCGGGGTGGATAACGACATGGTCATCACCGAGGCCTGCTCCTTGCCTGACTCATCCAAATAAGCGCGTTGACCGCCATGAAAAAAGCCGCTGTTGAAGCGGCTTTTTTGTTGATTGGGTTTCGCTGGCAGCGCACCCGATTCAAACGGCGGAGGGCTTTATAGCCACTCCGTGCGAACTGTTTTTAACAGTGTGCCGCGATTAAGCGGCGGTTGCCAAGGCTTTAACCTTAGCAGACAAGCGGCTCTTATCGCGAGCTGCTTTGTTTTTGTGGAAGATGCCCTTGTCTGCAATGCTGTCAACGACGGCTTGCATCTTGGCGAACAATTCCACGGCTTTGTCTTTGTCGCCAGCGCCAACCGCTTTTTCGACGTTCTTGACAACGGTACGGTATTTTGAACGCAGTGACGTGTGTGCAGCGTTCAGTTTGATGTTTTGACGTGCGCGTTTACGACCTGAGGCCAGGCGCGGGTTCTTTTTCTTAGCTTTGGTTGCCATTTCAAATATTTCCTGTGGTTTGCAGATGTTGCCAGCGAACCTGACATTATAGCGGGTCGAAATGCCCTTCTTCAAGAGGGAAACCAACCTAAAAACAACGACGAGCCCGCTGTTACGGACGACCTAATCGGTAAACTGCGGGGGTGAACTTATTCAAAGCAGCCTCGCTCGTCTCACTCATGACGCTGGCCTCGCGGATCACCGGCTTGGTGCGCGAGTTGCTGGTGGCAGCTTTTTTTGGCGCCAGTGCGACCACTGATGCCTTTAATGTTGCATTCCGCCTTCCCAACCTGCTTCGCCGTTTATTTGCTGAAGGCGCCTTCAGCCAGGCATTTGTGCCAGTCTTGGCGGCCACCCGCGAGACAGACGGTCTTGCCGCAACGCACCGGCTAGTCAGCCACATTGCCACGGTATTGGTTTGGGTTCTGTTGGTGACTTGTGTGGTGGGTGTTTTGGCCGCACCCGGGCTGGTCTGGTTGATCGCCAGTGGCTTGCAACAGACGGATGGCGGCTACGACACGGCCGTGTTACTCACTCGGTGGATGTTCCCTTATATCGGTTTCATGTCGTTGGTGGCAATGGCGGCCGGCGTTTTGAATACATGGAAGCGTTTTTTGGTACCAGCCGCAACCCCTGTCCTTTTGAATGTGGCGATGATCATTGCCGCTGCTGTTGGCGCGCCCTGGTTAGCCCGCCTGGGTATTGAGCCGATTTACGCCTTGGCCGCCGGCGTGATGGTAGGGGGCGCGTTACAGCTGGGTATTCAAATTCCGGCTTTGCGTCGTATTGGGGTCTTCCCAAAAATTGGTATCCGGCCTAGCGCTATCAAAGAGGCTTGGAATGACGCCGGTACGCGACGTATCTTGAGCCTCATGGCACCGGCGTTGTTGGGCGTCAGCGTGGCGCAAATTTCACTGTTGATCAATACCCAAATCGCCTCCTATCTGCAACCGGGGAGCGTCAGTTGGTTGACCTACGCCGATCGCCTGATGGAGTTTCCCACGGCGTTGCTTGGGGTGGCGCTCGGTGTGGTGTTGTTACCGCAACTCGCCAGTGCCAAAGCGCAGGGCGATTTAGATGCCTACAGTGCCCTTCTGAATTGGGGGCTGCGGTTGGTGGTCGTCCTAACCGTGCCATGCGCATTGGCTTTGTTGATCATTCCCGAGCCCTTGGTCGCTGCGCTCTACAACTACGGTCGCTTCACAGCAGGTGACGTGCAGCAAACCAGTCTCGCTTTGGCGGGTTATGGGGTCGGTTTGGTGGGTTTGGTCGCCATCAAAATTCTGGCGCCCGGCTATTACGCCAACCAAGACACGAAAACCCCCGTGAAGATTGCCATCGTCGTGTTAGTCATCACGCAGGCTTTGAATGCGGTCTTTGTGCCGTACTTTGCCCATGCGGGTTTGGCGCTGGCCATTGGGTTGGGCGCATTGATCAACGCCGCATGGCTTTGGATTGGGTTACGCCGCCGGCAGGTGCTGAGGCACGGTGCCGGGTGGTCAGGGTTGTTGGTCCGGGTGACTGTGGCTGCCAGTGCCATGGGCGCTTGGTTGTATTGGGGTGCGCAGGCCTTCGCTTGGCACGGCGATGGTGTGTCTTGGGTGGGGCGTTTAGGGGCTTTGGGGCTGGTTTGTATTGTGGGCGGTATCATTTATCTAGGGGCATTGGCGTTGATGGGGTTTCCACTGCGCCAGTTGATGCAACGGCGTGCTGTCGTGTCGGCCCTGGATAACATCACCGAGCCCAAAAAGGAGTCTTAACGTGTGGTCCCCAACGCCATCGTCGACCTTAGAGTACTTTGCCATGTTGGTGGCAGACCCTACTGATCTCCCGCTCTTGGAGGCAGCGGCCAGCCTTGCGCTTGATGAGTACCCAGACCTTTCTATCCAAATGGTCCCCAACGCGGTGGACCAACTGGTTGGGCGTCTGCACCGCCGACTGCCTGCCGATGCGGCACCGATCGCTCGCGTCAGGGCGCTGAATCATTTTTTCTACAACGATCTGGGTTTCCGTGGCAATTTAAACAACTACTACGACCCTGATAACAGCTACGTCCACTTGGTGCTCTCTACGCGCATGGGAATCCCGATTTCGCTGGCCGTGTTGTGGCTGGAGTTGGCGCACAGTTTGGACCTTAATGCAGGAGGGGTGTCATTCCCCGGACATTTCTTGTGCAAAGTGAGTCTGTCAGAAGGACAAGTGATCCTTGATCCGTTTAGCGGTGAGACGTTGGGGCGTGAGGCGGTATCTGAGCGCTTACAGCCTTTCAAACGGGCGCACGGCCTGCCGGAAGATGACGAAGCGCCGTTGGATCTATTTTTACAACCCGCGACCGCATCTGAAATTTTGCATCGGATGCTACTGAACCTGCGTGAAATCCATCGCTCACACGACGACGCGCAACGGGAGTTAGCGGTCCATGAGCGGTTGGTGATCTTATCGCCTGAGGCGTGGGAGCTTCGCCGCGATCGCGGTCTATGCGCGGCACGCCTTGGCGACAAACGCACAGCCGTACGGGACCTGGAGGTGTATCTCCACCATGTGCAAGATGCACCTGATCGTGCGCAAGTCAGCGCCGCGCTGAGCCAGTTGATTTAGAGGTTCACCACCACCGGGGTTGCCCGATTGGTCTCGATCACTTCACCAATGCGGTAAGCCTGTTCGCCGAGCGCATTAAAAGCATCTTGGACCGCTCCTGCGGCGTCAGCCGGCACAATCACCACCATGCCGATGCCATTATTGAAGGTGCGATTCATCTCAACTTCGTCGATGCCCGCCGTGCGCTGCAGCCACGCGAAAAGCTCGGTTTGTGGCCAAGCGGATCGCTGCAAGTCAACCCCCAGACCAGTCGGTAAGACGCGGGGAATGTTCTCTGTCAAGCCACCACCAGTGATGTGTGCGAGGGCCTTGATGGGCTGGGTCTTGAGCGCAGCCAACACCGGTTTGACATAGAGACGTGTTGGCGCCATCAGAGCGGTTTTGAACGCCTGTCCGTCAAGTGTGGTGGGGCACTGGTCGCCGGCCCGCTCGATACATTTGCGTACCAGCGAAAAGCCGTTGGAGTGGACGCCGTTCGACGCCAGGCCAATCACGACGTCGCCCGCGCAAACCGCATCGCCAGTGAGAATTTTTGATTTCTCGACAACGCCGACGGCAAAGCCCGCTAAGTCGTACTCGCCGTCGGGGTACATGCCAGGCATTTCGGCCGTTTCACCGCCAATCAGTGCGCACCCGCTCGCCTCACACCCAGCGGCGATACCCTTGATAACCGCTGCGGCCGTGTCGACATCCAATTTGCCGCAGGCGAAGTAATCCAAGAAGAAAAGTGGCTCGGCGCCCTGAACCAAGATGTCATTGACGCTCATGCCTACCAGGTCAATGCCCACGGTGTCGTGCATCTGCCATTCGAAGGCCAGTTTTAATTTCGTACCAACGCCATCTGTGCCACTGACCAGCACCGGTTCGCTGTAATTTTTGGGCACTTCAAACAGGGCCCCGAAGCCACCAATACCGGCCATGACCCCCGCGCGCAGCGTCTTTTTGGCAAAGGGTTTGATCCGTTCAACCAGCGCATCCCCCGCCTCAATATCGACGCCGGCTGACTTGTAGGTTAAGGGTGTTTGGCTCATGGTGGTGCAGGAGTTTGGGCCGCTGTCGCGGCGTCTATAGAATCGGGGCATTACTGCCTCGCAGCGCTTGCCTAATTTGAGCACGCTATTGTATGAGGCTGTGGAGTCCAACTGTATGCAGATTCAACCCAAGCTCAACCAAGCGCTGATCGTTGTTGCCGTGCTGGCGGTCGTCGGCTGGTTGCTATTCAGCTTGGCGCCGGTGCTGGCCCCTTTCATTTTGGCGGGCCTGCTGGCGTACGCGCTGTCGCCCCTGGTTGACACAATGGCGCGTTGGCGTGTGCCGCGCTGGTTGGCAGCAGCCTTGGCCATCGCGATGGTCATGCTCGTTCTGCTGGCTTTGTTGCTGTTGGTGGTGCCGGTTGTGACCAAGCAAATCCCGCTCATCCGAGACCAAGTGCCGGCGCTGCTAGTGCAGCTCAACGCGTGGACGCAACCGCTACTCACTCGCTGGGGCCTGAATTTACAGATTGATGTAGCCCAAATCCGTCAAACCCTCTATCAAGTCCTGAGTACCCATGACACCGATGTGCTGAGGGCGTTGCTCAACTCGCTGCGTATGGGGGGTAACTCCTTCGTTGCCATATTGGGCAATGGCATCTTGATGCCCATCGTGGCTTTTTACCTGCTACTTGACTATCCCCGTGTGGTCCGTCGCGCCTATGCGATGGTTCCACGCCGTTGGTTGGGGGTGACCACCGCATTTTTTGCTGATGTCAATGACGTCTTGGGTCATTACCTGCGCGGCCAGCTGTTGGTCATGGTTGCGCTGATCGTTTTTTATGTCACTGGGCTGGCGATGGTTGGGCTTGACTTGGCATTCCCAATTGGCTTTTTTACGGGATTTTTTGTCTTCGTCCCTTACCTGGGGTTTGGCCTTGGTTTAGTCATTGGTTTGTTGGCCGCCGCCCTTGAATTTCAGTCCGCCTGGGGTGTGTTGTCCGTGTTGGCGGTCTTCATGGTGGGGCAGGTCATTGAGGGCTTTTGGCTCACGCCCAAACTCTTGGGTGAGCGGATTGGTCTCTCGCCCATCGCCGTGATTTTTGCATTGATGGCGTTCGCACAACTGTTTGGCTTTGTCGGCGTCCTGATGGCGTTGCCTGCATCGGCGGTGTTGGTGGTGGCGGTACGCCGGTTACGGGTGGTTTACCAAAACAGTGGTTTCTATTTGACGTCAGGGGATGATCGTCAGCCATGAAGCAGTTGGCGCTTGATATCGGCCTTGCGCCGCAACCCAGCTTGTCGAATTTCGAGTCCCATGGCAACGAGGCGGTGCTGAAGCACTTGTCTCTGTGGACGCGGGATGAGAAACCCAATCCAGTGCCCACGTACCTATGGGGTGATCCAGGCAGCGGGAAAACGCATTTGCTCAACGGTGTGCGTTTAGTTGCCCGGGAGCATGGCTTGCGTGTGTCGTGGTTTGATGCCCAGCGCTTCGATGAGCCCGACTTTGACGACCGTGCCGATGTCATCATTTTGGATGACTGTCACCTTTACACGGCTACTCAGCAGGCGGTTGCATTCAATTGGTTTGTTAACGCGTTGAATCCTGCGGATGGTCGCACCCGAGGGGTTTTTTCCGCGGGTCACGCCCCACCGGCGGACTTGAAGCTCAGAGATGATCTGCGGAGCCGGTTGGGGTGGGGACATGTGTTCCAATTGCACGCATTGGATGAAAATCAGCGGCGCGCTGTTTTGCGACGAGCCGCCGATGAACGCGGTGTGCTGTTGAGCGATGAAGTCATTGATTTCATGCTGCGGCGTTTCTCGCGTGACCTCAGCAGCCTGATGCTGCTGCTGGCGCACTTAGATCAATACGCCCTGCGCACCCAGCGCAGCGTGACGGTGCCATTGATCAAAGCCATGCTCGAGGACGAGTAAGTCCGCGCCTGCATATCGAAACGAAAGCTTATATATGTTGAATTTGGCGTTGTTTGATCTTGATCACACGCTGTTGCCTTTGGATTCTGACCATGCATGGGGCCAGTTCACGGTTCAAATTGGTTGGCGTGATCCCGTGGTGTTCGCGCAAGCCAACGCCGAGTTTTACGACCAGTACAAGGCGGGTACCTTGGATATCAAGGCCTACGTGCGTTTCGCCACGCAAGCCTTGCGAGACCTGAGTGGTGATGCCGCTGCGGTGGGTGCGGCGGCGCACACGCAATTCATGGAGACCGTGATCAAGCCTGCTGTGCGCCCTCAAGCGACCGCATTAATTGAAAAGCATCGCGCCGCAGGCGACACCCTGATCTTGGTCACGGCGACGAACGCATTCGTGACCGCGCCGATTGCCAAGTTGCTGGACATTCCAAACCTGATTGCGGTTGATCTGGTGCTGGATGAACGTGGGATTCCGACGGGTGAAATCGCCGGCATACCGTCATTCCGGGAAGGTAAAGTCACGCGCGTCAACCAGTGGTTGGCTGCGCAGGGTCTGCAGTTGGATACGGTCGGGCGCAGCACGTTCTATACCGACTCTATCAACGATCTACCGTTGATGACTGCGGTGACCCATCCGGTAGCGACTAACCCCGACGATAATTTACGCGCGGTTGCGCAGGCCCGGAGTTGGCCGATTTTGGACTTATTTAATGATTAAAAAACTAATTAACAAGTTGCTTGGCGGTGGTAAAGCGTCAGCTGCCAGTCGCTTTGGGCAACGCGAAGACGTTCCGTTCAAAGTCCACAAAATTGACCGTAGTCTGGTCGACGACCGCGCTTTGGACGTTGTGGAAACCCTGCAGGACGCTGGTTTTGAGGCCTACATCGTGGGCGGCGCCGTACGAGATTTGTTATGTGGCGTGAAGCCGAAAGATTTTGATGTTGCGACTGATGCCACGCCTGAGCAAGTGAAGCGCTTGTTCCGACGCGCTTTCATCATCGGTCGTCGGTTTCGAATCGTGCATGTCATTTATGGTCGAGGACGCGCCAATGAGGTCATTGAGGTATCCACCTTCCGAGCCTACTTGGACAGTGCCGACGCCAAACAAGTGTCGGGTAACGAGAAGACCAGCAAGCAGCAGTTAGCCAATTCGAGCCACGCTGTCGATGCTTCCGGTCGGGTGTTGCGTGACAACGTTTGGGGGCCGATGGAAGAGGATGCCGCTCGCCGGGATTTCTCGATCAATGCCATGTACTACGATCCCACGACGCAGGTCGTGGTCGACTACCACAACGGTATTCGCGATGCGAAAAAACGCATCATGCGCATGATTGGTGAGCCGGCGGCGCGTTACCGTGAGGACCCGGTACGCGTGATACGCGCTGTGCGTTTCATGGCCAAACTGTCGCATCTGGGTTTCACCATGGAACGAGCCACCCGCGAGCCTTTGGTTGCCAGCGCACGTTTATTGGCGGATGTTCCCCAGAGCCGTTTGTTTGACGAGATGCTCAAGCTGTTGCAAACAGGCCATGCACTGGCGACGATCGAAGCGCTTCAATCCCTCAATTTGGAGACAGGAATTTACCCGCTGCTGGACTTGGCCGTCGCGCGTGCCACGGACCCCTTTGTCAACCAAGCGCTCAGCGACACCGACCGCCGTGTCAACGAGGGTAAGCCCGTTGCGCCTAGTTTTTTGTTGGCGTGTGTGTTGTGGTCAGACGTGCGCACCGGTTGGTCCAAGCGGTTGGCACGACAAAAAGGACCACGTGCCAGTAGTTTTCCGGCTCTGCAAGAGGCGGTGGATGAGGTCTTTGAATCGCGCATTGGTGATGTATCGGGACGTGGCAAATTGGGTGCGGACATGAGAGAGATCTGGACCATGCAGCCGCGCTTCGAAAAGCGCACACCGGCTAGTGCCTTAAGCCTGGTGGGGCAGCCGCGATTTAGAGCGGGTTTCGACTTCCTGCGCCTGCGCGCAAATGTCGGCGAAATTGATGCCGAGTTGGCGACTTGGTGGGAGACTTTCAGCTTGGCGGATGAGGCGGCGCGCGAAGAGATTTTGGAGACGTTGCGCTCCCAAAAACCGCCACCGCGTAAGCGTGTGGTGAAGGCTGTGTCGACCGATGCGTCGCCTGAAGTCGCAGAATCGCTCTCGGAAACGACAGCATCACTCGATACGGACGCACCCCGTAAACGCCGTCGCCGTCGGCGCAAACCCAACGACGGTGGTACGCAGTCGGGTGGTGTCAGTGAATTCGGTGGTGACGACGCCTAGGCCCCTGGTGCGTGCCTACATCGGAGTGGGTGCGAACCTCGGCGATGCAACCATGCAGGTCAGGGCAGCAGCGGAGGGCCTACGTGCTTTGGGCACCCATTGGCAATGCTCACCGCTGTATCGCACCGCGCCGCAGGATGCCGATGGCCCTTACTACGTGAACGCAGTGGTGGGCCTGAATACCTCGCTCACAGCACCAGCGTTGTTGGTTTCGATGCAGGCGATGGAAAACGCGGCTGGACGCGAGCGTCCTTATCGCAACGCGCCAAGGACCCTTGATCTTGATCTGTTGCTATACGGTAGCGCAGTGATTAGATCGCCTGCTTTACACATTCCGCATCCGCGCATGTGGGAGCGAGCCTTTGTTTTGGCGCCGTTGCGCGATATCGCCCCGGCGTTGGTCCCTAATGATCGTTTCGCAGGGGTGGTTGACCAAGTCGTTGAACGCCTCTAGGGCGCTAAGCGCTCGCGGTGCCAAGCGCCATCTGCCGCGGGCGTGTAGCGCAAGCGGTCATGCAAACGGCTTTTTCGACCTTGCCAAAATTCCCACTGCTCGGGAACCAGACGATAGCCGCCCCAATGCGGTGGCCGGGGCGGATTCAACAAGAATTGCGCGCCATATTTCGCTGCAGCGGCCACTAAAACCTCTCGCCCGCTGATCGGCTCGCTTTGAGGGCTGGCCCAAGCGCCGATGCGAGAGTCAAGCGGTCGGCTGTGAAAGTAAGCGTCGCTTTCGTCGGCGCTGACCTTTTCAATCTGCCCCTCGATGCGCACCACACGTTCAAGCTCCACCCAGTGAAATTGAAGGGCGGCGAACGGGTTACCGGCCAACTCCTGGCCTTTGCGGCTGTTGTAGTTGGTGTACCAAACAATGCCCCGCGCATCGACACCTTTAATCAGGACCACGCGTGTGCTGGGGCGTAAGTCGGACGAGACGGTCGCCAGCGTCATGGCGTTGGGCTCTGGGATTTCCGCTTCAATGGCTTGATTTAACCAGTGCTCGAACTGCAGGCGGGGGTCAGCAAGTGAGTCGCTCTCGTTCAGCGCGGCGCGCTCATAGCTTTTCCGAAGGTCGGCGATTGAGGTCTTCATAGTCGGGAGTATAGAGGGGATGCGGTGTCGCTGTTAGCGTATCCGACAGGCGAAAAAAAAACCTGAAAACGCGGAGTTTTCAGGTTTTTCCAAATTGGTGCCTAGGGCCGGACTCGAACCGGCACGGTGTTTAGCACCGGCAGATTTTGAATCTGCTGCGTCTACCAATTTCGCCACCCAGGCAGTGCAAGACCGAGATTATGGCATAACTTTCCGACCCTTTTTGACACGGCTTGAAAAATGTAATTTATATTGCGAGGTTACGCTAATCCGCCCCAGCCGCAGGCCTGTTCGTAATGTGGCAAAGTTGGGGGCCCGAAAATTTCCACGCAGCAATGACGCCATGAATCAACCCGCCTCAAAACCAAACGACTATCCCACGATCGAAGCGGCGATTGGCCGAACCCCATTGGTCCGTCTGCAGCGCTTGGGACGAGATGTCGCTGATGCGCGCGGCAACGTGGTGTTGGGAAAGTTGGAGGGTAACAACCCGGCTGGGTCGGTGAAGGACCGTCCCGCGTTGTCGATGATCCAACGAGCGCAAGAGCGTGGCGATATCAAGCCAGGGGACACCCTGATCGAGGCAACATCGGGCAATACAGGGATCGCTTTGGCGATGGCCGCCGCCATCAAGGGCTACAAGATGATCTTGATCATGCCCGAGGATTTGTCCATCGAACGCGCGCAGACGATGAAGGCGTTTGGCGCTGAGTTGATTTTGACACCCAAGAGTGGCGGTATGGAATATGCCCGCGACTTGGCAGAAAACATGCAGCAGGCGGGTAAGGGTCTGGTGCTCGACCAGTTCGCTAACGACGACAACCCCCGCATACACTTCGAAACCACCGGCCCGGAGATTTGGCAGGATACGCAGGGTCGGGTGACTCACTTTGTCAGTGCCATGGGCACCACAGGCACTATCACCGGCGTTTCACGGTACTTGAAATCGCAAAACAAGACCGTTCAGATCATCGGCGCCCAGCCGAGTGAAGGTTCACGTATCCCTGGCATCCGCAAATGGCCAGAGGCGTATTTGCCGAAAATTTACGATGCCAGCAATGTGGATGCCCTGCGCCTCGTCAGCCAGGACGATGCAGAAGAAATGTGCCGTCGTTTGGCGCGCGAAGAGGGCATTTTCGCGGGTATCTCGGCAGCGGGCGCAGCCCATGTCGCTTTAGAATTATCCAAAGAGGTTGAGAATGCAACCATCGTTTTCATTGTGTGTGATCGCGGTGATCGCTACCTCTCAACGGGCGTTTTCCCAGCCTGAGCGACTTCCGCGGTAACAGCCCCTTGTATCAAAGCCTTCAACGACTCAATAAAAATGCAAATCGATAAAGAACTAGACGCCCGTGGGTTGAATTGCCCGCTACCCATTTTGAAAGCAAAAAAGGCCCTTGCTGATCTGGAAAGCGGACAGTTGTTGCGCGTGGTGGCAACCGACCAAGGCTCGGTCCGTGACTTCCAAGCCTTCGCGAAACAGACCGGTAACGAAATGATGGAAATGGACGCTACCGGTCCCGAGTTCGCTTTTGTTTTGAAACGGCGATAGTCGCCTTTGGCCCTCTAGCGCCGCTGCTGTAACTTCTCCAGTTGCGCGCGCATTTTCTCCACCTTGTCACTGAAGGTCGCGATACGCGCACGTTCCTGCTCAATGACCGCGGGAGGTGCTTTCGCCACGAAGGCCTCGTTGCTCAGCTTGCCGTTGGCCTTGGCAATTTCTGTATCGAGTTTGGCAATCTCTTTACTGAGTCGTTTGGTCTCGGCTTCGAGATCGACCTCTACGAACAGGGCGGCACGGGCTTGTCCTAACACCACAGCGGGGGCACCATCGGCCGCTGCGGCCCACTCGGTTTCTGATCCAAACACCTTGATGTCGCTCAGGCGTACCAACGCTTTCAGTGCGGGGCCGTAAGTGGCCACAAAATCCGCTTCACCCACGACATACATGGGCACGCGGGCGGCCGGTGATAGACCCATTTCGCCGCGTAAATTACGACAGGCGTCCACCCACGTCTTGAACGTGGCGATCTCAGCTTCCGCGCGCTCGTCGATTTTTTCAGGTTGGCTTTCAGGGTAGGCAGCAATACTGACAGACTCGCCTTTCAATCCGGCAATCGGTGCGACGGTTTGCCACAGCGCTTCGGTGATGAAGGGGATGATGGGATGCGCCAACCGGAGCGTCGTTTCGAGTACACGAATCAGCGTGCGACGCGTGGCACGTTGGGCCGCTTCGTCACCATTTTGTATTTGGACCTTGGCAATTTCGAGGTACCAGTCGCAGAACTCGTCCCATACGAAGCTGTAGATTTGGTTGGCGACGTTGTCAAGACGGTAGTCGGCAAAGCCTTTGGCGACATCGGCTTCCACACGCTGGAGCTTAGACGCGATCCACCGGTCGGCTTGGCTGAACCGCATATAACCATGCGCACTGCCACCCACAGCGCACTCAGCCTTGGTGTGCGGCTTGAGGCCACAGTCGTAGCCCTCGCAATTCATTAAAACGAAACGCGAGGCGTTCCAAAGCTTGTTACAGAAGTTGCGATAGCCCTCACAGCGCTTGGCGTCGAAGTTGATGCTGCGTCCCAAACTGGCCAATGAGGCAAAGGTGAATCGCAGGGCGTCGGCACCGAACGCGGGAATACCTTCGGGGAATTCTTTCTCTGTGTTCTTGCGAACGGTCGGCGCGGTTTCGGGTTTACGCAAACCCGTGGTGCGCTTTTCCAGCAAAGGGGGAAGCTCAATGCCGTCGATCAGATCAACGGGGTCGAGTACGTTGCCTTCCGACTTGCTCATTTTCTTACCCTGCGCATCGCGGACCAAACCGTGGATGTAAACGTGCTTGAATGGGACTTGTCCGGTGAAGTGCGTGGTCATCATGATCATGCGCGCCACCCAGAAGAAAATGATGTCGTAGCCGGTTACCAAGACACTGGAAGGCAGGTAAAGCGACATATCCGGTGTCTGCTCTGGCCAGCCCATTGTCGAAAAGGGTACCAAGGCTGACGAATACCAGGTGTCCAGCACATCAGGGTCACGCGTGAGCGCCTTGCCGCCGGATTTCTGCAGGGCCTCGGCCTCGTTACGGGCGACATAGACTTGGCCGTCTTCGTCATACCAAGCGGGAATTTGATGGCCCCACCACAATTGGCGGCTGATGCACCAGTCTTGGATGTTATTCATCCATTGGTTGTAGGTATTGACCCAGTTCTCGGGGTAGAAGGTCACGGCGCCGCTCTCAACCGCATCGATCGCCTTGGTCGCGATGCTCTTACCCGTGGGGTCGTTGTAGGCGACGCGGGTCATGGCCACGAACCATTGGTCGGTCAGCATGGGCTCGACCACTTGGCCTGTTCGGGCGCAAATAGGGAGCATGAGTTTGTGCGGCTTGATCTCGATCAGAAAACCCTGTGCTTCCAAATCTTTGAGTAGCGCTTTGCGCGCGTCGAAGCGATCGAGGCCTTGGTAAGGCGCCGGACCGTTTTCGTTGACTTTGGCGTCGAGCGTGAAGATCGTGATCAGCGGTAGGTTATGGCGCTGGGCACATGCGTAGTCATTGAAGTCATGCGCGCCTGTAATTTTGACGCAACCCGATCCGAATTCGCGGTCAACAAAATCATCGGCAATGATCGGAATTTGACGGTCGCAAAGTGGCAAATCAACCAGCTTGCCAATCAGGTGTTGGTAACGCGGATCTTCAGGGTGTACAGCGAGTGCGCCGTCCGCCATCATGGTCTCGGGCCGCGTGGTAGCGATGGTCATGCCGCGTTGTTGGACGCCGTCAACGAGTTGTGGGCCATCGGCAAAGGGATAGCAAATGTAGTGCATCTTCCCGTCGCTCTCGGTGCTTTCGACCTCTAGGTCGCTCACAGCCGACATCAGAACGGGGTCCCAGTTAACGAGCCGCTTGCCGCGGTAAATCAGGCCTTGCTCATAGAGGCGCACAAACGTCTCGATCACGACAGTCGAGAGCTTGTCATCCATGGTGAAGTATTCACGCGCCCAATCCACACTGTCGCCCATACGGCGCATTTGGTTGGTGATGGTGCCGCCGCTTTGGTGCTTCCAATCCCAAACACGGGCGACAAAATTTTTCCGTGCTTCCTCGGGCGTCGGGCCCATATCGTGTCGACTGATCCCTTCGCCCGCTAACTGGCGTTCCACGACGATTTGCGTCGCAATACCCGCATGGTCGGTGCCCGGCACCCACACCGTATTGAAACCGCGCATGCGGTGATACCGCGTGAGGCTGTCCATGATGGTCTGATTGAACGCATGGCCCATGTGCAACGTTCCGGTGACGTTGGGCGGTGGCAATTGAATTGCGAAGCTGTCGACATCGTCACGCGCTTCGCTGGTGCCTCGGTAACCCGCTGTGGCGTACGAACGCTTTTCCCACTCAGGGCCCCATTGCGCCTCAATGGCCGCAGGTTCGAACGATTTGGACAGCTGCTCCAAGCCGGTTTGTTGGGGTTTGACGGTATCGGTGGGCGTGGTGGTAGTCATAGGTGGTCTCAAAGTGAACCACCGATTTTAACGGGCTCCGGCTCGACTAGCCGCCGCCGTTCAGCGTCAATCTGCGGCTTTAGCGGCGGCGATACACGCGGTTAACAAGGCGGGATCGCCAATTTGATTTGCCATGACCAAGATCAGCTTGGCATTGAGTAGCGCCGACGCACGCTCATCCAAGCCAGCATGGGCATCAAGCAGTTGCTCGTAAAAGCCATCGGCGTCTTTGAAGTTGGGTGCCATATTCATGATTCAGTGTCCTCAGCTCAATGCCAGTGCGGTGCTCAGCTGTTTGAGGAAGCCAGCGTCCAGCCGCGTGCCGCTCGCGCTCATGTAACTGTCCGGCCGTAACAGTGCCCAGCCAGGATGACCGCAAGCCGCAGCGAGATGCCCATGGCTATCGCGCACGGTCTCCCGAGCCTGCGCCGGCTGCGAGCGATCAAGCACCTGCACCACACGTACGGGCGCCAGCTCCGTCAGTTGCTTGAGCTTTTGAAGGGTTGCCTGATTGGTTGGGCCAAACCACAGCAGTAACAGGTGGTCAGCAGTCCAACGCAGCAAGTCATTCAGTTGTGCCTGGGTACCGTCCACCCAGCTAATTGCGACGTTCTGCACACTTTTACCAACTTGGGGCGACTGGTAACTGCAAATCGGTGACCGCGTGTAGGGGTTCGCCTCTGCCATCCGACCGGTATTGACCAAGGCGCGTGCAAATGGGTAATGTTTCGCGAGCCGGATGGTCGCGTCTCGGAACAGCCGTTCGACCCCATCTGCCGGGCGCAGATAGCGGGTGGTACGCGCTGTCACGGCGACGTTGACCGTCGCCGCCTCATGGCGTTCATCGTTATAGCTTTGTAACAGGCCATCGGGCGCATGGCGTTTAACGACGGCAGCAAGTTTCCATGCCAAATTGTCGGCGTCGGCGATCCCCGTGTTACCGCCTCGTGCACCGAAGGGGCTGACTACTTTGGCGGTGTCACCCATGAAAAACACACGTCCGACAATCAAGTGGTCAAGCAATTGGCTGCGGTAGCTGTAGGGGCCCACCCACACAATATCGCAATCGGCGTCGGTGCCAAACTGACGGCGCAGCCGCTCACGCAAAACGTCCTCTCGGCTCACATAGGCGGGATCGGCATCCGGCGCCATTTGGTAGTCAATGCGCCAGACATCGTCGGCCATCAGGTGTTGCCAAACGGCGCGGTTATCGTTGAAAGGGGCTTCAATCCAGGTGTGGCGTTCGGTCGGCGGCTGCTCCTTGAAACGCACATCGGCAATGCACCAGCGATCATCTCGTTTGATGCTCGTCATCGGTACCGCGCACCACTTGTGGAACGGTGTGTTGCTGCCGGTGGCATCGATGACGTGCCGTGCCTGAAGGGCATAGGCACCTTCTGGGGTCTCCACATCTAAGGTGACTTGATCAGCGCCCTGTGCGCAGCCTGTGACGCGCGATTGCCATCGCAGGTCGATGTGTCCCAACGCGGCGATGCGCTCTACCAAATAGCCCTCAATGTAGAACTGTTGGATGTTGATAAACGCCGGTTGTTGAGACCATTTGAAGTCGTCTCGGTCACGGAGATTGAAATTGTAAATTTCATCGTTGCCGGCAAACGTACGGCCGACGTGCCACTCCACCCCTTTGGCTTTGATACGGTCGTAAATACCGAGTTTGTCGAATATCTCCAACGACCGCTGGGTATAGCAAATTCCGCGTGACGATGCGCCCTTGACGCCCACCGTGTTGTCCTCATCCAGCAAGACGGCGGAAACGCCTAATTGCGCGAGGCTACAAGCCAGCGTCAGCCCCGTGATACCGCCACCCACGATCACGACGTCGTATGGTTTCTCAGGCGACGCACCCGCGAGTTCTGGCGGTGTTTTGAAGGGATAGGTTGGCAGCGCATAACCCGTGCCGCCAGTGAATTCGTAGCCGTTGGTGTAAGCCGGATCTTGGTACGCAGGAGCGGTCATAGATGTCAGTGGTTGAGCTCGGGGCGATCGTTTTGCTGTGGTTTGAGCTTGTCGGCGCTGCTCGGATTGGCCGCGCGTTCGGCTCGCCATTGGTTCTTGCGGGCCGTCCATTCGTTCAAACGCTGGCGAGCAAAGGTGCTTTCCTTTTGCATTGCTTGCGCCGAGGCGATTTGATAAGACAACTCGAGCCTCACGCCGTTGGGGTCAAAAAAGTAAATGCTCTTAAAGACGTGGTGATCAGTCACACCGATGACATCGATGCCGTGCGCCTCCAGACGGGTTTTCATCGCCGTCAGATCTGCGAGTGTGGGTACCGAAAATGCGATGTGGTTGACCCAAGCCGGCGTATTGGGCGAGGGCAGCGCGGTCTCGTCGTCACCAAGATCGAAAAACGCAATGTACGAGCCATCGCCTAAGCGAAAGAAAAAATGGGTGTAAGGGCAATACTCACCGGTGCTGGGCACGTGATCACTTTGGATGATGTGGTACAGCGGGAGCCCCAAAATATCTTCATAAAAGTGGCGCGTCTCCTCCGCGTCTTTGGCTCGGTACGCGTAGTGATGCAGGCCTTGGATGGGCGGGGGGCTGGGGATTTGGGGTTGCATGGTAGGCCTTAAATTTACGGATGCGTAATGAGTTTAACTAATCAGAATCGATTTGTGTGCGTTGTTTGACCGTTGAGTCGGGTGTCATACGAGGGAATACCCGAATATTTTTGAAGGCTATTACCGAAGAAATTTGGGAAAAGTCTTTTTATATCAACATCTCGCGGCCGATTGAAAAAATCAATCGAACGCATTATGAGGTGCAATTAGACGGGTTTGTCCTGAACAGATATGGTTCATAGGTCCTCAATCGGCAAGCCGTGGGTTTGTTGTGACTGGGGCATTTCTTTAAACCACAAGGAGAGACGCATGCCAACATTGAAAGGCACGAAAACTGAGCAGTGCTTGAAAGAAGCATTTGCTGGTGAATCACAAGCTAACCGCCGTTACCTGTACTTCGCGAACAAGGCGGACATCGAAGGCCAAAACGACGTTGCAGCGCTGTTCCGCTCAACCGCTGAAGGCGAGACCGGCCACGCACACGGCCACCTCGAGTTCTTGGAGCAAGCTGGTGACCCCGCAACCGGTTTGCCCATCGGGTCAACCCGTCAAAACCTTGAAGCAGCTGTTGCTGGCGAAACCCACGAGTACACCGACATGTACCCTGGCATGGCCAAGACCGCTCGCGAAGAAGGCTTCGACGAAGTCGCCGATTGGTTCGAAACTCTGGCAAAGGCTGAGCGTTCACACGCCAACCGTTACGCCAAGGCTTTGGCAGAACTGGCCGATTAATTTCGGCATGAATCAAAACGCGTCATAAGCGAGTTTTGAGAGTTCCGCGTGGCACACCCGCCGCGCGGTTCTCTGAATATTTGCAAGCGGTCAGACAGCCCCCCTTTTGGAGTAAATGAATGTCACGAGAAGGCAATTTAGAAGCGCCAACCCGCCACCCGTTGGACTGGCAAAACCCTGACTTCTACAACGAAGAAAAAATGTTTGTGGAGTTGGAGCGTATTTTTGACATTTGCCACGGCTGCCGCCGTTGTGTGAGTCTGTGTAACTCCTTCCCGACGCTGTTCGACTTGGTCGATGAAAGCAGCACCATGGAAGTCGACGGTGTGGCAAAGGCCGACTACTGGAAGGTCGTCGACCAGTGTTACATGTGCGACCTGTGTTACATGACCAAATGCCCTTACACACCGCCACACGAGTGGAATTTGGATTTCCCGCACACCATGTTGCGTGCGAAGGCGATCAAATTTAAAAAGGGTGAAGTCGGCAAGGCCGAGCAATTCTTGGCTTCAACCGATAAGCACGGCTCACTGGCGGGTATCCCCATCGTGGTTCAGGCGGCAAACGCGGTCACGAAGACAAAGCCTGCACGTGCCCTGATGGAAAAAGTGTTGGACGTCGATAAGGATGCTTGGTTGCCCGCTTTGGCGACGACCAAGTTCCGCTCTGATGCCGTCGACAACATGACGCCAGCAGTCGTTGATGGTGAACGCACACCAGGCAAAGTGGCTATCTTCGCTACGTGCTACGTGAATTACAACGAACCCGGCATCGGCCACGATTTGTTGAAAATTTTGGCGCACAACGACATCCCTTATGTCATTGTCGAAAAAGAGCAGTGCTGCGGGATGCCAAAGCTGGAACTAGGCGATCTCGACGCGGTCGCGCAAAGCCAAGCCGCCAACATCCCCGTTCTGGCCAAGTACGCGAAGGATGGCTATGCGATCTTGTCTGCCGTGCCCAGTTGTACGCTGATGTTCAAGCAAGAGATTCCACTGATGTTCCCTGATGACGCCGATACGCAGTTGGTCAAGGGCGCGATGTGGGATCCCTTCGAATACCTGATGGCACGCAAGCGCGATGGGTTCTTAAAGACAGAATTCCCCCAGCCCTTGGGCAACATCAGTTATCAAATTCCCTGTCATGGCCGGGTTCAGAACATTGGGCGTAAGACGGAGGAAATGTTGAAGATGATCCCCGAGACGGCGCTGAACACCATTGAGCGCTGCTCAGGGCATGCGGGTACCTATGGTGTGAAAAAGCAGCACCATCAAACCGCAATGAAGATCGGTAAACCTGTTTTTAAAGCGATGGCCAATATGAAAGACGGCGCGAAGCCTGATTTCATCAGCTCAGATTGCCCGCTGGGCGGGCATCACATCGCGCAAGGCTTCCAGGTCAACGGCGAGGTTGTGCCGACTTTGGCACACCCCCTGACGCTGGTGCGTAAAGCCTACGGTTTGCCCGAATAAGCCACCTGGCTGCCACCACTGACCACTCACAAGAGGATCTAAAAATGCAATTAACTGGCCACATTACCGCTGAGAACCTGATGACCCTAGAGGCGTACAGCAAGTACCGCAAAAACCACAAGGCCGAGGTACTCGCACACCGCAAACTTCGCACCATTGCGTTGGGCGATCACTTCGTCTTTCAATTTGAAAGCGAAATGACCATCCGCTACCAAATCCAAGAGATGTTGCGCATTGAAAAAGTGTTCGAGGAAGAAGGCATTCAGCAAGAGATCGAAGCCTACGCGCCACTGGTCCCCGATGGCACCAACTGGAAAGCCACGATGCTTATCGAGTACCCCGACGTGAACGAGCGTAAGCGCGAGCTCTCACGACTCATCGGCGTTGAAGACCGGGTGTTCGTTGAAGTAGAGGGGATGCCCCGCGTATACGCCATTGCAGATGAAGACCTTGACCGCGAAACGGAAGAGAAAACCTCGGCCGTGCACTTTGTCCGCTTCGAGTTCAGCCCAGCCATGATTGCCGCTCTGCACGCTGGCGCTGCGGCCACCTTGGGCTGTGACCATACCAACTACCCCGCGCACACTCTGATCGCCCCCGAAACGTTGGCGAGCCTTGCGGGCGATTTGAAAGCTTGACGTAAACTTAGCGCATGCTACTCGCCCTATCGCCAGCAAAAGCGCTTGATTACGACACGCCACCCCAAACGGCGACGCACACGCAGCCTGCCTTCATCCCGCAGGCTGCGACGCTAATCAAAACCCTTAAGACATTCGACCCTGCCCAGGTGTCGGAGCTCATGAGTTTGAGCGACAAACTGGCGGCCCTTAATGTGGCGCGTTATCAGTCATGGACGAAAACATTCACGACGAAGAATGCCAAGCAGGCGGTATTGGCATTCGATGGCGATGTATACGACGGACTTTCTGCGAAGACCATGACACCCAAGCAGCTTGAATGGCTGCAGGCGCATCTTTGCATACTCAGTGGCCTCTATGGCGTTCTGCGCCCCTTAGACTTGATGCAGCCTTACCGGTTGGAGATGGGGACACGCCTAGCGACTGATGCCGGCAAAAATCTTTATCAGTTTTGGGGCAATCGCATCGCGTCTTATCTCAACGACCGCGCTGAAGTCGATGGCAGTGGCGTCTTGGTTAATTTGGCAAGCGAAGAATATTTCAAATCGGTTGATCGCTCGGTACTCAAACCAAAGGTCGTGACCTGCGTGTTTGAGGAGCAAAAGAATGGTCAGACGAAAGTGATTAGTTTCATGGCTAAACGGGCACGCGGTCTGATGGTCCGGTTTGCGGCAGAAAATAGGGTCAAAAAGCCGGCTGATCTGACGCACTTCGAAACGGATGGCTACGCCTACATCACGGCCGATTCCAATGCAGAACGCTTGGTATTCCGGCGAAGCCATGCAGCCGCCTGATGCGGCGGATCGATTCCCCACGCTGGTTGCCGCGAGTGACGGCGATGTACTGCAACTGCCCGATCGCACCGCACACATTCGCTTGCGGTACCGAACGCCCGAACTGGTGGTGATTGATGACTTTCTGTCAGCATCGGAATGTGCCGCCCTGATCGCCGCAGCCGCACCTCGCTTAGCGGCCTCCGAAACCGTAGCCGATGACTCCGATGCACTGGCACGGACCAGTCAGGGTATGTTTTTTGACCCCGGGGAGACTGCGCTCATTCGCCAAATTGATGCCCGGGTGGCCCATGCGTTTCAGTGGCCGATTACCCATGCGGAGGACTTGCAGGTCACTTGCTATCAGGTCGACCAGCGTTATGAACCACACAGCGACTATTTCAGTCACACGACCTCTGAGGCCATCAGTGGCGTGCAACGGTTTGGGCAACGGGTAGCGACCGTCTTGTTCTACCTGAACGAGCCTGAGAGGGGCGGCGAGACCCGCTTCCTAGACCTTGATTTGACGGTGAGACCGCGTCAAGGCACAGCGGTTTTTTTCAGTTACCCCTCACCCAACCCGGAAAGCCAGACCTTGCACGAGGGCTGCCCCGTCTTGTTTGGTGAAAAGTGGATTGCCAACAAATGGCTGCGGGCCAAGGCATTTGGCTGATGGCGCCCAGCTAGGTGAACAAATCACCGGTTTCAGCGACACGCCGACTGGTTTGTGCCTGTGATGGCAGCGCCGACAGCGGCACCAGCTTTCCGAGCTTAACGCCCAGCAACCGAAGTGGCCGATCGAGGGGCGCGCGTTTCAAGGTTTGCCCGGCGTAATACCGAATGTCTGCAGCGTGCCGAATGGGTACCTCCAGACTCAAGTCGCGTGTGATGGTTTTGAAACGGTCATCTCTCAGCTTGATTCCGACGGTTTGCGCCGCGACGGCTTTTCGTACGAGGTCGTCGGCGAGGCGTTCGCACAAGGTGGTGAAAATTTGACCCAACGCGTCACGGTCTCTTTTGGCGTGCAGGTTACGTTCGAAGGTGGTTTCTCGGCTGATGGATACTGGCTCTGAGTTCGTCTGCACGGGCCGCTCATCAATGCCGTGGGCGGATTGGTGCAACCACTGACCATAGCTTTTACCGAATTGACCGATGAGCCACTGCGGGTCACAAGCCGCTAAATCACCGAGTGTGTGAATGCCCAAAGCAGTCAATTTCGCATCTGATTTGGGTCCAATGCCGTTCAGTGCGCGGCAGGGCAGTGGCCAGATACGGGGCGCCAAGTCAGCCATTGAAAGCACCGTGATCCCATTGGGCTTGTCCATTTCACTGGCGAGCTTGGCCATCAATTTGTTAGGCGCAACGCCGATAGAGCACGTCAGGCCAGTTGCCAAAAAGATCTCTTTTTGTATCAGGCGAGCCACCACCCGGCCCGCTTCGCGTTGCCCACCGGGGATATCGGTCAAGTCAATGTATACCTCGTCGATACCTCGGTTTTCCATGACCGGTGCAATATCGAGAATGACGGCCTTAAAACGCTGTGATACGGCCCGGTAACGCGCGTGATCAACCGGTAGCATGATCGCGTCAGGACACAGTACCGCCGCCTTCATCATGCCCATCGCTGAGCCAACACCGAATTTACGTGCCTCATAAGTGGCGGTTGTGATGACGCCGCGTCCGGTGTAATTTCGCAGACGCTGGAATTGGTCGAGAGACCACTCATGCGGTGCGCGGGCGCTGTCGGGGCGGGGGTCTTCGGCGATCGAACCTTCGGCATCGGGGCGCTTGCCGCCACCAATAACCACCGGCAGCCCCTTCAATTGCGGGTAGCGAAGCAACTCGACGGACGCGAAAAACGCGTCCATGTCGAGGTGCGCAATGCGCCGCACGGTGGCCTCAGGTCGGGAAGGTTCCAGGCACCAAGATGCTGCGATCGACGTCAGCCATGCGCGTACGTCCACAGAATGCCATCGTGAGGTCGAGCTCTTTATGGATGATCTGCAGCGCCTTGGTGACCCCAGCCTCGCCCATCGCGCCCAGTCCATACAAGAATGCACGGCCAATATAGGTACCCTTGGCGCCCAAAGCAACGGCTTTCAATACGTCTTGACCACTGCGTATGCCACCGTCAACGTGCACCTCGATCTGATCACCCACAGCGGCGACGATACGGGGCAACACGGCGATGGTCGACTCGGCACCGTCCAGCTGGCGTCCGCCGTGGTTGGAGACGATCAGCGCATCAGCGCCGGAGGCGACGGCCAACCGGGCATCTTCCTCGTCGAGGATGCCTTTAATGATGAGCTTGCCACCCCAGCGCTTTTTGATCCATTCCACATCGCCCCAATTGAGTTGGGGGTCAAACTGCTTGGCAGTCCAGTCTGACAGCGAACCCATGTCGTCCACACCGCTGACGTGTCCCACAATGTTGCCGAATTCACGGCGTTTGGTTCCCGCCATACCCAAACACCAACGGGGTTTGGTCGCCATGTTGATGATGTTACCTAACGTTAATTTAGGTGGTGCAGATAAGCCATTTTTCAGATCTTTGTGGCGTTGGCCCAAAATTTGGAGGTCTAAGGTCAGCACGAGTGCAGAACAATTGGCTGCCTTGGCGCGGTCGATAAGGCGCTCAATGAATCCACGGTCACGCATGACGTACAGCTGAAACCAGAAGGGGTGGTTGTCGGTGCCAGCGGCGACGTCTTCGATGGAGCAAATGCTCATGGTTGACAGCGTGAATGGGACACCAAAGGCTTTAGCGGCACGCGCAGCCTTGATCTCGCCGTCAGCATGTTGCATACCCGTGAGGCCGGTTGGCGCGATGGCAACGGGCATTGCGACGTCTTGCCCCACCATGTTGGAGGCCGTGGTACGACCCTCTAAATTGACCGCAACGCGCTGACGCAGTTTGATGTTCGCGAAGTCATCTGAGTTGGCGCGGTAGGTCGATTCCGTCCAGCTTCCGGAGTCTGCATAGTCGTAAAACATGCGTGGCACACGCGCCTTGGCTAGCAAACGCAAATCTTCGATATTTGTAATGACAGACATGGGATCTCCTAACGGAAAGATTAATTAGCAACCGTCATCCTACCCATTCGGCGCTTTTAGGCTGAGTGAAAGATACTTTTGACGTTTGAAAAAAATCTAAATCAGGCCAATCGTGCGCGGTGGCGCGCGATTTGCGCGCTCACCTGTGTGGGTGAGGTGCCACCCAAGGTGTTGCGTTCGTTCATCGAGCCCTCAAGGCTGAGCGGCGTGAATACATCCGCGGTGATGCGCGCGTCAAAAGACTGCAGGGTTTCCAGGGGTAGCTCAGAGAGGTCAACGCCAGCAGCCTGCGCGGTTTTGACTGCATGCGCAACTACCTCATGAGCATCGCGGAAGGGCAATCCCTTTTTGACCAGATAGTCGGCCAGGTCAGTTGCGGTGGCATAGCCGCGCATGGCCGCGCGACGCATGGCCTCCGCGTTCACGGTGATACCCCCAGACTTGGTCCCAGTAGCGGGATCTATTTGTCCACCGATCATCTCAGCGAAGATACGCAAGGTATCTTTCAGGGTGTCAACGGTGTCAAACAAGGGCTCTTTATCCTCTTGGTTGTCTTTGTTGTAGGCGAGGGGTTGGCCCTTCATCAGGGTAATGAGCCCCATCAAGTGACCAACAACTCGGCCGGTCTTTCCTCGCGCCAATTCAGGCACATCAGGATTTTTCTTTTGCGGCATGATCGAGCTGCCCGTTGTGAAGCGATCGGCGATTTTGATGAAACCGAAGTTTTGGCTCATCCAAATAATCAACTCTTCGCTCAAACGGCTCACGTGCACCATGACCAGCGATGCGGCAGCGGTGAACTCGATGGCGAAATCACGATCGCTGACTGCGTCCAGGCTGTTTTGGCAGACGCCATCCATACCCAATGTCGTCGCCACACGCACGCGGTCCAGCGGGTAGGTCGTGCCCGCCAACGCGGCCGACCCCAGCGGCAACTGATTCACGCGCTTGCGCACATCCTGCATGCGCGCTTGGTCTCGCGCGAACATCTCGACATAGGCCAACAGGTGGTGCCCGAAACTGACCGGTTGCGCGACCTGTAAGTGGGTAAAACCGGGCAAGATCACCGTTTTATTTTGCTCGGCCACATCGACTAACGCGGTTTGTAGTTCAACCAGCAGGTCGTCAATGATGTCGATCTCATCGCGCAGCCACAAGCGAATATCGGTCGCCACCTGATCGTTACGGCTTCGGCCGGTGTGCAGGCGTTTACCGGCATCTCCAACCAATTGCGTCAGGCGTGCTTCGATGTTGAGGTGCACATCTTCTAGGTCGAGTTGCCAAGTGAAGGTGCCCGCATCGATTTCGGATTGGATTTGACCCAAGCCACGTTGAATATCCGCCAAATCAGCGGCACTGATGATGCCAACGGCAGCCAACATGTCCGCGTGCGCCAAAGACCCGCGGATATCCGCGTGCGCCAAGCGTTTGTCAAAGAAAACGCTGGCAGTGTAGCGCTTCACCAACTCACTCATGGGCTCAGAGAACAGGGCGGACCAGGCTTGTGCCTTCGTATCGAGTTGGTTGGATGACATCGTGCTTTGCGTTTCAGAGGGACCGGGCACCATGCCCGGCCGCACACTATTTTAACGGCCGGCTGCCGTCAGCGTTAGCCGGTGTTACGCAGGGCAGCCGCGATGCCGTTGATGGCGATCTGGATTCCCAGTTTGACCCGCTCGTCTGATTGCCCCTCGCGGTAGCGCCGCAGCAATTCAACCTGGACGTGGTGCAGGGGGTCGATGTACGGAAAACGATGTTCAATGGAGCGACGTAACGCCGGGTTGGTTGCCAAGCGTTCCTTGTGCCCTGTGATCAAAGTCAGCGCCTTGGCGGTGCGCGCCCATTCTGTCTCGATCCGTTCCGAGACCTGCTTACGCAATTTAGGGTCTGGCACCAAATCGGCGTAGCGCCGTGCGAGGGCCAGATCCGACTTCGCCATCACCATGTCGATGTTTGACAGCAGGTTAGCGAAGAATGGCCAGTCGCTCGCCATTTGTTGCAGCTCGGCCAGTCGTTTGGCTCGACTACTGGCTTTGCCGTTCACTTTTATGCGTCCATCCAAATAGGATTCGACCGCTGCACCCAATCCAAACCAGCCTGGCAAGGTCAGTCGACATTGGCCCCAGCTGAACCCCCATGGAATGGCGCGCAGGTCCTCAATGCGCTGGCTGGGCTTACGCGATGCTGGGCGTGAGCCGATGTTGAGCTCAGTGATTTCTCGCAGCGGCGTAGCTGTGAAAAAGTAATCGGCAAAACCCGGGGTTTCGTAAACCAGCGCGCGGTAGGCTTGCATGCTTGCTTGTGACAACTGCTCGGCCAATGTCAAGTAGCGCTCAGGCACCTCTGCGCGCGGCGGCAACAAGCTCGCCTCAAGGGTTGCCGCAACCAATGTTTCTAAATTTCGACGGCCGATATCGGGGTTGGCATATTTGGAGCCAATCACCTCACCTTGCTCGGTCAGGCGAATTTGACCCCTGACAGTCCCGTGGGGCTGGGCCAAAATGGCCTGATAGCTTGGGCCGCCGCCACGACCCACAGTGCCGCCTCGGCCATGAAACAAACGCATGGCGATACGCGGCCCAGGCAGTTCGTCGAACAGCTTAGCCAAGGCAATTTCGGCGCGATACAACGACCAGTTGCTGGTGACGATGCCACCATCTTTATTGCTGTCGGAGTAACCCAACATGATGTCTTGCTCACTGTACTGGCCGAGCAGCGGATTGCGCTTGGTAGCCGCTTGCGCTCGGCGAATCATGGGCAGGATACCGGGCAGCGCAAAATAATCGCGCATGATTTTTTCAGACTGTGCCAGGTCTTCGATGGTCTCGAACAGCGGCACCACAATCAGGTCAGCAACCGCATCCTCGGCAAATAAGCCGCGCATCAGGTTGGATTCTTTTTGCAGCAGCAGAACCTCTAGCAAATCACTCACCGACTCGGTGTGGCTGATGATGGCATGTCGGATCGCCTGGGGACCATAACGCTCGCGGCCCTTTGCGGCGGCGTGAAAGATAGCCAGCTCAGTCTGGGCGTGCTCGCTGTATGCCGTACCGCTGACATACAAGCGGCGCGCGTCATTGAGTTGCGCCAATAGCAATTGACATTTCTCGGCTTCGGGCAGGGTGCTGTAGCCCTTGTGGATGCGCGCTTTCTCCAGCAACTCAGCCACCACAGCTTCGTGCTTATCCGAGCTTTGGCGCAAGTCCAACGTCCCGAGGTGAAAGCCAAAAACTTGCACGGTGCGCATCAACGCGCGCAGACGTTGGTTGGCCAGCATGGAACCGAAATGCGCGTTCAGTGAGTCATAGATCACACGCAAGTCGCCCAAGAAACTCTCGGCATTGGGGTAGGGTTCTGAAGGCGCCAAGGCATGGCGAGCAGCAACACCGCCACTGAGCGCCTCTAGGGTGGCCGCCAGGCGCGCGTATACCCCCGTTAATGCCCGACGGTAGGGTTCGTCTTGGCGGTGGGGGTTGTTGTCAGGAGAACGTACCGCCAGTGCTTGCATGTCGGCACTGATACGCACCAACCGCGCCGACATCGATAACTCGCCGCCCAGTAAATGCACCTCGGTCAGGTAATGCCGTAAGACCATATCGGCTTGGCGTCGTAGCGCGGTTTCAAGGGTCTGCGCGGTGACGAAAGGGTTGCCATCGCGATCACCGCCGATCCATTGCCCCATGCGTAAAAAATTGGGTGCGTCATGCAGTGTTAGGGTGTCTTCGATATCTCGGTAGATTTTCGGAATTTCACGTAAAAAGGTCGATTCGTAGTAGGCCAACGAGTTATCGATTTCATCCTCTACCGTGAGCTTCTCGGTCCGCATTAAGCGTGTTTGCCAGAGTTGAACAACGCGCGCCCGAATCAGGTCTTCATTGGCTTGCAGGTCACGCGGTAGCAAGTGATCTCGTTGTTGCAGTAATTGCGCAATGGTACGTTCGGCATCCAAAATACTCTTGCGCTGAACCTCGGTCGGGTGTGCGGTCAGTACCGGTGAAATGTGCATATCCTCCAGTGCCTTGACCAGTGCCTTTTTGCCCACGCCTTCACTATCAAGTTTTTGCAGTGCTTGGGCCAGGCTACCGGGTTGTTGCTGTCCCTCACGTTCGTGCACTGCACGACGGCGAATGTGGTGACGGTCTTCCGCCAAGTTGGCCAGGTGCGAGAAGTAGGTAAACGCGCGACAAACCGTTACCGTTTGGTCTCCACTCAAACTCTTCAATAATTTCTTCAGCGCCTTGTCTGCATTCGCATCGGCCTTGTGCCGGAAAGCAACTGACAGTTGTCGAATGTTCTCAATCAGTGCAAATGCGGCCTTGCCTTCTTGGTCGCGGATCACCTCACCCAATATGCGGCCTAGAAACCGGATGTCATCCACCAATGGCGCATCTTTTTGGGTCGGCGATTGCGTGGCGGTTTTTGATTGACGAGTTGTATTTACCATGGTTAGAAATCGTATCGGTTGTCAAAGGCAAAGGCGCGCGGACGGAGGTGCACCGCTCGCCTTGCATCGATCATGCTAGCATTCGACAAGCTGATTGTTTACGAATGAGTTACCAAGTGAAAAACACATCACCCCTGAGCCTGACCATTGCCACCCGAGAGAGTCGATTAGCCCTTTGGCAAGCCGAGCATGTCCAGGCCTGCCTGCGCGATTTGGGCCACACGGTCTCGCTGTTGGGTATGACGACCAAGGGCGATCAAATCCTTGACAAAACCCTCTCCAAGGTTGGCGGCAAGGGCCTCTTCGTGAAAGAGCTGGAGTTGGCGCTCGACGACGGTTCCGCAGATTTAGCGGTTCATTCGCTCAAAGATGTCCCCATGGCCCTGCCTGAGGGCTTTGAGCTGGCGTGTGTAATGACGCGGGAAGACCCGCATGATGCGTGGGTGTCCCCCACGGCAGCGGACTTGGCTGATTTGCCGACCGAGGCGGTTGTGGGTACCTCCAGCCTGCGTCGCGTGGTTTTGTTGCGTGACCGATTGGATGCCATGGGGCGCCAAGACGTTCGCATCAAACCCTTGCGCGGCAATTTAGATACCCGCTTAAAAAAGCTCGATAGCGGCGAGTACCACGCCATTGTGCTGGCGGCGGCTGGCCTGAAGCGCTTGGGTTTGGGCGCGCGTATTCGGCAGATTTTTGACCCTGAAACCATGTTGCCCTCAGCAGGGCAAGGCGCTTTGGGCATCGAGATCCGCAGTGACCGTGCCGATTTAAAGACCGCATTGGCCCCTTTGATCCACCAACCGACCTGGTTGCGTGTGGCAGCTGAGCGGGCGGTTAGCCGTGCGTTGGGTGGTAGTTGCTCGGTGCCGCTGGCAGCGCACGCTACGTGGGCTGATGATGGCGCGCTGGTGCTGGATGCCGCTTGGGGTGAGTTGGTTGACCTAGAGGCGACTGCCGACCTGACGGGTGTCATGCAAGCCAAGCTTGCAAAGCCGCTGATTCGTGCACAGCGCCGAGGCGTCGTGGCTGATTTGGCGGCAGCAGAGGCGTTGGGGTTGCAGGTGGCACAGGACCTGCTGGCAAATGGTGCTGTCGTCCCCCACTGAATTACCCATGGTCGTTGTGACACGACCAGCGGGCGAAAATGAGGCTTGGCTTGCCGCTTTGCGCGACGGTGGTTTTCCCACATTGGCGCTACCTTTGATTCACATTGCGCCGCTTGCAACGCCATCGGATGGACTGATTTCAGAGGCGCTGCACAAGCATCCCAGGCTGAGCGCTGTGATGTTTGTCAGTGTGAACGCGGTTCGCTATTTTTTTGCGAATCTCACACCTGCGCAGCGCGATACATGGCAAAAAGGTTGGGGCCAAGGGGATGGCCCGCGCTGTTGGGCGACCGGTGCGGGCACGTGGCGTGCGTTGTTATCCGAGGGCGTACCTGCAAGCGCCATCGACTGGCCCGGTGAGGATGCGCCACGCTATGACTCCGAGCAGCTGTGGGCCAGAGTGGCTACGCAAATAACGGCGACATCGGCTGTGTTGATTGTTCGAGGGCAGTCGGGCAACGCTTCGACGGGTAGCCAAGGGGAGGGCCGCGATTGGTTGGGACAGCAGATCATGGGCGTGGGCGCCACGGTGGACTACTTGTCGGTTTATCAGCGTGAGGTACCCCGCTGGGATGCCATGTTTGAAAATGCGTGGCGCCTGGCCATTGCCGATGCCAACGCAATCTGGTTAATCAGCAGCTCACAGGCCTTGCAGCATGCGCAGGTGCTTATGGGTGATGACTACCATCGGCTGTGGAATCGGCGACTGGTGTGCACCCATAACCGCATCGCAGACTCGGCGCGTACGGCTGGGTGGCAAACGGTCTCCGTGTGCCGGCCAGTCATGGCCGAGGTCATCGAAGCCCTACGGCGTTTTTGATCCGCACCCGCCAGTTGGTGGCACAACGCCATCGCCCTACAATGGGGGTTCCATAGACCGATATGACACTGGCTCCGTATGACACAACCTTCCGTTGATGAGGCAAAACCAGCTGATCCCAAGCCAACGACAGCCCCTGCGTCGGCGGCGCCCAAAGCATCAACAGTATCAACAGCACCGACCGTCGCAACGCCACCGGTCGTCAAACGCGGGGGTTGGTTGGCCGTTGTTGCGCTGATCGTCGCCATGGGGGCGCTTGGTTTTTCAGCCGTGAATTGGAAAAACTTTGGAGGCCTCCGTGCCGCCGTTGGCGAACGGGTGCAATCTGCTGAGGCGGAGTCGGCGCAATTGCGTCAGCTGAGCAGCGATACGGCGACGCAACTCAACGCTGCGCAAGCGCGTGTGACGGCGTTGGAGCAGCGCGTGAGTGAGCTCAACTTGCAGCGGACCCAGCTGGAGGAGTTGATGCTAAGTGTCTCGCGTTCACGGGACGACACTTTGGTTCAAGATCTGATTTCATCCTTGCGTTTTGCTGCTCAGCAGTCGCAGTTAACCGGTACGACCCAACCCAACATCGCGGCGTTGCAAGCTGGCATCGAGCGCATTGAGAACGCAGCGAATCCCCGTCTCTCGGGCGTTCGTGATGCAATGCGGCAAGATTTAACCACACTGCAAGGTGCCGCCAACAGCGATGTATCGGTGATTGTTCGTCAATTGGCTGTCCTATCGCGCGAGATCGACAACCTGCAAATGCGTGACACGGCACCGCCGCCCGTGGTGCAGCCTGGGCCCGCCGACAAGACCGTGACTTCCACTGGTGTCGCGTCGCCTGACGCGGCAACGGATCAACCCTCAGGTCTGATCGCACGTGCGCAAGTGGCGCTGACTACGGCCTGGGATCAGGTCTGGTCGTTTGCGAAAAATCAGGGACAAGATCTGATTCGCATTCGCGCGGCGCAACCCTCCGATGACCTGATGGTGACGCCCGAGGCCGCAGTACTGGTGAAGGCGAATCTGAAGCTGCAGTTACTCACGGCGCGTGTTGCGTTGATGTCAGGCCAGAAGGCAACGGCGGCTGAAGATATTGCCGCTGTATTGCAGAACGTCGCACGCTTGACCGACCCCATGTCGGCCCCGGTGCAAAGGACGGTGGATGGCTTGCAAAAGGCCCAAGCCGCGATTGCAGCGTTGTATGTGCCATCGCCGCAGGCCAGTTTGGCCGCACTCACCGCGCTGGCTGTCAACGCGCCCGGACGCTGAAGGACCGCCCCATGAAATGGCTTTTCACTTTGGTCACATGGATTGCGCTTGCAATCGCTGCGGCTTGGTTTTTAGACAACTCTGCCATGGTTTCGGTTTTTGCGAATGGCATGCAAATTGATTTTTCGCTCAACCTGCTTGTCATCGCGACGTTATTGGGTGCCTGGCTTATTCTGACCATTTACCGTTTCCGCCACCGACTGGGGCGCATGGTGCGCGAGGCAAAGGCTAACCGTGCACAACAAGCGGAGCGTGACCTGATGGGGCTGGTCATGGAGGCGTTGAGCCTTCAACTGGCAGGCCGTCATGGCCGGGCGCAGGCGATAGCACAGCAGGCCATTGAACGGCTTGCGGATCAATCCCTGCCGATGCAAAGCACTGCTTTGGTCCTGGCTCATTGGGTCTGCGCGGAAAGCGCCCAAGCGATGCGCCAAAGCGAGCAGGTTCAACATCACCTTGATGCGGCGTTGGCGGTCACTGCAAAGGGTTCAGGCGTGGTTGCGCAAGAGGGTGTCCGGTTGCGATCGATCCGGTGGGCGCTGGATAACCGGGATACGCCGGTGGCGCGGACGCGTCTGGTCGCGCTACCTAAAGCGGTATCGCGGCGGGTACAGGTCTGGCGCTCCCGATTGGACTTGGCGCTGCTCGATGACCAGCCGCAGCAGGCCCTGGAGGCGGTGCGCACCCTGAATAAGCACGGCGTCTTTGCTGGTGACACATCAGTCAGTTTGCAACGATCACTGGCAGCCCAAATGCTTAGCACCGCCACTGATTTAGGGAGCCTCAACGCGACTTGGAAGAATCTGCCGGAAACCGAGCGTGCTGGCTATGAGGTGGTGCTGGCTTGGGTCGGACAGCGCTTGGCCCTGGGGGACTTGCCCCAAGCGGCAGAGGCGCAGGCGTTGATGGGGCATTTGCAACCGCTTTGGGACGACTTCATCTACCTCAGTGAATCCCAGCAACTGCGTTTTATCAACGCCGTTGTCATGTTGTTGCCTGTCCTGCCGCAGGTTTGGCTTGGTCACTTTGAAACGGCGCATCAAGCGCACCCGGAGGATGGCATGTTGCAGTTTTTGGTCGCGAAGGCCTATCTGCAGCGCGAATTGCTGGGCAAGGCGAAGGTCATGTTGGTGAGCGTGACAAAAAGTGACCTGTCGGCAAGCATCAAACGACAGGCTTGGATTGCCTTAGCGGAACTTGAAACTGCCCACGATGAGCCAGCGGCGGCCGAAGCCGCGTGGCGTTCGGCGGCGCTGGTTTAAGCGGCCGCCGCAGCCCTGATTTAACCGACCTGCCACACGCGGGTTTCGCCGCGGGCACTGACCAGTAAAACGTTGAATGGGTCTTTTCGACCACCGTATTCGGGTCCATCCATACCGGGGCTACCGATCGGCATCCCGGGCACTGTGATTCCTAAAGCCGCGGGTTTTTCCACCAACAACCGTTTGATCGCGCTGGCCGGAACATGCCCCTCCACCACATAGCCATTCACCAAGGCGGTGTGGCAGGAGCCAAGTTTCTCAGGCAGGCCAAGCTGCTTGCGCTTCGCGCGGTTACCGGTATCGTAGGTTTTGACGCTGAAGCCTGCTTCTTCCATCAGCTTTACCCAGTCTTTGCAGCAACCACAGTTGGGATCTTTCCAAACCTCCATCAGTGGTTTGGTTTGGGCACGCGCTTCATTAGAGGCGCTCACCAGCCAACCCGCTGCCGCGAGGGCCGGCAAGCTGGCGATACCGAGCATCCCCCTGAGCGCACGTCGGCGGTCGAGGGGGGCGGCAGTTAGATTGGCGGTGGTCGATTTCTTGGGTGACATCATCGTGTAGGCCTTTCTGTTGAAGCATTAACTTACTTCAAGACAGAGTGTGGGTGTTTCCCAGAGTTCACGCGATTTGTCCAGCCTCAATGTCCCAAGATCTTTGACAAGAAGTCCTTGCTCCGCTCGTTTTGCGGGTTGTTGAAGAATTCTTCCGGTGTATTTTCTTCGACAATTTGCCCCTGATCCATAAAGATCACCCGGTCTGCGACCGCCTTGGCGAAGCCCATCTCGTGGGTCACGCAGATCATGGTGATCCCTTGATCCGCCATCTCTACCATCACGTCCAGCACTTCCTTGATCATCTCAGGGTCGAGGGCTGAAGTGGGCTCATCAAACAGCATGATCTTGGGGGTCAGACACAGCGCGCGCGCGATCGCGACGCGCTGCTGCTGCCCGCCGGAGAGTTGCAGTGGGTATTTGGTGGCTTGCTCAGCAATGCGCACGCGTTCGAGCTGTTGCATGGCGCGCTCTTCAGCCTCTTTCTTGGGCAACTTGCCCACCCACATGGGTGACAGGGTGAGGTTTTCAAGCACCGTCAGGTGCGGAAATAAGTTGAACTGCTGGAAGACCATGCCAACTTGTTTACGGACTTGGTCGATGGCCTTCACGTCATCGCCGAGCTCCACACCGTCGACAATCAGTTGGCCTTCTTGGTGCTCCTCAAGGCGGTTGATGCATCGGATCAAGGTTGATTTACCGGAACCTGAAGGACCGCAAATCACGATCCGCTCGCCCTTGGCGACGGACAGGTCAATGTCACGCAGTACGTGGAAATTATTGCCGTACCACTTATTGACTTTGTTAAAGGTAATGATGGGTTGCGTCATGGTGTATGTCTCTCAAAAAATAGAGGTAACCGCTATCAGCGTTGTTTGCCTTTGTTCACTTGACGCTCGACCCAAGCGCTGTAGCGCGACATGGAGAAGCAGAACAAGAAATAAATCGCAGCGATGAAGAGGTAGCCTTCAATGTGGAAGGCGCGCCAATCAGAGTCCGAGCTGAGCGCGATTTTCAGGGAACCCGTGAGCTCATAGAGGCTCACGATGATCACCAATGAGGTGTCCTTGAAAATGGCGATGAAGCTGTTCATGATGCCGGGCACGACCATCGCCAGTGCTTGCGGCAGCACGATCTTGCGCTGTGTTTGCCAATAGGACAGGCCCAGCGTGGCTGCAGCCTCAACTTGTCCTTTGGGTATGGCTTGCAAGCCGCCACGAATGACCTCCGCCATGTAAGCGGTTTGGAACAGGGTGATGCCGACCAAGACCCGAACCAACACGTCGATACTCACACCGACAGGCATGAACAGCGGGAACATGAATGAGGCCATGAACAGCACTGAGATCAGTGGCACGCCGCGAATCAATTCCACGAATACCGTACACAGGCTTCGGATCGCTGGTAGGTCGGATCGGCGACCCAGCGCAACCAACAGCGACAACGGAAAGGCCAGTGCGATGGAAATCGTCGCCAACATGATGGTTAGCGGCAGACCGCCCCAGCGACCCGTCTCAACCTCGGTGAGTCCCATGACGCCACCACCCATCAGCATGAAAAATGCGGCCATGACCACAATCCAGGCAACGACGAGCCAGGGCTTCCAGAAGGTTCGGGTGCAGCTGGCGACCAACAGTGCCACCATCAAAAGGGTGGCGACCAAGGGGCGCCACTGCTCTTCAAACGGATAGCGGCCGAAGATGATGAGGCGGTATTTTTCGGCGACGACGCCCCAGCAAGCGCCGACACCGTCTGCACGACAGGCCTCATGGTCAGGCAACCAGTAGGCACTGAAGAGGCCCCAACTGGCAAAGTTACTGCCCGCGTAGAACAAGAACGCGCCAAAGAAGAGGGTTGCAATCGAAGTCCGCAGATCGCCAAAGAGGTTGCTGCGAATCCAGGGGATCACGCCCTCCGTGCTGATCGGTGCTCGGCGCGGTGCAATGGGTACAAATTGTTTGCTTGTCATGTGGGTTGCCCTATCGCTCTTTGATTGCCGAACGCGTGTTGTACCAATTCATCAGCAGTGAAGTGGCAAGCGACGTGGTGAGGTAGATGGCCATCAAGATGGCGATGCACTCTACCGCACGACCTGTCTGGTTGAGTGCGGTGTTGGTGACCGACACAATGTCCGGGTACCCGACCGCGACAGCGAGGGATGAGTTTTTGGTGAGGTTGAGGTATTGGTTGGTCAGCGGCGGAATGATCACGCGCAAGGCTTGCGGCAACATCACGAGACGCATACTCTGACCTTTGCTCAAACCCAATGCCGCCGCCGCTTCACCTTGTCCTGCGGAGACGGATGCAATACCCGCGCGCACCACTTCGGCTACAAACGCAGCCGTGTACATGGTCAGACCCAACAGGACGGTTAAGAATTCAGGCGTGACCGCAGCGCCGTGTTCAATGGCGAACTCACCCTTGACGGGGACGTCAAAGGAGGCGGGCGCACCACCGACCAGCCAGCCAAGAACCGCTCCACCGACGACCAAGATCAGCGAAACCCAAATTGAACCCGTGATCTCTCCAGTGGCCTCAAAGTGGCGTTGGTTGCGACGACGATAGGCCAGCATGGCAACAACACCCAACACCAGCCCGAGTATGCCGGTCAGGTGGCCAAAAGCCCATACGGGTGCCGGGAAACTCAAGCCGCCTTTGCTCAAGAAGAAACTGCCAAGTTGCATAGGCTCCCAGCTGTCGGGTAACAACTCAGTCAGCAGGATGTACCACATGAAGAGTTGCAACAAGACGGGGATATTGCGAAAAATTTCAACATACGTCGTACAAATGCCGCGCACCAGCGCGTTTCGTGAGAAACGACCCACCCCCAACAACGTGCCCAAGATGGTGGTGAGAAAAATCCCGACGACGGCAACGCGCAACGTATTGGCCAAACCGACCAAGAAGGCGCGCCAGTAGCCTTGACCCGAGTCATAAGGAATCGGCGTTTCGCCGATATCAAAGCCGGCAGCCTGCGTCAAAAAGTCGAAGCCGCTTTGGATGCCGCGCGCTTCCATATTGATCATTGTGTTTCGGGCAAGTAACCACAGGGCGCTTGCGATAACCGTGACCGCAAGCAGCTGATAGACAAGACCGCGAAAGGCCTGGCTTCGCCATGACCAACGGCTTCTTTTGGGAGGCGCTGTTTGAGAGCTCATAAGGTCGTTTTATTGGTAGTGGGCTGCCGTAAGCGGCAGCTCGAAAACAAAAAGCCGCTTATCAAGAACCGCAGCCTGATGGCGCGACAGCTTGATAGGCGGCTGGCGACTGGGCATGGCGCCCAGTCAAGTTACTCGCAGCTTAACGCAGGGGGTAACCGTACATCAGGCCGCCGTTGTTCCACAGGTTATTGGTACCGCGGGGCAGACCTAAAGGAGAGTTTGGACCGACATTACGCTCGAAGATTTCGCCGTAGTTGCCTGTTGCAGCAATGGCGCGGGCCATCCACTGTGCGTCCAAGCCGAGCAACTTACCGGTATCGTCTTTAGAACCCAAGATACGACCGATCGCGGGGCTGGGGTCGTTCTTCATGGCTTCAACGTTAGCCTTGGTCACGCCCAACTCTTCTGATTCCAGCAAGCCATGGATCACCCACTTGACGATGGCAAACCACTCGTCGTCACCACGGCGAACCATGGGGCCTAACGGCTCTTTAGAGATCAACTCGGGCAGGATGGTGTAGTCCTTGGGATCCTTCGCTTCTTTGTTACGGATGGAGGCCAAGCCAGATGCGTCCGTGGTGTAGGCGATGCAGCGGCCAGCGAAGAACGCAGCCACTGAGGCGTTGAAATCTTCAAACACGACCGGCTTGATGTTCAGGTTATTGGCCTTTGAGAAGTCGGTCAGGTTCTTTTCGGTTGTGGTACCTGATTGCACGCAAACCGTTTGGTTCTTGAGCTGCTTGGCGCTCTTCATTTTGGTTTTGGTGGGAACCATGAAGCCTTGGCCGTCATAGTAGGTGACGCCCGTGACGCTCAAGCCCAAAGAGGCATCGCGTGACAGTGTGAACGTCGTGTTACGTGACAGCATGTCGATCTCGCCAGATTGCAAAGCGGTGAAACGCTGTTGTGCGGTCAGCGGCACGTATTTCACTTTATTTGCGTCACCCAGCGTAGCGGCGGCGACTGCTTTACAGATATCTACGTCGAGGCCGTTCCACTCGCCCTTTGAGTCAGCTGCAGAGAAGCCGGCCAAGCCGGTGTTCACGCCGCAGACAACGGCATCACGTGCCTTGATGGCGTCGAGGGTTTTGCCAGCGTGTGCGGGCATTGAAAGAGCCGCGGTTGCCGCGACAACCGCAGCAGCCACCAATTTTGCTTTTTGCATAAGGTCTCCAGTGAGAAAAGTTTTAAAAATACAAGCACTCTGGGCCGTGCGTTGACATTAATGTCTTGACGAACCTCAGAATCGCTCGACTATACCGAAATTTGATGATTGCTTCATCGGGGTTTACGCCGAGCGTTTGGCTCAGAGGTGCTCTGCTACAGTCAAAGAACCCTTTGTAAACCGAGATTGAGATCCCCATGAAAGCCCTGCGCATTGACAAAGAACCCACGTACCACTGCGAACTGGTCGACGTGACCGAGGCTGTGTTCAACGACACGCTCTCCCCAGAAGGCGATGTCTGGGTGGATGTGGCTTATTCCTCTGTCAATTACAAGGATGGGTTGGCCATCACGGGCAAGTCCCCAGTGGTCCGCAAGCCCACTTTGGTGCCAGGCATTGATTTTGTGGGCCGCGTGCGGCGGAGCGAAAACCCACTATGGCAGGTGGGTGACGAGGTAATTTTGAATGGCTGGGGCGTCGGTGAGACCCACAGCGGCGGCTTGGCACAAATGGCTCGGGTGAAAGGCGACTGGTTGATCGCCAAACCGGCCGGTTTGACCGCCGTTCAAACCATGGCGATCGGTACTGCTGGTTATACCGCGATGCTGTGCTTGATGGCCTTGCAAAACCACGGCGTCAAGCCGGGTGATGGTGACATTTTGGTAACGGGTGCGTCTGGCGGTGTGGGCTCGGTCGCAGTTGCCCTGTTGTCGCAGGCGGGGTACCGCGTCGTTGCCGCAACGGGTAAGGCCAACGAGCATGCCTATTTGACCGCGTTGGGTGCGGCCGAGATCATGGACCGCGCGCTTTTGAGCGCGCCCGGCAAGCCACTGCAAAAAGAGCGCTGGGCGGGCGTTGTCGATGCAGTCGGCAGCCATACCCTGGCCAACGCCTGCGCCAGCGCGCGTTACGGTGCGACGGTTGCAGCTTGTGGGTTGGCGCAGGGCATGGATTTCCCCGCGACCGTCGCCCCCTTTATTTTGCGCGGTATCACCCTGTGCGGTATTGATAGCGTCATGGCGCCAAAGGCGGTACGTGAGGCGGCTTGGGCCCGGTTTGCGGACACCCTCGATGCCGATTGGCTGCAGAGTCTGACCACGGTTGTGCCTTTATCTGGCGCAATTGAGACCGCGAGCCAGATTCTGCGTGGCGAGGTTCGCGGACGTGTTGTGGTCGATGTGAACGCTTAAACCGACAAGCGCACGGGCGGCGCGGTGTCGCCATACACCAGCGCTCGGTAGGCATGCCAAGTGCCGTGTCCCAAAACAGGGCCAATGATAAGCAGGCCCAATAGGAAGGGGAGCATGGCCATGGCGATCAGCAGGGTAATGAGTGCAGCCCAAACGGCCATCGTGATGGGGTTCTCGATGCACGCCCGCATGCTGGTCAGGCAGGCGGAAACCGCATCGACGCGCTTGTCCAGAATCATCGGTATGGCGATCGCGCTGCTGACGAATATCAGTCCGGCGAACAGCGCACCAACCGCCAGGTAGCCGATGATGAAATCAATGTTTTCGAGGCTAAATAAAGCACCAAAGGTGGTTTGCGCGCTCGGAATGGTGTCAAAACTCACAGCGAAGACAATCAGCGAAGCGCGCCCCCACAGTAACTCCAAGATCAGCAAGATACCGGCAAAGATACCCATGGTTCCCTTGGTTGGAAGCCATGCAAACAATGCGCGTTTCAGGCTGGGTGGCTCACCGGCACGCAATTGTCGGCTGACGTCATACAGTCCGAGACACAAAAACGGTCCCATGACCAAAAATCCCGCACTCAGCGCCAGTACGTAGGCCGGTGCCTTCTCGAAGACGAGCAGCAGCGCATGCCCCATCAATAAGAAGCAGCTACCAAAAAATAAACCGACCCGCGGTGCCCGTAAAAAGTCACGCCACCCCAGACTGATCCATTCAAGGGGGTCATCAAGCCGTAGTTTGTGTATGGGCAGGCTGAGCGCCACCCAACTTTCGGGCTCGGTGGTCTGCTCGGTGTCCTTTGGGACCGGCTTGTCGCGGAGGGGGTCGGTCATGGCAAGGCAAAAAAGGACACAGGTTGCGGAAAGCTAACACAAATTATCCCAATTTTCTTGTCTGCCGCCAGTTGGACAACGTTGAAAATGCTTATGGTTTTCCCTCGAAAACACTGGGCTTCGGTCGATAATTGGATCACCATGACCCAACAATTTCTCCCCCCAGTTGTCCCGCTCCCCCAACTTGATGCGCACCTCACGGTGAACGGTTTCGCGATCGTTGATGCAGCAGATGCCCCCGCGTGGTTGTCGGTTAGTACGCAGGACTTGGTCGATTTTCAGGCTTGTTGGACAGATTTACCCTCGGATGCCTACCTGAAAGACGGTGGTAACTATCGTCGCCGTCGCCACAGCTGCTTTGTTGTCAATGGTGCCGATGTGGTGCAAGTGCCGCACCGTGCGCACTGGCAGCCCGTCGCCTACAACGCGTTACACGGCGGTATGGAGCGCTTGTTCGAACCGATGGACGCGCCAGCCACCCGGTTGCCTGCGTTTCAAGCCTTGTTGAAAGCGGGTGCAGCCGCTGCTGACTCTTTGCGAGGCGCCCAGCCATGGTACGTGGAGGCGCACCAGTTTCGAATTGACACCAGCGACGGCATTGGTCGCCCCACGCCAGAGGGCGCGCACCGCGACGGTGTGGATTTGGTTATGGTTGCGTTGGTGAGTCGAGTGGCGGTGAAGGGTGGCGAAAGTCGTGTCTTCGAGGCCAACGCGCCGCAGGGTCAGCGCTTCACGATGACGGCGCCGTGGACGACGCTGTTGCTGGATGACGCCCGGATGATTCATGAGACCACACCCATACAGCCAGAGGATGCCATGGGATGGCGTGACACACTCGTATTGACCTTTCGCGCCAACGCCTTTCAGGGCGTTGACGCGGGTTAGTCGCGCGATTACGTGCGCTCAAAGATGGCGGCGATTCCTTGTCCGCCACCGATACACATGGTCACCAAGGCGTAACGCCCCTGAATACGCTGCAGCTCGTGAATCGCCTTGACAGTGATCAAGGCACCGGTCGCACCAATGGGGTGACCCAGTGAAATACCGGACCCATTGGGATTGACCTTGGCGGGGTCGAGCCCCAGGTCTTTCGTCACTGCGCAGGCTTGCGCCGCAAAGGCTTCATTCGCTTCGATGACGTCCAAGTCACTGATACTCAGCCCTGCTTTTGCCAATGCCATTTGGGTTGCAGGAACGGGGCCGATGCCCATGTAACGGGGGTCAACACCGGCATGGGCGTAGGCGACCAAGCGCGCCAGCGGCTTTGCGCCTTGTGCCTTGACCGCCTCGCCGGACATGAGCACAACGGCAGCCGCCGCGTCATTGATACCCGAGGCGTTACCAGCCGTGACAGTACCCCCTTCTTTCTTGAAGACCGGCTTCAGCTTGGCCATGTCCTCCATTTGGCAATTGCTGCGGAAGTGCTCGTCCGTGTCAAACGCGACGTCGCCTTTACGGGTTTTGAGGATCACCGGCACGATTTGGTCTTTAAAGTGGCCCGCTTTGGTTGCAGCCTCAGCGCGGCGATGGCTTTCAACGGCCAGGGCATCCTGGGTTTCACGGCTGATGGCCCAGCGTTCGGCGATGTTCTCGGCGGTAACCCCCATGTGGATGGTTTCAAACGGGTCGTGCAGAGCACCCACCATCATGTCGATGAGTTTTGTGTCGCCCATACGCGAGCCAAAGCGCGTCGCCAAGCTGGCGTAGGGTGCGCGGCTCATGTTCTCGGCACCGGCACCAATGGCGACGTCGGTGTCACCCAGCAAAATAGCTTGGCTGGCGGAGACAATGGCCTGCAGTCCAGACCCACACAGACGATTCACGTTGAAAGCGGGGGTGCTTTGCGCGCAACCGCCATCGATGGCGGCCACCCGCGAGAGGTACATGTCACGGGGCTCGGTGTTCACCACATGCCCAAAGACCACGTGCCCTACGCTGGCAGCATCGACGCCCGCACGGGCAATCGAGTCTCTGACCACCTGTGCGCCCAGCTGTGTGGGTGGGACGTCTTTGAGGGCGCCACCAAACGTACCAATGGCAGTTCGCACAGCGCTGACAACATAAACTTCGCGGCTCATAGTCACTCCTAAAAAAATACAAGGTAGTGTCTAGTATGGCGCCGTTAACTGTTGACTCCCTGACAAAGGCGTCTGCCACGCGACATCAAAAGGGGGCGGGACAATCCCATTCGAGTCGCTCCCCCGTTCGCGGGCAGGTGAGTGCCAGTTGGGTGGCGTGCAACAGCAGGCGCGGCGTACGCGTGGCGTTGTCCGTTGGGCCGTATAGGGCATCCCCTGCGATTGGAAAACCCACAGATGCCAAGTGAACCCGCAATTGGTGGGAGCGTCCGGTAATGGGGCGCAGGTCGACAGCGGTCATGGGCGACTCGGTGCCGGGTCGCCAATCAGCCAAGCTGCCTTGCGGTGCAAGCGCGGTGGCAGACACCCGCCAATGGGTGGTACTCGCCTTACCGGTTTCAAAGCAGACCTTTGATTTCGGTCGATTGGGCCAATCCACGATCAGCGGTACCTCGATGGTCTGCCAGTCGTTGGATGTGAGGCCTGGTTGTCCAATGACGGCGGCGCGGTAGTACTTGGTCGTCTCGCGGTTCTGAAAGGCTTGACTCAATGCGCGCTGCATACGGGCGCCCTTGGCAAAAACCAGCAGTCCAGATGTCGCCATGTCCAATCGATGGACCACTAGGGCGCTGGGGACAATGGTTTGAATGCGCGTGAGGGCGCAGTCCTGCTTGTCCTCGCCACGCCCGGGAACCGAGAGTAGGCCACTGGGCTTATCGATGACCACCAGATCTCGGTTTTCAAAGACGATTGGCGGAACGCCCGCAGCACTCATGTGCCCGGTGCCCAACTGTCTTTGAGGCCCACGCTGCGATTAAAAACGGGTTGGCCGATTTGGTGGGACTCGCGGTCAGCAACAAAGTAGCCGAGGCGTTCAAACTGGAAGTTGGTGCCCGGTACGGCTTGCGCAAGACTGGGCTCCAACATGGCCTCGACCACTTGCAAGCTGTCGGTGTTGAGTGCTGCGATGAAGTCTTTGCCGCCGCCGTCAGGCTGAGCCTCTTTAAACAGGCGGTCGTACAAACGCACCGGTGCCCGAAAACCATCACTGGCCCCGACCCACGTAATCACCCCTTTCACCTTGACGCTTGACGCACCGGGGGTGCCGCTCTTGGTATCCGGGATCAAGCGGGTATTGACCTGTGTGATCTGCCCCTGCGCGTCGCGTTGTGCACCGACACAGGTGACCACGTAGCCGTATTTAAGGCGCACGTTGTTACCGGGGAACAAGCGGAAGTAACCCTTTGGAGGCGTCTCCTCGTAGTCCGCACGTTCGATGTACAGGTCGGCACCAAACTGAAAGTGCCGCTCGCCGCGCTCCGGGTGGTGGGGGTGAATGGGGGCGCTACAGGGCTCAAGGTGGCCGGCACCCATCACTTCATCCCAATTTTCAATGTGCAGTTTGATGGGGTCCAGTACCGCCATCGCGCGGGCCGCCTCGGCATCCAGCGTGTCACGCAAGCAACCCTCTAGGGTGCTGTAGTCAATCCATGAATCTGACTTCGTCACCCCAATGCGTTCAGCGAAGAGTCGCATGGCCTCAGGCGTGTAGCCCCGGCGGCGCAAGCCCACGATGGTGGGCATGCGGGGGTCGTCCCACCCGTCGACGTGGTTTTCGTTGACCAGTTGCGCCAGCTTGCGCTTACTGGTCACGACGTAGGTGAGGTTGAGGCGTGCAAACTCGTATTGCTTGGGCGCAGGCGTGTTGATCAATCCACCCGCTGCGAGTTTGGACAATAACCAGTCGTAGAACGGGCGCTGATCCTCGAATTCCAAAGTGCAAATGCTGTGTGTGATGTTTTCAAGCGCATCTTCGATGGGGTGCGCAAAGGTGTACATCGGATAGATGCACCAGGTGTCACCCGTGTGGTGATGCGTCGCGTGGCGAATCCGGTAGATCGCCGGATCGCGCAGGTTGATGTTGGGGCTGGCCATGTCAATCTTGGCCCGAAGCACGGCGGCGCCGTCAGGCAGTTCGCCTGCGCGCATGGCCTGGAAGCGGCTGAGATTCTCCGCGACGGTGCGCGTCCGGTAAGGACTGTCTTTGCCCGGCGTATTGAAATCGCCGCGGTTGACACGCATGTCCTCGGCTGACTGCTCGTCGACATAGGCCAAGCTCTCTTGAATGAGGTACTCGGCACAGCGGTACATGAAGTCAAAGTAGTCGCTGGCTTGGTAACGATGGGCCGTTCCGCTGTGTTGCCAATCGAAGCCCAGCCACTGCACCGTATCGATGATGGCGTCGACGTAACGCTGATCTTCTTTTTCTGGATTGGTGTCGTCAAAACGCAAGTGGCAAACACCGCCGTAATCTTGCGCCAGACCAAAGTTCAAGCAAATGCTTTTGGCGTGTCCGATGTGCAGGTATCCGTTGGGCTCAGGCGGAAAGCGGGTACGGATTTTGGCGGGATCTGGCGTGCCTTTTTGATGCGTGTCGAAATCAGCAGGCGAGCCGCTCCAGCGCCGTTGCGCGTAGGTGCCCTTGGCCAAATCGGCTTCAATGATTTGGCGCAAAAAATTACTGGGCTTATTGGTATCAGCGTCGGGTTTATCGGCTTGGGTCACGAGCGGCAATCGGTTGAGGTCAATCGGGGATGCGCAGCGATACGCGCACCACCTCGACATTGTATGAAAGCCAGCCCAGCTTTTTGAGGTCGCCGCTTTGTCTCGTAAAATGATTTTTTGCGCTGGCCACCGTTTAGCCTGCGGTCGTACCTCTATATCGGGGGTAGAAAGTCTTTTGTGGATATCACCCTCTTCCTGCAAGCTGTTGTCATGGGACTCGTTGAAGGCCTCACCGAGTTCCTTCCGATCTCGTCGACAGGGCACCTGATCGTGACCGGTTCGCTGATTGGCTTTCACGATGAAAAAGCCAAGGTGTTTGACATTGCGATCCAGACGGGCGCGATTTTCGCCGTGATCTTGGTCTACTGGCAGCGTATCAACGATACCTTGAGGGGGCTGACCAGCGAGGTCCGTGCGCAGCGGTTCACGCGCAACGTTTTGATTGCATTTTTCCCTGCAGTGATTCTTGGACTAGCCTTCGGCAAAGCCATTAAAGAGCACCTGTTCAATGCCAACGTGGTGGCGATCGCCTTGATCGTCGGTGGTGCCATTATTTGGTGGGCCGAGCGACGTCAGAAAACGGCGGTGCGCGTCGAAACAGTCGACGAAATGACGCCTGTAGACGCCCTCAAGGTGGGCTTGGTGCAGTGTCTGGCGATGATTCCGGGTACCAGCCGCAGTGGCGCCACCATCATCGGTGGCATGCTGTTTGGTTTAAGTCGCCAGGCCGCCACTGACTTTTCCTTCTATTTGGCGATTCCCACCCTGATCGGTGCGGGGGTTTACAGCCTTTACAAGGAGCGAGCGCTACTGGCTTGGTCTGACGTGCCCCTGTTCACAGTTGGGACGGTGGTCGCCTTCTTCAGTGCCTTGTGGTGTATCCGCTGGTTGCTGCGGTACATCTCCAGCCACAGCTTCATGCCCTTCGCTTGGTACCGTGTCGCGTTCGGCTTCTTCATCTTATTGAGCTCGACTACTGGCTTGATCGACTGGGCGACCTGATCATGACCACTGACGTCTCTGGCGAATCAGGCCTTCGTGGGCATTTACTCGCTATCTTGAGCGGTGTCGCCATGCTGGTGGTGGGTGTCAGTTTGCTGTTCTCTGTCATCGGTCTGCGTGCGGGCATGGCAGATTTCTCTACCGTAGTCACCGGTTTGATTTCCTCGGCCTATTTCGCAGGCTATGTGCTGGGTGTATTCGTGTGCCCCGTGCTGGTCTCGCGGGTGGGGCATGTCCGGGCCTTCGCTGCAATGGCAAGCCTCGCCTCAACCATGCCGATCCTGCACGCGCTGTGGATTGACCCGTGGTTTTGGGGATTCTTGCGACTCATCGCAGGCACCTGTTTGGTCGGCTTGTATATCGTGATTGAAAGCTGGCTCAACACCCTGGCACCCAAACAAAAACGCGGACAAATTTTCTCGATTTATTTGGTTGTTACCTTCATGGCATTGGCTGTGGGACAGTGGCTAATTTTGGTGGGTGACGCCGTTGGATTCGTCCCCTTTGCAATGGTGTCGGTGCTGCTTTCATTCGCGCTGTTGCCCATCACCATGGCTCGGGTGCAGCAGCCCGATACGGTTGAAGCCCCTCGTTTGATTTTGGTCAGGTTGTGGCACACCTCGCCATTAGGGGTGACAGGGGCCGTGGTTTCTGGCTTGATTAGCGGTGCGTTCTTTGGCCTCGGCGCGGTCTTTGCCGATCGGATTGGGTTTGACGCCACGTGGGTTGCCGCCTTCATGGCCTGTACGATTTTGGGTGGCGCGGTGTTCCAGTGGCCCGTTGGTCGATTGTCAGATCGACTCGATCGCCGCTTGGTGCTGCTGGGATGTTGCTTACTCAGTGCCGGCTTGGCCGTCATTGGTTACGTTTTGGTCTGGATTTACCCCACTTGGCTGGTGGCGTTGGGGGCATTATTGGGTGGCATGCTGTTCACCATTTATGGTCTCAGCATTGCGCACGCCAATGACCAAATTCATGTCAGCCGCACGCTGGAGGTCACCGGTGGTCTGCTCCTGGTGCATGGCATGGGGGCGGCAGTGGGGCCCACGATTGCAGGCGTCGTGATGGATCTTTTGGGTCCGGGTTCTTTGATGCTGTATTTCGGCATCGTGTGTGCCGGGCTTGCGGGATACACCGTGCACCGGATGCGCGTTGCACCGCCCGTACCACCAGAGGAAAAAGTCGACTTCGTGCCCATGGGCAGTGGCACGCAAACGACCGTTCAGCTCGACCCGCGAACGCCTGATCCCTCTGATCCCGCAGACGCCGCTGCGTTCGAGCGCCCGGCATCGCCTGAACCAGCAGCCAGTTAGATAGCCGCCATCGCCTCTAGCGCATTGAGTGCCAATTGCGCGGCTTCCTTCGGCTTCTCAAAAACAAACAGGTGTCCGCCCTCAATGGTTTGCCACCGCGGTGACATGGCACTGCCAACAATCCGTTGTGCAAAGTGGGCACCCACTTGACGCATTTCGACGGAGTGGGTCCCCGCGATGAAGGACACAGGACACGACAGCGGGTGCTTGCGCAGCAAGCGGTCAACGTTGTGCGGCAAGGTGTTATAGATCTGAGTTTCGACATCGCGGTCAAAGCGAAGCTGGCAATGGGTTTGACCGTTTGTATCGCTCACAACTTCCGTGCCGTGGGTCACATAATCATTCAAACAAGCTGGGTCCCATCTCGAGAAAACCTTTTTAGTTGACCACTGTGCAAGCGCCTCCGCTTGGCTGGGCCATTGGTTACGACGTTGGCTACTGATACGTCCTGGCGACACGGATTTAATGAGCTGCGTGTGTTTGCTTGCTGCGATCAATTTAGAGCGCCAACCGGTCAACAGTGGGGAGTCGAGCAACAGCACCCCCGCAATTTTCTGCCCACCCAGCTCGGGGTGTTTGGCTGCACACATCACGCTCAGAACGCCACCGAGCGAGTGACCAACCAACCATGCCGGTGACTGGGCTTTGGCCATTTCTGCGGCTGCAAAATCTGCGAGCTCTTGCACCAAATGTGGCCAATTGCTTGTCACTGGGTAGGCTGGGTTGTGCCCGAACCGATCAACCGCCTTGACGCTATACCCGCGCGCGCGCAAGGACTTGAACAGTTGGCTGTAGGTTCCCCCCGGAAAACTGTTGCCGTGAGAAAAGATAACCAAGGGAACCGCAGGATGGTGAGCGCTCATTTATTAGATCGAGGGAATTTAGTTGACGCTGTTGCGAACCTGTAATTGCTTCATTCGGTAAACCAGGTCGAGCGCTTCACGAGGAGACAAGGCGTCGGCATCGATTTGTTGCAATAAGGCTTCTAAGGGGCTGGGTTCGGCGTCCGGGAGAGCCTGCGGCGCGGCAAACAAGTCAACCTGTGATTGCGCATCGGCGTCTTTGCTCTCCAGCGCGTGCAGGGTTTGTTTGGCTTGCTGTACGACTGTCGACGGGACACCTGCCAGGCGCGCGACTTGCACACCAAAACTGCGACTGGCTGGCCCCGCCTCAATCTGATGTAAGAACGCAATCCCAGATTTACCCGATTCGACCGCCGATACATGTACGTTTTGCGCTGCGTGGTGGTCGGCCGGGAATTGCGTTAATTCAAAGTAGTGGGTCGCAAATAAGGTGAGCGCCTTGCGTTTATCGTGCAAGTTGGTGGCGATCGCAGCAGCCAGCGCCAAACCATCGTAGGTTGATGTACCGCGTCCAATCTCATCCATCAAGACCAGCGATTGTTCGGTCGCCGCGTGCAGTATTTGTGCGGCCTCAGTCATCTCCAGCATAAAAGTGGACTGGGCGTTGGCCAAGTCGTCAGCTGCGCCAATGCGGGTATGAATGGCATCAATTGGGCCGATCCGACACGCATTGGCAGGCACGTAGCTGCCCATACTGGCGAGCAAGACAATAACGGCCACCTGTCGCATGTAGGTTGATTTACCGCCCATGTTGGGTCCGGTAATGATCTGCATCCGTCGCTTGCTGTGCAGATGGGTGTCATTGGGTATAAAAGTGGCTGATCGCCCGGCGCTCGCCGTAGCCGTCGCACTTTGCAACCTGGCTTCAACAACCGGGTGACGACCAGCCGAGATATCGATACCCGGCTCTGCCGCAAAAGTTGGCGCGACCCAATTAAGGGTGTGAGCGCGCTCAGCGAGCGCAGCTAACGCGTCGAGTGCGGCAAACGCACGGGACATTTTTTGCAATGCAACCAGCCAGGTGTTGAGTTGCGACAACACCCCGTCGTATAGCCATTTTTCACGCGCCAGTGCGCGCTCTTGTGCACTCAGGGCTTTGTCCTCAAAGGCTTTGAGTTCGGTCGTGGTGAAGCGCTCGGCGTTCTTCAGCGTCTGACGGCGGCGGTAATCTTCCGGTACGCGGTCCAGTTGACCTTGGGTGACTTCAATGAAAAAGCCGTGTACCCGGTTGTACTGCACCTTCAGGTTAGCGATACCCGTGCGTTCCCGCTCTCGGGCTTCTAGCGCCAACAAAAAGTCATCGCAGTTGGTGGCGATGTGCCGCAGCTCATCAAGCTCGGCGTCCCAACCATCGGCAATCACGCCGCCATCGCGCACCATCGCATTGGGCTCTGGGTGGATGCTTCGCTGCAACAAGTCGCGTACCTCGGGCGGCACTTGGAGGTCATGCGTGAGGCCCTCAAGTAGCGCCGTGGGGGCGCGTACGTTTTGCAGCGCCAGGGACAACTCCGTCGCTTTTTCGAGGGTACGGGCCATCGCGACGAGCTCGCGCGGTTTGGCTTGAGCCAGTGCGATTCGGGCCGTGATGCGTTGCGCATCCGACGCGCCTTTCATGGCGTTACGCAAGGTCTGGAAATAGGCTGCCTCTGATGCATTGGTCATGATGCCAATGGTGTCGATTCGAGCCTGCGCGTCTGCGCGATCGCGTTTGGGGGCGAGCAACCATTCCCATAGCTGGCGGCTTCCCATGCCGGTTTGACAGGTATCCAACAAGCTGAACAGTGTGGGCTCTGTGTCCCCGCGCAAGGTGTGCGTGAGTTCGAGGTTTCGGCGCGTGGTGAGCGGCAAATTGATGAGCTCGTTGTCGGCGGCCACTTGCAGTTCGCGCACGTGGACCAGATCTCGCCCCTGTGTTTGGCGTGCATATTCCAATAAAGCGCCGGCCGCCGCGTGGGCGTGCGTCAGGTCTTGCGCGTGCCAAGCGTTGAGGTTGATGCTTTGCAGCTGGTCTTGCAGCTTGCGCGCACCCAGTGCCCCATCAAAGTGGGCGCTGGGGCGTAGGGTTAAAACGACTCGACCACCCGTCATCCCTGCCGCGCTTGCGGCTTCGGTGAGCAATGACTCAAAGGCAGGCGTGACGTCCGGGCTGTGAATGATCTCTTGGGGTGCGACGCGGTTGATCCACTGTCCGACGGCATCCGGGGTGCACTCGGCCAAAACCACAATACCCTGCGTCATCGCGAGCCAGGCCAAGCCGACCTGGTTGCGAGGACCTTGGTGAATAGCCAATACCCGCGCCTCGGCTTTATCACCCAACAGCTCGGACTCGGTCAGCGTACCGGGCGTTACGATGCGCACGACGCCGCGCTGCACCGGACCTTTGCCGGTGACCTCGCCCAGCTGTTCGCAAATGGCGACGGACTCCCCCAGTTTGACCAGCTTGGCCAGGTAAATGTCGACGGCATGGAATGGCACGCCCGCCATCGGGATTGGTTTCCCTGCCGATTGACCACGTGCCGTTAAGGTCACGCCCATCAGTTCGGCAGCACGCTCGGCATCCTCGTAAAACAGCTCGTAAAAGTCCCCCATCCGATAAAACACAAGCGTGCTCGGATACGCCGCTTTGATGCTGAGGTACTGGGCCATCATCGGCGTGTGACCAGCGGCGATCAAGTCGTCAAGAGGGGGGGCGTTTTCAGGTTTCAAGGGTCGGTCAAAGCGGTGTCAGGACGGCAAGCGCTCTATTATCAGGCACGACAACGGGTTGCCATCTCGTATGATGCACCGCAGGAGGATTCCCCATGTTGGCTTTGCACTCATTTTTCCGAAGCGGTACATCGCATCGTGTGCGCATTGCGCTTAATCTGAAGGGCATCTCAGCTGAATACCATCCCGTCGATTTGCGCACAGACGCGCATTTAGCGGCGGCTTTTAAGGCCATCAATCCGCAAGCGTTGGTGCCCGTTTTGACGGTTGGATCAGAACATTTGATCCAATCACCTGCGATTTTGGAGTGGTTAGACGAGACCTATCCCGAGCCCCCATTGCTCCCCAAAGACTCTTTCGCGCGTGCGCGCGTGCGTGCGCTGGCAGCGATGGTGGGTTGCGACGTACACCCCCTCAATAACCGACGTATCTTGATGTACCTGCGTTCGCAGTTCGGCGCGGATGAGGCTGCTGTAAACACCTGGTGCGCGACGTGGATTGGCACCGCATTTGACGCCTTGGAAGTGATGTTGGCCGCAGATAAAACACGTGGCGATTTTTGCCACGGCGGTCAGCCCTCTATGGCTGACGTCTACTTGGTTCCGCAAATCGAGAGCGCGCGCCGCTTCGGCGTCGACCTCGCCGCTTGGCCCCATATCATGGCCATTGATGTAGCTTGCCAAGCGATACCGGCGTTTGCCAATGCCGCACCCAGTCGACAACCTGACGCGGCGTAGCGGCTGGGATCGGCGTTTGCGGTTTAGGCGCTGGCGTCTTTGATTTGCTTGGCCATGGCGATGGCGTCGGCCTTTGCTTCTGCTGAAGCAAATTTCGAATATTTACCCAGTACGTTGACCAACTGGCCATAAATGCGCGGGTTACCAGCCAAGCACTCGCTTTGGTCCATGAAGTCGGCCTCACCCGTGAAGTTGCCAATCAGGCCACCGGCCTCGGTCACCAGCAGCGAGCCTGCTGCCACGTCCCACGGCGACAGTCCTTTTTCGAAGAATCCATCACAAAAGCCAGCAGCAACGTAGGCCAGGTCGAGGGCGGCTGCGCCGGGGCGACGCACACCCGCACAGCGCGCGGTCACTTCACCCAGCATGGCTAGATAGGGCAGCAGTTCGTCACCGGGGCGGAAAGGGAAACCCGTTGAGATGAGGGCGTCCCGCATCATGGTGCGTTTGCTGACACGGATGCGTCGCTCGTTCATGAACGCACCGCGGCCTTTGGTGGCGTAAAACAGATCGTTGCGGTTGGGGTCGTAGACGACGGCTTGCTCAACTTTGCCGCGAACCGCTAGCGCGATGCTGACGCAGTAAGTTGGGAAGCCGTGAATGAAGTTGGTTGTGCCATCCAGTGGATCGATGATCCACACAAAATCCTTGTCTCGTCCGCGGCCGCTCTGCACGCCGGACTCTTCGGCGTGGATGCCGTGGTCAGGGTAGGCGGTGAGCAGCGTCTCGATGATTGATTCTTCGGCTGCTTGATCGATTTCGGTTACGAAGTCGTTGGTCTGCTTGGTCGACACGCGAACAGACTCAACGTCAAGTGCGGCTCGGTTGATGATCGCGCCGGCTGCACGAGCGGCCTTGATGGCCACGTTCAACATGGGGTGGATATTGGATGACATAACGGTGTGTAAGAGCTTTCGGGGCGTGCGATGACGCAAACCGGTATTTTAGGCGATCCCCCTATGGGCAATGGCATACTCCCCAAAATTGTTGCTTTTTTGAATGCCTCGTCATGAAAACCCGTTTCGTCCTGATTCAAACCAGCCACGCCGGCAACGTCGGTGCGACGGCGCGTGCCATGAAGGTGATGGGTTTTGATGACCTGGTTTTGGTGGAGCCGAGATGGCCCAACGTGTTGCGGCGCGAGGAAACCATTCAGCGTGCCAGTGGCGCTAATGACGTCTTGAACAACGCCCGCATTGTGGAGACGCTGGATGAGGCGCTTGAGGGCATCGACCATGTGTGCGCAACGGCGATGACACCGCGGGATTTTGGTCCGCCAACGCGTGCACCCCGCCTGCACTTTGAGACCTTGTTAGACGACACTGGGGAGCGGCCTCCGCTAGAGGGTATTGCGTTTTTGTTTGGCAGCGAACGCTTTGGCATGCGCAATGAGGATGTGTATAAATCGCACGTCTGTCTCAGTATTCCCACCAACCCGACATTTGGGTCGCTGAATTTGGCGGCGGCGGTGCAATTGGTGGCTTACGACTGGCGTATCGCCTTGGACTCCGCAGGCGCGTGGTCGTTGGACACGCCGGCGCCGCAGGGGGAGCGCGCCGCCGATGCGCAATCGGTGCAGGGGATGCTGGCGCACTTAGCGTCTGCTTTGGTGGCAGTCGATTTTTTAGATCCAGCGGCCCCTAAAAAGCTGATGCCCCGCTTGAACCATCTATTTAATCGGGCGCGTCCGACAGTCGAGGAAATTCACATCCTGCGTGGTATCGCCAAAGCCATGTTACAAGTGACGTCAAAGCAAGGCGACTCCCAACGTTCAGGCCCGTTAGACTGACAATGTTATTTTTCACAATGACCTCCTGATTTATTTCGTTTATGTTCGCTCGTTTAAACCACGATATCGATTGCATCCTCTCGCGTGACCCCGCGGCCAAAAGTCGCTGGGAGGTGCTGACGTGCTACCCCGGCTTGCATGCGCTCGTTCTTCACCGCTTGGCGCATTGGGCCTGGCGTCGGCAGTGGTTTTGGGTGGGGCGGTTTGTCTCAAACATCTCGCGGTTTTTGACTGGTATCGAGATTCACCCGGGTGCACAGATTGCAGCTGGGGTGTTTATCGATCACGGCATGGGCGTGGTGATTGGTGAGACCGCCGTCGTTGGTGAGGGGTGCACGATTTATCAGGGCGTCACACTCGGGGGCACCTCGTTACACAAGGGGGCAAAACGTCACCCGACCTTGGGAAAAAACGTGGTTGTTGGCGCCGGTGCGCAGGTGCTCGGTGGTTACGAGGTTGGCGACAACGCCAAGATCGGATCGAATGCGGTAGTGACCAAACCCGTGCCAGCAGGCGCGACGGCGGTGGGCAACCCGGCCCGGATCATCGAGCAAGCGGCCGATGCGCAGCGAGAAGCGGCGGCATCCCGGATGGGATTCTCCGCCTATGGCGTGACCCAAAGCGATGACCCCTTGAGCTTGGCCATCCGTGGCTTGATTGACCATGCCGCCAGCCAAGAACATCAAATTGCGTTGTTGTGGCAAGCCCTTGAGAAGGCCAATGCCACCGATGGTATGTTGCCGCCAGATGCAGCCAAGACCGAGCATTTCGAGGCGGAAAAGCTCAACAAACTGATCGACGAATAGCCCCGCTTCAGGGGAACAGCGCGCGCAGTAACGCGTTTGCACGCGGTGCCGCCACCGTTTCTAAGAACGTGGGAAAGTCGTGATTGGCCTGATCGTCGGCACGGTCAGAGATTGTGCGTGCGATCGCAAAAGGGATGCCGTGCTCATAACAGACCTGCCCAACCGCGGCCCCTTCCATCTCAACGGCAAGGGCGGTTGGCCACTGCGTTTGCAGGGCCTGCTGTGCAGACGCGCTGTTGATGAATTGGTCGCCACTCAAAATCAAACCCGTGTGCACCTGTGCGGTACTGCCGGCGATGCCGTCTTGCGCGGCTTGCGTCAGCTTTGCTGACCAATCGGCGTCGGTGGGAATTTCCGTAATGCCCAGCAACGGTATTTCGTGTTTCGGGAAGATTGGTGACGCATTCAAGTCGTGTTGTGCGACGTGTGAGGCGATCACGATATCGCCAACACGCACGGCTTGCGCGGTATCCACGCCCCCGGCTAGTCCCACAAACAAAATCGTCTTGACGCCGAATTTTTGAATGAGCGTGGTTGCTGTCGAGGCAGCAGCGACCTTGCCAACGCGTGCCACACAGACCACGACCGGCGTTGCGTCAGCACCGCCAGGCGTACCAAAAACCCCCTGTGTGTAATGTCTGCGGGCTATTTTTGTGACGGTCGGGGACTGGATGCGCGACGCGAAGTCCCCCACTTCCTGGGGGAGTGCTGCCATGATGCCGACGGGCGCAGTCATGCTGGGCGGATCGCGCTCTTGGGGCGGAAGGCCTTGCACACCGCTTCACGGGTCTCGAGATAAGGGCCTCCGATGAGGTCAATGCAGTAAGGGACTGCGGCAAAAATACCGTTCACCAGCAGACTGCCATCGGCGTTACGCGCGCCCTCAAGGGTCTCACGTATGCTTTTAGGTTGCCCTGGCAAGTTGATGATCAGGGTCTTGCCGCGAATCACGGCGACCTGACGGGACAGGATCGCCGTCGGTACGAAGTTAAGGCTAATCTGGCGCATCTGCTCGCCAAATCCCGGCATTTCCTTGTCGGCAATGGCCAGCGTGGCCTCCGGGGTCACATCACGCAAGGCAGGGCCCGTGCCCCCGGTGGTCAGTACCAAGGAGCAGCCCGCATGTACGCAGGCCAACAAGGTTTGACTGATGAGCGGCTTTTCGTCCGGAATGAGGTGTGACTCAAAGGTGATGTCATTTTCGAGCGCACTGGTCAGCCATTCCTTCAACGCGGGCAGACCTTTGTCCTCGTAGGTCCCGCTGCTGGCGCGGTCACTGATGGAGACAATACCGATTTTTACTGGATCTTTCATTCGCTTTCCTCGTCATCGTCTGTATCCGCTACGGGCGCACGCAAGGCTTCTCGCAGCATCTGAAATAACTCTTTGTAGGCCTTGCCGGATTTGGGTAAGCGCACGGGCTCACCCTCAATGGGTGCCACTGGTGGTTGGGCTGCCCGTGCTTTCTCGGCATCCTTTCGGGCCTGCCGCACCAAGCTACGGAGGGCCTGGATATCGGTATCGGGTTGACGCGCCATCCAGTCAGTGAATGCCGAGTCATCGGCCATCAGACGATCGCGCCATTGTTCCGCTTCACGGACCTCGGCCGCCTCTTGGGGGCTGCCTTGATGTTGAACCGCCAGTGCCGCCTCGCAGGCCGCCACGGTCTCCGCATCGAGCTGGCGCATGAGCTTGCCAACGTGCTGCAACTGCCGGCGCTTGGCACCGAAATCCGTCAACCGTTTGGCCTGGGTGAGCGATTGCATCAGCGCCTCGGGAAGGTTGAGAGATTTCAAGAGCTTGGGGCGAAGGTCCATCAACGCCTCACCCACGGCTTGTCGGTGGTCGCTGTCTTTTTTCATGTCGGTGCGCGACATATCGGTCGTGCCCTTGAGCTCTGCTTTGAGCTCGCGGTCAAGGTCGCTGCCCGATATCACGAAATGTCCGTGAACAAAGTAGCCTTTTTTTGGTTTTCGTGCCATGTGGGAATCTTCTCGATCGCGCCTGCAAATGACGCGTGGCTTGTATCATAGCCGCCAGCACCTTCAAACTTATAGAGCCCATGCCCAAGAAATCACCTGCCGATCAACCAGCCGCCGCCTTTCAATTCACCCAAAGCCGCTTTCAAGACTTGGTCGCAGAAACGTTGCAGCAAGCTAAAGCTTTGGGCGCAGGCGACGCGGTTGCGGAAGTCTCCGAGGCCTATGGCCTGAGCGTTTCGGTCCGCAACCGCGAGCTTGAAAATGTGGAACGTAACCGCGATAAGTCGCTGGGCGTGACAGTGTATTTGGGTAACCACCGCGGCCACGCTTCGACCTCTGATTTCTCAAGCAACGCCATCGCCGATACGGTGCGTGCCGCCTACGACATTGCGCGCTTCACGGCTGAAGATCCGCTGGCCGGGTTACCTGATGCGCAAGACGTGGTGACCGAAATCAAAGATCTTGATCTGTTCCATCCGTGGACGATTGATGCGGGTGAGGCCGCCCAGGTGGCGCTGTCGTGTGAGGCAGCAGCCTTAAAAACCAGCAGACAAATTACCAACAGCGAGGGTGCATCGGTGTCGGCCCAGCATGCCCACTTCTACGCTGGGCACATGCGTGAAGGACTAACCGGGCAGCCTGGCATTTTCCAAGGGGGTTATGCGAGTACCCGCCACAGTATGGGCGTCTCGGTGATTGCGGGCAAAGGAGATGCCATGCAGCGCGATGCGTGGTACACCTCCATGCGAGACGCGACCGAATTGGCATCAGCCAGTGCGATTGGTCGCTATGCCGCCCAGCGCACGCTGGCGCGCGTTGGCGCGCGCAAGATCAAGACGACGCAATGCCCCGTGTTGTTCGAAGCGCCCTTGGCTTCAGGCCTTCTGGGCAGTTTTGTCCACGCGATCAGCGGTGGTGCGTTGTACCGTAAGACCACGTTTTTGCTGGATAGTCTGGGTCAGAGCGTCTTTCCAAAACACGTCGATATTTTTGAAGACCCATTTATCCCCAAAGGTAAGGGAAGCTCGCCGTTCGATGACGAGGGTGTTGCGGTTCGCGCGCGCCACGTTGTCAAAGGGGGCGTCGTGGAAGGTTATTTCCTTGGTAGCTATTCAGCCCGAAAGTTGGGTATGCGGACCACTGGCCACGCAGGCGGCTCACACAACTTGATTATGCGCAGCCGTCGCACGCAACCCAGTGATAACCTCGATGCGATGCTTAAAAAGCTTGGACGCGGCTTGTTCGTGACTGACTTGATGGGGGATGGCGTCAATGGCGTGACGGGGGATTATTCGCGCGGCGCGTCCGGATTTTGGGTGGAGAACGGTGAGATCCAATTTCCGGTGCAAGAAATCACCATCGCTGGTAATCTGCGCGACATGTTCAAAGGCATTCAAGCCATTGGCGCAGACGCCTACAACCAAGGCGCAAAAACCGTGGGGTCGGTCCTCATCAACCGCATGAAAATAGCGGGTGCGTAAGCCGGTCACGTAACATCAACCGACACGTCAATCAAGGAATACAAAATGATTTTGGAATTAGCCGATATCCGCATTCAACCCGGCAAAAATGCCGAATTTGAGGTCGCAATCGAGCACGGTGTCAAAACCATCATCGCGCAGGCTCAAGGGTTTCAGGGGTGGAAGGTGAATCGATGCATCGAAACCCCCGAGCGCTACGTGTTACAGATTTTTTGGGAGACGCTGGAGGACCACACCGAGCGTTTCCGCAACGGTCCGTTATTCCCCCAGTGGCGTGGCATCGTAGGCCCGTTTTTCGCCGTCCCACCCCAAGTCGAGCACTTTGAGCTCGTTGGGAAATCTGCTTAATCAGGGGTTGAGCGCCGCTTTGACAGCTGCCGACACCTGACCCATGTCGGCCTTTCCTGCCAACTGCTGTTTAACTGCGCCCATAACCTTGCCCATGTCACCGGGCCCTGATGCCCCAACGTCAGCGACGATTTGCTTCACGGCCAGCGCAATTTCTTCTGTGGACATGCGCTGGGGTAAGTAGCCCTGTAGCACGGTAATTTCGGCGGCTTCTTTATCTGCCAAGTCTTGTCGATCGGCCTTTTCGTAGGCCGCGATCGAATCTTTGCGTTGTTTAACCAGTTTGTCGACCAAGCCCACCACCATCACGTCGTCAACGGTGATTTGCTCATCCACTTCCTTTTGCTTGATTGCGGCTAGCAGCATCCGAATGGTGCCCAGACGATCAGCGTCTTTGGCACGCATGGCGGTTTTCATGTCTTCGGTAATTTGATCTTTCAAGCTCATGTTGGCTTCCTTGGTGTTCGGTTGGATGTGACGTAAAAAAAGCCCGGTGAAGCGTCCTTCAGCGGGCTTTTCTGGTGCAACCCACGGGTGGGTCGCAGTGAAGTGCTTAGTACAGCTTCTTGGGCAACTGCATGGAGCGGATGCGCTTGTAGTTGCGCTTCACAGCAGCTGCTTTTTTGCGCTTGCGCTCAGCGGTTGGCTTCTCAAAGAACTCGCGTGCGCGGAGTTCGGTTAACAGGCCTAATTTTTCGACCGTGCGCTTGAAGCGGCGCAGGGCAACTTCGTATGGCTCGTTGTCTTTAACTCGAATAGTCGTCATGACGTTAAAAATTCCAATGGTTATGCGCTGGCGGATCAGGCTTATCAACGCGGGTTTGCTAGCAAAGCCGACAATTATAAACTGCTTTTATTCTGCGCACAATTTGCGTTGCGCGAGGCACACGTGCACGGCTAAGTTGTTGTTTTATTTGCCAGCTTTTGCCGCCATGGCCCGTGCACAGGCCACACCGCTGGACCACGCCCATTGGAAGTTATAGCCGCCCAGCCAGCCCGTGACGTCGGTGACTTCTCCGATGAAATACAAGCCCGGCTGGGCCTTGGCTCCCATGGTTTGCGGATCGAGGTGGCGCGTATCGACGCCACCCGCTGTGACCTCGGCCTTCGCATAGCCCTCCGTCCCGCTGGGGGTGAGTCGCCACATTTGCAGCTGCTCGCCCAGGCGGCGCAAGAGCTTGTCGGCGATTTCGCTGATCGGCAGATCCCGCAGCTTGCCAATCTCTGGATCGTTGTCCAGCCATTGGGTCGCAAGGCGTTGCGGCAGGCGCTGGGTGAGTTCATTCGCCAATAATTTGCGGGAGCGTGCTTTGAGTTCAACCAACGTCTCTGCCAATGCCTCGCCGGGTGTGAGATTGATACGCAGTGCGGACTGCGGCGCCCAGTAGCTGGAAATTTGCAAGATAGCTGGACCACTGAGGCCACGATGGGTGAACAGCAGGTCTTCGTCGAACGCGGTCTTACCGTCACTGGTTTGAATGGTGACGGGCAGCGCAAGGCCCGCCAATTGCGAAAACGCAGCCCATGCCGCGCCGTCAAAGGTTAGGGGCACCAAGGCTGGACGAAGGGGTTGTAGTGGCAGTTCAAATTGTTTCGCAATCTGATAGCCCCAATCCGTCGCGCCAATTTTGGGAATCGATAAACCCCCGGTGGCGACCACCAGCGCCGGTGCAGTGAAGCTACCTTGCGAGGTGTCGACGGCGTAGTAATCGCCCGCGTCATGTGCATGGTGCCGCACGGTGTGTACGCGTGTCGCTTGGCGGTGATCCACGCCGCCTTGTGCGCACTCGGCGAGCAACAGGTTGATAACAGCCCCCGATGACTGGTCACAAAAGAGTTGACCCTTGTGTTTTTCGGTGTAGCTCAGGCCGTGCCGAGTGAGCAGGGCGATGAAGTCTTCCGGTGTGTAACTGGCCAGCGCGGATTTGCAGAAACGCGGGTTGTCGCTGATGAAGTGTTTTTGGGGGTTGCGCGGGTCCAAGCCTCGGTTGGTAAAGTTGCAACGCCCACCCCCCGAAATTCGGATTTTTTCGGCAATTTTTTCGGCGTGATCGAGCAGCAAAACCCGCAGACCACTTTGGCCTGCGACGCTCGCACACATCAGGCCGGCGGCGCCGGCGCCCACGATGATGGCGTCATAAGGGTGCGGGGATGTGTGTGACATACCGCAAAGTGTATGCGCACAGCGCCCCGGGGATCGGTGTCAGGCGCAGGCTTGCAACCGGGCTGCTCCATGTACGGGGTTGTATGAGGGCGCTTGATGTGGCGCTTGGCTAGCGGCCAGCAGCCCTCTCACGACATCACCGATCACCATGATGGCTGGGCTGGCAATTTGGTGCATGGTCATCGTGTCGCGTAATGAGGCCAAGGTGCCAAATGCTTGGCGTTGATTGGGCAGCGTTGCATTTTGAATCAAGGCGATGGGCGTATCGGGTGGCAGGCCAACGGCTAAGTCGGCTTCGATGTCAGCCACGGTGCTGACTCCCATGTAGACCACCAAGGTCAGTTTGGCTTGCGCGGCGGTTCTGCCCAAATCAACCCAATCCAAACGACTGGCGCCCGGTTTGCCATGCCCGGTCACAAACACCACACCTTGCGCATGGTCGCGGTGGGTCAAGGGCGTGTTGAGGGTCGTGAGGGCCGCAAGGCCAGCGGTGATGCCGTTAACGACCTGACAAGCGATACCTGCGGCGTTCAGTGCCTCGACCTCCTCGCCACCGCGGCCAAAAATGAAGGGATCGCCGCCTTTCAAGCGCACCACCTGGTTACCAGCCTTGGCCGCCGCAATCATGGCGCGAATGATGAACGCTTGCGGCGTTGAGGCGCACCCACCGCGCTTGCCCACATGAATCACGCGCGCATCTGCCCGGGCATGCGCGAGCACGGCGGTGTTGACCAGATCGTCAACGTAAAGCACATCGGCTTGCGCGATGGCTTTGACTGCTTTAAGGGTCAAATCGTCAGGGTCCCCTGGACCGGCTCCGACCAGGGTCACGGGGGCAAAAACAGTGTGAGGGGCGAGAGCAGTCATGGTCGAGAGCAGCAGGGGGACTGAATCCGTTAATCGAAGATTGAATTGTTTCGCCGGCTTTATGACTATGGGAAATAAGGCGAGATTTTCTGCATCCTCTAAACTATCGCCTTCGAATAAAACGCCCTCGGGCGATGGGCTGCATGCGAATTTTGGGAATTGAATCGTCCTGCGATGAGACAGGCGTCGCCGTCGTAGAGGCGGAAAAGACGGGTGTCCCGCGCCTGTTGGGGGCCAGTTTGCACAGCCAAATCGCCATGCACCAGGCCTACGGCGGCGTGGTGCCCGAACTGGCCAGTCGTGATCACATTCGGCGTGTTTTGCCGCTAACCGATGCGGCGCTCGCGGAGGCGGGCTGCACCCTCGAATCCATCGATCTGGTTGCGTTCACTCGGGGCCCGGGATTGGCCGGTGCACTGCTGGTTGGGGCTGGGGTGGCGGTCTCTATGGCAGCCGGTTTGGGTAAATCGGCCATGGGCGTGCACCACTTGGAAGGTCATTTGCTGTCGCCGTTTTTAAGTGCGGACCCCCCTGAATTTCCGTTTGTGGCGCTCTTGGTGTCGGGCGGGCACACACAGTTGATGGCAGTTACCGGTGTGGGGGATTACGCCCTGTTGGGCGAAACCATTGACGACGCTGCTGGCGAGGCCTTCGATAAGTCTGCCAAGGTGCTTGGGCTCGGCTATCCCGGTGGGCCTGCGTTGGCGGCGCTAGCGACCCAAGGCGATGCCAATGCGTTCAAGTTGCCGCGCCCGTTGCTCCACAGCGGCGATTTGGATTTTTCGTTTGCCGGATTGAAAACGGCCGTGATGGTGCAATTCAATAAATTGGGCGATGCGCCCACACCGCAGCAACGCGCCGACCTGGCCGCCAGCACCCAAGCGGCGATCGTGGAAGTTTTGGTGAAGAAATCGCTGGCGGCAGTCAAAGCCGTTGGTGCAAATCGCTTGGTTGTCGCCGGTGGGGTGGGTGCGAATCGCTCCTTGCGCCAGACACTGAATGCCGCCTGTGCAACCCGTGGAGTTAGGGTGCATTACCCCGAACTGGATTTGTGTACGGACAACGGCGCCATGATCGCCATGGCGGCGGCACTGCGGTGGCAGGCGGGTCTGTTTGACCTCACGCAACCGCCCGCTTATGGCTTCGAGGTACGGCCCCGTTGGCCGCTCGATGCGATTGATGATTGAACTTGGATCTTTAAGGAAAAACCGAATGTTGACATTGATTTTGAACCGCTGGCTGACACGGTTCACGCTGGGTGTACTGTGTTTTGCGGCTTCAGTACCGTTTGCACTTGCCAACAATTTGACCGGGGAGCCGATCCGTGTGGCCATGATCGAAGGGCTTTCAGGCCCGTTTGCGAACACCGGTGAGGCCGCATTTCGAAATTTGGCTTGGGGCGCTGAGCGCATCAATGCCGCTGGCGGCATTCGCTGGTCTGACGGCCGCATGCGCCCCATTGAGGTGGTGCGATTTGACAGTAAAGGTCGCCCTGAGGACGCGTTATCGTCACTTCGCGCTGCGGTCGATCAAGGCATTCGAATCGTGATGCAGGGCAATTCGTCGGCAGTGGCTGCTGCCCTGATCGACGCGATCAACAAGCACAATGTGCGTGAGCCTTCGCAACGCGTGGTGTTTTTAAATTACGCCGCCGTTGAGCCCGCACTCACCAACGAGGGCTGCAGCTTTTGGCACTTCAGATACGATGCGCACGCCCAGATGCGGATGGCCGCATTGATGCATCCGATCCAAGCCAACGAGACCTTGAAACGCGTCTACTTGATTGGCCAAGATTACAGTTTTGGGCAAAGTGTGGTCCGTGAAGCCAAGGCCCAACTGGCTGCGAAGCGGCCCGATATTGCGGTCGTCGGTGAGGAGTTGCACGCCATTGGCCGCGTGAAAGATTTCTTGCCTTACATCGCCAAAATCAAAGCGAGCGGGGCACAAGCCGTCATCACGGGAAATTGGGGTAACGATCTAACCCTGTTGGTTAAGGCTGCGAAGGAGGGTGGTTTTGAAGGCACGTTCTATACCTTCTACGGCAACGCGTTGGGGGCGCCAACCGCCATGGGTGATGCAGGCGTCGGGCAGGTGTTGGCGGTGGCGGAGTGGTTCCCCAACCAAGGTGGCGCTGCGTCGGATGCTTTCTATAAGCAGTTTTTAGCCCGCTTCCCTGATCCCGCACAAGACTACATGCACATGCGCAAGCAGTGGATGATGCAAGCGCTGGGCGATGCCCTCAAGCAGGTGGGCCCAAAAGCCAAAGACGCTGGCGTGGATGCCTTCGCACTGGCGCTCGCGTTAGAGCAATCGCAGGGCAGTTTGGGCGGGCACGCCGCGCAGATGCGCGCGAGCGATCACCAGTTGCAACAACCGCTCGCAGTCGCCCAGATGGAAAAGCAAGGCAATGAGGGTACAGCGTTCGGCGTCGAGGGTAGTGGTTATGGTTTCAAAGTGGTCCGGCGTATCGGCGCAGCTGACGCCAGCCTCCCGACGACCTGCCAAATGAAACGCCCAACCTCTTAAGACGCGCTATTTCGTATTACTTTTTTGTTGCAATGCTGCAGAAAAGTGACCAAGCCTGACAGTGAAGTGTCTTTCTCAGCTAGAATGCTGGGTTGCACGGCAATAGGGCTGTGTAAATTCCGTTAGCGCTGCAGCCCTCGGGTTTAGGCGGCGCTGGCACGTGCCAGGTGGTTGGTTGTATCTTTCGGGTGCAGCCGGCGACAGGTCACGCAAGTAACAGGAAATATCATGACCGGAATCGTTAAAGCAGACATCGTCAAAGACAACGCGCGTGGCGCTGGCGACACAGGCAGTCCAGAAGTTCAAGTGGCTATCTTGACCGCTCGTATCAACTATTTGACGCCTCACTTCAAAGAGAACAAAAAAGATCACCACGGTCGTCGTGGTTTGCTGCGCATGGTTAGCCGTCGCCGCAAATTGCTCGACTACCTCAAGAGCAAGGATGCTGACCGTTACTTGGCCTTGATCGCTAAGTTGGGTCTGCGTAAGTAATGCACCGCCGCGAGGCCGCATAAAGAACAACGCCTGGTTCAGTGCTCTGAACCAGGCGTTTTGCACTTTTGCATTCCCCGTTTTGGGAGTGTAATTTCGGGTCAACCGACCCATTTTTAGCCCAGGCATGGCTACACAGGTCGAAGCTGTGTCATTCCAAAACCATTCGTTGTCCCGCACTGATTGCGCGAAATTCATGAGTGGTTCTGGGATGGCATCGTGTCCTGCAAGCCTGTTTGAGCAACCTTTTAGGAGTTCATTCAATGAGCATGTTTAAGAAAACAACGAAATCGTTCCAATGGGGACAACACACCGTCAAGATGGAAACAGGCGAGATCGCTCGCCAGTCATCTGGCGCCGTTATGGTGGATATCGAAGGCACCGTGATCCTTGCAACTGTGGTTGCAAAGACCACCGCCAAAGCGGGTCAAGACTTCTTCCCCCTGACCGTGGACTACCTTGAAAAAACCTATGCAGCCGGCAAAATCCCCGGTAGCTTTTTCAAGCGCGAAGGCCGCCCCAGCGAGTTCGAAACACTGACCTCACGTTTGATCGATCGTCCGATTCGCCCGCTGTTCCCTGAAGGCTTCTACAACGAAGTGCAGGTTGTGATCCACACCCTGTCCTTGAATCCTGAGGTAGATGCCGACATCGCCGCGATGATCGGTACAAGCGCCGCATTGAGCATCAGTGGTATCCCATTCAACGGCCCTATCGGCGCCGCACGCGTGGGTTATATCAACAGCGAATATGTGTTGAACCCGGGTCAAACAGAGCGCAAGTCTTCACAAATGGACTTGGTTGTCGCAGGCACCGAGACGGCCGTATTGATGGTCGAATCAGAAGCGCAACAACTCAGCGAAGAGGTGATGTTGGGCGGCGTGATGTTCGGTCATGAGCAGGGCCTGGTCGCGATCAACGCGATTCATGACTTGGTGCGTGAAGCCGGTAAGCCCGTTTGGGGCTGGAAAGCGCCTGAGCAAGATACCGCGCTGGTCGAAAAGGTTGAAGCCCTCGGTCGCGCCAAGTTGGAAGCTGCTTACCAAGAACGTAACAAGCAAGTGCGCACGCAAGCCCTGCGTGAAGCTTATGCCGCTGTCATGGCTGGCTTGGATGCAGATGGCGTCAGTTACGACGCAGTGAACGTTGAAAACTTGCTGCACGAAATCGAAGCCAAGATTGTTCGCGGTCAGATTTTGGCTGGTGAGCCCCGCATTGATGGTCGCGACACACGTACCGTGCGTCCAATCGAGATTCGCAACAGCGTGTTACCCCGCACGCACGGCTCAGCGCTCTTCACGCGTGGTGAGACGCAGGCCTTGGTCGTCACGACCTTGGGTACCGAGCGTGACGCGCAGCGCATTGACGCGTTGTCAGGTGAGTTTGAAGACCGCTTCATGCTGCACTACAACATGCCTCCGTTCGCAACCGGTGAGACGGGTCGTGTGGGTAGTCCGAAGCGTCGTGAAATTGGTCATGGCCGTTTGGCGAAGCGCGCATTGGCTGCTGTATTGCCTGCCAAAGAAGATTTCCCCTACACGGTGCGCGTGGTCAGTGAAATCACGGAATCCAACGGTTCATCCTCAATGGCCTCTGTTTGCGGCGGCTGCTTGAGCATGATGGACGCGGGTGTGCCTTTGAAGGCGCACGTGGCGGGTATCGCCATGGGTTTGATCAAGGAAGACAACCGCTTTGCGGTCTTGACCGACATTTTGGGCGACGAAGATCACTTGGGCGATATGGACTTCAAAGTGGCCGGTACCACCGACGGTGTGACCGCGTTACAGATGGACATCAAAATCCAAGGTATCACCAAAGAGATCATGCAAGTCGCGCTGGCGCAGGCCAAAGAAGCCCGCATGCACATTTTGGGCAAGATGCAAGAAGCGATGAGCGAGGCAAACAGCGAAGTTTCCAGCTTTGCGCCGCGTCTCTACACCATGAAGATCAATCCCGAGAAGATTCGTGACGTGATCGGTAAGGGTGGTGCGACCATCCGTGCTCTGACGGAAGAGACCGGCACCCAGATCAACATCGAGGAAGACGGCACCATCACCATCGCATCAGTTGACGGTGCGAAAGCAGACGAGGCCAAGCGCCGCATTGAAGAGATCACAGCAGAAGTGGAAGTGGGCGCCATCTACGAAGGCCCCATCACGAAACTGTTGGATTTCGGTGCGTTGGTCAACTTGTTGCCCGGTAAAGATGGCCTGCTGCACATCAGCCAGATCGCCCACGAGCGCGTTGAGAAGGTCACCGACTACCTCAGCGAAGGTCAAGTGGTGCGAGTCAAGGTCCTTGAGACCGATGAGAAAGGTCGCATCAAGCTGTCAATGAAGGTACTACTTGAGCGTGCGCCCGCGCCCGCACCTGCTGCGGAACCGGAAGCCGCTCCAGCTGCCGGAGATGCAGCTCCGCTCAACTGACACCCTATGACCATGCAAGCCGTAGCGATGAGCGCCTTTGGTGGCCCCGAGGTGCTCGCACTCCAAACTGTACCCGTGCCGGAAGCGGCGGCGGGCGAGGTGTGTATCCGCGTTCACGCCAGTGGCATCAACCGCCCTGACGTGTTGCAACGCAAAGGCGCGTACCCGCCACCGCCGGGCGCGTCACCGTTGCCTGGCCTGGAGGTCGCCGGTGTGATCACTGGGGGTGATGAAGCCGCCATGAAGGCAGCGGGTCTTGCCGTTGGCGACGCGGTGTGTGCGCTCGTCAGTGGCGGCGGCTACGCGGCGCATTGTGTGGCACCGATTGGGCAATGTTTGCCGGTACCTGCAGGGTTCACCTTCATCGAAGCGGCATCCCTGCCTGAGACCTTCTTCACCGTGTGGAGTAATGTCTTCGATCGCGCGCAGTTGCAACCTGGTGAGACCTTGCTGATTCAAGGCGGTTCGAGTGGTATCGGCGTCACTGCGATTCAGATCGCGAAAGCGTTGGGTGCGACTGTGATTGTGACAGCGGGCTCCGATGAAAAATGTGAGGCTTGCCTCGGATTCGGTGCTGACCACGCGATCAACTACAAGCGCGAAGACTTTGTCGAACGCGTCAATGGCATCACTGAAGGTCGTGGTGTGAACGTGGTACTCGACATGGTGGGCGGCGATTACGTTGCCCGTGAAGTCACCTGTATGGCAGAAGATGGTCGCTTGGTCATCATTGCCGTTCAAGGGGGTATTGACGCAGGCTTCAACGCTGGGCTGGTGTTGCGCAAGCGATTGCACATCATGGGTTCGACCCTGCGGCCGCGTGACATTTCGTTTAAATCGGCCATCGCCCGAAAGTTGCGGGAGCAGGTCTGGCCATTGCTGGTCTCTAAACGCGTCAAACCTGTCATATTCAAGACCTTTGAAGCCAAGGATGCGTCAGCGGCACACGCGCTCATGGAGTCCAATCAGCACATCGGAAAGATCGTACTGACCTGGGGACCTGAGGCCAGCGCAGTGGCGGCCGCAGCGGCCTGAATGAGCGGGGTTCACCTATGAAAAAATTAATTGCAGGCAATTGGAAGATGAATGGCGACAACGCGTCCAACGCGTCGCTGTTGGATGCGATCCTGAACGGTCTTACGGGCCTAGATGGCTGCGATATTTTGGTGTGCCCGCCCAGCTTGTATGTCGCAACGGTCGCTCAACGCCTGAACGGCACCCCCATTGCGGTGGGGGCGCAAGATGTGTCGATACAAGAGAAGGGCGCATTCACGGGTGAGAACAGTGCCGGTATGTTGCGCGACGTCGGGGCGTCTTATGTACTGGTGGGACACTCTGAGCGTCGCCAGTACCACCATGAGACCGACAATTTGGTTGGTGAGAAGGCGCAAGCGGCGCTCGCCAAGGGCGTCACGCCTATCGTGTGCATTGGTGAGACCTTGGCCGAGCGAGAGGCGGGCGAGACCAATGCGGTGGTGAAGCGCCAGTTGGCTGCTGCCGTTCACGCGGTTGGCCATTGTGTCAGTGAAATTGTGGTGGCCTATGAGCCCGTTTGGGCAATTGGTACCGGAAAAACGGCAACGCCAGAGCAAGCGCAGGCGGTCCACGCCGTCATTCGCGCGCAGCTGGCAGCGGCAACGCCAAACGCTACGCGCATCAAGATTTTGTATGGGGGCAGCATGAATGCCGCCAACGCCGCCCAGTTACTGGCTCAGCCAGATATTGATGGTGGTCTGATTGGTGGGGCAGCCCTGAAAGCGGACGATTTTTTAACCATTGTTCGTGCCGCACAGAATTAATTGAGGGGGGCGGTGCGGTGAACCCACTACACTATGCCCCAATTAGAAAAACTGAAATCAACGTTAATTTCGTCTCGGAGTACCTTTTATGAGCGCGTTTACAAATATCGTGATGGCTGTTCAGCTGCTGTCTGCCTTGGCCATGATCGGCCTGATCTTGATGCAACACGGCAAGGGCGCTGATGCAGGTGCAGCCTTTGGTGGCGGCAGCTCAGGCAGCTTATTTGGTGCGTCAGGCAGTGCCAATTTCTTGTCGCGTAGCACAGCCGTCTTGGCCACCGTGTTTTTCGTGTCAACCTTATTCTTGTCTTACGTGGGCTATCGCCCCAGCGTCAGTACGACAGGCAGCAGCATCCTAGAGAGCGTCGCACCCGGTGCGTCTATCCCCGTTGAGTCTGCGCCTGCCTCAACCGTACCAGCCGCACCCGCCAAGGGCGCCGGTGCGATCCCAGAAAATTAATTCCAGTCCTAGACAAAAAATCCTCCCTCGGGAGGATTTTTTTTGCCCATCCGAAACGGTGTTTGCGTGTTGTAACTAAATCGCAATTGCACGGCGCGGGCTGAAAAAATCAGTGGTTTCAGGGTAAACTCTATGGCTGATCTGAGCGCTTCTTAAAAGGAGGCTGTTGCAGAACTGCCGTCGTGGTGAAATTGGTAGACACGCTATCTTGAGGGGGTAGTGGCGAAAGCTGTGCGAGTTCGAGTCTCGCCGACGGCACCATTCAATAAATACGATAGACAGACATGAACCTAGAACAATACTTACCCGTCATTTTGTTTCTTTTGGTTGGTGTCTCTGTTGGCATCCTGCCCCAAGTTTTGGGTTACATCCTGGGGCCGAACCGCCCCGATGAAGCGAAAAACTCCCCCTACGAGTGCGGCTTTGAAGCTTTCGAAGACGCGCGCATGAAATTCGATGTCCGCTACTACCTAGTTGCCATCCTCTTTATTCTTTTCGACCTCGAGATCGCCTTTCTGTTCCCTTGGGCAGTGGCTTTGAAAGACTTGGGCGCAACGGGCTTTTGGGCGGTTGTGGTCTTCCTGGGTATTTTGGTCGTCGGTTTCATCTACGAATGGAAAAAGGGTGCGCTCGACTGGGAGTAAATCCGCCTGCGTGCGGGCGCTTAGCGTCACGCCGCACTATCTAATCTTGTAAGGACGGTTATCGCAATGGCAATCGAGGGTGTTTTTGAAAAAGGCTTCGTAACAACGAGCTATGACTCGATGGTCAACTGGGCCAAAACCGGTTCGCTGTGGCCCATGACGTTCGGCTTGGCTTGCTGCGCGGTCGAGATGATGCACGCTGGTGCCGCCCGCTATGACCTGGCGCGATTCGGCGCAGAGGTCTTCCGCGCCAGCCCACGTCAGTCCGACCTCATGATCGTCGCTGGCACGTTGTGCAACAAAATGGCGCCCGCGCTGCGCAAGGTCTACGACCAAATGTCCGAGCCGCGTTGGGTCATCTCAATGGGTTCATGCGCCAACGGTGGTGGTTATTACCACTACAGCTACTCGGTGGTGCGCGGTTGCGACCGCATCGTCCCCGTTGATATTTACGTTCCCGGATGTCCTCCCACAGCGGAAGCCCTGCTGTACGGCATCATCCAGCTGCAGGAAAAAATCCGCCGCACCAATACCATTGCGCGCGTCTAACGCGCCCATACGATCGATATTGTTATGACATTGCCCGCTAGTCCCGACGCTTTAAAAGCCGCCCTTGAGTCTGTCTTGGGTGACCACGTCGCCCACATCACGCAAGCGCTTGGTGAAACCACGGTGACCGTCAAGGCCGCTGGCTACGCGCAAGCCGCTGCGTTGTTACGTGACGCACCCGGTTGCCAGTTCGAGCAACTTCTTGACCTTTGCGGTATCGATTACAGCGAGTACGGTCAGAGCGAGTATGAAGGTCCACGCTTTTGCGTTGCGCTGCAATTGCTGTCGATTTCACTCAACCAACGGGTACGCGTCAAGGTGTTCTGTCCTGACGATGACTTCCCTATCATCGCGTCGGTTAACACTATTTGGAATTCAGCGAACTGGTATGAGCGTGAAGCATTCGACCTCTTCGGCATCATGTTCGAAGGGCACGAAGACTTGCGTCGCATCCTGACCGACTACGGCTTTATCGGACACCCATTCCGTAAAGATTTTCCGATTACTGGGCATGTTGAGATGCGCTATGACGCCGAGCAAAAGCGCGTGGTCTACCAGCCCGTCACGATTGAAAACCGCGAAATTACGCCGCGCATCATCCGTGAAGACAACTACGCCGGCTTGCAGTAAGCAGTCGCCACACCTGTGAAGCAGACGACAAATGGCTGAAATTAAAAACTACACCCTCAACTTTGGTCCGCAGCACCCTGCGGCTCACGGTGTATTACGCTTGGTCCTCGAGATGGACGGTGAGGTGGTACAACGCGCCGATCCCCATATTGGATTGCTGCATCGCGCCACAGAAAAGCTGGCCGAGACCAAGACCTACATCCAATCGCTGCCGTACATGGATCGTCTCGATTACGTTTCGATGATGTGTAACGAGCACGCCTACTGCCTGACCATCGAGCGCATGCTCGGCTTGGAAGTCCCCAAGCGCGCGCAATACATCCGTGTGATGTTTGCCGAGATCACGCGCCTGCTCAATCACCTCATGTGGTTGGGCGCGCACGCGCACGATTGCGGTGCGTCCACGATCCTGATCTATACCTTCCGTGAGCGCGAGGCGCTCTTTGACATGTATGAAGCCGTTTCCGGCGCACGCATGCACGCGGCTTATTTCCGACCAGGCGGTGTTTACCGTGATTTGCCGGACAGCATGCCGCAATTCAAGGCCAGCAAGGTTCGCAATGCGCGCGGCGTTGCCGCCCTGAACGAAAACCGCCAAGGTTCGCTGCTCGATTTCATTGATGACTTCTGTACCAAGTTCCCAAATTATGTGGATGAGTACGAGACGCTGCTAACCGACAACCGAATTTGGAAACAGCGTACCGTCGGCGTGGGTGCGATCACGGCTGAGCGTGCACTGAACATGGGCTTTACGGGGCCCATGCTGCGTGGCTCCGGCATCGCTTGGGACCTGCGCAAGACACAGCCTTACGACGTCTATCCCGAAATGGATTTCGATGTTGCTATTGGTACCAACGGCGACAGCTACGACCGTTATGTTGTTCGCGTTGAAGAGATGCGTCAAAGCAATCGCATCATCAAACAATGCGTTGACTGGTTGCGAGCCAACCCCGGTCCAGTCATCACCGACAACCACAAGGTGGCGTCGCCTGCCCGTGAGGCCATGAAGTCGAACATGGAGGAGTTGATCCACCATTTCAAACTCTTCACCGAAGGTTTCAAAGTGCCTGCTGGTGAGGCCTACGCTGCGGTTGAGCACCCGAAAGGTGAGTTTGGCATTTACATGGTGAGTGACGGCGCCAATAAGCCGTACCGCCTGAAAATTCGCGCCCCAGGTTTTGCCCATTTGGCAGGCCTGGATGAGTTGACCCGTGGCCACATGTTGGCTGATGCGGTCGCCATCATCGGCACCATGGACATTGTGTTTGGAGAGATTGATCGATGATCTCTGAGTCAACCCGTGCGCGCTTCGACCGCGAAGTCGCGAAATACCCCGCTGATCAAAAGCGCTCTGCCGTGATGGCTTGTTTGTCTATTCTTCAAGACGAACAAGGTTGGGTGAGTGCCAATGCAGAGGCCGCTGTGGCCGACTACCTTGGCATGGCCAAGATGGCGGTACACGAAGTCACGACCTTCTACAACATGTACAACCAACACCCCGTTGGCGTGTTCAAGTTGAACGTGTGTACCAACTTGCCTTGCCAGCTGCGCAGTGGTCAAAACGCGTTGCACTACCTAGAAACTAAGCTGGGCGTAAAGATGGGACAAACCACCGCTGATGGTTTGTTCACCTTGCAGCAGTCCGAGTGTTTGGGCGCGTGTGCCGATGCACCGGTCATGTTGGTGAATGACCGCAACATGTGCAGCAACATGAGCAATGAGCGTCTGGATCAAATGGTCGAGGCCTTGCGCGAGAAAGCCAAAGCAGCCCAAGTGGCGGGCAAAGGAGCACAGTCATGAACGCGGTCGTTGACAGCGGTTTGTTAGGTGGATTAGATCTCTCTGAAACCCTCAGCGGTTTCCGTGCCACAGGGCAAGAGACTTGTTTTCACGGTCGTCACATCAACCCCCAAATTTATGCCGATTTGACTGGCGCCAACTGGGGCTTGAAAGATTACGAGCAACGCGGTGGTTACGCTGCGCTGCGTAAGATTTTGGGTAAAGACGGCGGCCCGGGCATGACCCAAGATGAGGTCATTGCAACCGTTAAGGCTTCAGCCTTGCGTGGTCGCGGCGGCGCGGGTTTTCCGTCTGGCCTGAAGTGGAGCTTCATGCCCCGGCAGTTCCCCGGCCAAAAGTATTTGGTCTGCAACTCGGACGAGGGTGAGCCTGGTACGTGCAAAGACCGCGACATTCTGCAGTACAACCCGCACATCGTGATCGAAGGCATGGCCATTGCGGCATACGCCATGGGCATCACGGTCGGTTACAACTACATCCACGGCGAAATCTTTGCCACCTACGAGCGATTCGAAGCTGCGCTCGATGAAGCGCGTGCAGCAGGCTACTTGGGCGACCAGATCATGGGGTCGGGCTTCAGCTTCCAGCTGCACGCCTTTCATGGTTTTGGCGCTTACATTTGCGGCGAAGAAACCGCGTTGCTCGAATCCCTTGAAGGCAAAAAAGGGCAACCCCGCTTCAAGCCGCCGTTCCCCGCGAGTTACGGCCTCTACGGCAAACCCACCACCATTAACAATACCGAAACTTTCGCGGCAGTCCCGTGGATTATTCGCAATGGCGGTGAGGCGTATTTGGCTTGTGGCAAGCCGAACAATGGTGGCACCAAGATTTTCTCAGTCAGTGGTGACGTGCAACGCCCCGGCAACTATGAGGTGCCATTGGGCACACCATTCGCCAAGCTCCTTGAGTTAGCGGGCGGTATGCGGCCTGGTCGCCAATTGAAGGCCGTCATTCCTGGTGGGTCATCGATGCCGGTGTTACCTGCTGACATCATGATGACCACCGACATGGACTACGACTCCATCGCTAAAGCAGGATCCATGTTGGGTTCTGGCGCGGTCATCGTCATGGATGACACGCGCTGCATGGTGAAGAGTCTGTTGCGCCTGTCTTACTTTTACATGCATGAGAGCTGCGGCCAATGCACGCCCTGCCGTGAGGGTACGGGCTGGTTGTGGCGCATGGTGGAACGCATTGAAAACGGCCAAGGACGCGAAAGCGATTTAGATCAATTGAATCGCGTTGCAGATGGCATTCAGGGTCGCACGATATGTGCCCTCGGCGATGCGGCCGCAATGCCCGTTCGCGCCATGATCAAACATTTCCGTCACGAGTTTGAACACCACATCAAGCACAAAGCTTGCATGCCTGGTACGGGCGAGTGAACACAACAGGCAAACCCATGGTTGAAATTGAATTAGACGGCAAAAAGGTTGAGGTTCCCGAGGGGAGCATGGTGATGCATGCCGCCGAAAAAGCCGGCACCTACATCCCTCATTTTTGCTACCACAAGAAACTCTCGATCGCGGCCAACTGCCGTATGTGCTTGGTGGACGTTGAAAAGGCACCCAAAGCGATGCCCGCGTGTGCCACGCCCGTAGCGCAAGGCATGGTGGTTCACACCAAGACTGATAAAGCCATCAAGGCACAAAAATCCGTGATGGAGTTTTTGCTCATTAACCACCCGCTGGATTGCCCGATCTGTGACCAGGGTGGCGAGTGCCAGTTGCAAGACCTGGCCGTTGGCTACGGTGACAGCAGTTCGCACTACGAAGAAGAAAAGCGCGTCGTCTTCCATAAAAACGTCGGACCGCTGATCTCCATGGAGGAGATGAGCCGTTGCATCCACTGCACCCGTTGCGTGCGCTTTGGCGAGGAAATCGCTGGCGACATGGAGTTGGGTATGTCCAACCGTGGCGAGCACGCAGAGATCGAAACCTTCTTGGGTGAGACCGTTGACTCAGAGCTGTCTGGCAACATGATTGACATTTGTCCGGTTGGTGCGCTGACAAGCAAACCCTTCCGCTACAACGCACGCACGTGGGAGTTGTCACGTCGTAAGTCAGTTAGCCCGCATGACAGCACCGGTGCAAACCTGATCGTGCAAGTTAAAAACAACCGCGTGATGCGCGTTGTGCCCCTCGAAAACGAGGCCGTCAACGAGTGTTGGATTGCTGACCGTGATCGTTTCTCCTATGAAGCGCTGAACAGCGAAGATCGCTTGACGGCACCCATGATCAAGCAAGACGGTCAGTGGCTGACCGTCGATTGGACAACTGCCTTGGAGTACGTGGCCAACGGATTGAAGCAAATCAAGGCCAATCACGGCGTAGACAGCCTCGGCTTGTTGGCCAGTCCACACAGCACCGTTGAAGAACTGTCTTTAGCAGCGACCCTCATGCGTGGTCTCGGCAGCGATAACATCGACCACCGCCTGCGTCATGCCGACTTCACGGCACACACCGGTGCGCGCTATTTGGGTATGCCAATTGCCGCCTTGAGTACGCTCAAGCACGCATTGGTTGTGGGTAGCCGCTTGCGTAAAGACCATCCCTTATTCGCCCAACGTATTCGTCAAGCCGCCCGTCGTGGTGCGAAAGTCGATGTGATTGGTTCTAACCGCGAGTTCCACGGTGGTAACGATTGGGCATTGCCCGTGCGTCATTTCCTGAACGCTAGCGCCGATCAGTGGGGTGCATTGCTCGCCAGCGTCGCGGTTGCCGTCGCCGCTGAAAAAGGCGTGCAAGCGCCTGTTACCGGAACCGCAGATGCTGCGGCAAAAGCGATCGCAACGAATCTGTGCGCAGGCACTGATGCCGCGATACTGTTAGGCAATGCAGCCGCACACCATGTGGATGCATCCGCTTTGTTGTCCTTGGCGAATTGGATTGCCTCACACACCGGTTGTAAGGTTGGTTATCTCACCGAAGCCGCCAACACCGTGGGTGCGCAGCTGGTCAAAGCCCAACCCCAAACGAGTGGGCAGAATGCGGCCCAAATGTTGTCGGGCAGCTGTAAAGCGGTTGTGTTGCTGGGCTGTGAACCCGCTGCTGACAGTGCAGCAGGCGCGGCGGCAGTGGCTGCGTTGCAGCAGGCCGACATGGTCGTGTCCTTGAACGCCTTCAAGACCAACCTGGATGTGGCCGATGTTCTATTGCCCACCTCGCCCTTTACCGAAACGTCAGGGACGTTCGTCAACGCAGCGGGTCTTGCACAAAGTTTCCATGCCGTCGTGAAGCCTTTGGGAGAAACGCGTCCTGCATGGAAAGTGCTGCGGGTGCTCTGCAACTTGATGGGGATTCCCGGTACCGATTTTGAAACCTCGCAGGATGTCTTGGCGGCGACCGGCTTAACGGTTGGCCAGGTCTCAGAGGCGCAGTTGAGTAACGCTTGCGATACACCTATCGAGTTCAAGGCGATAGCCCTTGATGCAGCGCCGAGTGTGGCCGGTATTTACCAATTGGACGGACTGGTGCGTCGCGCGCCTGCGTTGCAGCACACCGTTGATGCCAAGCAGGAGGTGTTCGCATGATCGACACCATGTACAACGCAGGTCTGGGCTTGGTGTCGCAAGCTTGGTGGGCTGCTTTAGCGTGGCCTGTCTTGTGGTCACTGATCAAGATCGTGGCAGTGCTGGCGCCTCTGATGGGCGCGGTCGCGTACCTCACGCTGTGGGAACGTAAGTTGTTGGGCTGGATGCAGGTGCGTTTGGGCCCGAACCGCGTCGGACCCATGGGCTTGTTGCAGCCCATCGCCGATGCCGTGAAGTTGCTGACCAAAGAGTTGATCAATCCGACAGCGGCCAGCCAAGGCCTGTTTCGTTTGGGCCCTATCCTCGCCATCATGCCGGCATTGGGTGCGTGGGCGGCGGTGCCTTTTGGTCCGGATTTGGTGCTTGCCGACGTCAACGCGGCGTTGCTCTTGATCATGGCGATTACCTCGATCGAGGTCTACGGCGTCATCATTGCAGGTTGGGCGTCTAACTCCAAGTACGCATTCTTGGGTGCTTTGCGTGCGTCAGCGCAAATGGTGAGTTACGAAATCGCCATGGGATTCTGTTTGGTGGTTGTCATCATGGTTTCGGGTAGCCTGAACCTGGGTGTCATTGTTGACGAGCAAGCCAAAGGCATGATGGCCGATATGGGCCTCAACTTCCTGTCATGGAATTGGTTGCCTTTGCTCCCCATCTTCTTCGTGTACCTGATCGCCGGCGTTGCTGAGACCAACCGTCACCCCTTCGACGTGGTTGAAGGCGAGGCCGAAATCGTAGCCGGTCACATGGTCGAGTACTCCGGTATGGGTTTCGCCGTCTTCTTCTTGGCCGAATACGCCAGCATGTGGTTGGTGTCGATCCTCGCCGTGCTGATGTTTTTGGGCGGCTGGTTGCCCCCATTCGACGCAGCTATCTTCAATTGGATTCCCGGTTGGATTTGGTTGGGTCTCAAAACCTTCTTTGTGGTCTCGTTGTTCATTTGGTTGCGTGCCACCTTCCCGCGCTTCCGTTACGACCAAATCATGCGTTTGGGTTGGAAGATCTTCATTCCAGTGACCCTGGTCTGGTTGTTAGTGGTCGGTGGCTGGCTCATCTCGCCATGGAACATTTGGAAATAAGAGCGTAAGACATGTCTGTTTCAGTTTCCCCTAATCCCGCCGCCGTTGACCGTTCCGGTTTTTCGCTGCGTGACTTTTTGTCCAGCTTCATGCTTCTGGAGTTGTTCAAGGGTATGGCCCTCACAGGCAAGTACCTGTTCCGCCGCAAAGTCACCGTGCAGTTCCCGGAAGAGAAGACGCCCTTGAGTCCCCGTTTCCGTGGTCTACATGCCTTACGCCGCTATGAAAATGGCGAAGAGCGTTGCATCGCTTGCAAATTGTGTGAGGCCGTTTGTCCCGCCATGGCGATCACGATTGAGGCGGGTGTCCGCGAGGACGGCAGTCGCCGCACCACGCGTTACGACATCGACTTAACCAAGTGCATCTTCTGCGGTTTCTGCGAAGAGAGCTGCCCGGTTGACTCAATCGTTGAGACCCAAATTTTCGAATACCACGGTGAAAAGCGCGGTGACCTCTACTACACCAAGGAAATGTTGTTGGCAGTGGGCGACCACTACGAACCACAAATCGCGGCTGCCAAGGCAGCGGATGCGAAATACCGCTGATCGAACTGATTCGTTCCCTGGACGACCTGAAAGAAACCCACCATGGATGTGACCTCCGTTTTGTTTTACGCGTTTAGCGCGATCTTGCTGTTCTCAGCCTTTAAGGTGGTGACGTCGAGAAACACCGTGCACGCCACCTTGTATCTCATGCTCGCTTTCTTCCAGGCGTCAATGGTTTGGATGTTGATGCGTGCCGAATTCTTGGCGATCACCCTGGTGCTGGTGTATTTGGGTGCCGTGATGGTGTTGTTCTTGTTTGTCGTGATGATGCTCGACATCGATACCGAAAGCATGCGTCAAGGCTTTTGGCGGCATTTGCCCCTGGCTGCTTTGGTGGGCGCCTTGATGGCGGGTGAAATTTCGATTGTCTTGATGGATGGTTTCTCGGCGATGCCGGCACCCGGTCCGGAAGCGGGCGCCGCGAACACGCTGGCACTGGGCATGTTGCTGTACACCGAATACCTCTACCCCCTCGAGGTCGCGGCGGTCTTGCTGCTGGTCGCGATCATTGCCGCGATTGCACTGACGCTGCGTTCGCGCAAAGACACGCGCCATACCGTTGCCTCTGAGCAGGTCAAAGTACGTAAATCCGACCGCTTGCGTTTGGTCAAAATGGACGCCGTGGTACCAGCCGTAGCGGCTGTTGAAACCGAAGAAGGGCAGGGCTCTAAATGAATGCCGTCAGCGCGATTGGCTTAGGCCATTTCCTCTCACTGGGCGCAGCCCTATTTGCGCTCTCCATCATCGGTATCTTCTTGAACCGTAAAAACCTCATCGTTTTGTTAATGGCCATCGAGCTGATGTTGCTCGCTGTGAACACAAACTTTGTGGCCTTTTCCTACTACCTCAATGACATGAACGGACAGGTCTTCGTGTTCTTCATCTTGACGGTGGCTGCCGCAGAATCGGCGATTGGTCTGGCGATTTTGGTGCTGTTGTTCCGTAACAAGTCGACGATCGATGTGCAAGAGCTCGATGCCCTCAAAGGCTGAGCCAGAAAAAGAAACTGACGTATGAGTAACACACTGTCTGCCAACGCACTGTTGGCTGTCCCGTTAGCGCCGCTGGTTGGCGCGATGTTGGCCGGTATCTTCGGAACCAAACTTGGCGGAAACCTTTTAGGTCGGAAGGCGAGCCACACCGTCACCATTTTGGGTGTCTTCATCGCCTTCATCTTGTCAGCCATGACCTTGTCTGAGGTGATGGACGGGGCTGGTTTCAACGCAACGATTTACGAGTGGATGGTCGTTGGTGGCTTGCGCATGGAGATTGGCTTCATGATCGATGGCTTGACTGCCATGATGATGGTGGTCGTCACATTCGTCTCGCTCATGGTGCACATCTACACCATCGGTTACATGGCCGAGGACGAGGGCTATAACCGCTTCTTCTCCTACATCTCACTGTTTACCTTCTCTATGTTGATGCTCGTGATGAGCAACAACCTGCTTCAGTTGTTCTTCGGCTGGGAAGCCGTGGGCTTGGTGTCCTACCTGCTGATCGGCTTCTGGTTCAAGCGCTCGACAGCGGTGTTTGCCAACATGAAAGCCTTCTTGGTGAACCGCGTGGGCGACTTTGGTTTCATCTTGGGTATTGGCCTGATCGCAAGCTACACCGGTACCCTGAACTACACCGAAATTTTTGGTCAAGCTGGTGGCTTGGTTGGAAAAACGCTGCCCGGAACCGAATGGCTGTTGCTGAGTGTCATCGGCATCTGTTTGTTTGTGGGCGCAATGGGTAAATCGGCACAGTTCCCACTGCACGTATGGCTGCCAGACTCCATGGAAGGCCCCACGCCGATCTCTGCCTTGATTCACGCCGCCACTATGGTGACGGCTGGTATCTTCATGGTCGCGCGCATGTCGCCTTTGTATGAATTGAGCGATACCGCGCTGAACTTTATCTTGGTGATTGGTGCGATCACTGCCTTGTTTATGGGCTTTTTGGGCATCATTCAAAACGATATCAAGCGAGTGGTGGCGTACTCCACACTGTCTCAGTTGGGTTACATGACGGTTGCGCTGGGCGCATCAGCCTACTCGGTCGCCGTGTTCCACCTGATGACCCACGCTTTCTTCAAAGCGCTGCTTTTCTTGGCGGCGGGTTCGGTCATCATCGGTATGCACCATAACCAAGACATCCGTTGGATGGGTGGTGTGCGTAAATACATGCCCATCACGTGGATCACATTCTTGTTAGGCTCGTTGGCGCTCATCGGAACGCCGTTGTTCTCAGGCTTTTACTCAAAAGACAGCATCATTGAAGCCGTGACCGCCAGCGCATTGCCGGCGGCCGGTTTTGCGAGCTTTGCGGTGTTAGCCGGCGTCTTCGTGACGGCGTTCTATTCGTTCCGCGTTTACTTCTTGGTCTTCCATGGCAAAGAACGCTACGACCAGAACCCCGATGCGCATGGTCACGATGACCACCACCATGACGACCACGGTCATGCCGGCACGCCGCATGAGTCACCCGCTGTGGTGACCCTGCCGTTGGTGTTATTGGCGATTCCATCGGTTGTCATTGGTTTCTTCAGCATTGACACGATGTTGTTCGGTGATTTCTTCGGGTCAGCAATCGTGGTGGATGAGAGCAAGCACGGCGCGATGGCCGCGTTGCGCGAGTTGTTTGAAAGCCCCATCGGCATGGCTATTCATGGCCTGCAAACGGCACCGTTCTGGTTGGCGTTGTCTGGCGTGTTGGCGGCGTATTACATGTACATGGTGAACCCCGCAGTGCCCGCGGCCTTTGCGCGCACATTGAAGCCCATCATGACGCTTCTTGAGAACAAGTATTACCTCGACTGGTTCAATGAAAACGTGTTGGCGCGCGGCGCGCGCGCCATCGGCATTGGCCTGTGGAAGGGCGGTGACCAGGGTGTCATCGAAGGCGGTGTGGTGAACGCCAGCTGGAAGCTGGTGGGCCTTATCTCTGGTGTCGTCCGCAAGCTGCAAAGCGGTTACATCTACCACTACGCACTGGTCATGATTTTGGGCATCTTTGTGCTCGTGACAATGTTCGTTTGGCTGGCGAAATAAGGAGAATAAAAAAATGGGTTTGCTTAGCCTAGCGATTTGGACGCCGATCGTCTTCGGTGTCCTGCTTTTATTGACTGGTAATGACCAGAACCCGGGCCGTACCCGGTTGCTCTCTTTAGTGGGCGCCTTGGCCAGCTTGGCCGCAACGTTCCCCATGATTGCTCGTTTCGTTTCGGGTGTCGGTGAGTTGCAACTCGTCGAGCGTGCGCCGTGGGTTGAGCGGTTCAGCATGTATTACCACCTGGGGGTCGACGGGATCTCTTTCTGGTTGATTGTCCTGACCGCCTTCATCACGTTGATCGTCGTGATCGCAGGTTGGGAGGTCATCACAGAGCGGGTCAGCCAGTACATGGCCGCCTTTTTGATTCTCAGTGGTTTGATGATCGGTGTCTTCGCTGCGCAAGACGCGATGCTGTTCTACGTCTTCTTTGAAGCCACGTTGATTCCCATGTATATCATCATCGGTGGCTGGGGTGGCCCCAATAAGATTTACGCCGCGTTCAAGTTCTTCTTGTATACCTTGTTGGGCTCATTGCTCATGTTGGTAGCGCTGATTTACCTTTACAACGCCGCCGACAGCAGCTTCGCGTTAGCCGATTGGTACGAATTACCCCTGACAGCGCAAGCGCAGACCTGGTTGTTCTTCGCTTTCTTTGCCGCTTTCGCCGTCAAAGTGCCCATGTGGCCCGTCCACACGTGGTTGCCCGACGTGCACGTTGAGGCGCCAACTGGCGGTTCAGCCGTGTTGGCTGCCATCATGTTGAAGCTGGGCGCCTACGGTTTCCTGCGTTTCTCGTTGCCCATCGCCCCCGATGCCGCACACGAGTGGGCGTGGCTGATGATCGCGCTGTCATTGGTCGCCGTGGTCTACGTGGGCTTGGTCGCCATGGTGCAAACCGACATGAAGAAGTTGGTCGCTTATTCATCCGTGGCGCACATGGGTTTCGTCACATTGGGCTTCTTCTTCTTTGACACGCTGGGGATGTCAGGTGCCGTGATTCAAATGATTGCCCATGGCTTCGTGTCTGCCGCCATGTTCTTGGCGATCGGCGTTCTGTACGACCGCATGCACTCGCGTGACATTGCTGATTACGGTGGCGTCGCCAACACCATGCCGAAATTCGCAGCGTTTGCGATTTTGTTTGCGATGGCCAACGCAGGCTTGCCCGGCACAGCTGGTTTCGTGGGCGAGTGGATGGTGATTCTGTCTGCCGTTGGCTTTAACTTCTGGATCGGCTTCGCCGCCGCCAGTGCGCTGATCTTTGGTGCCGCATACACATTGTGGATGGTGAAGCGGGTCTATTTGGGCGACATCGCGAACGACAACGTTCGAGAGCTCACCGATATCAACGGCCGCGAGTTCCTGATGCTCGCCTTGCTCGCACTGGCTGTCTTGGCAATGGGCGTGTACCCCAAGCCAATGACAGACGTAATCAATCCTTCCGTTGAATTGTTGCTACAGCACGTAGCACAGTCCAAGTTACTGTAGGTTTAGACATGATCGACAAACTGAGCTGGGTGGCTGCTTACCCGGAAATCCTCCTGCTGGTGATGACCTGTGTCATTGCCATGGCCGACCTGGGTGTAAAGAGCGTTAAGCGCAGCTCCACCTACATCATTACCCTGCTGACCCTCGCTGCGTTGTCAATCATCAATGCGGCCTATGCGATGAACGGGGAAACCATCATTGCTTTCGGTGGCATGGTGATTTCCGACCCCATGGGTCATTGGCTCAAGAGCTTCGCGTCATTAGCCATGTTCATCACGCTGATCTACGGGCGCGATTACGCGTGCGATCGCGGCATGTTGCGCGGTGGTGAACTGTTCACCCTGTCACTGTTTGCCTTGCTGGGCATGTACATCATGATGAGTGGTCACCACTTCGTCGTTTTGTATCTGGGTCTTGAGCTGTTGACCCTGTCCAGCTACGCGCTGGTTGCCTTGCGTCGTGACAACGCCAACGCCTCAGAGGCCGCGATGAAGTACTTTGTACTGGGCGCGATGGCTAGCGGTTTCATGTTGTACGGCTTGTCCATGATGTATGGTGCCACCGGCTCACTTGATGTGGCGGTCGTTTCACAGCAGCTCACCACGGGCGAAGCGGATAGCCGCGTGCTTGCGTTGGGTGTTGTATTTGTGGTGGCCGGTTTGGCGTTCAAGCTTGGCGCTGCACCCTTCCACATGTGGGTACCCGACGTCTACGACGGTGCGCCAACAGCCGTGACCCTCATGATTGCTGGTGCGCCAAAGCTGGCTGCCTTTGCCATCGTGATGCGCTTGCTGGTTGAGGGCATGTTGCCCATGGCGCTTGATTGGCAGCAGATGCTGGGCATTTTGGCTGTTGCATCGTTGCTGGTGGGTAACCTCGCGGCGATTGCGCAAACCAATGTCAAGCGCATGTTGGCTTTTTCAACCATTGCCCAAATGGGCTTTGTGTTGTTGGGTATGGTGGCGGGTGTGAATGACGGCACCGCCAGTAACGCGCTCAATGCCTACAGCGCCACGATGTTCTACATGGTGACTTATGTGCTCACCACGCTGGCGACTTTCGGTGTGATCCTGCTGTTGAACCAATCTAACTTTGAAGTTGAGAAGCTGAGCGATTTGGCCGGTCTTAACCAACGCAGCCCCATGATGGCAGGCGTTTTGGCAGCGTCCATGTTCTCGTTGGCGGGCGTGCCTCCCATGGTGGGCTTCTACGCGAAACTGTCGGTTTTGCAAGCGTTGCTGGAGTCTAACGAAGCGGCCTATATCTACCTCGGTATCTTCGCTGTGCTGATGTCATTGGTGGGCGCGTTCTACTACCTGCGCATTGTGAAGTTGATGTATTTCGACGCGCCTTCTGGCGAACAGACGGCAATAGGTATCCATGCCCCAGCGGAGGCCAAGTTGGTCTTGGGCCTCAATGGTTTGAGCTTGCTGGTCTTTGGTTTGGTGCCGAGTGGACTGATGGTTTTGTGCGCCCAGGCGATCACGGAACTATTGGTTTAAGGCGGGCTCTGATCTCGCATGAACAATGCAAACGCCGTCTGGTTGGTCATCGCGCTCGCGGTGACCGCTGCCAACCTACCATTCCTAAACAACCGCTGGTTGGGGGTTTTGTCTCGTGGCGGTGCGACTGAAAAAGGTCTGGCACTGCGCCTGCTGGAGCTGGTGTTGTTTTATTTCGTGGTGGGTGGTGCTGGCTTGGCACTTGAGAACCACCTCAGCCAAATCTACCCCCAAAACTGGGAGTTTTACGCCGTCACCGCATTCTTGTTTGCGACGCTGGCTTTCCCGGGATTTGTGTACCGTTACCTCTGGCGCAAGAAGTAATTGGGCTGACGCGCACTCAGTCTTTGGGTGCGGCGTCTTTCTCTGGCGATTGATCAACCGCTTCACGCAATCCTTTACCTGGCTTAAAGTGCGGTACGCGCTTCTCAGGGATGTCGACGCGCTCACCTGAGCGGGGGTTGCGACCGACACGGGCAGGGCGGTGGTTGACCGTAAAGCTTCCAAACCCACGGATTTCGATGCGGTGGCCCTTCACCAAGGCCTCGCCCATCCCATCCAGCATGGTGCGTACGGCTTGTTCGGCATCTCGGTGGGCTAATTGGCTAAAGCGTTCTGCCAATGCATCGACTAAATCACTGCGTGTCATGACTCTAATTATCCTTTAAAAACAACGGCCATTCGCATTTTTTCCATTCGAACAGGCAAAAAAAAGCCCAGTCATTCGGTGCGTTAGCACCTGCAGACCGGGCTTCGTCTGGCGCCGCTGGCGCCAGTGCTTTCAGTGATTAGCTGTTGCTTTCACCGTTGTCCAACTTGGCACGCAACAGCGCACCCAGGCTGGTGGTACCAGCGCTGCCTGCAGCTTGTTGGTTCAAGGTTGACATGGCTTCTTGCTGGTCAGCAGCGTCCTTGGCGCGGATTGACAACTGGATGCTGCGTGCCTTGCGGTCAACGTTCAACACCACGGCGGTCACTTCATCGCCTTCTTTCAGAACGGTGCGTGCATCTTCAACGCGGTCAGCGCTGATTTCGCTGGCGCGCAGGTAGCCGACCAAGTCATCGCCCAAATCAATCTCCGCACCCTTGGCATCGACTGACTTGACCTTACCGGTCACGATCTGGCCCTTGTCGTTCATTGAAGTGAACGTGGTGAAGCTGTCGTCATCCAACTGCTTGATACCCAAGCTGATGCGCTCGCGCTCAACGTCGATTGCCAACACAACGGCTTCAACTTCTTGACCCTTCTTGAAGTTACGAACAGCGGCTTCGCCGGGTTCGGTCCATGACAGGTCAGACAAGTGAACCAAGCCGTCGATGCCTGAGGCCAAGCCCAAGAACACGCCGAAGTCGGTGATTGACTTGATGGGGCCCTTGACACGGTCACCGCGCTTAACGGTGCTTGCGAAGTCTTCCCATGGGTTAGCACGGCACTGCTTCATACCCAAGCTGATACGACGCTTGTCTTCGTCGATCTCGAGCACCATGACTTCCACTTCGTCGCCCAAAGCAACGATCTTGGAAGGTGCAACGTTCTTGTTCGTCCAGTCCATTTCAGAGACGTGGACCAAGCCTTCGATGCCAGGCTCAAGCTCAACAAACGCGCCGTAGTCAGCGATGTTGGTGATCTTGCCGAACAAGCGAGTGCTCTGTGGGTAGCGACGTGCAACGCCCATCCAGGGGTCATCACCCATTTGCTTCAAGCCCAGAGAAACGCGGTGCTTCTCAGCGTCGAACTTGAGGATTTTAGCTGTAATTTCTTGACCAGCCTGAACCACTTCGCTCGGGTGACGGACACGACGCCATGCCATGTCGGTGATGTGCAACAAGCCATCGATACCACCCAAGTCGACGAATGCGCCGTACTCGGTGATGTTCTTGACCACACCGGTCACGATGGCGCCTTCGGCCAAAGTCTCCATCAACTTGGCGCGCTCTTCGCCCATGCTGACTTCCACCACAGCGCGACGTGACAACACGACGTTGTTGCGCTTGCGGTCGAGCTTTATGACTTTGAACTCCAACGTCTTGTTTTCGTATGGCGTCAGGTCTTTGGTTGGGCGCATATCGACCAGCGAACCGGGCAAGAATGCGCGGATGCCGTTGACCAAAACGGTCAAGCCGCCTTTGACTTTGCCAGTGGTTGTGCCGGTGACGAATTCACCAGACTCGAGTGCTTTCTCGAGTGACATCCATGAGGCCAAACGCTTGGCTTTGTCACGTGACAACAAGGTGTCGCCGTAGCCGTTCTCAACGGCGTCGATGGCAACTGATACGAAGTCGCCCACTCGGACTTCGATTTCGCCCTGGTCGTTCTTGAACTCTTCAAGGGGAACATACGCCTCAGACTTCAAGCCGGCGTTCACAACGACGTGGTTGTGATCGATACGGACGACTTCAGCAGAGATCACCTCACCCGTGCGCATTTCGGCACGTTTCAGTGACTCTTCAAATAGGGCGGCAAAAGATTCGGACATGAAATTTTCCTATTTGGCTTCACTCACATGACACAGCGCAAGAAATGCAAACGATAAAGCGTGCAAACACGTGCGACAAAGAGATGTAGAGGGAGTGGCCAGTTTTGCAGCAGAGCTGCGGGGTTAAGTTAAACATCCTGCCTCGCAGCAGGCCACTGGGGGCCCGACGTACGATTTAGGTCTTCGGTTGCTTACCTTGCCACCAGCTCAAGACCAGTTGGATCGATTCATCGATACCCATGTCGGTGTTGTCCAGTAGCACGGCATCTTCAGCTGGTTTGAGGGGCGCATGCGCGCGATTGGTATCACGGGCGTCGCGCTCTTGCAAATCGGCGAGAAGACTATCGAGTTTAGCAGGAATTCCCTTCGAAATCAATTGGCTGTAGCGTCTCTCGGCCCGTTTCTGGGCACTGGCCGTCAGAAAAACCTTGAGGGGGGCCTGCGGGAAGATGACGGTCCCCATATCCCGGCCATCGGCGACCAGTCCCGGGGCTTTTGCAAAGCGGTGTTGCAGCTCCAGCAAGGCCTGTCGTACCGGTGCAACAGCGCTGACCCGCGATGCGCCCATGCCAGCGGCCTCCGTCCGAATCGCCTCACTGACATCGGTCTCACCGAGGTAGACGCGATCCTCTTCAAACCGAACTGCCATATCAGCCGCAATCGCGGCAACGCGCTGCGCGTGATCCGGTTGGGCTAAGTCATCTGTGTGGGTCGAAACACCCGCCATTTCGGCGGCGACACCGACCAAGCGATACAGCGCCCCCGAATCGAGCCACGCGTAACCCAAGGCCTTTGCCACTCCCTGTGACAAGGTGCCTTTGCCCGACGCAGTCGGTCCGTCAATACAGATGACTGGTACCGTACCCGCGTGCGGTGTTGTGGCGCTGAACAAAGCCTCAAAGTAATCGGGGTAGGTTTTGGCGACGCAATGCGGCTCGTTGATGCGAATCGGTAACTTGGCAGGGCTCAGCGCTGCCAGCGAAAAACACATAGCGATGCGGTGGTCGTCATAGGTATCGATGGGCGCCGTGCGCCAGTCGGCACTTTGCGCAGGTGGCGTCACGCTCAGGTAGTCCGCGCCTTCTTCGACGGTGGCCCCCAGCTTTCGCAATTCAGTGGCCATGGCAGTGAGGCGATCAGTCTCTTTCACACGCCAACTGGCGATGTTTCGCAAAGTGGTCGTCCCATTGGCGTACAACGCCATGACAGCTAAGGTCATAGCGGCATCAGGAATATGGTTGCAGTCCAGATCAATCGCTTTGAGTGGCCATGCGCCGCGCTTGACGGTCAGGTGATTGTCGCCGCCCGTTACGTCGGCACCCATGAGTGCCGCGGCCTCGATGAAGCGGATATCGCCTTGGATGGACTGCAAGCCAACGCCATTGATACGCACGCCATCGGTACTCCCCAAGGCACCCAACGCGACAAAATAGCTGGCCGAAGAGGCATCGGCTTCCACATGGATCTTGCCAGGTGATTGGTATCGACTACTACCCGGAATGGTGAATCGCTTCCACTCGTCGCGCTTAACGTGGACGCCGAATTGTGCGAGCAATTTCAGCGTGATTTCGATATACGGTTTGGAGATCAACTCACCCACCACATCAATCACCACATCATCTTTGGCAACCAAAGGCAGCGCCAGCAGCAATGCGGTTAAGAACTGGCTAGACACATCACCCCGAACGGGGATTGGATCTTTCAAATTCAGGGTGTGCAGTGCGCCGTCACCCAGTCGTAAAGGGGGGTAGCCCGGTTGGCCCAGGTCGGTCACGATGCCGCCGAGCGCGCGCAAGGCATCGACCAAGTCGCCGATCGGACGCTCGTGCATGCGGGGGACACCCGACACCTCAAAGCTGCCTCCCTGAGTGCTGGCCATCAAGGTGAGTGCCGCCGTGAGCGGGCGCATCGCGGTACCGGCGTTACCTAAAAATAGCGCCGCTGATTGGGTTCGGAGTCGACCGTTCAGTCCGACGACGCGGACATGATTGACACCCGTTGAAGTCACCTCGCAGCCCAGCACTTTCAGGGCCTCCAGCATGACGTGGGTATCGTCGGAGGCCAACAGATCGTGCACCTCCGTGGCGCCGTCGCACAGCGCTGCGAGCAGCAACACGCGGTTAGAAATACTTTTTGAGCCGGGAAGCGTCACCGCACCGTCGGCGGTTGCGATCGGAGGGACGTCGAGAAAGGCTTGTTTAAACATAAGAGACTCAGGCCGCGTCGTCGTCGTTGCTTGGCGTGCGACCAGTGGGTAGTTGCCACGCCTTGCGCTGGGCGCTGGCTTCGCTAATGAGGTGGGTCAGTGTGTCGTTGTCGCCGCTGGCGATGCATGCTTTGAATGCAGCTAAGGCGTCTTCAAACTGGGTGAGTTGCGCCAATACGGCGTCGCGGTTGGTGTGCAGGATATCGCGCCACACGGCGGGGTCGCTACCCGCAATGCGGGTGAAATCTTGAAATCCAGTTCCACCCATTGCGATGGTGGTGGGGTCTACGCCATTCATGTAGGCAAACGCCAAGAGGTGGGGCAGGTGGCTCACAGCGCCAAACACGTGGTCATGCCGCGCGGCATTCATCACCTGCACGCTTGCGCCGACGGCCTGCCAAAGCGCTTGTGCAGTGGCGGTAGCGGCGGGTGTTGTGTCGGTGGTGGGCGTCAAGATCACCAAGCGATCTTGGTACAGGGTCGCCTCTGCATGCGCAACCCCTGCCTTTTCTTTGCCAGCAATGGGGTGTGCCGGCACCACCTGAGACAGTGTGAAGCCGTTAGCCGTTGGTTGGTTAAAAACCGCTTTTGCAGCGTCGACCATGTCTTGTTTGGTGGACCCAGCGTCCATCAAAATCGCATCGGCTTTGAGGTGGGGTGCAATGGCGTGCAATGTATTGGTCAGGGCACCAACCGGCACGCTCACCAAAACGACATCGGCGTCGCTGACCGCATCAGCCAGTGTGGGTGCGACTTCGGTCAGGGCGCCCCGCCGTTGCGCTTCGAGTAGGTTGGTTTGCGAACGTCCGTAACCCGCCACCACCAAGCCTGGCAGCGCGTCGCGCAGCGCCATGCCAAACGAGCCGCCAATGAGGCCGCACCCAATGATGGCCAGACGCCGAATAGCGAGAAGATCTGCCCCCACTGTTAGGCCTCAGATTGGGGGTAAGTCCCCAGCACCTTGTAGAAGGCGCATAGCTTCTTGAGGTCTTCCAATGCAGCGTGCATGCTGGCCTCAGAGGGGTGTCCCACGAGGTCAATAAAAAAGATGTATTCCCATTGACCTTGTCGCGCAGGACGCGATTCAAAGCGGGTCATGGAGACACCATGTTGTTTCAGTGGCACCAATAAGTCATGCAACGCGCCGGGCCGATTGACCACCGATACCGCGAGGCTGGTGCAATCGCGCCCGGTAGCAGTCGGTGCCTCTAAGGTACTGGGCAAGCAGATGATTGCAAAGCGCGTGCGGTTATGGGCATCGTCTTGAATCGCGGGCGCGACGTTGTGTAAGCCGTACTCAGACCCCGCGCGTTCGCTGGCGATGGCCGCCCACTCTGGGTGTTCAGCTGCCAGGCGCGCGCCCTCTGCATTGCTTGAGACGGCGCGTCGCTCGGCATTGGGCAGGTGTTTGCTGAGCCATTCTTGGCACTGGGCCAATGCTTGGGGGTGCGCAAGTACCACCTGGATGCCATCACGCGAGTTACTCTGACGCAGCAGATGGTGACGCACCAACAAACTCAACTCGCCAATGATGTGTGCGGGCGACTGCAACAACAAATCAAGTGACCGCGCAATCACGCCTTCGGTGGAGTTCTCGATGGGCACCACGCCAAAATCGGCCGTGCCTGATGCGGTCGCGCGAAACACCTCGTCAATCGAGGGGCACGCCACCTCGGTCACGCTGGTGCCAAAAAATGCCAAAGCGGCTTGCTGGCTGAAGGTGCCTGCGGGGCCGAGGTAAGCGATGCGTTGGGGCGCCTCAAGCGCTCTGCAGGCCGACATGACCTCGCGCCAGATGTTGCCAATGCTGTGCGGTTTAAGCAGACCATTGGTGCGTTCGTTAAGCGACTGCAACTTGTTGATGACCTGTGCTTCCCGGTCCGGACGGAACACCGCTGAACCTTCGCGCTTTTTCAGCTCACCCACCTCATGCGCGCATTGGGCGCGGTCATTCAGGAGGCTCAGGATTTGGGTGTCGAGTGCGTCGATGGATTCACGCAGTTCTTGCAATGTCTTCATGGGTCGTCTCGCTTCAAAGGCGGCGCTCAAAATCCTGCATGAAGCTCACCAAAGCTTCGACGCCGGACAGCGGCATGGCGTTGTAGATGCTGGCGCGCATGCCGCCAACCGACTTATGTCCCTTAAGCGAGAGCAAATTGGCGGCTTTCGCCTCTGCCAAGAAACGCTCATTCAGGGTCTCATCAGCCAACAAAAACGGCACATTCATACGCGAGCGGAAGGCGGGGTCAACCTCGTTGCGGTAGAAGTCTGAGCGGTCAATGGCACCGTATAAAAGATTGGTCTTGGCAATGTTTTGAGCCTCAATCGCCGCGATCCCACCTTGCGCCTTGAGCCACTCAAATACCAAGCCCACCATGTAAATGCCGTAAGTAGGCGGCGTGTTGTACATCGACGTGTTGGCCGCTACCAGCTTGTACTGAAATGCTGACGGGCAAATGCCCATCGCTTGGTCCAGCAAGGACTTGCGAACAAACACCATCGTGACCCCTGCAGGGCCCAGATTTTTTTGCGCACCCGCGAAAGCCAAACCCACCTTGTCCCACTCAACGGGGCGTGAGGCGATGTGGCTGGAGCAGTCAATCACCAACGGCGCGGTGATGCCGAGCGCTTTGAGATCAGGCGGGGTTTGAAACTCAACGCCGTGGATGGTCTCGTTGCTGCACACGTGCACATAGGTGGCATCGGGTCGCAAGGCCCAATCACCAGTGGGAGCGACCGTATGGAATTGGTGTGCCTTGCCGTCAAACGCCAGTTGCACATCGGCGTAACGCTTGGCTTCCGTTAATGATTTCTGACTCCAGCTGCCTGTCACGGCAACATCGACTTTGGGGTTCTCAACGCCACACAAGTTCATCGGCACGATAGCGTTTTCTGCCAATCCGCCGCCTTGCATGAAGAGGATTTCAAAGTCCTCAGGTACCGCTAAAACTTCTCGGACGGTAGCCAACGTACCGTTTAGGATCTCGCCAAATGACGCGCCGCGATGGCTCATTTCCATCACGCCCATACCAGTCCCATGCCAATCGGCAATCTCAGCGCCCGCGCGGTTTAAGACTTCCAATGGGATCGTTGCGGGGCCTGCCGAAAAATTGAATGGTCGGTTCATGATGGCCGCTTACTCGCTGGGGGCGTCAGACGGTCGCGTGGCAGGGCCCTCGGCCTCATCAGCCGCGTCAACTGCATCAACTGCATCAACTGCATCAACGTTTTCTGCGTCACGGTCGGCAATGCGTTGCATGCCAATCAACTTGCTACCTTCATCCAGACCAATCAAGGTGACCCCTTGCGTTGCCCGGCCCATCTCGCGAATCTCGGAGACTCGGGTGCGGACCAACACACCGGTATCGGTGATCAGCATGATCTCGTCGTCGGTGTGGACCAGCGTCGCCGCCACCACCTTGCCGTTGCGTCCGCTTTGCTGAATCGCAATCATGCCTTTCGTACCACGACCGTGGCGCGTGTACTCTTCGATCGGTGTGCGTTTGCCAAAACCATTTTCAGTCGCCGTGAGTACGCTGGTTGGTTGGTTGGCTTGATCTTCAGGTGCCACATCGGTGGGGGCCGCGAGCATCGCGATCACGCTTTGGCCTTCTTCAAGCATCATGCCGCGCACACCGCGGGCATTACGGCCCATGCAGCGCACATCGTTTTCATCAAAGCGCACGGCCTTGCCACCGTCAGAGAACAGCATCACATCGTGCTTGCCTTTGGTCAGCGCGGCGCCAATCAGGAAGTCGTTGTCGTCCAGGTCAACGGCAATGATGCCGGCCTTACGGGGGTTGGAGAAGTCCGTGAGCGCGGTCTTTTTCACCGTGCCCATGCTGGTCGCCATGAAGACAAAGTGATCTTCGGGGAAGGTGCGGTTTTCGCCGGTCAGTGGCAACACCACGTTGATCTTCTCACCCTCTTGCAACGGGAACATGTTCACGATGGGTCGACCGCGTGAGTTGCGTGAGCCCGATGGCACTTCCCACACCTTCAGCCAGTAAACGCGGCCACGGTTTGAGAAACACAAAATGTAGTCGTGTGTATTGGCGATGAATAACTGGTCGATCCAGTCGTCATCCTTTGTTGAAGCTGCTAATTTGCCGCGACCACCACGCTTCTGCGCACGGTACTCGCTGAGGGGCTGGCTCTTGATGTAACCGGTGTGAGACAACGTCACCACCATGTTCTCGGGCGTGATGAGATCCTCTGTGGCCAACTCTTGTGCGTTATACTCGATCTCGCTGCGGCGCTGGCCCACTTTGTTGGCGCCAAACTCCAGCTTGATTGCAGTCAGTTCTTCGCCGACGATCACGGCCACGCGCTCGGGGCGCGACAAAATATCGAGGAGGTCGTCGATCTCGGCGATCACTTCCTTGTACTCATTAACGATCTTGTCTTGCTCCAAGCCCGTCAAGCGCTGCAGGCGCATTTGCAAAATCTCTTGCGCTTGCGTATCTGACAGGCGGTACAGGCCATCGGCCCCCATGCCCACCGACTTCAACACGCCATCGGGGCGGTAGTCGTCAGCGTTTACTGTGGCGCCATCTGCACGGGTGCGTGTCAGCATTTCGCGCACCAAGCTGCTATCCCAAGCGCGGTTCAACAACTCGGCCTTCGCCACAGGTGGCGTGGGCGCATTACGGATGATGGCGATGAATTCGTCGATGTTGGCCAAAGCGACCGCCAAGCCTTCCAGCACATGCCCACGCTCGCGGGCCTTGCGCAGTGTGAAGACAGTGCGGCGCGTCACGACCTCGCGGCGGTGCTGCAGGAAAATCTCAACCAAGTCTTTGAGGTTGCACAGCTTGGGTTGGCCATTCACCAACGCCACCATGTTCATACCAAAGGTGTCTTGCAGCTGAGTCTGCTTGTAGAGGTTGTTCAACACGACCTCAGGAACCTCGCCGCGCTTGAGCTCGATCACCACCCGCATGCCAGACTTATCTGACTCGTCTTGGATGTGACTGATGCCATCGATTTTCTTCTCGGTCACCAGCTCGGCAATGCGCTCAAGCAATGTCTTTTTATTGACCTGGTAGGGCAATTCATCAACGATGATGGACTGGCGCTGGCCTTTGTCGATATCTTCGAAGTGGCACTTCGCGCGCATGATCACGCGGCCACGGCCCGTGCGGTAGCCATCTTTGACGCCTAAAATGCCGTGGATGATGCCGGCGGTCGGGAAGTCTGGGGCGCGAATGATCTCCATCAAGTCATCAACCGATGACTCGGGGTTGTTCAAGAGGTGCAGACACGCATCGACCACCTCGTTGAGGTTGTGCGGGGGAATGTTGGTGGCCATACCCACCGCGATACCCGATGAGCCGTTGACCAGCAAGTTAGGCAAGCGCGAGGGCAAAACCAAGGGCTCGCGTTCGCTGTTGTCGTAGTTGGGACCGAAATCGACCGTCTCTTTGTCGATGTCTGCGAGCATCTCGTGCGCGATTTTCGCCAGGCGAATCTCGGTGTAACGCATCGCCGCGGCGTTGTCGCCATCAACGGAGCCAAAGTTACCTTGCCCATCTACCAGCATGTGACGCAGCGAAAAATCCTGCGCCATCCGAACGATCGTGTCGTAAACCGCCGTATCACCGTGGGGGTGGTACTTACCAATCACATCACCCACGATACGCGCTGACTTCTTGTAAGCGCGGTTCCAATCGTTATTCAGCTCGTGCATGGCGAACAGTACGCGGCGGTGAACGGGCTTTAAGCCGTCACGCGCATCGGGTAGCGCTCGTCCGACAATCACGCTCATCGCGTAATCCAGGTAGCTCCGGCGCATTTCCTCTTCGAGGCTGATAGGCAATATTTCTTTGGCGAACTGGGTCATGTGGGGCTATCTATATAGAAAGTATCTAATTAACCACGCATTTTAAGGCCTTACGGTGCGCCAAACCCGCCACGAGCGGCGTTAACAATGCCGCCATATTTTTTGAACCCAGCCGCGTAAGATGTGAAGCAAAAAAAGGTCTCGGGTCAAACCCGTGGGCTGCTTATTTGGCTTTTTGAAAATACTTATAAAGTAGTATAAAATCAAAAATCCGATGCAACGATGGCAGAAAATGTCTAAAATATCGGGATCGAAGCCGCGCAGTTTTTATAAGTATTCAGTAAACCAAGCGTCCAGTATGGTGCGCACACCAAGAGAGTCATTCATGTCAAAGTTAAGCAAGCTCGCACTCGTCCTTTCAGCGATCACGGTGTCAGCCGCCGCCAATGCGGGCATCGTCAGTAACTGGGTTGCTGCCGACGGCACCCCCTGGCGCGCCGCCTCTGGCGAATGCTGGCGCTCAGGCTTCTGGACGCCTGCCACCGCAGCCCCAGGCTGTGACGGCGCAATCGCTCCCGTAGCCCCCAAGGTCGAAGTAAAGAAAGCGGCGCCTGTACCAGCCCCCGTACCCGAACCCACGCCAGTTGTAGAGTATGAACCGTCCACTCCAACATTTGACGTAGCACCAGCGCCAGCGCCAGCTCCCAAGGCGGCAGTGGCACCGGTGGCCGCGCCTGCCAAGATCACCTACGCTGCGGATGCGTTCTTTGCCTTCGACAAATCAGTTGTTCAACCTGCTGGCAAAGCCAAGCTCGACGATTTGGTCAAGCGCATGCAATCCATGGACATTGAAGTCGTGGTCGCTGTCGGTCACACCGACTCAACCGGCCCCTCTTCATACAACCAGCGCTTGTCAGTGCGCCGCGCTGAAGCTGTGAAGGCCTACATGGTCTCCAAGGGCGTCGACGCTGACCGTATCTTCACCGAAGGTAAGGGCGAAGACAGCCCCGTCGCTGACAATAGCAGCCGTTCTGGCCGTGCCAAGAACCGCCGCGTTGAAGTTGAAGTGGTCGGTACCGCTAAGTAATTAGCACTGCTCCTTAAATAACCGCGCTTCGGCGCGGTTTTTTTATGCGCGCCAGATTCCAAGAGGACATTGGCGATAATCGAGCCATGCAGACGAACCCATCTCCAAACACCCAAATGCCCAACCATTCCAACGCCGATCCGGCTGAGCTGGCCAAGTTTTCAGAGCTGGCGCATCGCTGGTGGGACAAGAACAGCGAATTCAAACCGCTGCACGAAATCAACCCGCTGCGCCTCGAATGGATGAAAGCGCAAACCGCCTTTGAAGGCAAGCGCGTACTTGACGTGGGTTGTGGTGGCGGCATCTTGAGTGATGCCATGGCGCGTTCAGGCGCTGAAGTTATGGGTATCGACCTCGCAACCAAAGCCCTCAGCGTGGCCAAGCTGCACGCGCTTGAGGCCGAGACGCCGAACATCAGTTACCGGGAAGTCAGTGTTGAGGACCTTGCCGCCGAGCAGCCAGAAAGTTTTGATGTCGTGACGTGCATGGAAATGATGGAGCACGTGCCTGACCCCGCAGCCATCGTTGCGGCCTGCGCCAAGTTGGTGAAGCCCGGTGGCACCGTATTTTTCTCAACCATCAATCGCAACCCGAAGTCATTTTTGTTCGCCATTGTGGGCGCCGAATACGTGCTGAACATGCTGCCCAAAGGTACCCACACCTACGCGAAGTTCATCAAGCCCGCCGAGCTGGCCGCCTTTTGCCGAGCGGCTGACTTGGAAGTCAAGCGCACACGCGGTTTGGAATACAACCCCCTGACCAAGCACTACTGGTTGAGCGACGACACCAGCGTCAACTATATGTTTGCCACCACCAAAGCACCGTAAGGCAACCATGTTCACCAATATCAAAGCCGTCCTGTTTGACTTGGACGGTACCCTCATCGACAGCGCCCCTGACCTGGGGGCCGCCGTTGACCGCATGCGTGTGAAGCGCGGCATGCCCTCGTTGCCACTCGACACCTACCGCCCGATGGCCGGTGCTGGCGCACGCGGCATGCTTGGCGTTGGCTTTGGCATCACGCCGCAAGACACTGCGTTTGCTGAACTGAAAGAAGAATTCTTTCAAGAGTACGAAGCCAACCTCACCGACAAAACAACTGTGTTTGCAGACGTCATTGAGATGCTCAGTGCCATTGAAGCGCGCGGTATGGTGTGGGGCGTTGTGACCAACAAGGCCGAACGGTTCACGCTGCCCATCTCACGCCAAATGGACTTGTTCAAAAACGCGGCGTGCGTGGTTTGCGGTGACACCACACCGCACGCCAAGCCACACCCCATGCCCCTGCTCGAAGCCGCCAAGCGCGTGGGCTTTGCGCCAGATCAATGCATTTATGTGGGCGATGACGAGCGAGACATCGTTGCAGGCCTCGCTGCCAACATGGGCACAGTTGCCGCCCAATACGGCTACCTGGGCGCGAATGCAGACATCGACAGTTGGCGCGCACACGCCACCATTGCACAACCGTTGCAATTACTCGACTTGCTGCGTTGAGACGCAAAAAAGCGTAAACTCAAAGACTTGGGGCTGCACTGGTTTCGACGTGGGTTCGGAAGCGTAGTGGGGCGTGCCGAGGTTCAGTCACCTCGTTAATCCGCTGAAAAAAACTAACTGCAAACGACGAACGTTTCGCACTCGCGGCTTAAGCTGTGAGACTTGCAACAGCATGCTGACGGGCTGGGCAAGGGGGTAGCAATACCTCCCGGCTGCAAGGGAATTCACGTTGGCTGGCACGTAATTGGGTTACTTAGTTACGGGCGAGATTTTAGGTAACTGGCGTCTTGGGTAGCGTGTTGCTGCGCGACTCAAGAAGTGAGATCCAAATCAGACGACTACGCACGTAGAACCATACGAATAAGTCTCGCGGACGGGGGTTCAATTCCCCCCAGCTCCACCATTCATCCTAGAGCCGACCCTGAGGGGTTGGCTTTTTTATTGAATGCGCCCTTACAGACCAACGAACCGCCAGCACATGACAGCAACCACCACAGCAGTCATCGAACTGCGTGATCTACACCTCGATACAGATATCGGCACTTATGGGCCAAATGACACACGCCCTGACTTTCACATCCTTGATCTGACGTTGGGGATTGCAGTGGACCGCGTGTTGATTGCCGAAGACGGCATGGCGCATGTGTTTGACTATGACCCCTTGATCGTCGAGATTGATCGGTTGGCCGCAGACGGTCATTACGAAACGCAGGAGCGGCTGATGACGCGCATTGCCAGTGCCTGCGCAGCGCACCCGGAAATTCAGCATATCGAGATCTGCTTGAAGAAATCACCAGTGAGGTCAGGCAATGGGTCTTTAGGTGTGCGCCTTAAGCTTGACGCGCAGGCAACCCAAGCGTTGCGACCCCAACAGGGTCATGGCTAAGGGGCGCATCAAGCGGCTGCAGGCGGCGTCTAGCTGGCAAGGGCAGCCATTCAAGGCTGATGCGCTTGAGGTGTGCGCCCTTTGCGAACGAGAGATCCCGCACAGCCTAAAAGACGCGCACCACTTAACGCCTAAGTCACGGGGTGGGGTGGTGACGGTGTTCTTGCATCGTGCCTGCCACAAGCAGGTGCATGCACTGTTTACCGAAACCGAGCTGGCACGACACTATGCAACGCCCGAGGCGCTGCGTGCGCACCCTGAGGTGGCGCGATTCATCCAATGGGTGCAAGACAAGCCGATTGATTTCAATCCGCCAACGCGGCGGAGCCGAAGCAAGGGACAGTTGTAATTTTTGTTGGTGCCATCAGGCGGAGCCGAGGACATCGCGGCCCGACTACTCAATCTCGCAAAAGCTGATTTTTACGGGCAAGGATGAGTCGGGCGAAGAGCTCAGCACAGGTCAAAACGGATTGGTGTACTTCGAGCGGGACGTCATGCCTTTTGAATACCACGGCGATGAGGAAAAGACGCGCTCAACCCAACACGCACAGCATCCGATGTGGACCAGCGTTGGGGACATCGGTCATGTAGACGGTGATGGCTTCCTGTTTCTAACGGATCGGAAGGCGTTCATGATTATTTCGGGTGGGCTAAACATATACCCCCAAGAGGTTGAGAATGCCTTGGCGCTTCACCCGGCTATCTCTGACATCGCCGTGATTGGTGTGCCAGATCATCGACTTTGCCAAGTCAAAAGTCGCCTCATACAAGGCGCCTCGATCATTAGACTTTGTTGAGACGCTGCCTCGAACGCCCACCGGGAAGTTGCTCAAATGGGAGTTACGAAAGGCTTATTTGTCGTCTGCGACACCGTAGAATTTTGGGAATTCGCCTACTATCTTTCCTATGACTCAACACCTCTACATCCTCACAGGCGCTTCGCGCGGTATGGGCTTGGCCATGGCACAGCAACTGCTAAAGCGTGGCAACGTCCTGCTCTGTATCTCGCGTAATGTTAATCCCGCCCTGGCTACGGCCGCTCAAAAGGCAGATGTACCACTCACACAATGGATGCAAGACCTAGCCGATGGCGCAGGCGCCAGCGATCGTTTGCGCGAGTGGCTGAACAGCCAGAATCCAGTGGATTTCGCCAGCGTGAGTCTGATCAATAACGCGGGGGTCATCCCGCCGATCGTGCCGCTGCGCCAATCTAACCCTGCCGACTTGGCGCTGGCCTTGCGCGTCGGGCTGGAAGCGCCTATGGCCTTGAGCGCAGCGTTTTTGGGGGGTACAAACAGTTGGCCTATCCCTCGCAAGGTCCTCAACATTTCATCGGGTTTGGGACGCTACCCCATGGCATCGCAGGCAGGTTATTGCGCTGCCAAGGCGGGTATGGACCACTTCACTCGCTGCCTCGCGCTGGACGAGGCCCTTCACGCCAACGGTGCCAAGGTCTGCGCGCTTGCGCCCGGCGTGATTGACACCGACATGCAGGTGCAATTGCGCGGTGCGTCGGGCGAGGCTTTCCCAGACCAATCGAAGTTTTTGCAACTCAAAGCCCAAGGCCAGCTCAGCTCGCCTGAAGCGGCGGCCGAAAACGTGCTGCGCTTTTTAGCCAGCCCGGACTTTGGTCGCGAACCAGTGGCTGACCTACGGGGTTGACCGTTATCAATCGGAGGGTGCCGTGAGGTCTCTGTTGGTTTTTTGTGCGGCACTGGCACTGTCCGTCGGCGGGTATGCCACAGAGATCACCGGGCAAGTGGTCGCTGTGAGTGAAGGCGACACCCTTGTGTTTCAAGACCGCAATCAACGCGATTACAAAGTCCGGTTAGCTGGCATCGATGCGCCCGAAATCTTGCAAGCGTCCGGGCGTAAGTCGCGCTTCAGTTTGAAGGATATGGTTTTTCTCAAACCAGCGCGGTTGGTTGGTATGGCACCCGCGCCCGACGACGCGGGTGTGACATTGGCGCGTGTCTTTGTAGACGATACAGATGTGGGCATGGCGCAAGTGGCACGGGGCATGGCGTGGGCGCGCGGTGCCGACGGTACGCCTTATGAGGCAGCCGAGGAATCAGCGCGTGCGCAACGAAAAGGTTTGTGGCGCGATGACGCCCCTACGCCGCCGTGGTTGTGGCGTTGCTGCTGATGGGCGGGGTCTTGTAGCGCTTTACCCAGACCACTGTGTGGTCTGACGTTGCTTTGATGGCTAGGTGCGCATTCGCGGGAAGGCGCAGCCAGCTCCACGGCTTCAGTTGATCTGAGCCTTCGGTCAAGGTACCAGTGAGCACCAACAGCTCACAGCCGTGGGGCACATCGGCGTGCCAGTGCTGCTCGTTTTGAAGGTGTAGGGTGTGTACGGTTTCGTGGGCATCCTCGTGCAGTGTTTCGTTGTCGGTTGCGCTGATGCGGTGCCGAACCACCGCCGTATCGTCCGCATGAAAATGCCGCAACTTCACAAAGATGGTGGTGCCTGGCGCCGATGCGGGGGTGTGGTGGCTACCCGGTGGATTTCGTACGTAGCTGCCAGTGGGGTAGTCGCCGTGTTCGTCTTGAAACACCCCATCCAGCACAATGAATTCTTCACCACGCGCATGGGTATGCGCCGAGAAATGACTGCCTGGCGCGTAACGAACCAACGATGTCGCCAGCGCAATTTCGTCACCAATGCGCGAGAGCATGCGACGGTCTACGCCTGCCAGCGGCGATGCAGTCCACGGTAAGTCAGCGCCGTGTATCAGCACTCGTCCCGTGAAGTCCGCGTTGAGGTGCATCAGTACTGGGTGGCGGGTAAATCGATTTCCATGCCGTCGAGTTCATCCGTTAAAACCAATTGGCACGACAGGCGACTGTTGCCTTCCCGTGGTGAAGCGGCGTAGTCCAACATGCTGTCTTCGTCGTCGGTCATGGGGGGCAATTGGTCTGTCCAAGGCGCACGCACCATCACGTGGCAGGTGGCGCATGACAGGGTGCCGCCGCAGTCGGCCGCCACCCCTTCGATGTCTGCTGCAATGGCGGCCTTCATGACGCTCACGCCGGCCTCCGCTTCGATGGTGGTGCCGGCGGTGTCTTGGGGATTTTCAAAAAAAGTGATTCGAATCATGATGCATGTGGGACGGGTTTAGAGGCGACTGAAGTATTCGCGCCTTTGGAAGTCGTTTTTATCGGTAGCAGCTTCAAAGCGCGCGAACTCGGCTTTTTTAAGTTGCGCGTAGTAGTTGATAAACGCCTCACCGAAACCGTTGCACATGGCCGTGTCAGCCTCGAAGGCGCTAATGGCGGTACCCAACGAATTTGGAATGCGTTGAGCGGCGTCATCGTATGGCGACTCGGTGGCAAGTGGTGCCTCAAGGGCCCCTTCGATACCAGCGAGCCCTGCGTGTATTTGCGACGCCAAGTACAGGTAGGGATTGGCGGCGGGTTCACCCAAGCGATTTTCGATGCGCGTGCTCGCGTCATTTGCGCCGCCAATGACGCGCAGCATTGCGCCACGATTGTCACGTCCCCAAACGACCGATTGAGGCGCCAAAGCGTTCGGTTGAAAACGTGCGTAGCCATTTGCAGTGGGCGTGCACAGTACAGCAGCGCCGTTGGCATGGGCTAGCAAACCAGCGAGGTAATGGGCGCCCAGCGCAGAGAGCGTGTAGCGCGGGTCTTTTGCCGTGGTGCCCGACGCGGGGGCATCGCGCATGAATGCGTTGGCTCCGGTTTTGAGATCCACCAGTGACTGATGCAAGTGCCAGCCGCTGGACATGATTTGTTCAAAGGGTGGGCGGCAAACAAAGGTCGCGTGATAGCCCGCGCGACGCAGCGCCTGGCGAACGGCACTGCGAAAGCGCACCATGTTGTCGGCAGCGGTGAGGGCGTCGGTGGGGGCGAAGACGGCTTCGACCTGGCTGGGACCCATTTCGACTTCTAACGACAACAGTGGCAAGCCCAACCCCTGCGCCGTCTGCTGGACGATGCGCAAAGGTGCCTCGCAGACGTCGAGCCAATGCTCGGATAACAGCTGATAGCCCGGGTGGATCATGCTGACCGCAGGCCCATCGCCAGGCCACGCGGCATGGTCTGGGTTAAGGTCGTCGCCGTGATCCGGGTTGTGTAGTTTGTAGATGTGGAACTCGATCTCCAGCCCGCAGGTCATGCCCAGCCCGCGCTGCGATAAACGCGCCAAGGCTTGGCGTAATTGCGAGCGGGTGTCAAAGGGCACCGGTTGTCCGTTTTGGAATTGGGGTTCACACAAAATCCAGCCGGTTTGCTGCGCCCAGGGGAGAACTCGAAAGCTATCGGGTACCGGCTGCAAGATCAGGTTGTTGGCAAACTCAAAGCCCGGCAACGCTTGCGTGATGCTGGCCTCGAACACTTTGAATGCGGTTTTGTCGGACGTGTCTTTGAGCATCAGCGTGCTGACCATCCCAACTCCCGCGCCGCTTCGCAGCACGTTGCAAGCAGCCTCTGCGGTGAGCGCTTTGGCGCGCAGTGTGCCGTGCGGGTCGCACCACACAAAGCGAATCAGCTGCAGTGGACTGGCAGCGATGAAGTCGGCGAGCTGAGTGGCGGCAGACATGGGATTGCGCTAATCGACCGCCGCCGCTGTCTCAATGCGGGCATTCCACGGCGCGCCTTTTCGCTTTTCGGCGGCGGCGTCTTGCCACCATTGTTGCCATTGCGCCGCGGGCGCAATGCCGTCGACGGTATCGGGCCCAAACCGTTGTGTCGCGACGCCCGGGTCTGCAAAGCCGACGGGGGTTTCGCCATTGGCCACGGCATCAATCGCTTTAAGGAGTGTGCGGCGGTTCGCCATGATGGCCACATCGCTGGTGCCCAAATGCTCGCGTGTGCGATCTTGAATGCGCCCCATGCTTTCGCAGGCCCATTGGTCATGGCTGTTGATGTCGTCCTCGCCCATACCGAGGTAGGTGCGGGTGGCCTGCTCTTCGGGGTTGTAGCCCCATTGGTTGTGTTTGCCCACATTGGGCACGTAATCGGGCAGGCTGATGAATCGCGTGCGCTGGTTACGCATGGTGTCTTTGTTGACCGGTTTATCGAAGCTGGTGAAGATCGAGACCCAATAGGTGTTCTCGTCGTCCACAGGCACATGCATCTGTGTGATGGTCATGGTCTCTGACAGCGGGATGACAAACGTGTGCGGGAAAATCGAGTGGGTCACGCGAACGTGGCTGATGTCGTCAGTCATCTCGCGCAGCGTTGTGAGGCGCATGCCAAAGGGCACCGCATCAACCGTGATTTTGGGTTGGTGAAACTCGCGCATGATTTTCGTCATGGGCCAGCGTTCGCCGTTCACATCACCCACGCTCGCCGCTCTGAACTGCTTGCCGTAGGTGTCATCCAGCGATTCATCATTGAAGAAGCGGTGCAAAAAGGAGGTGTGCGCGGGATCAATGCCAACCTCAAACGCTTGCAACCAATTGCAACGCCACAGGCCTTTAAATGCAAAGGTGTGGCTGTCCGGTGCGACGAAGCAATCGAGCGCCGGAAAGGGCGGCGGCGTTTGGTCCTCAGACCCAAACCAGCCAAACAGCACCCCACTGCGTTGTAGTAAGGGGTACTGCCGTTGTTTGATACGCGTACACAACTTGCTGCCTGCGGGTTCGGCTGGCGTCTCGATGCACTGGCCTGTTGTATCGAATTTCCAGCCATGAAAGGGACACCGTAACCCATCGCCTTCATAGCGCCCAAAAGAGAGGTCTGCGCCACGGTGAGGACAATCACGGTCGAGCAGGGCAAACTGCCCATGCTCGTCGCGAAACAACACCATGTCTTGGCCCAATAAACGCACCGCTTTGACGGGGCGTGAGGCCATCCGGGGGTCGAGTACGGGGTCAAACTCATCGAGCAAGGCAACCGGTTGCCAGTAATGCCGCATGAGGTTGCCACACGGCGTGCCGGGCCCGATACGGGTAATGCGTTCGTTGAGGTCTGCTTTCATGGGGGGCTTTGGGTCTGGTGTGCGCTGCGGTGCGCGTTGGCTTGGGCGGCGATACGGGCACGGGCATCGGTATCCAGCCGGTTGAGGTTTTTGAGTTGCATTAGCATGCGTGGATTTTTTGCCAAGGTATCTGCGTGGGTGTTTAAAAAATCCCAATAAAGCGTGGTGAAAGGGCAGGCGGTCTCGCCCACCGATTCGGCTGGGTTGTAGCGGCAATCTTTGCAGTAGTTGCTCATGCGGTCAATATATTTACCGCTAGCGACATACGGCTTGCTGGCCATGATGCCACCATCGGCAAATTGACTCATGCCAATGGTGTTGGGCAATTCGACCCACTCGATGGCATCCACGTAAACGCCCAAATACCACTCGTGCACTGCGCGTGGCGTCACGCCATACATCAGCGTGTAAAGACCAGTCACCATGAGGCGTTGGATGTGGTGGGTATAACCGTGTGCGAGCGTTTGGCTGATGGCGTCTTTCAGGCAGGCCATATCGGTGTCACCGCTCCAAAAAAAACCGGGCAGTGGCTGCTGCGCATTGAGCGCATTGCGTTCCGCGTAGTCGGGCATTTGTGTCCAATAAATGCCACGCACGTATTCACGCCACCCCAAGACCTGGCGGATGAAACCTTCAACCGCCTCCAATGGCGCGTGCCCATTTTGGTAGGCCATTTCAGCGGCGGCGAGGACTTCGCGCGGGTTGATCAATTTGAGGTTGAGCGCGCTGGAGATGTGTGAGTGGTACAGCCAGACCTCGCCGGACCACATGGCATCTTGGTAGCGACCAAACAGCGGCAGGCGATGGGTGACGAACGCATCGAGTACCTCAAGGCCCTGCGCCCGCGTGACGGGCCAGCCAAAGCTGTCCAGGTGGCCCGGGTTATCGGGCAGTTGGCTGTTGACTAGCTTGATGACCGATTGGGTAATGGCATCGGGCGCGAAGCGTTTGGGCGGCGGCACGTGGGAGGGGCCGGTCTTACCGAAGCTGCCGCGATTGTTGGCATCAAAATTCCATTGACCGCCGATCGGGTCTTTTCCCGCCATCAGGATGCCGTTCTTTTGTCGAAGTTCGCGGTAAAAATATTCCAAGCGCAGTTGTTTGCGGCCCTTGGCATGCACCGCAAAGTCACGTACGGTGGTGAAGAAATGGGTGTCATCCCGCACCTCCAGCGTGCGGTTGGTGGCGGTGGCCACGGCACGCAGCGACTGCAAGACGCGCCAGTCCCCCGGGGCCGTCATGAGCAGTGTTTGCGGTTGGAGGGCTTCAATTGCCCGCGTCAACTCGCCAGCCAAGGTGCCCGTGTTTGTGGGGTCATCCAGCTCGGTATAAACCACATGTTTGCCCTGCGCCTTCAGGGTTTGAGCGAAGTGGCGCATCGCGCTGAGGAAGAGGGCGGTGCGTTGCTTGGATGACGCTATGTGCGTCGACTCCTCGCGCACTTCGGCCATCCAAACTGCGTCGAGCTTGGGGTCAAAATCTGCCAGCGCGCTGGCGGTTTCATCGAGCTGATCGCCCAGTACCAAAACGAGGTGACGCAGTTTTTTCGGGGCAGCGGTCATGCGGGCTTCTTTATCTTGTTCTTATTTTTTCGGCATGCCTCAGAACATACCTTGACGTCTTCCCAGTTCTTCGCCCATGACTTCCGCCAGGTCATCTCGCGGCTGCAGACCGTGCAGGGCTTGCTGGGGAGGTGCTGTTTGTTGCCCCTGAACTCAGACTTCATGAGGCGACCAATGCGCAGGCTTGCAGTTGTTCAATCGTGACGATTTCAAGTGCTTTACGGTGTGTGGCCTCCAACACCACCGGCGGTGCCACCCCCGCTTGGAAGGCCTCCAACCAACGCCGCGCACACAGACACCAGCGGTCGCCCGCTTTCAGGCCCGCGAACCTGAACTCGGGGCGTGGCGTCACGAGGTCATTGCCACGGCTGACCGAAAAGTCCAAGAAAGCCTGCGTGACCTTGGCGCACACCACGTGGCTACCGTGGTCGTTGTGGTCGGTGTTGCAGCAGCCGTCACGGTAGTAGCCGGTGAGGGGGTCAAAGGAGCACGCCAGCAATGGGGTGCCCAAAACGTTGAGGGCTTGATCAGTCATGGTCGGTTGCGGGATTTCGGTGTGGTGCGCAGGGTCAAAGTTCGTAGTTGGTTATTATGAAAACCTTTAGCAAAGCATGTCTTTCATGGCAAAAAAGCCTTCATCTTTCCAGCGCCACTTGACGCCGGGTGATATCTCCGCCGTGATTCAAATGGCTTGGGAGGATCGCACCACGTTCGAAACCATTTTCGAGCGATTGGGTGTGACCGAACACGAGGTCATTCGTATTATGCGGAGTGAGTTGCGCCCCAGTTCTTTTCGCATGTGGCGCAAGCGCGTAACCGGTCGCAAAACCAAGCACCGCGCGCTGCGCGACCCGGATATGCCGCACCATGATCGTGCAATCGCCGATCACCGCCGACCCAACGCATAGGTCGTCGCTGAAGCGACATTTTTCCTGCGATTTGGCGTGGAAACTAGGGTTATCACTAGCCAATTCATAGCCCTATGAATTGCAAAACACATCACAATGAAAGTTAGTTTTTTCGTTGGCTGATCCTAAATGGAGTCGTAAATGCAAAAAGTGTTGCACATCAATCCAGATAAATGTACCGGCTGCTTGCAGTGTGAAATGGCGTGTTCTTACGAGAACTACGGCATATTCGCGCCCGCGAAGTCGCGTATCAAAGTTTTTGATTTTCATGAGACCGGTAAGAAGGTGCCCTCAACCTGCACCCAATGCGATGAGGCTTGGTGCCTGCATGCTTGCCCCGTTGAGGCGATTACCAAGAACAAGGTCACTGGTGCGATGGAGGTCAACGAGAGCACTTGCGTGGGTTGCAAGGTTTGCACCATCGCTTGCCCCTTCGGCACCATCAACTACGTGCAAGAAACCGGCAAGGTCCAAAAATGTGACCTGTGCGGCGGTGACCCTGCTTGCGCATCGGCTTGCCCCACTGGCGCCATCACCTATGTGGATGCCAACTGGACGGGCTTAGACAAGATGAAGCAGTGGGCTGACAAGCTCGGCAATCAACCTTCAGCAACTTAATCCAACACAAGGAGTTACGCATTATGTCTTGGGCTGGAAAAATCCTCCGCGTCAATCTGACAAACGGTACCGTTAAATCTGAACCCCTCAATATGCAGTGGGCCCGCGAATACATCGGGTCACGCGGCTTGGGCTCTAAATACCTCGTTGATGAAGTCGACCCAAAGGTCGACCCTTTGTCCCCCGATAACAAGATCATTTGGGCAACGGGCCCACTGACCGGCACCATGGCCTCCACAGGTGGCCGTTATACCGTGATCACCAAGAGCCCGTTGACCGGTGCGATCGCCTGTTCAAACTCGGGCGGTTACTGGGGTGCCGAGCTGAAGATGGCCGGCTGGGACATGATCATTTTTGAGGGCAAGTCCCCCACGCCGGTCTACCTGTCGATCGTCGACGGTGACGCCGAGCTGAAAGACGCCTCAGACCTGTGGGGCAAGAGCGTCTGGAAGACGGAGGGTGAGCTTAAGAGCCGTCACCAAGATCCACTGTTGCGAGTCTCCTCAATCGGTAAAGCGGGTGAAAACCAAGTGCTCTACGCAGCCGTCGTGAATGATTTGCACCGTGCGGCTGGCCGCTCTGGCGTTGGTGCTGTGATGGGTAGCAAGAACCTGAAGGCGATCGCTGTACGCGGCACCATCGGTGTGGGCAACATCCGTGACCCGAAAGCCTTCATGCAAGTCACGGCCGAGAAGAAGAAGATCTTGGCAGAGAACGGCGTGACTGGGCAGGGCTTGCCCGCTTACGGTACCCAGGTGCTGATGAACGTGATCAACGAGGTGGGCGGTTTGCCAACCCGTAACCACCGCGATGTGCAGTTTGAGGGTGCCAAGGACATCTCGGCGGAGGCCATGGCGACACCCCGTGAAACCGATGGTAAGAAACACTTGGTTACCAACCAAGCGTGCTTTGGTTGCACGATTGCGTGTGGTCGCATCAGTAAGATCGACGAAGGACACTTCTCCGTCAAGAACAAGCCAGAGTACTGGGGCGCTAACGGTGGCCTCGAGTACGAAGCCGCGTGGGCCTTGGGTGCTGCAAACGGCGTGAACGACTTGGAGGCGTTGCAGTACGCCAACTTGATTTGTAACGAAGAGGGCTTTGATCCCATCAGCTTCGGCGCCACCATCGGTGCCGTCATGGAGTTGTACGAGATCGGTGCACTGACCAAAGAGCAAATCGGTATCGACGCCAAGTTCGGCTCCGCTGAGGCTTTGTGCCAGTTCGCTGACATGACCGCTAGCGGTGAAGGTTTTGGTAAGGAGATCGGTCAGGGCTCTAAGCGCCTGACAGCCAAGTACGGCCACCCCGACCTCAGCATGAGCGTGAAGGGCCAAGAGTTCCCCGCCTATGACGGTCGTGTGATCCAGGGTATTGGCTTGGCTTACGCTACCAGTAACCGCGGTGCTTGCCACTTGCGCGGCTACACCATCGCCTCCGAGGTGCTGGGTATTCCAGTCAAGACAGAGCCTGCAGATTCAGAGGGCAAACCCGAGTTGGTCAAAGCCTTCCAGGATGCGACAGCCTCTTTCGACTCTTCTGGTTTGTGCGTCTTCACAACCTTCGCTTGGGGCTTGGCCGATTTGGCACCTCAACTGCAGGCTGCGTGCGACGAGTCATACACCACTGAAGAGCTGGAAAAGATTGGCGAGCGCATCTGGAACATGGAGCGCGAGTTCAACAACGCCGCTGGCTTTACCGCCAAGGACGACAATCTGCCCAAGCGCCTCTTGACCGAAGCGGCCAAGACCGGCCCAGGCAAAGGCTCAGTGAGCAAGTTGGCTGAAATGCTGCCCAAGTATTACGACGTGCGCGGTTGGGACCCAGAAGGTCGCCCCACAGCGGACACCAAGAAGCGCTTGGGTTTGTAAGCCATGGCTCATCACGTCATTCTTGGCGCCGGCCCGGCTGGCGTGATCGCGGCGGAAACCATCCGCAAGCAGGCACCCCACGATCAGATAACGATCGTGGGTGATGAGGCGGAGCCGCCCTACTCGCGTATGGCCATTCCCTACCTCCTGATTGGCAACATTCAGGAGGATGGCACCTATCTGCGCAAAAGCGCGACGCACTTCGAGGCATTGAATGTCAAGCAGGTGTCCGCGCGTGCGCAACGGGTTGATGGCGCAGGCAAGCAGGTTCACCTCAGTAATTGTGAAGTCCTTGCCTTTGACAAGTTGTTGATTGCGACGGGCTCGCGTCCCGTTCAGCCGCCCATTCCTGGAATCGATAGCCCTGAGGTGCAAACCTGCTGGACGCTTGAGGACGCCCGCGCCATCATGGCGTTGGCAAAGCCGGGTGCCCGGGTCGTGCAGATGGGGGCTGGTTTTATTGGCTGCATCATCATGGAGGCCTTGGCCGCACGCGGTGTTCAGTTGACCGTGGTGGAGATGGGTGACCGCATGGTGCCCCGCATGATGGGCCCGGTTGCGGGTGGCATGATTCGCGATTGGGTACAGAACAAGGGCGTGCAAGTGTTCACGGGTGCCAAGGTCACATCGATTCAACGCCAAGGTGAATCATCCGGTGGTCTGCTGTCTAAGTTGGCGGGCATGTTGGGTGGTGGCAGTCAGGATGCATCCGACGCGCCAGTGACCGTCGTTTTGTCCAATGGCAAAAAGATTCCAGCTGACTTGGTCATCAGCGCGACCGGCGTGAAGCCGTGCATTGATTTCCTTGAGGGTTCAGACGTCAAGTGCCTGCAGGGTGTCCTGACCGACGAGCATTTACAAACCAACGTACCGGGTGTCTACGCGGCGGGTGATTGTGCGGAGGCCTTTGACAAGGTCAGCGGCAAAACCATCGTGAGCGCGATCCAGCCCAACGCGGCCGAACAGGCGCGGGTTGCCGCCCTCAATATGGTGGGGAAGACCACCTACCTCAAGGGCGTGACGCAAATCAACGTGCTGGACACGCTGGGCCTCATCTCTACCAGTTTTGGTAACTGGGAAGGGGTGTCTGGCGGTGAGTCGGCAACACTGACCACCGATAGCCGCCACCTGAGCCTGCAATTCAGCGGCGATGTGATGGTCGGCTGTAACAGTGTGGGCTGGACAGACCATGTCGGTGTCATGCGTGGTTTGGTTGAAGGTCAAGTGCATCTCGGTGAATGGAAAGACAAGCTGATTGAGGACCCCACGCAGCTGATGCGTGCCTACTTGGCGCGCTCGCAAGCGCAAGGCGAGTGGAGCGGTGCCAACGACACGCGTCGTCGCTAAAGGGTCTGTTTCAATCGATGAAAATTACATTCAAGTTATTTGCCACCCTCACCGACTATCTGCCCCAAGAGCACCGACGAGCGAATCAAATGGATCTGGATGTCGCACCCGATGCGAGCATCCTGAACATCATTGATTCGTTCGCTTTGCCTGAAAAACTGGTGCACTTGGTGCTGGTCAACGGCCACTACGTCGCCCCTGAGGCGCGTGCAACGCGGCAGCTTGTCGAAAACGATGTGCTGGCCATTTGGCCACCTATCGCAGGTGGTTGAGGGTCGGTAAGCCAATGCAATCGAGCTATGCCGAGGCGTTCACACGTGAGATGGGTTGCTCTCTCAATGAGTGGCATGGGTGGTTGCCCAATGCCATTGGCGACCATCCTTGGACGTTATCCGATTCGTCAGCCGATATCCGTTTCTCGGATGGTGGTTTACGAATCGATTGGCAAGTGGGAGCCCCTCGGGTTATCGCACTTGCCAGTATTCCGCGCTTGATTGTGACCTTCACGTTTACCAATCAAGACGCGGTACAGCGCTATGCCTTCATGCGTCGTTTTGACTTGTATATGCAGCGTGGTGGGGGCTAGGCTTTTCCCTAATTGAGTTTGTTGATTCCGATTCATACGATCGGGTCGGAATATAGATAACCAAGAATATTTTCGTCCTTGTTCAAAAATTGGGAGATGAACCATGAGCCTGAGAAAGTTGGCATCAACAACCGGTGCCGCGCTGTTGTTGCTCACCGCAAACGCCGTATCGGCGCAAGATCTGCAAGTTAAACAATGGGCTTCAGCCTGTGCCAATTGCCATGGCACCAACGGCAAGGCCGTCGGCGCAGCACCTGCTTTGGCCGGTCAGCCTGCCGCTGAACTGATCAAAAAAATGGCGGCCTACAAGGCTGGTGCGGTTCCAGCAACCATCATGCATCAGATTGCCAAGGGTTATACCGATGCGCAAATTGAAGCCATGGCTGCGTTTTTTGCAGCTCAAAAATAAGTGAGGTGAAACCATGAAACGTCGTCAATTTATTAATTCAATCGGCGCGGGTGCAGGTCTGACCGCTTTGGGCTTGAGCGCAGGTTGCGCCACAGTGGGTGGCTCGAAGGGCAAGGTCGTTGTGATCGGCGGGGGCTTCTCTGGGGCCACGGCCGCCAAGTACATTCGCATGTGGTCGGAGGGTGCCATTGCGGTCACGTTAATCGAGCCGAATCCCGCCTTCGTGTCGTGCCCCATTTCCAACTTGGTCTTGGGTGGTGTCAAGCAGATGGCCGATATCACAACCTCCTACGACAACTTAAAAAATCGCCATGGGATTCAGATGGTGCGAGACACGGTCGTTGCTGTTGACACCACCAAGCGCACCGTGACACTGGCAGGTGGCAGCACGCTACCCTATGACCGTTTGATTGTTTCGCCCGGTATCGACTTCATGTACGACAAGATCCCTGGTTTGAATAACGCGGACGCGCAATCAAAGGTCATGCACGCTTGGAAGGCAGGCGCGCAGACAGCGACTTTGCGCAAGCAGCTTGAGGCCATGCCAGATGGCGGAGTCTTCGCCATGTCCGTGCCGCTGGGTCCTTACCGTTGCCCGCCCGGGCCCTATGAGCGTGCCTGCCAGATTGCCGGTTATTTCAAGCGCGAGAAGCCCAGAAGCAAGGTGGTCTTGTTTGATGCCAACAAAGATGTGGTGTCAAAAGGTAAGTTGTTCAAGAAGGCGTGGGCCGATCATTACAACGGCTATATCGACTATCGGCCCAACCACAAAGTGATTGACGTTGATGTGCAAACGAAAACATTGAAGTTCGATTTCAACGACGACATGAAGGCCGATGTCTTGAACGTCATCCCCGAGATGCGCGCTGGTACGATTGCGCGTACCGCTGGTTTGGCAACACTGGATAACCGCTGGTGTGAGGTGGATTTCCTGACTTTTGAGTCAAAAGCCCAGAAGAACGTGCATGTGCTGGGTGATTCCATTCAGGGTGCGCCGGGGATGCCGAAATCAGGCCACATGGCTAACCAGCACGGCAAGACCTGTGCGGCTGCCGTGGTGGCGATGATGACCGGGCAAGAGGTTCCTTCGTCACCGGTTTATGCCAACACCTGCTACAGCTTCGTGACCCCGGATGAGGTGGTACACGTGGCCAGTGTCCACAGCTACGACGTTGAGAAAAAGACCATGCTGGCAGTGAAAGGTGCCGGTGGCCTGACGCCTGAGGCGAACAAGTTAGAAGGTGTTTACGCCATGAACTGGGCGCAAAACATCTGGGCTGACATGCTGGGTTGATGCACTTAAAAATGTCCGCAAATCGTGCGGACTGCACCTAAAAGCCACGGTTAACCCGTGGCTTTTTTATGCTGGATCATCCAACTCCATACATCACATCATCAAAAGGGGCTCTAACCATTTTGGGCACGCTATTCAAACAAGTCAGCCTAATTTCTGAGCGATATGAACTCCGTAGCTGTAATAAGCACTGTATCTTCTGTATAAAGCGATCTTCGATAGCTCGGCTTGGACAATTGCTCTCGCGTCTTCACAGTCATGTTTAGACAAAAAGCCGACAAAAGCATTCTCGAGCGGTGCATTGAATGTACCAAGTTGATTTCTAAATCATCATTCCACCATCTACCGTAAATAATTGGCCCGTTGCAAAAACTGACTCGTCGCTGGACAAGTAAATCACGATGGGTGCAATTTCCGCTGCTTGAGCCAATCTGCCCATGGGCTGGCGCGCAATAAATGCCTTTCGCGCGGCGATGGGATCGTCGTAACTGTTGATGCGCTCACCCAATGAAGGCGTATCTACAGTGCCCGGTGCAATCGCATTGCAGCGTATGCCCTGCCCCACATAGTCGGCAGCCACGGCTTTGGTTAGTCCCACGACAGCAGCCTTACTCGCGCCATAAATAAATCTGTTGGGCAAACCTTTGGAGGCGCCGCACACGCTAGCCATATTGATAATGCTACCGCCTCCACGAGCCAGCATGTTGGGTAGTGCGGCCTGTATGGTCCAGAACTGAGATCTCGCATTGAGGTTGAAGGCAAACTCCCACTCTTGGTCTGTTGCTTGCGCAATTGATCCGTTGTGCACATAGCCTGCACAGTTGAACAAAATATCAAGCGGCGGCAGTTGTGCCAACAATTTATGAATGGCTTTTTTATCCAGCACATCCAGTACGGCGGTTTGAATATTGCGCACCTCTTTCAACGTTGCCAATGCATCCGGGTTGACATCAGTTGCCCACACTGTGGCGCCTTGCTCGGCCATGGCCAATGCGCATGCCCGACCAATTCCTTGCCCAGCTGCGGTGATCAAAGCCGTTTTACCTAGTAGTCGCATAATTGCCTCCGTCAAGTTATAAACCGGATCTGTAGATAAACCGCAGGTGTTCGGGGCCGTTAGTTTGGCGAAAAAGACACTGGCAGTGGCGACTCGATCATCTCGAGGGCCCTGCGCAAAAGTCGATCAGCTAACTCTGTGCTAATCAACTCAGCCTCTGACAAAGTTGCAATTAATCCCTTGATCGTTTGTGCGTCCGAACCTCGCAAAGTAGCGCGCATCGAGGTCAATCGCGCGACAGACGTCTGCAATTGACCAGATTGCTCAGCGAGTAGGTCTCGAACCAACAACGTATGGGCGGAAACCAGTCTGTTAATTTCATTAACACTGAGCTCGCCTTCAACCGATGAGCTAAAAAACTTGCGGACACAAGATGGAATTGTAGGTGGCGCACTCATTACTCGTTAACTTTCGATGTTTCGACCAACACCTATGGCGATCATCGTTGCTGACTGCGGTTTCCGATACTTGCAAAATTTTTCTGCAACTCTATAAGTTGAAGTTTGGCGTCATCAATAAATGACGAATTAACTAACGCATGCTTGGCTAAGTTGTCCAATACCACAAACAGGTCGTCAAAATCCTCTTCAATAAGGTACGGATTTAGGCGGATTACTGTCTCTGGTTCTTCGGTACTGAACCCTTTCGCTCGTGAAATGAGTGCATTTACCAAACGCAATTGGTAGGCCGCAAAACCCCTTTTCGCTGGGGTGTCTGGGAATCTCCCGACAGATTGCCGCAGGCGCTCACCATAGAAATGATGCAAGTAAGACGCCACGGTAAAAACACGTGGTTCAGCCGACGATGGGGGTACGGATACCATAGGTCAAGCGATCTCTACATCGAACAGTCGTTCCCGCACCGACTCCAATTCGTCAAGTACTGCGCCCTTCAACTCAAGGGGCAGCAGATTACTAGAAACCAGTTGATTCAGTAGATGGTCGAAGTCGAAGAAATCGGATTCTCTGAGATTGAGATTGGACTGTGCAACGATCAAGGGGTCATCTAATTTGTAACCTTTACAACGGGCGATGGTCCCCGTGATCAAGCGCACTTGGTAGGCTACAAATCCTTGAAACGCTGGGATGTCACGAAATCTACCCCTCCAATGCTCCTCACGCAGATGGGAGTAGAAGCGGTATACGAGAGTTGGCAGGGTCGGAGCTAAAACTCGAGTGGCATTCGCGCTTACTCGTCTGGCAGTGTGCATCCAATCCTCCGTATTTGCTTTCCCAAAATATAGGTTGCTGAAGATTCGATATTTTATTCACAAAATTCGTTATTAATGTTAACAATCTATAAAGTTCTTACTCAGGTAGAGAAAGAAAAATAGAGTTATTAGGGTCTATTTATATGAGTTATATAACTATAAAATATATATTTATTTTAAATAAAATCGAATCCTCTAGCAATCGCGCAACTCCATTTATCAGGGTTTTACCTGATGAAAAATTTGCTATTTGAGCCAAATCTTGCGGTTATTTTGATACTGACCTGATACTAAACATGTCTATTCATCAGTGGCAACGCCGCACCCTGGAAATTCTGGATCAAGGCAAACCGGGCGATCGTGCCAGTTTAGCCAGCGATTGGTTTTTGATCGTGCTGGTTATATCCAACGTCTTCGCTGTAGTGCTGGAGTCTGTGAACAGCATAGAGGCGCGGTTTCATGCGGAGTTCGCGGCATTTGAACTATTCAGCTTGGTTTTATTTTCATTAGAGTATGTCGCCCGATTGTGGGCAAGTGGGAGCATCGTTGCAAAACGCCCATCAGTCGGTCGCAGACGCTATGCCCTAAGCTTTTATGGCTTGGTGGACTTGCTTTCCATTGCACCGTTTTATCTGGCGTTTTTACTCCCAGGCCTTGATTTGCGAGTCTTACGGGTCCTACGTTTATTACGGGTACTGAAAATTTCGCATTTCAACACCGCCTTGGAGGACCTATTCCAGGCTATCTGGCACGAGCGTAAGACGCTATTTTCAGCCGTATATTTGCTGTTGATCGCGACTCTATTGAGCGCATCCATCATGTACTTTGCCGAGACCGAGGCGCAACCCGAGAAGTTCTCTTCGATACCCGCGTCTATGTATTGGGCTTTCATCACGCTGACCACTGTGGGCTACGGTGACGTGTCGCCTGTGACTTGGGTGGGGCAAGTGGTTTCAGTAATTACCGCGTTCATGGGTGTCAGTACCATCGCACTTCTCACGGGAGTGGTTGCAACGGCTTTCAACAACCAATTGGAGCGACGCAAAGCGATGCTAGAAAGCGAAGTGAGTGCAGCCTTAGCCGATGGCATCTTGTCCGAAGGCGAGATTGCCTCTATCTACCTTCTGCAACAACGTCTGAACTTAGACAACGACTTAGTTGAAGTTTTGATCGCCCAATACAAAAGTAAACGCACCGACGGGGCATGACCCAACCGCTGGCACTTCAATACAAGTCTGTTGTCACCCTTGAAGAAGAGCAATCAGAGTCCGTTCAGATTGGCCGGACTCTAGGAAAATCGGTTGACTTTTTGAGGATCAGGAGGCGGTCGATGGATCGAAATGAGGATTCTGGATGACGCCGAGTCGATTACCAAACGGATCCGTGACCGCAGCCACCTTTATGCCCTCACCTACATCAACGATGGGATCGAGCAAACTCGCCGCCATCAATTAAGTAACCTCGGCATCGTTGACTTGGCCAAGGCACGAGACAAAGCTGAGCTGTTTCCATAGCCAGCTACTTTGGCTGCTTCCTTGAGTCCTTTGCCAAAATCGACAGCCCGCTGTGCCAAGGCGAGTCGGATCGCAGCCAGATATTTTCCCGGCGGTCTTCGCATTGTTTGATGGAACTTGGTTGCGAATGCAGTACGTGACATCCCGGCTTCCTTGGCCAGAAGCTCTAAATCCCATCCAAAAGCTGGACGTTGATGCATGGCCACCAGTGCTTTGGCAATTCGAGGATCAGCCAAACCATTGAACAAGCCACTGTCATGGTCACTGGGATGCGCAACAAGGTAACGCAATAAGCCGATGAAAAGGATATCGCCAGCCCGATTGAGCAAGGCGGGTTGTCCGCAGCGAGGTGCATCCAATTCAGACTCAATCATGGCGACTGCTAGCTGCAACGCAGGCTCATCATCAGCCAGAGAAACTGTTCGCGGTTGTGCGAACTCCTCCAAGAACAAGATCGCAACAGGCCCAGTCAGTTGAACACGCGCCTGCACCAACCTGCAGGCATCCTTTGCCGTGAATCTATGAAATACAAATGGTTGACTAGCATGTACCGCGACCAAAGCGGGAGATTCGATTTTTTGCCGGATATCTCCAACCTTCAACTCGGCGCAACCTCGCGTCAAAAAGAACAACTGCAGATTAGTCTCGTTGTCTCGACTGGGTGCGCCCTCCAAACGTGAGTCAGAAACGAGCTCCAGCGTTACCAATGGGGCCAATCCCTCCAGAAGCGCAGATAGACGATCAAGCTTAACGTCGCTCATATTGTACGAATTGCAAATAATTTTGAATTTTAAATTGCATATCGTACATCACAATGGCGACCATGCTCTCCGCATGCCTTGCTTCTTCCACTTCCAAAAGGACACCTTATGAGCACAATCGCCCTAACTCCCCGACAGCCTGTCCCCGCATTGACCATCCCTCTAGTGGGAGGGGGACGGTATGTGCTGGGCGCCACACCCGCCCCCACTTTTGACCTCGTCGTGTTTTACCGGGGTCTGCATTGCCCAATTTGCGCCAAATACCTGATGGAGCTCGACCGCCTCATGCCCGAGTTCGAAAAGCGTGGCGTGGGGGTGGTCGCTGTCAGTAGCGACAGGGCCGAGCGCGCCCAGGCCATGGCAGGCAAGATCAAAGCGGAGCACCTGCGTGTGGGCTACGATCTGAGCTTGCCAAGCGCGCGCCAGTGGGGCCTGTACATCAGCGCTTCCCGTGGTCAGACCTCTATTGGTATTGAAGAGCCCGAGTTGTTCAGCGAACCCGGCGTGTTCATTGTTCGCCCTGACGGAACCCTCTACTACGGTTCCACACAGACCATGCCCTTTGCACGTCCGCAGTTCCAAGACTTGCTGGGGGCCATCGACTTTGCCGTGGCCAAGGACTATCCGGCGCGTGGCGAATACACCGGCACAGTCTAAAACCACAGCCTGCCATGTTTCAAAAAATCATTGAAATCACGCTGCCTATTTTTTTGATTGCATGGCTAGGATTCATCTATAGCCGTCAATTCAAGCCAGACCTGGGGGGCGCAAACAAACTGATCGTCGATCTTGCATTACCCGTTCTGATTTTCAGTTCTCTGGCGTCAAAAAATTTTGATCCACAGTCCGCTATCACTTTCACATTCGCTTCGATCGCTCTGATTGTCTTGAGTGGATTACTAGCTTGGCCAGTGGCTCGGTTCTCGGGCGCTTCTGTGAAAGCATTTGTACCCTGTGTTATGTTCACAAACGTTGGCCCAGTCGGTATTCCACTCATCGCACTGGCCTATGGGCCTGAGAGCTTGCCACTTTCAATTGTTTTGTTGGTCATTTCGAATATTTTGCATTTCACAATAGGCGCCATTGTTATGAACGGCCGAGTGGAATGGCGCTTGGTGTACGCTAATCCACTCATATGGGCCACACTGTTAGGCTTATGCGTCGCTCACATGCAATGGGACATACCTTCTCCCTTGCAAACAGCACTTACCATGATTGGCAATGTATTGGTTCCAATGATGCTGTTGTCATTGGGTTCTCGGCTGGCAAGCAGCCAGCTACATGATGTGCGAGTAGGCGTGAGTGCGTCTATTTTGACCTCGATTATGAGGTTAGGTGCAGTTTTTCTGCTCTTGCAACTGTTGACACTAAATCCCATTGAGAGCGGAGCGATGATCTTGTTCGCTTGCTTACCCCCAGCGGTGTTTAATTTTTTATTGGCGGATAAATTTCAGGTTCAGCCAGAAAAAGTGGCCTCCACAGTGGTGATAGGTCACGTGTTCAGCATAGTCGTTTTGCCATTGGGCATTTGGCTTGCTTTCATCCAGTAAAAAAACGATTCCAACAAAAGCAATCAGAGCCCGTTCAGAATGGCTCGGCTCTGGGGAAATCGGTTGACAAACTAAATCTGAGAGTTTCTGTAAGCGGTTTCCAAATGAAGAATGTCAACCGACCTGGCGACTCAGTGTTTGTGACCTTCCTGCTTTTGATGCGCCATGGGCATATGTTTATCGGCAGGTTTCGTCACCATGCGGGCTGAAGCCTTTACCTCCAAGTTTTGACGCTGGCCTGCCTGGTCTTCGATAATCAAAGTTACTGGCACGACATCGCCGTCCTTGACTTGGCCTTTTAGGTCCATGAGCATCACGTGATAACCACCGGGCTTTAGCTCCACTGGTTTGCCGGCTGGCAGTTCCAAAAATGGCACTGCGCGCATTTTCATCACACCGCCTTCCATAAGCATGCTGTGGACCTCAACCACGCCAGCAATTGGTGACTTCGCAGCAAGGAGCTTTGCACCCTGCTTAGACTCAATCTGCATGAAAGCGCCCGTAGCGCTTTGCTGTGGCACAGTGGCCCGAATCCAAGCATTCGTTGCGCTCACTTGCGCAAAAGTCAAATTAGCCATGAATGACAGTGACAAAAGAAAAAATATTTTTTTCATAGGAGTTTCCTAGGAGAAATCAAATAGGGAATGACGGAGGCGCGCATCAGCCTACCCAAGGGGGGCGCTGTGCACTGAAGAGGTTTGAGTGATCAGACCTGAAAAGAAGGCGGGGCTCTAGCTTGCCAGGGCTTACCCCGCAAAGTTTGCAGCTTGGCAGAGACCCGCGCACTCCGAGCACTTGAGGGCTCTATTTGGGGAGGAGAGAATTGCAGCACCACGGGGGGAGGTGCCGAAAGCGGCAGACACAAAGGGCAATGCAAGCCACTGGGGTTGTTGCTTCGTAACGCGTCGTCATGAAAAACAATTGCTGCGCCGGCAGCTGAGCACACGACATGCATCGAGACCGGCTTCAACAGCGGCGATGCCACGGCAGCACCCAAAGACAGCACCAGCCATAAGATGACTAGACGTCCTAATAGGCGGGCATTACGCAGGGTTTGCATCGCTCAATTATGCGTCATGGCTTTGCCCGAAATAACCAGGAAAATTTGACGCCACTCACCACGCAATTGGACCGCAGAAACCTAACATAACCGGCTCTGAAACATAACAATAGTCGTACTTAAGCCAAGAGATACGACCAGCACATTAGCTTCTCGGGCCGTCAGATGACCGCGCAATCACCTCGACGGTCTCCAGAAAATATGGCTGCGCAGGTGTTTCACCCCTCAATCGGGTCAGCAATAATTCAGCGAGATGCCGACCATTGCTTTGTACGTCATGAGCGATCGTCGTCAGTGGCGGCGCGCAAAATTGACCTGCGTCACTGTTGCCATAGCCCACTACGGATATCTGCTGCCCCACAACCAAGCCATGGGCGCGACAAGCAGCAATAGCACCAATCGCCATCGCGTCAGTCGCGCACAGCACCGCTGAAGGTGGGTTGTGCGAGGTGATCAATTGTTCGGTTAGGTCATAACCAGCTTTCTCCGTCAAGCTGCCATAGAGCACATGATGTAACGCAGGCTCTAAACCCGCACCGTGCATGGCCCGCGTGTAGCCCCTCTCGCGCAACGCTGCGAACATGAATTCTTCTGGGCCATTGAGCAAAGCGATGTTGCGATGACCAAACGCAATTTGGCGTTGAGTTGCCACATAGAACGCCTGCTCGTTATCCGTATCAACCCAAAACTCGTTGCCCTCGGTCTCGGTGCGTCCGTAGGTTACAAAAGGCACTTGGTGTTTCAACAGTGCAGTAACACGCAGGTCATCAATGCGGGTACGTACGACTATGTAGCCATCGAACCACTTAGCCCGCAGGAACTGATCGTAGAGTGCCAATTCGGCCTTGACAGGCAAGCCGCCATTGGTACTGACCACTAGGTTATAGCCGCCGGCTTTGAGCCCGCGACTTACGCCCCCCAGCAAGCTAGAGTACATCGGATCCATGAAGCCTCCCGTTACCTCGTTGCTCGGCAGAATAACGCCCACCGCGCATGACTTACCTGACTTGAGGCTGCGTGCACCGGGATGCGGTGTGTAGTTCAACGCCGCTGCGCGAGCGGACACGCGTTCGCGGGTGGATTCCGAAACATCGGTATAACCGTTGAGGGCACGTGAAACGGTCGAAATCGAGAGGCCCAAATCCTTGGCTAGCTGTTGTATGGACATGCGTAATTATCAGCCGGCATCCCGCAAAAACTCAATAACCATCGCCGCCGTCCAAGTGAAGGTTTTGCCGCCTAAGGCCTCCGCGGTGTGGGGATCGTAATATTCGGCGCACCCACTTTTCGCAATCGATCTCAAACTGGCTTGACGAATCCGCTCCGCCAGTGCTGGTTGGGCGTTCTGCATCAAACCTTTGATGAGCAGGTAATTTACCACCAGCCATGAAGGGCCGCGCCAATATCGCTTGCTGTCAAATCTGGCGTCATCTGGGTCGTGACTAGCCACCCCGTAAGGTGCGCGGTCCAAAATATGTCCGAGTCGCTGACACAACTGTAATTGGCTCGGATGCCCTTCGGGCAACACCAATACCGGCAACATTCCGCCAATGCTGGCGCTATCAACCGGTCGTCTTTTGATGCGGTCGAAGGCAACATATTGGCCCTTGTCAGCGCTCCACAGGGTGTCGATCGCCTGCAGTGCACGACTGGCACGCGCTTCTGCCATCTCGCTAATCCCCACCTCACCAATCGTTGCGGCGAGCCGAGCGAGGGCCTGATCAGAGTGAATCAAGATCGCATTAAAGCCGGGATCCACCACTTGAAACGGTGAGGCGTCATGCAACTTTGTGTTGTCCCAATTACAAGCTCGAAATAATTCGACCAACGCGATGTAGCGGTCGTATTCAAACTTGGTAGGGCGTTGACTCGCATCCACGTGTTGCGTGTCACGACGGGTGTAAGGCGTTACGTGATCGGCGGGTACCGCAGCCAACGCCGTATCCCAATCACAGGAGTTGTCTCGACCAGACTCCCAAGGATGCAGTAGAGCGACCAAGCCCGTACCTTGTGGATCACGGCAAGCGTAAAACCAGGCATGCCAGCGATTAGCCGCATTGACCAATTGGCGACAGCGTTCTTTGAGCGCATCCGTTTTCGAACCACGGTTCCATAATTGCTCGATGACCAAACCCATCACTGGTGGTTGTGTGATGCCGGAGGTCGGCGTGGCTCGCCCTGTTTCCCAGACCGTCGGCCCTGGGAAGTAGCCATCATCGAGCACGTGAAAGACGATGTGCGGCACCATACCGTCGTCCCACTGATGGGCAACTAACGATTCAATTTCTTGCCATGCGCGAGACTCATCGAAGGACGCCTGTCCCAGGGCGGTAAGACAAGAATCCCAATTCCACTGAAATGGATACAAACCATGCGTTGGGACCGTATAGCTGCCTTTATCGTTGAGCCGCAGAATGCGCTGAGCCTCGCTCAACATCTCTTCCGGGCTCGCCAGGGTACTTGTACTCATGATTCTGACTTCACTGATTGACCCTCGGGCGTGAACCAACGAACACGCTCTAGATCAGGTTGTAAAAAAATTGATTGCCCTTTTGATAGCGTTGCGGTGCTGCTCAACGCCGCCCTGAACACCGCGCTATCCTGAACATCTGTCACCAATACGTTGGGGCCCAACGGTTCGATCAAGTCGGCTTGGCAGGTAAATCCGGCATCACTAACCTGCATGTCCTCAGGTCGAATACCGAGCAGCAGTTCACGGTGTCCCAGAGGCCCTCGCAAGCGGAGACCTCGCGCTTCAAAAATACCGTCTTGAACGGCGTGCGCGGGGATGAAGTTCATCGGTGGATTACCGATAAATCCAGCAACAAACGTGTTTACAGGGTTTCTGTAAATCTCTAACGGTGTGTCGCACTGCACGATCACGCCTTGATGCATGACAGCAATTCGATCCGCCAAACTCATGGCCTCGACTTGATCGTGCGTGACATAAATGGTGGTGGTTTTGCTCGCTGCCAAAATCGACTTCAATTCTGCACGCATCTCAAGGCGCAATAGCGCATCCAAATTCGACAGTGGTTCATCCATCAGCATCACGCGCGGCTCAACCGCTAGCGCACGCGCCAAAGCCACGCGCTGACGTTGTCCGCCGGATAACTGTCCTGAATACCGATCCAGTAACGCTTCTAGGTGCACCATGCGGGCAACCTGGTTGACCTTGGCTGCAACGAACTCCTGCGGGCGCTTCTGCATACGCAGACCAAACGCGATGTTTTCGAACACCGTAAGGTGTGGAAACACCGCGTAGTTTTGAAACACCATGGCCAGCCGTCGATCTTTGGCCTGCAGCTGATCGATGCGCTCACCACCGACATGCACCTCGCCGATATCAGCCGTTTCGAGACCTGCAATGATGCGCAGTAACGTTGATTTTCCACAACCGGAAGCGCCTAACAACACCAAAAACTCTTGGTCGGCTACTGCCAATCCAATCCCCTTGAGCGCGTCATAGCTCCCGAAAGATTTGGTGACGTTTTGAATTGCAATATTTGCCATAAGTTAACGATTCGAAATGCCCCACATCGCAAAGAGATGCTTGCGGATTAAAAACATGAAGGTCGCTGCAGGTAAAACCAACAAAGCGCCACCCGCAAACTTCATGTGCATGGGGGATACATCGAGGTTTTGCAGCAGGAAGGCAGTGAGCGTGCGATTCTGAATCATCAGGACAGAACTGGCGAATACCTCATTCCACGAGATGACGAAGGCGAAAATTGCTGACGCAGCCAACCCAGGCAATGCAATCGGCAACACCACTCGCCTGAAGGCTTGCACTTTAGTGCAGCCAAATACCCAGGCTGCCTCTTCCAGCTCAGTGGGGACCCCGCTAAATAATGAGAACGTAATTAGCACTGCAAATGGCAAGGCCAACATCGTGTGCACCAACGCCAGCCCTACGAGCGTGTCGTCAACACCGAGCCTGATATAGAGGACCGTCAAGGGCAGAGCCAATAGCGGCAGTGGGAAAGCACGGGTGAGCAAAATGAGTAAGCGAAACAGCCCCTTACCCCGGAACTCGTAACGGGCCAACGCGTAGCCTGCAGGCGCACCCAACCCGATACTGAACACCATTGTGATCGCAGCCACGATTAGCGAATTCACCAATGAGCTCAACACGCCGTCAAAGCCAAGCAAAAACGACAAGCTCTCGTGATTCATCTCAGGAGCGAACGCTTTTGGAAACGCGTTGACCGCCTCTTGAGATGACCACGCATTGACCACCAGAAAATAAATAGGTAGCAGTACCCATACAGTCGCAATCGCGGCCCCCACCAAAAGCAGACGCCGCAGCCTCCTTTGAGCAACACCAATCGTGATCAACTGTGTGCTCATAAGCCCGCCCCTCGTGGTACCCGTAACCAACGCAGGTAAACCAAAGTCACGCCAACTGACAGCGCCAAAATAACCAATGCAAAGGCTGCTGCAACGGGGCCATCTTGTAACGCAAATTGCCAGTTGTAGGTCTCGCCCATCAAGACGGGAAACTTGGTACCGGATAACGCAGCCACCACAGCGAAAACCTCGAGTGCCAAAATAGATCGCAAGATCAATGCGGTTTGTAAACTGGGGCGCAATAAAGGCAGGGTAACTTTGGTGAACTTGGCCCAAGCACCGGCGCCAAATACCTCGGCCGCCTCTGCGTACTCTTTGGGAATCAGGCCAATGCCAGATACCAAGATGACCAACACGATCGCTGTAGAGCGCCAAATTTCAGCCAACACAATCGCCACCAGGGTGGCGAACGTATCATTGAATCCCAAAATGGAAACGGGCGCATCCACAACGCCCAGCCCTATCAGCGCACTGTTTAAAAAACCTGTTTGCTCAAAAATACCCAGCCAAATAATGCCAGCAGCCAAATCGGAGATACCAAGCGGAATCGTCCAAACGTAAAGCAAGGTGTCACGTCCCGACTTCACACGTGTTAACAACTGCGCCAACGACAGCGCAACAACCATCTGTAAAGGCACCACCAGTGCGGTCAACAATAGCGTGTTCTTTAACGCGGTGCCAAACTTCCAATGCCCCACCATGGTCTGGAAGTTCTCAAGCGAATAGCCACCGCTCTTGGCCGTAAATGCCTCCAGCGTCACCAAGCTGAGCGGGTACAGGAACAGCGCTACCGTGAATAAAGCCGCGGGCGCGATGAGCCAGTAAGGTAGAGATTTATTGGTCATAAATGCAGCCTGCAAACCCACACGCGAGGCGTGTGGGTTTACGTCGACACCGATTTATTAAGGTTTACTTAACAGGACACGCACCAGCTGAGATTTTGTCAGGCTCCCAGCAAGGTGCATTGGCCTCAACCATGATGGCGCGCAATGCTGCGGCTTGCTCATCCAGCACCGGCTTGATGGGCTGCCCCGCCAATACGATGCGCTCAAAAGCATCCACATACACTTGATTGAACTTGCCGCCCAGATTGCCCAAACCTGCGGGCAACATACCCGGGTTTGCATCCGCTGAACCCGCCTGTGCTTTCACTGCCGCAGCAGAGATACCCACAGCAGGTGGGAAGTCACCCGGAATCGCCACTTCCGCTGTTGGGAAGAAATTGGTTGCCTTCAACATGGCCAACTGCACTTCCGGCTTCAACATGTGTGCGACCACCTTCTCAGCGGCGGCGCGGTCCGGCGCTGTTTTGGGAATCGCTAAACCTGCCAATACCGGCATGAAGCCTCGACCAGTCGGGCCTGCAGGTGCAGGGAATGCCACGAAGTCGTTCGGCTTGCCATTGAAGGCGTCCGCCAAACGCGCGGTGTGATCAAACGCGACCCAGACCTGCTCGGCCAATAAGGGCTCTTGCATAAAGTTGTAATTGGTTGAGGCGGGGTTGGTGTACTTCCACAACTCTTTCATCATCTCCCAACCCTTAACAGCGCCAGCGGAGCGGAACTCAGTAACACTTGAGTCAGCATAGGAGGGGTACAAGTAGCCTTGGAAGAATCGGTGCTTCAAACCCTTGGGACCTGCAGGAAAGCCGAATTTCGGGCCACCTGTCTTCTCGGCCATGTTTTTGGCCCAGGCGACCAATTGGTCATACGTCAACTTGTTAACATCGGCACCTGCGGGCAGATAAGCCAAAGCCTTCTTGTTAGCCGCCATGATGTAGGTGGCTTGCATCCACGGAAGGTATTTTTGCTCTGCGGTCCCCAGCTTACCCAGCTTCATGAAAGCAGGACTTAGCTTGCTGTCACCCGCCGCTTTCCCGATGTCGACGTAGTCACCCGCATTGCTGGTCAACTGACCGTGCAAGGCGCCGACGATACCGATCGAGCCCTTACCCGCCTGAATTTCGGCGTTCAAGCGGGTCAAGAATGGCCCCTCTTGATTTGAGAGGAACTCCACGGCGCCGGGCGCCCCCTTCAACACGTCGTCACGCACGGCCTGCTGTTCCTTGGCGGGTGATGCCTGTGTTGACCAAATCAAAACCGACTGAGCTTGACTCAATGCCGGCAATAAACCGGCTGCTGCAACGGCCAGAACCGTCAGTTGTCGTTTCACAAATTGTGAGCGCATAACCTTGTCTCCTTGTTGATGAAATGAGGGAAATCAGAAAAACAAAAACGTTTTTGTGCAAACGTTTTTGGATTATTGTTAGCTCCGGGCAGCAAGCGAACTGGGGGTTACCCTAGGCTTCTAAAGTCGTTTGACCTTGGGGGCAGGTGGCAACAGGTTGCGAATGTCCGTAAAAGGGTAGCGGGGCTCGAAACGAAATGCCTCTGCCCAGTCGTCAAGCCCGCCATTGCATTGGAAGGCCCGCCATTGGTTTTGCAGACCAGCCCTCGCAACAAAGCGCTCGGGGTCCTGCGAAAGGTGGCAGCGAATTGCGGTAACCTTCGCCCCTTTATAGGGGGTGATATCGACATAAACCGTGGGCTCAAATCCAACCCCGCCGAGGGGATCAGCATATAAAACGGGGACCCTAAATGACGCTGCGTTTTGAACCGCCATGGCCAACGCCCGGTGATCGGCGTGGTAATCGATTGGCGAATGAGTCACCACAACATCCGGATTAAAGGCTTTAATTCGACTCTCCAACGCCCTCACTAATCCAGGGGATTCAGACAATGTGCCATCAGGGAAGCGCAGGAAATCAGGCTTGATTTCCAAAGCGACTGAAGCCGCAACGGCCTCTTGCTCGCGACATTGCGCCAAGTTAGCGTTGGCCTGCCCTGGTCGAGCCCCAGCCTCCCCTGACGTAGCAACCAATAGCTGAATCGTCGCCCCTTCGCGCTGCCACGCGCACAAGCTACCCCACATGAAGATCTCTGCATCATCAGGATGGGCGGTGACCACCATCAACCGCATGTTATTCGATGCTGTCATCCGAAAACCCATTGAAAGTAGAAAAACAACTGTAAACCAAACTGATGCTCTTTAGACGCGAACAAACACTCTTCAAACGAGAGCACGTGGCCAGACCTTCCGCTTAAATCTGCCGCAGTTGATAGCCTCGCAGATACTTAAGAAGACTTTTAGTGAGGTTGCGCTTGTTTATTCAGTTCAGTTTGGCTCGTTGGCTAGCGTGTTTTCAAATGTACTCAAAAGAAAACTGAAAGGGTTGGGCCTACAGCTAAAAGCGGCTATCGTTTTACGGTCCTAACGAAAAAGAAGTCGTCAAAGCAGCGCTGATGTGCAAAATATCGCACGCTGACCTATCGAAAGAAGGCACCACAATCAGTGTCTGAAAACCTAACAAAACCAGCCCTGAAACATAACAATAGTAGTAAAGCGTGTTTATACTACTTTTGGGCGTAAAAAAAGCACCTATGATTGCTCCTAAGTGCTTGATTTTCTTAACTAATTACTGGTGGGTGGTACAGGGTTCGAACCTGTGACCCCTGCCGTGTGAAGGGAACGCCCGCAACAGTGCCGCTGCAACTCCACTGCAACGGCATCACAATCCTACCGCAAGCTCCCGGCCAATGGCAAGGTCAGCACTCTGTAAACACCTGGCTGGAGCCACGAATCAAGGGCCCCAAGAGGAACGCCAACACAGAGCGTTCAGACGATTTGATACTGATTTTGGCGGCTTGCCCAACGCTCAGCATGGCAATAACCCCCGGCTGCAGTGCCTCTAAATTGGTTGGCTTAATCCGCGCAATGAAGTCAGCGTCCCCATTTGCATCCAGTAGCGACGCAGGGCTTAGGTAGGTTACCAGCCCTTTAAACGGAACCACCTCATATCGGTTGAACGCAGACCCAGCGATGAGCGCTTCATAACCCGCCTTCACAGCCTCTACATCTGCCGGCGCCCCCCCCAACCTTTACCCGCGGCGAAAGGCCTGCTGCGGTCCTGGGCCCATGCGGAACCAAAGGGCCGACAAGGCAAAGGCCAGCAGCATCAAGAGCAAGGCCGCGCCCGCCAAGAGCGAAGTGATTTCGGTGTCTCTTTTTTCCAAGGTGAATTGGTTGGACAGGTGCTCATAGACTTTTTTCAAGTCATTTGCCGAGGCAGCTTTGAAGTACTCGGCTTCTGTGATTTTGGCGACCGCTTTGAGTGATTCTTCATCAACTTTGGTATAAAACGAATAGCCCTCAAAGCCGGGAATGAAGCCATTGGGTGTGCCAAACCCCACGGTGTAAACGCGTACGCCCAAATCGGCTGCTTTTTGCGCCGCCCACAAGGGGTCCGGGCCCGTCGTTCTGCGGCCATCCGTCAACAACACGATGGCACCGCCCGTGAATGAGCCCGGGGGCTCGGGCTTGCGCTCGTTCTCCATCGGCTTGCTATCCAAGCTTCGTGCGCTGTTGTTCGGGTCACCTCCTGCGCCGCCGCCCCAAACGAATGGGCCAGAGGGGTACAACACAGATTCCAAATCCAATTTGGCCTCTGGCCGCAGAGTGGCCAAAGCCATCAACAAACCACTGCCTGTAGCGGTGCCTCTTTGCAATTGAAAACGGTCGATGGCGTTGACCAATTCTTCGCGTTGCGGGGTCACGTGCTGCACTACTTGGGCGTTAGCAGCAAAAGACACAATACCCACTCGGATATTGGGCGGTAAATCTTGTAGAAAGCCTTTCGCAGCCTTTTGCGCCGCCTTGATGCGGCTGGGCTCGACATCTTCGGCCAACATGCTGCGCGACACATCCAATGCCATCACCAGGGTCATGTAATCGGCGGGCAAAGTGACCCGCGCCACGGGCCGGGCAGCGGCCAATAACAACAGACCCATGGCCACAAGCAACAGTGCGGGCGGCACATGGCGCCGCCAGGCAGAGGGGGGCTCGATGTTTTGCAAAATCCACGAGACCGCCGAGAACGACACCACCTGTTGGCGCTTGCGCCGCAAGAGCCAAACATACCCCATCACCACAAGAGGCATCAGCAAAAACGACCAAAGCATGAGGGGCTGTAAGAATTGCATCTATATGAGGGTTTAAGCCAGTTTCTCAAATTTACCATTAACGTTTATGCTTTTGGGCATTTATGAAACGAGATGCCGTTTTCAGCAAAAGTCGCCGTTCCGTGGGAAACGGCTCACTCGCGTCTAAGACAAATCAGCCCGCGCTGGATCCTGCGGGCCCTGTTCCCACTTCAGCAACGGCAACGGCATCTAAATCGTCAGCTTTACCATACTCAGCAACGGTCGCCACTGCCGCTGCCGTCCCCCAAAAAAGCGGCTTTTTTGCATTCAAAAAACTCACCATCCGATCCGACTGGGCCGCCATGTTTTTGCTCGGCGTCCTCGCCAGTTTGTGGGGTATAGGATTTTTCTCTAATGACTTTGAGCGCCGGCAAGTCCTGACCCAAAAGGACATTGACGCAGCCGTCTTGCACACCCTGAATTCCAAAGAACTCCCCTCCCCCAGCAGCAAAGCTGCCGCCGCCGTGCAAGGGGCTGTGGTGCGGGTTGTGGCTTTGGCCGAAGACGAAGACCCAAAAAACAAAGACACTGAGATTGAAAGCGGCGTGGGCACCGGGGTTGTCATCAAGGACGATGGCACGATTTTGACCAACCTGCATGTGGTGGCCAGCGCCAAAAAACTGCGAGTTATATTTTTCGATGGCACAGAGGCCGAAGCTATGGTTATTGCTGCCCAACCCGAGAAAGATCTGGCCGTGCTCAAGCCACAAAAAATTCCGGACGATTTAGAAGCGGCCGTCTTGGGCTCGAGCCAACAACTGCTGCCCGGCGACATGGTGGTGGCGGTGGGCTTTCCTTATGGCATAGGGCCTTCGGTCTCCACCGGCGTTGTTTCTGGCCTGAACCGGCACTTCAAATCGCCCGATGGTCAGCAAATGCTCAAGGGCTTGATTCAATTTGACGCTGCCGCCAATCCCGGCAACTCTGGCGGTCCCTTGGTCAACGCCTCAGGCGAGGTTGTGGGCATTGTCACGGCTATTCTGAACCCCACCTCGGCCCGCACCTTTATCGGTATTGGCTTTGCAACCACCATTGAAAGCGCCGGCAACGCGGTGGGCTTGCCCCCGTTTTAAGTTTCACAGGCCCCCTTCAAGGAATCTCTATGACCATCGAAAATGAGGCTTGGCGCGGTGCCGATCGGCCCTCACACCACACCGACCCAGAAAAAGCTGCTGCGTTGATGCAACGTTTGTTGTACGAAGTCAAACGCGTGGTGGTGGGCCAAGATGTCTTTTTAGAGCGCGTGTTGATTGCTTTGTTGGCGCAAGGACACTTGCTCATTGAAGGCGTGCCAGGCCTGGCCAAAACACTGACAGTCAACACCTTGGCCAAATCACTCAACGGCAGTTTCAGCCGTATCCAATTCACGCCCGATTTGTTGCCGGCTGATGTGATCGGAACCCGCATATTCAATCAACAAACCAGCGAGTTCAGCACCGTGCTGGGCCCCGTCTTTGCCAACCTGTTGTTGGCCGATGAAATCAACCGCGCACCGGCCAAAGTTCAAAGCGCCCTGCTGGAGGTGATGCAAGAGCGCCAAGTCACCATCGCGGGACAAGCGCATCGTGTTCCCTCACCCTTCTTGGTCATGGCGACACAAAACCCGATCGAGACCGAAGGCACCTACCCTCTGCCGGAAGCGCAAGTGGATCGCTTCATGATGAAGGTGCTGGTGGACTACCCCAGCGAGGAAGAAGAATTTGTCATCGTCCAAAGAGTCATCGCCGGCAACACCAAGGCCACTGGTGTCGTGAGCCTGGACGAACTTCAAGCGCTGCAAGTCCAGTGCCGCCACGGCTATGTCGACCCGAGCTTGGTGCATTACGCCGTGATGCTGGTGTCGGCCACCCGCGTACCCCAGCAATACGGCTTGGCATCGCTGAAAGGGCTGATCAGCTTTGGCGCCAGTCCCCGTGCCAGCATCAGCCTTATTGAAGGCGCGCGCGCCCTAGCGCTATTGCGCGGCCGGGATTACGTGTTGCCGCAGGACGTGGCTGATTTGGTGCCAGATGTTTTGCGACACCGCTTGGTCTTGTCCTACAACGCTTTGGCCGAAGGCAAAAATGCAGAGTCATTAATTCAAGAGGTCATGCGGGCCGTGCCCATGCCAGACCAACCGCTGGAAGCGCATGTCCGCTGAAGCTTTGCTGCAGCAATTGGAGTGGACCGTCATCCGGCGGCTGGACGGTTTGCTGCAGGGCGATTACCGCACCCTGTTCAGAGGGTCGGGCTTGGAGCTGGCTGACCTGCGCGAGTACCAAGCCCATGATGATGTGCGGCACATCGACTGGAATGTCACCGCGCGCATGCAAACCCCTTTTGTGCGAGAGCACCAAGAGGACCGGGAAATCACCGCATGGTTTTTGTTGGATCTGAGTGGCTCGATGGACTTTGGCAGCACCGGTCTCAGCAAGCGCGAGGCGATGCTGCGCTATGTCGGCGTGATGGCCAAGCTGCTCATGAAACGCGGCAATCGCATCGGTGCTTTCATTTTAAACCCAGCAGAACCGGAGGGATTCAAGTTCATCCCTGCACGCATGCACCGGCGCCACTTACTGCACTTGTTACATGCAATTGAGACCGCGACCGTCACGCAACAAACGCACCAAACCCGATTGACCGATTGGCTCCGCAAAGCCAATGGTTTGTTGAAACGTCGCTCCAGCGTGTTTGTGGTCTCTGACTTCATGGGGGAATTCAACTGGACTACCGAACTGAGCGCCCTCAGTGAACGGCATGAAACGGTAGCGGTACGGTTGTTGGACTATGCAGAAATCGATCTGCCCAACGTCGGCTTGGTGTTGCTGCAAGACCCAGAAACCGCCGAGCAATTGTTGCTGGACACGGCCAACGACAAATTCAGAGCTCGTTATGCCCAAACCGTTGAAAAGCGCGAGGCACAACTGGCCACCGCGTTTGCACATGCGGGGGTCGATGCCTTGGAGTTGTCGACCGATGACGATTTGGCCAGTGCCTTGATGCGTTTCTCTGAACTGAGAAAACGGAAAGTTTGGCGTGCCTGATTTCAGCTCGCTCTATTTCTTGTGGCCCCTAATGCTATGGGCCTGCGTTGTGGTGCCGGCCCTCGCCCTTGTGTATGCCCTTAAAACCAAAAGGCGGCCCCCCGTCCTCCTGGGGTTGGGCTTGTTGTTACTGTGCATCGCCTTGGCACGGCCACAAATGGTGCTTATGACTCCTGTGCGAGATGCATCAGTAATGCTGGTGTTGGACACGTCGGGCAGCATGCGCGCCAAAGATCTGAAACCCTCGCGCATCGACGTCGCACAAAAAACCGCTCAACAATTTTTTGCCGACAAACCCCAGCGTTTGCAAGTCGGCCTGGTCACCGTGGCCGGTACAGCGGCCTTGGCACAAGCGCCCACAGAAGACCGTGATCTATTGTTAAAAGCCATCGACTACTTGCCCCTGCAATATGGCTCAGCCTTGGGTACTGGCATTTTGGTGGCGCTGGAGGCCATGCTGCCGGGCTCGGGCATCGATGCGCAAAAAATCATCAATGAATCAGCAGAAAACGGTGGCGCCAGAAACCCCAGCACGGCAGGGCAGTCTTTGGACGACAAAAAGTCGGCCACTCCTCCAACTGGCCAAGCGCGGCAAATGGCCATTGTGTTGATGAGCGATGGCCAAAGCAATATGGGGCCCGAGTTGAAACAAATAGCCGATTTGGCCGCGACACACCAAGTCAAGATTTACACCGTAGGCATAGGCACCACCGAGGGCGATGTAGTGCGGCTGCAAGGCCGTAGCATGCGCGTCAAGCTGGAAGATGAAGCACTGAAAAAAATCTCGACTATCACGCAAGGTGAGTATTTCAGGGCCGACAGCGCAGAGGCCCTGAAGAGTATTTACGACAAATTAGGCTACCGACTTCGTTTTGAAAAACGCGCCATGAGCGAGGTCACGGCGCATGTATCCGTTTTGGCGCTGCTGCTGGTTTTGATCAGTGTCACGCGCAGCTTTGTACGGATGGGCAAGATCATCTGAAGCTGGGGTCTCTGCAAAGCCGTCTCAGCGCCAATTGATGCGTGTCGACTCGCTGCTACCAGTTCAGCGGCAACCAATCGGGAAAGCGGGTTTTCTCTGTCAAGATGACAATCATCGCGTTGGCGGCAGACACCCCAATTTCATAGACAGACTGACGAACCGAGGTCAATGGCGGCAAAGTGAAAGCGGAGTTAGGGGGGTCGTCAAAACCAATCAAAGAGAGGTCTTTGGGCACCCCTAAGCCCGATCGGTGCAAGGCCAGAGCGCTAAAAACAAGTAGTAGCATTAGGCATTTCATCGGCTTGGTTGATGACAAACTGGCGTGCTTCGCACCAGTATTGAGCGGTGCCTTTGAACTGGGCAAGTTTTGCTACATCTTGCCGTTCTGTGTCTTTGGTATCCATCGTATCCAAGTCTTCGATTACTTGAATACAGGTCTGTTGTCACCCTTGAAGAAGAGCAATCAGAGTCCGTTCAGAATGGCCGGACTCTGTGGAAATCGGTTGACTTTTTGAGGGTCAGGACTAAGCGATCGATATCCAATAGCGCGTTGGCCTGATCAATACCGCACCAATCATTAGTGTCCCGAGTAGCAGAAACAGTTCAGTTGCAGATGTATTCTGCGCCAGCGCCATAATGGCAGCACCAAGAGTGAGTAAAACGCGCTCAGTGGTCGTAAGCGCGCGTCCCCAGCAACACCTTGTCGCCTGACGAAGTTACCGCAAGCGCGCTAAGGACTTGGCGCGAGAAAAGGCTTTTGTAACCACGCCAGCCAGGCACCCGCAAATAAGATCGCTGCAGAGACAATAAACCCGGTTGCGAGCCCCCCTGCATTGTCTGAAATCCACCCGGTCAGCGCAGGTCCCAATATTTGCCCCGTTGCAAAGATGCTGGTAAACACGGTGATGGCCGCCACCCATTGGGTTTGCGGTAGGTTGTGCTTAATGAATGCCGTCGTCGATGCAACGGCAGTCGCTAAACACGCACCAAAAATCGCAGCTGATACATACAGGCAAACCACCATCACCATGCCAGAGGCTTTGCTACCGGTGAGCGCAAAGTAGCCCGGTATCAGGCACGCGATTGCCAACAGGGCATTGATTATGGCGAGGCACTGACCGCCTTTGAAGGTGTCAAGTGCCTTGGCCCATATCTGGGCGCTGACCAAACCCAGCACGCCCATGGTGATGTAGAAGGCCGTCAAACTCGTGTCTTGCCAGCCAAGTTCGCGCAACATTGCCATGATGAATGTCATGTAGCCGATGTAGCCCATACCAAAGCAAAAATACCCGGCGGCAATCTTGGCGTAACGCGAGATGGCGGTGCTGTCACCCGTGGTTTTGCGCGGCGGTGAAACAGGCACCGACGCACTGGGTTTCCACATGAGAAAGGTCATCAGCAGGCCCGTTGCGCCCAGCACATACCAACCAAGTTGCCAAGGGTGCTTCATGCCCCACTCGGCACCCAGTGTCAGCGTGAGTGGCACCAACAGGGCGCAAATAATCATGCCAAAGCCACCACCCGCATAGTAAATACCCAAGAGCAATCCTGAGCGCTTGGGGTGGGCGCTCGCGAGTTGGGCGATTAAGACGGTGCCGCCCGCGAAGACAGATGCGCTGGTGAAACCAGATAAAAACCGCAACAACCCAATGGCCGTGGGCTGAATGAACAGTCCGCAAAGCCCTAAAAAAATGCTGGTTAAAACGCCGCCAATGACGAAAGACCGCGCAGAGGAAAACCGGGTGATCACCCAAGAGAGCGTCAGGGCACCCATCAAGTAGCCCATGGCGTGGGCCGTGTTCATGGCGCCCAGTGTGAAATAAAGCCAACCCAAGTCGTCGCGCATGGACGGCACGAACAGCGCGTATGAGAAACGCGCCAAGCTCGCTCCCAAACTGGTACCCAGCGCCAAGCCGATAGCCGTTAGAACGGGCTGGCCGTGTAGCCATGAGAGTACCGATGATTGAGGAAGGGAGTCGCTTGTGTGGCTCATATAGATGTAGTTGTCACGTACCCAACACGCCCGCAGAACATGTCCTATTTAGATGTCTTGCAGCCAGAGGGCGACCGCACGTCCGATGTCGGCGCCCGAGTCTTCCTGAACAAAGTGCAGCCCCTTTACCGTCACCTCGGTCTGGTTGGGCCAGGTACGGCAGAAGTCTCGTTGTCCGCCGACCAAAATAGACCCCGGATCAGCGTTGATGAACAACTTGGGTATGGTGCTTTGCGCCAGCCAGTCTGCATAAGACTGCACCAGTGCCACCATATGGGGAGGCTCACCTGCAATGGGGATCTCGCGCGGCCAGTTCAGCATGACTTGCCGGTCGGGTGCGTCCGTAAATGGTGCGCGATACGTAGCCATTTCTTCTTCAGTGAGCGGGCGCATGATGGAACTTGGCAACACCGCTTCAATAAAGAGGTTGCGGTTCAAGATCAGATCTTCCCCTTTGGGTGATCGAAACCCTTGGAAAATACCGCGCGCCTTTTCTGGCCAGTCATCCCATGTGGGCAATGGCATGACCACGGCTTCCATGTAGGCGATGCCACGCACGGCGTCTGGGTGCTTTTGCGCCCAATGAAAGCCCAAGGCACTGCCCCAGTCATGGATCACCAAGGTAACCTTTTCGGTAATACCCAAGGCTTGGAACAACCCGTCGAGGTAGCGGTAAGAGGTCGTGAAGCTGTATCGATCATCACCGTCGCTTACGGGCAGTTTGTCAGAGTCGCCGTGCCCGATGAGGTCTGGCGCGATCACGCGACCCAATGGTGCCAGCGCGGGCATCACGTCGCGCCATAAGTAGGAGGAGGTGGGGTTACCGTGCAGCAGCACGATGGGGTCGCCAGCACCCATTTCTCGATAGGCAATTGTTTTGCCCAGCACTTGGATCTTACTTACTTGCATGGGTATCTCCAGCTGTTCGTGTCACACGACCTCTAACCGTAGTTGAGTTGGGGGCGGATCGCTTTCTCACACGTGACACCTTACCCCTTAGCGCTAGGCAGGGCGCGGGCAGGATTGCGTATCACCACATTACCAGCAACAATATCTCGATCTCGGTTTTTATGGTCCAAGAAACACCAGAGCCTGCCATGCGTTTCAAATGGATACCAATCGCCTTGGGACTCATTTTCATGTTGTCCCCTACGATCGGCTGGTTAGTCGACACGCTATGGCTGACGCTATTTGTGGGTATTTTTTTGATTCCACTGCTCGAGTGGGCATGGCACGACCGTAGCAGATCACCAGGTCCGCCATGGCAATGGCCCCGCGGGTTTTTTCAGCTGACTGCACTGTCAGTGGTTGCGCAAACGATAGGGTTGTGCGTCATTGCAGGAGAGATGTCTGAAATTGATGCCATCACGATCGGTCTCTCGGCGGGATACGTTGCGGGTGGCACCGGCATCGTGTTAGCCCATGAGTTGGGGCACCGAAAACACTGGTTTGACCGAGCAATCGCAAGATTGTGTTTGATCACCGTCGGGTACGGGCACTATCTCATCGAACACAACCACGGTCATCACCGGTATGCGGCTACTTGGCAAGATCCTGCAACGGCCAGAAAAAATGAAAGTCTCTGGAGATTTTTTCCGCGCTATTTTTCGGGCGTGTGGAAACAGGCTTGGCGCTTGAGTTCTCAACGAAACCATCAACCAAACGAGGCCCTGGTCATGTTGGCGTGCTGGTTGCTCATCCTGCTGTCTGTGACCCTGACGCTGGGTTCAGTCGCTTTCTTCTTTCTTATTACGCAAGCCATCGTGGCTCAATTGCTTGTGGGTTCTGTAGATTATTTTGAACACTGGGGGCTGCAGCGCCAGACTGTGAGCTCCAGACACGAACGCCTCAGTCATAAACATATCTGGGACTGCGCTAATCCCGTGTCAGAACTGCTGCTTTTTAATTTGCCCCGTCATTCAAGTCACCACTTGCAGCCATGGCTGACTGCCAACGAGCTGAAACGGGAATCCCAGTCACCGCAATTACCAACAGGCTATGCAGGAATGATTGTGATGGCATTCGTTAGCCCCTGGTTCATATCTGTCATGTCAAAAAGACTCTCTGAACTCCGAATTAAAGATGAAATCAACCCACTGATAAAAAGTCCGTTTAAATCAGACCTTCCGCAGTAAATTTAAATCTGCCAGCAACCAAAAGTTAACGCGGCCGTCGGTGCTTGATGGCTTGTTCAGTTTTACGATTCTGCGCAAACGACACGGTGGCATAGCTGGCCAAAATGCGCGCGCCAACGATTGTTTGAATTAGTTTCATGGATTGTGCGTTCATGCGATGAACCATCTTATGCCGACGCCTATCAGACCGCTGACAGCGATGACATGGATCACATTGCGTTTGTATTTAAAGAGCGCAACACAGGCGGCCACGGCAAGCACTACTGACGGCCAGTCAAAAACGCCACTAAAGCCTTGAGGCCAGAGCGCGTGGTAGCCAAAGAACAGCGCCAAGTTCAAGATCACACCCACCACGGCTGCCGTGATGGCAGTCAAGGGCGCTGTGAACTTGAGATCGTTGTGAGCACTCTCGATCATGGGCCCACCAGCCAAGATGAATAAGAATGAGGGCAGGAAAGTAAACCACGTGACCACGGTTGCAGCCACGGCACCGGCAAGAAACAAATTCTCCGGTCCGAACACCTCTTTGACATAGCCACCAATGAACCCGACAAAGGCCACGACCATGATGAGTGGCCCAGGTGTTGACTCACCAAGCGCCAAGCCATCAATCATTTGAGTTGCCGTAGCCCATCCAAATTGATCAACAGCACCCTGATAAACATATGGCAACACTGCATAGGCACCACCAAACGTGAGCAAGGCAGCCTTGGTGAAGAACCAACTCATTTGCGTCAGGGTGTGATCCCAACCAAACCGCATGACCAATAAACCCATGGACACAATCCACAGCAATAAGCCTATCGCCACCACTTGGATCAACCGGTCAGATTTGAATACCGCATGCGCTGGTGTTGGGGTGTTGTCGTCGATCAGTGCAACACCATAGGAATCTATGGTTTTACCGTGACCACCGCCCACTCTAAATATTTCCGGTGCCACGCGGCCCCCAAAGAAACCGATGACAGCGGCACCCAGCACGATGAATGGAAACGGTACATTGAGCGCAAAAATCGCTACAAAGCTGGCCGCAGCGATGGCCCACAAAACATTGTTCTTCAGGGTGCGGGAGCCAATTCGATACGCGGCATAGACCACGATTGCGGTGACCGCAGGTTTGATGCCGTAAAAGATGCCAGCAATCAACGGCACGTCGCCAAAGACGATGTAGACCCACGAAAGCGCGATCAAGATAAACAATGATGGCAATAGGAACAGCGTACCCGCCACGATACCGCCACGTGTTTTATGCAGTAGCCAGCCGATGTAAATCGTCAGTTGCTGAGCTTCTGGACCAGGCAAGATCATGCAGTAATTGAGCGCGTGCAGAAAGCGTTTTTCAGAAATCCAGCGCCGCCGCACCACCAGCTCTTCGTGCATGATGGCGATTTGGCCAGCGGGGCCGCCAAAGCTGATGAAACCTAGCTTGAGCCAAAACCAAAAAGTTTCCGTAAAACTTACCTGGGGCGCATCCTCACTCAGCTTTATGTTGGGGGCTTCTTCTTTCGGGGTACTCATATCAGCAGGCGAGACCTTTTAAATAGTGGTGCTGCGCGTTCCAACGCCCTGGGACCGAGGTCACACACCAGGCTATGGCATCCGGCTTTCCCATAAAAACTTCGATGTAATCAACACTATCAGCCTGAGCTATCGCACAACCGTCAGGAAGCCTTGAATATACGAACTTGGTTGCTAAATCATCATTCCACCATCTACCGTAAATAATTGACCCGTTGCAAAAACTGACTCGTCGCTGGCCAAATAAATCACGATGGGCGCAATTTCCGCTGCTTGAGCCAATCTGCCCATCGGCTGGCGCGCAATAAATGCCTTTCGCGCGGCGATGGGATCGTCGTAACTGTTGATGCGCTCACCCAATGAAGGCGTATCTACAGTGCCCGGTGCAATCGCATTGCAGCGTATGCCCTGCCCCACATAGTCGGCAGCCACGGCTTTGGTTAGTCCCACGACAGCAGCCTTACTCGCGCCATAAATAAATCTGTTGGGCAGACCTTTGGAGGCGCCGCACACGCTAGCCATATTGATAATGCTACCGCCCCCACGAGCCAGCATGTTGGGTAGTGCGGCCTGTATGGTCCAGAACTGAGATCTCGCATTGAGGTTGAAGGCAAACTCCCACTCTTGGTCTGTTGCTTGCGCAATTGATCCGTTGTGTACATAGCCTGCACAGTTGAACAAAATATCAAGCCGCGGCAGTTGTGCCAACAATTTATGAATGGCTTTTTTATCCAGCACATCCAGTACGGCGGTTTGGATATTGCGCACCTCTTTCAACGTTGCCAATGCATCCGGGTTGACATCAGTTGCCCACACTGTAGCGCCTTGCTCGGCCATGGCCAATGCGCATGCCCGACCAATTCCTTGCCCAGCTGCGGTGATCAAAGCCGTTTTACCTAGTAGTCGCATAATTGCCTCCGTCAAGTGGTTGATAAATGCATCATGAGGGTTTCCTCTCGCTGCTTGGGTGGTACAGAGTTCGAACCTGTGACCCCTGCCTTGTGAAGGGACCGCCTGCAACCACGCCGCTACAGCTCCACTGCAACGTTAAACAGCTGCTAGCGTAATCCGCGCCAAGAAGAAAGCTTGATTCAACCTCAAGCTGGCCAGTTAACCCGGATTGCGGAGCGCATCCTGTGTTCGCTGCACGCCATCCAACCAACGCTTTGCATGTAGTCGAGCCTCTGTGCGAATCAAAACGAAAATTGCACACTTCATCACTGCCTTAAGCGCGAGGCACTCCGTGCCCCCTCACGATCATCCTTAGTTCTTGATTACCTCAGTCGTATCCAGCAATGCCAAGCAGCTGGCGATACCAGACGCGGTGACGACAGGGGTAGGAACTATCTCGGTGCATCGCGTTGAGGCTATCGGACATCGGGGATGAAAGGCACATCCAGACGGTGGCGATATCGGGTTAGGTATCTCACCACGAATGGGAGTGCGGCGGACTCCAGATAGCGTCAAATCAGGCACCGCATCCAACAGCATCCGAGTGTAGGGGTGTTGTGGCGAGTCGAATAGCGCGCGGGCTTGGGCGACCTCAACCAAACGCCCGAGATACAACACCCCAACCTGGGTTGCCATATGACGAACGACTGACAAGTCGTGACTGATTAGTAAGTAGGTCAATCCAAACTGGTCTTGCAGGTCACGCATTAAATTCAATATTTGGGCTTGAACCGAAACGTCTAAAGCTGACGTTGGCTCATCAAACACGATGAACTCGGGTCGTGATGACAGCGCACGAGCAATGGCAATGCGCTGACGCTGCCCCCCCGAAAACTCATGAGGGAACTTCTTTGCATCCTGCGCTGAAAGACCCACAATTTCGAGCAGTCGTGCCACCTCACGCTCAACTGCTGCAGCTGAGGCTAAGCCAAAAGTCAAAATCGGCTCGCCAATAATCGCACCGACTCGCCATCTGGGATTCAGGCTTGCAAAGGGATTTTGAAATACGATCTGAAACCTGCGGCGTAGCTCGCGCAGCTTATCTGGCGACAGCGTCGACATGTCCTGCCCGTCAAAGCAAATACGCCCAGCAGTCGGTGCTAAAAGGCCCATAATCATGCGCGCAATGGTTGACTTGCCAGAGCCAGATTCGCCTACCAACGCGAATGTATCACCGCGGTCAATTGAAAAAGAAACATCGGCTAACGCTGTCAGAAATTGTCGATCTTCGCGCTCGATGACACGATTGAGCCAGGGTTTAGATACGTCAAAGCGACGCCATAACCCGTCAACGCGTAACAGGGATTCAGTCATTCGGTCCCTCTTTATCGGCCTGCCAACAAGCGACCTCTCGAAAGGCTTGCAGGGGCATCAGTGATGGTCGAGCAGTTCGGCAATGATCAGTCACATTTGGACAACGAGGATTGAAAGCGCATCCCGCTGGAATATCTGATAGCCGCGGCATGGCTCCAGGAATCTGTACCAAGCGCGTTGCGTTTTGTGTCAAAGTCGGTATCGATCCCATGAGTCCGCGCGTGTAGGGATGTCGCGGGTCTCGAATGATGTCCTGTGTTGGCCCAACCTCCGCTAAACGACCGGCGTATAAGACTGCCACACGGTCTGCGGTCTCGGCAATCACGCCCATGTCATGCGTAATCAGTAGCACCGCTGCGCCCTTCTCAGCACAAATTTCTTTGATGAGATCAATGATTTGAGCCTGTACCGATACATCCAGTGCAGTAGTCGGCTCGTCAGCGATCACCAACTCAGGATCGGCACACAGAGCGAGCGCTATCACCACCCGTTGGCGCATGCCGCCGGAGAAATGATGGGGGTAATCGTCGATTCGACGCGCGGCCGCGGGGATTCCAACTCGATCCAGCAATTCAATTGCGCGAAGTCGGGCTTGGCTTGCAGTGAGGGACTGGTGCGTACGAATAGTTTCGATCAACTGCTCGGCGATGGTGTACAGCGGATTTAAGCTAGTTAATGGATCCTGAAAAACCATGCCTATGCGCTTGCCACGGATTCCGCGCATTTCACTCGCCGGTAGGTTATCGATACGCCGCCCACGCAGCAGGATCTCCCCACCGGTCGTTCGACCTGGGGGCTCAAGCAACCCAATAATCGCTGAACCGGTCAAAGATTTGCCAGCGCCAGACTCGCCAACCATCCCCAAAACCTCTCCAGGGGCAATGTCGAAAGACACGCCGTCAAGGGCGACAAGCGTACCGTGTCGCGTTGAAAACTCAACGCGAAGGTCACGAACAGAGAGCACAGCTTCAGTCATTTCAACTTTGGATTGAGCGCATCGCGCAACCAATCCCCTAGCAAATTAACCGAAAGTGCCAACGCCAACAACGTCAAAGACGGGAACAAGATGATCCACCATTCACCAGAGAACAAGAAGCCTTGTCCGATGCGAATTAAAGTTCCAAGGCTGGGCTGCGTCGGTGGAACGCCAACGCCTAGGAAAGACAATGTTGCCTCGGCAATGATCGCTAGCGCCAGTCCAATGGTGGCGATGACGAGTACCGGGCCCATGACGTTGGGCAAAATGTGGGTCAAGACGATACGAGATGGGCGTACCCCAATGGCTTGGGCCGCTTGCACGTATTCTTTTGACTTTTCAACGAGGGCTGCGCCTCGCACCACACGAGCAAATTGAACCCAGTCGGACAGGCCAATCGCGACGATCAATACCCAAATCGCCATTTGCTCTCGGTAGGCCACCGGTATGAGGCTACGCGCCACACCGAAAATAAATAACGCAATCAGAATAGAGGGAAAGGATAGCTGTATATCCGCGACCCGCATCAATGTGCTGTCTATCCAACCACCGCGCCACGCGGACACAAGTCCTACGAAGATCCCGAGGACCATGGCAAACAACACCGCGGAGAATCCAACAAAAAGTGAAATTCTTGCGCCATACAGAATCGTCGACAGGATATCCCGGCCCTGATTGTCAGTACCGAGCAGGTAAACCTGCCCTGACATGGCGTTCGGGGTCATAGGCGGTGTGAAGCCATCCATCAGGTTCAAGGTGGCTGGGTTGAAAGGATCATGAGGCGCGATCAACGGCGCCAGCACGGCGGCCAGCACGATTACAGTAGTCATCAGCGCCGCGACCATAACCAGAGGCGCTTGACGGAAGCTCCAGACTAAATCGCTGTCCCAGGCATTGGTGAAGAAGTTCATGCGGTCGCGCATTTTAATGAGTTGCATGGGAACGCTCCACACGCAGACGTGGGTCAACAGCGTAGTAGAGGAGGTCCACAATCAGATTAATCACAACGAACACCAGCGCAATCAACATGAGGTAGGCCGCCATGACTGGAATGTCGACAAACTGCACGGAATTAATAAACAAGGCCCCTACTCCGGGCCATTGAAATACAGTCTCAGTGATGATGGCAAACGCGATGATGCTGCCAAGTTGCAGGCCAGTGATGGTGATGACCGGTACCATCGTGTTCTTGAGCGCATGACCAAAATGCACCGTCCGATCGGTTAATCCGCGGGCACGAGCGAATTTGATGTAGTCATTTCGCAGAACCTCCAACATTTCCGCACGCACCAGGCGCATGATGAGCGTCATTTGGTATAGGCCCAGCGTGATAGCTGGGAGCAAGATCGACGCTCGGCCCGAGGGCGTGAGCAGCCCGGTTCGCCAAAAGCCTACATCTACAGTTTCCCCACGCCCAAAACTGGGTAGCCATTGGAGCTCGACGGCAAAAACCCAGATTAACAAAACACCGATTAAAAACGTTGGCAGTGAGACCCCAATGAGTGAGGTCGTCATGATGAACCCCGACCACCATCCCGTTCGGTTCAGCGCGGTATAGACCCCGAGCGTGATCCCCAAAACAAAGGCTAAAAAGCCTGAAATCAGAGCCAGCTCCAACGTTGCCGGCAACCGCGAAACAATGAGCTCTAAGACAGGTTGCTGTAGCCGGTAAGAGATACCAAAATCCCCTGTCGCCGCGCGCGCCATATAGCTCGCAAACTGGATGAATACAGGGTCGTTCAGACCTAACCGGTCGCGCAGCTCCGCGCGGTCGGCCTGGCTAGCCTCTTGACCCATCATCGTAGCGACAGGATCGCCAACAAACCGAAACAGGGAGAACGCCACCAACCCAACGGCCAGCATGACGATCACCGACTGGGCTATCCGGCGCAGAATGTAGGCCGTCATGCACCTACCGGGGGATCACCCGGAACGCTTGTTTTCATAGATGGGAGAGGGGCAGGACGGGAGTTAACACCCCCGTCCGCACTGGCCTTATTTAAAGGTGACTGAGGTCATACTAGGCTGATTTTCTGGATGTACCGCGATATTGACGCGATCTTTCGAGGCGTAGGCCAGCAACTGGTTGTGCACCATCAGAAAGACGCGGTCTTTCTGAATGGTGTTCCATATCTCAGCAATCGTGGCGTTACGTTTGACCAAATCGGTCTCGGTTGCCAATGAGCGGATTTTTTCATCCAGTTCTGGATTGTTGTAACGCGATCCGTTCCAGCCACCACGCCCTTCAGCTTGGCTGTGCACCAAAAAGTCGAAGACGTACTGCGAGTCAAAAGTGGGAACACCCCATCCGAGCAAGTAGAAGTCCACCTGGCGTTTCTGAATTGCTGGGAAGTGAAGGGTTCGCGATTGGCTAATTAAATTGGCTTTGATCCCGATCCGCCCAAGCATACCCACATAAGCTTGGCAGATCGCCTCGTCATTGATGTAGCGATCGTTCGGACAATTCAAATTAACCGTGAAACCATTCGGATATCCGGCCTCGGCTAACAAAGCGCGCGCACGCTGGTAGTCGGGGCGGGTGTAGGCATCAAGCGCTTTACTGTATCCGTTCACAAAGGGAGGGGTATTTTGAGCCCCAGGAACCGACTGACCACGCATTACAACTTGGCGAATGGCGTCTCGGTCAAGCGCTAGCGCCATCGCTTCGCGAACCTGTGGCTTTTTGAATGGATTTGGCCCAGGCAGAGAAATCAAACTATCCGAGGTCATGTCGTAGCCGAAGAAAATCGTTCGGTTCTCAGCTCCGGTTGAGACCTTTACGCCTGCAGTCTTGGAAAGCCGATCAATGTCCTGCACAGGGACATCCTGCACAAAATCAACTTCACCCGAAAGCAGCGCTGCTACGCGGGTCGATGCCTCCTTGATCGGGGTGTAGATGATTCGGGTGACCTTGGGCGGGGCATCCCAATGACCGGGGTTGACCGCCAGCACGGTGCGCACTTCGGGGTCGCGCGAGACCAAGGTGTAGGGCCCTGTGCCATTGGTGTTACGGACTGTGTACTTTTCTTCCCCAGCCTTAAAGTCCTGAGGCGCCAGGGCGTTGTTGGCCTCGATCCAGCCTTTATCGACGATAAAGAAATTGGTCAAATTCTGCACATATAACGGTGATGGCCCTTTCATCTTGATCCGCACCGTTAGTGGGTCAGCAGCGGTAGCGCTTGCTACTGAGGTATGAAGGCCCTTGAAGTCTGAGGTTGCTGAGGTGACGCGGGTGACTGATGCAACGACGTCTTCCGCAGTGAAGTCGGCTCCGTTATGAAACTTCACGCCTGGACGCAGTTTGAACACCCAGGTGCTGGGGTCTTTGGGATCGATATACCACTCTGTTGCAAGGCGTGGCTTTAGCGAACCATCGGTATCGCGTCGCACCAAGGTTTCGTAAATATGGTGCAGCAGCGTTGACGTGGGGCCTTCGTTGGCCGAATGTGGGTCAAGAGTCAACGCGTCACCCACACGCGCCCAGCGCAACGTCTCGGCGTTAACGACTGGTGCGCTGACTACCATAGCGGCAGCGCAAAGAACGATGCCAGACAATCTATGGCTGGCGCCCTGAGTTTGGTATGGTGAGTTCACTTTCAGTTCTCCTCTTTAGTGAGCGCGCTTTATTGTGTGATGCACGTGCGCTGCTCAACACGCACGGCGTCTGAAAAGTATAGGGGGTGGACTGGCAAACCGTCTAAATTTAAAAATCAGGGTTTTTCTGTATTCAGTCAAGACAGTGCTCGGGCTGGAGATGGCGAACGTTAGTAACGCCGAGATGAGCTGAGAATTCGTACCCTTCTCCCTTGCGTCTACCAATAGACGTAAAAAAAAGCACTTCGATTTCTCGTAAGTGCTTGATTTAACTGGCTTATTACTGGTGGGTGGTACAGGGTTCGAACCTGCGACCCCTGCCGTGTGAAGACGTGTTTCACTACCAATTTATCTATAAAAATCAATACCTTAGATCATATAAGCTGGCTTTGTAGTATGGGAGTAGCACACTCATTAATTACAAAGTTTTTAGTTTCAGCTTTGGACTGGAGTTAGCTGACTGTTTTGAAAAATGCACGCTTGCGACGGCGCTAAACAATTACGCGCTAAATAGGCGCATCAAAGGCAATCAAAATGGCGGGCCCAGGCATTGCCCTCAGACGGCAGTGTCCACAGCCGGCTTCGAACGGGAAGTTGTTGGCCAATTAGCTGGATCCGATTGCGTGTTGCAGGGTGCCTATCGGCTCGCGCGCACCCTTCCACCCACTGTAATTTGCATACAAGTTCGCTGCTGTCGGGTACGAGCGCACGGAAGCCGTGGAATCAATAATGGACGGTGCAAGGTGCGACCAAATAAAACTAGGTGAAAGGATTTCACCTATGAAAAAGCCCCTGACTGTTGCTGATCAGGGGCTTCGTAGTTGCCTTATTGGCGGAGCGAGAGTCCGTATAAATTCGTCCGTGAATTTTGATATTTCTTCGCTAACCCATTAATGTACCCGTCGTAAAGTTTCCAACGGTTTCAAACCACTTTATCTGTGATGGTCTGAGGGTAAGGTTGTGTACTTTGAAAAGAAGGTCGCTGCTCCAGATTGGTTGAGTAGTTAGCCAATGAGGGATACAAGACCTGCCAGTCAAAGTCCGTGAACCGTACTTTCAAATAACCAAGCGCAGCACCAACGGCGATGTCAGCCAAACCAAACTGGTCACCTATCGCAAATTGACGTTTCTCGATCAACCTTGCCAACTCTCTAACTCCTCCCTCGATCTTGTGTACTTGGCGGGCCGTCCATTCTGCACTTGCGTGCTCACCCCGCATGCGTTCGAAAAACAGCAATACCACTGCATCGCATATGCCGTCTGCCAGCACTTCCAATTTTTTCGCAACCAGTCTTTCCAGCACTTCGCTTGATAAAAGTGGCGTTTGAGGATACATGCATTCCAAATATTCAAGGATGAAGCGCGAGTCATAGATGCTGCTGCCATCTTCGAGTATCAATACGGGTAGCTTAGCAAGCGGGTTGTGCTGCTCAGTCAAGGCCCCGTGATTCCATGGAACCTCAGTGATTAATTCGAACGGAATATTTTTCTCTGCCAGAGCAACCCTCACTTTTCGGGCGTAGGGGCTGGGTGTAGCGCTGATGAGTTTGATCATTCAAATATCCTCTATGTTTGATTGGAGAGCAATGATCATAGGCGTTACCATTTTTCAGACTGAAATCTGTCAGCAATGCTTTTTAATTCTTCTGCGCAGGAGATGCTAACCATGCCAAGAGATGAATCAACAAAAATTGTCAGCGATGGTCTTCCTTATAAACCCAAGGAAGCCGGATCTCCATTTGGAGGCTCTAGCTCCATTTGAACCATGAGCTGCACAAATGCGGACTTCATAAGCCACGCTCACGTGGCACATTTAAGAAACTGGCTGGCCTTCCCCCAAAATCGTTAGACACTTTTCATCGAGCACTGGACCTCCCCAGTAATAAGCCTGTTAAGTATTTACGAGAGATCTGAGTGCGTTTTTACGTTCAAAAGTGATGCAAAAAAGACTACCTGTAAGCAAGCTGTGCAAGAGGCGATGTCAACTCGCCGCTTCAAAAACGTGTAGCGCCAAATTATGCTGGCGGTGCTAAAGGCGTAATTGAGTATGGGATGTGTTCGACGACATAGTCAGCGGTCATTAAATGTTTATTTGTGACCCCATCACGAAACAAACGCCAGCTACCTTTCGCAGATGAGCGCGTAAACGGTTTCTGCTCAATCCATACCGTCGACCAACGCCACGTTACCTGTAGAGTTGTTCAACCGCAGCGGCAATATCAATTGGTAATCCACGCTGTCGTACCAAGCCTGCGCCTGCTCGCGACTTGGGAATTCAATGACTACGTGCCGTGCATCGCTAGCTTGACCGTCCAAAGTTGTGGCGATTCCTCCACGCACGCGGTAACGTCCACCGAAAGCCGCCACCACGGCTGGCACCCGCGCACTGTAGTGAGCGTAACCATCCGCATTGGTGATTGTGATATTCCCGATGACATAGGCTTTTGACATGTTGACACTCGCTTCACTGTTCCAAAATAGACGTTGCCATATTAGGCCTGTTTTTATCGCAATCAGAGTCCGCTCAGAATGGCTGGACTCTCAGAAAATCGGTTGACTTTTTGAGGGTCAGAACGGACTCATTAATCGTTGCAGACGGAACAAGTTGCCGGTATCAAATCCAAGACCACCACACCGAGCGTGCGCATCACGTCGCGGTCGTTATTGACCGGCATCTGACTGATTTATGACGGCACCATTGCAACAGGGGTACCCCAGAGACGTCAGTCAATGAGGCGGCAACGAACCGGCTTCTGTCCGGTACTTTGCCGCCATTAACACCAGGGGTCGTAGCGACCAAATCGCAAAGCATCTGTCTGGTTCTTAAGACACAGCGCCAAGTTGTTTGAGCATGCCTAAGTTGTCAAGCAATGCCCAGTGCTCGACCAGCACACCATCTTTAAACTGGAACAGATCGAGCACATCAATGTCGATTTTCTTGCCAGTTGCCGCCATATCGCCGAACGGACCAGTGTGCGTTCCCTTGACCTTAAGTCTGACCAAAACCTTATCGCCTTCTGCTATGAAATCCAGAAGCGGCAGTTCCATGTCTGGAAACGCAGGCATCAATACGTCATGTAATTTAGCGACCCCCTCTGGTCCCTTCACTTCAAAGGGTAAGCCTGGGTCATGCCGCACAAAAGTGGGAGCAATGTGCTTCTTCATCCACGCCTTGTCACCTTTTAGAAAGGCTTGGAAATAGTCACGGCACAACTGCTTATTCCCTTCAAGTACAGACGCTTGCGTGTCCGCACAAGCCACGCCAAGCGTGGCCACACCTGCCATTGCACCCAAGATGAGCGCTCGTTTTGAAATTTCTAATGTCATCGTTGCCTCCTTTATTTTGACGACGATGTGAATTTACCGATGCGTATTGAAACGGTCTATTTGAACTTCGTTCAGGGAGACTTCTACGATCTGCAATGAACGCCTGGGCCGTGCCGTCCGGCATGGAGACGTCTCAGGAAAGCAGCGCGAAAATATATGAACCCTGGTACGGCGTGTTCATACCACTTTTAGGCGTAAAAAAAACACTTCGATTTCTCGTAAGTGATTGATTTAACTGGCTTATTACTGGTGGGTGGTACAGGGTTCGAACCTGTGACCCCTGCCGTGTGAAGGGAACGCCTGCAACAGTGCCGTCACAACTCCACTGCAACGGCGCTGCAAGTCTAACGCAAAGTCGCAAGCTGACTAAGTTCACATTCCAGTAGACCAAAAGTGTCTTTTGGACTCCCGATGCTGGGCACCTCGAATCGATTTACCGGTCAAGCGCGCCAACTCATCTGAGCCGTTTGGCTCCACGGGTAATCACTAATTACGTCAATCATCGGATTCGTTAGCATCCAATCAAGTCCTCTGACCTCTGATATCTTATGAATGCGCAATATCTTGCTGATCGAAAAAGCCCTGCCAAATGAAGTTGTCCACCAGAGTACCCGCTTACAAAATGGCCGCGCTCGAGATTCGCAAATTCATCGAGTCAAATGGCCTCACCGTAGGCAAGCCACTTCCCCCTGAAGCCACATTGGCCCAGCAGTTGGGCATCAGCCGCCCATCACTCAGGGAGGGTGTCAAGGCGCTTGAGTCCGTTGGCGTGCTCGAGGCGCGGCACGGCGACGGCGTGTATGTAGCCGATTTCTCCTTCGACTCGATTGTCGAAAACCTCCCCTATTCGATGCTTGCTGACAACGCACAGCTGACACAGTTACTCGAGGTTCGCACAGCGCTGGAGGTCGGCATGATCGCCAAGATTGCCGAAATCATTCCCAAAGCGGACATCGATGAATTGCGACACCTCGCGATGCGGATGAAACAAATGGCTGAAGAGGGCAAGAGCTTTGCAGACGAGGATCGGCAATTTCATGCACGCCTTTTCAGCTGCCTTGAAAACCCATTCCTCGATCGGTTGGTGGACTTATTTTGGAAGGTGTTCCAAAAAATGGCGCACACACTGCCGGTAGCTGCCCCCAGCTCAGGGCAGCAAACTGCCCAAGAGCACCTTGAGATCGTAGAGCGGCTATCCCAAGGGGACGTCATCCAGCTGCAATTAGCCCACGAGCGACATTTTCAGGAAATAAGAAAGCGAATTCTTTCCCGCCAAAACAGTTAACTAGATTTTTCTTGGCCCCGCTTGATTCAACATGGCCCAGCGGGATTACCGATTTCAATTGGCCATGAGGAGATCATGATGCAATTCAAAAAATGGTTGATCGGCACCGCGTTGACGATCGGGCTTGGATCGGTCTACGCCCAGACCACGCTCCGTCTGGGTATGCAATTACCGGAGACGCACCCCTCGTATCAAGGTGCGTTGGAAATCAAGAACACCCTCGAGAAGCTCTCGAAAGGCGCTATGACCTTACGCATTTTCCCCAGCTCACAACTGGGCGACTTCAAAGCCATGGTCGCGCAGGCGCAAGCCGGCGAATTGGATATGGCGATGACAGGGTATCCCGACATGAGCTATGTCATCCCTGAGCTGAAACTCATTGGTGCGCCGTATGTCATTTCTGATTACGCGCACCTGCGTGCAGTGATCAAGAGCCCTGTTGGTCAAAAGATGGATGCGAAATTCCGAGAAAAGGGCATCCGCGTGTTGGACGTCTGGTACGAGGGCGCCCGTCACACCACAGCCAACAAGGCAATCAACAGCATGGCTGACTTAAAAGGCCTGAAGATGCGCACGCCCAACGTGCCCTTCTTAATTGCCTACGCGAGGGCTGTCGGCGCTACACCTGCCCCTGTTGCATTTGCAGAGGTCTATTTGGCTCTGCAAACCAAGCAAGTCGATGCGCAGGAAAATCCGCTGCCAACGATCGATGCTGCCAAGCTCTATGAAGTTCAGAAACACATCGCCTTGACAGGTCACTTCATCGCCAGCTCCTCCATCCTGATGAGTGAGAAGTCTTGGGGCAAATTAACCGAAGAGCAACGCAAGTGGGTTTCCGAAGCGGCAGAAGCTGGTGGTCGGGTTAGCAGTAAGCTGGTCGCCGATAAGGAGAAGAGCTTGATCGACACCTTCAAGAGTCGCGGTATTACCTTCACACAACCAGACACTGCGCCCTTCCGCGCAGCGATGAAAGGCTATTACGACGAGCTCGAAGCCGAATTTGGCAAGGGCGAAATCCAAAAGATCATGGACGTGAAGTGAGACGTTAATGCAAGCTCAGCAAGAAAATGATCCAGAACCAGTGATCCAGCCAACACGCTGGGAAGGCTGGGTCGCATCGATACTCATGATCGCGCTCTGTGGCGTCATTTTCTTGCAGATCCTCGGACGCTTTGGTTTTTTTCCTGGTCGCGTCTGGACTGAGGAGCTAACGCGCTGGCTGTGGGTTTGGTTGGCACTACTGGGTTGTGCCGCGACTGAGGCCCACGGTCAGCACCTCCGCATGGAGATACTCACGAGCTTTTGGTCAAGCAAAACGCAATTCATCAGTGAAAAATTACAGCAGGTCGTGGCATTAGCCACTGTGTTGTTCTTGACTTGGTTGGGCTACAAGGGAGTCCTGAGAACTTGGTACAACGAGTCCGTCACATTACCCGTGTCCGACGCCGTCCTTTATGCCGCCCTACCCATCGCCATGCTGCTGTGGGCACACCGAATTATTCATCGACTAATTGCCCCATAACTTAGCAGCCCGCAATGGTACTAACTCTGTTTCTCTCGGCGTGGCTGATTCTGGTCCTACTGGGTACACCCATTGGTATGTCAATGGTGTTGGCATCGCTGGGTTACTTCGCTTACGCAGGTATCGGCATCAACTTTGCCGCGCAACGCGTCGTTGACGGACTAAACAGTTTCCCAATCATTGCAGTACCGCTGTTTATCTTGGCCGCAAACATCTTCAACGCATCGGGCATAACGCGCCATATTTTCGGCTTCGCAACTTCGCTGGTTGGACACTTTAGAGGTGGTTTGGGTCATGTCAACATCCTCGCCAGTCTGTTCTTTTCAGGTATGTCGGGGTCTGCATTGGCCGACGCTGGGGGCTTGGGAAAAATCGAGGCCCGCGCCATGCAAGAGGCAGGCTACCCGCATGACCTCGCTGCAGTCTTGACATCGGTCTCTGCAATATTAGGGCCATTGGTTCCACCGAGTATCCCGATGGTCGTTTATGGCGTCGTCTCTGGCGCCTCGATTGGTGGACTATTTCTGGGTGGCATCATTCCTGGCCTGCTCTGCACCGCTGCGATGATGATCATGTTGTATCTCGTCGCCTTGCGCCGCGATCTGCCTATCGAGCCCCGCGCCACTTTCAAAGAAATTCGGCAGCGTTTAGCCAAGTCTTTTCCCGCCTTGATGACGCCTGTCGTCATTATCGGTGGCATATTCAGTGGCTTCTTCTCGCCCACCGAGGCCGCCGCTGTCACAGTGGTCTACGCACTGCTGGTGAGCCGGTTTATATACAAAGAGATGAACCTATCGCGTATGTGGCAATGCCTCTACGAAACGGTAGTCGTATCCTCTAGCATCGCCTGGATCATTGGTGGTGTGTCGATGATGGGCATCGTTTTGGCGATGGAGAATGCGCCCGCGCAACTCAGTGCACTCTTCACCTCGCTAGCGGTTGGGCCGGTTAGTTTTCTCTTACTAACCTGCGGTTTGCTGTTGATCTTGGGGTGTTTCATCGAAGTACTGGCCCTGCTTTTGGTACTGGTGCCATCCATGGTTCCGGTTGCGCTGGGATTCGGCATTGACCCCGTACATTTCGGCGTCATCGTGATCATGACATTGATGATCGGCACTCTCACCCCACCGCTTGGCATGGTGTTATTCGTCGTTGCACAAAGCCATAATTTTCCTGTTCATAAGCTTGCCGTGGCCGTCATCCCATGGCTTGCGCCGCTCTTGATCGTGTTACTGATGATGATCCTGTGGCCGCCCATCGTGACCTTCTTGCCGCAATGGTTAATGGGTATCTGATTTATTTTGAAAGATCCTCGTATGTCATTTAGCAATCAACTCAAGGGCATCGTACCCCCTGTCGTTACGCCTTACACCCGCGATAACCAGGTCGACTTCAAAAGCCTGCGACGCGTCGTTCGTCACCTAATTGATGGGGGCGTTCACGGTCTATTTATGCTGGGCTCCACCAGTGAATGTGTATTGCTAGGTGAGGACGAAAGACGAGCCCTACTGGATTGCGCGCTTGAAGAGGTCAATGGCCAAGTACCTGTTGTGGCCGGTGTAATGGATACGGCTACCGACATGTGTTTACGCCACGCGCGACAGGCAAAAGCCGCTGGCGTCCAGGGTCTCGTTGTGACCGCGCCCTTTTACACCCGTACCAGTCAGGCCGAGACGATCGATCACTTTCGCTTTATTAAAGACGAGATTACGCTGCCCTTGGTTGCCTATGACATTCCTGTCTGCGTCGGGCTCAAACTGCAGCGAGATACCATTCACCAACTTGTTGATGAGGGCTTGGTCGTCGCACTCAAGGACAGCAGTGGCGACGAGGGTAACTTCCGCATGCTACTGCGTGATTTCCAGGGCAATCCTAATTTCCGTCTGTTCACTGGCTCTGAGATTGTGGTGGATAGCGCAATTTTGGCGGGTGCACACGGGTGCGTGCCGGGTCTCGGCAATGTCGATCCGACCGCCTATGTTCGACTGTATGAGGCAGCGATGGCGGGGCGCCTTGCGGACGCAAAACGTGAACAAGATCGCCTCATTGATTTGTTCCAAATGGTTTTTTGGTCGGTTCCTGCTGTGAGCCCCGGCGCCTCTGGCGTCGGTAGTTTCAAAGTCGCGATGCAGCAAATGGGCATCATTGAGAATAGCGCGATGCGCAGGCCGAACCGGGCCCTACCGGAAGCCGTTCAAACACGTATCCACGCTCATTTGATGATCCACCAATTGCTGACCTAAATGCGTTCGGTGCTGGATAACATATCAATCAGAGAACGCCTCAGCGGCGGCCTCATTGCGTCTTGCCAGCCAGTGGCCAACGGTGCAATGGACACCGACGACATGGTAGTCGCCATGGCCAAAGCCTGTGAGGACGGTGGCGCAGCGGCGGTTCGCATTGAGGGTGTCACGCGCGTGCAAAAGGTCGCGCAAGCGGTAAAAGTACCGATTGTTGCAATTGTCAAACGCGACCTCGCCGACTCTCCGGTACGCATCACCCCGTACACGGCAGATGTGATTGAGCTGGCAGCTGCTGGCGCTCAGGTCATCGCGGTCGACGCGACAAAACGCAGTAGGCCAACAGCTGTTGCTGATCTGCTGGCCACTATTCACCAGCATGGCTGCTTTGCCATGGCAGACTGCGCAACCTATGACGATGGCGTGCTGGCACACGCCATGGGTTTTGATCTGATCGGCACGACTCTTAGCGGCTACACCGCTGAGACGGCTTGCCCGGACGATGCCCCTTTCGATGCAGCGCTCATTCGGTCCTTGACCAGAGCGGGCTGTTGGGTTGTCGCAGAGGGGCGCATTCGAAACGCGTCGGAAGCAGCAAGCGCACTACAACTGGGTGCCAAAGCAGTCACAGTTGGCTCTGCCCTAACCCGACTTGAGTTGATGGTGGCAAGCTATGTCCGCACTCTGAGAGCAGTGCAATGACCATACTGGTTATCGACATCGGTGGCACAAAAATATCAGTGGCAACCTGGTCTGAGGGGAAAATTGCCGACCGCGCGGTCTATCCAACTCCGGCAAGCCCGGCAGATTTCGAGGACTGTCTTGCCTTGCTTATTCGCAATGCCTCAGGTATCAATGCGGTGGCTGTCTGCGCAACAGGTTTTACCGATGGCGCTGTCATGTACGCCGTAAACCGAAGCATGATCTCGTTCTGGAACGGCTACCCTCTCCGCGCGACCGTAGAGAAGCTAACAACCCTACCCGTTATCATTGTTAATGACGCACAAGCGGCCGCCTGGGGCGAATACCGCGTGCAATCAAGTGATAAGGACCTGATGTTTGTCACACTATCAACTGGTGTCGGGGCAGGCCTGATTCTTGATGGCCAATTGCGTCACGGGCCACGAGGGTTGGCCGGTCACCTAGGGCACTCCCGTAGCCAAGTTGATGCCCTTGATGGCTGTCAACCCTGTAGTTGTGGCCAGTTGGGATGCCTAGAGACGGTCGCCTCTGGCGCAGCGCTCGCACGACAGGCCTCGAGAGAATTGGGGCGCGAAGTCGATGCAGCTGAAGTTCACACGCTCGCGACCGATGGCAATGTGCGCATGCTGACATTGTTACAAAACGCGGCCTTAGCGGTTAAAACCAGCCTTCTGCAAATCAGTGCGACTTTAGACCTCCGGCGTATTCTTATTGGTGGGAGCGTCGGACTGGCCCCACTGACGATCCAACTGATTAAGCAGGCGATGCAGCAGGACACACCCGACTTATTTAAAGTAGATATCCAACCTGCACGCCTCGGCCCTGACGCAGGGCTGATCGGCGTTGGGTACCTGTTTGTCGATAGACGACACGTCACCTCGCAATGAGTCACACTGAGCGCCCACCATTCCTCGATCATGTCGAGGCCTACTTGCGCGCGTTTGACACGCCCGTCAACGAGCGCCCCTCATCAAGATCAGCCACGCCCGCTGAACCCAAGCCGAACGCCCCCGTTTGCGCTATCTTCTCACCCCACCCTGATGATGAAGCGATCATGGGGGGCGTTGCACTGCGGCTGGCAAACGAGCGCGGGTGGCGTGTCGTCAATGTAGCGGTGACGCTTGGTAGCCGTCTGGACAGACGCGCCCCGCGATGGGCAGAACTGACCGATTGTTGCCGCTATTTAGGGTTTGAATTGGTGGCGGCATCTGGCACCCCCGGTGTCTCATTGGAGGGCGTAAGTCCGAGTGGCGCTCTGCAGGAAACAGAGGCGTGGCAGCACGCCGTTAACGCTGCTGTAGAAATACTCGCCACACTCAAGCCACGTGTCATCATTTGCCCGCACGAGTTAGATGGCCACCCCGCGCACGTCGCCACATATCACTTGGTTAAAGCGGCGATACCGCTTGCACTCGTTGGGCCTGTCGATGTTCTCCTAAGTGAATACTGGAACACCCAAATGCACCCCAAGCTTGCGGTTCAGCTTGAACCTCAATCGGTTGCCACGCTCATGCAAGGTCTCGCATTTCACGTCGGTGAGGTTGCACGTAATCCTTATCATCTTCTGCTGCCTGTGTGGTTTATGGATAGCGCGCGCCGTGGGGCCGAGCGCGTCGCGTCGGTTGGCGGTGACTCGTTGGGTTTTCCTTTCGCCGCTCTGTATGGATGGTTACGCTGGAACTGCGGCGAATGGTCGACCCCGCAATCTGCAATTTGGCGCGCCAATGATGCTGTCTGGCCGCTACAACTGGAGGACTGATGCCAACCCTAATGAGTCTCGAAACCCGCGAGGCCCCTGACCTGATCGCAAAGTATCTGACTTCGATGCAAGCGGAGCGGCTACAGGTGATTCAGGCTATTCGTACACAACCGATTCGAATGGCAGTTAGCTTTGCGCGGGGCAGCTCCGACCATGCCGCCACCCTCGCTCATCACCTACTTAAAGCGCGTTACGGTATTTGGAGCTTTTCTTGTCCGCCATCACAACTCAAAACTGGGTTTGAGCGCCTCGACTTCGAAAACACACTGGCATTTGCGATTTCTCAATCGGGTCAAAGCACCGACCTGCTCGACTGTCTCAAACTATCGCGCCGCAAAGGAGCGTTCACAGTGGCTATCTTGAATGCAACAGATGCCCCCATGCACCAAGCCGCTGAATGGGTTTGGCCTATGGGTGCTGGTGTGGAACAAAGCGTTGCGGCGACAAAAAGTTTTATCTGCAGTCTGGCCTCAGTGCTCGACTTCGTGGGCACTTGGCAAAATGATCACACTGTTAAAGCGTCGCTCCGAACTCTGCCAACGCACCTTGAGCGCGCACTTGAGACTCAGTGGGACGATCTGATTAAACCGCTGGTTCAAACAGAGAGCTTGCTGCTGGTCAGTCGAGGGCCAATGATGACCGCATTGGAAGAGGCGGCGCTCAAACTCAAAGAAACGTGCCAAATACACGCGACGGCCTACAGCGCAGCTGAATTTCAACACGGACCGCTCGCGCTCGTTAGCAAAAACACAAACGTGTGGGTGATAGCGCCACCCGGGCCCGACACTACAGGCCTTATCGACTTGGCTTCAAGACTACGTCAATCCGGGGCAACAGTGACACTATTCACTGCGAATACGGCAGCTAACGCCGGCACATCATTTCATGGCACTGGTGACGCTTACCTCGACGTAATCTCTTGGATTACTACCTTCTATGTCTACGTTGATCAGCTAGCCGTCACGCGTGGTCTCAATCCGGACGTACCGCCGCAACTCCAAAAGGTGACGATTACCAGTTGAGGAAAGGGGCGTCTCGTTCAAACGTATTTGATACGCTTTGGATAGCTAGAAGTCACCTGGCGACCCCACCTCCTCGATCAGCAGGAACCCACTTTTACACCGCATTTGGCATATAAAGAACGCTTCGATTTATCGTAAGTTTTTACTGGCTGGTAGCACAGTATTCGAGCGTATCACCCCTGCCCTTCAAAGGGAACGCCTGCAACAGTGCCGTCACAACTCCATCGCAACGGCGTCACAATCCTACCGCAACCGCCAGGAAGATAGCAAATCTGAGCTGGATATCCACTAGCTGGCGTGCGACGCGCCAGTGTTGAGCGGTGCCTGTGAACTGGGCAAGAGTTACCGCACTTATAGATTGAGGGTTATTTGCATCCATCGTATTCAAGTGTTCGATTACTTGAATACAAGTCCGTTGTCACCCTCCAAGAAGAGCAATCAGAGTCCGTTCAGAATGGCCGGACTCTGTGGAAATCGGTTGACTTTTTGAGGGACAGGACTACGCGACCGATCTTCGATAATACGGCGGGATTCCCGCTGGCGTAGGCCGCCACTATATTTCTTGGAACTTTTTCCGGCTTCGCCTACACTGACGTCCATGCGCTATGTATCTATTCGCCAGCTGCTGGTTGTTTTGCTTATGGTCTTCGGACTATTGGCGCAGCCTGCCATGGCGCGGACTATAACGATGGAGGCCACGCACGCGCCTGACGTATCCATCGCGGCGACCCACGACGCCTGCACTGGCCATGAGGCCGCAGACCAGACACAACAGCACGGCAGTTGCACGGCTTGCGTGGCCTGCACGGCATTACCGAATGCGGTGTCACTGAGCATGTCAGCCGTGTACGCACCAGCGCTGCTTGTTGCTTATTCGATCAAGCCACTGACCGAGGTCACGCTTGACGGTCTTCTTAGGCCGCCACGGCGTCAAAACGCTTAGCCGTTAGCCGACTCCGCCGCGATTGCGCCATGCGCGCCAATCGCGACGCTACCAGTTCTCCGACATAGTGCCGCCGAAAGCGGCAAAAATGCCATGAAAAAATGCTTTATCACCAGCTTGGTGTGGGCCGCCGCTAGCCTGGCGCACGCTCAAGCTGACTCAGTTGCGTCTGCACCCGAGGCGCCTCCTATCAACGCGGCGTACACCTCCGCCTTCGAGGGCTATGTTCCGTGGGGTGACACGGCCATCGCGCCATGGGCGACCTCAAATGCCACCGTTGATGCACGTGGCGGTTGGCGCGCTTACGCCAAAGAGGCCGCCGATGCGCGGCGCCGAGAACGTGCCCTGAAAGCCACGGAGGCGCAAAAATGAGCATGCATCAGTCCCGTCCCCTCAAGCGAGCTGCAGCAATCGTGGTGGTGTTGTTCTTAGCGGGTTGCGCCAGCATGACGCCTACCCAGTCCATTCAAGCCGTCAATGGGGCGACCCAACTATTTGTCGGTGATGCAGTCGATTTGCGCACCACAGATGTCGTTCGCCAGGACGCGCGTACCCGCGTTGACGCCCTACTCGAAAAGCCTTTGTCTCAGGCGGATGCCGTGCGCGTCATGTTGCTGAACAGTCCAGCGTTTCAAACGCTGCTCGCGCAGGGTGTGGCAGATACGGCTGCTGCAGCGCAGGGGGGGCGTATTTTGAATCCCAGCATCAGCATCGAGCGCATGACCAGCGCCGCCGATGCCGAGCTCACAAGTGTTTTGTCCTTTGGTCTGCTTGATCTTTTGACGTTTCACCAGCGACAGGAAATCGCGGCACACGCCGTCGATGCAAGCCAGCTGCAATTGGCTGCGGGTGTTGTGCGGGCTGTTGCGCAAGTCAAGCAAGCGTGGGTTTCGGCTGTTGCCGCAGCCGCAGCCGAGGACTATGCCGGGCAAGTCATGCGCAGTGCTAACGCCAGTGCGACCCTCGCAGCACGTATGCAGCGCACAGGCAACCTCACCGTGCTGGAGCGGAGCTCTCAACAGATGTATGCAGCAGATGCCGCAGTCAGCCTCGCGGCTACCCGGTACCAGCGCCAGCGTACGCGCGAGGCACTGATTCGACTCCTGGGGTTGCGCCCTGATCAGTTGGCGAGCTTCAAGCTGCCTAAGCGCTTACCAGCGCTGCCGAAGGCGCCTCGTGCCGTGAATGAGATCAATACCCAATTGGTCACCGCACGGCTCGATGTGAAATTATCAGCTCTGGCGCTGAAGCACGCCGCAAAAGCCCAAGGGTTGGGGGATATCACGAGTTTCACTGATATCGAATGGGGTATCCGCCAATCCAAAACGACTGACCGAGCCGATGGCGCAGTGAGTCGCTCCAGTGGTAACGAGATCAGCATCAAGTTACCGCTGTTTGACTGGGGAGACCTGCAACGCAGTCGTTTGGCATCGCAAACCTTGGCTGCCATCAATGCATACGAGTCGGCTGTTTTGAATGCCAGCTCGGAGGTGCGTGAAGCCTATGGGGCTTATCGCACCACCTTTGATATCGCGAAGCACTACACCGAAGAAATTATTCCGGTGCGGCAACTCATGACGGAAGAAAACCAGTACCGCTACAACGGCATGATGATCGGGACTTTGGAGTTACTGGCCGATGCCCGTATGCAAGTCGGTGTGGTGCAAAGCGCGCTTAAAGCCAGCGAGCAGTTTTGGTTGGCCGAGGCCTCGCTGGCTGAAAGTCTCATCAGCAGCCCGTCAGGTGGAGTAGCCATCCAAGCGACTGGCGCTTCAACAGCCAATGCGGGAGGTCACTAATGATGACCTCCAAACAACCTACAAGTGAGTCTCAGCCCATGTTAGAAGCACGACGTCGATTTTTACAATTTGCTGGTGTCAGTGGTGGCGCGGTTGCTGCCGCAGCCGTGTCGCCTGTTGCCATGGCTGCATTGCCGGAGTTGGTGACCCAACCATCCCCAGATTCCATGCCGCCGCTGGTGCCCTCAACAGGACGCGATTACAACCCCGTTTTGACGATCAACGGGTGGACACTACCGTGGCGCATGCGTGAGGGTGTGAAGGAGTTCCACCTCGTGGCGGAACCGGTAGTGCGTGAAATGGCGCCCGGTTTCAAAGCCCACTTGTGGGGCTACAACGGGCAGTCGCCCGGCCCAACTATTGAGGTCGTAGAGGGTGACCGTGTGCGCATTTATGTGACCAATCGTTTGCCTGAGCACACGAGCGTGCACTGGCATGGACAGCGCTTGCCCAATGGTATGGACGGTGTGACTGGTCTCAACCAGAAGGCTATCCCGCCAGGCAAAACCTTTGTGTACGAGTTTGTGGCACGTCGCCCCGGAACCTTTATGTACCATCCGCACGCGGATGAGATGACTCAGATGGCCATGGGCATGATGGGCTCGTGGGTGACACATCCCCGTGAGAAGCACCCGTTGATTGAACCGGTAGACCGCGATTTCTGCTTTTTGTTGAACAGTTATGACATAGAGCCGGGCGCCTACACGCCCAAAATCATGACGATGCTGAACTTCAATTTGTGGTCATGGAACAGTCGTTTATTCCCTGGTATCGACAGTTTCAACGTTCGTAAAGGCGACCGCGTGCGGATGCGTATCGGTAACCTCACCATGACGAACCACCCGATCCATGTCCACGGCCATGAGTTTGAGGTCAGCGGCACCGATGGTGGCCCAACACCGAAGGCTGGACGTTGGCCAGAGGTGACCACGGACATCGCGGTGGGGCAGATGCGACAAATCGAGTTCATCGCCGACGAGTTAGGTGACTGGGCGATGCACTGCCATAAGAGTCACCACACCATGAATGCCATGGGTCACGACGTCCCAACGATGATTGGGGTGGATCACCAGGGGTTGACGCGCCAAATTCAAGAATTGTTACCCGAGTACATGGTGATGGGTGAGCGCGGTATGGCGGATATGACTGAAATGGCGATGCCCATCCCGGAGAATACCGCTCCGATGATGACCGGCGAAGGCCCCTTCGGCTCCGTGGAGATGGGTGGGATGTTCAGTGTGCTCAAGGTGCGTGATAACCAACCACCGGGTGATTATTCGAACCCTGGTTGGTATGAGCACCCACCGGGGACCGTCGCGTCGGAATATACCGGTGCGATGGCGGAACCCCACAGAGACGCAGGCAAGAAGACCAGTAGCGCCATGCCTTTGGAGCAAGCCGCTGATATTGAAGTGCAGATTCGTAAACCCCGGTCGCATCAACATGGCGGCTAAGTCTTTATTTTTTAAAAAAGGAACTCATCATGACAAGAACAGTGAAATCCATCACCCGTGTTAGCTTGATCGCCGCCAGCGTTGCGCTTGCAAGCGCGACCGCATGGGCCAGCGGCACGCATGCGCACAGCCATAGCGACGGGCATGGCGCCAGTGTTATTGGTCAGCCAGGGAAGGCTTCTAAGGTCAGTCGCACCATCAACGTCGACATGACGGATAACATGCGTTTTACGCCCGCAAACCTGACGGTCAAGAAGGGGGAGACGGTTCGTTTGTTAGTTAAAAACAGCGGCAAGCTCAAGCATGAGTTGGTACTTGGGACGCCGCAGGATTTGGCTGATCATTACAAGCAAATGCTTAAATTTCCAGGTATGGTCCACGAAGATCCGCAAATGGTCAGCGTAGATCCTGGGGCGACTGGTGAAATCATTTGGGCCTTTGATCGTGCGGGTGTCGTAGACTTCGCTTGTTTGCAGCCGGGGCATTTTGATGCGGGTATGGTCGGCAAAGTCGCCGTTAAGTAATCGAAGGAAACAGAATATGAAATCAATCAAATTCTCTTTTGGGTACACCTTGTATGGCTTAGCCGCGACCGCTGTGTTACTTGCCACGTCCTACGCCCAAGCGGGCGACATGACCAACGGTGTTGTCAAACGGGTGGATACAGCCAACGGTAAATTAACCATCAAGCACGAGGAGATCGTTAATTTAGACATGCCGGGCATGACCATGGTGTTTGACCTCAAAGACAAAACAGCCGCAGGTCGATTTGTTCCGGGGGATGCTGTGAAATTTTCAGTGGAACTTGAGGGCAATACGATGGTGATTACCCAGATTGAAGCGTCAAAGTAACTTGCGATAATCAGGCTGGGTTCAGCACCACTGTTGCCACTTTCAATGTGGCGGCGAAGCTGACCCGAGCCAAGTAGAGCCACAGCAACGGCATTTCCAGTAATGCCCAGGCCGGTCGTTACAGCTAGCAGTTGGGGCTTCTTTGTTGATCGGCAACAACTGCCCTCAGACTAAAAATCAGATCAAAGCGCAGATTGCGACTTGCACGGTTTGTGTAATTTGAGATTGTTCCGGATGACCGAAAACGAGGAGACTGTATCCCTCCAAGGAGAGCAATCAGAGCCCGTCCAGAATGGCCGGACTCTGGGAAAATCGGTTGACTTTTTGAGGATCAGGAGGCGGTCGATGGATCGAAATGAGGATTCCATCTCTATGCCAATGGGTAATGAGACTACTGATAACGCGGTAAATCGCGTACTGCCGCAAATGCAGCAAACCGCGCAACGCCTCCGCAAGTTGCTATGGAAGATTAGTGGAATGGATCGAAGTTAATTGCGCCATTTTTGAGCACAGCTTTTGCAATAACGCTTCGGTGAATCTCGCTTGTGCCATCATAAATGCGGTAGATCCTTGCATCACGGTAATATCGCTCGATGGGTAAATCTTTGCAGTACCCCATGCCACCGAAAATTTGAACAGCGCGGTCGACGACCCGACCCAAGGTCTCTGCTGCATGAACTTTTACCATGCTAATTTCGACACGGGCATCATGGCCCTCGTCCAGCAGACATGCAGCACGATAAACCATCCACCGCGCAGCGTTGATCTCGATCACGCTGTCTGCGAGCATTTGTTGGATCATCTGAAAATCGCCGATTGATTTCCCGAATTGGCGCCGCTCACGCGCCCAATCGAACATGCTCTCACAAATGTGAGTCGCTTTACCAACAGCCCGCGCGCCAACTTGGGCGAGACGGACGACGTTCAGGGCCCCCATGGCCAGCTTGAAGCCCTGACCGGGGGCACCCAATAAGGCATCCTCCTCCAGGGGGACCTCGTCAAAAAACAATTCGACATGAGGGGTACCGCGTAACCCCATCATCGGTTGATCTTTACCGACAGTAAATCCCGGCAAGCCTTTATCCACCATGAAAAGCGAGATCTCGTTTTCATCCGTCTTGGCGGAGACAAGAAAAAAGTCACTCCAGAGACCATCGCTGATAAAGTGCTTTGCACCACTCAGACGCCAACCCGCCGAAGTTTTCACGGCGCGGGTGCTGATACCCCCGGCGTCGGACCCCGCACCAGGCTCTGTGATTGCGATCGAACACGTACGCGTCCCAGCAACCGTTGGTGCTAACCACCGCTCAATCTGCCTACCCTGACAATGCAACAGTGGTTCATATACATTACCGAAGGCTCGGCGTATCAGAATATCTGTGGTCCGTCCAAACTGCTCTTCACACAAAATACGGTCAAAGTGACTCAAGCCGCCGCCGCCATGAGCCTCGGGTATGTTGAAGGCATAAAAACCAAGGGCCTTGCCTTTCGCATGAATGGAATGCGCTTGAGCATCTGGCAGGCTACCCGACGCTTCTACCAGCTCCTCAAGGGGCTTGAGTTCTTCTGTGATGAAACGGCGAATGGTCTTGACCATCAAATGTTGATCGCTACTTAACGAAAAGTTCATCTTGTCGTTTTATCTTTTATACAAAACACCAGCTGATTCGAGCTCTGCGATTTCAGCATCGGAGGAACCCAGAGATGCTGCAACAGTCGCGTTATCTGCCCCGATATCCGGTGCGACTTTTTGCATAGGCGCGTTGGTGTCGCAGTCTGAAAACCGAAACGGCAAATTAGGAAACCGTAGCGTTCCGTAACGTGGATGTGCTTGCTGAAGAATCATTCCGCGTACCTGTATCTGCGGGTCATTAATGACTTCATCGATGTACTGCACCTTAGCGCTCGGAACATCAATGTCGTCCCACAGCGTGAGGACCTCAGCGACGTATCTGTTGCTGACCTAGGATTTAACCGTAGCCGGAACTTCTTCTCCATTGGTGTTTCTCCCGTTAAGGCTGCGGAAACGTAGGTCAGCTCCAAATACTGCAGGCCCACCGTTTTTCTCCAGCATGTTAGCAAAACGCATCCGGTTGTGTTTGCGCGTACCAAGATGCGTGTCGATTTTGCGCCCCAGAATACCGCCAGCGGTATTGATTTCGGCAACAGCGAGTCTGACCCCGTTGTCGTAATTGGTACCAGCGGTTGTGCCAGAACCAGAAAGTTCAACAATGCCAAAAATTGGAATAGGTTGTGCGATAGCGCTGACATAAGCACCTACGAGTGCCAAGGCAGCTACTGCAATGCGAATTGATTTTTTTTCATGTTGTCTCCTTCAGCCTGTTAATGATTTACCAACCACTTCGATTCAAGCCTTTCAATTCAAAGGAACTGTGAGCTCTCGAATGACTTTAGAGGTGTCAGGGCGCACACCCCGCCACCAAGAAAATGCTTCTGCAGCCTGTTCTGCCAACATACCTACGCCATCAGCGAGATGTTTCACGCCAGAGCTTTTTGCCAGCTGCAAGAATGGGGTTAACCCCTTGGCATATGCCAACTCATAAGCCAGCGATTCAGCCCCAAACACAGTGGTTGATATGGCTGGTAACTCGTTTCGCAAACTGGCTGAGGTGGCATTGAATATGACATCGAACTGCATACCGGCAAGTGCTGAAAACGGCAACGCACTGACTTGGTTTTGTTGCGTTTGATTTTTCTCAGCAATACGCTTTAATTCTTGCGCTTTAGACAGCGTGCGATTGGCGATGACCAATAATTCTGGTGCTTCATACAGAAACGGAAGCAATGCACCACGCGCTGCCCCACCGGCTCCAAGCAACAGAACTCTTTTGTCTTTGAGTTGATGTTTCAAGTTATGAACAACATCCCGAACCAGCCCGACGCCGTCAAAATTCTCGGCAATGACTTCATCGCCTGCAAACGATAGTGCGTTTGCAGCCCCCGCAAGTTCAGCCGCTGGCGAACGTTTGCTTGCGTATTGAAAGGCATCCAACTTGAATGGGGCTGTGATGTTGATGCCCCTACCACCAGCTTTTCTGAACTGATCAACCGTTTCCTTGAAACCACCTAAGGGTCCTAAGATTTTTGTGTACTCAATGTCTTGCTGCGTACTACTTGCAAAACTCATGTGAATGAAGGGCGACTTAGAAAAATCGATGGGGTTGCCAATTACTGCATATTTATCAGTCATTGCTTTCTCACTCACTCAGAGAACAAAACACCATCGCTTTGCATGGCGAGGATCTGTTCATTTGAATATCCCAACTTCTGCGCAACCTCGACATTGTGTTGCCCCATATCAGGCGCCACTTTTTGCATAGGCGCATTGGTGTCGCAATCTGAGAATCGGAACGGCAAATTTGGCAAACGCAATTTGCCAAATTTAGGATGCTCTTGCTCCAAAATCATGCCACGTGCTTGAATTTGCGGGTCGTTGATCACTTCGTCGATCCGCTGCACCTTGGCACTTGGAATGTCTATGCCATCCAGCAATGCCAGCACTTCTGAAACGGTTCGCGCGGCCACCCAAGGTTTCACCGCATCCAGAATTTCGACCCGCGCTTGGTTGCGACCATTCAACGTTTGAAATCTGGTGTCAGCACCAAACCCTGCAGGGCCTCCATGCGCTTCGATCAACTGCGCGAAGCGAATCCAGGCATCGTCGACTTGCGCTGCAATGACCAAATCACCATCCTTTGCACGGAATACGCCGTACAAAGTGGATGTGGGCATGTCGTGACCTGTTTGCACAGGCACCACCGTTCCGCCTGACAAGGTGTAGCACTGAACCGCATATTCGTGCATCGACACCAGCGTGTCATACAACGCCATGTCGATGTGTTGACCTCTGCTCGAAGTCACGCGACCCAAGAGCGCTGCGTTGATGGCAGCAACCGCGTGGATGCCGGTGTACATGTCACCCAAAGAAATGCGCAGCAAAGGAGGGGACTCACCCGGTGAACCCACCATTTGCATGATGCCGCTTTTGGCTTCTGCAATCAGTCCAAACCCAGCACGGTGTGCGTCAGGACCAGTGTGGCCATACGCAGAGATCGAGCAATAGACCAACTTGGGGTTGCGCGCAGACAACTCTTTGTAACCTAAACCCAATTTTTCAAGTGCACCTGGGCGGTAGTTTTCGATGAACACATCCGCGCTGTCGCACAGCTTTTGCATGAACTCTTTGCCGCGTGGGTCTCGCATGTTGACACTCACGCCTTCTTTGCCCATGTTGAGCTGCAGAAAGTACCCACTTTGTTGGTCATCCAACACATGCGCGTGTTGGCGGCCTGCGTCCCCTGAACCTGGGCGCTCCACTTTGATCACCTCTGCGCCCATAGCTGCCAAACAACGCCCCACATACGGGCCAGCTAAGAAGTGGCTGTAGTCAATGACCCGCATGCCTTTGAGTGGTAAGTCTTGCATCAGTATGTTCCTGGGCGACGGGGAATCATGAGGCGATGTTCGCCCTTGTGAACCACTTGTCCGTTTTGATTGATTAACTCTGAAGGCAAGATGACAATGCCCCAACCAGGTCGACTCTTACTCGCCCTCAAACCTGTCACCGTGAATTTGACATGTAACATATCGTTGATCTTGATGGGCAACAAAAAGTCCCATGTCCAACCGAGTGACATGCCTGGTAAGAAACGGTATTCACTTTGGGTTTTCAACCCATCGGCAATCGAGAGGCCAAACAACCCATGCGCCACGCGTGTTCCGAAGGGGGTGGTTTTGGCGTAATCTTCATCGATGTGCACAGGGGTGTAGTCGCCGGTCAAGACAGCGTAGGCATTGATGCGTTCTTCCGTCACGTCATAGCTTGGACTGATGCACACATCGCCTTCTTTGGCGTCATCCCAATATTTCTCGGGTGTTTTGAATTCAATGATGGGGGGAGTGAGTTTCATTTTTTATGTCGCGCGTGGGTTAACAGAAAGTGCTTGTGCAACGCTTCCAGGCGCCGCTTGAATCAATTCAACCGCCAAACCATCTGGCAGTTGCAGCCAATTGCGGCCCTGCGGCAACGGCTTGACACCCCACTTTTGCGCTTCAGCGATGGCACTGTCTAAATCATCCACCATCACGCCCAAATGACCTAACCATCCACCATCGTTACAGGGTGGCGCTTCGAAGTCAGGCGTTGCCATGAATTGCAATCCACCGAGCGTCCAGTATTGGCGTGGGTCATCGGTGGAGCCGTCGATTTCTCGTACATCCATGCCGAGCACTTCGTAAAAGAACTTAATGTGCCAATGAATGTCTCTCACCCGAATGGCGACATGTTCTACATAGGCTTTGTTTAAATAGGTCATGCTGCTTCTTTCATGTCAGTCATTGGAAACAAACCACGCTCAACACCCTTCATGCAGGCAACCAGCGTTTGGTTGACCGGTGTCGGCACTCCAAGTTTCGCGCCCCAGCGCACGACAGCACCGTTCACAAAATCAATTTCTGTCACCGAGCCTTTCTCGAGGCTTTGCAGCATGGAGGCTTTGAATTCAGCAGGCAGACCCGCTGCGGCTTTCACCCAAGGTTGATGGGGGTCTGTGACCGTCAGAGCGACGCCTTTGGCTTTGCCTACGGCCATGGCCTCAGCCACAGCCGCAACAGCGCAAGCTTCCACTTCGGGCAACTTGTAAAGCTCACCATAGGTCAAGCGCGTGATGCCACTCAATGCGCCGGTGGCCACATTCACCAACAACTTGTCCCACATCGTGCCCATGATGTTTTTGCTGACATAGGTCAAAAGGCCTGCTTGGTTGAAAACCTCGGCAATACGCGTCACACGGGGTGTCACTTCGCCATTGAGTTCGCCGATGTGGGTATCTTTTCCTTGTGTGCCACCGATGATGTGCCCTGCACCTATCAGCACACCGCCCGCATACGTCTTGCCCGCCAACACACGCTCTTGTCCCACCGCCTCAGCCAAGATGTCTTCGTGACCCAAACCGTTTTGCAATGAAAGCACCACGGTGTCTTGGCCGAGAATAGGTTTGGCTGACGCAATCGCTTCTTGGGTGTGAAACGATTTCACCAAGACGATGATCAAGTCGACATCCCCTGTGCGCATGTCAATACCCGCACAGGTTGTGGCAGCGTGAACTTTCACATACCGGTCCACACCCTTTTCACGCACCTTCAATCCGTACTGATTCATGGTATCGACATGTGCACGGCCTCGGTTAACCAACCACACCTCGTGACCACCCTCTGTGAGCACGCTTCCCAAAGCACAACCCAATGCGCCTGCGCCAAGTACAACTATTTTCATGAGGGCAAATGCTAGGCAAACCCCTTCATTTTGTCTATGCAATGGATGCAATAATCGCCATTGCATTATTCAATAATACAAACAGAACCGTCACATGCCCAAAGCCAAATCGCCCGAAACGAGCGACCATACCGCCGACCTGTTTGATGCCAAGTTATTGCGCCTCTTTGACTTGCTGCATCACACAGGCAGCGTCACTCGCGCGGCTGAAGCATTGGGCTTGAGCCAACCGACCATCAGCATTTGGCTCTCCAAACTGCGCTCGCAGTTCAATGACCCACTGTTTGTTCGCACCAGCGAAGGTATGCAACCCACGCCACGTGCGGACGCGCTCATCGACACGGTGAGATCGGCACTGACCTCATTCCGTCAACTTTCTGAGTCAGCACCCGTTTTCAACCCTGCCATCGCTGAACGCAGTTTTCGAATTTGCATGACCGATGCAAGCCACATCACCTTGTTGCCACAGTTGCTTTCACATGTGCGCTCTTTGGCCCCCAAGGTACGACTTGATGCAGCACGCATCGATGCCAACATGCCATTGGCACTGCAAACAGGCGACGCGGATATCGCCATTGGTTTGGTGCCACAACTCGAAGCAGGGTTTTATCAACAAACCTTGTTCACCCAAGACTGGGTTTGTTTGTCAAAAAAGAATCACCCACGGATTGGCAAAACCCTGAGCCTCAAGCAATACAAAGAAGAAGCCCACATCCTCATTGCAGCAGGCACGGGTGCGGTATTGCAAAGTGAAGCCCTGAAACGCCACAAAATCAATCGCCGAGTGTTACTCGAGTTGCCAGGGTTTCTGGGGCTACCCGCTATTTTGGCAACCACTGATTTGATCGTGACACTGCCAAGACACATTGGGGAAACTTTGGCGCATTCTGGTGACCTCAAAGTTTTAGACTGCCCTGTCAACATTCCGTCGTTTAAAGTGAAGCAGCATTGGCATGAGCGGTATCACAACGATCCAGCCAATCAATGGCTGCGCGGGTTGTGTGCGACATTGTTTTTAAGACCTAACTTAAGACAATAAAAACGAACCGTGTGTTGATTTATAAAACTAACAAAGACAACCGGCATGTTTACAGAAATGAATGCCCCGGAGGGGGCGTATTTAGTAGCTAGCTGGCGGCCCAGAAGGCATTGTTCAACTAACTCGCTCAGTTTTTGACCCCCCTGTTTTTAGTGGGGTCGGGGATTCGAACTCATGCTCAGCCTAAAGTCGGGCTTGACGGGAATGTTTCCCATGGAATACATTTAATGGCATGATCCAGATCCAGCAAACTGAGACTTACGCCAAATGGTTCGCTGGTCTGCGAGACCGAGTCGCTCGCGCCCGCATTGACATCCGCATCCGGCGCCTGTCCCTTGGGAACGCTGGGGATACCAAGCCCGTTGGCGAGGGCGTCTCGGAGTTGAGAGTCGATCACGGGCCCGGATACCGGATCTATTTCATCCAGCGCGGCGAAGTCGTGATTGTCTTGCTGGCTGGAGGCGACAAGTCCACTCAGGACAAGGACATCCGCAACGCCAAGGCGTTGGCAAACGATCTGAAGGAGTTTTGATCATGCCGAAAACCAAGACCCGAGTCTGGGACCCCGCCGAGCATCTCGTTACCGAAGACGACATGGCGGCTTATCTGGAAGCAGCCCTTCAAGAAGGCGACTCTGCACTGATCGCCGCTGCGCTCGGCGATATTGCGCGCGCCAAGGGCATGACTCAGATTGCCCGCGACGCTGGGCTAGGGCGCGAAAGCCTCTACAAGGCCCTATCTGCCGAGGGCAACCCCGAATTTGCGACCATCATGAAGGTCATCGCGGCACTCGGGTTGCAGTTACATGCGTCTCCATCAAGAACTGCCGCATGACGACTACGAACACCCAAGGTTCACCATGAAGAGTTACTACGAGCGAATCAAACCCCACTGGGAGCTCGAGGTTGCTGCTGCCACCCGAGCCGAGTCCAACGGAGACCCATACCTTGCGTTTAGGCACTTGGAGCGTGCTCACATCCTCGGGCAAAACTCAACCTGGCTACACATACAAACACACATCCTGATGATGCGCTGGGGGTGGCGCCAGTCGAGCAGCAGGGAGGTCACTGGGCAACTCTTTCGTATCTTCGGAGCTGCCACAAAAACCGCATTCGGCTTGATTCCCGCGGGCAATACTGGGGGGTCCAACGTCAGCCCGTTCCGAAGAATGCCTGTTCCTCGCGACCTCCAGACGCTCATGAGCGCTGCCCGATCTGCCGATCAGCGCTCTGTCTGATCGGTACGTATCAAAAATCGACTTTCGAACTCGCTCGGTCAATTGGCTCTGAGCAGATCGCCGTCTCAATCTGAGGGAAGGCCCTCTGACGGGGTACTTTCTTCAAAACCACACCGCGATCGGATTGAAAAACATCAATCAGATCAATGATTTACAAGCGGGGATTTGAAGCATTGAAGATTTGAAAGAATCTTCTGGCGGGTTGGAGGGGATACGAAAACTCAATGCGGTTTAACTATTTGAAAAGTGGCAGTTCGTTTGTGCAAAACAGTATGCAAGCCCAAGTTGGGACTCCTGACAGGAAATTAGGGGGTGGGGTCCTATATGGTGGAAAAATTGAGCCCCCCAGCAAAACCTAACAAAACCAGCGCTGAAACATAACAATAGTAGTAAAGCGTGTTCATACTACTTTTGGGCGTAAAAAAGCACCTGAGATTGCTCCTAAGTGCTTGATTTTCTTAACTAATTACTGGTGGGTGGTACAGGGTTCGAACCTGTGACCCCTGCCGTGTGAAGGCAGTCGGTCAACCTGTGGCTGCCCGCTGAGCTAATCACCTCCCCAGTCAATCAAACACTTTTCCGCGTGATTTTTGCCCCACTCAAATAATGCTAGTTGGACAGGACTTGGACAAGCCTTTACTTGCCCGAAGCCATATTAACCGATTGACCAAAATCCGACCAAATATGGCACTTCACTAAGGGGTACCCCCTCGATATTCATCTTGAGATAAACCCACAGTGCTCCCACCCCCCAATTTCGCAAATGGGTCCCACTGAGACCACTTGTACTGTGTTTCGCTCAAATGGTTTAAAAGTCGGTAATGTAGGTCCGACCAGAGGCATGTCACCAGTGCGCCCATCCCCACGACTACTGCCCACAAAAATCGATGGATAGTGGGCTGTTCTGCAACAGTCTTTAATCTTGAGAATAAATTGACGCACAAGTGGATCGGAATACGGTTTCAGAAGGTATTGGGAAAGCACAATAGCGATACCAATTCATAGTGCTTCACATAGCCAAAACTTATAGTTACCATAAAAGATAATACACGTAATCAATTTATTGCAAAGAATTTATAAATTTAAGTAAAAATAAATCGCCAACAAATCCATCAAGACTTAAAATAGTCGCAAATATTTGCTTGCCTGCAGAACACGCCAACTTCGGATCGGCATTAGGCAAATCTATCATCGCCTCTAACATCTTATAATCAATTAAACCAGATTCGACCCGCGATAATAATCTACTTTCGTAAGCAGATTCAGCAATCGAAGCTTGCTGTTGATTTATATTTCTTACACTCGGAAAATCACGAATCTCTGCCAAAATAGATTTTCTTAATATTAAAAAATAATTACGAAGAATCTCTTTTTCAATTAAATGATAATATTTCATCTCGAGGTCAGAGTCCTCTGATGCACTTGTTTTGCCACCCTCTACAATCAGTTTTTTGCAATCAATATCAGATGCGACCTCCATCCAATTGAGCATTAATTTAATATATGACCGTTGATCTTGATAATCAAGGCGTCGCATTCCTTTCAAAGCATAAGTTAAAAATAGTTCAGCACCAAATTTTCGACCATACTCAAACTGCGTCTTTTTATCCCATTTTTCAGCCCCTGCATTCAATAATTCTTTGACAATCACTTCGATAACTTCATTGTTTTTATAAATTTCTAAAAAATGTTCTTTAATAACTTGGCGGGGCATTCCATGAAGCCCGTATTGATCAAGTACACTCTCTACAAAAAGCGGTGCACGAACAACTTTCGCAATTTCAAGCTCAAGAGTCTTTGCATTGGTATTAGCAAACGTTAAGCCATATACAAATATAAAGGACAACGTGACGAAATACTTAATCATTTTCATATCTTCCCATTTAAAGCTCATTTAAAAATCCATACTCAAATAAAAATCAATGACGATAATGGATTGGCAATCCGTTGCATACGGGTTTTACCCCTGCACCAACAATAAAGAAATCAAGAAGTTAGCTTGCGTATGGGTTGACTCTACCGACGCTCAGTTGGACAGAAATTGGACGGAGAAGGATACCAGTTCGGTTTGATCAGTCAAGCCGACTGTGTTGGAAACTGTGCCGCGCACCATGCACATACTAGCTGGCAGGGGTACCCCTTCAAAATTCAGCGCCGCCGACCCCCACCGTACCCCCACCCCCCGCTTTCTCAAATGGGTCCCCCTGAGGACACATGCACTGTGTTTCGCTCAAAACAGTCAACACGTGGTCATGGTGTTCTCTGGCACGCCGGAGGCGGATGCTGATGCTACCAGGCTTGTAGTAGGAGGGTGCGCTGAAGCTGAGCGGTTGGCGTGTTTCAAAGCCGTGGGTCGTTTCAGCTACTGCACAGCGCTGTCAACCTTGCATTGTCTTTGGAGCAATACTGCGCTCGCAGCGCGTTCTAAAAGCCCATTTCCATTTAATTCCAGATGCTTCGAATCGCCTCTGGGTGCGCTTTGACATCGCTTGCCAATGGAGACAGCAATTCTTGCTGAATGCGTCCTGTCAAAACCTCTGTGACCATCTGAACGAATAGCAAATCAAATATTCCCCCCAAGATCAGCTTTAGTTGATATGCTGAAGGTCATATTTAGAAAGTTACCAATGAAAAAAATATTAACTAGTCTTTTCATATACGTATTTGCGACACATGTGAATGCAGCATGCACGCAGTCATGGGTCTGCAACGATTACGGACAAAACTGCAGCGTTCAACAAATATGCGGCAGTACTTTGGATTTGCCTGGAATAAATTTACCGGGGTTGAAGCCCCTGCCATCTATGGAGTTAAAGCCACTACCTAGTATGAACCTGCCTCCTTTGGGGACCAAACGCTGCCGTCAAATGCAGGTCAATGGTCGCTGGCAAAACATATGCAGCTGAACATTTGATCTCGCGAGCGCGCAGTTTGAAAGTCTAAGACTGGTGCCAAGATACCCCAACCTTGCCCTATCGTGCTTGACATAGCGATCCTTTTTTGGGGCTAAGTTGAATCCCAGTTTTCTAAATAATCAACTTTAATTTTTTCAAAAACCTTAGATCGCACCCACGCGTAGGCTCCACTAACTACGCCGCTGGAGTATCCCCAACGAGCGATTGATAAGCTTCCATTTTTATTTACGGGAACCCCTGCATTCATACCTATCTCAGTGAGCTTCTCATCGTGTCTGTCTATGAAGTCCAACCAACGGAATAGATGATTTTTAGCCGCTAGCGCGTCAGATTTGCTTCGATTGCACGAAGGGTCAGCCAGCACAAAGTTATGTGTCAGATCCCTTGGATACATGGAATGTGGCAGGAAATGGTCTACGTCGGCATCTGTTAGCTTGCTCCCACAGTAGAAGCATTTGTTTGAAATCTTGCGCAATCCTGCAGCAACCTGCTCCAAAGACCTGCGAGAGGTTTGAAAAAGAAATGCTTCAAGGTCATTATTTTTACCAACCAATACCGCGTTCTGTCGGTTATTTTTTATATGGTTCACCCACTGTGAGCGCGCTAATCGATTGACCAGCGGTTGAAATCTGCGCAAGCAATATGCAACCCCAGGCAACAGCACTATCTGCCCATTACGACGCTCAAATAAAAACTCATCTGTAGTACCACTTAAATTTTGTAAGTACTTGACTGGCTGCGCAACCACGGTAGCTGTGATTGCCGTGAGTAAAGTACTTGAACAAAGCGCTTCATTTAATGAACCATTGGTGAGGCGGAACCGCGCAATCTTAGAAACAACAGTCGCTTGAGCACCTAGGTTTTGGACAAGTACGCCATCATTGAAGGGGGCTGCCTGTTGCCAGTAAAGCTCTATGAATTTAGACCCAAGACTGCGGTGCTGAATTACGAGTGGTTCGTTACTATCATTACCACTCTGTACAGCGATATCGCAAATAGCGATCAGCAGCGCAAATTTGTAAGTCGCAGTGAAGTCACCCTCTGCGAATAAGCGCTGCAACTTCGTTAAAAACGACAGCTGAAATTCAGGCTTTGGAACACTCACCTTTTGCTCCAATAATCCGCCTTTTCCGGAACTATCCACCGCACTCCCCCTCGCGGATCCGCTCGATCCCCCTTGTAACGCGGGATGAGATGAATATGCAGATGTGGGATGGTCTGCCCTGCAACGGGTCCATCGTTGATTCCAACGTTATAACCATCTGGGGACAACTCGCGATCCAAATTTGTCTTGGCGTTGTTCAAAAGAGCAAATAGATCACTAAGCTCTGCTGAAGTCAGGTCAAAAAATGAACCAATATGCCTTTTCGGGATGATTAAGGTATGCCCATCACTTATTGGATAAGCATCCCTAATGACCATTCCATGCTCCGAGGAGGCGGCAACTCGTTCTCTTGGTAATTTACAAAACGCGCATTCGTTCATATCTCGATTGAATCACGATCTTTGGCTGCAGCGAACATTCATGAAAATATCACATTATGAGATTGATTGATTTATTGATATCAAAGTGAGGCATATCCGAGTGCACTGCCGACCAAGCAGCTCGGGGGTAACCAAGTGCGCTACGCGCGCAGCTGATCGTCTCCCGATTGGACAACAAGATGGGCAAGTCACAGCGCGCAGATGGACTTGGCGTGCAAAGGACGGAATGCGGCAGAGCCTGAAAGCCTGCCGAATCCGCGGACAAACTGACGACGTTGCTAAGAATGAGGTAACTCTTCAATGGGCTGGGGCAATGACGGTTGCTGGCTACGCAACCAAGAACCCAATAGACCGCGCGCCGACGGCAATCAAATATGCCTAAACGCTTAGTCGGGAGATTCCCACTTCGTCGTGTCTTTTTGATACGTTTTGGCGAATGCCGTTTGCAGCCTAGCGGCGCCACGAAATAAGCGTTTTTTTGCTTGACTCAAAGCTTGGGTAACCCCAACGCGTTTAAATCGTGTCTCACCGTGGAGTAGATGGCAACTAGAAATCTTTCCTGAATGTGAGCCCGTACTGATTAACTCTGTAGGCAGAAGCATCGATCTTCAGAGTGAGTACATCGAAACGCACCTGCGTCTCTGGCGATAGCTTGTAGCCTAGCCCAGCACCAAAATAAGGCTCTTCCACTTTTGCAGAAAATCCACCGCTATAAGTACCGCTACCAGTGTTTACTACCGCAGTAACCGAGCCGTCGATCCACATATATCCCACGCGTAAGTTCATATTCCAAGCATCAGAATCGATTGCGGTTAAAGACAAACCAATGGGTATACCGCTCGCCTTCGCGGTGACCGAGCCAGACCAGGTCCCACTTGAAGTTAGTACACCATTAAAAAGTGACGCCGTTCCGCCAGAAGAAGTGCTGTAGCCGATCTTCCCAAAATCTATGTAGCCGGTCTCGATAGCAATTTGATCGGTAACCTTGTATCCCACCAAAAGTCCGCCCGAGGTACTGTTGTTATCCGCTAAAAACGATCCTACGTTTGGCAGGTTGCCACGGTTCAGTCCCAATCTTGGCTCGAGGTATAGATCACCTGCGAGTGACGCGCCGATAAACGACCCAAAACATGCAAAAACGCAGGCTTGGACGACATTTAACTTTTTTGACATTTTGAAACCTCTCTACTTGTTATTACTCTTATAAGTGAATCAAGCAATAAAGGTCGCGCCTCGGGACCTATATCTTTCCTCTTGTTGTTTTTTAGGTATCTCAGCCACGGCATATTTCCTAGGGACGGGATGGCTGATACTGCCTGAGCGCCCGACGAAGCGACAGCCTGCGCTCAGGCAGCTCGTCGCCTGCATAGCGATCAAGAATTGCACTACCAACGCGCATCTCGTCTGGCTGCAAGGCACCCACGCGACGCCGGCGAAGTGGAACAAGGCTGCTAAATTAAATCCGGTACCGCTTTTACCGCCTTTTCTACCCCCCCTTAAAGGGGGGTAGAAAAGCGGTTGCGACCCTAGCTTAGCTGAACAAGATCTGCATCGATCTTCAAAAAACCTTGGTCTGACAAACCTCGACAAGCCTTACGAAATGCGCCGACAAAGTGCTTAGGTCTAGTGTCGAACACAGCTCTGCAGCGTTCAAGAAGATCTTCAATATGAATGCTCTCGCAGTTAATTAACGCTTCCCTCAATTGCCTAAGTACCAACTGCTGATTCTTACCCGTTGGAGAGATCGGGACTTGCGGAGTCGACGATAGCGGCTCAATTACGCATGTCTCAACTCCATTGAACTCGATCTGCTTTAGCGAAAACAAATGTTTAGCAGAATCATGCGCCTCGCGCTGATTTTTGGATGTCCACGCAGAAAATCTACCGCTTCTCTCAACGTAAATACTTGCGTCTACTGCAGCAGCAAGGGCACTATGTCCACGCATACGGTGCGTTTCGCTGTACCCACAGTGATGGATCACGACAACAAGGCACTTGCATTCCGCAGAGATCTTCCGCAGCGCCTGCAGGACACCATTAATATCGCGAACAGAGTTCTCATCAATACTTGGTGTTACGGCGTTAAATGTGTCGAAAATGATCGTATCTACCCCTTCGCTTTTCATTGTCTTGATGACGGTCGCAACACTGAAGGCATCAGATAGATCTAACGAAGCCAGGGACGCTTTAAATCGATCCGAAAGCTCGCACCCCCGCAGGTATTCAATGGCTCGAACCCTCTGAGGTATCCCCATTGGGCTTTCAGCAGCTGCGTAAAGTACTGTGCTCTTCTTTGTAGGATATCCAAACCATTGCTCGCCTTCTGTCAGCTTACAAGCCAGATCAAGTCCCAAAAACGTCTTGCCAACTCGAGACTGCCCATACATAGCAACGACACCTACATCTGGAACGATGCCTTCAATACGCCACTCATATTTCGGGAGTTTTCTGAGCTGGGATGCCGTGTAGAGAGTCAGGTTATTTACATCATTCATAAGTTACTCCTGATCACGGAGATATGACGATGCACGCATAGGCTTGCATGTCACATACCGTGTGACAAACAAACCATCTGTACCTTGTAGGACCCTTGGGACTTCCGTAACCTACCTAGTTCTATCTCTCATTTGACGAGAGGCCCTGCAATGCGTTGTATCCAACTCAACGCTTTTACCTACCTTTTAGGTCTGTTCAAAGTAGGTGGACCGGATACAGTCGTTTTTGTAACAGTGCTTTTAATGTAGATGTCTTGAGCTAAATAATCGACCCCAAAAACCCTAATATGTTTAAACGCTCACAACTTTTCATCCTATCTTTAACGCCAAATCTGAGGCACTTACGTGGTAGTAACGCTGCAGCATCTTTAAGTCATGGTGACCAGTGACTGCCGCCAGCTCAATCACGTTGGGCAAACGCTGCGCCAGACGGCTTGTCGCCTCATGCCGTAAATCGTGGAAATGTAGATCTGCGATCTTTGCGTTTGAACACGCCCGGCTAAAGGCTTGTTTGAACGCTTCCTTAGTAACCGGAAATACAGAACCATCAATAGACCTCGGTAATCCTGCTAGCACCTCGCATGCTTTCAGGCTCAGTGGCACGTCCCGAGTGCAGCCATTCTTGGTCACATGTAGGTGCGCAACACGCTTGGCGACGTCGATGTCTTGCCACTGAAGGGACAACAACTCACCGCGTCGCATTGCTGTCTCGAGAGCAAGCTGCACGGCTGGCTTAACCCACGGATTGCGCACTCTACCCCCACACAGCACCTCCATAAGACGCCGCTCTTCGTCCTCCTCCAGGCGCCGAGATCTACCTTGTGGAGCCGTGGGCTTACGCACTCCCACTACAGGGTTAGAAATCCCAACTCCCCATTCCCGCCTCGCGTGATTCAGCATGGAAGACAAGGAGTTCAACTCGCGTAGCACGGTACCCGCTGCCACAGCTTTGAGACGGTTGTCCCTGTAGGTTGCAATTACCTGCGGCGAAAGAGATGCAACTGTGAGTTCACCTAGCTGTGCAAGGACATTCCTCAGCCGATAAGCCTCTGTATCTGCGCCCCGCATGAGGGGCACCACCTCTGCAAGGTATCGCCTAACCACTGTGTCGACCGTATAGATCTCTGCATCGTTGCGCGGCAGGTAAATACCAAGATCAATTTCTCGCTGTATAGCTCTAGCCCACCGCTCTGCATCTGCACGCAGATCAAACGTGTTGACTATCTCCGGTTGGTTATTGCGAAACACACGCGCTTGCCAGCGCCCAGAACGTCTACGAAAACTTGCCATTTGCAGCTCCTAGTTGGACAGGAGTTGGACAAGAATCAAAGCGCAGAAATGCGGGCGTAAAAAAAGCACCTAAGACTGCTCCTAAGTGCTTGATTTATTTAACTAATTACTGGTGGGTGGTACAGGGTTCGAACCTGTGACCCCTGCCGTGTGAACACTGGCAGCAGTTAGCTTTTCTCCATACAAATCAATGTGTTAGGCGATTAAGAATCGCATTTGTAGTTTAGCTGTAGCATAGTCAGTAATTACAAGGAACTAACGCAAACACGACCTTTAGAACTATTAGGACATCAAGCGTCAAAAGTTTTGACGCTTGTGCTTTTTCTGAGAGTTGAAAACGCCGCAACTAGTCAAAAACGACGGCTTTTCGGTTCACTAAAAGTGTATGGATTTACAAATCAAAACCGTGCAACCCTCGGTTTCGACCGAGTGATAACTGGAAGTTTTGACGCTTGTGCCTTTTCTGAGAGTTGATCAAGCCGCAAGCAGCAATAAATCTTGAGCAGGTCGCTAACTTTCTACAGTTTCGTTAGGCGGCGCTCGCCGGATCAAAATGAGGAATCTGGATAATGCCGAGTCGGTTACCAAACGGATCCGTGACTGCAGCCACCTGTATGCCATCACCTACATCAACGATGGGATCGAGCAAATTTGCACCTAGGACAACTAATCGTTGAAACACCGCTTCACCATAAGCAACGAGGCCGTGAATAACCTTTTCACCGAGTTAATTCGAGGAATGTTTGTGGATGGGAACTGGCTTGGTCGTTGGATTGGCGAAGTGCGCAAGGGCTGGCGTCTTTCCTAATCACATAACTTCACTCGAATCTCGCAGCAGCGAGATGGTCAAATCTGATGAGGCCTTCTTTCTTCGCATTTCCTTCACCTAAATGCCTTGTCCAGATTCTGATTAAATATGTACCGAATGTTTAAGGCAAGGTCACTGAAAGACATTGAAATTCCGTTTTTCGGAATAATTCGGCTCAAATAAAATATTTCTTGCACATTTGGTACGGTCATGCTTAGAATACGGCACCAATAATTTTTTGGAACTTTTTGTACCACTTTTGGAGAAATTATGAGTAACACATCACCGCAAGTACCCTCTGGTCCCCAGCGCATGACCCCGTCTGAGGCTTTCGTCGAAACCATGGTCGCGCGTGGCGTGAAGACCATGTTCGGCATCATGGGCTCCGCCTTTATGGACGCCATGGATATTTTTGCCCCTGCTGGCATCACCTTGATTCCCGTCGTGCATGAGCAAGGCGCAGGTCACATGGCCGATGGTTATGCCCGCGTCAGCGGTCGCCACGGTGTGGTTATTGGCCAAAACGGCCCTGGTATCAGTAACTGTGTGACGTCAATCGCGGCGGCATTCTGGGCGCATAGCCCGGTCGTGATCATCACGCCCGAGACCGGCACGATGGGTATGGGTTTAGGGGGCTTCCAAGAGGCGAACCAGTTGCCCATGTTCCAAGAGTTCACCAAGTACCAGGGTCACGTGAACAACCCTAAGCGCATGGCTGAGTACACCGGTCGTGTGTTTGACCGCGCTATTTCTGAAATGGGCCCTACCCAGTTGAACATTCCCCGGGACTACTTCTACGGTGAAATCACCTGCGAAATTCCCGCCGAACAAAAGATCGAGCGTGGCGCTGGTGGCGAGAACAGCTTGAACGAAGCTGCCGAATTGTTGGCGACTGCCAAGTTCCCAGTGATTCTGTCAGGCGGCGGCGTGGTGATGGGCGATGCAGTCGCAGAATGCCAAGCTTTGGCCGAGCGCCTGGGTGCACCCGTGGTGACCGGCTATCTGCGTAACGACGCATTCCCAGCCAGCCACCCCCTGTGGGCGGGTCCTTTAGGTTACCAAGGCTCGAAGGCTGCCATGAAGTTGATCGCACAAGCTGACGTGGTCGTGGCATTGGGTTCACGCATGGGCCCATTCGGTACATTGCCACAGCACGGTTTGGATTACTGGCCAAAAGAAGCCAAGATCATTCAGGTCGAAGCCGATCACACCAACTTGGGCTTGGTGAAGAAAATTTCTGTGGGTATTTGCGGCGACGCGAAAGCCGCTGCAAAAGCCATTGCCGCCCGCTTGGATGGCAAGACCTTGGCCTGCGATGCAACCAAGGAAGCCCGTGCAAAAACCATCGCCGCTGAAAAAGCAGCGTGGGAAAAGGAACTCGACGAGTGGACCCATGAGCGCGACGCTTACAGTCTAGACATGATCGACGAGGCGAAAGGCGAGAAGCCTTTCAGCGGTGGTGAGTACTTGCATCCCCGCCAGGTGTTGCGTGAGCTGGAAAAAGCAATGCCCAAGCGCGTGATGGTGTCAACCGATATCGGTAATATAAACTCCGTTGCCAACAGCTACCTGCGCTTTGAAGAGCCACGCAGCTTCTTTGCACCCATGAGCTTCGGTAACTGCGGTTACGCATTGCCAACCATCATTGGCGCCAAGTGTGCCGCACCTGATCGCCCCGCGATTGCTTACGCTGGTGACGGTGCTTGGGCTATGAGTATGGTTGAGATCATGACTGCGGTTCGCCACAACATTCCTGTGACGGCTGTGGTGTTCCACAACCGCCAGTGGGGTGCTGAGAAAAAGAACCAGGTTGACTTCTACAACCGCCGTTTTGTCGCCGGTGAGCTCGAGAGCGAAAGCTTCGCAGGCATGGCGAAAGCCATGGGTGCGGAAGGCATCGTTGTCGATAATCTGGAAGACGTCGGCGCCGCGTTGAAGAAGGCAGTCGATATGCAGATGAACGAAGGCAAAACTTGCGTAATCGAAATCATGTGTACCCGCGAATTGGGTGACCCGTTCCGCCGCGATGCGCTGGCGAAACCCATCCGATTGTTGGACAAATACAAAGACTTCGTTTAAAGCAAACCCACTGGGCTAACCTGTCATGCGCCGTTGTGCGTTGGGCAGGTTGGCCCTTTTTTATTGTTAAGACTGCAACACCATGATCACCGAATTAGCCGCGCGCGCGAAACTGTCTCCCAAACGGATCGTCTTACCTGAGCTGGCAGACGCCCGTGTTCGTGAGGCGGGCTTGAAGGCACATGCAGATGGTGTCGCGCAAGTCATTTTTGTCGGTCAGGCAGCTGACGCAACCAGCGCGGATGGGGCTGTCTGGCCTGCCGATTTGGTCATCCGCTACCCCAAAACCGATGAGCATCGCTACAGATTAGCGAAAGCATTGCAAGTCTGTCGTGCCAAGGAGAATCTCAGCATTGAGGACGCTTTGAAGCGCATTGAAAATCCCTTGACCTTCGCCGCCATGCTGGTAAGCGAAGGCGATGCCGACGGCATGGTGTGCGGCGCAATAACGACCACCGCAGACGTGGTTCGGGCATGCATTCATTTGATTGGCGTGGCGACCGGTACACCGTTGGTATCGAGCTTTTTCTTGATGTACAAAGCGGGCGATGCCACACAACCCGCGCAACAATTTGTATTCACGGATTGCGGTTTGGTCATTGATCCAAGTGCACAAGAGTTGGCACATATTGCCAGCGCAGCGGCAAACAGTGCCCGGCAACTCATGGCAGTTGAGCCGAGGTTGGCGATGTTGTCTTTCTCAACCGCTGGCAGCGCACGACACGAGCGAGTGACCAAGGTACAAGAAGCCACCGCACTCTTGCGCGATTTAAGGCCCGACCTGATGATCGACGGCGAGTTACAACTCGATGCTGCTTTGGTACCCGCAATTGCGGCGCGTAAGATCCCCGATTCCCAAGTCAATGGCAACGCCAACGTATTGGTGTTCCCCAATTTGGATGCAGGCAATATTGGCTACAAATTGGCTGAGCGTTTGGGGGGATTTACCGCCTTGGGCCCGCTGTTACAGGGGTTAAAGAAACCTGCCAACGATCTGTCACGGGGCTGTTCAGTTGAGGACGTCTACGGGGTAATCTGCACGACGGTAGTACAAGCACAGCCCTAATCAGCGGCGTTTACGCAAGGCGCGTTGCGCCTCAAAGCCCACCTTCAAGATGTTGGCGATACTCTGCGTTTGAACGATGTGTGTATCTGTCCAGCCAAGACAATGGCGGTAGTAAACACTGAGATCCAAGCCAACACCCAGCCCCATCACAGCCACTGAACGTGAACGTTCAATTTGCCGTAACACGGTGCGTAAATGGTGGTCGAGATAGTACTCGGCGTTGGTGCGTTGTGTTGCGGTTTCCATTGGCGAGCCATCCGAAACAACCATCACCAAACGCTGGGTAACAGGCAAAGCCATCAATCGGCCCGCAGCCCATTGGACGGCTTCCCCATCGAGACCCTCGCGGTAAAGATCAGGCTTGAGCAAGGCCGCGATCGACAGGCCTGCGGCGCGGCGGGTTTGGCTGGCTGACTTCAAAACCATGTGCAAGCGCTCAGCCAAGCGCCCAGGCTGATCAGGTCGTCCCGCGCGCTCCCACGCTTTCTGCGCTTTGCCGCCATTCCAGGATGCAGTGGTGTAACCCAAGACCTCGGTTTGAACGCCCGCACGCTCGAATACGCGGGTCAGTACCTCCACCACCGGCAACACGCGCGGTAACTGGTTGCGCATGGAGCCCGAGCAGTCCAACAGAATCGATACAGCCGCGCTCATTTCGGGTAGGTAGCGCTCTTGCTTGAACACATTGCGCTCTTGCGGTGACGTCACCAATAGAGACAGGCGCTCCGCACTGAGGTAGCCCGACTCCGTTTCCAGTTCCCAGCCATTGCGAACGGGCACAGCCCATTGTCGGCGCACCCGCTCCGCGAGCGCACCAATGTTCACCGGCGAATCCAGCAACCAGTCATCAATTTGACGCCGGTACCCGGGCAACAATGCCGCACGCACCAACTCTTCACCCGTTCGCTCAATATCGAAGCGGTCGGTGAAGATGCGGTAGCCCGTACGTTGCGCTTTGATGTTCTTTCCATCGCCCGAGTCGATTTGCAAGAGATCTGTAAAAGGCTTTTCAATAGGACGCAGCAAGGCAGCCAACAAGGCCGCTGCCCGTTTGCTGAAACGGCGTGCATTGGGTGGTAGGGTCTGCGCTTCGGCTTCCAACCATTGGGCAACCCCTAAGGCGACCAGCCACGCAGCTTCGGTATAGGAAGCCGCGTCGTGACGCTGGCGACGCATGACCTGGAAGTGCCCACCCCATTGCGGACCAACCAAGGAGGCCCGCATGGTTTCCATCACATCAGTATCTTCATCGGCTATTGCTTGCCCGTTGATAAGGCTGCGCGCGCTGCCAATGACCGTAAAAAGTAATAAGCCCGTTTGGGTTTCTGTAATGAGTGACGCTTTGAATTGCATCACCCATTGTTCGTAGGCTTCGAAGAGATTTTTTTTAACACCGGGCCAACGGAAAGCGACGGTGTATTCATCGCGGAATTGACACAGCACCCCAAAGACCAAATGCGCCATCGCCAGGGTAGCATCAGTGTTGGGGGGCGGGTGATCACGCAGCGTCCCGCCCAGCAGATGGGCGGCTGCAGCATCAGCGCTGGCGCGGGCTTGGGGTCCATCGGTGCGTGACTCATGGTGCGTGGCACCGGTCTGAATGCCCGCTTCACCGATGAACAGTCGGTGGGCGGAAGGATAAATACCAGCCTCTCCAGTGAGCGCACGCGCGACGCTGGCAGAGAGTTCATCGGCATCGCGCAAGGCGATGCCAGTGGGTTGGGCTTGAGCGCTCACGTGCTTAGTGGACACGAACACATCAAGCGCGCGACGCGGCACCCGCATCGGCTAGCGGCAGATTTTCACCAAAGCAGCGCTGGTAGAGCTCGGCTATCAGTGGGTGCTCACTAGGCTCACATTTGTTCAGATACGACAACTTGAAGGCCAGCACACGGTCTTGGAAAAGCGCTGCATTTTCACCCCAGTTGATGAGGGTACGCGGCGACATCAGAACGGATAAATCCCCCATGGCATAGCTTTGGCGTGTGAGATTGGCCATCGCGATCATGGCGTTGGCGGTGCGTACGCCATCGCCTTGGGCGAGACTGGGGACCTGTGCGGTCAGGATGGCCAGCTCTTTCTCTGGCGGCAAGTAGTTCAGTGCGACCACCAGATTCCAGCGGTCCATCTGCGCTTGGTTAATCTGTTGTACGCCGTGGTAGAGACCCTGCACATTGCCCTGGCCCACAGTGTTCGCTGTCGCAAATAAGCGGAAAGCCTTGTGCGGGTGCAGTGTACGGTTTTGCTCCATCAGGGTGAAGGAGCCTTCACGCTCCAGCACGCGTTGAATCACAAACATGACATCAGGTCGCCCGGCATCGTACTCGTCCAAGATGAGCGCAATGGGCTTGCGCATACACCACGGTAAGATGCCCTCTTGAAATTTGGTGACTTGGTGACCGTCTTGCATCACCACAGTGTCCTTGCCCACCAAGTCAAGGCGTGTAATGTGACCATCCAGGTTCACGCGCATGCAAGGCCAGTTCAGTCGTGCCGCCACTTGCTCAATGTGCGACGACTTGCCACTGCCGTGAAAGCCCTGCACCAATACACGTTTGTTGTGCATGAAGCCCGCCAAAATGGCCTGTGTCACCTCGGGCTGGAATTGGTAGGCAGGGTCCACGGGTGGCACCAAGTCCATGCCCGATGCGAAACCGTTGACGCGCAAGTCGGTTTCTAATCCAAATAACTCGCGTGCTGAGAATGATTGATCGGGCAGTTGCATGATAAGTTCCGTTGGCCGGGTTTATGCCGACAGGTTGTTTAAATCTGGGCCGCTCGCGGCTTGCTCTTCGATGGTCTGTAAGGCCGACGCCGCGCGTTGTAACGCGGGGATCGCAGCCTCAACACGCTGGGGGGTGAGACGCATGCTGGGGGCCTGAATGGCGAGTCCCAAATTCGAGGTGCGGTTCGTACTGGGCACGAGCACCGCCACGCAAATCAGGCCGGGCAGGTACTCCTCGCGGTCGTAGCCCACACCATCGCGTTTGACGATGGCGATCTCCGCCTCGATGGCATCCATATCAGTGATTGTTTTGGGCGTGAAGCGCTCCAAGGACACTTGCCCCAACAGGCGCCGGCGCTGGCTCGGCGTCATCTGTGCCAAAAATAACTTGCCCGTCGCCGAGCAATGCGCCGGTACAACCGAACCCGCTTGCAGGTAGAAACGCAGCGGTGCGGGTGTTTCCACGCGGTCCAAATACACAACCTCTGAGCCGTTGAAAGCGGTGAGGTTACAGGTCTCTCCCACTTCCTCTACCAAGCGACGCAACACCAAATGACGCGCGCCATGAACGGTGTTGTTGAGCAACACGGTCTCCGCCAATTGGCGTAAGCGCAGGCCGGTGGTGTATTGACGACCGTCGCCGTCGCGCTGCACCATGCCCGCCATCTCCAACTGCTGCAACATGCGGTGCACCGTTGGTTTGGGCAAACCGGTCTCTTCAACCAAGGTTTGCAGCGTGGCAAACCGGTCCATTTTGGCCAGCGCCTCCAACAGCGCGAATTGACGCATGGTCGGCTTGTCGTTGTCTAAGGCGGTGACGTTGGGCGCCACAACCGACTGGGTGTTGGGCTTATTTTGTGTTTTCATGTAGAGATAATATCAAATTTCAAAATTGAATGTAATTTGTCTCGTTTTTTAAAAAAACTTGACGCCAGATCTTTTTTTGAGCATCATTAGGAGAATTTTTCGGAACCTTACGTTCCATAAAAGGAAATCATGCCAAACCCGTCCCTATTCGGCACTCTGCTCCAGCGCAGCGGTCTCGCCTCTTGGTCAAATGGCCTTGCACTCAGCGCAGTCGTCGCCCTCGCTGCTACCTTTGTCGCCGAGCACTACGGCGGTCCAAAGTATCTTTACGCTCTGCTGATGGGTATGGCTTTCCACCACCTCAGCCAGGTCGATCGCTACAGTGCCGGAATCGAATTCGCAGCCAAGAAATTGGTTCGTTTTGGTGTTGCCCTGCTGGGCTTGCGCATCTTGCTCAGCGATTTGCAGGATTTGGGCTGGGGTGGCGTATTCGCACTCATCAGTGGTTTGTTACTCACGATTGCATTCGGCGCATGGATGGCCAAGCGCTTAGCCCTCCCGCGCAGTCTCGGTTTGCTTTCGGGGGGTGGCACGGCCATCTGCGGTATCTCGGCGACGCTGGCACTTTCGGCGACTATGCCACCGAGCAAAGAGGTCGAAGAAATGACGCTACTCACAGCGATTGGCATTGCCGCGTTTTCAACCGTTGCTATGGTGCTGTACCCGGTCTTGGTGGTGGCACTGTCGCTCAACCAAGCAGAAGCGGGCTTGTTTTTGGGTGGTGCGATCCATGACGTGGCGCAAGTGGTCGGCGCGGGCTACATCATTTCGCCAGACGTTGCGGACTCCGCCACGTTGGCGAAGATGTTCCGAGTGTCCATGTTGATGCCTGTGGTGGTTATATTTTCGATGGCCTTCAGTGGGGCCCGCAATAATGAGCGTGGAACCGATAAGCCAACCAAAAGAGCGGGCTTGATACCCGGCTTCTTGGTGGTATTCGTTGCATTAGCCGTGCTGAACAACACGGTTGAATTGCCCAAGGTAGCGGTTGGCTTTTTGAGCGACCTGTCCGGCTGGTGTCTGGTGATTTCTATCGCGGCGCTTGGGGTGAAGACATCGCTTCAAAAATTGTCAGAACTCGGCTGGCGCCCCATCATTCTATTGGCAAGCGAGGCGTTATTCATCTCCGCCTGGATGCTGGGAATGGTGCTGCTGATGCGCCAGTTCAACTGAGTCGCCACTGTGAAGCGTCAATTGGCAGGAAGGCCTCAATCGCCGCCGTTGCAATGACGTGAGTGATCCCCTGCTCGGGGTCCACCACATCCAACCCACCAAAGACCGCTGTGACCTCTGCACGCCCCCGCGGCAGCTCTCTGGCGACCACATCACAATCCACTAACTCAGGTTTTTGCACGCCAATCGTCACCTGTACTCGCATGGCTTGATGGCTGTATCCCAACGACCGGAACAATACAATCGACGAGTGATGCAAGGCATCGTGTACCGCGCGAATTGCGGCTTTCGTGTAGTCCAATCCGTAAAGGTCGTTACCGGTACCCATCTCTAGGATGAGGCGTTTTTCCGTGGAGGTGTGATCAGCCATGTGTCGCCTCCATATCGAATGAGACCATGATGGCGGCATTGGCCACAACACTGGTGCCCGGCTTGTCGCTCCGCGGTATGTCGAGCCCACCTCTAACCACGGTGATATGCGGCTGACCGTAGGGGAAGATACCCAGCAAAACACGGGTGTCCACCAAGTCTGGGCGCTGCACACCAACTTCGACGTCAATCAGCATCGCTTCACGATCAAAGCCGAAAGCGTCGGCCACGTTGAGAGAGTTGTGCCACAGGGCATCACGTATAGCTCGCGCACAGGCTTCTGTGTAATTGAGGCTCCGGATGGATGTACCCATCCCGAATTGCGTGACAACGCGTTTTTTTGCCATTGGTATCACTCCGAAAAACCGCGACAGCGGCAACAGGTTTAACTGTAATCGCGAATGACGTAGTGCTTTGTCGTGGGCTCGACAACCTCCCAAAAGCCGCGAAAGCCATTGGGGATCAGGAAACTATCACCCACCCGGAATTCCTGGACTGAGCCATCCTCGGCAATCAGTCGGACATGGCCAGACAAAATGGTGCAGAACTCATCACGATCGGTGAATGCACGCCACTTTCCCGGCGTGCTGGTCCAAGTGCCAGCGATCAGGTCACCGTTGGGGTTACTAAAGCGACCCACCGAATGGTGGTGGGGATCACCCGCCGCCACACGGTCAGGCAAATCGGCCAGGCGACGCGCTTCCCACGCATCGCTCTGAGCTGAAAAATCAACTACTTTTACAACCATCAAAGAGCCACTCGAAATTGAAATTTCACAGCTTCTCGTCGTTGAGCCAGTACCACTTGTAAAGGAAGTATTGGCCGAAGCGACGGAAGGGCGCGAATACTTCTGAGCGAACCGTGTTCATGATGTTCGGGTACTCAAGGGGCGAGTTGTAAATAGGCAAATTAAATACATCTTGATCGATATCCTTACCCACTACGCGCTGGGCGACCCGCTTGCCGGCCCAGGTTGAGAACGAGACGCCGTTCCCACCGTAACCCACCGCATACCAGATGTTCAGGTTGGGGTCGGGGCGGGTGATACGCGGCATCATGTCGTGGCTCACATCCACCCATCCCCACCATGAATAGTCAATTTGAATGCCTGCAAGCGGCGGAAACTTTCGCGCAATGGCATCGGTCAAGAGCTTGAGGTGAATGGGGTCTTCTGCATCGGCACCCGTAATCGAGCTGCGGCTACCCAGTTGCAGGCGATTACCATCCAGCAAACGATAGTAGAAGCGCAGCGTGCGCGTATCGGTCATGAAAGTTTTCGACTTGAAGTTACAAGCCGCCAGCTCAGCATCGGTGAGCGGCCGGGTTACCACAGAGTTCGACAAAATCGGCAGGATTTTGTTCTTGGTGAGTTTGTGCATTTTTTGCCAGGTATAGCCACCCGTACAAAACACCACACGCTTGGCACGCACCACACCGCCAGGCGTATGAATGTGGTGAATGCCGTTGACCGTAGTCATTCCCTGAACTGGGCTAGCTGGATGCACTTTCACGCCCAAGGCACGCGCGCGGCGCATGATGCCAAAGGTCAACTTCAACGGGTGAACACCAACGCCCTCTTCTTCCAACATAGCCCCATGGTGCTCGCGCTCATCGCAGTAGCGCTCCCGTACTTCATCGGCACTCAGTATTTTGGTTTGATAGCCGAAAAAGTCATTGCGTACCTGCGCCATGTTGCGCAAGTAATCCATCTTGGCCGGCTTGTGTGCCATGTACAAGTGACCGCCGTCAAAGGCGTCGCAGTCGATTTCCCTGGTCAGCTGTTTGAAGTTATCGAAACCCCGGCGGATCTCGGTATCCAATCGCTTAGCGGTATCCATGCCCCAGCGATCAATCCACTGCGAGCGAGACAAGCGGCCGCTGGCATTTTGACCCTGTCCACCGCTGCGGCTCGAACATCCCCAAGCCGTTTGGTTGGCCTCTAGCACCACCGCTTTGATACCGTGATCCTCCGCCAAATACATCGCGGTGGACATGCCTGTCGCCCCCGCCCCCACAACGACAACATCAACATCGCAATCCCCTGCGATCGGGCCGTCGTCCTCTGGCGGTGCGCCAGCTGAAGCGACCCAATATGAGGGCGCGTAATCGAGGCCGCGACCGGGGTGCTTCGCGACAAGCGGATCGTATGTCGAAAGGTAGGGGTTCAGCACGGTACTACGACCATTCATGGCGTTCATAGTTATCTCCAAGGGGATCTTTGAGTTTATTTGGAATATGCAAAGCATAGTGATCACTACCCAGCTTTGGTTAGCACCAGATTCGACCAATCCATGGAACCAAGGGGCCTAGACAAATGCGGGTTAACCCTTTGACTTGGATCTAACGATTCGCAATCGTTGGATCTACTAACCCATGACCAACCGCTCAAATAATGCGCCACCTACCAAACAACGCAACGGATCTCACGAACGCCTATGACCAACACTGCAACGACCATCAGCGCGCAAACGTTAGCTGACTTCGCACAAGCTTGGAATGACCACGACATCGAGAAGCTCATGACCTTCATGCACGCGGACTGCAAGTTCCACGCGGTTGCTGGACCTGATTTGATGGGTCGCACATTCTCGGGTCTGACGGAAGTCCGGGAAGGGTTTAAGGCAGCTTGGCAAAACTTCCCTGACGCTGCGTGGCTCAATGGCGACCATTTTGTCGCTGGAAACCGAGGCGTCTCAGAGTCAACGTTCTGTGGCACGAAAGCAGATGGCTCACGAATCGAAGCCCGCATGGTGGATGTCTTCACGTTCAAAGACGGCAAGATTCTCGTGAAAAATGCATACCGTAAAGACCGTCCTGCCTTGGCAGGCTAAACCGAATTGGATCGCGGTGGCTAACGTCCATAAACCCAACCATCGCTTCAATACATAAGTAGAGCGCCCCAAAGTCGCCGTAAATTTTTTTTCAACAACCAGGAGTCAATCATGATGATTAAAAAGACCTTCACCCACACTTTGCTGGCAGCATCGCTTGCAATGACAGGTGCCAGCGCATTCGCAACCAACTTCAAAGTCGCGATCGGCGACGCAGAAGGCAGCGCGCAGTGGGCCATGGCCAGTAAGTTCAAAGAGGCTTTCGAAGCCAAAACAGGCGGCAAGCACAAGGCTGACCTGTTCCCTAACGAGCAGTTGGGCGGCGAAGAGACCACAGTTAACAGCGCTAGTATGGGCACACTTGACTTCTCAGTTTTGGCTGTCAACAACATCACGCCGTTCTCACCTACCGTCGGTATCCTGACATTGCCCTACGTGATTCAGAGCGCCGCTGAAGCCAAAACTTTGGTTACTGGCGAAGTCGGTAAAGAGCTGACCGAAAACACCATTCGCGATGCTGGCGTTCGTATCGTCGGCTGGACCTTCACTGGTTTCCGCGTTTTGACCAACTCAAAGAAGCCTGTTAAGACCCTGGCTGACCTGAAGGGTTTGAAGATCCGCGTTCCTAAGAACGAGATCATGATCGCTTCTTACCAGGCATGGGGCATCAACCCAACGCCAATGGCCTGGGGAGAGACCTTCACTGCCTTGCAACAGCGCGTTGTTGATGGTCAGGATAACCCCTACATCACCGTTAGCTCGATGAAGTTCAATGAAGTTCAGAAGTACGTCACGAACATCCGTTATGTGTTCTCGCTGGAGCCAATCATCGTTGGTGAAGCAATGTTCAAGAAGCAACCCGCTGATGTTCAGAAGGCTATCCTAGACGCTGGTAAAGAGGCGACTGCATACAGCTACGACTACCTGTTGAAGACAGAGGACCGTATCCGTAAAGAATTGGTTGCCAAGGGCATGGAAATCTCTGATCCCGCTGACGGCGAGAAAGAGTGGATTGCAAAAGCAACAACCGCTGTGTGGCCTAAGTTCTACAAGAGCATCGGCGGCAAAGAGAAATTGGACCGCGTCGCGAAGGTCTTGGGTCGTTAAACATACGAAATCAGTGCCCTTCGCATCAGGCACTGACTTTTGTATGATCCAACGAGCGTGCCATGCACGCTCGTTTTCCAGGAGCTTCCATGTCAGTCAAGCGTAAAGCAATCGCCCTTATTGACAACGCCGAGACCCTCTTTTGCGAGGTTTTACTCGCGGTGTTTGTCGTCTTACTCTTTATTCAAATATTGGCTCGTCAGTTATTTAGCTACTCCATCGCGTGGAGTGAAGAGCTGTCCACTTATATGTTTGTCTGGTTCGCCTACTTGGGCGCCGTGGTCGCAGCGAAAAAGTCGGCACACAACCGGGTGACTTTCCACTTTGCCTTTATGCCCAAAATTGTGGGCAAATCACTACTGGCATTCGCAGACCTACTGTGGGTAGGTTTCAACTTGTATTTCGTCTATCTTAGCTATGACTTTGTGTTCAATCGGATGAACCTTTTTTGGAAAGCCCAAACACTGGGCGTACCCATGAAGTACATCTACATGATTTTGCCGATTGCCTTCACATTGATGTCTATCCGAATTCTCTGGAACCTCTATGTGAGCGTCTTCCGCGGCGAAGAACTACTGGATCCTGAAACAGCGGCCATTCAGAAAATTAGAAAAGAGAACGAACAAGCCAAAGCTTGATGCCGTTTAGGAGCCCTTACCATGGATTTGTACGTTGCAGAATTACTGTTTGGCGGCTTCGCCATTCTCTTACTAATCGGCGCACCGATTACCGTCGCCCTTGGCGGCGCAGGTATGTTGGCCTACATCGCGCTGGACAAAGACCCGATCGCGCTGGTTCAAATTGCGTTCAACTCGGTCGGTAGTTTTCCACTCATGGCCCTGCCAGCTTTTGTGTTGGCTGGCGCGCTCATGGAAGCCGCGGGCATTTCAAAGCGTCTGGTGGACATCGCGGAGAGCCTGGCTGGCCCCATCACAGGTGGCTTGGGTGCTGCCACGGTCATTGCCTGCTTGTTCTTTGGCGCCATTTCAGGCTCAGGTCCCGCGACCACTGCCGCAGTGGGCATGTTGATGATCCCTGCGATGACGCGTCGCAACTACGACCGCCCATACGCATCGGCGGTCACTGCGGCGTCAGGCGGCTTGGGGATCATCATTCCGCCCTCGATTCCAATGGTGATTTTTGGAATCGCGGCACTTGGTATGCAACCCCCTCCCGAAGCAGTCGAGAAATTTGGCTCCTTTGCCTCGATGTCGATTCCCAAGCTGTTTATCGCGGGTGTGATACCTGGTTCTGTCATGGCGGGTAGCTTACTGTTGATGAATTACTTCATCTCAAAAAAGAACGGCTACAAAGGCCTAACCGAGAACTGGTCGTTCGATGATGTGCGTAAATCCCTGCGTCGGGGTGTTTGGGCGGCATTGGCACCCTTCATTATTTTGGGTGGCATATACACGGGCCTGTTCACGCCGACCGAATCCGCGATCGTGGCGATCTTCTACACCTTATTCGTCGGTATCTTTATCCACCGTGAATTGAAGCTACCACGGATCTCAGAATCACTTCGCACGACCACGTGGATCACTGGCCGCGTGCTACTGATTTTGTTCACGGCAACGGCCTTTGGTCGACTTTTAGTCGAGCAAAGGATACCCGCTCAAATCGCTGACTCAATGCTATCCCTCACGGACAACATCTACTTGATCTGGACGCTGGTGATTATTTTCCTGCTGTTCGTCGGTATGTTCATGGAGACGCTGGCTGCGATTCTGATCCTGGTCCCCGTCCTTTTACCAGTCATGTACACGGTCGGCGCCGACCCAACGCATGTAGGTATCGTGGTGATTTGTACGCTGTCTATCGGCTTCATGACCCCACCACTGGGAGAGAATCTGTTTGTAGCCTCAGGTATTGGTGGTGAATCGGTTGAGCGCATCACGGTTCGAGTCTTGCCATTCGTACTGGTCACAAGTATTGCGGTATTCACCATCGCATTTGTGCCCCAGATATCCCTGTGGCTGCCAAGCCTAGTGGGCTACTGAACACCCGGTATGCCCGCATAAAAAGGCTGCTTGATTCAGATCAAGCAGCCTTTTTTAATGGCGTTAAAGCGCCGAGCTACTGCCGCATATCTGCAAGTGCCTTAGCAAACTCCGCCACGCCTGAATCAATCACAGACGCACTGATTGACTGAAAGCCTAAGCGAACAAAATGCCCGTTCCCAGCTGATTGGTTGAAGAAAACATCGCCAGGCTCAATCAATACCCCACGTGTTTTGGCATGTTCAGCGAGCGCCAATGAAGACACGCCATCCGGTAATTTGACCCAAAACGACCCCCCACCGGTCATAGGCGTCACTTGGCAGTCGGCTGCGTAGCGGGCCAGGGCATCCAAGATGAGTGCACTGCGCTCTTTTTGTGCGTCACCCAGTCGACGCAGCTGGGCGTCGTTGTGCCCCAGTGAAATGAACAAAGAAAGACTGCGCTGAATAAAAGTAGATGGGTGGCGGATCATGAGCCGGCGTAGCGATCGCAACTCAGAAATCAACTCTTTCGCAGCGACGATATAACCAATGCGTAACCCGGGCGCCATGCTCTTTGACAGGCTGCCCACGTATATCACCCGGTTGTGTTGATCAAGACTTTTAAGCGCGGGGATGGGGTGACCCTCAAAATTATTTTCGCTTTCGAAGTCATCCTCGATGATCACCACATTGGACTCATTGGCCAACTGTAACAACGTTTCACGTCGGCTCAGTGGCATCGTTACACCGGTTGGGCACTGGTGGCTAGGTGTTGTGTAGATGTAGTCGAAGTTGCGCAGATGATCACCAACCACCAAACCATATTGGTCAATCGCGGCGGGGCTCAGGCTGTCGGTTCGGTTACTGAAAATGTTGCGGGCATCGGGGTACCCCGGATCTTCAATGGCGACACGGGTACCCGAGCTCATCAACAAATCGGCAACCATGTAGAGTGCGTGTTGCGCACCGACGGTCACAATGAGCTCATCGGGGGTGGCCCAAACGCCCCTACGGGGTAAAACGCGGGTACAAATTTGATGCACCAAGGACTCGTCATCACGGCTGATTTGATCAGGCGCCCAAGCCCTTATATCCAATACGCTCAGCGCTTTAAGGCAACACTCTCGCCATGCCGAAGTGGGAAACAACGATTCATCAAACTGGCCATACAAGAACGGATACGGATAGGTTTGCCAGTTACTGGGCTTGGTGATACTGCGTTGCGCGCTGGGACGTTGGCAAAATCGAGAGGCCCAGTCAACCCCAACGGCCGGCGTCGCTTGCGCATTTGAAGGAAGCGCCGTCTTTTTGACCCGCTCTCCCAAAATCGTAGGATTGACGAAATGGCCCTTACGCTCTTTTGAGACCAAGTAGCCCTCGTCGGCCAGCTGCTGATAGGCCAACACGACCGTGATGCGGCCAACACCTAGATGCTCAGCCAGCACCCTGCTGGAAGGCACTGCTTGATCGGGCTCCAAATGCCGATCGAGGATTGCTCCGACCAGCATCTCCCGGATCTGGGCCTGCAGCGATAGATTTTCTCGAGCCGTGCGAAGCATCAACTGCTTCCACATGGCTCCTTGCAGTGTCTTTGCCATAGCGAGGTTTACTCAAGGGCCCCTAAACAGGTACTTTAGGCGGCTATTGTGACCTGAAATAGCGCCGATGAGTGTCCGGGAATTTACGCAAATTGGGGGGCCAATTCGGCACCAATTTCAATAATCGCGTCCAAAAGGATATCCAAATCGCTGAACTGAGTTCTGTGATTGGTGATGTTGACCCGAATGGCGGTACACCCTTTTAAAAGCGTTGTCGATGGCGCTGCGATGCCCTTGAGCTGCAATTGCACAACGATTTCCTCGTTCAGTGCATTTAACTGGCCCACTCCATAATCGGGGACAACATATCGGAAACAGCAAATGTTCATGGCGACCGGCGCCAACAACTCTGTCACTGGGGCTTCTTGAACTCGCTCAGCGAGGTAACTGGCTTGCTCACAATTCCGGGTGACCATCTCGCCCAGCTTATCAATACCGTGTTCGTTCAATTGGGTCCAGATCTTCAGTGAACGGAAGCCACGTGACAGTTCCGGTCCGTACTCAACCGGCCAGGGGTTACCAGCTGCCAAACCGCGCTCAGCGCCTTTTAAGTAATCGGGTCTTTCAGAGAAGGCTTTTCGGTGTGCCGCTTCAGATCGCATCAGCACAAAGCCCGCGTCGTAGTTGACGTGTAACCATTTGTGGAAGTCGAAAGCCAACGAGTCGGCCCGTTTGATCCCGCTCAAACGGGGCTTAAGGCGTGGACTCAAAACGCCCAACGCGCCAAACGCGCCATCAACGTGGAACCAGAGTCCTCGAGACGCAGCAATATCAGCCAATGCCTCCAAGTCATCTATAGCACCCACGTTGACCGCGCCGGCAGTGCCAACAATGACGAAGGGCGTAAAGCCTGCGGCCTGATCCGCAGCGATCGCGACTTCCAAGGCCTTGGTGTCGATTTCAAAGCTGCCATTCACGGGAATCTTACGCAGGGCATGCGTCCCCAAGCCCAAAATATCAAACGCCCGGGCGACGCACGAATGGGTTTGCGTTGAGGTGTAGCCTGTCAACTTCGCACCCGCCAAACCCTCGGAGCGACTGGCGAACTCAAGACATTGATCCCGTGCAGTTTTGAGCGCAATGATCGTAGCAATCGACGTGCCGGAGACCACTAAACCACTGGCCGTTTCGGGAAATTCGAATAGCGCACGGCACCATTGGTTGACTTGCTTCTCGACATACATCGCACCATGGTCGCGTCCACCTAAGTTGGCGTTGATCGCTGCCGCGGCAATGTCAGCAATCAGGTTTCCAGGCGTGCCGCCGCCATGAACCCAGCCGAAAAATCGCGGATGCGTGTTGCCAACACCATAGGGTAGTAAGCCCGTAAGCATCGTCTGCGTGGCATCACCACCATGACCTTGCATGGGTAAAGACGCGTTGAACGACGCCTTTAGTGAAGCGGGTGGCTCATGCCAAACGCGTCCCTCTGTGGTGGATGCCATCTTGTCGATGGCGGCGTCGACCATCGCATGGGCACGTGCCCTGAATGCGACCCAATCAGTCGGATCAAGTGTCTCTTGCTGGGTGTGCAAGGGTTCGTGTGGCACTGTCATTTTGAACTCTCAGTCATGGCGACCCGCACAATACGGCCGATCATCTCGCAATCAACATCAGTCATTGACAGTGCGATCCGCATGTCGCACAAACCTTGCATCAGTGACAGTGAACGCGGCAACGCCTGCGTTTCGCGCATGTAGTGCCAATGGGTGTAGTTGCTCGTGAACCCCTGTGGCTCGTCACGACCAAACCACTTGATATGCAACCCTCGGCTGTCGCAGCCCGCCAAAAATTTCAAGATGGCTGGCCTATCCAAGCTCAAGGTAAATTGAATAGAGCTGGCAACGTATGACTCCCGGGGGTCGCGTGGGGGCACCACTAAATTAGGAATACCCGCGAGGGTCTGCGCCAATTTCGCATACAAGCCATTCCAAACTTGGGTACGCCGCGGCATATCGGCCAGCTGTGGGCGCAACATCGCAGCGGCTTGATTGGACATCCGCAAGCTGAAGTTAGGGGTTTTATAGCGCCAACGTTCGAACACCTCAGCGGGCGGCGCACTCGTGTGTTGGCTGTAAAGCATGTAGCTGCCCGAGAACAGAATGGCTTGCGCACACACATCGGGGTCATCCGTGACCAATAAGCCGCCCTCACCTGAATTGATATGCTTGTAGGTTTGCGTGCTAAAGCAGCCAATCTTGCCCCAGGTACCAGTGAACCGTCCATCCCAGGCAGCGCCCATGGTGTGTGCGCAGTCTTCCACAACTGCCACGCCCTGCGCATCACAAATCTCACGGACGGCTTGCATGTTGGTGATGTGACCTCGCATATGAGAAATCAAAAAGACCTTTGCCCCACTGGTTTCGACCTTATGCTTCAGATCTGCCAGATCAGTGGTGTAGTCGGCTGTGGTCTCAACCAGAAGGGGCTCGGCACCCGCATGCGCAATCGCGCCGGGCACGGGTGCCAGCGTGAAGGTGCTGGTCAGCACCCGATCACCCGGTTGCACACCCAGCGTCTTCAAAGCTACAAACATGGTCGCCCCGCATGAGCTCATGGCCACGCAGTATTTCGAGCCAACGTACTCGGCGTAGGCCTGCTCAAGCAATGAGGGCTCTGGATCGCCCCCACCGGTCTCACCATAGCGATGCAGTCGACCGATATTCATCAGTTCGACCACGCGGGCAATACCCGCCTGGGGTATCGGTTCGGGCTGGCTCAGGTCTTTACCAAACCACAACCCATCGGACGCTGTCTGCGGTGCATTCATGGCGTTACTCCCTCATCAGTGGTGAGCGTTACCGCCCAATGTACCAAGCTCAAAAGCCTCTTCAGGGTAGTACTTCTTAAGGCGAATGTCACCGGTGCGTGCGTGACCTTCCATTCCCTCTAAACGAGAGATGCGTGCCGCAACCTGACCGACCTCGCGTGACGCTGCGCGGTCCAAACGCTGCCACGTGACGGTCTTGATGAACTTGCCGGCTGACAAGCCACCCGAGTAACGGGATGCACCTTTGGTCGGCAAAATGTGGTTGGGGCCACTGCACTTGTCGCCATATGCCACGGTGGTCTCTTCGCCCAAGAACAGTGAACCGTAGTTACGCAAGTTGTCCAGCCACCAATCAAGGTCGGTGGCCATTACTTGCAAATGCTCGCAAGCATATTCATCGCTGACTTGCACAGCCTCCTCGCGACTGTGGCAAACCACCACCTCGGCGTAATCGCGCCAGGCACTGGTAGCCGCGGCGCGGGCCAAATCAGGCAGTGCTTCAATGAGTGCGGGTACCAGGGCGATCACGGCCTCCCCGAGTGTGCGTGATGTCGTGATGAGCCAAACAGGTGAATCAGGTCCATGCTCGGCTTGCCCCACTAAGTCAGCCGCGACCACTTCAGGGTCGGCTGACTCGTCGGCAATGATGGCGGACTCGGTTGGTCCAGCGATCACATCGATACCTACCCGTCCAAACAAGGTGCGCTTGGCTTCTGCAACAAACCGGTTACCAGGACCAACGATCACATCAGCACTGTTACCCGTGAACAATCCATAAGCCAATGAAGCAACCGCCTGAACACCGCCCAAAGCCAACACATGATCGGCGCCGCAAAGCTTCATCGCATACAGAATCGCAGGATTGACCCCATGCTCCTTGTGCGCCGGTGAGGTTGCGACGACGTTCGGCACGCCCGCAATTTTGGCTGTACCCACACTCATGATCGCACTGGCCGCATGGGCATAGCGGCCACCAGGGACGTAACAGCCGGCGGTCGCCACGGGTATGAGTTTCTGTCCCGCGATCAAGCCCGGGCGTAATTCACTTTGAAATTCGTGCAGTGAATCGCGCTGCAACTGCGCAAAGCTGCACACGCGATCACGGGCGTATCGGATGTCTTGCTTCACCCCTTCGCTAAGGGCTTTTTCAGCCTTTGCAAACGCCTCTTCACCGAGGACGATATCACCCGTCCAACCGTCGAAGTCGCGGGCGTAGCGACGCACCGCCTCCTCGCCCCCAACGAGAATTTCGGCGAGCATGCGCTGCACCGTTTCGCCCGTTTCGGTGTCGATCTTCTGCACCGGTGGGTTGGCTTTCTTGAGGTATTCGGACATGGGGACTCCTTTTGAGGGGTGGTGGTTAGCATTTGCACAGTCGTGCGTTCACCGTGATTCTAGGTAGCCTGCAACAGCACAATAAGGCCAAATAACGTTTATGATTAAAGCCAGAATAACCGAGCCGATAGCAACCACACAAAGCGCATGTCACGTCCCCCTAGCACTGCCGACCTGATGTGGCAACGCCTTTACAAACGGCTGGATGGCATCGCAGCAACCCGTCAAGGGCAGCTGCGAGACACACTGGTGCAAAGCATCATGGACGGCTTTTTGCAACCCGGTGCAGCAGTGCCTGCTAGCCGGGTTTTGGCGACAACGTTGGACCTTTCGCGCACCACCGTTACCTTGGCTTTAGAGGCGCTCGTTGATCAGGGGTTCTTGGTTGCCAAGCCGCGCAGCGGGTTCTACGTCGCAGATGCACCTCCCATCCGGGTCTCGCCCATTGAGGCGGCAAAACAGGCGACCATTGATCAACCCGCAGGAGGTGCTGGTGCTGCACCTACCAACCGTTGGGATCAACGATTGCAGATCACTCCATCTGCACAGCAAAATATCGAGAAGCCGCTGGATTGGCAGCAACAGCCTTACCCATTTGTATTTGGTCAATTCGATGCCACGCAATTCCCGTTTCGCAACTGGCGTCGCTGCATTCTTGAGACCATTGAGGCACGTTCGGTGCGCACATGGGCGCCGGACCACCTGGACCGTGACGATCCCACTCTGATTGAGCAGATCCATTCGCGCTTGCTTCCCGCGCGCGGCATTTGGGTGGATCGCGATCAAATCTTGGTAACCAGTGGTGCGCAGCAAGGTCTATTTCTGTTAGGACAGTTGCTGGTGGGTGATCAGACCCACGTCGGTATAGAGACGCCTGGCTATCCCGATGCACGCAATAACTTTGCGCTCAGGACACCTCACCTACATGACCTTGACGTCGATCACGACGGTTTGATTCCAAACGAAAAAGTTACGCCATGCGATTACGTTTTTGTAACGCCCAGTCACCAGTGCCCCACGACAGTGACTTTGTCCTTACCACGCAGGAACGCGCTGTTGGAAATGGCGAGCCAACATGACTTTGTGGTGATTGAGGACGACCACGAGAGCGAACTGAATTTCTCCAGCCGGCCCACACCAGCCTTGAAAAGCTTAGACACACAAGAGCGCGTGATCTATTTAGGTAGTCTGTCTAAAACACTGGCTCATGGCCTGCGATTGGGCTTTATCGTTGCGCCCGTGCCGTTGATCAAAGAACTCCGCGCATTACGGCGTTTGATGATGCGCCACATCCCCTCTAACAATCAGCAGGTCGCTGCGCTGTTCGTGGCCCACGGTTTTCATGAAGCCCATGTTCGTAACTTGGTCAAAACCTACCGAGAGCGATCATTGGTGCTTAAAAACGCACTCACCCGCTACACCCCTGAGCTGCGATTCACGCCCGCAAAGGGGGGGTCCGCGCTGTGGGTTACAGGGCCTGATGGTTTAGATACCAAGCTTTTAGCTGCAGACTTATACCGCGCCGGTGTCGTGATTGAGCCTGGTACTTACTTTTACCCACGCGGGCAAGGCGTTTGCGCCAGCATGCGAGTGGGCTACTCATCTATTCCCGTGAATCAGATCGAACCGGGCGTGCAGCTTTTTGCCAAGCACCTTAACCGACTAACGCAGCACAATCAGAAGCAAGCTGAGGCTTGACATCACCATCAATAAATTGAGTACGAACTGTCGGAAGTCGACCGAAACCGCTCGATGGAAAAAGTGCTGCCCCATATAAATCCCAAGTGCCATCGGTATGCCCAGCGCGATGCCCAGCTTCAGGGAGTTGCCGTCGATTAAACTGTTATTGATTGGCAAGTCAAGCCAAGTGGCCAAGACCATCGCGCTGATGACCAGTGCGTCCGCAAACAATAAGTACAAAATCATGGTTGCCCGTAGACGGGCGCTGGGCATACCACTGGCGGTCATTGTCAATGCCGCCACCACCCCACCACTCGCAGCGATACCGTTCAGCAGACCAGAGCCGGCGCCGCATAGACGCCTGAGCAAAGGGGTATCCTCTAAATTGGACCGGACCACGAACCTGAGCGCAATCGCTGCGATCAGTAAAAATAACGCGACCACCACACGAAGCGGCTGAGATGGCAAGAAAAGCAACATTGCCATACCAATGGGCACGGTCAGCAAATTGCCCCAAACGATCGTCTTTAGCCAGCTGCGATCGGCGCTGGCCACCGACCCGCGCCACATCAGTACACTCGCCGTCATTTCCAGCACCACAATGACGGGTACGACTAAAGATGGGCTGACGCTCCAGGTCAGCCCTGCCATACACAGCACAGAAAAGCCGAAGCCTGCATAGCCTCTAACCCACCCGGCACCGAAACCGACGCAACAGACCCATACCCAGATGAGTGGAGACATGCCGCGCTACTTTCTGATATTCGGTATGAGTGCCAAATTGGCTTTACCACCACTGGAGTCGCGGGTCGCAGCTCCTGCACGGCCGACACCCCCAAGCGTCATTGACCCAACCAAACTGTTGATTGCCAATGTGGTTGACGTAAAGCCATAGCGGCCGGCAATTCTCATGCAACCCCAATGATCTAACGGATTACCTTTTTTCATAACTGTCTATTTCAATGATTGATTTCGTCTACACCGAATGGTCTTCTATCGCCTCATCACATCGGATAAACCAAGCCTGACGTCATTTCTGCTCATGCTGCCGACCGATACTCACAGTCCTCAAGAATCATCTCGACTGCCTTCTCTGCCATCATCACGACGGGTGCATTGGTATTGCCTGACACCAACGTCGGCATGGCAGAGCAATCAATCACCCTTAGCCCACTCACACCATGGACACGCAAGCGGTTATCCAACACGGCACCGGCTTGGGGGTCGAGTCCCATTGCACAGGTGCCGCTGGGATGAAATATCGTTGCCCCCGCCTCCCGACAAAAAGCCAATATATCCTCATCTGTCTGAGCACTGGGACCCGGCTTCACCTCACGGATAACACGTGGCGCCATCGCTTGCGAAGCAGCGATGGCTCGGGCCGAGCGAACAGCAGCGACCGCCGTACGTCGATCCAAATCGGTACTCAGATAGTTGGGCTGCATTTCCGGTGGCTCAAACGGATTGGTACTGCGAATCCGTATGTGCCCACGAGACTCCGGCCGCAATTGGCACACCGATAAGGTAAAACCCGAGAAACGATGTACCTTGCCGCCCGCCATGTCGGCAGACAGCGTCGCAACATGAAACTGAATGTCGGGTGTCGCAGACTCATTCGCCAGCGCACGCATGAAGCACCCGCCTTGGTTGATACCAACAGCCAATGGCCCTGACCGTTTGGTCAGCCATTGCCAACCTAACTTGGCTTGACCGAAGAACGAGTTAAGTGCATCGTTTGTAGTCGGCTGATTCGACTCGTAGGTGAGGCGAATCTGCAAGTGATCTTGTAAGTTTTCCCCCACGCCAGGTAGGTCCACAACCACTGGGACCCCGTGTTTTTTCAGCAGGTCCGCAGGTCCAATACCCGAGAGTTGTAACAGCTGCGGGGACATGATCGCACCTGCAGACAACAAGACCTCGCGCGCTGCAAGGACCTCACACTCTTGCCCCCTTTCGCCGCCTTTACGATAACGGACGCCGACTGCACGCGTACCGTCCATGATGATCTGAGTAGCTTGTGATTCGGTTTCAACGACCAGGTTTTTGCGGCCGCGTGCTGGCTTTAGATAGCCCTTCGCGGTACTCCAACGCCAACCCTTCCAGGTTGTCAGCTGGTAGTAACCGGCACCAAATTGTTGTGCGCCATTGAAATCATCCGTGCGGGGTACGCCCAACTCTTGGGCGCCGCAAATAAAGGCCTCGATCAGCGGATCCTTTAAACCGATATCAGAGACCCGCAACGGACCTTCGCCACCGTGGTAGGCACTTGCACCGCGCTGATTACGCTCAGACTTTACGAAATAGGGCAAAACGTCCTTGGCTGACCAGCCATGATTACCTGCCGCTGCCCAGGCGTCGTAGTCTTCATGCTGGCCCCGGATATAGATCAACCCGTTAATTGAACTTGAACCGCCGAGGGTTTTTCCACGCGGCCAGTATATCCGGCGCCCATTCATGTGCGGGTCTGGGTCGGTGTGGAAACACCAGTTGTACTTGGTGCTCCACATCGTTTTACCGTAGCCGATCGGCAAGTGGATCCAAAATGAATTGTCTTTGGGGCCCGCCTCTAATAGCAGTACGCGGGTATGCGGATCCTCACTCAAGCGTGCGGCCAATACCGCTCCGGCGGAGCCTGCACCAACTACGATATAGTCAAAATTAGCGTTCATAAAAAGAAATGGAATTCAAAGCGATTTCTTATTTCGGTACGTTTTATTCCATTTCACAAAGCATACCCTGTCTATATTTTGAAATGCAAGGTTCTATTATTAATAAAATCTCCCAATGGTAAAAACTGATCAAACCCGTGCATCAGGCTCCTCTGCAGAGCGAAGCCTGCGCTTGCTCACCACCCTTGCGCAGGCCGGAAGAGGTATGAGCTTGGCGCAGTTGGCCGACAATCTGCAGCTAGCCAAAGCGACAGCACACCGCCTGACTAGCCAATTGCTGGAGCTCGGTTTTATCGGCAAAGGCGAGGACGAACGCTTCTTCGAAATTGGTCCAGCGATGCGCAGGATGGCGTTGGATACTCTTAACCATGACACCGTAAAAGGTCTTCGACACATCGTATTGATTGACGTGGTCTCTGAGGTGGGTGAAACCTGTAACTTCACCACCCTTGATGGTGGCAGCGTGATGTATTTAGACCGTGTAGAGGCACCCTGGCCCTGGCGTTTGACCTTGGATGTGGGTGTGCACGTGCCAATCCATTGCACAGCGAGCGGTAAGCTATTTTTGGCATTCATGCCGGAGGACCGCCGTGATGCCGTCTTGAAGACCATCAAATTAGAGCGGATGACCGAGCACACCATCACGGATGTGGCTACGCTACAAAAAGAATTCACTTCGATCGCCAAGCAAGGCTACGCATACGATCGTCAAGAATTCATACCGGGCCTTATCGCAATGGCGGTTCCGGTGCGAGACAAGACCGCACAAGTTCGAGGAGCGATCGCAGTGCACGCGCCCATCGCAAGACTAAGCATCGAAGCGGCTACCAAGCATTTACCCGCGTTACAAAGCGCAGCACAACGTATGGGCGCCTTGCTGTAAATTCCTGTTGCGGTTTATTTTTGACTTAAGGCTATACCATTGACCTACGTTTAAAAAGCAGTCCTCTGTAAGCGAGCGAAACTGCGTGCTTTTGTCATTCGCAAGGATTTACTGGTGGGTGGTACAGGGTTCGAACCTGTGATACGGCTAGCTACAAAACCTGCAGATGAGGTGGTGAAAATAGTCCACTGCGCCAAGCTAAATACTTGATGCGAATAATTGAAATCATCAAACCACCCACAGCAGACCAAGTCAGAATCAAGGCGCTCAGCGCTGCCAAAAAGCGTGCAGCAGACGTGCTCAAAGCCGAGCGTGAGCGCCAAAAGCGAGCCAAAGGCTTGGAGATGCTACGAAGCACATACCCTTGATCCGTACGCAGGGTATTTCTGCATAGCCTGTCATTCAATCAAGTCACGAGCTAGGCAGCGCACTCAAACCGCCTTAAGTGTGCGGTTTTGACTAGAAATCAAACATCAGAAATATTTGCGTTTGTATCCAACCGCCCTCGCCTCCTCTGCTGCGATGCGTGCCCGGTGCGCAGCGAGTTCTGATTCGTCGTCCTTGCTAGGGCGCTCCCACCGAAATAGCTGCGATGCACTGAGCCTCCAATAGGGGTTGCCCGTAGCTTGGCGCATGGCGTACTCGATACGCTCAATCCTCTCCACCCCAAGCCGGAATCTAAAGAACACAGCGTCATGAACGCAGGCGATTGGTGTACGCTCTAGCGCGAGTGCTGCCTCTCGCAGCACTCCCATGACCTTACTTTCCTCGTGTTGGTAAAGGTACGCGATGACCTTTGAGCGACTGATTCGTCCAGCTTTGGTCTTGAGGATGGACTTTTTAAGTATGTCGGGCTTTAACGCATGTACTTGGGAGAGGATGAATGCGTCTAACGTTTGCTGCTCCCGGATGAAGTTGATCACAGATGTATCGTTTAAAAACCTGTCCCTGGTCAGTGGATCTTTGATCACCTCAACTAACGCGGGATTAACCCACTGCCCTGCGCTGTTCTGCCAGCCTTTGCCACTGGCTCGCGCTCCAAACGCGATCGCAGTAAACGCTTGCTTTAGCAGCTTGATCTGGAACGCGTAGTCTTCTGGTTTAGCGTCTAAAAATACGTATCGACGGATGGTCGACAGCAAGTCTGCCTTGTCATCCAGGTACAGATACGAATTGGGAAACGCCTCAGCAACCGTCTTGGAGATACCATTTAGGTTCAAATAGGTGCTGGCTTCACCCAGCTTCCAAGCAACGACGCTTGAGCGAGTGTCATATTCCCAGCAGTTGCCTAAGACGGCTCGACGCAAGTCCTTGTTGATGTTTTGGACGCTAACCCCCTCGTAGTACATTCGCCCAAAGGCGCTGGGCTTCTTGGGTTGCAGGTAGCGACCACCCAAGATTCTCGCTACCGCCAATATGGTGTGTGCTTGTGAGCATGCGTGCTCAACAGACAAGCGGTTCTTTCGATTGACGCCTGTTCGCAACCAATAGATGTAGGCCATGAGACTTTTAACGTCCACCGTTAACTCATCAAAGCGCTCAGCCAATTCTTCACCACTCCAACTGGGATCAAAGCCGGGATATACATCCTGGAAGATAGCCAGTTGATGCTCGTATTGCCCCAGAATCGCCTGATCAATGGCTCGGTCGGTTTCAGCTTCCTCGATGGCTTGGCTTATTTCATCCCAGTCGTCATGCAATTGGACTTGGTTGCTGAGACTCACAGAGCTGACTTGACCGGTGAGGTTAGAGCCCGTTATCTGCTGCTCAATCAATGCGAGCCCATTACTTTGCAACCACTTGTGCACACGTACCTTATTAGGCCCGATACTTCCGCCCAAATTCGCGAGTGTAGAGGTTGGCACTGAGTACAAATTGAATCGAACCTGAAGGGGATCGCGTCCGCGGTGTACCGATTGGTTGAGAAAGCGCGTGAGCACTTGCACGTACTTGCCCAGTGCGCGCTCGGCGCTGCCATTGGGCCTGGGAAACGCTGCCTTGAGCGCTCGTAAAACTGCCGGATTTACGTCCAGTGTGATCATGTGCCTACCTCCGCTTACACCAACCGCTGGTGCTAAAGGTATTTATGGCACTGAGCTAAGACATAGCGCGTTTGTAAAAAGTCACACGCTTATAGTAATAACCAAGTAACGCAGGTGGGATATCCGGATATGTGCGAAAAATTACTGGATAGAAGAGCCGAAGGCGGATCCATCCTCTGATTTTTTGAATGGATAGATCTCGTCGTTCGCAATACCGACAAAAGAGCGAAGAAACAAAGACGGATCGCCCTTCGGGCCCTTCTCTTAGGACGATCTCTACCCAATTGATCACTGCTTTTTCATCAAATACTATAAGCGTGTGACTTTTTTGAGTAAGTGAATCCAAGTCCATTTTCGTGGGTCAAAAGCCACGAAAAGTACTGGTTATCGATGCGCAGAAGCTCAAAGATCATGACCTACAACTTGGGAGTCACGAAGCACTCAAATCAGCCCTACAAGCGTTTTTTGTTGAATCGTGTAGCTGAGTAGCTGAGCTAGCAAAGTCCTGTTTTTTGAGTGCCTATCGTGCGCGATACGCTTCCTGCTCTAGTTATCCCCAGATAAGTACATCAATCCACTGAAAACATAACAAAATCAGCTTATTCCGTGATTACCGAGGTAACTCGTTGAAATCATTGGATCTGCAATAACCCAGTATTAACCTCTCAAAAGTAGTACTGAAACCGGCCTTTTCGGTTGGTCTCTAGCCTGTTTCGGTTGCTCTTCAAAACATCAGAAAACATACTGAAAGCACACAAAAAGTGTGATTTACGAGGAGTTGAAGATGGCACAAGCAAGGGCACTCAATGCTGCTGAGATGGAGCAGGTCTTGACGCACGTCAATGCAAGCAGGCACGCACACCGCAACCGCTGCTTTATTTTGCTCACACACCTTGCAGGCATGCGTGTTGGGGAGGTCGCAAGTCTGCGCTGGGTAGATGTGCTCACAGCGGATGGGCATATCAAGGAGGAGATCCGCTTGCTGCCCGAGATGACCAAGGGCAAGCACGCAAGAACCGTGTTCATCAGTACACGGCTGCGCGAAGAGCTGCAGCGGTACGCAGACATTTATCGTCGATCAGCCCCGCTAGAGTGCCCGCTCTTTTACAGCCAGAAAGATGCTCGTAAGGGCTTTACGGCCAATTCGCTCACACAAACCGTTGCCAAGATTTACCGGGGTGCTGGACTAGACGGCGCAACCAGCCACAGTGGGCGACGCTCGTTCCTGACTAATTTGGCAAACAAAGGCACAGCGATTCACCTACTCCGTACCCTTGCTGGGCACAGAAGCATCAGCACCACAGCAACTTACCTTTACAGCAGTCCAACGCAGCTAAAAGCGGCTGTGGAGCTTGCATGAGGTGGCTCGTGTTGATGTCTTCTATGTGCCCCAGCGCTCGTATTGTGCAGCGGTAAGTTTGTGGCTCTTGCGCCTAGTCTTTATGAACTCTCTGGGCATCACTACACAGGGGAAGATGCCTCTCGCTGCATTGATCACCAGGGCCCGGCCCTTTTGGAAATAGTCATAGGTCAGGTGCACGATAGCGTCGCGCTTGTCGCTGCGCTCCCCAACCAAATCGTAGGTGCGCACCTTACGCTTGGGCACCAGGTTGAGTGCTTGCCCGACGGTCAAGATCTTGCTCTGTGCATCCTGGGGTAAATCAATCACAGCGCGCAGCACCTTGAGGTAGAGGCATAGTCTTTGGATCGTGAGCGCACTATGAAAGCTTGGCCACAGCAAGGGGCTGCTAGACAGCACGCCGGTCTCAAAGTGCGCGAGTTGCTCGACTAAAAACGTCAGCTGCTGTTGTGTTGACTCTGGGGATAGCTCCAGCGAGATCACAAAGCTTGCAACATGAGCACCTCTTCCCCCTCGCTTGGCTGGATAGCTTATCTGCACATCCGTCATTGCTGCACCCAAGTGTTGAAACCCAGTTGTGAGCCACCAAGAGGAAAAGCTGTGTCCTGATACTTCACCAAAGTCATCCAACACATGGCCTAGGCAGCCAGACGAGATTGTGTTGTCGCAGCGAAAACTGTTGGCGATAAGCAGTGCCTCGAACCAGGGCACGAGATAGCTTTGAGAGGCAGTTTGCAAAGTGGACTGCGCGCAACGAGAAATGGGGGTAGCCCAGGCTTTGCCGGGCTGCATACCCCAGAAATCCAACTGTTGACTCACTTTTTTGTGCTCCCTCAAAAAAAGGAGTGAGCGCTGCGCCTATGCACCCAAAGTGGACTTGTCGGGCAATTCGGCTCGGCTTTAAAAACTTATCAAAATTGGAGTCATTATGGAAAACACTGAAAACACCCAACAAGCAAATCCTGGACAGACAAATCCAATCAGTGCGGGGGATGATATGGAGTTTGGGCTATTGATGAACCGAGTCATGGGCGGAGCGTCGACTGCACGCCCCAGCGACAAGAGCGCCAATGATGTGCAGATCGACATCCTTTTGGGCCAGGCGACGAACCTGAACAAGATGAACGATCAGTACACGCAGGCGTTTGTAGTTAAGGGGACCAAAGCGCTCTACGAGCTACTGGGCGCGATCTACAGCTATGCACTACAAATCGATAGCTCACCGCTTCGAGAACATGTGCTGCAGCGTATGCGCGACTCCTTGATGGAAACCCACGGGATTAAGACGCAGGGCAATTCTTCGTGGATCACAACGGTTGTCAAATTCATCCTACCCAACGATCGTCAAACGGCTCATACCTACGCACGGGTCGTGCAAATCGCGTTTGATGAGAACTTGAATGGGCATGAGTTACCAGCCTATATTCGGGACCGTGGCGGGATTAGCAAGATCACTGCGACCAAGGAGAGTGAGGAAGCAGCTAAGGCCGTCAAAGATCACAAGACAGAGAAACTCAGTCTAACCCGCAAAGTGCTGCTTGCCAATGCCAAGGCCACCAAGCTGGTCGCTGGTGTCGAGCCCAAGAAGTACTTGAATGTGATCCCAGAGGGAAAGAAGCCAGGCAGTTTTGATTTGGCTATTTGTGTAAAAGTGGGATCGGAGATGAAAATCGTTCGGTTCTTACAGGTAAGTGAGCAACTGGAGGCGTCAGTGCTCTCTGCAATAGCAGAGACTACGATGCCGGATGATTTGGTACAGATCCAAACCAAGCTGGATGAGTACCGAGAAGCGCTGGGGATTCATAACGGTTGGGGCATGGAGCCAGGAGACAAAGGTTACGTGCTGCCCAACATACCAGCATTGACGGCAGCACCGGCGAATGCAACCGTTGACGTCACGCTGGCTGTGTCTGGAGCCGTCTCATCTGAGCCGAGTTCGACCGCCGATTCCACGTCTACACAATGATTGGAAACAGCAACTTGCCGCGTTGGTGAAGTTGGATTACATTTGCGACGCGAGAGGATGTCTCCAACTTCACCGCATTTACGCCCCAGATCGGGGCGTTTTTTATTCCCAAGGTCTGGGCTTACGCTTGCTTTGTAGCATCTCTATGTTCATCTCCCCTTGCAGGGGTGCCGCGTAGAAGCGATCAATCATCTCTGGGCTGGTCCTGGCATTACGGGCCAGAGTCAGTGTGTCGATTGCGCGGCCATAGAGCAAGCGAAACATGATGCTGCTGTGGCGAAGGCTATAGAGTGATCTGATTTCGCCAGTGTTGCTTCTTCTCAGACCCGTCATCTCCAACACCACCTCAAACTGGCGCTGCAGCTTCTTCATAGCGTCCTCCCTGCTGGGCGCATCCGGCATGAACACATACTCATTTGTGGGGATTTCTAGCGCACTGCCCTGCTCTTTGACTCTGCGATCCCGCAGGCGCTGGTAGACGCGAACGGCCCAGGGCATGGTCGTAATCGCGTAGCTGTGCCCTTTGCTTGGGGGTAGCGCCAGTCTGAGGTATGTGTATTCACTGTCAATCACATGGACGTGCCCATGCTGCATGTTCTTCACATCAGTGGGGCGGATGTAGCTGTTGACCATGAATACGATCAGATCCGGTAAATCGCGGGTCATGTGCACCCTTCTCACCAACTTGTCATCTGCGCGGCGTGCCTCTCCTGGCATACAGAAGTAGGACTGCCCAGTCAGAGCATCCTTTCGCCACTCCACGGCTACCCCTGCAAGCTTCTTGGCCTTGGCTGTGATGGTCTTGTACTCAGGCACCGTGAACCAGCCTCTGGGCTTATCCTCTACACCCACGTTGGGGAACTCTGGCACGTGCTTTAGGAAACTGTGGCGCGCTGCGTGGATTAGTACCTTTCTCACCAGTCCCATGTAGGCACTGATGGTGGACACGCCCAGCTTGTGGTCAGGTCCGCTCAAGTGCTGCAAGAAGGCGTCTAGCATCTTGTAGTTGATCATGTTCACGTCTGTCTCTTTAAAAAACGGCAGCACGTGCTTGTTGAGACGAAGTTGCATGTTCTCAAAGCTGATCTTGGTCAACTGCCCACGCTTGTACTTGCCCTCCTCGCTCTCAATTAACAACCTGGCCACAGTCGTAAACGTCATCACCTGGGCTGGGTTGTAGTCCAGAGGCGCATCAATGCTGCCGTTGTGCAGGCGCATGTTGATGTCGTCATAAAAGCGCTTAGCCGCCTCGAGTGCGTCACGTTTGACCTCTGTCTTGGTAGTGCGCTTAAAGATGCGCTGATTAGCGTAGTAGCGCACCCACCAGTAGCTGGATGCTGGGATTCGGAATATCACGAGTTTGCTGGGATAGCCAGGTATTCGAGTCAGTGTCTCCTGCAGGGGAACGGTACGGTGACGTTCATGGGAGTCGGGTTCAAGTGTTCGGGCCATGTGGTGCTCACAATCTTTGCAGTTGGTGTACGGCAAAGTTTGCTTTGGAGCGACTGGGAAGATGGCAAGGTCTGTTGTGTCTTTGGGACGCCGATACCCTGCAAAGGCGATCGGGTATTCAGCGGCTACGGTGTGGTTCTGCTGAGCCACAGTCAGTACTCACTCGGAAGCATGATCACCCAGCGCTCGCTATCCCATACTGCATAGAGACGAACGCTTGAAAGTGGTAGATCTCTATAGGCGATCTCTTGGCGGGCATGCTCTGACCCATTGCCATCCTCGTAGATCATGACTGCACTCGAGCCAGACACCTCCGTCCTGACCAGCACAAACCAGTCACAAGTGCCTATCTCAAGTAGGTGACTGACTGCAGCGTCGATGAGCCAGAAGCACGCTGCCGATTCTGCGAGGTATTTGACGCCGTCTGTGATGACGAACTGGCGGGCTACGCGCCAGTAATGAGCGGTGCCTGTGAACTGGGCAAATTTTGCTAAATCTGGCGGCTCTGTGTCTTTGGTATTCATCGTATTCAAGTGTTGGATTACTTGAATACAAGTCTGTTGTCACCCTTGAAGAAGAGCAATCAGAGCCCGTTCAGAATGGCCGGACTCTGGGAAAATCGGTTGACAGATGAATAAGAGAACTCGAATCAATTCAGTCCCCTAGAATTAGCGCCAAAGCGTCAAACTGAGCTGGGAAAACTGTCTAGGGATTTGGCGGAGTGCCACTTTACGTGTGAAAAGTGCACGGTAATAACCTTTGCAGTGGTTAGGTCGCTTGTGCATTGTCGCTGCTGCACGGGCGTTGGGTGTACCGTCTTCTCATGTTTAGCGAGGGGTTTATTGTGTCGAAAATATTTTCTTCTGCTCTGCTGTGTTGCTTTTTAAGTGGGGTAGCTTCTGCTACGGCTCAGCCCTTGACGCACGTGCAAAAGAACGGAGTACCGGACGTGGTACATGCTAGTAGTCCTGCTGTTTCCAAAGCAAACGCTATCGCAATCGCTATGGTCATTCAGGCTCAACTCGATGCTTTCGCTGCTGACGACGCGTCACTTGCGTTTTCTTACGCAGCGCCAAACATTAAAGCCATGTTTGGTACGCCAGCGAGGTTTTTACAGATGGTGAAAAGCAGTTACCCAGTGGTCTACAGGCCCACGTCTGTAACATTTCTTGAACCTGAGCCGGATGGCGCAGCCATCATCCAACCAGTTGCGATGACGGATGCGCAAGGGAGTGAATGGGTTGCTGTGTATCGCTTGGAACCAGTGTCTGGCAAGGATATATCGTGGCTAATCGCTGGCTGCGTGTTGAGGGCTAAGAGCCCTCAAACATGGGCTTGATAACCCGCCCCAACCGCTAACCCGCGGTTTCGACCGAGTGACAACTGGAAGTTTTGACGCTTGTGCTTCTCGCGCAACCAGCCCACGAGGATATTCCTACCCTATTGACGCCAAAAACAGGTAAGTTAGGGTTGCAGGACCACGAAAAGGTGTTCTGTGTGGACCATAAAGAGATGGGCGATATCTTTGATATGCGGGGTATTGATCGCGAAAACGGCTGCGTGATCGTCGTGAGACCAGATCAATATGTTTCTCACGTACTTGCCTTGAACTCTTTTAGCGAGCTCTCAAATTTCGTCTCGGGAGTTTTGGTGTGAAGTGAAATAAATACTCAACACGGAGCTAATTTTGAGACTGGGACGGACGGTGAATGACTATTGGTTGAGTAAGTTTTGTAGGATTGTCGTCCCACAGCACCTTTAATTTTCACAAGCGTCAGCGCGTAAGTACGCAAACGCATCCTCATCATGCACAAAGGTGTGCAAAGCTTCAGTCTGCTCCCAAAAGCCTGCTGCCTTCAAGGCCCGCTCGACCGGTAATTTCACCCCAACCAGAACGAGTATCCTGCCTTGCACGCTCAGTTGCTGCAAAATTCGTTCCAAGGCTTCGACGCCTGTAGCGTCAATATGGTTCATGGACTGAGCAAACAACACCACGTGTCTAACAGTAGGGTCCGCAGCCAACTGGTCGACAATACGCTGCTCTAATGCACTCGCGGATCCAAAGTCAAGCGCCGCATCCATTCGTAAAGCCAGTGTCGCGCATGCTAATGGCGGTAAAGACCATAAATGTCGGTCCCGTAAACGTCCATCGGAATGCACCCCTACTTCTACTATGCGTGGGTGTAAGCGCCGATATAAAAAATGTGCCAAAGACATCAGCACTCCAGTCATAACTCCCCAGTACATTGAAGGAGCCGATAACAAAGTAGCAACCACAGTGACGCCTGCAATGCCTGCTTCTACACGAGCCACAAGCCACAGACGCACAAATTTACTGGGCCTGATTAGCCCCAATACAGCCACCACAACAATCGCTGCCAGCACGGCTTGCGGCACGTGGTGCAGCACAGGTAGGAAGTAGAGAGAGGCCAGCCAAACCACTGCGACAGAGAAGACGGTGGCCCAACCGGTCTGAGCACCTGCATAAAGATTCAAAGCCGAGCGGCTGAAAGACGAGCTAGTGGGGAAAGCCCCGGCCAAACCCGAAGCGATCTTTGCCAACCCTTGACCGATAAGGTCTTGGTTTTGGTTCCAACCCCTACCCTGCCTTGAGTTGTCAACCTTGGCGCTAGAGGCTGTCTCTAAGAAACTCACTAAAGTAATCACTAGTACTGGCATCACCAATGACTGCAGCTGCGACCACCTCAAAGCTTGAGGAAGCGCTAAAAACGAAATACCCGAAGGTAGGGCACCAACCACCACTCCACCACGATCGACATAGCCGGTGTAACGGCTGATGGCTGCCGAGCAAACCACTAGCAACAACACGGCAGGAAATGATGGTTTGAGCCGCCGAGACAGTATCAATAGGCCTAGTCCAAAGGCGCCGTACGCCAGAGTCTCAAGATTTATACCCCCAGAGAGACCAACCCAGCCGACTAGGCTTTGCCACTGCGACAAGATGATCAACACCGCTGCAGCCTGTGTAAAACCCATTAACACGGGTGCATTCACGACATTGAGTAACCAACCGAAGTGCACCCAACCTAACACGATTTGGATCAAGCCAGCCAAAATCGAAAGCCAAATGGCCAGGTTCACCCAATCGGGTGATCCTGGCAAAGCAAGACCGGTCAGAGACGCACTTACCAGCAGACAACTCAAAGCCGTGGGTCCGACAGACAGTCGTACAGAGGAGCTAAACAGCACCGCCACTAGGGCTGGCAGCATGGATGCATACAAACCGGTCTCTAAGGGCATGCCTGCCAAGGCCGCGTAGGCCACCCCTTGCGGTATGACCATTAAGCCCACGGTCAAACCAGCTAAAGCCTCACCTTTGATTAAGGCGACCGAAGGTGCCGGCCAGCTTAGGAACGGCAACAGCCTTCGTAGCTGCTTCATCATCTCAGCGTCGCGTTACTGCCTGCCGTTGGACGCTTCTTGGGCTTTGACCACCACCGATTGCGCTTGCCCAGCCTGCACTCATTGATTGCGAACGATATCGAAGTTGTAGAAGGTCGTATTCGCGTGAAAGCTTACCCAAGCGCGCAAGAACTGCTGGTAGCTTTGAACAGTCACCAGCTTCGCGCCCTTGCGCGGACCGTCGGTGCAAAGACCGAACTGCGACCACGTCGAACGAGTTGCCGTGTCGACGAGTACTTTATCCCTGAGTTCAAACTCCAGCGTCTCGCCATCACAAGTACGGTCGTAGACGAAGGCCGACGTCCCATCCGAAGAGCATAGCAACAGCAGGTCGGTATTGCCGAGCCGGTCCATAACCATCTGGTGCTTCTTCAACTCGTTCCAATCGTAGGCGCGAGATTGCCCGTCGCACTCTAGCCCGATGACCAACGGTGGGGTGTCCTGCATATGCCAACCGGGCAAACTGGCCTCGTAGCTCAGCAGGCTGTGGAAAAAGTTGTACCTTTGCTGGAACTTTGGATCGTATTGAAGCACCTTCGAATCGGGATGCTTCGCGAGCCAGTTGGCCAGTGTCATCTGCTCCATCGGCAGGTCTGCCAGCACCCTGCCAGCCAGAGGACCCTTGACCGCTTCGCCAGTCTCCTGGCGCCACCACGACCCCGTCAGCTGATCCCTGAAAATTGCGTTGAAGGTGATGGCTCCGACCAGTGACCAGCGCACTTCCCTACCGTCGAGGGAAGCGTCGTAGACGCGCCCACTACGGCACATGCCACAATAAGTGACCAGGATCGGGTGATTCGCGATAGTATCCGAGATTTGGTGATGGTAAAATGTCATGCACACTGGATACGCCTTGTGCTCGCCGTCCCGCTCAACCCCGATCACCTGCATCGCAAGATCGACCTTGTTGTCTGCGGCATACGTGAAGACTGGGTTAGTCAGCGGTAGGAACTTGTGCTTGCCGATCCAGAAGTGGTTGAACAACCAGTAGATGCCGCCCCACAGAGCGGCTAGCAAGGTGCCGCCAATCGCGACCGATTCGCGTTCCGGCGGCGACATCCGCCAAAGTAGGAATAAGAGGGTCGCCGCCAGTACGATGCGGATCGGCACGATCGATTTCCACATCAAGTAGGCGAAGTTGAGTTGCCACCTAAACTTTTGCAGCACCGGCGGTGTGCCGTTGGCGCTTAGACCCTTTAGCAGTTCGGCTAGGGGCAACGCGGCGAGCACGACGGAAAAGAGAGCGATATTCATGATGAAGTTCCTGGGGTAGAGTTTCGTTTTCCAACACCAGCAAACCAAAGGCTGGAGCAGACTCCGGCACGTGATCGAAGCCATGTGCGACGCTGACTTCCTGGTCCATGGGGCCGCGCATGATCCGCCATGTGATGGACTCCAGGTCTTCGGGTCCAGTTTCGAGCAGGCAGTGAAATTGGCCGTTGCGGATGCGCCGTCCGCTTGACAACCATGAGGTTACGAAGCGGAATAAATGCTTCCCATGCCACATTCACGCGCCACGACGAAAGGCTACGACAAACTGGCGAGGGCGTCAGGGTTGATTCATGCCGACAGGCGTCCGTCAGCACAAGCGCGTCGGATTTAAACATGAATGACCTTGAGGCGAGTCTTGAGGTCGGTCTTGCAGAAGGCGTGCAGGAAGCAGGTCTGCTCAGATATGTCCAGCATCTCTTTGGCAATCTCGTCCGGCTCACTCGTTTGGAGATGGACGTGTGTCTCAATCGGATCAGCCTCCCCTGCTTTTCCCGTGCCGCCCGTGGCTCCTCCGAGGCTGAAGTGTGTGTCTTGAACGATGCGATAGTCGGGCAGGTCGAGCTTGAGCATCGACACGAACCGCCCGAACTGTGTCATAAAGCACAAGCCGATGCCCGCACTGATCAGCGTATTGGCATCGGGCGCGCGGCCATCCTCGGAACTAATGAACCGAAAAGAAGTACCCCAGGGCGAATACTGCATTTGCTGGATATCGAGTAGTCCATCATCGCGCATCTCTGCAACCGCGCCGATATTGAGTCGGCGGTCCTGCTGATCGGAAAGCGAGGAGCCACCACTCGCTGTGCCCTTGATGACCTCCTTCTTCGGTGTCGGCCCGACCGGAGCTATCAGCTCGAGGCGGTTGACCACGGGTCGGGCTTTTGCGAACTGGTCGCCTGGATCGGGAAAAAGCGATGCATCGAGTTCAACTGCCTTGGCCGTGGGTATGCAGGTTCCGTTCTTGCCCAATTTGAACCGGCTCTCCACTTGGCCTCGCATCAGTCCGTTGAGCGGTGACGCATAGGTGGCCTCGATCAAGAACTGGCTTAGCGCATCACCCTCGAGGTCGCAGTCGATCTCGACCTGGAGATCGACGTTCTCGGCCCCGCCTACCATCGTGCGCTTCGGCATAGAACCTTTCATGGTGTAGTAGTTGTCCTGGATCAGCTTCAGCTTGCGAATCGTTACGCCGCGCATCTCCGCCAAGGCCCGGATCTCGTTCATGAAACTGGCCACCATCCCCGCTGACAGGAACGCAAGCGGGCAAGGTGCAGCGTCGTGGCCGTTGAGATACGCGCCTTCGTCGGAGACGAGGCGCCACGTCAGACCCGTCCGGGCAGACCTCACCAGAGCTTCCTTTTGGAAACCGCTCAGCGATCGGACCCACGTCCTCAATGCGTCGCCTTTGCGGTTGACGGGTGCGTTGATACCGATGTCGTCGGCATTGGCAAGTTGGAAGAAGGGCGCCAGGCCACTTGCTGCAATGATATTTTCTCCGAGAACTGTCACACTTAATCTCCCATCAGGAGGCCAGCAAAGGCGCGGGCCGTATGTGCTTCGAAAAGGGATACAACGCCTTGATTGACCGGGCTGCCCCTGGCCTCGGCGTAATGGACGGCGTCAACCAATCGAGTCGATCTCGCCCCATAGGTTCGTAGTCATCGATGCTGGCGCCAGGAACGCCATTGAAATCTCGGCGCGCGGTCATGGCCAACTCTCCTCGCGCTCGGGGCGGGCTGCCATAGGCGCTGCGCTCCTAAGCCTGTCGGATCGCTTCTCTGTGCTCAACGAAGTTGCAGTGAGCCTCGCGCCAGGTAGAACCCATCGTGACGAGCTCGTTGCTGCACAGCTAGATCTGGTGTCCATGTAAGACTCAGGCCCCCAGGCCGAGCGCATCGCTTGCACCCAGCGCGCCGATACCACCGTCAATCGGCACGTCGACGCCCTTGAGCCAGGCACTTGCCGGCGATGTCAAGAAGACGATCAGCTGGCCGACCTCGGCTGGATGGGCCGGACGCCCGACGCGCTTCAGCATCGCCACCGTGCGCTCGCCGAACGCGGTCTTGAAGTCATCTAGGATGCCGGTGGTGACGGCACCAGGACTAACGGTATTCATGCGTAGCCCCCGGCTGATCAGCGACTCGGTTTGCGCCATCGTCCAGACCAACACTGCCTCCTTGGACAGGTTGTAGGCACGCGTATCGTCTATGGCCTGCTCTCGGCAAAAATCATCGAGATCGGCGTCGTCGGCCAGCACCATCATGGCCTTGACCTGCGCGATGTGCTCGCGCCACTGGGCCCCGGCACGCGAGGCGACATTGACAATGGCCCCACCTTCCACCATCCTGGGCAGCAGCCCAAGCGTGAGGCGGCGCAAGCCGAAAAAGTTGACGCGTAACACGGTGGACGCCAGTCCCGGTCGCGGCGGCAGCCCGGCGATATTCAGCAATGCGTCAACGGGCGTTTCGATGGCCGCAACAGCTCTGTCGATCGAGCCGAGGTCGTTCAGGTCCAGCGGCAGGTAGCGGTCTACCGGGTGATCTGGCTTGCGGATGTCGAGAATCGTCAGACGCGCGCCAGCGTCGCGCAGGAGTCCGCAGGTCTCAGCTCCAATGCCGTTGGCGCCACCGGTGACTACAAAGTGTTTATCTTTCATGGGGTTATTCGCAATAGTTGGGGGAAGGGATCGCGTGCACGGGGGTCAGGGTTAAATCAACCAGCCGGCTGGGCCGGAGATGGCGTGGTAACCTTGGAACTGCACGATACCCTCAAAGCCCATGTTGCGGCCGATACCCGAGTGCTTGAATCCGCCAAACGGACTACGACCGTCCTGGGCCGTCGGTCCATGCGCATTTAGGTAGGTGAAGCCGCACTCGAGACGACGCGCAAGAGCTACCGCACGGTCGCGGTCGGCAGTCCAGACTGACGAACATAGGCCGAACTCGGAGTCGTTGGAGGCCCTAACTACGTCGTCCTCCCGGTCAAAAGGCATGATCGGCAGCACCGGCCCGAACTGCTCCTCGCGCACGATGCGCAGGGCTGGATCGGCGTTTAACACAAAGGCGGGGCGTTGAAAGTAGCCGGCCGCGTATAGCTCTGGGTCCGGGACCTCGCCAAACTCGATTACGTCGGCTCCAGCGGCGCGGGCCTCGTCGATCATGCTGCGAACGATTGCGAGTTGCTTCGCGTTGTTCAGCGGACCCATCGTGGTCTCGGGCAACAAGCCATCGCCGATCACCTGCTTCGCAGCCACCTCTGTGATGCCGGCAACCACCTCATCGTAGCGTGAGCGATGTACATATAGGCGCTTGAGCGCCATGCAAATCTGCCCAGTCGACATGAAGGCGCCAAGGTACAAGCGAGTGAACGCAGCTTCGTCGAGCTGCGCGTCTTCAAGCACAATGCCAGGATCGTTGCCGCCAAGCTCCAGTGTCACCGGTGTCAGATTCTGCGCCGCGACCGTCATCACATGGCGGCCGATGGCCACCGAGCCGGTGAAATTGACGTAGCGCGTCAGCGCGTGTCCAGTTAGGGCATCGCCAATTTGCGACGACGAGCCAGTAATGACGTTCACCACGCCGCGCGGCAGCGCGGCGGCGATCATGTGCAGCGTGATCGTCGTCGCCAGCGCAGCGTTTTCGGCTGGCTTGACCACCACGGTGTTGCCGGCCATCAGCGCCTGAGGCAGCTTGCCCCCAAGAATTGCCAGCGGCCAGTTCCAGGGCACGCACAACACCGCTACGCCGCGCGGCTGACGTGTCACGATCGAGTCGAATGGCGGACCGATGATCTGCTCTTCTTGCTCCAACCGCTCGGCGTATCCCGCGACCTGGCGGAAGCGGTCACCAACGCGGCTGATCTCGAGCATGGTCTCGCGCCGGATCTTGCCGTGCTCGCGGGTGAAGAGTATCGATCGGGTCTCGATCTCGGTCTCGTCGGCAACGAGCAGCGCCGCTACCCTGTTCAGCATCTCGGCACGCTCGCGATAGCTCAGCGCCGCCCAGGCCGGAAAGGCCCGGTGCGCAGCTTTCACAGCAGCGTCGGCGTCCTCGCGCGTGCCGGCCGCAACATGGCCAACCAATACACCAGGCCGGGCTGGGTTGTACAGCGCATAGGTGCCCCCGTCGCCAGCCGGGCGGGCTTGGCCGTCAATATGAAGCTGGGTGGTGACCGCTGCGGTCGACATGGATGATATCGGGTTGGTCATGCTCCAGCCTCCAAGGCCTCGCGCATCTCCTTGACGCATGTGAGGTAGTAGTTGCGGACAGGTGCGTTGACGGTCTGGTCGGCCAGCCGAACCATCGCGTCGATCTTATAGCGGCGCGCCGCGTTGGCGTGGCGACCGAGTTGGATAACCTGGTCAGCCAGCTGTAGCGCCCACTGCGGGTCGTCCTTGGCTGCCACCTGCAGCTGGGCGAAGAGCTGGTCCTCGCCGCCGGCTAGCGAAGCAAACCGTTCGGCTTGCGCCTTTGGCGACAGTGGTTGCAGTGTGGTCGGGTTGCCGTCGAACCAGCCCAGCGTGCCTGCGAAGTAGGCGCGCACCGCGAAGGCGACAGTACCGTAATATTCGACCAAAAAAGGTTTTTCGGCGAGTTCGGCCGGCAGCTTGACCACCTCGACCAGCTCGTCTGGAGTCAGCCCGGCGTTCATGCCCTTCACCGTCTCGACAACGATGTGTCGGATCGCATCACGGTAGCCGCCCAGACGTTCGGCGATGTCCGCCGCACCAATCACAGGGCGGCTGTGGCCCAAGCACATGACCTCGGCGCCGAGTCCATGCATACGCTCCATCGTATCTGCCCAAACCGTGAAGTCGCGATACGGAGTGCCTCGGATTGCATAGAGATTCGGGAACGAGTGGTAGTAGTTGTCGGCGGCAAATAGGATCTTGCGTTCCGGCATCCAGACGAAAAGCTGGTCCGGTGATTCGCCTGGCGCGGCGCGCAACTCGAAGTGCTCACCGCCGATTTCAAGGTCGAGCGCGTCGCCGTCGAAGAAACGGGTCGGCTCGATGAAACCATCGCCCAAGCCTTTTATGGGTCGCTCGGCGGGCCCAAGACCGATATTGATGCGCTCGGTGTGGGCCTGCAACGGGATACCGAACTGACGCGCAGCGCGCTTAACGCGGATCTGCGTCGGCGCGACACCGACCTTTGGCGGCACCAGTTCGTTATGCATGTTGGCGCGCGCGACGATCTCGGGCTTGCCATCTTCGCAGAACACGCGGATCCCGCTCAGATGGTCACGGTGACCATGCGTGACGATGATCGTGTGCACCGGCTTGGAGCTGATCTTTCGGAATTCAGACAGGATATTTTCGGCGGCGGTCGTGCTTTCGCTGGTGTCGACAATAACAAGGCCAGCCGCGGTTTCGACCATCGCCACGTTCGAAGCGGCATAGCCAACGGCGACATACACGCCAGGAGCGGGGTTAACGATGTCCTTTCGGAACTCGGCGCTATGCGCCTTTAGCTTCTCAAGTGGGGTCATGTGGTAATTCCATGCGCCGGTGGGCGCAGGTTGTCGGGGACTTCGGTCTCACGCCAGAAGCCGATCAGCATGCCCTGGCGTAGGCTCTTTCCAGTAAGGGCCTTCATCTGCCCTTCGTCTAGCGCGCTGCGGTTGCGCAGGCTGGCCGACCAGTCGAGCATCAGGTCCTTCATGCGCTCGCGTACGATGCCGCGGCCAGGATCGCGGCCGAGGTCGCGCAGCTCCTGCGGGTCTTCCTGCAGGTCGTAAAGCATCGGAGCGAAGCCCAGGCAGTGTACGTACTTCCAGCGCCCGTCGAAGGCCATCGTCAGGCGGGCCTCCAACGGGTCGCGCCCCAACGCCTGGCAGGCCGGGAGTCGTGCGTAGTCGCACTCGCTGAAAATCGCATCGCGCCAGACCGCTGGGGTCTCACCCTGCAGCCAGGGCCGCAGAGACAGGCCCTCGAGCAGATGGCGCGGTAAGGCAGCACCGAGCGACTCGATGAATGTCGGGATCAGATCGATCGCGCCCACCAACGCGTCGCAGGTCTTGCCACGGCTGGGGTCGGCCGACGCACTCGGGTCAACGACGATAAGCGGCAGCTTGGCCGATGGGTCGTGGAACAGATCCTTCTCGCCCAGGCCATGATCGCCAAGGTAGTCGCCATGGTCGGCCGTCAGCACGATCAGCGTGTCCTCGAGCCGGCCCTGCTCGCCCAGGAAGGCCATCAGCCGGCCGATCTCGTCGTCGAGCTGGCGAATCAGGCCCATGTATGCCGGGACAGCGCGACGGCGTACCTCATCGTTGGCGAAGGTGCGAGACACACGATGCTGGCGGAAGGCGCTCAGCACCGGGTGCACATCGGCGTCGGCCGACACGGCACCTACGGCATCCGGCACGTCGTCAGCGCCAAACAGGTCGTGGTACGGCGCCGGCGCCATCAATGGCCAGTGCGGCTTGATGTAGCTAAGGTGCATACACCAGGGCTGGTCGCCAGCCTCGGCGATCGCGTGCATCGCGCGGCGGGTCATGTAAGCGGTCTCGCTATGCTCGGCCGGCACGCGCGCCGGTCGGTGAGCATGTTCGAGGAAGAAGCCGTTGAGCACGCGCCCGTGTTCATCCTCGGCCGAGTTGGCCCACTCGAGCCATGGGTTACGTCCGTCCATGCCGTGCTCGCGAAGGTAGTCGTTGTACCGCGACGACTTGGCATAGAACCCGAGCGGGCCCTCCGGGTGCAAGCCGTCGTCGCGCTCCCCGGCGTTAAACCCGCATTCCGACAGCGCGTGGCCGAGGTCTTCTGCCGGGTCCAGTCGCAGGCGGGCGAGACCGTTGCTATCAGGCCGCATGTGCGTTTTGCCCATCAGGATCGTCTGCAGCCCACACTCGCTCATGTACTCGCCCAGCGTGCGCTGGTTCAGTTCGAAGGGGACGTCGTTCCAGGTCGCTCCGTGGCTGCGCACATGGCGTCCGGTGTAAAAGCTCGCGCGCGAGTTGCCGCAGCTCGTGCCTTGGGTGTAGGCCCGCGTAAAACGTAGGCCCCGCGCAGCTAGCGCGTCAATGTTCGGCGTCGATACCGGGCTGCGACCATAGCAAGACAGATAGTCCCAGCGCAACTGGTCGAGCATCAGGAAGAGGATGTTGCGGACGACCAAAGTGTTCACCTTATCTCATTAGGTTGGGCAGGCCTGTGGCGATCTGCGGGAAGGCAACGATCAGCGCGGCGGTCACCAGCATAGCGATCGCGAACGGGCCTACGCCGATGAAAATGTGGGTGAGCTTCAGATCCGGCTGCGCTGCCTTGACGGTGAATACGTTGACGCCAACCGGAGGCGTGATCAGGCCGAGCTCGACCAAGATAATGACCAAGACGCCAAACCAAATCAGGTCGATTCCCTGCGCCTCGAGCGTGGGCAAGAACATCGGCACAATCAACACTAGGATGCCCAGCACCTCAAACACCATGCCCAGGAGTATGCACAGCGCGCCGATCGCCAGCACCAAAATGACATCGTGCAGACCCCAACTTGTGACCAGATCGAGCAGCGCATAGGGCAAGCCGGTAATGGTGACAAACTGGGTGAAGACCAGCGCGCAGGAGGCGATGGCGAAGATCGATGCACTGATACCTACCGCGCCGCCCATCACCTCAAGATAATCCCGCAAGGTACGCATGGTTCCGCGCGCGACCGCGAATAACCAGGCACCGATAGCGCCGACGCTGGCTGCCTCGGTCGGCGTGAACACGCCGAGGTAGATGCCGCCGAGCACGACCGAGAACAGCGCAACGAAGGCCCAGGTCTTTTTTATCGCTGCCGTGCGCTGAGCCCAGTCCATCGAAGAGCTGGACGGCGCGATCTTGGGGTCGAAGCGCACCCAAATCGAGATCGTGATGATGAACGCCAGCATCATCAGCGCGCCGGGGACGATACCAGCGATGAACATGAGGCCGATATCCTCCCGCGCAAAAATGCAATAGATGACCATCGGAATGCTCGGCGGGATCAGGATCCCGAGCGTGCCACCAGCGGCGATGGTGCCCGCTGATAAGCTGTCGCGGTAGCCATATGAGCGCATGGGTGGCATAGCGACCTTGGTCATCGTCGCTGCGGTTGCGATCGAGCTGCCACAGACGGCTGAGAAGGCGCCGCAGGCTAAAACGGTAGACATGGCCACCCCACCACGCAGCCAGCCGACGACGGCGTTACCAAACTCATAAAGTTCGTCGGCGATACGGCCGCGGCGGATGAATTCGCCCATGAGCACGAAGATTGGCACGACAACGAGGTTTGGGTTGGTGATCATTTCAGCGATCTGCTGGCCCGACATCGCAACCGCCGAGTCCCAGTCCCGCACGAACCAGAATCCGACGAAACCGACCAGCAGCGTCGCAAAAGCAAGCGGTATTCCGGTGAGGCTGAGGGCGATCAGGATCGCAAAGCCGATTAATGCGGTTGTCACGCTGAATCCGATTCATGTTCAACCGGCGCGCGCCAGCTCGACAAGAGCAAGGCGAGCGCTGCGCTGACCAGCAGCGCGACGAACGCGTAGACCCAGCCGATCGGGTACTCAAGCACGGCGGTCAGTTCGCCGAAGTCGATCGTGTGCCAGGCGTGGCGAACGAGTAGTGCGGCCAGCGCAGCCGTGCCGAGTGCTTCGCACAATAGCTGCCAGCGCGGATAGCCTTTGGCGAAGCGCCGCCGCAGCGGCGCATCGAAAAGATCGACACAAATATGGATGCGCAGCGCCGCGACCACGATTAGGCCGGCTCCAACCAGTACCGCTAGCATTGCATGGGTGATCTCGGCAGCACCGAAGATGGAGGCGTTGAAGAAGTAGCGCATCACCACGTCGGTCACTGTCAACAGGGTCATGGCGCCGACCATCAGCGCGCCGATCGCCTGGCCGGCACGGTAGACGGAGCGGGCCCAATGTCTGTCGGTCATGTTTCGGTCTCCGAAGTTCTCAGGTCGAAGGCGAAACGCCGGGCGAATTGATATCGCCCGTTTCGGCGGTACAGATGATCACTTCTTTTCAAGCGCCTCGTACTGCGCCTTGAACTCGGCGACCAAAGCCTTGCCATCGAGACCGGCCTTGGCGGCAGTGCCTTCGTATTCTTTGTATGAGCGCTCGGCAGCCTTTTGAAGTGTGTCGTAGAAGGCGGGGTCGACGTTGTAGGCTTGTATGCCGGAGGCCTTCATCTTGGCCAGCGAGCGCGCAGATGCCTCGTTGGCAGCACGACCCACGGCAGCAGCCAGCTTCTCGCCTGAGACTGAAAGGATCGCCGCGCGGTCCTTTTCACTCAGCGCGGCCCACTTGCCCTTGTTAATGAACATCGAAAAATTAGTCGACGTTGCGGCCTTTGGGAACAGCGTGATCGCCTTAATGTAGGGCGAAGCCTTGAAGTCGACGACACTGTCGAGCGAGATGCCATACACGCCCTCGACGACACCGCGCGAGACCGGTTCGCCTACCTTCACCGCCGGACCAGTGATCGGGCTTATTCCCAAGTTCTTCAGAAGGTCGGCAGCCTCACCGGGCAGGGCCCACATCTTGCGGCTCTTCAATTCGTCGACCGAGTTGATCGGCTTGTCGGTGAGACTATAGGCGTGTCCACCGGCAAAGTGGAATAGCGACAGAAGTTGTACGTCGGGAAACTGGTTTTTGGCCTCAAAGTGTTTGCCGTACATGCGCCACAGGGCGACCGACGCCGCCTCCGCGTCATAGATCAGCCAGGGCAGTTGCGACATCTCAAGCAGTGGTGCCTTACTCTTAATGAAGATGTTTGCAGTGACCGCGATATCGAAGATGCCGGATGCCACGCCGGGCAGTTGTTGCGGCGGCGGCGCCAAATTACCGGCGGCAAACTCGACCTTGACATTGCCGCCAGTGGCCTTGTCCACGTCCGCCGCCCAATCGCGCATTGGCTGCTGCAGGAAGTGCGTCGGCGGCAGGAAGACATTGAACAACAGCTTAGTTTGAGCCTGCGCGGGTGCTGCGAGGGCGGTGGCGAGCGCAAGCGTGGCGATGTTGAAGGTTCTCCGGATCATGGCGTGCGTCCTCTCGTTTTGAAATATAGTGAGCGAGTTTAGGGAACGTTAGGCAATTCGAAAAGATGTAATATTCGGCGGGAAGATAAACAGCAGGCATTGGGGTATACCCGGCAAAGTCCGGGTCATGCGAATTCCCACTTAACCCGATGTAATGGAGATCATGCGTGAAGCTGACTTCGGTCCAAACTTTTGTCGCGGTCGTCAAAGCGGGCAGCATTCATGCTGCAGCCCGAGATATGGGCGTGTCGCAACCTGCCGTATCCAAGAGCCTGCGCACACTAGAGGACGACCTGGCCGCTCCGTTGCTGACACGTAGCAGCCACGGCGTCGAACTTACCACCTACGGTAAGGCTTTCTATCAGCGGGCGCATGTTGTCATTGACGAATTGCGCAAGGCAACGGAAGATATGGCGCAGTTGCGCGGAATACTCGAGGGACAGCTGAGCATCGCTATCGCACCGGCGAGCACGATGCAGTTCGCACCTATGGTAATTCAGGACTTCCGACGCGTATGTCCAAAAGTTGAGCTGCACATCGTCGAGGGCATCTGGCCCTCCGTGGCAGTGCCCTTGCGCGACGGCAGTGTTGATCTGCTAATCGGCCCGGTGCCCGATGAAATTCCGCGCTCGGAACTCACGGTTGAGCCACTGTTCGCGGTGGAGATGGCTGTTGTGATGCGCCGCGGGCACCCGCTGGCCAAAGCGACCTCATTGAAAGAACTGATGCAAGCGCAATGGCTGCACCAGGGTGCGGGCGGTTCGGCCAGCGTACTGATCCGGCGCGTCTTTGCCGAACAAAACCTGCCGGTTCCGCCCGTTAGCGTCGAAAGCCAATCCTTAACCGCTACCATTATGATGTTGCAGGCGATGGACCTAGTTGCGTTACTGCCGCGCGCCATGTTGCAGATGGATGCCTTGAAAGGTACCTTGGTTGCGCTGGATCTGAAGGAACAATTTAGACCGAACCAATTGGGCTTGATCTACCGTTCTGATCGGGTGCTTACACGGGTTGGGCAGTTGTTTGCCACCCATGCCCGGCGCACAGCCGCTCACCTTTCGCAGCCTGTTAGGGGCACGGGCTATCGCTAGGGTGAGGTCTCCGCGTTGCCACTCAATTTCTAACAGTAAGTTCTGGGCGGCAATATTACTCAATACCAAGCTGGATCCTCTTACACGCGGGAATAGCTCGGAAAGCCCAGCCAGGTCAATTTTGAGCAAAGACAAGGCACCTTTACGCTTGCCGACAAATCATTCTGGATCACGCAGATGAATTGGCGCGGCTGGAGTATGCCGCTTGGTTACACGACACGGTAGAGGATTGCCCTCCTACATCGTTCGCAGACATAGAGCATCACTTTGGCCGCGAAGTCGATAGCATTGTTCGCGAATTGACAGATGATAAGAATCTGCCTAAGTCCAAGCGCAAGCAGTTACAAGTAATCAATGCGGCAAAGAAGTCCCATACTGCTTGTCTTGTAAAGATTGCTGATAAGACCAGTAATTTGAACTCTCTAGCTAAGTCTCCCCCTGCCGATTGGAGTTATGAAAGACGTTCTGAATATGTCATTTGGGCCGCAACAGTTGTGAATGCGCTGGCTTTTAAACCTGAAGGAGCATTAAAGCGTTTTCTAATCGCGCTAGATCAAGCTGAAATTGCGAACGCTGAAAATTGCCTCACAACGAGACAGGCTCAGGGCGTGGCCTTGAACGTTTTAGCGAGAAAAGCGCAGAGAGCTGGGGCGTCCGGCGAAAGTATCAGTCATTTTTTGGCCAAGTTCCTAGAGACGTCTTTAGAAAAACGTTAGTGGGAACCTCCGCTGAGGTCGCCTCGGAAACCTAACAAAACCAGTACTGAAACATAACAATAGTAGTAAAGCGTGTTCATACTACTTTGGGGCGTAAAAAAAGCACCTAATATTGCTCCTAAGTGCTTGATTTAATTAACTAATTACTGGTGGGTGGTACAGGGTTCGAACCTGTGACCCCTGCCGTGTGAAGGCAGTGCTCTACCACTGAGCTAACCACCCAAGTAGCCTTCTATTATAGCGTGAGAATCCGCGCTTTTAAGTGGGGGCCCGCTCCCAGATGCTGCCGGATTCGCAGGCTTTGTTGATTTCTAAAAGCACTTTGTGGTGGGCCGCTGTTTCCGTCTCGTTAGCGGTGAGCACGGTGAGTTTGAAACGACTCAGGTCAATGCCCGCTGCGGTGCCGTTGTCGCCCTCGGCCTCCCCTCCCAGGTCCATCATCAAAGCATCTTGGCCGCGGGTCATGTTGATGTACACATCAGCCAAGAGTTCGGCATCGAGCAACGCGCCGTGGAGGGTACGACCTGAGTTGTCGACCTCCAGTCGATCACACAGGGCGTCCAAACTGTTGCGCTTGCCCGGGAACAGGTCTTTTGCCAAGGCCAAGCTGTCAATAACGTTACCGGCGAGCTCGGCTATGGGCGGCATGTTTAGCCGCTCAAATTCTTTGTTTAAAAATCCAACGTCAAACGGCGCGTTGTGAATGATGAGTTCTGCACCCCGCAAATAATCCGCCAGTTGCGCTGCGATGGCCGCAAATTTCGGCTTGTCTTGCAGAAACTCGTTACTGATGCCGTGGACTTTGAGGGCGTCTTCATGACTCTCACGCTCGGGGTTGACATACAGATGCAGGTTGTTGCCTGTGAGTTTGCGTTGGATGAGTTCTACGCAACCAATTTCAATGATGCGATCGCCATCGGCAGCCGAAAGGCCCGTGGTTTCTGTGTCTAAAACAATCTGGCGCATCCGACTTCAGTGGTTTTCTTTGGCGTGGTTGATGGAGTACTTGGGTATTTCTACCACGACATCAATTTGGCTCAAAATGGCTTGGCAACTCAAGCGTGAAGCGGGTTCCAGCCCCCATGCACGGTCGAGCATATCCTCTTCGCCTTCTTCAGGCTCATCCAAACTGTCGGCCCCCTCACGCACGATGACATGACAGGTGGTACAGGCGCAGCTCATTTCGCAAGCGTGCTCAATGTTGATGTCGTTGTCCAACATGGCTTCACAGATGGAGGTACCAGCGGGTGCGCTGATGGTGGCACCGTCAGGGCAATATTCTGGATGCGGGAGAATTTTAATTTGGGGCATATAACAGTCGGCGCGATTAAACGGCGTTGAGGTTTTTGCCAGCTAAGGCTTGGGTAATACCCCGGTTCATACGGGCAGCGGCAAAGGGTTCAGTCACGGTCGCTAGTGCCTTGGTCACAGCTTCGATATGTGCGGCATCGTCGCTGGTTTTGGCAGCTTCGACTGCAGCCATGTGGGTGTCAATCGTCGCGCGATCATCATCGCTCAGCAAGTCGCCATCGGCATTCAAGGCGCTTTGTGTGGCCAAGATCATGCGTTCTGCGTCCACACGGGCTTCGACCACTGCGCGTGCCTTGATGTCGGCCTCTGCAGTCGCGTAACTGTCTCGGAGCATATCTGCAATTTGGTCATCTGAAAGACCGTAGCTGGGTTTGACATCGATATGCGCCTGCACACCGGAGTTGGTCTCTACCGCATCGACTTGCAACATGCCGTCGGCATCGACGGTGAAACTCACACGAATGCGCGCGACACCAGCCGCCATGGGCGGAATACCTCTCAACTCAAAACGCGCGAGGCTTCTGCAGTCAGTGACCAAGTCGCGTTCACCTTGCACCACGTGCAGTGCCAGCGCTGTTTGGCCGTCTTTGAAGGTGGTGAAGTCTTGCGCACGGGCAGTCGGGATGGTGCTGTTACGCGGTACGATGCGCTCGACCAGACCACCCATGGTTTCAATGCCCAGCGACAATGGGATCACGTCGAGCAATAACAAGGCGTCGCCGGTGTTGTTGCCAGCGAGTTGGTTGGCTTGGATGGCAGCACCCAGCGCAACCACCTCATCAGGGTTGAGGTTGGTCAATGGGTCTTGGCCAAACAGGTTTGCAACCGCATCGCGGACAACGGGCATGCGAGTCGACCCACCGACCATCACGACACCTTCGATGTCTGATTTCTCGAGTCCGGCATCGCGTAACGCGCGGCGTACCGCTTGCAGCGTTCGTTGTGTCAAATGATCAGTCGCCACGGCAAAGGCGCTGCGTGTGATTGTGGCTTGACAGTCACCCACATCCAGCGGGCAGCTGATGGTCGCTTCATGGGTGCCATCTGCTGACAGGGCTTCTTTGCAGCGGCGTGCTGCGGCATAGAGGTTGGCTTTATCTTCACCCGAGAGCGACTCGGGCACCGGCGCCTTGTCTGCAAACGCTTTTTGCAACGCGAGATGCGCCAAAGCACGGTCGTAATCGTCACCACCGAGCGCGGAGTCACCGCCAGTTGCCAGCACCTCAAACACGCCTTCAGCGAGACGCAAAATCGAGATATCAAAGGTCCCACCGCCGAGGTCATATACGGCGAATACCCCTTCGCTGGCTTGGTCCAAGCCGTAAGCAATGGCTGCGGCAGTTGGCTCATTGATCAAGCGAAGCACGTTAATGCCAGCCAATTGCGCGGCGTCTTTAGTGGCTTGGCGCTGGGCATCATCGAAGTAAGCGGGTACGGTGATGACGGCGCCAAATAGATCATCATCAAAGCTGTCTTCTGCCCTGAACCGCAGGGTCGCCAGTAATTCGGCGCTGACCTCCACTGGTGTTTTGGGGCCCAAGCAAGTATCAATACTGGCCATGCCGGGGGTGTCGAGTACCGTGTAAGGCAGGTTGTCAACGTCATGCACATCGCTGCGAACGCGCCCCATCAGGCGCTTTACAGACGAAATGGTGTTGGCAGGGTCTGCCGCCTGTCCGGTCAAAGCGTCGAATCCAATTTGACGCCCACTGCCCTCACCGGTGTAACGGACCACGCTGGGCAGGATCACGCGACCTACGGTGTCGGGCAAACATTCGGCAATGCCGTTGCGCACACTGGCAACGAGCGAGTGGGTCGTCCCTAAGTCAATACCCACAGCGATGCGGCGCTGATGGGGATCGGGCGACTGCCCCGGTTCGGAGATTTGTAGTAATGCCATAAAAATTCGTTAGGGCGTCAGCGCATCGAGTTGTTGGTTGACGTCTTTTAAAAACCGCTCGATGAACATTAAGGCGCGAATCGCGCCAACCGCGCGCGGGATGTCTTTGTCGGTATCAAATGCCAGCTCAGCAAGCTGCAAATAGGTTTTCTTGGCGGCGTTGGTATCGTCAGCCAACTGGGTAAGGCCATTTACATCGCCCTGCGCTTCGTCAAGCGCTTCGCGCCATTCCATTTGCTGCATCAAAAAGGCAGCTGGCATGGCGGTGTTATCTTCCGCGTTCACGGGGTGCCCCAGTAACGTAGCCAAGTAAGCGCCACGGGTGATGGGCTGGCGCAACCGCTGGTAGGCCTCATTGACGCGCACCGACCACTGCATGGCCAGTCGCTTACTGGGAGCGTCTGCTGCAACGTACCTATCAGGGTGCGTTTGCGCTTGCAGCGCCTTCCAACGCTGGGTGAGTGCCGTGGCGTCTAACTGGAACTGCTCAGGGAGATCGAACAGTTCAAAGTCGCTGGCCTGGAGGGAAAGCGATTGCGGTGCGCTCATCAGATCCGGAAGGACTCACCGCAGCCGCAGCGATCGCGCTCGTTGGGGTTGCTGAATTTGAATCCTTCATTCAGACCTTCGCGAACGAAGTCAAGCTGTGTGCCCTCAAGGTAAGCCAAACTCTTGGGATCAACGTAAATTTTGACCCCCAAACTTTCGAACTCGATATCCTCCGAGGCCACCGCGTCGGCGTACTCCAAGGTGTAGGCCAAGCCGGAGCAACCAGTGGTTTTCACGCCAAGGCGCACACCGACTCCTTTGCCGCGCCGACCAAGGTAGCGGGTGACGTGCCGCGCAGCGGCTTCAGTCATAGTGACAGCCATGGGGTTCTTTCGTGGGATTAAGCGTGCTTTTTCTTGTAGTCGTCGACAGCGGCTTTAATCGCGTCTTCGGCCAAGATAGAGCAGTGGATCTTCACGGGTGGCAACGCTAATTCTTCCGCAATTTCGCTGTTCTTCAGCGCCGCTGCCTGATCCAGCGTTTTGCCCTTGACCCACTCGGTCACCAAGGAGCTCGACGCGATGGCAGAGCCGCAGCCGTATGTTTTGAATCGCGCGTCTTCGATGATGCCGGTCTCGGGGTTCACCTTAATCTGCAATTTCATAACGTCACCACAGGCGGGCGCACCCACCATACCGGTGCCGACCGATTCGTCGCCTTTGTCAAAGCTGCCGACGTTGCGGGGATTTTCGTAATGCTCAACTACTTTGTCTGAATAGGCCATTTAGTGGACTCCTGGATACGGTATTTGGTTAACGTGGAATGCGCGGGCGCGATCAGTGCGCCGCCCATTGAATGGTTGAAAGGTCGACGCCGTCTTTAAACATTTCCCAAAGCGGCGACAGCTCGCGCAGTTTAGCGACATTGGTCTTGATGGTTTCAATGGCGTAGTCAATTTCGGCCTCGGTGGTCCAACGGCCAATAGTCATGCGCAGGCTGCTGTGTGCCAGCTCATCGCTTCGGCCTAGGGCGCGCAACACATAACTCGGCTCTAAACTCGCAGAGGTACAGGCCGAACCGCTGGACACGGCCATCCCTTTGATACCCATGATTAGGGACTCGCCCTCAACATAATTGAAGCTCATGTTGAGGTTGTGCGGGACGCGGTGATCCTTGTGACCGTTGATAAACACCTCTTCGATGGTGCTTAACCCGGCTACCAGGCGATCATGCAGCGCTTTGATACGAACGTTCTCGGCGGCCATTTCCTCTTTGGCAATGCGGTAGGCTTCGCCCATGCCCACACACTGGTGCGTTGGCAACGTGCCCGAGCGCATGCCACGCTCATGGCCCCCACCGTGCATTTGTGCTTCGATGCGAATACGCGGTTTACGACGCACAAACAAAGCACCAATGCCTTTTGGACCGTAGGTTTTGTGAGAGGTCAAGCTCATGAGGTCAATGGGTAATTGACCCAAGTCAATCGTTACCCGGCCCGTAGCCTGTGCCGCGTCAACGTGAAAAATCACGCCCTTTTCGCGACAAATGGCACCGATGGTGGCCACGTCTTGGATCACACCGATTTCGTTATTAACAAACATGACGCTGGCCAAGATCGTGTCGGGTCGGATCGCTGCTTTGAAAGCGTCGATGTTCAACAAGCCGTCTTCCTGCACGTCCATGTAGGTCACTTCAAACCCTTGGCGCTCCAACTCTCGACATGTATCGAGAACTGCCTTGTGCTCGGTCTTCACCGTGATGATGTGCTTGCCCTTGCCCTTGTAAAAATGGGCAGCGCCTTTCAAAGCCAAGTTATTGGACTCGGTCGCACCGCTGGTCCACACGATTTCACGGGGATCTGCGCCAATCAAGGCTGCAATCTGCTCGCGGGCCTTCTCGACCGCCGCCTCTGCCTCCCAGCCCCATGCGTGACTGCGTGATGCAGGGTTGCCAAAGTGTTCGTACAACCAGGGCACCATGGCGTCGACCACCCTTGGATCGCAAGGGTTGGTGGCGCTGTAGTCCATGTAAACCGGGAAGTGGGGCGTGCTCATGTGGGGTCCGTTTCTTGACTGAAATCGCTGAAATGAGAGGGTTTAGCTTTTGCCCATTGAGGCGGCAAGCGCGAAGACTGAGTTGGGGCCACTCACACGAATGGGCTTCAAAACAGGATTCGGCATGATGGCTCGCTTGATCATCGGGGCGCTTTCGACTTCTACGCCCTTCTCGATCTGGTCATCCACCAGCTTTTGCAGTTTGACGGAGGCCAAGAAGTCGACCATGCGTTCGTTGAGTGAGGCCCACAGCTCGTGCGTCATGCAACGAGCGCCTTCACCGAGGCAGTTCTCTTTACCGCCGCACTGGGTGGCGTCAATGGGTTCGTCGACAGACAAGATGATGTCGGCGACAGTGATATCTGTGGCTTTGCGCGCCAGCGTGTAACCGCCGCCAGGGCCACGGGTTGACTCGACGAGCTGGTGACGACGTAACTTACCGAACAGCTGCTCGAGGTAAGACAGTGAAATTTGTTGACGTTGGCTAATGGCTGCGAGCGTGACGGGCCCGTTGTTTTGGCGGAGAGCCAAATCAATCATGGCGGTTACAGCAAATCGACCTTTGGTAGTGAGACGCATAACAAACTCCTTTTGGGGGTTAAATCGGCTTCTGGGGGATTCCTTTCGCCTGCATCAAAGGGGGTGGCATTACTACCCCACTGATTTGGTCAAGTATAGCAAAAATAGCCCACTGTTTTTGTCGGCATTACTAATGACAGGGTTTTTGTAGTGGACGAAACCAGCTTTTGATCGATTAAGGTCGATTTAATTGATTATTTTGTCATTTATATATATATGTAGCGACAATTAGACATCAACTGTCCAAGGTCACACCTGGGACATTGTCATGAACGGACGCGCCGAATGCCTGTCCTCGCAGGTGGCTGAGTTGATCACGCACCTGCGCCGCCTTCTCAAACTCCAAGTCCTTGGCATGGGTCAGCATCAGCTTTTCAAGGCGCTTGATTTCTCGCGCCACGTCTTTTTCGCTCATGGCATCGAGCTCGGCCCGACGCTGGCTGTCCCGTTCGAGTTTTTCGGCTTCTTGGCCAGATTTCTCGCTGTAGACGCCGTCGATGAGGTCCTTGATCCGTTTCAAAACGGTTCGGGGTGTGATGCCGTTTTCAAGGTTGTAGGTCTCTTGTTTACCCCGACGACGGTCGGTCTCGGCCATCGCGCGCGCCATGGAATCAGTTACCCTGTCGGCGTACAAAATGGCCCGACCGTTCACGTTGCGGGCCGCTCGGCCTATGGTCTGAATGAGTGAGCGCTCCGAGCGCAAGAAGCCCTCTTTATCTGCATCCAGAATCGCCACCAGCGAGACCTCTGGGATGTCAATCCCCTCTCGCAACAGGTTGATACCGACTAGGACATCAAATTCGCCCAACCGAAGGTCACGCAAAATCTCTACGCGCTCAACGGTGTCCACATCTGAGTGAAGGTACCGAACCTTGACGCCGTTCTCCGCGAGGTAGTCGGTCAGTTGCTCCGCCATGCGCTTGGTCAGCGTGGTGATGAGGACACGCTCGTGCACCTCCACCCGAATGCGAATCTCCTGCAAGACGTCGTCAACCTGTGTCGTGGCAGGTCGAACCTCCACTTGCGGATCGACCAAACCCGTCGGCCGAACGACTTGTTCGACGATTTGTCCGGAATGCTGCCGCTCATAGTCACCGGGCGTCGCCGAGACAAAGACGGTTTGGCGCATGCGCTGCTGGAACTCTTCAAACTTCAGTGGGCGGTTGTCCAAGGCGGACGGCAAGCGAAAGCCGTACTCCACCAATGTCGTCTTGCGCGCCCGGTCGCCGTTGTACATGCCACCAAACTGCCCCGTGAGGACGTGGCTTTCGTCCAAAAACATCAGCGCGTCGGGGGGCAGATAGTCAGTGAGCGTCGAGGGTGGCTCGCCCGGCTGGGCACCGCTGAGGTGGCGGGAGTAGTTCTCAATGCCCTTGCAGTGCCCCACCTCAGACAGCATCTCCAGGTCAAACCGTGTCCGCTGCTCCAGGCGCTGAGCCTCGACCAACTTGTTCATGCCGGTTAATTCAGCCAGACGGGTACGCAGCTCGTCTTTGATGGACTCAATGGCCGTCAACACCTTCTCGCGGGGGGTGACATAGTGGCTGCTGGGGTACACGGTGAAGCGTGGGATCTTCTGCCGGACGCGCCCAGTGAGGGGGTCAAACAGTTGCAGGGTCTCGACCTCGTCATCGAACAACTCGATGCGAACCGCTAATTCGGAGTGTTCGGCTGGAAAAATGTCAATCGTGTCCCCCCGCACGCGGAAGGTCCCTCGCGTGAAGTCGATGTCGTTGCGCTGGTATTGCATGCGCACCAGTTGCGCGATGATGTCGCGCTGATCGCGCTTCTCGCCCGTGCGTAACAGCATCACCATGAGGTGGTAGCTCTGGGGGTCCCCTATACCGTAGATCGCCGATACCGTCGCCACAATCACCACGTCCCGACGCTCCAAGATGCTCTTGGTACAGGACAGGCGCATCTGCTCGATGTGCTCGTTGATCGACGAGTCTTTCTCAATAAAGAGGTCGCGCTGGGGTACGTAGGCCTCGGGTTGGTAGTAGTCGTAGTAGCTGACGAAATATTCCACTGCGTTGCGCGGGAAAAACTCCCGAAACTCGGCATACAGCTGCGCCGCTAAGGTTTTGTTGGGCGCATAAACGATGGCGGGTCGCCCGAGGCGTGCAATGGTCTGGGCCATCGTGTAGGTCTTGCCCGATCCGGTGACACCCAGCAAGGTCTGGAACATCTCCCCATCACGAATCCCCTCCACCAACTCAACGATTGCCGTGGGCTGGTCACCCGCCGGGGGAAAGGGCTCAAACAGCTCAAACGGCGAATCCGGAAAGTGCACAAAACGCCCCGCCTCGTGCTGCGCGTCGGCGGCGGCTTGGGTGTCGTCCCGCCTCAGGGCGACGACTTTTTCAACGGGAGAAGTTTCGGGGCGCTTAGCCATCCAGGGCCTATCTGTTGGTTAAATGACAACCCTGTATTGTGACGTGGTTCACAAGGCACAACTTCCGGTCGCGAAGTGGTGAATGGGGGATGCAGCACGCTAAAATATCGGGTTTGCCCTAGGCCCTAACCACCCTGTTCAAGGAACCCCCATGTCATTGTTTTCCGCCGTCGAAATGGCACCTCGCGACCCAATTCTGGGTTTGAATGAGCAATTCGCTGCAGATACCAACCCCAACAAAGTCAATCTGGGCGTTGGCGTTTATTACGATGACGCGGGCAAGCTCCCGTTGCTCAAGTGCGTGCAGGCCGCTGAAGCGCAAATCATGGGTACCCCAAAGGCCCGCGGTTACCTGCCCATCGACGGTATCGCCGCCTATGACGGTGCCGTCAAAGGCTTGGTTTTCGGCTCTGACAGCGATGTGGTCACTTCGGATCGTGTTGCCACCATCCAAGCCATCGGTGGCACGGGCGGTCTCAAAGTTGGCGCCGACTTCTTGCGCCGCATGGGCACCAGCAAGCAAGTGCTGATCAGTGACCCCAGCTGGGAAAACCACCGCGCGCTTTTCACAGCCGCGGGCTTTGATGTCGATACCTACCCCTATTACGACGCGGCCAACCGTGGCATCAACTTTGACGGCATGCTCGCGCGCCTGAACAGTGCTGAGGCCGGCACCATCGTGGTGTTACACGCCTGCTGCCACAACCCCACCGGCTACGACATCGACCCCATTCAATGGGACCAAGTAGTCGCCAGCGTCAAGGCACGCAACCTGACCGCGTTTTTAGACATGGCTTACCAAGGCTTTGGCTTTGGTATCCAAGAAGATGGTGCGGTCATTCAAAAGTTTGTGGATGCCGGTCTGAGCTTCCTCGTGTCGACCTCGTTCTCTAAGAGTTTCAGTTTGTACGGCGAACGCGTCGGTGCCCTGAGCGTGCTGTGTGAGTCAAAAGACGAGGCAGCCAAGGTTCTGAGCCAGTTAAAAATCGCTATCCGCACCAACTATTCCAACCCACCTATCCACGGCGGCTCGGTCGTGGCGACGGTTTTGGGTACGCCCGAACTGCGCGCCCAGTGGGAGCAAGAGTTGGCCGAAATGCGCGACCGTATCAAGGTCATGCGCCAAACGCTGGTTGACGGCCTGAAGGCAGCCGGCGTACAAGCCGACATGTCATTCATCACCAAGCAGATCGGCATGTTCAGCTACTCGGGCCTCACCAAGGACCAAATGGTGCGCTTGCGCAACGAATTTGGCGTCTATGGCACCGACACCGGCCGCATGTGTGTGGCGGCCATGAACAGCCAGAACATCGACTACATCTGCAAGGCCGTTGCCGCTGTGCTGTAAGCGCTGGGGCGCATGCCCTGTGGTTACAAAAAGCCCTCTCGCGAGGGCTTTTTGCTGGGCTGCTGGGGTGCCGATATAAAAATGACAACTGCCCGACTTTGTCGCCCAAAAACCCAAATTTAGCTGGGCAAAACAAAAGGCTACTGTTATATTGCAGTGCAGCAATTAAATAGAAAGATCCCCATGCTTTACCAAATTTACGATACGCAACGCGCCCTCATGGAGCCATTTGCTGATTTGGCCCAAGCAGCCGCCAAAGCCCTTAGCAACCCCCTGACTCCTATGGGTAATTCCCCCATGGCGCATCGCTTGGCGGCTGGCTACGAGTTGTTGTACCGTTTGGGTAAAGACTACGAAAAACCTGAATTCAACCTGCGCAACATCATGATCGGCGAGACCGAGGTGGCGGTGCAGGAGCGCATCATCAAGGCGAAGCCTTTCTGTGAACTCCGCCGATTCAAGCGATTCACAGACAGCGAGTCGGTGCTCGCTGATATGCGCGGGCAACCCGCCGTTTTGATCGTTGCGCCACTGTCTGGACACTACGCCACACTGCTGCGCGACACGGTGCGCACCATGCTGAAAACCCACAAGGTCTACATCACCGACTGGCGTAACGCCCGTTTGGTTCCTGTGGAAGACGGCGAGTTCCACTTAGACGACTACGTCAATTACGTGCAAGAGTTCATTCGTGACCTGCAGGCCGAGCATGGCAACTGCCACGTGATGAGCGTGTGCCAACCCACCGTCCCGGTGATGGCGGCGATTTCCCTTATGGCATCGCGTGGTGAGATGACGCCGCTGTCAATGGTCATGATGGGCGGACCGATTGACGCGCGTCGCAGCCCGACCGCCGTCAACACGCTGGCCACCACCCACTCCATCGAGTGGTTTGAAAATAATGTGATTTACCGAGTGCCCACGACCTTCCCTGGCGTCGGTCGTCGCGTCTACCCTGGCTTTTTGCAGCACACAGGCTTTGTGGCCATGAACCCCGACCGCCACGCGCAAAGCCACTATGACTATTTCGAGCACCTCATGAAAGGCGACGAAGCCAGCGCAGATGCACACCGCCGCTTCTATGACGAGTACAACGCGGTACTCGACATGGATGCCGACTATTACCTCGAAACCATCGAAACGGTCTTCCAAAAGTTCAGCTTGGTTGAGGGCACCTGGGATGTGCGAAGTGAGAATGGTGAAGTGGAGCGCGTGTGTCCCGCTGACATTAAAGACTGCGCCTTGCTGACCATCGAAGGCGAATTGGACGACATCTCCGGCTCAGGTCAAACCGAAGCCGCTCAGGATCTGTGCGCCGGTATACCCGCGAGTGCGAAGCGCCATATAGAAATCCAGGGTGCGGGGCACTACGGTATCTTCTCTGGTAGCCGTTGGCGCAATGTGGTCTACCCGCAGGTACAAGCCTTCATCAGCGCTGCCGAAAAAAACAAAGGCGTCACCAAGCCTGCAGCAAAAAAATCAGTGACAACTACCGCAAAAGCGAAGCGCCGCGCGCGCTAAAAGATCCCGCGTGACAACGCCCGCCCCCGTCTCTGCCAAGGTACAGGCCATCCACGGCGCACTGCCGCAAACGCAGTGCACGCGGTGCGGCTACCCCGACTGCTTGGCATACGCAACCGCGATAGACGCGGGCGAAGCCGCTATCAACCAATGTCCACCCGGTGGTGAAGCGGGTGTGGCGCGGCTGGCAACGATTACGGGGCACCCCCTTCAGCCACTGAACCCTGAGAATGGCTACGAGGGCCCGCTCACGGTGGCCATCATTGATGAAGACTGGTGTATCGGTTGCACGCTGTGCATCAAAGTTTGCCCGGTGGATGCCATCATCGGAACCAACAAGGCCATGCACACCGTCATCGAATCCGTTTGCACCGGTTGTGAGCTCTGTATCCCCGCGTGCCCAGTGGATTGCATCAGCCTGGACAGCGTCTCTGGCGAGCGGACGGGCTGGGATGCATGGTCGCAACAACAGGCCGATGACGCTTTGCAACGTTACACGGCGCGTGCCCAACGTCTGGCGCACGAGGCGGCGGAGAACGACGCGCGACTTGCGGCAAAAGCACAAGCCAAGTTAGCGGACCTGCCCAGCGCCAGCCAAATCACCGATCCCGTTGTGTCGGATGACAAGCGCGCCCGCATCGAGGCGGCCATTGCGCGTGCGCAAGCCGCGAAGGCTGCTGGCCCAAAGACCTAGACAGGTCCTTGAACCGCTCAGTCGGTTGATGCGTCGGTTTGTGACGCCATCTCGGCGTCTGCACCCTCGCCCGTAACCAAGTCGCGCGCCAATTTGCGCAGCAAATGGCGCTCACCGGTGGTAAGGGGTCGGTTGAGTGCATCACGTCCGGTACCCAGTAATGTGCGGTCAACATCTTGCGGCAAGCCGCGCGAGTGTGGCACAGTCTCGCGTAAATCATCACGCTCGTGGCTGTCGCACTTGTCCCACCAGGTTTGTGCCACCTCATGCATGACCTTTGTCGCGTCAACCGACGGCGCTACGGTGTCAGCCAGCGACTTGACACCACCACTGCTGACTGCTTGCGCCAGCTCGGCGCGTGGCACGATGATGCGGCGATCTCCGCAGCGCAAGAGACGCGCCAGATCAGGCTCGTTTTGCGAGAACTTAGCAAAGTTTTGAATGCTCTCGTCGCACAGCGTGTGTACGCGCACCCCATTGAGACGCGCCTCATCGATCGCACAAATCAGTCGCTCGTCATCTGATGCCACGACCAGGTGGGCACAACCGCTGCGTTGCGCGAGAGCCGTTAGGTCACGCACCATCGCGGCCAAGGCGGGACCGCCTTCGTTGTTGATATCGTTTGCCACCAGCCGCACACATTGATCGTCGACCAGCAAGCCATCGTCAACTTCGGCATACCAGTAAGTGCGCACCAACTGCGCGTGCACGCCTGCATTGGATAACGACTGCGCCAACACGGATGCGAAGGCCGAGCGATTGAGGAAACCCTTGGTATGACCGCTGAGCCACGCAATATAGCGGGCATCCACCAACGCCATACACGTCGGTAAGCTGTGGCGCATGGGGGCCGCTTGGTGATTATTGTGTGGACGGAATGAGCGATTGGAAGACGCGGGTGAGAAACCTGAGCTCTGACTAATTTGATCCATAAAACAAAACTAATAAATGAAAGAGAAAAAGAGACCTATTTCCAGCGGGTAACCCCGTAAAGGTGGGTGCCAGCGCCGGTGCGAAGATCATGATGACCTTCTCATTGCACGAAAGTGTAACTAAAAATTACTTTTAATTGGGATAAGTAAAAAAGCCAATCAAACCAAACTATTCAGCGCCGTAATCACATCAGGCGGCGCTTGCACCAATTCAATCAACACACCTTCGCCCGCAATGGGAAAAGCCTCGTTGGACTTGGGGTGCAAAAAGCAAATATCGTGTCCTGCAGCGCCCTTGCGGATACCCCCTGGCGCGAAACGGACACCCTGTCCGGTCAACCAGTCGACTGCAGCCGGCAGATCGTCAATCCACAGGCCCACGTGGTTTAAAGGCGTGGTGTGAACCGCCGGCTTCTTCTCAAGATCGATGGGTTGCATCAAATCCACTTCAACTGTGAAAGGGCCCGCTCCCATAGCGCAGATATCCTCGTCCACGTTTTCACGTTCGCTCTTGAAGGTACCTGTCACTGCGAGACCCAATTTATCAACCCACAACTCGCGGAGGCGGGACTTATCGGGGCCACCAATGGCGATTTGCTGAATCCCCAATACCTTGAATGGTCGTTCCATGGCCACTCCTTATTCGAACTCAACAATCGGCTGGTCAACCACCAGACTTTCGCCTTTTGAGGCGACGACTTTGCTGACCACGCCATCGGCTGTGGCAAACAACACGTTCTCCATTTTCATGGCCTCAATGACGGCGACCCGCTCTCCGGCTTGTACCTTTTGACCAGGCTGCACCGCCACCTCAACCAGTAAACCTGGCATGGGTGAGAGCACGTATTTGCTCATGTCCGGCGGCGCTTTGAAGGGCATGAGCGCGTGCAAATCAGCCATACGTGGTGAAACTACCATGACCTCAATCTTGGTGCCGTTGTGCTGCACCACCAACGCCAGCGGGTTGCGCGCGCTACCTCGGTCGACCTGGGCGGTAAACGGCTTGCCGTTGCATTGACCCGTGATGGTGCCATCGCTGATACGCGACGCCGAACGGATGTCGTAGGCCTTACCGGCAATCGTGACGCGCGCGATACCAACCTCGCCGCCAACCTCATCGACATGCACCGCAATCCGCTGGTGCGTGCCGCGGGTATCCATGATGATGGCCGCGTAATCTTGCCCCAACTTCACACCGTAGCCTGGTAGCTGACCTGTGATTTGAGCCGTCCGTTCGCGGGATTTACGGCGCACAAAAGCCGCTACCGCGACTAAGAAATTGGGGTCATCGTGCGGCACATCTTCAGCAACAAATCCATGGGCATAGTGCTCTGCAATAAAGCCCGTGTTGAAATCGCCACTGACAAACTTGGGATGTGCCAATAGAGCCGATTGAAACGGGATGTTGCTGCTCACACCGCGAATCACAAACGCGTTCAGCGCGCTGCGCATCTTTTCGATTGCATCATTGCGGTCAGTACCGTGCACGATGAGCTTGGCGATCATCGAGTCGTAGTACATCGGAATCTCGCCGCCCTCATACACGCCCGTATCAACCCGCACGCCGAGGGCTGTCTCTGGCTGAGCTTGGAACATGGTCTCCGCCGGAGGGCGGAACTTCACCAAGCGGCCTGTACTGGGCAGGAAGTTACGGAACGGGTCCTCTGCATTGATCCGGCATTCGATTGACCAACCATTGCGCTTCACGTCCGCTTGCTTGATAGGCAAGGCCTCACCTGCCGCCACGCGAATCATCAACTCCACCAAGTCCAGCCCCGTGATCGACTCTGTTACCGGGTGCTCAACCTGCAAGCGTGTATTCATCTCGAGAAAGTAAAAGCTCTGATCCTTACCGACCACAAACTCAACCGTGCCCGCGCTTTGATAGTTCACAGCCTTGGCCAATGCCACTGCCTGCTCACCCATGGCGACGCGTGTCTCATCGCTGATGAAAGGTGACGGAGCCTCCTCAATCACCTTTTGATGGCGGCGCTGGATGGAGCACTCGCGCTCATTCAGGTACGCCACATTGCCCTGGCTGTCGCCCACCACTTGGATTTCGATGTGCCGTGGTTCTTCAACGAACTTTTCAATAAACACGCGGTCATCGCCAAAGCTATTACGCGCCTCATTACGACAACTGGTGAACCCCTCAAACGCCTCTGAATCGCTGTAGGCGACGCGCAAGCCTTTACCGCCACCGCCCGCGCTGGCTTTGATCATGACGGGATAGCCGATATCCCTCGCGATTTTCACAGCGGTATCCGCGTCTTCGATAGCATCATTCCAACCGGGAATGGTGTTCACACCAGCGGCATCCGCCAGTTTCTTTGAGGCGATCTTGTCACCCATCGCAGCAATCGCCTCGTGTTTAGGCCCGATGAAGGCGATGCCTTGTGCCTCAACCTCGCGCGCAAAGGCCTCGTTCTCGCTCAAAAAGCCATAACCCGGATGAACCGCTTCGGCGCCAGTTTGCTTGCAAGCGGCGATGATCACGTCGGCCAACAAATAGCTCTCGCGACTCGGCGCCGCACCGATACGAACCGCCTCATCAGCCAATCGCACATGGCGGGCTTCTTTATCCGCGTCCGAATAAACCGCAACGGTCGCGATTCCCATTTTTTTTGCGGTCGCAATGACGCGGCATGCGATTTCACCGCGGTTTGCAATCAAGATTTTCTTAAACATTCAATCACTCCAAGGAGATTCAGTTGGTCCAGTGCACGCGATACGCTGTTACAGTGGGATATTCCCGTGTTTGCGCCACGGGTTGGTCACTTGCTTATCTTTCAGCATGACCAGGCTTCGGCAAATGCGCTTGCGGGTGTTGTGCGGCAAGATCACATCGTCGATATAGCCTCGCTTGGCAGCGACAAAGGGGTTGGCAAAGCGTTCGCGGTATTCGGCCTCTTTGGCGGCTAGTTTTTCAGGGTTGTTCTTGTCCTCGCGGAAGATAATTTCCACCGCCCCTTTGGCACCCATGACCGCGATTTCGGCATCAGGCCACGCGAAGTTGACATCGCCTCTAAGGTGCTTGGAGGCCATCACGTCATAGGCGCCGCCGTAGGCTTTGCGCGTGATCACCGTAATTTTTGGCACCGTACACTCGGCGTACGCGTACAGCAATTTAGCACCGTGCTTGATGATGCCGCCGTACTCTTGGCTGGTACCCGGCATGAAACCCGGTACGTCCACAAAGGTGATCACGGGAATATTGAAGGCATCGCAAAAGCGCACAAAGCGCGCAGCCTTGATTGAACTCTTGATATCCAAACAGCCCGCCAAAACCAACGGCTGATTGGCAACGATACCCACGGTTTGGCCATCCATACGCGCAAAACCAATAATGATGTTCTTTGCGTATTCGGGCTGAATTTCGAAGAAGTCGCCATCGTCCACCACCTTACCAATCAGCTCATGCATGTCATAGGCTTTATTGGGGTTGTCGGGTACCAGCGTATCCAAACTGTTTTCCACCCGATCTGCGGGGTCACCCGTTGGACGGACCGGCGCTTTTTCGCGGTTAGACAGGGGCAGGTAGTTGTAGAGGCGACGCAGCATCAGCAAGGCCTCAACGTCGTTTTCAAACGCTAAATCTGCGACGCCACTTTTAGTCGTATGGGTGATGGCACCACCCAAGTCTTCGGCCGTGACTTCCTCATGGGTCACCGTTTTCACCACCTCTGGCCCGGTGACAAACATGTACGAGCTGTCTTTCACCATGAAGATGAAGTCAGTCATTGCGGGGCTGTACACCGCACCGCCTGCTGAAGGCCCCATGATCAGGCTGATTTGTGGGATCACACCGCTGGCCAACACGTTGCGTTGAAACACCTCCGCGTAACCGCCCAACGAGGCCACGCCCTCTTGAATGCGGGCACCACCCGAGTCGTTGAGGCCAATCACAGGCGCGCCCACCTTCATGGCCTGATCCATGATCTTGCAAATCTTTTCGGCGTGCGCCTCTGATAAAGCGCCACCGAAAACGGTGAAGTCCTGGCTGTAGACGAACACCAAACGGCCGTTGATCATGCCGTAACCGGTGACCACACCGTCGCCTGGAATTTTGTTGTCTTGTATGCCGAAGTCTGTGCAACGGTGCTCGACGAACATGTCCCACTCTTCAAAAGTGCCCTCATCCAACAGCACCTCAATGCGCTCTCGGGCAGTTAATTTGCCCTTTGCGTGTTGCGCGGCGATGCGCTTCTCACCGCCACCGCGGCGCGCGAGCTCACGCTTGAGTTCCAATTGTTCAACGATGCTTTGCATAGCGAGTTCCTTATGAGAGAAAAATCAGACCGCTGGTTTCACGGCCGCCGCACCCAGCAGCAGCCGTGCAGCAGTGGAGGCAGGCACCTGCCCCGTCACCACTTGTTCGGTCAATGAATCGAGTTGTTGTTTGACGGCAGGATGCTGCTTGAAAGCTTGCGTCAAGCCTGCCTCAATACGCTCCCACATCCATGCCTTGGCTTGTTGTGAGCGGCGCTTGGCTTGCCGCCCACTGGCTGCCTGCAGCGCGTTAAACCGTTGCACTGCCTGCCAAAATTCAGTCACCCCGGTTTGCTTCAGGGCGCTCAATGGCATGACCTGTGGCTGCCATTGGGTTTCGTCGTGATGCAAATGTTCTGGGTTGCCGTGCAACCCAAATAGACGCAACGCGCTGGTGATTTGCGCTTGTGCGCGCGTCGCGGCATCGGGGTCGATGTCGGCCTTGTTGATCAAAACCAAATCAGCCCGCTCCATGACGCCTTTTTTGATGGCTTGTAAATCGTCACCCGCATTAGGCAGTTGCATCAACACGAACATGTCGGTCATGTTAGCCACTGCCGTTTCGCTTTGACCGACACCAACCGTCTCGACAATGACCACGTCATAGCCAGCCGCCTCACACACCAGCATCGCTTCGCGGGTTTTCTCGGTCACGCCACCCAATGTGCCGCTGGAGGGACTGGGGCGAATAAATGCTTGGGGGTGAACCGACAGGTGCTCCATACGAGTCTTATCACCCAAGATGCTACCGCCCGAAACCGTTGATGACGGGTCGACCGCCAAGACCGCCACTCGGTGCCCCTGCCCAATCAGGTGCAGGCCTAAGGCCTCTATAAAGGTGCTCTTACCGACGCCCGGCACACCACTCAATCCCAGGCGGATGGCGCGGCCCGTCTCGGGCAACAGCGCCGTGAGCATGGCATCGGCCGCCTCTCGATGATCGGCGCGGGTCGACTCCAGCAACGTGATAGCCTTCGCCATGGCTCGTCTCTGCGCCATCTCGGACGCAGGCTGCGTGATCGCCTGTACGTAGGGAAGCGGGGGCGCGGTCAAAAGAAGGCCTCAGGGTTGCGCTGCGCGGATGTTTTCCAGCACGTCTTTTGCGCTAGCGGGGATCGGTGTACCGGGGCCATAAATACCTTTCACACCCGCCTCATACAAGAAGTCATAGTCTTTGCGCGGAATCACGCCACCGACAAACACAATGATGTCGTCTGCCCCTTGGCGCTTTAACTCGGCAATGATGGCGGGGACCAGTGTTTTATGGCCTGCTGCCAAGGTTGAAACCCCCAGCGCATGGACGTCGTTCTCAATCGCTTGACGTGCACATTCCTCGGGTGTTTGGAACAACGGCCCCATGTCGACGTCAAAACCCAAGTCAGCAAAGGCCGTGGCCACTACTTTGGCACCGCGGTCGTGTCCATCTTGGCCTAGTTTTGCAATCATCACGCGGGGGCGACGACCGTAGGTTTCACCAAATGCAGCGATCTCACCCTTCAGGGCATCCCACCCTTCGGCGGAGTCATAAGCGGCAGCGTACACACCAGTCACCTTTTGCGTATCGGCGCGGTGGCGCCCAAAAACTTTCTCAAGTGCATCGCTCACCTCGCCCACGGTCGCGCGCAAGCGAATGGCGTCGATGCTCAAGGCCAACAAGTTGCCCTCACCCGTCTCGGCACAGGTGGTCAAGGCGTCCAATGCCTTTTGCACGGCGGCCTTGTCACGTCGCGCCCGAATGGCTTTGAGTTGTGCGATCTGCTCATCGCGCACCTTCACGTTGTCGACTTCTAACGTGTCAACGAGATCTTCTTTGGCCAACTTGTACTTGTTGACACCCACGATGACGTCCTTACCGGAGTCAATCCGCGCTTGCTTCTCGGCGGCGCTGGCCTCAATTTTTAGCTTTGCCCAGCCACTGTCGACGGCCTTGGTCATGCCACCCATGGCGTTAACCTCTTCGATGATCGCCCAGGCTTTGTCTGCCATTTCTTGGGTCAGCGATTCCATCATGTAAGAGCCAGCCCAGGGGTCCACCACATTGGTGATGTGCGTCTCTTCTTGAATAATGAGCTGCGTGTTGCGGGCAATGCGCGAGCTGAACTCGGTCGGCAGCGCAATCGCCTCATCGAAACTGTTGGTGTGCAAACTTTGGGTGCCACCAAATACCGCCGCCATGGCCTCGATGGTGGTTCGGACGACGTTGTTGTAGGGGTCTTGTTCGGTGAGCGACCAGCCAGAGGTTTGGCTGTGCGTGCGGAGCATGAGGCTTTTGGGATTGGTCGCGCCAAACCCCTTCATGATGCGGCACCAGAGCAAACGAGCCGCGCGCATCTTCGCGATCTCAAGGTAGAAGTTCATGCCCACCGCCCAAAAGAAAGACAGGCGCGGGGCAAAGTCGTCGACATTCAGCCCCTTGGCGATGGCTGTTTTCACGTATTCCGCGCCATCTGCGAGGGTGAAAGCCATTTCCAAGGCCTGGTTAGCGCCTGCCTCTTGCATGTGATAACCCGAGATGGAGATCGAGTTAAAACGCGGCATGTGCGTGGCCGTATGCGCGATGATGTCGCCGATGATGCGCATGCTGGGCTCGGGCGGGTAAATGTAGGTGTTGCGCACCATGAACTCTTTCAGAATGTCATTCTGAATCGTCCCCGACAACTGATCTTGTGGGACGCCCTGCTCTTCAGCGGCGACTACGTAACCAGCCAAAACTGGCAACACCGCACCGTTCATGGTCATGGAGACGCTGACCTTATCGAGCGGAATGCCGTCGAACAAAACCTTCATGTCCTCAACGCTGTCGATCGCCACGCCCGCCTTGCCAACGTCACCTGTGACGCGGGGGTGGTCGCTGTCGTATCCCCGATGGGTCGCCAAGTCGAACGCCACGCTCACGCCCTGGCCACCAGCTGCCAAGGCTTTACGGTAAAACGCATTCGATTCGGTTGCGGTAGAGAAACCTGCGTACTGGCGAATGGTCCAAGGACGCACCGCGTACATGGTGGCTTGTGGACCCCGAATAAACGGCGCGAAGCCGGGTAACGTATCGGTGTGGGGTAAGTTAACGGTATCTGCAGCCGTATAAAGTGGCTTGACGCTGATGCCGTCGGGCGTTTCCCAGTTCAGATCGGCAAGCGGCTTACCCTTGAGCGACTTCTCTGCGGCCTTTTGCCACGCCTCGAGGTCGGCCTTCGGGAATTCAGGTTGAGAATCGGACGGGTTGTTTTGGCTCATAAATCAGCTCGGCAAGTGGCAAGATGGCGACGCCCAAGGTCGCACTGGACAGTCTATCGGGTACCCTGCACCCGACGAGCGTTATTTTACATGATTCATAATTATGGATTCAAAATTAAGTTTGGGCTAAAATTCCATTCATGATCGAACTTGCCTTAAAACAGCGCGCTCTCTACCTCGACGTGGCGGAGCTGTTGCGCCAGCGCATCTACAACCGCGAGTTGGCGCCTGGCAGTTGGATTGATGAGTTGCGCATCGCCGAGGACTTGGGCATCAGCCGCACCCCCTTGCGTGAAGCGCTGAAAGTCCTCGCCAGCGAGGGGTTGGTCACCATGAAGGTGCGCCGGGGCGCCTACGTCACCGAAGTGTCCCAGACAGATTTGGCCCAGGTGTATCACCTCCTTGCCTTACTGGAGGCGGATGCCGCCAGCGTGGTAGCCACCAAGGCCACGGCCTCAGAAAAGGCCGAACTCGCCGCCCTGCACCAACGCCTCACAGAAAACCAAGACGAGCCGCGCGAGTTTTTTGCCGTGAATGAGGCCTTCCACATGCGCCTGCTGGAGTTGGCCGATAACCGCTGGCGCATTCAAGTGGTTAACGATTTGCGGAAAGTCATGAAGGTGAACCGACAGTCGTCCTTGTTCAAGTCAGGCCGGATTCAAGCCTCTATCGATGAACATGCCGCCATCCTCGCCGCCATTCAAAACAACCAGGCGGCTGAGGCGCAAGCCGCCATGCAAAAACATTTTGAAAACGGTCTGGCCGCTGCCAATTGAGCGGCTCAAGAAACTTAAGCGACTCAGGCGGCCGCTTGCTTGATGCGTTCTAGCTTTTGATTGAGGTCTGGGTCCTCAATGGCCCAAGCACTGGCATGCTGTGAACGCGCTTTGAGCTCGGGTGAGAGGGCTTCGCGCCCATCGAACACAAAGCAATCGCCGGTGTAATGCGCACCGCCCACATCTTCAAAGTACTGCAAAATGCCGCCCTCGAGCTGCAGTACATTGTCCAGGCCCATCTCACGCATGAGGATGGCACCCTTTTCGCACCGAATACCGCCCGTACAAAAACTCACAACGGTTTTATCGGCCAGCTCAGCCTTGTGCGCCGCGACTGCATCGGGAAATTCGGTGAACTTAGTGATGCGCCAATCGATGGCCCCCGCGAACGTGCCGTAATCCACCTCAAACGCGTTGCGCGTGTCGAGCATGACCACGGGCTTCCCGTTGTCGTCATGGCCTCGATCCAACCAACGCTTCAGGGTTTTTGGCTCCACCCCCGGCGCACGGCCGTTAAGCGGTCGAATGGTCGGATGATTCATCCGAATGATTTCGTTTTTCAGTTTCACAAAGAAGCGACGGAAGGGCTGCGCTGCACTCCAGCTCTCTTTGCAATAGATATCAGCAAACCGCGCGTCCTCGCGCAACCAGGCAATGAAGCCTCGCAGCTGCGTTTCGGTACCGGCGAGGAACATGTTGATCCCCTCGGGGGCTAACAGAATCGTGCCGCGAATTTGGAACGCTTCAGCTTGCGCAACAAAAGCGGTACGCAGGTCTTCACGATCCGTCAGGTCGACGAATTTATAGGCGGCAATGTTGAGTATGTCAGTCACGGGCGTCATTTTATCGCGGTTCAAACAAGCGCAAGCCAGTTACTGGGCAAGATCTTGCGTCTCATTGATCTCGGTCAAATCGTCAGTTCCCACGTACGCCTGTGCCATCGCCCAAACCTCGCGCGGCGGCAACGGCTTGAGCTTGTGATTACTCCAGACCTGGCGCCAATAGCGCGAGCCACGTAAGCCATGGCGTAACCCCAACATGTGGCGCGCGATCGCGTACCAAGGACAACCATCTTCGGCGGCGGCGCGTTCCATGTAATCAACCATCGCCAACTCAACCGACTCGCGCGTCAGCGTGCGCGCAGGAGCGCCGTGGTAACGGCTATCCCAGTCATGCATCAGCCACGGGTTGTAATACGCCTCGCGTCCCAACATCACGCCATCAACTTGCGTTAAATGCGACGCAATCGCCTCGTTGGTGGTGATGCCACCATTCACGGCAAAGGTGAGGTGCGGGAAGTCTTGTTTCAGGCGTCCCACCAGCTCGTAGCGAAGCGGTGGAACCTCCCTATTTTGTTTAGGCGACAGGCCTTGTAACCACGCATTGCGCGCATGCACGATGAAGACGCCACAGCCCGCCTCCGCAACGGTTCCCACAAAATCGCGCACGAACTCGTAGCGCTCCTCGTGATCAATACCAATGCGGTGCTTGACCGTGACCGGCACATCAACCGCATCGACCATGGCTTTCACGCAATCGGCTACCAACTGGGGCGTCGCGATCAGGCAGGCGCCAAAAGCCCCGCGTTGCACGCGATCGCTGGGGCAACCACAGTTCAAATTGATTTCGTCATAACCCCACTCTTGGCCCAACTTGGCGCCCTCAGCCAAGTCAGCCGGATCGCTACCACCCAGTTGCAAAGCAACCGGATGCTCTTCCCGATTAAAGCGCAAATGACGCGTCACGTCCCCGTGCGTCAATGCCCCCGTCGTCACCATTTCGGTGTACAGCAGGGTGTTATGGGTGATGAGGCGATGGAAGAAGCGACAGTGGCGGTCGGTCCAGTCCATCATGGGCGCGACAGACAGGCGCCAACGCTCATTTGAGAGGCTCGAATGGGTCATAGGTCAGGGCACACCACGATGACGTGCCCGTTGCTGCATCGCTTTAACCGATGTGCAAGCCGCCGTTGACTGAGAAGTCGGCGCCGGTTGAGTAGCCGCTCTCTTGGCTAGCTAACCAGGACACGATGGATGCAATTTCGCTGGGTTCACCCAGACGCTTCACTGGCACGGTACCCACAATTTTCTCGAGGACGTCTGGACGAATGGCGCGAACCATTTCGGTACCGATGTAGCCGGGGCTCACGGTGTTAACCGTCACGCCTTTGGTGGCCATTTCCTGCGCCAAAGCCATGGTGAAACCGTGCATACCCGCTTTGGCAGCCGAGTAGTTGGTTTGGCCCGCTTGGCCTTTTTGACCGTTCACCGAGGAGATTTGAATGATGCGCCCAAAGCCTTGCTCGACCATGTCGGCAACCACTTGCTTGGTCACGTTGAACATCGAAGTGAGGTTGGTAGAGATGACGGCATTCCAGTCTTCCAAGGTCATCTTCAGGAACATACGGTCCCGGGTGATACCCGCGTTATTGACCAACACGGAGATCGGGCCATGGTCAGCCTTGGCTTTCGAGAACGCTTGAACCGTGCTGTCCCAATCGGAAACGTTGCCGACAGATGCGTAGAAGGTGAAGCCCAGCGCTTTCTGCTCGTCCAACCATTTTTGGTAGTCACGCGTGGGACCGCAACCGGCGATGACCGTAAAACCGTCTTTGTGAAGACGTTGGCAAATGGCGGTTCCGATACCGCCCATACCACCGGTGACGTAAGCAACTTTATTAGACATGGAGTATTCCTTTAAGTGATTTCTAAATAAACAGCGCTGCTGGAGATCAGCTGCGCTCGACGGTTAACGATACGCCCATACCGCCGCCGATGCACAGCGCGGCGAGACCTTTTTTGGCGTCGCTGCGCTGCATTTCGTGTAACAGGGTCACCAAAATACGGCAACCTGACGCGCCAATCGGGTGCCCGATCGCGATCGCACCACCGTTGGGGTTGACTTTGGCTGGGTCGATACCCAAAGCCTTGTTGACCGCACAAGCTTGCGCGGCAAACGCCTCATTCAGCTCAAATACGTCCACGTCCGCTACCGACCAACCGGCACGCTCCAAAGCTTTCTTTGACGCGGGTACGGGGCCCATACCCATGGTGGCAGGATCAAGACCAGACGTCGCGAAACTTGCAATGCGGGCCAACGGCTTGAGGCCCAGCGCCGCGGCCTTTTCAGCTGACATGACCATGACAGCCGCAGCGCCGTCGTTGATACCTGACGCGTTACCGGCCGTGACAGTGCCGGCCTTGTCAAAAGCGGGGCGCAAGCTAGCCAATGCATCGGCGTCCGACTTGCGGTTGATGAACTCATCGTTCTCAAACACGATTGGGTCACCTTTGCGCTGCGGGATCACCACGGGGACGATTTCGTCTTTGAACTTACCGGCATCCTGCGCGGCTCGGGCTTTTTGCTGACTCGCCAGCGCCAAATTATCTTGATCAGCGCGTGAAATATCGTTTTCTTTGGCGACGTTTTCAGCGGTAATGCCCATATGGTATTGGTTGTAGACGTCCCACAGGCCATCAACAATCATGGTGTCAACCATTTTCCAGTCGCCCATACGCTGACCATTGCGTGAACCGTTGACCACGTGTGGGCTGGCACTCATGTTCTCTTGGCCACCAGCAATAACGATTTCGCTGTCGCCGTAAGCGACCGATTGCGCTGCCAACATAACCGCCTTCAAGCCTGAGCCACAGACCGCGTTGATGGTCAGTGCAGGCACCTCCTTAGGCAACCCGGCTTTCATGCCCGCTTGGCGCGCAGGATTTTGGCCTACGCCCGCCGCCAACACCTGGCCCATGATGACTTCACCGACCTGCTCAGGCGCGACACCCGTCCGGCGCAGCAAGTCTTTAATAACCGTGGCACCTAATTCTGTGGCAGGAACACCTGCCAACGAGCCACCAAATTTGCCTACTGCGGTACGCGCAGCTGCAACGATAACGATATCTTTCATGTCGATTTACTTTCTGAAGTTTCAGGTTTAACGAGCGGAAAACGGATCTGCCGCCTTGGCTTTGACTTTCACATAACGCCCCGGCGCAGGCTCAATAGCTTTGTACTTTTTGGCTTTGCCTACTTTGCCATCGCCGTAACCCTTGGGTGCCTTGACTTGCTTACCGGCTTTGGGCTTGAGCCATGCGGCCCAATCGCCCCACCAACTGCCTTTGTGCTCGGTGGCGCTGGCAATCCAGTCATCGACGTTTGCAGGAAATACCGTGTCGGAGCCGATCCAGTGCGAACGCTTACCTTTGCTGGCGGGGTTGATGACACCTGCGATGTGCCCCGATGCGCCCATCACAAAACGCTTTGCAACGGGCCAGTGCTGGGTGGTGGCATAGGCGCCACCGATTGGCACGATGTGATCTTCACGCGACCCATAAATGTAGGCTGGCGTTTTAACCTTTCGGAAATCAATCGATTCACCGCACACGGCCACCGCATTGGGTTTGACCAAGCGGTTCTCAAGGTAGGTGTTGCGCAGATACCAGTGGTAGAAAGGCCCAGGTAAGTTGGTGGAGTCCCCGTTCCAATACAACAGGTCAAAGGGCGGCGGCGATTCACCTTTCAGGTAATTGCCGACCACGTAATTCCACACCAAATCATTTGGGCGCAGGAACGAGAAGGTGGTGGCCAAGTCGCTACCGGGTAACAGACCACCTTTGGCGAATTGCATCTCACGCATCTTGACGAACGCCTCGTCAATGAACACGTCGAGAACACCCGTTTCTGTGAAGTCCAGCAAAGTGGTTAGCAACGTCACGCTGTTGACGGGATGCTCGCCGCGAGCGGCCAAAACCGCAATCGCTGTGCTTAGAATCGTGCCGCCTACACAGAACCCCAATGCGTTGATTTTTGGAGCCCCTGTGAGGTCACGCACAGTCTCAATGGCTTGGATGGCTGCTTGCTCAATGTAGTCATCCCACGTGGCTTGTGACATGGACTCATCGGGATTGCGCCAACTGACCACAAAGGTTCGGTGACCTTGTTCTACCGCGTAGCGGATGAACGAGTTTTCGGGCTGAAGATCAAGGATATAGAACTTGTTGATACAGGGTGGCACCAGCAAAAACGGGCGTTCAAACACAGTCTCGGTTAGGGGCTTGTATTCGATGAGTTGGAAAAACTCATTTTCATAAACCACCGCCCCCTCACTGGTTGCGACGTTTTTACCTACCTCGAAAACCGACTCGTCGGTCATGGATACGTGGCCCTTTTGCACATCGGCCCACAGGTTCTGAAGACCTTTAGCAATGCTCTCGCCTTTGGTCTCGATAGCCAGTTGTTGGGCCTCCGCATTGAAGGCTAAGAAGTTACTGGGCGCCGTGGCATCAAGCCACTGTTGGATAGAGAAGCGAATACGGGCTTTGAGCTTTTCCGAGCCCTCTGCGGCGTCAGCCAATGCCATCAGGGCGCGCGCGTTGATGAGATGCATCGCTGCGGCTTGTTTGGCTGCCACGTTGGCCTGCCACGCCGGCGCAGAGAACCGACGATCCCTCTGGAGTTTGTCAGCAGCCGTTGCCTCATTGAGTGAGGTCAGGTCTTTTTGATAATCCGCCTGTATTTGAATCAACGCAGCGGGGTCAAACTGCACCATCTCTGGAAAACCAGCTGCACCCGCTTGTGCCATAGCTTTCGTGAAAAATTGGGCCATATCGCCCATCTGGGGCATTTGCCCCATTTGCGGCATTTGTCCCAGCCCCCCCGCGGTCCCTTTGGCCAAGTTGGTCCATTGGTCCATAAGGTTTTGTTGCCATTGTTGCGCGGCCTCTAGCCATTTACCTTGAGAATCCATTATTCGCTACCGTTAATTAAAAAACACCCTAAAAGCATGTACATCGTCGTAATCGCTTGGCTTTACGTTGCCGTCATGATGGCTGCCGCAGAGGCAACGCACGTGAATGGCAGCATCCTGAGCGCGATATTTACATTTATCGGCTATGGCCTCTTGCCCGTTGGCCTTGTTATCTATGTGATGCAAAGCCCTGCGCGTAAAAAGCGCCGCCAGGCACTGGAAGCAGCCGAGACAGCCAAACAAGCGTCCAAATCCCCCACAGGCAGCTCGAGCAGCAACGCCAGCGATGGCTCGTAACCTCATATTCTGGGGGGTGCAAAGCTACTTAAATCTCACGTGTTATTTTAACCAAATCAGAGCGGCTAATCGGCCGCTTCCCCCAAAGTTCTGATCACGGCGGTGCGAAAAATAGCGATCTGCTCGACTCACCGTGCACCAAAGCGCGCTGCCGTCGTTGCCGCAGATGGTCGTCACACCCAGCGCGCGGAGCTTGCGGCGAGCGATAAGGGGTAAATCGGCGAGGTACTTTCCGGGGGTCGAACGGGGCACAAAGGCATCATCGTCACCCGGCGTCCGAGTCAAAAAAGCCGCACGCACATCTTCCCCAACCTCAAACGCACCGGGACCAATGGCGGGGCCGAGCCACACCGTCAACTCACGAGCAGCGTCGGACAACGACTGCCCTGTCGTGGCCGCGATCGCATTGATCGTTTGGGCAATCACGCCCGCGCCATCAGCGCCACGCTTCGTACCCGCCCCAGCCAAGCCGCGCCAACCCGCATGCGCCGCCGCAACCACTGGCAACCGTTGATGGGCAAAAAGAAGGGGTAAGCAATCCGCCACCATGATGGTTGCGGCAACGCGAGGGGCCGTTGACAGCGCGATATCAGCCACTAAGTTGGGCGAATCGACGGTGGAGGTAGTCAGGTGTTGGACCGCCTCGCCATGAACCTGCCGCAAAAATGCGGTTTGAATACCCAAGCGTGCGCACAGGCGACGGCGGTTCTCGGCCACTGCCAAAGGGTCGTCACCCACATGGTCACCCAGGTTCAGTGCATCAAATGGCGGCCGCGAGACCCCCCCAGCACGCACGGTCATAAACGCCTGCACATGGGCGGGCAAGGACCAGTCGGGGATGAAGCCTAATTCCATTCCTGTATTACACACCAAGCGCACTGAAATTAAATCTTCAAAACAGCCAAGCCTTGGTAGCATAGGGGCTACATCTTTTGAGCCCCGCTATGTACCCCGATCGTTCCAACCGTTTCTGCCGCGCTTGTGGCCAGCCCACTGAACAGCGCCTGCCCGACGATGGCGACGACAAATTACGCTCGGTTTGCACCGCATGCGCGACGGTGCACTACCTCAATCCACTAAACGTGGTGGGCACCATCCCCGTATGGACAGACCCACAAACGGGCGTTGAAAAGATCCTGCTGTGCCGCCGCAACATTGAACCGCGATTCGACAAATGGACCTTGCCCGCCGGCTTTATGGAGATGGGTGAGTCAACAGAAACTGGTGCAGCGCGTGAAACCATCGAAGAGGCTGGCGCCGCGTTTGAGATGGGCGAGTTGTTCACACTCATCAGCGTGCTTCATGTTGGGCAGGTGCATTTTTTCTACAAAGCGCGCCTCACCAGTGACAAGTTCAATCCGGGACCAGAGACCCGCGAAGCGCGGTTATTCGAGGCCCACGAAATTCCATGGGACGAGCTCGCGTTCGGCACCGTCAAAGAGACCCTTGAGCGTTACCTGAAGCATGGCCAATCAGGCGTTCATGACTTTGCCATCGAACGCCGTGACCGTTAAAGCACCCGGATCACCCGGTTAGGCTTGAAGCCGAAGTCTGCCGCTTTACCTTTGCGCGCACGCACGCCTCGGGCGTTATTGAGGCTGCGAATTTCCAGCGTTTCCTCGCGCGCCTTACCGCCACGACCGACACCCGCGATGGTCACGCTCCGCGTATAGACCGCCGCGCCTGCGAGCTGATCCTTGTCAGCCAAATCAAGCAGCATCAAACCGCGACCACCTTTGGGCATGTGTTTTAACTCTGTCAGCTCAAAGGTCAACACGCGCCCGTCTAATGATGCGCAGGCGACATGGGTGGCCATGATCGGTTGCACGCCGTTGTCAGTGATCGTGTGAATCAACAGGGGGCTGGGCTCATTCACGCGCGCGTTTGCCGCCAAATTGACAAAGGCTTTGCCCGCTTTTTGGCGACTGGTCATGTCTTGAATCTGCGCGACGAAGCCATAGCCGTCGCTGGAGGACAGCAGGTAACCCGCATCAAGCGCGCCGGCCATGTAGTGGGCAGCGGTAGCGCCGGGCTCCAACTCGATTAGGGTGGTAATGGGTTGGCCATCACCGCGACCACCCGGCAGAGCGGACACCGGCAAAGAGTAAGTGCGCCCATTGCTGCCCAACACGATCAGGGTGTCAATGGTCCGGCATTCGAAAGTACCGCGCAGGGTGTCACCTGCCTTGAACGCGAACGCATCAACTGCATGCCCATGGCCCGTGCGCGTGCGTACCCAACCCTTATCGGACACCACGACGGTCACCGGCTCGTCAATGACTTTAATCTCTGCAACCGCCCGCTTCTCAGCTTGGACAAGGGTTCGACGCTCGTCGCCAAACGCTTTGGCATCCGCCTCGATTTCCTTCACCATCAACCGCTTGAGGCTGTTGGGGTTGTTGAGGATGTCTTCGAGTTTGACCTGGTCCTCGCGCAGCTTACTCAGCTCCTGTTCAATCTTAATGGCCTCCAACCTGGCCAATTGGCGCAGGCGGATTTCGAGGATGTCCTCGGCCTGACGCTCGGACAACTTGAAGCGCGTGATGAGGGCCTCTTTGGGTTCATCGCTTTGGCGGATGATAGCTATCACCTCGTCAATGTTCAGCAGTACCAGCTGGCGACCTTCCAGGATATGAATCCGGTCAAGCACTTTGCTCAGACGGTTTTGACTGCGCTTGACGATGGTGTCCTGGCGGAAGCTAATCCATTCCGTCAGCATTCCGCGCAGCGACTTCGGCACAGGCTTACCATCAATCCCGACCATGGTCAGGTTGATGCTGCTGGAGGTCTCCAAGCTGGTGTGCGCCAGCAATTGGGTGATCAGCTCGGCCTGCGAGATGGTGCGGGTTTTCGGCTCAAACACCAAGCGAACCGCAGCCTCTTTGCCCGATTCGTCGCGCACCACATCCAACACCGCCAACATGCTGGCCTTGAGTTGTGTCTGCTCCGCGCTGAGCGCTTTTTTACCCGCCTTGACTTTGGGGTTGGTGATTTCTTCGATTTCCTCAAGAACCCGCTGCGTACTCACGCCAGGCGGTAACTCATTCACAACCAATTGCCATTGCCCACGCGCCAAATCCTCAATAACCCACCGCGCGCGGACCTTTAGGCTGCCACGACCTGTTTTATAGGCTTGTGCAATATCGGACGCTGCACTGATGATCTGCCCACCCCCCGGGTAGTCTGGGGCTGGCAGGTGAACCAGTAATTCGTCATCGGACAGCTTGGGATTTTTGATCAAGGCCACGCAAGCGTCAGCGACCTCGCGCAGGTTATGGCTGGGTATCTCAGTGGCCATACCCACTGCAATGCCACTGGCGCCATTGAGCAATGTGAAGGGCAAGCGCGCGGGCAATTGGCGCGGCTCTTCAGTTGATCCGTCGTAGTTGGCGATGAAGTCGACCGTGCCCTCGTCAATCTCGTCGAGCAACAGGGTCGTGATTTTCGCCAAACGCGCCTCGGTGTATCGCATCGCGGCCGCGCCGTCGCCATCGCGGCTACCGAAGTTACCTTGACCATCAATCAGGGGGTAGCGCTGGCTGAAATCCTGCGCCATGCGCACCAAGGCATCGTAGGCTGCTTGGTCACCGTGCGGGTGAAAGCGGCCCAACACATCGCCCACAACGCGCGCGGATTTGACAGGCTTGGGAGCGCCACTGCTGCCGTGGCCCAACCCCATGCGTTGCATCGCGTACAAGATGCGCCGCTGAACTGGCTTTTGACCGTCACAGACATCGGGCAGTGCACGCCCCTTCACCACGCTCAGTGCGTACTCAAGGTAGGCGCGCTGCGCGTAGGTCGCCAGCGTGTCTTCGCCGCTATCAGCTGGGGGGTCGAATAACAGGAGATCGTCGCTCATTAGATATCTACCTCAATGTCATCTGCGTTGAGTTCCATCAACTCGCGGCGTGCTGCGGCTTCGCCTTTGCCCATCAGTTTGTTGAACTCAACCTCGGTGCCCAATACGCCCAATTCACCCAAGGTGACTGGTAGCAAGCGGCGGGTATCGGGGTTAAGCGTGGTGTCCCATAACTGCACGGCACTCATCTCACCCAAGCCTTTGAAGCGTGAGATGGACCAGCTGTTTTCGCGCACATTGTCCTTGCGCAGTTTGTCGAGAATCGCGGTGAGTTCACCCTCGTCAAGCGCGTACATCTTGGCGGCAGGCTTTTTACCGCGCGCTGGCGCATCCACGCGGAACAACGGCGGACGTGCCACGTAGAGGTGACCGGCCTCAATGAGCTTCGGAAAATGACGGAAGAACAGGGTGAGTAACAACACCTGGATGTGGGAGCCATCAACATCCGCATCCGAGAGGATGCATATTTTTCCGTAGCGCAAACCACTGAGGTCCGGCGTGTCGTTTGGCCCGTGCGGGTCAACACCAATCGCTACGGCGATGTCATGGATTTCGTTGTTAGCGAACAGACGATCGCGCTCGACTTCCCACGTATTTAAAACCTTACCGCGCAGCGGCAAGATGGCCTGAGACTCTTTGTCACGCCCCATCTTTGCGCTACCGCCCGCCGAATCTCCCTCGACCAAAAACAGCTCGTTGTGGCTTAGGTCGCGGCTTTCGCAGTCGGTCAGTTTGCCCGGCAACACCGCGACGCCAGAGCCTTTGCGCTTCTCAACTTTTTGGCCGGCTTTTTGTCGGCTTTGGGCAGCTTTGATAACCAACTCAGCCAACTTTTTGCCATGCTCAACATGCTGGTTGAGCCATAACTCGAGTGCCGGCCGCACAAAGCTGGATACCAGCCGCACGGCATCACGGCTGTTGAGCCGCTCTTTAATTTGGCCTTGGAACTGCGGGTCAAGTACCTTGGCCGACAGCACGTAACTGGCCCGCGCGAATACATCCTCGGGCAACAGTTTGACGCCCTTCGGTAACAGCGCGTGCAACTCAATGAAGCTCTTTACCGCCGTGAACAAACCGTCGCGTAAGCCACTGTCGTGTGTGCCACCAGCGGTGGTCGGGATCAAGTTGACGTAACTCTCACGAACAGGTTGCCCCTCTTCAGTGAAAGCCACACACCAGGTTGCACCCTCGCCCTCTGCAAAGCTGTCACTCGCACTGTCCGCAAAACCCTCACCATCGAATAACGGGATCACGGGGTCAGCTTGGACGTTTTGAGTCAGGTAGTCACGCAAACCACCTTTGTATTGCCACTGTTGTGTTTCACGATTTTTTTCGTGCTCAAGGGTGACGATAACACCGGGCATGAGCACGGCTTTTGAACGCAAGAGGTGCGTCAACTCACCCAGCGGAATAGCACTGCTCTCAAAGTAAGACGCTTGTGGCCACGCCCGAACGCTGGTACCTGATTTACGCTCGCCCGCCTGAGCCGCGCGAACGATGAGGGGTTCAATGACATCGCCCTTGGAAAAGACCAACCGCGCAACTTGCCCCTCACGGTGACTGGTCACTTCCAAGCGAGTCGACAGGGCGTTGGTCACGCTGACGCCGACACCATGCAAACCACCAGAGAAGCTGTAGGCGCCGCCCTTGCCCTTATCAAACTTGCCGCCCGCGTGCAACCGCGTAAAGACCAGCTCAACAACCGGCGCCTTTTCTTCTGGGTGCATGCCGAACGGAATGCCCCGCCCGTCGTCCTCTACCGTGACCGACCCATCCGTGTGCAACACCACTTTGATTCGCTTGCCATAGCCTGCCAGCGCTTCATCGGCGGCGTTATCCAACACTTCTTGGATGATGTGCAAGGGGTTGTCCGTGCGGGTGTACATACCCGGGCGCTGTTTGACAGGCTCAAGTCCTTTTAAAACGCGAATAGAACCCTCGCCGTAATCGGCGCCGGGCGCAGTTGAATTTGCGGATTGTTTTGTGGCCATGGGCGGAAATTGTAGCGAAAGCTAGAATGAAAAACTGTATATTTATACACCACTGATTAAACAGTCAGTTACCTCGGCGTCAGCGGGGTAAACGGCTTTTCGCACAATTGGATACATTACGGGGATGCAAGTTTCAACCAAATCACTCAGTGCCGCACAAATTCTGATTTGTGGTGCCGCTATTGTCACGTTGTCCATGGGCATCCGGCACGGCTTTGGGCTTTGGCTACAGCCCATCACGCAAGCCCAAGATTGGAGCCGCGAGACTTACTCGCTGGCTATAGCGATCCAAAACATCTCTTGGGGTTTCTTCGGTATCTTCGCGGGTATGGTGGCCGATCGGTTTGGCGCGTTCAGAGTGATCATGTCTGGCGCGGTGCTCTACGGCCTCGGCTTGTGGGGCATGGCGACAGCTGACACGCCGTTCTTGTTTGCGCTCAGCGCCGGGATCTTGATCGGAGCCGCACAGGCTGGCACCACCTATGCGGTCATATACGGTGTGATCGGACGCAACATCGCCGCAGATAAGCGGTCATGGGCCATGGGTGTCGCGGCGGCGGCAGGCTCGTTTGGTCAATTCTTGATGGTGCCGGTCGAAGGCCAACTGATCTACCATTTCGGCTGGCAAAACGCCTTGGTGATTTTGTCAGTAGCGGTGTTGTTGATTGTGCCGCTGGCGTATGGTTTGCGTGAATCATCGTTTGCGAATGGGCAAGCACCCGTGCGGGAACAAACGATCCTGCAGGCATTGCGCGAGGCCGCGCGGTACCCGAGCTTTCAGTGGCTGATGGCGGGCTACTTCGTCTGTGGCTTCCAAGTCGTATTCATTGGCGTCCACATGCCGAGTTATCTTCGTGATAACGACTTCCCACCCCATGTGGCTAGCTATGCCTTGGCGCTGATCGGTTTATTCAACGTAGCCGGGACCTATGCGGCGGGTGTGTTGGGTCAGCGTCTGGCTAAACGCAAAATCTTAGCTGCCATCTATCTAAGCCGCGCTGTTGTGATTACTGTCTTTTTGGCAGCCCCTCTTACCCCCACGAGCGTCTACATTTTTTCAGCCGTAATGGGCGTGTTGTGGCTTTCGACCGTACCGCCGACCAACGCGATCGTGGCAGGTATTTTCGGCGTGCAACACCTCAGCATGCTCGGTGGCTTCGTGTTCTTCTCGCATCAAGTTGGCAGCTTCCTTGGCGTTTGGCTCGGTGGCGTTTTGTATGACGCCACGGGTAATTACGATGTGGTGTGGGGCATCGCCATCGCTTTGGGAATTGCCGCAGCGCTATTAAACTTACCCATTAACGAATCATCGATCAACCGTGCGCCCAAACGCGTACCATCCCCCCAACTGTCATGAGCATGTCCCACACCACAACCCCAGCAACGCCCGCGTTCACACGCTGGGTGCAGCCGCTGGTGTGGGTCATCGCCGCATCGGCCTTGGCCGGCGTATTTGCCCTGTACCAAAACCCTCAGCTGATGGTGACGATCGCCGACCAGCTCTGGAGTTGCTTCTAAATTGAAACCACAACAACACGGCTGGGGCGCCTGTTCACCATGGGTTTTACGGTGGTCGCATCTGGTTCGGCCCGCTGGACGCGTGCTTGACATCGCCTGCGGTGCGGGCCGACACAGCCTTTACTTTGCCGCACAGGGTCACGAAGTTACGGCAGTCGACCGCGATGAGACGGCACTCGCTGCATTGCGGGCGCGCGATGCGGACGACGCCTCCAAAGCGGGTGCCATCCACACCGTGGTGGCGGATTTGGAAAACGAGCCTTGGCCCTTCAGCCAGTCATTTGACGCTATCGTAATGACCAACTACCTGTGGCGTCCGCTGTGGCCGTTGCTGCAAGGGGCACTTCGCCCGGGCGGCGTCCTAATCATGGAAACTTTCGCTTTGGGCCAAGAGACGATTGGCAAGCCCAGTCGCCCCGCATTTTTGCTCGCCCCTGGCGAGTCCCTGCAACTGGCAGGCTCACTGCGCATCGTCGCGTTTGAGGATGGCTTTGAGCCCCCCTCTGACACCTATTCTGCGGGTCGCTTTGTACAAAGACTGGTAGCCACAACGGCTGAGACACCGCCACCGGCACTGGGTAGAATGTCTGTTTAACCTAACACCCTTTAAGTTGATCCCATGCAAATGATTAAAGGCAGCATCGTTGCACTCATTACCCCCATGCGCCCCGATGGGGCCGTTGACTACGACGGCCTGCGCAAGCTGATCGACTGGCACATCGCTGAGGGCACCAGCTGCATTGGCGCGGTCGGGACCACGGGCGAATCACCGACCGTCAGCGTTGAAGATCATTGCGAAATCATTCGTGTATCGGTTGAGCAAGCGGCGGGACGGGTGCCTATCATGGCGGGCTGCGGCGCTAACTCGACGGCTGAAGCCATTGAGTTGGCCAAATACGCCAAGGCAGTTGGTGCAGATTGCCAGCTGCAGGTCGTCCCCTACTACAACAAGCCCACCCAAGAAGGTATATATCAACATTTCAAAGCGATCGCTGAGGCGGTGGACTTGCCAGTCGTGCTGTACAACGTCCCCGGTCGCACAGTGGCGGACATGGCGCACGACACCGTGATGCGTTTGGCACAAGTGCCTGGCATTGTGGGTATCAAAGAAGCAACTGGGGACATCGCCCGCGCACTGCACCTGATTAAAGATGCGCCCAAGGACTTCGCCATTTATTCGGGCGACGACCCCACGGCAGTCGCGCTGATTTTGTTGGGTGGTCATGGCAATATCAGCGTCACAGCGAACGTGGCCCCCAAAGCCATGAGCGAGATTTGCGCTGCTGCATTGGCAGGTGACGCCAAAACCGCAGCGGCCAAGCAACTGGCTCTGATGCCGCTGCACAAAGCCCTGTTCATTGAGGCCAACCCCATCCCTGTCAAGTGGGCCGCCGCACGAATGGGCCTGTGTCAGCCAGGTCTGCGCCTACCCCTGACGCCACTGTCTAATAGCTGCCATGCAACAGTTGAAGCCGCCATGAAGACCTGCGGTCTGATCTAAGCGCGCGTTGTCGCATCACACTCTTGAATTGAATCAATGACTCTACATTCCAAAAGCCCCAACCAACGTCGCATCAGCCGTGTGGTGTTGTCTGCCGCTGCGTTACTCGCTTTATCAGGCTGCTCTGCGCTTGATAGCGACAAGATCGACTACAAAACCAGCAAACGCGGAAATAGCCTTGAGGTACCACCCGACCTGACCCAAATCGCCAACGACGGTGCATTCCAATCATCAGGCACCGTTCAGGCCTCCGCTTTCAACGCGCGCGTCGGCAAGGTCGATGCCCCCGCTGCGGCAAATGCTGTAGGCGACGTTCGTATCGAGCGCGCCGGAAACCAGCGGTGGCTGGTCGTCAAGCGTGCCCCAGAGCAGCTTTGGGACGACCTCGAGACGTTCTGGCAAGACAGCGGCTTTTTGCTTAACGTCAACCGCCGAGACATCGGCATCATGGAAACCGACTGGGCAGAAAACCGCGCCAAACTCCCGTTGGACTTCATCCGCGAGGCTTTGGGGAAACTACTCGACACGCTCTACTCGACCGGTGAACTGGACAAGTTTCGCACCCGCATCGAGCGCAATGGCGCTGGCGAAACAGAAATTTACATCTCTCATCGCGGAATGATCGAGGTCTACACGGGCGGCGCAAACCAAGAGACCCGTTGGCAACGGCGCCCCGCTGACCCCGAACTTGAAAATGAATTTCTCCGTCGTGTGATGTTGCGCCTGGGCGCATCAGACACTGAGGCTGCTCAGGCAGTCGCTAAAACGGTGGCTTTACCCAAGGCGACCGTTCAAGCCAATGGTGAGAACGTCACCTTACAACTGACCGACTCGCAAGAACGGGCTTGGCGTCGCTTGGGCTTGGCGCTCGACCGCACCGGCTTTACGGTTGAAGACCGTGACCGATCCAAAGGTGTGTACTTCGTCCGCTACGTTGATGAGGGCGACAACAAAGAAGAGCCAGGCTTCTTCTCCAAGTTGTTTGGCACGAAGAAAGCCGATGCGGTCGCCTTGCAATACCAAATCGTTTTGACCAACCAGGGCTCAAGCAATCTGGTGCGCGTGCTGGATGCAGCAGGCAAGCCGGTGAGTGGCCAATTGGCCAACCGCATGCTCAGCCTGCTGGCGGCCGATTTAAAGTAAATCGGCCTCTAACCAGCCTGCCTCGTACCACTCCGAGACCAAGGCCTGCGCGTCTGCACTCAAGGACGCCAGGCCTTTTGCATGGATAGCACCCGTATTCGCCAGCGCTTTCAACTGCTCAAAGTCATGACCAGCCGCAAGGTAGCTTTCACCGTTGATGAAGAGGTGATCGGCATCGTACAGAAGCTTTGATTTAACGCTGACGCGTAATGGCACCGTGACTGAAAACGACATCTCGGGTGCCTCAAACCAGACCCCAAGTTTTGGCTCCGTCATGACTTCGCCGAGCGCGCAAGCCAATGCGATGGGATCTGCAGTCAACCGTTGCACGGCCTCAGCAGAAAAGCGCAACAGGCCTTCTGGCATCAATGCGGGTGTTTCCGTGGCGGGTTGATCGGGGTCGCTATAGAGGGTGTCATCCTCAAATATCTCCCCCATTCGCACCAAGACCTCATTGGCTAAACCCGCGCGTGCTGGCGCTCGGAAACCGATCGATGCGGTCATGCAATCCGCACCTTCAGCCACGCCGTCGTGAGCCCACTTGGGCGGCAGATACAACATGTCACCGGGCTCGAGTACGTGCATCTCGGTCGGTTCAAAATGGGCCAATATCTTTAGAGGTAAGTCGGGTACCAACGACAAATCCGTCTGGGGGCCGATTTGCCAACGACGCCGACCTGAAATCTGCAATAAAAACACGTCGTAACTGTCGAAGTGTGGACCAACGCCACCACCGGGGGATGCCCAGGAAACCATCAAGTCATCCAGGCGCGCATCGGGTAAAAACCGAAAGGACGCCAGTAAGGCCGCAGCGTCGGGGTGGTGTTGCTCGACTCCCTGCACCAGCAATGTCCAAGCGTCAGCCTTTAGGCCGCCCAACTTGCGTGCAGAAAAAGGACCTTGACTCAATGACCATGATTGGCCTTTACGCGCGATGACACGCGACTCAACCTCGGCTTGCCCTGCCAATTGAAACATCGCTTTTTGTGACAAGCCAAGACGGCTCACATCCATTGCGCCCTTGATCAACAATGGGCGCTTCTGCCAGTGACTCGCCATGAATTCACGGGGGCTTAGGTTAGCGAGGAGTGCGAGAGGTTGGTCAAGATCGTGTGGCATTTGTGCAGTGTGCTGGTGGCGACGCGCCGGGTTCATGGGACAATTGTCCTATGAAAATCACCGAACAATGTGTCGTTGGGCTGAGCTGGACACTGAAAGATACGCTTGGCGAGATCCTCGATGAGACGCCTGAGCCGATTGAATTTTTGGTGGGTGGCGACGACCTGCTCCCCAAGCTGCAAGATGCCCTGATGGGTAAAACCGTTGGTGCACGGGTGGAACTGCAGATCGAACCCGAAGATGCATTCGGTGACTACAACGAGACTTTGGTTTTTTTGGAGTCTAGAAAGCTGTTCCCCGAAAACATCGAAGAAGGCATGGTTTTCGAGGGCTTACCTGCAGGTTGCAACACCGAAGCACCCAAAAACCAATTGTTTTTTGTCTCTGATATCTATCCCGAGCATGTCGTGCTAGACGGCAACCACCCACTTGCGGGCATCGCCATTCGCATCCACGCCAAAATCGAGAGTATTCGTGAGGCGACCGTGAGCGAAATCGGTGCGGGCACGCTGGGTACCGGTTTTCTCAAGCTGGCGGAACCGCCCGCGGCCACGCCGCACGTGCACGGCCCGGACTCTAATCACCTTCACTGATGCCGCGCTATTCGGCTATTGGCGTCCTGTAGACCCATAGCCGCCCGTGGCACGCTGGCTCACGTCGGCAAACTCGTTCACCACATTAAAGGACGCTTGCACCACAGGCACGATGACCAGCTGCGCAATACGCTCCATCGGCTCAATCGTGAAGGCCACATCGGTGCGGTTCCAGGCACTGACCATCAGCTGCCCTTGGTAATCGCTGTCAATCAGACCGACCAAGTTTCCGAGCACAATGCCATGCTTGTGGCCCATGCCCGAACGCGGCAGGATCATCGCTGCGTAATGGGGGTCTGCAAGGTATAAGGCCATCCCCGTGGGAACCAATTGCCAGGCGTTAGGCGCCAGGGTCAGCGGCTCCGTGAGGCAGGCTCGTAGGTCGAGACCTGCACTCCCGGGGGTTGCGTAGGCGGGCATCGCCTCGCGCAAGCGCTCATCGAGGATCTTGATATCAACTTGCATCTGCGTGCCCCAGACCCTTAATTAGCAGGCTTACTGTCTTGCCCCATGTCGAGGTTCGGCTCGGGCGCGACGTCTTGATTGTCCAAATTGGGCAACTGCAAATCACCGCCGGCATCACCACCCGGCAGCTCAAGCGCTGGCGCACCGTAATCGACCGTGTCTATTTCCAAAAGGTTCTCAACTTGATCCACACTCAAGCGTTTGACCTTGGTGATACCGCCAGAGACCAATTCGGGGTTGATCATGATGACCGCGACCATGATCAATTGGAGCACGATGAAGGCGATAGAACCCTTGTAGATCTGGCCTGTCGTGACCGCAGGAATGGTCTTCTTGGTGATGACATCCACATAGTCATGACGCGCCGCAACACTTCGCAGATAGAAGAGCGCGAAACCGAACGGTGGCGTCAGGAAGGATGTCTGCATGTTCATTGCCAAAATGATGCCGAACCAAATCAGGTCGATCCCCATCTTCTCGGCCACCGGCGCCAGCATCGGAATCACGATGAAGGCAATCTCGAAGAAGTCAATGAACATACCCAGTGTGAAAACCAGGAAGTTCACAAAAATCAGGAAGCCCAGTGTGCCGCCCGGCAGCTTCGAAAAGAGGTGTTCCACCCAAATGTGGCCATCGGCTGCATTGAAGGTGAAGCTGAAAACCGTCGAGCCGATCAGGATGAACATCACGAAGATGGACAAGCGTGTTGTACTTTCGAGCGCACCCTTGAGCACTTTCAAACTCAAGCGACCTCGGCTCATAGCCATCAGGAACGCACCGGCGGCGCCCATCGCGCCACCCTCGGTCGGTGTCGCGATACCCAAAAAGATGGTCCCCAACACCAAGAAGATCAGCACCAGGGGTGGGATCAGCACAAAGGTCACTTGTTCGGTCAGACGCGACAGGAGACCCATCCGGGTCACGCGATTCACCATCGCCAAGGCCAAGGCCAAAATGCTGGCCATTGCCACCGACATGATGAACACCTCATCGGCGGGCGAAGGTGTCGACCGACCCGTCATGTACTGCATAAACGACTCATGCATTTGCGACCAGACATAGCCCGCCACGGCACAGAACGACATCAGGAACAGCAACGACCAGTGACCGGTGCTACCGTTCTTTTCGGTATAGATGCGGGCTTCCTGTGGCAACGCAGGCACCCACTTTGGCTTAATCATGGCGACCACTGCGATGAAGAGCAGGTAGAGGCCAATCAGCATCAAGCCAGGAATGAGCGCTCCCTGATACATGTCACCGACGGAACGGCCCAACTGGTCAGCCAACACGATCAACACCAGCGAAGGTGGCAGCGCTTGCGCCAATGTCCCTGACGCAGTGATAGTGCCTGTGGCGATGGTTCGGTTGTAGCCGTAACGCAGCATGATCGGCAGCGAAATAAGGCCCATCGAAATCACCGCAGCAGCGACCACGCCCGTGGTGGCCGCAAGCAAGGCCCCCACCAAAATGACGGCAACTGCCAAGCCGCCGCGAACCGGACCAAACACCTGCGCAACGGTTTCGAGCAGCTCTTCGGCCATGCGGCTGCGCTCAAGAATGATGCCCATCAAGGTAAAGAAGGGAATGGCCAACAGGGTCTCGTTACCCATGATGCCGGCAACACGCAGTGGCAGGGCTTGGAACAGGACGTCAGGAATGAGCCCCAACTCCATACCCAAAAAGCCAAATGCCAGACCCGTCGCTGCCAGCGAAAAGGCAACCGGGAACCCCATCATCAAAAAGACCAGTAGGCCCGTGAAGAGGACAGGAACGAAGTTAACTTGCAAAAATTCAACCATAGTGATTCCCCTTACGCTTCAGTCGCGATCGGGTCTACCTCTTTGTGTGCCAAAACATCGGGACCATCGAAATACAAGAACTCGATGCGCTTGATCAACTCGGACAGTCCCTGGAGTGCCAACAACGAGAACCCCACGACGATGAATGCGTAAAGCGGCCAGCGAATCAGCCCACCAGGGTTAAAGGAGGTCTCGCCCGAGTTATAGGCTTGCATGAGCACCGGCCAGGCCAAGGTGAACATCAGGTAACACAGGGGGAGTAGGAAAACAATAATACCAATGACGTCCACCCAATTACGTCCACGGGCACTGAATTTGGCGGCTAAGAAATCGATTCGCACATGAACATTTCGCAAGAAAGCGTAGCCGGCACCGAGCGTGAACACCGCCGCGAAAAGATACCACTGGATTTCCAACAACGCATTGGAACCGATACCAAAAGAATAGCGTGCCAAGGCGTTGCCCGCACTAATTAAGGTTGAGGCCAGGATCATCCAGATCGAAACTTGACCCACGAAGATATTGAGTTCATCAATAAGTCGACTGAGCAGACGTAGGAATTTCATAAGGGCAGGCTCGCTTCAATTTCACTGGGCGTCATCATAAATCGATTTATTCAAGCGCCTTGCGTCAAAATTTTCAAGTGCTTTGAATTAAATAAAAGACAAAACCCCGCAAAGGCGGGGTTTTGTGCACACTCAAGGGAGCGAAACTTACAGATTCTTGATCTGTGACTGCATGAAGCGGTCAAAAGTACTTTCCGTGAGTTGGAACCACTGGTTCTGATCTTTGCGGTAACCACGGTAATCCGCGTAGATCTTCTTCCATTGTGGGCTGGTGTCGTTCAATTCCTCGTAGGCCTTCATACCTTCCTTGAAAGCAGTCTCCATCACATCGCGGGGCATTGCACGCACCTTGGTACCCGTCGCGAGCAATTCCTTGAGCGCTTTGGGGTTGAGGTGGTCGTACTTGGCTTGCATGTCGACCAGTGCGTAGGTCGCAGCCGCCTGAACGATGGCTTGGTACTCCTTTGACAGCTTACCGAACGCCGCCTTGTTGATGAAGACGTCCAACTCGGGACCGCCTTCCCACCAGCCGGGGTAGTAGTAGTACGGTGCAACCTTGTTGAAACCGAGCTTCTGGTCATCGTAAGGACCGACCCACTCTGCTGCGTCGATGGTGCCTTTTTCCAGCGCTTGGTAGATTTCGCCACCAGGCACGTTCAAGGGTTGGCCACCAATCTTACCGAAGATGGTGCCGCCAAAGCCGCCCAAACGCATCTTCAAGCCTTTGACATCGGCCATGCTCTTGATTTCCTTGCGGTACCAGCCGCCCATCTGAGCACCAGTGTTACCAGCAGGGAAGTTGACGATGTTGTAGGCATCGTAAAACTCTCGCATCAACTTACCGCCGTTGCCATGGAACATCCAAGCATTACGCTGACGGCTGTTCATACCAAACGGAATCGCACAACCCAACGCGAACGCGGGGTCCTTGCCGAAGAAGTAGTAAGGCGCGGTGTGTGCAACTTCAACCGTACCTTGTTGCACGCCGTCGACCACACCGAAAGCAGGCATCAACTCGCCACCGGCGTGGGTGGAGATCTGGAACTTGCCACCCGTCATGTCGCTGACTTTTTGCGCGAACACTTCCGCGCCGCCGTAGATGGTGTCCAACGCTTTGGGGAAGCTGGATGCGAGGCGCCAGCGAATGGTTTCTTGGGCGTGCACGATTGCAGGCGCTGCGCCGGCAGCAAGCACACCAGCCATACCTGCGTTTTTAATGAGGGAACGACGATCCATATCGATTGACTCCGTTTGTTTTCAAAAATGTTGACGGTTTTGGATCAGCAAAACCGCCGCGAGACTAAAACTAGTCAGAGATCATTGTAGGGAACACTTGATACAATTTTTCCGCGGGTTTTCCCTTGTAGAACCCCCGCTTGGTCAGGGGCATGGCTCGATATCACCGTCCAGCGGGCCTTTGCGGGACTTTGAAAATCAGTCAACCCTTCTTGAAAAATCAATAAAAACGCGATTCGACTGCAGATTGTATACCAACGGGGCTCAGGCCAACGTTCGCCAGTAGTTTTGCGGGGTCTCCATGCTCGATGAACACATCGGGCAAGCCCAAGGTCAAGACGGGGTGCAGTTGCTGCTTGCACTGAAGATAGGCAGCGACTGCCTCACCCGCGCCACCGGCAATGGCGCCCTCTTCTATGGTCACGATGGCGTCGTGCGAGCTCAGGATTTCATCAATCAAGGCCTCGTCCAGCGGCTTGGCCCAGCGCATGTTGACCAAAGTCATGTCCAGCGCATCCGCCGCGGGCTTCGCCGCTTGCAGCAGAGTGCCAAAGGCCAAAACTGCCACGCGCTTACCTGTGCGCACGATCTCGCCCTTACCGTATGGCAGTCTCACTAGGTCTTTGCCCGCCTCGATACCTGTGCCACTGCCACGGGGATAGCGCACGGCCACGGGATGATCGCGTTCATAGGCGGTACTGAGCAACTGACGACATTCCCGCTCGTCAGCCGGGCAGGCAATGGACATGTTGGGGACACAACGCAGAAAGGGAATGTCGTAAGCGCCCGCATGGGTTGCACCGTCGGCGCCAACCAGCCCCGCACGGTCAAGCGCAAACACAACCGGTAGGTTCTGCAGCGCGACATCGTGAATCAGCTGGTCGTAAGCCCGTTGCAAAAAGGTGGAGTAGATGGCAACCACAGGTTTCATGCCGTCGCACGCCATACCGGCAGCAAACGTAACCGCGTGTTGCTCTGCGATACCGACGTCGAAGTAGCGCTTGGGAAAACGCTCAGCGAAAGTCACCATACCTGAGCCCTCGCGCATGGCGGGTGTGATGCCTACCAGCCGGGGATCGGCTGCTGCCATGTCACACAACCAGTCCCCGAACACGGCTGAGAACGTGGGCTTCGCCGGCGTACTGGATTTCTGGATTCCGACGGCGGGATCGAACTTGCCCGGGCCGTGGTACAGCACCGGGTCCGCCTCTGCGAGCTTGTAGCCTTGCCCTTTCTTTGTCACCACATGCAGGAATTGCGGTCCGGACAAATGCTTTAGGTTTTCGAGGGTGGGTATCAGCGAGTCGAGGTCATGGCCATCAATGGGGCCAATGTAATTGAAGCCAAACTTTTCAAACAGCGTGGCGGGCACCACCATACCCTTGGCACTTTCCTCGATCCGCTTGGCCAATTCAAACAGCGGTGGCGCGTTCTTCAGAACGCGCTTACCCACGTCTTTGGCTGCTGCGTAAAACTGGCCACTCATCAGTTGCGCTAGGTAGCGGTTGAGCGCGCCAACGGGCGGTGATATGGACATGTCGTTGTCATTCAAGATGACCAACAACTTGCCGTCCTCGACGCCCGCACAGTTCATGGCCTCAAAGGCCATACCAGCCGTTAAGGCGCCATCGCCGATCACAGCGATGCTGTGCCGCTCTGAGCCCTGCAATTTCGCCGCGACCGCCATGCCCAATGCCGCGGAAATGGATGTTGAGGAGTGCGCTGTGCCGAAGGCATCAAAGGGGCTTTCGGCGCGCACCGGAAAACCACTGATGCCGCCCAACTGCCGCAAGGTGGTCATGCGGTCGCGACGGCCGGTCAGAATTTTGTGCGGATAAGTTTGGTGCCCCACGTCCCAAACGATGCGATCTTCGGGGGTGTTGAACACGTAATGCAAAGCCACCGTCAACTCGACGGTGCCCAGATTTGAGCCCAGGTGACCCCCCGTCTTCGAGACGCTGTCGAGCACAAACTGGCGGACCTCTTTCGCCGCCTGGGGCAATTGGTCTCGAGATAAACGACGCAGGTCAGCTGGGCTATCGATTGAACGCAACAAATCAGACATCAGAATCTTTCTATCAACCTTCTGCGGGGATTAGTGGGTGCGAGCCACGACGTGGTGCGCGAGCGCACGCAGGGCGTCAGCGTCACCTAAGTCGGCATCTTGCAACGCGGCAATAGCGTCTCTAATGAGCTCATTGGCATAAGTCTTCGCCGCGGCCAACCCCATCAGTGCTACGAACGTGGGTTTATTGTCGGCGGCATCCTTGCCCGCTGTCTTGCCGAGCGTCGCCGTGTCGACCGTGACATCCAACACATCATCAACGACTTGGAACGCCAAACCCACTTTCTGACCATAAACAGTCAATGCGGCCTCTTGCGCCGCCTGGATGGCACCACACAAACCACCCATGGCGACTGCCGCACGTAGCAGTGCACCAGTCTTCAAGGCGTGCATACGCTCCAACGCGGGTTGGTCGAGGGTATGCCCAACACTGGCGAGGTCAATCGCCTGACCACCGGCCATACCCAAAGCGCCAGCGGCAACCGCCAATCGCTTTACCCAACCCAGACGCCAGCTGGCAGGAATATCGGCATCGCCGCTCAAAAGACAATCAAACGCCTGCGCCTGCAGGGCATCACCCGCTAACAGGGCCTGTGCCTCGCCAAACTGCACATGGACGGTGGGCTTACCACGACGCAACACATCGTTGTCCATGCAGGGCATGTCATCGTGAACCAGCGAGTAAGCGTGAATAAACTCAATCGCGCAGCCCGCGCGCAAGGCCGCTTCACGAACCATGGGGCTCAGAGATTCGAAGGGTTGGCGGTTAACCGCCTCACAGGCGGCAATCGCCAGCAGGGGCCGCAGGCGTTTACCGCCACCCGTAACGCTGTATTGCATCGCTTCACCCAGAGGCTCTGGGGCACCCACAGGCAACCATTGGTCGAGCGCTAGGTCAACCTCATCAATGCGGCGGACCGTCCAAGCTGCGAGGTCAAAGGGCTCAGTCGCACTCACGCCTCGCGCTCCCACGCTTTGGCCTGATCACCTTCCATCACTTTGACTTGGGCTTCAATGGCATCCAATTGGGCGCGGCAGTAGGTCAACAACTCAGCACCCCGTTGGTAGTGGACCAGCAGCTGGTCTAGTGGCAGCTGCCCCGATTCAAGCATCTCGGTCAACGACTCCAGCTCGGCAACCGCGGCCTCATAGCTCAGCGGCGGCTGGGTCTCAGGGGTGTTCTTTTTGGGCATGGCACTCAGGGTGTTGGCTTTGGAATGCCCATTTTAGAGGGCAATCTTGCAACAATCTGAGTCTGGGGAATTACCGCACGGTTCCCTCGGAAACTTTCCTCGGCTAAAATTATAGGTTATCCCGCAAATTTAGGAGTTTGCCGCACCCGTTGGCATTCATTTCGTGTAGCGATACACCTTCCCTGCCCCTTCATAGGGGGAGTCTATAGGTCAGGATCATCATGTCTGATTTAAGTCTTCAACTTCAGCAGGCCAAGAGTCAACTCTCGGTTTCTACGTATTTTGATGAAGCGCTCTTCAAGCGCGAGATGGAAACCATCTTTCAGTCCGGTCCACGCTACGTGGGGCACCGGCTGGCGGTCCCCGAACGTGGTGATTATTTCAGCCTTGCACATGAGGGGCACGGACGCGCCCTGGTGCATGGTGCCAACGGCATCGAGCTGCTTTCGAATGTCTGTCGCCACCGCCAAGCGGTGATGCTGAACGGGCGCGGCAACCTGTCGGCGACGCAACCCGGCAGCGCCGGCGGCAACATCGTGTGTCCCTTGCACCGCTGGACCTACAACGACCAAGGCAATTTGTTGGGTGCACCGCACTTCTCCAAAGACCCCTGCCTCAACCTCAACCAGTACAAACTGCGCGAGTGGAATGGCCTGTTATTCGAAGACAACGGACGGGACATCGCCGGTGACCTGCAGCAACTGGGTCCCCGCAGTGCACTGAATTTCGATGGCTTCGTGCTCGATCATGTTGAGATGCACGAATGCAACTACAACTGGAAGACGTTCATCGAGGTCTACCTTGAGGACTACCACGTCGAACCCTTCCACCCCGGCTTGGGTAACTTCGTCACTTGTGATGATCTGAAATGGGAATTCGGCCGCGACTACTCGGTGCAGACCGTCGGTATCACCAACCTGCGCAAAAGCGGCAGCGCCGCCTACGCCCGTTGGCACGATGTCTTAATGGCCTACAACCAAGGGGAGTTGCCCGCTTACGGGGCCATCTGGCTGACCTACTATCCCCACATCATGATCGAGTGGTATCCCCACGTCTTGACCGTGTCAACGCTACACCCCATCTCGCCCGAGCGCACCATGAATGTGGTGGAATTCTTCTACCCTGAAGAAATCGTAGCTTTTGAGCGCGAGTTTATCGAAGCGCAGCGCGAGGCCTACATGGAGACGGCGGTCGAAGATGACGAGATCGCAGAGCGTATGGACGCCGGGCGCCGCGCCCTGATGCAACGGGGCGATAACGAAATCGGCCCCTACCAGAGCCCCATGGAGGACGGCATGCAGCACTTCCATGAGTGGTACCGTCGGACCCTCGACTTATCCGATCACGCGTAACCGGAGCGGGCAGGCGTGCCCGCACCCCCCATGTCCGCTCCTATACAAGCCCTTTGGATGCTGCTCGCAGCATTCTTGTTTGCGACCATGGGGGTCTTCGTCAAGTTTGCCTCGGCCTATGTCCACAGCTTCGAGATTGTGATGGTCCGGGGCCTTATTGGTGTGCTGGCCCTTGCTTGGTGGTACCGCAAAAGTGGTAGGGCGTTTTACCGCACGCAATTGACAGGGATGCACCTGTGGCGCAACGTGGTCGGCGTGACGTCGCTGTGTTGCTGGTTTTACGCGATCGGCGAAATCCCCTTGGCCACTGCCATGACCCTGCAATACATGAGCAGCGTGTGGATGGCCGTTTTCCTGTTTGCCGGCGCTCTTATCTTCCAACAGCAACGCGCTGCGATGCGCCAGCAAGGCCCTTTGTTTGCCAGCATCCTCTTGGGGTTTGTTGGCGTCGCCCTGTTGCTTCGCCCCACGTTTTCAGCCGATCAAGGCTTTGCTGCTGTCATCGGCTTGCTGTCTGGGATCATCTCCGCCTTCGCTTACCTCCAAGTCGCCGCGCTCGCCCAAGCGGGTGAACCGGACGCGCGGGTGGTGTTCTATTTCTCACTTGGCGCCGCCCTCTCTGGTCTGGGCGGCACGTTTGCAGTGGGTTTCAGCCCCCTCAATTGGGTCGCCATTGGCTGGCTCATACCCGTGGGGCTGTTAGCGGTGTTGGGGCAGATTTGCCTCACCCGCGCTTATGCATCAGGCGCCACATTGCTGGTTGCAAATCTGCAGTATTCAGGCATCATTTTCGCTAGTGCCTACAGCGTATGGCTGTTTGCGGAGGTGTTGCCATGGGTCAGTTGGTTGGGCATGGGTCTCATCATCGCCGGCGGAATTTGGGCTACCCTGCTGCGTCGCAGCGGCGCCATGGTCACCCCCAAAACGCCCCCCCAAAATGTGGCGTCTCAGCCATCGTCAAAACCATAGTGGAGGTCTTTATGCACCCGTTCATCATCCAAGCCGACACGCTCCTGAAAATGCAGGCTGCGGGCGAACCCGTCGTGGTACTCGATTGCAGCTTTGACCTCATGAACCCGGCTACTGTGGACGACACGTTTTCGGCGACCCATATCGCAGGCGCGGTATTTGCCAATCTTGACCGTGACCTGAGCGCGCATGACCCCGAGAGCGCCATCAATGGCGGCCGCCACCCCCTGCCACGACGAGAGGACTTTGCACAAACCATGGGTAATTGGGGGATTGAACCCACGACCCAAGTGGTGGTCTATGACCGTAATGGTCAAACTTTTTGCGGTCGCGCATGGTGGATGATGAAGTGGTGTGGGCATGAAGCGGTTGCCATCCTCGATGGTGGCATGGCGGCATGGCAAGCGGCAGGTGGTGCTATGGCGTCGGGTTTTGCGCCACAAGTGCCGGCAAAGTCCGCCTACCCACTGGCCGCCCCGTTGGTCGCTGTGACAGAGCTCGGCACCGTGTGGCGTCACCTCGACAGCGATCAGACCATTGTGGATGCGCGGGCGCCTGCGCGGTATCGCGGCGACGTTGAGCCCCTCGACCCCATTGCTGGCCATATTCCTGGCGCCCTTAATCTGCCCTTTAATGAAAACTTTGATGCGGATGGCCGCTTCAAGTCCCGCGACAGCTTGAGGCAGATGTGGCTGAAGCTACTGGGTGACTGCAACCACGCGCACGTCGTGATGCACTGCGGCAGTGGCGTCAGCGCAGTCCCCAACGTGGTCTCAATGGCACTGGCGGGGTTACCAACACCCACGCTTTACGCCGGAAGCTGGAGTGAGTGGAGCCGGCATCCAGACACACCAAAAACCAAAGAGGTTTAGTGTGCGCCGCCGTGGGCCAACTCGCCCACAACAAACACCACGCCAATGCCCAGCAGTAGCCACAGCAACTGCGCGCCTGAGTCGCGCAGGCTGGCTTGACGCTGCAATTGCGGAATCAAGTCCGCCAGCGCGACGTAAATAAAGCTGCTGGCAGCTACCACCAAGAAATACGGCAGGTACTGACCGAATTGCGCCAGTAAAAAATAACCGCACAGACCGCCCAAAGCCGTCACTGTGCCGGCCAAAGACACTTTGATCAACGCCCCTCGGGTATCGCCTCGGCTGCTTTGTAACACCACCAAGTCCCCCATGTGGTGCGGCACCTCGTGCGCCAGAACCGCCAATGAAGCCAACAAGCCCAAACGCCAATCAGCGATGAACGCAGAGGCAATCAGAATGCCGTCACCAAAGGCGTGAATGCTGTCGCCGATCAAGACGGCCCAACCGCCCGAGGGCAGCCGGCCATCCGCATGATGGTGGTGACCGTGGTGGCTGTGATGATGTGAACCCTGGTGAGCCTGTGCTGTGGCGGCTGCCATTTTGTCGGCATCCAATAGATCCATGCCGTGCTCACCATGCTCGTGACCGTGGTGATAAAGCTCCGCTTTATCGAGAATGAAGAAGAACACCACGCCCGCTAGCAGCAGTGCAAATAACAGGTGGGGGGTCACGCCGGCCTCAAGGGACTCGGGTAACAGCTGCAGCAAGGCGGTGGCAAGCAACGCGCCAGCGGCAAAGCTCAACATGTGCTTGGTCAGGCGAGCCATGATGCCAAAGCTCAACAATGCCGCAACCCATACGCTGCCAACCCCGGCCACTACCGTGCCAGTCAGAATCCAGAGAAGTACCATCTAAAACTTTGAAAGTGGGGTGCGCCGCAGGGACGCACCCGGTCGCGGTTATGCCACGCCGTTTTGTTTAAACCAGGCTAAACACTGCGTCCAGCCGTCTTTCGCGGCCTCAGCTCGGTAGCTGGGGCGGTAGTCGGCGTGGAATGCGTGCGGAGCGCCATCGTAAACGATAAAGCGGCTCGCCTGCGAAGCGGCATTGCCCTTCGCACCCGCTAATTTTTGCTTCATCTGCTCGACGGTGTCCTGGGGGATACCGCGATCGTCACCACCGTAGAGACCCAAAACGGGCCCATTCAGGGCAACCGCAATATCAACCGGCTGCTTGGGTGTTCGCTCGGATGTGTCGCCAACCAAGCGGCCGTACCATGCCACACCTGCCTTGATCTTGGGTTGGTGTGCGGCGTACAGCCAGGTCTGACGACCACCCCAACAAAAGCCCGTCACACCCAACCGATTCAGGTCGCCGCCATTGGCACCCGCCCATGCCACCACCGCGTCGAGGTCTTGCATGACCTGCGCATCGGGCACCTTGTTGATCACCTCTTTCATGAGGTCAGCCATGACCGCGTAGCCTTGTGCATCCCCTTGGCGAATGAACAACTCGGGCGCCAAAGCCATGTAACCCAGCTTGGCAAAACGGCGGGTGATGTCCGCGATATGCTCGTGGACGCCAAAGATCTCTGACAGCACAAGCACCACAGGGAACGGCCCGTTACCCTTTGGCATGCTGCGGTAAACCGGCACGGCAAACCCGTTTACATCGACACTGATTTCCCCCTCCACCAGGCCCGTGCCCGGCGTGTTAATCGCCGCATGCGACAACTCAGGAATCACCGATGCGGCGTAACCCACACCCAATGTTGCAATCATGGCTTTCCTCCGGTTCAGGGTGGCCTCACCACCGTTTAACAAAGACTTCGCATCGGAGACGTTATCGGCATAGGGGTTTGACATGGTTTTCCTCATTTGGTTAAAAAAGAATGCGTCTAAAAGTCTGCCATTAAACCGATCAGTGCGCTTGTTCCCAGTTATTACCCACACCCACTTCGGCCAACAGCGGGACGCGCAGGGTCGCCACGGACGCCATCAGTTCGGGCACCACCTCGCGCACCCAATCGATCTGATCAGCTGGTAACTCAAACACCAATTCGTCGTGCACCTGCATGATCATGAGCACGCCGTTTTGAACTGTATCCAGCATCGCCTGAACTTTCAACATACTCATCTTGATCAGATCGGCGGCGGTTCCCTGCATGGGCGCATTGATGGCCGCCCGCTCGGCTCCTGCCCGCCGCGGACCGTTTGGTGAGTTGATTTCGGGAAGGTACAAACGCCGACCAAAAACCGTCTCGACGTAGCCCTGAGCTTTTGCTTGGTCACGGGTGCTATCCATGTATTGCCGCACGCCAGGATAGCGGGCGAAATAGGTTTGGATGTAGTTTTTCGCGGCGGTGTTATCAATCCCTAAATTACGCGCCAGCCCGAACGCGCTCATGCCGTAAATCAGGCCGAAATTGATCACCTTTGCATATCGCCGCTGTTCACTGCTCACTTGGTCCACACCGACGTTGAATATCTCAGCTGCCGTGGCACGGTGTACGTCCAAGCCTTCTTGGAAGGCGCGAATCAGCGCCGCGTCCTCACTCAGATGGGCCATGATGCGCAACTCGATTTGAGAGTAATCGGCGCTCGCGATCAGCCGCCCCTCGGGGGCAACAAAGGCCTCACGGACGCGACGCCCCTCTGCGGTTCGGATCGGAATATTTTGAAGGTTCGGGTCATTGCTAGACAAACGCCCGGTCACGGCCACCGCCTGCGCGTAGTGGGTGTGCACGCGTCCCGTTCGGGGGTCTGCCAGACCGGCCAGTTTGTCGGTGTAGGTGCTCTTTAGCTTGGCCAGCCCGCGATGCTCGAGGATGCGCGCTGGTAACGGGTAGTCAGCGGCGAGTTTCTCAAGCACTTCTTCATCCGTGCTGGGCGCGCCACTGGCCGTCTTTTTCACCACCGGCAGTCCCAATTGATTGAAGAAAATATCACCGATCTGTTTGGGCGATGCCAAGTTGAACGGCTTGCCAGCTAATGCGTGGGCTTCGGTCTCCAGAGCCAAAATACGCTGGCCTAATTCATGGCTCTGCTTGGACAGCGTTGGCGCATCGATGCGAACGCCATTGCGTTCGATGCGGAACAAGGCCTCACTACTCTCGATCTCCAGCTCGTAAATACGCATCAAACCGGGTACCGCTTGTATGCGCGGCCACAGGGCGAGATGCACATCGAGACACTGGTCAGCATCCTCGCAGGCGTACTGCGTGACCTGCGCGATGTCCACCTGCGCAATGCTGATTTGATTGACCCCTTTGCCACACAGGTCCTCGTAAGTCAGGCCTTTGCGACCCACGTGCCGCTCCGCCAAGCTTTCAAGACCGTGCGGTCGATGGACCTCCAAAACATAACTTTGCAGCATGGTGTCGTGGCGATAACCTTTCACCTCAATGCCATGGTTGGCAAACACGTGCCGATCGTATTTCACGTGTTGGCCCAACTTGGCATGGGTGGGGTCCTCAAGCCAAGGCCGCAAGGCGGACAACACGTCAGTGAGCGGGAGTTGATCGGGTGCCCCGGGGTACACGTGGCCCACCGGAATGTAGGCCGCCTCGCCGGGCTGGATGCTGAGGCTGATACCCACCAATTGAGCCTGTAAGGGATTCAAAGCGGTGGTCTCGGTATCAAGAGCCACCAAATCAGCGGCCATGCAACGCGTTACCCATAGCTGCAAGCTCGCGTGGTCGAGCACCGTGGTGTATTGCACATCGCCAGTCACGGCCGACGTCACGGCGATGGGGGATTCCTCGGCGGGCGCCGGTGCAAATAAATCGCCTGAACGACCGGAAGTCCGCGCGGCCGCTGGGGGAGCGGTGCCCTTATTGATCAAGCTCTTGAAACCCATGCGCTCGTAGAACGCCATCAGGGCCGCTTCATCGGGTACTTGCTTGCGTACGCCCTCCACATCTGGCCATGAAGGTAGCTCTGTACTGAGGTCGCAATCGGTGCGCATGGTCACCAGAGCGCGCCCTTTGGGCAACCAAGCCACCGCGTCGCGTAAATTTTGGCCAGCCACCCCTTTAATCTCATCTGCATGCGCCAGCAAGTTTTCCAGCGAGCCGTATTCCACCAACCATTTGGCCGCCGTCTTCGGGCCGACTTTCGCAACACCGGGTACGTTATCCACCGTGTCACCGACCAACGTCTGATAGTCGATCATCAAGTCGGGGGGAACCCCAAACTCGGCGGTCACGCCGGCTACATCGCGACGCTTGCCATTCATCGTGTCGACCACTGTGATGCCCGCATCCACCAACTGGCTCAAGTCTTTGTCACCGCTTGAAATGATGACTTCAAAACCCTGGGCGGCAGCGGTTTTGGCCAAGGTCGCGATGACATCATCCGCTTCGACACCCGGCACCATCAGCAGTGGCCACCCCATCAGTTTGACGATCTCATGAACTGGCTCAATTTGGGCCCGCAAGTCGTCGGGCATGGGTGACCGGTTGGCTTTGTAATCCGGGTACAAGTCATCCCGAAAGGTCTTTCCCGGCGCATCAAACACACACACAGCATGGTCGCTGGCAATCTCACGACTGAGTGACTGCATCATATTGATCATCCCGCGTACAGCACCTGTGGGTGCACTTTGAGGGTCATTTCGATCAACGCGCAGATCCGGCATGGCATGAAAAGCGCGGTACAGATAACTCGAACCATCGACCAGGACAAGGGTTTTTTCGGATTTGGATGTCGTCATAGTTCACATTATGCGCAAGCCCTACAATGGCGAATGCAGCTTCGGCTGTTTTTTGCATTTTTATCGTTTGCACATTTTTTATGGCCGTTTACACCGACGTTTCTGATGCCGAAGCCCAAACGCTCGTGGCCGCGCTACAGCTGGGCCAGCTCACCGCACTAGAAGGCATCAGCGGCGGTATTGAGAACAGCAATTTCTTCATGACGGTCGCCACTGAGGGGCAAATCGAAACCTACGTGCTGACCCTGTTTGAGCGGCTGAGCCACGAACAACTGCCCTACTACCTGCGGCTGATGCAACACCTCGCGGGCAAAGGCTTGGCCGTCCCCGCGCCGGTTGCGAACGCGGACGGCGAAATTCTGCACACGGTCGCAGGCAAGCCAGCTGCTGTGGTGAGTAAGCTCAGCGGCAAGAGCCAATTGGCTCCTACCGCACACCATTGCCAAGCGTTGGGCGACACCCTTGCTCGCATGCATTTGGCGGGTGCTGACTTCGCCATGCAACAACCCAACCTGCGCGCGCTGGATTGGTGGAACGACACCGTCCCGGAGATCTTGCCGCACCTGACCCCAGCGCAAGCAGCCATGCTGGGACAAGAACTGGCCTTCCAAAACCACACCCAACAACAGGCCGCCTATGCGGCATTACCGGCGGGGCCGGTGCACGCTGACCTGTTCCGCGACAACGCCATGTTCGACGGGGATACGCTCACGGGTGTCTTCGACTTCTACTTTGCCGGTAACGACCGCTGGCTGTTTGACCTGTGCGTGTGCTTGAACGATTGGTGCACCGATCTTTCAACAGGTCAGTGGGATGATGCGCGCTTATCGGCTATGTTGACGGCTTACCAAACGGTACGCCCCCTCACAGCGGCAGAGCGCGCCCTGATTAACCCTATGCTTCGTGCGGCCGCACTGCGGTTCTGGATTTCCCGTTTGTGGGACTATTACCTCCCACGTGAAGCCAGCTTGCTGACGCCACACGACCCAACCCACTTTGAGCGCATCATCACGCAGCGACGACTGCACCCCGTTTACCTATGAAACTTAATCTTGTGACGCCCCGAACCGGTGCCCAGTGGGTCCGTGAAGGGGTTCGTGTTTTTTTCAAGCAACCATTAGCGCTAGGTGGCCTGTTTTTCCTGTTCATGGGTATCTTATCTGTCGTCACCATGGTCCCTGTGATCGGCGGCGCACTGGCCCTGATCGTGTTGCCGGCTGCCACCTTGGGGCTGATGCAAGCGGCTGCACTCGCCCTTGCCGGGACGTTCCCGATGCCCAAAGTTTTGTTCTCGGCATTCATGCACGGTAAAGCCAAGAGCCAAGCCATGTTGCACCTAGGGGCACTCTACGCGGTGGCGTTCTTGTTGCTGATCGGTGCGACGGTGGTGATGGACGGCGGCTCGTTTGCCAAGGTCTACTTATTCGGGGAGCCCATCACCCAGGAAATGATTGACTCCGATGGCTTTTACCAAGCCATGTGGGTGGGTACGTTGCTTTATTTCCCACTCGGTGCGATGTTTTGGCACGCACCCGCCCTGGTTTTTTGGCATGACGTGCCGCCAGCGAAAAGCATGTTTTTCAGCCTTGCTGCGTGCTGGAAAAACAAGGGAGCGATGCTGATTTACATGGCCAGCTGGTTTGTCCTGTTCTCGATGGTCAGCTTGGTGGTCGTCACGGTGGTGTCGGGCTTGGGCGGGCCTGGCATGATCGCCGCGCTGGTGGCTCCGCTGGGCATGTTGCTGGCGGCCATGTTTTTCGCCTCGATTTATCTGACCTACCGCGACAGCTTCGTGATCGAGCACCGGGTCGATACCCAGGCCTAATCGACCACCGTGAGCTTGGCCACACTGAGGGCCAGCCACTTGGTGCCGTGACGCGGGAAGTTCACCTGCGCACGCGCGTCATTACCCTGTCCTTCCACCGCCAGCACACGTCCCTCGCCAAACTTGGCGTGGAAAACCCCCACCCCGGTTCGAATCCCCGCAGCGGCCTCACCGCGGGAGGTGGGCTCGGGTGAGGCCGTCACCGCATCCCCATGCCAGGCGGGTGACCAAGCGGGTGCGGGCTCGCGCGGCCCACGGGCGAAACCGCCCGATGACATCGGGCTCGCGAACTGACTGCGTGGCGGCGACAACCACTTCAGCGTGTTTTCGGGCAACTCATCGAAGAATCGACTGCGAATGTTGTAACGCGTCTGCCCGTGCAACATCCGCGTTTGCGCATGCGTGAGGTACAAACGTTTGCGGGCGCGGGTGATGGCAACGTACATGAGGCGACGCTCCTCTTCCAAGCCATCGAAATCCGCTAAGGCACGCTCATTCGGGAAGAGGCCCTCCTCCAAACCCGTGATGAAAACCACATCAAACTCCAAGCCCTTGGAAGCGTGCACCGTCATCAACTGCACCGCATCTTGTCCGGTCGAGGCCTGGTTATCACCCGCCTCAAGCGCAGCGTGAGTCAGGAACGCAGCCAACGGCGACAGGACTTCACCGGTCTCGGCATCCGGTGGCGGCACCCCAACACTGCGGCGCTCGGTTGCCAATGCCTCAAACGGCAAGCTGTCATCAAACGCCGTCTCGGGCGCTGCAAAATGGGTATCGAGGTGCGCATTAAGCGCCTGCAACTCTGCATTGATGCGCACATCATCCTCGGGCAACGCAACGGCCTCATTGCCAAAGCCCTCTTGCGTCACAAAACTTTCGGCGGCGTTAACCAATTCACCCAAGTTTTCGACCCGGTCCTGGCCCTCGCGCTCGGTTTCGTAATGCGTCACCAGCCCCGATTGGTCAATCACCATCTCGATGATGTCGCGCAGATTTTTACCAACCGACTGCTCACGCATGACGTCGATCTTCGCGACAAAGGCCCGCAAATTGGTGCCCGCTTTACCGGCAACAGCATCCACCGCGTCGGACAACGCACAGCCGTGGCTGGCTGCGGCATCCTGCAGCTGCTCGATACTGCGTGCCCCAATGCCACGGGGCGGGAAGTTCACCACACGCAGGAAACTGGTGTCATCGCGGGGATTTTCAATCAGGCGGAGATAAGCCAACGCGTTTTTGATTTCGGCGCGTTCAAAAAATCGCAAACCACCGTAGACCCGATACGGGATGCTGTTGTTGAACAACCCCGTCTCAATCACCCGACTCTGCGCGTTACTGCGGTAGAGAATGGCCATCTCCTGACGCGGCGTCCCGTCACGAACCAGTTGCTTGATTTCATCCATCAACCAATCCGCTTCGGCGTAGTCTGAAGGCGCCTCCATGGCTCGCACCAATTCGCCCTCGCCCGCCTCGGTGCGCAGGTTCTTTCCTAAGCGTTGGCGGTTGTGGCTGATCAGCGTGTTGGCGGTATCCAAGATGTTGCTGCAGCTGCGGTAGTTGTGCTCCAACTTGATTTGGTGCTTGACACCAAACTCCCTCACAAAATCGGCCATGTTGCCCACACGTGCGCCACGGAAGGCGTAAATGCTTTGGTCATCATCGCCCACAGCCAACATGGCGTTGTCACCGCCGGCAAGCAGCTTTAACCACTCGTATTGCAGGCGGTTGGTATCCTGAAACTCATCGACCAACAGATGCCGGAATCGACGCTGGTAGTGCGCACGCACCGCCGCGTTATCCCGTAACAGCTCGTAGCTGCGCAAAATTAACTCACCAAAATCAACGACGCCCTCGCGTTGGCACTGAGCTTCATAGAGCTCGTAAATCTCCACTTTTTTGCGGGTGTCGGGGTCGCGAACCTCAATATCGCCGGGTCGCAAACCATCTTCCTTGGCACCCGCCACAAACCAAACCAACTCCTTCGGTGGGAAGCGTTCGGCGTCAATCTTGTACTGCTTACACAGCCGCTTCATGGCGGACAGCTGGTCTTGCGAGTCGAGTATTTGAAACGTCTGCGGCAGCCCGACCAACTGCGCATGGGCGCGCAAAAATCGGTTGCACAACCCATGGAATGTGCCGATCCACATGCCTCGCACGTTAACGGGCAGCTGGGCACTCAGGCGCGCCATCATCTCTTTGGCGGCCTTGTTGGTAAACGTCACGGCCAAAATACCGCCGGGGCTCACTTGCCCGGTTTCCAGCAACCAGGCAATCCGGGTGGTCAACACCCGGGTTTTGCCAGAGCCCGCACCCGCCAAGATCAAAGCATGCTCGTTGGGCAGAGTGACCGCTTGGGCCTGTTCGGGATTCAGTGACGATAAAAGCGACATCCGCCCATTGTAGAAAGCTCTTTCATCGATTTTGGTTTTCTTTTGGTTCTCCGCGCCGTGGAAAATTCGGTAAAATCAGTCACCGGGCCCAAGTTTTTTGACGTCCGGTTTTTTTATGGCCGGTCGACAAACCAAGTGCTCTGCGCACGCCGCAATCTGCAGTTCGTTGTGTGCACATCCTTTTTGTCAGTTTTAGGAACTTGGGAACCAGCCATGGAAATTTTTGATTACGACAATGTTTTGCTCTTGCCACGCAAATGCCGCGTGGAAAGCCGCTCAGAGTGCGATGCCAGCGTCCAGCTGGGTGAGCGCACCTTCCGAATCCCCGTTGTACCCGCCAACATGAAGACCGTGGTCAACGAATCGATCTGCGAGTGGATGGCCAAAAACGGCTATTTCTATGTGATGCATCGGTTCGATCTCGACAACGTGGCGTTTGTGCGCGAGATGCACAGCAAGGGCGTGTTTGCCTCCATCTCGTTGGGCGTCAAAGCCCCTGACTACGCCACCGTCGATCAGCTTAAGTCTGCAGGCCTCACGCCGGAATACATCACGATCGACATCGCCCATGGCCATGCGGACAGCGTGAAAAAGATGATCGGTTACCTCAAAGAGCACCTACCGAAATCGTTTGTGATCGCGGGCAACGTGGGCACCCCAGAGGCCGTGATCGACCTCGAAAACTGGGGCGCTGATGCCACCAAAGTGGGCATTGGCCCCGGCAAGGTGTGTATCACCAAACTGAAAACAGGCTTTGGTACGGGCGGCTGGCAGTTGTCGGCGCTCAAGTGGTGCGCCCGCGTAGCGACCAAACCCATCATCGCCGACGGCGGTATACGCGAGCATGGCGATGTCGCCAAGAGCATCCGCTTTGGTGCCTCCATGGTGATGATTGGCTCCATGTTGGCGGGCCACGAGGAAAGCCCGGGCGCTACCGTCGAGGTCGATGGCAAGCTGTTTAAAGAGTATTACGGTTCAGCCAGCGACTTCAACAAAGGCGAATACAAGCACGTTGAGGGAAAGCGGATTTTGGAGCCTGTCAAAGGCCAATTGGCCGACACCTTGATCGAGATGGAGCAAGACATCCAGAGCTCGATCTCGTACGCCGGCGGCACCAAGCTGTTGGATATACGTCGCGTGAACTACGTTATCCTGGGCGGCGACAACGCCGGTGAACACCTGCTTATGTAAGCGCCCAGGCTACGTCAGCGCCCGCGCCGTGTCAGGCCTTGGCGCTGACAGCCTTCACTTCCTCGGTGGTCAACCAGCGCCATTGCCCTTCGGGCAAATCAGCCAAGGTGAGACTGCCGATTCTGCTGCGATGCAGCCCTTCAACCCGGTTGCTCACCGCAGCCAACATCCGCTTCACTTGGTGATACTTGCCCTGGGTCAGCGTCAGTCGCAGGGTGTGTGTGCCTGTTTGCTCGGCGGCATGCGCAGCGACTGGTTTGGGGTCGTCATCCAGAACCACGCCAGCGACCAGCCGGCTGATTTGATCGGCATCAATCGGATGCTTGGTGGTCACCTCGTACACCTTAGGGACGTAGTGTTTAGGCGATGTCAGGCGATGAATGAACTTACCGTCGTCCGACAAAATCAAAAGACCCGTGGTGTCTTGATCAAGACGCCCGACCGCCTGCACGCCCGCCGCGGCACCGCCGCCCCGCTGTCGCAACGGGCCTGGTAGCAGGGTATAGATGCTGGGGTACAAACTGGCTTTTTGCGAGCACTCCGTACCCGCCGGCTTATGCAGCATCAGGTAGGCCTGTTCGTGGTACGGCCATGTCTCACCTTGCACCGTAAAGTACAGGTTATCGGTTTCAACCCATTCGGCATCGTCGGTCACCGTGATGCCTTGGTGAGCGACTAAGCCCTGCTGGATCAACCCCAAGCAAACACGGCGGGTGCCAAAACCTTGCGAAAACAACACATCTTGCCAACGTTTTTCACTCATGTCCCTATTGTCGCTCGATAAATAAGTGCCCCCCATTTTTCCGACCATTTATCACGGCAGAATAGAGCCCCATGCTCCGCCGTATCGCCCAATCACTTCCTACCCGGGAAAGCATCCAAACCAATCGCTGGTTACGCTGGATGGGGCCCGCATTGACGCATCCACGGTTGTGGCACATGAGCCGCAAAGGCATCGCCGCTGGACTTGCACTGGGTCTGTTTTTTGGATTGCTCGTGCCCATTGCGCAGATACCACTGGCTGCGACCGCGGCCGTGGTGTTGCGAGCGAACCTGCCCGTTGCCATTGGTAGCACCTTGGTAACCAACCCAGTGACTTTTGGTCCGGTTTACTTCGGTGCCTACAAGTTAGGCGATTGGTTGTTGCACCGTGGCGATGCGCCGGAACGCGCGCCCGAGGTGCTGGAAGCCCGGTTGCAGCAATTGCATGAAACCTCAGCGACGCCCTCAGACGTCACCAGCATTGGCGGCCACATTAGCAACATCTGGGGCCGGATCACAGCGCTGGGCAAACCACTGATCTTGGGACTGGCGATTTTGGCCAGCGCCGCAGGCATTGCGGTCTACCTACTCACCACTTGGGTGTGGGCGGCTGTGATTTGGTTGAAAAGGCGGCGTCGATTACGCGAACGCCGCCAAACCATTAGATAAGCGGAACGCCCGTCTTGCTCTGAATAAACTCGCGGGTCACGCCATCGGCCAAAGCCACCAGCTTCAGACCCTCTGGGGTGACGTCCATCACGCCCAAGTCGGTGATGATGCGGTCCACAACACCCACACCGGTTAGTGGCAAGGTGCACTCGGGCAGGATCTTGAGATCCTCGGTCCCGTCTTTTTTACGTGCGACGTGCTCCATCAAAATGATCACGCGCTTCACGCCAGCCACCAAGTCCATGGCGCCGCCCATGCCTTTAACCATCTTCCCGGGAATCATCCAGTTGGCCAGATCCCCCTTGGCGCTGACCTGCATCGCGCCCAGAATGCTCAGGTTGATCTTGCCGCCACGGATCATGGCAAAGCTGTCGTGGCTGCCAAAGATGCTCGAACCGGGGATGGTGGTGACGGTCTGCTTACCGGCATTGATCAGGTCTGCATCTACCGTCTCTTCGGTGGGGAAAGGGCCAATACCCAACATACCGTTTTCGGACTGCAGCCACACCTCGATGTCATTTGGCACGTGGTTCGCCACCAGGGTCGGTATACCGATACCCAGATTCACGTAAAAACCGTCTTCTAATTCCGCCGCCGCGCGGGCAGCCATTTGATCTTGTGTCCAGCTCATGGTGGTGTACTCCTTAGGCTTTTTCGGTGAGGGTGCGGCGCTCGATGCGCTTTTCGGGGGTCGCGTTGACCACGATACGGTGGACGTAGATGCCTGGCAGGTGCACCGCATCTGGCTCAATGGCCCCCACCTCGACCACCTCCTCAACCTCGACCACGCAAACGCGTCCAGCCATAGCCACAGCAGGATTGAAGTTGCGCGCGGTCAAACGGAATTGCAAGTTGCCAGAGCGGTCAGCACGCCAGGCCTTGACCAACGCCACATCGGGCACCAAACTGCGCTCCATGACGTAAATCTCACCATCAAACTCGCGTGTCTCCTTGCCCTCGGCAACCATGGTTCCGACGCCAGTCTTGGTGAAAAACGCAGGAATACCTGCACCCCCCGCGCGCAGCTTTTCTGCCAACGTCCCTTGGGGTGTGAACTCCAGCTCCAACTCACCCGCGAGGTACTGGCGTTCGAACTCTTTGTTCTCGCCCACGTAGCTCGAAATCATTTTTTTGATCTGACGGGTTTCGAGCAACTTGCCCAACCCGAAACCATCGACACCCGCGTTATTTGAAATCACGGACAGGTTTTGAACACCACTGTCACGCAGCGCGTCGATCAGTGCCTCTGGAATGCCACACAAACCAAAGCCACCAACGGCCATCAACTGGTTATCAGCGACCACAGCTTTAAGTGCCTCTGCGGCACTGGGAAATACCTTGTTCACAAGCGAACTCCTCGAAGGAAACAGGAAAAATTTAAGAACTCACAACACCCTATACGATACTACGTATCTGACTACGTAGAATTGCCTAATGCAGAACCCTAGCCTTAACGCCAGTCAAACCGCCATCGACTACCGCGTCGCTTTCGAAGCCGCGCCCGTGGGCATGGCGCTGTCGCGTAGTCGAACGATTGTGGACTGCAACCAAGCCTTGTGCCAAATGTTTCGCACTGATAGAACCGTTTTGATCGGGCAGACCTTTGAGCAGCTGTACCCCAGCGCTGACGAGTTCAAACGCACAGGGGAGCGAATCGCGCCCCTGTTGAATCAAAACGGCACCTACAGCGATAACCGAATCATGCGCCGCATTGGTGGCATCCCTGCCGGCGAGACCTTTTGGTGTCATGTCATGGGACGGGCTTTGGTTGCCAACGACCCGCACGCCGCCGGCATCTGGTGCTTTGAGGACCTTAGCGCACAGCGCCCGGTGCACGACGTGCTCACGCCGCGAGAACGCGAAGTGGCGGCCCTGCTCATGCAGGGACTGACCTCAAAGGCGATTGGTAAAACGCTTGCCATCAGCCCACGTACCGTGGAAATTTATAGGGCCAAATTAATGCATAAATACAGTGCCCGCACCGCTGCCGAATTGGTCAGTAAGCTGGCCATGCGCTGACGCCGGCGGGTGACGTTTGCCAACTTTGGCATACTTGAATCTCGCTTACACCTACCCTTTGGAGCTGTCATGCCCTCATCGACACCGCGTTACCCCGTGCCAGACCTCAACACCCTGCCCGACGACTTGAAGTCGAAAATACTGGAGGTTCAAGAAAAAGCGGGCTTCATTCCAAACGTGTTTTTGGGATTGGCGCGGCGACCCGCCGAGTGGCGTGCGTTTTTTGCCTACCACGACGCCCTGATGCTCAAGGAGGGGGGCAATCTCACCAAGGGTGACCGCGAGATGATCGTCACCACCACCAGCGCCGCGAATCAGTGCTTGTACTGCGTGGTGGCGCACGGTGCCATCTTGCGCATCTACGAAAAGAAACCGCTGGTCGCCGATCAGGTCGCGGTGAACTACCGCAAGGCTGACATCACGCCACGCCAAAAAGCGATGTTGGACTTTGCCATGAAGGTCTGCAACGCGTCGCACACCGTTGACGATGCCGATTTTGAAGCCCTGCACGCCCACGGCTTTGACGATGAAGATGCGTGGGACATCACTGCAATCACCGCCTTTTTTGGACTCTCAAACCGCATTGCAAGCGTCACAGGCATGATGCCCAATGCCGAGTTTTACCTGATGGGACGGGTACCCAAAGCAAAGGCCTAAACCGGCGTCTCACGCCACGATGGTGCGCAACCAATCGGGTAAAGGCGCCGATTTTTGCGCGGGGAAATCCACCCACACCATGGTGGCACCGCCCGAGGTGTAGATGACACCGGGTTCATCAACGCGCTCCAGCGTGCACCATGAGTCAAAGGTGCTGCGTCCCAGATCACTGACAAACAATTTGCCCAGCACATCGCTGGGGTAGGTGAGCTGTTTATGGAAATTGCAAAACGCATTCACGATCACGGGGCCCTCACCCTTGGCATCTGGCGGGCAACCAATCTGGCTCATCCAGTCGATGCGCATGTGTTCAAGGTATTTGAAGTAGACCGTGTTGTTCACGTGGCCCATCGCATCCATGTCCCCCCATCGCACGGGGAACCGTGATTCAAATACCAGTTTCTTCTTTTCGGGTAAGGTTATTCGCATCTAATGCTCTCTCACGATCAATCCGTACAATGCAACGTTTGCATTGCCAGCGCGTTAGATTAAACCCTATTCCTGTCCCATCGCTTTCGCAGTTCCGTCGGAGATCCAGTCATGAGCAGCTACCAAACCCGTCAATCCACCACTGCGGCTTTGATCGAAGCCCATGGCCCACGCGAGTCAATGGACTATGACGTGGTGGTAGTGGGCGGCGGACCCGCTGGTCTGTCCACGGCGATTCGCTTGAAACAACTGGCCGCAGAGAAAGGCACGGAGCTCAGCGTGGTCGTCCTCGAGAAGGGCTCGGAGCCGGGCGCCCATACCCTCAGCGGTGCGATCATGGACCCCCGCGCACTCACCGAGCTCTTGCCTGACTGGCAGGCCATGGGCGCGCCATTGAATCAACCCGTCAGCGGCGACGACATCTTGTTTTTGTCAGAAACTGGCGCCAAGCGCACGCCAGACGCATTGATTCCCGGCTGTTTTCATAACGACGGCTGTTACGTGGTCAGCTTGGGCGCTGTTACGAAATGGCTGGGCGAACAAGCCGAAGCATTGGGCGTTGAGATCTTTCCGGGCTTCACTGCAGCACATGTTCTGTATGACGATGCCGGTGCCGTAACGGGTGTCGCTACCGGCGACATGGGCGTCGGCAAAGACGGCGTGGCAACTGGCGATTTCCAGCTGGGTATGGCGTTGCTCGGCAAATACACGGTCTTCGCCGAGGGCGCTCGCGGCCACTTGGGTAAAGAACTGATTGCGCACTACCAACTCGATGCCGGCAAAGACCCTCAGAGCTACGCGCTGGGCGTGAAGGAGTTGTGGGAAATTTCTCCTGAAAAAGCCAAACCAGGCCGTGTGGTACACACCGCCGGTTGGCCCATGGATAACGATACCTACGGCGGTGGTTTCCTCTACCACCTCGAAGGTAACAAGGTCACCTTGGGGTTCGTGACGGGTCTGGATTACAAGAACCCGTGGCTCTCACCCTTTGAGGAGATGCAGCGTTGGAAAACCCACCCCGCGATCCGGAGCGTCCTGGAGGGCGGTAAGCGCTTGGGCTATGGCGCGCGCGCCATCACGGCCGGCGGTCTGTTGTCGCTCCCGAAAACAGTGTTCCCAGGTGGCGCACTGGTCGGCTGTGACGCAGGCTACCTCAATGCCAGCCGCATCAAGGGTAGCCATGCGGCCATCAAAACCGGTATGTTGTGTGCCGAGGCGGCCTTTGAGGCGATTCAAGCGGGCCGTCAGCAAGACGAACTGAGTGCCTACCCTGCCGCATTCGAGGCCAGCTGGCTGTACCAAGAACTCAACGCATCGCGCAACTTCAAGCAGTGGTTCAAGAAGGGCAACACGGTTGGCACCCTGATGACGGGTATTGAACAGTGGTTGTTACCCAAATTAGGTATCAAGGCGCCACCGTGGACGGTACACCGCAAGGTCGCAGACCACGCCCAACTCCGACCGGCCGCCGAGTGCAGCAAAATTGCGTACCCAAAACCTGACGGTGTCATCACCTTCGACCGTCTCAGCAGTGTATTCATCAGCAATACCAACCACGCGGAGAACCAGCCGGCCCACCTCACCTTGCGTGACGATACGGTGCCAGTGCGGGTCAACTTAGCGACCTATGCCGGCCCCGAGAGCCGGTACTGCCCTGCTGGGGTGTACGAATACGTGCCCGATGAGAGTGGTACTGGGGAGCGGCTGCAAATCAACGCGCAAAACTGCGTTCACTGCAAGACCTGCGATATCAAAGACCCAACCCAAAACATCGTTTGGGTGACGCCAGAGGGCGGCGGTGGTCCGAATTACGCCGGTATGTAAAAACTTTCAAAACGGCTTCCAAAAGCTATAATCCGGTATTGCCAGGAGAGAGCCCGTGAGGGACACCGAAGGCGCAAGGCTGTGGATCGCCACGGTCTGAACGCTCAGGTACAAAGGACTGGTAACACGTTAAGGGTCGGCGACCACCGACCCCAGGCGTTTCCCCGATGGAGAGAGGCGAATCAGCATCAAAGCGATTCGCCCACCGAAGGCGCAAGCACAGGGCATTTGTGTGAATCGCTCAGGTAAAGCGGACACGGGGCAGAGGAATTGATGCAAGACCCGTCGCGTCGCGGCAGGCACTTGCGATAACAAACCCTGCTCTGTTCTTGGCCTCAGCCATGTCATCCGAGCAAGCAACCGATGAGAGTCTTGCTGTGACCGCTTCAACCGACAACGCTGTGCCACTGCACACTACCCCACTCAACGATCTGCATGTCTCACTTGGCGCGCGCATGGTCCCTTTTGCGGGCTACAGCATGCCGGTGCAATACCCGCTAGGCGTTCTGGGTGAGCACTTACACACCCGCCAAAAAGCCGGTTTGTTCGATGTCTCCCACATGGGCCAATTGCGACTGGTTGGACCACAAGCAGCGGCGGCTTTTGAGTCACTGATGCCGGTCGACGTGGTCGATTTGCCCGTCGGTAAACAGCGCTACGGTCTGCTCCTGAATGAACAAGGGGGCATCATCGACGACCTGATGTTTGTGAACCGCGGGGCTGACTTGTTTGTCATCGTCAACGGTGCATGCAAGGCCGGCGATATCGCCCACATTCAGGCCAACATCGGTCAGCAATGTGAGGTCATTCCCATGCCCGAGCAGGCCCTGCTTGCATTACAGGGCCCCCAAGCGGTCGACGTGCTGCGTGAACTCAACCCGGGTGTGGACGATTTGGTCTTCATGACGGGCGCGCCCCTCACCTTGGCGGGCATCGATTGTTACGTGACCCGCAGCGGTTACACCGGTGCGGACGGTTTCGAAATTTCAGTCCCCGGTGATCAGGCTACGGCGTTGGCCCAAGCCCTGCTGGCTGACGACCGCACCCAGCCCATCGGCCTAGGCGCGCGCAACTCGTTGCGCTTAGAAGCGGGTCTCTGCCTGTACGGCAACGACATCGATACACAATCCACCCCAATCGAGGCTGGCTTAAATTGGGCCATCCAAAAAGTCAGGCGTACTGGCGGCGCTCGCGCAGGCGGCTTCTTAGGCGCTGATACCGTGTTGGGTCAGTTGGACGGCCATGTCCCCCTGACCCGCCGTCGTGTGGGCTTGCTCGCGACGGAACGCGTGCCTGTGCGCGACTACACTGTTTTACAAAACGAACAAGGCGATGTCATTGGTGAGGTCACCAGCGGCTTGCTGGCTCCATCCGTCAACCAAGCCATTGCCATGGGCTACGTGCGCATCGATTGCAGCACCATCGGTACGACGGTCAACGCCATGGTCCGCGGTCGCGCCATCCCGATGGTCGTCAGCGCCATGCCCTTCGTGCCCAACGGCTACAAACGTTAATCCCCAGTCCCGCATTTTCAAATCTTTTAAAGGAGCATCCCATGATCAAGTACACCGAAGACCACGAGTGGGTCAAAGTTGAGGGCGACACCGCCACCGTCGGTATCACCGTGCACGCGCAAGATGCGTTGGGCGATGTGGTGTTTGTCGAATTGCCTGAAGTGGGAGCCGCCCTGGCGCAGAAAGACACAGCCGGTGTGGTTGAGTCAGTCAAGGCCGCGGCCGACGTTTACATGCCCATCAGCGGCGAGGTCACTGAAGTCAATGAAGCCCTGCGCGATGACCCCTCGCTCGCAAACTCTGACCCCTTGGGTGCGGGCTGGTTCTTCAAAGTGAAACTCAGCGACCCCAGCCAATTGGATGCGTTGATGGATGAAACCGCTTACGGTGCTTTCGCGCAATAAGCGCGCTTTCACCTTGCACTGACTTTTTGCCCAACCCCCTTACTGAGCAACCACCATGGCACTGATTGATCTTGAGAACCCCGGCGCTTTTGAACAACGACATACCGGCCCCAACGCTGACCAAGAAGCGCTGATGCTCAGTGCCATTGGCGCTGTCTCCCGCGCAGCGTTATTGGCCGAGATCGTCCCTGCCAGTATTGCCCGCGAGACCCCCATGGCGCTGCCGCCCGCGGTCGGCGAGTCCGAGGCCTTGAGGGAGTTGCAAGCGATCGCCAGCCAAAACGAAGTCTGTACCTCTTGGATTGGGCAGGGCTATTACGGCACACATACCCCGGGCGTTATCCTGCGCAACATCCTTGAGAATCCCGCCTGGTACACGGCCTACACACCGTATCAGGCCGAGATTTCGCAAGGGCGGATGGAGGCGTTGGTGAACTTCCAAACCATGGTGTGTGACCTGTCGGGTATGCCCATTGCCAATGCATCGATGCTCGACGAGGCCACAGCGGCGGCAGAAGCGATGACACTTGCTAAGCGTTCTGTGAAGTCAAAAGGGATGACGATCTTGGTGTCAGGTGAATGCCATCCCCAAACCATCGAGGTCATTCAAACCCGCGCGGCGCCTTTGGGTATGACCGTCATCGTGCCGCAAACGCCAGCCGATTGGGCGACAGCCCTGGCGCGTACCGATTACTTCGCCGTCGTGTGCCAGTACCCGAGTACGTTTGGACGCATCGATGACATCAGTGCCGATGTCGCGCAAGTCCATGCCAACCAAGCAGCCTTCATCGTAGCCGCCGATCTGTTGGCCCTTACCCTCGTGGTCCCGCCGGGTGAAGTGGGTGCCGACATTGTGGTGGGCACAACGCAGCGCCTCGGGATGCCGATGGGTAATGGTGGTCCACACGCCGCTTACATGGCCTGTCGTGATGAATTGAAGCGATCATTGCCCGGGCGTTTGGTCGGCGTAAGTGTGGACGCACATGGCGCACCCGCTTACCGCCTGGCACTGCAAACCCGCGAGCAACACATTCGCCGTGAAAAAGCCACCTCCAACATTTGCACCGCGCAGGTTCTGCCTGCCGTCGTTGCCAGCATGTACGCCGTCTATCATGGGCCTGTGGGTCTCACGCGCATTGCCAAACGCGTTGCCACCTATACCGCCATTTTGGCGAAGGGCCTGCAGACCCTGGGACACGTTGCGGTCAACGCATCGGCCTTTGATACGCTCACCTACTCGGTGCCGGGGCGAGCTGACGGATTAGTTGAAGCCGCTTACCGCGCAGGGGGCAACTTACGCCGCGTCGATGCCAATACCGTTGCCCTGTCGTTAGATGAAACTACAACCCGCGCCGACCTCGAGACCCTGTGGCGTGCATTCGGCGCATCCGAAAGTAACCTGCCAAGCATCGAGGCGTTGGGGGCCGATGAGCCGACTCTCATTCCTGCCGCATTGCGCCGCCAGAGCGCGTTCCTGACGCATCCCGTTTTCAACGCCCATCACAGCGAAACTGCGATGCTGCGCTACATCCGCTCCCTGAGTGATAAGGATTTGGCGTTGGATCGCACCATGATCCCGCTGGGCAGTTGCACCATGAAATTGAATGCGACCAGCGAGATGATTCCCATCACGTGGCCTGAGTTCGCCCACATTCACCCCTTCGCACCCGCCGCGCAACGCGCGGGGTACGCGCAACTCGACGCACAACTGCGTGACTGGCTGTGCCAAGCCACCGGCTATGCCGGTATCAGCTTGCAACCCAACGCGGGTAGCCAAGGTGAGTACGCAGGCTTGTTGGCCATCAAGGCCTACCACCAAGCCAAAGGCGAAACGCAACGTAACGTGTGCTTGATCCCCGCAAGTGCCCATGGCACCAACCCAGCTAGTGCGCAGATGGTGGGGATGCAAGTCGTGGTCGTGGCCTGTGACGAGGCGGGTAACGTCGACATGGCCGATTTGGCAGCCAAGTGCGAGAGGCACAGCGCCCACATCGCCGCCATGATGATCACCTACCCCAGCACCCACGGGGTCTTTGAAACGCAGGTCAAAGACTTGTGCGCATTGGTGCATCAGCACGGTGGACGTGTCTACGTCGATGGCGCCAATATGAATGCACTGGTCGGCGTTGCAGCGCCCGGTCAGTTCGGTGGCGATGTGAGCCACCTGAACCTGCACAAAACTTTCTGCATTCCGCATGGCGGCGGTGGCCCGGGTGTCGGCCCGGTTTGCGTTGTGGCGGACTTGGTGCCTTACCTCCCCGGCCATGTCGCCGGTGGTTTGCCCGTTACGGGCGGCGACGCTGCGGTGGGTGCCGTCAGTGCCGCGCCGCTTGGTAACGCTGCGGTGTTACCCATCAGCTGGATGTACTGCCGCATGATGGGCGCAGGTGCGCTCAAGCGCGCCACCGAAGTTGCCATCTTGAACGCGAACTACATCAGCGTGCAGCTGCGCGACCACTTCCCAACACTGTATGCCAGCGCGTCGGGACGCGTGGCGCACGAGTGTATTTTGGACTTGCGCCACTTCAAGGAAACCACCGGTATCCAAGCCGAAGACGTAGCCAAGCGCCTCATCGATTACGGTTTCCACGCGCCTACCTTGTCTTTCCCGGTGCCCAACACGCTCATGGTTGAGCCCACCGAAAGCGAGGACTTGCGCGAGCTCGATCGTTTCATCGACGCCATGAAGTCGATTCGCCGTGAAATTGCGCAGGTCGAAGCCGGAGTCTGGCCCAAGGACGATAACCCCTTGGTCAACGCGCCCCATACCGCAGAGACCCTCACACGCGAAAGCTGGGACCATGCCTACAGCCGCGAGACCGCGGCGTACCCGGTCGCCAGTTTGAAACGCGGCAAGTACTGGGTGCCCGTGGGTCGGGTGGACAACGTGTACGGTGACCGGAACCTGTTCTGCAGTTGCGTGCCACTGAGTGCGTACGCCGAGCCCGCAGAAGCCGTGTAAAGTCTCGAGATGCAACTCGAAGACACCCCACCTCAAGCGACCGACCACGCCCGCCGACAGCACTTTGCCAGCGATAACTATGCGGGCATGTGCCCAGAGGCGGCGCACTGGTTTAACGCCGCCAATGGCAGCGGCCATGCGCCCGCCTACGGCGATGACGCGTGGACTACGCGCGTGTCCGATCGCTTGCGCGAGACCTTCGACAAAGACTGTGATATCTACTTTGTCTTCAACGGCACAGCGGCCAACTCGTTGGCACTGGCCAGTTTGTGCCAAAGCTATCACTCCGTCATCTGCACGCCAGTTGCCCATATCGAAACCGATGAGTGCGGCGGCCCCGAGTTCTTCTCGAACGGCTCCAAACTGCTGGTAGCCGACGCGGGTCCAGACGCGGCCGCGTTGGGCAAGCTCACGCCTGCCGCAGTCGAAACCATGGTGCTCAAGCGCAACGACCTGCACTACCCCAAACCCAAGGTGGTATCGATCACGCAATCGACCGAACTCGGTACGGTTTATAGCGTCGAAGAGGTCAAGGCGATCACGGCCATGGCCAAGCAACACCAGCTCAAGGTACACATGGACGGTGCTCGCTTCGCAAATGCGGTGGCGACTTTAGGCTGTCACCCCGCTGATGTGACGTGGCGCGCAGGGGTCGACGTGCTGTGTTTCGGTGGCACTAAAAATGGTTTACCCGTTGGGGAGGCCGTGGTCTTTTTTGACCGCACACTGAGCGAAGACTTCTCCTATCGCGTCAAGCAAGCGGGGCAACTCGCCAGCAAGATGCGCTTCATCTCGGCGCCTTGGTTGGGGATGCTTGAGAGCAACCTGTGGCTCAGCAATGCCCGCCATGCGAATGCCATGGCGCAACGCCTGCGCGAGCAGTTAGCGCTTATTCCCGGGATTAAGTTCTTGGCCCCCACGCAAGCCAATGCAGTGTTTGCGCAACTGCCCAAACCCGCCATCGATCGCCTTCAAGGCGATGGCTGGCGGTTTTACGAATTTATCGCGGGCGGTGGCTGCCGCTTCATGTGTGCATGGGATACCACCGAGGCCTCCGTTGATGCATTTGCGGCGGCTGTTGCCCAAGCCCTCAAGGCAGACTGACGGGTGACCAGCGCTGCAACGCCAATGCGGATTTTGGCGGTTATCCCGCCAATGACCCAGCTCAATACGCCGTATCCGTCAACGGCGTACCTGACGGGCTTTTTGCGCGCACAAGGTGAAGATGCTCATCAGGTCGATCTGGCCCTTGGCCTTATCTGCCGCATCTTCACGTCGGCTGGCTTGCGCGACGTTCGCGACTGTGCATTGGCACTACCCGAGGCAGACCGATCTGCCAGCGTCAATGCTTTTTTAGATTACTTCGATGACCACCAACACGTCATCGAACCCGTCATTCGGTTTTTACAGGGCCGTGACGCTACCATTGCCCACCGTATCGCCAATCGAAGCCTGCTGCCAGAGGGCCCGCGCTTCGCCGCGTTGGATGTCTATACCGATGACGACGGCGGTGATCCACTGGGCTGGGCTTTTGGCGTGTTGGGTGTGCAAGACCGCGCCAAACACATCGCAGCGTTGTACCTGAACGACCTTGCCGACGTGCTGCGGGACGCAGTTGACCCGCGCTTTGAGTTTGTGCGTTATGCCGAGCAACTGGCCGGTAGTCAGCCAAGTTTTGACCCGCTCGCCAACGCCCTCGCCGAACCGCCCAATTTGTTGGATCAGTATTTGACGGTACTGACGGAAGCGGCCATCGCGCAGCATCAGCCCCAAGTGGTATTGCTCTCGACACCCTTCCCCGGCTCCGTTTACGCGGCCCTGCGCATTGCACAAACCATCAAGCGTATAGCACCCAACACCACCATTTGTTTGGGTGGTGGTTATGTGAATACCGAGTTACGTGAGTTGACCGAGCCGCGCATCTTCGACTTTGTTGACTTCATCACACTGGATGCCGGTGAACGCCCTTTGCTGTGCCTGCTCGAACACCTGCGCGGTAAGCGCGGTCCACAACGGCTGGTGCGCACCTTCACACGCAATGCGGCGGGTGCGGCGCAATACACCAACTGGGCCGAGCCCGATGTGCCATTTGAGTCGGTGGGTACGCCCACGTGGGATGGCCTACCCCTCGACCAGTATCTCAGTTTGCTGGACATGCTTAACCCCATGAACCGCTTATGGAGCGATGGCCGCTGGAACAAGCTCACCATTGCCCACGGGTGCTACTGGAAGAAATGCAGCTTTTGCGACGTCAGCCTCGACTACATCAGCCGCTACGAGACGGCGAGTGCCGCTGTGCTCGTCGATCGGATCGAGGCCATCATCCAAGAGACGGGGCAAACGGGTTTTCATTTTGTCGATGAAGCCGCGCCCCCAAAAGCCCTCAAGGCCTTGGCTGAAGAGTTGATTCGCCGTGGCGTCCACATCTCATGGTGGGGCAACATCCGGTTTGAAAAGACCTTCACCCCCGAGCTAGCCGATCTGCTGGCTCAAAGCGGTTGTATCGCCGTGTCGGGTGGGTTGGAGGTGGCCAGCGACCGCCTGCTGCAACTCATGAAAAAAGGCGTGAGCGTCGAACAAGTCGCGCGCGTCACCAAAAGCTTTACCGACGCAGGCGTGCTGGTGCATGCCTACCTTATGTACGGCTTCCCCACGCAAACGGTGCAAGACACGGTCGATGCATTGGAGTATGTGCGACAGTTATTTGAGGCAGGGTGCATTCAGAGTGGATTTTTTCACCGGTTCGCCTGCACGGTTCACTCGCCTGTCGGCCTCAACCCCGAGGCCTATGGCATCACGTTACAGCCATTACCACCGATCACTTTCGCGAAAAACGATATCGGCTTTGATGACCCAACAGGGACCGATCACGCCTTGTTGGGACAAGCGTTGCGCAAAGCCATTTACAACTTCATGCATGGGATTGGCACGGATGCCGATGTGCGCAGTTGGTTCTCTGCCATCGATCCCGACACCCGCTACCCTAAACCCAAAGTCAAGCGCGACACCATTGCGCGCGCCGTTGGGTTGGTTTAACCAGCGATATCTGGTGTGTCGACGCGCACATCAGCGCATTGCGCGCGATGGGCCAAAGCGTGCTCCATGACCACCAGTGCCAACATGGCCTCGGCGATGGGCGTCGCGCGAATGCCCACACACGGATCGTGTCGGCCCTTGGTGATCACCGAGGTCGCCTGACCCGCTGCATCAATGGTGTCACGTGGTACCAAGATGGAGCTGGTCGGCTTGATGGCGATCGCCACCTCTAGGTCCTGTCCCGTGCTGATGCCGCCTAATACGCCGCCCGCATTGTTACCCGCAAAGCCATCAGGACGCAGGCTATCGCCGTGGGTACTACCCCGCTGCGACACGCTGTCAAAACCCGCGCCGATCTCCACGCCTTTTACGGCGTTGATGCCCATCATGGCGTAAGCAATGTCGGCATCGAGTTTGTCGAAGAGCGGCTGTCCTAACCCCACAGGCATACCCGTCGCGACAATGCGTAATGCGGCCCCACACGAGTCACCTGACTTGCGCAGCTCGCCCAAAAAATCTTCGAGATAAGTGGTGTCTGCAATGGGTGCAAAAAACGGATTCTGGGAGACGTAGGCCCAATCTTCAAAGCCGATTTTTTGATCCCCAATCTGCGTCATGCAACCCTTGAACTGCACGCCCCACTTGTGAGCCAGCCATTTTTTCGCTACCGCTCCCGCTGCCACCATCGGCGCGGTCAGGCGTGCCGATGAACGCCCGCCACCCCGAGGGTCACGCAGACCGTATTTATGCCAATAGGTGTAATCGGCATGGCCGGGCCGGAATGTTTGAAGGATGTCGCCGTAATCTTTGGATCGTTGATCAGTGTTGCGAATGAGCAAGGCGATGGGCGTGCCCGTGGTGAGCCCTTGGTAAACACCGGACAGGATTTCGACCTGATCTGGTTCGTTACGCTGGGTTACAAACTTGGAGGTACCAGGGCGACGGCGATCGAGGTCGGGCTGAATGTCCGCCTCGCTCAAGGCGAGCCCGGGCGGGCAACCGTCAATCACACAGCCAATGGCTGGGCCGTGGGATTCACCGAAGTTGGTGACTGCGAAGAGGTGTCCGAATGTATTGCCGCTCATGACCACTATTATCGGTCAAGCCGCGGGTCGATTTCACCCAGTGGCCGGTCTCTTAATCGGCGGACTGCTCGGCATCTGCCGGCCAGTCACGAATGTAGGCCTTCAGCATTTTGTTCTCGAAGTTCTGACTGTCCACGACGGCCTTAGCCACGTCATACAGACTGATAACCCCCATCAACATGCGCGAATCCATTACGGGCATGTAGCGGGCATGGCGGTCCAGCATCATGCGGCGCACCTCGTCCAGATCCGTCTCGCCGGTACAGGTCAGTGGCGCATCGTCCATCGCGTTACGAACCGTCGACTGGCCCAGCATCCCGCCGTTGGCAACGACTTTGGCGATCACCTCGCGAAAGGTCAACATCCCCACCAAATCCCCATGGCTCATCACGACCAGCGAACCGATGTCCTTTTCGGCCATCAACTCGACAGCTGATTTGAGATCGCTATCGGGCTCGACGGTGTAAAGCGTGGTGCCCTTGACTCGCAAAATATCACTGACTTTCATGGCGTATCTCCTGTCAAGGTTGGGGCGGGCAACCGCTTGGCTACCCTTCATTTAGGTTCAATATAGCGCAATGTGTGGTTGAAAGTCATCTGCAAGAAGGCGTAAATAAGGGTGATTTCCCTAGGGCTTCCCCCGGTGTTCACGTAAATGGACGCCCGCTTGCGGTTAAGCTTGATGCTGATTAAATGAACACGCTTGAACTTGGAGATCCTGATGCCCGGCTATTCTGACCCCGGATTCGACACCCTAAGCCTACACGCGGGTGCAGCGCCTGACCCCACCACTGGCGCGCGTGCCGTGCCCATCCACCTGAGCACCTCGTTTGTTTTTGAGTCCGCTGAACACGCGGCATCGTTGTTCAACTTGGAGCGTGCAGGCCACGTCTACAGCCGCATCAGCAACCCGACCAACGCGGTGCTTGAGCAGCGGGTATCCGCACTCGAAGGGGGGATCGGCGCACTGACGACCGCGAGTGGCCAAGCCGCCTTGCATCTGGCCATCGCCACGCTCATGGATGCGGGCTCGCACATTGTCGCCAGTAGCGCGCTGTACGGCGGATCACATAACTTGTTGCACTACACGCTCAGCCGCTTTGGGATCGAGACCACGTTTGTACACCCCGGCGACGTCGACGCGTGGCGCGCTGCGGTGCGCCCCAACACCAAATTGTTTTTCGGCGAAACGGTGGGCAACCCCGGCATGGATGTGCTGGACATCCCCACCATCAGTGCGCTCGCCCATGACAACGATGTGCCATTGATGGTCGATGCCACGCTCACACCACCGTGGCTTATGAAACCCCTCGACCATGGGGCCGATTTGGTGATGCATTCAGCGACCAAATTCCTCAGTGGTCACGGCACCGTCATCGGTGGGGTATTGGTAGACGGGGGTACGTTTGACTGGGCCGCCAGCCCCAAATTCGACAACCTCAGCGCTGCCTACCACGGCTTTCATGACATGGTGTTCAGCGACGAGTCCACAGTGGGCGCCTTCTTGCTGCGTGCCCGCCGCGAGGGCCTGCGCGACTTTGGCGCCTGCATGAGTCCCCATAGCGCGTGGCTGATTTTGCAGGGCATCGAAACCTTGGGCCTGCGCATGCAACGCCACATGCAAAACACCGAGGCGGTCGTGGCATTTTTGGCCACTCACCCCATGGTGGAACGGGTTGGTCATCCCATTTTGGAAAGTCACCCCAGCCACGCAATGGCAAAAAAACTGTTGCCGCGTGGCGCGGGATCAGTATTCAGTTTTGACATCAAAGGCTCGCGTGAACAAGGCCAAGCTTTTGTGGAAACACTCAAGGTCTTCAGTCATTTGGCCAACGTGGGCGACTGCCGCAGTTTGGTTATCCAACCCGCCAGCACCACGCACTTCCGCATGGATGCCGCCGCACTCAAGCAAGCCGGTATTTCGCCCGGAACCATTCGCCTGTCAATCGGCTTGGAGGATGCCGATGACCTGATCGATGATCTGAAACGTGCGCTGCGCGCGGCCGAAAAAGTGGGGGCTTGATTCACATGAAAGTCACGCTCACCACCAACGGCCAAACACAAGACACCTTCATCTACACCGGCGGTAAAGCCTGGGTCGATGGCCAACCCACCGCTGTGATGATTCATGGTGTACTGAACGATCACAGTGTGTGGATTTTGCAATCGCGTTATCTGGCACACCACGGCTACAACGTCTTGGCGTTCGATTTGCCCGGTCATGGGCAAAGCACTGGTGCACCCCCAGCGACCGTTGAGGCAGCCGCCGCGCACATATGGGCGCTGCTCGATGTTCTGAAAATTGAAAAAGCCGCTCTGATTGGCCACAGCTTTGGCGCCCTCATCGCACTGCAAGCAGCGGCCGAACGTCCAGCTGCCTGCACCCATTTGGGCCTGGTTGGCATCGCCTATCCCATGCGGGTCTCGCCCGTGCTGCTGGAGTTGTCGCAAAGCGACCCGCTCAAGGCAATCGACATGGTAAACACCTTCAGCCACAGCACGCTCGCGCCGCCACCGTCGGCGCTGGGACCCGGTACCTGGCTATATGGCGCCTCGCGTGCGTTGATGCGTCGAATCCTGCGCAGCAACCGCACCGACAACGTGTTTCACATCGGCTTCAACGCCTGCAACCAGTACGCAGGTGGCGAGGCGGCTATGGGGGTGGTTACCCAACACGCGGTTAAAACGCGGTTTGTACTGGCAGACGGCGACCAAATGACGCCGCCAAAAGCCACCAAGTCCCTGACGTCGTTGGCCCTTCACGCCACCACGGCCATGGTGCACGGTGGCCACCAATTGATGCTGGAAGCGCCCGAAGAGACCTTGCGGGCCATCGCCGATTTCTTAACCGTCTAAACAACCACAAAGCGCATGTCTGACGATTTAAAAAACGTAAAAACTTTTGAGGCGTTTTACCCGCTGTATCTGAAGGAACACCAACACCCCTTGTGCCGTCGCATGCACTTCATCGGCACGGGTCTTGGCATCGCTGGACTGGTCACCTTCGCAGGTTCAGGCTACCCCGAGGCCCTGCTCGTGGGTTTGATCGCGGCATATGGGTTTGCGTGGCTTGGGCATTTTTTGTTTGAGAAAAACAAACCCGCCACATTCAAGCGCCCAATCTTCAGTCTGATGGGCGACTTATCAATGTTCCGCGATATGGTGGCGGGGCGTATCCCGTTTTAATCGGGGTCACTGACCGGTCCGCACCACCGCATCCAACGCGCAACGACGATCCCAGTCACTGGCAGCCCACATGGCTGCGCTCTCCGTTGTCTTGGGCAGTAGCAGCGCGTCAACCAGCGGCCCCAGAGGCATACGAGCCAAGTCGGCAATCAACACATAGCGAGGCTCATCCTCATCGAGGCGCCCCACCCAATCGAGAGCGGTGAGCGCCGCCATGGGTTTTTCAAGGGCGAGTGCATCTATGCGCAAAGCACTCGCCAAGTCATCCGCCGATAATCCCGTCACGCCCGCACCTGCGGTCGGTTGTTTAGCGTGGTGCAGCAGAGACAAGATGTCGATCGCCAGTTGATAATCCCACCCCGCTTGGTCGTTGCGTCGCGACACCCCGCGCAACAAACTGGGTAAGTAAGCCACCATCACCGCCCCAAACAAAATGATTAGCCACGCCATGTAAAGCCAAACAAGCAGAATGGGGACCGTGGCGAAGGCGCCGTAAACCGCTGAGAACGTCGGCGTGGCCTTGATGTAGATGGCCAACAAGCGCTTCACCACCTCCAGGCCGATCGCCATTAACAAGCCGCCAATGAATGCGTGACTCCAACGCACCTTGGCATTGGGTACGAAGTAATACAGTGACGCCAAGGCCACCACCACGACCAGATACTCAAACAGATCGAGCAACCACACGTAGCCTGCAGCCACGCCGTTACTCGCCGTAAACAGGTAGGTGGTCAAACTGATGCTACCCCCCAGCAACAACGGCCCCAACGTCAAGACGCCCCAATACGTCAGAACCCGTTGCGAGAACGGGCGCAGTTCGCGAACCCGCCAAATATCGTTCAGCTTGCGGTCTATGGTGAGGATCAAGGCGAGCGCCGTGACCAACAATACCCCGGCACCCAACCACCCCAGCTGGCCCGCCTTGCTGGAAAACTGGTGCAGGTACTTGAGCACCGAGCGCGCAATCTCACTGGGGACCAGACTTTGGATCAACCAATTTTCGACGCTCGTTTCGAGGTTGGCAAAGGCGGGTAAGGCACTGAAAATGGCCAGCGCCACCGTAAACAGCGGCACCAAGGCCATCACAGTTGTGAAGGTCAGGCTACTGGCCGTTTCGCCTAACCGGTCTTCCCGGAAGCGTTCGCGCAGGGTCAACGCCGTGTTGCGCCATGGAAACCGTGCCAGGTCGCGTCGAACGTCCTGCCAAAAAAGGCGCCATTTTTCTAGACCTGAATACCATTGACCCATACCGGTATCATGCCACTTTCATCTGCCAAAATGACCGACGGTAGTCGTCGCAACCGCCCTTTTTACATCCACAGCCCATGCCCTCAGACATCTCCCCCAACGCGCCCTATACCGCCGCGGTTGCCAGCACCAAAATTCGGGCGACGCGGACTGCCGCCGTGGCCAGTTTGATCGGATTGATTGTGGTGGGATTGGCTTGGGAGCTTTGGTTGGCCCCGTTGCGTCCCGGGGGGTCTTTTTGGGCCATCAAAGTCATCCCTTTGTGTTTCCCACTGGCTGGTCTGCTGAAAAACCGCATGTATACCTACCGTTGGATGAGCCTGTTGATCTGGCTTTACTTCACCGAAGGCGTCGTGCGCGCGTGGTCGGACACGGGTTTGTCCGCCGGTTTGGCCTTGGTGCAAACTGCCTTGTGCTTGGCCTTGTTTGTTGCGGTTGCGTTGCACGTGCGTTGGCGGTTAGCCAGCGTGGCCTCCCCCGCATCCACCCCAACTGAAACGCCTACTAACTAATCAACACCATGGCGCAATCTACTCCCTCCACCGCGGATACGACACCTGACAAGGCGGCAGCACTCGCGGCATTCCGCCACATTGTTGGCGACGCCTATGTGCTCACCGAAGGCGATTTATCAGCCTACACCCACGATTGGCGTAAGCGCGCGAAAGGCCAAGCGTTGGCTGTCGTGCGTCCGGGCAACACCAACGAAGTGGCGGCGGTGGTGGCAGTCTGTGATGCCCATGCAATTGCCATCGTGCCCCAAGGCGGCAACACCGGCTTGGTTGTCGGCTCGGTACCCGATGAATCAGGCACCCAAATCGTTTTGAGCCTGGGGCGCATGAACCGCATCCGCGCCATCGACCCCGAAAATCTCACCGTGACCGTTGAAGCCGGCTGTGTGCTGCAAACGTTGCAAGAGGCCGTCGCAGAGGCGGGCTTTTATTTCCCCCTCACTTTGGCTGCGGAGGGCAGCTGCACCATTGGCGGTAACCTCGGCACCAATGCGGGCGGCACACAGGTCCTGCGCTTTGGAAATGCCCGGGAGTTGTGTTTGGGCCTTGAGGCTGTGACAGCCCAAGGTGAAGTATGGAACGGTCTATCCGGTCTGAGAAAAGACAACACAGGCTACGACCTGCGCCATTTGCTGATTGGATCTGAGGGCACGCTGGGCATCATCACGGCAGCCACGATGAAAATGAGCCCGCAGCCCATGAGCCGTTGCGTGGCATGGATACACACCGACTCTTTGGCCCATGCCGTCGACTTGTTGCGGCACGCACGCACGCACCTATCGGATGGTCTGACGGGCTTTGAGGTCATGGGTGCGTTCGCACGCGAGTTGGTGGCCAAACATTACCCTCAGTTTCAAATGCCGCTGCGCAACAGCGCCCCCGCTCCCTACGCCATCTTGCTGGAATACGCCAGCAGCCAAGACGAAGAAACCGCTCAGACCCTACTGGAAGACACCATCGCAGCCAAGCTCGACGATGGCTCCCTCTCGGATGCGGTGTTGGCTACCCAGCTGAGCCAGGCGGACACCATGTGGGCCATTCGCGAACACATCTCCATGGCGCAAAGCCAAGAGGGCCTCAATATCAAGCATGATATTTCGGTCCCCATCTCCAAAATAGCCGACTTCGTCTTGCAAACTGACACCGCGCTGGCGGCGGCCATTCCGGGTGTGCGGATCGTGAACTTCGGCCATTTAGGAGATGGCAACTTGCACTACAACGTGCAAGCACCCGAGGGGGTGGATTCAGCTGTGTTTCTTGAAACGTCTGAGGCAACCATCAACACGTTGGTATTTGATGCCGTCAACGCCTTTGGTGGCTCGATCTCGGCCGAGCACGGTATCGGCAGCCTGAAGGCCCACACGCTGCCCAAGTACAAATCGCCCGTGGCGCTACGCATGATGCGTGTAATCAAGCGCGCCCTTGACCCCAAGAACATTTTGAACCCCGGTCGCGTGCTGGCAGAGGGTTAGACTGCAGTTCTTGGTATCCTTATCGCTTTGAATACCGCGTAACCGACCGCCTTATGACCTCGCCCACCGCGCCCCGTCAATACGAAGATTTCATGCAGCATGTGTTTGCGCATGGCATCGAAAAAACCGACCGTACCGGTACCGGCACGCGCAGTGTCTTTGGCTACCAAATGCGGTTTGACCTCAATGAAGGTTTTCCACTGGTGACCACGAAAAAGGTGCACCTCAAATCCATCGTTTATGAGCTGCTGTGGTTCCTGCGTGGCGATGCCAACGCCAAGTGGTTGCAAGAACGCGGCGTCAGCATTTGGGATGAATGGGCAGCGCCCAACGGCGACTTGGGACCGGTGTATGGCGTGCAATGGCGCAGTTGGCCCACACCTGATGGCGGCCACATCGATCAAATCGCCGAGGTGGTCCACACCATCAAAAACAACCCCGACTCGCGTCGCATGATTGTTAGCGCCTGGAACGTCAGTGAGTTGTCAAAAATGGCGCTCATGCCATGCCATGCGTTTTTTCAGTTTTATGTGGCACCGCCGACCGAGGCTGGCGGCAAAGGCAAACTAAGCTGTCAGTTGTACCAACGCAGCGCTGATATTTTCTTGGGTGTGCCCTTCAATATCGCCAGCTACGCACTGCTCACGCACATGGTGGCGCAGCAATGCGACTTGGATGTCGGCGACTTTATCTGGACCGGTGGCGACTGTCACATCTACAGCAACCACCACGAACAGGTGCAAACGCAACTCAGCCGGTCGCCTTACCCGTACCCCAAGCTGCACATCAAACGCAAGCCCGACAGCCTCTTTGACTACGCGTTCGAGGACTTTGAGGTACTCGACTACGCGCACCACCCCGCTATCAAGGCACCCGTCGCGGTCTAAACCGTCACCCCTGCGAGATCACGCCCATGCTCACCAGACAACAGGCCTGGGCGTTAATCGCGCTCACGCTCATGTGGGGTCTTAACTGGCCCATCATGAAACTCTCACTGCAAGAGTTAACCCCGCTGTATTTCCGCAGCAGCACCATGATGCTGGGGGCGATGTGGCTTTTCGTGTACTTCCATCGCAAAGGCCTGCGCATGTGGCCTCGGGGTAACGAGTGGTGGATCATCGTTGGCTTAGGTATCCCCAACATCTTGGGGTGGCACACCATGTCGGTCATGGGCGTGAGTCTTTTGCCCTCAGGCCGCTCGGCTATTTTGGGCTTTACCATGCCGATCTACACCGTGTTGTTTGGCGCGTTGTTATTCAAACAGCCGCTGACCAAACGCGCCGGCCTTGCAGTGGCTTGTGTGCTTGCCACCATCGGCCTGCTAACCTGGCATGAACTGACCAATATCAGCGGCAGCCCCGCCGGTATTTTGTGGATGGAGGGCGCGGCGTTGTCATGGGCACTGGGCACGTTACTGATGCGCCGCGTACCCTTTGAATTGCGCCCAGAGGTGCTCACGGTCTGGATGATGCTGCTGTCGAGCCTGGTCATTTGGGCGCTCGCCATCAAGTTAGAACCGGTTACCAGCATCGCGACGTTCAGTGGTCAGATGTGGCTGACACTGGTTTACGCGGTGGTCTTTAACTACGGCTATGCGCAAGTCATTTGGTTCGGCATGGCCCGCGACCTGCCACCGGCCACCAGCGCGATGAGCATCATGGCAGTACCCGTCATTGGTACCATTACGGCGACATTCATCGTGGGCGAAGTACCGCATTGGCAAGACTTGCTCGCCATGGTGTTTGGTGTGACCGCCATTGCAGCGGTTTTGATGCCCCCCAAAAAAACCACCACAATCTAAGCATGCGTCTCAACCTCATATATGCTCAGGCCCAAAACGGCGTGATCGGAATCAACAACGCCTTGCCGTGGCACCTGCCGCAGGACTTGGCGCACTTCAAAGCGCATACGACCGGTTGCCCCGTCATCATGGGTCGCAAAACATGGGACTCACTGCCACCTAAATTCAGGCCGTTACCAGGGCGCACCAATATCGTCATCACGCGCCAAGCCGACTGGCACGCAGACGGCGCACACGCGACTCACAGCCTCGAAGCGGCGTTGGCGCATTTGAAAAGCAGCACCGAGACCACCCCTGAAGAGGTCTGGGTGATTGGTGGCGCGCAGATTTACGCCGCTGCGCTGCCCCTCGCACAGCGCGTGGTCGTAACCGTGATTCACAAAGACTTCGAGGGTGACGCATTCGCCCCAACATTGGGCGCTGAATGGCGTGAAACCGCCCGCGAGCAACACCGCGCTACCCCAGATGTGCCAGAGGCGCTCAGCTTCGATTTTGTGACCTTCGAGCGCTGAGTTCCGTTTAGACCGCATATCCCAATCGTCTAAACTCGCGGGCGAAGACCCCGCGAATAGGTATTTCATGATGCGTGTACGATTGGAACTTCTGATTTTTCCGCACACATATCACGATGCAATTCGCCACCTGGAACGTCAACTCACTCAACATCCGGCTGCCTCAAGTCCTTGATTGGCTGGCAGCCAATCCGGTTGATGTGCTTGCCCTGCAAGAGCTCAAGATGGCAGACGAGAAATTCCCGTTGGCGGCGTTTAATGAAGCGGGGTGGCAGGCGGCGTGGTTGGGCCAAAAAACCTACAACGGTGTCGCACTGATCAGTAAACAGCCCGCACGGGATGTACAGCGGAACAACCCACACTTTCCTGATGATCATGCGCGCTTGATTGCGGGAACGTTTGATGCACCCAACGGTGAATCAGTGCGGGTCATTGGGGGCTATTTCCCGAATGGTCAGGCCCCTGACAGCGATAAGTTCATATACAAGATGGCATGGCTCGACGCCTTACGCGCTTGGGTGAAAGAGGAAATCGCGGCGCACCCAAATTTTTTGATCATGGGTGACTACAACATCACATTTGATGCAGCCGACGTCTGGGACCCCGAGACCTTAGAGGGCACCATCCACTGTACCCAGGCCGAGCGCGATCAATTGCAGGCCCTGGTTGATTTGGGCTTGAGCGATAGCGTTCGACTGTTCGATCAGCCTGAAAAAAATTACAGTTGGTGGGATTACCGCGAATTCGCCTTTCGCAGAAATCGCGGTTTACGCATTGACCATGTGCTGGTCAGCTCAGCGTTAAAGGCGCGAGCGGCACGGGCTTTTGTGGATAAAGCACCCCGAAAGAACGAACGCCCCAGCGACCATGCGCCGGTCATTTTTGAGGCAGCATTCAAATGAAACATTGGGTTAAAGGCACACTTGCGGTTGCAGCGATTTCGGCGCTAGTCGCCTGTGCGTCCACCACCGATAAAGGCACCGTGGGCGCCGATCGGCGGCAATTGCTGTTGGTCTCCGAACCGCAGATCGCTGACATGGCGGACAAGGCGTATGCACAGGTGTTAAATGAGGCACGCAAAGCCGGCACGCTGAACACGGATGTCGCGCAATTAAGGCGGGTTCGCACCATTACGGCGAAACTCATTCCACAGGTCAAGGTGTTTCGCCCTGACGCGGTTGATTGGAAGTGGGAAACCAACGTTATCACGGCTGATACCCTCAACGCATGGTGCATGCACGGCGGCAAGATTGCGGTTTATACCGGCATCATCACCCAGCTCAAATTAACCGATGATGAGCTTGCCGCGATCATCGGACACGAAATGGCGCACGCCCTGCGCGAGCACTCGCGGGAGCAAATTTCACAAGAGATGGCCACCACACTCACCCTGAATATCGGCACATCACTTTTGGGACTGGGCACCTTGGGCAGCAATATTGCGCAAGTGGGATCAGACCTGATGCTGAAGCTACCTAACAGCCGTACCCATGAGACCGAGGCTGATCGCATGGGCGTCGAATTGGCAGCGCGTGCCGGTTACGATCCGCGTGCTGCCATCTCGCTGTGGCAGAAGATGGGGGCTGTCTCGCCAAACGGTGGGCAGCCCAGTTGGCTCTCCACGCACCCCTCGGGCAAGGCGCGCATCGCAGACCTAGAGGTCTACGCGGCCAAAGTGGAACCGCTCTTCAGGGCGGCGAAAAAGTCTTAGCGCAAGTCGCGCAGGCTCTCGTACAGCCCTAAGTCTTGGATTTTGCGAGTGATGGTGTTGCGACCAATGCCTAGCTTGTTGGCCGCATCAACGCGCCGCCCTTTGGTGTGCGCAATTGCCGCCGTGATCAACGCAGATTCAAATTTCTGTGTGAGCTGATCCCAAACGTTGGGCTGATCATCACGAAGCAAAGCGGCCGCCTCGGCCTGCACCAAGTCAGTCCAGGGCGCACCAAGAGCGGTCAGACTATGGCCTGCGTTCACCGTTGGGTTCACGACTGTACGCTCCCCTGCCATCACATCAGTATCCGCATCGCCTGCAAATGCGAGCGAGGCAATGCGACTCTGGTCTCTCACCTCTGGCGGTAAATCCTTCACGTCAACGACCTGGCCTGGCGCCATCACGGTGAGCCAATGACACAAGTTTTCTAACTGGCGCACATTGCCTGGGAAGTGAAAGCCTGACAACACCCGCATCGCAGCGGGCGCTAAGCGCTTGGCTTCGACGCCTAACTGCGTTGCACTGGCTTGCAGGAAGTGTCGGATCAACACGGGTACGTCATCCAAGCGCTCACGAAGCGCAGGAATCCGTAGGCGAATCACATTGAGTCGGTGATACAAATCCTCGCGGAAGTGGCCCTGAGCGACGCGCTGCTCAAGGTCTTGGTGCGTTGCGGCGATCACCCGCACCTGTACCTTAATCGCGCTGTGTCCGCCAACGCGGTAAAAGCTACCCTCGCTGAGTACCCGAAGCAACCGGGTTTGCAGATCGAAAGGCATGTCACCAATTTCGTCAAGAAACAAGGTACCGCCGTCCGCTTGCTCAAAACGACCGCGCCGCATGGCTTGCGCACCGGTAAACGCACCTCGTTCATGGCCAAAGAGCTCAGACTCAAGCAAATCTTTAGGGATCGCCGCGGTGTTGATGGCTACGAATGGTCCCTCGGCGCGCGGTGAATGTTTGTGCAGCGCTTTGGCCACCAACTCTTTACCCGTGCCAGACTCACCCGTGATTAAGACGGTCACATGGCTTTGGCTTAATCGGCCAATGGCACGGAAAAGCTCTTGCATCGCCGGGGCTTGGCCCAGCATTTCTGTAGCCGCATCAGCCGCTTTGGCCTCTTCCGGCGTCACCACCGATTGCTCGAAGGCGCGGCGAACCAACTCAATGGCATCATTGACATCGAAGGGTTTTGCCAGGTACTCGAATGCCCCCCCTTGAAAGGCGGAGACGGCGCTGTCCAAATCCGAGTAGGCCGTCATGATGATGATGGGCAAATCAGGTTGACGGGTTTTAACCTTGGTCAGTAGCTCTAGGCCATTCACTCCAGGCATCCGAATATCGCTGACCAATACGCTGGGCAACGCGCTCGGCGCCGCGTCGGCTAACGCGGCCAACACATCATTTCCTTGCGTGAACGAACGTGTCTCAAGACCCTCTCGTTGCAATGCGCGCTCTAGAACAAACCGAATCGATTGGTCGTCATCAACAATCCAAATGGGTTTCATGAACCAGTTCCTTCGTTGTTATCGGTCAACTGCATCGTCAAGACAGCGGAATCAAAATTTTGAAATCAGTCGAGCCTGGCTCGCTTTCACACTCAATCCAGCCCTGGTGCTGTTGCACAAACGTCTGAGCCAGTGTCAGCCCAAGCCCTGTGCCACCGTCGCGCCCCGAAACCAGGGGGTAAAACAAGCGATCCTTGATGACGGCGGGGACCCCGGGACCGTTGTCCATCACATGCAATTCAAGTGCCAGCCTGTATCGCACTTTGCCCATCGTAATTTGACGCGCCACACGGGTCTTGAAAGTGATATTGGCCTTGCCACGTGCACGCAGATCACCCAGCGCGAGCGCTGCGTTTTGGGCAATGTTCATGACCGCCTGAATCAATTGCTCCTTATCACCCCTGAACTCAGGAATCGACAGGTCATAGTCTCGCTGCACTGAGAGGCCTTTGGGGTACTCGGCTAATAAAACCGCCCGCACCCGCTCACAGACCTCATGGATATTGACGTCGCCCACCACGTGCGGTTTGCGATGCGGTGCAAGCAGACGATCCACCAGCGATTGCAATCGATCCGCTTCGTGAATAATCACCTGCGTGTAGTCATGAAGCGCCTTGTTCTCTAGCTCCATTTGGAGTAACTGCGCCGCACCGCGGATGCCGCCTAAGGGATTTTTGATCTCGTGTGCAAGACCACGGATCAACTCCTTGTTGGCCAATGCCTGGTCGACGAGACGCTCCTCGCGCTCTTGCCGCAATTGTTTATCTAGCGGCAGCAGCTCAACCATCACGGTGTCGGGCTCATCCGTGCGTGAGACGATTACGTGAACAGGCAAGGCATGCGTCTGATGATCGGGCTGTAACGAGGCCTCAAAGCGTGTGACGGTAAACGCATCTTCCCGCGTTGCGTCAATGGCTTGCGCTAACAATTCCGGCTCAGTGAAATGGCTGGTGAGCTTCGCACCCACCACCAGACGGCGAGAGACGCCCAACAAATCCTCAAACGCCGCGTTCAGGCGCTTGACACGCGAGCGAAGATCCACCACAGCGACGGACGTTGCCAGCGTGTCCAAGACCGCATGAATTGCGTCGTCAGCGACAGACGATGGCACCGCGCGCTGGGTGCTCGGCGCAGTGTCGACGCAGGGGTTGGATTTGATGGGGCGTTTGGACATACGGTTTTTGAAACAAAAAAGGGCGGTCTGCACCGCCCCTTTTTCGTGCCGGTGCAAATGGCTTACAGGCTGTAGTACATGTCGTATTCGACGGGTGATACTTCAACGCGTGAGCGGGTGACTTCTTGCATCTTCAAATCGATGTAAGCGTCAATCCAGGCATCGGTGAACACGCCACCTTTGGTCAAGAACGCACGGTCCTTATCCAAAGCTTCCAAGGCTTGATCCAGGCTTGAGCACACGGTAGGAACCAATTTGTCCTCTTCGGGTGGCAAGTGGTACAGGTCTTTGGTGGCCGCCTCTCCGGGGTGAATCTTGTTCTCAATACCGTCCAAGCCCGCCATCAACAAGGCTGCGAAGCCGAGGTAAGGGTTGCACAATGGATCAGGGAAACGAGCCTCAACGCGACGAGCCTTATCGGATGCCACATTGGGGATACGAATAGACGCTGAACGGTTCTTGGCAGAGTACGCCAGCTTCACAGGCGCTTCAAAGTGTGGCACCAGGCGTTTGTAGCTGTTGGTACCAGGGTTGGTGATCGCGTTCAAAGCACGTGCGTGCTTGATAATGCCGCCGATGTAATACAGGGCGGTGTCTGACAAGCCAGCGTAGCCGTTACCAGCGAACAAGTTCTTGCCATCTTTCCAGATGGACTGGTGAACGTGCATACCTGAGCCGTTATCACCATGGTAGGGCTTGGGCATGAAGGTCGCTGTCTTGCCGTAAATATTGGCGACGTTTTGGATCACGTACTTTTGCATCAACGTCCAGTCAGCGCGCTGAACCAGCGTTGAGAACTTGGTGCCGATTTCGCACTGACCAGCGCCGGCCACTTCGTGGTGGTGCACTTCGACAGGGATACCAACTGACTCAAGGACTTGGCACATCTCGTTGCGCATGTCCATGGTGCTGTCGACGGGAGGCACTGGGAAGTAACCACCCTTGACGCGCGGACGGTGACCGCGGTTACCGCCTTCAAGTTTGGCACCTGTGTTCCAGGGTGCTTCGTATTCGTCGATCGCGTAGAAAGAGTTACCGGGCTCGCAGCTCCAACGGACGTCGTCGAACAAGAAGAATTCGGGTTCGGGGCCAAAGAATGCGGTATCACCGATGCCAGTCGACTTCAGGAAGGTCTCTGCACGCTTGGCGATGGAGCGGGGATCGCGCTCATAGGCCTTGCCATCGGTGGGCTCAATCACGTCACAGGTCAGAACCAAAGTGGGCTCTTCGAAGAACGGGTCGATGAACGCTGTTGAAGCCTCGGGCATCAACAACATGTCAGACGCCTCGATGCCTTTCCAGCCGGCGATGGATGAACCGTCGAAAGCTTGGCCCTCTTCAAATTTCCTCTCATCGAATTGAGAGACTGGTGCAGTGATGTGCTGCCACTTACCACGGGTATCGGTGAATCGGAAGTCAATGAACTTGACGTCGTTGTCTTTCACCATTTGCATCACATCGGCGACGGTATTGGCCATCAGAAATCTCCTGAAAGGTTAAAAATTGAATCGTTGCCTCGCGCACTGTGCAGCGAGGTTGTACTGCGCTTATAGCTACTTGGGAATTAGCAGGTTCTGTGCCACACAGGGGTACCGTGCGGCGCGCTTGCAGTCTATCGATGAATCAAGGGGCTTTTCGCACGAACACCACTTTTTTTACGCAGGTATCCGCGCTGATATGGAACGTGGACGCACAAATTTAGTGCATTATGCGCCAAAATAGAACAGTTGCACAATAAAGGTGCAAAAGAAGGCGTTATCAGTGCCCGCGCGTCAATTGAGGTCCGAGCCTCATGTTCATGTCTTGCAAGGCGGCTTCCATCTCGGCAAACGCTTTGGTAACCGCCGTCATGGGTCCCTTCACACCCAGCTCAACGTGACGACCATGCTCCGGGTGATCGACGCTGGGCAGGCTGAAGACTCGAATCTCGGGGTGACACGACTCCAGATGCAGCATAAGCGGTGTCAGGGACGCCTCCATCGCCCCGTAAACCACGTAGGAGCGTTCTTGCCAAGAGCCCCGCGCAAAGTGCCCGCTGTAATGCGTATCCAGTACCCACGCCACCATCGGCCACGCCATAACGGGAAACCCCGGCACAAAGTAGAGGTGTCCCCCACTATCAGTTTCGACGCTGAAACCCGGGATGCGGTTGTAGCTGTTGGGGATGATGGCCGCACCCGTTGGGAACACGCCCATATTTAAACGGTGGATGTTGTCTGGATTCTGCGGGTCGTATGTTTCGCCGCGCTCAATGGCGGTCTCCGCCATGCGCTGCTCAATCAAAACTTTGGCCTCGGGGTGCAACACAAGCGAACGCCCCAGCGCTTTGGCGGCGCATTGCCGGGTGTAGTCATCGGGGGTTGCACCGATACCACCAAAAGAGAACACCACGTCACCACTGGCCGCCATGTGGGCGATGGTCTGTGTGATGCGGTCGGGGTCATCTCCCACGTAATTGGCATAGGCCAGCGAGAGACCCCGCTCGCCGAGGGTACTGATGAGCTTAGTGAGGTGCTTGTCCTCACGCTTACCCGATAGGATCTCATCGCCAATGATGAGGGCAGCAAACTTAGGCGTCATGGGGGGTGTTCTTAGGCAGTTGAGGCGGGGGATCACCGAGGTCTGTAACGTCTTCAACGTCAATCACGGTGGAGTCTATCGGGACGGGTTCGGTCTGGCGCATCGCGGATAAAACAGCCAGACAGTAATGAGAAAACCAAAGCGAGGAAAAGGCAAAAACCAGTGTGTAAATCCAAATCGCGAGTGGCACCAATAGCGGCGCCATGGCAATGAATACCGCACCAGACGCCCACAACAGACTGGGCGCGGCCCCCAAATAACCTGTGGCCACACCCATGATGAGTAAGTTAAGGCGGTGGCGTTTGAAAATTTGCTCGCGTTCAAAACGCGACGCGTGATCAGCGACCGCGTCAAAAGCATAAACCCGGTAGGTCAGCCAACCCCAGATGAGCGGGGGTACGAACAGGATAAGGGGAGGAATGAACCACAAAGGGATGGAGACGACCAGCAAACCAATCGCAGCAGCAGTTGACGCCGCAGACCACAAAACGCTGGCGAGCAGACTGGCGCCACGGCGTTTTTCGAGATTGGCGAAGCGCCGCGTCGCAACCAAATTCAGCATCAATGGCGTCATAAAGACAGCGACCAGCAACAGAGTCACGATGACGACCAAGGGCGTGAAGGCAAACAGCAAGATGAGGGGCGCCAAAACGGTGCGTAACCCCGACCATCCCACACTATCCAGCCAGCCGAGCGCGCTCTGCGTCAGTTCGGTGTCTTGCAACCATAGGGTGATTTGTGCGACACCACTTTCCCAGTAGAAATAACCAATGCCAACAATCGTGGCCATCATGAGCGCCAACGGCACAAATGACCCCATGATCACGCGCGGCATAAAGCAGTAGGAAACGGCTCGCCAAAAAGAACTGAAAAGCAAAGACATACCGACAGAATACAACGAAAAAAGCCAAACCTGCGTCACAGGTTTGGCTTCTTCATGCGGGTGTTTAAACGCGCGGTTTAACGGCGTGCGGTGCTCCGGGCAGGCGCAGCGCGTCGGTCGTCACGACCTCGCGCAGGCGCGCCATAGGCACGGCCTTCCGGACGTGGCGCCCGATTTTCAAAACGACCGCCACGATCGCTTCGGTCTGCAAAGCGCGGATCGACGCGGGCATCTTGACGAGGTGCAGCGCGCTCTTCGAATCGACGGTCGTCGCGGAACTCTGGGCGACCTTGTGACCGAGCGTCAAAACGGCCTTCGGAGCGCGGCTCAAAACGACTCTCTTGCGGGCGACCGCCACCAAATTGCCCGCGACCTTGAAAGCCGTCAGTACGGGGGGCATAGCCACCACTACCTTCGCGGCGACCGCCGCTGAAACCGCCACCACCGCGGTTGGCACCAAAACCTGGCACACCACCGAAGCCGGCGCCGCCACTTCGGCGAGTACCGCCATTGCCACGGCGGTCATTGCCGCCACCGTTGTGGCTGGGGCGACGTGAAGGCTCCATACCCTCAACGGTCTTTTCATCGAAACGCTTGCGGGTAAATGACTCAATCGCGTAGATCCGACGCTGGTCACGGAACTCAGCCAACGTGACGGCCAAACCTTGACGTCCTGCACGACCTGTACGGCCAATGCGGTGCGTGTAATCTTCCGCTTTCATTGGCAAACCAAAGTTAAACACGTGGGTGATTGTGGGTACGTCGATACCACGGGCTGCCACATCGGTTGCGACCAAAATTTGAACTGAACCTTCACGCAACGCCGCTAAGCGGCGGTTGCGAACACCTTGACCCAGCGCGCCGTGTAAGGCAACCGCAGAGAAGCCGTCTTGTTGCAGGTCTTCGGCGAGCGAATCACATTCGATTTGTGTGCTGGAGAAGACGATGGCTTGCTTGATTTCGGTATCGCGCAAGAAATGGTCCAACAGCTGGCGCTTATGGAACGCGTTATCCGCCCAGTAAAGGCGCTGCTCGATGTTGTCGTGGGTGCTCTCGGGGGTTGCCAGCTCGATACGCTCAGTCTTGCGCATCACGCGCATCGCGAGTTGCTGCACACGCGGCGCAAAGGTCGCGCTGAACATCATGGTCTGTGCGCGGTCTTTGGTAAGTGCGTGGACTTCGGCCAAATCTTCGGCAAAGCCCAGGTCGAGCATGCGATCGGCTTCGTCGACCACCAGGTACTGGACCTTGTCCAGGCGGATCTGACCAGACTTTTGCAGGTCGAGCAGGCGGCCGGGGGTCGCAACGACCACGTTGGCATTGCGCAGGCCGGCCAGTTGATGAACGTAAGAGGTACCACCAACGACGCTGGCAACACGCAGACCACGGCAGTGCGCCACCAAGTCGATCGCGTCGGCTGCGACTTGCTGAGCCAATTCGCGGGTTGGGCACAGAATCAGGGCGCCGGGGGTTGCTGGCTCAAAACTGCGCGGTTCGCGTTTATCAGCCTTCGGCTTGCTATCGGCCAGCAGCTTTTCAGCGCTGTCAACGGCAGCAGCGTCTTGGCCTTGTGCGGCCAAAGCAGCCTCACGCGCGGCACGCGCTTCGGCGGCTTGCTTTTCTTGAGCCAGGCGCTCGGCTTGTTGTTGCTCGAGGATGATGTGCAGCACGGGCAGCAAGAAGGCAGCGGTTTTACCGCTACCGGTTTGGCTGGACACCAACAAATCGACGACCTCACCCTCGCTGCGATTCAAAGAGCGGGGAATGGCTGCTATCTGAACTTTGGTGGGCTCGGTGAAACCCAGATCAGCAACCGCCTGAACCAACTCGGTCGCCAGGCCCATATCGGTAAATGCCTGTGCCAATGTGATATCAAGCGTGGGCCGCTTAGGCGCGCGGGGCGCCGCGTCACGGGGACCGCGGGAAAAGCGCGGCTTACCCGCTCGTGGCGGACGATTTGAAAACTCTTTCATGACTAACTTCCTGCGTTTGAAATAACGCGTGACGAACACAATCGACGCACAAGAACGCAGGAACAACCTGTACCTTGGGTGCTACCGAAGAGGGCTCTAGGTGAAAAACACCAACCACCCAATCCAATCCGGTCAACACAATCGACGTGGTGTCGACGGTACAGAGCAAGTGGCCGAAACATGGTTTGAAGTCGCGCTGTTAAGAGTTGGTCTTGGTTTAAGTCCTACTCAACGCGTCTTCGTTCGGCCGATGGTGTGAGGCTGATGAAGCAAATTTCCCGATTACGCGATCCCTGTGGACTGTCGAATTCGGGAAAACCCTATTATGCCATCTCCCAGCCTCCAAGCGCAAGCGATTTTTCGCGCTGCGGTCGACCGTTGCGTGCTTGCACGCTGAGAGAGTCAGTCGGTGGCGGGCATGCGCAAAAAATGGGTACGGTAATGCACCAACTCATCAATGGACTCGTGCACGTCGGCCAGTGCGGTGTGCGCTTGCTGCTTCTTAAACAGCTTGAAGATTTCGGGGTGCCAGCGTTTTGCGAGCTCTTTGAGGGTACTCACATCCAAACAGCGGTAGTGGAAGTAGGCCTCGAACTTGGGCATGTACTTCACCAAAAAGCGACGGTCCTGGCTGATGGTGTTGCCGCACATAGGGGAACCGGCTTTGGGCACGTAGCGTTTGATGAACGCCAGCAACGCGGCCTCAACCTGTGCCTCGTCCATGGTGCTGGCTTTGACTTTGTCAATGAGCCCGCTACGGCCGTGTGTACCCTTGTTCCAGGCGTCCATGCCATCCAGAACGGCATCCGATTGATGGATCACGTAAACCGGGCTTTCCACCCGAACCGACAGGTCTGGACTGGTGATGACCACAGCGATTTCAAGTAAACGCTCTTTCTCCGGGTCAAGACCACTCATCTCGCAGTCTAGCCAGACGAGATTCTCATCTGACTTGCCCAACTTGACGGGAACGGTAGCAGGGGTCGGTGTGTTGTGTTCAATTTCGCTCATCGCCCTATTGTCTCCGATTCGCACATGGGTAACGGGGTTGACGAAAACTGCCACAATAGGTCTTCTTCGCTGCACTTTGGAACGAATGACGAATGCCCGCCCTGTTTGATATTGCTTCCACACTCACCGTTATTTTTGCTATTTTGTTGGTTGGTAACGTCGCCACCCAGCTATGGCTCAACAGCCGACAAGCCCGCCACGTCTGGACACATCGAGACCAGGTACCCGCCGCATTTGCGCAAAGCGTTTCCTTGACGGACCACCAGAAAGCAGCGGCATACACCATGGCCAAACTGCGGCTGGCGAATTGGAGTCTGCTCTTGAACGCAGTCATTCTTTTGGCGTGGACCCTCATGGGCGGCCTGGACGCTTTAAATACCGCGTTACTGGCTGTGTTGGGCGCTGGTATGAGCCAGCAACTTGCGTTACTGGGCTGTGTGACCCTGATCGGTGCCGTCATTGATTTGCCGCTGTCATGGTGGCGCACCTTCAAATTAGAGGCCGAATTCGGTTTTAACAAATCAACATTCAAGCTGTGGGTCAGCGACCTATTAAAAGGTGCTGTGCTCGGAGCCGCCTTGGGCTTACCCCTCGCATGGGTTGCGCTTTGGCTTATGGCAACCGCCGGCCCGCTCTGGTGGCTTTACGTGTGGGGCGTTTGGGCGGGCTTTAACGCACTCATGCTGGTGGTCTATCCCAAGTGGATCGCGCCACGCTTCAATAAATTCAGCCCACTCACGCGCGAAGACGTGCGCGAGACGGCCGATGCACTCATTGCGCAATGCGGCTTCAAGTCGGAGGGCTTATTTGTGATGGATGGCAGTCGACGCAGCGCGCACGCCAATGCCTATTTCACAGGCTTTGGTAAGAGTAAACGTGTGGTGTTTTATGACACGCTGCTGGATCGCCTGACAGTCCCCGAAGTCAAAGCCGTACTTGCGCACGAACTTGGGCACTTCGCGCATCGACACATCCGTAAGCGTTTGATCGGGCTCTTCGCTATCAGTGCTGGGGCACTGGCGATTTTGTCGTGGCTAGCCAATCAACTTTGGTTTTACGTGGGTTTGGGTGTGACCCCCAACCTCACTGGGCCCAACGACGCCGTGGCGCTGATTTTGTTCATGTTCACCTTGCCACTGATCACGTTTTTCATCAGCCCCCTGCTGGCAGGATTTTCCAGAAAAGACGAGTTCGAGGCTGATGCCTACGCGTGCCAACACGCCGAAGGCACTGCCCTGCAAAGCGCCCTGACAAAACTCTACAAAGACAACGCGAGTACGCTCACACCCGATCCCATCTACACCCGCTTCTATGCGTCACATCCCGCGGCGATTGAGCGCATTCAACGGATTGCAAGCGCTGTATGACCGAGTCAAAACAACAACGACCAACCTTACTCTCACCGACCGGCGTGGTCGGAGAGCTCACCAAGCTCAACGGTGAATCAGCGAGCGGCTGGCGTATCGAAGACGGGGCCCTCACGCGCACCTTTGAATTTAAAAACTTTTACGAAACCATGGCATTCGTCAATGCTGTCGCCTACATTGCCAACCGACACGACCACCACCCGACCTTGGGCGTTGGTTACAACCGTTGCAGCGTGGCATGGGTGACACACGAGCCACCCGGTCTCACGCGCCTTGACTTCTTGGCGGCCGCTGAAGTCTCGGCATTGCGTCCAGACGTGACCCAATAAGCGTTGCCATGGCGCAGGTACGCGTTCTCCCCTCCCGCGCAACAAAGCCTCGGAACACGGCTAAAAAGTCCGCGGGTATGGCGTCAACCGATTCCGACGCCATTGGGTTGGTGATTGAAACCTTTGGCCGACACGTAACCGTTGCGACCGCAGATGGGCGCCAATTAATTTGCCATCCAAGGGGTAAAAAAAATCTTGCGGTGGTTGGCGATCGTGTGGCGTGGTCAACCACGGCAGATCAGGGCACGATCGAAAAAATCTTGCCGCGTGAAAACTTGTTTTTCAGGCAAGACGAAATGCGAACCAAATCGTTCGCGGCCAACCTGGATCACATTCTGATCTTTCTAGGTGCCGAGCCTGAGTTCTCGGAGATGCAACTGAGCCGGGCTCTGATCGCAGCGAGTGCGGCGGGTATCACTGTCACGATCGCGTTGAATAAGCTCGACCTCAGTGACCTGCACGCCCGCTCGTGGATGCGCTTAGAGCCTTACCGGTCTATGGGACTGGATGTGGTGGCGTTATCGCTACTGTCCGACCCACCGATTGGCCTAACCGCGCTTCATGAACGCCTGAACCAGCGCACTACTCTGGTGTTGGGGCCATCGGGCGCCGGCAAAAGCACACTGATCAACCAACTGATTCCAGCCGTTGATCTGCGTACGCAAGAGATATCGCGTGCGCTGAACAGTGGCAAACACACGACGACCAACACAACCCTGTATTGGCTCAATCCAGGCGATCCTGACGCAGGTGCAGTCATTGACTCGCCTGGCTTTCAAGAGTTTGGATTGCACCACATTGATGTTGAGCGCTTAGCGACCTACATGCCCGACTTGGCGGCGCATCTCGGCCACTGCAAGTTCAACAACTGCAGCCACTTGCACGAGCCTCATTGCCCCGTTCGCGATGCGGCATCTGCAGACCCACCACTGATTTCACCGATTCGGTACAGCATATACGCCGATTTACACGACGAACTCACCCAAGCCAATCGGGCGTGGTGAGTGCTCACCGAGGTGTTAAAGGATCAGCGTCGCTAACAAGACGACGCCCAGCAGTAAACGCAAGAACCGCGTCATGAGGCGTTCGACCATACCCGGCGTTACGACAGCGCTATCGCCAAAAGATCCCATCACGCCGTCCAAAACCAGTGCCTCGTTGTCTTCAGGCGATGCGTCTTCACCGGCCGGCTGGCGCCAGGCTCCCATCGCGCCGTCAAAGGCGCCAACCATGCCACACCCCAAAATCATGGCGCGGGCTGGTATCCAAGTGATGTAGTGCCACGCTTTCAAAGCAAAGGCGCTGGACGGTTTATCGGGGTCCGAAGACGGGGTCGCCAAGCGGAACAGTACCGCCCCAGCAGGGCCGAAGCCAACAATGGCCAACATCAAGAAGGCAAGCCATACACCGGCCACGCGCCGCCAAGCGTATTGAATCGCTGCTTTGGCATTGAACTCACCATCACCCGCTTCCACCGACGCAATCACCCGGCCAAACAGGCCGACTGGGGACATCTGATCTTTGAAATCGCCGTAGCCGGCACACACGTATAAAACGGCTGTGAGCCAAACCCATGCAAAGGGCTCGGCAATCCACAGAATCAACCAATAGGTCAATGCAGCCGCCAGCGCAGGCGTGCCGACACGCAGCGCCCAGACTAACCAATCAGGGGCATCCGCGGTCCAGACCGCAACCACGCCATGCCACTTTTCAATCAGGGGCTGCGCACGCTGTGCGTAGGGGAACGGAAAACTGTAGTCCAGAACGATGGCGATTAAGAGGGCAAAGAAAATCATGCTAATGGGCTCTCGGCCGACAGGAATCGATAAAAGTTACGCAACATCCCTGCTGTCGCACCCCAAATATACCGCTCAACGTTTTGCGCCGGATCGTGATAAGGCATTGACCACCACTGACGCCGGATCTCACCGTTATCGCCCATGTTCAACTGATGCTTGTGGTGGTTATCTGGATTCATGATGAACGACAAAGGGACCTCGAAGACGGCGTCGACTTCGCCTGGGTTGGGACGAAACACGGGGGGCGGTTCGATCAACGCAACCACCGGTGTAATGCGAAAGCCACTACCCGTGGTGTAACGCCCCACTTCGCCCAAGACGCGTACATTTTCAATTGGCAGGCCCACCTCTTCGTGTGCCTCGCGCAAGGCCGCTGCGCGCGCATCGTGGTCGGACGCGTCCACCTTGCCGCCCGGAAAGGCGATCTGCGCCGCATGCGTTGGCACGTGTGCACTGCGCTGCGTCAACAGCAATGTCGGCTCTTCCCGCAGGACCAACCCAATGAGGACAGCGGCCTCACGCCACGTTTCGATTTGCTGCCACTGTAGCTCTTGCACCACGTCTGGTTGCCATGGCAAGTCCAGACTAAAGCGCCGCCGAAGGGCCGCGGGGCTTAAAGCGTGGCTTGCCAACGCGGCGTCACCATCGGGATTTCGAACGCTGGGTATCGCGCGCGGATCGGGTATGGACGACAACATGCCGCTTTTGGGTGGAAATTTTGATTGCGTCACGTTTGGGCCTTTGCGAAGCTGGGCATCGGTTTAAATGTAGACGAAAAAAAACCACTGCATGCAGTGGCTTTTTTCGGGTGCAACGGCTGATTAAGCGGTTGCAGCAGGCTTGTTCTTGAGAACCAGCTTCTCCTTGATACGTGCAGACTTACCGCTGCGGTCACGCAGGTAGTACAACTTCGCACGACGCACGTCACCGCGGCGCTTGACTTCAATCTTCGCGATGCGGGGGCTGTACAAGGGGAAAGTGCGCTCAACGCCTTCGCCGTTCGAAATTTTACGAACGATAAAGTTGCTGTTCAAACCACGGTTACGACGCGCAATGACAACGCCTTCGTAAGCCTGTAAACGGCTGCGGTTACCTTCAACGACGTTCACGCTCACGACCACGGTATCGCCGGGCGCGAAGTCAGGGATTTCTTTGTTCAAACGAGCGATTTCTTCTTGCTCGAGTTCTTGGATCAAGTTCATAAGTTCCTCTTAGTCGATCGTATTTGCGCTACACAAGGCTCGCGGCGTTACTTTGCCCATCAAAGTAATCAGTCCCGACAAGCGGCCAAACAGAGGATCGGTTAGCCCGCTATTATAGCCTGCAATCGTCAGATCGGTGAGTCTGGGGCGGACGCCTTCAAAATGACCTCATCGGCCTTGCTCAGCGCGCCAGCTACACGAGCCGCGTGAATCAGATCAGGGCGGCTGCGAGCCGTTGCCACGAGGCTCTGCTGGCGGCGATAGGCGGCGATCGCAGCGTGGTTTCCCGACAACAAGGGTGTCGGCACAGTAGCGCCTTCCCAAGTCCCGGGCCGGGTGTAATGCGGGCAATCCAACAAGCCATCCAGGGCGGCGTTGAAGCTATCTTGGCCATGGCTATCCGCATCACCCAGGACGCCCGGCATCAAACGAGCGACCGCGTCTAGCCACGCAATGGCAGCGATCTCCCCACCGGACAATACAAAATCGCCCAGACTCCATTGGGCATCCACGTGACGGTCAATGAAGCGCTGATCGATCCCCTCGTAACGCCCACACACGACAATCACGCCTTTGTCTTCGGCAGCAAAAGCGCTGACACGCTCGTGGGTCAACGTGGTGCCCTGCGGCGAAAACAGCACAACCGGCGCTTGTTGATCAGCGGGCTCGTTGCGATCAGAGCGAATCGCGGCCAACGCATCAGCCAAAGGCTGCGCTGCCATCACCATTCCGGGGCCGCCACCAAAAGGCCGGTCATCGATCCGTCGGTAGTTGCCTGTCGCAAAGTCACGCAATTGCCATAGCCTAAGTTGCACCACACCGGAGTCATAGGCACGCCTAACCACGCCTTGTTGCGTAAAAGGCTCGAATAAATCGGGAAACAGGGTTATGACGTCGATGCGCATGGCTACTTTTGAGGCGCTAGACGTCGAAGTCGGGTTGCCAATCGACTGCAATGTAGCCTGCTGGAATGTCGACTCGGTCAACGTACTGTCCGACGAACGGAATGAGGCGCTCGTGCGGTTTACCGTCGGGGGTGATCTCGGACGCATGAATACACAGCACCGAAGTTGGCCCGGTTGCGATCATCTCATGGACCACGCCCAAATCGAGGCCCTCACGGTTACGTACGCGTAAGCCGATCAAGTCAACCCAATAGAATTCGTCCTCGGATTGGATGGCTGGAAAACTGGCACGCGACACCCATACCTGTGCACCTTTAAGTGCCTGCGCGACATCGCGATCAGAGACCGCATCAAATGACGCCACCAAGGATTCCGTGTGCGGCTTGCACGCCTTGACATCAACCTGCACCACACCATTGAAAGCCTCAAAGGCCTTGGCAAATCGACCCGTCGGCGCTTCGAGGTACCAAGTTTTTGCCTGCAGCAAAACGTCAGCATCCGCGCTGTAGGGCAGTACTTTGAGCCAGCCTTTGACACCCCATGCCCCCTGCAAACGACCCAGCACGACCGCGTCGGCGGGTAACTCGGCAAGTAAGAACTGCGGCATCAACTGGGGCATGGCATCACTTTCTGGCTGACGATTTGGCAAAAAAAAAACGCGCACACCCGAGGGTATACGCGCTTATTCGCCTCAGGGCTGATTAGGCGGCTGTTTTTGAAGCCGTTTTCATCAAGCGGGCAACGGTGTCTGAAGGCTGTGCACCAACAGACAACCAGTGTGTCAAGCGGTCTTGCGTCAAGCGCAAAGACTCTTCGGCACCGCGGGCCATGGGGTTGTAGAAACCGATGCGCTCGAGGTAGCGACCGTCACGACGGTTGCGCTTGTCGGCCACAACGATGTTGTAGAAAGGGCGTGCTTTTGAACCGCCGCGAGAGAGTCGAATGACGACCATGATTAATCCTTTGGGTGGGGCTCGTCGGGATTGGCGCAGATCACACCAAGTTACCGTTGAGTTCCTAATTTCTCGTAACGCTTGAGACACACGACTGGCCACCCGGCCAGCGAAACGTTACCAAGCCCTCGATTATATGCCATGGAATCACGTAAATCAATTTCAGGTGTGGCTGATGCACAATACCGGCAGATCAATCATCTCCCCCTGTTCATGGCTGCCCTCATCATCCGCCCCAGCACTGAAGACGATTTACCCGCCATCACGGCCATTTACGGCCACCATGTGTTGCATGGCACCGGCACCTTCGAGACCACCCCGCCGAGCCAAACCGACATGCACAGTCGTCGTCAAGACGTGCTGGGCAAAGATCTACCGTATTTGGTTGCCGAGCGCGATGGCGTGACGGTCGGTTTTGCTTACGCGAACTGGTTCAAACCCCGCCCCGCCTACCGCTTCAGTACCGAGGACTCGGTCTATGTGGCCCCCGAGCATATGGGCCAGGGCGTTGGCGTCGCGCTCATGACCGCCCTTCTTGAAGCGCTGGAAGCGGGCGGTATTCGCCACGTCATGGCCGTGATTGGTGACACCCAGAACCACGGATCAATCAATTTGCACCGAAAAATGGGTTTCAAAGAGGCGGGCGTTATGCATGGCTGCGGCTGGAAATTCAACCGCTGGCTGGACATTGTCTTCATGGAGCGCACACTCGGGGATGGAACTAACACGCCACCTGTGGAATCAATTGACCACACCTGACTACACCAGCCAAAGGCCCCATGACCGTTTCAACATCGCCACGCATTCGCTCTAAAACCATCGCCGCCACACTGGCCTTTGTGTTTGGTGCGCTGGGCTTGCACCGCTTTTATCTGTTTGGCGCCCGTGACATCTGGGCTTGGCTGACGCCCGTTCCCACGTTGGCTGGACTGATCGGATTGGCGCGCTTCAGCAATTTGGGTCAAGATGACCGTCTGGCATGGGTTTTGATACCCGTTTTCGGCCTGTCGGTGGCCGTGGCCTGCGGTACAGCCATCTTTTACGCGCTCATGCAGCCGGGGCGGTGGCAATCACACTACAACGCCAGCGCACAACTGCCAGAGACGCACCCCTCGGGCCAAACAAACTGGCTTTGCATCATGATCGTCGTGGCCGCTTTAATGCTCGGCGCGGTTGCGCTGATGTCCAGCCTGGTCATGAGTTTTCAGGCCTACTTCGAAAATCAAGTCGAAGCGGCCCGACTCATCAGCCAATAGTCACGCAACCAGTGATGGCAATTTAGTCAAGAACTTTTCAATCTTCGGGGCGATGACGTAAGCGCAATAGCCCGCCTGTGGGAACCGGTCGTAATACTGGTCGTGCATCGGCTCTGCCGTGCTGTAGTTGTCGAGCGGGCAAAGTTCGGTGGTTAGGCGACCTTCCAACGATGGGTTCGCCTTCACCAAGTCGGCCATGTACGTGCGCGCGACCTCGGTTTGCGCCTCTGACAACACGTAAATACCGCTTCGATATTGGGTACCTACATCGTTGCCCTGGCGATTCAAGGTGGTGGGGTCGTGGATGGTGAAAAACACCGTCAACACGTCACGCAAACTCACCTCGCGCGTGTCAAAAATTAGCTTGACGACCTCCGCGTGACCGGTCTCGCCGGTACATACCTGCTCATATGTAGGGGCCACCACGTGTCCATTGCAGTAGCCCGACTCGACCGCAACGACGCCACGCATGCGGCGGTATACGCCCTCTAAACACCAAAAACACCCCCCTCCCAAAACAATGGTCTCGTGGTCGGGGCTATCGCTTGAAATGTTAGAAACGCTTGCGGTCATGGGTAGCTTGGCTCACTGTTGTTTGTCTAGCAAAAGGGCTGACAGACCTTGTTCATTATTTCCGAAAGACCATTGTGAGTACAGCGACGATGGTTTTGACAATAATGTGGGATGGTAAAGGCCTATACCGCCGCACCCAACTTTACACACTGGAAAGAGAAACGATGAAACCGCAATTCGACTGGCAAGACCCGCTTCACTTGGCTGACGCACTCACTGATGACGAACGCGCCATTGCAGAAGCGGCTCACACCTTTTGTCAAGAACGTCTGCAAACCCGCGTACTGGCCGCCGCGCGCCATGAGACTTTCGACCGCGAAATCATGAATGAATTTGGCGAAATGGGTTTTTTGGGTTGCACCATCGAGGGCTACGGTTGCTCAGGCCTGAACTACGTGAGCTACGGCCTGGTTGCGCGCGAAGTCGAACGGGTCGACAGCGGCTACCGCAGCGCAATGAGTGTGCAAAGCTCTTTGGTGATGCACCCTATCAACGCCTACGGATCGGAAGCACAGCGTCAAAAATACCTGCCGAAGTTGGCGACTGGTGAATGGGTCGGCTGCTTCGGCTTGACCGAGCCAAACCACGGTTCCGACCCCGCCAGCATGGAGACCCGCGCCAAACCGGTGCATGGCGGCTATCTGCTCAAGGGCGCCAAGATGTGGATTACCAACTCACCAATCGCGGACGTATTCGTGGTGTGGGCTAAAGTGGTCGGCGAAGAAATGGGACAGGCGGCCATCAACGGCTTCATCCTCGAAAAAGGCATGAAAGGTCTGAGCGCCCCCAAGATCGAAGGCAAGATGAGCCTGCGAGCCAGCATCACGGGTGAAATTGTGATGGACGATGTCTTCGTGCCCGAGGAAAACCGCCTGCCCAACATCAATGGCCTAAAAGGGCCGTTTGGCTGTCTTAACAAGGCCCGCTACGGGATCGCTTGGGGTGCCTTAGGCGCGGCAGAAGACTGCTGGACGCGCGCCCGCCAGTACACACTTGATCGCAAGCAATTTGGGCGCCCACTGGCGCAAAACCAATTGATCCAGAAGAAACTAGCCGACATGCAAACCGAGATCGCACTTGGCCTGCATGCCTGCCTGCGCGTGGGTCGTCTGATGGATGAGGATCGTGCGGTCCCGGAAATGATCAGCTTGATCAAGCGAAACAGCTGCGGCAAGGCACTCGATATCGCCCGCCTAGCGCGCGACATGCACGGCGGCAATGGTATCCACGACGAATACCATGTCATCCGCCACATGATCAACCTGGAGACCGTTAACACCTACGAGGGGACGCACGATGTGCATGCCCTTATTCTGGGACGGGCACAAACCGGCCTACAGGCGTTTTTCTAATCGGTGCTGTATTATTGACCAAACGGTCAATAATATATGCCCACCGATAACGCCTCATTACCCGACAGCGCGCCCACGGTTGCCAAGCGTAGCCGGCGGAAGTCTGCACGCCCCAGCGAAATCGTGGAGGCGGCGCTGCAGGTATTCGTCGAGAAGGGCTTCGCCGCGACCCGCGTCGAGGAAGTTGCGCGTTACGCGGGTGTCGCAAAGGCAACCGTCTTCGTGTATTTCCCCACCAAGGAAGCCCTGTTTAAGGCAGTGGTACGGGCAAAGATTGTGGACCCCTTGGCGGGTTTTAAAGACCACGCCGCCGCCCACACGGGCTCAACGCGCGATCTCATCATGCGCGCGTTGCATGAGTGGTGGACGCGCATAGGGGGAACCAAAGCCGGAGGCATCAGTAAGTTGATGATGCAAGAAGCCAAACGTTTTCCCGAATTAGCCAACTTCTACCAATCGGAAGTGCTGTCGCCAGCCACCGAATTGATGGCTGAAATTTTGCAACGTGGCGTTAACCGTGGGGAACTCCGGCAGATCGACATACCCCACACCGTCATGAGCATCATGTCGTCGCTTCTGTTTCTATCGATGTGGTCACAGTCCTACGGACTGGACCGCCCTTTCTGTGGCGAAATCCTGTCGCCTCAGGCATTTATTGACCATCAAATTAACTTGTTGTTCTCTGGTATTGAACTGAAAGGTAGCGTGTCATGCGCATGAAATTTCCGTTGAAGTGGGTCGTTTTGTTGCTCATCGTGCTGGGGCTGGCATGGGGCATCACACGTGCGCTGAAGGCCCGCAGCACGCAACAGCAGGCAGCTGCCGTTGCGGCAGAAGCCCTAAAAATGCCAGTCACGTTCGCCTTGAAGTCGACTGATGTGCTCGTCGCGGAGCGCTTATCGATCAACCAAGTTGAACCCGTCAGCGGCACCGTCCGCGCGGTCAATGCTGTGACGCTGCGCAGCACCATGGGTGCCGTCGTCACACGCATTAATGCCTTGGAAGGTGCCACCGTCAAATCGGGGCAGGTCCTAGCGCAATTGGATGCAGACGACACCCGGGCGCGTCTCCAACAGGCCCAGCAACAAAGCAACGCGGCCAAGGCACAAGTCGAGCTCGCCAAAAGACAGCGTGACAACAACCGCGCGCTGGTTGAAAAAGGCTTTATTTCCAGCACTGCACTGGTTTCATCTGACAGCAACTACGCCACGGCATTGGCTAACTACGAAGCAGCACTGGCAGCGCAGCAAATCGCTAAACGCGGCCTTGAAGATGCCGCCCTGCGCGCACCTTTCAGCGGGGTCGTCACGCAACGCCACGTTAAGGCGGGTGAACGTGTTGCCGTGAATGCGCCGGTGGTGGATATCGTCGACGTCAGTCAACTTGAAGTCGAAGTGTTGCTTCCGATTGCGGCGTCAAGCGGACTCAAGATCGGTCAAACCGCCACACTCAACCTGGAAAGCCAGCCCCAACCGATCACCGCCAAGGTCGCCCGTATCAACCCGAGTATCGACGCGGGAAGTCGCAGCGTGCGCATCTACCTCAACATTCCAACCGGTAAAGCGCGTGTGGGTGAGTTTGCAACGGGCGAGCTCACCGTTGGCACATTGCAAGGTACCGCAGTGCCACTCGACTCAATTCGTACCGATCAGCCGAGCCCGTATGTGCAGGTTGTGAGTGATCAAACCATCGCGCACACCACGGTGCAAATTCTGGCCACAGGCCGCGCAGGCGAAACCCGCTACGCCATTGTTGAGCCCCTGCCCGCGGGGACTACCGTGTTATCGCCAACAGCCGGGCTCATTGCCAACGGGACAGCTGTCACGCTGCCTTAACCCCTCGCCCAAAGGCTCAAGACCATGTGGTTTACCCAAGTCTCTCTTCGCAACCCTGTTTTCGCCACCATGGTGATGCTCGCCTTCGTGGTGTTGGGCGTTTTTGGTTATCAGCGCTTACAAGTTGATCAATTTCCAAACGTCGACTTCCCTGTCGTCGTGGTCAACACCGCCTACCCTGGGGCATCGCCTGAGATTGTCGAGGTAGAGGTAAGCCGCAAAATCGAGGAGGCGCTCAATACCATTTCAGGCATCAACGCATTGGTATCGCGCAGTTACCAAGGTGCTTCAGTGGTCATTGCCGAATTCCAGCTGGATGTCGACAGCCGAAAGGCAGCCGACGACGTGCGTGAAAAAGTAGCCGCGGTCAAAGCCAGTCTGAGAGACGAAGTTGAAGAGCCACGCATCCAACGGTTTGACCCCGCCAGTCGCCCCATCTTCTCGGTTGCAGTGACGCGGGATACCTCGGTACCTAACGCGCTAACGCCATCACAGGCCAGCAATTGGGCTGATCAAGTGCTCCGCAAAAAAATTGAAAACGTGCGCGGCGTTGGCGCGGTCAGCTTGGTCGGCAACACCGAACGCGCGATCCAAATAGAACTTAAGCCACAAGCGATGCGGGCCCTCGGCGTCACCGCAGAACAGATCGCCACTGCACTGCGCTCAGAAAATCAAGATGCCCCCGTTGGTACGGTGTCCTCTAACGCGCGTGAGTTCGTGGTGCAAGTCCAGGCACGCTTGCAACGGCCGGCTGATTTTGGCAATTTGATCGTCGCCAAAAAAGCAGGTAACCCCATCCGCTTGGAGCAGGTCGCACTGGTACGCGATGCAGACAAGGAAATCGAAAGCCTTGCCTTGTACAACGGCGAGCGAACCGTCTTACTAGAAGTTCAAAAAGCGCAAGACGAGAATACGGTTCAAATCACTGACCGCCTGCAAGCGTCGCTGGCGGAAGTCAAAAAGACCTTACCCCCAGGTATCAGCGTCACCGCCATCGGCGACAGCGCGCGCCCCATCCGCGTGTCAGTGGCCAACGTCAAGCAAACCCTCATTGAGGGCGCATTCCTGACTGTGGCAATTGTGTTTTTGTTTTTAAACTCTTGGCGGTCTACGGTGATCACCGGATTGACCTTACCGATTGCGATCATCGGAACGTTCCTGTTCATGGATCTATTCGGTTTCACCATCAACATGGTGACGCTCATGGCGATGTCGTTATGTGTGGGTTTGCTGATTGATGACGCTATTGTCGTTCGGGAAAACATCGTGCGACATGTGCAAATGGGCAAAACACCCTATGTCGCAGCCATGGATGGCACGCAAGAAATTGGCTTGGCCGTGCTCGCCACGACCCTGTCGATCGTCGCCGTATTCGCCCCTATTGGATTCATGGGCGGGATCATCGGCAAGTTCTTTCACCAATTCGGCTTAACGATTGTGGCGGCGGTGTTGATCTCAATGTTTGTGAGTTTCACCCTCGATCCCATGTTGTCAAGCATTTGGCATGACCCGGCCATCGATAACCACGGTAAACCATTCAAGGCCGACACTTTTTACAACAAGACAATTGGCCGAGTCACCCACGCATTTGATGTCTGGCAAGACAAATTAGCAGACGGTTATCAACGGACACTCGCTTGGTCACTGCGCCACAAATTGGCAACGCTGTCAGTGGCTCTCGCAACGTTTGTGGCCAGTATCGGCATGATGCCGCTGCTGGGCAGTGAGTTTGTGCCCAAAGCAGACTTCTCCGAGACGCGCTTGAGCTTCTACACCCCAGTCGGCTCGTCATTGGCCGTGACCGAAGAAAAGACGAAACAGGTGGAGGGTATTCTGCGGGAATTCCCAGAGGTTGAGTACACGTTATCCACGATCAATACAGGCTCAGCGCGCGGCAAAATTTACGTCAACATTTATGTGCGTCTGGTTGATCGCAAGGATCGTACGCTGGGGGTTGACGCGATGTCCGCCCGGCTGCGCGAGCGTCTGCGAACCCTCAGCGGGATCACCGTGACGCACGTGGGTTTGCTTGACTCGGTGGGCGGTAACAAACAGATTGAGTTTTCACTACAAGGTCCCGACCTCGATGTGCTTGAGCGCATCAGCACACAGGTGGTGACGAAGATTCGAACTGTCCCCGGTTTGGTCGATTTGGATTCCAGTGTGAAGCCGAACAATCCCACAATCGATGTCCGTTTGCGCCGTGATGTAGCGAACGACCTTGGACTATCGGTGGGTGCTGTGTCTCAAACGCTGCGCACATTGGTCGCTGGTCAAACCGTCACCACGTGGCGCGCACCAAACGACGAGAACTACGACGTCATTCTGCGTCTACCCGCGCAAGCACGCACCGACTTATCCGATCTGCGAGAGCTACCCTTCGTGTTGGGAGTCAACGCGGATGGCACGCCAAAAGTCGTCGCGCTATCCCAGTTTGCCGATGTGGTGCAGTCAACCGGTGCCAACCAAATCAATCGCCGTAACCTGACGCGAGAGGTGGCCATCAACGCCAACACCTATGCGCGATCGGTGGGGGAAGTGTCCACAGACATTCGTAGCATTTTGGACAGCATACAAATGCCGCCCGGTTATCGCTATGAATTTGGCGGCTCGACCAAGAACATGGCCGAGTCATTTGGCTACGCCCTGTCGGCGCTCGCGTTGGCCGTGGTCTTCATCTACATGATCTTGGCTAGTCAGTTTAAGAGCTTCTTGCAGCCCCTAGCCTTGATGAGCGCCCTCCCCTTGACGCTGATTGGCGTGGTGCTGGCACTGCTGATGTTCCAATCAGCGATGTCCATGTTCTCGGTGATCGGTATCGTCATGCTGATGGGCTTGGTCACGAAAAACGCGATTCTGCTGGTCGACTTTGCCATTCGTGCGCGTGAAGGTACAGCGGGCGGACCACCTGTCGGTCGAGATGAAGCCCTGTTACTGGCAGCCAAGGTGCGCCTGCGCCCTATCCTGATGACGACTCTGGCCATGATTTTCGGTATGGCGCCTCTGGCCTTTGCCCTCTCGGAGGGGGCTGAGCAACGCGCCCCCATGGGGCAGGCGGTGATTGGCGGTGTCATTACCGCCTCCCTGCTGACCTTGGTCGTGGTGCCGGTCGTTTATTGCTATATGGATGATCTGAGTCGCTGGTTGAAGCGCCTATTTGGCGTGTCAGAAAATTCGGGTTTACCCGCCGAACCCGAGGCGCTGTCGGTAAAATAGTCGGTTAGCCCTGTTACCGCTTGGAGAGAGAAAAATGAACGCCGTCGTCAATGCCGAGATCGCACGATTCAATATGATCGAGCAACAAATCCGCCCCTGGGATGTGCTCGACACCCATATTTTGGCGTTGTTGAATACCGTCCCACGTGAGCAGTTCGTCCCCAGCGCCCACCAAGCTCTGGCTTTCTCCGACCTGGAAATCCCCCTCCTGCATCCCGCCGCTGAGGGACAATGCATGCTCGCGCCCCGTGTGGAGGCGCGCTTGCTACAAGACCTGCAAATTAAACCGACGGACCATGTATTGGAAATCGGAACGGGATCAGGCTACATGGCCGCATTGCTGGCCCACCTGGCTCGCCGCGTCACGACCGTAGAAATTAACCAAACACTGGCCGCCAACGCCCGCGACACGCTGGAGAGCGCCAAGATCCAAAACGTTGATGTGATTTTGGGCGATGGCAGCCAAGTCGATACATGGCGTAAAAGTGGTCCTTTCGATGTCATTGTGCTCAGCGGCTCTGTCGCCGCGCTGCCGATGGCTTGGTTGGAATTCTTAAAGCCCGGTGGCCGGCTGGTTGGTATCGCAGGCCAAAAGCCGGTGATGTGTGCGACGTTTGTCACCAAAGGCGACAACGACAGCAGCCAAACAACAACCCCCTGGGATACCGTTGCACCCCGATTAATGGGGTTCCCTGAGCCCTCAAAATTTAGCTTCTGAGCCCACCTCTGCCATGATTCAAATTACCCCCGATCAACTGCAAGCTTGGTTTGCACAGCAGCCTAATGCGGCGCGCGCGTTGGTACTGGACGTTCGGGAGGTCCCCGAGTTTGCGGCCGCCAGCCCAAAGACCGATCCCAGCTACGAGTTGGTCCAGATGCCCATGGCGGGCATTCCCGCCCGTCTCAACGAGTTGGAGAAGGATCGCCCCATCGCTTGCCTGTGTCACCACGGTGCACGTAGCTATCAAGTGGCGATGTTCCTCGAAAACATGGGCTATGAATCAATAGCCAATATCAGCGGGGGTATTGACGCTTGGTCACAATTGCTTGATCCTTCCGTTCCGCGTTATTAACCATCCCGCAAACTTTCCACCGCCTTTTAGGAACCCACCATGACTGCTCGTGCCTCTGTTCTCATGCCCGCGTCTAGCCAGACTGCTCGCCTCGTAGCCTCTGCCATCGCGTTGGGTTCCCTAATGGGGTGGTACGGAAACGCCAAGGCGCAAAGCCTAGACGCCATGATCAGCGCCGCGCGTCAGTACGATGCGACCTACCTCAGTGAAACGGCAGGCGCCCGTGCGGCAAAGGCCGCTGCGCAAATCGATAGCGCGGTGCTGCGTCCGAAAGTCAGTCTCACATCGACCAACCAAGTGGGTACGGTTTACGGCAGTCAGTCGAACGAGACCCTCTCTGGCAACATCGGTATCGTTGCCTCTCACGCTTTGTTCAACGAGAAAAACGAAGCCACCAGCAAAAAAGTAACGCAAGGTGACATCACGGCTGCCGCTGCCTTGCGTGCGGCCGAGCAGTCATTGATGGTGCGGGTTGCACAGGCGTACTTTGATGTTCTGACAGCGTCGGAAGAGTTAGTGAGTGTGCGCGCCTCCAAAGAAGCTGCTGAACAGCAGCTGGCTGCCGCGCAACGTAACTTCGAGGTCGGTAACACCACCATCACCGACAGCCGAGAGGCTCAAGCGCAATTTGACCGTATCCTGGCGGATGAATTGGTTGCCCAAAACAACCTTGCAATTAAGCAGCTGGCGTTGACGCAGGTGACCGGTTTACCGCAGCCCGCTCCAAAAGGCTTGGCTACATACAATCTACCCAACCTCAGCATGGGTGGCATGGATGCATGGGTAAAACGTGCGGTTGATAACAACGCCAGCATCGTGAAGGCCCGTGCCGACCTCACCAACGCGCAGCTGGACATTGAGATTGCCAACGCGGGCAAGCGGCCAACCGTAGACCTCGAGGCGGGTCTCTTCCAGAACCACACATCGTCTGCGCGCACCTCGCTCAACTTGGGCAGTCACAAGCCGACCAGCAACATCGCCATCAAATTCAACTGGCCGTTGTACACCGGTGGTGCGGTTGATAGCGGCATCAGTGCAGCGATCGAAAAAGAGGCGAAAGCCAGTGCCGACTTAGAGGGTGCCATCCGTGCTGTCGGCAACCAAGTCAAGGGTGCTTACTTGGGCTTGCAGTCTGGCCTCGGTCAAACCAAAGCATTGCAGGCCGCCTTGCTGTCCAGCCAGAGTGCGCTAGATGCCAACAAACTGGGCTATGAGGTCGGTGTTCGCATCAACATCGATGTCTTGAATGCCCAGACCGTGGTGTTCAAAACCCAGGCGAGCCTCGCAAAAGCGCGCCACGAGGTGCTCCTGAGCAACCTGAAGCTTCGTCAAGCGGCAGGTGTACTGGACGACGACGCCATCGACAGCATTAACCGCTTGCTGGCTAAATAGTTACCCGCGCGCGTCTTTCAGCGCCGCAATCGTGCGTTGCGCGGCACCTTGATTCTCGCGAACCATCTGGGTGCCTGCATCGGCCATTTGTGCGCGTAGCGGTGCGTCGACGGCAATAGCCGCGGCCACACTTACCGCCTCGGACAAGTCCGCGACGCGCACCGCAGCACCAGCGGCCAAAGCAGAATCTGTCGCTTGTGCAAAGTTGTATGTGTACGGTCCGAAAACGACTGGGCAGCCGCAGGCAGCGGCTTCGATGATGTTTTGACCGCCCCACTCACCAAAGCTTCCCCCCAAGAGCGCCACATCGGCTAAACCGTAATAGAGCGGCATTTCACCCAGGGTGTCACCGAGCCAGATCACTATCGAATCGACGGCCTCTGGGGCGTCTGGCACATCAGCACCCCACACGCTGCGACGCCGCACGGTGAAGCCAGCAGCCGTAAATAACGCAACAACCGCCTCGACGCGGTTCGGGTGCCTCGGGACAACCAACCAATGGTAGGCCCCCACATCAAAATACGCATCATGGACGGGATCTTTGAGGGCGCTTATCAATGCAGCCTCTTCGCCCTCTCTTGAACTGGCCAGCATCAATACCGGCTTGTTCAGCGATGTGCGCCATTCACGGCCCTTCTCAAGCTGGATGTTGTTGATCGACACGTCAAATTTGATGTTCCCTGAGGACGCCAAAACGGGCGCATCAAGGCGTTGGATTCGTTGTGCATCGGCAGCTGTTTGTGGCACCACACCCGCCAAACGACTGAATACCCATTTCGCGAGTGACGACAGTCGCAAGGCCTTGCGTAAAGACCGGTCAGACAGGCGCGCGTTCACCAAAAACAGTGGCACTTGCAACGCGTCACATTGCGTTGTGAGCTCAGGCCACACCTCGGTCTCCATCAGCATACCTAAGCGCGGTTGGTGATGGGTCAAGAAACGTTTGACTGCCGCAGGCTCATCCCAAGGTAGCCAGGTTTGCAGGTCACCGGGCCGTAGCAAAGAGGTGCCAGCCTCCCAACCGGTAGCGGTGCCGTGGGTCAATAACAGCGGCTGCCCTGGCCACTGCGCGCGCACTGCGTCAAGCAGGGGCACGCAGGCGCGAGTCTCACCAAGCGATACCGCGTGAATCCAAATGTAGCCAACCCCAGATGGGTGTTGGTAGTGTCCGAATCGCGCGGGGATATCGTGCAGGTACCGGGGCTCCACTCGCCCCCGGCGGCGCCACTTTGCAGTGAGTAAACGTCCCAAAAACCACGCCACCAAACGGTAGAGGGTAAGGGCAAAAGGGGGGTTGACTTTAGCCACGCGCGGCGGGCTCATCGGCCTGATCGAAGAGTTGCCCGTAGACCTGCGCAATACCTGCTGCTTCGTTTTCGAGGGCAAATTGCGCCGCAACGCGCTCGCGCGCACGCTGTCCCATTTCAAGGGTAGCGGGCAGGTCTTGCAACACGCGTCGCAAAGCGGCAGCCAATGCCGGCGCATCGTCAAGGGGAACCATTTCACCATTGACGCCCGGCTCGACCAACATGTCGAACGCACCGGTTCGGGAGCAGATCAAGGCACAGCCACAACCCGCTGCCTCAAAGGGGGTCAAGCCAAAGGGCTCGTAACGGGGACACGCCACGCAGACCGTACAGCGTTGATACCACCGGTGCACCTCCGACGCGGGGACTTCACCCAAAAAGACGATGCGCGCGGTCAAACCTGCCTCATCAATCCGCGCCTGCAAAGCTTGCTGATAGGCGTGATCTTTGGGTTGTGCCAGGCCTGCAATCACCGCGGTCGCACCCGGCAAATGAGGCAAGGCTTCAATCATCGCGTCGACGAAGATATCCGTACCCTTATCCGGTCGCACGCGCCCGAAAACACCAATGCCATAGGTGCCCGATAAGCCAGTTTCAGCCCACAGCGCAGACTTATCCGCAGGGACATGAAAACGCCTCAGGTCGATACCATGGGGTACAACCGCAGTGGTGTTGGGCACAAAGCTCGCAGCAAGCGGCGTGGTGCTGATGACCGCATCCATGCGGCTGATCAGCCAGCGCGGAAACCAGCCATGGCGATGCTGCGCCGCAGAGGTGAATACCAAGCGTATCGGTAAACGCAGCACATCACGCGCCCATAATCCCGCCATCATCTCGTGATCACGGCGCACATGCCAAATGCGAAACGGTCGATCTTTGGGGGCTTGCTTGGAGAGTCGGATGGCTTCCTGAAGGGTCAACCCCAAGACGCCATTTGACAACGGCGTACCGCAGTAAGCCAAACGCCATTGCGAAAATTGCAGTGGCACCAACGCGTTGACGGTCGCGGAAACCCCGGTATACCGCTTCTTAAGATTGAAGACGATGACTTCAGGATCAGGATGGTTGCGCGGCGTATCGGACATATTGTCAGCGCTTAATGGGCTGCATCTTGAATAACCGCATTCGGCATTTTCTGCCGCAACAGCGCCATGAACTGCGCTTGAATACGTGCACAGGCCGCTTCTGTGTGGCCCTCAAAACGCAACACCAAAACCGGCGTGGTGTTTGATGCGCGAATCAAACCAAAGCCATCTGGCCAATCCACCCGCAAACCGTCAATGGTGCACACCACCCCGGGCGCACCAAAACCCACGGTGTCCGCCGACGCGGCAGCCACCAATTCGGCCACTAAGGCATGCGCATCTTGACCACTGCAATCCACATTCAACTCGGGGGTACTGATGCTGGTTGGCAAGGCGTTCAACACCGCACTGGGGTCATCAGATTGGCTCAGGATTTCCAGTAGTCGGGCGCCTGCATAGGTCCCGTCATCAAAACCGAACCAGCGCTCTTTGAAGAAAATATGGCCACTCATCTCACCACCCAGTGGGCTGTTGAGCGCCTTCATTTCGGCCTTGACCAACGAGTGTCCTGTTTTGAACATCACTGGACACCCGCCTGCAGCGGTGATCTCCGGCGCTAGTCGCTGACTGCACTTCACGTCAAACACAATCGGTGCACCGGGCACACGGCTCAACACATCGCGTGCGAATAACACCATTTGTCGATCGGGATAAATGGTCTGACCGTCCTTGGTCACGATACCCAAACGATCACCATCACCGTCAAAAGCCAAACCGATCTCCGCGTCGGTCGTTTCCAATGTGTGCTTCAAATCAGCTAAGTTTTCAGGTTTGCTGGGATCTGGGTGGTGGTTTGGAAAATGTCCGTCCACCTCACTGAACAGCTCGATGACCTCGCATCCCAGCGCTCTGAAAATACCAGGCGCGGATGCACCCGCGACCCCATTGCCGCTATCCACCACGATCTTCATGGGGCGCGCCAATCGCACGTCACTAACGATGCGGTCGGTGTATTCGGCCTGAACCATCAGGGGCTTTACGCGATCGCGTGAACCATCGTTGATGCGCCGATCGTCAGGGGCTAAACGCGCCATCCCCTGCGCGAGCGCCTGAATCGTCTCACCGTAAATGGCCTGCCCTGCAAGTACCATTTTGAAACCGTTGTAATGCTTGGGGTTGTGACTGCCCGTGATTTGAATCCCGCTACTGCAGGCGGTATGCGCTGCGTAATACAGCATCGGGGTGGTGGCCAAACCGATATCAAGCACCGTAACGCCCGCATGTGCCAGCCCCAAAGTCAAGGCTTCGGAAAGCTCCGGCCCACTCAGGCGGCCATCTCTGCCCACAGCGACCATGGTCTCACCAAGACGCATGGCGGCTTGCCCAAACACCACACCCAAGCTCCATGCGAACTCAGGGGTTAGTTGATCGGGGACGGTACCGCGAATGTCGTAGGCTTTGAAACAGCTGGCTGGGAAAGTCATCATTGAATTGGAAGCGTAAGGTGTGTCTCAAAGAGTCCACTGAATTGTAAGAATCTTAACGCCCCGCGTAACCAGTCACGCGTCCTTTGCGGAGACAATAGCGGTATGGCAAGCCAAAATAGACAATCCACCATCGCAAGCCCTTGGGGCACCATGGTGGGCATGCGGGTTGATGAGGCGTTGGGCGGTTTGTGGTTCGTGGGTCAAGCACACTTTCCGGACCTCACAGGTGTCCCCGAGGAGGGGTACAGCAACCATCCGCTCTGGTCTGAACTCACCCGAGAGCTTGAGGCCTATGCGGCCGGGGAGCGCCAAACCTTCAATCTCCCCCTGACCCCGCAAGGCGGCAGCCCGTTCACACAACGGGTTTGGTCGGCGCTACAGGGCATCCCATGGGGATGCACAGTTTCATACGGCGACCTCGCGCGGCAACTGGCACCGGGCGACGGACCTGCCACCAGCGCCCGTGCCGTCGGCAGCGCCGTGGGGCGCAACCCGATCTCGATACTTATCCCTTGTCACCGCGTGGTGGGGGCTGATGGGCGGTTGACCGGCTATGCCGGGGGTATCGAGAAAAAAGCAGCGCTGTTGCGCCTGGAGCAAGCCATTGACTAGCGCCGGTTACGCAGTTACAGCACGCCGTTGGATGGCACAGTTCAAAGCGCGCCCCTGGTGGGTCGACATGCTTTTTTTAAGCGCCATGTGGGGCTCGTCCTTCATGTTCACCAAAGTCGTCGCAAAAGATATTGGCCCCATGGCGGCGGCCTTCGGGCGGGTTTTCATCGCTTTTTCGATGCTGCTCCCGCTGCTGGCCTGGCGAGGTCATTTGCCGGTACTGAAGCAACATTGGCGCCGTGTGCTCATATTGGGTGTGACGAACTCGGGCATTCCATTCGCTGCGTATTGCATTGCGATGCTCACGGTCCCCAGCAGTACCGGTGCGATCGTCAACGCGGCAACCCCGTTATTTGGGGCCCTCATTGCGTGGATTTGGTTGAAGGAACACCTCACACTGAACCAAATGGTTGGACTGGCGATCGGCTTCGTGGGCGTGAGCTTTTTAGCGCTACAAAACGCCACCGAAGCCTCTGTTGCGGAGCGCCAGGCTTACCTGATCGGCATCTTGGTTTGCATCGCCGCACCCATCTTTTACGGTATCTCTGCCAGCTACACCAAGTTGTATTTTTCGGGAGTTCCCCCTATCGTCTCGGCGACCGGCAGCCAATTGGGTGCAACCTTGTTTTTAGCCCCTTTTGCATGGGCTTATTGGCCAGATCATGGCCTCCAACCCGGTACGCTCGCTGCACTGCTGATCCTGGGTGTTTTTTGCACTGGCTTGGCTTACATCTTATTTTTCAGAGTGATCGCGCTGGTCGGCGCCAGTAAAGCGCTATCGGTGACCTTTGCCGTGCCTGTATTTGCTGCCTTTTACGGTGTCACATTTTTGGATGAAGCCATCACCTTGACCATGTTCGTCTGCGCACTGGTGATTTTGCTGGGTATCAGTCTGTCGACTGGCGTGTTCAAATTGTTCCGATCATGAAAACCGGAGGACTCCCTTGCTCGTTGATAGCCTCCCCCTGATCTGGGTCGATGCGATTTTGATGTTCACGCTCTGCGAGTGGCTCATCCTGAGCTATCGCAGTCGCAAGACGCAAAGCGGCCTGTCGGTCGGCGACATCAGTTTCGGACTGCTGCCAGGTTTTTTGTTGATGCTCGCCTTGCGTTTTGCGGCGCCACCAGACATCAACATGGTCGTGTTTGTTTGCCTGAGCTTGGCCGGTCTTGCGCACGCTTGCGACTTCTACAGACGTTACAAGCAGCACGCCAAAATTGGCGGGAACCGCAAATGAACGGCCTCTTTTCATGGCGCAAACGCGGCGTCTAACGCCTTTGGTTTAAAGGGTGGATGCCGAAAAAAGGGTAAGGGAGATATCGTTCGTCGGCTACTCATGATCCGAATTGACCCGCGATTAGAAGCCAGTCAGGTGTGGCAGCGCGAATTCTCTTTGGAGCCACTTGACTACGTAATCCGCAATAGGCATCGCATGGTCGCTGCAGCCCTGACATTATTATCAGGATACGTAGCGGCTGGGATGCCGAGGATGGTGAAGGGTCGCCTTGCGAGCTTCGAGGAATGGGATGACCTGATACGACAGTGTGTTATCTGGCTCGGTCGGCTCGGAATAAATAACGTAGTGGACCCAATCAAGCGGCTGAACGAGGTAGCAGCGAATGACCCGGAAACCCTCAGGTTATCAACCGTTGCCTCAACCTGGTTCGCTAAATTTAGTGATGCACCACAACTGCTTAAAGATGCTGTGAGTGACGCGGCGTTGCATGATGTCCTTATGGAAGTGGCGCAGGATCGTCGTGGTGCGATAAGCGTCAAGATGTTGAGTGCGTACTTAAGCAGGCGCCAGGGAAAGATCGTCAATGGTTATAAGTTCGAGAGACAAAACGGTAGGTCGAAAACATCACTTTGGCGAGTCGTTCAACTTCCTACAAGCGATGGTGGTATTGGTGGATTTGAGGGGGCGATTTTCGGCGGTGTGGCAAATAATAAAAAACACTCTTTAGATAATTTTTCTAGATTGACTGAAACTGATCCCTCAAATCCACCAATACCACCATCCGCCGTGGCAGAGTTTTTACCCAGGGCAAAACATGACAATTCGTCACCACAAAAATCATCGTGAAAAGCCGAACCAAGTATGGCTTGACTTGAGGTGAGCAATTCATGCAGCCACCACAACCCGAAGCGACTATGTCTACATACACACCCATCAGAGAGCAACTGGCGCAGTTAAAAGCATTTGCAGAATCACAGCCTAAAGGATCCGAGCCAAGGTTTGGTGCTGATCGGCTAGTGAACGGAATTGGTACCTGGCTCAAAACGATGTCGCAGCACCAGCAGAGCAGAAAGTTCACAATAGACGAGGTGGTCACCCTGGCACAGCTAACTGGCACATATCAGGCCTCCCCAGCCAAGCGCGAAGTAGCTCAGGCGCTGCGAGCCCTTGGGTTCCAATCATGTCGAGACTGGAGTGTTACTGGGCGCAACCGGCGCTATTGGATGAAGTGTGGTCCGGGCATTTAGGCCCTCAACAGTCGGTTGTTGATTTTTGCGGGAGGGCTTGAATCAACTTATATTAGAAGCTTCGGAAAAGTTGCCTGTATTTTCGCCCAACCGCGCCTCGATCCAAGCACCGGCCGTTTCCATAAGCCAGGACGCGCGCCACACCAAACACTGTCCGACGGCCACCTCATGGTGCTCAGGCGACTCGCGCGTGCGAGTTAAGTTAAGACACTTCAGTCTAAAGTCTTTTTTGCTCTAAATCGAACCCGGCAACCGGCCAGGCGCACCTACTCTTTGCAAAGGTAAATACCCGAGCCCTAAGAGTTAAGCACCTATCTCGGGCGTCGCGAATTATCGTCTGCAATCAAACTAAAAACTAAACCCAAACCAGCGCATAGAAGGGCACTAAATACCCAGCCTGCGCACCCAAGAAAACCAGCACCGAAGCTGCATAAGCCGAAGAGGTATCCATATGGCCACATTTTTTCATCTCCTTATTGAAAGTCTATTTGTTGCCGCTTTATCAGTAGATAACCTCACCAGATCGCTCTAAGGCTTCCAGTTTTGGCTTTGTACACTTGATGTAATCCATTTTTTGGACTCGACCTCAAAGGAGACCAACTGTGATACAAGGTGGGATTTTTTCAGCCGACAACGGCTCGTGCATATAACTCTCGAGCGTGTCCATCATTGTGGCGTAAGCCCTTGAGCAAGTTCAACCTTTAAGGTTCCAAATCCTTTTCCATCAAGCTCTAACCATCTTTGCTGTCCTCAAGCCAATAGCCACCTTCAGAATAGACACGGGGACCACTCGCCCTACCATCCCATATATCTCCCTGAGGTTCAGCGCCCACCCATGGTCCCGGGTATTGGCTCAGCTCTGCAAATCCATTCCGTTTCAGCGCAGCGATTGCACTCGAGACACTGTTGAAGTGCAACGAATCAACGACCTTGGGCCTCTCCGTATAGGCAGTATCTTGGAAGAAGTAGATTTCGACAGCCCCACCTTCACCACTCTCGATTAATGCCCAGTTGTGGCACAACATTCCCAGGACCTTAACCCACCAATTTCGATTCGAAATACTAAATGTTGGACGGTTATGGTCGTTGAATTTCGTCATTTGAAAGGATCCTGATGATGAAGATCGTATTGCTCATGCGGCGAGGTTTTCGACCAGGGCTTCGGCCAGATGGCCCTGGGTGGTGCGGCTGGAGTTCAGCCGGTGGCGTAGTTCGTTGCAGAGCTGGCGGAGTTCTTCAGCGCGGGCGACGATGCGGGATTGTTCGGCCAGCGGTGGTAGCGGAAACGGCTTATTCTCGAAGTAGGCTCTCGGCAAACGTTTCTGCCCTGCGGAACCCGTCATGACCGCTTCGCCACCGACGAGGAACCCCGGGGTCTTGAGAAACAGCAGGACATACCGGGGTGCGATCCCACCAAGTGGGCGAACGATATGTAATTCGGTCGTACCCGCGCCGATGCCGTTGCTCAGATTCTGGAATACAGTCGACTTTCCGTTCTCGAAACAGGGGGTAATTTTGGCGACGCCGACATCCCCCTCGGCGAACTGCGTGAAGCCCGACTTGATATCGCGCCACATCCGGGGCTCTACCTGATGAGGCTCGGTGAACTTGACGGGGATAGAGCTCATCTGGACAAACGAAGCGATCGTGTCATCCGCAGCGTCATTTCTCGGGTTAATCACCCCGACTGTCGCCAAGCTTGTCCACTCCCAACCCTGTGGCAACTCAAACGGCTTTTCCTCATCGCTGATCGGCGCCAGCAGCTTGTCGCGCTTGATCTTGCCCTCGGCAATCAGCCGATCCTTCTCGGCCCGAATGCGCTGCAGCAGTATGCTGGCGGGTTCATCGCTGGAGTCTTGCGGTACCAGTAGGCCCCGTACTGCCAGTTGCAGGATGGTTTGCTCCAGCGCGTCCACGGCCTCGGGGCGGTCGAGCAGCAGGTCGAAATGCGCGGTCACGCGCTGCCAGTTGGCGGCCAGTTCCTCGGCCGTGGCGCTGTCAGTCAGCGTGCCCAGCAGCGTCTGCACCAGTTGGGTATGCTGCTTGGCGTCCAGTTGTCCCTTGGCTTCCAGGGCATCGCACAGGCGCATCAGTTCTTCAGCGCGGGCGACGATGCGGGATTGTTCGGCCAGCGGTGGTAGCGGAAACGGCTTATTCTCGAAGTAGGCTCTCGGCAAACGTTTCTGCCCTGCGGAACCCGTCATGACCGCTTCGCCACCGACGAGGAACCCCGGGGTCTTGAGAAACAGCAGGACATACCGGGGTGCGATCCCACCAAGTGGGCGAACGATATGTAATTCGGTCGTACCCGCGCCGATGCCGTTGCTCAGATTCTGGAATACAGTCGACTTTCCGTTCTCGAAACAGGGGGTAATTTTGGCGACGCCGACATCCCCCTCGGCGAACTGCGTGAAGCCCGACTTGATATCGCGCCACATCCGGGGCTCTACCTGATGAGGCTCGGTGAACTTGACGGGGATAGAGCTCATCTGGACAAACGAAGCGATCGTGTCATCCGCAGCGTCATTTCTCGGGTTAATCACCCCGACTGTCGCCAAGCTTGTCCACTCCCAACCCTGTGGCAACTCAAACGGCTTTTCCTCATCGCTGATCGGCGCCAGCAGCTTGTCGCGCTTGATCTTGCCCTCGGCAATCAGCCGATCCTTCTCGGCCCGAATGCGCTGCAGCAGTATGCTGGCGGGTTCATCGCCCGGGTTCTGCGGCACCAGCTTGCCCTGCACCGCCAGCGTCAAGATCAGCTCACGCAACCGAGCCACACCGTCCGGTGCAGTAGCCAGCAGGTCGAAGTGCTCCAGCAGCATCTCGCTCATGCCTTTGCCCCCAGCGAAGCCGCCAGGATCGCCTTGAGCTGATCGCGCAGGCCCTGTGCCTCGGCCTGCAAGCGGGCGTAGTCGGCCAACAGCACCTCGGGGTCGTGGCTCACCTGTTCGCCCACGTGGGGGTTCTTCTGGTCCAGGTTGTAGTTTGCGGCCTTGATCTGCTCGATGCTCACCTTCCAGGCACGCTCGTTTTCCACGCGGGCGGCAAAGCCGTCCGCCTCGGTACCCCACCAGGCTTTTTCGGCATCGAACTCCTCGATGCGGATGGGCTTGGTTTTGTTGTAGCTCTTCACGCCCGGTGGGTAGGGGTGCTCGTAGTACCAGATGTGCTGGGTGGGTGTGCCCTTGGTGAAGAACAGCAGGTTGGTCTTGATACCGGTGTAAGGTGCAAACACGCCGTTGGGCAGCCGCACGATGGTGTGCAGGTTGCACTCGGCTAGCAACTGTTCCTTGATACGTGTCTTCACACCTTCGCCAAACAGCGTGCCGTCGGGCAGCACCAGCGCGGCGCGGCCGTTCTGTTTAAGGATGTGCTTGATCAGCACCAGGAACAGATCGGCGGTTTCCTTTGTGCGCACGTCGGATGGGAAACCCTGTTCGATGCCAGGTTCTTCGGTGCCGCCAAAGGGCGGGTTGGTCAGCACCACGTCCACACGGTCTTGTGGGCCGTAGTCACGCAGTGGGCGTACCAGGGTGTTGTCGTGGCGAACGCTGCTGGGCACCTCGATGCCGTGCAGCATCAGGTTGGTGACACACAGCATGTGGGGCATCTGCTTCTTCTCCACCCCACGGATGCTTTGCTGCAGAACCGCTTCCTGCTCGGGGTTTTGCACCTGTCGGCGCAAATGCTCGATGGAGCAAACCAAGAAGCCACCCGTACCGGTGGCCGGGTCAAACACCACCTCGCCCAGTTGGGGATTTGTCATGTCCACCATGAACTGTGTGACAGCCCGTGGGGTGTAGAACTCGCCCGCGTTGCCGGCGGCCTGCAGGTCTTTCAGCAGCTTTTCGTACAGGTCGTTAAACAGGTGCCTTTCGCTCTGCCGGTTGAAGTCGATGCCGTTGAGCTTGTTGATCACCTGGCGCAGCAGGTGGCCGCTCTTCATGTAGTTGAAGGCGTCTTCAAACACACTGCGAACCACGTAACCACGCGGGTTGCGCTCAGGGTCACCTGGTAATGACTTCAGGGCTACGAACAAGGTGTTGTTGACGAAATCCAGCAAGTTGTCGCCGGTCATACCCTCTGCATCTGCGGCCCAGGTCCTCCAACGCAAACTGTCGACAATGGGGCTGGTGTATTCGTCGCGGGTGAGCTCTAGCTCCTCTTCCAAGGCGTCAAAGACCTTAAGGAACAACAGCCAGGTGAGCTGCGAGATGCGCTGAGCATCGCCGTCCACGCCAGAGTCTTGGCGCATGATGTCTTGAATGGATTTGACAACGGTGGAGCGGTTGGACATAGAGAATTTTGGACTGAATTAACCGGGGTTAAGCGCATACAGCTCACGCTCAAGTGTTTTTATGGCGCTCACAAACTGCGGGCGACCGCCAAAACTCTTTACGAGCTCAACAGGGCTACCCAAGCTGGTAAACGGCTGGATTTTGAGCACCTCGGTGCTCTCAATGGCGACGACGCCCTCGTCGGCGTATTTATCCAGAAGCGCATCCAGTACCTTGCGGGCGATAGGCCCGTATTCGGTGAAAACATTACGCTGCTTCACTCTGCGAGCGCGCTCTTTTCGTGACAAAAAAGGCTGGTCGTACGCCACGTGTAACAACAGGTCAAAGGGATCAAGATCTTTGCCAACTTCGTCGGCCAAGGCGTCGAGAAGAACACCGTGGTGCTCCAACTCCTCAATTAAAGTTGCTTTTCGATCCGCCTGTTGCCAGGTTTGCAGAAATGCATCTAGCGAATCAAATTTTTTGCTCAGGTTGATCCGAGTGTAGTCGCGCAAACTTTCCGTGATGAGTTTTCCGTGGGCATCTAGGTACTGCACCCTTTCGCGAGCCACCATTACAGTTACGTTACCACCGACCACGTACCTAGCGTGTGGCTCACCCGGGGGTATTACACCTGGGGGAAATGGCGGGCCCTCTGGTGGCTGGACCCCGTCAGTGCCTGGCATTGCACCCGGCAGATCGTCCGGCGGTGCAACTGGATCGTCTCCCTTAGGCTGGTAAATCTGGACAGGGTCACCATCAAAGTCCTTGTCGGCAAACAGCTCTGTTGTGCGTTTAAAGTCTAAGATGGTGAACCAAGTCTTCCCGTGATGTTCGTTGATACGTGTGCCACGCCCGATGATCTGCTTAAACAGTGTCATCGATTTGATATTTTGGTCCAACACAATGAGCTTGCAAGTCTGGGCATCTACCCCCGTACTCATTAGCTTAGAAGTAGTGGCAATGACCGGGTAAGGCTTTGCAGGATCGATGAAGTTATCGAGCTGGGCCTTTCCCTCGGCGTTGTCGCCCGTTATTTGAACCACATACTTGGAGTTGGAGGCGCAGATATCTGCGTTCGCGTTAGCAAGTGCTTGTCGCATGCGTGCTGCGTGATCGATATCCTCACAAAATACGATGGTCTTGGCGTTGCGATCAGTAGCCTTGAGGTACTGAGTGATTTTGTTAGCAACTGCCTCGTCGCGCTTCTCCAAAACCAAATGACGATTCATGTCCGCGCCGGTGTAAACACGATCTTCAATGAGGTTGCCGTGTTTGTCAGTCATACCCGCCGTAGGGCGCCAACCGAAGGTGTCTTTGTCTAGGTCCACTCGGATGACCTTGTATGGAGCCAAAAAACCATCTTCAATGCCTTGCTTGAGGCTATAGGTATATATGGGTTCTCCGAAGTAATCGATGTTTGAGATGTCTTCAGTTTCTTTGGGGGTGGCAGTCAAACCTACTTGAGCGGCTGAACTGAAATACGTGAGGATATCTCGCCAAGCTGAATCCTCAGAAGCGCTACCCCGATGGCACTCATCCACGATGATCAAGTCAAAAAAGTCTGGACTGAACTGTTTGTAGATATTGCTTTCCTCGTCGGTACCGGTGACAGCTTGATAAAGTGAAAGATAAATCTCATAACTTTTATCAACCTGCTTGGTGGTTTTGTTTACAGCGAGGTCCACATCTTCAACCGTGATAACACCTTGCGCATCTACGCGCTCCACGCCCTTGGCGTTCGGGCTAAGCTTAGCCATTGCCCCTTTGAACGGGCGAAAATCGTTCACCATGGTCTGGTCAATGAGGATATTGCGGTCGGCTAGGAACAGAATGCGTTTTTTAGCCTTGCTCTTCCACAATCGCCAAATAATCTGAAACGCGGTGTAAGTTTTGCCTGTGCCAGTTGCCATGACTAGAAGCACGCGGTTCTGCCCATTCGCAATGGCCTCAACGGTACGATTGATGGCGTTGAGCTGGTAGTAGCGAGGAGTCTTGCTTGGCGAGTAGTCGAAGGCCGCAATTTGGCTCACCTCTTCGGACCATCCTTTCCATGCGCAGTACCTAGACCATAGCTCTTGCGGTGAGGGGAATTCTTCTAACGTGAGATTACGCTCCAACACGCCATCGGCCATGGTCGCATCACGGAAAACAAAACCATCACCGTTGCTTGCGAAACAGAACGGCACGTCCAGCAACTCAGCATACTTGATGGCCTGATCCATGCCCGCGCCGAGCGCGTGATTGTTATCTTTTGCTTCAACGACCGCAAGCGGAATGTTGGGCTTCAGGAACAAAGCGTAATCCGCCCTTAAAACCGTAGACTTGTCTCGTTGCGCCCTTTGCCCACGAACCACTACACGACCGGCTCTAAGAGGAAACTCGCGATAAAGCTGCTCCATAGCGTTCCAGCCAGCCGTCACCATGGCCGGTCGGATGTATTTATCGCAGATGTCACTCTCGGAGAGATTCTTCTTGTTCATATCGCAGTGATGTGGGTCTGTATGTAAGCCTCTTCTACCACGATTCAAACTCTGGCCAACAAGGGCTTATTCGTTTGATGTACTTACATTGGAGTAAATTCGCCTCGCTATGTACGCGACGCCTATTGGTACCTGGGTATCCCCGGGGGCCTCGGGGCCCCTGCCCTAGGCCAAACCGAACCCAGGAGACGCACCCTTCTGAGGCTAGCATTTCAAAAAGATACAGACTAATGATCTCAACCCAGTCTCAAAGCCCAGATCAACGTTGATATAGGCCCGATTTAATGGTGGGTAAATTGGTGGGTACAAACAAAAAACGCGCCCGAAGGCGCGTATTTGCTTGATATTTGGCGGAGTGGACGGGACTCGAACCCGCGACCCCCGGCGTGACAGGCCGGTATTCTAACCAACTGAACTACCACTCCACGTGGACAGCTTTTAAGGAACGCTTGAGGCGTTCCGCAAGTACTGCAAACTTGGCGACCCTACGGGGATTCGAACCCCGGTACCCACCGTGAAAGGGTGGTGTCCTAGGCCTCTAGACGATAGGGTCAAAACCTAGAATTTCCGACAGCTTTAAATTATACAACGATCTATCGTTTTTTAATCGTAAGCTGCATTTTTTTGGTGGAGGTAAGCGGGATCGAACCGCTGACCTCTTGCATGCCATGCAAGCGCTCTCCCATCTGAGCTATACCCCCTCAAATCCGTCTGGCGTTTCAGTCGCAACCGACACGCCATCCGAGCCCACAATTATAAAACATTTTTCAGAAGCTTCTGAGCCGCTCAATCACATTTTTTTTCTCGTGAAGAGCGAGCATTGCATCAACAGATGGGGTGTTCGGTGTGCCCATGACCAATACGCGGATGGGCATTGCCAACTGAGGCATCTTGAGGCTGTGGGTGCTCAATACGGTTTTCATGCAGGCGCTGATTTGCTCACGGGTCCAATCGACCGCCGCTAACGCATCGGCCATCGCGTGAATGGCTGGAGTGACCTCGGGGGTCACATATTTTTCTAGATCCGCAGCAGCCGGTGTTACCGGGTTAAAGAAGGACACCACCCAATCAGTCAGTGCAACCGTGGTTTCGCAGCGGTCTTTTAAAAGCCCACACATTGCTGGCAAACGACCGATCTCCTCGGGCGAGGGATTCAAACCGCGGGCGTGCAGCTGAGGTAATACCAGTGCCGCCAGAACCTCGTCATCGGTTGTTTTCATGTGCTGCGCATTCACCCAACGCAGCTTCGCTTCGTCAAACTGCGCGGCACTGCGACCCAGGTGATCTAGGTCAAACCACGCCAAGAATTGTTGGCTCGAGAAAACCTCATCGTCACCATGACTCCACCCCAGCCGTGCCAAGTAATTGATCATGGCCTCTGGCAGATACCCCTCATCGCGGAATTGCGTCACCGCCTTTGCGCCGTTGCGCTTGCTCATCTTCTCGCCGACTTCATTCAAGACCGTGGGCAAGTGCGCATATAACGGCGGTTGTCCACCCAGCGCTTCGAAGATGTTGATCTGCCGCGGTGTGTTGTTGACATGGTCATCACCGCGAATAACGTGCGTGATGCCCATATCAATGTCGTCAACGACAACACAGAAGTTGTAGGTGGGTGTGCCATCGGGACGTGCAATGACCAGGTCATCGAGTTCGGCGTTGGCTATCTCGATGCGGCCTTTCACCTTGTCGTCCCAAGCCACGACACCATCGGTTGGATTTTTAAAGCGCCAGACTGGTTTTACACCCTCGGGAATCGACGGCAGCACCTTACCGGGCTCGGGGCGCCAGGTACCGTCGTAGCGGGGCTTTTGTTTCGCAGCCATTTGCGCCTCGCGCAGCGAATCGAGCGCTTCCACACTCATGTAGCATGGGTAGACCAAGCCCTTCTCTTTCATCTGGGCCAGCACTTCGCGGTAACGGTCCATGCGCGCCATTTGATAGAACGGGCCTTCGTCGGGGACCATGCCCAACCAAGCCATGCCTTCCAAGATCACATCAACTGACGCCTGCGTCGATCGTGCTTGGTCGGTATCTTCGATACGCAGAATAAAGTCACCGCCTGTCGAGCGGGCGAACGCCCATGGATAGAGCGCTGAGCGGATATTGCCTAAATGGATGAAGCCAGTTGGCGAAGGGGCAAATCGCGTTCGAACGCGGATCGAATTCTCGGTGGTCATAACAAATGTGGTTCAGCCAGCAACCGCACGCAGCGCTTGGGCAAAGTCAGCTTTCAAATCGTCGGTATGTTCAAGGCCGACCGATACGCGCACCAGTGCTTGACTGATGCCCGCTTGGGCTCGCTGTGGTTCTGTAAGCCGCCCATGTGACGTACTCGCGGGGTGTGATGCCAAGGTTTTCGTATCCCCTAAGTTGGTACAAATCTTAGCCAATTCCAAATGATTCAGTAGCGCAAATGCTTGAGCGCGGCCTGCTTCAGGCGATGTTGCTTTCAATTCGAATGACAACACGCCGCCGCCCATGTTGCTTTGCTGACGCATCGCGAGCGCATGCTGGCTGTGCGATTGCAAACCAGGGTAGAAGACGCGGTTGACGGCAGGCTGCATGGACAGCCATTCAGCCAGCGCCAACGCATTGGCCGACTGGGCTCGCATGCGAATGCCCAAAGTCTCCAAGCCCTTCAGTACCACCCATGCGTTAAAGGGTGACAACGTCATCCCTGCGCTGCGAATAAGCGGCGAGAAAGCGTCATCCACCAGCGCTTGTGAGGCGCACAGGGCGCCCGCCATCACGCGCCCTTGGCCATCCAAAGATTTGGTACCTGAATGCACCACAATATCGGCGCCCAACGCAATAGGCTTTTGCAGGATGGGAGACGCAAAACAGTTATCGACGGCCAACACGGCGCCCGCGTCTTTTGCGATTTGCGCTAACGCTGCAATGTCACAAACATCCGTCAAAGGATTTGTTGGCGTCTCGGCAAACAATAATTTAGTTTGTGGTGTAACTGCCGCACGCCAAGCGGCCGCGTCAGTTTGCGACACAAAGGTAGTGGTCACGCCAAACTTTGCAAACTCAGAACCAATGAGCTTGATGGTCGAACCAAACATCGAGTGTGAGCAAATCACATGGTCGCCACTACGCAGCAAACTCATGCAGAGCAATAGAATCGCGGACATGCCTGTGGACGTCGCGATCGCTGCTTCCGCGCCCTCCATGGCGGCCAACCGTTGTTCGAAACTGGCTACCGTGGGATTACCCAAACGGGCATAGGTGTAGCCCGCTTCGTCGCCCGCGAACCGAGCGGCAGCCACCTCGGCACTGGGCTGCTCATAGCCACTGGTCAGGTACAACGCTTCCGAGTTTTCACCATATTGACTGGGCTCGACCGCGGCGTGCACCGCAATGGTCTCGGGATGCCAATTCGAGGGGCGTTTAGATGTGTCCGAGCTCATGCGTTTTCTTCCTCTTCATCGCGCTTCTCTTGAGCAGCACGATCATCGGCACGACCTTGGTTGATCCGCGTCACGTCTTCGGCTGTGATGTCACCCGTGCAGTAAATGCCATCAAAGCATGAAGCGTCAAATCCATCGAGCTTGGGGTTTAACGCAGAGACTGCGCGCTTCAAGCCAGCAACATCTTGGTAAATCAAAGCGTCACAACCGATGAGTTCGCGCACTTCCTCAACGGTGCGTCCGTGCGCGACCAACTCGGTCGGGCTGGGCATGTCGATGCCGTAGACGTTCGGGAAACGCACTGGAGGCGCGGCACTGGCAAGATAAACCTTACGGGCACCTGCATCTCGGGCCATTTGGACGATTTCTCGGCTGGTGGTACCGCGCACAATCGAGTCATCAACCAACAGCACATTACGTCCCCGGAATTCGGAGCCAATGACGTTTAATTTTTGACGAACCGAGCGTTTGCGCACCGCCTGCCCTGGCATGATGAAGGTGCGACCGACGTAGCGGTTTTTGACAAATCCTTCGCGATAAGGCTTGCCCAAGAGGTGCGCCAATTGCATGGCACTGGGGCGCGAGGACTCCGGTATCGGGATCACTGCATCGATCAGATCAGGCGGCACGATAGATACCACGCGCTGTGCCAAGGTCTCACCCATGTTGAGGCGGGCCTGGTAAACCGATACGCCATCGAGTTGCGAATCGGGACGCGCCAAGTAAACAAACTCAAACAAGCACGGAAAGCGCTTCGGCGTCGCGGCGCACTGGGCCGCGTGAACCTGGCCCTGCAGGTCAATGAAAACGGCCTCACCGGGATCGATATCACGCACAAAGCGTTGGCCAGAGCCCTCCAGCGCCACAGATTCGCTGGCAATCATGGCTGCGCCATCACTCTGACCTAAACACAGGGGACGAATGCCAAAGGGGTCACGGAAAGCCAAAAGCCCATGACCTGCAATGAGCGCCACCACCGCATACGAACCCTTCAACCGAAGGTGGACGCGACGCACCGCCGCAAAGACGTCTTCAGCCCGCAGCGGGACACCCCGTGTGACGTTTTCAAGTTCGTGGGCAAGCACATTGAGCAACACCTCGCTGTCGCTATCGGTGTTGATGTGGCGGTGATCAGTCGAGAACAATTCGGCTTTCAACGCATGGGCGTTCGTGAGGTTGCCGTTGTGTGCCATGACCAAACCAAACGGTGCGTTCACGTAGAAAGGCTGCGCCTCTTCTTCGCTGTCGGCATTACCCGCGGTGGGGTAACGCACCTGACCCAGGCCAACGTTCCCGGGTAGCGCGCGCATGTCACGGGTACGAAAAACGTCCCGCACCATGCCCTTGGCTTTGTGCATGTAAAACTTTTGCCCATTTTGAGTCACGATACCCGCGGCGTCTTGACCCCGGTGTTGCAACAAAAGCAGGGCATCGTAAATGAGCTGATTCACAGGTGCGTGACTGACCACGCCGACGATTCCACACATTTAGGAGATCAACCTTTCGAGGCCTTGCGGCAAAAGTGGTTTCAACGTTTGCAGCCCAGCGCTCAACCAATGCGCACCGACCGAACTTTGCCACCAAGCTTCTGCTTGGAAACCAAATGCAAACACCAAAAAAGTTAAAACAGACAAAACCAGCACACCACGGACCAAGCCGAAAATGGCGCCCAAAGACCGATCAGCTGGACGCAGGCCCGAATTGGAAATCACACGCCGAACCAACGACGCAATGAACCCACCCACAAAAATAAACACCACAAACACCACGACATAGCGCACCGACACAGCCAGCAGTCCATTACCCGCTAGGAATGGCACCCATTCGGCCACCAGCGGCGCGAGCAACCCCGTCAGCGCCGCTGCCACCAGCCAATTGGCAATCGCCAATAATTCGTAAACCAACCCACGCCAAGCGCCCCAAATCGCCGAGGCGACCAGCAGTGCCACCATGAAGGTATCGAGTGGACTCCAGTCTGGCAAATCGAATTCCTCGGGCTATCAGTACGTCAGCACACGGGCCTCTAAGCCCATGCCTTTGATGCGATCAATGTAGGTTTGAAGCTCTTGGGCGTCGGTGAAGGGGCCGACGCGGATGCGGATCATACGCACCCCATTAATCGTTGCCACATTCACCAACGTGGTGATACCCGCTCTCTCTAACCTGAGGCGAAGCGCACGCGCCAAACTGTTTTCGGTAAATGCGCCCACTTGAATCACGCGACGCTTGCCATCGTCCGGATAATCCAGTTTGGTGGCGGTCTTAGGCTTGTCGTTGAGGATGCGTTCCGCGCGCTGGGTCTCGGCCTTCTGCGCGGCCGCTTTATCAGCAGACGCTTTATCGGCAGCCGCCTTATCCGCCGCAACCCTTTCCGCAGCTGATTTTTCTGCAGCCACTTTTTCTGCGGCTATCTGCTTGGCCTGTTCTGCTGCCGCTGCGGTGCTGTCTTCATCTGGGCGGTCGCCATCAGACTCGGCGCTGACTGCGGCTACGGTGTTGTCCATCGCTGGTGGCTTTGGCGTCTCAGCGCCACCAGCGTCGTTACCCACGGCGGGCTTGGCGGCCGCAACTGGGGTCGTCGGCACCGGCGTAATGGGGGCAACTTTGTCTTTTGCCGGTATCGCGATTGGCATGTCAACGGGCAACGACCGTGGGGCTGTGTCGAACAACATAGAGAAACTGATGACCGCGATGGTCACCAAAATAGCCGTACCCACCAATCGATATTGCGCCTGACGACGAATCGTCTCGATGCTTTCATTGCGCTCGGACCGACCTTCTTTACCAGACTTGAACATAAGGAGGAACCGCAGAGGACTTTCGTTCAATAAAACCGAAATTTACGTGTTTTGACCGTCGTTACCACCCAAATGCTTTGCGTTGAGTCTGGGTACGCCGTGCTTCAAAACGCCGCCCACCGTGAAGAATGAGCCGCACACCACGATTCTATCAGTGGGGGCTGCCTGCGCGACGGCCGCATCAAGGGCCTTTTGTGGGTCGCTATAGCTGATTTTGCTGGCTTTTTCACACCCGGGCACCGATGTCGAAAGGGCAACCAGCGCCTCAGCACCGAGGGCTCGCGGCAGCGGTAAGTCGGTAAAGTACCAATGGTCAACCAATGGGCCCAACTTCTGCAGCATGGTGGCGACATCTTTATCCGCCATACACCCGAACACCACGTGGGTCGCCGGGAAATAGCCCATGGCGTCCAAGTTCGCCACCAAGGTGGCCATGGCATGTGGGTTGTGGGCCACGTCCAATACCAATTGAGGCTCGCCCGGCACGATTTGGAAGCGTCCCGGTAGGCTCACCAGCGACAAACCAGCCCGGATGGACTGGGCCGTCACGGGCAGTTGGGGTCGCAGCGCCTCCAGCGCGGCCAGCACACCCGCAGCGTTCAGCAGCTGATTGGCGCCGCGTAAAGCAGGGTATGCGAGCCCGGCATACCGACGCCCGCGCCCTGCCCAGCCCCATTGCTGCTTGTCGCCGGAGACATTGAAGTCACGACCGAGCAACCAGGCATCTGCTCCGATCGCGTCTGCATGGTCCGTCACGCTGGTGGGGGGTAAGGGGTCACTCACGATCGCCGGCTTGCCAGGGCGCATGATGCCAGCTTTCTCTCGGCCAATCGCCTCGCGGGTATCGCCGAGATAGGCCTGATGGTCTAAATCCACACTGGTGATGATGGCGCAATCGGCATCCACGGCATTCACCGCATCCAAACGCCCACCCAGCCCCACCTCCAAAATCATGACATCGGGCTTGGCCAATTGCATAACGCGCAAAATACCCAGTGTGGTGAACTCAAAATAGGTCAGGCTGACGCCCCCAGCGGCCTCGCACGCAGCGGCCACTGTGCTGAAGGCTGTGCAGAGATCCTCTGCACTGACGTGATCACCGTTCAGGCGGCACCGCTCTTCGAAATCAACCAAATGGGGGGATGTATAGAGCGCGGTCCGATAGCCAGACTGCGACAAAATCGCCTCAAGCATGGCGCAGGTTGACCCTTTGCCGTTGGTGCCAGCGACCGTGATCACAGGGCACGGCATGCGCAATTGGTCGGGCAGGCAGGCGGCCACGCGCTGTACCCGGTCCAACCCCATATCAATGGCAACAGGGTGTAGTTGCTCAAGGTGATGCAACCAATCGGCTAAATTACGGGGCAACGGGGTCGAATCAGGCATGGGCGACGCTTGTATGAAAGCCGTTATTGTCTCAGCCATTCGCCGGTCACCAAGACGGGGCAAAATATATACCCATGAACGATCCACAAGCCACCCAAAATTCGATCCAAGTCTTTGGTATTCCCAACTGCGACACGGTCAAAAAGGCCCGAACCTGGCTCGCCGCACAGGGCCTGGATGTGCAATTCCACGACTTCAAAAAGCAAGGCGTGCCGCCCGATGCGATCCCAAAGTGGCTGGCACAGGTCGATTGGTCGATATTGATCAACCGCAAGGGCACGACGTGGCGCCAACTGGATGACGCCGAAAAAGCCAACGTGACCGATGCCACAACGGCTCAGGCGCTGGCCACGCGGTTACCCAGCGTGATCAAACGCCCCGTGGTGGTGTGGGCGAATGGCGACGTGACCGTCGGATTTAACGCCGACGATTGGGCAAAACGCATCTGAAACCCGCTGTGCCGTGGGCCTGACACACCGGCTCCACTACAATTGAGGGTTGCGTCGGCATCATCCTGACGCCCCGGCTCCCCCACACTTTTTGCACGGATTACCCATGGCAACGATTCTTCAAAATTTACCTGCTGGTCAAAAGGTCGGCATCGCTTTTTCTGGCGGTTTAGACACCAGCGCGGCTCTGTTGTGGATGCGTCAAAAAGGCGCCGTGCCCTATGCGTACACCGCCAACCTCGGGCAGCCCGATGAGCCGGATTACGATGAAATACCTCGCAAAGCCATGGCCTACGGTGCCGAGGCAGCTCGACTGATCGATTGTCGGATTCAGCTGGCCAATGAGGGTATTGCAGCCCTTCAGAGCGGTGCCTTCCACATTTCAACCGGCGGCATCACCTACTTCAACACCACGCCTATCGGCCGCGCTGTAACGGGCACCATGCTGGTCGCCGCCATGCGCGAGGACGACGTCAACATCTGGGGTGACGGCAGCACCTACAAAGGCAACGACATTGAGCGCTTTTACCGCTACGGTCTGCTGACCAACCCCTCACTCCAAATTTATAAGCCTTGGCTCGACCAACTGTTCATTGACGAATTAGGTGGACGTGCCGAGATGTCTGCGTTCATGCAGGCCGCGGGTTTCGACTACAAGATGTCGTCTGAAAAGGCCTACTCGACCGACTCAAACATGCTGGGTGCCACGCACGAGGCGAAAGACCTCGAGAGCCTCGCCAGCGGCATGCACATCGTCAAGCCCATCATGGGCGTCGCCCACTGGCGTGATGATGTCGAAGTTAAGCGCGAACAAGTCACCGTACGTTTTGAAGAAGGCCAGCCCGTTGCCTTAAACGGCAAAACTTTCAGCGACAGCGTCGAACTGATTCTGGAGGCCAACCGTATCAGTGGACGCCATGGCTTGGGCATGAGCGACCAGATCGAAAATCGCATCATCGAAGCCAAGAGCCGCGGGATTTACGAAGCCCCCGGCATGGCCCTGTTGCACATCGCCTACGAGCGTTTGGTCACGGGTATTCACAACGAAGACACGATTGAGCAGTACCGCATCAATGGGCTGCGATTGGGCCGTTTGCTGTATCAAGGCCGCTGGTTTGACCCGCAAGCCATCATGTTGCGCGAGACCGCGCAACGCTGGGTGGCGCGTGCCGTCACGGGTGAAGTGACTTTGGAATTGCGTCGTGGCAACGACTACACCATCATGAACACCGACTCGCCCAACCTGACCTACCAGGCCGAGCGTTTAACGATGGAGCGCGGCGAATCCATGTTCACACCACGCGACCGCATCGGTCAGCTGACCATGCGCAATCTCGATATCGTTGACACGCGCGACAAGTTGGGCATCTACGCCAAGTCAGGCTTGCTGGCGTTGGGTGATGGCGCCGACATGCTCAAACTGGCAAACGACCAAGACGCCAAAAAATAAGTCTCTGCGCGTTAAACGACCTCGGGTTCGGGCTCAAGCATGAGCCCGAATCGTTCGAACACGCTGGTTTGAATAGCCTTGGCCAAGGTCATCACCTCTCCGCCTGTGACGGCTTGCTGGGCGTTGCCCCGGTTCACCAACACCAAGGCCTGTTTCTCGTACACGCCAGCAAGTCCAATCGACTTGCCGCGCCAGCCACACGCATCAATCAACCAACCAGCTGCCAGCTTGATACGCCCATCGGGTAAGGGGTAGTGCACCAAATTCGGTTCACGCCCAATGATGTCCGCGCACTGCTCGACAGATACCGTGGGATTTTTGAAAAAGCTGCCCGCATTACCGATCACTTTAGGGTCTGGCAACTTCGCTTGACGAATGCCCACCACCCAATCCAGTACCTGTTGTGGCGTGGGCTTGTCGATGCCCGTCGCGGCGACCTGCTTTTGCAAATCAAGGTAACCGAGCTCTGGCACCCATCGTTTAGGGAGCGCAAATCGCACCTGTGTGATGAGTGCGCGCCCCTTCAGCCCCATCGCCAGTGGCGCAGCGGGCGCGTGTTTAAAGACAGAGTCGCGGTAGCCAAAGCCACATTGGTCGGCACGCAGGGTGAAGGGCTCGCCAGTTTGCAAGTCAATTGCGTCGAGCGCCTCAAATCGATCTTGTAATTCGACGCCGTAAGCCCCAATGTTTTGAACGGGTGCGGCGCCACAGACACCCGGTATCAGGGCCATGTTCTCTAAGCCCGGCCAGCCCTGTGCAACCGTCCAGCACACAAACTCGTGCCAATCGACCCCGGCCCCAGCGGCAACGATCCAATGGCGGTCGGTTTCGCCCACCAGTGCCATGCCTGGAATTTCTACTTTCAGAACCAGCGCACTCACATCGGCCGTCAAGACGATATTGCTGCCACCGCCCAATATGAAGAGCGAGCGATCGCGCAGCAGCCCCGAACGCACAGCAGCTTGCGCCGACTCGACATCACGAATCACCAACAACTCACGCGCACGTGCCGCAATCCCAAAGGTGTTGAATGCTTGCAGCGAGACGTTTTTCTGCACTAATATTGACGGTTCCGACATCCGGAAATTGTCGCATTAAATTAGGATTACACAGCCATGCCCTCATTCGATACCGTAATGGAACCCGATATGGTCGAAGTCAAAAATGCCATCGATCAGGCTGCCAAAGAAATTGGCAACCGATTCGACTTCAAAGGCACTTCCGCCGCCATCGAGCTGAAGGACAAGGAGATCACGCTAACTGGCGACGCCGATTTCCAACTCACGCAAATCGACGACATCATGCGCAACAAACTGGCGAAACGAAACGTCGATGTGCGTTTCATCGACATGGGGAAAGTGGAGAAAATTGGCGGTGATCGTGTCAAACAAACCGCTGTGGTTCGCAGTGGTATCGCCACCGAGGACGGCAAAAAAATTCAGCAGGTGCTCAAGGGCAGCAAGCTGAAGGTCCAAGGCGCCATCCAAGGTGACAGCGTGCGCGTGACGGGCGGCAAACGCGATGATTTGCAGGCCGCCATGGCGCTGATTCGCTCAGAGATCCCTGATCTCCCCCTCACCTTCAATAACTTCAGGGATTAACCGCAGCGGTCGCAACTACCTCAATTTTGTAGTTGGGGTTGGCCAAACGAGCCTCCACCGTGGCGCGGGGGGGCGTGTTACCAGGCGTTACCCAGGCATCCCACACGGTGTTCATGGCCTGAATATCGTCGATATTGCTGAGGTAAATTTGCACCCTCAGCAGTCGTGACTTATCACTGCCGGCCTCGCGCAAACGCTGCTCGATTTGGTTCAAAACGTCGCGGGTTTGACCCTCGATATCGGTATCACCCGCCTCGGGCACCATACCGGCCAGGTACACAACGCCATTAAAAACCGCTGATTCGCTGAGACGCTCACCAACATGAAAGCGCGTGATGCCGTTGTTTTCAACCTGACTCATGACCATCCTTTTTTAAACAAGCAATTACTTTTTTGACTGGCCCAGTTTGCTCTCTGTGCCCTTCATAATGCGACCGAGGTTGTCACGGTGACGCCAGATCAACATCAGTGACATGACGGCCAAACAACCCGTCGAGACAGCGCCCGCTTGCCACGCCACGCCATGGCCAAATAACCAATAAAACGGCGCGAATACAGCGGCGACAACCGATGCCAAAGACACAAAACGACTGAAATAAAGCAATATCAAAAACGTGGCGAGGCAAGCCAAGCCCAGCGTCGGCTCCAGCCCAAACAGCACACCAACCGCGGTCGCCACGCCCTTGCCCCCCTTGAAACCAAAAAACACGGGGTACAAGTGTCCTAAAAACGCCGCAAGACCAACCAAGGCGCCCCACTCGGAAGCGCTGCCCCCGAAACCCCATTCGGTTGCGAATCGCAACATCAGCAGCACTGGAATAAAGCCCTTCAGCGCATCCAACACCAACGTAGCGATGGCCGCCGATCGTTTGCCCGATCGTAAAACGTTGGTAGCGCCCGGGTTGCGACTGCCAAACGTACGGGGATCAGCAATGCCCATGATCTTGCTGATCACAATCGCAAAGGCGACCGAACCCAACAGGTAGGCGGCGATGACCATGGCAATGGGCATCCAGAGATTAGATGTGGCGTTCATAACGGAGATTCAAAAAAAGGTGGTTGGGTGGCCCACAAGGTCAAACCGCGGGGTCACCCCACGCGAATCGTAACGCATCAATGGCAGCCAACGTCTCGGCGTCTAATTGGCAATCAAACGCATCGATACAGGCGTCTAACTGCTCGCAATTGATGACGCCAATGATGGTGCTTTTCGCAACCCAATGCTGGTAGCAAAACGCCAGCGCCATCTGGTGCGGTGTCAGTCCCTTCTCACGCGCCAGCGCGTTATACGCACGGGCTGCATCAAGGGCACGCGGACGGCCCCAGCGCTGCTTTTGGGTCGATTCATAAATAGCCAAACGACCTTGCGGCGGGCCACTGTGCACCAACCCGGTATCGTCGTATTTGCCAGTTAAAAGGCCAAAGGCCAATGGCGAGTAGGCCAGTAAATCAACACCCAAACGGTACAGGCTTTCGGACAGCGCGTTCTCGACTGACCGGTTCACCAAATTGAATGGGTTTTGCACAGTGGCAATGCGTGGCAGTTGGTGGACTTCAGCCAAACGCACGAATTCATGCACGCCATACGGCGTTTCGTTTGATAAGCCAATGGCGCGCACCTTACCCGCTTTCACCAAGCGTTGCATCGCCTCCAATTGCTCCAAAATGGGCGCGCAATCGGCCTCCTTGTTGGGATCGAAATACATCTGCCCAAATGCGGGCACATTACGAGCAGGCCAGTGGATTTGGTACAGATCGATCACGTCGGTTTGCAGGCGTCGCAAACTGGCCTCACACGCCGCTTCAATTTCCGCTGCGGTCAGGCCACTGTTTTCCCCCCGCACCCATGGCATGCCACGCGACGGGCCCGCTACTTTAGATGCCAAAACCACCTGCGCACGTTTGCCCGGGTTCTTTGCAAACCAGCGCCCCATGATGGTCTCGGTGGCGCCACAGGTCTCCGCTTTGGTGGGTACCGAATAAATTTCAGCGGTATCCCAAAAGTGAACGCCTCGCGCCAACGCGCGGTCCATGATGGCGTGCGAGGTGGCCTCATCCACCTGCTCACCAAACGTCATGGTTCCCAAACAAATAGGGCCCACTTTTAAGTCAGACTGACGGAGCGATAACGATGGAAATGGCGTTGTGTTTGTCACGATCTAAGCTCCTTCTGTGGCGCGTGATTCTTCCAACAAGCGTAACACTCGGCGCTGGACTTTACCGGTCGTGGTCATGGGCAATGCGTCAACAAACTCGACATCCTTCGGATACTCATAGGGCGCCAACTTACCCCGCACATGTTTCTGAAGATCCGCTATGAGCGCCGCATCCCAATCGGCGCGCTGCGCGTCTGTTAACGCAGTTCTTGTTGCCGCCACCTCGGGCGCCAAGACCACAAATGCCTTCACTGTCGCGCCACGGGCCTTGTCGGGTCTGGGCACTACCGCGGCATTGAGTACCGCAGCATGCTTGACCAAACAGTTTTCAATTTCGCCGGGGCCAATGCGATAACCCGCAGCTTTGAACATGTCATCGGTGCGCCCGGCGTACCACAGGTAACCATCGGCATCGCGGCGCGCAAGATCGCCCGTTCGGCACCAATCACCGGTGAACTTTTTCGCGGTTGCTTCGGGGTTGTTCCAGTAGCCAATAAAAAACACGGGGTCAGGTTGGCAATCGAGCGCGTAACGCTTCACGGCTACCTCACCGATCACGTCATCGGGGCAGCGGTTTCCGGCATCGTCAATCACATCCACGGTGTGTCCCGGGTAGCCCTTACCCATGCTGCCTGCTTTTGCGGGCCATCCCACCACGCTGCGTTGGTTATTCATGGCGCAATTGCCCACGATGTAGTTCACCTCAGTTTGTCCAAACATCTCGTTGACCACGACGCCGAGCTCTTTTTCACACCAGGCAAATACAGCATCGCCAACAGCCTCACCCGCGCTCATCAACCCGTGTAGTTGCAATCGGAACTGTTTGCTCGGTTGCGGATAAGCCTTCATCATGGCTTTCAGGGCCGTGGGAAACAAAAAACTGTGCGTGACCCGGTGTCTCTGCATCAATGCAAAGGCGGTATCTGGCGAGAAGCGTCCTGCAAAGGCCACGATCGGCCGGCCGAATACCAAACAAGGCAGCAAGGCGTCCATCAAACCGCCCGTCCAGGCCCAATCAGCGGGACTCCAAAACACCGTGTCGAACTGCGGCTCCACAGGCATGCCCAGCCCGTCGCAGCCGGCTCCTAAGGGGTCATAGCCAAACCAGTTTTGGCTGGCGATAAAGCCCGTCAAATTACCAATCAGGGCGCTGTGCGGAATCAGCGCCCCCTTTGGATTACCCGTTGTGCCACTCGTGTAGATCAACACCGCCGGGTCGGTCGCCCGGGTTTGAACCAGCTCGAACGGCTCAACAGGGCTCGTTTGGGTTTCTGTCCATGGCAGGTACTTAACCGTATCGGGCAGCGGGGGTCGTGTCGCCGCCGAGTCGCCAACATGGACCACTAAGCGCAGCTGTGGGCAATCGAGAAGCACCTCAGCCACACCGCCGATGGTTGCATCGTCTGCAATGGCCGCAACGGCCTGACTATCCTGGAAGCGATAGGCCAACGCCTGAGGCCCAAACAACTGCGACAGCGGCATCCCCACGGCGCCCATTTGTAACAGCGCGATGTAGGCAACCGCCGTCTCAAAGCGTTGGGGCATGACGATCGCCACCCGATCACCGCGTTTCACGCCTTGTTCAATCAGGGCATGCGATAACCGGTCCGCAGCCTGCTGCAAGGCCTGATAGCTGTACCGATGCTCGCCGCCCAACGGTTCGTCGGGCGACCCGCTAGGGGCTTGATCGATAATGGCCGTTCGGTAATAACCGTCCTTGCGTTCAGCCCAGCGTCGGGCGCACCACTCCGCCATGTTGAAGTAAGGGGGAACTGACCATCGAAACTGCTGAGACAGCGTGTCGTAGTGGTCCCCCGGCTGAGGCGAATTCGCGTGGGTTGCGGGTGTTTTCATGGCGTGTCGCCTACCTTCTATCAAGGTCGTCAATATTTCTTAAGATACCCGAATGTATCAAGACGCAATGTACCAAGTTAAGCGGGCAAGCCAAAGTCATACCCTACCCATTCGCGGGCTGGCCTATCACCTCAGAACGTGGGGGACGCCGAAGCCCGACGTACCACCATTGGTCATGGTGCATGGCTGGATGGACATTGGCGCGTCTTTCCAATTTATGGTCGACGCCCTGGCCGACGACCGTTGGGTCATCGCCCCCGACCTGCGTGGATTCGGCGGCACCCAGCCGGCGTTTGCAGACAGCTTCTGGTTTGCCGATTATTTAGCCGACCTCGACGCCATCCTCCAATCACTTGTAGGCGATCAACCCATCGATCTGCTTGGCCACAGCCTCGGGGGCCACATCGCCACCAAGTACGCGGGTGTTCGACCCAACCGGATCAGGCGCTTGGTCAACCTGGAGGGGTTTGGTTTGGCATCGACACGTCCCAGCCAAGCACCGGGCCGGTACGCGCAATGGCTGGATGAAATTGCCGCGTTTAACGCTGGCGAAAAAGACCTTAAGACATACGAATCGTTGACCGCAGTCGCCAATCGGCTCACGAAAACTAACCCTCGGCTCAGTGCCGACAAGGCCGCCTGGTTGGCTGGGCAATGGGCCTCAAAAACCACGGATGGTCGCTGGCAAATCAACGGCCACGCCGCCCACAAAGTCGTGGGGGCAAACCTTTTTCAAGCCCCCGAGACAGTGGCAGTCTACCAGCGCATCACCGCCCCCACCCTGTTTGTTCGGGCTGCGGAAGACAGCCTACAAACCTGGTGGAAAAACAAATTCACACAAGCTGAATTTGCGGAGCGACTGACCCATATTCCACAGGTTGAAACCCGGGTTATGGCAGACGTTGGACACATGCTCCACCACGATAAACCTGAGGAATTGGCAGAAATGGTGATGGATTTCATAACCTAAGCTCAGAGCATGAGAAAATAGTCGTTTACCCCAACTGCAGAACTGCCGAGAACGCCATGGAAGCCGAACAAATCAACACCCTCTCTAACCTCATCGACGACTTGCAAGCGCGTGTCGGTGAATTACGGAGGTATCTTTGACTTCGATGCCAAAGAAAATCGTCTGCGCGAAGTTGAAGCGGCACTAGAAGACCCCAACGTCTGGAATGACCCCAAACGAGCCCAAGAGCTCGGCAAAGAAAAGAAAACCCTCGATGACATCGTCGGCGTCATCCGCAAACTAGACGGTGACTTGGCAGACAACCGCGAGTTGTTTGAGATGTCGCAAGACGACGACTCAGGTTTGCGCGCCATTGCCAAAGACGTGGCTCTGTTGACCCCCACGGTTGAGCGCCTTGAGTTTCGGCGTATGTTTAATCAAGAGGCCGACCCCAACAATTGCTTCATCGACATCCAGGCCGGCGCCGGTGGCACAGAGGCCTGCGACTGGGCCAGCATGCTGCTGCGCCAATACTTGCGCTACGCCGAGCGGCAAGATTTCAAAACCACGATCGAAGATGAGACCCCAGGCGACGTCGCGGGGATCAAAGGCGCAACCATCAAGGTCGAAGGTGACTACGCGTTCGGCCTCCTCCGAACCGAGAGCGGCGTACACCGCTTGGTGCGGAAATCGCCTTTTGACTCGTCGGGGGGTCGTCACACGTCGTTCGCATCGATTTTTGTTTACCCCGAAATCGACGACTCGATCGAGATCGACATCAACCCCGCCGATGTGCGCACTGACACCTACCGCGCGAGTGGTGCAGGTGGACAGCACATCAACAAGACCGACTCGGCCGTGCGCTTGACGCACATCCCCACGAACATCGTGGTGCAGTGCCAGGACAGTCGCAGCCAGCACAGTAACCGAGATGTCGCCTGGAAGCGCCTGCGCTCCAAGCTCTACGACTACGAAATGCGCAAGCGCATGGAAGAGCAACAAAAGCTGGAAGACGGTAAAACGGATGTGGGCTGGGGCCACCAAATTCGATCGTACGTTCTCGATCAAAGCCGCATCAAAGACCTGCGCACTGGCGTGGAGGCCACCAACACCCAAAAGGTGTTGGACGGTGACCTTGACGCCTTCATCGAAGCCTCGCTCAAGCAAGGCGTTTGATCAGCACCCCTACAGCACATTGGATCACTCACTATGCAAGCACTGATGGCAGATGCCTCACAAATGACCACGGTAATTAAGCGTGAAGACTATGCAGCGCCCGCTTTCTGGATTGAAACGGTCACGCTCAGCTTCGACCTAGACCCGACCAAAACGCGGGTACTCAATAAGATGCGCCTGCGTCGGAACCCCGATGTGGCGGTGCAGCCCCTGCGTTTGCAGGGCGAGGACCTGACGCTCACGCGGGTGATGGTGAATGGCCAGGGCAGCAGCTTCAAAATCGACAACGGCGACCTCGTATTAGAAAGTCTGCCGGAGGGGCTTGAGCCCTTCGACCTTGAGTTGCTGACGATGTGCAACCCCGAGCAAAACACACAGCTCATGGGCTTGTACATGAGCAACCAAACGTTTTTCACCCAGTGCGAAGCACAAGGCTTCCGCCGCATCACGTACTTCCTGGATCGCCCTGACGTCATGGCCACCTACGAGGTCATTTTGCGCGCCAGCAAAGCGGCGTTCCCCGTGCTGTTGGCCAACGGCAATTTAGTTGAAAGCGGTGATTTACCGGATGGCCGCCACTTCGCCCGCTGGCAAGACCCCCACCCCAAACCGTCTTACCTGTTTGCATTGGTTGCGGGCGACTTGGTTTGCCGTGAGCAGCGCATCACCGCGCGCAACGGGCAATCGCATCTGCTGCAGATCTACGTGCGTCCGGGCGACCTCGACAAAACCGAGCACGCCATGAACGCGCTGATGGCGAGCATTGCGTGGGATGAATCGCGCTTCAATCTGCCGCTTGATTTAGAGCGTTTCATGATCGTCGCGACCAGCGACTTCAACATGGGCGCCATGGAAAACAAAGGCTTAAACGTCTTCAACACCAAGTTCGTATTGGCCAGTCCAGCCACCGCGACCGACACCGACTTTGCCAACGTCGAGAGTGTGGTCGCCCACGAATACTTTCACAACTGGACAGGAAACCGCGTCACTTGTCGCGACTGGTTCCAGCTGTCTTTAAAAGAAGGCTTGACCGTCTTCCGCGACCAGGAATTCAGTCAAGACATGGCGGGTAGCGCCTCAGGTCGCGCGGTGAAGCGCATTGACGACGTGCGTGTGCTGCGCACCGCGCAATTCCCCGAGGACGCCGGCCCCATGGCTCACCCTGTGCGCCCTGACCAGTACGAAGAAATCAACAACTTCTACACCGTCACCATTTATGAAAAAGGTGCCGAGGTCGTGCGCATGATGCAAACCTTGGTTGGGCGCGACGGTTTTGCCAAAGGCATGGCGCTGTATTTCGAGCGATTTGATGGCCAAGCCGTGACCTGTGATGACTTCATCCAAGCCATCGCAGATGCCAACCCCAACTCAGACCTCACACAACACCTCACAGCCTTCAAACGCTGGTACAGCCAAGCGGGTACCCCGCGCGTCCATGCGGTAGGGACCTACGCCGAGGGTAGTCAGACCTTCACGTTGGAGCTGCGTCAATCCTGCGCGCCGACACCCGGTCAACCGGTCAAAGACCCCTTCGTCATTCCCGTGTCTGTGGGCTTGGTAGGCCAAGACGGTACCGCCATCCCCTTGACGCTGAGCAACGATGACCCCGATGCGCCAGTTATGACCACGCGAACCTTGGTGCTCAACGAGCCCAGCGAGCGCTTTGTCTTTACCAACGTGACGCAACCCGTCGTGCCGTCGCTGCTGCGCGGATTCAGTGCCCCCGTGGTGCTGGACATTGACCTCAGCGATTTGCAGTGGTTGCATTTGTTGGCGCATGACAGCGACCCCTTCAACCAGTGGGAAGCCTCTCAACGCTTGGCACTAGGTCGGTTATTGGGCGCCATTCGTCAGGGCGGTGAGGTTGCACTCGATGAGGCCTACCTCAACGCGTTGCGTGCAGCGCTGCGGCACCCGTCACTTGCACCCGGCTTCAAAGAGTTGGTACTGACCCTGCCCAGCGAATCCTATATCGCGGAGCAACTCCACAGTGTGGACCCCCAACGTATCCACAGCGTTCGCGAGCAAATGCGCTCCGCCATTGCGCAGGCGCTGGCGACCGAGTGGGCGGAGGCTTTTGCTGCTTACAACGCGACGCAAAGTTACCGCCCCGACGCGCAAAGCAGCGGCCAACGTGGCTTGGCTAATTTGGCGCTGAACTACCTGGTTCTCAATGGCGTCAAAACCGGGGATGCGCAATGGTCCCAGCAAGCGCTGCAACGATTCAACCTCGCCAATAACATGACCGACCGATTCGGCGCCATGGCAGCGCTGGTTAACTCGGGCAGTCACTTGGCCGGTGTTGCGCTTGACCGCTTCTATGCCATGTTCAAACACGACGCCTTGGTTCTTGACAAGTGGTTTGCCCTCCAGTGCGGCCGCGTTGACCGGGGTGGCGATGTGCTGGCGTCAGTTAAGCGCTTGTTGGCGCACCCCGACTTCAGCATCAAAAACCCCAACCGCGCGCGCAGTGTGCTGTCAACCTATTGCCAAGGTAACCCTGCCGCCTTCCACCGTGCAGACGCCGGCGGCTACGTGCTGTGGGCGGAAAAAGTGATCGAGCTTGATGCCTTCAACCCGCAGGTGGCCGCGCGCTTGGCCCGCGCCTTGGATCGCTGGGAAATTTTGGCCGAGCCATACAAAGCCGCTGCCCGTATCGCTATTGAACGTGTCGCGGCAAAACCCGACCTCAGTGCGGACGTTCGCGAAGTCGTTTCCCGCGCATTGGCCTAACCCACACGCATCATTCCAACAGGACGCAACATGCCAGCCTCACGTGTCTCACTCACCCGCTACCTGATCGAACAAGAACGTGACCACGGCACGATCCCGCCGCAGTTGCGATTGCTGCTGGAAGTGGTTGCGCGTTCGTGCAAAGGCATCAGCCTCTCGGTCACCAAAGGCGCGTTGGGGGATATTTTGGGTGCTACCGAGTCCGAGAATGTTCAGGGTGAAGTGCAGAAGAAATTGGACATCATCGCGAACGAAGTCTTGATCGAAGCCAACGAATGGGGTGGTCACCTCGCCGCAATGGCCAGCGAGGAAATGGACAGCATCCACGTCATTCCCAACCGCTACCCGCAAGGCGAGTACCTGTTGCTGTTTGACCCCCTAGACGGCTCCAGCAACATTGATGTGAATGTCAGCATCGGTACTATCTTCAGCGTTTTAAAGAAGCCTACCAACAGCCCCGCTGTAACGGAGGCTGACTTTTTGCAAGCCGGCAATCAACAAGTGGCGGCTGGATACTGCGTCTACGGCCCGCAAACCACCTTGGTGTTAACCGTCGGTAACGGCGTCGCCATGTTTACGCTGGACCGCGAGCAAGGCTCATTTGTGCTCACACACGAAAACGTCAAAGTCCCTGAAGATACGCAAGAGTTCGCAATCAACATGAGCAACATGCGGCACTGGGATACCCCCGTCAAGCGATACGTCGACGAGTGTTTGGCCGGTACCGAAGGCCCGCGGGAGAAGAACTTCAACATGCGCTGGATCGCCAGTATGGTGGCAGACGTCCACCGCATACTGACCCGTGGTGGCGTGTTCATGTACCCGTGGGATAAGCGCGAGCCCAACAAACCAGGCAAGCTGCGCCTGATGTACGAAGCCAACCCCATGAGTTGGTTAATCGAGCAAGCAGGCGGCGCAGCCACCAACGGCAAACAGCGCATCCTAGACATTAAGCCCGACGCGCTGCATCAACGCGTGAGCGTTATTTTGGGTAGTAAAAACGAAGTCGACCGCGTGACCGAATACCACGCCTAAGCCAAAACGCTACCCCGCTATAATTTAGCCCGGCGCCGGAATAGCTCAGTCGGTAGAGCAGCTCATTCGTAATGAGAAGGTCGGGGGTTCGATTCCTCTTTCCGGCACCAGTTGCTCTCTATGCACGCCGCTGTTCCCAGTGAACCCAGCGGCTTTTTTATTTATACCATTGCGTAAAAATTGCGTAAAGACTGCGTATTCACACGAGCCCATCGCGGGTCTTAGCCCCCCGGGGAGGGGTTGTTGTTCAATCGGATACTGTTGTACCTGCCCAGATACAAAAAAGAGTAAATTTGAGTCAGCGTTAACCGCTAAGAGAGGACGTCGCCGTTCTGCACCACAAAGCCACCCAGCTAATAGACAGTTTCAGGTCTGCGTTGCACTAAATCCTGAGACACCGCCTCGTAGGCGTGTGCGAGTTGTAGCACGGCTAGATCCCCTCTCGGCTTGCCGATTAATTGCATCCCCATTGGCAGCCCTTTCTCATTGAAACCGACTGGTACGCTTATGCATGGCAGTCCAGCAAATGTGGCGTAAATCACGACCTCCATCCAACGGTGATATGTATCCATGGCAACGCCACTGATGCATTTTGGCCAGCGCTCCTCAGCGTCAAATGGCCAAACTTGCGAAACCGGTAACGCCAAGAAATCGTATTGTTCAAAGTGAGACAGTAAATGCCGGTAGAACATCGTGCGTTCAACGCTTGCTCTGATGAAATCGGTACCTGTCAGACTTGCGGCTTGGTCGTACTCCCACAGCGCTTCAGGCTTAATGAAAGCGCGGTTTTTTGGTTTCAACAACATTGGCGCAAGCCGGGAGGCAACCAACGCACAACGCCAAACCAACCATGACTGCCAGACATTCTCGGGAGGCGTTCCAAGTGCTGTTGGTTCGACCGCACAGCCGAGACGTTGCAACCGCGCAAGACCCTGTTCACAAATGTCCAAAATTCCCTGCTCCATCGGCAAATAGCCAGACAGATCCCCCAGCCAAGCGATGCGAACATCCTTGCCATCGAAGCCGTCCAAAGGTACGTTAAATCGCACGCCGTCTGAAATCGACAACGGCGAACGCGCATCAAATCCAGCTTGTACATCAAGCAGGTGTGCCACATCCTGCACCGTGCGCCCCATGGGTCCCTCGGTTCCAAGCTGCGACATCCAAGTGTCTTGGTTGGGCCACCCAGGCACCCGTCCCTGACTAGGTCGAAAACCAAATACATTGTTCCAACCTGCCGGATTACGCAGACTACCCATAAAGTCGGACCCATCTGCGACTGGTAGTAACCGCAAGGCCAAGGCAACGGCGCCGCCGCCACTACTACCGCCTGCCGAGAGAGTGGCATCGTAGGCGTTACGGGTGACCCCAAACACGTCATTAAATGTGTGCGATCCCAGCCCAAATTCAGGCGTGTTGGTTTTGCCAATGACGATGCAACCTGCTTGTTTCATGCGCTCCACCATCAAGCTATCGGTAGCCGGAATAGAATCTCGAAGCAGCGGCGACCCATGGGTGGTGACGATGCCTGCCGTCGCACTCAGATCTTTAATCGCCTGCGGCATCCCGTGCATCCAGCCCATGGAAATGCCCTGAGCCAACTGGGAATCTCGCTCGTCTGCCTGCGCCAACAGCAGGTCGGCATCCTGCAGAGAAACGATTGCGTTGTAGTGCGGGTTGAGCACTGCAATGCGGTCAAGCGTAGCGCTCATCACCTCACGGCAAGACACGTGCTTTTCATGAATAGCAAGAGACAAAGCACTCGCGTCCATGTCAAGGATGCGTGTGTCGCTGGGAGGTATCGATTTCATTTGAGTCTTTGATTTCCAAAAGAAAGAGACGTTATCGCTAAAGAGATGACGTGGCAACTCGATCAATGCGCTGGTGTGGCGCTATGGCATTTCTCCGAAATATGCAGACAAGCCCTCCCGCAGTGATTAGTTAATCCACTCTGCTCTGCTTTCACCGACGCAAATAGGTAAAAACTGGAACAACGTTGGTACACAACTTCTAGCAGGACGAAATCACCACCTTGCTGAACGTCCTCTAGCCGTTCTCTCTGATATGTCTGGGATAAGAGCCATCAAGTCCTTGGTCTTCTTTGGCACTAACCACGAACAAGCCCTAAGCACCTCCACCGACTTTTGATACTGCTAACAGTCACATTCAACGGCACATTGCTAAGAATGTAAACCTGTCTCTGCTTACATTCACCCAGAAGCAGCGGAAGTCGGTCTAAAGCCTGTTCACTCTCAGCCCCCTTACCTGTTCCAAGAACAATTGCATGCAGGAGTCGTTTAGGCATTTATTTTGTAATCACGCCTAAGGTCTGTTAATCGTGACGTATGGCGCAAAGCTAACACCAAGCGTCTCACTCCAAGCATCCTTCAAGTGTTGCTCAGCGGCATTTACCGCCAACATGCCATCAGTAACCATCAGGGCATCGTGAATGGGTAAAGAGACGATTCCGAGTTTCAAGAGTCTGTCCATTGCTTGGAGCATGACCTGTCCTTCTAGGCTTTGTAGCTTCAAGCCTAAACCCTGATCAAGGGCGAGGAACGGGTAAGTTCTTTGTGCTTCCTCTTTGATACGTTTGAAGGTGTCTAGCGGTAAGTCCACCTCATCATCGTCAGGATGCGCTACACCCCATTCGTTGCGTCCAGCGTGGGAGGAGCCAATGCTTCGGTTGATGGTTAATTTGACTTGATCTCGTGTCACACCCAATCGGTTTGCAATATCAATGTAAGGGTCAGCCGGAAGCTCAATACCTTCAAGAGCGGCAGCCATGCGAATGTGGTTAGCCTTCAAGTCAATCTCTACGACAGGCTGACCATTGATGAGGGTGTTCAACCTAACCTTAGCTTTCCTCGCAGGTAGCCTCTGTATGTCGGTGTAGATTCGTCCACCATGCAGGAAGAAGGGCTGTATGTCCCGACGATAGATGAGTGTCACAGGTGCTTTTAACGCATACGTCTGCTTACTGAGAAAAGCATTGATTCGAGCTAGCCGAACTATATCTGGGTGTGAGTCGGGGAGCGTTGACAGCGGCTCTCGGTGTTTGACGGTCTTTTTGCCTTTCCTCTCCTCCCAGCTAAGCAGAACATGCGGTGGGTCAAAAGGCTTCTCAACGGCATACAACCAGCCTGCTATCGCCTCTTCTAGCCATAGTGTTGGTGAATAAAGGGTTGCTTGACCAGTAAGGTTGCTACCCTTGATTGGCTCCTCCAACCATTCCATCTGCACCATCTTGTTCAACGTTGCTCTCGTTGCACCGTATGACAGAAACAGGTTGTCTTTTAGATACTGCCCAGTCGTGTAGGCATCTTCTTTAAGAGAGATAGCAAGCCAATTGCGAGTGAACACCGTCTGAACTAGGTTGGCGAGTATGAGTCTGCCTGCTGTTCTGACGAGCTTGTTATCTGCCTCCCGTTTACGCCCAACAGCCTGAGTTAGCTCATCAAGGAGGCTGGTTATTAGCTGGGCGTGGGGAGAAACATCACTGAGGGTCAGGTACTGGATGTAGGTGGCATTAGCCTTCGTAGGAGGCTTTCTGGGTATGCTTTGAGCCTCTGATAACGGATTGGTCATCGAAGTACTTCCCTATATAGCCTATGCATAAAGACACAAGGAATATCCTCAAGCAACTAGAGAGGAGACGTTGATGCATCTAGTCGAAATTGCTCGTTGGCGGTGATTGTTTTTATTGATTATTGTTATTACCCTCAAGTGTTTGCAAGAGGGGGAGGCACTAGCTGTCGCGGATGCATAAGCGTCTTAGCTACAGTCAGGTGCAGGCTAATTACCTCTAGCGTCCCCACCAGACCCCCGTAAGAGGTAAGCCCCGCAGGGTAACAATAGTGTTCAGTCGGTGTTATTAGCCTGTCTAAAGGGTATCAAGTATCTTTACGAGATTGAATTAGGGCTCTGGCTTGGCAAATAAGCGGTATTACTCATTACGCGTCCTGACGAGTAGACCTCCAATCGAAAGAGAATACAGAGGTGGTTTAGGAGTTCAGTCGTAATCGCTCTGATCGAAGAGTGTCTACAGGTTTGGGGGAATGCCACTCGTTTATCAAGGTGAGCAAACTTGCGTTAACTTGACGCAAAAACCTCCCCCCGTACCTCACCCGTCATACTCACAGGCAGCTCTGTCGAGGCCTGCGCGCGGATAGCACGTTGCTTCTCTGCGGCATTTGTCGCAGTTGCCTCATCTGGATAAATCGTTACTACGTTGAACGTGGTGTCGGAAGTGTAGATAAAGTACACCGCTTTCGCGCCCAGCGCCATAACACCTGGTGCGAATTTTTCTTTGGCGGCCTGTTCTTGAGCCTGTCCTTCTGTTGACCGACGGCTGTTTTT
>JAUJFZ010000002.1 GCA_030441535.1 Betaproteobacteria bacterium LSUCC0117
AAAATGGCAAAAAGCAAATTCGAGCGTACCAAGCCCCACGTGAACGTGGGCACGATTGGTCACGTTGACCACGGTAAAACCACGTTGACAGCGGCGATCACGACCGTGTTGGCGGCGAAGTTCGGCGGCGAAGCACGCGCGTACGATCAGATTGACGGCGCGCCTGAAGAGAAGGCCCGTGGTATCACGATTAACACCGCGCACGTTGAGTACGAGACGGCTAACCGTCACTACGCACACGTTGACTGCCCTGGCCACGCTGACTATGTGAAGAACATGATCACGGGTGCTGCGCAGATGGACGGCGCGATTTTGGTGTGCTCAGCCGCAGACGGCCCCATGCCCCAGACCCGCGAGCACATTTTGTTGGCCCGCCAGGTGGGTGTGCCTTACATCATTGTGTTCTTGAACAAGTGCGACATGGTTGACGACGCAGAGTTGTTGGAGCTGGTCGAGATGGAAGTGCGCGAGTTGTTGTCTAAGTACGACTTCCCTGGCGACGACACCCCCATCATCCACGGCTCAGCCAAGTTGGCCGTTGAAGGCGACAAGGGCGACCTGGGCGAAGGCGCGATCATGAAGCTGGCCGATGCGCTGGACACCTACATCCCCACGCCCGAGCGTGCGGTTGATGGCTCATTCCTGATGCCTGTTGAAGACGTGTTCTCAATCTCTGGTCGCGGCACGGTGGTGACCGGTCGTATCGAGCGCGGCATCATCAAGGTTGGTGAAGAGATCGAGATCGTGGGTATCCACGACACGCTCAAGACCACTTGCACGGGCGTTGAGATGTTCCGCAAGTTGCTGGACCAAGGTCAAGCAGGCGATAACGTGGGTATTTTGTTGCGCGGCACGAAGCGTGAAGAAGTCGAGCGCGGCCAAGTGCTGTGCAAGCCCGGCTCAATCAAGCCACACACGCAGTTCTCAGGCGAGATCTATGTGTTGTCCAAGGACGAGGGTGGCCGTCACACGCCATTCTTCAGCAACTACCGTCCCCAGTTCTACTTCCGTACGACGGACGTGACGGGTTCGATCAAGTTGCCCGAAGGCAAAGAGATGGTGATGCCTGGCGATAACGTGTCAATCGAAGTGACTTTGATTGCGCCAATCGCGATGGAAGAGGGCCTGCGTTTCGCTATTCGCGAAGGCGGCCGTACCGTCGGCGCTGGTGTGGTCGCTAAGATCCACGCTTAATTCCTCTTGGGATAACTGGTCGCAGGGTTTAGTCCCGGCGACCAGCCTGTTTCAACCAACATACTCAAGAGAAAATTATGCAAAAACAGAAAATTCGCATTCGCCTGAAGGCGTTTGACTACAAGTTGATCGACGCGTCTGCTGCTGAGATCGTTGACACCGCGAAGCGCACGGGCGCGATCGTGAAAGGTCCAGTGCCCTTGCCTACACGCATGAAGCGCTTCGACATTTTGCGCTCACCCCACGTCAACAAGACCAGCCGTGACCAGTTGGAAATCCGTACGCACCAGCGTTTGATGGACATTGTCGAACCTACCGACAAGACCGTTGATGCCCTGATGAAACTGGATTTGCCTGCGGGCGTCGATGTCGAGATCAAGCTGCAGTAACCCTGCAGTGGCGATTTAGCTACCAAATGCCAGCGGCGCTTGCGCTTTTCTGGCATTTGGTTCTATAATCGCAGGCTCTGCCCAAAATGGGTGGTGTGCCATCAATGAAAATTGACGGCAAAGGTTACGCCTAAAGTAGCCAAATTAACCAAATCAGCCCCGGCCAATTGAAGTCGGGAACGGAGAAAATAATGAGTCTTAGCAACTCCCTCGGGTTGTTGGGTCGCAAGGTGGGCATGACACGTCTGTTCACCGATGACGGCGATTCAGTGCCCGTCACGGTGGTCGATGTATCTGACAACCGTGTGGCGCAAGTCAAAACCCAAGCCACTGATGGCTACGATGCGTTGCAGTTGACGTTCGGCAAGCGCCGCGCCTCACGCGTAACCAAGCCTGCGGCTGGCCACTTGGCCAAAGCTGGCGTTGAAGCTGGCGAAATCACCAAAGAATTCCGTGTAACCCCAGAGGTCGCCGCGCAATATGCCGCCGGTGCCGCTGTACCCGTTACATTGTTTGCTGCGGGTCAAAAAGTTGATGTGCAAGGCACCTCGATTGGTAAGGGCTTCGCCGGTACCATCAAGCGTCACAACTTTAAATCACAGCGCGCGTCGCACGGTAACAGCCGTTCGCACAACGTGCCTGGCTCAATCGGTATGGCACAAGACCCCGGCCGCATCTTCCCCGGTAAGAAGATGACTGGCCACATGGGCGATGCCACCGTAACCACACAAAACCTCGACATCGTACGTGTTGATGAAACGCGTCAGTTGTTACTCATCAAAGGCTCTATTCCCGGCGCACCCGGCGGTTTCGTGACCGTTCGTGCCACCGTGAAAGTTGCCGCTAAGCAAGGAGCGAACTGATGCAAGTCGAACTCCTAAACGACCAGGGTCAAGCCGCGTCAAACATTGATGTGTTGGACACCGTTTTCGGTCGTGATTACAACGAATCATTGGTGCATCAGATCGTCGTGGCCTACCAGGCCAATGCACGTCAAGGTACCCGTGCTCAAAAAGACCGTGGCACGGTTAAGCACTCAACCAAGAAGCCTTTCAAGCAAAAGGGCACAGGTCGTGCGCGTGCTGGTATGACTTCTTCTCCCATCTGGCGTGGAGGCGGTCGCGCTTTCCCAAACACACCATTCGAGAACTTCACACAAAAAGTGAACAAGAAGATGTACCGCGCTGGTATGGCTTCTATCTTCTCGCAGTTGGTTCGTGATGGCCGTTTGGCTGTTGTCGAGTCTTTAAAGCTCGAGTCTCCCAAGACGAAAGTCCTGGCCGACAAATTCAAGGCGATGAACCTGAAATCTGTGTTGGTGATTGCTGATGAGGTTGACGAGAATTTGTATCTCGCCTCACGCAACCTGCCAAACGTGATGGTTGTTGAGCCCCGCTACGCTGATCCCGTCTCTTTGGTCTTCTTCAAGAAGGTTATTGTGACCAAGGCAGCCGTAGCCAAACTGCAGGAGATGTTCGCATGAACGCCGTAAAGTTTGACGAAGGTCGTTTGATGCAGCTGTTGGTTACGCCCATCGTGTCTGAAAAGGCAACCATGGTCGCTGAAAAGTCCAACACTGTGATGTTTAAAGTTTTGCGCGACGCCAGCAAGCCCGAAATCAAGGCGGCTGTTGAGTTGTTGTTCAAAGTTCAAGTCGAGGCTGTGGCTGTGGCAAACCAAAAGGGCAAATCAAAGCGCTTTGGTAAGACTGTTGGTCGCCGTGATCACACGCGTAAGGCGTTTGTGACGCTGAAGCCTGGTCAAGAACTCAACTTGGGTGGGGAGGTCGCTTAATCATGGCTGTTATTAAAACCAAACCAACTTCTGCGGGTCGTCGCCACGTTGTCAGTATTTCGCGTGATCACCTGCACAAAGGTGCTGGTTACGCGCCCTTGTTGGAATCTCAATTCCAAAAGGCTGGTCGTAACAACAACGGTCACATAACCGTTCGCCACAAGGGCGGTGGTCATAAGCACCACTACCGCGTGGTTGATTTCCGCCGTAACAAAGATGGTATCCCTGCAAAAGTTGAGCGTATTGAGTACGACCCCAACCGTAGCGCGCATATCGCTTTGATTTGCTACGCCGATGGCGAGCGCCGTTACATCATTGCCCCTCGCGGCGTTGAAATCGGTGCGCAACTCATGTCTGGTATCGAAGCGCCAATCCGCGCTGGTAACACCCTGCCGATCCGCAATATTCCTGTGGGTTCAACGATTCACTGTATCGAGCTGCAAGTCGGCAAAGGTGCACAGATCGCTCGCACGGCGGGTGCCTCTGCGGTGTTGATGGCTCGTGAAGGCGTGTACGCTCAGGTTCGCCTGCGCTCAGGTGAGGTTCGCAAGATCCACATCGAATGCCGCGCAACCATTGGCGAAGTCGGCAACGCCGAGCACAGCCTGCGTCAACTGGGTAAAGCCGGTGTGAAGCGTTGGATGGGTATCCGTCCTACGGTTCGTGGTGTGGCAATGAACCCTGTTGATCACCCGCATGGTGGTGGTGAAGGCCGTACCGGCGAAGGCCGCGTCCCCGTCGATCCTTGGGGCAATATGACCAAGGGCTACCGTACTCGTAACAACCGTCGCACGCAGAACATGATCGTTTCGCGTCGCAAGAAGTAAAAGGTTAACGAAATGGCTCGTTCACTAAAAAAAGGTCCCTTCGTTGACCATCACCTTCTTGCCAAGGTCGAGAAAGCAGTCTCGACTAAAGACAAGAAGCCTGTAAAAACATGGTCACGTCGTTCAACAATCCTGCCCGATTTCATCGGTCTGACGATTGCTGTTCACAATGGCCGTCAACACGTGCCCGTGTATGTCACCGAACAAATGGTCGGTCACAAACTCGGGGAGTTCTCCCTGACCCGTACTTTTAAAGGCCACCCGGCCGATAAAAAAGCGAAGAAGTAAGGAAAAACCATGGAAACCCGCTCTATCGTTCGCGGCGTGCGTTTGTCTGCAGACAAAGGACGACTGGTTGCCGACCTCATTCGTGGCAAAAAAGTCGATCAGGCACTCAACACGCTGATGTTTACCCAAAAGAAGGCCGCTGGCATTATCAAAAAGGCTCTTGAGTCTGCGATTGCCAATGCCGAGCACAACGACGGTGCTGACATTGATGAACTCAAAGTCAAGAGCATTTACGTCGAGCAAGGCGCTACATTGAAGCGGTTCACGGCTCGTGCAAAAGGCCGTGGTAACCGTATCAGCAAACCCACCTGTCACATTTATGTGACGGTTGGAAACTGAGAGGTCTAAATATATGGGTCAAAAAATTAACCCTACCGGATTCCGCTTAGCGGTATCTCGTAACTGGGCTAGCCGCTGGTACGCCAGCAACCGTGATTTCGCAGGCATGTTAGCTGAAGACATTAAGGTGCGTGAGTACCTGAAGGAAAAGCTGAAGAACGCCTCCGTTTCACGTGTACTGATCGAGCGTCCTGCTAAAAACGCACGCATCACCATCTTCTCAGCACGTCCTGGCGTCGTGATTGGTAAGAAGGGTGAAGACATCGAGAAACTCAAGAAAGAGTTGACCGATAAGTTGGGCGTGCCTGTTGCCGTCAACATCGAAGAAGTGCGCAAGCCCGAAATCGATGCCAAGTTGATCGCCGACAGCATTACCCAGCAGCTCGAGAAGCGCATTATGTTCCGGCGCGCCATGAAGCGCGCGATGCAAAATGCGATGCGTCTCGGTGCGCAGGGTATCAAGATCATGTCTGCTGGCCGTTTGAACGGTATTGAAATCGCTCGTACAGAGTGGTATCGCGAAGGTCGCGTGCCGCTTCACACCATGCGTGCCGATATCGACTACGCAACCTCAGAAGCTAAAACCACGTACGGCATCATTGGTGTGAAGGTGTGGGTCTACAAGGGTGATACCTTGGGTCGCAACGACGCACCAGTAGCTGTTGAGCCTCGTGAAGAAGAGCGTCGTCCGCGCGGTCCCCGCCGTGATGGTGATCGTCCCGCACGCGGTGGTCGTCGTCCAGCCGGTAGCAATGCCGCGCCTGCCGATGGCAGTGACAAACCCGCTGAAGCCACTGGTGGCGAAGCTAAACCTGCCGTTAAGCGCGTTCGTAAGGCCGCGCCCGCTTCAGCCGCGGACGGTAAAGGAGAATAATCATGCTGCAACCCGCTCGTCGTAAATTCCGTAAAGAGCAAAAAGGCCGCAATACAGGTATCGCCACAACTGGCAATACCGTAGCCTTTGGCGATTTCGGCCTGAAGTCAATCGACCGTGGTCGTTTGACAGCACGTCAAATCGAATCCGCTCGTCGCGCCATTAACCGTCACGTGAAGCGTGGTGGTCGTATCTGGATCCGCGTGTTCCCCGATAAGCCAATCTCAAACAAGCCTGCAGAGGTTCGTATGGGTAACGGTAAGGGTAGCGTTGAGTACTACGTGGCTGAAATCCAGCCCGGTAAAGTGCTGTACGAAATCGTTGGTGTGCCTGAAGCCTTGGCACGCGAGGCGTTCACTTTGGCTGCGGCCAAGTTGCCTCTGCGTACGACTTTTGTCACCCGCATGCTTGGCCAGTAACAGGAGAATTAAATATGAATACGACTGAACTGCGCCAAAAAGACGCCGCCGGCGTCGCCGTTGAAGTGAAAGCTTTGCAAAAAGCACACTTTGGACTGCGTATGCAAAAAGGCACCCAGCAATTGACCAACACTGCCTCCATGAGCAGTACACGACGCGCAATCGCTCGTGCCAAAACTATTTTGGCCGAGAAATTGGCTGCCAAGTGAGGAGCGAAGAAATGACTGAAGCAAAACCAACCCGTAGCCGTACCTTGATTGGTACGGTGGTTAGCGACAAGCGCTCTAAAACAGTAACTGTTATGGTCGAACGCCGCGTTAAGCACGACCTGTACGGCAAAATTGTTGCCCGCTCTAGCAAGTACCACGCACATGATCAGGAAGACCAGTTTCAACTGGGCGACGTGATCGAAATCACCGAGAGCCGCCCCATCTCTAAAACAAAGAATTGGGTAGCGACTCGTTTGGTTCAAAAGGCCAACTTGGTGTAAAGCTTAGATGCCCTATTGGCAGTAAGTGTTAAGAGGCGATCAACTGAGTTGATCGCCTTTTTCGTTTGTAATATTCGCAGTGTCAGCTTTGCTGACCCAGATTAACTTTAGGAGTAGACCGTGATCAAAGTCGGAGAAAAATTGCCAGCAGGCACCTTACGTGAATTCATTGAAGTCGCCACTGAGGGCTGCAGTGTCGGCCCTAATGAAGTGGATGTCGCGGCCGCAACCGCTGGCAAGACCATTGCATTGTTTGCGTTACCTGGCGCGTTCACCCCCACCTGTTCCGCCCAGCACGTTCCGGGTTACCGTGACCATGCTGAGCAGTTAAAAGCCGCTGGCGTGGATGAGATTTGGTGTGTCAGCGTGAATGATGCGTTCGTGATGGGTGCTTGGGCACGCGATCAAAAAACCGAAGGTAAAGTGCGCATGCTCGGCGACGGCGATGCCTCATTTGCACGTGCCGTTGACCTCACCCTGGACCTCAACGGTCGCGGCATGGGTCTGCGCAGCCAGCGTTACTCCATGCTGGTGAAAGATGGCGTTGTCACGCATCTCAACGTCGAAGCACCCGGTAAGTTTGAAGTGAGCGATGCAGCCACCTTGTTGGCACAAGCCAAGGGCTGACGAGAACTAAAACGAGCGTGCGCCACCCGTGAGCCCTGCGCGAAGGTGGTGTGCACCCGGTAAGGGGCTGAAATAGTAAGGTGGGATAACTTCAAAGCCCAGCTGGCTATAAAGGCCCCTTACTGTTTCCCGCTCATCCAACGTGTCTAGCAACAGACAGTCGTAGCCGGCAGCCGCAGCCGCTGTCATGCAGTGCTCGACCAGTTGCTGCCCAAGACCAAATCCCCTGAAGATCTTCCGCACGTACAACCGTTTTAGTTCGGCTGCGTTGGGGTAGTCGCATGGCGGGGCGGCCTTGAACGCGCAGCAACCCGCCGGCTCATCTCCGACTCGAACCACCAGCAGGCCTCCGCCGGGTGCACTATACGGAGCGGGCAAGTTCGCCAGCTCCGCCTCGAAATCTTGAAAACCAAGGTCGACCGTTGACTTATCGCCAAATTCGGCGATGAGTTGCCTCGCATCAGCCAGTGGCGCACCAGCCGTCACCCATTTAAACGTTACCTCAGCACCGCGCTCCAAATCCATCGCGTCATCATAGCCGGAACGGCTGTTCTAGCCAAAATAGGTGACCAGCGACCAAACCGCTAACGCACAAGCACTCCACACCGCCAGCGCGAATAGCCGTTGAGGCGCTCCATCAGCGCTGGGTGTGGACGGGGTATCGGCTGCCTGATCCCCTTTAAGCATAGCGGGCACCAAATTCTGGCGGCGCTTGAAAGCGTAAAAGGCGATCGCCGCCACATGAAGCACCACCATGAGCAGCACGCCAAGCTTGGTCACCTCTTTATGGATACCTGTGATTGTCCCGACCAGATCACCGTCGAGCAGGTGCGAAAACGGGCCCGCCATCGAGATGTCGTTATCACTGAACAGTCCCGTACCGACTTGTGCAAAGAGTATCAATAACAACCCTAAGACCGCCCAACTCCCAGCGTGGCCATGCCCAAGGTGAGGTGGCTCCTGCAGACCGTTGCGGAGCGCTAAACGAAAACCTGCCAGTGACCAACGAAAATTAGCAAATCGAGACCAATAACCGCCCACAAACCCCCACACCAAACGGAAAAGAAGCAAACTGGCTATGAAATAACCAATCCTAAAATGCCAAGTCAATGCGTCGTCACTCTCGAGGTTTCCCGTGATGAACATGGCGACGACGCTGACTGCCAGCATCCAATGGAATAGGCGGGTGGGAAGGTCCCAAACTCTTACGGATTTCATTGCCCTCTCCTCTAAAGAATTGCCATCATGCCTGAGCGAAACCCTTGGGCGCTGCTGGTTTTAATAAAAATTGAGCCGCCAGGTGACACAACTTAAGTTACGCTAATCACATCATTAATCGAAAGGATACCCATGCGCCAAGTTTTATCAGCCCGTTCACTGATGGCTCTCATTTGTATCAGTTTTACCGTCGCGTCCGCACCTGCGGCCGCGCAATTTAAAAACGCCAAGCATGCTGTCGAATATCGTCAAGGTGCATTCAAACTGATGGGTGTGCATTTCGGCAGTATCGGCGCGATGGTCAATGGTAAAAAGCCATTTGACTCAGCCCAAGCCGCCTTCGATGCGAACGTCGTTAAAACCGTGAGCGCTTTGCCATGGGCAGCTTTTGGCGATGAAACCGAATCGATCAAGTCAGGCGCCCGCGCGGAAATTTGGTTGGAAAAAGAAGAGTTCCTCGCACGTTCCAAAAAAATGCAGACTGCGACAGCCGGCTTGTTAGAGGCTGCGAAAACGGGTGACCAGGCTAAACTGAAGGTGGCATTCGGAGACACCGCGCGTTCGTGCAAGGCCTGCCACGACGCGTATAAGGAATAACCGAGTGCTCCAGCGCGTCAACCCGTTTTTTCACGCGGGTTGCGCCAAAAGGTCCTCGATCAGCGCATGCAATGACTCGAAATTGGGCGGACCGACAAATGATTTCACGATCTCGCCGCGTTTGTTCACGATGAACGTGGTGGGCGTGAGTTTCACATCGCCCCACGCCTTCGCCAAGGTATCGTTTTGATCTAACGCGACCTTGAAGGGCAGATTACGGGTGTTCGCAAAGTTCAGCACATAGGTTGCGGGATCGTAGCTCATGGCGACTGCAACCGTCTCGTAACCCTTATCTTTGTAGCGTTGATGCGTCTCGATGAGTTCTGGCATCTCCGCCACACAACTCGTGCAACTTGTTGCCCAAAAGTTGACCAATACCACCTGCCCACGCATTGCACTCAGTGTGGTGGTCGACCCGTCGATCAATAAAAACTTGGACTGTGGCGCTGCCGCATTCGAGCCACAGCTGGCCAACGCCAACAGGGCGACGCAAGCAAGCCAACCTCGCCACGTTGTCGCTATAAGGTTCGCTGCCAACCGGAGAGTGGTGTGGAGGTCGTGTGATTGGTCGGATGTCAAAGGCGGGTTAACCATGGTCGTTTACACGTAAAAGTTGCATCTTGGCCTCGTTGTAGAGTCTCAGCGAAGCCTTGAGTTCCGCTTTCAAGGGCACCCTACGAAACGCGCTTCGCAAGCGCCCTGGCGCTGGATTCAAGTCGGTCTTCCAAATACGCGCCATAGAAGTCAGGAACCGCTACGCCCCTCAATCGCTCAGCCAGCTCTTTCCCGTTGGTATCGAAAAACAAAACGGTGGGCGCAAACCGTGCGTCCCATCGCTTGCCGATCGAATCTGGCGACCGCAACACACCGTCAAAGTCGACGACTTGGCTGCCCGAGTCGCGCAGGTTCAACTGCACCGCGAGTACTTTGCCCTCTGCCATCATGGGGACCAAGTGCTGACGCACCAAGTCGCAATACGGGCACCCCGATAAACTGGTCATGACGACCAGCGGAAACCCCTTCTTTTGCGCCAAGAAAGCGTGACGGGGCAGGTCATTGGCGGGTGGCAGGTTCATGGCTGAATTATCTGTGAGATCAAGCGATCACGCCGGCTTTGCGCAACGCGGTCAGTGCCGCCTCATCCAGTGCTAGCAACTCGCGGAGCAACTCGTCTGTGTGCTCGCCAAGGGTAGGGGGCGGGTAGTGATGGGCAACAGGCGTTTGGCTAAGTTTAAGTGGGCTCGCAACCAATGACACGTCATCGGCGAACGCGTGCGACCACCGATCGACCATGCCCCTTGCTTGCACCTGAGGGTCGTCGAATACCTCGGCGAGGTTATTGATGGGTCCGCAGGGGACTTTGGCCGCCTCTAGGGCGCTTAGCCAGTGCTGCTTGGCCTGCTGTCGTAACAACGCTGCAATCTGCGGCACCAAAATGTCGCGGTGCCGCACCCGCGCCGCATTCGTACTGAAGCGGCTGTCGGTGGCCCATTCCGGCTGACCAATTACGCTGCAGAGTTTGGCGAACTGCCCGTCGTTGCCAACCGCTACGATCAGGTATTGTGGGTCGCCATTCGGTGCAGGCGCTGCCTCAAACACCTGATACGGCACGATATTGATATGCGCATTACCCGCCCGGCCTGGGACTTTGCCCTCCGCCCGGCCCCGCACCAGATAGTTAGCACCTAAGTTCGCCAACATCGCGACCTGCGTGTCTAACAACGCCATGTCGATGTGCTGTCCTTCTCCGGTGGCTTCGGCATGCCGCAATGCGGCCAAGATCCCAACGGTGGCGTACATGCCAGTGAACAGGTCTGCGACCGCGACGCCCACTTTCTGCGGGCCGCCACCCGGTAGGTCATCGCGCTCGCCGGTTACGCTCATCAGGCCGCCCATACCTTGTATGGCGTAGTCATATCCCGCACGGTCTTTGTAGGGCCCCGTCTGGCCAAACCCAGTGACGGAGCAGTAGACAATTGCCGGGTTGATGAGGCGCAGCTGCGCATAGTCCAGCCCATACCGAGCCATGTCACCGACTTTAAAGTTTTCGACAAATACGTCGCATTTCGCCACCAACTGTTTGATAAGTGCCTGGCCCTCCGAGGTCGCAATGTCGCAGGCTAAACTCCGTTTGTTGCGGTTGGTCCCTAGGTAATACGCGGCTTGGTTGGTATCCGAGCCGTTACGGTCTGCTAAGAACGGGGGGCCCCAGCCGCGTGTGTCGTCACCGCTTCCGGGTTTTTCTACCTTGATAATGTCAGCACCTAGATCGCCCAGCGTTTGGGTGCACCAAGGCCCGGCCAATACGCGCGATAAATCCAATACGCGGACGCCCTTGAGGGCTAAGGAGTTTGTTTGACTGTGATTCATGACGTTATTGTCCGAGTTTCGGCCGCTCTTGTGGCGGTTTGGGCGATTGTTGGCTGTAGCCCAACCTACAACTGGCGCCAATTATCTCTGGATACTGCCCAAGCCAGTGCGCTGATGCCGTGTAAGCCGGAAGCCTCTGCCCGAATGGTTCCCTTGGCGACGCCACCGGTGTCGCTGGAGGTCCGCGCCTGTGATACCGACGGTTTTACTTTTGCGGTTGCATGGGTCGTTCTGCCAGATGGCGCTGACGCAACTGCGGCGCTGGCCAATTGGCGACGAGCGGCGGCGGCATCCGTGAAAGCCGTGCTGCCGGATACGCCACAGAGCGACTGGTCAGTGAAGGGTAGCGACACGGCGCAGCGGTGGCAAGCCAGTGGCCAACGCGCGGGCGGTGAGCGTGTGGAGGCCACCTGGGGCTACGCTCGAAAAGGCCAGACCTTGGTGCAAATGGCGGTCTATGGACCCGATCAACCGTCGGCGGTCATTAACCAATTTTGGGATGGATTCGCCTGGCAGAAATAAAGCGCAGCCATGGATAATGTGACGCTATGACAACCATATTGGTAATTGCCCACACGCCTTTGGCAACCGCGCTTCAGAGCTGCGTGCGTCACATACTGCCCGATGCTGCCGACGAGTTGCGAACACTCGATGTGGACGCCAACCAGTCACCCGAAGAAATTTTTGCAGCCGCTAAATTGCTCAGCCACGATGCCGACGAGTTGCTCGTCCTGACTGATATCTTCGGCGCCACACCCGCCAACACCGCAGGGCAACTGGTTGACGACGGGCACTGTCGTGTTTTGGCGGGTGTCAATTTGCCCATGTTGTTACGTGCCATGCATTACCGCCACGAGCCCTTGGACAGCGTTGTGAGTAAAGCGACGGCGGGTGGCACCCAAGGCATCTTGGCGGTCAATCTAACCGCCCCACAGAACCAAGCTAAGCGATCCGATGATCCAAGAAAAAATAATCATTAGTAATAAGTTGGGTTTGCATGCGCGCGCCTCTGCGAAGCTCACCAAGCTAGCTGGTAGTTTCGCGTGCGATGTATGGATGACGCGCAATGAGCGGCGTATCAACGCCAAGAGCATCATGGGTGTGATGATGCTGGCGGCTGGTATCGGTGCCACGGTCGAGATCGAAACCGATGGCGTTGATGAACGTGCTGCAATGGACGCGATTTGCGCACTGATCAACGACAAATTTGGAGAAGGCGAGTGAGCTTTTCAATCCATGGCCAAGCGGTATCACGTGGCGTCGTGATTGGACGCGCCGTTGTGATGGCGTCCAGCCGCATGGACGTGGCGCACTACTTCATTGAGCCGACAGACATTGGCAAAGAGTTGCGACGTATGGCCGCTGCGCGCGACACCGTCGTGCAAGAAATCGAGCAGGTGCAGCGCGGCTTGGTGGACTTGCCCGCAAGCGATGCACCAGCGGAACTAACCGCCCTTTTAGATGTGCATCTGATGCTGCTGCAAGATCAAACCCTTGCCAAAGGGGTGAGTGATTGGATTGTTGAGCGTCATTACAACGCTGAATGGGCACTGACGGCGCAGCTTGAGGTATTGGCGCGGCAATTTGACGAGATGGAAGACCCTTACCTGCGGGAGCGCAAGGCTGATCTGGAACAGGTGATTGAGCGCATGTTGGTGGTGTTGGCGGGTGAGGGATCATCTGTCTTTGACCGGGTGCCAAAGTCAACGATTGGCCGTAACCACGATCGTGGCGAGCTACCGCCGGCGCTGGAAAAGGCGTTGGCCCCTGACGAAGCCGCGCCGCTGATTCTGGTGGCACGTGATTTGTCGCCATCCGACTTGCTGCAATTCAAGCAAAGTATTTTTGCGGGGTTTGTGACTGAGGTGGGCGGTAAAACCTCGCATACGGCCATTGTTGCGCGGGGCCTCGATATCCCGGCCGTGGTGGGCGCGCGCAGCGCCAGCCAATTGATCAAGCAAGACGATTGGCTTGTGATCGATGGGGACGGCGGCGTGCTGCTGGTCGATCCATCCCCCACGCTGATCGAGGAGTACATCTTCAAACAGCGCGAAGGTAACCTAGAGCGCGAGCGCCTCACCCGTTTGCGGCATACACCGGCTGTCACTTTGGACGGCGAAGCAGTGCAGTTGATGGCCAACATCGAGCAACCTGGCGATACCGATGCCGCGATTGAGGCGGGCGCTGTCGGCGTCGGCCTGTTCCGCAGCGAATTTTTGTTCATGGGTCGTACAGCGAAGGGACAATCCCAACTGCCGGATGAGGAAGAGCAATTCTTAGCCTACAAGGCCGCCGTCGAAGGCATGCATGGCATGCCCGTCACCATACGCACCATCGATATTGGTGCCGACAAGCCACTTGATCGGCAAGCGCGTGGGGGCGCTGATGACCACTTGAATCCGGCGTTGGGTTTGCGCGCCATTCGCTGGTGTTTGGCGGAGCCCGCGATGTTTGTGGTCCAGCTGCGTGCGATTTTGCGTGCGGCAGCGTTTGGCCAAATTGATTTACTCATCCCCATGCTGGCCCATGTGAGTGAGATCAAGCAGACCCTTCAACTGATCGATCGAGCCCGCCAGCAGCTTGATGCCGAGGGCGTGGCGTATGGCTCGGTGCGCTTGGGTGCCATGATTGAGGTGCCGGCGGCAGCCATGATGACATCAGTCTTCTTGAAGTACTTTGACTTCCTCTCCATTGGCACCAACGACTTGATCCAATATACGCTGGCGATCGATCGTGTGGACGAATCCGTTGCGCATCTTTATGACCCTTGGCACCCCGCCATTCTTGGTCTACTGGCCCAGGTCATCAAGACCGCTCGTGCGCAGGGTAAGCATGTCTCCGTGTGTGGTGAGATGGCGGGCGATACGCAATTTACGGCGTTCTTACTTGGTTTGGGTTTGCGTAATTTTTCAATGCATCCCACGCAAATTCCTGCGGTGAAGAGGCAAATACTTCGAAGCAATGCCGCACAGTTGGCGCCATGGGCTGACGAAATTTTGCAGAGCGACGACCCGCACAGTGTCCCACCCCTCTGACACAGCGGCCGACGTACCTTGGTACGTCTTGCCTGCACTGGTCGTGGCCCAGTTTGCTGGCACGTCACTGTGGTTCGCGATCAACGCGATCGTCCCCGATCTTCAAGTCAGCCTGCAGTGGCCCGCCACCGCGGTCGGCACGCTCACTGCCGCGCTGCAGTTCGGCTTTATTGTGGGCACGCTGCTTTTTGCGCTCGCGATGATCGCAGACCGCTTTGACCCGCGGTGGGTGTTTTTTCTTTCGTCGTTGGGCGGCGCAGCGCTCACGATCGTTGCCTGGTTGCGTATCGACCATTACGTCGTCTTGTTGATGTGTCGCTTTTTGACCGGTCTGTGCTTGGCTGGTATTTACCCGGTTGGTATGAAGATCGCAGCCCAGTGGTTCCCGAAGGGTTTAGGCCATGCACTGGGCTGGTTGGTCGGCGCATTGGTACTGGGTTCGGCCAGTGCGCACGGATTGCGGGCGGTTACGGCCAGCTTGCCTTGGGAGACCCTGATGGTCGCCGTTGCCGTTTTGGCTGTGGCTGGTGGGTTATTGGTGTTGTCGCTGCGTCAACGTGTGCCAGCTCAACATCGCCCGGTTGCCTTGACGTGGTCTGCCTTCGGGGTCATGTGGACGAATCGGTTGGTCCGTCGCCCAGTACTGGGTTACTTTGGTCACATGTGGGAGCTCTATACCGTTTGGGTATTGCTGCCGTTCATCCTCGGCACTCGGTTGGCAGGCGAGCCGGTGTTGTGGTGGTCGTTTGCCATCATGGGCTCGGGGGCGCTCGGTTGTGTGATTGGCGGCCATCTGGTCGCGAAAGTCGGCGGCGTGCGGGTCGCCACCACACAGTTGGGTATCAGCGGCTTGTGCTGCTTGTTGGCGCCACTCATGTTGCAAGCGCCCGATGCACTGTTCTACGCTTGGTTACTGGTATGGGGCATCACAGTGGCGGGCGACTCACCCCAGTTTTCCGCTTTAACCGCAAGCCGTGCACCTTCCCACCTAGTGGGTAGCATTTTGACCATGACCAACAGCATCGGGTTTGCCATCTCCATTGTCAGCATTCTGCTGAGTACGCAGTTGGCTCAGCACTGGCCACTTGAGGTCGTTTTGCCATTGCTAGCGGTAGGTCCCGCACTGGGTGTTTGGGCGATGCGTTAAGCGTCGTTGCGCGATCCCAACCACGCGGCAAACACCACCATGCCAGTCGCCACTGCAATCGAGGCGCGCAGTGGTTCTTGGTTTTGAATCAACAAGGCCACGGTTGACAACAGCGGGGTGGCAAATGCAATCAGGCCCACGCGTCGAGCGTCTGCGTTATGGAGCGCGACATGCCATAAATAAAACGAGCCGCCTAACGGGCCAAGCCCAAGTAATGTGATGAGCATCAGGTCTTGGAGGTCCAGCGCCATCGCGGGTTCAAGTAGCCAATGCGCGACAAGTGCCAGTAAACCACTGACGACACAAAATGTACCGATCGCACCGGTTTGCAGGTGACCTGCGCGTTTGGTGAGCAAAGAGTAACTGCTCCAAACCCATGCAGACCCCAATGCCAAGGTGTAGCCCAACCAGGCTTGCTCGTGGCCGTCAGGTCCGGTGGTGCCGCGCGACAAAATGGCGATCGCGGCGCCCGAAAAACCAATCAACGCTGCAATGCCATAGCGCCATTGCCAGCGTACCTCGTTTAAAAATAACGGAGCCATCACAACGATGCCGAGTGGCCACAAATAGTTAACCAAGTTCGCCTCGACGGGGGGCGCTAATCGCAACGAGATGAACAGTAAAAAATGAAAGCCAAAAAGGCCATAAACCCCTAATGCGAGCAGTGGCCATGAAACCCGCCAAGTACGGGCACGTAACCCGTTGATTGGCAGTGCAACCAAGCCGCCTGCCAGTAATGCAAGACCGGTCAGTAGAAAAGGGGGGACATGCGAAAGCGCGACGCCTAACGGTGCCAGGCTTGCCCAGAGGACGACGGCGCCGGCGGCCATCCACAGACCCCCACGAGGATTAATTTTCAAGGAGGTTTAGCTGTGTGTTTCGGATAGGCCGGCGGCGTGCGCCTGCACATCGGCGTGGTAGCTTGAGCGCACCATCGCGCCGACCGCTGCGTGGCTAAAACCCATGGCTTGCGCGCGCGCCTCGAACATCTTGAAGGTGTCGGGGTGGACGTAACGCTTGACTGGCAAGTGATGGCCACTGGGCGCTAGATACTGACCAATCGTCAGCATGTCGATGTTGTGATCACGCATGTCCTGCATGACAGCCAAAATCTCGTCGTCGGTTTCACCCAAGCCAACCATCAGTCCGCTCTTGGTGGGGACGTCTGGAAATGCCGCCTTGAACTTTTTGAGCAGGTTCAGGCTGAACTGGTAATCCGAGCCCGGTCGCGCCTCTTTGTAGAGGCGAGGCACGGTCTCCAGATTGTGGTTCATCACATCGGGCGGCGCCGCTTTGAGGATCTCTAAAGCGCGGTCGTCGCGCCCACGGAAGTCGGGCACCAGTACTTCGATTTGGGTTTTGGGCGATGCTTTACGGATCGCGTCGATGCAGGCCACGAAGTGTGCTGCCCCCCCATCACGCAGGTCGTCGCGGTCGACGCTGGTAACCACCACATAGTTCAACTTTAATGCCGCAACGGTGCGACCCAGGTTGGCGGGTTCATCGGGGTCCAACGGATCAGGGCGCCCATGGCCGACATCGCAGAACGGGCATCGGCGGGTGCATTTATCGCCCATGATCATGAAGGTTGCCGTGCCCTTACCGAAGCACTCGCCAATGTTGGGGCAAGACGCCTCTTCACACACGGTCACGAGCTTGTTGCTGCGCAAGATATCCTTGATTTCGTAAAAGCGGGTGTTAGGGCTGCCCGCGCGCACCCGAATCCATTCAGGCTTTTTGAGCGTTTCACCCGGCACAACTTTGACGGGAATACGTGAGACCTTGTCGGCTGACTTTTGCTTCGCTGTGGCGTCGTAGGGTTTGGTGGGTTCGGTCATGGTCAACGGGTGGGTGTGGGCAGTGAAGGACGTTTCAAGAGGTGACGAGAAACTGGCGAAGGTACCGATCCAAGGTGGTTTGAATTTCTGCTACTGGCACCGAAACCCCTATTGTATGGAGGTCCACCGTTCGAAGGCCGGCGTAGCCGCAAGGGTTGATGCGGTCAAATGGTTGCAAGTCCATTTGTACGTTCAGTGCCAGGCCGTGGTAGGTGCAATGTCTGGATACCTTGATCCCGAGAGCGCTGATTTTGCCAAGGCCTCGGAAGGGGTCCTCGCCCGGCTCCGCTGTGCCCAGCTTGGCGTGATCAAAAGGGTTGTCCAGTCGAACGTAGATGCCGGGTGCAGAGCGAACGCGATGGCCCACCACGTTCAAGGTCGCCAAGGTCCTGATGACGGCCTCTTCAAGCTTGTGAACGTACTCTTTTACAAAATAGCCTGCACGCTTCAGGTCGATGAGGGGGTAGGCAATGAGTTGGCCAGGGCCGTGGTACGTGACCTGCCCCCCCCGATTACTAGAGACAACCGGTATGTCGCCCGCATCGTGTACGTGATCCGCCTTACCAGCCAGCCCTTGGGTGAATACCGCTGGGTGTTGGCAGTACCAAATCTCGTCTGGGGTGTTGGCGTCGCGGGCATCGGTAAACGCGCGCATCGCATTAAACGACGCCTCGTAGGCGACTATTCCCAGATCTTTGGTGTTCATCGTGGGCGTGATTTACAACACCACCTTGACCATCGGGTGGCTAGAAAGGGTTCGGTAAAGCTCGTCGAGCTGCGCCCGGTTGTGCACTTGCACCAGCAGCGTGACCCCTTGATAGTTGCCGCCTTTGCTGTCGCGCAGTTCGATTGTGGCTTCATCAAAACCCGGATCGAACTGGCGGGCGATGTGGCACAGCGCCGGGACAAAATCTGGCTGCGCATGCCCCATCACCTTGATCGGGAAGTGGCAAGGGTAGGTTATGAGCGAGTCATCGGGCCGTGTGGTCATAGGAGATCAGAGTCAAGAAAGCCGTCAATTATCGCCTCCCGCGTAGCGGATGTCATTTCAGGACGTTTGGACAAATCTGTCGATTCCCGTTGCAAACAGTTCGGGTTTACACGTATAATCGCGGACTAACTTGGGCTCGCCATCAGGGCGGTTGGGTTTACACGTGTACATGCTGCCAGCATCAGGGGGTGGCATTTATTTTGTAAATCTCTCGTAATGCGAGGTGTGGATAATGCGGACGCCGTCGACATCACATGATGTCAAACAAGCCGACGACAAGCGTTATGCCGCGCCAGCGGGATTGGTCTCGGCGGCCTCAAGTTTTGATGACGATGAGTCGGATGATTTTCAGCCGATGTCCTCAGAGGCAGCACAGGCATGGCGTTCTCGCCAGCCACGCGGGTTGATCCGGTTCTTATTGGGATACCAATTGGTTGCCGTATTGACGGTAACCGGGCTACTCTGGATGGCAGAGGCGACTGGGTGGATGGGGTCAATCAGCGACCGTGCGGTTGCGGTCTCATTCGCCTACGGCGGTTTGGCGATCGTGATTCCTGCGGCTTTGATGGCGGTGGGGTTGCAGGGTCGATTTACGCGGCGCTTGTCGACAACGCCAACGGGATCGTTGCTCGGCTTTGCGATTTGGGAAGGTTTTAAGCTCTTGGTGTCGGTGGCCTTATTGGTTGCGGCGCCAAAGTTTGTAAGTGATTTGAGCTGGCTCGCCTTATTGGCGGGCCTCTTGGTGGCGTTAAAGGTGAATTGGTTGGTGGTGGCACTGATCAAGGCCCGCCGATAACGCTTTGTTTGAGTTTTGAAGGCTACGACTTGTTATGGCAACTGAGGCGCACGCACCTACAGCGAGTGAATACATCGTTCACCACTTGCAGCACTTGCAGACGGTGAAACAAAAGTCAATTGTCGACTTTTCTGTTTTCAACATTGACTCAATCGTGGTTGCAGCGATTTTGGGTGTCATCGGTTGTTTTGTACTGTGGATGGCTGCGCGCAAGGCAACAGCCGGCGTACCTGGGCGCTTTCAGGCGGCCGTCGAGATCATGGTCGAGATGGTTGATAACCAAGCAAAGGGCGTGATCCACAACGCCGAAAGCCGCAAAATGATTGGCCCGTTGGCCTTGACCGTGTTTGTCTGGATTTTCCTGATGAACTTCATGGACATGATCCCAGTGGACCTGTTGCCGGTGCTGTGGGGGATGGCCTACGAGGCTGCTGGCTATGGTTCAGCGCACGACTCCTATTTGCGTGTTGTCCCAACCGCTGACTTGTCAACCACACTCGGATTGTCAACCTCCGTTTTGCTGATTTGCCTGTACTACAACGTCAAGATCAAAGGCGTTGCCGGTTGGGCGCACGAGCTGGTGTGCGCACCGTTCGGCACCAGCAAGAACCCCATTTTTGCGATCATCCTTGGCGTTGTGAACTTCGCCATGCAGATGATCGAATTCTTAGCCAAGACGGTGTCGCACGGCATGCGATTGTTCGGCAACATGTTTGCTGGTGAGTTGGTGTTTATGTTGATCGCCCTGATGGGTGGTTTCTTTGCACTATCCACTACGGGCGTCTTGCTGTTTGCAGGCCACATCATTGCCGGCACTGTTTGGACGTTGTTCCACATCTTGGTCATCGTGTTGCAGGCCTTCATCTTTATGATGTTGACCCTCATCTATACCGGTCAGGCTCACGATGCGCACTAAGCGCATGTGACTTGCTTTGGTTATCTTGGTTTGTTGTTTTTAGTTTCTCGTTTTTTGTTCTAAGGAGTCATCATGGAAAGCGTTTTGGGTTTGGTTGCACTGGCTTGCGGTTTGATCGTTGGTTTAGGTGCTATGGGCGCATCAGTCGGCATCGGCATGATGGGTGGTAAGTTTTTGGAATCTTCTGCTCGTCAACCAGAATTGATGAACGACTTGCAAGCCAAGATGTTCATTTTGGCTGGTTTGATCGACGCGGCTTTCTTGATCGGCGTGGCTATCGCGCTGTTGTTCGCATTCGCTAACCCCTTCGTCGCTGCCTAATTGGCGCATTGCGTGCCGAAATCAAGGCTGCTAAGCCTTGATTGCACGTGTCGTGGTTAACTTAAAAGATCAACATAGAAAGGCGTTGCGATGAACATCAATGCAACCCTGTTCGCTCAAGCGATCGTCTTTGCGATTCTGGTGTGGTTCACGATGAAGTTCGTGTGGCCCCCCATCGCAAAAGCGTTGGATGAGCGGGCACTGAAAATCTCTGAAGGTCTCGCTTCCGCCGAGAAAGCAAAGACTGAATTGGCTGCTGCTAACAAGCGCGTCGATGAAGAGTTGGGCAAGTCCCGCAATGAGGCCGCAACTCGTTTGGCAGATGCCGAGCGTCGCGGTCAGGCGGTCATCGAAGAAGCCAAAGCTCGCGCGAGCGAAGAGGCGGCCAAAATCATGGCCAATGCTCAGCAAGAAGCACAAGTTCTGGTGAACAGTGCGCGTGAAGCGCTGCGTGAAGAAGTGGCTCAACTGGCTGTCCAAGGCGCGCAGAAGATTTTGCGCCGTGAAGTCAAAGCTGCTGATCACGCTGCGATGCTCGCAGAGTTGAAAACGCAACTTTAATCAGCAAGGTAGAACATGGCCGAACTCGCCACCATCGCCCGCCCCTACGCTGACGCTCTCTTTAACGTCTTGCAAGCCAACGCCGCTGACGCGTTAGGCTGGCTGGATAACATCGCCGCGGTGTCGTCAGACCCCGCCTTGCGTGATCTCGCTGGTAACCCCAACATTTCGGCTGATAAAGTCGCCGGAGTGGTGTTGGGAGCCGTCGAGAAGAGCTCACCAGTCCCTGAGGTCGGACGTAATTTTGTACAAATGCTTGCCGAAAATGGCCGACTCAGTGCATTACCCGAAATTGCAAAGCAGTTTCGCGTTCTGTCCAACGCTAAAAACGGCGTTTCAGTTGGCGTGGTTTACAGCGCATTCGAAATGGATGCGGCGGCAATGGCCGACTTATCTGCAGTCTTGGAGAAGCGCTTTGGTAAACGCCTCACGCTGACGCAAGCCTTGGATGAATCGTTAATCGGTGGCGTTCGCGTTGTCGTGGGTGATGAGGTGTTGGACACTTCGATCAAAGCTCGTTTAGAACAAATGCAAGTAGCCCTGACGGCGTAAGCCATCAAGCCACTCGCGGTCAAATAACTTAGGAAAGAAGGAAAGAGTCATGCAACTCAATCCCGCAGAGATTTCTGATCTGATCAAGTCCCGTATTGAGGGCTTGGGCGTAAGCGCAAACGTGCGCAACGAAGGTACGGTCGTATCCGTTACCGACGGTATCTGCCGCATCCACGGTCTCTCAGACGTGATGCAAGGCGAGATGTTGGAGTTCCCAGCGACCAAAGATGGTGTGCCTACCTTCGGTCTAGCCTTGAACCTCGAGCGCGACTCCGTCGGCTCCGTGATTTTGGGTGAGTACGAGCACATCTCCGAGGGCGATACGGTGAAATGTACCGGTCGCATTTTGGAAGTGCCTGTTGGTCCCGAATTGCTCGGTCGCGTCGTCAACGCGTTGGGTCAGCCAATCGACGGCAAAGGCCCCATCAACGCGAAAATGACTGACGTTATCGAAAAGGTTGCACCAGGTGTGATCGCGCGTCAATCAGTTGACCAGCCCATGCAAACGGGGTTGAAGTCAGTTGACTCGATGGTGCCAATCGGTCGCGGCCAGCGTGAGTTGATCATTGGCGACCGTCAGACCGGTAAAACGGCTGTGGCGTTGGACGCCATCATCAACCAAAAAGGTCAGAACATGACCTGTATTTATGTCGCTATCGGTCAGAAAGCGTCATCAATCAAAAACGTGGTGCGTGCCCTTGAGCAAGCCGGCGCAATGGAGTACACCATTGTTGTGGCCGCTTCAGCATCTGAGTCTGCTGCGATGCAATATGTCTCAGCCTACTCTGGTTGCACCATGGGTGAGTACTTCCGCGATCGTGGCGAGGATGCCTTGATCGTTTACGACGACCTGTCAAAGCAAGCCGTTGCGTACCGCCAAGTGTCACTTCTGTTGCGTCGTCCGCCAGGCCGCGAAGCCTATCCTGGCGACGTGTTCTACCTCCACAGCCGCTTGCTCGAGCGTGCCGCCCGCGTGAATGCCGACTATGTTGAGAAATTCACCAACGGTGCCGTCAAAGGCAAAACGGGTTCACTGACGGCATTGCCCATCATCGAAACCCAGGCTGGTGACGTTTCTGCATTCGTTCCGACCAACGTTATTTCAATTACCGATGGTCAGATCTTCTTGGAAACCAGCTTGTTTAACGCAGGTATTCGCCCCGCGATTAACGCCGGTATTTCCGTTTCACGTGTGGGTGGCGCGGCACAGACTAAATTGGTTAAGTCGCTTTCAGGCGGTATCCGTACCGACTTGGCGCAGTACCGCGAATTAGCCGCTTTTGCGCAGTTCGCCTCTGACTTGGACGAAGCCACACGCAAGCAATTGGACCGCGGTGCCCGTGTGACCGAACTGCTGAAACAAGCGCAATACAGCCCGTTGCCAATTAGCTTGATGGGTGCGACTTTGTTTGCCGTTAACAACGGCTTCATGGACGACCTCGAGATCAAGCGCGTTCTGAGCTTTGAAGCTGGTCTGCACGCTTTCTTAAAAGACAAACACGCCGCTTTGTTGGCTGACATGGAGTCTAAGAAGGCGATTGACGACGATGCGAAAGCAAAGTTGACCGCAGCAGTGACCGAGTTCAAGAAGACTGGCACGTACTAAGCCAATAGGCACCCGAACAAGGAGCTTCAATGGCATCAGGTAAGGAAATTCGCGGCAAGATCTCCTCGGTGGAAAACACCAAGAAGATCACCAAAGCCATGGAAATGGTCGCCGCGTCAAAAATGCGTAAGGCGCAGGACCGCATGCGTGCGGCCCGCCCTTATGCCGAAAAAGTGCGTCAGATTGCGGCTAACCTCAGCCGTGCAAACCCTGAATACACCCACGCATTTATGCGTACCAATGCAGACGCCAAAGCGGTTGGCTTCATTGTGGTGACGACAGATAAAGGTTTGTGCGGTGGTATGAACACCAACATCTTGCGCGCAGTGACCCTCAAGATCAAAGAGCTGCAAGCGCAGGGCAAAAAGATCATGGTTGTCGCGATCGGCAGCAAGGGATTGGGTTTCATGAACCGCGCAGGCGCGGAGGTTGTGGCGCAAGCCACTGGCTTGGGTGATACACCGCACCTCGACACCTTGATCGGCCCTTCGAAGGTGCTGTTTGACGCATTTGCGGCGGGCGAATTGAGTGAGGTGCATCTGTGCTTCACACGTTTTGTCAACACCATGCGTCAGGAAGCGACCGTCGAACAGTTGTTGCCCCTCAGCGCGTCTGACCTCGAGAGCAGCGCGCCACAGCACTCATGGGATTACATGTACGAGCCAGAGCCCACGGTTGTCATTGACGACTTGATGCTCCGTTACGTCGAGGCTCAGGTGTACCAAGGGGTTGCAGAAAACATGGCGTCTGAGCAATCAGCGCGTATGGTGGCGATGAAGGCCGCAACCGACAACGCCGGCACGGTCATCAGTGACCTCAAGCTGGTCTATAACAAAACCCGTCAGGCAGCGATTACCAAGGAATTGTCCGAAATCGTCGCCGGTGCTGCAGCTGTTTAAGCCGCCGCAGTTCTACAGAATTTAGAGAAACGTAAAGGTACCAATCATGGCTAACGCTCAAGGCAAGATTGTTCAGTGTATCGGCGCCGTTGTGGACGTCGAATTCCCACGCGACCAAATGCCCCGCATTTATGATGCGCTCAAAATGGAAGGCTCTGACCTGACGCTTGAAGTCCAGCAGCAGCTGGGCGACGGCGTCGTTCGCGCCATTGCGCTGGGTTCGTCTGACGGCCTGCGTCGTGGCGTTCAGGTGTTCAACACCGATGCCGCGATTACTGTGCCCGTCGGTAAAGCGACGCTGGGCCGCATCATGGACGTGCTCGGCACGCCCATCGACGAGCGTGGCCCTGTCTCTTCAGACCTCACTGCATCAATTCACCGCAAGGCACCCGCGTACGATGAGTTGTCGCCTTCGCAGGAATTGTTGGAAACCGGTATCAAGGTGATTGATTTGGTCTGCCCCTTCGCAAAAGGCGGTAAGGTCGGTCTGTTCGGTGGTGCCGGCGTGGGCAAGACCGTGAACATGATGGAGTTGATCAACAACATTGCGAAAGCGCACAGCGGTTTGTCCGTGTTTGCTGGCGTTGGTGAGCGTACCCGTGAAGGTAACGACTTCTACCACGAGATGGCCGACTCTGGTGTTGTGAACCTCGAGAAGCTCGAAGAGTCAAAAGTTGCGATGGTGTACGGTCAGATGAACGAGCCCCCAGGCAACCGCCTGCGCGTCGCGTTGACTGGTTTGACGATCGCTGAATCATTCCGCGACGAAGGTCGTGACGTCTTGTTCTTCGTTGACAACATTTACCGTTACACATTGGCGGGTACCGAAGTGTCCGCGTTGTTGGGTCGTATGCCTTCTGCGGTGGGTTATCAGCCCACGTTGGCCGAAGAAATGGGCCGTTTGCAAGAGCGTATTACATCAACCAAGGTGGGTTCTATCACGTCGATTCAGGCCGTTTACGTGCCAGCTGACGACTTGACCGATCCTTCTCCTGCGACAACTTTTGCGCACTTGGACTCTACTGTTGTGTTGTCACGTGACATCGCTGCTTTGGGTATCTACCCTGCGGTGGACCCCCTCGACTCCACCAGCCGCCAGTTGGACCCCAACGTGGTCGGCGTCGAGCACTACGAGACCGCCCGTGCGGTGCAGGGTACGCTGCAGCGTTACAAAGAGTTGCGTGACATCATCGCGATCTTGGGTATGGACGAATTGGCCCCCGAAGACAAGCTAACCGTGGCACGTGCCCGTAAGATGCAGCGTTTCCTGAGCCAGCCTTTCCACGTGGCAGAAGTTTTCACGGGCTCTCCCGGTAAGTACGTGTCATTGGCAGAAACCATCCGTGGTTTCAAAATGATTGCCAACGGTGAGTGCGACCAGTTGCCCGAGCAGGCCTTCTACATGGTCGGTACGATCGATGAAGCCTTCGAAAAGGCCAAAAAGATCGCCGGTTAAATTCGTCGAACCGGGGCCCCGCGAAACAATGCGTTGCCCTGTAAGCGACTAAAAAAGGAAACAGCATGAGCACCATTCAGGTAGATGTGGTTAGCACTGAAGAATCTATCTTCAGTGGCGAGGCTACGTTCGTTGCCCTGCCAGGTGAGGCCGGTGAGCTGGGCATCATGCCCGGCCACACCCCATTGATTACCCGTATCAAGCCCGGTTCTGTACGCGTGAAGTTAACCGATGGTAGCGAGGAGTTCATCTTCGTGGCCGGTGGTGTGCTCGAGGTACAGCCCAAGCATGTCACGGTACTCAGCGACACCGCCATCCGTGGCAAGGATCTCGACGAAGCACGCGCCGAAGCCGCCCGTCGTGACGTTGAGGAAGCCATCAACAACGCCAAAGGCGATTTCGATATGGCAGCCGCCCAGGCCGAATTGGCCGTGTTGGCCGCCCAGGTTGCTGCGTTGCGCCGCCTCCGTAAAAAGTCATAAACCAGTTTCGCTGGTATGTCCTAAAAAGCCGACCTTGTGTCGGCTTTTTCGTCTGTCATTGCGCTGTTGTTTAGACACGTTTGTCAGACTTCGATAAACTTCGCATATGCCTAAATCACCCCATCAGCTTGCCTCCCCTGACGATGTTGAGATCGCCTTTTATGATGGCCTTCAAAACGGTGAGGTCGATCAAGTCATGGCGTGTTGGGCTGAGGACGAGGATTTGGTTTGTATTCCACCGGGCGGCGAACCCATCCACGGCATCGAAGATATCCGAGCGCTGTTTACCGCACTGCTGGCGAACGGCCCTTTGACGGTGCGGCCTATGCACGTCCACAAATCACAATCCATGACCCACGCGATCCATACGGTTACAGAGCACGTTTCAGTCATGACAGATGATGGTCAGGCGATCGCACAACTCTACGCGTTAAACGTGTTTCACAAAACACCGCAGGGCTGGCGTTTGGTTGCGCACCACACCAGCCCAGGGCATTTAACCGAGGTCTCTGAAGAGACGCTCACGTCTACGGCCTTGCACTGATATGCGCGCCATGGACTCTGTTTGGCGGTACAGCCCGCCCTGGTGGTTGCGCGGCGCACATGCACAGACCATTTGGTCAGCTCGTTTGGCGCGCCATTGGCAGGACCAGTCAGCATCCCTCCGTACTTATTTAGGTCGTGCGAGCGCCAGCACCGAAGGGGGGGTGATTGCTGGCTGGCGCGTTCCACCCGTACCGGCGGATCTGATGGATACGATCCCGCATTGGGAGCGCGAACGCTGGCAAACGCCTGATAGCGACTTCATCGATGTCGATCATCTCGTTATGCCGCCACTGCCTAAAGACACGGGGAAAAAGGCGCCACTGGTCGTCTTGTTCCACGGTCTTGAAGGGTCTCGTCACAGCCACTACGTCCATGCCATGGCGCACGCGTGTCAAACCCGGGGCTGGCAACTGATGTTGCCTCATTTCAGGGGGTGCTCTGGTGAAATTAACCTCGCGCCTCGGGCCTACCACTCCGGTGATTTTGAGGAAATCGACTGGATCTTGCGGCGGGCAGCGAATCTTCACCCCGGTGTACCCGTCGTTGCAGTGGGAGTCTCGCTCGGTGGCAACGCCCTGTTGCGTTGGGCGGGCGAGCTGGGTGAGGCCGCTGGCCGGGTCGTCCGCAGTGTTGCGGCTATTTGCCCCCCGCTGGACTTGGTTGCCTCGGGTCAGGCCATTGGTCGTGGTATCAACCGCGTGCTCTACACCCGCATGTTTCTCGCCAGCATGAAACCCAAAGCACGTGCAAAGTGGGTCCAATATCCCGAGCTGTTTAACCTCGATGCCGCGATGGACGCGAATACCATACTAGAGTTTGATAATGCGTTTACCGCACCTGTACATGGGTTCAAGCATGTTCTTGACTATTGGTCGCGGGCCTCAGCCAAACCACACCTGAAAAACGTTGCGATTCCAGCTCTGGTGATTAATTCAAAAAACGACCCCTTTATTCCCTTTGAGAGTATTCCGATTCAGGCCGAAGTCGCTGATGCGATCACCCTTTGGCAACCCGCTGGCGGTGGTCACGTTGGATTTACACAAGCCGGCATCACCAGTCGTCCGCCGGGCCACATCAGCGGTTTACCGCGTGCGGTATTGGATTGGCTCGCAGCTAATATGAGTTTATCGGTTGCACCGACCCAGCCACTCTTGACCACGCCCACCCAGCAGGCGTCTGTCGTCAATGGATGAGCTCGTCAAGCAAGCGATGGCCAAGTGGCCTAACGTGCCGCACTGTTATGGCTGGTTGGGCCTGAGTGCCCGAGGTAACTGGTACATGCGCGATGATGCCGCACAAGCTGCAGGCCCTTTTGCTGGCCCACAGTCAACGCCGCAGTCCCGTGGTGCGCTGCTGACGCACGAAAAACTCATTGACTTCATTCATCGTAATTACGCGCAAGATGATTCTGGGCGCTGGTACTTTCAAAATGGCCCACAACGCGTGTACGTTGAGCTAGAGGCAACCCCGCTCGTCGCCCGGATCATGCCCGATGGAGTTGTTGCACACACGGGAGCCCCACTTAATATCCAACGCTGCTTGGTTGATGAAATAGGCCACCTGTACCTCGATTGCAACGAGGGGCTCGCGCGCGTGCACACGCAGGATGTAGATGCCGCACTCCCCTACATCGAGAGCGGCTTGTGGGTTCCCCAAGAGGCTATTGAGGCGGCGTTGCCCGAGCGATTCGCGTACAACATGAGTCCCAGTCTTTCGCAGCGCAGGCCCTAAACTGCTCCTTTTTCAAGCCGGAATACCGATCCGTCACCGTCATGAGGCGTAAAAAAACCGGCTGTAGCGCCGGTTTTTGAACGAGCCAAGCGGTGATCAGTTGGCTGGCTTCTCGGGAACGGGGAAGTTAGCACCGACTTCATTGGTCATGTACACCACAGCACGCCCGATTTCGAGGTCATTGTATTCACCACCGCCTTGGGCACCCATGGCGCCCTTACCCTTGAGCGCGTGCGTGAGCAACGTGTCGTAGCCTTGACCCAAGCGCGCAGACCATGCACCTTTGTCACCTAACTTGGGCGCACCGGCCACGCCCGAAGTGTGGCACGCGGCACATTGCGCGTTATAAACCTCTTGACCAGCGCGCAAGGGGCGGTTTGCGTCACGGATCTCGATGCTGCCCACGCGTTCAATACGCTTGGCGATCGCCTGTTCGGTTTGCTCCGCACCGGGACTGGGCTTGGCATCGGTGGTAACGTACTGGACCAAACCAATGATGATGAAAACGGGCAAAACAAATGAAAAGAAGGAAAGCCAAGCCAACTGCTTGGGTGTTTTGACTGGGCCCGTGTGGTGTCCGTTATCGCTCATGGCGTCCTCATCACTATTGAAAAATAAGACTGGTTGCCGGCTCCTCCGGCGAATCTCTGATTATAACCAGTCCGCTCACAATTTACGGGGACTCGCCGAAGGACTGATAGAATAAGCCTCCGCTAAAGACGCATCACTGCGGGCATTTAGCAACGACACGGCGTGATACCAACGCCAGTGCGGCTGTAGCTCAGTGGATAGAGTATTGGCCTCCGAAGCCAAGGGTCGTGGGTTCGATCCCCGCCAGCCGCGCCATCATCCCGTCTCAACGCGGTTTGTATATCTGGAAGTGGAAATACAAAACCAGCGCTAGGACCACCGCTACTTGGGCGAGTGCAACATTCCAAATGTAGTCGTACCGGTCTTCTACCGCGCCGTGTAACCAGTAAGTGGAAAAATACGCAATGACGCTCAGCGCTATCGCTGAAACCGAGCGTTGCAACCCAGCTTTGCTCGCCGCTGTGCGGTAAGCCGCAATTGAATAAACCAGCACCACCAACATGAAACACACCCACCCAAGCACCGGTGCGGAGCAAAGCGCCACAATCAGGGCGTTTAGTGCGAGCGCTTTTACGTCAAAAGTCTTGGCAGTTGAGTTGGACATCAATTCACGTATGTTAAGCAAACTCCGTAGATGAGAACATAACACACGGGCACTCTATAGGGATGTCCGCAAAACCCCAACCCCCAAAGTCGCTGCCACCCAGCGATGACCTCCGGGGTATATTGGGTTACAACCTGCGGTCGTTGCGCGTTGCGCGCGGTTGGTCTCAAGAGAGCCTGGCCCATGCCTGCGATCTCGATCGCTCCTACGTCAGTGGCGTGGAGCGCAGCCACTGGAATGTGTCTTTGGGCAACATAGAGCGATTTGCGCTGGCGTTAGGGACTGAGCCGTGGCGATTACTCAAAATGCCAGTACCAGTCTTAGCTCCGGTTTAACCTGCGTCTATGTCGCCGGTTTCCCCTTGCTGCTGGGCTAGGGTCATGTTCTGAAGGTGTAGTGCAGCACCTTAAGCGCGCGATCAACAGAGCGATCTGCGAACGCCACGGGGTTCTCAACCTGCCTTACCAAATGCAATGCGGGCGCGTGTGTTGCAACAAGTGATTGCAAGTAAGACAGTGATAGCTCGGGTGCGTTGAGACAGAGCAAGACATCGGTGCCGTCCTCACACAAGTCGGGCAAGTGTCGCAACAGGCGTTCGTAATCTTTGGTCGCGACGAAGCTGCCTTTCTGATAGCTTGGTGGGTCTGCCACGATCGTGTCATAGGGTGCAAACCGCTTGACCTTTCCCCACGACTTGAACAGATCATGCGCCATGAATCGCACGCCTTCGGCACACCCATTCAGCTGGTGATTTTGTTGCCCAATACGCAGCGCGCCATCACTCATGTCAAGGTTAACCACCTCGGCTGCACCGGCTTGCTTGGCAACCACTGAGAAGGCGCAGGTGTAAGCGAAGAGATTCAAAACCCGCGCGCCAGGCTTGGCCATTATGTTCTCCCGCAGCCACTGCCGACCATTCGCCATGTCCAGAAACAACCCATGGTTTTGACCTTTGGCAACATGCACTACAAAGGCGCTGTCACCCTCAGTCACGACATGGGGCGTTGGCAGTGCGCCCCGCATGACCACAGTTTCTGTGCGCACTTGATCGCGGCACTGATACACCCAGCACACAGTTGTCGATAAGCCCAAAGCCGCACTGCGCGCCAGAATGGCCTCGTCAAGTGCTTTGAGCGTGTCGGGTGCAAGGGCGCTAAAGCTGGTTAGAACCCACGCGGGGGGATACCAATCGAGCGCCAGGTGCTCGCACCCCGGGTAGAGACCTCCGCGCCCATGAAAAAGTCGCTTTGCTGCACGGTTGTTCGGTGCTATGTCGGCTTGTGCGATGGCATCAAATAGGGCTTGCATGCCTCGAGTTTAGCCGCCCGAGTGCCGGCCCAAAAAGTCGCGCAGGCACTTGAAGTTATGCGCGTAAAGCACTAGTCTGTGCCTTTTAAAACTTAACTAAATTAAGGGTGTAGCCATGGGTGTTGAGCCGTTACCACTTGATCCGAAATGGGTCCAAGCGTTGCAAGGGGTTACGACCGCAACGTTGACAACCGTGTTGTTGAAAAAGGGGTTACGCAACGTGTGGATGCGCGGTGCCAAGGCCATGCGTCCGGATACCCCCCGTATTGTCGGGCGCGCTTTTACCTTGCGTTTTGCGCCCGCGCGCGAGGATTTGGCAACCCCGGCCTCCTGGGGCTCCCCCATTTCTACTCGCGCCGCCATTGAACAAATGCCCGCCGGTTGCATCGCGGTGGTTGACGCGATGGGCGTGACCGATGCCGGTATCTTTGGCGATATTTTGTGTGCACGCATGCAAAAGCGCGGCGTGGGTGCGTTGGTTACCGACGGCGTCGTACGCGACATTGAGGGCGTCACGAAAACCAATTTGCCGGTTTGGGCCCAGGGTACTGCCTCGCCGGCGTCTGTTGCAGCGCTCACCTTTGTCGGGTGGCAGGAACCCATTGGCTGTGGCGGGGTTGCCGTGATGCCCAATGACGTGGTGGTGGTCGATGCCGATGGTGCAGTGCTCATCCCGGCTGATTTATTGGAGGCGGTGTGCGAGGCTGCCGTTGAGCAAGAGCGGCTAGAGGGCTGGATCATGACGCAAGTTGATGCGGGCTTGCCGCTGCCCGGTCTTTACCCGCCCAATGCTGAGACCCAAGCCCGCTACGAGGCATGGGCTAAGACGGTTCGTTAACCACCGGGAAAGTCGGCGCGCAAGGCGCGCGCTGATTGCATTAACGAGATGCTGTCAGCGCCAACCGCCACAAAGCGCGCGCCCGCCGTCAGGTAAGCTTGCGCGGCTTCCCGTTGAGTCGTGATGATGCCGGCGGCCTTACCGGCGCGCCGTACGACTGCAATGCCGTCAAAAATTGCTTTTTGAACATTCGGATGACCGGCATTGCCCGGGTGCCCCATTGAAGCACTTAAGTCGGCAGGACCAAAAAACACACCGTCTACGCCGTCGGTATTGGCGATGGCCTCTAAGTTACTTAATGCGGCGGTGGTTTCGGCTTGAACCAAACAGCACAACTGAGCTGACGCGTTGTCCATGTAATCAGCCACTTGCCCCCAGCGTGAGGCGCGCGCAATCGCAGCGCCATCACCCCGAAAGCCACGCGGTGGGTAGTGCATAGCCCCCACAATCCGAGCGGCCTGTTCAGCGGTATCCACCATCGGTATGAGCAAGGTCTGAAAGCCGACGTCGAGGTATTGTTTGATGAGCGCTACATCGTCATTCACCAAGCGCGCAACGGGGTGACTGTCATAGGGTGCTATGGCGCGCATTTGTTGTAAGGCGGTTTGCAAGTTGTTGGGACCGTGCTCGCCATCGATCAGTAGCCAGTCAAACCCCACGCTGGCCACGGCTTCTGCCACGTGGTCACTTGCCAACGCCAGCCAGTAACCAATTTGCGGACGGTCCGCGCGCAGCGCAGATAAAAATGGGTTGATGGGGTGTTGCATGGTAACCGGCCTTTCAATGTGTCTCGTGCGAAGGATGCCCCATTATGAATCGCATGCCATTAAACTGCGGTCATGTCTTTGAACACGCCACCACCATCAAGCGGCCCTGCCAGCGACACCGATTTGTCGCCGCTCCCCTCTATTCAACTGGGACTTTATCGACACTACAAAGGGGGTCTCTACGAGGTACAAGGCGTCGTGCGACACAGTGAAACCTTGCAACCGATGGTGCTGTACCGAGCCCTGTATGGCCAACGTGGTTTGTGGGTTCGCCCTTTTGACATGTTCCTTGAAACTGTACAGGTAGAGGGTCGAACCGTCTCGCGGTTTACCTGGATCGCCAACGATGCAACCGCGCAAGCGGAGGCGGCTGTATGAGCGACCGTAGCCGCGTGACGGACTCCAGTACGCAAATGGGCCTGGATCTGGGATTGCCCACCCCACCACCGACAGCCAGCGTTAAAAAAGCGCCCCCCACTAAAAAGCTCAAAGCCATGCCAATGACTGTGAACGTCGCAGCGTCCAACGCCGAAGGCCAAGACTATGAGGCCATGGCCAACGCCCTGTCGGCCCACGCTGACTACCGTGTGATCCGACGATTGAAGCCGCAGCTGAAGTTCCCCGCAGCAACAGGTCCAGTGAAACGCGTTGCCGTGTTGGATACCGAGACCACAGGACTCAGTGCCGCATCCGACAGCATCATTGAATTGGCAATGGTCGTGGTGGACATTGACATCAAAACGGGAATGCCGGTTGGTGAGGTGACCGTATTTGACGGGTTTGAAGACCCTGGGCGCCCCATCCCCGCAGAGGTTCAAAGCCTCACGGGCATTACGGACGACATGGTGCGGGGTCATAAATTGCATTTGCTTGAAGTGAACCGCGTCATGAATGGCGTCGAATGGGTGGTGGCTCACAACGCCGGTTTTGACAGACCCTTTGTCGAACAACGGTTGCCGTTTTTTGCCGATTTACCGTGGGCGTGTTCGTTCGCCGATATCCATTGGAAGCAGCTCGGCCAAGGGTCCGCTAAATTAGAAACGCTTGCCGCAGCGTTTGGATTTTTCTATGACGCGCACCGCGCAGACATGGACTGCCATGCATTGCTCGCATTGCTGTCGCAACCCATTGGCGACCCCGCGCAAACGGGTTGGCAATATCTGCTTGAGGCATTGCAGCGGCCCCAATACTTGCTGCAGGCGACTGGGGCACCTTTTGATGCCAAGGACTACCTGAAAGCCCGTGGGTATCGATGGGACAGTGGTGCCCGAGTTTGGCACACGCGGCTTGGCAGTGAGGAGACGTTGCGTGAGGAGTGCGCGTGGCTGGCGGAGCGGGTGTACGCCAATCCGCGTGCGCAAGTCACGATTGTTGAACTTGATGCGTTGGCACGCTATGCTGGTCGTGACGGGCAGGTCACCATGCGCGCGGTCAGCGCTTGAAATGGGGCTGAACGCCCTCAGTTAACGTCCATGGAATTCATTAATCGACTCATTGGTGCCCTTTTTCGCGTCGTGCTGATGCTCACGGGCTTGGTCTTTGTGGCCGGCTTGATATTGGTCGCCATGATGGCCCTTGCACTCAGCATGTTGTGGTCGTTGATTACGGGGCAGAAGCACCCCGTCACCATGGTTTGGAGTCGGTTCCGCCAAACGCAAGATGCCGTGTGGCGCGCAAGCCAACGAGGACGACCAACCTCGGGATCGTCACAAGACGCTGGCGAGAGCGCATCGCGTCGTCCTGCGATAGATGATGTGGTTGACGTCGAGGACATCAGTGCCACGCGCAGCAAGCCGCCACACGATCAAGTGCCCTGAGCCCTAAGACGCGTGTTTGATTTCCAGCGCTTTGGCGTAGAGTTTGTTCTTGCTGTCACCCGTGATCTGACTGCACACTTGTGCCGCCGTTTTGACCGGTAGCTCCTTGAGCAACAGCGTCAATACCCGCACCCCTTCAGACGTTACGTCATCGTCAATCGCATTGGCCAACGGTAACGGATGAATGCCCAGCACGTACTCGCCCCGTAAGCGGTTGTCATCAGCAGCCAGCCAACTGCTGAATGCCTCACAGGTTAAGGTGGCGATCGTTTCAAATTGTTTGGTCAATTCACGCCCCACTGTGATGTCGCGTGTACCCCAGGGCGCCAGTTCTTTTGCCAAAGCCATCAGACGGTGTGGGGCCTCCAGCACAATCACGGCACGCGGCGATTGCGCAAGCGCTGCCAAGGCTGCCGCGCGCGCTTGGCCTTTTGATGGCAAAAATCCCGCAAAGGTAAAACCTTGCATATCAAAGTGTTCGGCACTCGCGTCAATCCCCATCGCACTGATCAGGGTGGTCACACTACTGGCGCCCGGAATCGGCATGACCCGCAAGCCCGCAGCTTGCGTAAGCGCGACCAATTTGGCGCCCGGATCGCTGACACCGGGTGTACCCGCATCGCTGACGTAAGCAACACGCTCGCCCGTTTGCAAGCGTCGCACGACGGCTTCACTGGCCTCGCGCTCGTTATGTTGGTGCAGCGCGATCAGTGGCTTTTTGATGCCGTAGGCTGCTAGCAGGTGCTGCGTATGACGCGTATCCTCACAAGCTACCGCATCCATTTGAGCCAGCGCGCACAATGCGCGCAAACTGATGTCAGCCAGATTGCCAATGGGCGTCGCGACCACAGTCAGCGTCGCCGCAGGGTAGTCTTGTCCCGATGCGGCTTCTTGTGAGGCGGAAAGTGCAGATGCAAATGGTGATGTCAAAACAAAATTACCCATCAATAACAGCCACCACAAAAGCGCGGGGTGACTTGGCTGAAACGCAGAGCCTGCAGCAGCTTACGGCGGCAGGCCTAACCTTGCTGAAGCGCAACTATCGGTCACCGGGGCGTGGGGGTGGCGAGATAGACCTGATTATGCGCGAGCCGGATGGGACGGTGGTCTTTGTCGAGGTCCGCGCCCGGCAACAGTCAGCTTTCGGCGGTGCTGCCGCCAGTGTCGGCCGCCTAAAGCAACGTCGCATCATCTTTACTGCACGCCATTTTTTAAGCCGCCTCACGGTCTTGCCGCCCTGCCGGTTCGACGTCATGGCGCGAGAGGCCGATGCGTGGGTGTGGCTAAAGGGCGCCTTTGAAGTGGAGCGCTAGAATGCCACCATGCTCTCACAGCGTATACAACAACAGTTCATCGACAGCGCCGACTTTAAATATCAATGCGCGGAAAGCCTAGCTGCGCCCATCGAGTCGGCCGTGCACGCCATTTTTGCCAGCTTCACCAACGGTGGCAAGTTGCTGATTGCTGGTGCGGGTGCAACGCAGCCCTTGGCTCAGTATGTGGGGCATTTGTTTTTGAGCCGCTTCGAACGCAATCGCCCGGAACTGGCTGCGATCACGCTGGGTTTGACGCTCACATCGGATACAGAAAGTCAGTCATTGGCGCGTGAGGTCAGGGCGCTCGGTGTGAGTGAGGACTTGCTGCTCGTGTTGAGCGTGCGGGGTGGTGAGTCTGCACTGAGTGCGGCTGTGGATGCCGCCCACGAGCGCGACATGACCGTGGTGGCTATGGTTGGTGGCGCCGATGGCGAGTTGCTGCAAACGTTGCACGACACTGATGTGGCGATCTGCATTCCCTCCGATGCGCTGGGGCGCGTGACCGAAATTCAGCAAATGGCGTTGCACTGCATCTGTGATGGCATTGATGTTCAATTATTGGGTGAACAGCATTGATCGCGTTACACTTTGATTTTCAGTTTTAAGGAGTTCAACACAATGGCCCTCTCAAAAAAGCAACCGCTTGCAACCCTTGGTTTGATGCACAAGGCGTTCTTAGCAGTTTGTCTGGTGGCCAGTTTGAGTGCATGCGCCCCTGTATTGATCAGCGGTGTCGCGGGCAGCGCCCTCGTGGTCAGCGATCGCCGCACCTCGGGTGCGCAACTCGAAGATGCCGCTATTACGGTGAAAGCGGCCAACGCAGCTAAAAGTATGCTGGGTGACCGTGGCAACGTGAGTGTCAGCAGTTACAACCGCCGCGTGTTGGTAACGGGTGAGGTCAACACCGAGGAAGAAAAGAAGAAAGTCATTTCAGCCATCAGCAAAGTTGAAAATGTGCAGTTGGTGGTCGATGAGTTGGCCGTCTACATTCCTTCCGCGTTGTCGACCCGCGCAAAAGACACCTTGACCACTACCCGTGTGAAGGCCAACTTGTCTTATGCGAAAGACCTTATGGCAGGTGCCTTCCGTGTGATTACCGAGCGCGGGACGGTCTATCTGATGGGCATTGTGACGCAGCGTGAAGCGGACCGTGCCACTGATTTAGCCAGTCGCACGCCGGGTGTTTCGAAGGTTGTGCAAGTGTTGGAGGTGATCAGCGAAGCGGAGTTGCTGCGTTTGACCCCGCCGCCAAAAACAGACAAGGCTGCTACGGCCAAGTAACAAAAAAGGCGCCTGAGGCGCCTTTTTTATAGTTGCATGCGCTCAGCGAATGCGCTTGATCAAGCTGGAGGTGTCCCAGCGGTTACCGCCCAGTTGTTGCACGTCAGCGTAGAACTGATCGACCAGTGCGGTGACGGGTAAGCGTGCGCCGTTGCGCTTAGCCTCGTCCATGACCAGCCCCAAGTCTTTACGCATCCAATCGACCGCAAAACCGAAGTCAAATTTGTCTTCAGCCATGGTGCGACCCCGGTTGTCCATCTGCCAGCTTTGCGCGGCGCCCTTGCCGATCACATCAATTACGGTGTTCATGTCCAGTCCCGCACGTTGACCGAAGGCTACCGCTTCGCTCAGGCCTTGCAACAGACCGGCGATTGCAATTTGGTTAACCATCTTGGTTAATTGCCCTGCACCGCTGTCGCCCATTAAGGTCACCGCTTTGGCGAAGCATGCAATAACCGGCTTTGCCTGATCAAATACCGCGGCATCCCCACCGCACATGACCGTGAGCGCACCGTTTTGCGCGCCAGCTTGCCCCCCAGAGACCGGCGCATCGATGAAGGCGATGCCCAATTGTTTCGCGGCTTGGTACAACTCACGCGCTACTTCCGCCGATGCGGTGGTGTGGTCAACAAAAATGCTCCCCGCCGCCATGCCCGCAAATGCGCCGTCTGCGCCCAAGCAGATGGCACGCAAGTCATCGTCGTTACCGACGCAAGCCATCACAATCTGCGCGCCCTGTGCCGCTTCACGCGGTGTATCGCCTGCGCTTAAGTGGCCCGCATCGCAGCCAGCCCCTTGTGCATCAGTCTGCCATGCAGCCGCTTTCGCCGCGGTGCGGTTAAAGACACTGACCTGGTGACCGGCTTTTACCAAGTGGCCCGCCATGGGGTAGCCCATCACGCCCAAGCCGAGAAAGGCAACCTTGGCTGGTGTTTCGACGGGGGCATAGGTGCGTTCGTTGATGAATGTCATGCTGCTGATTCTCAAAAGTTGGATTTTCGAAGGGGTGAAACCGCCATTGTATGACGCATACTAATGGCATGTCTGTTCTGCCGGTGTCATCCTCATCAACGGTTCCGAACCCCAGCGCGGGGCGGCTTCAAGCGGTTCGCGAGCGACTTGATGCAGCCTGTGCGGCTGCGCAGCGCCCCATCGAGTCCATCGCATTATTGGCGGTGTCCAAAACCTTTTCGGCTCAAGCGGTTGCCGATATGGTGTCCGCAGGACAGACCGCGTTTGGCGAAAACTACATTCAGGAGGGCGTCGATAAAATTGCCGACCTCGCAGCGCTTCGTGCGTCTGCTGGCTTGGTGTGGCACTGTATTGGCCCCATTCAGAGTAATAAAACACGCTTGGTCGCTGAACACTTTGATTGGGTGCAAAGCGTTGACCGTCTGAAGATAGCTGAGCGACTCAGCGCGCAGCGACCCACAAATCTGCCGCCTCTGCAGGTGTGTGTGCAGGTCAATGTGGATGGTGGGGCAACGAAATCTGGCGTGCAGGTGTCTGAAGCGACAGCACTGGCGCAAGCCATCCACCAACTGCCCGGCCTGCAATTACGCGGACTGATGTGCATCCCCGATCCTGTGGATACCTTTGCGGCGCAAGTCGCTATTTTTGGCCGTGCGCGTACCTTGTTTGACGCCTGGCGCGCGCAGGGCTTACCCGTAGACACCTTGTCAATGGGTATGAGTAGCGACCTGGAAGCTGCGGTGGCAAGTGGCGCAACCATGGTTCGCGTAGGCACTGCGTTGTTTGGTGCGCGTTAACCCAGCCAGCGCCAAATCAAAGGCAACAGCAGGGAGCCCAAAATCACCTGCAAACCCAAAGCCAATCCCGCAAAGGCGCCCGCGTCCGCGTTGACCTGATTGGCCCGCGCCGCGCCGATCCCGTGCGCTGCAGTACCGAGCGCAAAGCCCCGCGCCATCCAGCCCGCGCGGTCGAAACCCAATCCCATCGCGTCAAACAGGTAGCGGCCACTGAGTGCCCCCACCAGTCCTGTGAGCACCGCAAATACGGCGGCTAGCGCTGGGATACCGCCGATCTTCTCAGCCACACCCATGGCCACCGGCGCGGTGATGCTCTTGGGTACCAGCGATAACCAAACGTTGCTGGGCAAGTCCATCGCCCAGGCCAATACCACCGCACTGCCGGCAGCGGCAGCACCGCCGACCAGTGCGGCCACTAAAAAGCTCAGTCCATGCCGGCGCAAGTCATGGCGCCGCAACCAGATGGGCCACGCCATCGCGACCACAGCGGGCCCCAATAAAAAGTGAATGAACTGCGCGCCAGAAAAATAGGTGGGGTAGGCCACGCCGGTAACGAGCAAGCCCGCTGCGATCAACAAGACGGACCACAAGGTCGGGTTGGCCCATGGCGCATGCTGCATACGGGCGTAGAACGCCTGCGCCAACACATACACCACGATCGTCGCCGTGAGGCCGAACAAGGGCGTGGATGAGAGGTAAACCCAAAGCTCGACGAAGTCGGTCATGGTGCCTCCGGCGGGACGCGGAGTAATCGGCGTAACGTCCACGCGGTCACCCATAAGCCCACCCAAGTTGACAGAATGATGACCGCAGCGACGCGACCGCCGTAGGCGGCCAACAAGCCCAAATGAGTCATCACGCCGACGCCAACTGGCACGAATAACAACGACAGGTGCGCCAATAAAAAGTCAGCAGCGGCACCGACACAGCCATGGACGGCCGAGCTGCGTAACGCCAGCAATAGCAGCAGCAAGCCAATCACAGGGCCTGGGAACGGCAACGCGAACGCGCGCGCTAACAACTCACCCGCCGCTTGCAAGGCCAGTAACCAGGCGATGCCTTGCAGGGGCTTCATGTGGTCCCGCGCTTAAAAACGTTCGAGCTCGGGGTGCGACAGCTGACCACCGCGTACCAGCATCTTGCCGTACTCGGCGCAGCGTTGGAGGGTCGGGATCACCTTTCCAGGGTTCAGGAGGCTCTTCGGGTCGAAGGCGGCTTTGACGGCGAACATCAGCGCGTTCTCTTCACCGCTGAATTGCACGCACATCGAATTCAACTTCTCGATACCCACGCCATGCTCACCTGTCACGGTACCTCCCATGGCAACGCTTGTTTCGAGAATGTCGGCACCAAATAGTTCACAACGGTGCAATTGGTCAGGGTCGTTTGCATCAAACAAAATCAGCGGGTGCAGGTTGCCGTCGCCCGCATGGAAGACGTTGGCGCAACGCAGATCGTACTTTTTCTCCATCTCGGCGATCGCCAACAAAATGTCGGCCAAGCGTTTACGGGGAATGGTTGAATCCATGCACATGTAGTCTGGGCTGATTCGTCCAGAGGCGGGGAATGCATTCTTACGACCGCTCCAGAAACGCAGGCGCTCAGCCTCGTTTTGGCTTACCGCGATCGCAGTGGCACCCGCAGCTTTGAGAACCGCGCTCATGCGGCCAATCTCCTCTTCGACTTCCTCTGGTGTGCCATCGCTCTCGCACAACAAAATAGCTTCGGCATTGAGATCGTAGCCCGCATGGACAAAGTCCTCGACCGCTGCAGTCATGGGTTTGTCCATCATTTCTAGACCCGCTGGGATGATGCCCGCCGCGATCACAGCGGCCACGGCATCGCCTGCCTTGCGGATGTCGTCGAAGCTGGCCATGATGCAACGGGCCAAGAGAGGCTTCGGCACCAGCTTGACGGTGACCTCCGTGAGGACAGCAAGCATCCCTTCGCTGCCGACCAGCACGTTGAGCAAGTCATAGCCCGGCACATCCAAGGCATCGCTGCCAAAGGTGATGGGCTCGCCGGTGACGGTGAATCCGCGAACCTTTAGAACGTTATGCACGGTGAGGCCATATTTCAGGCAGTGCACTCCTCCGGAGTTTTCGGAAACGTTGCCGCCGATGGTGCAGGCGATTTGGCTCGATGGGTCGGGCGCGTAATACAGGCCGTAAGGAGCTGCCGCCTCGCTGATTGCCAAGTTTCGTACGCCGGACTGCACGACTGCCGTGCGGCTGTTGGGGTCAATTCGTTGAATTTTGTTGAACTTTGCCAAGCTCAAAGTGACGCCCATTTTGTGGGGCAACGCGCCGCCCGACAGGCCTGTGCCAGCACCCCGAGCCACAACGGGTACGTCCAGCGCGTGGCAAATACGCAGCACCGCACTGACTTGAGCCTCCGTCTCGGGCAGCGCCACTACCATGGGGCGCTCTCGGTAGGCCGTCAGTCCATCGCATTCGTAGGGCGTCGTATCTTCGTTGTGCCAGAGCAGGGCGTGTGCGGGCAAGTGTTGGCTCAGGGCGTCCACCACTTGCTGTTGGCGCGCGCGGCGGTCGACGCCCGCGATCTGGGTGCTCTCGGAGGTATTTACGGCATTCATGTGGCCAGTTTAGGCGATGCGACCGCCTTGCGCGTGAATAAAGTTTGGTGTCGACCTGAAGGGAATTTCAGCGACGAAACCCATCACACCCTACTTGACGACGCTTTTCAGCCAGTCGGCGAAGGTGGCACATTCCCAGCGATCCATGGCGCCCGTGCGCCAGCACAGGTAGTGGGCGTGGGGGCTGGGGACCTCCCGGGGGAACAGGCGCACCAGCGTGCCGTTTTCCACCCAGGGCGCCCCCAATTTTGGGCGAACCAAGGCGACGCCTAATGACTGTGCTGCCGCGTCACACATGAGGCCAATGTCGTTGAAGGATGACCCCTCATTGGGCTCGGGCCAGTCCAAGTCGTGGGCGGCAAACCAGGTGCGCCAGGGCTCCAACGGTGAGCGCAATAATTTGGTTCGTGCCAAGTCCTGAACCGTTTCAAAGGGGCCGTGTTCACGCACATAGGCTGGCGAGGCCATCACCACCACATCATCTTTCATGATGCACTCGTATTCGACGTCTGCGTAACGGCCGCTGCCAAACCGAATGGTGAGGTCCGCGTCTTCAGCCACGACATCCAGCAATGGGATAGAGACTTGCAGCGTGATATCGATCTCAGGATAGGTCTCAATAAAATGCCGTAACTTGGGCATCAAAACTGATCGAGCGAAGGTGGGGGTGACGGCGAGCCTTAACTTCCGGCGACTGGTCTGTGAGGTTTGGGTTGGGAAGCGACCTAAACTTGCCAACCCCTCGCGCACGTGGGTGAGGTATTCGATACCTTCGACCGTGAGTGAAAAGTCGGCGCGCCCAAACAGTTTGACCCCAATGATTTGCTCCAGCTGTTTGACCCGGTGGCTCACGGCGCTCGGTGTGACAAAAAGCTCGTCAGCCGCTTGGGTGACGCTGCGCAGACGTGCCAGCGCTTCGAATGTCAGTAGGCATTGGACGGGCGGGATTCGAGCGGTCATTGATGCATTTCAGTGGCGCCAACTGGCGAGGCTCTATTTTGACTGATTCCAAGGCGTTGGCGCCCCGCAGGGCACACCCTTGGTGACACAATAGCGTTTTTTAAGCCAAAAGAATACCCTCACAACAGGAGCACCCCCGTGTCACAAAGCCATTTTGAAATGACCAATCAATGGTTACCCTTCACCCCTAACCGAGACTTCCAACGCGATCCCCGCGTTTTGGTCGGCGCCCAGGGGATGCACTTCACGACCCACGATGGGCGCGAAATCATCGATGGTGTGTCGAGTTTGTGGTGCGTGGGTGCGGGTCATGGCCGGCGCCAGATTTCTGAAGCCATTAAGCAGCAGCTCGATACCTTGGACTACAGCACGGCGTTCCAAGCCTCAAACGACAAGGCTTTCATGGCGGCTTCGGCGATTGCCGAATTAGCCCCTGGTGATTTGAACAAGGTCTTTTTTTGCAACTCGGGGTCAGAGGCTGCGGATACCTCTTTGAAGATGGCGCTGGCCTACCACCGCGCGCGGGGTGAAGGCCATCGGACAGTACTGATTGGTCGTGAGCGCGGTTATCACGGCGTGGGATTTGGGGGCATGAGTGTGGGCGGCATTCCTGGCAACCGCAAGGTATACAGCGGTGCGCTGTTGCCGCGTGTTGACCACATGGCCTTCATCCACGATGAGAGCAAGTTTCCATTCATACAAAACGAGGTGCCCGTCTGGGATACCGACCCCTTGTCCGACTTGGAAAACCGCATCTTGCCCTTACACGACCCGAGTAACGTGGCCGCCATCATCGTGGAGCCGATCGCGGGCAGTGCCGGTTGGTACATCCCGCCGCAGGGTTATCTGAAGCGCTTGCGCGAGATTTGTGACAAGCACGGCATTTTGCTAATTTTTGACGAAGTCATTACAGGCTTTGGTCGTTTGGGTACGGCCTTTGGTGCGGATTACTTTGGCGTCGTGCCAGACATGCTGAACTTCGCTAAATGCGTGACCAATGGCGTTTTCCCATTGGGCGGTGTGATTTGTCGCGACCATGTTTTCGAATCAGTAATGACCGGTCCCGATCATGCGATTGAGTTCGCCCACGGCTACACCTATTCAGGTCATCCTGCCGCCTGTGCTGCGGCGCTCGCGACGCTGCAAATCTTCCGCGAGGAAAATTTGTTTGCCCGCGCCGGCGAAATGGGACCTGTGTTGGGAGACGCCATGCACAGCGCCATGCGCGGATTGCCCAACGTTATCGGCGTGCGCAGCTTGGGTTTGGCCGCAGCCGTAGAGTTGAGTGGCTTACCGGGCCAGCCTGGCAAACGGGCTTACAACATCTTCTTGGATTGCTATCACGCAGGTGTGATGGTGCGTGCGGCAGGAGAGAACTTGGTGTTTGCACCACCCTACATCGTGGAAAGCGCACACATTGATGCCATGGTCAGCACCTTGGCCGCTGCCGTCAAACGCCACGCTTGAAGTGAGCGCGCAGGCCTGCGCAGTAGTCCTGTGGTGGTAAGGCGGGCGTGTGCCAGTACCAGTCGGCATCGCCCGCTGTTTTGGCCGAGACGCCCGTTTGCCCATCCGCTACCAAGCGGATGTTGGTGATCGTGCCCAGCGTGCGGCGCGCACGATCGTCTTGAAGGTGTTGTGGCACCCCCGTACGCGAGTCGGTATGCGCGCTGCCGGCGATGTAAAGCGTGACACGTCCCGGCTGGCTGGCCGCGATGATGGCTTGTGCCATCGTCTCATCGCGCGCGATTTGAATCCGCGTCATGGGCGTCAGCTGGCTTTCAGGCAGTAAACCGCAATGGCCGTCAGTCACAGCTTGTTTCTGGGTGGCAAAAATGGCTGGGTCAACGCGGGTGTCCCAACGGGCATCGGTCATCACGGCTCGCATGTCTTTGAACGGCAGGTTACTGCCATGCACGGGAACGCCTGCGCGAACCGCCTGCATCACCACGGGACCATAGCTCGCCCAAGGCCATGCGTTATCACGCCAATTGAGTGCCTGCTGCACCGCGCTTTCCGAGGCATCGGCGGGAAGTGATTCAGTGCTGTGCCCGCGGTCGGCCATCTCCAGTACAAGGGCGCCCAAGCGCTGTTGTGCGCTCAACTGCTGGACGGTTAGTCGCTGAAGCTGTTGGTGTACCGGCGCGTCGTGTTGTTCGCCCAGCATGAGGACGGTTGCGGTCTTTGGAGCCAGGCGTTCGGGGAGGGTAATGCGCTGCAGGTCAGACAGACCCGGGGCAGGGGTGGCGCATCCAGTCAATAGGGCGGCCGCAACTGTCGCGGCAAACGCAGCCTTTAATCGGCGCGATTGGGGAGCGGGTTGGCGAAGCGACAGCCGCGTGATCGCCATGCGCGGTTCAGTGCACGACGACGGGAGTTTGCGCCAAAGAGGCGTAACTATCGAGGAAGGTTTCAACCTCTTCTTGTGTCGGCGCTGTCCGCTGCCAGGCGTTGATTTGGGCTTGAAAGTATTCGGCCCATGAGCCATCAAGGTACAGTTCTTTGCCCGTGCGCTTATCGACGATTTCAAAACCGTGGCGCACCAATTGCAAACTTTCGCCAGTCACGCTGTCCACTGGATGACCTTCGGCATCAGACTCTTCCGCCTGATTGGCCAAGATGTGTAGAACAGAGAACGTTTCTGAGTCGTAAAGCATGTTCAATTCGGGTTCTCCTCTTTGCAGCGACCGCGCTACGCATTCAATATAACGCGAATTTTGTCGGCGTGGTGTGGGGTCAATCGATACAGGCTTTAACTGCGGGTGAAATGCCTGTTTTCAAGCCTTCAAGGGGTCAAGATCGGGCAATTTATTTTGTTTATCGAGACGCTGGTCAATGAAAGTCCCATCGGGCTCGGTTAATAAGATACGGACCGGGAACGTCGCGTTCTCGCTCGCGTACCACAGCGTCGCAGCGGTATCGTCGGGCCCCACCACTCGCTTGACGGGCGTTGCCAACCAAGTGCCTGCAGGCGTCACAATGGTCTCGGGTGAACCAATTTGCATGCGCCAATCTGCCCGCCCATTGGCACCCGTCAAGGGCACTAAAAAGGTCTGTTGCCCCGATTGCTTGGCTTCCGCGATCCATTTTGGGAGTGCAAAAAACAAGCTGACCCGATCTTGCATGTTGGGCTCCCACGGCGCAGCGCCGGCTTCGGTGTAGCGCACTTGTTTGGTTGTTGGGTCGAGCACGGCTTCGCGGATACGCTTACCGTCATCAACGAATCGACGGGGCTCTGGGTAGCCATTCACCAACAAGCCCGTGCTGGTTTGCTTGCGATTGAAGACAAACAAGAGGGACACTTGCCAAGCGGCAGAATAATGTGTCGCATTGCGTTGCCAGGTGAGGGTCGCCTTGGCGTTGTAGTTGATACCGCTCTTTTTGCCGCTGACTGCGTAGTGCAGTGACACGCTCGGTTGACCGCGTGAAGGCGCAGCGCCGTGCACCCAGGTTATGGGCGTTGCCCAAAGCGCTGCGGTGGCCCACGTGCCTTTGAGAATGAGTTGGCGCCTCGATTGCATGCGCCTATCGTAGCGCGGTATCGGGGCAGCCCAGGTCGTGGCTAATTTGGGCCGCAAATGCGCGCAAGGTGGTGGCCGTTTCGCCATTCCAATCGGCATCGAATACGCCCGATGCGCCGAGCGTTACCAAACCCATCGTCAGCTGACCCTGGCTGTCAAATACCGGGGCACACAAACCTGAGATACCCGGAATCAAGCTGCCAACCACGCGGGCGACACCGTGTTGGCGTGTCTCGGAAATCAAGGCGGCAACCGCGTTGGTGTCCTTGGGTATGTCGCTTTGTGGGTGGTGGGCCACTGCCGCGAGTTCTCGCTGCAGCATGCGTTCGCAGGCGGGATGGTCTGGGTGGCGGTGTGCCATGAAGCTCAAAAAACAGCGCCCTGTCGCCGATGACAGTAAAGGCATCACGTCACCCAAGCGCAACTTGGCGGCCGCTGCTGCGCCGCCGTCGTGCCAGTGCACGATGGTCGGACCTTGGTTGCCCCAAACAGCCAACGCCATCGTGTGGCTGATTTGGGCAGACCAATCGGCTATTGCGGCGCGCGCGCTGCGCACGGGGTCACTGCGTGACAAGCCAGCCAAACCGATTCGCAGGCTGGCTGGGCCCAGGTCATAGCGGTTGCTCAAGGGGTCTTGCGACACCAGGCCCAGCCGCTGAAAGCTGACCAGGTAGCGGTGGGCTTTCGCGGGGCTCATGTCAGCGGCATGCGCCAAGTCGCGTAGCATCATGGCTTGCGGACTTTTGGCCAACACGCTCAACAGGGTGAAGCCTACTTCCACAGATTGGATGCCGGCGCGGCCAGCCAAGTTGCTGGCATCATTCGCTGGGCTGGTCTTGGCGGTATCGGCAGGGGCAGTTGGTCGCATGGCGTGAGCGGGGTGTTTGGTGGATGCAGCGAAACACTCTTAGAATACCAGCGAGTTTTATATTCGTAAATTAATTTTACTAATCGTAATCATTGGCACTTCGGATGCCAAACGATTTTGTTGGAGCGCGTGATGAAATTAGCAACCTTAAAAGACGGTTCGCGAGATGGGCAATTGGTCGTGGTTTCGCGGGATTTATCGCAAGCGCATTACGCCACTGGCATTGCCAACTCGCTTCAACAGGTTTTAGACGACTGGGCTTTCATGGCGCCGCAATTGGAAGACCTGTCGGTTGCTTTGAATCAGGGGCGCGCGCGTCACGCGTTTGCGTTCGATCCTGCGCAGTGCATGGCGCCATTGCCGCGCGCCTTCCAATGGGCCGATGGCTCAGCGTACTTAAACCACGTCGAATTGGTACGCAAGGCGCGTAACGCAACGGTACCTGAATCTTTTTACACCGACCCCTTGATGTACCAAGGGGGCAGCGATGATTTCATTGGTCCCCGTGACCCCATTGTGGTGCCGGATGAAGCCTACGGGATTGATTTTGAATCTGAGATCGCCGTGATTACGGGCGATGTTGCCATGCAGGTCAGCCCTGAGGAGGCGCTTGAGAGTGTCCGTTTGGTGATGCTGGTAAACGACGTCAGCTTGCGCCACCTGATTCCCGACGAGCTTGCAAAAGGTTTCGGCTTTTTACAAGGCAAGCCTGCAACCGCCTTCAGTCCAGTGGCCGTCACGGTCGATGAGTTAGGTGATGCGTGGCAGGGCGGGCGCTTGAACGGCGTCCTGCAAAGCGCCTGGAATGGGCGTCGCGTGGGATTATGCGAGGCCGGACCTGAGATGACGTTTCACTTCGGGCAGCTCATTGCCCACCTCGCCAAGACGCGCCGTGTGCGGGCGGGTAGTGTGATCGGCAGTGGGACCGTGAGCAACAAAGACTGGGCCAAAGGCTACAGCTGCATCGCTGAGAAGCGGTGCATTGAAACAATTGAAAATGGCAAACCCAGCACCGATTTCATGCGGTTTGGGGACACCATACGCATCGAAATGAAAGGCCGCGACGGCCAGAGTATTTTTGGTGCGATCGACCAAACGGTCACGCCGCTTGAAACACCGTCTCCAAGCGCTTGAACCCCTTGATCTCGATCGGGTTGCCGAACGGGTCACAAAAAAACATGGTCCACTGCTCGCCGGGCTGATTGGCGAACCGGTGGCTGGGCGGGATCACAAAGTCAACGCCTGCCGCTGTAAGCCGCTGACTCAGTGCCTCCCAGTCGGGTAGGGCCAAGACCAAGCCGAAGTGAGGCATGGGCACCAGGTGCTCACCCACGTGACCGGTGTTGCTGGTCTTGAATGGCTCGCCAAGGTGCAGGGATAACTGGTGCTGAAAAAATGAAAAGTCCACCCAGGTGTCGGTCGACCGTCCCTCGTCACAACCGAGGATGTCGCGGTAAAACGTGCGGGCTTGATTCAAGTTGGTTACGTTGAATGCGAGGTGAAATAAAGCTTGCATGTGTTGCGGTTAAGAGGGGTTATGTAGCGACGTTTGGGTTTGACGCAGGCGATTCAAAAACCAAACCCCCATCATCAAGATAGCCGCAGTCATCCAGAGGGCGCCATGATAACTGCCCGTGGCATCGACCGCGTAGGCGGTGAGGGCGGGGCCTGCGATTTGTGCAGCGCCGTAGCCCAACGTGAGCTGCGCCATGGCTTTGCCCGGGTTGTTTGGCGAGCGTTTGCCCACAAACGCCAACGTCATGCTGACAATGCCGATGGCGGTGCCGCCGAACAGGGCGGCCGCCATCAACGCGGGTAACCAGTGATCAGACACTGCGGGCAACACGACGCTGCTTATTTGGCAGGTGTAGGCGACCATGAGCGCTGGTAACTCGCCGAAACGCCGCGCTACCCGGTCCCATAAATAGACCGACGGCGTGGCCGCAATGCCGCAGATGAACCAGGCCCACGCGCCCAACCCAGCCAACGTTGGGACGGCTTCGATGATGGCAACTGTAAACGTGGCGCTGACCACGAACCCGACGCCCGCACAAAAATAAGCACTCAACATCAGCCACAACCAAGGGCGCGGCGCGCTACTTTGGTGGCTTTGCGTGCTGACGGTATCAGGCACTGGTGGCCGCCAGCGCCAGGCCGCCAATGCGCACAACAACGCGATCAGACCAAAACCCAGCCACCGATTCGACCAGGTCAGGTCCTGTGATTGAAACCACGCTGCGGCCAACGCCGAGACCACGATCCCGAGGCCTACGCCCATGAAGTGCGCACCCAACTCCGCACGCTTACCCGACTTCATCAACCAATTTAAAACCAATCCGGTGCCTAACAACATGCCCGCCGCACCGCTCACGCCACCGGCAAATCGAACCAATGCCCACCACGCGACATGTTCCGAGAACGCCATGCCCACCGTGCCAACCACCGCCAACCACAACCCTGCACCATACAAACGGTGGCGCAAACGCGGGCTTTCAATGCGCGCGACCAATAAGGCACCAACCAGATAGCCAATGTAATTCAGTGTCGCCAGCCAGCCGCCAGCCGTGATGCTGAGGTCGGCCTGCGTTTGCATCACGGGAAGCATGGGCGTGTAGGCGAAGCGCGCCATGCCCACGGTCAAGATGAGCGAGGCAATCCCGCCCAGCCAGACCTGCCAGGCAAGCAGAGGCGGGCGCTCAGAAACGACGGCGGTTTGCATGCCCGAAGCATACGACATGGCGTGAGCTTGGGGGACGCACCTAGGAGACGTTACGGCTGATCTGCTTTACCATCAGACAACAACAGGGGGTCACCCGGCACCCTGATTTTCAGGAGACACCATGTCCGACTCGTCTGGATTTACAGCCTTTGTGCCCGGCTTTGATTTCATCAAAAATTTGGGGGAGCAAGCCAGTACGTGGGGACGAGCAGCCAGCGCGCAGCCCGCGAATGGCGGGGCGCAAGCCATGTCAGGAATGGCGGCTTGGGTGGCCCCCACTTTTGACGTCGAAGAGCTGGATAAGCGCATCAATGATCTGAAGTCAGTCCAGTTTTGGCTGGAGCAAAATGCGCGTGCGCTGGCGGCCACTATCCAAGCCCTTGAAGTGCAAAAGATGACGCTCTCCACGCTGAAAAACATGGACATGGGTTTGGATGATGCTGTCAAAGCCATGCAAGCCAACCCAGCCGATTTATGGCGCAGCTGGCAAACCGGGGCTGGCACCGCCAAGACGGCATCCGCAGCGGCCCCCGAGCCAGCACCCGCGCAAGAGGCCACGACGCAAAAGGCAGCACCCGTTGATCCCATGCAGTGGTGGGGGGCGCTCAGCGAGCAGTTTCAAACCATCGCGCAGAATGCCGCAAATGAGATCGCCAAAGCCAGCGAGCAGGCTGAAAAAATGATGGCCACGGCAGCGCAGCCAGTAGCCAAAAAGGCAGGCAGTGCAAAAAAGGCCAGCAGCACGACAAGAGCCAGTCGTGCAAAGGCAAAACCCAAAGCCACTACCGCGAAAAAAACCACACCGCGTACCCGTAAACCTGCTGCCTAACGCCCATGCCCGCTTTTGCACACGCACACGCCGCACACCCACAGTGGGTCATGGCCGCCGCTTTGGTCGTGACCCAGTTGCGCGCACAGCTGACTGCGCCGCCCATCAACCGGGCGGACGAAGATGACATTGCCCTGGGGTTTGTGTATTTCACCGATGCGTATGCGTCGGATGCGAACGACCTGCTCAGTTATTTGCGAACAGAGCTGCCGTTTGTACAGCGCTGGGTGGGTAGCGTCGGTATAGGGGTGTTGGCCACCAGCGTCGAATACATGGACGAGCCGGCCATGGCCATCATGTTGTGTGACATTCCGACCGATCAGGTTCAGGTTTTCAGTGGGCTGTCACCTTTAGCGCCAATAGGGCAGGGCGCGCTGGGCTGGCCGGTCCAAAGCGCATGGGTACACGCGGACGGCGCCGCGCCCGAATTGGGTGCACTGATTGAAGAACTCGCGCAGCGCACGGCGCATAACGTGGTGTTCGGTGGCATCAGTTCCAGTCGCCAGGATGTGGTGCAAATGGCCTACGAAGACAGCAGTCATTTGGGCGTCGACCTGCCCCAAGGTGGCGTTTTGTTGGGTGGCCTGAGTGGTTTGGCATTCGGCCCAGACGTATTGGTTCGTTCCCGTGTGACGCAGGGCTGTCGCCCGGTTGGTCCCGCGCGCAGCGTCACAGCCATGGACGGACGGGTGGTTTTGCAACTCAATGACCGACCCGCCCTAGATGCCTTGTTCGCAGATTTGGACGTGTCTTGGGACGATCGCCCCAACGCGATACAGCGCCTTCAACAAACCTTGGTTGGTTTAGAGTCTGCGGCTTGGGTGGGCGACAACGAACTAGTCGAGGCCGAGCGTGTGCAGAGCCTAATGGCGAAGCGTGCGGGTTTGTTTGGCGCTCAAACGCGCGTTCGGCATCTGGTGGGCTTGGATGTTGACAGGAAAGGCGTGGTCGTGGGGGACCACGTTTTGGTTGGCGATGACATGCAATTTTGTGAACGTCACGTGCAAGCGGCGCGCGCCGACTTGATGCGTGTCTGCGCTGAATTACGTGATGAGTTAGAGAGCCTGACGGAACCCCAGGCTGGCGCTGATCGCGCCGGTGCCGTGATTCGTGGCGCGGTGTATGTATCGTGCTTGGGCCGTGGCGGCGCGCATTTCGGTGGACCCAATGCAGAGATGAAAATCATCCAACACGCATTGGGCGACGTCCCCGTCGTAGGGTTTTTTGCGGCGGGCGAGATCGCCCATCAACACATCCTCAGCTACAGCGGTGTGTTGATGGTTTTTGGCTAGATCTCAAACCCCACGCGCGCGGTCGGCGTGGAATTTTGACACGTACGCGCCAAATCGGCCTGCCTCCAAAGCACTCCGAACCTCCTGCATGAGGTTCAAGAAGTAATGCAGGTTATGGATACTGGCAAGCATCGGGCCCAACATTTCGTTGCAGCGGTCGAGGTGGTGCATATAGGCACGCGAGAAGCCCCCGCTAACCGACCCATTGGCGTGGGTTACCCCCTTGCAGGTATAGCAAGTGCAGGTTTCGTCGAGGGGACCTGAATCGGTTTTGTGACGTGCATTGCGCAGCTTCACATCACCGAAACGCGTGAACAAGTGGCCATTGCGTGCGTTGCGCGTGGGCATGACGCAGTCAAACATGTCGATGCCGTTTTGTACGCCGGCAATTAAGTCCTCGGGCGTACCGACACCCATGAGGTAGTGGGGTTTGTTAGCCGGTAATTTCGGGCCAATGTGCTGAAGGATACGCAGCATGTCCTCTTTGGGCTCGCCCACGCTCAGACCACCGACAGCGAGACCTGGGAAATTTAAAGCCTCAAGTCCAGCCAAAGACTCGTCACGAAGCGATTCGAACATGCCGCCCTGAACAATACCAAACAAGGCGTTGGGATTTTCGAGATCCGCGAACGCGGTTTGGCAGCGTTTGGCCCAGCGCATGCTGAGCTCCATTGATGCGCGCGCCTCGCGTTCGGTGGTGATTTGACCTTTGGTTTTTTTCTCCACCGATAGATAAGGTGTGCACTCGTCAAACTGCATCACGATGTCCGAGTTCAGCGCAGTTTGAATTTCCATGCTGATTTCAGGTGTGAGGAACAACCGATCCCCATTGACGGGGGAGGCGAACTGCACCCCTTCCTCTGAGATCTTGCGCATGTCACCGAGGCTCCAAACTTGGAAGCCGCCCGAGTCCGTCAGGATGGGCTTGTCCCACGTTTCAAATCCATGCAGGCCACCAAATTGCTTGATGACGTCCATCCCCGGGCGCAGCCACAGGTGGAAGGTGTTGCCCAAGATGATTTGCGCGCCCATATCGTGCAGGCTTGCGGGCATGACGCCCTTGACCGTGCCGTAGGTGCCGACGGGCATGAATATGGGGGTTTCAACCACGCCGTGATTCAGCGTTAAACGGCCCCGGCGCGCGAATGAGCCAAGGTAGGCGTCTTGGGCGGGGTCGGTGTGGAGGGTCTCAAATTTCAACATGATTCGAATCAATTATTGGCGGTCAAGCAGCATGGCGTCGCCATAGCTAAAGAAGCGGTAGGACGACTGTATCGCGTGCTCGTACAGTGCCATCACGTGCGGGTAACCTGCGAACGCGCTGATGAGCATCATCAACGTCGATTTGGGTAAATGGAAGTTGGTGATCAAACTGTCCACCACTTTAAAGGCGTAACCCGGCGTTATAAAAATATCGGTGTCACCGTGCGTTTGGCCATTGTTGGCCCAGCTCTCAATGGCGCGCACACTGGTCGTGCCCACCGCGACGACACGCCCCCCGCGTGCACGACAGGCATCGATCGCGGCGATGGTTTCGGGCGGCACGTGATAACGCTCTGCGTGCATTTTGTGCGCTGATAAATCGTCGGTCTTGACGGGCGCAAACGTACCTGCACCCACGTGCAAGGTAATGTGTGCTGTTTCGATGCCACGGGTTGAAAGGGCAGCCAGTAAGCCCTCGTCAAAGTGCAGCGCCGCTGTGGGTGCGGCAACCGCGCCAGGGTGCTTGGCAAAGACGGTTTGGTAGCGGGCCAGATCTGTGGCGTCGTCGGCGTGCGTGATGTACGGCGGTAACGGCACATGACCGTGAGTGGCCATCAAGTCATAGGCGTCATCGGTCAGTTGAAACCGAAACAAAGCGCCAGATTCATCTGGCCAACGACCCAGTAAAGTGGCTTGAAAGGCGGGCTTGCCGTCGGCGCCGATGGCCATGTTGAGCACGCTGCCTACGCTGGGTTTTTTGCTCACTTTGATGTGCGCAACCACCTCGCGGTTGGGTGCTGAGTCGGTGCTGGCGGGGAGCACCCGTTCAATCAACATTTCGAGTTTGCCGCCGCTGGCTTTTTCACCGAATAAGCGAGCTTTGACCACTTTCGTATCGTTGAAGAGTAGCAAGTCCCCCGCATTCAACAGTTGCGGTAAGTCGGCGAAACCGCGGTCGGCGGGAGCTGTCGAGCGACCGTCTAGCAAACGCGATGCGCTGCGAACGGCTGTGGGGTGCTGGGCGATGAGCGCCTCTGGCAAATCAAAGTCAAAGTCAGCGAGTGTGAAGTCAGTTTTCACGGGCGATGAAAGGTTTAAAGGGGCGAGGTTATTTTGTCAGCGCCAACCGAGCCAGTCGGCGCCTGTGAGGGCACAATTGTCCCATGGCCACCCGTCAACCTGCCACTGATACCCCTGTCAAGCGTAAAAGCGCCGCGCAGGTTGCGCTTGAGAAGTTGGGCTTACGCACGCCGATTGACTTGGCATTGCACGTCCCCATGCGATACGAGGACGAGACGCGCGTGCACTTCCTCGCCGAAGCCCCTGTGGGCGAGGTGGTTCAAGTGGAGGGGGTGGTCACGCGTTGCGATGTGAGCTTCCGGCCGCGTAGGCAGTTGGTGGTGCAAATACAGGCCGACAGTGTCCCAGGCGCCGACGACCGCCAGGTTTTAACGTTGCGCTTTTTTAGCTTTTACCCCTCGCATCAAAAAGCGCTGGCGGTGGGAAATCGGGTACGTGTCCGAGGCGAGTTAAAGGGGGGTTTCTTTGGCCGTGAGATGGTGCACCCGCTCCTTAAGTCACCGGATGCGCCACTGACGGCATCACTCACGCCGGTCTATCCCAGCAGTGCGGGACTGCCGCAAACGTATTTACGCAAAGCAGTTTTGACGGGTTTGTCGCGTGCTGATTTGTCAGAAACTCTCACGCCTGATGGTTTGAAGCGGCTTGAGGCCCTCGCGGGTCAACCCATCTGGCCCCTGCGTGATGCCTTGCACTTTCTGCATCACCCCACGGCCGATGTCGCCTTGGAAATGCTCGAAGACCGCGCACATCCTGCTTGGCTGCGCTTGAAAGCCGAGGAATTGTTGGCACAGCAACTGAGCCAATTACAGGCACGCCGAGAGCGGGATGCCATGCGCGCGCCCGTATTTGATTCGGTGGGTAATACGGACCTCGCTGTTCGATTACTCGCGCTGCTGCCGTTTCAACTGACGGCTGCACAAGCGCGTGTATCGGAAGAAATCAGTGCCGATTTGCGACGCCCGGTGCCCATGCACCGCCTGCTCCAAGGGGATGTGGGGTCTGGTAAGACGGTGGTGGCGGCATTGGCTGCGTGTCGCGCCATGACAGCTGGTTGGCAATGTGCCCTCATGGCCCCCACTGAGATTCTGGCGCAGCAGCATTTCGCCAAGTTGGTGCAGTGGCTCGAACCCTTGCTGGCGGAAACGGGGCACACCGTGGCCTGGCTGACGGGCAGTCAAACCAAGCGCGTGCGTACCGCCATGCTGGAGCGCGTGCGCAACGGGGAAGCGGCGCTTGTAATTGGTACCCATGCATTGATTCAAGAGACCGTTGTGTTTGACCGATTGGGCTTGGTCATCATTGATGAACAACATCGGTTTGGCGTTGCGCAACGACTTAGTTTGCGCCGCAAGCTCACCGATATGGCGTTAGGCGACGCACGCTCGCCCCATTTGCTGATGATGACGGCCACCCCCATTCCCCGCACGCTGGCCATGAGTTACTACGCGGATTTAGACGTATCGACCATTGACTCGTTGCCGCCTGGTCGAACGCCCATCGTGACGCGTGTGTTGTCAGCAGCGCGTCGTGACGAGTTAGTCACCCGCATACGCGAGCAGGTCTTGGCTGGCCGACAGGTGTACTGGGTATGCCCGCTGATCGAAGAGAGTGAAGCGCTCGACTTACGCCATGCCACACAAGCGCACGCGGAGTTAAGCGAGTCACTCGGTGAAGACACCCCCGTTGGCTTGATGCACGGTCGCTTATCGCCTTCGGAAAAACAGGCAGTGATGGCGGCGTTTGTCGCCGGTACCTTACGTGTTTTGGTGAGCACCACCGTGATCGAGGTCGGAGTGGATGTGCCCAACGCCTCCTTGATGGTGATCGAGCATGCCGAGCGATTCGGCTTAAGCCAGCTACACCAGCTTCGGGGCCGAGTGGGGCGTGGCACAGCCGCATCGGCGTGCGTGTTGTTGTACGAATCACCCTTGGGTGATGTCGCCAAGGCCCGCTTGCGTGCGATGGCGCAAACCAATGACGGGTTTGAGCTGTCCCGCATTGATTTGGAATTACGTGGCCCTGGTGAGTTTTTAGGTGCACGCCAATCAGGTGCCGCGCTGCTGCGCTTTGCCGACTTGAGCCAAGACGACGACCTATTGCAATGGGCCCGTGAGCAAGCTGCAGCCATGTTGCAACATGAGCCCGACTGGGTGGCCCGTCATCTGAACCGCTGGATGGGCGGTAAAGTGGAGTTTTTAAAAGCCTGAAACCCCGGAAGACGACCGCGTGACCCTGACCGAATTGAAATACATCGTAGCCCTCGCCCGGGAGCGCCACTTCGGCCGTGCAGCCGCGGCATGCCACGTGTCGCAACCGACGTTGTCTGTGGGCATTAAAAAGCTCGAAGAAGAGTTGGAGCTGAAACTGTTTGAGCGCAATGCCAACGACATCAGCGTCACCCCGCTGGGAGCCGAGGTAATACGCCAGGCCCAAGTGGTGCTTGAGCAGTCGCAGGCCATCAAAGAAATCGCCAAGCGCGGTAAAGACCCGCTGGCGGGCCCGTTGCGGCTCGGCGTGATCTACACCATTGGGCCGTATTTACTGCCCGATTTGGTCAAGCGCGTGATTGACTTAACCCCGCAAATGCCACTCATCCTGCAAGAAAACTTCACAGTGAAGCTGCTGGAGCAATTGCGATCGGGGGACATCGATTGCGCCATCTTGGCCGAGCCTTTCCCGGATACCAATCTCGAAACGCTGCCGCTGTACGACGAGCCATTTTTGGCCGCGTTACCCGCGCACCACCCCCTCGCTAACAGCGACAACATCACCGCGGAGCAGCTGAAGGCCGAGACCATGCTGTTACTGGGGACGGGCCACTGCTTCCGAGACCATGTTTTACAGGTCTGCCCTGAATTCGCGCGTTTTGCAAGCGATGCGGAAGGGATTCAAAAAACCTTTGAGGGTTCGTCGCTGGAAACCATCAAACACATGGTGGCGTCTGGCATGGGCGTCACACTGGTGCCCCGCCTGAGTGTGCCAACCGCGTCTTGGGCGGCATCCCCCTATGTGCGTTACCTGCCGTTCGAATCGGATGCGCCAACGCGCCGGGTGGTGCTGGCATGGCGGCGCAGTTACACGCGTGGCGAGGCGATCACGGCGTTGCAGGCCGCTTTGACGAGCTGCGAGTTGAGCGGTGTGCGTCGTTTGCCATCGGTAGCGTTATGACGCGCTTGCGCCTGTATTTGGACTTGATTCGCTGGGATCGGCCTGCTGGCTGGTTGCTGTTGCTGTGGCCCACCTTGAGCGCCTTGTGGCTCGCGGCGGGAGCCTATCCCGGGTGGCATTTGATTGCCGTGTTTACGCTGGGTACGATCCTTATGCGCAGCGCAGGTTGTTGCGTCAACGACGTGGCCGACCGCGACTTTGATCAGTTTGTTACCCGCACCGCGAACCGTCCGGTCACAACGGGTCGAATCAGCGTGACTGAGGCTTTGGTGGTGGGTGCCGCGCTTGCCTTGGCCGCCTTTGGGCTGGTCCTGACCCTCAACCCAGGCAGCGTCTTGTGGTCATTTTCGGCGTTGGCGATCGCTATTCTGTACCCCTACGCCAAACGCGTGGTGTCCATGCCTCAGGCCGTCTTGGGAATCGCATTCAGCATGGGTATTCCCATGGCGTTTGTGGCCACCAGCGTGGCGTCCGACCTGTGGGGGCAGGCCACAGGTGTGTCGGCGCTCACCGGGTGGTTGCTGCTGTCAAACCTGTTCTGGGTGTTGGCTTACGACACCGTTTACGCCATGGTTGACCGCGATGACGACGTGCGCTTGGGCATTAAAACCTCCGCATTGACGCTCGGGCAATTTGATGTCGCCGCCGTCGCTGTTTTTTATGCCCTGCATTTGGGCATTTTGTTTGTGGTGCTGGCGCCTCTTGAGCACCCCCCACGTCTGTTGGCGTTGGTCATTGCGTCGGCCATGGCCATCGGTGCGGTTTGGCATATCCGTGGTCGCGAGCGCGGGCCCTGCTTTTGGGTCTTTAAACACAACCACTGGCTGGGGCTGGTCGTGTTTCTCGGGATTGCGGTTGGCGACGTTTGGGGTTGAGCCGTTGCGGGACCTATTTAAACTGCGCACCCATCTCGGTCGCGCGGGCAGCGCAGGCGCGCATCCCAGCTTGGATGGTTTCGGCGAGCTTCGCTGACTCAAAGACCGCGATTGCCTCCGCAGTCGCCCCGCCCTTGGATGTCACGTTTTGCTGCAACTGCGCGGGGGTGTCCGTCGACTGGCGGGCCAACTCGGCCGCGCCTGCAAAAGTGGCAATCGCCAGTTGTTTAGCTGTGGACTCCGCCAGCCCGAGGGCCCGACCACCCGCCGTCATGGCGTTCAATATATAGAAAACGTAGGCTGGGCCTGATCCACTGACAGCGGTGACCGCCTCAAGCAAACCCTCTTCTGCTACCCATAAACACAGGCCTGTGGCACTGAAGAGGGCCTGAACCAATTCTTTGTCATCGGCGCTAACGGCGTCTTTGGCAAACATGCCCGTGGCCCCGCAACCCACCATCGCCGGTGTATTGGGCATGGTGCGCACCACGCGGCCATTGCCGAGCCAGTTGCTGAGAGCGGCTGTTCCCACCCCAGCCGCAATGCTGACGTGCAGGGTGTTGGCGCCAAAGCGCCCCTGGTTTTCGGCAATGACGCGCTGTAATACCTGTGGCTTAACCGCCCACACCACCACATCGATCTCGGCACCCAAATCCGTCACATCCGCGGCGACTTGGACGCCAGCGGTGCCAAAGTCGGCGGCGAGCTGGTCGCGCTTGGGGTTACTGGGTTGAACCACCGATAGACGATAGGGCGCGGGGCCATCTCCAGCCTCGGCATTGGTCGCCGTCAAGCCGCCGAGAATGGCGCGGGTCATGTTGCCGCCGCCGATAAAGACGATGTGTTTGGTGGTCATAGCCTAAATATCCGGTCTACCCGGTCGAGTCAGTTGTTAGGCAATGGTAGCGCAGTGTTGCGAGGACCCGACAGCCCCCACGCATCCAAGAAACTTTTTAAGCCCCTCGGCGATTTTTCAAAAAACCCTTGCGGAAAAGCTTGGAGTCATGGCATACTAGTGGGCTTCGCCGTTATTGGCGGAGGTTTTTCAGCCCAATCGTGCGTAAGGGTGTCTGGTTGATTCAGCCGGTACATGCAAGCAATCGACGGGACCAAGACTGATCAAGCAATGCCGTGGTGGCAAAGCGGATTCAAGTTGGGACTTAAATCAAATGATTCAAACGCAATCTCGACTCAGTGTTGCTGACAACACGGGTGCAAAGTCTGTCATGTGCATTAAGGTGCTGGGCGGCTCTAAGCGCCGTTATGCCAGCGTCGGTGATGTCATCAAAGTCAGTATCAAGGAAGCCGCGCCCCGTGGTCGCGTCAAAAAAGGTGAGGTGTACAGCGCTGTTGTTGTGCGCACCGCCAAAGGCATTCGCCGTCCAGACGGCGCCTTGATCAAGTTCGACGGCAACGCAGCAGTGTTGCTTAACGCCAAGCTGGAGCCCATCGGCACACGCATCTTTGGCCCCGTCACGCGTGAACTGCGTGGCGAGCGCTTCATGAAGATCGTGTCTTTGGCGCCCGAAGTTCTCTAAAGGACGCTCAAAATGAACAAGATCCGCAAAGGTGACGAAGTCATCGTGATTGCTGGCCGCGACAAAGGTAAGCGTGGCACAGTAGCCCTGCGCGCCGATGATGAGCGTCTGGTTATCGAGGGCATCAACCTCGTCAAAAAACACGTTAAGCCAAACCCAATGAAGGGTGTGACTGGCGGCATCGTTGAGAAGTCAATGTCTATGCACCAGTCAAACGTGGCGATTTTCAATGCCAAAACCGGCAAAGCTGATCGCGTAGGTATTAAGCAATTGGACGACGGCACGAAGGTTCGTGTCTACAAATCCAATGGCGAAGAAATTAAGGTGGCTTAATCATGGCGCGCTTTTTAGAACAATATCGCGAGAAAATTTCGCCTGCCCTGATGGCGCAGTTTGGTTACAAGTCCGTCATGGAAGTGCCTCGTATCACCAAAATCACCTTGAACATGGGTGTGGGTGAGGCGGTTGCTGACAAGAAGGTGATGGATCACGCGGTTGCTGACCTGACCAAGATCGCTGGCCAAAAGCCTGTCGTGACCAAGGCGCGTAAGCCAATCGCGGGTTTCAAAATTCGTGACCTGCAGCCAATCGGTTGCATGGTGACTTTGCGCGGTGCGCGCATGTATGAATTCCTGGATCGTTTCGTTTCCGTGGCTTTGCCCCGAGTGCGCGACTTCCGAGGTATCTCTGGTCGCTCATTCGATGGTCGTGGTAACTACAACATCGGTGTCAAAGAGCAGATCATTTTCCCTGAGATCGAGTACGACAAGGTTGACGCCTTGCGCGGCCTCAATATCAGCATCACGACAACGGCGAAGTCCGATGACGAGGCCAAAGCGCTTCTCACCGCTTTCCGTTTCCCGTTCAAGAACTGAGGTGACGCGTGGCTAAACAAGCACTAATCCAGCGCGAACTCAAGCGTGACATGCTCGCGCAAAAGTTTGCAAAGAAGTACGCAGAACTGAAGGCTGCTGCGAACAACGTGAAACTGTCTGACGAAGAGCGTGATGCTGCTCGTCTCGGGTTGCAAAAGTTGCCCCGCAACGCCAACCCCACTCGTCAGCGTAACCGCTGTGGCATTACGGGCCGCCCCCGTGGTGTCTACCGTCAATTCGGTCTTGCCCGCGCCAAAGTGCGTGAGTTGACCTTTGAAGGCAACATCCCTGGCGTGACCAAGGCTAGCTGGTAAGCCGCAGGAGAACGAATATGAGTATGAGTGATCCTATCGCGGACATGTTGACCCGCATCCGCAACGCCCAAATGGTTGAGAAAACCAACGTGGTGATGCCGGCCTCCAAGGTCAAAGTCGCGATTGCCCAAGTTCTGAAGGACGAGGGTTACATTGAAAACTTCCACGTGAACGCTGCCGATGGCAAGTCACAGTTGGAAATTGCATTGAAGTACTACGCTGGTTCGCCAGTTATCGAGCGCATCGAGCGTGTGAGCCGTCCTGGCTTGCGCGTGTACCGTGGTTCCAAATCAATTCCTCAGGTGATGAATGGTTTGGGTGTGGCTATTGTGACAACACCCAAGGGTGTCATGACCGATCGCAAAGCGCGCGCCGAAGGCGTGGGTGGCGAAGTGTTGTGCTACGTCGCATAACGGTTAGCACCAAGGAGTAACGGAAATGTCTCGAGTCGCAAAAATGCCCGTAACGGTCCCACAAGGTGTGGATCTGTCTATGAGCGCCGACCTGATTTCGGTCAAAGGTAGCCTGGGTAGTTTGGTTTTAAAGCCAAACGCACTGGTAAAGATTGAGCAGAAAGATGGTCAATTGTCTTTCGCGCCCGCTGATGATTCAGCAGCAGCGAACGCCATGTCTGGAACGATGCGCCAGTTGGTTAACAACATGGTCAACGGTGTCAGCAAGGGCTTTGAAAAGAAACTGACGCTTTTGGGCGTGGGTTACAAAGCACAAGCGCAAGGCAACAAATTGAATTTGACAGTTGGCTTCTCTCACCCTGTTGTGATGGAAATGCCCGAAGGCGTCAAGGTGGAAACGCCTGGTCCAACTGAAGTTTTGATCAAAGGTGCTGATCGGCAGCGCGTTGGCCAGATCGCCGCAGAAGTGCGTGCAGTCCGTCCCCCAGAGCCTTACAAGGGCAAGGGTATCCGTTATGCGGATGAGCGTGTGGTGATCAAGGAAACCAAGAAGAAATAAGGATCATGACCATGTTGACCAAAAAGGAACAGCGTGCACGTCGTGCCAGCCAAACCCGCTTGCGCATTGCCAAGCAGGGTGTGGCTCGACTGAGTGTCCATCGCACCAATTTACACATTTACGCCAGCGTTATCTCTGGCTGCGGCACCAAAGTGTTGGCATCAGCGTCGACTGCAGAAGCAGAAGTTCGCAGCCAAATCGGTGGCGCAGGCAAAGGCGGCAACGCTGCAGCAGCCACCATTATTGGTAAGCGTGTTGCAGAGCGCGCCAAGGCCGCAGGTGTTGAGAAAGTCGCATTCGACCGTTCGGGCTACGCCTACCACGGTCGCGTGAAAGCATTGGCTGAAGCCGCGCGTGAAGCCGGCCTGCAGTTCTGATCGAGACGGGAAAACGAAATGGCAAAATTTACAGCAGCAGCTAAAAAAGACGCCCCGGAAGACGGACTGCGTGAGAAGATGATCGCGATCAACCGCGTGACCAAAGTGGTCAAGGGTGGTCGTATTCTTGGCTTCGCCGCTTTGTCAGTTGTCGGTGATGGCGCTGGTAAGGTCGGTATGGGCAAGGGTAAAGCACGTGAAGTGCCAGTCTCTGTCCAAAAATCAATGGACGAAGCTCGTCGCAACTTGGTCTCCGCAGCATTGCGCGATGGTACCGTTCACCACGAGGTGTACGGCCAGCACGGCGCAGCTCGCGTGATGTTGTTGCCCGCATCAAAGGGTACCGGCATCATTGCTGGCGGCCCAATGCGTGCCGTGTTCGAGGTGGTGGGTGTGACCGACGTGGTTGCCAAGAGCCATGGCTCAAGCAACCCCTATAACTTGGTTCGCGCCACCATTAACGCTCTCAAAAATCTGGGAACACCTTCTTCAGTGGCTGCTAAGCGTGGCAAGACTGTTGAAGAGATTCTCAACTAAGGACTAAGCCATGAGCACCGATAAAAAAGTGACCGTTCAGCTGGTTCGCAGCCCGATTGGCTGCAAAGCTGACCATCGCGATACCGTTCGCGGTTTGGGTCTGCGCAAAGTAAACGGCAAGCGTGAACTCGAAGACACGCCTGCTGTGCGCGGCATGATCAACAAGATCAGCTATCTGGTCAAAGTCCTCTAAGCAGGGCTGGTAAGGAGTCCGTAATGGAACTAAACAACATCAACGCCGGTGACGGCGCCAAGCATGCCAAGCGTCGCGTCGGTCGCGGTATTGGTTCAGGTTTGGGTAAAACTGCGGGTCGCGGCCACAAAGGTCAAAAGTCACGTTCGGGTGGTTTCCACCGCGCTGGCTTTGAAGGTGGTCAAATGCCCATGTACCGTCGCTTGCCAAAGCGCGGTTTCAAGTCACGCTCTGTGGGCTTGAATGCAGAGGTGACGCTGTCAGCGCTGTCTGCACTGGAAGCAACGGAAGTCGATTTGCTGGTTTTGAAAGAAGCCGGTCTGGTTGGCGAGTTGGTCCGCAAAGTTAAAGTCATCAAGTCAGGCGAACTGACTCGTGCGGTTACTTTAAAGGCTATTAACGCAACGGCTGGCGCGAAAGCGGCTATCGAAGCGGCTGGTGGCAGCATCCAGGCAGCGTAAGCGTGATTAGGGCTTAGATCAGTGGCTACTTCTTCCTCAATCGGCAGTAACAAAGCGGGCACCGGCGACTTGCGTCGCCGCCTGGTGTTTTTGCTGTTGGCACTTGTGGTGTATCGCATCGGCGCGCACATCCCGGTGCCAGGGATAGACCCTGCACAACTCGAGCAGTTGTTCAAGGGCCAAAGTGGCGGCATTCTGAGTCTTTTCAACATGTTCTCGGGCGGTGCGTTGTCCCGCTTCACCGTGTTTGCGTTGGGCATCATGCCCTACATCTCTGCGTCGATCATCATGCAATTGATGACCTACGTGGTGCCCACCTTCGAGCAATTGAAGAAAGAGGGCGAAGCCGGTCGTCGAAAGATTACCCAGTACACCCGCTACGGCACGCTTGGATTGGCAGTTTTCCAATCGATCGGTATTGCTTTGGCGCTTGAAAGCTCGGCGGGTTTGGTTTTGTCGCCTGGCCTCGGTTTCCGTATTTCAACGGTGGTTAGTTTGACAGCAGGTACGTTGTTCCTGATGTGGTTGGGTGAACAAATCACTGAACGCGGTCTGGGCAACGGCATTTCAATCTTGATTTTTGGCGGTATCGCAGCTGGTTTGCCCAGTGCGTTGGGTGGCTTTGGTACCTTGGTAAGCAATGGCAGCATGAACCCGATCGTTGCGATTCTGATCGTTGCCATCGTGCTGGCTGTTACTTACTTGGTGGTGTTCGTTGAACGCGGCCAGCGCAAGATCCTCGTGAACTATGCGCGCCGACAGGTCGGCAACCGTGTGTACGGTGGCCAGAGTTCACATCTGCCGCTGAAGCTTAATATGGCGGGCGTGATCCCCCCAATTTTCGCAAGCAGTATCATTTTGCTGCCGGCGACGTTCGTTAGCTGGTTCAGCACCGGTGATTCCATGCTGTGGTTGCGCGACTTCTCTGCTGCTCTGGCACCCGGACAACCGATTTATGTGGCTTTGTACGCCGCAGCGATTATTTTCTTCTGCTTCTTCTACACGGCGCTCGTTTTCAACAGCCGTGAGACAGCAGATAACCTGAAGAAGAGCGGTGGTTTCGTGCCTGGTATTCGGCCGGGAGACCAAACCGCGCGCTACGTCGATAAGATTTTGTTGCGTCTAACGATGGTTGGCGCCATGTACATCACCTTCGTGTGTTTGTTACCTGAATTTTTGATTTTGAAATACAACGTGCCTTTCTACTTCGGTGGAACGTCTTTGTTAATCATCGTAGTTGTGACCATGGATTTCATGGCACAAGTTCAAAACTACCTGATGAGCCAGCAATACGACTCACTGTTGAAGAAGGCTAATTTCAAGGGATCTGTAGGGGCGTAATTCGCTGGGTCAAGGACCCTGCCCATATAGCTTAGTTCGTTCTGAAAGAATGACTTTTAGAACTGCCTTTTACTAGGAGAAGAAAAATGAGAGTTTCGGCTTCGGTCAAGAAATTGTGCCGCAACTGTAAAATTATCCGCCGCCACGGTGTTGTTCGCGTGATCTGCACAGAGCCACGCCATAAGCAACGTCAAGGCTGATAGACATTTAGAGGACCACCATGGCACGTATTGCAGGTATTAACATTCCGCCACACAAGCACGCTGAAATCGGCTTGACGGCAATTTTTGGTATTGGCCGCACTCGCGCGCGTCAACTTTGCGTTTCTTGCGCCATTCCTTTTGATAAGAAAATCAAGGACTTGGACGACTCAGACGTTGAAAAGCTGCGCGAAGAAGTAGGCAAGATCACGATCGAGGGTGACCTCCGCCGTGAGGTGACCATGAACATCAAGCGTTTGATGGACATCGGTTGCTACCGTGGTTTCCGTCATCGCCGTGGCCTGCCCGTCCGTGGCCAGCGTACGCAAACCAATGCGCGTACCCGCAAAGGTCCTCGTAAAGCAGCGCAATCGCTGAAGAAGTAATTCGGAACCGAAAGTAATTTATGGCTAAGTCTTCCAACTCCGGTGCATCAGCACGCGTTCGTAAAAAAGTCCGCAAGAATATTGCTGACGGTATTGCACACGTGCACGCATCGTTTAACAACACCATCATTACCATCACTGATCGTCAGGGCAACGCCTTGTCATGGGCTTCTTCAGGCGGTCAGGGTTTCAAGGGTTCACGCAAGTCAACACCTTTTGCAGCACAGGTTGCTTCAGAGGTTGCTGGCCGCGCAGCCATGGAACAAGGTATCAAAAATCTCGATGTTGAGATCAAGGGCCCCGGTCCTGGTCGCGAGTCTTCAGTCCGTGCATTGGGCGCGCTGGGTATTCGCATCAACTCGATTGCTGACGTGACGCCAGTCCCGCACAACGGCTGCCGTCCTCAGAAGCGTCGTCGTATCTAAACGGATCGCGACGCTGATCCAAAGAGGTGCTTCTGTTGAAGCGCCTTTTCGTTTTGAAGCCCACCGCTGACCGCTCCGCGCGTCAGCTCCTGCAATGCCTGGCAATGCAGCAGATAACCTAGGAAAATACTGTGGCACGTTACCTCGGCCCTAAGGCCAAACTTTCCCGCCGTGAAGGCACCGACCTGCTGTTGAAGAGCTCACGCCGCTCAATCGCAGACAAGGCTAAATTTGACTCCAAGCCCGGCCAACACGGCCGCACATCTGGTCAGCGTACCTCTGACTATGGCTTGCAGTTGCGCGAAAAACAAAAAGTGAAGCGTATGTACGGCGTTTTGGAGCGTCAGTTCCGCCGTTACTTCGCTGAAGCAGACCGCCGCCGTGGCAACACCGGTTCAAACCTCTTGAGCTTGCTCGAGTCACGTTTGGACAACGTCGTGTTCCGTATGGGTTTCGCCTCAACGCGTGCTGAGGCTCGCCAGCTGGTTTCACACAAGGCAATGACCGTGAATGGTCAGTCTGTCAACATCCCCTCTTACCTAGTCAAGCCCTCAGACGTGATCGCGGTACGCGAAAAGTCAAAGAAGCAGACCCGTATTTTGGAAGCCCTCGAGTTGGCCTCTGCTGCCGGTTTCCCTGCTTGGGTTGACGTGGCAAAAGACAAAACCGAAGGCGTCTTCAAGAAGGTGCCTGACCGTGACGAGTTCGCAGGCGATGTGAACGAATCACTGATCGTGGAATTGTATTCACGTTAATCAGCTCTCTAGTCCCCACGTCCGCCAAAGGTGGCGTGGGACGCTCTTCGTCGGCCTTATCGGTGTAACGAGCCGAGGGTATTGAAAGAAGTACATGCTAAATCAACTGCTAAAACCCAAGTCCATTCAAGTCGAGGCATCTGGCCCTAACCGCGCCAAAGTCACACTTGAGCCCTTCGAGCGTGGCTATGGCCACACTTTGGGCAACGCTTTGCGTCGTATCTTGTTGTCATCTATGGTTGGTCATGCGCCAACCGAAGTGACGATCGCTGGTGTGGTCCACGAGTATTCCACCATTGATGGTGTGCAAGAGGACGTGGTCAACCTCCTTTTGAACCTCAAGGGCGTTGTTTTCAAGCTTGAGAGCCGCGATGAGGTGACATTAAGCCTGCGTAAGGATGGCCAGGGCGTGATTACCGCTGCTGACATCCAGACACCGCATGATGTGACCATCATCAACCCCGATCACGTGATCGCGACGCTGGGTCCGAATGCAAAACTGGACATGCAGATCAAGGTCGAAAAAGGTCGTGGCTACGTCGCGGGCACGATGCGCCGTAATGACGACCAATTGCGTTCAATTGGCCGCATTGTTTTGGACGCGTCATTTTCACCCGTTCGCCGCGTGAGCTATGTGGTCGAAAGCGCTCGTGTCGAGCAGCGGACTGACTTGGATAAGTTGGTTCTCGAAATCGAAACCAACGGCTCCATTGGCCCTGAAGAGGCGGTTCGCTCATCGGCCAAGATCCTCATGGATCAGTTGTCTTCATTTGCACAACTTGACGGCGGCGCTGGTGGCAGCGAAGGTGGCTTGATTGGTGGCGACAGCAGTGGCGCTTCATTCGACCCCATCTTGTTGCGTCCAGTTGATGAGCTTGAGTTGACCGTTCGTTCTGCCAACTGCCTCAAGGCCGAAAACATTTACTACATCGGTGACTTGATTCAGCGCACAGAAAACGAATTGCTCAAGACACCGAACTTGGGTCGTAAATCACTCAATGAGATCAAAGAAGTCTTGGCTTCTCGTGGTCTGAATTTGGGTATGAAGCTCGACAACTGGCCACCAGCTGGTTTGGATAAACACTGATTTTTAAGCATCTGCCCTGCCGCGAATTCATTGGTTTGGCGGTGGGAAAAGAAAGACTTGAGTACCTGATACGGCTCAAGGAAACATAAACGCAAAGGAAACATATCATGCGTCACGGACACGGATTACGTAAACTCAATCGCACCAGCAGCCACCGTTTGGCGATGCTGCGTAACATGATGAACTCATTGCTGACGCACGAGACCATCAAAACCACCGTCCCCAAAGCCAAGGAATTGCGCCGCGTGGTCGAGCCCATGATCACATTGGCGAAGACCGCTACGGTTGCGAACCGTCGCTTGGCTTTCAACCGCCTGCGTGACCGCGATGTGGTTGTGAAGTTGTTTGACGAGTTGGGCCCCCGTTTTGCTAACCGTCCTGGTGGTTACACACGCATTCTGAAGATGGGTTTTCGTGCTGGCGATAACGCGCCCATGGCATTGGTTGAATTGGTCGATCGCGCACCCGAAGAAAACGCTGCAGCCGACGATTCTGCCGAGTAAACCTGTTACACTACACAGCTTGACGCGCGGTGGAGCAGCCTGGTAGCTCGTTGGGCTCATAACCCAAAGGTCGCAAGTTCAAATCTTGCCCGCGCAACCAACACAGTTGGTAAAAAAGCCCACTTCGGTGGGCTTTTTTACGCCTATACAATGTGGCCGATACCACCGCCGACAAGGACCGCTTATGACCGCTACCAACGAACGCCCCGAGTTACCCGATCACCTCTCGATAGAGCCAAACAGCCCCTTTTACGTGCCCGCAGTGTTTGAGTGGGATATCGCGGTCACCTTCAACGGCAAGCAGCGCTGGGATATCTCTGAATATTGCATCAGCGAGGGTTGGATCAAGGTCCCTGCAGGTAAGACACTCGACCGCAAAGGTAACCCGCTGCTAATCAAGCTCAAGGGCAGGGTAGAAGTGGCCTACGCCGAATAAAAAAAGGAAGCCGAGGCTTCCTTTTTTGTTGGGGAGACCGACTGCGCCCCGGCCTTAATTGGCGTAAACGGGACGCTCTAGGGTGGTTGGGGGCACCAGCGCGGGTACGGTTTCCCAAGCTTGGCGAATGTCGTTCATCAAGCCGTAGACCTCGTCAATAGCCGCCAGATCATTGTGGATGTTGGCGTGCAACAAGCGGCGAGTAACGTACATGTACAGCTCATTGAGGTTCTTAGCGAGATCGCCGCCTTTTTCGAAGTCGAGGGCGTTTTGCAAGCCCAGAACAATACGGCCGGCGCGAGTGAGCGCCTTGCTCTTCTCGGTGATGTCTTTGTGCTGGATGTGGCCTTTGGCCGTCGACAAGCTCTCAAGGAAGCCATCAAAGAGCATTTGGATCAACTGCACGCTATTGGCGCCTGAAACGCCGGTTACAACCTTGACGGCACCGTAACTCTCTAAAGCTTTCTGGTTGATTCGCATTGTCGTTTACTCCATTCACATCCAGCAACCCTGGACATAAATGGAATCGGCGAGAACCCGAAAAACTTTAGACCCAACCGCGTTAATTACGCTTGACGGGTTTGATATCGAAGTCGTCATCCGCGGTGGCATCGGTGTCGGACGCGTCCGCCATACCGGTGTCATCTGCCGCGCCTTCTGCGCCCTCGGCGCGTGCGGGTGTCGCACCAAAAACCAAACCAGAGTAGGGCGTGGGGGGCAACTCTATTTCGGCTCGTGCGTAGAGCGTCGCGCAGGTCTCATCCAAGGATTGAGCGAGCCGTGGAATATCCTCCGGGTTGGACGCCGCCTCATAACCCGCCGTGTAGATTGCCTTCACATGTTGCGGTGGCAACCAGGACTCGACCTTGGCCCGCAGCGTCGCGATTTCCAGGTCTGGTGTCGGATTGGTACTCGTACCCGCCTGCGCATCCTTGGCGCCGTTTTCGACAACCGTTAGGATATGTTTGTGCAAGATCGGCTGATAACGCTTGCGCAGTGAGGCCAAACCGTCGGCATCCAAGTTGGCGCCGGCGCCTTTGCCGCATACCGCATCCCAGAGCGCCTTGCCTGTTAGGCCATTCAAGCCATTGTCAGCAGCTGCCGCGGGTGCTCCCGTCACGACTTCGGATATCGCGCTCAGCGCAGACGCACCCTCCAGGCGATTGACCTTGTCGAGCAGGTAGATGAGAACCACGATGATTCCCAAAACCACAATCGCGAGTATGGCGAGAAAAATAGCGTCCATGGCACTCAAGATGACGGATCCTCGGGCGCGTCAGCGCCTTCACCCTCTTCGCCACCGCTTTCCTCTGCAAGCTCGTCACGCAGAAACTGCAGTGCCAATAAGGGGTCGTCTAACTTAAACTCGTAGCGGCAAATCTGATCCAGCAGGTTCTGTGTGCCGTCAATCGCTTGCTGCGCCGTCACGTCCATGCGCTGATAGCGCCCGCCAAGGTAAAACGCCGATTGCGCATACTCTTCCGGCAAATAAACCCACACCATTTTTCCTGCCGCTGTCTCGACCTGCTGAAAAACTTTGGCGACCGGTTCCTCTGGGATGGGTTGTCCTTGAGCGAGACACGCCATGGCTAGGTCTTGGAACTGTGCCATTTTCTCGGCACCATCGATGAACGTTTTATCAATGAAGGCACGCGCCATCACCCCAGCACGCGCCCGCGCCGAGCGCGTCGCGCGCGTGTCCGACTCCAGCTGCGACACCTGGTCGAACAACTCTTTCGCATTTTTCTTCAGAAGAGCAGGGCTGGCAGTGTTAAAAATTGGCAACATAACAAATACGGTATCGACTGCACCAGAACAAACTGAAGCCTGACTATCGAGGGAGGCTCACCTCTCAACAGTGATGTTAAGCGAGCCGCGTAATTTTTTCACGGTGGCGGTGAGTAGTTGACTGACCCGTGACTCACTCACCTCCAAAACTTCGCCGATCTCCTTCAGGTTCAGTTCCTCGACGTAGTACAGCTGCATGATCAGCTGCTCGCGCTCGGGCAAACCCTCGATGGCGGCCGTAACAGCCCCCATGAACTCGACGTGCTCAACGATGGCGTCCGGTTGGCGGTGGCTGTCATCCGCCATGTTCATGACCTCGTCGCTCACGACCTCCATTGAATAGGTTTCGAACCGCTTGGCGTGACCGCGCTCTTTTTGATAAGCATCGTCGCCCATGCCCATGTGTGCAGCCATCTCCGCCTGCGTCGGCGTACGGCCCAGCTCAGCGGCCAGGCTTTGTGTCGCTGCGCTGTGACTCTTGTTAAAACTGACGGCAGAACGAGGTAGCGCAGACAGGCGACGTACCTCGTCAATGATGGCGCCCCGCACGCGGCTGTGGGCGTAGTTTTCAAACCCAATGCCCTTCGACGCATCGAACCCGCGCGCCGCTTCGATCAAGCCAAGCATACCCACCTGGACCAGCTCGTCCACCTCCATGAAAGGCGGCAATCGGGCCTTGAGGTGCAATGCCACCCGTTTGACCATACCCATGTGGGCAATCACGAGGTCATCACGACCCCTGCCTTGCACCGATTCGTAGAGATCAACAGCGACTGCCATGTCCTAGCCTTCCTGCGTGACTTCTAGAAGCCGTTCAAAGAAAAACTGCCGCTGACCCTGCACGTCCGTTAAAGAGGGCAAGTCCAGTACCAATTCCCCCAGTCGGCGGAAATCTCTGGCGCCGGATGAGCCCGGCGCAAAAGTTAACACGGATTGGTGCTTGCGCAAACCATCCATGATGAGCTCGTCAGCTTCGATGGAGGTGAGGTAATTCACCGACAGTCCGAGGAAGCGCGTACACACATCGTTCATACGCTTGAACAACTGCCAACCGCTGCCCTGAGAGGGCACCATATTGGGGACCAAGTACACCTCGTCTAGGCCCAGCTCGGTGGTCATCACTTTGATCGTGCCGTACGCATCAGCAATGCTAGAGGGTTCGTCACGCAAAACAATTAAACGGTAATGGCAGGCAGACAAAATTGACATCACCGAGGGCGATATACCCGCGGCCACATCAACCACCAGCACGTCAATATCGTCCACGATGTCATCGACCGACTGGATGACGGTGGAGATCTCGCCCTCACCAATTGCTGCCAGATCCCGTCGGCCCGATGCCCCCGGGATGAGCATCACACCCGCGCTGGTCTTCACCCACACCTCGCGCAGCGATCGCTCGCCTGACAGCACGTGGCTGATGTTGAGCGGGCTTCGACTTCCCAGCGCAATCTGTGCATTCGCCAAACCCATGTCGGCATCCAGCAGGGCAACGCGCTGTCCGCTGGCTGCCAATGCAGCAGCCAGGTTAACAGAGACGGTTGTTTTGCCGACCCCGCCTTTGCCGCTGGCAACGCCGATGACGCGGGGGCAGTGAGTGTTAGCCATTCAGATTTCTTTCTTGGGCAGCGCGGAGTTGCAGAATCTGTGCGGTCATACTTTGTACATCAACCGGCGGCGCGGGTTGCGCCTGCGGCGTCAGCGTGGCAGCACTGAACGAACGATCCTCAATGCTAACGCCTTTTGATAAAGGCACAAGCTCTTTTCCGATCTGAAGATGGGTCAATGCTTGCGTGACAATCTGGCTTGCCGCATAGGGCAAGACGGCCTCGCTGAGGCGCTCGCTGGGGCTCATCATGGAGACGGGGAGGGGGCTGTCGCACAAAGCCTGAATTAACGGCCATGGTTGTGTCGCTTCGTCTAATTTACTCACCATTAAAGAGGTCCAGCGGAATGCTTCCCGAACACGGCGAATCGTGACGCTTGAGGCGTCGGCGGCGATGACGGCATGCAAGGACGCTTTGGGCAGCACTTGGTGCACGTGGGCCGTGGTGCGTTCAAATTGCACACCGGCCGTATCGACGACCAGCAATTCACGGTTCGCCAGTTCGTCAGCCAGCAATGCTAAACCGCTGGCATCGTGGGCGCGGAAGCATTCAACGCCCGTTTGGGCCGCCAACATCTGCATTTGACTCCAGGCGCCGGGTCGGTTGTCCGCGAAACTCACCACGGCGACGTTATGGGTACCGTGCGCCAAGGCGCCCGCTTGCGCCAGGCGCGCCGCCATCAGGGATTTGCCCACGCCCGTCGGGCCACAAATCACGTGAACGCCTTGTTCCGGCATGTCGACGCCGGACTTGGGCAGTGTCTCCAGCAGGTGACTGCTGAGGGCAACGATGGCTTCTTCTAGATCCTGGGTTTCCCGAATTCGGTCGATCAGCAGACCTCGAAGGCCCGCTGGCACGCCCGCCTCGCCGAGCGCTGCAATCAGCGGTTTGACTGCGGGTGCGATGGGTAGCGCATCCTGCCAGGGATTCATGCGTTGTGTAATTGAAAACTCACGGCGCAAGGCCGCGATCTCGTCGCGCACCAAGTCCACGATTTCGCGACTGCGTGCCGCGTCACGCTCAGCTTGAAGCGCCATGAAGTCGACATTGGGCTCTTGGCGTGTGGCGGGCGTGGGGGCCACGGCGGGTTGACCGGTTTCTGCTTGGGTGAGTTTGGGGCGTGCATCCTCGACCGGTTTCAACAAGGGCGCCTGTTGCTTGCTGCGCTCAACCGACTGCATCGTTTGCGTTGGTTTCTTGCCTGCCAGTCGTGCCTGTTGGCGCTGGAGCATGGTCTCTTCAAACGCTGCTTCAAATGAATTCAGTGACTTCGCCATCTGCGCTTTCACGCTATCCGCCTGATGAACCTGCGCGCGTCCATTCTTGGGTTTACGCGGCAGCTTGGCGTCAGGTTCTGTTTGAGGCTGGGTGTCGAAGTCGTCATCCAGCGTGATATCCGCGGCGACGAGTAATTCGGTCTGTCCATTCACGCGGTTATTCGAAATAATCAAGACGTCCGGACCGAACTGGGCGATGGCCTTGTCGGTCGCGGTCTTGGTGTCGCGTGCCAAAATGCGTTGAATTTCCATGGTCGTCTCGTTATCGCGTTAGATAAATGGGGGCTTTAAGCCGTTTTTGTTTGTGCTTGAACGGTGTGGATCACATTGACCCCTTGGTCGTCCGGAATCTCGCTGTAGGACAGCACCGTCAAGTCAGCCACACGGTGGCGTGCCGCTTTCGACAGCCACGCGCGAATACTGGGGGACACCACCAGTACGGCGGCATGACCTTTTTCCTCAACTTCGCGGGTGCCCTGGCGCAAGGCGCTGAACAGGCTCTCTGCCAAACCCGGCTCCAACACCATCCCAGACCCTTGGTTTTGTTGCAACACGTTGTGCAACAGTTGTTCCAGCGAGGGGTCAAGTGTCATGACCGAGAGGCTCTCTGCATCGTCAACCAATGACTGCACAATCATGCGGCCCAATTTCGGGCGAATCAGCGTGGTGAGTTGTTCGGGGTCTTGCGTACGCGTCGCCGCATCCGTCAGGGACTCCACGATCGTGCGCATGTCGCGAATCGATACGCCCTCGACCAGCAGGTTTTGCATGGTGCGGGTCAGTACACCCAATGACAGCTTGCCAGGCACCAAATCTTCGACCAATTTGGGGTACTTAGACGCTAACTTGTCCAGTAACTGCTGTGCCTCATCGTGGCTCAGCAACTCGGCGGCGTTGTCACGCAGCACTTTGTTCAGGTGTGTTGCAATGGCGGTACTCGCATCGACAACCGTATAACCCAGCGTGCGTGCGGTGTCGCGTTGTGCCGGATCAATCCACACCGCATCCAAACCGAAAGCGGGCTCTTTGGTGTCAATGCCCTCGATCTTGCCGTAAACCTGTCCGGGATTGATCGCCAACTCTTTGCCCACTTTGACCTCACCCTTGCCGCGCATCACGCCATTCATGGTGATGTGATAGGTGTCGGGAGGCAGATTCAGTGCATCACGAATGCGCACCGGTTGAACCAAGAAGCCCAGTTCAGCGGACAGTTTCTTGCGGACCCCTTTGACGCGTGGCATCAATTGACCACCGGTTTCCGGGTTCACCAGGGGAATCAGACCATACCCAATTTCCAAACCAATCAGGTCCACTTGGTCGACGTCATCCCAATCCAACTCTTTCGGCGCGCCGCTGTCAGCAGCCTCGGGTGGTGGTGCGGCCGCTTCGATTTCATCAATGGTTTGACGGCGGACCACCATGTAGCCGATACCGGCGGTCAGCCCAGCCAGCGTGAGGAAAACCATGTGTGGCATGCCAGGTACCAAACCCAATAAGGTCATGATGCCAGAGGCGATAAACAGCGCCGTCGGATTAGAGAGCTGCGTTTTCGTTTGCTCCGTCATGGACTGCGAGGTTGTCACACGCGTCACGATGATGGCGGTCGCCAGTGACAAGAACAAAGAGGGGATTTGCGCGACCAAGCCATCGCCAATGGTCAGCAATACATAAATACGTCCCGCCTCAGAGAAGGACAAGTCATGTTGCGATAACCCGATTGCAAGACCACCAACGATGTTGATGATCAAAATCAACAAGCCGGCTACGGCGTCGCCACTGACAAACTTTGACGCACCGTCCATGGAGCCGAAAAAGTCTGCCTCTTGGCTCAACTCTTCGCGTCGCTTCTTTGCATCGTCTTGGTCAATCACGCCGGCATTCAGGTCGGCGTCAATCGCCATCTGCTTACCGGGCATGGCATCCAATGTGAATCGGGCGTTGACTTCTGATACGCGACCGGCACCCTTGGTCACCACAATGAAGTTGATGATCATGAGGATGCCGAAAATAATGAAACCGACTAAATAGTTGCCACCTATCACGAACTCACCAAAGGCCGCGATGACCTCGCCCGCAGCGGTCGAGCCCTCGTGCCCGTTGACCAAGATGACGCGGGTCGATGCCACGTTCAACGCCAACCGCAACATCGTCGCGAACAACAAAACGGTGGGGAACGATGAAAATTCCAGCGGTTTACGGGTACCGATGGAGATCATCACGATCACCAGTGCCACCACGATGTTGAAGGTGAACAGAATATCCAACAGCAGCGGGTGCAGCGGCAACACCAGCATCGCCATGATCAGCAGCACGAGCGTGGGAATTCCCAGACCGGCGAGGTCAAAGGCCGACAAATTTTGTCGAATCGTTGACAGGCTAAGTGTGCTCATGCGTTAAAACCATTCAAAGTTAATGCTTTGGTGGCAAATTCAAGACTATTTGCACCGTGCATGGAGGGTTAAGCAAGGGACGTGCCACGGGATGCCGCCTGATTCCCGACGTTTGCGCTGCAGCGGCAAGAACCTTCCGGTCACGATTCTTGCTAAGCCTTCGGGGAGGCGTTCTAGACGGCGCCCGTTTTTATCCCGAACCGCACCGAGCGACACATGTCATCAAACACGACTTTCAGCACCGCCCCAGAGGCGATGACCGTCTCAACGCTGCTAGACTGCGGCCCACCAGCGGGCACCGCCCTGCGTGACCGGCCCAGCAGTCATGGCAACTTTGGCCAGCTGTTTGAGCGGGTGGCCGCCGTTAACCACAGGCAAAAGCTTGCCGCCCCACCAACCAGGGGCGCCCCTGAACGGGTGGAAGTCCCAGTTGAAACGCAAGAGCGATCGGTAGCCTCTCGACCGGAGCCGGTTCAGGCCGCTACCAAGCAGACCGACGCGGAAGCCCGTTCCGACCGGGACACGCCTTCGAACGCCAAACTGAACACCGCCTCTGACGAGCCTGCGCAGGCTGGCGAGACGGAAGCGGCGTCAGGGCGGGACGCTACCCAGTCCATAGCCGAACGCACGCCTGCATCCGGGACTGTAAAACCCGCAGTGGGCGAGTTGGGGCCTGACACTGCTTTGGACGCGCCTGAAACGTCATCAGATCCCCGCATGGCGGTGGCCGATGCCTTTGTGGAGACCAACCCCTCGCCGCAGACCGACGTCCTTGTGGAGACCAACCCCTCGCCGCAGACCGACGTCCTTGTGGAAACTAACCCCTCGGCTCAGGCCGCCCCATTGGCGTTGGCCGATACCGTGGCGCTCGGAGCGGCCACTTGGCTATTGGGCGCAGGTCGACCGCAGTTGGCGGGCGACTTGCAGGCAGTCCCGTTGGCGGGTGGCATGCAGATCATCGCGCCCACACAAGGGCCTGATGCGGCCAGCCTGTTGGCCTTTGCCCAAGCGCAAGGCCTGAGCCCGCAGGCGCTCAAGGTACTGGTCGGGGGCGTATCCCCTAGCGCGACGACCGACGGTGACATCGCAACCTCCGGCGAAACGCTTGACCCGCTGGTGTTATTGCGCGCGGGTGCTGCGGGTGGCCAACAGTCAACCGCGCAGTTGCTGGGCCAAATCATGGACGCGCGTGCACTCGCGACAGGCGCACAACTACCGACCGCGACCAACGGCGCCAGCGCTTTGTTGCTGGATCCCCAAGCCTTGGTCGCTCAGACCCTGGCTGTGGCGGGTCTGACCGATGAGGACTTACGACCATTCCTGCCCGGCAGCAAACCGGGCGCATTGGACGCCTTGGGGCTGGAACGCACGGGGTTGCTGGTGCCGCGCGCGGCCAATCCGACTGGCGTCGCCCTACCCAGTGAACCACTGGGTAGCACTGCGAGTCAGCGCAGCGCGTTGTATGAGTCCATCTCACAGCGACTGGTGGACGCTTTGGGCGCCCGCATTCAGGGGCAAATTGCCAAGGGGCAATGGACCATGCAATTGACCCTGAAGCCCGCCAGTTTGGGACGCATCGACGTCGACCTGCGCATGCACAACGGTGAACTAGAGGCCCGATTCGTATCCGCGAACCCCGTCACACGCGATCTGCTACAGGATGGCGCGCAGCGTTTAAGAGACAACTTGGCACAAGCTGGAACGGATATTGCTAGAGTCTCGGTAGACGCGGGTGCAAGTCAGTCCGGGCACGGAAAGTCGACACCGCAACCCAGCGGTACGCCCCTAAAAGCGGCGATGCAGGCTGGGGATTCTGAAACAGATGGGCGCGAAAACGCGGCAGTAAGCGAAAATAGACGGGACGATGGCACGCTGAACATCCTGGTGTAACCAGTTGATCGGCGACATTCAAAGAAAGTAGGGTAAACACATGGCTGATGAAATTGAAGAAGAAGAAGGCGGTAAAAAAGGCGGCGGATTGGTCAAGATTCTCTTGATCGTTGTCCTCGTCCTCGTCTTGCTGGTGGGCGCCGTGTTCGGCACCTTGTTCTTCACCGGTTTCTTCGACAAGCAGGATGAAAAGGCCGCTGAGGAGAAAGTCGCAGCGCTGGAGGCTGCCGCCGCCGACGCAGCAGACCCCACCAAGGCAGAGCCCAAGCGTGTGACCAAGGACAGCCCGGAACTGACCCGATTCGAATACCACTACATGGAAATTGAACGTGAGTTTCTCGCCAACCTGACCAACTCTCGCAAAGTCATGCAGTTGCAATTGGCGGTCATGACCAACTTTGACCAGCGCGTGTTCGAAAATGTGACCAAGCACGAGTTTGCCCTGCGCAACGCGGTGCTCGATCTCATGCGTCAGGTCACGGAAGCTGATTTGTTGAAGCCCAATTTCCGTCGCGAGTTGGCCGCTAACCTCAAGGCAGAGATGAACGCCGTGCTCGAGAAATATGAAGACTTTGGTGGCATTGAAGAGGTGTACTTCACCAATTTTGTGGTGCAGTAAGGCGCAACCTGAAAGAATGAGTCATGGCTGATCAACCGCTCCTATCACCCGAAGAGTTAGACGCCCTGGCCGCAGGCCTGGATAGCGGCTCGATCGAGGTGGACACGGGCTTCAATACCGGTGCCAAAGTGCGCAAGCACGATCTGGCCAGTGAAGACAGCAGCCTGGGTGTGAACATCTCGTCGATCGACATGATCAACGAGCGCTTCATTCGCCAGTTCCGTTTGGGCTTGCTGGAAGTCTTGCGCACCAGCCCGCGGATCAACCCAACGCGGGTCCAAATACTGCGCTTCAGCGATTACCTGAAGATGCTCAAAGCGCCGTTGTCTGTCAATATTATTCGGGCCAATCCGCTACGGGGGTACACCATGGTGGTGATTGAGCCCACGGTGGTGTTCAGCTCATTAGACAGTTTCTTTGGTGGCTTCGGTAGAGGTGTGGGGGAGTTGCCGCAAGGACGCATGTTCACGCCCACCGAGACGCGCATCATCAAGATGATTTTGGATGTTTTCATGCGATCGCTCAAAGATGCATGGTCGCCCATTTACGACATTGATTTCGAGCACGTTAGCTCCGAGATCAACCCCCAATTTGCGCAAATCGCGGATGAGAATGACCTCGTCATCTTGAGCCGTTTTGACGCCGAGCCCACCGCGCAGGGTAAGGGTTTCATCGATCTGGTCTACCCCTATGCGGCGCTCAAGCCCATCCGCGACCTGTTGCGCAGCCGTGTGCAGTCGGGTGATGGCAACGAAGAGTCCGATAAACAGTGGCGCAGCGATTTGGAAACAGCGGTGCACGACTCAAGCGTTGAGATGCAGTTTTTGCTGGGCCACATCAACATGGCACTGAGCCAGCTCGAGAGCATGAAAGAGGGCGATGTGATGTACTTTAAGAAGCCTGATATGGCCCGTGTGTACATCAGCGATTTACCCTCATTCGATGTCGAAATCGGTAGCGTCGGCAGTAACATTGCAGCGAAGATCATTGCACCAGTGAACCCCAACCTGCTCTAAGCCCCACGCGCGAAACAATCAATAAGGAAGACAGCTATGAGCGACGAGAACAGCAACGAGATGGTCGAAAAAGATACGATCAATCCGGATGTGCTGGAAAACATCCCGGTGACGCTATCTATCGAGGTCGGTCGAGCCGTCATTAAAATACGAGACTTGATGCGTTTAACGCAGGGCAGCGTGGTTGAGCTGGACCGAATTGCGGGTGAGCCGCTGGACCTGTTGGTCAACAATACGGTGGTGGCGCAAGGCGAGGTCGTGTTGGTGAATGACCGCTACGGTATTCGTTTAACCCGTGTGGTGCCGGCTTCGGAGCGCATGAAGAACTTGTAAGCCAACCGCACGCAAAAACAGGCGCTTAACCATGAACAATACCCCCCCCTTAGCGCCCTTGACTTCAACGATCGGGGTGACAGACTGGCTACAATTTGTAGCCAGTTTTGCGTTGGTCCTTGGCCTCTTATTCGCCTTGCTGTGGTGGCTGCGTCGATTGCAAAACAACCGTGGTTTTGGTCGTAAAGATGGCGAGCTAGAAGTCCTCGAGACGCTGGGGGTGGGTGTCCGGCAAAAAATCATGTTGGTGCGGGTGCGCGATCGTGCCGTGTTGATTGGGGTTGGCCCCAATCACATGCAAGCACTGACGGGGTGGTTGGATGACCACCATGCCACAATGCCACCGAAAAACAACTTCGCGCAAACCATTTCGCAATTGAAAGACACGCCATGAACCACCGGTTCTCCTTGACAATCAAACAAGGCGTGATTGCCGCCGTGCTATTGGTGCTGGGGCTCGGCTTCTCTGTCGCGCATGCGCAGGGCGTGCCACTGATTAACGTGACCAACGCGCCAGGTGGCAGCCAATACAGCCTGACCCTGCAACTGTTGGCCTTGATGACAGCGCTTACGCTGTTGCCATCGTTACTGCTCATGATGACCTCTTTTGTGCGCGTCATCATCGTGATGTCGTTACTGCGCCAAGCCTTGGGGACGGGGCAAACGCCGCCCAACATGGTGTTGGTGGGTTTGGCGTTGTTCCTCACGCTGTTCATCATGCAGCCCATCCTCACGGACGTTTACACCAACGCCTTATTGCCTTACTTCGACGGGACCTTGCCATTTGATCAGGCGCTGGCGCTGGCTGAGAAGCCCTTTCGTGCCTTCATGTTGAACCAGACGCGTGAAGACGATATCGCCATGTTCATGGAGATTGCGCGCAACACACAGTTCAACTCACCGCAGGACATCCCCTTCAGCACGTTGGTGCCCGCGTTTATCACGTCAGAATTGAAAAGTGCTTTCACCATTGGGTTTCTGATTTACATCCCCTTTGTGGTGATCGACCTGATCGTCGCCAGCGTATTGATGTCGATGGGCATGATGATGTTGTCGCCCATGATGATCTCAATGCCTTTTAAGTTGATGCTGTTTGTGCTGGTCGATGGGTGGTCACTCATCATGGGCTCGGTCGCTTCCAGTTTCGCAATGCCATAAGGAGTCACGCAAATGGATACCTCTACTGTGGTCGATTTGGGGCGCTACGCCTTGTGGATGACCGCGCTGATTTCAGCGCCTTTGCTTTTGGTTGCATTGGGCGTCGGTTTGATTATTGGTATTTTGCAAGCTGCGACCTCGATCAACGAAATGACCTTGAGTTTCATTCCCAAGTTATTCGCACTGGGCTTGGCGATGGCGTTATTTGGCGGCTGGCAAGTCAATACCTTGGTGGAATTCACCCGTAACATTTTTCAGCGCATACCCACGCTGTTCACCTAGGTCAGTTTGTCCTATGAACTTGTTGGTTGCCGACATCGTTGAGCGCTTTTACACATTCCTGTGGCCGATGTTGCGCATCTCCGGGCTGTTGCTGACCGCACCGTTGTTCTCGCAAAATGCCGTGAATGTGCGTTTGCGGGTGTTGTTGGGATTGGTTCTGACCTGGCTCATATACCCCCTACACGATTGGCCCAAGCTTGACCCCACATCGGCGGCTGGCTTGGTTGAGGTGATGAACCAAATTTTCATCGGCGCCAGCATGGGGCTGGTGTTGCAGATTGTTGTGGCAGCCATCACGGTCGCGGGCCAGAGTATCTCGGCCGCGATGGGTTTATCCATGGCCAACATGATTGATCCCAACGTGGGTAACGTGCCAGTGCTGGCGCAGTTGTTGTTGGTCATGTCGACGCTGATATTTGTGGGCGTCGGCGGACACGCTTTGCTGATGGGGTTGATTCTCGACAGTTTCAATGTGCTACCGATTGGCGAAACCCTTTTAGATCAAAACCATTGGGGTCGGTTGGTGACCTGGAGCGGGATGATGTTTGCAGGTGCCGTTTTACTCGCGTTGCCGGTGATGGTGAGCATGCTTTTTATCAACGTGGGGTTAGGTGTGGTGACGAAAGCGGCCCCCAGCTTGAATATTTTTGCGGTGGGCTTCCCCGCCATGTTGTTAGCGGGTCTGTTGATCCTGACTCTGTCGATGGATAGCATCGGTGGACGCATTCAGTGGTTATGGCTGGAGGCGTTCACGGTATTGCGTGATTGGGCGGGGGTGCGGTAATGGCTGAAGAGAGCGCACAAGAAAAGACCGAAGAACCGACCGCGCGAAAACTCCAAAAAGCGCGGGAGGATGGGCAGGTCGCGCGCTCTCAAGAGCTGCCAGGCGCTGCCGTCATGATCGGTGCGGTCACCACCATGGTGCTGATGGGCGGCTGGCTCATTACCAGTTTGACCGCTGTCTTCAAAGCGGGCTTCGTGTTTGACAACAAAACCCTGCTGTCACCCGACCTGCTACCGCTGACCTTTGGTAGCCAAGCGGTGCAGGCTTATCTGGTGGTGGTGCCGGTTTTTATTGTGACCATCGTGCTGGCGATTTTGGCCTCAGGGGCGACCGGGGGCTATTTGTTTTCTCTCAAATCCATTGCGCCAAAAGCCAGCAAGATCAACCCGCTAGAGGGATTCAAGCGCATGTTTGGCATCAAGGCGTTGGTTGAGTTGACCAAGGCTTTGTTGAAGTTCAGTTTGGTGACCGGCGTATTGGCCCTCATGATCAACATCAACCTGGAGGCCTTGGTTCAAATTGGGCGCATGCCGCTGGAGCCTGCACTGCATGCTGCGGGCGAGATGGTGGTGAAGTCAGCGCTGTACGTGACCCTGTCGTTGATTGTGATCGCCGGCATCGATGTCCCATGGCAAAAGCATGAGTTCATGAAACGAATGCGCATGACCAAGCAGGAAATCAAGGACGAATACAAAGACATCGAAGGTCGCCCGGAGGTGAAGGCACAGATTCGTCGTCGTCAGCGGGAGATGTCCAACCAACGCATGATGGCCAACGTCAAAGACGCCGACGTGGTGATTACGAACCCGTCACACTTTGCCGTGGCCTTGGCCTACGACCCCACCGGGGACGGCGCGCCCACCTTGGTTGCGAAAGGCGCTGACCTGATGGCTGCGCGCATTCGTGAAGAGGCGAACACCCATGGGGTACACATTTTTGAGGCCCCGCCATTGGCGCGTGCGTTGTACTACACCACAGAGGTGGACCGCAGTATCCCTGAAGGCTTGTATGTCGCTGTCGCGCAGGTCATCGCCTACGTGTTCAGCTTGGGTACGGTGACACCCGGAAAGCCGGGCATGGCGCGTCCCAACCCAGAAGTGCCCGCCGACATGCATTTCGATGAAAACGGCCGATTGATCGTGCGGTAAGCTCGACACGTGCGAAATTGCTTGAAAACCCCATGAATGCTACAGAAATGACACCGACGTTTTCTCCAGAGGACTTGTTCCTGCGCGACAGTGATCGCGAGCGCCTGGCGATGTCATACAACGTGTTGGTCACCAAGCGGCAAAGCCTGCTGATGATCAGCGACAGCGATGTGCTGCTCGAGCATTACGGGCGCATGTTAATACGGATGCTGCGCGAGACCACGGATGTCGAGGTGGAGGTGTTTTTCCCGAGCAGTACGGACGCCCTGATTCAGCGCTTCAACGATATTTTGGCGCCGCTGTCCGTCGAAGATGCGATGGCCACGCAAGGCCCTGTCTTGCCGGCGCGGGTCTTGGTCATGCACGATGCGGTCGCTGTCCAGCGTCAACAGGTTGAATTACTGGCGCGTTTGGTCAACGACTTCCCTGGCGCCAATGTGCGCTTGGTCATGCTCATGAACACCAGCGCTGACGCCACCCTAGACCTGTCACCCTTTGGGAAGCGCACCTCCCGCTGGACCATTGAAAAGCCCAGTGTCGGCGCCGCCGAAGCCTTCATCGATAAGGCCTCATTGCAAGGACAAGAAGGGGCGGCGCGTACGCTTATTGACCGTCTGGGGATCTACGAAGTGCCTCCTGAGCCAGAACTCCCTGAGGCCGATTTTGCCGACATGGATTTGTCGCCCACTGATCCCCCGCTAGCGACCGGTCAGCGCCGCCGACGCTGGCTGATCATTCTGCTCGTCCCCGTTTTGCTGGTGTTGTCGGCGCTGCTGGTACTGAGCCTTTATCCCAAGCACCGTGACGCGGCGATGCACATGCTTTGGCCAACGGCGATCGAGCCGGCAGCAACCGCCGTGATCGATCCATTCAAAGACGACACACCGGCACCGGTTCCAGCCCCGGCTGCGGCAACCGCTGAGCCGGCAGCGCCCGCAGAGCCGACGCAAGCAACTGCAGCGGTCGAATCGGCTGAACCAGCCCAGTCAGCTGCGGCGGTGCCCGCGGTAACCGTTATTCCCAGCATGGTCGTACCGCCTTTACCCGGTATCCTCCCGCCTTGGGCCGATGTGCGTACCGATGTTCAAATGTCGCGCGAGCTGCGGAACCTGTCTGATCGCGAGGCTGCCGAGAAATTCTTGCCCGATGCCCGCCGTCTGTGGGTTGATGACCGCTTCAAGGTCAACGATCTCCCGCCGCCCGCGACGGTAGCTGCAGCCGATGCCCCGCCTGCGCCAGCGCCAGCGGCTCAACCCGAAGAGAAGCCCATTGCCAAGGTCGAGCCTAAAGCGGAGCCCAAGCCCGAGCCGAAGCCTGAAGCCAAGCCTGCCGCGACACCACCCAAAGCATCACCCCCACAACCAGCGCCAGTGACGAACCTCAATCCCGATGATCGCTTGGGGCATAACTGGGTAAACGGCCAGCCTGAGCGTTATTGGGTCTTACAGTACACCTCGGTGGTTTCTGCGGATCAAGCCCGTGACTGGATCGCCGCCCACCCCAAACTGGAGCGTCTGCACGCGGTCGCCGTGGTGAAGAAAACGGGCTTACCGCACTATGTCGTTGTGTATGGCGCATTTAAAAATCGCGAAGAAGCACAAGCTTTCGCAACTTCTGCCGAATCCCCTAAAGAGTACTGGGCGCGTAGCATTAAATCCTTGAAAGGGGTTTTGCGCACGCCGTGATTTTGAGGACGTTTAAAACGGTAACGCATGCCTGAAGAAGCAGCCATATTGGTCTCGCGCAATTCGCGCGAAGTCCGTATTCCGGAGGGCATGCGCTCGGCTCAACGCCCCCGCGGTGAGGCGGGTATGGGTGACGCCAAGCAAGCGGGATCCCAGCGCACCCGAGTGCCGGGGGCTGCCGATGATGCTTTGAGCAACGCGCATGTGGTGATCCGCCCTGTACCGCGGATCAAACCGAGTCGGCCGCCGCCTGCGTTGGTCGAGGCTTTAAAGGCCCGTCAAAAAAGTGCCGCGCCTAGCGCATCGTCTGTCTTTAAAAACAGAGGCCTTGATCTGAGCGAGCGCATCAATCGCTTGCGCGAGAGTAATGCTGCGCTCACCCGCAACATACAGGCCATTGAAGCCGAGCGCCCAAGGGTGTCTGACAAACGGCGACTTACGAATGAAGCGCATCAGCTGGCAACTGTTGAGTTGCGCGCTGATGGAAAAGCCATCACGTCGGGGAGAAAAAGATGAGTGAAACCGAAAAAACACAAGAAACCGATACCGATTTCAAACCCAGCGACGCCGTGCCACAGGTCGACCCTGAGACCGTTGACGTCATTGATCCTGAAGCCGCTGAAGCAGTTGAAGCCGCCGATGGCGCAGATGGCGCAGATGGCGCAGATGATGATGAGGCATTTGACGATGCCGAGGATGCCGCGCCGTCTGGTCCACCACCGGGTGAACCTTCTCGTCGAGAGCGTCTGCGTGAGAGAGAGCGGACGGAAGCGCGCGCTGCTGGGGGAAAGGCGCCATCGAGCCGCCGCCGTGCGCCTGAGCCCTCGCCTTTTGACGAGATCGACGAGCCTGATGAAGAGCTAAAGGAAGCGCCCGAGATGCAAGCTTTACCCCAAGATGTGCGCAACCACCTCGATGCCCTGAGCTCGGTGGTGCTGGATTCCGCTGATGTCGCGTCCAACGCCGCGGCATCGGCCACGGGCTTGGCTGCCGAGTTGCAGGCCTCCGTCAAAACAGTTGGTGCGGCGCTGGCCGCAGCTTCGCGTCAAGGCAAGATTGTCCTCGGTGTATCGGGTGGTGTGTTGTTTTTGTCGGTTGCTGTGTTTGCGGCGATGTCCATGACGTTGCAAAGTCGCATCAACCAAGCCGACGCCATGTTGCTGGCTGTAGGCAAGCGGGTGGTCGAGTTAAATGCAGGCATCGAGGGTATCGATGCGATGAATCGTTCGCTGTCCAGCTTTTCAGACCGTACCGACGCCATCATGGCTGCGCAAGCGAAGTTAGAGGAGCAGATCAAAACCAGCTTGGGTGAGTCAAAGGCGCTCGTTACCAATTTGCCAACGCAAACCGCCAAGTCGGTGGAGGAGAGCAACAAAGCCCTCTCAACCCAAGTGGGCGCGTTGGATGCGCAAATGAAAAAGCAAGCGCAGGCCATGGCCTCGCTAGGTACGCAGGTCAAAGACTTGAAGGGCGCAGTCGGCGATGTTGAGCCGCTCAAGCGCGATGTTCAGGCCTTGATTACCCTGCAGAAGCAGCGCTATTTAGAGGCGCTTCAGCAGCAACAACGCACAGCGACCACAGCAAGCGCCCCAGAGGTGATCCTGCAATACCCGAACCCCAAGAACGCCAAGACCCCCGAGAAAGCGAAGCAGTAAGACCTGCGTTTGAAAGGCCTTATTTGCCGCCGTCGATGATGACTTCAATTCGGCGGTTCTTGGCCCGGCCCGCCGGGGTGTCGTTGGTATCAATGGGGCGCGTATCGGCGTAGCCGCTCACACTGACACGCCCTTGGACTAACCCCGCCTTCGCGGTCAGGTAGTCGGCCACTGCGCCGGAGCGGGCGCCTGACAAATCCCAGTTTGACTGGAAGCGATCGTTAAACACCACAGGCACGTTGTCCGTGTGGCCTTCAATGAAGATACGGCCCGTGCTCTGCGAAATCGTCTTGCCGACCGAGTTCAGAGTTTCTGTAAAACCGCGTTGTAGCGTCGCTGATCCCGATGCAAATGAGCCCTGCTCTGCCAAACGGATGATGATGCGCGCACCATCACGCTCCACTTCGGCTTTGCCCGCCTCAATTTCCTTGGCCAAATCTTTTCGGATTCGGGCGTATTGCGCGTCGGTTTGTGCCTTACTACCACTGCCAATACCGCCACCATTTTGTGCCGCATTCTGTGAATTGGCATCTTGGCTGTCGCGCACCTCTACCTTTGCAGTGACTGCGGCTTGGGCTTCGGCGATCTTGGCGTACAAGTCAATGGTTTCTTGCGGTACGGCGCCCCCTTGTTTATCACCCTTGGCTGCGCTTCCGCCGGCTACTTGACCGCTTGCTGCGCCCCCCGACTGGGCTGCCTGCATTGCGCCGCCTGCGCTGGTGCCTTGCGCACTGCCACCGGTTTGCGCACCAGTGCCTGGGGCCCCGTTTTGTGCAGCGGTGCTACTGCCACCCTGAGCAATATTGGCGGCGGCGGGCCCGCCTTGTTGCACTCCAGACTGACCGTCACCCGCGCCAGATGGCGGTTTGTTTACGTAAACAACCACCTTCCCTTCCTCAGTGGCGACCTCGACTTTTCCTGCGGCAATTTCGTTCGCCAGTGAGCGGCGCACTTCGGTTGCCGCTTGCTGAGGTCCGTTGGTACCTGAGCTGTCGTCAGTCTTGATCACGGGTTCCGGCTTGCGCTCGTCCGTCGTTTGTTGTGTGACGTTTTCGATGGGCGTCGGCTCGGTGATGGCAGGTGAGAAGTTTCGCGCGATGATGCTGGTGCCTTTGGGGGACTCCACCACAGGCACGATACGCTGCACACCAAATGAATTTTTCAGCGAACCGTTGATCTGTTTGAACTTGGGGACGTTCATTTCTGCGAACGACAAAATCAACACAAAGAACGCCATCAGCAAAGTCGCCATATCCGCAAACGTCGCCATCCACGCGGGCGCGCCCACGGGTGGACAGTCAGGGCAGTCGTCACATTTCGGGCAGTCGTCTTCGCCACCCGCGGCGACGACGACTTCAGGCGTCGGTTCCTCGACAGGTGCGACTACCTCAGGCTTCGCGTCTGGGTCGGGTGTATTTGCTTCGGTCGCCACGTGCGATTCCTGCGGTCAGTTAGGCTGCGGCTTCAAGTTTGGCGCGCCCTTTGGGGTCGACAAACGAGATCAAGACGTCAGTGAGCATGCGGGGATTACCGCCACTTTGGATGAACATCACGCCTTCCAAAATGAGCTCGTTGTTCAGAGACTCTGCGGCATCTAATTTCTGCAGCTTCTGAATCAAGGGGATACAGATCACGTTCGCTATAACCGCGCCGTACATGGTTGTGAGCAACGCCACCGCAAACGCAGGGCCAATCGACTTGGGGTCACTCATATTGCCCAACATGATCACCAAACCAACCAACGTACCAATCATGCCCATCGCAGGCGCGACTTCCTTCACCGAGTCGAAGAAGGCGATACCTGTCGAGTTGCGTGCGGAGATCATGTCTTTCTCGCGCTCCATTGCAGCCTTGATGAGCGACCCTTCGGTGCCGTCGACCAGCATGCGAATGCCCTTGGCCATAAAGGCGTTAGGTATGTCTTGACCCTCCAACGCGATCATCCCGTCCTTGCGGGCAATGGTTCCCAAATTGACTAACTGTTCAATCAAGTCCTCGGGTTTATCGAGTTTGAACTTGATGGTTTTCATCGCGGTCCCGATGGCCCCAATGTATTCGGGGAAGGTACTGCGTGCGAGTACTGTGGTTGCCGTGCCCCCGACCACGATCAAAATGGAGGGCATGTCAATAAACGGTCCGGGGTCACCCAAGGCTGAAATAATCAGTCCGAAGGTGGCAACAAATCCAATGATGGTTGCGATATCCATGGTGTACGTCTCGTAAAACTACGGTTATGGGGCGGCAAAAAGCCGACACTTTGCGGATTCAAAGCGAGAAACGTGCCAATGACGGTTTGCCGCTTTGGCGAGCGAGCGCGAGGCCCGCCGTAAATTTTGGCAGTTCCGGGTCAGGGCGTCGACTTTTTGGTGAAATTCTTGACGCCCGGTCGAGGTTTGTGATAATTTGAAAACGAAAGAATTTATTTTTTTCGGCAAGTGTCTGTTTTTGGTCGGCGCAATCCTTGCTTCATTGAAACCATCCCTCATCACAGACGAATGTCAGTTGCTTATGAACGCTACCGATACCCGCTTCGCTACTGGCCGCAGCTCGTTGTGGCGCGCATGGGCTCGCCTGTCAGTGGCGCTGTTTGCCGTGATCCTGATCGGTTGCAGTCGCTACGAAGAGATTCCCCAGTGCAGCGTCGTTATCAAGGAGGGGTTTACTGGCTATTTCAAGGTCAGCAGCAATGGTCTCGCCGTTGATCAGATAACGGGCCAAACCTGGTATCGCTGCAATGCGGGCCAGCGGTACCAAAACGGTCAGTGCGTTGGGCAGGCCCTGCACCTCAGCCAGTCCGAAGCCATGGCCTACGCGGAAGAGTTTTCAAAAGCGTCTGGTCGCAAGTGGCGCCTCCCTACACAAGGCGAAATGGCCACCATTAACTTATCAGAGTGCGTGAACCCGTCGGTTAACCCCAACGTGTTTCCCAACATGCTGGTGAGTAATTACTGGTCATCCGAGGGCAGTGGCAGCAACAGCCTCATGGGCTGTGCCACCTATACCTACAGCGGCAACCAGTTCTGCCGCGAACTCAAAGAGAGCCCGCTACCCTTTTTGCTGTTGGTGAATTAGGCGACCCGCAGCTCGTATTTGTTGATCTTCTCGATCAGCGTCGTGCGTTGCAGCGAGAGCAATTTGGCCGTTTTTGACACGTTGCCCTCAGACAACTCAAGGGCTTGCGCGATGTAATTTCGCTCAATCTCCGCCATGCGCTGCTTCAATTGAATGCCCTCGCTGGGCAATTCATCGAGTCCTTGGGCCAGCATGATGATGTCTTGTACGGCGTTGTCATCATCCGCAGTCGCTTGTGCCGCAGAGCCTACCTCTGACAGGCTTTCACGCGCTTCCTCCGGCACTTCGGGGAACAGCGTCAGTACATTGCTGGCGGCAATTTTGCCGAATAACTCGTCACGCAGCGCTGCCAGGCCCTTGGGCAGCATGGCGGCGGGCACGGTGCGCAAGCTAATTTCTTGGCCTGGGAATAGCGCCGTGAAGCGGTCGACCAAATTGATCAACTCGCGCACATTACCGGGCCAGTTGTAGCTTCTAAATGCCAACAACATGTCGGGGCTGAAGTGGATGGCATCACGACCTTTAGGGGCTAGTCGCTTGGCGTGGAAGGCTGCCAACTCAGGAATATCGTCCACACGGCGCCGCAGCGGAGGCGACTGCAAAGGCAGCACATTGAGTCGGTAAAATAAATCCTCGCGGAAACGGCCGGCCTTAACCTCCGCCTCCAAGTCCTTGTGTGAAGCGGCGACGACCCGCACATCGACCTCGACCGGCTTCATCGCACCGACTGGGTCCACGGCCCGCTCCTGCAGGACGCGCAACAGCTTCACCTGGATATCAAGCGGTAAATCGCCGATCTCATCTAAAAACAGGGTCCCACCGTGCGCCAACTCAAAGCGGCCCACCCGGTCACTGACCGCCCCGGTGAAAGCACCCTTGCGGTGGCCAAACAGCTCGGCTTCGACCAATTCTCGGGGAATTGCGGCACAATTAACCGGCACAAAGCGACTGCCTGCCCGATCAGACTCGTCGTGAAGCGCGCGCGCGATCAGCTCCTTCCCGGTCCCGCTCTCGCCAGAGATCAGGACAGTGGCTTGGCTGTTGGCAACGGTGGCGATGAGGGCGCGCAATGCGCGCATTTCCTCGCCGCGTCCAATAATGGGCGTCGCAACTTTCTCTTTTGATGGCATAGAAGCGATTCTGAGGGGCTTGTTGCCGGGCGCCAAGATAGCAAAAGTTAGTGTTCATTATCGAGATTGATGAGAATTGTATTGAATAGTATTAAGTTATTGAAATTACATTTGTAATGCCTTTGGTTTTTACTTTTGATCACAACTAAAGCCCAGCGTGTCTGTGCCGATACCAGTAGTAACTCGTAGTGCGTCGCGCTGGCACGGCTTAACATGTCTCAATCAGGAGTTCACTCATGCGTAACCTCACTCAAAAATCTACAGCATTGCGTTTGGCACGCTTCGGCACCCTGCTGGCGTTGATGGGGGCGCTGACCGCTTGTCAAACCATGCAGGCCATGATGGAGACCCCTGAAAAAGAGAAAAAAGCGGAAGTTATTCCGCCCGCAGTGGAACCGATTCCCGTTCGCTCAGCACGCGCCTCAATGATTGCCCCTATCGTCGAGACCCGCGAGACCATCACGGCCACTGGCTATGCGGTGGTCAGCATCCAAAACCACAAGACACCAGCGCAAAAGCGGTTGCTCGCCATCCGCGCCTCGAAACTGGACGCCTATCGCGCCCTGACCGAGCAGGTTTATGGTCAACACTTGGATGCCACCACCACCGTCGCCGACATGACCGTGATGAGCGATACGTTCCGTACCCGCGTTGAGGGCGTGATTTACGGCGCTGTTTTGGTCAGCATCACCCCTGCGGGTGACGACACCTACGAGACCACTTTGTCGCTGGATGCGCGTGTGGTTGACGATTTGCGTGCGCTGTATTTGGGTCAATTGGCATCCAACATCCGCTGAGAGCGGCAATGGCGTCTGGCACGCCGTTTGCATGCGTTGGGGATGCCATGACTTTAAAGACTGCCATGACCGTCGACCAATCGCATCCCACATTGACACAACGCCTTGTATGCCAGGGCGCCTTGCTGGCACTATTTGCCGGTTCGCCGCTTGTCGCACGGGCCCAGCTTGGCCCCACGACACTGAGAGCTTTGGAGGCGCAAGTGGGCATACCCGACGGGTCAACCCCCATCGCCCAAGCAGCGCCTGCACCGGTAACGCCTGGCCCAGCGACGACCGCAGTACAGGCCGCGAATGGGGCCGCCGCCCCAACACCTGCGCAGGCCGGTGGCGCTGCAACCCCTCCGCCCCCCCTCAAACCTGAGCCCATCGACTGGGCGAATTTCAAGGCACCTCAGTCAGATGAAGAGCGGCGGCTAGAGACCGCCAAGGCAAAGAAAATTGCTGACATGCGCGCGTTGTTGGGTACGAACACCACCCCAGCTAAAGCGGTAGCGAAAGCCTCAGCACCCCAGAAACCAGCTAAAGACGCTGAGGCTACGCCCTATGATGCGCAACTCGCCGCCATTCGCGACGCCCTGATCGAAAAGGCCTTGCAGGGCCCCACCCGTGTGGTTTCGACCGCTTGGATTGACGATCAAGGCCGTTTGCATGAAGACGCGCAGATGACCAATGACATGCGCGTGCGGGGCGTGCGAGTCCTGAATTACACGGCCAATGGCAAGGCGGCTATCAAGGCCGATGTCGATATGCAGGCGCCCAATCAACCCATTTGTGCAGCCCCCGATGCCGCCAAGTGGACCCAGCACGTTCGCGTAATGTCTCGAATCTCACCCGATGTGCGCCCTGAAGACTTGCACTTTGCCAACGAGATGTTGGCGGGTTGGCGCACCGAGTGGGCGCGTGCAAGCCAAACGTATGCCCGGCGTTGGCAACAAAGCCCCATGAATGTTGCCGAGCGTGATGCCTATGAACAGGCCCTGTTGGGCCGTACCACGGGAGGTCGTCCCGACCACGGGCAGTGGCGCTTGCTCATGACCATCGCTCGCGCCGATGAGGGCCCCGAAACCGCAGCAACGCCCGCGCCTCAGTTCGCATTGTTTGGTAATGCGCCCGACAACCGAATATTGCGTCATTGGCAATTGACACTGCGCTTGGAGCCCATGTTCAGTAAAGCTGCGCCGCTGGTCCAGCAAGCCAAGCTCACTTGGACCATGCCGGAGGCGACCCTGATTCCCCCAAAGTTGCCCGAGAACGTCGCAGTCGGTTTGGCTTGGGAATCCGAGAAGTGGATTAAAGCCATCAACGAACGCATGGCCTGTGAGCCCCTGCAATTCGCAATGAAAGAGAAAATGGGGGGTGAAGTCCACATCAACGGTGGGCGATTCAACGGCCTTGAAGTGGGCGATCGCCTCGTGATGGTTGACAGCCGCGCCTTACCCGCGAGAATGTTGCACGCAGGGGTAGCCGCTCGTTTGGCCCTGGCTGAGGTGGCCCAAGTGGATGAAACCGAGTCGGTTTTGCGACAAGTCGCTGGCCCACAGTTACCCGAGAAGCCCCAGGGCGACTGGGTGGCAATGCCCTATTGAAGAGAGAAAGCCATGATTTCAAAGACCCAATCCCAAACCAAACGCCGTTCCCATTGGCAGCCGGCATTTGTCGGCGCACTTGTTGCCGCGACGATTTGGGCACTGCTGCCCCGTGCAGCCCACGCGCAGGGCGCCAACATGCTGGCAAACGATGCGCTCAAGGCGCTACTGGGCAAAGATATGCCCATGGATAGCGCGGCGGCCAACGCCACGGGGGCGCAAGTGATGATGACCGAGGTACCGGGGGCACCCGTCTCAGTGGCCGCAGATGGCAGCCGCCAGCGCTACACCGTGAATAAAGGTGAGACTTTGGACCGTGTAATCGCGCGGTCCATGACGGGCATTCGCGCCGATATCAAATTAATCCGTAAAGCATTCGTGATGCTCAACCCCACCGCCTTCCCGCGTGGCACCCCGCATATCATGATCGCAGGCGCGCATTTGCAGGTGCCAACGGTGGGTGATTTACAGGCGCTGAGTGGTGGTCGCGCCTTGTCGGCCCAAGCCTCTGCTGAAAATATGACGCCGTCTGAACCCGTAGACAAACGCGGTTGGGTGCGATTCCCGTAATTCCTTAGCGCGAACACACCATGCTCTTTTCGCCCGAAACCATGGCCGTTGCCGGGCGTTTGAATACGCTGGTTATCGACGCGCGTGCAGCCGTTATTCAGGCGCCCGAAGCCCGCCTTTTAGGGTTGACACAGGGGCAGATCGTGAACGCCATCGCCGAAGTGCGTGGCGAGCGCTTGAAGTTGATCTTGCAGGGGCGTGCCATTGAGTTGCCGCGCGGCTTAAGGCTCAGTCCCGGTGACGCGGTCACCCTCAAGGCGCTGGCGCAAACCTCCGGTCAATGGCAGCTGCAACCGCAGGCGATTAATGGCAAACCCGTGACCTTGGCACCGACGCCTCAGGTCGCCCAGGCACCACAGACCGCATCCAAGCCCCAGACCGCGCCGGCATCACAAACGACACCAGCATCACAAACTGCGCAGACGACGCAAACTACACCGGCGCCGCAAACCACGCCAGCGAAGCAGATACCGCAGGGGCAGCAGCCATTGCAGTCATTGCAGCCCGTGCAGAGCAGGGCAGGGACTGCAACGCCCATACCCGCACCGACGGGCGCCCAAACGACGATCGCCCAAGCGGGTGCGCCGACTGCGAAGGTGAGCCCAAAAACACCGGTCCCGCCCGGTCATGTACGGTTCACACCTGACGCGCAAGTCACAACCAAAGCGGCTGAGGCGCTTGCGGCAGCGACAAACAAACCCGCGGCCACGCAAACGCCGGCAGGCGTGCAGCCCTTGGCGCAACCCGATGCGGCCGTTTCTGCGCGGCTCAGTGCGTTGCTGTCGCGTCCGCCCGACACATCGGCATGGGCTCATTTATTTAAAAGTGGGGCGCTTGATCAATTGTTGAAGTGGGTGACCCATGCAGCGCCGAGGTCTAGCGCAGCCACATCGGCCTTAGCGACACCCGTTGGGGCGGCGGCGCCCTTGGCGGAGCGTTTTGACCAATGGCCGTTGCTCAATTTGCGCATGGGAGGCTTGACGCCGCGCACTCTGCGTGACGCCATGCTGGCGAGCGGCTTATCGGCGGAAGCCTTGTTAGCCCGGGGGGACTCGAGAGGGCGCCCTGACGTGAAGACACTGCTACGCCAGCTGATGGCGGTACTCCAGCAAGGCACCAACGCCCATACGGTGGTGAAAGATGCCTTCGACGACATCGAGCGCGCGCAAGTGGATGCCGCACAGGCCTTAGAGCGCCGCGAGTTGGCTTTTTCACTGGTGTTGCCGTTCTCTGACGCGGAGCCCATCAACCTTAAATTTCAGCGTCACGCCAAGCGCGATGATGCGCCGGGGCATGTTTACACGGTCGATGTCCACACGCAAAACCAACGCTTGGGGGAGTTGTGGATGCGAAGCCAAATCCATATTCAAGCGGACCGCACCGATGTCGCGCTCACCATGTGGGCGGTACGCGCTGATGTGGCTGTGCAAGCCCGCGCACACGTGGATGACTTGCGCGATGAGTTGGAAGCGGCTGGCTTGGGGCTAATTGAAGTCCAGGTGTTCAACGCCGCGCGTCCGAATCAGGATGCCGCGTGGACCACGCCTGATGCCGGTACCGTATTGGACGTTTCAGCATGAGACGCCAGCGACTCGAAGCCGTTGCCTTGGCCTATGGCCAAAACGAGGCACCCGTGGTTACAGCCAAAGCCCAGGATGAATTGGCTGAGCGAATCATTGAGATTGCGAAGGAGCAGGGTATTTACATTGCCCAAGACCCGCAGCTGCTGGCGATGCTGAGCCGCTTGGATCTTGAGGAGCAAATACCGCCCCAACTGTATGCCGCGGTCGCGGTGATTTTGTCGTGGGCTTATTGGCTGAAGGGCATGGAGCCCGGCGACGAGAAGGAAACCCCGCCTCAGGCCTCGTTGTAGCCACGGGCGCGGCGCGCGCGGCTGAGTTTGCCGAGGCGGTCGTAGACTTCCACCGTGGCTTGTCCCGTCGCACCTTGCAGCGCCGCAATAGTGCCACGAATGGCATCGAGCTGGCGAGAAATCAAAATCTCATTGCGATGGTGGGCATCCCGACAAGCGGCCATCTGCTGTTTGAAGCTGTCCCACGCCACGTCCTGAAGCGGGTGATTGTCTGGGTCCACACCTTTATCGGTCACGCCCGTGAGTGTGGATAGCTCGGCCAGCAAGGCGGATTTACCGGGTTGGAGCGCCTCAAAGGCGTCAATGTTTTGCGCTTTGAGCGCGTCAAACTCATCAGCCAACAGACGGGCAAGCCGTTGCGCACGGGCCTCAGCCTGTGTCACGTTGTCCGTCAGTGTGGTGCCGCTGAGCGTCATTCGAGGTTCACTCGCGGATCATCTGCTCAATGGCCACGAAATTCTCTGCAATGCGTTTCGCATTGAGGGGATAGTTGCCATCACGGATTGCGTCTTTGATTGCGTCAACTTTGGCGCGGTCAAAGGCGGGTTCTGCCATGGCGCTTTGAGCGGCCGCGCTGAGCATCAACACGTCGTCATTCGAGCGGCGCGCTTCTTCGGCAGGGGCGGCTTCTTTGCCGTCTGCGCGGGGCTTTTCGTCGCCGAGGGCACGGGCCTTGGCCCGGCTTTCCGCTTGCCGTGCATTCAGATCGGCTGCAGCAACGCTGGCTTGCTGTGTGATCGGGTTAGTCATAAGGTACTCACTTTACTGCTTTTTTGCATTTTTCCATGGATGCCCTCTTGATATCGGCCTATTCTCACGAATCTTTAGCCAAAAGGGTAGAAAAATATCAAATTAGAACAACAATCTACTATAGGCCTACGGCTTCATTTAAACCGATTACTTTCCCAGTAATTATTCGCCCTGATTCTGGGTTTTTTAACCGTATCTGCTCACCCATACGGGCGCTTTCTTCCGCCAACAAGCGGACCGAAATTTGAAAACCATTGCCGTTGCCAACAGAAAGTTTCACCATTGCGCCACGTTTGACCAGTACCGCGGCGCGTACGTCATGACGACGCAGGGGTTTACCGGCGGCGATGTCCCTCACTAATTCGGCACCAACCGCTTGTTCTATAGCGTCCAAGGTGTTATTGCCAGCAACTTTTGAGTCCGCCGGGACCACCTTCAGCATGTCAGCGGTTAACCGTGTACCGCGTGTTAGGTGGACTTGGGGAACCACCCATTGGCCTTCGGTCGCCGGTTCAGCGGCAGCGGCTGTGTTGTTGCTGACCGGGGCTTTGCCCTGGTGTGTCGTCAAGACGAACAATTGCCATTGGGGGCTGGTGCAGCGCACCCGTAGGTTGGTCGACTGTCGAAACGGTGCATCCACCAGTAATTCAGCGTCGCAGGGGCTGGGTTGAACCCGCTCATTGATTTCGGCGAGCGACAGAGCCGGCTCATCGGGATGATTTTTTTCACCCCAGAGGCTCACTGCCTGCGCGATCGGCTCCCAGGCCTCGGGTATCGCGGTGGGGGCGGGATGCGCGCTCAACCAAGGGGCGAACCCCAGCATTAACCCCAGCCATCGGGTGATGGATTTTCTAATTGACGGTGGTCTGTTTCGGCACGGCATTTGCTTTGTCCTGGTTGTGTGGCGAGGTGACGAAACCTCGACACCACCCAAAGTAAGCAAAAACAGTACCAACCACCCATGACACTTCAAGCGATCAACCCGGACTACCTGCCCAGCAGCGGCGGGTCTGCCCGTGGGCGAGATGGCATAGCCGCAGGGGGCAATACCGGCGCAGGCACTGGGTTTGCTCGTTTGGTGGCACAACAAACGCCCGCCAGCTCACCGCCCGTATTAGACGCGGTGCGGGTGAAGCGCGGTGACACCTTGATTGGAATCATCAAAGACGCAGCCCAGGCCAGCGGTAGGAGCATCACTGGTGCCGAAGCTTGGCGGCTTGCGCAAACCGTCGCCACACACAATGGCTTACGCGATGTGAACCTGATCTACCCCGATCAAACGTTGCAGCTCAAGGGCATCCAGGCGCAAGTCGGTGCGTTACCGTTGGCGACTGTGGCGAAGAGCGCACCGCCCGAGTCGGTCGTGCGTGCGCCGCAGCCCCCACCGGCGCCGACCCCGCCCCCCTCGACACAAGCGGCCTTGGCCCTGCGGATGGCGCAGAGTCTTTCGGCGCAATCACTTGATGGGGTGCAGGCAAAAACGCCGACCGCCACACTGCCGACGCCGGTGGCTGTCACCGCATTGCGGGGCGCGCCGTTTGCCCCGCGTATGCACACCCCCGTCTTGGATAAAACCCTGCAACGCGCAGTCGACAAAGGCTTCATTGCCTCGCAAGAGGTGAATCAGGTGAAGGCCAAGATCGCCCACATGGCGCAGAAGTACAACTTCCAACCCGATGACTTTGCGCGCCTCACGTTGATGGAAAGCGATGGCATGAACCCGCAAGCCTCCAACGGTAGCTGCCACGGCATCATTCAATTCTGCAGCGGCGATGACCGTGGTGCTGCTTCGGTCGGCTTTGCAAAAAACGCCAAAGCTATTTTGGGTCTTAGCGCAGTCGCGCAACTCGATTTGGTGGATAAGTATTTCAGTGATGTGGGCGTGGGCAAGAACGGTCGTGAACGCTTGGATGATTTGTATCTGAGCGTTCTCACACCAAACGCACGCAGCGAGCGGCGTCGGCACGTGCCACTGGATATCCCTGGGCAACAAGCCGCTTACTTGCATGTGGGCCGTGACCGCGCGCGTCCCATCACTCGCCAATCGATATGGACCGGTTTAGTCCAAAACGCCAATGAGCGTTTGCGCGCCGCGAGCGATACGACGACCGCACCGAAGGCAGTTCAGAGCTGGAAAGTCAGCGCCTATCGAGGTCGCTCATGAGCAGGCGGCAAGGGTTTGCCGCTTTCGCCGTTACTGCTGTATGGCATGAGATTTGCATGAACGGTATCGACAAGGCCCAAGAAAACTTGAGCCGGTGACGTAAAAAAATTTGAGTCGTTGGAGACGAAGATGGAATTGTTCAACAACCCCTTAGGGATTCATGAGCGGGCGCTGCAAGCGAGATCCCAGCGCCTGGAGTTGATCGCCCAAAACATCGCCAACGCCGACACCCCTCAGTACAAAGCGCGTGACCTCGACTTCAAAAAAGTCATGACCCAGCAACTCGGGCAGCCAATCCGAGCCACCGATCAGCGTCACTATGCGATTGCTGAAACAACGGATAGCAACAGTGTCAAGTTTCGCGTGCCCTTCAACACTTCATTTGACGACAACACCGTCGAGATGAGCGTCGAGCAGAGTAACTACGGTAAAGCCGCGTCTGACTACCAGGCCACGCTGAGCTTTTTAGAAAGCCGCATGAGTGGCATACGCAAAGCCCTCAAGGGCGAGTAAAGGAGAGCCTCATGTCCCTCGGTAACATTTTTGGTATTGCAGGCACCGCTTTGAATGCGCAGCTGGTGCGCATGAACGCCACCGCGTCGAACCTGGCCAACGCAGGCACCACAGCCAGCAGCGAGGCAGAAGCTTTCAAAGCCAAGCGGACGGTTTTCAAGGCCCTCGTTAACGAGAGCCTTACCAACGCTGGTGCTCCCTATGTTGGTGGTGTGAAGGTGGATCGCATGCAAGACGACAGCACGCCCATTCAAGCCATCTATGACCCCAGCAATCCGCTGGCGGATGCGGGCGGTTACATCTACCCCGCTAACGTGAATGAAGTCACCGAAATGGTCGACATGATGGCCTCCTCACGCTCTTACCAAAACAACGTCGAGGTCGTGAACACCGCGCGCCAATTGATGTTGCGCACGCTCGAATTGACGCGTACCTGATTCACCTTCGATAAGAGGAACCCGCTACCATGGCCATCGATCTCAAACCCAGCGCTTTGCCTCAAGGCATTGCCCGCTACGAAGACGTGGTGAACAGCCCCAAGGTCATCAATGAGCAAATGGGGCAACAAGAATTTCTAACGCTCTTCACCGCTCAGTTGAAGATGCAAAACCCACTCGATCCCGTTAAGAACGAGGCGTTCGTGGCCCAGTTGGCGCAGTTTTCATCGCTTGAGGCGAACATCTCTATGAAGCAGTCTTTGGACACCATGGTGACTGCCTTGGGCTCTGACCGCGTCATGGCGAGTGCCTCTTTAATCGGTAAATCAGTTTCAGTACCCGATGCCGCGGTGCGTATCGTCGGTGGTGCCGGCGGTGAAGGTGTGATTAACCTGCCGACAGGCGCCGCAGGCATTCAAGTCAATGTGCTGGACAGCACCGGCAGTGTTGTGCGGGAGTTAATTTACCCCGCCCAACCCGTTGGCGATTTCAGCTTGAGCTGGGACGGCAAAGACGCCGCAGGCGAGACGGTACCCGATGGCGCGTATCGCTTCGAAGCCACAGGTGTCGTGGGCGGTCAATCGGCCAACATCGCGGTGAAGGCCGTTGCCAAAGTGGTGGCGGTACGCACCAACTCAGCCGACAACAGTTTGTTACTCGAATTCGAAGGCGGCAAAACATTGCCGCTTTCAGATGTCAGCCGCATCGGTATGTAAGTCCTGTGCAGCCGACCGTTTCGATTTAAAAGTTTTCTGATTCCTTTTAGGAGCTCGCAAAAATGTCTTTCTATACATCCCTTACAGGTTTGAACTCTGCAACCGCTCAATTAGGCGTGACCAGCAACAACATCGCCAACGTGGGCACCACCGGTTTCAAGCGCTCACGCGCTGACTTCGGTGACATCTTTGCGACCTCGCCGCTGCAAAAAGCCTCCAGTACGATTGGTCAGGGGGTGGCCTTGAAGCAGGTGACCCAGGAGTTCGGTCAGGGTAACGTGGCGTTCTCCGCCAACGCCCTTGACCTCGCGATTACCGGCGACGGTTTCTTCCCACTGAAGTCTGCCGACGGCTTGCAAGACATCTACACCCGTAACGGCTCGTTCATGATGAACGACCAGTACAACGTGGTGAACTCCGCCGGGCAACGACTCATGGCGGCATCAGTCGACAGCTCCGGTAAGGCTGATTTGGGTGCACTCAATGTCTTGACGATCCCGCAACAAACGACTGGTGAGGCAGCGGAAACATCACTCATCAACTTGGGCCTGAACTTCCCGGCCGACGCGCAAGTCATTACCGAGGCTTTTAACCGCGACAACCCAGCAACCTACAACAAGAGTACCGCGCTAACCGTTTATGACTCTGGTGGTAACGGTTACTTGGCAACGGTTTATTACGCCAAGACGCAGAACGCGAGTCAGCTCAGCCCGTTTAACAAGTGGCAGACCTATGTATTTGTGGGTGACTCTCAAGTTAACCCATCATTGATTCAAGCCACCGACAACAATGCCGAGCGCCTGTACGTTAACAAATACGGTGAAATCCAGCCTGAGAGCGAAGTCAGTGACTTCTTGGTCAACGGTAAAACCCAAATGTTCTCGCTGGACGACCTAACAGATACGCGTACCTCGCAGCCAGCCGCCATCTTTGGCTCCAAGGCAACGATTGATCTAACAGCCGATACGGTGTACAGCTTTGCAAACGTTTCAGCGTCTGACTTAACTAATATGTTCACCATCGATATCGATGGATCAGGCAGCCCTGTAACCGTTGATTTAAGCGACCTCGCAGGTTCAACGACCACGATGACAGGCGTCGCTATTGCCAAAATATTGACCAATCGTTTAAATGCGGCATTTGGCGATGAGCGTTATTTTGACTTTACAGGAAATACAAAATTTCAATTTAATGCCGTTGTCAGCGGTGTAAACAAATCCACCGTTGTTGATCTTGGTCAAATGGGGACTCAAAAATCCGAAAAGTTAACGTTTACTGCAGCAGACTCAGATGGCGGTAGCTTCACTGTGGCTGGCGTCTCGGTCACAGTTGGTGCTAACGCCACTGCCGCAGCAGTGGCGACAGCCGTTAGGACCGCTCTCGTTGCTAACGCAGCCTTCGCTGCGGGCACCGGCAGAACGGTAGTGGACAACGGTAACGGCAGTATCACAATTAACTACGCTGCCTCGGAGGGAAATCCGACCGATGTGGCGATCGTGGGTGGAGATTCAGGTGTGACAGCCACCACATCGATTGAGTCTTATTACGTTAAAAACTTCACCGACATCACAAAAGTAACCAAGGACGTCGCTGCAAGCGGGATGCAAACGCTGCTAAATAAAGCGGGTCTTTCCACGATCAGCGTCGGATTTGATCAGGTGAAGGGTGGATTCACGTTCTCAGAGACAAACGATGGAGCGATTAGCTTACAAGCCCCGCAAAGCGCTGTAAGCTACTCGTATAGTGGCTCATCAATTGCCGCCAATGACAGTCTGGCGCTCACGCTTGTTAGAGGCGCCGTTACCACTACCCTGACTGCGAGTGGTCTTTCGCAAGGTGCCTCCCTCGATGATTTCGTAGCCAAGTTGCAAGCACAAAGTGCTTACAACACGTCGGGTTACACCATCAGCAACGTTGACGGCGCCCTCAATATTGCGCGAAACGATGGCGCCGGCTTTACACTCGCGATGGCGATACCCAGTAGCGGTGCTTTTGCTGGCAGCATCACTGATTTAGGAACGACAAACAACGCGATTGGTGGTACGGACACCATTTCGGCCTCTGCCGTAACTGGAAACGCGGTTCTGGGTTTGGCGCAGACGCCATCTTCGGTCGATGAATACGGGCTCTACGACCCGATTGGCGCAGCCCTGAACGGAAAGGTGATGCCCAACGGCGATTTGCTCCGTGCAACGGACGACCAGCGTTACGGCCTCAAAGTCTCATTTGATAACGTCAATGAGAAGTTCACCTTTTCCTCAGGAACGACGGGTGACCAATCCAGTATCGTGATCACAGAAACAAATACGCTCGCAGAATCACTGTTGGGTCTCTCCGCTCCAGCAGGGTCGCCTCTGGAGGTAAGGGTGTCTGATGTCGCATTACGTGGCACGGTGTCAATGCCTGCGGAAACGGTGGGGACGCAGGTTGCCATCAACGTCAACAATAACTTTTCAGTAGACGAGACCAACAATACATTCGTGGTTTCTGTTGACGATGTGAAGGGGTCGGTGACGTTACCACCTAGCGATACCTACACCCTCGACGGTTTCATGGCTGAGTTAGAGAAGCAAATCAATGGTTTGGCCAGTGCGTCCGGCAGCACTGTGTCTGGTGTCCGAGTCACCTACGACCGACAATTGAATGCCTTCCGCTTTACGACTGGGACTACCGGTACGAACTCTTTCATTAAGGTGTCTGGCAGCTCTAATTGGGGCTTGTCGAACGTCGAGGCTGGCCGTGGCTCAACCTCAACCTGGATTAAACCCACCCAGTTCACCGACTTCTCCAGCGGTGTGGGGGTCGCCAAGTACATCGACGAATTCGGCAATGAAACCAGTAGCGCTGACGGCTTCTCGGTGTTGCCTGAGTGGTCGCCGATCTACCTCGACAAGGGCGAATTGACCTTTAACACCAGCGGTAACTTGATCTCGCCACAAACCGGCTCCCAGTTGGATACGGTCTATCTGGCAGACGGTAAGGGTGCTTTGACGATCAACATCGACTACTCCGCTTCGACCCAGTATTCATCCGCGTTCGCGGTGCTGTCACAGTCACAAGATGGCCGCCCCGAGGGTGACCTGGTGGGCTTGAACATCGGCGATGACGGTCTGGTCAGCGCCTCGTACTCCAACGGTTCGCAGCTGACGCTGGCCAAGGTCATTTTGGCCAACTTCTCCAGCCCGGCCGGTTTGCGACAGATTGGTGACTCCAGCTTCTACGCCACGGCCAAGTCGGGTGACCCGAAGATCGGTGAGGCGGGTTCTGCTGGCTTTGGCACGATTCGTGCTGGTGCTACAGAAAGGGCTAACGTAGATTTGACACAAGAACTGGTTGACCTGATCACCGCACAGCGTAACTTCCAAGCGAACGCCAAGGCGATTGAGACCAGTACGACGATGACACAAGCCATTATTCAAATCCGCTCGTAAGCGCGGGGCCGGCTATTGATTGCCGGTCAGTAAGGGGCAGCTGGTTGCATTAGCTGGCTGACTCATACAGGAGGACCTATGGATAGACTGGCATTTACAGCAGCGCAGGGCATCACCGAGAAGGCGGTGGCACGCCAGCTCATGAACAACGAGCTGGCCAACGTCTCCACGGTGGGCTTTAAGCGCAGTTACGACACCGCACTCAAGGCCATCAAGGTCGAGGGCGGCGGGTTTGACACCCGATTCCAACCCCACGCCATGCCGACCGAACGCGTCATGCTCGACGCGGGGCAGGTTATTGCGACCGGTCGAAAATCCGACATCGCCATGATGGGCATGACCGTCATGGGTGTCGAAGCGCCCAACGGCGACCTCGCATTCACCCGTCGCGGCGATTTGCGACCCGATGCCCAAGGCACGCTGGTGAACGGTCAGGGCCACATCGTCCAAGGCGAAGGCGGCCCGATTGTGGTCCCCCCAGGCTTCCAAATTTTCATCACCAAAGACGGCGGTGTTTATGCGACTGACCCTGTACAAGGTGCCGGCGTTCCGCCGGTGTTGGTGGGGCAACTGTTGCTTCGCGACGCCAGCAATATTCAGTTGAACCGCCGCGAAGATGGTTTGTTTGAGCCCGTGGAGGGTGCTGGCGATTTTGCCAGTGGCGATCAACCCATCAGCGTGATGCCTGAGGCTGTCGAGGGCTCTAACGTCAGCGCAGTCGAAGTGATGACGCGCCTGATCGACCATTCGCGCAGTTTTGAAGCGGCCATGAACGTCATTAAAGAAGCGAAGAGCATCGATGAAAACGGCTCTTCAATGATGCGGGCGTCTTAACCGCACCGCCAATCGATAGATAACTAAAGAACGAAAGAGGACCACACCATGGACGCTTCACTTTGGGTAGCGAAAACAGGTTTAGATGCGCAGCAGACGCGCATGAACGTGATCTCCAACAACTTAGCCAACGTCAACACGACGGGCTTTAAGCGCGATCGCGCGGTCTTTGAGGACTTGTTGTACCAAAATATCCGCCAAGCTGGTGGGCAAACGGGGGCCGATACACAAGCGGCTACTGGCTTTCAGCTCGGAACTGGTGTTCGTGTGCTTGCGACAGAGAAAATTGTGGCGCAGGGCAACATGCAAACCACCGAAAACTCGCTGGACATCGCCATCGCGGGGGACGGTTATTTCCAAATTGCACAGCCCGATGGCACCATTGCCTACACACGCGACGGCAACTTCAACCTCGACAACGCTGGACAAATTGTGACCAGCTCTGGTCAGTTGTTGCAGCCAGCGATTACCGTCCCGGCCAACGCCTCAAGCGTCACCATCGGTCAAGACGGCACGGTATCTGTTGAATTGCAGGCTGGCGGTGGGGCGCAGGTTTTGGGACAACTCCAGATGGCTCGTTTCATTAATGCTGCAGGCTTGCAGTCGATGGGCCAAAACCTACTGAAGGAAACACCTGCCAGTGGTGCACCTCAGGTGGGGAACCCTGGCGCGGATGGTATGGGCGTTTTGATGCAGGGCGCCTTAGAGGCCTCCAACGTCAACGTGGTTGAGGAGATGGTCAGCATGATCGAGACCCAACGCGCTTATGAGATCAATTCCAAAGCCATCTCAACCGTGGATGGCATGTTGCAGTACCTCAACAACAACCTGTAATCATCATGCGCCTACACACCAAACTTAAGTTCCTGCTGGTCGCAGCCACGCTCGGTGCGCTGAGCGGATGCGTGACGACGCCGCACGAGCCCCTGAAGTACTCAAAGGGTTACGAGCCTATCTACCCAACTGCGCCTGTTGCAGAGAAAGCAGCGACCGGTTCGCTCTTTGCCAACAGCGCCGACAGTTTGGTGGGGCGTGGCAAGAACTTTCGCGTCGGTGACATCATCACGGTGCTGCTGAGTGAGTCGGCGCAGGCCAACCGTTCTCAAACACGCGACACATCCCGCGCTGCAACCAATTCATTACCCAGTGGCGCCTCTACGAAGGTCGGCAACATCAGCCCGTTTTTGGACGGTATCAACCTCAATGAGAGCACCATTGAAAGTGCGGGTTCTGGTACTGCAGGCCAAAGCGCGACTTTGCGCGGCGAAGTCGCGGTGACCGTAGTGGATGTTTTGCCAAATGGCAATTTGGTGCTGCGCGGTGAAAAGCAGTTGGCCTTGTCTGAAGGCACGGAGGTGATTCAAATTTCGGGCGTCATCCGGCCGTCAGATGTCTCACCCAACAACACGGTGCAGTCACGCCGCTTGGCAAATGCGCAAATCGCCTACCGCGGCGACGGCGAAATCAACAAGGCGGCGGGGGCTGGTTGGGCGACCAAGCTGCTCTTCGCATTCTTCCCTTTTTAATCGACTGTGCATAACGAACGGTTTGATGCTCGCTTAATCGAAACATCGACAACTGCCATGAAAACTTTAATCAATATCAGTCGAATTTGCGTGGTTGCGGTGGCGCTGGCGACCGCGCCTCAAGCGTTCGCAGATCGCGTCAAAGATATCGCCAGTGCCGCAGCGGTGCGCAGTAACCACCTGATTGGTTACGGCTTGGTCGTCGGTTTGCAAGGCACGGGTGACGGTGCTGACGTTTCCTTCACCGCGCAAAGCATGAAGGGTTTATTGAACAAATTAGGCGTCGCCCTGAATGGCCCCTTGTCTGACTTTGAGGCCGCAGCCAGCAGCGGCAAGATCGATATCAAGAACGTCGCCGCCGTCATGGTGACAGCCGAGTTACCGGGCTTTTCCAAGCCGGGTCAAAAGATCGACGTCAACGTGTCGGCAATTGGCAAAGCCAGTAGCTTGCGCGGTGGCAATTTGCTCATGACGTCCTTGCGTGGCGTAGATGGTGAGGTATATGCCTTGGCGCAAGGGCCCATCGCAGCTTCAGGGGTGGAAACCAACTCTGCTGGTTCACAGGTGTCGATCGGTGTACCCACATCAGCCCGCATTCCCGGTGGGGGGCAGGTTGAGCGCACGGTTGCCAACCCATTCGATCAATCCGACTTTTTGGTGCTGAATCTACGCGAGTCCGATTTCACGACATCCAATGCGATTGTCGAAGCGATAAACGGTACCTTTGGCGACGGCGTGGCGAATGCCATCGACGGTATGTCCATATCAGTCCGCTCACCCAAAGACACCAATCAACGCGTGGCCTTCATGTCACTCATTGAGAACCTGGAGGTCAAGCCCGGTGAGCCGCCCGCACGCGTGGTGGTTAATGCGCGCACCGGTACGGTTGTGATCAGCCGAAACGTCAAGGTCTCGGCTGCAGCCGTAACGCACGGCACTATCTCGGTGTCAATTGCTGCGACCAATGAGGTCTCGCAACCGAACGCCGCGTCGAATGGCACAACCGCCGGTGTAGGCAACGCAACCGTAGGAATTGATGAGCCGACAAACCCCATGTTTTTATTTAAGCCTGGTGTTGACCTGCGTGAAATTGTGGATGCCGTCAACCAGGTGGGTGCGACGCCCTCATCTTTGATCGCGATTTTGGAAGCTTTAAAAAGCTCAGGCAGCCTGCGCGCTGAATTGGTGGTGATTTGAACCATGAGTACCAACGGCATTCCCTCTCCCCAGTCCTACCTCGATTTCTCGGGGTTGGGCGAATTGCGCCACCGTGCTGCAAAAGACGGTGAGGGTGCGTTGCGTGAGACCGCCAAACAATTCGAAGCGCTCTTCATTCAAATGATGATGAAGTCCATGCGCGAAGCCAGCTTCAAAAGCGATCTCCTGCAATCGGATTCGCAGGATACCTATCAGGAGATGTTCGACAAAGAGGTGTCGGTCAGCTTGGCGCAGCGGGGCGGGTTCGGCTTGGCTGACATGCTCACGCAGCAGCTGGGCAAAACCCTGCCAAAAGACGCTGCTGCAGCACCTATTGAGAGCAAACCCATGACCATGCCGGCCCATTGGCGCCAACGCACGGGAGATGACCAATGAGTGACCTGCTCAGTATCAGCAGCACAGCGGTGATGGCCTACCAGCGCGCGCTGGGAACGGTCAGTAATAACATCGCCAACGTGGGCACCGAGGGTTATTCACGTCAAGACGTCAGCCTGACCGCGAACACGCCCAGCAAGCAAGGCAATGTGTACATCGGTAACGGGGTGCGGTTTGCTGGCATTCAAAGGCAGGTGGATGACTTCGTTCAATCAAACTTGCGAAACAGCCAAAGCGATTTGACGACGCAAGAGCCCATGCTCAGTTACGCCAACCGTGTCGTTGACATCATGGGCGGTGAGAGCACTGGCCTGACCTCTGCCCTGAACCAGTTTTTTGATGCGGCGCGCGACCTATCCGCTGACCCGGCCTCGGGCATCCAGCGCGCCAACTTCATGGCCAAGTCTGACAATGTGACATCGCGCTTTCGCGAACTGTCGGGGCAGCTCGGCAATATCGATGACGAGACCCGGGAAGCAATTAATGTCAAGGTGGCAGAGCTCAACACCCTTGTCGCGCAACTGGCACTCGTTAACAAACAGCTCGCGAAAGCGGTCAGCGTTGACAAGCAGCCCCCCGAGCTTTTGGACCAACGTGATCGCGTTCTTCAGCAAATTTCTAGTCTGTCGCGCATTACGACGAAATTCGATGCAAAAGGAGCGGTCAGCGTTAGTCTGGGTAGCAGCATGCAAACTGGGCTGGTCCTTGCCGGCATTGTCGCCAAACCGCTAAACGTTTCGTTCTCCGATGGTGTTGACGGGAAGGTCGAGCTGGTTGTTGATTTATATGGCCCTGCTCCTAGAGGTATTGCCAGCTTGTCCAGCGGTGAGATCGGTGGATTGTTAAGTTTCCGCGAGCAGGTGCTTGCGCCAGCTCGCAATGCACTCGATGATTTAGCGCGCACCTTTGTCAGCGAGGTGAACGGGATCCACAGGGACAGTTTGGACGCCTACGGTAACCCGGGTGGTGATCTGTTTCAGTTCGACGTCAGTTACGAACATATCAGCCAAGGCATGAGCGTCGCGATTGATGACCCGCTGAAGATCGCGGTGGCAGGCCAATTCCGTGTGCTCGAGAGTCCATTCAACCCGAGCCCTGTGGACGCGAGGATAAGCTATGAAGCCCCCGTCGCAGCGCTACCGTCTGATATCAGCAAGGTACTTGACAATAACCCTAACCCCTCTGCAGCCAGGACCATTGCAATTGGCGCCACCCAGCCGTTCTCAATGCTCACCAGCATCGCGGCGGGTACCGTTGATACGGTTGTTTATTTAGATAATTTACAAGCGGGTCAGCAAGTCCAGGTGATGACCCGCGAGGGCGTACACGTATTGGGAAGCGAGCTGGATGATGATGCCCAAAACACGATCCTTCGCGAGAATTTTGGTTTTGTAAAAGAGTCTCGCTACAGCACGAGCTACCTCAACCAAACGGGTGATCTGGCCTACCGCATGTCAGATTTATTTCTGGGTGCCAAAGCTGCGCCGACCTTAAGGCAGGTTTTTGACGATACCGGGCGTCCTATGGATGGCGTGCCGATGGAGGCAACCCTTAAAGGTGCGCGTATTCAGAACGATTTAACGGGTGATGCAGGTGGCAAGGTCATCGCATCTGGCGCGCTCATGCTCAATGGGCAAGAACTGGGCGCGCTGACAACCGCTGCGGGCACGTTGCAAGCAACCGAAATCGCGGCATGGTTAAATGCGGCGAGCGTAGAGGGCTTGACCGCATCTGCAGCGAATCAAATTGTGATTCCGGGCACCCAGTTGCAGCTCAATCGATCTCTGACCCTTCAGTCGACGAGCGGCACAATGTCGACGATCAACACGCCAGCGAGCGGGTCTTTCGCGGATGTGTCTGAATTGATGACGGCGATTAATGCCGTTCGCTTGACTTCGGGCGTGCAAGCCACTGTGAGTGACAGCGGCGACTTGGTGTTGGAAAATTTGCCGGCCTATGCGGGTGAGCACATCACAATCGGTCCAGCTGACTTGTCGCTCGGTGTATCCGATAACGCGTTGGGCCTCACCGCCGGGGCGATCGGGGGTCAGGTCACATTAACGCGGTCACTGGCAGATCCGAACGCAGACGAAATTCGAATTTCTCTCGGCGAGACAGGCACAGCGATTGACCTCCAAACGCTCGGTTTGCGGATGGGCGTGTACATCGAAGGTGCTGCCAGCGATGAGTATCTGGTTGTTGTACAAGGGGAAGGTGAGCTAAAGGCTGCCGCTAGCTACACAGCCAGCGCTCTGGACCAAAAGCAAGCCGTGCGCGGCGAGCCATTTGATATCGAATTCACTTCGCGCACGCGCTATACGATCACCGATAAGACAACGGGCACCGTATTAACGACCCGTAATTTCGATCCGCTGCTATTGCCGCCCACCATTCGATACCGAGGCATCGAGTTGACCTTCACCAGTCCACCTGAGATGGGTGACTTGTTTAGTGTCGACGGTAATCATGATGGCATTGGGAACAATGAAGGTGCATTGCGGATGGTCGAGTTGGAGTCGCGGCGGGTCGTACCTGGCGGTAAGACGCTCTCCGAGGCTTACATTCAGAAGGTCAGCGATGTCGGGAATTTGGCCCAACAAGCCTTGGTAGCTAAGGACGCACTCTCAGTGGTTTATGACCAAGCCGTGGAGGCTCGTGATACGGTTTCTGGGGTAAGTTTGGATGAGGAGGCGGCTGCCTTGATCCGTTTCCAGCAAGCCTACCAAGCTTCTGCCAAGGTCATGCAGACGGCCAGCACGCTATTTGATGCGATTTTGCGAGTGGGCTGAGATGGTTTACAAGCTAACCAGTCATAGGTTTTTAATATGAAAATATCAACCGCATTTTTGTTCGATCGTGCAACGAACCAAATGAGTACCGTGCAAAATAGGCTTGCAAAGTCACAGGCCCAAATGGCGCAAGGTAAGCAGGTTATTGCGCCCAGCGACGCACCTGACCAAGCATCGAGTATTGCCCGAATGAAAGGCATACTCGAAAAGCAGCAAAGTTATTTGGACGCGATCAGCAGCGCTCGTAACAGATATCAAACCGAAGAAACAGCGCTCAGTAACGTCACTGACGCGCTCACTCGTTTGCGTGAAATAACGATTCAGGCTGCGAGTGATACGCTCGGGCCCGTTGATCGACAAGCCTTGGCGTTAGAAATGGCGGGCTTGAGAGACCAGATCATGAGTTTGGCCAATACACAGGACGAAAATGGTCTGTATATATTCGCGGGCAGCAGAGTGAAGACACCTGCCTTCGGTGTCATCGAGAGCGGCGAGTTCGCCTACCAAGGTGACCAGTCGACCATGCAAATATTGGTCGGCGACCAGCGAATGGTCCAATTAAACCGGTCAGGGGCAGATGCCTTTACGCGCGTGGTGCGCTTAGACGTCGAGGGCAATCCCTATGGCGTAGGTTTTTTCCAAGCGATCGAAGACATGGTGCAGGCGGTAAAGAACTCCGATCGAACGGGCATGGATCGGAGCATCGGGGAGCTAGACAACCTGCAAATTGGCGTCAGTATGGCGCTAGCCCAGGTTGGTACTGACATGAATGTCTTGGATTCCCAGCAAGTCGTGCTTGAGGAAACCAATCTGCGTTTGAAGTCCACGTTGTCAAACGTGGAGGACCTTGACTACGCTGAAGCGATCACGCAAATGAACAAAGAGATGTTGGCGTTGGAGGCCGCACAAAGTAGTTTTGCAAAGATATCGCAATTAAATCTTTTCAACTACATCAATTGATTAGAGAAAAGTTAAGTACGGTCGAATCGGCTGATATGCATCATTGTGCGCTAGGAGAGAGCTGTGGCAACTAACATCATCAGTGCTTTAGGTGCTGGCTCGGGTGTAGACGTTAAAGCGCTGGCCCAGGGGTTGGTTGACGTGGAGAAGCAGCCACGGGAGGACGCGATTAATGCCAAGATCGACACCCAGGAGCGTCGTATTTCAGGTTACTCAGCGTTGATGTTGTCTTTGGGAAATGTGAAGACGGCGTTCCAAAAACTGAATGATTTAAACGACTTCAATGCCAGTACCGTCGTCAACAGTGAGCCGACAATCGTGTCGGCTGTCACCACGTCTGCCGCGGTTCCAGGACGCCATTCGGTTGAGGTACAGCGTTTGGCGTCGCTGCAACGTGATGCCAGCAATTCTTTTTCCAGCAAAACCCAGAGCCTAAATAGCGGTAACGCCTTCAGCATTACCCTCACGCTAGACGGTGACGCACAAAACAGCATCCGGGTGGCCACTGCGACACCACAAGGGATTGTTGATGCGATCAATGACTCAGCCCAGGGCGTGACTGCGCAATTAATTGATACGGGGGCCGCCAATAACCCGTACAAAATTGTCTTGGCGGGTCCCATGGGGGCTGAAGGCACGTTTAGCTACACTTCCGACGATGCCAGCGGCACCCCCCGCACGGATACCCTCACTTTTCAGGCCGCAACAGCGACGGGAACCATCACAGTGGCTGGCGTCTCCGTGGACGTGACGGCGGGGCAAACCGCAACAGAAGTAGCGGAGGCAGTAAGGGTGGCGTTGGCCGCATCCGATTTCATTACCGGGGTGTCGGGCCGTGGCATTGCAACGGGCTCTTCAGCAGGTGAGTTGGATCTGACTTGGGTCGCGTCCGACGGTTCGAACCCGCTATTTGCCTCATCTGACCCTGACAGCACTGGTGCCACAGTAGCCGCTACGGTCTCGACGGCATTCGTATCGGGTAGTGCGGTCAGTGGGCTTGACCTTGCTGAAACGAGTTTGACATCTGCCGCTGATGCTTTGGTGGTGATCAACGGGCTTAGCGTCACCCGCAGTTCTAATGTTGTAGATGACGTGATACCCGGTGTTTATCTTGATTTGTTGTCCGCTGACGTTGGCAATCCAGCAGAAATAACGGTTCGCCGGGATACGGCCGTCATTAAAGAAAATTTGAATGCAGTCGTCACCGCATACAACGATGCCATGTCCGATATTGCGATACTAAAGGGCGAGCGCTCTGATGACCCAGAGGACGTTTACAGCGGGTCGCTTCGAGGGGATAGCCAAGTACGAAGAATTGAAGCGCAGTTGCGGCAGATGTTTATGGCGGACTCAAGCACGCCAGGCGACAACCTCACTGCGTTTCGGGATTTGGGTCTGGACATCGATAAGACGGGGGTAATGTCAATCGACAGTACCGAACTTGACGCGGCGTTAACCGATAACTTCGACGACGTCGTGATGCTTTTCAGTGCCAACACCAACAATCAAACTGAACTTGGGGTCGCAAATCGAGGTATCGCCGGCGACGCGGTCAAAGCCATAAACGACCTCATCGGTACACGGGGTACGATCGCCACCCAGAGCGCGGCCTCAAAAACCCGAATCGTTGGCTACGAGGCCAAACTTGAAGAGTTGGATACGCGGATGACGGCCCTTTTGGCCCGGTATACCCAGCAATTCAGCTTGATGGAGAGCCTGGTCGGGCAGACCAATTCAATGCGCGAGAGCTTGAAAAGCTCTTTTGAGGGCATGATGGCCATGTACACCAAGAAATAAATCGGCGAACCTGCCGTAAATTGCCCCCGCCGGCCTCGGGCAAAAAAATATTCTTTTATTCCTAAAGTTTCCACGTATGGGGTCGACACCCTATACGTGCACTTGTATTTCAGCATCCTTTTAAGGGGTTTTCCCGTGCCAGAGGATGTTGAAGGGCGTAAAGGAGTTTAACTATGAGCAACGAAATTATGGGAGTTGGTAGCGGGCTAGCCGCTGCCATGACTCACGCCAACCCATCTTCCGCTACAAAGCCTCGTTTGGAGGTGGAGGATGCGGTGCGCAAAGAGGCAGTCAAGCCAGTTAGAGCCCCTGCCTCTAACCCTGTCCCCGATGCGCCCACTATCCAAGTTGACCCGCAGGAAATGCGTCAGAACTTGGACGAAGCGATCCGATTATTGAACGAGCAGGCCGCTGCAAACGGCCGCGGGCTCAACTTCACTTTGGATGAAAAACTTAATCGCCAGGTAATCATCGTCAAGAAGACGGAGACCGGCGAGGTGGTTAGGCAAATACCCACTGATGTAGCGATCAAGGTGGCACACAACATTGAAGACATCAAGGGGTTGCTGCTAGATCAGCGCGGATAAAAATAATTATTCACCACACTAAAGAAATTTTTACGCGCGTCGAATCATTGATTATCAGGAAGGGTTAGTGCCTTTTTTGTCAGGGGTGTTTCGAGTGAGGTAACTCAATTCGGCGCCAAAACCTCAGCAGTTCAAGCCCCTAAGGTGACTGCTCTTTTGAAGAAGTTTCTTTCTACTAACAGGAGAAAAAATCATGACAGTTATCAACACAAACGTAAACGCACTGTTTGCTAAAAATTCAATCACTGCCAATGCTCGGGACTTGAGTACAGCGATGGAACGCTTGTCAACAGGTAGTCGCATCAACTCAGCGAAAGACGACGCAGCTGGCTTGGCCATCAGCACCCGTATGAGTGCGCAGTCACGTGGCCTCTCAATGGCCATTCGCAATGCTAACGATGGCATCTCGCTGATGCAAACGTCCGAAGGCGCCTTGGGCGAAGTAACAGACATCCTGCAGCGCATGCGTGAACTAGCCGTGCAATCAGCCAACGGCACCAACAACGCGTCTGACCGAGTGGCCCTGAACGATGAAGTGCAACAACTCAAGACTGAAATCGAGCGCATCGCAACGACCACTGAGTTCAACAGCCAAAAGTTGTTGGATGGTTCTTTCAAAAACAAAGTGCTACAAATCGGTGACAAAGCAGATCAGACGTTGGCTGTTGATTTTAGCTCCGCACGTTTGAAAGATTTGTCGGCTGTATCCGGAGATGCCATCTTTGGGGCTCGCCTAAACGTGCAGACCAACGGAACTGACGTGGATGCGGGGGATGTTCTGATCAATGGGCAGGCGATAGCCGCGATTGATGTTAGCGCAGATGATATTGGTGACATCATTGAGAATATTAACCAAAACGTTGACGGTGTAACCGCTAGTGCCTTTAACGAGGTCGTGGCCAAGCAGACCGGAGATGGTAAGACTAGCGCAGGTAATCTTTCAATTACAGTCACACCATTAGGCTCGGCCTCATCGCAGACAATTTCGATCGCTGCCTCCGAGAGCATGGCCGAGTTGGTCGCTAACATAAACAACCAGGCGAGCGGTTTGTTAACGGCTAGCGTGAACGATGATGGCAAACTGGTCTTGCGCAATGACACTGGTGCATCGATCACAATTGCAGATGCCTCCGCTAGCACCGGTTACTACGATGGGGGCTCTGGTTTCAAGTCGGCCAGCACCACGTATCAGGGCTTCATTCGGCTTGAGGCTACTGACGGTGCCCCTGTAAGGGTTACACGTGGTGACTTAGGCACTAATGCTGATCTTGCAGTCTTGGGTTTCATGGAGACGACATCCGATTGGAACGTCGGCGATGACGCTTACACGGTGACGGGCCAGGCGCTTACCACGGCTGGGGTAAACTCGGCTTGGGGCGACACAGACATCAAGATTAACGGCGTGGCGATATACGACGAGAATTATGCCACCACCACTTTTTCAGGAAAATTGGACGCCATTAACCGATTCTCTGGCGAAACGGGCGTTGTAGCTTCAGCTTACTTAGATACGACCCTCTCATATACCGCGTCAGCTAATACGGGGGGGGTCTTCATTAATGGAAAAGCAACTTCAGCGACCACCGCAGGTACGACACTTGCTGTATTTGTGGGTTACGTTAACGCCATATCTGATGAAACTGGGGTTACTGCGACAGCGTTTGGCACGGGAAGTATACGTTTCACTGGGGACAATGTTCAGGCAATGAACATCACGTCTACCGCTAGTATCGTAGGGGGTAACACTTCAGACAATTATTACGGTGGTATTCGCTTGAACTCCATAGACGATACGCCTATCGCTATTGAGTTGGGCGATTCTGTCGACAGCGGTGTCGCTGGCGGGTCTCTCATCAACCACGGATTTCTTGAGGCAAACGTGGGCGCGGCAGACTTTGAAGTGAATGATGCGATGAGTTTCGGCTCCAGCGGCAGCATGACTAAGTTGGACGTAAGTACTCTCAGCGGCGCGACAAAGGCAATAACCACCATTGATGGGGCAATTGAGAAGGTTAGTTCTATGCGCAGCCAGATGGGTGCGATGCAAAACCGCCTTGACAGTACCGTCGACAACTTGTCGAATGTCGTCGCGAATACACAGGCATCTCGTAGCCGCATTCAAGATACGGACTATGCTGCTGAAACAACGGCATTGGCAAAATCGCAGATTATTCAACAAGCCGCTACGGCAATGTTAGCGCAAGCCAACCAGCAAGCGCAGTCTGTATTGTCCCTGCTGCAGTAACGTGATCCGGTTGCCCCTCGTGGGTTGACTAAAGCACGTTAGTTGTTTAAAAACCCCTTTCCGATTGGAAAGGGGTTTTTTTGGCTCAAATCTTGCTTGCAGACTCGGTAAGATTGGAGCTAACGACTATGAAGGAAAAGATACCGCATCAAAAGCCGCTAGCAATCAGCGTTGAGGACTGGGCCTGCGAAAGAGCCGTAAATGAAATGGACATCGGCAATCACCAAGAGGCACTGGCAATTCTTGATGGATTACTCGCGAAGAACCCGCGTCATTATCTCGCTAGACTGAACCGAGGGCAGTGTCTGTCGGTGTTGGGGAGACACGAGGAAGCGGTCCGCGACCTTTACGCCATGCATGAACGCGCGCCCGACGACCTTCGAGTTTTGAAAATTTGCGGCATCGCACACACCAGGGGTGGCCATTTTGAGATGGCGATGCAATTTTTGCAACGGTATACCAAAGCAAAACCAAACGACTATGCTGCTTGGGAAAGTATGGCATCGGCAGCTATAAAGATGGGTTTGTACACCAATGCGTTAATGTACGCGACCCAAGCGCTCGGGCTCGAACCGTTGAACCCCAACGCGTATAACAACTTGGGTGCAACTCTCATTGCCGTGAACCGCCTTTATGAAGCTGAGCAGGCCTTTCAGACAGCGCTAGCGATAGATCCGAACAACGCATACGCCTTGAGTAACTTGGGCACTATAGCCTTTGAGCGCGATAATTTTGCGGAGTCAATAAAGCATTACGAAGCAGTCTTGGCCAAGGTTGATGTCTCCTCATACTTTGGTATGGACCTGCTCTATCGTTCCAGTTTTGCCTACCTGGGAGTGGGGCAATTACGAGAGGGCTGGCGCCGATATGACTACGGCTTTTGCCCGACCGATAGAAGCAGTCGTCGCCCCAAGCGTAAATTTGGCGTCCCACAGTGGGCCGGAGAGCCACTGCGTGAGAAGCGCCTGCTGGTCTGGGGTGAGCAAGGGCTTGGGGATGAACTCTGGTTCTTCGGAATGCTAAATGAGGTGTTAGCGCTTTGTCAAAATGTCATTGTGGAATGCGACCCGCGTCTGGTGAGTCTGCTGCAGCGATCGTTCCCGAGCGTGCTTGTCCGTCCGAGTAGATTGACAAAAGCCAATCTGCTAGATTCCACTGATTTCGACTTGCATATCCCCGTAGGCTCGTTAATGAGCTTATTTGTGTTAGAAATAGAGGATGTAAAAAAATATAAGCCGTATATAAAGCCGGAAAAAAATATTAAAGATTATTTTTTAAAAAGACTCTTACCCTATCGTGGGAAAAAGCTTATTGGCGTTTGTTGGAGAAGCGGTAAAATAGACTCAGCACGATCAAAGCATTACCTCTCAATAGAGGATTTAATATCTCCGTTGATATCAGATGACGCCATATTTGTGAACCTGCAATATGGCCCGTGCGAGGAAGAACTATCTCGTGTAGAGGAGAAATATGGGATAAAAATAATTCGTTGGGAAGACATTGATCTAAAAGATAATCTAGAACAAGTTGCCGCACTTATTTCAACTTTAGATATAGTGGTATCCGCTGGGACGGCGGTAGCAGAAATGGCTATGGCTGTTGGTCAGCAATTAATAGTATTCGGCCCTTTCGGGTGGCGCTTCTTGGGACAGAGTGAATTTCCGTGGGGCGAGAATGTTCTTTATTTTACACCAACTGACGGTGACGAATTAAAGAGTGTAATTCCTAGAATTAAATTCGTAATGGATAATAATTTAATAAGAAATATTATTCAAGATGAAAGTTGATTAAATGACGTACGTGAATTAAATAAAAAACGATTGAATTAGGTGGAATAAAGGAAAAATTTATTTTCTTTTTGTCACTCGCTGTTGGTAAGCAAATTATGTGCCCAAACTCAGTACGAGCTTCCATGTAATTAGTGCGGTAGAAAATTCATTGGATCAGGCAAGAGGGCATAGATCATGCTTCGTCAAGGGGCAGACGCGGGATTGAGTTTGCCTTTTCTGCCCTCAGTCTGTCGATCTTTCTCGTTTTGATACCAGCAAAATCAAATGTGGTCGTTAAGTTTTTATGCAGACTTTTAGCATCGTAGCGTCTACTTGTTGGCTTTGGGTATTCTAGAGTTTTCCTAAAATATGACAATAATTGTTTTGCAAGGCCAATCTCAAAACAACGTTTTGAGGTAGTTCGCCTATAGTACGTTCAATGCGATTCAGGCGAACGGTCGTTCAAGCGTGTTAGTCGATCTACTGGAGACGAATTGGAAGCGTCGCTTTCAGAAGTTGTTATCGACGGGAAGTCTTTCGGGTATTGTGGCGTTCAATGCTGTTTTGGGAGATCTTTTATCTGCTGAGCTAGATATCCCCTACGTTGCCTGCTTAGTTGATGCTCCACACTACCATTTCGATCGGCTTCGATCTTCGTTGCGCCGCCGACATGTTTTCTGCGCGGCCAAACATCACCTTAACTTCATTAAAGAGTCTTCCTTGTCTGCGAATGCGACCGTATTGTTATCCGGTTGTGAAACCTTGCCCAGCGATATTCCCATAGGGGGACCGAGAGTACACGGTGTTTTGATTGCGGCAAGTTGGATGGGTAGACCTGAAAACTTTTGGTCAAATTTCAACGACAACCGGTTAATTGCAATTTCTAAAGAGTCCATTGAATTACTAAATTTAAACGCGAATGTGGATGCTTATCAGGCAGTTAAGAGTGCGGCGAAGATAAATGGAGCAAACTTTGAGTTCAATCAGTTCTGGATGTTCTTAGTGTCGCAAGTGCATAACTACATTCGGAAGGTTGATCGCATAAAGGAGGTGGAAAGTCTGGTGGCCTCAGGTTTACCCCTCACGTTGGTGGGCTCGGGGTGGTCCGAACATATTGCGTTGGGTAAGAACGTGACGGTACTTGAGAGCGTTGACAGTAGCGCCATGTCTGCGCTTTGTAGACAGGCTAAGGTCGTCGTTAATTTAAACGCATCGAATGGCTCACGTGAGAGGCTTTTTGAAGCCATGAATGCAGGCGCTGCGGTTGTTAGTGAAAAAAGTGCTGTATCGCTGAATACTTTAAAGATGGTAGAGACATTCAGTTTTTTGACCGTAAGCGACCGGGCAGTTTGCCTGATGTTGTTAAAGAATTATTGGGTGCCGATCGCTATGTGAGCGTGGCTGCCAGGGGGCGCGAGCGGGTGCGAGCAGCGCACACGTGGGATCATCGCGCTAGGTCTTTGCTACATGTTTTGGACTCCATCCGCACTTGAGTCAGCGAGTTCGCATGTCGGGCATGCTAATTGCTCATGATGGTTATCCGACACTTCACCCAAGGAGCACATCATGTCCCAATTAGTACAAGAGTTAATGCAAGAGGCCAGCTATGGTCGTATGTTGAGCGATCGCAAGGTGGCGCGTTTTTCACCCGCAGAAATGCGAGAAGCGATTCAAGAACTGGTTGGTCAAGACCGCCTCGATATGGCGAACGCCTTGATCGATGCGGGGTTGGCCTTGCACCCTGAAAGCGACGATGTGCTGGCTATTGCAGCGCTGGTCGCCATGGTTCGACAAGATTGGGTACAGGCTATTGAGCTATTGACCAAATTGATGTTGGTTCAAGATGGCGCTGTGCAACCTTTCACCCACCTGATGTTGGTGCGTGCCTTGCGCTCTAATCTTGAGCCAGCAGCCGCATTGCAGGCGACAGTGACGGGGCTCATCCAATACCCCGACCACGCTGAGCTTTTGGCTGAGCAGGTTGCGCTGTTTGAGTTGGCTGGGATGGCGCACCCCGGTGCGATTGCCGATTAAACATTCCGACTTGAAACGCTGCTCTGCGCGGCGGCTGCCAGACACAAGCCAAGTGCGCTCAAAGCCACTTGGCTTTTTATTTTCCGCGTAGTTAATGCCGTTCAAAACATTCTGCAAGTGCGCCAGTTCTTTACCTGTTTTTGGACGGGTGTCGAAAAACGGCAAAGCTTTGCCCTGTTGCCGCTTTATCAACTGTTGCCCGGCAAGTCTTTGCCTACGGCGTTCAGTAAGCCTAAAAAGTAGTAATAAAAAACTAAAAATCTTAATCAAAACTCAGATTTGCGGTTTGGGGTCGGGCTCGCAACCTACTTTTAAAAGCTGGCACGACCGTTGCTTATCGGAGGCATAACGAGGTTCTTTAGTGCTTTGAAGCAAAACAGCACTGAGAGTTTTTAACGTTGAATCATCCAGACACCGGAGTGAGCTAGGAGCTAGAACATGTCAGTTATCAACACAAACGTAAAAGCGCTATACACGCAAGCAGCCTTGAAGGTCTCAGGCCGCGATGGCGCGACGGCAATGCAGCAGCTCTCTACGGGTAAGCGCATCAATTCTGCCAAGGATGATGCGGCGGGGATGGCAATTGCCACCCGAATGACGCAACAGATTCGTAGCCTGAACCAGGCGGTCAGAAATGCGGGTGACGCTATTTCTCTGATTCAGACGGCTGAAGGTGCGACGGGTGAGATCACCGACATGTTGCAGCGCATGCGCGAATTGGCGATTCAGGCGATCAACGACACCAACGCCAACGAGCAACGCGGTTATCTGGATCTTGAGTTTCAGCAACTGAAGCAAGAGATTGTCCGAATTTCCGACACCACCGAGTGGAACGGTTTCTCAATTTTGAACGGTACGGCTGGTGTCCCTGTTGGCGAACGGCCTGTTTACAAGGCGACTTCGGAGTCGAGGTTTGATTCCGTCTTGATCAACCCGACAACAACCCGTGATATCAGCGGTTCGGAAGCAGGCGAGACTCAAACATTGACCTTTGCCGCTGCTGGTGCGAGCAACGGGACGATCACGGTAGGCGGCGTTTCTGTAAGTGTCACCGCAAGCGCTGCGAACACAGTCGTTGCTACTGCAGTGAGGGATGCTCTATTAGCCAGTGATGACTTCGGGGCAAACTCTGGGCGCAGTGTCTCTGTTTCCAGTAACGTTGTCACCATCGTTTACGGTGCGTCTGAGGGTAATGTTGCTGCGACTACTGTAAGTGATTCAGCGCTTGCCAGCTCTACAACCGTCGCAACGACTGTGGCGGCAGTAACCCAAGCAACAGAAGCGTTCACTCTCAATGGCAAATTTTTACAAAGTGGCTCCCTGTCATTCAGTGGGGACTTAGCCTCGGATAACACAGCCTACGCAGTTACTTTCACAACCGCCAGGGGTGAGACCATCACAATGACCGGAAGTGTGGACGTCGATGCTGGCACCGTCTCCTTTGATGAAACGGTCGGCAATAACAGTAAAGTTATTTCTGATAATCTCGTTTACACATTCAAAGATAGCGCCGGTACCGCGTTGGACATCACAAACCGCGCGATCGCTCTCGCCGTTGATGTACCGGGCTCCGTGCCGCCAATCAATACTGGTGACTTGATCATCAATGGCATAACCATTGGGGCTTCCTATGCGGCGGATGACTTGCTGTCACCACCCGACAATGCCTCGGGCTCCGCGATTGCAAAAGCTGCAGCGATTAACCGTCAAACAACCCTGACGGGCGTCAATGCGGTGGTGAATCCAAACACCATGACTGGTAAGGCCCAAACCGGTACTTCAGTCGTTTCGGGTCGGGTGATCATCAACGGCATTACATCGCCGTTGATTACCTCGGTCTTGAACAACACCCGCGAGTCTCGCGAGGCTGCAATTTCTGCGATCAACCGAATCAGTGACAAAACTGGTGTTGTCGCGGTTAGCAGTAATAGCGACACAGAGGGTATTCGCTTAGTCGCAGCTGATGGCCGAAACATTGAGGTCAGGTTTGACACCACAAATTCGTCGGCTGACTTTGCGGCACGCACAGGTTTGAAAGAGGGTGTTCAGGCTGGTACTTACTCCTTGGAGTCTCGTGTTGAAGCGCCAATCGTTATCACCACCTCCTCAACGGGAGACCCCACGAACGCGGCCATCCGACTCGGAGATTACTCAACGAATGAGTCAACGCTGAGTACCCTTGCGCGGGCCGAGGTGCAGGCGGGTGGAACGCCTGTCACACTAGCCGCAGGTGATTTAGTTATCAACGGAATTGATATCCCTGGCGCAACCACTGCAGGCGATAACCGGACTGAGACAGTTGCGTTAACGACGCTCACCAATCAGAAAGGTGCGAGCGGCGTTGCAATGGCGGCAGCCATCAACGCGGTGAGTGACCTCACGGGCGTTACGGCGACCGCGAACCCAGTCGAGACCGCTGGTGTCTCAACGACTGTGGGTTCGTTGACGGGTCTCCAGTCGATATTTATCAACGGTATCGAGGTCGAGGTGGATTTTGGTGTGGCGTCTCCGGCACAGACCGCAAGCGAGCGCGTTGCTGCGGTGGTTGCCGCTGTGAATCCTAAGGTGGGGGCTACTGGCGTGGTTGCAACCGCCAACCCACAGGGCGGGGTCACGCTAAAGACAGAGGATGGCAGAAACCTGTCAATATGGATTGATGACACGAGTAGTGGCCCGACTGCTGCAAACTTCGGTCTTGCCGCCTCTGACGGTACGACCGAGGTTGCTGGCGTATCACTTAAATCAGTCACTGCGACTAACGAGCTCAGCAAGGCCGCAACTTTGTACGGTGGGGTAACTTTTCACAGTGATGAGGCCTTTACCATTGAGCCCGGCTCAAACGGTTACGGCTCCAGCAGCCACTTTGATGCGCTCGGTTTCCGAGAGGGAACATACGGCGGTGTGGTCGATGAAGCAGTGAGCAAGATGACCCCGCCAAACACCGGGCGCTTGAGTTTCCACGTGGGTGCAAGCGCCAATCAAACAATCACAATCGATCTCGCCGATTTTGGCAAGGGCGGCCCGATAACGGGTGCGATCACAGACGATGTGGATCTCTGGGATTCTGAATCTCGCGTAAATCGCATTGACTCAGGTGCAGCAGCCAAGGCCGTACTAGAGAAGCTCGATTTGGCCATGGACAAAGTGAACGCCACTCGCGGAACCATGGGTGCCGTGATGAACCGCCTCGAACACGTCATCGACAATCTGATGAACGTGTCGATGAACAGTGAGGCTTCACGCAGTCAGATTGAGGATGCTGATTACGCGGCAGCGTCAACCGAGTTGGCGCGCACGCAGATCATGCAACAAGCTGGTATTTCTGTCTTGGCGCAAGCCAATGCGGATCAGCAGAACGTCTTGAAGTTGCTGCAGTAATGTGAAGGGTGAGTAGCCAAACGAGAGTTCAGATGGCGCACGGATCACCCGGTCTGCGCGCCTCTTTTTTTATTGCTCTTTAGGTGTCGGTCCACCATCGCGGCAGACGGCGAAGACGAAGTGCTGTGAGCGGTTGGCAACGATGTACTTACGCTCTTGTTGGCAGCTATCGAGGGAGGCAAATTGAAATTCACCTTGGGTGCCGCATTGCCCCATGACCAGGCCGTAACAGAGAACTAGAGTCGCCATGATGGATGATTTAATTCAAAAGGTTTCGTTTGGTGTGCAGGCGCAATGCCTGTAAGCTCAGTACAGGTATCGGCAGTATTTCAAAATAGTTGAATCATCAATTCTTATTCAGATCATGGCAAACACGCTACAAAAGTCTAAGACCAAGCGCAAGAAGACGTGCGCGGTGTGCATGCGGATTCGTTATTTCTTGATCGTGGCTGGTATGTTATTGCTCGCCCTATGGGCCCGCCCCGATTGGCGCTTGCCGCCAGGCTACGACTACAGCGCCATCGTGGGCGACTTGTTTTTAGGCGCTTTTGTGGTGGTTTTTATATGGAAGTATTGGGTCTATCGCCGTTCACGCAATCAAAGTGGTGCCGATGCCGCCGCCGAAGATGCCTCACGTGAGGCCCGTTTTGAGGCGCTGCGCCGTGCTGCTGACGCGGCTGAGGCCGAGTTGGCGCAACGCGAGAGCCAAGCTCAAAAGCCCGCGGAGCCACGCGTGTGAACAAGGGCCCTAATTGTTGGCAGTGCCAGCATTTCGGTATCAGTTACGACGTGAAATTGCCGTACCTGTGTCGTTTGATGGGCTTCAAGACCAAGCTGCTTCCAGCCATTGAGGTACTGCGCGCAGATGGTCAATATTGCCAAGGCTTTTTTGCCAAGGTGGCGCAGCCCGTAAAAACGGCAGCTAGCCAAAACAATGGACAAGTGGATCATGATGTTTAGACAGATTTTTGGGGCTACCACACGCTGGCTCGTCATGGCTGCGGCGATGTTGCTTGTATCGATAAGCCATGCCCAAACGGCCGCGCAAGACCCCATCGAGGCGGGGGCTGCGGCTTTGGCACGTGGGCATTCGGCTACGGCATACCGTGCTTGGATCGACCTTGCTCGCGCTGGTAATGCGCAAGCACAAAACAACATTGGCTACCTCCATGAGCACGGGTTGGGCCTGTCGCAAAGCTACCAAAGCGCCATGGAGTGGTACCGCAAAGCCGCGGATAAAAATTTACCGCAAGCGCAATACAACATCGGCACGCTTTACTACTATGGCTACGGTGTTGAGCGCAATGCCCGCGAGGCGGTGCGCTGGTTTCGGCAGGCCGCCAAGCAGGATTTAGCCGAGGGCCTGTACATGTTGGGCGTCGCCTACTTTGAAGGCCAAGGCACCTTGGCTTCTGCGCCCACGGCCATCGATTTGTTTTTAAAGGCTGCCAAAAAAGGGCACGCTGGGGCTCAGCTGATGGCTGCCAACGTTTACCTCAATGGTGACTTGGGCGATATTGACGCCTTTGCCGCCTACGTCTGGGCGGATGTGGCGAGCATGTCGGGCAACCCCGATGCGTCCTTGGTGCGGGACTATGCGTCCTACAAAATCTCTCGGGCTGAGATCGCCAAAGCGGGCGAACAAGCCAAGCAGTGCATGGCGACGGGTTTCAAGCGGTGCCTCTGAACGGCAACGCCTTGCCTCTGTGTCGAGAAAGCGGCAATCTTTCGCCAATGAATATTTAAGTATTTATAAAAATTACAAAAACCTAAATATTTCTTGAAATAAGCGTTCCTAAGGGCTAATGGCACGCAGGTTGCTTTGGTGGAGTCTCTAACTTCAATTGAGACCTGCTGTGAGTACCAACGAACAAACTGTTTACCAAGCTGTCTGGCTTGACCCCATGCGTGCCCTAAAGGACGAAGACTGCGCGCGCCTGGAGCAGTCAGGCTTGAAGCCGCTCACCATCACGATCCTGGCGGACCTTCGCACGGCCCTCACGCAAGCACAGTTGGTCGTGGTGCGTTTACTGGACAGCGCGGATTTGTATAGAGAGGTCAGTGAGCTGATCAAGACCATGGGCTTTAACGTGCCCGTGGTTTGTCGCGTTGACCGACGCAACTTGGCGTTGACGGTCGAAGCGATGTCGCTGGGTGCATTACACGTGGTGGCCGCTGATGACTGGACGCCCGCCTCATGGAAAGTTGGTGTGGAGCGCCTCAAGCGCCTCCAAGCAGACCGTGCAGCCGCCCTCGAGAAGAACAAACCTAACCGTGCCAGCAAGCCCCGGGCTGCCGTGTTTGTTGATCCCGCCAGCCAGCACCTGTTGGCATTGGCCCAGCGTGTGGCGCAAACCGAAGTCACCGCGTTGCTGGTCGGTCCGACAGGTTCGGGTAAAGAGGTGTTGGCGCGCGTGTTACACGAATCGTCACCCCGTGCAAAAGGCCCATTCGTTGCGCTGAACTGCGCGGCGTTACCAGAGCACCTCATTGAAGACTTGTTATTTGGTCACGAGAAGGGCGCATTTACCGGCGCTCTGAAAGAGCACAAAGGCCTGTTTGAACAAGCACAGGGCGGCACCATCTTCTTGGACGAAATCGGTGAGATGCCCATGACGCTGCAAAGCAAGTTGCTGCGCGTCTTGCAAGAACGCACCTTGACGCGCCTCGGCGGACAAGCCCCCATCGATTTGGATGTGCGTGTGGTTGCGGCAACGAATAAAGATTTACGCGAGGCGATGCAGAACCGTGAGTTCCGCGAGGACTTGTATTTCCGCATCAGCACGTTCCGCCTGACCTTGCTGCCTTTGGCGCAGCGACCAGGTGACATCCTGCCGTTGGTTGCGCAAATGTTGGTCGCCCATGGACAGCCCAATACGCCCTACAACCTGAGCGCAGAGGCGCAAACGTTGTTGGTCAATTATCCGTGGCCGGGTAATGTACGCGAACTCGAAAACGTGGTGCAGCGCGCCGTGGTGTTGTGCGCCGATGGCGTGATCACGGCAGCGCACCTGTTATTTGACGAAGCGCAGCCCTTGGATTTCTTGGCCGCTGCCCCCTCGGCAATTGCCTCTGAAGCTGAGCCCGAGGTCTCATCAATGCCTGCCTCGACCGATGTATTTGGTCCGGCGACGAATGCCCCTGCAACAGCTGTACCGGTCATGCCAACTGCACCGGTAACCAAAGTGGCAGAGCCCTTGGCGGTGGATTTACAGGATGCCGTGAAGAAGAGCGAGCATCAAATGATCTCAGCGGCGCTACAAAGCACCGACAGCCGCTTAGAGGCAGCAAAGCTGTTGGGCATCAGTCCAAGAACCCTGCGTTACAAGATGGCGCAGTTGCGTGAACGTGGCATCCACGTCAGCACATCACCCGCATCGGCAAGCGCCTGAACGCGCAACGGGAGTTACACACCATGATTGATAAAGCCACTTCAGCCAGCAACATTGCAGCCATGTTGCAAACCCTCAAAGCAGCGCAGACGCAAGCCAGCGCGGGGACGCAAATTGCGCAAGCAGATCTCAGCGCGCAAGCCATACCTAAACCCAGTTTCTTGGAAGCTGTGCGCGGCGCGGTTGAGCAAGTCAATGCCACGCAGTTGCAATCGAAGTCGATGCAAGAAAGTTTTGAGCGCGGCGATGATGTCCCGCTTACTGATGTGGTGATGAGCATGCAGAAATCATCGCTGGCATTTGAGGCCACCTTGCAGGTTCGCAACAAAGTGATGCGCGCCTACGAAGACATTTTGAACATGCCGGTTTAAAACGGTAAGGACAGCACACCATGAGTACAGCAACCGCTACCATGAATCCGATGCAAGCTGGCGCCCCTGCGCCAGTGGCTAATTTGCCTGCAACGACGGGCGGCAATTTGCCCGCCGCACAGCCCAACGCGCCAGGCGCAGAAGGTGGTGCATTGGCAACGATGCCGCCCAGCGGCGCGATCGCACAGGTCAAACAAGTTCTGGCGCAACCGAGTGTCAAACGCTCATTGCCCGCGATCATTGCGTTGATGTTGATTGTTGTTATGGCGTTGGCCTACAGCTGGGTTCAAACACCACAGACGCGTGCCTTGATGCCTGGTTTGCAGGGTGCTGATTTGCAAGAGGCGTTTGATTCGTTGAAGCAAGGCGGCTTCAGTCCTGAGCTCGATACCATGACGGGGCAGCTGCGAGTTGATCAGCGGCGCTTTCATGAAGCGCGAATTTTCTTGGCAGGGCAGGGTATCCCGCGTGAGCCCGTGACGGGGCTGAGCGCATTAAACGATCAAAACGCCATGACGACGAGCCAGTTCATGGAGCAGGCACGCTACAACGCCGCGATCGAACAAGAGCTGGCGCGGAGTATTGGCCGGATCTCAGGCGTGCAACACGCCCGCGTGCATTTGGCCACCCCCAAGCAGAGTGTGTTTGTACGTGACCGGACACCGCCAAAGGCGTCGGTTGTTTTGAATCGCCACCCAGGTCGAACCATCAGCGAGCAGCAGGTGCAGGCCATTGTGCATTTGGTGTCGTCCAGCATTCCGTACATGTTGCCGGAGAGCGTGACTGTGGTTGATAACTTCGGCAACCTCATGACGCGCACACCAGAGAACAACCCGCTGGGCCTCACCTCAGCGCAAGCCGAATTGAAGCGCACACAAGAGGAGTTGCTGCGAACCCGCGTAATGGAGTTGTTGTCACCCGTGGTGGGCGATGCCAACGTGCGCTCGCAAGTCAGCTTGACACTCGACTTCACACAAGTTGAAAACACCACAGAAGATTACGACCGTGGTGGTAACGGCCCCCGCACCCGATCAGAGGTGATTGCGGAAGACCGCGAGGCCAACTTGAATGCCGCAGGCACCCCGGGTGCGCTGGCCAACCAGCCACCGCAAACGGGTACGCTGACACAAAACACCCAAGTGACCCCAGAGGGCGCCGGTGCCACCAGCGTGCGCAGCAGCCGTACCACCCGTAACTATGAGTTAGACCGCGTGGTGCAACACGTCAAAGGCGCACAAGGTGACATCAAGCGCCTGTCTGTGGCCGTTGTGATTAATGAGCGTCCGGTTATCGTGCCAGACGATGCCAAGGTCGACCCCAATGCGCCGACCACCATTCCTTACACCGAGCAAGAGCTGGACCGCATGTTGAACTTAGTTCGCGGTGCAGTCGGTTACAGCGAAGCCCGTGGCGACGTCGTGACCCTGATACCGGCGCGCTTTGAGCCACCCGCACCGCTGGAGCCCATGGTGCCTTGGTACCAAGATGACATGGTCATCACCAGCTTCAAGCAGGGTTTGATGGCGTTGGTCCTGATCACATTCTTGGTCTTCATCGTCCGTCCCGTGGTACGTAACCTCTTGGGTGAGAGCGCGGCTAATCAGGCTGCAGAAGAAGCGAAGAAGGCGCTGCCCGATGGCGAGTTGACCGAAGAAGACATGAACATGATTCAATTGGGCGAGGGCGAGACCTTGGAAGATATCAAGGCCAAGCTGCGCCCCAAGAAGTCCAGCATTTCTGCCGACATGTTGGATACCGCAAACACCTACGACGACAAGGTGGCGCTCATCCGGATGTTGGTGGCAGAGGACTCCGGTCGTGTTGCCAACGTATTGAAGCGGATGATCAAAGCAAGTTAAATTTGAGATTGCAGCGCCTGGTGTCAGTCGCTTGAAGGAGTAACGGTATGGCAACGAAAAAAGACGATAAAAAGCCGGAAAAGGATGCCAAGGGTGCAAAGGGTGCCCCAGAGGCGAAGCCGAGTTTAGACCCGATACCCATGAGTGAGGCCTTACAGGCCGAGCTTGAGGAGTTGACCAGTACACAACGTGCAGCGGTGTTGATGTTGTTGTTGGGTGAGCAACAGGCGTCGGACATCATCCGCTATCTCAATCCAAAAGAGGTGCAGTCACTGGGTGCTGCGATGGTGTCGGTTGCCGATTTATCGCAAGAAGCGGTGAACGTGGTGTTGGATGAATTCGTTGCCACCCTTAAGAAACAAACCAGCCTCGGCTTGGGCACATCAGATTACGTTGAGAAGGTGTTGAAGCGCGCACTGGGCCCCGATAAAGCGGCCTCGGTGTTGGGCCGCATCATGCCAGGACAAGGTAGCAAAGGTCTGGAGATCTTGAAGTGGATGGATGCCCGCTCGATCGCAGAAATGATTCGAAGCGAGCACCCCCAAGTGACCGCCATTATTTTGTCGGTGTTGGAGTACGACGTGGCTGCTGACGTGCTGAACTTCCTGCCTGCAGAGGTGCGCGCGGAGGTGATTCAACGCGTTGCGAGTTTGGAAACGGTGCAGCCATCCGCGATGGAAGAATTGGAATCCATCATGAAGGCGCAGTTCTCAAACAACTCATCGGCGAAGTCCTCCAGCTTCGGCGGGGTGAAAGCGGCTGCGAAGATCATGAACTTCGTGAAGGTGGATTTGGAGTCCCAGGTGATGTCGGGCTTGAACGAACTCGATCCCGATATAACCCAGCGGATTCAAGACAACATGTTCACGTTCGAGAACCTGGTGTCTGTGGACAACCGTGGTATCCAGACCCTCATGCGCGGTGTCGAGCCGGATATGCTGATGACGGCGTTGAAGGGTGCCCCCGAATTCGTCAAAGAAAAGTTTTTCGACAACATGTCCTCACGTGCGCGTGTCATGTTTATCGACGAGATGGAAGGCAAAGGGCCGTTGCGAATCGCCGACGTGGAAGAAGCCCAGAAAAATATCATGCGTCTCGCACGCAAGATGTCGGATGCGGGTGAGTTGGTGTTAGTGGGCCGAGGCGATGATTTCGTCTGATCACATGTTCAATAAACCGCGCCCAGAGTGGCAGCCGAGTGCGACCTTATACGCGGTTGACAAAGACAGCCTGTCGTACGTGAAGGTGCCGTGGGATGTTGAGCAAACTGCAGAATTTGCACCGTGGCGGTTGGAGCCGTTGACACCACAAGAGTTGTTGTCGGACGACGGCTTTAAGCCTGCCAACATTCAACCCGGTGACGCTGAGTCGGTTGCAGGCGCGTTAGAGGACGGTCCAGAATCAGCGTTGCGTGCTGAGGAGGAAAGCGACACTGACGCCGGCACTGAAGCCTTAGCGCTGACGGATTCCGCCACGGACGCGCCCGCTGATGCGGAAGCCCCACCCGAGCCAGAGATGACCACCATCGCCGTGGATGAGGTGGCCGCCCAGCAAGCCGCTGCGCGACGAGCCGGCTACGACGAGGGATTTTCAGCAGGGGAGACGGCAGGTTTCGAAAAGGGACAAGCGGCTGGTCAAGCCAGCGGCGAGCAGCGCGGGCGTGAGACAGCCGAGGCGACTTTCAAGGATGCAGTGCACGCCCTGAATGCCGCTGCCAGTGCGGTCAAGACGCTCAATGATGACCCACGTCAGTACTTTGATCCGCTCAAAAAGCTGGCGTTGCATTTGGCTGAGGAGCTGGTGCGCGGTGAGTTGACCCAAAGCCCGGCCGCGATTGAGCGGCTCATTCAGCTGAGTTTGGACGAGTTGGAGGCGCCAACGAAACGAATTGCCGTGCAGTTACACCCAGCGGATTTGGCGCAAATACAAACGCACAATGTCGCTTTAGAAAATGGCATGGTGTTACAGGCGGACCCTGCCATGACACGTGGCAGCGTGCAGGTGAGCAGCAACGACGCAGTCGTGCAGGACCTGATTCAAAAGCGTTTACGAACACTCGCCAACAAAGTGCTGCTGAAGCCTGACGATTGGGCGCAGGCCAGTCCCTTGTTGAGTGAAGGCCCTCTGTGGGCGACAACCGATACGGGTACCCATGCCGACGCCGTGACCGAGGATGCGACGCTGGTCGAGACGCCACAGGCGGCGGCGCCAGAAGCGCCTGCAACCGAAGCGGAAGCTCCAATCCAAGGCGATGATGATGAAGGCGAGCCCCATGCTTGATTTCGACGCTGCCATCGCCGCAGATTTACAAACCGCCCACGCGCCACCCCAAGCACACAGCGGCACCCTCGTGCGTCTGGTGGGTTTGACACTGGAAGCGCGGGGTGTGATGGCACCCTTGGGGGCCATTTGCGAGATCGATGGCGCTGATGGGGCGCGAATTGAAGCCGAGGTTGTGGGGTTCAATGACAAGACCATTTACCTCATGCCCTTCACCGAGGCGTCCGGCATTGGGCCCGGTGCGGCTGTGCGTGTGATCGCGAATGTCGCCGAAGTGAGTCTGGGCCCTGAATTACTGGGGCGTGTGATTGATGGGCGAGGCGAACCACTGGATGGCAAGCCTGCGCCTGTGTGTACCGATCGACTCAGCTTGATAGGGCGTCCCATCAACCCGATGGAGCGGGGTCCCATTGACGCGGTATTGGATGTTGGCGTTAAAGCCATCAACGGCGTGCTGACCGTGGGCCGCGGCCAGCGTCTGGGTTTGATTGCGGGTTCCGGTGTCGGTAAAAGTGTGTTGTTGGGTATGTTGACCCGATTCACCAAAGCAGATGTGGTGGTGATCGGCCTGATCGGCGAGCGTGGCCGTGAGGTACAGGCCTTCATTCAAGAGTCGTTGGGCGAGGCAGGGTTGGCCAAGTCGGTACTGGTCGCCGCGCCTGCCAATGTGTCGCCCGTGTTGCGGCTGAAGGCGACTCACATGACGCACGTGATCGCCGAATACTTCCGCGACCAAGGCAAAAATGTATTGATGCTGGTCGATAGCCTGACCCGTGTGGCCCATGCGCAGCGCGAGGTGGGTTTGGCTATTGGCGAACCGCCAACAGCCAAGGGCTATCCGCCGTCCGTGTTTGCGTTTTTACCCAACTTGATTGAGCGTGCGGGTGTGGGGCGCCATGGCTTTGGCTCGATTACCGCGATCTACACCGTATTGGCCGAAGGCGATGATGGCAACGATCCTATCGTGGACATTGCCCGCGCCTCACTGGATGGCCAAGTCATGCTCTCCCGACAGCTCGCCGATGCGGCCCACTACCCCGCGATTGATTTAGCCGGCTCAATCTCGCGCGTGATGCAAAACCTGCTCACGCCTGAGCAACTGAAGGCGGCCAACCGCTTCCGCCGTTTGTGGACGTTGTACCAACAGAACCAAGACCTGATTCAAGTTGGTGCCTATGACGCGGGCACCAATCCAGACCTCGACGCGGCGATTGCCATGCGCGAAAGCATGGTCGATTTTTTAAGGCAAGACATGCATGACGGTGTTGAATACGAGATGTGCCGAGCCACATTGAGTCACGTGATGGGAGTAACCAATGGCTGAAACCAAGAGTCCTTGGCCCGTATTGGCTGAGCAAGCTCAGACCAAATTCAACGAAGCGGAAAGTGTCTGGCGACAAGCCAAAGCGGCACTTGCCGACGCAGAAAATCAGCGGTCACGCATTGTGGACATGCTGATGGAATACCGTCTCAAACTCACACAGTTTGAGCGGCAGTCGAACTTGTCAGATAGTGTGAACTGCCGGCAGTTTTTAGCGCAATTGGTTGATCTCGATGTGCAGGCGCAGTTACAGGTTCAGAAAATGCAAGCGGCTGTGACCCTCGCAGCCGATCGGGTCAAAGCGGCTCGTTTCGACCTGGACAAAATGAAGAAGTTGGTAGAGCGCGAACAGAAACAGCATCAACGACAAGCCGCGCAGTCTGCGCAACGGCGCATGGACGAAATGGCGACCTTGCGCCACAGCTACAAGCACGCATAATGGATCGACGCCAGCTCATGTGCTGGCGCATCGAACCAAGGATTCAGATGATTCGCTTTCAATCACGCGCCACTGCGGACCTGCTCATGTTCACTGAACATGGCGTCAAGGTTTTGGAGATTTGGGGCAAGGCGATCACCGCCCGAGGCATTTTGTTACGTGCCGACATGCCCGCAGCGCTTGAGGCTTTGCAACAGTTCGCGCATGACAGCGCGGGAAACGCTACAGCCCGTGCTGAAGACGATGCCGACGACGACAGCGCCGACGCCAAAGACAAAGTGAGCTGGCAGTCGCGCCTAACACCCCTGATGACAACCATGCAACGCTGCATCGATGAGGATGCAGATTTGACGTGGGAGTTGCGTTAGCCGCCTGCGGAATTTCAGTCGTAGCTGCGGGCGTCCTCAATGACTTTGCCGTCATTGGGTAAGGCGCCCGGTGCGACCACAGTGATGTCCGCGCGCAGCTTTGTGACATCGCGTACGGCACCCCCGAGTTGCGTGATCAGCTCATCGTTGATGCTGTCGCCTTCAACGTGAAGGGTTAAATGGTCGTTGGCCATGGCGCCGGTCACCACCAAACGAGCTTTACCCGAAAGCGATGGGAACTTGCGCATGATATCGGCCACTTGTGAGGCATGGATGAACATGCCGCGCACCTTGGTTGTTTGGTCCGCGCGACCCATCCACCCTTTGATGCGTGCGTTGGTCCGACCGGTGGGGCAGGGTCCTGGCAAGGCAGCCGACAAATCGCCCGTACCAAAGCGAATCATGGGGTAGTCGGGGTTGAAGGAGGTGATCACCAGTTCGCCGACTTCACCGGCCGAAACAGGGTCGCCGGTACCGGGTCTGACGATTTCCAGAATCACACCTTCATCCACCACCAAGCCTTCGCGGGCGGTGGTTTCGTAAGCGATGAGACCCACATCGGCCGTGGCGTAGCATTGATAGGCTTGGATTCCACGCGCCGCGAACCAGTCGCGCAACGAGGTTGGAAACGCCTCTCCCGAGACCAAAGCTTTCTTCACACTGGGCAAAGCAACGCCCATTTCCTCGGCCTTCTCCACGATGATGCGCAAGAAGCTGGGGGTGCCAATATAGCCCGCGGGCTTGAGTTCGGCCATGGCTTGCACCTGTTGCTCGGTTTGCCCGATGCCGCCGGGAAATACCGTGCAACCAATGGCGCGCGCCGCACAGGCCATCATCGAGCCAGCGGGTGTGAAGTGATACGAGAAGCAATTGTGGATCAGCTCACCGGCCCGAAAGCCCGCCGCATACACCGCACGGGCGGTACGCCAGTAATCTTTAGCCGTACCTTCAGGCTCATAGATGGGGCCTGGGCTGGCGAACAGTTGAGGCATGGCCGCGCCGTAGCTTTGCGTTGCAAAGCCACCAAAGGGATCTTCGGCGCGCTGTGCCTTTTGAATTTCAAACAGTTGCGTTTTACGAGTGACCGGGAGGGTCGCAAGGGCTGCTCGGGAGGTGATGGTGGTCGCATCAACGCCAGCCAAGATGGTCTGAAAAGCCTTTGAGTGCTTTTGTGCGTGCGCGACCTGCGCACTCAACCCACTGAATAAGCGGGCTTCTCTCGCAGCAGGGTCTTGCGTTTCGAGGTCGTCGTAAAAATCAACCATGTGGTCTTTCACTTAGGGCGCTTGTTTGCGGGTGGTTATGCCAACCAACGCTTGCGGCGCTTGTAGCTCTTGACGTCTCGGAACGACTTACGCTCACCGCCGCCCACACCCAGGTAGAACTCTTTCACGTCTTCGTTGCTGCGCAGTTCTGCCGCGGCACCGTCCATCACGACACGACCGGATTCCATGATGTAGCCGTAGTCGGCGTACTTTAACGCCATATTGGTGTTTTGCTCCGCCAGCAAAACCGTTACTTTCTCGCGCTGATTCAGATCTTTAACGATCTCGAACACTTCTTCAACAATTTGCGGTGCCAAGCCCATAGAGGGCTCGTCCAACAAGATGACGCTGGGGTTGGCCATCAGCGCACGGCCGATGGCGCACATTTGCTGCTCACCACCCGAGGTATACGCGGCTTGCGAGGTACGGCGATCTTTCAGGCGGGGAAAGTAGTTGTAAACCTTTTCGAGGTTGGCCTCGATTTCGCCTTTGTCTGTGCGGGTGTAAGAGCCCGTCAATAAATTCTCTTCGATGGTCAGGTGGGCAAAGCAGTGCCGACCTTCCATGACTTGCACGACGCCCTTTTTTACGAGGTCGGCGGGTGTTTGGTTTTCGATGCGCTCACCGCGCAGTTCAATGCTGCCTTTTGTGACTTCGCCACGCTCGGCTTTTAAGAGGTTTGAAACGGCGCGCAGGGTGGTCGTTTTGCCGGCACCGTTGCCGCCTAAGATGGCCGCAATTTTGCCTTCTTGCACTTGAAGAGAGACGCCCTTCAGCACCAAGATGACGTGGTTGTAAATGACTTCGATGCCATTAACGTTTAAGACGATGTCGTTGGATTGCATAACGAACCTAGAAAAGATGGGGCACGTGTTGAGCGTGCGTCAGGGTTTAGAGCGGGGAGCCCCGAAGGGCTCCCCAAGCTAATGCATCCCTAAAGATGCGGTGCCTTGATTAGCTGTTGCAATCAGAGGCAGGACGACGTGTCAATTTCTTGTCAGCGGCGTACTTGTTAGCTGTCTCGGTCACCATGGGGCCGAGCACCTTACGGTCACCTTCGTACCATGTATTTCCCACTTTCCAGCCTTTGCCGTCCCACGTTTGGATACGCGCCCAAGACGCGCCCATGTGGTCGTTACAGCTGGTTGAGGTTGTACGCATCACGCCGCTGAAGCCCAAAGAAGCCAAGCCAATGGTGGTGAGGTTCATGTTCTCCAAACCCCAGCGCATTTGCTCGCCGGTGATTCGTTTGCCCTTACCGTACTTAGCCTGCGCAACACGCATACCCTCGGTCGCCAGCATGGCGGAGATCAAACCACGCATGTACAACACTTGGCCGACTTCTTCGCGAGGGCCAGTGCCTTTTCCTTGGTCATGCAACTTGGCCAACACTTCTTTCACGACGGAAGAGTCGTACTCTGAGCTGTGTTGCAATGCCAAAGCGTTGTAGCCCTTGGCGGCATCAGCCACGTCTTTCACATCAGGCTCAGCACCTGACCACCACACACCGTACATCTTGTTACGTGGGTAGCCGGTTGCCACTGCTTCTTTGATTGATGTGGAGTTCATGACACCCCAACCCCACAAGAACACGTAGTCAGGACGGTCACGGCGAATTTGCAACCAAGTAGCTTTTTGTTCCACACCGGGGTGCGCAACAGGCAGCAACTGGAGGTCAAAACCATGCATCTCGGCGCGCTTCTTCATCAGTGGGATGGGCTCTTTACCATAAGCACTGTCGTGGTAAACCAAGGCAATTTTCTTACCTTTTAATTTGTCGAGACCACCAGCTTCTTTGCCCACGTGTTGAACCAACACGTCAGCGGCTACCCAGTAGGTGCCCAACAGCGGGAAGTTCCACTTGAAGATACCACCGTCCTCTGATTCACTGCGGCCCAAGCCAGCGGTGATCAGGGGGATCTTGTCGACGGGGGCCTTCTCGGTCAACGCGAACGTACCGCCAGTTGACAACGGTTGTATCACGGTTGCACCGCCGTTTTTGCCTTTCAGGCGCTCATAGCACTCAACGATACGGTCGGTTGAGTAGCCGGTTTCGCACTCTTCAACGATGATCTTCACACCGTTGATACCGCCACGCTCGTTCACAAGTCGGTAGTAATCAGAGTAGCCGTTTGCAAAGGGCGTACCGTTAGGCGCATAAGGCCCTGTGCGGTAAACCAGTGAGGGGAAAAATTGTGTTTCTTCAGCTTGTGCAGATGACACGGGCGCGAGTAAGGCGCTGACGCCCATCGCCGTAGCCGCTGCACCCAGCATGAGTTTGCGTAACTTCATATCGAGTCTCCTTAGAGTGTTGTGGTTAAGCGCTTAAACGCAGCCAATCGGATGCTGAAAACAACACCCCCCTCTGGCTGCCCAGGGATTCAGTGTGGGAAGGGCCAAACACGCAGTTTTTGTTTCCCGATGCTCCAAAGGCGCGCCAAACCGTGCGGTTCCACGATCAGGAACCAGACGATCAGTGCGCCGAAAATCATGAACTCAGAGTGGGCAATGCCCGCGGTGGAAATGGTGACACCCACCCAAGATCCCACGACTGGCAGGGCTTGGTTTAAGAAGATGGGCAGGGCCACGATGAAGGCCGCGCCGAACATACTGCCCATGATGGACCCCATGCCGCCGATGATTACCATGAACAGCAGTTGGAATGAACGCTCGATACCGAACGCGGCAGGCTCCCAGCCGCCGAGGTGGACAAAGCCCCACAGCGAACCGGCCACACCAACAATGAATGAGCTGACCGCAAAGGCGCTGAGTTTGGCGTAAACAGGGCGAATGCCGATAACCGCAGCGGCAACGTCCATGTCACGAATCGCCATCCAGTTACGGCCAATGGCCGAGCGCACAAGGTTCTTGGCGAAGAAGGCAAATACCGTCAAGAAGCCGAGGCACAGCCAGTATTTTTCGACGGGTGAGTTGATGGTCCAGCCAAATATCTGCAGATTTGAAACGGCGACAGAACCCGATGGTGTGTAAAGCGTGAACCAACCCACGCGCAGGAAAGCCCAATCCCAAAAGAACTGCGCAGCCAGCGTTGCCACCGCCAGGTAAAGCCCCCGCACCCGCAAGCTTGGGATACCGAAGACAACGCCAACGATGGTGGCGCATAGTCCCCCCGCAAGCAGCGCAGGAATTAGCGGCATTCCTTCAAAACGCATTAGGACGTTGTATGCGCCATAGGCACCAACTGCCATAAAGGCGCCAGACCCAAGCGAGATTTGACCGCAGTAGCCGACCAAAATGTTCACGCCGACCGCCGCTAAAGCGAGGATCAAGAAGGGGATCAGAATGGCGCGGAAGAGGTATTCATCCACTAATAACGGGACACCAATGAAGGCGAAGATCACCAGCGCCCACACGAACACACGGTCCTGCGTGATGCCAAAAATTCGCTGGTCGTCTTTGTAGTTCGTTTTGAACTGGCCGTTTTCTCTGTAAAGCATGATTTTTCTTTCTGTGCTGGCAGGGGTTAGACCCGGTCAATAATTTTTTCGCCGAACAAGCCTTGTGGACGGAACATCAACACAATCAAGGCCAAGACGTAAGCAAACCAGATTTCGATGCCGCCGCCGACATACGACCCCAAGAACACTTCGGATAACTTCTCACCCACACCAATCAGCAAGCCGCCAATAATCGCGCCCGGTACTGAGGTCAAGCCGCCCAAGATAATTACAGGCAGCGCGCGCAAAGCAACCGTTGTCAACGAGAATTGGACCCCTAATTTGGAGCCCCAAATCATGCCGGCCACCAAAGCGACCACCCCAGCTACACACCAGACGATGAACCAAATGCGGTTCAAAGGAATACCGATCGACTGCGCGGCTTGGTGATCATCAGCCACAGCGCGCAGCGCGCGGCCGGTTGTGGTTTTGTTGAAGAAGAGGGTCAAGACAATGACCAAAGAGGCGGCAATAGCTGCGGCGTAAAGGTCTTCTAGGTTCAACATGATCCCGCCTTCGAAAACGTTCTCCAGCGCGAAGACGGGTTCCTTGGGCATGCCGATGTCGATCTGGTAGATGTCGCTGCCAAAGATTGATTGTCCCAAACCATCCACAAAGTAGCTGATACCCAGGGTCGCCATCAGCAGGGTGGCGCCCTCTTGATTCACCAAATGGCGCAGGACCAAGCGTTCGATCAACCATGCCATCAAGAACATCAGGGCGCCAGCGGCCAAGAACGCCAGCAGGTTGGCGAGGAACAGGTTGTCAAAGCCAAACCAAATGGGGAACCATTCAGAGAAGCGTGCCATTGCCAAAGCCGCAAACAGCACCATCGCACCTTGCGCGAAGTTAAAAACGCTGGACGCTTTGAAAATCAGCACAAAGCCCAAGGCGACCAGTGAGTAAAGCATGCCGGCCATCAGGCCGCCAATCAGGGTTTCAATGAAAAATCCCATAGTGTCGTTTCCAGTCTATGTGGTGTGCTTAATGTGAGGTGCCCAAGTAGGCGCTGATCACTTCTTCGTTGTTACGGACCTCTTGTGGCGTGCCGTCACCGATTTTTTTGCCGTAGTCCAAAACCACGACGCGATCAGAAATGTCCATCACCACGCCCATATCGTGTTCGATCAACACGATGGTGGTGCCGAATTCCTCGTTGACATCCAAGATGAAGCGGGACATGTCCTGCTTCTCTTCCATGTTCATACCGGCCATTGGCTCGTCGAGTAACAGGACTTGAGGTTCCATGGCGAGGGCGCGGCCCAAGTCAACCCGCTTCTGCAGACCGTAAGGTAAGGTTCCTACGGGCGTTTTACGGAAGGCTTGAATCTCAAGGAAGTCGATGATTTGCTCAACGTATTCGCGGTGTTCGCATTCCTCACGCTCGGCTGGGCCAAAGCGCAGCGCTTGCAAAAACAAGTTGCTCTTGATGCGCAGGTTACGGCCCGTCATGATGTTGTCAATCACGCTCATGCCTTTAAATAGAGCCAAGTTTTGGAAGGTCCGTGCGATACCCATCTCTGCCACTTGACGGCTGTTCATGTGCTTGAAGGTTTGACCGCGGAATGTGATTTGCCCTTCTTGCGGTTGGTACACGCCGTTGATGCAGTTGAGCATCGAACTTTTGCCCGCGCCGTTGGGGCCGATGATGGCGCGCACCTCATGCTCACGCACATCGAAAGAGATTTCTGATAGTGCGTTAACGCCGCCGAACCGCAGGCTGATGTCTTTGACCTCAAGAATGACGTCACCGATCTTTTGAGTACTCATGGTTGTTGTATCGCTGGTTTCAAGCGGCCTGTTTGACCGGTTCAAAAATTTGGGCGTCACGCAATTGAAGCGTTGCGCTGACGGAGCCTGTGCGGCCATCTTCAAATTTCACTTGGGTTTCGACGAACTGCTCTTTTTTATCGGCGTAGAGTCCGTCAACCAAGGCACTGTATTTCTCAGCGATAAAGCCACGGCGGACCTTGTTGGTACGGGTCAATTCGCCGTCATCGGGATCGAGTTCTTTATGCAAAATCAGAAAACGGCTGACCTGTGAGCCCGCTAACATTTCGTCACGGCTGAGGTCGGCGTTGACCTTCTCAACGCACTCTTTGATCATGTCGTAAACCGCTACTTTTTGCGACAAATCCGTGTAGCCCGCGTAGGGCAGGTTTTGGCGTTCGGCCCAGTTACCTACAGCGTCAAAATCAATGTTGATCATGACGCAAACGCGGTCGCGTTGGTCGCCATAAGCTACGGCCTCTTTCACGAATGAGAAAAACTTCAGCTTGTTCTCAACGTATTTAGGCGCAAACATCGCGCCGTCAAAACGCCCACCTTTGATCCGGCCCACGTCTTTCACCCGGTCGATGATCTTCAGGTGACCATCGGCATCCAAGAAGCCCGCGTCACTGGTGTGGTACCAGCCATCGGCGGTCAGCACTTCAGCGGTCGCTTCAGGGTTCTTGTAGTACTCACGTAAGAGGCCAGGTGAGCGGACCAAGATTTCACCGCTATCAGAGAGTTTGATTTCCACACCGTCACACGGCACACCAACCGTGTCAGCCTTGGCTTGGTGGTCGGGTTGCAGGCAGACGAACACGGCGGTTTCGGTCGAGCCGTAAAGCTGCTTCAAGTTCACGCCGATGGAGCGGTAAAAAGAGAACAGATCGGGACCGATTGCCTCGCCAGCAGTGTAGGCCACGCGTACGCGCGACATGCCCAAGTTGTTGCGCAGCGGGCCGTAAACCAGCAGGTCACCCAGTGCGTAGTGCAAGCTGTCGAACAAGCCCAGTGATTTACCGTCCATTTTTGTCGGCCCGACGCGCTTGGCGAGGTCCATGAAATGGTGGAACATTTTTCGCTTGATGGCTCCAGCGTCTTCCATTCGGATCATGACGCTGGTCAGCAAGCCCTCAAACACGCGGGGCGGTGCGAAGTAATAGGTAGGACCGACTTCTTTTAGATCAATTGTCACTGTGGCGGCAGATTCAGGACAGTTGACCACGTAACCAACCGCCAGCCATTGGGCGTAGCTGAAGATGTTTTGACCAATCCAAGCGGGAGGCAAATAGGCCAACACCTCGTCGGCGGGGGTCAGCTTGTCAAAGCGCGCACCCACACTGGCGCGGTCGAGCAAGCTGTTGTGGGTGTGAACGACCCCCTTGGGGTTACCCGTGGTGCCGGATGTAAAAAACATCGCAGCGACATCATTGGGCTCGCATTTTGCAATTTCACCGGCGACAAATTGGGGGTTTTGTTTGGTGAACGCTTGGCCTTGCGCCAAGAAGTCATCCATTGAGGTCAGGCACTCTTCATCGTATTTACGCAGGCCACGGGGGTCGTCGTAGATGATGCGAGCGATTTGGGGACATTGCTCACGCAACTCAAGTAATTTGTCGACCTGCTCTTGGTCTTCGACCACGGCGAACTTGATGTCTGCGTTGTTGATGGGGAAAACGCATTCCGCGCCTGCCGCATCTTGGTACAACGGCACGGGGATGGCGCCCAATGATTGAGCGGCCAACATCGTGGCGTACAAGCGGGGGCGATTTGAGCCGATGACCACCATGTGATCGCCGCGCCGCAGACCCGCCTGATGCATCGCACCGGCAATTTCCGCCACCATCGCGGCCAGTTTTGACCATGACAAAGTTTGCCAAATACCAAAGGCTTTTTCGCGCATCGCAGGGGCGTCTGGTCGCTGCCCTGCGTGGGCCATGAGTAAGCCCGGAAAGGTCTGTTGCATGAATTCACTCCGTTGGTTCACCGAGGGGAACAATATTTTTCTTCACTCTGCGTGAATACTAGACTTTCATTTGACGTTTGGTTGTCGGTTCGACGACAATTAGAGGGGCAACCCCACTAGGACTTTCCCTATATTTCGATCATTTACCTGCATATGAGCACATCACCGAACCTCCGAGAGCGCGCACGCGCGCTGTCCGATGCTGAATTTGCGCAGATTCCATGGATATCCGCCTTGACAGCCGATGAGCGCGAGCACGTCCGCCAAGACATGCTGGTCACGATTGCGCAACCTGGCGATTACGTCGTCCGCATTGGGCGCCCCGTGACCTATTGGTTTGGGCTGATTGAGGGGCTGCTCAAGATGAGTAACGATGACCGCCTTGGTTTAGCGATCACGTTTACGGGTATCGCGCCCGGTGGCTGGTTCGGTGAGGGCACGGTGCTTAAGCGCGAGCCCTATCGATACAACATTCAAGCGTTGCGGGTGAGCCGAGTTGTTGGTATTTCGACAGAGATGTTTGACTGGCTCATTGGTCACTCGTTGGGTTTCAATCGTTTCGTGATGTTGCAACTCAATGAGCGTCTGGGGCAGTTCATTGCGGCCCGCGAGATTGACCGCATGGGTAGCCCTGACCTGCGGGTTGCGCGCAATTTGGCAGCGATGTTTGAGCCCAAGCTTTACCCCGGTGTTGCCGAGCTGTTGCGCATCACCCAACAGGAGTTGGCTTATTTGGTTGGCTTGTCACGGCAACGTGTGAACGAGGCCCTCAAGACCTTATCAGCCTGCGGCTGGATACGGGTTGAATACGGTGGCTTGCGCGTTCTCAATCTGGATGCCCTGCGGTATGGCGAGTTGCCTGAGCACAGTGCCTAGTCCTTTCGACGACAGATTTTTTATTTCTTAACCCAATTCTTATGACCTCAAAACCAACCCTCCGCGCGGCAGATGCCCGCCAGAAAAAGAAGAGCGAGGGGCCCAGCAACCGCGCGCCGTTTGACCCCCGCATGCCCAAAAAGCCGGTACGCGGGAGCGCGCCATTGGCGCGATTCGTCAAACGTGAGCCGTCCCCTGAGGATCTCGCGATCGCGCAAGCCGCGCAGGCGGCGCTGCGTAAACTCGACGCGGCCGCTTCACGTCCCGAGACGCCCCGGCGCGAGGATCGCTACGACGACCGCCGAGACGACCGCCGCGATTTCGCGCCTCGACGTGAGTCGGCTCCTCGCCGGGATGCACCTGCCCACGACGGTTCGTTGGCAGCAAAAGCGGCAGCCGCGTTGCGCGCCTTGGGTGGCGACGCCGCCCCGCGCCGGGCCCCGAGCCGCAACGCAGATCGCTACGACCGCCCTGAGGGTCGGGACCGTTCTGTTGGCGACGATCGCAGCGATCGCATGGACCGCATGGACGGCAGACCGCGCGACACCGCGCCCCGCCGGGACATGGCTGCCCCACCCCGTCGCAGTGCGGCACCCGCTGCACGAGCGCCTGTTCAAACCGCCAGCCACCTGGGACCTAAAACCGAGGCTGAAAAGGCAGGCGGTATCCGCCTCAACAAGCGCCTAGCCGAGTTGGGGTTATGCTCGCGCCGCGAGGGTGACCAATGGATTGAAAACGGCTGGGTATTGGTCAATGGCACACCGGGACAAATGGGGCAAACGGTCTCAGAAACCGATCGCGTCGAGGTGTCCCCCGAGGCGCAAGCCGACCAAGCGCAGCAAGTCACGATCCTGTTGCACAAGCCAATGGGGTACGTCAGTGGGTTGCCCGAGGACGGCCACGAAAGCGCGGCAACCCTGATTGGGCCGCAATCACAATGGGCGGAAGATCCGACACGCACACGCTTCCAAGCCCGCTTCACACGCGGGTTGGCGCCGGCCGGTCGACTGGACATTGACTCAACAGGCCTCATTGTGTTTACGCAAAACGGCATCATTGCGCGCACACTGATCGGCGAGAACTCGAACATTGAAAAAGAGTATTTGGTCCGCGTGCATTGGATCGGCGACGGACAGAGCGCACCGGTTGAAACCGATGTCCAGTCGGTATTTCCGGAGGAGCGTTTGGCGTTGCTGCGCGAGGGCCTAGAGCTTGACAACCAACGGCTGCGTCCAGCCAAAGTCAGCTGGCAGAACACGGAGCAATTACGCTTTGTTTTGCGCGAGGGTAAGAAGCGACAAATCCGACGGATGTGTGAACAGGTGGGTTTGAAGGTGGTGGGTTTGAAACGCGTGCGTATCGGCTCCATCAATTTGGCCCAACTCCCTGTCGGTCAGTGGCGCTACCTCGGCCCACACGAGCGTTTTTAACCCCCTTGAAAACCAGTGCTTGGCCCCCATTTGATGGGGGTCGCCCTGTTGGGTGAGCGCCTCGAATTTGTATTTAATTGATCTGTCGAAGAGAAACCAACCCATGACAAAAAAGACCCTTGCCTTTCAGGCGGAAGTGGCCCAACTGCTTCACTTGGTCACGCACTCGCTGTATTCCAATCCCGATATTTTTGTACGCGAGTTGATATCAAACGCGTCTGATGCCTGTGACAAGCTGCGTTTTGAGGCCCTGAATGCACCCGCCTTATTTGAAGATGCGCCAGATCTGGCCATCCGTGTGTCGTTTGACAAGACGGCCAAGACCGTCACGATTACGGACAACGGTATTGGCTTGAGTGCCCAAGAGGCCATCGATAACTTGGGCACCATCGCTAAAAGTGGTACCCGTGATTTCGTGAGCAAACTGTCGGGTGACCAAAAGAAAGACTCGCAGTTGATTGGTCAATTTGGCGTCGGCTTTTATTCCGGCTACATCGTTGCCGACCGCATCACGGTCGAGTCTCGCCGCGCTGGTTTGCCGGCTGCCGAAGGCGTTCGCTGGGTCAGTGGCGGCACGGGTGAGTTTGAGGTTGAAGCCATTGAGCGCGCTGAGCGCGGCACCAGCATCACCCTGCACCTGCGGGATGACAAAACGGAATACCTCGACCGCTGGAAGTTGAAGCAGGTCATTGAGCGCTACTCAGACCACATCAGCCTGCCCATTGAAATGCCCAAGGAAGAGTGGAACGAGGAAGCTAAGACTTACGAAATTAAAGACGAGTGGGAAGCCGTCAACTCGGCGAGTGCGTTGTGGACGCGCAGCAAAAAAGACATCACCGATGAGCAGTACAAAGCGTTCTACAAAAACATCAGCCACGATTTTGAGGAACCCCTGACCTGGTCGCACAACCGGGTGGAAGGCAGTACCGAGTACACCCAGCTGTTGTATGTGCCTAAAAAAGCGCGTCAAGACTTGTGGAGTCGGGATAGCAAGCCGGGCATCAAGTTGTATGTCAAGCGGGTGTTCATTACTGACGAGGCGGAAACCTTGATGCCCAACTACCTGCGCTTCGTGCACGGTGTCGTTGACAGCGCCGACTTGCCTTTGAATGTGAGCCGTGAGTTGTTGCAAGAGAGCCGCGACGTCCGCGCTATCCGCGAAGGTAATACCCGTCGCGTGCTGGGCATGCTGGAGGATTTGGCCAAACGCGCTGCAGAAAAGCCCGCTGACGATGCCGATGCAGCAGCAGCAGAAGGCGATGCCGAGACGGCACCAGTCGTTGACTACAACGCGTTCTATGCCGAGTTCGGCGCCGTGCTGAAAGAGGGTTTGGGCGAGGATTTTGCCAACCGCGAAAAGATTGCCGGCTTGCTGCGTTTCGCGACGTCGACCACCGATACGGTGTCAGTCAGCTTGGCTGATTACAAGGCGCGGATGAAAGACGGCCAAGAGGCGATTTACTACATCACCGCAGAGACGCAATCAGCCGCGCGTAACAGCCCGCAGTTAGAAGTCTTCAAGAAGAAGGGCATTGAAGTCTTGTTGATGACCGATCGCGTTGACGAGTGGGCCCTGTCCTTTTTGAATGAGTTTGACGGCACCCCCATGCAAAGCGTGGCCAAGGGCGCCGTCGATCTGGGTAAGTTGCAGGATGAGGCGGAAAAGAAGGCCGCCGAAACAGCCGCTGAGTCGTTCAAGCCGACGCTTGAAAGGCTGAAAGAAGCGCTCAAGGACAAAGCCAAGGACGTCCGTGTCACCACCCGTTTGGTAGATAGCCCAGCCTGTTTGGTGGTCGAGGATGGGGAGTACTCCACGCAGCTGGCACGACTGCTCAAGCAAGCGGGCCAGAAGGCGCCTGAGGTTAAGCCCATTCTTGAAATCAACGCTGAGCACGCGTTGGTTAAAAAATTGGAGGGCACGCCTGCGTTCGATGACTTGGCCAACATCCTGTTCGACCAAGCGTTGTTGGCCGAAGGTGGTTTACCGGAAGACCCCGCCAGCTATGTGCGCCGCGTGAACGCGTTGCTGGTCTGATCCTCGCGATGCCGCTCGGCGGCAACGACTAATCGAAGCCCCGCTTCAGACCTGGAGCGGGGCTTTTTCCATGGACTCAATCTGGTCGTTGATCAGGCCGACCTGTCCATGCCAGTAGTCAGCCGTACCGAACCAAGGGAAGTTGGCCTGAAAAGCGGGGTCATCCCACCGGCGCGCCAGCCACGCGCTGTAGTGAATCATGCGTAAGGTGCGCAGCGGCTCGATGAGGGCGAGCTCGCGCCGGTCGAAGGGGCGCAGTTGTTCGTACCCATCTAAAACAGCGCTGAGGGCTTGGGTCTGTTGCAGGCGTTCGCCGGACAGCAGCATCCACAGGTCTTGAATGGCAGGGCCGGTGCGGGCATCGTCGAGATCCACAAAGTGTGGCCCGTGCGTGGGGGTCCACAAAATATTGCCGGGGTGGCAGTCGCCGTGCAGGCGGATCAGGGCACCGTCAAAGTGGTGCCACGCTGCTTCGGCCACTTCAAGGGCGCGGTCGCAAGCAGCCACCCAAGGGCTCTCGACATCCAGTGGCAGTGCCTGCAGGTCGAGCAGGGCTTGTTTAGATGCGTGACCGAAGGTCATGGGATTGAGCGCTGGGCGGTGCGCAAAAGGCCGCGCTGCCCCCACGTTATGCAGCCGCGCCATTAGGCGGCCGATCCACTCCAAAACCTCCCAGTCGTCTAGCTCAGGTCGACGCCCGCCCTTACGCGGGCTGACCGAGAACCGAAACCCATTGAAACGGTGCATCGTCTGGTCGTTAAGCCGAAGGGGCGCCACCATTGGGACATCGGCATCGGCGAGTTCCCAAGCAAACGCGTGCTCTTCTTCGATGGCCTCATCTGACCAGCGGTTGGGGCGGTAGAACTTGGCAACAACGGGGCTTTCGACGCCATCAGGCGCCTCATCGAGGTGGCATTGCACCACGCGGTTCTCGTAGGAGCTGAGCGCCATCAAACGACCATCCCCCATCAAACCGGTACTGGCCAGCGCGTCGAGCATGACGTCTGGTGTGAGTGCCTCGTAGGCATGCGTGGGGTGATCAGTCATGCCCAGCATTATGATGGCGGGATGTCTAAACACCCGAAAGGCGGCGCCAAATCGCCCGCCAAAACGCTGAATGAGCAGCTGCCAGAACTGCGACCTGGGCAGTCAGTGGCGCTGTTGCAAGCCCTGCACATCTTGACCCGTGACGGTCGGATCAACCAAGACACGCGACGCAAGTTGAAGCAGGTTTATCACTTGGTGCAATTCATCGAGCCGCTGATTGTGGACATGGCGAAGGACCAAACCAACGTCAGTTTGGTGGACCATGGTGCGGGCAAGTCCTACTTGGGTTTCATTTTGTATGACCTGGTCTTCAAGGGGCTGGGGTTTGGCGATGTGATTGGCGTCGAGAGCCGCGAGGAGTTGGTCACGCGGTCTATTGAGTTGGCCCAAGATTTGGGTTTTGAGCGGATGCGTTTCTACGCATTGAAAGTGGCGGAGGCCATGACGGATACCCGTATTCCCGAGCGGGTCGACATGGTTACGGCTTTGCACGCGTGCGATACCGCGACCGACGACGCCATCAGTTTTGGGTTGGCACGACACGCCAAGGCCATGGTGCTGGTGCCCTGTTGCCAAGCGGAAATGGCCGGTGTGCTGCGTCAAAACCGAGGTTTGAAATTGGCGCGTACCCCGCTGTCTGAATTATGGCGACACCCCCTCCACACGCGGGAGTTTGGTAGCCAAATGACCAACGTGTTGCGTTGTTTGCGTTTGGAGGCCAGCGGTTATAGCGTCACCGTGACCGAGTTGGTGGGGTGGGAGCACTCGATGAAAAACGAGTTGATCTTGGCGAAGTGGACCGGACGCGCGAACGCGGGTGCACAGCAGCGCATTGAGGAGATTCTTTCTGAGATGGGGCTCACAGCATTGGGTGAGCGATTTTTACCTGCCCGCTTGCTGTCAGCGTAACAACACCAACGCCACACCCGCGATCGCCAGAATGGCGCCAATCCAAGCCCCGCTGGCAGGTGCGCGACCAAATTTAAGCCACAACAACGGCAAGATGATGACGGGTGACAGTGCAGACAATACCCCTGCGCTACCGACCGGTCCTTCACGCAGCGACCACAACAACAAGCCCACGCCCAAGCCCATGCCAACCCAGCCACTGACCGCGGTTTGAAATAAAACGTGGCGCGTCGGCGGTTGCTGTGCACGCCCAAAGCGCGGGCTGATAAACCCCACCAGCACCAACGCCAACAGGGCCGTCGTGACGCGCACCGCGGAGGCGAGCACGGGGTCAAACCCGCCGGATAAATCCATCGCTGGCTTGGCGATCAAGGCCCCCAATGCTTGCGCGAATGCGGCGGTCAGCGCCAGTGCGATACCTGAGAGCGTATTGGGCGAACTGTCCCACGGATGCGCCGCGCTTTTGTGTTGTCCCCACGCGACCGCGACCATCACGCCAGCGACTGTGATGGCTGCACCCAAGTAAACCTGAGCCCCCAAGCGTTCGTTCAAAAACAAGTAACCCAAGAGTGCGGTGAAGAGGGCGTGTGTGGCGAACAGTACCCCGCTACGGCGTGGGCCAAGCCGGTTCATGGCGGCGAATAAGGTGGTGTCACCGAGGAAGATACCGACCAATCCACTCAGTACCATCAGACCCCAAGTGTCCATCCCCAAGGGCGGGAAGCGGGATGCGAAAACCGCAATTGACCACAGCAAAAGTGCGACAAAAAACATGCGCCAACGCACGAATGCGATAGCGCCCAAGTGTTTGGCAGGTTCCGCTGAGATGACAGCGCTCGCCGCCCAGCACGTCGCGGCACCGAGGGCGAGGAAATCGTAATAGTGGGGCGTCACATGGCGAAACGCTTGCGCGTGAGGGCCAACGCAAGCCAGAAGCCGGCCACCGCGTAAGCCACCAGTATCAGCACATGCGTGAGGGCATTACTGGGCCACTCATCCATGAACAGGGGGCGCACCAGTGCCACGGCATTCGCCAGCGGCAGCGCTTCAGCAATGCGTGCCACCCAAGGGGGCAGCTGGTTGAGGGGGAAGAACACCCCACTCAAAAACATCATCGGCGTTAAGAACAGCGTGAAGTAATAGGTGAAGAAGTCATAGCCTTTCGCCAGCGCATTGAAGACCAAGGCTAAGCAACTGAAAGTGATACCCGTTAGAAGCAACACCGGCCAAGCCAACAGCAGGTGCGTACTGGTGCTGATGTTGAGCGCCAGCATGACCAACATGATGGCAGTCGTTGTGAACAGCGATTTGAATGCCGCCCACAGCATTTCGGCCAGCACCACGTTGTCAAGGCTGACGGGGGCATTCATGATGCCATCCCAGGTCTTTTGCACGTGCATGCGCGAAAACGCCGAGTACAAGGCCTCGAAAGAGGCGGCATTCATGGCGCTCATGCAAATGCTGCCACTGGCTAAAAACAGCAGGTAGGGCACGGCGGTGCCGTTGAAGTTCACGCTGCCGACCAAGGCGCCCATGCCATAGCCGAAGGCCACCAACCAAATCAGTGGTTCAGCGATGTTGCCGACCAAACTCGGAATTGCCAGTTTGCGCCAAACCAGAAAGTTGCGCATGAACACCGGGCGGAAAGAGCCATCGAGTTTGGGCGCGCGCCAAGGATTCAGCGAAGGGCCTCCCCAGACACGGCGGTAGCGCTTGCGGGGTTCCGTGGGCGGCGTTTCTTGTGCGATCTCAGTCATGGCTTTATGCGCCCTCCCTGATTTGGCGACCTGTGAGTTTTAAGAACAGGTCTTCGAGATTGGCGGGGCGATGTAAGGTGCGCAAACTGGGCTGGCGTGCCAGCTCAAGCAGCAAACTTGCCGCGTGGTGCGTGTAGAAGAAAACTGTGTCACCGACCAACTCGGCGCGGTCTGCGCGGGAGCGAATGGGCGCAGTGATCAGCTGCTGCGCACCCGGCCCATATACCTCGACGACCTCTGGCTCAATGTGCTGGGCGATCAGTTCGCGGGGCGTTCCCTCTGCCAACTTGCGCCCGTGGTCAATCACCAGCAGGCGGTCGCACAGGCGTTCCGCTTCATCCATGAAGTGAGTCGTCAGCAAAATAGACTTGCCCACTTGTAACAACTGCTGCAAGCGCTCCCACATGAGGTGTCGGGCTTGCGGGTCAAGGCCGGTAGTGGGTTCATCGAGTACCAGCAAACGGGGGTTGTTGACCAAAGCACGCGCCAGGCTGAGCCGTCGCTTCATACCGCCCGACAACTCGCCTGGTCGGGCATTGGCTTTTTGTGCGAGTACCGCAAAGTCGAGTAACCCCGGCGTGCGGGCACGCAGTTCATCGCGGCCCAGGCCGAAATAGCTGCCATAGACCCAAATGTTTTCTTCGCAAGTGAAGTCGGGGTCGAGGGTGTCCATCTGACTCACCACACCCAACTCGGCCTTGATGGCGAGCGCATCTTGCGGCATTTGCAGGGCTTGACCATGCACGCTGCTGTAGCCAATGTGGCCCGCATCGGGCGGCGTAAGGCCCAAGCACATGCGGATCGTGGTGGTTTTACCCGCGCCGTTGGGGCCAATGATGCCAAGGCACTCGCCCGGATTAATGGAAAAACTGAGGTCTTGTACGACGGTGTTGTCGCCGAAGCGCTTCACCAGGTTTTCGCAGTGAAGCAGTGGCGCCGTCTCGGTCGACGGGCGGGTGGCGTTGTCCATGAGTTCATCGTCCATGGCGACTAAGTCTAGCGCCTCAGAGGCCATTTGTTGATGCAGCGCATAGAATTGGGGCGACAAAAGTGGGCTTTTTAACCAATCGCCCTGCTTGATCGCTGAGGCGATAAATCTTTCTTCTGATACAAGGGGTTTTTTGTGACATCTCGCCGTGCCGTCTGGACACAGTATGTGCTTCCCAAAAAAGCGCTCACCCGTTTTGGTGGCTGGGTCGCTGGCACGCCGATGGGGGTCATCACCACGGCCATCATCGCCGACTTTGTTCGGCGTTACCAAGTCGACATGATGGAGGCCGCCGAGCCAAATTTGGCCAGCTACGACACGTTCAACGCGTTCTTCACGCGCGCGCTGCGTGAGGGCATTCGGCCCATCGCCACGTCGGAGTGGGTGAGCCCTGTTGACGGGGCGGTGAGTCAGTTGGGGCGCATTGAGGCCGGTGAGATCTTCCAGGCCAAGGGCCACCGTTACACCACACAGGCTTTATTGGCCTGCGACGCCGCTGAAGCGGATGCTTTTTCACAAGGTCATTTCGCCACCATTTATCTGAGCCCCAAGGATTATCACCGCATCCACATGCCGTGCGCGGGCACACTCACGCGCATGACGTATGTGCCGGGTGACTTGTTCTCGGTGAGCCCGCTCACGGCAGCCCACGTGCCTGGACTATTCGCGCGGAATGAGCGCGTGGTGTGTTGGTTTGACACCGCCCATGGTCCCATGGTGATGGTGTTGGTGGGGGCCACCATTGTGGGCAGTATGGCGACCACTTGGCACGGCCGCGTCAATCCGCCGCGCACCCGGGATGTGCGGACATGGACCTACGCTGCGGGCGAGGTTAGCCTGGCGAAAGGTGCGGAGATGGGCCGCTTCATGTTGGGGTCTACGGTGGTGCTGGTGTGGCCGGAGACACCACTTGAATTCAACACCGCGTGGGCGCCTGCGCAACCCGTGCGTTTCGGGGAGGCGATGGCCTCAGTGCCGGTCAACCCGTAGCAGCCACAAGCCGGTCGCGATAACGACGCCGGCACCCAGCATGGTCAAGGCGTCAGGCAGCACGCCCCATAACAACAAGTCCAACGCGACAGCCCAGCCCAATGCGCTGTACTCGAAGGAGGCGACCGTCGAGGCGCGTCCGTGTTTGAAGGCATCGGTGATGGCCAGTTGCCCGATAAACCCACTGAGCGCCAGTGCGGGCATCAGCTGCCATTGCGCCGGGCTGAGTGCCTGCCAATGCGCCAGTGCCAGCAAGGTGCCCCCGATAGACAGAAAACACATGACCCAAAACACCTGACTGTCTGTGGAGTCGGTGCGTGACAGCCGGCGGCTGATCACCGCGCTGGTTGCGTAGCACGTGGCAGCCACCAGCACCGCAAGCCCACCCCAGCTGACCATGCCCTCAGTTTGTGGGCGTAAGGCAATCAAAATACCAATCAGACCCAGGCACAGAGCGATCCACCGCACGCGGCTGGTGCGCTCACCCAACAAGGGCCAAGCCAAAATCGAGATGAGCATGGGGGCAATGAAAAAGATGGTGTACGCCTGAGTCATGGCCAATGACTTGATGCCGACACTGAACGCCCACAGCATGGCAATGGCCAGCACGCCCCGCACCATTTGCAGCGGCCATTTGATGCGCACAATGCTATGAAAGCTATCGCGGCGCCACAGGTAAACGGCCAACAAGGGGATCGTGACCAAGCCGCGCAAGGCGGCGATTTGCATGGGCGGCATCTCGACGCTGAGTAATTTAATCACCGCATCCATCATCCCAAAGGCGCCCATGGCAATGAGCATCGAGATGATGCCGCGGGTATTACCCTCGCGCCTAAACATCACGACTCATTGGAAGGCGACTTCGTTGAAGCTGCGGAGTTTGCGACTGTGCAGGGCCTCGCCGGTCTGTCGCAGGTTTTCTAAAGCCAAGATACCAATTTGCAAATGCTGATTCACGCGCTCGCGGTAGAAGTGATTCGCCATACCGGGGAGTTTGATCTCGCCGTGCAGGGGTTTATCGCTCACGCACAGCAAGGTGCCGTAGGGTACGCGAAAACGAAACCCATTGGCCGCGACGGTGGCACTCTCCATGTCCAGCGCGATCGCGCGGGACTGCGAGAAGCGCTTGGCCGGTGTGCTGCGCTCGCCAAAAAACGGCAGCAATTCCCAGTTGCGGTTGTCGGTGCTGGCAACGGTGCCGGTACGCAAAATGCGCTTCAATTCAGGGCCACTGAGTTGCGTCACGTCGGCAACGGCTTGCGCCAACGCAATTTGAATTTCCGCCAAAGGGGGAATCGGCACCCACAAGGGCAACTCTTCATCTAAAACATGGTCTTCACGCACATAGCCGTGGGCTAACACATAGTCGCCCAATGCCTGGCTGTTACGCAGGCCTGCACAATGACCCAGCATGATCCACGCGTAGGGCCGTAACACCGCGATGTGGTCGGTCATGGTTTTGGCGTTGGATGGACCAACGCCAATGTTGACCATCGTGATACCACCGCGATCCGCGCGGACCAAGTGGTAAGCCGACATCTGTGGCGCACGCGGTGGCGGTTGACCCGGTAAGCCCTGCACCGCCTCTTGTAGGCAGGCGGCGTCGGCGTCACTCAAGTTGACGCGGGGGGTGAGCACGTTGCCGGGCTCGATCAGTCCGATGTAGGCGCTGTTTGGGTCGGCCATAAGGGCTTTGCCTAATGCGACAAATTCGTCAATGTAGAACTGGTAATTCGTTAACAGTACAAAGTTTTGAAACGCGTGCGGTGAGGTACCCGTGTAGTGGCGCAAGCGGTGCAGCGAATAGTCCACCCGTGGTGCCGTGAATAACGCCAGCGGCTTCGCAGCCTCTGGCAGCATGTCGTGGTCACCGTTTGCAATGGCGTCATCCATGGCCATCAGGTCAGGCAGGTCAAACACATCGGGCATCCGTGCACGGCGGCTGGGGGTCAGCTGGCCTTCGATGTGATCGTTTTCCGCGAGTGAAAAATGCACCGGAATAGGCGTGTCACTGACACCAACTTCCAATGCGACGCCGTGGTTTTGCAACAGCAATTCAAACTGTTGGCCGTAATACGATGCAAATAAATCTGGGCGTGTCAGCGTGGTTTCGAACACACCCGCACCACTGACGAAGCCATAAGAAAGCGTTTTGTTGGCGCCCTCCGAGTGCGCCACGCTTATGGTGCGCAAGCGAATGAACGGATAGAACGCGCGCACCCGAGTCGGTGTGTGGGGGGCGGTATCCGTGGCATCCACAAACGACTGCAAGCCGGCTCGCAGGTAGGCAACCCCTGCATCGTAGATGGCTTGCACGCGGGCTAAGGCCTGCGTTGCCTCATGAAAAGTCTCGGTGCTGAAAGCGGTTTGTGGATGCGTTTGCATGGATCGGTGTTTGAATCAGTAGGTGTAGACGCCACGTCCCGTCTTGCGGCCCAAATAGCCAGCGGCGACCATTTCCTTCAGAAGGGGGCAGGGGCGGTATTTGCTGTCGTTGGTCTCTGCCATGTAGACATTCATGACGGCCAGACAAACGTCCAAGCCGATCATGTCGGCCAGCGCCAGGGGGCCGATGGGATGGTTACAGCCCAACTTCATGCCCTCATCAATCGCCTCGGGGGTGGCTAAACCTTCAGACAATACAAAGAATGCCTCGTTGATCATGGGTACCAGGATGCGATTCACCACAAAGCCCGGGGCATTCTTAACGGTGATGGGCGTCTTGCCCAGTGCGACGGCCAAGGCATGGACGGCATCGTGTGTCGCGTCGCTGGTTTGCAAGCCGCGAATGATTTCAACCAACGCCATCATAGGCACGGGGTTGAAGAAATGCATGCCGATAAATTGGCTGGGGCGGCTCGTTGCAGCGGCCAGTTTGGTAATGGAAATCGAGCTGGTGTTGCTGGCGATGAGCGTATCCGCAGGGAGCAGTTGGTCGAGTTGTTGCAGGATTTGAACCTTTAACGTTTCGTTCTCGGTGGCAGCCTCGATGACCAATTGGCTCCCAACCAAAGCACGCATCTCGGTGCTGGTCTTGATCCGCGCGAGCGCTGCCGTTTTTTGGTCTGCCGTGAGTTTTTCTTTTTTAATCAGACGATCTAAGCTGCCGCTAACAGTGGCCAAACCCTTATCGACGGCGGCTTGGTTGATATCAACCATCACGACATCGATGCCACAGGTTGCACAGGCCTGCGCAATACCATTGCCCATGGTGCCCGCGCCGATGATGCCGACGGTTTGAATACTTTGCATGCTTTAATCTCCGGAAAAAGAGGGGGTGGGTAATTCGTGACTTGCCGTTTAGAAAACAGCCCTTTATATTGATTATTGTGCCTGATCGTCGTGTCGTTACGCTGACACGGGACACCTGACGCACCAGTGGTATGAAACCCTTGAGTAACCCATCTATAGCTGAATTCATTGTCGTTGGCGGCGGTTCTGCCGGCGCTGTGCTGGCAGCACGTTTAAGTGAAGACCCCCATCACCACGTGATCTTGCTCGAAGCAGGCGCGGAAACTGCAAGCCCGTTGGTTGATTGCCCAGCGGGACTGCCAGGCCTCGCCCTTACACGCGCATTCAATTGGGCTTTGCAAACAGAACCACAGCCTGGGCTGAACAACCGGCGCGGTTACCAACCCCGGGGCAAAGGCCTCGGGGGCTCCAGTGCGATCAACGCCATGATTTATGTTCGTGGTCATCCCCTTGATTACGATGGCTGGGCGGCGATGGGTAACCAAGGGTGGTCGTATGCCGAGGTCTTACCGTATTTCAAGCGAGCCGAGGACAACGCACGCGGTGCTGATGCCTGGCATGGTACGGGCGGCCCCCTCCATGTCATGGACCTGATGGAGCCCAACCCGTTCAGCAGTCGATTTGTTGAAGCCGCGGGTCAAGCGGGTATCCCCGCCACCCGCGACTTTAACGGTGCCCAGCCCATGGGCGCGGGTCTCTACCAAGTGACGCACAAAGCAGGGGAGCGCCACAGCGTAGCCAAGGCCTACCTGACGCCGACCGTGCGCGCTCGAAAAAACCTGCAAATCATCACCAACGCCCTAGTCGATCGCGTGTTGTTCGAAGGGACGCGTGCCATTGGCGTGCGCTATGTCGTCGGCGGGGTGGGGTTCGACGTGCGGGCCACCAAGGAGGTGGTCTTGTGTGCGGGGACGTTCCACTCACCCGCGATATTGCTGCGCTCTGGTGTGGGGCCGGCCAGTGATTTGCAAGACCAAGTGATTGGTGTGGTGGCCAACCGGCCCGGCGTTGGTGCGCATTTGCAAGACCATGTGGACGCCATCCAAACGGTCGCTGCGCCGCATCTCAAAGACTTAATGGGGGTGTCGCTCGGCAAGATGCCGGCCTTACTCAAGGGTGCGTGGCAATGGCATCGTGCGCGACGCGGTTTGTTGACCACCAACTACGCAGAGGCGGGTGCCTTTATTCACTCAACCCCCGCCGAGACGATCCCCGATTTACAACTGCATTTTGTGACCGGCATGTTGAAAGATCATGGCCGCGCACTCACGTGGGGGCTGGGCTACTCGTGTCATGTGTGCGTGTTACGGCCGAAAAGCCAAGGTCGTGTGTGGTTGCGGGATGCCTATCCACAAACCGCGCCGCGAATCGACCCCGCATTTTTATCGGATGCAGATGACCTGAAGCGACTTATTAAGGGGTTTCGTTGGATGCAGAAAATTCTCACGCAACCAGCCCTGAGGCACTACGGCGGGCGGTTTTTGACGCCAGTCAATGAAGACGCCAGCGACGACGATATTGCGGCCCATTTACGCGCCAACAGTGACACCATCTATCACCCAGTTGGGACTTGCCGCATGGGTGATGGGGCGCTGGATGTGGTCGACGACCAGCTGCGCGTCTATGGCGTTCATGGCTTGCGAGTGGCTGACGCGTCGATCATGCCGCGATTGGTTGGGGGCAATACCAACGCCCCCACCGTCATGATCGCGGAGAAAGCCAGTGACCTGATGCGCGGCTTAAGCGCTTTGCCAGCCGAGTCGCTTGGCTAGCCACAAGCCGCTCAAGGGCATCACTAAACCCAACACGATTACGGTCAGCAGCAAGGGTGTGAGCTCGCTGTAGTTGGCCGCGGTTTGAACCACTTGGGTCGCGGGGTCCTTGATCTCGCGGGTGATCGTGAACCACTGGTTGACGTACTTGGTCCCTAACTGTCCCGCAGACAGTGCCAAATTGGTGAAGCTGGCCATGACGGCAAAATACGTTGCTTTGAGGTTGCTCGGCGCGGCGTTGGCAATCCAAGCCAGCATGGGAATCATGGCGATTTGACCCAATGGCGACTCCAATGCGGTATCGACCAAGGCGATGAATCGGGCATCCACCACGCCACCGGTAACCTGCGCAGTCCAGACGTGCATGCCCATGCTCATGCCGAGTGTTGGCAGGCTCAACACAAAGCCCGCGAGTGTTAAGAATCCAATCACATAAGTGATGGGACGTTCTGCCATGAAGCGGCGAAACGCGAACATACCGAACAGCGTGAGTGTGCTGCCGATCAGCGACAGCACCGAGAAAAATTGGCCATCGAACTTCAGCTCATCGATCATCCACCAGCTGACACCGGGCCCCGTGCTTGGCGTGGCGCGAAACAAAAAAATGACCACGGCGGTACCCACCAAGGTCTGGCGTGCGCGGGGGTCTAGGTCGGCGACCAAGCGTTTCATGAGCCACAGAATGATGGCCGTCGATCCTAAAAATATCGCCTCCTGGCTGTAGGTCCAATCGGACATGCCCAGCGTCAAAGTGAGTGCAACGAAGACCAAACTGCCCCCTAAGATCCACCAGTTGGGCGTGGTCTTCTCTAGTGCCGGACGAAGGCGCGAAAGGGCCTCGGCTCGACTCAAGCCGCTGCGCACCAGCGTGTCGACTTGGCGCTGGTGAATCAGGGCCGCACTGACCAACCCCATGACCGAGACCACGGGAATTACCAGCGCCATCAGGTAAACGTTGCGATACAGCACCAGCTTCTCTGCAGCTGGCAGAGCGTCACTGCCTTTAAAGACCCACAAGTTAATCAGTGCCACTAGGACGGTGCCGCCAATGATGGCCACTCGACCCAGCGTCTGCATGGTGGTGTGCATGCGCTTGAGTTGATCGCGCGGCGTCGGCTGCCCTCGGCTGTCGACATGCGGCACAGCCTCCACCGTCATCGCATCTGCCACGACGTCTTGGAGGACGTAACCCACCGGGCTCAACAAGGCCGCCAACACGTACCACGCATTCAAGCTCCACAGGGAGGCCATCCACTCGCGGTTGCCGATCAGCGCTGCCATGATGAGCAGACTGGTCGCAATGAGCGCCGCGCCCAATATGACCAGCCACGCTTTGTAGCGCCAGATCAGGTCAACCAAGTGACCGATGGGCATTTTGAGGGACCATGGCACAAAGGCCCAAAAGCCCAACGCGGCTAAAAATTCCGCCGACAGACCTAAGTAGTCCTTGACAAAAAACGTCCCCACAATACCCGTGAGGCCTTGGATACCGGCAGCGACATAAACCATCAGCGGAGGCAAATAAGACCACCGCATATCGCGCGCCAAGGCTTGGATATTTTCGGAAAACCAACGGTTGATGGCTTGCATGTTGTGTCTCCAATCTCTTCCTATTTTGCCTTGCGAAAGCGCTGGTAATAATATGAGTGTTAACTTATATTTAGGGTTGTGCGTACGGCTTGTGCGCACGCATTGAACGCCCTTGTGGGCAGGAGTTTTGGTATGTCAGCACTTAAGGTGAATTGGTCCCGTCAGCTCTGGCAGGCGATTTGTGTCGCTGCTGCATCGCTGACGTGCGTTGCAGCCGTGGCGCAAACGGTGCCGCCCATGGAGCCAATTCGAGTGAGCGAGAACAGCTACTACGTGCAGGGCTTGGCAGCGCTGGGAAGTCCAAAAAACCAAAACTTCATCAGCAACGCAGGTTTCGTGATTGCAAAAGAAGGTGTGGTGGTGGTGGATGCATTGGGTTCGCCCGCATTGGCGGCGCGCTTGGTCCAGGCGATAGCGAAGATCACGCTTAAACCCATCACCCATGTCGTGGTCACGCATTACCACGCCGATCACATTTATGGTTTGCAAACGTTCAAAGCGTTGGGCGCGCAAATCATTGCACACGATGCTGCCAGGGAGTACATCTACTCCGACACCGCTCGATTACGCCTTGAGGCGTCGCGCGTGGATTTGGCGCCATGGATCGATGACAAAACTGCGATTACCCAGCCTGACCAATGGGTCAAAGGCGGCGAAACGCTTAAGCTGGCGGGTACTGATTTTTATTTGGCGCTGGTCGGCCCCTCACACACGCCGGAGGATTTGGCGGTCTGGGTGCCGTCCGAGCGGGTGTTGTTCTCCGGCGACCTGATTTTTAACGGGCGCTTGCCTTTTGTGGGCAAGGCAGACAGCAGTCATTGGATCAAGGCCCTTGACACGATGCTGTCATTTGAAGCCATTGCAGTCGTCCCAGGGCACGGCCGTTGGTCAGATAACCCCAAGGCGGACATTTCGTTGATGCGGGATTACCTCAGTTACTTGCGTCAATCCATGGGGACCGCAGTGGAAAATTTGACGCCGTTTGATGAGGCTTACGACGCGACGGATTGGGGCCGTTTTCAATCGGTCCCCATGTTTAAATTTGCCAACCGCATGAATGCGTATAACACCTACCTGTTGATGGAAAACGAGGGCTTGCGCGCCAAATGACCGCAATCAAACGCGGCGCAATTGGGGTTTTTGACTCGGGGGTGGGCGGTCTCTCCACGTTGCATGCGATTCGCGACGCCTATCCGCATGAGCACTTGGTGTATGTGGCTGATTCAGGCCATGCACCTTATGGGAATCAATCTGCCGAAGCCATCATTGCGCGCGCGACTCGTATCACCCAGTTCTTGCTTGATCAGTCGTGTAAAGCGGTTGTGGTGGCGTGTAACACCGCCAGCGTGGTGGCTTTGCCCGCCTTGCGAGCGATGACGGCGATACCCGTCATCGGGATGGAGCCCGCCATTAAACCCGCAGCGTTGGCCACCAAAACCGGTGTAATTGGCGTGTTAGCGACCCAGCGAACGGTTGACAGTGCCGCCGTCCAGCGACTCATTGCAACCCATGCCGCACACGTGCGGGTGGTGTTACAAGCCTGTCCCGGGTTGGTGGAGCGCGTTGAAGCAGGCGCGTTGGACGACGCTGAAACCATAGGCTTGCTTCGAAAATACGTCGCACCCATTCAAGACGCTGGCGCGGATCAACTGGTGCTGGGATGCACGCACTACTATTTTTTACGCGCCTCAATCGAGCGTTTGTTGGGTCCTGCGGTGACCGTGCTGGAACCTGCCAAGGCCATTGCCCGTCAACTGGGCGAGCGGTCGCACTTGGTACCTGGTTTGCGCGAGGGCGATGCGCATGGCGGCTTCAGCTTCTTCAGCTCAGCCACTGATTTGATGGCGGCAACGACGGTGATGGCCCGTTTGTGGGGCATTCCGATTCAGCCGAGTGTGCAGCGCTGTCCGGTTTAAAGCCACCGCCGCCATTTGGCGATGACTAAACCGCCGATTACCACGCAGACCATCGCGGCCAATACGGCGAAGTAGCCGTACTGCCATTGCAGTTCTGGCATATTGGCGAAGTTCATGCCATAGATGCCTGCAATCAAGGTGAGCGGTAAAAAAATCACGGTGAAAGCCGTGAAGATTTTCATGATCTGGTTGAGTTTGTGGGAGCTGATGGAAAGGTAGCCATTGATCAAATCATCAGCCAGCTCTTGATACAAATGGGACAGGTTGTTGACCCGCTCAAAGTGTTCCATCACGTCGTTCATTTCATGGCTCACGTCAGCAGCCAATGGCGTTGTGACGCCTGATGCTTCCTCAACCCCCTCTCGCCAATCTCTCACCGTATTGCAGTGGTAGATCTGCGTGCGGTGCATTTTCTTGAGCATGGTTTTGGTGCTGATGAGCTCGGCCAACATGCTGTCACTGCCAGCGACCACGATGTCGGACTCGAGTGTTTCCAGTCGTTCTTCAGTGGCCATCAAGATGGGAATATAGCGGTCGGCCACTGCGCGCAGGACGCGGCAGCTCAGTCGTATGCTGCCGATGTTCAGGTCAATGTCCTGGCGCTGCACGCGTTGCCATGTCTCGTCAATGCTTCGCGAGGGCTTGCTGTGCACCGTTACCAACAGGCCATCAGCAATAAAAAAAGCCAATTGGTTGGTGAGGTGTTCAAGTGCCTCGGCTTGGGCATCCAAGCCGCGCATGATGAGCAGGGCATGGTCGGCGAAGAATTCGATTTTTGGCGGGTGCTTGTCGCGCAGGGCATCGGATATCGCCAGCGGATGAAACCCAAAATCATCGCTCAACCAACGCCGGGTTGCGGTCATGTCTTGTGAGAGGATATCCACCCACAAAAAGCCGCCATCGCGCCGCCATGCCGCCACTGCCTTACCGTCGCCGAATGTAACGTCTGCGGTGGTTGGGGCTTGGTAGGCGGTACGGATAGACATGGCTTACATGTTGCGTCGATACTGTCCGCCGACTTCGAACAGGGCGTCGGTGATTTGACCCAGCGAGCAGACGCGCACCGCCTCCATCAACACTTCGAAAACGTTGTGGTTGTCTATTACGGCTTGGCGCAGACGTGCCAGTGCGGTGGGCGCGGTGTCCGCGTGACGCGCATGGAAGGCTTGTAAACGGGCGAGCTGGCTTCGCTTTTCTTCCTCGGTGGACCGCGCCAGTTCGAGTGCGTCTGGCACGGGGTCACCGTTTGGATTGCGGAAGGTGTTCACGCCAATGATGGGCAGTTCACCGGTGTGCTTTCGCATCTCGTAGGTCATGCTCTCGTCTTGAATCTTGCCGCGCTGATAGCCTGTCTCCATCGCGCCCAAGACGCCGCCGCGCTCGGCGATACGGTCGAACTCTTGCAAGACAGCTTCTTCGAGAAGCTCGGTCAGCTCTTCAATGATGAAACTGCCTTGACTGGTGTTTTCATTTTTCGCCAAGCCCCACTCGCGGTTGATGATGAGCTGAATGGCCATGGCACGGCGCACCGATTCTTCGGTCGGCGTGGTGATGGCCTCATCAAAGGCGTTGGTGTGCAAACTGTTGCAGTTGTCGTAGATCGCAATCAGGGCTTGCAGCGTGGTGCGAATGTCATTGAACTGAATCTCCTGCGCGTGCAGGCTGCGGCCGCTGGTTTGGATGTGGTACTTCAGCTTTTGGCTGCGTTCATTGGCACCATATTTTTCGCGCATGGTCACCGCCCATATGCGGCGCGCGACTCGGCCCAGCACGGTGTACTCGGGGTCCATTCCGTTGCTGAAGAAGAACGACAGGTTGGGCGCAAAGTCATCGATGTGCATGCCGCGGGCTAAATAAGCCTCGACAAACGTGAAGCCGTTGGACAGCGTGAGTGCGAGTTGCGAAATCGGGTTGGCACCGGCTTCAGCGATGTGGTAACCGCTGATGGATACCGAGTAAAAGTTGCGCACATCGTTGGCGACGAAGTAGGCCGCTACGTCACCCATGACCTTGAGGCTGAACTCGGTTGAAAAGATGCAGGTGTTTTGCCCTTGATCTTCTTTCAAGATGTCGGCTTGGACCGTGCCGCGCACATTGGCCAGCACCCACGCGCGCAGCTTCGTCGTCTCTTCAGCGTTGGGGTCGCGCCCGTTATCGGCTTTAAATTTATCGATCGCTTGGTCAATGGCGGTGTTCATGAACATCGCCAAAATGGTGGGCGCAGGACCATTGATGGTCATGGAGACGCTGGTCGTTGGGCTGCACAAATCGAAGCCGTCGTACAAGACCTTCATATCGTCAAGGGTGGCAATCGAGACGCCCGAGTTACCCACCTTGCCGTAGATGTCAGGTCGTAAGTCAGGATCGTTGCCGTACAGGGTGACCGAATCAAATGCCGTCGATAACCGTTTGGCGGGCATGCCTTCCGATAGCAATTTAAAGCGGCGGTTTGTGCGGAAGGGGTCTCCTTCACCAGCAAACATCCGCGTGGGGTCCTCGCCTTCGCGCTTGAACGCAAAGGTACCCGCGGTGTATGGGAAGTTACCGGGCACGTTCTCCAGCATCAGCCACTGCAGTAACTCGCCATGGTCTTCGTATTTGGGGAGGCTAACTTTGCGTACCACCGTGCCCGACAGGCTGGTGGTGGTGAGTTGGGTACGAATTTCTTTGTCACGCACTTTGACGACAAATTCGTCAGCGCTGTAGGCTTCGCGCATGGCTGGCCATTGGGCCAGCAACGCACGGCCTTCAGCGCTGAGCTGCGCGGTGCGTTTCTCGGCCAGATCGATCGCGGCTTCGGCGGCTTTGGCGCGCTCTGGTTTGTCTTGAGTCAGCATCCAGGCTGCGGCATTGAGTTGCTGTGCCTCCCGCGCGAGCTTGGCCTCTTGGCGCACACGCGCTTTGTATTTGCGCACCGTTTCCGAAATCTCCGCCAAGTAACGCACCCGGGCAGCCGGCACGATGGGGGTCTGGTTGGAGCTGTAGCGGACCTTTGCCATGGGCAGCAGACCGTCGCTTTTCGGGAGGGGCATACCCTTGTCGTGCAAGACGGAGCGCATCGCTTGGTACAGGGCGGTCACGCCATCGTCATTGAAACGCGCAGCCATGGTGCCGAAGACGGGCATGTCTTCGTATCGGCTCTGGAAGTCTTCGCGGTTGCGTAACACCTGTTTGGCCACATCCCGCAGTGCATCCGCAGCTCCTTTGCGGTCAAATTTGTTGATCGCCACAAAGGCAGCGAAATCGAGCATGTCGATTTTTTCAAGTTGGCTGGCGGCACCAAACTCGGGTGTCATGACGTACATCGGAATATCGACATGGGGCACGATGGCTGCATCGCCTTGGCCGATACCCGAGGTCTCGACAATGACCAAATCAAACCCTGCGGCTTTGCAACTGGCGATGACGTCGGGCAGCGCCGCGCTGATTTCAGAGCCGAATTCCCGCGTAGCCAACGACCGCATGAAGACCCGCTGGCCGTTGCGCCATGGGGTGATGGCGTTCATGCGGATGCGGTCACCGAGCAAGGCGCCGCCACTCTTGCGTCGGCTGGGGTCGATTGACACCACGGCAATGCGCAGTTCGTCATCTTGATCGAGACGTATGCGACGAATCAACTCGTCTGTTAACGATGACTTACCGGCGCCGCCGGTGCCGGTGATACCGACAACCGGTACATGAGCGGCCTCGCTGGCTGCGCGCACCGCGGTGCGCATGTCGGGGTCTGCCTGACCGGCTTCGACTGCTGTGATGAGTTGTGAAAGCGCGCGCCAATGACCTGCATCGTGTCCTTGGATGGCGTCGAGCATCTTGGGGCCGCGCTGGGTGATGTCGACATCACAGCGCATGACCATGTCGCCGATCATGCCTTGCAGGCCCATACGCTGGCCGTCTTCCGGGCTGTAGATGCGTGTGACGCCGTAGGCTTGCAGCTCGGCAATTTCGCTGGGGACGATGACACCGCCACCACCGCCAAAAATTTGAATGTGACCCGCGCCCTTTTCACGCAGCAGGTCGACCATGTATTTGAAATACTCGACGTGGCCGCCTTGGTAGGAGCTGATCGCAATGCCCTGCACGTCTTCTTGCAAGGCGGCGGTGACCACGTCGTCAACGCTGCGGTTGTGCCCGAGATGGATCACTTCGGCACCCATGCTTTGCAAGATGCGGCGCATGATGTTGATGGCCGCATCGTGGCCGTCAAACAGGCTGGCCGCCGTTACAAAGCGGACCTTATTTTTGGGACGGTAGTTTGCAAGAACTTGCGGATCTGCGGACAGGTCAGTCATGGTGGGCTCACGGTAGATGAACTATGACGTTTACGTAAACGTAAACCAAAAGCAAATCTTAACCGAGAACCCCCCAGCTGAAAAGCGTCGTTTAGCCCCGTATGCGACTGCTGATCCACATGCTGATGAGCATGGCGGGGACGAACCACACCAGGTCACCATTGGTTGTCCAGGCCGCTAACGCAGGACCTGGGCAGAAACCACCCAATGCCCAGCCCACGCCGAACATCGCGCCGCCGCTGATCAGCGGCCAGTCCACATCGGTGCGGTTGGGGAGTGAAAAGGTCGTCGTCAGCCAGGGTTTGGCGCTTTTTAGCGTCTCTTTGTGGTTGCCATCGGGCTGGGTATGGCGGTATGCAATCAGCGTCACGATCACGGCGCCACCCATCACGAAGGCCAAGCTGGGGTCCCATTCGTCCGGCACCGCATCGGTGAAGAGCGCGGCAACGTTCAAAAAGCCGATGACCTTCGCGGGGTCCGTCATGCCAGATATCACAAGCCCGGCGGCGAACAAGACACCAGCCAAGAGGCCCATTAGAATGCCGCGGGCGCTGTCGCTGATATCGGCTGTTTGGGTTGTCGTTGTGGTTGTCATGCGGCACCTCCTGCCATTAAACCGGTCACGGTGACGGTCAGCATTGCAACGCCCATGAAGACGGCAACCGCGACCAAAGAACGAGCAGATCGGCGACCCAGACCACAGACCCCATGGCCTGATGTGCAACCGCTACCGCGGATCGTGCCGTAACCCACCAGTACGCCTGCCAGTATCAAGAGGCCGGGCGAGCGTGCGGGCATCGCTGTGCTGACGTCAAAGACGTTTGTAAACCAAGCGCCACCCAAGATGAGACCTGCAATAAACGCCGCGCGCCAGCTGACGAAAGCACTGAGACTGCGCTTTTCGATCACGGGTTGCACAGCACCCATGGTGAGGCCGCTGATCCCGGTAACGCGACCAAACGCGGCCAATACCAGCCAGCTCGACAGGCCGATTAGCACGCCACCGATCGTGGCTTGTAGAAAAGGATGCATGGATAAATTCCTTCAAAAAGAAAAAGGTTGTTGTATACCCCTGGGAGTATATATAATAATCGCTAGTCAACGCAAATTTATTTTTTTAAATGAAAGATCGCCATGACAAGCCTGACAGATGAAACCCGTAAAAAAGCGCTGGTGATGCGCCTCAAGCGTATTGAGGGTCAATTACGCGGCATTCAAAATTTGATTGAATCGGGCTCCGATTGCGAGGCGGTTGCCCAGCAAATGAGCGCGTCACGAAAGGCACTGGATAAAGCCTTCTTCACACTGGTTGGCTGTGTGATCGCACAGGGTGAGATCGAAGGCGATGACATCGCGACCATGCTGGCGAAATTTGCGTAAACCTTAAATTTTTAGAACTTAGACTGGAGTAAACCCATGACAAAAGCGACAGCCGCTGCGCCCATCCAATTGTTTGATGCCCCATCCGGCACCTACACCTACATCTTGATGCACCCCGAAACGCGCGATGCCATCATCATTGACCCGGTTGAAGAGCAGATCGATCGCGACCTTGAGGTGTTGAAGTCTTACAACCTCAACTTGCGATTCGCGGTTGAGACGCATGCCCACGCCGATCACATCACCAGCGCTGCCAAGTTGGTGGAGCTCACTGGCGCTAAGACGGCCGCGCCCGCCGATTGCGGTATCACGACCGCCAACATCCAACTCAAGCACGGCGACACATTGGCGTGTGGTACCGAGACCCTCAAGGCATTGCACACGCCGGGGCACACGGGTGGCAGCATGTGTTTCGTGTGGGGCGATCACGTCTTCACCGGCGACACGCTCCTCATCAATGGGTGTGGCCGGACCGACTTCCAGTCTGGCAGTGCGCAAGCGTTGTATCAAAGCATCCAGCAGCATCTGTTTACCTTGCCCGACGAGACCACGGTCTGGCCCGGTCACGATTACCAGGGGCGTACGCACACAACCATTGGATTCGAAAAGCAAAACAACCAGCGATTGGCCGGTAAGACCGAGGCTGAATTCGTCGCAATCATGGATGGCTTGAACCTGCCTCGTCCTAAACGCATCGACGAGGCGGTGCCGGCCAACTTGACCTCCGGTGTACGCCATGACGCTGGCGAACACCAGGCCCTGTCGGCACCTAACGCGGCTGAAGGCTATGCCGGCGATGTCAGCTGTGCGTTGGCGTGGGCTTGGGTGCAAGCTGGCGACGCCGTGTTGGTCGATGTCCGTTCAGATGCCGAGCGCGAGTGGGTCGGTTACGTGCCCGGTGCCGTAGCGGTGCCTTTCAAGCAATGGCCCGGTATGGTCGAAAATGCGGCGCTTGATGCGCAGCTAAAAGCCGTCGGCGAAAGTAATAAATTAGTGCTGCTTTGCCGTAGTGGCGTGCGTTCGATTGCGGTTGCCAAGCGTGCTGCGGCCCTCGGCCTAGAGGCTTACAACATTTTGGAGGGGTTCGAAGGTGACCCCGATACCCATGGCCACCGCGGTACCCGTGGCGGCTGGCGCGCACGTGGTTTGCCTTGGCGCCAAAACTGATTGGATGGGTGCCCGTCGGCGAATGGGCGGGAAAACACGTAAGAAAGCGACACAAATGCCGCTGACTCTGGCGAATGAGCGGCGATAATTCCGCTCATGACATTCCTGGCGATTGACGTAGGCAACACGCGGTTGAAGTGGGCACTTTATGACCACGCCGCGCCGGGCGCGCACGTCATCGCGCACGGGGCACAGTTTCTAGAGCACATTGACCAGTTAGGCGAGACCGACTGGGCTGCGCTCCCGGTGCCAAAACGGATGTTGGGCTGCGTCGTCGCTGGCGCCGCTGTGATGCGCCGCGTCGAAGAGCAGCTGGACATCTGGGACGTCGCGCCCCAATGGGTGGTGCCTTCCGAGCGTGAGGGCGGTGTTATCAACGGGTATGACCATCCGGCGCGGTTAGGCGCCGATCGGTGGGTAGCCATGATCGGTGCGCACCGGCGTTTGCTGGCTCGTGGCGATCACAGACCGTGCATCGTGGTCATGGTGGGAACGGCGGTAACCGTGGAGGCCCTGGATGCAGAGGGTCATTTTCTGGGCGGGATCATCATGCCCGGGCACGGCATCATGCTGCGTGCCCTCGAATCTGGCACCGCGGGCTTGCACGTGCCCACCGGCGACGTGGTGCCATTCCCCAAGAATACCAGCGACGCACTCACCAGCGGCGGCACTTTTGCCATCGCGGGTGCGGTTGCGCACATGGAACTGCAGCTTCAAAAACACACGGGCGTGAAGCCTGCCTGCCTGATGACCGGCGGTGCGGGTTGGAAGATGGTCCCCAGCATGCAGCTGGAGGTGGAGTTGGTCGAATCTTTGGTGATGGACGGTCTACTAGAGATCGCTAAACTCCGCGGTTTTTAAGCCCCTTTTAAAGCGGTCTGAATCAGTCGCACCCACGCGGTGGCGCCAATGCCGATGAGCTCGTCATTGAAGTCATAACTCGGGTTGTGCAAGGTGCAAGGTCCACCGCCGTGACCAATTGCGCGGTGATCACCCGAGCCGTTACCCAAGAAGATATAAGCGCCCGGTTTTTCCATCAGCATGTACGCAAAGTCCTCGGCGCCCATGGTGGGCTCTTGGTCACCCACATGGGCTTCGCCAAACGTTTCGGTGAATACCGTTCTGGCAAATGCCGCCTGTTGTGCGTCGTTAATGGTGGGTGGGTAGTTGCGAACGAACTCAAAGGCGCAGGTCGCGCCGTAAGCGGCAGCGGTGTGCTCGGCAACTTCACGCATACGCGACTCCATGAGGTCCAAGACCTCAACGCTGAAGGTACGTACCGTGCCGCGCATTTCGCAGGTGTTGGGGATTACGTTTGTTGCCTCACCCGCATTGATCATCGTGACCGAAATCACCGCCGCGTCCACGGGCTTGTTGTTGCGGGTCACGATGGTTTGAAACGATTGAACCATGGCTGCCGCCACGGGGACGGGATCAATCCCCATGTGTGGCATGGCGGCATGCGAGCCTTTGCCGTGAATGGTGATTTTGAACTCGTTGCTAGAGGCCATCACGGGCCCCGGGCTGATTGCAAAAAAGCCAACGGGCAAGGCAGGCCAGTTGTGCAAAGCAAACACGCTATCCATCGGGAAACGCTGGAACAAGCCGTCTTTAATCATCTCGCGCGCGCCACCGCCGCCTTCTTCTGCGGGTTGAAAGATCGTGTAGACCGCACCGGCAAAATCGGGATCGGCCGCCAGGTGTTTGGCTGCAGCTAACAGCGTGGCGGTGTGTCCGTCGTGACCGCAGGCGTGCATTTTTCCCGCGTATTGGCTGGCGTGTTCAAAGGTATTGCGCTCCTGAATGGGCAGTGCATCCATGTCCGCACGCAAGCCGACCGCCTTCACCGTTTGGTTCGGGGCCAGTGGGCGTTTTCCTTTGATTACCCCGACGACCCCAGTCACGCCCAAACCTGTGTGTACCTCCATGCCAAAGCTGCGCAGCTGCTCGGCGACCACTGCGGCCGTTCGTGCCTCCTGGTAGCACAATTCGGGGTGGGCATGGATGTCTTTACGTACCAGGGCCATTTCAGCCGCATTGGCCTTGATCGCGTCAATCAGATTCATAAGGAGTTGGTGGGGCAGGGTAAAAAAGCTATGCTACTGCCAATGTGGAGGTCTGCCAAATGCTGGCTGTAAATCCCCCAACGCCTTATCGAGCCGCTGCCGTGAACGCCCTGCATACCCCCGTTAGTCAACCATTGCCAAACGATGCTGTCGTTCGTGGCGCCTGCCCGCATGATTGCCCGGACACCTGCGCCCTGTTAACCACAGTGGCAGACGGTGTGGCGGTGCAGGTGCGCGGCAACCCGGCGCACCCCGCCACAGACGGCGTGTTGTGCACCAAGGTCTCGCGCTACACCGAGCGCACCTACCACCCTGAGCGCGTGTTGACGCCGCTCAAGCGGGTCGGCGCCAAGGGGGCCGGGCAATTCGAGCCGGTCTCGTGGGATGAGGCGTTAGACGATATTGCCAATCGTCTGAAAGCGATCGCTCGTCGAGATCCGCAAGCGATTCTGCCCTACAGCTATGCAGGCACCATGGGCCTGGTACAGGGCGAGTCTATTGCGGCGCGCTTCTTTAATCGGTTGGGTGCATCTCAACTTGACCGCACCATTTGCTCCTCCGCGGGCGCGACCGCCTTAGCCTACACCTATGGCGCATCGGTGGGCATGCGCATCGAGGCGTTTGCTGACAGCCAGCTCATCATCATTTGGGGCAGTAACGCCATCGGTAGCAACTTGCATTTTTGGCGTTACGCGCAGGCGGCGAAACGCAAGGGCGCCAAGCTGGTCTGCATTGACCCCCGCCGCACCGAGACGGCCGAGCGTTGCCATACCCATTTGGCGATTTTGCCGGGCACGGATGCCGCATTGGCTTTTGGCTTGATGCACGAACTCATCACAAATGATTGGTTGGACCACGCCTACATTGCTGCGCACACCGAAGGGTGGCCCGCGCTCAAAGCCCGGGCTCTGCAGTGGCCCGTCGAACGTGCAGCGGCCACTTGCGGCATTGATGCCGAAGAAATTAAGCGCTTGGCTTACGATTACGCGCACACCAAACCAGCCGCCATACGCCTGAACTATGGCATGCAGCGCGCACGCGGGGGTGGCAATGCGGTGCGTGCGGTTGCGTGCTTACCCGCGCTGGTCGGTGCTTGGCGCCATACGAGTGGTGGTTTCTTGTTGTCGAGTTCTGGATTTTTCCCGAAGCAGCGCGCCGCTTTGGAGCGCCCTGATTTGAGGCCGCAGTCTGACCATGGCGCCGTGCCACGCGTCATTAACATGTCGACGATTGGCGCAGACTTGAACCGCCCCGCGTCGCCCAGTTTTGGCCCTGCTATTGAGGCGCTGGTTGTGTACAACAGCAACCCCGTGGCCGTCGCGCCTGACTCACCGCAGGTAGTGTCGGGTTTTGGCCGCGACGATCTGTTCACCGTGGTGCTGGAGCATTTTCAAACCGATACCGCCGATTACGCCGATTACGTGTTGCCTGCCACGACACAGTTAGAGCATTGGGACATACATGCCAGTTATGGACACACGGATGTGTTGTTGAATCGGCCTACCATTGCGCCGCGCGGACAGGCCAAGACCAACACCGAGATATTCCGCGCCCTGGCTGCCCGCATGGGTTTTACCGAGCCCTGCTTTTCCGACACCGACGAGACGCTGTGCCAGCAGGCCTTTGCATCGGATGCGGTTGATTGGAATCGCCTGCTGACCGATGGATTTGCGCCCTTGGCCGTGCCGCAAGCGCCATTCGCCAATGGGCAGTTTCCGACCCCATCGGGTAAGTGCTTGTTCGAGAATTCCGCCCTGCTGGCGATTGGGCAAGACCCCGTCCCGGACTACATCCCGAACTGGGAGCCCGTGGACCCGGCGGCGCGTTACCCGCTGGCCATGATCTCACCGCCCGCGCGTCAGTTTCTAAACTCAACCTTCGTTAACGTGAAAAGCCTGCGGGACATTGAGCAAACGCCGGTGGTGGAGTTGTCGCCAGTTGATGCCGAGGCGCGCGGTATTCGTGACGGCGATACCGTTGATGTCTTCAACGACCGTGGTCACTATGTCTGTGTGGCGCGAGTCGGCGGGCGAGCCCGTCCGGGCGTCGTCAATGGCTTGGGCATCTGGTGGCGTAAGTTGGGCCTGCGTGGAACCAACGTGAACGAAGTGACGTCACAAGCTTTGACGGACATGGGCCGTGCACCGACCTTCTACGACTGTGCAGTTGAGGTACAGCGCTTGGACTGAGCGCCGTTCTAAGCTCAGTCGAGTAGCTCGTTAACCAGGTCGATGTAGGCCTGCTGTGCTTGCACCTGGGTCTGGCCTTTCAACTTGTTCCAAGCCGACCATTTGGCGAAGCCCACCATGTCCGTCATGCTGGGCTTGTCGCCCGTCACATCACCCACGCTACCTTGTTTGTAAAGCGCGTAAAGACGCAGCAAGGTTTGGTTGTCCGGTCGTGCGCTGAGTTGGTTGACGTCTTGGCTGGCTTGTTCGAATTGGGCTTGTAAATCGGACATGGTATCTTTCTATGACCTCGGTTAATGGTGCCTATTGTGCCTGTCTGCGAAACCACAAAACTACGGCACAATTCTGCTTAATGACTTCACACCTATTGCCATGACTGCATCAGACAACCTGTCCGCTATACCCGCAAAAGACCAAGCTGAGGTGTTGGCGAAAGCCTTGCCTTACATCCGTAAATTCCACGGAAAAACCATGGTCATCAAGTACGGTGGCAACGCCATGACCGACCCGGCCTTGCAGGCCGCTTTTGCCGCGGATGTGGTGTTATTAAAACTGGTGGGCATCAACCCTGTGGTGGTGCATGGCGGAGGGCCACAGATCGAATCCCTCTTGAAGCGTTTGGGCAAGAAAGGGGAGTTCGTGCACGGTATGCGCGTCACGGACGCCGAGACCATGCAAGTGGTTGAGTGGGTGCTGGCAGGTGAGGTGCAGCAAGACATCGTTGGTCTGATCAACCAAGCTGGCGGCAAAGCCGTGGGTTTAACGGGGCGCGATGGGGGCTTGATTCACGCACGCAAATTGCGCTTGACCGATCCGGTCGACAAAGTGACGGAGCACGATGTGGGGCAGGTAGGCGACATCGTGGGTATCGATCCTTCGGTGGTCAAAGCGCTACAAGACGATGCATTTATTCCCGTGGTGAGCCCATTGGGGTTTGGTGAAAACAACGAGAGTTACAACATCAATGCCGACGTCGTTGCCAGTAAATTGGCCATGGTGTTAGCGGCTGAAAAGCTGTTGTTGCTGACCAATACGCCGGGCGTCCTCGATAAAAACGGTGAGTTGCTTACCAACCTCTCGGCGCGCGAGGTGGATGCGTTGTTTGCAGATGGCACGATCTCTGGCGGTATGTTGCCCAAAATCAGCGGTGCCTTGGATGCCGCGAAAAGCGGCGTGAATTCGGTGCACGTGATTGATGGTCGGGTGCCGCATGCGTTGTTGCTGGAAATCTTGACTGATCAGGCATTCGGCACCATGATTCGCTCACATTAAACGCATGAACCCACAAACCACTGACCCCATCGATGACGACAGCGCTCCGACTGAGAGCGCCGTCTCGCGCAAGGCGAAAGCCAAGCCGGGTCAGCGACGCATGGAGATTTTGCAAGCGTTCGCAGCCATGCTTGAGCAACCCATGGCCGAGCGTGTCACCACGGCTGCATTGGCGAAGCGTTTGGGCGTCAGTGAGGCGGCGTTGTATCGGCAGTTCGCAAGTAAAGCGCAAATGCTCGATGCCCTCATCACCTTCACAGAAGATAGTTTGTTGGGCCTTGCCGCGAAAGTCGGTGAGCCTGGGGCTGATGGCGTCGATGGTCGGGCTGCATGTGGGCAGATTGTCTGGCTGGCGCTGCAATTTGCCCAAGCCAACCCAGGGATGGTTCGTGTCTTGGTCGGCGATGCCTTGGTGTTTGAGCAAGCGCGGCTGACAGAGCGTGTCGGTTTGTTGTTTGAAAAGCTAGAGGCTGTTTTGCGCGCCCACTGGCGTCATTGGGCCGGTCAGCAGGGGCTTGCCACACCCACTGCCGACGCGCAGGTTCGCGCCGCGCTATTGCTCATTTACCTGCGCGGGGTCTTGCACGCTTTCGTTCGCAGCGATTGGAAGCACTTGCCCACGCAAGGGGCTGATGCGCACCTTGAGACCCTGCTGGGCTGAATCCCGCGCTCAACCAATTTCCCTTTAATTCCCCATTATTTTTCAGGGTGAGGCTTGCAGGGCGTCGATTTTTGTGCAAAATAGCACGAACGTTCGTTTTATTATGAGATCGACACCTTATGACTGTGCATTCAGACCCTGGCGATTCGCCTGAAGCCGATTCGGCACTCAAGCGTCGACCCAAAAGCTCCCTCAAGGGGCAGCAAACCAAAGCCGCCATCGTGCATGCGGCGCTGAATTTGGCCACCCATATCGGTCTCGAAGGTCTGAGTATTGGTGCGCTGGCTGAGCGCATGCAAATGAGCAAGTCAGGGGTTTTTGCGCACTTCGGCTCAAGGGAAGAGCTACAGGTTTCAGTGGTCCGGGAATACCACGCGCGGTTCGAGGAAGAGGTGTTTTACCCCGCCATGAAAGCCGACCGTGGTTTGCCCCGCTTGCGCGCGTTGTTTGGCCATTGGATGGCGCGCACGGCGATTGAAATTGACCAAGGGTGCATTTACATCAGCGGTGCCATAGAGTTTGAAGACCGCGACGGGCCCGTGCGCGATGCACTGGTCACCTCTATGACGCTGTGGCTTAACGCCCTTAAGCGCGCGGTTACCCAGGCCAAAGCGACGGGTGAGTTGACGCCCGACACCGATGAGGCGCAGGTCACCTTTGAAATTCACGGTCTGATTTTGACGTTGCATTACCAAGCGCGCTTCATGCGCAGCGCCGACGCATTAGCCCGTGTGCAAACCAGTTTCGAACACATCTTGGCGCGCTACTTATCCAGCGGCCATACCAACTAAATCCCATTTCGTCTTTCAGGAGTTTTTATGCCCCAGTACAGCCCACCCCTGCGTGATATGCAATTTCTTTTGCACGAGGTGTTTGATGTCACCACCGCGTTCAATGGGATGCCCAAGCATGCCGAAGTCGACGCCGATACCGTGAACGCCATCCTTGAGGAAGGCGGAAAATTCGCGTCTGAGGTGTTGTTCCCACTGAATCGTGTGGGCGACCAAGAGGGCTGCCAACTGGATAAATCTACCCACGAGGTCACTATTCCAAAGGGCTTCAAAGAGGCCTACGCGCAATACGTTGCTGGGGGCTGGCCCGCATTAAGTTGCGACCCCGAATTTGGTGGTCAGGGTTTGCCCATCGTGCTGAACCAGTGCATGTACGAGATGCTCAACAGTGCGAACCAAGCGTGGACGATGTACCCCGGTTTAACGCATGGCGCTTATGAGGCGTTACACGCCCACGGAAACCCCGAGCAACAGAAAACCTATTTACCTAAATTGGTCTCGGGCGAATGGACCGGCACCATGTGCCTGACCGAGCCTCATTGCGGCACCGATCTGGGCATGCTGCGCACCAAAGCAGAGCCGCAAGCGGACGGCACCTACCGCCTCACAGGACAAAAGATTTTCATCAGCTCTGGCGAGCACGACATGGTGGAAAACATCGTTCATCTGGTTCTGGCCCGATTGCCCGATGCGCCGGCTGGCAGCAAAGGGATCAGCTTGTTTGTTGTACCGAAATTCAATGTTGCGGCAGACGGCACATTGGGTAGCCGCAACGCCATCATGTGCACCGGGCTTGAGCACAAGATGGGCATCCATGGCAACGCCACGTGCCAAATGACATTGGATGGTGCTGTTGGTACGTTGGTGGGCAAACCCAACAAAGGGTTGGCGGCCATGTTTGTCATGATGAACGCAGCCCGAATTGGTGTGGGCATGCAGTCATTGGGGCTGACGGAAGTGGCGTATCAAAACGCCTTGGCTTATGCCAAAGACCGCGCACAGTCACGCAGTTTGACGGGGGTGAAAGCCAAGGACCAGCCGGCTGATCCGATTTTGGTTCACCCCGATGTACGGAAGATGCTACTCACTGCAAAGGCTTATGCCGAGGGCGGCCGTGCATTGGCGTTGTACTGTGCGCTGCTGATTGATCGAGAATTAAACCACCCCGATGAAATCGCTCGCAAAGATGCCGCAGAGGTTGTGGCCCTGCTGACGCCCATCGTGAAAGCCTTCATCACCGACAACGCGTGGACGGCGACATCGGGTTGCTTGCAGGTCTTTGGAGGTCATGGCTACATTCAAGAGTGGGGCATGGAGCAGTATGTGCGTGACTCGCGCATCAACATGATCTACGAGGGTACCAACACCATCCAAAGTTTGGATTTGTTGGGGCGCAAGGTGCTTGGCAATCAAGGCGCGACCTTGAAGAAATTTGGCAAAGAAATCGAGGCCTTAATTCGCGAAGAGGGCGTTAATGAGGCCATGGCGCCGTTCATCAACCCACTGGCGGGACTCGCGGACCAGATGACCAAATTCACCACGGAAGTCGGTTTCAAGGCTTTACAGAATCCTGACGTGGTTGGCGCTGCTGCAGTCGACTACCTGCGCGTTGCGGGGCATTTGGTGATGGGCTATTTTTGGGCGCGCATGGCACAAGTGGCCCTTCGCAAAATTGAAGCGGGTGACACCGATCCCCATTACGTGGCGAAGCTGCAAACCGCACGGTTCTACTTCACCAAATTGTTCCCCGAGACAGCGTCACTCATGCGCACTGCACGCGCTGATACCGCGGTTTTGATGGATACCGACGCCGCTTTGGCTTAACGCATTTCAATGGATCACAAGGACAACACCATGAAGACCGTAAAGACCCTGTTATTGGCTGCCTGTCTTGCGCCCGTTTTGGCTTTCGCACAAATGACTCCAGCGGGCCTTTGGAAAACCATAGATGACGAGACCGGCCAAGAGAAGTCGTTGGTGCGCATCGTTGATGCCGGTGGCACCTTTAATGGCACCGTCGAGAAATCGCTGCTCAACGACCCGAATGTGAGCAAGGTCTGTGACCTCTGCACCGACGATCGCAAGGGTCAGGTGATCGTGGGCATGGAGATCATTCGTGGGGTGACGAAAAACGTCAAAGACGATGGCTTGTGGGACGGTGGTGAGATCCTCGACCCCCAGAAGGGTAAAACCTATCGCGTGCGCCTGACACCGAAAGACGACGGCGCCAAATTGGAGGTGCGCGGTTATGTGGGTATGCCCCTGCTGGGTCGCACGCAAACTTGGCTACGCGTTGAATAACGCGTCGGTCAATCCCGTTTTGTTGGAGATTTCATGAGCCAGTTTCACATTCGCCGCGTGGCGGTTTTGGGTGCAGGGGTCATGGGGGCACAGATTGCAGCCCACCTTGTCAATGCACGCATCCCCGTTCGCTTGTACGACTTACCCAGTCCGGGTGAGGCCGATCAGTCCGCCATCGCCAACCGCGCCATTGCGGCACTCGGCAAAATGAAGCCAGCGCCGCTGGGTCGCGCGCCTGATGCGTTGCTGATTGAGGCGGCCAACTATGACGAGCACCTGAGTGCGCTGGGCGATTGTGATTTGGTCATTGAGGCCATTGCTGAGCGCCTCGACTGGAAGCATGCGTTGTACGAAAAAATAGCGCCACACCTGCCACCGCATGCTATTTTGGCAACCAACACGTCAGGCTTGTCGATTACCGCTTTGGGTGCTGGTTTGCCAGAGGCGCTGGCGTCTCGCTTTTGCGGCGTGCATTTCTTCAACCCACCCCGATACATGAGTTTGGTTGAGTTAATTGCCACCCCCAACACAGCCCCGGACGTGATGGATCGGCTTGAAACTTTCGTCACATCTGGTTTGGGTAAAACAGTGGTGCGTGCAAAAGATACGCCCAACTTCATCGCCAATCGCATCGGTACGGCGGGTTTGCTGGCGACCTTTGTCGAAGCGGAGCGCTATGGTCTCACCGTCGACGTGGTCGATGATCTCACCGGTAAAAAGCTGGGTCGTGCCAGTTCGGGCACCTTCCGTACGGCAGACATTGTGGGCCTCGACACGCTGGCACACGTTATTCGCACGTTGCAGGACAACCTTGACGTCACCAGCGACCCCTTCTATCCGCACTTTGGAACCCCGGCCGTTTTGCAGACGCTGATTGAAAAGGGTCATCTGGGACAAAAGACGAAAAAAGGTTTCTATCGCAAGCAGGGACGCGATGTGTTGCGATTTGATGTGACACAGGGCGACTACGTTCCCGGTGGCGCCAAAGCGGACGACGTGTACGCCCGCATGCTCAAACGCCCCCCCGCCGAACGGCTGGCGTTGCTTCGTAACAGCAAAGGGCCCGAGGGACAATTTCTGTGGGCGATTTTACGCAACGGTTTTCACTACGCGGCCCTGCATTTGGCATCGATCGCTGAGACGGCGCGTGACGTCGATGCGTGCATGCGGTTTGGCTTTGCGATGAAGCAAGGGCCATTCGAGCTATGGCAGTCCGCAGGCTGGTTGACCGTTGCCGAATGGGTGCAAGCCGATATCGACGCCGGTAAAGCCCTCTGCAACACGCCCTTGCCGGAGTGGGTTTTCAAAGGCCCCGTCGCCGAGGCGGGTGGCGTGCACACGCCGGAAGGCTCTTGGAATCCCAGCACTGGAACATTCCAGCCGCCTCGCAAATTACCCGTGCATGCGCGTCAACTGTTCCCCGAGACGTTCTTCGGCGACGGCGCGATAGCTTACAAAAGCGCGGGTGAGACAGTCTTTGAGGACAGTGCCATACGCCTGTGGACGCATGCGGCATACAGCGATGTATTGATCGCCAGCATCAAAACAAAAATGCACGCGATCAGCCCGCAGGTTTCTGAAGGCCTGCTGCGTGGCGTCCAGTTGGCTGAGGCTAATTACAGCGGTATGGTCATCTGGTCGGGTGACCAGCCTTTCAGTGCCGGCGCTGATTTGCAAGCTATGTTGCCCGGTTTCATGATTGGCGGCCTCGATGCAATCGACGCAGTTGAGCACGAATTACAAAAACTCATGCTCGCGATCCGCTATGCGCACGTGCCGGTTGTCAGTGCCATCACGGGCATGGCGTTGGGCGGTGGTTGTGAGCTGGCGGTCTACAGCGCGAAACGTGTCGCCGCACTCGAGAGTTATATCGGGCTGGTGGAAGTGGGCGTGGGCCTGGTACCCGGCGCTGGCGGCCTGACCTACATCGCGCGCCGTGCGGCGGCACGCGCGCAAAGCACGAGCAGTAACGACTTGTTACCCTTTTTGACCGAGGGCTTCACCGCAGCGGCCATGGCAAAGGTGGGGACCAGTGCTTACGAATCGCGTGACTTGGATTACCTGCTCGACAGCGATTGCATCGTGATGCACAAAGACGAGGTCTTGGCGGTGGCCTTGAACGAGGTGCGCGCCATGGCCTTTAATGGGTACCGCGCACCGTTACCAGCCCGCTTCAAAGTCGCAGGCCGCACGGGTATTGCGACGATCTTGGGACAGTTGGTCAACATGCGCGACGGGGGGTTCATCAGCGCCCACGATTTCCACATCGCGCGCGAAATCGCAACGGTGGTGTGTGGCGGCGATGTCGATCCCAACACAGAAGTCTCAGAGGCCTACATCATGACCCTCGAGCGTCGTGCGTTCGGCCGCCTGTTGGCATCTGAAAAATCGCAGGCACGCATCATGGGCATGCTCAACACGGGCAAGCCCCTCCGCAATTAAGAACGGTCTAACTACCTATGAAACAAGTTCAAGACGCCTACATCGTCGCCGCTACGCGCACGCCGATTGGTCGCTCACACAAAGGGTACTTCAAGCACACCCGCCCCGATGATTTACTCGCACACGTTTTGCGTGCCGTCATGGCACAGGCACCCAATCTAGACCCCGCAGCAGTTGAAGACGTGATTGCAGGCTGTGCGATCCCCGAGGCACAGCAGGGGCTCAATGTGGCACGCGTGGCCACGGTGCTGGCAGGGTTGCCGAAGTCGGTCGGCGGTATTACTGTGAATCGTTTTTGTGCGTCGGGTCTGAGTGCGGTGCAGATGGCGGCGGATCGCATTCGGGTTGGCGAAGCCGATGTCATGATTGCTGCCGGCGTGGAGAGCATGAGCATGGTGCCCATGATGGGCAATCACCCGTCGTTGGCGCCGCAAATCTTCGCCGATACGGATAACCTTGATGATTACGGTATTGCCTATGGCATGGGTTTAACGGCAGAGAAGGTGGCACAACAGTGGCGGGTAAGCCGCGAGGCGCAAGACGCGTTTGCGCTGCAGTCACATCAACGGGCAATCGCTGCGATGACAGCTGGCGAGTTCACCGATGAAATCACCCCTCTGTCAGTGCAGCAACGGTCAGTTGATTTAGAGACCGCCGAGGTTCACGTCACCACGCGCACGGTTGACATTGACGAGGGGGCAAGACCCGATACCAGCCTGGAGGGTTTGGCCAAGCTTCGAACCGTCTTTGCGGCACGGGGCTCTGTCACCGCGGGCAACAGTTCCCAAACTTCCGATGGTGCAGGCGCCTTGTTATTGGTCAGTGAGGCGGCTTTGAAGCGCTACAACCTCAAGCCTTTGGCGCGCTTCGTCAGCTACGCCAGCCGCGGCGTACCACCCCACATCATGGGTATTGGCCCGATTGAGGCCATTCCAGCGGCGTTGAAAGCAGCGGGTTTGACCCAAGATGCGTTGGATTGGATTGAGTTGAACGAAGCGTTTGCCGCGCAGTCTTTGGCGGTCATGAACACACTGGGGCTGGACGCCGAAAAAGTGAATCCCATGGGCGGCGCGATTGCGCTCGGTCACCCGCTTGGGGCAACCGGTGCCATTCGATCAGCGACCGTGATTCACGCGTTACAGCGTCACCAGTTGAAGTACGGTATGGTCACGATGTGCGTGGGCATGGGCCAAGGTGCCGCGGGTATTTTCGAGCGCGTTTAAGGCGCCAAACAAACAGGTTAGGAGCGTTACATGTCGGATATCTTGATTGAAAATTCAGAGGGCGTTACCACGGTCACGCTCAACCGTTTGGCGCGTAAAAACGCGATCACAGCCAGCATGTACGCCGAGTTGGCGCAAGCGGTCACCAGCGCCAACACCGATACGGCGTGTCGCGTATTGCTCATTCAAGGGCACGAGACCGTGTTCAGTGCGGGTAACGACATTGAAGATTTTCTGAACAACCCCCCGGCGACAGAAGACGCGCCGGTATTTGCTTTCCTGCGTGCCATTTCTACGTGCGAAAAGCCCGTTTTGGCCGCGGTGTGTGGCCCTGCGGTTGGGATTGGCGCGACTATGCTGTTGCATTGCGACTTGGTTTACGCGGGCGACAACGCCGCTTTTTCGATGCCTTTTGTGAACTTGGGTTTGGTGCCTGAAGCCGCCTCCAGCCTCATGGTGCCGCACCTGATGGGCTACCACCGCGCGGCCGAAGTGTTGCTGATGGGGGAGCCGTTCATGGCCGAGGCGGCGCTTGAAGTGGGGTTTGTCAACCGTGTGGTTGCGCCGACCGAGGTCAACGCCTACGCGCGCGCGCAGGCTCTGAAGATGGCGAAGAAGCCCTTGACGTCATTAATTGCAACCAAGCGCCTGTTGAAGGCGCCGAACCAAGCTTTGGTGCAACAGACCATGGCGACAGAGGCCAAACTCTTTGGGCCGATGCTGAAGGCGCCAGCGGCGCGCGAGGCGTTTGGTGCGTTTGTTGAAAAAAGACGCCCCGACTTCAGCAACCTTTAAATCAGAGTCCGCTGGCCAGTGTGGCGATGTAGCCGACGTAAACGGCCAGCAAGATCACACCTTCGACGCGGTTGATGCGGCCCATACGGCCGCGCCAGCCCATGCCGATGACAAACAGCGACAAGCTCAGCGCCGCGACGACCGGCAGATCGCGTGTCAGCAAGTCGGGCTCGACAACGCTGGGGCTGATGAGTCCGGCGATACCAACGACGCCCAGGGTGTTGAAGAGGTTAGAGCCAATCACGTTGCCCAACGCCAAGGCGTGCTGTCCTTTGCGCGCCGCTACCAGCGATGACGCGAGCTCAGGTACGGAGGTACCGAAGGCCAAAACGGTCAAGCCGATGACCAAGTCACTCACACCAGCGGCTTTCGCCAATCCCTCCGCACCCCAGATCAGTGCTTGCGACGCCGCCATCATGACCGCCAAACTCAAGAACAACATCAGACCGGTGTGGCTCATTTTGGGTAAGTGTGCCCGCGCGTTCGCCTCAGCTTCTTCTGTGAAAGTGTCGGAACTTTCTTGTCCGGTACGCACGAGCCACACCATGAGCGCCAATAAGGCGACGACCAGCAGAGATGAATCAATAAAGCCCAAATGGCCATCCCATAACAGGCCAATACTCGCTGCCGTCACGATGCAGAGCACGGGCAGCTCTTTTCGCAAAATGCCCGACTGAACCGGAATCGGGCTGAGCAAAGCCGTGAGGCCCAAAATCAAGGCAATGTTGGTGATATTCGACCCGTAGGCGTTGCCCAAAGCCAAACCTGGGTTGCCTTGCATGGCAGCCAGGGCCGACACCAGCATCTCCGGGGCCGACGTTCCAATACCGACGATCAGCATGCCGATGATCAGCGGCGACAGCCCCGTTCTTTGGGCGATGACGGAGGCTGCGTCGACAAAACGGTCAGCACTCAAGATAAGAAAAACGAGCCCCAAGACAATGGCGGCGGAAAAGAGAAGCATGTTTAGATCCTGCGGTTGCCCTGAGTGTATTCGCCGCGACTTGCCCCTCTGTGCCTTGGGTCCATTTTTGCGCCACAATTCTTACTGACTAGATGACAGAATGAAAGAAGGCTCCCTTGAACGCACCACCTGAACGTATCCACCCACTCAACGATCCCAACGATCCGGCGGGGGCCTTGGAGTTTGATTTCATCGAGGGCGTCCGCGAGGTTTTCGAAGAGAAGATCGTCTTCAACAAAGTTCTGGGCGTGAAGATCCAGTCCATCGGGTCTGAGCGCGTCGTTGCGCACATCCCGATGCGCCCTGACCTTGTGGGGCATTTCGGCTACAACCGCATCCACGGCGGCGTTATCAGTGCCTCGTTGGATGCATTGGGTGGACTGGCCGTGTTGGCGGCGATGGGCATGCGTTACCGCGATGAGTCGGTGGCACAGCGCTTAGAGCGCTTCAGCAAGTTGGGGACTATCGACTTGCGTGTGGACTATTTGCGCCCTGGCATCGGCGACTCTTTTCAACTCACTGCTGAGGTCTTGCGTTTAGGGTCGCGCGTTGCGTCGACACGCATGTCATTCTTGGACCGCGCGGGCAAGTTGCTGTCCAGCGGTTCCGGTACCTATATCGTGGCCTAACGACTTGCCTAAAAGGGGATGTCATGAATAAACGGCGAACATTGAAGACGGCGGCGGCTGGCTTACTGACCGGTTGGTTTGCGCTTAAGTCGCAAGCGCAAGCGGCAACACCGTCTGCGACCGCGTCCGAGCGTTTCCCCGGTGATCCGCCTGAGCATAAATTGGTTTATCAGCTGAACCACGCCGACCCCGATTACATCGATCACATCCTCAACTCGCTGCGCGCCATGATCGTGAAATACGACGACAACGTGGCATTGGCGGTGGTGGCGTTTGGGCCGGGTATTCATGCGCTGGCAACTCGCCCCGAGCGACCCGTGGCACCGGGGGTGCGTGAGCGTTTTGCAGGTATGGCGCGCGATTACAAGGTGCAACTGATCGCTTGCGGCAACACCATGACCGCACTCAACTGGGGGCCTGACCGCCTCATTCCTGAGGCCAAAATCGAGCCGGTTGGCGCCGCTGCCCTGATGACATTCCAGGAGAACGGTTACGCCTACATCGCATGGTGACTCGCCTGCCGTAACCTAGCGAACGCATCAACGGACGTTTCAGAGCGTAACGTCAGTTTTGATGGGCGTCGGTTGGCCATTCTCGTCGATGGCAACATAGGTCACCGTGGCCTCCGTGACCTTTACAAACTGACCGTGTGAAAACGCGCGCTCGGCAAAACACTCCACTTCAACGCTGATGGAGGTCCGTCCGATACGGGAGATACGGGCGTAAAACGACAGCAGATCGCCAACACGAACCGGTTGCTTGAAAATAAACTCTTTCACCGCAACGGTCGCAATACGCCCCCCTACGACCCGAACCGGCAAGACTGATCCGGCCAAGTCGACCTGCGCCATCACCCAACCACCAAAAATATCGCCGTTGGCGTTGCAGTCCGCTGGCATGGGAATGACCTTCAAAACCAGCTCGCGGTCAGTGGGGAGGCTGGTTAATACAGGCGCGGTATCGGGTGATGGTGTGGTCATGGCATGGGTGCTTTAGGTGGGTGGGCCAACGGCTCAGCTGCCACTTTACAATACATCAATGCGCCATTACGCCACCACATTGCCGCCTGAAAATACCGCTGAAGCGGCCGCCAAGCCGCCGCGTTCGGACTGGCAAACCTTGGCGCGCCTGCTGCCTTATTTATGGACTTACAAGTGGCGGGTGATCTTTGCGCTCGGGTTTATGGTTGGCGCCAAAATGGCCAACGTTAGCGTACCGTTGTTACTTAAACAACTGATTGACAGCCTCACCATCACACCAGGCTCAGTTGAATCGTTTTTGGTGGTGCCGCTGGGTTTGCTGGTGGCGTATGGTTTGTTGCGACTGTCCACAACGCTGTTCACAGAGGCGCGCGAATTGGTTTTTGCCAAAGCCACTGAGGGTGCGACCCGCCACATCACCTTGCAGGTATTCGAGCACCTGCATCGATTGAGCCTACGCTTCCATCTGGCACGCCAGACGGGCGGCATGACGCGCGACATCGAGCGGGGCACCCGCAGCGTGCAGTCTTTGATCTCGTACTCGCTTTACAGCATCTTCCCCACCCTCATTGAGGTGGGTTTGGTGCTCGCCATTTTGGGGTCTCAGTTCGACTCGGGCTACGTATTCATAACGGTTGCAGCGTTGGTGCTTTACGTTGTCTTTACGGTCGTGGTGACCGAGTGGCGCACCAAGTTCAGACGCGCCATGAATGCAGCAGATTCATCGGCACATTCGCGCGCCATCGACTCTTTGTTGAACTACGAGACCGTCAAGTACTTTAATAACGAACGCTTTGAGGCCAATCGTTACAACGTGGATTTGGAAAACCTGCGCCAAATTCGGATCAAAAGCCAAACGACCCTGAGTCTGCTGAATGCCGGTCAACAACTCATCATCGCCACGGCATTGGTGCTCATGTTGTGGCGCGCAACCACCGGGGTCGTTGAGGGAACCTTGACGCTGGGTGACCTGGTGATGATCAACGCTTTCATGATTCAGCTCTACATCCCCTTGGGCTTTTTGGGTGTGCTGTACCGCGAGATTAAACAAAGCCTCACCGATCTCGACAAGATGTTTGTGTTGATGGAGCGTGAGCGCGAAATTGAGGACCGTCCTAACGCGCAGGTGCTCCAGCTTGACGTGCCCCCCGACGTCCGCTTCAACCAGGTGCAGTTTGCGTACGAGCCTAATCGCCCGATCCTGCACGGCATCGATATCAACATCCCCGCCGGTAAAACGGTGGCGGTCGTCGGCTCATCGGGGGCGGGTAAGTCCACTTTGGCGCGGCTGCTTTATCGCTTTTATGACGTCAATGCCGGTCGCGTGGAAATCAACGGTACCGACGTGCGTGATCTGACGCAGGACAGCTTGCGCCGCCATGTGGGGATCGTGCCCCAAGACACGGTGTTGTTCAACGACACCATCGCTTACAACATTCGGTATGGTCGACCAAACGCCAGTGTGGAAGACGTGATCATGGCGGCCAAGGCGGCTCGGATTCACGACTTCATCACTGCGCTGCCTGATGGATACGAGACACCCGTTGGTGAGCGCGGCTTGAAACTCTCGGGTGGTGAAAAGCAGCGTGTGGCGATTGCGCGAACCCTACTAAAGAATCCGCCGGTGCTGATTTTTGACGAAGCCACCTCGGCGCTTGACTCGGGCAACGAGCGCGCCATTCAAGCTGAAATTCGGCTCGCCGCGCGTCACAAAACATCACTTGTCATTGCCCATCGTTTGTCGACGGTGGTGCATGCCCATGAGATTGTGGTGTTGGATGGTGGGCGTGTGGTTGAGCGCGGACGTCACACCGACTTACTCGCCGCCGGCGGCACGTACGCCCAGATGTGGGCGTTACAACAGGAAGAATCACCCAGCGCTTAAGCGCGCCTACTGGACATCACCATGACCCAAACGCTGACCCTGACACAACCTGATGACTGGCATCTGCACGTACGCGACGGTGCAGTCTTGCACGATGTCGTGCCGCATACGGCGGCACAGTTTGCACGCGCCATCATCATGCCCAACCTCAAGCCGCCTGTGACCGATTTGGCGTCGGCCAAGGCCTACCGTGATCGCATTACCGCTGCCGTGCCGACCGGTGTGGCGTTTGAGCCGCTCATGACGCTGTACCTAACCGATCGGATCACACCTGCGACGGTTCAGGCTGCAAAGGCAGGCGGCGTCGTCGCGGCCAAGCTCTACCCTGCCGGTGCGACTACCAACAGTGACATGGGCGTGACCGATCTCAAGCACATATATCCCGCACTTGAGGCCATGCAAAAGTGTAGCATGTTGCTACTGGTGCATGGCGAGGTCACGAGCGCTGATATTGATTTGTTTGACCGCGAGGCGGTATTCATTGACCGGCACCTGATTCCGTTGCGCCGCGATTTTCCCGGGCTCAAGATTGTGTTTGAGCACATCACCACCCAAGAGGCGGCGCAGTACGTCGAGGGCGCAGATGCCCATACCGCGGCGACCATCACAGCGCACCATTTGCTTTACAACCGAAACGCAATTTTTACCGGTGGTATCCGGCCCCACTACTATTGCTTGCCGGTTTTGAAACGAGAGCAGCATCGTCAAGCCTTGGTCAAAGCCGCGACCAGCGGCAGCTCGCGTTTCTTCCTCGGTACCGACAGCGCGCCGCATCCGGCACACCTCAAAGAGCATGCCACCGGGTGCGCAGGCTGTTACACCGCGCACGGCGCCATGGAGTTGTATGCGCAAGCTTTTGAGGCGGCCGATGCGCTTGACAAATTAGAGGGGTTCGCCAGCTTTTACGGCGCAGACTTTTACGGTCTGCCGCGTAACCCGCAGAAAATCACCCTTGCCAAAGAGACGTGGACACCACCCGAATCTCTGCCCTTCGGTGATGCCACCATCAAGCCGCTGGCGGGTGGTGAGCCGTTGGCGTGGCGGTTCAAGGGATTGGTTGGGTAATGTTGTGGCCCGATCGCTTGGTGACGCTTGACGTCGCCTCGCCTTGGTGGGCCCCTTACGCGGCGGTTGGTCAAGTTGCGGCAGCTGGCGTCTTGCGCGGCGAGGTGGTTTGGCAGAGTTTGAACGATGCCATCCAAGCCGCTCCCCATTCGACGCCGATGGCGACGCCTTGCCCTGTTCGATTTGTGCCGCAGTCGCGCTTGCCAGACGGTGAGGCCTACGAGGCCTTTATCTACCAAACCAAACAAGTGCCAACCCGCTGCGGCGCACATGATTTTTTTAATGGATTGGTGTGGGCGCATTGGCCCGCAACCAAAAGCGCCCTCAACGCGCTGCAGTCGCGTGACATCGCTCAAAACGGCGTCCAAAAAACCCGGGGTCCATTCCGCGATGCCCTCACGTTGCTTGATGAGAACGGTGCGCTCCTAGTGGCGCCCCGTCCGATTTGGGATGCGTTGGTGAACCGGTCGTGGATTGAGGCCCTAGTGACCTTGCGCCCGCTGTGGGCGCAGGCGAGGCTGTGGATCTTTGGGCATGCCTTAATGGAGCAGTTGTTGCTTTTCCCGCGCAAGGGCTTAACGGCGCATCTGTGGTTGCCCACGCCAGCGTTCCAAGCCGCCGCGCATAAAGATCTGCCGATGCACGCCTTGGATGCCCTTTGGGCTGACGCGTTACGGACCGATGTTGCCTTGGCGGGTAAGCCATTTACACCGCTGCCAGTGATGGGGATTCCAGGCTGGGATGCCGCCAATAACAATGCCTGTTTTTACAGCGATGCGGGGGTGTTCCGCCCCTTGCGTGAGGGGCAAAAAGCCCCACAGCGCGTGAGCCAAATGCCGGTGGCTTGAAATCCGGCGGGAGACACCCCATATCATTCACACGGCTGACCCATTTGATCAAAGTCACGGCGGTGTCGCGGTGGCGGTCAGCGGAGGATAGAAGACATGAAACGCATCGTTTTGTTTGTGCTCACCAACGTCGCCATCATGGTGGTTTTGGGCGTCACGGCGAGCTTGTTTGGCTTTAACCGTTTCTTAACGGCGAATGGCCTCGACCTGGGGGCCTTGTTGGGCTTCTCGCTCATCATGGGCTTCGGTGGTGCCCTCATCTCGCTCCTCATCAGCAAGCCTATCGCCAAATGGAGCACCGGTGCGCAAGTGATTACGCAGCCACGCAACGCGGATGAAGCGTGGTTGCTGCAAACGGTTCAAACCTTCTCAGAGCGTGCGGGTATTGCCATGCCTGAGGTCGCTATTTACGAGGGGGAAGCCAATGCCTTCGCAACGGGTGCCTTCAAAAACAGCGCACTGGTGGCGGTATCTACTGGTCTGCTACGGGGTATGACGCGGGAGGAAGTTGAGGCGGTTTTGGCGCACGAGGTGGCACACGTTGCCAATGGCGACATGGTCACCATGACGCTGATTCAAGGTGTTATGAACACCTTCGTCGTCTTCATCAGTCGGGTGGTGGGATCGATGGTAGATGCGGCGCTGCGTCGCAACGACAGCGGAAGCTCTGGCCCTGGTATGGGCTACTTCATCACGACCATCGTGATGGATATCGTGTTGGGTTTTGTCGCTGCCATCATCGTGGCGTGGTTCAGCCGTCAGCGTGAATTCCGTGCTGACGCGGGTGCGGCGCACCTGATGGGGCGCAAGCAGCCCATGATCAACGCGCTAGCCCGCCTGGGTGGCATGCATGCTGGTGAACTGCCAAAGACCATGGCCGCTTTTGGTATTGCCGGCGGACTGGGCAGCTTGTTTGCCACCCACCCACCGATTGAAGAGCGCATTGCGCGTTTGCGCGAAACCGCTTAAGCGATAGCCGCACTCGGCGCACTTGGCATGTGCCAAGTGTCGCTGTGTAACTTGGCCACACTGGTACGGTGTGCCACGGAGATGACGGTGCCGCCCCGGGCTTGCATGTCATCAAGTAGCGCTTGGTAAACGACCGCCTCGGTTTTTTCGTCAAGTGCGCTGGTGGCTTCGTCTAAGAACAGCCATGCCGGCTGCTTCAAAAAGACCCTTGCGATCGCGAGGCGCTGTTGTTCACCCCCTGATAATTTCTGCGTCCAGTTTGCTTCCGCTGACAAGTCCGTGGCTAAGTGTGCCAAGCCTGCCCGGGTGAGGGCGCGCGCCAAATGCGCATCCTCCAGCCCGTCGCTGGATTGGGGATACGCCACCGCTTCGCGCAGCGTGCCACTCGGAAAATAAGGCCGCTGCGGTAAAAACATGGCCCGAGCCCCAAAATCTTCAGGCTGACTGAGATGTCCCTGCCACCAGGGCCAGATACCGGCAATGGCGCGCAGCAGGGTCGACTTGCCGCTGCCCGACGGCCCTTGTACGCACAGCGTGGTGCCCGTGTTGATTTGCAAGTCCAGCGGCCCACCAATGACCTGCCCGCTCGGCAACGTCAGTTGCAAGCCAGACGCTTGCAGGCCCGCATCTGGGCTGGTATGTGTCCAATGTTGCGCGGGGTCCTTTGTGGGTTCAGAGACTTGGGCCATCGCGTCATCAAAGCGCGTCAGACGGTCGGTGGTGGCGCGCCAACTGGCCAAGGCGTCGTAGCTGTCAACAAACCAACTGAGGGCGTCTTGTACGCGTCCAAAAGCAGACGAAATTTGCATCAGCTGGCCCAACTGAATCGCGCCGCTAAAGAAACGCGGGGCAGCCACCACGAATGGGAAAACGACCGCCAGCTGACCAAAGCCAACCGTAAACCAAGTGAGGCGCTTTTTGGCCAACAGCAGCGCGATGTAGTTACTCAGAACCGCACCGAAGCGGCGATCCAGACGGCCACGCTCAACCGGTTCACCTTTGTCCATCGCCACCGATTCGCTGTACTCGCGCAGGCGCACCAGTTGGTGTCGGTAGTCAGCTTCCACACGTTGCTGCTTGAAATTGAGGGCAATCAGCGGGCGGCCAATGTAATGCGCCAGCACACTGCCGATCAGGCAATACAGCACCGCCATCCAGACCATAAAGCCAGGGATGGTGACCGCGCTACCAAACAGGTAGAAGGAAAAATCACCCGACAGCGACCACAAAATGCCCACAAAACTGAACAGTGTGACCAACGAGTTGAGCAGCCCCATGGTCAGGCTCACGGAGTAGCCGGTGAAGAGGTTCAGGTCCTCTTGTATCCGTTGGTCAGGGTTGTCGGTCGCGGCGGCATCAGATTGCGTGAAACGCAGCAGTTCAAGGCGATAAAACGCGTTACCCGATAGCCACCGTTTGGCGTAACTGTTGGTCATCCATTCTCGCCACCGCATCTCCAGCAGTTGCGTGAGGTAGAAGCGGTAAACCGCGATGACGATGAAGATAAATGCAATCACCATGAAGCGCTGCAACTGATACCAAAACACCTCGGCATCGCGGTTTTGCAACGAGTCGTAAAACAAGCGGTTCCACTCGTTCAACAACACCAGCATATAAACCGCTGCCAAATTCAGTGCAATGATCGCGCTGAGCATGCCGCGCGCATACCACTTGCGCTCCGACATGAAGTAGGGGGCCGCCAAGGCACCCGCACGCTTCAAAAAGTTGAGGAACGATCTAACATTGGTTGCCGCAGATTCGTAAGCCTGTTGCACAGGGCGCGGCAAGACACGTTGCAGTAACGAATTCATAATTGACAGAGCTCGGGTTAAGACGAAGCGTTGCGCGTACCGCTGGCGACGTGCCCAGCGGGTACGTGCGTGGCGGCGGATTCGACATGACCGGTTTGGTCGTCGAAGAAGAAGTCAGGTTCAAATTCTCGTAAAAATTCGCCCTTCGGTAGACCACCCAAAAAGATAGCCTCATCGATATCGATGTGCCAATCCATCAAGGTACGAATCGCGCGCTCGTGCGCAGGCGCACTGCGCGCGGTGACTAAAGCGGTGCGTAACGCAATGGGCGGATTTTTTTGCTCGTCACCCAGTTGCTGCATGTTATGAAGTGCCGCCAGCAGGGGTTTGAATGGCCCGCCCGGCAGGGGAACTGCGGCGCGCTGTGCCTCGTGTTGCACAAATGCGTCCAGCCCTTGGTCTTGGAATACGCGCTCGGCCTCGTCGCTGAATAACACGGCATCACCGTCAAAGGCAATGCGCAATTCGTGCGGGTGGGCCTCTGAGGCTTGCGCCGAGTGCGGGTACACCTGTGCAGCGGGAACCCCAGCAGCCAAGGCATCTCGCACATCGGACAGGTGCGTGGAGAGAAATAAGTTGGCGTGCAAAGGGCGCAAATACCGCCAGGGTGACCGACCGCGCGTGAAGCTGCCTCGTTGAATAGCCAGACCGTAATTCTTGGCCGAGCGGAAGACCCGCATACCACTCACGGGGTCGTTGCGCGACAGGATGACCACCTCAACTTGTTGGCGGTCAGGGCTGTTGAAAGCCAGCAGCTTTTTCACCAGTGAAAACGCCACGCCCGGTTTAGCGGGCTCGTCTAAACGGGTGAGTTGCAGTTGCATGTAGGCGCGGTCATCGCCTTGCTCAAAAACGTGGTTTTCTTCTTCGAAGTCAAACAAGGCCCGCGATGAAATCGCAACGACGAGTTTTCCATCTAATGAGGTTGCCATGTTCTCTGGTTAACTGTTCTTTAGAAAGAGCTGGAAGACGGGATTTTCCGTCTCATCAATGTAAGGGTAGCCCAGTTCTGTTAGGAAGGTTTTAAACGCTTTGGTATCCCCTCTGGGGACCTGCATACCCACCAAAATACGGCCGTAATCGGCACCTTGGTTGCGGTAGTGAAAGAGGCTGATATTCCAGTTAGGCTGCATCAAGGTGAGGAACTTCAACAGCGCGCCGGGACGCTCCGGGAAGATGAAGCGCAGCAGGCGCTCATCACCGGTTTGGCCGTTGGGTCCACCCACCATGTGGCGTACGTGCTGTTTGGCCAGCTCGTCGTGGGTGAGGTCGAGGGTTTGAAAGCCATTTTTTTGGAACAACTTCGCCAGCTTGGGGCTTTCGCCCTTTTGGGTGGACAGGCCGACAAACACATGGGCTTGGAGACCATCTTTCATCCGGTAGTTGAACTCGGTCACGTTGTGGCTGCCACCCGGCAAGTCACCCACCAAGCCGACAAAGCGTCGGAAACTACCGCGCTCCTCCGGCATGGTGACAGCGAACAAAGCCTCGCGCTCTTCACCCACATCGGCGCGTTCCGCCACGAACCGCAGACGGTCAAAGTTCATGTTGGCACCGCACAAAATCGCGCCAAAGGTTTGCCCCTTCACGCGGTGCTTGGCTACGTATTGCTTGATGGCCGCCACAGCCAGCGCCCCCGCAGGCTCTACGATGGACCGGGTATCGGTGAAGATATCCTTGATTGCGGCGCAGACCGCATCGGTGTCTACCTCGATGTATTCATCGACCAAATCATGGGCAATGCGATAGGTCTCGGCGCCAACCAGTTTCACCGCGGTGCCATCGGAGAACAAACCCACATCCGGCAAGGTCACGCGCCGACCTGTCTCAACCGATTGGATCATGGCGTTGGAGTCGTTCATTTGCACGCCAATCACCTTGACTTCGGGGCGTACGGCCTTGATGTAATTGGCAACGCCCGATATCAAGCCGCCGCCGCCAATCGCCACAAACAGGGCATCAAGCGGGCCTTGGTGTTGGCGCAACATCTCCATGGCCACCGTGCCTTGCCCTGCGATCACATCGGGGTCGTCGAAGGGGTGAACAAATGTGAGACCTTTTTTAGTTTCAAGCTCAACTGCATGGTTGTAGGCGTCTGAGTAACTCTCGCCGTGTAAAACCACCTCGCCGCCCAACCCGCGTACGGCGTCTACCTTCACTTGTGGGGTGGTTGTCGGCATCACAATGAAAGCCCGCGTACCCAATTTACGCGCACTCAAAGCGACCCCCTGGGCGTGGTTACCCGCCGAGGCGCAAATCACGCCCCGCTTGAGTTGTTGCGGCGTCAGATGCGCCATTTTGTTGTAGGCGCCGCGCAGCTTGAAACTAAATACAGGCTGCTGGTCTTCGCGTTTCAACAAAATGGTGTTGCCCAAGCGAGCGCTCAGGCGCTCGGCGACATCCAAGTTGGTTTCTTTAGCGACGTCGTAAACCTTGGCATTCAAAATGCGGGTGAGGTAGTCGGCGGGGCTGAGCTTGGTCGTTTTGGCGGTGTTGGGCACGGTAGTCGGGCTGATTAAAGCGGATTCGGGAAACCAAGATGATACGCGCGGGAAATTTTGAGGCAAAAAAAAGCCCCAAGCGCAATGCTTGGGGCTGAATCCACCTTTTTTGAGGAGGTGGAGGAGACAACTTTGGGAGATCGGGGATGAACCTACAATCTCGATAAACCAATTATAGCCACTTGTTGCATTGCAACAAGGGTTTTTTCGCAAAATGTGTCCACACTGTTACTGTTAGTTAGGAACTCACAACATGGAATGCACCGTCACCTGGACTGGCGCCACCAGCACACGATCAAACATGGGATTTGTTGCCGAGACCGGCAGCGGGCATGTGCTTAATATGGATGGTGCGCCCGACGCGGCCAAACCAGAAAACGGCGGCGCCAACCTAGCGCCTCGCCCGATGGAGACCTTACTCGCCGGTACCGGCGGTTGCACGGCATACGATGTGGTCTTGATCTTGAAGCGCGGTCGCCACCCGGTGACGGGTTGCAGCGTGAAGCTCACATCAGAACGGGCGGAGACCGACCCCAAGGTGTTCACCAAAATTCACATGCACTTCACCATTACCGGTAACGTGCCTGCGTCAGCGGCAGAACGTGCCATAGCCATGAGCCATGAGAAGTACTGTTCCGCCAGCATCATGTTGGGTAAGACGGCTGAGATGACCACCAGCTTCGAGATACTGCCCTGAACTGTCCGCTAACGGTGCGCGCTTAAATGTGGTGCGCCACGGTGGTCATCACCTTGGCCGCGCCACGCATTGCCGCTTGAACCGGCGGCGGTAATTCGGTAGCACCTGCCAGGCGAGCCTCTTGGGCGTGACGCGCCTCGTCTGCCTGCATCTGGGCGACGACCTGGCGCGAGGCGAGGTCTGCTTGGGGGAGGCGGTCCATGTGGCTGGCCAAATGCGCCTCTACCTGCCGCTCTGTCTCGACGACAAAACCCAGGCTGATCCGCTCGCCCAACCGCGCCGCTGTGAGTCCCAGTGCAAATGCCCCGGCGTACCAAATGGGGTTGAGTAGAGAGGGGCGGTCGTCCAGCGCCCGCAATCGGGCCTCAGTCCAGGCCAAGTGGTCGCCTTCCTCGGCACCAGCCGCTTCAAAGTGCTGGGCAAGCGCCTCATTCTTAGAAAAAACCCGCGCGCCCAAGGCCTGCGAGGCATAGAGCCCCTGCGCGCATACCTCACCCACGTGGTTCACACGCATCAAAGCACCAGATAGTTTGGATTCCTCCGCAGACAGGACTGAATTCGGGCTGTCAGTCACCGCATCGGGGCCGTTGTTCAGCGGCGCGGGATGTCGACTGCTCTGCGCCTTGGCAAACAAGGTCCGTAAGCTGGCATCAAGGGCATTAATTAAGGCGTCAGTAGGGCTCATCGTTGTATTGTCGCAAAACCAAACAACACAAGATTGCTGTGGCCTCATTGCGCTGTCATCCGCCGCGATGAAATTCAGCTGTTGGTTAGTAACAACGAATCTATGCCGAAGTTTAAGTCTATAAAAATCAATCGGTTAGAGGAATTTGGTAGAAGTGACGGTAAACGTTTGTTGGCCCAAGACAACGAAAGACCCTAAAAAGCTCGAAATCCTTTGCAAGCCTTTCCGGGTTCTGGTCGAATACATACAACTTCCTAAATAAGGGGGGTTGGCAGCTGGCAAACCCAGCTGCTCTCATTTCAACTTTGGAGAACTCTCAAATGAAAAAAACTCTGATTGCTATGGCTGCTGTTGCAGTCGCTGGCGTTGCTTCTGCTCAAGTCACCATCTCTGGTGTGGCTGCTGTGTCTTACCAGCAGGCTGTCGGCGGTGTGGTTGGTTTTGACCGCACAGACGCTAACCTGAACTTTGCAGCAACTGAAGACCTGGGCGGTGGCTTGACAGCTAGCGCCTCCATGTCATTTGACCTGGGTACTCGCCAGTCTACCGCTTTGGCTACTACAAACTCAGCTGTGTCTCTGTCTGGTGGCTTCGGTACAGTCGCTTACAGCAACGTCGCTGCTGGCTCATCACGTTTGAGCGGTGGTGAGTCTCTTGCTACCAGCATCAACGCTGCAATGGGCGGCGACACGATGGTGTCTCAGGTCAAGTACACATTGCCAACATTGGTCGATGGTTTGACCTTGGCAATCGACGCGACTGACGGAACCCGTGTGGTTGGCGCAACACCTATTACCTATACCGTAGGTTACAAAACAGGTCCTGTTAGCGTGACTTATGATCAGCGTGATTCTGATAAGCGCCAGCGCGTTTTGGTTAGCTTCGATGCAGGTGTCGCAATGATTTCCGCTTCTTCTGACATCAACGCTGACGATGAGAACGAATTCGCAATCACAGCCCCCATGGGTGGCGCTACGGTTGGCATGCACTGGTTCGACGAAGGTAATAACAGCGGTACAGCTGTAGCTGCAAGCTACGCTTTGAGCAAGCGTACTTCTTTGACCATCAGCTACGCTAACCTGAAGAACCCGACTGACGCCACATACAACGGCAACACCTCACGCATTCGCTTGGGTCACACTTTCTAACCTCCCCGCTGGCATTAGCCAGTTAGAGGTTTAGAAGATTAAAAACCCCACTGTGGCAACACGGTGGGGTTTTGTTTTTTATGGTCGTTAAAATGTGTAGCAGCTGTTCAAAGAGACCAATCTACCCAAACCGCCGGGTTGTTTCAGACCCTATTCTCTCTTGAAAAATCAATCTCTGTTCGCCCGTGAAGTGCAGGCTTTTGTCATCAACCTCGATCACTCGACTGCCCGCTTGGAGGCGATTCAAGCGCAAGCGCGGGTAGCTGGATTGTCGCTGACGCGTGTACCAGGGGTTTTGGGCCGTGCAGTTGACCTTCGCGAAGCGGCGGATGTGGATTCAAGGGGCTACGCGTTACGTCATGGTCGTGCGATCAATATGAACGAGGTCGGCTGCTACCTGTCCCACTTGCGCGCCTTGAAGGCTTTTTTGGACTCGGACGCAGCGTTTGGGATTATTTTGGAAGACGATGCAGGTCTGCCAACGGGGTATCTCGATCTGATACAGCGGTTACTGGAGCGGCAACACGCTTGGGATATTGTGAAGCTGTCTGCTTTTCATTCCGGCACGCCGCTTTTGATCGAATCCATCGGACAGGGCCAGTCATTGGGTATTCCGCTATCGCGGCATATGAATGCCAATAATGTTTTGTACTCGCGTGTCGCTGCTGAAAAGATGTTGCGCGCGTTGACGCCGATGCAATTGCCGTTTGATCATGCGCTAGAGCGCGCTTGGCTTTTTGGCATCCGACTACGGGTCGTCACCCCCTCACCCTGCCCCCCTGACACGGGGCACGCCTCTACCATTGCCGATAACCTTCGTTACCACCTGGTTTGGTACAGGCGGTTGCCGTGTATGGGATTTCGCTTGGTGACCGAGTTATCTCGCTTTGCCTTTGGTATCGCGCATTACCTTCGCTACAAATTAATTAAGTTTTAGAGCCCCGAGGCCGGCGGCTTTGGAGGATGCCAATATTCTGCTCAGCTGTGAGGGTGCTGGCGTAGTGGCGGTTGATCATGTCGACGCCGGTACGGGCATTGCGGGCAAGGGTCAGCACGTCAATGCCGTGGCCGTATAGTAATCGGAACGTGATGCTTGAATGCCGCAGGCTGTAAAGGCTGCGGGGTTGGCCATGAGCGCCATGTTTGAGGCCTGTTTCCGCCATGACGCAGTTGAAGTAATAAGCCAAGACCCGCGCGGCGTAGGCGCGGTCCTTGTGTTGCGGCAGGAATAGGTAGTCGTTGGGGTTAGCCAGATCTTGTCGGTGATGGTGAGCAGTCAGCAGGCGGTAAATCCTTACAGCGGGTTGTAGCGTAACAATTGGTTTGTCATGGCTCTTAGTTACGGGTAACGTGAGGCGCAGGTATGTGTGGGAGTTGTTCACGATTTCGACGTGTTTGTGCTTCAGGGTCTTAAGGTCGCTGGGTCGGATGAAACTATTCACCATGAACCCAATCACCCACGCTAAATCAGGCGGAACTGTATGGTCCGATGAGCGTAAGCCGTAGCGCGTGCGAAGGCTATTGACGTCGTCGGGGGCAGGTTGCCCGCAAAGTGCACGACTTGCGCGCAATAGCTGCCAATACTCGGTGGGTGTGAATGGTCCACGCGAGTTGGTTTTTGCCTTAACCTTTGGCAATTCCGGTAGGCTCGGAATTGCGCCTGAAGTCACCGCCAATGACAATACTTTGCGGACTGCAATTAGATACTGGCTCACGGTAACTGAAGTGAATTGTTCACTCAATGAGTTAGCGAAGTTCTGCAGGACTAAGTAACTAATATCTGCCACCTGGTATTGGCCTAGTTTTGGCAGAATCACGCTGTCTAGTCGATTGCAAAGAACCATTAGACTGCGACGCGTATATTCGCCACGTGCGACGCGCGCTTGTTCGTTTCGTACCAGATGGTCGGCGTAACCAATGAATTTTGGACGTGATGAAGAATCTCGCGCCAAACTGGCATCCAGCACTGGTGATTGCTCGGCCACTCGAGCTGGGGCTACGTTGATAGCGTCCCTGCTGCTAATCAAAAGTTCCGTTTTTTCAATAAATCGATCCGCGAGCAGTTGTTGGTAGAACTCGCGTGCGAAGTGACGAGCGACGTGGATACTCTGGCTACGCGTACTTTTACGGTGGGTGATACCTGCGACTCGACACCTCACCTGCCAGAACTTGCTGGCTCCAATTTTAAAAATGACTAAATGCCGAGGGTAACCATCCACGGGCAATACCGTTTCGAGGATAGGCACAGTTCTGCCGCGCGGCTTTGAATCGAATACAGCTTCGTTCGCTGCCTTTGCTGGCGCTTCCATCACAAGCAGGTTATACATGTCTGTGGGCTTAATCTGTTTTTTTGTGTATATATTTCTTTCTGTTGTATTTCTCGAAACTCACTTGCCAAACATAAAATAAAGTAGCACTTTTAGTGAGTCCGACTAAAGATGACAAATCGCTAGAAAAAACAATGGGTTAGTGTTGATTTAAAAAATGTCTGAATCGTAAACTTGGACCCAAAGTCGAAAAAACCCCACCGTGTTGCCACAGTGGGGTTTTTAATCTTCTAAACCTCTAACTGGCTAATGCCAGCGGGGGAATTAGAAAGTGTGACCCAAGCGAATGCGTGAGGTGTTGCCGTTGTATGTGGCGTCAGTCGGGTTCTTCAGGTTAGCGTAGCTGATGGTCAAAGAAGTACGCTTGCTCAAAGCGTAGCTTGCAGCTACAGCTGTACCGCTGTTATTACCTTCGTCGAACCAGTGCATGCCAACCGTAGCGCCACCCATGGGGGCTGTGATTGCGAATTCGTTCTCATCGTCAGCGTTGATGTCAGAAGAAGCGGAAATCATTGCGACACCTGCATCGAAGCTAACCAAAACGCGCTGGCGCTTATCAGAATCACGCTGATCATAAGTCACGCTAACAGGACCTGTTTTGTAACCTACGGTATAGGTAATAGCTGTTGAGCCAACCACACGGACTAAGTCAGTCGCGTCGATTGCCAAGGTCAAACCATCGACCAATGTTGGCAATGTGTACTTGACCTGAGACACCGCCAGGTCGCCGCCCATTGCAGCGTTGATGCTGGTAGCAAGAGACTCACCACCGCTCAAACGTGATGCGCCAGCAGCGACGTTGCTGTAAGCGACTGTACCGAAGCCACCAGACAGAGACATGGCTGAGTTTGTAGTAGCCAAAGCGGTAGACTGGCGAGTACCCAGGTCAAATGACATGGAGGCGCTAGCTGTCAAGCCACCGCCCAGGTCTTCAGTTGCTGCAAAGTTCAGGTTAGCGTCTGTGCGGCTAAAACCAACCACACCGCCGACAGCCTGCTCGTAAGACACAGAAGCCACACCAGAGATGGTAACTTGAGCAGAAGCAACGCCAGCGACTGCAACAGCAGCCATAGCAGCTGCTGTCGCAAAGTGTTGTTATGCGTAGCGTTTGCTGCGCAAATTGGTACGCATATCCCTCAGGCGGGGTAACAGTTGCGCGCCATCCATGCGCAATGCGACCAAGGTCGCGAGGATATCGATGATGGTGAGGTGCAGCAGGCGCGAGGTCATGGGGCTGTAGCGGTCGTAGCCTTCGGGGTGGTCCGCGGCGAGGTGGATGTGCGCGGCGCTTGCCAGTGGTGAGCCGCTGCTGGTAATGCAGATGGTGGTGGCGCCGTGTTTGCGGGCGATGTCAGTGGCGTCCATGAGGTCGCGGGTACGGCCGGAGTTAGAAATCACGACCACGCAGTCCCCCGGCCCCATCATCGAGGCGCTCATGACTTGCATGTGGCCGTCGCTGTAAGCCACGGTGGATACGCCCAAACGGAAAAATTTGTGCTGTGCGTCCTGCGCCACGATGCCGGAGTTACCGGCGCCAAAGAATTCGATCCGCTTCCCGAGTACGCAGGTGTTTAGAAGTGCACCAGCCGCCTTCTCGATGGCGGCGGTCGAGGCGTCGTTGCGGTACTTCAAAAAGGCCGCAACGTTGTTGTCGATGACCTTCACCAAGACGTCATTGACTTTGTCATCGAGGTCTACACTGCGGTGGATAAAGGGCACCCCCTCGCTGACGGTACCGGCCAACTTCAACTTGAAATCACTCAGGCCGTCGTACCCCATGCTGCGGCAAAAGCGCACCACCGTCGGCTTGCTCACATGGGCGCGGGCTGCTAACTCGGTTACAGGCAAACTGGCAAAACTGCGGGGATCCAGCAGCACGAGTTTTCCTACACGTTGTTCTGCAGGGGCCAGTGACGAAAGAGAGGCGGTGATCCGGTCGAGCATGGTTTTTTGGCGCGCTAAAATTGGCACAAGTTACAATATTGACGGTGTCGTAACTGTAACTTTATTCCATCCAACCCACAACTGAAAGTCGCAAATGAATCAGCTCGAAGCCCTCAAACAGTTCACAACCGTCGTTGCCGATACCGGGGATTTCCAGCAAATTGCGGCCTATGCACCACAAGACGCCACCACGAATCCTTCACTCATTTTGAAGGCGGTGCAGATGCCAGCCTACCAACCGCTGTTGGCCAAGGCTGTCGCTGAAGCCAAGGCGGCTGGCAACGGCACAGCCACCACTGACGCAGTGATGGATGTGTTGTTGGTGGGTTTTGGCTGTGAAATTTTGAAGCTAATCCCAGGCCGCGTATCGACTGAGGTTGATGCCCGCTTGAGCTTTGATAAAGCGGCGACGATCGCCAAAGCGCGCCAGCTGATGGAGCTCTACAACGCCGCCGGTATCGGCAATGACCGTATCCTGATCAAGATGGCTTCGACGTGGGAGGGTATTCAGGCCGCAACCACGTTGGAAGCGGAAGGCATCCATACCAACCTCACACTGTTATTCTCCTTTGCCCAAGCGGTGGCCTGTGCGGACGCCAAGGTGCAGTTGATTTCGCCCTTCGTGGGCCGTATTTATGACTGGTACAAAAAGCAGGCGGGCGCTAACTGGGACGAACAGGCCAATGCCGGCTCGAATGACCCCGGCGTCCAATCAGTGGCCCGTATCTACGCCTACTACAAGCGCCATGGCGTTGCGACCGAGGTGATGGGTGCGAGCTTCCGCAATGCCGGACAGATCCGGGCGCTGGCGGGCTGTGATTTGCTGACCATCAGCCCCGACCTACTGGCACAATTGCGCGATGCAACCGAGCCCTTACCCCAAGCGCTCAATGCCGCGCAGCCCGCTGACTTGGGTTTTACCGAAGACCTCACACGGAACCAATTATCGGAAGCCGCGTTCCGATTTGCACTTAATGAAGACGCCATGGCAACCGACAAATTGAGCGAGGGTATTCGTGCGTTTGTCAAAGATACGCATACCCTCGAAGCCCTCATCAAATCAGCGCTGTAAGCGCGCCTGTTGTTGCGCCTCAGCCCAAAGCTGTGGCGCAACATGCGTGAGGTAGGCGGTTTGCGCGGCTTTCATGCAATCGTTGTAGCGTGCGGTGGCCACCCACGCCCCGATCGCCAGCGGGAGGCCCGTACTGGCGCCGATCAGCACACTGAGGTTGTTGGCGGTGGCGCCGTCCCCCAGCGAACCCAGGGTGCACAAGTCAGCGGCACGCGCTTGGGCCCGTTGGTTGGGGCGCAGCGCCAGATGATTCGCATAAGCCACTTTGATCGCCGTAAAGCCAACCAAGGTGAGCGGGCTTGGCGATGCCCCTAACAGGGGGTTCAGTTCCTTAGCGCCGCCTGCTAAGGCCAAAGCGGTGCTGACGCCGTCTGTGGTGACACCCTGTTTTGCGAATCGACTTGAAATATCAGGTGCCAGAGCGGGCCCGGTGGCCAATGCGGCACGTAATTTCGCTTTGAATAAAAGCTTTGCATTCGCCTGATGCGCGACGCTCGCCGTTGGTGCGCTGTGTGCGTTGAAAGCCACTAAAAACCCGATGGCCAGGGTGATGAATACTTTGCGGTTTATGCGGTGATCTGGCTAAAAATGAAAATAAATACACGTCCCAAAACGGGGCTTAAATCAATTTTCAAAAGCAGATACCACGGCTACAAGCCAGCGAAAGTTCATTTATTTCGCGGTTTACTACGTCGTTCGATGTAGAAAAAACGCGTCCTTACATCGAAGGGCAGCAGTTATTTATTCGCTATATTTTTCTCGTCTGGCGTTTGCACTTTCGACCGCATCGGTGATGTCCCAAAACACATCACTAGAAAACCGATCAGTACACAAGCGTTTAGTTCATAAGGCCTCAACGAAGGTATTCAAACGCGATGAACAGACGTAAAAAAACCCGCAAGGGCCGAGGCCCTGCGGGTTGACTGCTCGTGTGACGAGCGGTGGGTAATTACATACCCATGCCGCCCATACCACCCATGCCGCCCATACCACCCATGTCGCCGCCGCCCATTGAGGGTGCGTCATCTTTTGGGGTCTCAGAGACCATGCACTCGGTTGTCAACATCAAGCTGGCAACTGAGGCTGCGTTTTGCAGCGCGGTGCGGGTCACTTTCGTGGGATCCAAAATACCCATTTCGATCATGTCGCCGTAGGTGTCGTTTGCGGCGTTGAAGCCGAAGTTACCTTTACCTTCCATGACCTTGTTGATCACCACGCTGGGCTCGCCACCGGCGTTGGCAACGATCTCGCGCAGAGGTGCTTCGATGGCCTTCAACACCAGCTTGATACCGGCGTCTTGGTCAGCGTTGTCACCCTTGATCTCACCTGCGTTCTGACGGGCGCGCAGCAAAGCCACGCCACCACCAGAAACCACGCCCTCTTCAACGGCTGCACGGGTGGCGTGCAACGCGTCTTCAACGCGGGCTTTCTTCTCTTTCATTTCGACTTCGGTTGCTGCGCCAACTTTGATCAACGCCACACCGCCGGCCAACTTGGCCACGCGCTCTTGCAGCTTCTCGCGGTCGTAGTCGCTGGTTGCTTCTTCGATCTGAACGCGGATTTGCTTCACACGTGCTTCGATGTCGCCAGCGTCGCCAGCACCGTCGATGATGATCGTGGCCTCTTTGCCCACTTCAACGCGCTTGGCTTGACCCAAGTCAGCCAAGGTCACTTTTTCGAGTGTCAGGCCAACTTCTTCAGCGATGACTTTACCGCCAGTCAGGATGGCGATGTCTTCCAACATGGCCTTGCGACGATCGCCGAAGCCAGGAGCCTTAACAGCGACCACCTTCAAGATACCGCGGATGGTGTTCACAACTAATGTCGCCAAGGCTTCGCCGTCGACGTCTTCAGCAATGATCAGCAAGGGGCGGCTTGACTTGGCAACTTGCTCCAATGTGGGCAACAGGTCACGGATGTTGCTGATCTTCTTGTCGTGCAACAGCACGTAAGGGTTCTCAAGCAACGCAGCCTGCTTCTCGGGTGAGTTTACGAAGTAGGGTGACAGGTAGCCACGGTCGAATTGCATACCTTCGACAACTTCTAACTCGTTTTGCAGTGACTTGCCGTCTTCAACGGTGATCACTCCTTCTTTACCAACCTTGTCCATGGCTTCGGCAATGATTTGGCCGATTGACTCGTCAGAGTTTGCAGAGATCGTGCCGACCTGTGCGATTTCTTTGTTGGTCGTCGTGGCTTTGCTGGACTTCTTCAGCTCTTCGATCAAGCGCACAACAGCTTTATCGATACCGCGCTTCAGGTCCATGGGGTTCATGCCTGCGGCAACGTACTTCATGCCTTCGCGGATGATTGACTGGGTCAAAACGGTTGCGGTGGTGGTACCGTCACCGGCGTTGTCGCTGGTGCGTGAGGCCACTTCCTTGACCATTTGCGCGCCCATGTTTTGCAACTTGTCTTTCAGTTCGATTTCTTTCGCAACTGACACACCGTCTTTGGTCACGGTGGGGGCGCCGAATGAGCGCTCGAGCACCACGTTGCGACCTTTTGGGCCCAAGGTTACTTTCACAGCGTTGGCCAGGATGTTGACACCCTCAACCATGCGAGCACGGGCTTCGCCGCCAAAGATTACGTCTTTTGCTGCCATTTTCTAAATTCCTTTAAATATGTGTTTTTCTGAAGTGCGATCGTCGCGTTGGTTCAATTAAGAAACAACAGCGAACAGGTCGTCTTCCTTCATGACCAACAGTTCGTCGCCGTCAACCTTGACGGACTGGCCGCTGTACTTGCCAAACAAGACGCGGTCACCAACTTTCACGGACATCGCAGAGATTTCGCCCTTGTCGTTGCGCTTGCCGGGGCCGACGGCCAACACTTCACCTTGGTCGGGCTTTTCTGCCGCGTTGTCAGGGATGTAAATGCCAGAGGCGGTTTTGGTTTCGACTTCCAAACGCTTAACGATCACGCGATCGTGCAACGGTGTGAGTTTCATGATTTCTCCTTAGAGAGTAACGACGTTGATAAAAATTGCCCCGGGGCTTCGGCCCTGGGTGCGGAACCTGAACGACCAAGGTCTGTCAGTTCGACAAGCCATTGTTAGCACTCAAGTCCGTCGAGTGCTAATGATAAGGGCGAAAAATGGCATTTCAAGGGCTGGGGTTAAAAATCAACCCCTGAGCAGGGGCTTAACCGCCCAAGTGGAGACTTTGTAAGTCTTTTTGATAACCCTGATAGGTTTTGACCGCTTGCGCCCATTGCGCGGGTGTCATTAGGCTATGGAAGTCGGCCAGTAGCTGGCAGGTTTGCTGCCTTTCCGCCATGCGCCACTCCGCCGTGGCGCGCCATACGGCTTGCAGGCTCTGGGCGGCCGCTTGTTTCGCTTCAGGGGTGTCGAGTACGCGCCCCCGATAGGCGACTAACCACCCTTTGAACGCTGTTTGGTTACGCAGGCGGTTTCGCCAGTTCTGCTCGAAGTCATAGGCCTCTTTCGCCAAGCGCGCCTTCACGGCCTCGGTTTGCTGACGGCTGATCGGGCCATACACCCGCTCGAGGTTCTCAATGGCGCGTTCGAGGCGTGACTCCATCAAGTCCTCAGGGCTAGCGTCCAACCACTTCTCGCGCCATTCAGCATTATTCTCGGCGATGGCCTTGTCAAAGTAACGCAGTTGATCAGCGGTGAGCGTGATCAAAATGGGGGCCGCCATTACAGCGGTTCGGTCGAGAACGGCATTGACCCGGGGTTCGAAGCGCGTGAACCACCCGCACATTTGAGCTCCTGTGATGGGCTTTTCAAGCTGCTGCTCGACATCCGATAGCAGGGCGTTAACGGCGGGGAGCTCGTTTGCCTTGTGCCACGCCAAGACGTCGCGCAGGCCAAGTTTCAGGTCGGGTGCCTGTTGGTCGTTGATATCAAAGTAACCGTCCAGCCACCAGTAGCTGACAGTGGGTAACTGGTTGTATAAAAGCTTCAGGGCGCTGCAGCCGAGCAGCGTCAGGCATAGGAACAGCGTCACGACACGCTTGGCGATAATAGAAGAACCTTTTGAAAGTGAAATCATGTCAACCAAAGCCTTTGCAGCCCTCAGTAAGCCGGTAGACGTCGTCGTGATGGCGGCCGGAAAGGGCACCCGCATGCGAAGCCAAAAGCCGAAAGTATTGCAGGCTTTGGCAGGACGCGCTTTGCTGGGGCATGTACTTGATACCGCACTAGGGCTTGGCGTCCGTGATGTGGTGGTGATCACAGGCCACCAAAAAGAGGCGGTTCAAGCCTTTGCGACGCGGCATGAGCGCGTGGCCTGCGTGGTGCAAGAGCCCCAGCTTGGCACCGGCCATGCCGTGATGCAAGCGTTGCCCGCGCTGCAAGACGATGGGATGACCTTGGTGTTGTCGGGCGATGTGCCATTGACCCGCCCCGAGACATTGACTGCGCTGGTCGCCATGTGCGGCGGCGGTCAGATGGCGTTGCTCACGGTCAATCTGACGGACCCCACCGGTTACGGCCGTATCCTGCGCAACGCCGATCAGCAGGTGCAAGCGATCCGTGAGGAGAAAGACGCCACGCCGCAAGAACGTGCCGTCACTGAGATTTACAGCGGCATCATGGCGGTGCCAACGGCTTGGTTACGCGCGGCGATTGCGAAATTAGGCAACGATAACCAGCAGGGCGAATACTACTTGACCGACGTGGTGGCCCAAGCGGTCGCTGATGGCTTGCCCGTACAAGCCCACTGTATTCAAAATGATTGGGAGGTCGCGGGTGTGAACAGCCCCGCACAACTAGCCGCGTTGGAGCGGGTATACCAGCGTCACCAGGCAGATGCCCACATGCAGGCGGGTGTTCGGTTGGCAGATCCGGAGCGTTTCGATGTGCGCGGTGAGCTCACGTGCGGCACCGATGTTGAAATCGACGTCAACTGCGTTTTCCAAGGTCGCGTCAGCTTGGGTGATGGGGTGCGGGTTGGCGCTAATTGTGTGATTGCAAACGCCCACATTGCGGCTGGTGCCGTGATTCACCCGTTTACACACATCGACGGTGAAGCGGCTGGTGTGACGGTGGGTGAGGGCGCGCTGATTGGCCCGTTTGCCCGGTTGCGACCCGGTGCAAATCTGGGGCGAGAGGTCCACGTTGGTAACTTTGTAGAGATCAAGAACAGCTCGTTAGCCGACGGTGCCAAAGCTAACCACTTGGCGTATCTGGGTGATGCACAGGTTGGTGAGCGCGTGAATTATGGCGCCGGCAGCATTACCGCCAACTATGACGGGGCGAACAAACACCGAACCATCATCGAGGCCGATGTGCATGTCGGTAGCAACTGCGTCTTGGTGGCGCCCGTGACCATTGGCGCGGGCGGCACGGTGGGCGGTGGTTCTACCGTGACGAAAGACACGCCGGCGGGTGCGCTCACTGTGGCACGCGGCAAGCAAATCTCGATTCCAAATTGGCAGCGACCGAGTAAAAAGAAATAAGCAGATGCTTTAAATCTGTCATCGCCATGGCGACTACCAAGCTGCAACGCTAGCTCGCCACCATCAACGGTTTTGTTGCCTGATACAGCGCACGGAAGCGCGCATGTCGCTTTGCGAGCAACTCGTGCAACGTGGTGTCCCCCCGATCTGGGGTGAAGGTTTTTTCGATGGGTGGACGCACACAAACGCGTTCGAAATTGGCTGCGGTTTGCGGCAAGGTGGCCAGCCAGCCCAGTCGCGCTGCACCCAGCGCCGCACCCGTCGTGGCGCCGCTGTGCAGGTGTAAATCCAATTGAAATATATCGGCGAGTAACTGCAACCACCAGTCACTGCGGCTACCGCCGCCCACCACTGACAGCCCCGTTGCATGACCCAGTGCGAGCGTTTGCAGACCATCCAGCAAGCCAAACCCCACACCCTCCGCTACGGCATAGGCCAGCGCAGCGGTGTCATGCGTTGCGGTTAGACCAAACCAGGTCGCCTTCGCATTGGCATTGTTGTAGGGAGAGCGTTCACCCGTGAGGTAAGGCAAGAACAAAGGCGCATGTGCGCGCGCAGGCGCGGGCAAAGTGGCCGCTAAATCGAGCAGCGCACCCTCATTACTGACATTGAGGGTACGCTTTGCCCAACTTAAGGCACTGGCTGCGCTGTGCATGACGCTCATTTGATGCCATCGGTTGGGCAACGCGTGGCAGAAAGCGTGCACGGCCTGAGCTGGGTTTGGCGTGTATTGATCACTGGCGACAAACACAACCCCTGAGGTGCCCAGCGATACAAAGCCTTCGCCCGCGGCGCCGACGCCGACGCCCATACCAATCGCGCTGGCGGCGTTATCGCCCGCGCCACCCGCGATCACGGTGTTGGTGGGGATGCCCCAACGTGCAGACCATTCAGGCAACAGTGAGCCGGACGGCGCACTGCCTTCAACCAAACGGGGCATGTGGGCACGGGTCAGGCCGCAAGCCTCCAGCAGCGTATCCGACCAGTCGCGCTTTGCGACGTCGAGCCACAGGGTACCCGCTGCATCCGACATCTCACTGACCGCCTCGCCGCAGAGCTGCAACCGTAACCAATCCTTGGGCAGTAGCACCTGTCGCACCTGCGCGAACACATCAGGCTCGTTGTCCCGGACCCATTGCAATTTTGGCGCCGTAAAGCCTGGCATGGCCAGATTGCCCGCGATGTCACTGAGTTGCGGTACCGCCTTGGTCAGCGCTTCACATTGCGCGAAGCTTCGACCATCGTTCCAGAGAATGGCGGGTCTCAACACGCGTTCGTCTGCGTCGAGTAAAACGGCGCCGTGCATTTGACCCGATAGACCAATGCCCTCTAAGTTAGCCAGCGCTTCAGGAACACGTTGATGAAGGTCATCCATAACGGCTTCAAGCGCTTGCCACCAGGATGCAGGCGATTGCTCGGACCACAGGGGTTTGGGGTTGTCGACACGCAGCGGCGCGTGCGCAGTCGCGACGATGTCGTGCTGGGCATTCAGCAGCAACGCTTTGAGCTCTGAAGTGCCCAGATCGAGGCCAAGAAACATAGGTGTGTTCAGCTGGCTAACTTGCGCGTGCCGAATCGCCGCACCGATTGTCGGCGAAACTCGGATGGTGTCATGCCCTTCGCCTCTAAGAATCGGCGATTGAAGTTAGCGACGTTGTTGAAGCCAACCTCATAACAAATATCAGCCACTAATTTGTCGGTCTCCATCAAGAGGTGACAAGCCTTATGGACGCGAATCCGGTTCACAAAGTCGGTGTAGCTGTTGCCGGTCGCCTTGCGGAAAAAACGGGAGAAACGGGTTTCTGACATCCCCATTTCACTGGCGACGTCAGCCATTGAAACGGGCTCTGACAGGTTGTCTGTGATGCGGTTGACAATCTGGTTGATGAGATCCATGCCTGGCTCGTCATGGGCGGCACCTTGAAGCTGAATGTTGGAGAGCAGGCGGTAGTCACTGCACGACACCAGCATGGCCAGGAAGTCAAAAAATGCCGCCATGCGGGCCGTCCCCTTGGCGGCTTTGACTCGGTGCCAATGCGTGAGTGCGGCGTCACCCAAGCCGAAAAATTCGATACCGTGTTTGGCGCGCTCGAGTAATGGCATGAGCTCGGCAAGTTCAGGCAGGTGTTTGGCAGCCGATGCAATGGGGTCGTGGTCGAACTGGATCACGTAGTCCCGCTCGCTGACGCCGCCCTCGGGGGCATCCATCGAGACCCAATTGTGCGGTAACCGGGGCCCACACAGCACCAAATGGCCTGGCGAGAACGGGCCGATCCAGTCGCCGACGAACGCTTTGCCATTGGTTTGCGTGATCAAGTGCAGCTCGTACTCGTCATGGAAGTGCCAGCGCTCCAGTTCGGTTGGAAACCCATGACTCAAACAACGCACCACGCCAGCCTCTTCTGGCGGCTCATAGCCCAGTTTGGGCGAGCGCGAATAAACGTGCTCAAGCTCAGGCTTGACTTGTCGGGGAAGGGCAAAGGCGCGCTTGTTCACTGTATAAAATTAACTCATCACATTGCCGCCGTCAACATTCAGCGTTTGCGCTGTGATGTAACTGGCTTCAGGGCTGGCCAAAAAGACTGCGGCACCACAAATATCCTGCGGCGACCCCATATAACCGAGGGGCACGGCGAGACCGACTTGTTTCTTTTTCTCACCGATCGGCAGGTTCTCATACTTCGCGAATAGCGCGTCCACACTCGCCCACATCGGCGTATCAATCACGCCGGGGGAAATACCGTTGACGCGGATATGGTGCGGCGCCATGGCCAGTGCAGCGGATTGGGTATAACTCACGATCGCCGCTTTACTGGCGCAGTAATGCGAGACCAAAGCCTCGCCGCGTCTTCCCGCTTGTGAGGCCATGTTGACCACCGCACCGCGTGTACCGCTATCAACCATGTGCTGTAACACCGCTTGCATGACAAAAAATGCACCTTTCACATTGACCGAGAAGATCTTGTCATACATGGCCTCATTTGATTCGAGGAGTGGCGCCATGTCGAATATCGCAGCGTTGTTGAACAAGGTATGAATCGGGCCAAAGGTGGAAGCGGCTTGGGCCACCATAGGTTTGATGGCCTTGGTGTCGGTGACGTCACACGCAATGTACTGAATCGCGTTTGGAAAGTCGGCCATCAATTGCTGCACGTCTTTGCTCGCGCTGGCGCCGATATCGACGACCGTGCACTTGGCGCCAGCGGTGGCGAAAGCACGCGCGACGGCGGCGCCAATGCCACCCCCTGCGCCGGTTAGCAACGCGTGTTGATGGGCTAATGGTGTGCTCATGGTGTGTCGTCTCAGTGGTGCGGTGTGGTTCAGGCGGGTTGTAAGCCGTGCGTGTCCAAAAATTCTTGAACCGCAGTGTACGCTTTTGATAAGGCACTGATTAGCACCTCGCTGCCCGCGAGATCACCCCACAAAACTTCGTCGCAGGCAAACGCACGGACCGGATCCGCATCGGCACAAATCGCATGCGCAACCTCGGGATTCATGGCTTGGTCTTGATAAACGTGCGGAAGTTCACCGCGATGCCAGCGTTGTAAATAGGCCAGAAACAACGCGGGCAAAATCATCACAGCGGCGATGGATTCTTTGCGCGCGAGGCGCTCGCGGATGGTTGGTGCAATGAACCCGGGGATCTTTGAAAACCCATCCATGGCGACGCGTTGGTTCGTGTCAGCGATAGCGGGGTTGCTGAAGCGGTCCAACACCACATCGCGGTATTGTTCGAGGTCGATGGGGCAAGGGGTCAATACGGGGATAACGTCATCGGTGACGTAGTTGTAGGCCAACTGCCGGGTGGGGGCATGCAACGTGCCCTCGTGGATGTACGTCATACCCAGCAGGGTGCCCGCCCAAGCGATACAACTGTGGGTGGCATTCAGTAAACGGATTTTGGCCTCTTCGTAGGCAGCGACATCCTCAACCATCTCAACGCCGACCGTCTCGAATGCGGGGCGTCCGTTGATAAAGTTGTCTTCGATGACCCATTGAATGAATGACTCACCCATGAGGCTGGCTGGGTCGTCTTGACCGGTCGCGGCCTTCACGCGTGCCACAACTGCCGGTGTCGGGCGCGGGGTGATGCGATCAACCATGGCGTTGGGGCTGGTGGTGTAGGCTGCGACCCAAGCACCCAGTGCCTCGTCACCAATGTGTTTGATGAACTGCAGCAAGCCCGCCCGTGAGCGGTCGCCGTTGTGTCGCAAGTTATCGCAATTCAGCAGCGTAACCCCCGTCTCTGAGGTGTTGAGTGCCACCATGCGGGCACGCAATAAGGTGCACAACGCACCGTAGATGGTGTGTCCTGCACGACCGGCTTTCACGGCTTTGATATCGGCGGCAAGGTCCGCAAAGGACAGATCCAACTGGTCGTTGGCATCTAAATAGTAGCCCGCCTCCGTCACTGTGAAACTGATGATGCGTGTGGCGGCATTTTGGGCGATGTCGATCAAGCCGACGAGGTCATCGCTGTAACTCACGACGCGCTTGATGGCGGTGATGCGCTCGTAGCTGTAGACGCCTTGTGGCGTCACGGTTTCTAGGGTGTAGCTGCCGTCTTGGGCCTTCAAGTCAGCGATGGTTTGCGTCATATCGGGCCGGATGTTCCCGCCCGCGAGCGCCCAGCGGGTGTCGCCAGCTGTATGCAGTGCATTTAAATAGACGGCCTGGTGCGCGCGGTGAAATGAGCCGAGCCCAAGATGCAGCATCCAGAGGTGAGTGGTATCCAATGTGGTCATGGTACGAGGGACGTGAGAGGAGGTGTGAATCGAATGGTTAAACGGGGTTGCGTACCGTGCAGCCTTGGGTGTCGAACCAATGCGCTTTACTGAGATCCAAAACCAAACCGACCGCGTCACCCACATGAACGTTTGCACGATCGGCCTGACGCGCCACCATTTGGGCGCCGGTTTGCGTTTTGGCGTAAATCAAGGTTTCGGCGCCCAGCGCTTCCACCAAGACAACGGTCGCTGGGACACCAGTCCCATCTTCGGCAAGCCGCACGCTTTCAGGACGCAGTCCCATGCTGCCACCATCGGCGCCTGCAGGTGCGGCTGCGCGCACCTCTGCGGGTAGTTGTGCGAGCGGTGCCACGTTCATTTGCGGGGTGCCGATGAATTGTGCAACAAATTGATTGACCGGATTGTCATACAACTCCAGTGGTGAGCCGACTTGCTCGATCAGGCCATCACGAAGCACAACGACCCGGTCTGCCAGCGTCATCGCTTCAACTTGGTCGTGCGTGACATAAATGGTGGTCGCACCCAGGTCGCGGTGTAACTGCGCGATTTCGACGCGCGTTTGGCCGCGCAATGCGGCATCGAGGTTGGACAACGGTTCATCAAATAAGAAGACCTTGGGCGCACGAACGATGGCACGACCAATCGCGACACGCTGACGTTGACCGCCAGACAGAGCGCCGGGCGTACGCTCAAGGTAGTCGGTTAGGTTGAGAATGTCGGCCGCACGGGTCACTTTTTCGTTGATAGTTTTTTTCGATTCGCCAGCAAGTTTCAAGGCGAAACTCATGTTCTCGTAAACGCTCATGTGCGGATAAAGCGCATAGCTTTGGAACACCATGGCCAAGTCGCGCTTGGAGGAGGGCAGGTGTGTAATGTCACGGCCATCCAAATTCAATTGCCCGCCATCGATGTGCTCAAGGCCAGCAATCAAACGCAGCAGGGTACTCTTGCCGCAACCGGAGGGTCCCACGAAAACGATGAATTCGCCGGGTTGAATTTCTAAGTCAATGCCTTTGATGGCGCGGTGCTCGCCAAAAAATTTTTCGATGCCTTTAAGCTCAAGGTAAGCCATTTGCGTGCTCTCTATGTATTGCTATCTGATGAGGGTGGTACTTATTTGACGGCGCCGAAGGTGAGGCCTTGCACCAACTGCTTTTGACTGAACCAGCCAAAAACCACGATCGGCGCGATTGCTATGAGTGAAGCCGCCGATAGCTTGGCCCAAAACAAGCCCTCGGGGCTGGAGTACTGAGCGATCAATGCGGCCAATGTGCCTGCTTTTGCCGCCGTCAGCGTGAGACTCCAAAATGCCTCATTCCAACTCAAAACCAAGCACAGCAAGCCAGTGGAGGCGATCGTACCGATGGCGAGCGGCAGCAAGACCATGCGTGCCTCTTGCCATAGGGTCGCGCCGTCCATGCGTGCTGCATCAAGAATTTCTTTCGGAATATCTTTGAAGCCGGCGTACAGCATCCACACCATGATCGGTAAATTTGCGAGTGTGAAAATGATGACCAACGCGGTCAGGCTATCGAGCATGTTGCTGCTTTGGGCCAATACATAAATCGGCATCAACGCGCCTACCGCTGGCATCATTTTGGTCGATAGCATCCACATCAATACATCTTTGGTGGCTTTGCTGGGGTAAAACGCCATGGCGTAAGCTGCCGGCGCCGCAATTGCCAAGCCCAGGATGGTCGACCCGACACTGGTGATCAGCGAGTTGAGCGCGTAATGCATGTAGTCGCTGCGCTCTTGGACGATGGTGAAATTTTCCAGCGTTGGCTCGAATAGCACGAGAGGCGGCACGGCAATCGCTTGCAACTCAGTTTTGAAAGCGGTTAGCGCCATCCAACCCAAAGGGAAGAATAGGAACAGCGTGACTGACCATGCGACCAGCGTTCGCAGGATCATGGCAGGGGTGTAAGTGGGGCGATGGTGTCTCATTGGGGGGCTCACATCAGTCCAGGTTCTTGCCAACCATGCGGATCAAGAAGACGGCCGCAATGTTGGCAATGATCACGGCGAAGAGGGCGCCAGCAGACGCGACGCCGAAGTCAAAGTCAAGCAGCGCTTGTTTGAAGATGAGGAAAGTCACATTGGTACTGGCATCGCTGGGACCGCCTTGCGTGGTCGTGAAGATCTCAGCAAAGACGCTCAGCAGGAAAATCATTTCAATCATCACAACGACCGCGATCGGTCGGCTGAGATGTGGGATGTACAGGTAGCGCAGTTGTTGCAAATAGGTCGCGCCATCCATGCGGGCGGCTTCTAATTGCTCGCGGTCCATGCTTTGCAGCGCGGTGATAAAAATCAGTGCCGCAAACGGTAGCCACTGCCAGCTCACGATCAGGATGATGGAAAACAACGGGTAATCCGTTAACCAGTTCACGGGCTCGGCGCCGAAGAAAATCCAGACCTGCGCCAGCACGCCGTATACGGGGTTCATCATCATGTGCTTCCACAGCAAGGCATTGACTGTGGGCATGACAAAGAAAGGGGAGATCAGCAAGACGCGTGCAATGCCGCGTCCGGGAAATGGGGCATCTGTGATCAGGCCAAGAAACAGGCCCAGCACAACAGTGATGACAATCACCCAGCCAAGTAACAGCACGGTATTTAAGACGGCTGGCCAAAATGACGGGTCGGTAATGAAGTATTCGTAATTTTCTAGGCCGATGAACCCCGTGTTGTCGGGTTGCATCAGGTTGAAACGGATGGTGCTGAAGTAAATCGTCATCACCAATGGGACGATCATCCAGAGCAGCAGGCTGACAACAGCAGGCGCTTGTAGAAGCCGGGGCAAGGTTCGGGGCGCAGACTTTTGGGACATAGGGTTCCCTGATCTCAATCAAACAGTGAGCAAAAAACGAGGTAACCATTCAGCCACCTCGTTGAACTGGAGGCTCAATGCAATTGAAGGGCCGCCCCCGGAGGGGGCGGAGCCTTCAGACCAACAAGACCGAATTACTTGTAGTAACCGGCTTTCTTCATTTGACGATCAGCAATCACTTGGCTGGCCTTCAATGCGGCATCAACCGATTTTTTCCCAGCCAAGGCGGCGGTCAGCTCCTGGCCAACGGCGGTACCGATGGATTGGAACTCAGGAATCGCAGCGAACTGCACGCCAACATAGGGGCTCTTTGGCAGGGTTGAGTCAGCAGGATTGGCGGTGTCAATCGCAGCTTTCTCGGCGTCAGCAAAGCGAGCAGCCTTCACAAAGTTGGGGTTCGCGTAGGTTGACTTGCGTGTGCCAGTCGGGACTGACGCCCAGCCGTTGGTTTTGGCGACCAACTCGATGTACTCTTTTGACGTTGCCCAGGTCACGAACTTGGTTGCAGCGTCAACTTTCTTTGAGCCAGCGGGGATTGCCAATGCCCATGCCCACAACCAGTTGGCGCCTTTGGGCGTCACTTGTGTGGGGGCCTGTGCGAAGGCAACTTTGTCAGCCACTTTTGACTGACGGGAGTCAGAGATGAATGAGGCTGCGATGGTGGCATCAATCCACATGCCGCACTTACCTTCGTTGTACAGCGCCAAAATTTCGTTGAAGCTGTTGTTCTCTGAGCCGGGAGGGCCGTACTTTGTCAAAAGGTTGACGTACATGCCGATGGCGTCTTTCCATGGCTTGGATTCGAGCTGTGGCTTCCACTTCATGTCGAACCATTGACCGCCGTAGGTGTTCACAACCGTGGTCAAGAATGCCGCGTTGTCACCCCAGCCTGGCTTGCCGCGCAAGCAAATACCGTAAACGCCGTTGGCGGGGTCGTGGATTTTGGCTGCCGTTTCGCGAACCAAGTCCCATGTGGGGTTGTTCGGGATCTTGATACCGGCTTTGTCGGTTAGGTCTTTACGGTACATGAGCATCGAGCTCTCGCCGTAGAAGGGCACTGCAAACATCTTGCCGTCGACGGACAAGCCATTGCGCATGGCGGGGAGGATGTCATCGGCGTCGTAAGCGGCGTCGGTCTTCAACTCTTGCAGCCAACCCTTTTTGCCCCAGATGGGTGTTTCGTACATGCCGATGGTCATGATGTCGAACTGACCGCCTTTGGTGGCGATGTCGGTGGTCACGCGTTGACGCAGGACACCCTCTTCCAGAGTGACCCACTTAACGGTGATACCGGGGTTTGCTGATTCGAAATGCTTGGTCAGCTTTTGCATTTCAATCATGTGACCGTTGTTAACGGTAGCGACGACCAACTCGGTAGCGGCCTGAGCCATACCAGCAGTCATCATGGCCGCTGTCAAAGCGGAAGCGATGCGAAATTTCATTCCAGTCTCCTGTTGATTGAAGGAATATGAACACGTTCAAAAAACGGTTCCACGAACCGTTGGACGAAGTTTGCGTCGTCAACCCAATCGAGATTGATATCGTAAAAAATCAAAATGATACTTTTATGGCAATTTATGCCCGTATTTTCCCTAATTGGTGATTTAAAGTTTATATAGAGGCTAAATATTGACAGACTGATGCATCAGGGTATGCCTTTTGCGCGCTTCATAGAGGGAGTGCGGTCCCAAATTTGGCTCTTTTTATGCTGAAAAATGCCTTTACGTTCCGGACGTTGGCTTGACTGGTGAAAAGTGCTTGGGTGATGGCGTGGTACTGCGGCATGTCTTGCGCCGTGATAACCAGCACAAAGTCAGGCCCTGGGCTGGTGCGATAGCACTGCTGTACGTTGGGGTGAGCGCACGCAAGTTGCTCGAAAGCATCGAGCAGCGCGGTGCTTTGATGATCAAGGCTGATCTCTACGATCGCCTCTAAACCCGCACCAATACTGGCTTTTAGGCGATCGACATCCAAAATAGCGGCGGTGTGATGAATGACGCCTTCGGCCTTCAAGCGGTTGACGCGTCGCAAGGTGGTGGCGGGTGATGTTTGGACCCTTGTCGACAGTTCCGCGTTTGTGATGTCGCCTTGCGTTTGCAGAATTTTTAAGATGGCTCGATCGGTTGAGTCAATCATGAAATTTCCTCTCTAAAAAATACATTTAATGAAATTTTATGCCTTTATATGTCTTATGTGATTGAAAATTTCAAAAATGACACAAATATGAAACCATTTGTTTCGTCGTGCGCCGTAAGCTAGCACGCAGAACGTTTACATCGTGGGGTTTTTATGTGTGGCATTGTTGGCGCCGTTTCATCGGTCAATGTGGTTCCCGTCTTGGTCCAAGGCCTGCAACGATTGGAATACCGTGGCTACGACTCCTGCGGCGTTGCCGTGCATGCCCAAGGGCTTCAGCGTAGCCGAAGTACCGCACGCGTGGCCGAATTGCTGACGCAAATCGAGCAGTCGCAGCTTTCTGGTGGGACCGGCATTGCGCATACACGCTGGGCCACGCACGGTGCGCCGGCGGTGCACAACGCGCACCCGCATTTCAGCCATGGTCCGGGGGTGGACGCAGGATCGCCCAATCCGGAGCGCCCGGGGCGCATTGCTTTGGTGCATAACGGCATCATTGAAAACCACGATGAGTTACGCGAGAGCTTGCAGGCCAAGGGCTACCACTTCAGCAGTCAGACCGATACCGAAGTCATCGCACATTTACTGGATTCTTTGTATGACGGCGACTTGTTTGAGGCCCTGCAAGCCACCGTTGCCAAGTTGCAGGGCGCGTATGCCATTGCTGCATTTCACAAAGATGAACCCCATCGTATTGTGGGCGCTCGCCTCGGTTCGCCGTTGGTACTGGGCGTTGGTAGCACGCAAGACGCACAAGCCCAGTTCTTGGCCAGTGATGCCATGGCGTTGGCGGGTGTCACCGATCAGATTGTTTACCTTGAAGAGGGGGATCGGGTTGACTTGCAGCTGGGTAAATTTTGGATCGTCGATGCAGAAGGTCGCCCCGTTTCACGCGATGTGAAGACCGTCCATGCGCACAGTGGCGCTGCTGAGTTAGGGCCTTACCGGCACTACATGCAAAAAGAAATTTTCGAACAACCCCGTGCGATTGCGGACACGCTCGACGGTATCGCTGGCATTGTTCCAGAGCTGTTCGATGGCATCTCACAGCCTGCACCGGGCCAAAATGCGCATGCCACATTCAAGGTGATTGATCGGATTCTCATACTGGCTTGCGGCACAAGTTACTACAGCGGTTGCGCCGCAAAGTACTGGTTAGAAATGATCGCCGGTATCCCAACGCAAGTGGAAGTGGCCAGCGAATACCGCTACCGAACCAGCGTGCCGCACCCCAATACCCTGGTGGTGACATTGAGCCAAAGCGGCGAGACGGCGGATACGCTCGCCGCGTTACGCCATGCGCAGTCGATGGGCATGCACCACACGCTAACCATTTGCAACGTAGCAACTTCTGCGATGGTGCGCGAGTGCAAACTGGCCTACATCACGCGCGCAGGTGTTGAAATCGGTGTGGCGTCGACCAAAGCCTTCACCACCCAACTGGCGGGCTTGTTTTTGCTGACATTAGCACTGGCACAAGCCAACGGTCGCTTGACCGCGGAAGCGGAGGCGGCCTACCTCAAGGCCATGCGGCATCTACCCGCCGCACTGCAAGATGTGCTGGCGCTTGAGCCACAAATCATTGCATGGGCGCAAGATTTCGCCCGTATGGATAACGCTTTGTTCTTGGGCCGCGGGCTGCACTATCCGATTGCGCTCGAGGGCGCTCTCAAACTCAAAGAGATCAGCTACATCCACGCGGAGGCCTATCCAGCAGGCGAGTTGAAGCACGGTCCCTTGGCGCTCGTGACCGAGGCGATGCCGGTGGTGACGGTCGCGCCCAATGACCAGTTGCTTGAAAAGCTAAAAAGCAATATGCAAGAAGTCCGCGCGCGTGGCGGCGTGCTCTACGTGCTCGCTGACGGTGACAGCAAGATCAAGAGCAGCACGGGCGTTCATGTCATACGCATGCCTGAAAACTACGGCTTACTGAGCCCACTGCTCCACGTGGTGCCCTTGCAATTACTGGCTTATCACACGGCCTGCGCGCGCGGCACTGACGTGGACAAGCCAAGAAATTTGGCGAAATCTGTAACCGTGGAATAATTTCAATTTGTACATAAAAAACCTTCGAAAATACGCTCGAAGGTCTTTGTGTTTTGAAGTTGAAATAACAACCAACACCCTTGCAGTCGTTCAGTTAGATCCTGCGCATGCTGGTTTGATCAACTGCATACGAACCCTTGGAGAAAGCGGGTTGACGAATGCGCAGGTTGCCCAAGAACTTAATCGTGAAGGGATTAAATCGCACTCAGGACGAGATTTTTACGCCCAGTTGGTAGGTGCGCTAGTGTCCAAGTATCGACGTTCTGAACAGAGTAAACGAGTAGAAAAAATCGTAAAAATATTTCAAAAAAACACGTAAATATGCGGGATTTACGACTTCAATTTGTATATATACATGTATGGGTTTCAAAAATGAAACACATGTTCAAACGAGAATTGAAGGTTGGCACGCCGATCGTAATAGTGCTACTGAACCCGTTCTGATGTGTGACGGTAGGTAAATCAAACTGCTCGTTGTTTGACTTCATTGCACTACCCAACTGATGGTTGGATGCCTTAAACGACCTGCCTATGTGGGACTAACGTTTGCAATGTCGGAACGGTTGTTCAGCAGCGATGTATGAAGAAAAGTGAGTGGGAAACACCTTATACCCATGAGATGTGTGCGCTTCGGTTACGGCAAAGCACATCTGCGTAAAACAGCAAGCAAATAAGACGGAGATCGCATAACCTGCCGTCTGCTGGGAAACCAAATTTTGTAGTAACTGAGACCGATGGAACTCATCGAAACACCTGCACCTTGATTGCCTGAAACAAGGCAAGGTGTATGCAGACCATCAAAATCTATCGAAACATTTACTCAGGGTAACTAATGCAAAAAAATTGATGCCACGAACGAAGTGAGTGAACCCCGTAAGGGGTTGAGTGATGGACGCATTTTTAATCAATTCAAAAAATAACAAGCGGCGAAACTGATGCTTCAAATTTACGGCATACTGATCTCGGCATCTTCCAGTGTTACGCTGTTTCATTATGAATTTTGCTACTAATCTGATCCTAATAATTTCCTTCGCTGTATCGTATTTTTCACTTTTTTGGGTTCAGGTAAACGTTCTGGGTGAGTTTGATTTCTTGCCCATGGCGAGCATTTTGTTTTTACCAGCAGGAATAAAGTTCCTTGCGATGCTTGTTGGCAGACACTGGGGTGTCGTTGGAATCGCACTTGGTAAGTTTTTGGTCGACACTTATTTTGGTTATCCGGGCAATACAATGGACGCCGCCACACACATTGTGCTTTGGTTGGTCCTTCCCTACGTGTGCTTGCTTGCATATTTAGTCAAAAAGGACACTAAACAAACCCTCGATGACATCACAACGTATGACCTGGTTGTGCTCGCCTTGATTGTTTCAGTTACCAGTTCTTTAGGAACACAATTTTATTTCTTTGGTATGCATGAACCTGGATATCCAATGCTCAAGGCGGTTTGGTCGATGACGATTGGAGATTTTTCTGGAATTCTCGTTGCGTTGGGATTGGTTATAGTTGTTCGCCGACTCATGACCTGGTTTGCTGACCGTCAAACCAAATCCACCACCCTGCGCTGACACTCAGCGTCGACCTCGATGTAACGCTGTGTGGTGTTCAGATTGCTGTGCCCTGCCATCAGTTGCACATCTCTTACGCTACCCCCAACTGTGCTGATTTTTCTTGCCGCATTGGTTATGAAGGTCCTGCGACCACTGTGCGACGAACACCCGATGAAACCAAGGTCGGAATACCACTTGGCGAACTGATTAATAACGGACTGCGCTGAGGCAAAACTCGACCTTTCAGTGGTTATGACGCACGCAGTGTGTACATCAAACCTCGAATCTCTGCTGACTTGATCGAACAGTTGCACCAAGTGTTGCTTAAGGTCTCGGTTGATGGGTATAGACCTACCACCGTTACTACCCTTTGACACCGCATTGGTTATGTTGATGCTGTTTCCTACTTGCCCGGTTGCATCGACCACCATCGACCACCGCAAACCTGCGATTTCCTTTGCACGTAAACCTGCTTTGGTGCTAAGTAGGAAGATGACCTGGTTACGTAACCCGTATCGTGTGGTTGCAAGGTAGGACAGTGCTACCTCGATTTGCTTCTGGGTAAGTGTTTTCGCCTGTTTGCCTAGTGCCATGGTGTGGAACCTCCAATTGGTTATGAATTGGCGGCATGCTACCCAAAACAACATCAGTGCCCCAAGCACTATTTGGCAGACGAAAAAAATGCCAAGTCAAAACAATGACTTGGCACTACTGAGTATCAAACACCAATATGATAATCAATGCGGTATAGTGGTTGAGAATTCGTTACTTGGAAAGGTGTTTATGACAAGAAAAATGTATTACCAGAATCTTTTTTTCATAATTACCACATTTCTTTTATTTGTATCGAATGTATGTGCTGGTGAAAAAATACCCGTACCTGACTCGGTCCCGACTGTCGCACATTCTCCTTGGAACTTCATAGAAAACTTCGATAAACAAGCAAATGGTGAAATAAATTTATGTAGATTTTTTTCTAATAATAATTGTATGGAAAACTTGGAAATTAATGATAAGGGGGCGGGATTCAAACCATTTCAAATCAAAACGGACGTGAATTTTAATAAATATCTAGAAGTCACTGTGAAGCATGGTTTTAGCAGCGATCCTTATAAGAAAAAAGGGGAGGAAACGGAAAGAGTTGAACTCCAAACTACTAGAAAAAATGCTTTAAATAAAATAATATGGATAGGTTTTAAAATTCGTGTGCCGAAAGAATTCAATCATATTGATGATAGAGTTTTATTTTTCCAATTTAAAAACCAATTTGATAAAATGAAAAGAAGTCCTCTTATTGGGTTAAGATTTTATAAAAACGGAGATTTATTTGATATTTCGGGCGAAACTGGTGGTACTGCGAATCAGTCATGGAATGAAAGCGAATGGTTAGAGCACGGAATTGGCGTTAAATACCAGAAGTTTGATGATAACTGGATATTCCGTTCTGAAAAAAACAGAGGAGGCAGAGAGTACCCTACGCAGGGCAGGTTGTCCAGTCTTGCTGCATTTCCGGTCTATCAGCGAGGGGAGTGGGTTACCTACAAGATCGGTATCCACAATACAAAAAATGAGGATGGGTTTGTAAAAGTTTTTCAGAATGATGAAATGATTTTTCATTATGATGGTATTACATACGATTGGAAAGGAACTTATTTGGGATCGTATGTACGGATAGGTTTGTACAGGGATTCTGGAAAAGGAGTTGAATACCCGGATCAATCAATACAATTCGATAATTTTGCTGTAGTCTCAGATAAGGAAACATTAGACAAACTTTTTGATAAGTGATTTCGCCTTTTAAGGTGATTATCACCTCTTAGATCGTATTTTCATTATTAATTGTGGATCATTCGTGCTAACCGCCACCCCTAAACCGCCCATATATGCCAGCAACTTGTTCTGCTGCGCTATCAGTCTGTTTTGCTGCACAGGGTCCGGTTCCCGCTCAATACGCGTAGACAAGTTGCGCACCTTCAGCACCATTGCCCCCACGGTTGCCTTCACCCAAGCAGGGTAGGTGCCTTCGTTTAATGCGGTGTATTGGGCGAATGAAAGCATGGGTTTCACCTGTGCTTCACTACGATGATGCTCAGATATTCGCAACTACGCAGTAGGTTGTGTGCTTCACGGGTTACGGACAGAACATCGCCGCTGGTGACTGGTTCATGCACGATGACGTCCCTTGGTGATGCTCGTTTTAGTCCTTCAATGACGTCAGCAATCACCGTTTGTCTGGGTTTAGCGAGCATTTCGACCACCTCCCCACACACGTTGATTTGACTTGCTCGGCGTGTTGCCGACGTAATCGAGGATGAACCGCACGATCTCTGTTGTCATGGTGCTTTTGCGTTCGTTGCATAAGTTCTGAAACTGCTGCTTCAAGTCGCCTGGCAGTCTGAAGTTCATTAAGGTTTCCATAGGGTTCTCCTAGTTGTTACATACCTTGTATTTATGCAATTTCAACGTTTCAAAATTGAAACTTTTGGAATGACTGAATAATTTTGTTTTGTATTAGCATGGGTCTATGCCGACCCTACACATCTACACACGTGTATCAACTGCCGCTCAAGCAGATGAGGGAATGTCGCTCGAAACCCAGCGGGAATTGGGTATTAAAAGGGCGAAAGAACTAGGGTTTGAATACCAGGTGTGGAACGAGGGTGGACGTTCGTCAAACCATGAGGGCGTGGATAAGCGACCGGTGCTGTCGCAGGTATACGCCAAGATTAAAACCGGTGAGATCAAGCACTTCTTTGTCTACGATCAGAGTCGCCTTTCACGCAATGACCAGGTTTCCTCATTGTTCAGGGTTGAGTGCAACCGCAACGGCGTGACGCTTTACACAAGGGACGGCAGATATGACTTGAGTAACACCACCGACCAGTTCATGAAGAAGATCATGGATGCGGTCGCTGAGTTGGACAACGCTCAACGTGCTGAGCGCACCCGTTTGGGAAAACTTGCACGTATTAAGCAGGGTCGTTGGATGGGGGGACCGCCGCCTTATGGGTATGCAATAGAAAACCATCACCTTGTTGTAAATCCAGAATAAGAGAAGTGGGTGATTCGCATATTTGAGGAATACGCCAACAAGACAGCAACCATCGATATCAAACTGATGCTTGATTCCCATGGTGTTCAACCCAGGCGAGGTGGGGGAACTTGGGCGGTCGGTTCAATACAGGCGCTGATGCGTAATACCCACTACATCGGTTATTGGGACTACACAGATAAGCGCACAGGTGAGACCGTGCGTGTCGACTGCCCACGACTGCTGTCTAGTGCCTTGTGGTCAAAGGTTGAGGCAACCAGAAAAGTTTATGCAGAAAGGCGCTCAGGCGGCAACGCTGTTCGTCACTTTTACTTGTTGCGTGGTCTTTTGCGCTGCTCCCATTGTGGGACCCTGCTAAGTGGTTTATTCAGACCGAACGTCGGCAATGGTCTTTACTACTGTCCGAAAAAAGAAAGGGAGTGGACTAAACGTCCACCCGAAAAGGAGGAAAAGTGGAAGCGTGGAAGAGTGTGCAAGATGACACGCTCGTTAAACGTAAACGAGACCGACGAACTCGTTTGGGATACCGTCCTTGAGGTTATGAGTAAAAGTCACCTGCTCAAAGAAAATTTGAAGACTGAAACCTTCGAAAAGTTCGGTAAGGCGGCACTGACCGAAAAGCAAGTTGCCGGTCATAAAACACGTATTTCAGCATTAAAGAAGCAGGTCAAACAAAACGTTCAAGCGCTTGCAATGCTTGAGACCAACCGAATATTGGAGCGTATAGCGGAGGAGCAATACCCACTGATACGTGCCAATATCACCGCTGAGAAAGTGGAGACTGAGAGCGAAATAGAGCGTTTACAGGAAGAAATCGACGGGGTAGCGAGAAACAAACGCTGGGTTAACTGGATCGAGCGTTTCCAAAAGCGACTGCAAGAGCACAAACTGTTCACGCCAGCACAACGCAAAACCTTCCTTGAAGGGATGCTTACATCTATCGAAGTAGAACTGGTTGCCCCAAATGTTCACAAGTTGACGATCAACTTTGAACTTCCAGTCGTCGAGGATGGTATTGAATACCTAGACCCCAAACGGAAAACCAAAGGTTACCGTTTACGAGAGGGCGTGCAATCAGTGACTGTCGAGGGTGCAGCACGACAGTACGGTAAAAAAAAGCGTGCCAGAGAATTTACATAACAAATCGAATCCGTTACCGTCGAGTAACTCATCGCAACGAACAGCGAGATAATGGGTGGCAAACTCATCAGCCACATGACTAAGAACGACTTCTTCGAAACACTTCTATCCGTAAGTTTCTTCGCCGTTCTGTATTTCTTGCTTTATCAAGTCCAAGTCAAGGTGCTGTCCGACTTCGACTTTTTACCGATGGCCAGTATTTTGTTCATACCTGCTGGTATCAAGTTCTTGGCCATGGTGGTCGGGCAAGGGCCGGGTGTGGTGGGAATCGCGCTGGGTTTTGCCTTGGTTGAAATTAACGCTGGCAAAACGCTCGACCTCACAGCCTTTTTGACGCACGTGTTGCTGTGGTTGGTGCTGCCCTATGCACTTTTGCGTGGTTATTTGGCTAAAAGCGATCTCAAAAACGACTTGACTGCGCTAACCACTTACCAGTTGTTTGTGATGGCGGTTATCGTCTCACTCACCAGTTCGCTGGCTATACAACTTTACTTCTTTGGGCTCTTCGACCCGCAGTACCCCGTTTTAAAGGGGATCTGGTCGATGACTGTCGGTGATTTGTCCGGTATTTTTCTATCGCTGGCATTTGTGGTTGCCATGCGCCGCGTTTTTGCGCGACGCACCCGAACCAACTAAATACAGTACGTGTTGGCTCAATAGGTTTCGAGGTGCAGTCGGCCGCTGCGCTTCATCTCGGCGGCCGTTGACGCCCAGTCGATGTTGTGTGCTTTGCAAATGTCTTGCATGGCTGCCAATACCCCGTCCTCCATCGCCTTCAGGCCACAGACGTAAAAATAGGCATTCGGGTCTGCGATTAATTTCGCCAAGGTGTCGCCTTGCTCGCGCATGCAGTCTTGCACGTAGGTTTTGGGCTGGTCGGGCTCACGCGATAGCGCGAAATGCGTCGTGATGAATGATGCGGGTAACTTTTGCAGCGGACCAAAATAAGGCAGCTCTGCTTTCGAGCGCGCTCCAAAGAACAGCAACAGATCACCGCCTTCATAGGCCCCTTTGGTAACCAAGCGGCGGCGCCATTCGGTCATGGCGCGCATTGGCGCACTGCCGGTGCCGGTGCAGATCATCACGATGTGACTGTTCGCGTGGTTGGGCATCAAGAAGCTACTGCCAAAGGGTCCAATGACCTTGACGGTATCGCCCACCTTGGCGTCGCACAGGTAGTTCGATGCCACGCCGCGAACGGGCTCACCTGCGTGGTTTTCTAGTACACGCTTAACAGTGATGGACAGGTTGTTGTAGCCTGCGCGCTCGCCGTTGCGTGGGCTTGCAATAGAGTACTGCCGCGCGTGGTGGGCGCGGCCATTGGCATCGGTGCCAGGCGGCAAAATGCCCAGTGACTGGCCCTCCAGAACCGGGAATGCGCAGTCACCAAAATCCAGCACGATGTGGTGGGTGTCGTAGTCGTGTCCCACCTCCGTGACACGGTGGTTGCCCACGACCTTGGCCTCGATAAAGGGTTCGTTTGCCTTGGGGCCAAAGAGTTGTGTGTACGGGTGTGCCGCAGACCATGGCGGTGTCGTGGCAGACAGGTTGGCAACCGGTGCTGTGACGATGCCCGTATCGCCTGTTGGCGCGTCAGCATCCGGTGCGGGGGTGTCGACAGCCGCACTTAAAGGTACGGCATCGCCTTCGACGTCAACTTGCTCGGGTAACTCGTCCCACGTCAGTTGGTCTTCCACCGAGTAGGCTTGCGCTTTGTAGACCTTGCGCCAGTTGTCAATGGAGCCCGTGGGACAGGGTGAGATGCAATCCATACAGCCATTGCACTTGCTGGCATCGACCACGTAATTGAGATCGTTGTGCGTGATGGCACCAATGGGGCAGGTCGCCTCACAGGTGTTGCAACGAATACAGATCTCGGGGTCAATCAGGTGTTGATTGATGACGGTGGCTTCAGCAAGGTCAGACATGGTGCAATGGCTTTCAGATGCTTAGTTAAAACGCACGTAATCGAACTCGATCGGCATGCGGTTGACACCCATGGCGGGGGGGGCGATCCAGTTCGCAAACTTACCGGGTTCGACCACACGGCCCATCAGGCTCGCCACAAACGCACGGTCTTCGGTCGATGGCAACCATTCACCGGCGCGTGCTTTCCATTCAGTCTCGCTCACGACTTGGCCTTCAGGTGTAACGTTCGCACCAGCCAACGCACCAATGTTGCGGTTAAACGCTTTGTGCGGCACGCGCAACTGGAAGGGGATACCAGCCTTGGTCAAGACCTTGTTCCAACGCTCGACACCGGCCACGCTGTCTTTGATGTAGTCGTCACGCAGGACTTCGTTCAAGGCGTTCAGCATGGGCACTTCTTTGGTTTCAATACCACCATCTTTAGCCACCAGCACTGGGTAGGTTTTGTCCTTCAAGATGTGGTCGTCATCGCGCTTACCTTCTTCGTAACGGCTCTTCAAACCGGTGCTGTAGAAGGTAGCTGCGTTACTTGACTCGTCGGCGCCGAACAAATCGATCGTCACGCTGAAGTGGAAGTTCAGGTAACGCTGGATGGTGGGCAGATCAATCACGCCGGCTGCACGCAGCTTGTTGACGTCATCGGTCTTCAGCTCGTTCATGACTTGTGCTGTGCGCTGGATGGTACGTGCCACGCCGCTTTCACCGACAAACATGTGGTGCGCCTCTTCGGTCAGCATGAACTTGGTGGTGCGCGCCAGCGGGTCAAAAGCAGACTCTGACAGTGCGGCCAACTGGAACTTGCCGTCACGGTCTGTGAAGTAAGTGAACATGAAGAAGCTCAGCCAATCAGGTGTGGCTTCGTTGAAGGCGCCCAGAATACGAGGATTGTCTTCATCACCGCTGCGACGCTCGAGCAACGCATCCGCTTCTTCGCGGCCATCACGTCCGAAGTGCTTGTGCAGCAGGTAAACCATCGCCCACAGGTGACGACCCTCTTCCACGTTGATTTGATACAGGTTACGCAGGTCGTACATGCTGGGGGCTGTTAAACCCAAATGACGCTGTTGTTCGACGGATGCGGGCTCGGTGTCACCTTGCGTCACGATGATACGGCGCAGGTTAGCGCGGTATTCACCAGGAACGTCGGTCCAGGCTTTTTCGCCCTTGTGGTCGCCAAACGCGATGGTGCGGTCGTCGCTGCCAGGGTTCAAGAAGATGCCCCAGCGGTAATCACGCATTTTGACGTGGCCGAACTGGGCCCAACCTTGGGGATCAACGCTAACCGCGGTACGCAAATAAACTTCGCTGTCGGTTGAGCCCTCAGGGCCGATGTCGTCCCACCAGCTCACAAAGTTGGGCTGCCACTGCTCGAGTGCGCGCTGTAACGTGCGGTCTTCGCTGAGGTTGACGTTGTTGGGGATCTTTTCGCTGTAGTTGATGCCAGACATGGTGATTTACTCCAGGTTAAAAAATTAAACGCGATTCCAGTCGTACACGGCTTTATCGCCTTTGCCGTATACCTTTAATGAGCCCTTTTCGCCGACCGCGTTGGGGCGCTGGAAGATCCAGTTTTGCCAAGCGCTCAAGCGGCCAAAGACGCGGGTGAACATGGTTTCTTTGCCGTTGAAGCGCAGGTTCGCTTCCATACCAGTCAAAGCATCGGGCGACATGGCGGCGCGCTCTTCCAGCGCGATGCGGACCTCGTCTTCCCAGTCGATGTCATCGGGGTTCATGGTGACCAAGCCGAGTGCGAATGCGGCATCTGCATCGAGCAACTCGCCTTGCTTGGCCTGCACGGCGGCAAGTGGCTCGGCTTCTTCATAGAAGCGGCGCTGCAGGCGGCTTTGCTCGGTGGCCATTGGGTACCAACCGTGGTTGGCTTCGCCCGTTGCGATACACGGCGCATCGGCGTCGTCTGGCAATGCCAGGTGGTAAATGCGGTCGCAGGTGAGGGCCAATTCCAACATCGTGCCAGCAAAGCAAGAGCCCTTTTCAATCAGGGCGAACAGGCTGCGTGATGACACATCAAGGCGGCTGAAGGTGCGGCGCAACAAGCCAATCGTTTCACGAACCAGCCAGAAGTCTTTGTTTGCGGCCAAGACAGCATCCATCGCCAACACAGCTTTGGGGTCACCTTCGGTCTTAATCAACCAAGTGCCGATGTCGAGCTCGTTGGTGCGCATATTCAGGATGGCGTCTTCCAAATCGCGGGCCATGGCCAGCGGGTAGAAGTTTTCGCCTGCGGCGTGGATCGCCTCTGGGGTATCGGGCAACGCGCCTTGTGGGCCTTTAACGGTGAAGGTCGCTAGGCGTTTGGCGCGATCGATGTCAACCGTAACGGTGTTGTAGACCCGGCGGTTTTCGGTGATCTCACGCTTCAGTGCGGTGATGCGAATGCCTTTAGCAGCGGCGTCGCGTGTGCTCTTGGCGGCGAGCGCAGCGGCTTTCTCTGTTACGGCGTCTGCAAATTTCGCGGGTTTGGCGATGTCATCCACCAAGCGCCAGTCTTTTGCTTTTTGACCGCGAATGCCTTCTGTCACGGTACAGAAGATGTCGGCCAAATCGTGGCGCACGTGACGCTTGTCGGTAACGCGGGTCAGACCGCCTGTGCCGGGCAACACGCCCAAGAGTGGCACTTCGGGCAAGCTGACAGCCGATGAACGGTCATCGATCAACAAAATTTCGTCACAGGCCAGGGCCAATTCGTAGCCGCCGCCAGCACACGCGCCGTTCACTGCAGCCAAGAACTTCAGTCCGTCGTGGGTTGAAGAGTCCTCCAAGCCGTTGCGGGTCTCGTTGGTGAACTTACAGAAGTTGACCTTCCACGCATGGCTGGATACACCCAGCATGAAGATGTTGGCGCCTGAGCAGAAGATGCGGTCCTTGGCACTGGTCACCACGACGACTTGTACTTGTGGGTGCTCGAAGCGAATGCGGTTCACTGCGTCGTACAACTCAATGTCAACACCGAGGTCGTAGCTGTTGAGTTTGAGTTTGTAGCCGGGGCGCAGGCCACCGTCTTCGTTGAAGTCGGCGGTCAACGTGGCAACGTTGCCTTCCACTTTCAGCGACCAGTGCTGGTATTGCTCGGGATTGGTTTGATAGTCCACTCGCAATGCGGTGTTGACGTCATTCAAGGCATTCATGGCAAGGGCTCCTAAAAGTGGGGTTGTTGATCACCGATAGGAATTATTATGCATGTACATGAAAAATGATGCAACTTTAAAGAATAAGTATTTACCCTAGGTGCTGACATGTTGCTGCACGATTGCCAATAATTTCTCAAAAGTCTCGTCCAGGGGTTGTTGGCTGGTGTTGAGCGTGAATTGCGCCTTGCGATAGAACGCGGCACGGCCCGCCAAAATGCTTTTCAGGTCCTCCATGGCCTCGGGGCTGGCATGCATGGGGCGTGTGTCACCTTGCGCCATGACCCGCCCCATGTGGTCCTCTGGGCTGGCCTGCAACCAAATCGTGGTGCAGTGGCTTAGCAGCTGATTGAATGCCGTCGGGTCGGACACCAATCCCCCGGGGGTGGCAATCACGACGGCATCGTGGTTTTCGATGGTTTGTTTGAGTGCGCGTTGCTCGTATCGGCGGTACGCGTTCAAGCCATACAGCGCTTGAATTTCAGACAGCCGACAGCCAGCAAGTTCTTCGACCTCGTGGCTCAATTCAGTGAACGGACAACCCAGCGCAGCCGCGAGACGCCCGCCCAGCGTCGTTTTGCCAGCGCCTCGCAGGCCGATCAGGGCAATGCGGCGCGAGCGCGCTTCGGGGTCTTGGGTCATCCCCAAGGTTTGCGAGGCCGCTTGACGCACGCGTGCGAGCGCGCTCTCGTCCAGCGGCGTTAGTAACTCCCGCAACATCAACCACTCAGGCGTGCTTGTGGTGACGTCACCGACGATCTCGGCCAAGGTACATTGCAAGGCGTTAGCGACATCCAGTAACACCAAAACAGAGGCATTACCGGTGCCCAACTCCAGGTTGGCCAAATGGCGCTCTGAAACCCCCGCGGCCTGCGCGACGGCCTTGCGCGTGAGGCCACGGCGTGCGCGCAGCGCACGGACCCGTGCGCCTAAAGACAGCAAGAATTGGTTTCTACGGGCGAGCTCGTCGGCATCCGTAGCAACCGGCGGGTGGTTTGGCGTAGATGCGACGTTTGATGGCATTCGGGTATTTACGAGGTTGACGTTTCAGTTGAAATAGGCAAAATATTGCATGTTTAGGGCGGAGAGTGCATAGACGCCTGAACGATACAACATGCTACTGCAATTTTGGGAGACCCCACGTCATGTCAGGAAACACCGCCAACGCCGCATTGGTACCGCAACCTTTGGGTGACTGCGCCGAAATGGGCGAGCGCTTCAATTTCGCCCAACACCTGTTCACCATCAACGCCGGACGTGCCAGCAAAACGGCCGTGCGGTGCGACTTTGGCAGCCTGACCTATGGTGAGCTGAGCGATCATGCCAAACGATTCGCAGCGGGCGTGTTGGCCGCGGGTGTGCGCCGTGAAGACCGCTTGGTTATCTTCATGCAAGACGTCTCCCATTGGCCGGTCGCTTTTCTTGGCGCCATGTATGCCGGTGTCGTACCGGTTGCCATCAACACGCTGCTGACAGGGCCTGATCTGGCCTATATGTTGGCTAACAGCCAGGCGCGTGGCGTTGCGGTGTCCGGTGTATTGCTGCCAACGCTGCGCGAGGCCTTGGGGCTAAGTGATCACGCGGTCGCGAGTATTTTTGTGTCGCATCCGCAAACATGCCCGCCCGCTGGCACTGACACGGCAGGCGCCGACATGATGCAGGCGCTGCGCACAGAAGGTGTTGCAACCGTTGTCGATTTGGCAGACTGGCTCCAAACCCAAACGCCGCTGGCCCAAGCGGCAAATACAAGCCCAGATTCACCGGGTTTTTGGCTGTATTCATCAGGCTCGACGGGGCGTCCCAAGGGGACGGTACACAGCCACGCCAATCCCTACTGGACGGCGCAACACTACGGCAAAGGTATCCTGAAAATACGCGAGGAGGATGTGTGCTTCTCCGCTGCAAAGTTGTTCTTTGCGTACGGGTTGGGTAATGCACTGACTTTCCCCTTTAGCGTTGGCGCATCCGTGGTGTTGATGGCCGAGCGCCCCACACCAGAAGCCGTCTTTAAGCGATGGGTCGACCAAAAGCCCACCATCTTTTTTGGCGCACCAACGGGCTTTGCGGGCATGTTGGCTTCGCCCGCATTACCCAAACGCGAGGAGATCGCGTTGCGCTTGGCCTCCAGCGCAGGTGAGGCTTTGCCAGCCGATTTAGGTGAACGTTTCACCGCGCACTACGGCGTCGAGATCGTTGATGGCATTGGCTCCACCGAGATGCTCCACATCTACCTTTCGAACTTGCCCAGCAATGTCCGCTACGGTACCACCGGCTGGCCGGTGCCAGGTTACACCCTGTCCTTGCGGGCAGATGATGGCAGTGAAGTGCCTGATGGCGAGGTTGGCGATCTGTACATCCAAGGCCAAAGCGCTGCTATGTATTACTGGGAAAACGTGGCGAAGTCGCGCGAAACGTTCCAAGGTGCGTGGGTCAAAAGTGGCGATAAATACGTGCGCAACGCCGATGGTACCTATACCTACGCGGGGCGCTCCGACGACATGCTCAAGGTGAGCGGCATATACGTTTCGCCCTTCGAGGTCGAGGCGACGTTGGTGCAGCACAGCGCCGTATTAGAGGCAGCCGTGATTGGCGTGCCAGACGAGAACGGCCTCACCCGTGTGAAGGCCTATGTGGTGCTGAAAGATGGTGCAGACGTGACCTCAGAGGCCTTGCAGCTGTTCGTGAAAGAGCGCTTGGCACCTTACAAGTATCCGCGTCAAATTGAGTTCATTTCGGAACTTCCCAAGACTGCAACCGGCAAAATCCAACGTTTTCGTTTGCGCGCCGCCAACGCATGACCGCTTCGAATCAGGTACCTGAGTCGGCGCTCCCACGGGTACACCTCAAAGGGGTGGGGTACGGTGGTGAGGACGCGTGGGTGCCTGTCGCGCGCTACAACGCGGAAGCCGATGAGGCATCCAGCACCGCGCCATTGTTTGTGTTTTTGCACGAGGGCTTGGGTTGCATTGACATGTGGCGTGGCTTTCCGCAACGGGTGTGCGATGCGCTTGGGGTGGCGGGCTTGGCGTATTCCCGACCAGGTTATGGCTATGCCACACCGCGTCCGGCCGGTGAGCAGTGGCCGTTGTCTTTCATGCACCACCAAGCGACGGTGGTCCTGCCGCAGTTGCTGCAGACCTGCGCGGTCGATGTGTCGCGTCGACCCGTTTACTTGGTGGGACATTCAGACGGTGCGAGCATTGCCCTGCGCGCGGCAGCGGAAGTGCCGCTGGCCTACGCAGGGGTGGTGGCGATTTCCTTGCACGTCTTCGTGGAAGCGGTCGGTCTTGAGAGCATTCGTGCCGCGCGCGTGGCGTTTGATGAAGGCTCATTTGCCCAACGCCTCGCTAAGTACCATCCCGACCCAGCCTCACCGTTTGATGGCTGGGCAGGTGTCTGGTTACACCCCGACTTTGAAGCGTGGCGAATGACCGATGCCACGCGTCACATCGTCGCGCCTATTCTGGCTGTTCAGGGCGTACAAGACCCCTATGGCACGGTTGCGCAGGTGGACGCGCTCCGCGCATCAGCCGTGCAATCCAGCCGTTTTGAAACGCTTTTGGTGCCATCGGGTGGACACGATCCGCACCGCGATGACCCTGACGCTGTCATTGCAGCCATGCGTGATTGGTTGCTGGTGTAAAGTTCCCCCTTGGCCTGAAAAGGCCCACCACCAAAGGACACTTCGTGAATTCGCCGATCGCTAACGCTCACCCAACTGCCACTGAATCCACCAACGCACCGTTTGATTTGGTGGTCATCGGCGGTGGCTCTGGCGGGGTGGCATCAGCCCGTCGTGCCGCCGCACATGGCGCGAAAGTCGCTTTGATCGAAAAAGACCGCCTAGGCGGCACCTGTGTCATTCGCGGTTGTGTACCTAAAAAACTGATGATGTACGCCGCCAAATTCGGTCGTGAGCTGGCGGAAGCCGCGCCCTACGGCTGGACGGTGGACAACGCGCAATTCAGTTTGGCCACTTGGCAAGCGAACAAGCGGGTCGAGATTGACCGGCTGGAGGGCATCTACAACCGCATGCTTGAGAACAGCGCCGTGGTGGTTTACCGCGGTAACGCATCGATCCGTGATGGCCGTACCGTAATGGTTGACGATGTGACGGAGATCCACGCCAAGCGCATCTTGATCGCAACGGGTGCGCGCGCGAATCGCCACGCCGTTCCGGGTATTGAGCAAGCGATGACCTCCGATGACCTGTTGGATTTATCGGTACTTCCCAAGCGGTTGGGTGTTTTGGGCGCGGGTTACATCGCGCTAGAGTTCGCCAGCATCATGCAAGGTCTGGGTTCAGAGGTCACGGTTTTTTATCGTGACCAACTGCCGTTGCGTGGCTTTGATAGGGGCATGCGAGCCAAATTGGCTGATGCTTTGGTCGCACAGGGCGTGTGCCTGATGCCAGGCAGCGCCATGCGCAGTGTTGAAAAGCAGGACCACGCCACCGTGGTGTTCGCGGGTGATACCGCATTTGAATTTGATGCCGTTTTGAATGCAACAGGGCGCAGCCCCAACGTCCACGGTTTGGGCTTAGAGGCGCTGGGCGTCGCCTTGGCTTCCGATGGTGCCATTGCGGTCAACGAGTGGAGCGAGACCAGCGTGCCAAACGTCTACGCCGTGGGCGACGTGACAAACCGCATGGCCCTCACCCCAGTTGCGATTGCCGAGGGACGCGCGCTGGTCGACAACTTGTTTACCGGAACGCAGCGAACGGTGAACCACGCGTCCGTGGCCACAGCGACCTTCACCATGCCCCCCTTAAGTACTGTGGGCCTGACCGAAGAGGCAGCCGCCGAGCAGTATGGCGCTTTGCGCATTTATGAAACTGAGTTCCGTCCCATGAAGGTGGCCTTTGCGGGGGGTACATCGAAAACTGCGATAAAGGTCATCGTTGATGACGCTTCTGATCGGGTTCTGGGCGTGCACATGCTGGGCGATGACTCACCTGAGATCATTCAGGCGCTTGCCGTTGCGGTCACGATGGGGGCAACCAAAGCCGATCTTGATCGCACCATCGCAGTCCACCCGACAACCGCAGAGGAGTTGGTGTTGTTGCGCGAGGTCTCAAGGCGCGTGACACGCGCTTAACGTCACCGCTTGAATCGGCGGCAAGCCGGGGAGCCAATCAGCTAGAGGGCGACACCGCTCGCCCACGCACAGCTTGGCTTGTGCGGTGAACGGGCTGTGGCTCAGGGTCACGCTGGATAAGTCTTGGTTGACGGGGTATTCATAGCCGCCGTTACGAAAAACAGCGTTGTCCGGAATTTCCATGCCGGCGCCGCTGGCCTCAATACGCGCACGCAGCAACCGGAGATGGAGTTGGGGCGCAGCAACCACTTCCCAATGTTCAAGCCACTGGGTTTTCTCGATCGAATGGGTCCACTCTAGGCTGAACGCGCGGGCTTCATGGACGAACGGAATATACGCACTCAGCGGCGCGTCCTGCGGACCAACGCTGGTCAGACACAGAGCGAGCGCACCAGCTGCGATGGCCCCTATCGCCATCGGTCAGGTGGCATGGCGCACGCGGTGTCGCCACATGTGCTGCCCCATGAACGCAGCGGCCAGCGCCAGTCCGATCTCATCTGTGATTGGCAGTGCAACGACCAACATGGCTGCCGCCACCAACGCCATAACCCGCTCAACCATTCCCATCGGTGCGCGCCAGTAGCCGCTGGCAAACATACCCCACAGCCCAATCGCGACCAGCGCTTTGAAGATGATGTAGACGACTGCCACGATACTGGGGTCACCCTGCAGCATCAGCGCGGGTGAGTAAACCGCCATGTAGGGAATGACAAAACCAGCAAACGCCACTTTGACCGCTTGGATACTGATCTTCAGCCCCGTTTCCTTGGCGATCGGTGCGGCAGCAAAACAAGCCAGTGCGACGGGTGGGGTGAGGTCCGCCAAGATGCCAAAATAGAACACGAACATGTGGCTGACAAGCAGCGGCACACCCAGCTCAAGAAGCGCGGGGGCAGCCAGCGCACTGGTGATGATGTAGTTTGGAATCGTGGGAATGCCCATACCCAAAATCAAACACACGAGCATGGTCAGTAACAGGCTTAAAAACAAACTGGTTTCACCCAAACTGATGATGGCGTTGGCGAAGGTCGTTGCGGCACCGGTGAGGGTCAATACCCCAATGATGACGCCTACCAAAGCGCAGGCCACGCCAACTGGCAGGGCATGGCGCGCGCCGTTGGCCAAGGCCGCGATGCTGAGCTTCAATGCGCCGCCTTGACGCATCGCCATCAGCACAAACGCCAACAGGGCAATGGTTCCCAACAGCGCACCCGCGCCGATTTTGAAGAAGCCAGCGGCTAACAACCCCAACACCAGCCACAGGGCGACCCGCATTGGCGTGCGTGGTAATTTGAGAGCAACGGCAGCGCCCAAAATCAAAATAACGGTGAGGAATAAACCCACGGTTCCCGCAAACAAGGGCGTGTAGCCGCTAAAGAGCAGGCCCACCAGCATCATCAAGGGACCCAAGAGGTACCAGCGATCGCGTACCGCGACCCATGGGTCAGGACATTCTTCTTTTGGCAAACCTTTGAGGCCTGAACGTGCGGCCTCCAAATGAACCATCCAAAACGCAGTAACGAAATACAAAATGGCTGGCACCAACGCGGCGATACACACATCCAGGTAGGGCAGATCAAGGGTTTCCGCCATGATGAAGGCGACGGCACCCATGACAGGGGGCATGATTTGACCGCCCATGCTGGCCGTCGATTCCACACCGCCCGCGAACGCGGGTGAAAAACCAAAGCGCTTCATGAGCGGGATGGTGAACTGACCCGTGGTGACCACGTTGGCAACGCCTGAGCCGTTGATGGTGCCCATCAAGCCGGAGCTCACCACAGCGACTTTGGCGGGCCCGCCGCGCGTGTGGCCGACCGTACCCATGGCGAAATCGGTAAACAAGGTAATCATGCCGGCGCTCTCTAAGAACGCACCGAACAAGATGAACAGGAAGATGTAGCTGCTGCTCACATAGGTGGGGACGCCGTAAATGCCCTCGGTACCAAATGCGAGTTGTTCAATGATTTGGTCGAAACCGTATCCCCGATGACCCAGCGGTTGAGGCAGGTACTCGCCGAACAAGGCATAAGCCAAAAAGGTGGCGCAAATGGCAGGTAACGCCCATCCCATGAGCCGCCGTGCGCTATCAAAAACCGCATACAGAGCGACTACGCCAATTACTTTGTCAAGGTCGTTCAGGTCCCCTGAGCGGAAAATTAATTCGCCCTCAAACACCCACTGGTAAAAACCAGTCCCCATGGTGGCGATGCCCAAAATGACCGACCAGTATCTGAATCGGCCAGGGACCATCAGCATCACCAACAACACCAAAAAACCAACGTGCAACGCTCGGACGATTTGTGTCCCGATCGGATTGAACGTTGCGGTGTAGACCTGGAACAGCGAGAAAACCAAGGCAATCAGGAAAATCGCCTTGTCGCGTGCGCTGCCAGAGAAGCGCCATTCGTTGGAGTTCAGCATGGTGTTTTTATAAGGGGGTGGGTGCAAAAAGAAAAGCGCTATTCAGCGCTTTTCTTCTGGGGCAGGCTTGACGCCTTATTTCATCAAACCAGCTTCGCGGTAGTAACGCTCAGCACCGGGGTGCAATGGCACAGGCACGCCAACAGATGCTGTCTTGGGGTCAATTGCTTTGGCTGCGTTGTGCGCGGCTTGCAGTTGGCCGAGTTCAGTGAACAGCGTTTTGGTCATCAGGTAAGCGTCATCATCAGTCACGCCGGAATGCGTCACCAAGATGTTGCGGATCGCTGCAGTTGGAACCGCCTCAGTTTGGCCGTTGTAGGTGTTGGCAGGAATCGTATTCGCCTGGTAGGCGGGGTCACCCACCTTGGCAATCACGTCAGCGCCGATGGCAACGAGGCGGATGTCGATGCTGGCAGAGAGGTCTTTAACCGCTGCAACGCCCAAGCCGGCAGAGATCAGTGTGGCATCCAATTGGCGGTTCTTCATGAGTTCAACGCTTTGCCCAAAAGACACGTACTCCACCTTGGCGAAGTCGTCGTAGGTCATGCCAGCTGCTTTGAAAAGCGCACGGGCGTTCAACTCGGTTCCGCTCTTGGGAGAGCCGACTGCAACGCGCTTGCCCTTGAGATCACCCAATGACTTGATGCCTGAATCAGCGCTGGCAACGATTTGGATGTAGTTGGGGTAGATACCCGCAATACCGCGCAGCTTGTCCAGTTTCTTGGGGAAACCGCCGTCCGCTTCGCCTTTCCAAGCGTTGGACACGGCGTCACCCAATGCGAATGCGATCTCGCCGCGGCCGCTCTGCAGCAGGTTGAGGTTCTCGGCACTTGCCTTGGTGGATTGCACCGTGACCTTGGCTTTCGGCATGGCATCGCCGTATACCTTTGACAGGGCTGTGCCCAGTGGGAAATAAACGCCGCTGGTACCGCCGGTCAGGACGTTCACGAAGTCGGCTGATTGTGCGGTTGTGGCCAATGAGCCCAAACCGAGTGCGGCACACAGTGCCAGTTTTGATGCAATTTTCATAAAGTCTCCATGCTGTTTTAAAAATAACCAACACGAAATATATATCGTGGCGGGGCGTTCTACAACTTGGGGTGCAAAAGTTGGGTTTTCCCTAGGTGTATAGCCCATTGCGCTAACTGACACCTTGGTGACTCATTGCAACTCAGGTGACCGCACTGTTATCAGCGCTTTTGAACAGACGCAACAGCGTGCGCTGAATGGCTTCGCTGTCTCTGAGCCCCGTGGAGGGGGCATGCAGCGCGGTGTTTACAAAATCGGTGACCATGCGGGTGTAGGCGTTGCAGGGTTCAAAGTGGTGTGTCTGGGCTTCGTGATGGAGGCCGCCGTTGGGCGACCACGTAGCCGTTGCCCGCACCGGGTTAACGGCGTTGCCATTGACAGGATTGAAGGGCGCATGCAAGTGCGCCCAACCGGTGGTGCCAGCTACGTGCACCGACTGGCTTTTAGCCGTTTGCATCGACACCGCAAATTGCAAGCATGCGCTGTGCGTGGTCGCCGTCGCATCCCAGCGCAACCAACCTTGGCTGAGGATATCCACGCCCCACTCTGGGTGTCGCTCGACGTGTAAACCGCAGGTATCGGGCGCACGCCCCAATAGCCAGTGGCCGGCAAACACGGCGTAGCAGCCGATATCCCATAGCGCTCCACCGCCCATATCTGGGCGGTTACGGATGTTGTCGGGATTTTGATTGTCGTAATTGAACACCACCTGCACCTGGCGCACATCGCCCAGCGGCTGTGTGGCGAGCCATTGCCATTGCGGGTGGTGCCGCACCATAAAGCCTTCCATGAAACAGCGGCCCGAGGCCGTCATGGCGTCACGAATGGCCGTCGCCTCTTCTGTTGTGAGGGCATACGGTTTTTCGCACAGGACGTGCTTACCCGCACGCAGTGCGGCAACTGACCAGTGGGCATGCAAGTGGTTGGGCAGCGCGATGTAGACCGCATCGACCGCGGGGTCGGCGATCACGCCCTCGTAGCTGGTCCACTGCATGGCGGGTGCGCCTGGCCACGGGTTTGCGGGCCCGCGACTGCCAATCGTGGTGACGGGGTAACCCGCCTCAAGGATGGCGGGGATGACTTGGGTGCGGGCAATTTTTGCATTGCCCAAAACGCCAAAACGCATACGGCTGTCCTGTGTCAGGCCTGTAAGCCACCGACACGCAAGACGTCCCAGCAGGCGCCCATGGTGTGGTAGTCGACTTTACCGGCGGGTGATTTGGTGTTCTCTAGCTTTTGGCCGTGGGCATCAACAATGCGGTACCAAGCGCCGTGTGTGTGGTCAACGAGATGACGCCACGCCCAATCCCATGTATCTTGGTATTGCTGCAGATAGCGGCTGTCGTTCGTTGCACGCCACAACCGCCAGGCGCTGGCGAACGATTCGGCCTGCACCCAGAAATACTTGTCGCTGTCACAGACGGTGCCATCGGGGGCATAGCCGTACACCAACCCGCCGTGCTCGCGGTCCCAGCCAAACGCAAACGCGGCATCGTGCAGGTGCCGGGCCGTGGTGAGCCACTGGCTGTCTGGGACGTGGTGGTGGATCTGCATCAGCAGCTTCGACCATTCAGTCTGGTGTCCGGTTTGGTAGCCCCACGGTTTGAAAATATCGCCCGGGTTGTCTTTGTTGTAATGCCAGTCCGGCTGCCAATCGACTTGATAGTGCTCCCAGATCTGCCCCACGCATTGGCCCGCTGCAGCAGCGGTGGGTTGTTTGACCAACCTTTGCGTGAATGTCTTGACCAGCGTGATGGCGCGATCAAGGTATATCGGGTCCTCGGTTGCTTCAAACGCTGCCAAGCACGCTTCGCACATGTGCATGTTGGCGTTTTGGCCACGGTAGGAATTGAGGACCCCGTCGGGGCTGCACTCGTCGGCGTAGGCGCCTTGTTGGCTGTCATAAAAGACCGCGTTCATGCGGTCGAAAACAGCGCGTACATCAGATGCATTGCACAGGTCCGCACGCAGTGCCCATGACTTGGCCAACAGCACAAAGGCTTGGCCGTAGGCCATTATCCGACCGTCTTCTGGTCGGCGGTCGCTCAGAGTCCAAACATAGTCACCGTGGGCGTTTTTGAATCGCTCATCCAGCTCCGCCAGTGCGTGTTGCGCCCATTGGCGATAGGCCTCATCTTGGGTGTGCTGCCAAGCTTGCACCCAGTTAAAAACGAAGCGCGTCGCGCTGACCAAGTGCCGGTGTGTGCGGTTGTAGACCGTCCCGTCGTCTTGGTAATAGTGAAAAAAACCGCCCTGTGCGTCAAACGCGATCGGACGGTAAAAGTTCAATATGTCGGTCACATGATCTTTTAAAAACGTGGCTGAAGCATAATCGGGTTGGGGTGCAGCAGCTAACTTGGGTTTTATCATTTCACCCATAAGTCACCTCAACGGTTTGCCCAGACTCGGCACTGCGCAAGACTGCGTGGGCAACCGCAAGTGAACGCACCCCTGCCCAACCATCCGCGTTGACGTGCGGTTGGCCTGCGATAGCGGCGTGCATGTTTTTAACGACGCGTTGGTACAGGTTGTCGCTGTCAAGCGGGAGTTCGGTGCGGCCATCGACGTTGCTGAGCGCTACCACGCCGCCGGGGGCCTGTGACAACACGCCGGTCGCGTGCAGGCTACCGGCGTCGCCGTGGATTTGCAGATGGGTCTCTGCAAATGGCGTGTTGAAGCCTTGGTGCGTGAACGCAGTGACACCGCTTGCAAAACGCCAGATGGACATGGCGTTGTCTTCGAGCTCTGAGGCCATGCCTGTGTTGCTGGTCATCGCGCATACATGCGTTGGGTATTCACCCAAGATAAACGCCAACGAGTCCGCGTTATGCACCGCAATGTCCAGCACCACGCCGCCGCCTGCTGCACGGTCGGTGAGACGCCAGCCTTGAATGGGCTTGGGTAAATAAACCGAGTGACTGAGGCGCACCGAGGAGAGGCGGCCTAATTGACCCGCAGCGACCTGCGCCCGCATAGCGCGGTGGCCTGCGTTGTGGCGCAAGTGGTGGTTGGTGACCATGACAACGCCCGCGTCGTCGCAGGCCTTCGCCATACGCACCGCAGCCTGAAATTCAGTGGCTAAAGGCTTCTCGCACAGCACGTGTTGGCCCGCAGCGGCGGCGCGCAAAACGGCGGCCTCGTGCTTCTCGTTGGTGTTCGAGATGTAGACCGCCTCAATGCCCAATTTTTCCAATGCGTTTTCGTTGTCAAACGCATGGGGGATCTCGTGCTTGGCCGCAAAGGCGCTTGCACGCGTTTGGTCGCCTGATACCACAGCCACAATGTCGTCGCCGCTTGCGCGTATGGCGTCGACCATCCACTGGCTGGCAATGTTACTGGCGCCGATGAGTGCCCACTTCATGTTGTTTGTCCTTTTACTTTTAACGAGATCGCTGGTCGGGGAGGGTAAGTCGCGGTTGACTATTCAAATCAAATACCAATAGATGGTAACGTTTACATGGTGAAAAAGAATCGGGTTTTGCCTAGGTTGACGACCCGTGAAAACGTTTACATAATCGGCTTCTTGGAGTGATAAAAGTGACAAAAAAGGCGACGATTGGGACTATATCTGAGGTAACGGGCTTATCGCTCGCGACGGTTTCGCGCGCCCTGTCTGGCTCGGAGGCTGTATTGCCGGAAACCCGCGACAAAGTGCTCGCTGCTGCCAAGAAGTTGAACTATGTTCGTGACCGCGCAGCGGTACGCCTGAAAACCGGCAAGACCTGGGTGGTTGCCCTCATCATGGACCGACGGGATGTCAACCAGCCTGCGTTCAAAGACCTGTTGTTGGGGGTGAGCGACACGCTATCCGCGACCGACTATCACCTCATTGTTTTACCCGACGCCGAAGGACCGGACCCGCTTGAAATGCTCCGTTATGTGGTTGAGCGTGGTTTAGCGGATGCCATCGTGATCTCACATATTGCGTCAGCTGACGTTCGGGTGAAATACCTGTTGGAAAAAAAGTTTCCGTTTTGCACTCACGGACGTACCCGCCTGCCGTCCAACAGTCGGTCGCGCCAAAAAGACCATACCGCCTACCTGAGCCATCCCTTTGTCGACTTTGCCAATGAGGACTATGCCGCTGGTGCGGTGTCCGCGCTGGTGGCACGGGGACGAAAAAAATTAGGTATCTTGTTGCCACATGAGGGCGCAACCTTTCGCATGCACCTGATCGAAGGTTTTTTAGAGGCATGCAAAGCGCACGGCGTGAAAGGTGAGGCAGTTTCCAACCTCGACACTGACGGGAGCCCCGATCACATTTACTCATGGGCCGCCAAACAAGCTAAAAAATACGATGGTCTAGTGGCCACACGCGAATCTATTTTGGTCGCGCTGATGGGCGGCTTGAGTGATTGCGGCCTGACACCCGGTCGCCAGATTGATGTGGTCAGCAAACGAAGTACCTCAATGCCGCTGTACATGCGTCAACCGGTGCTCGCGTGCTTTGAAGACATCGCCCTAACGGGTCAACTCATTGCGCACAACTTGTTGCACCAACTGGATCCGGCGCATCACGAAGCGTCACTAACCACTTTGTTATCGCCACCCCCTATTGAGGTTTTGCATGAATAAGCCACAGCCTAACGCCCCGTATTTGGAATCTATTCGCGCTGCCAAGCGCCAGTTGCGCGCGCAAATACCCGATTACAAAGCGCGATTTGACGCCTTAACCGCGCAAGTAAAGGCCGAGATTGACGCCATCAAGTCGCTGCGCGCGCGAGGTGAGTGCCCCGTGCCCGAGGTGGCGTTTGACGCCCTTGATCAGATCACAGACGCGCAACGCGAGACCATCAAACAACGGGGCTGTGTTGTCATCAAAGGGGTGTTTGCACAAGACACCATCGACGGTTGGAACCGTGACATCGCGACCTACCTGAATGACGTGAAGTACCTAGAGCGCATGGAGACCAAGCGCGGAATCGACCAGTACTTCAGTGCGCTGGCCAGCTCGAAGCCGCAGATTTACAGCGTTTATTGGTCTAAGCCGCAAATGCAGGCTCGGCAATCACCCGAATTGGCACGCGCACGGCAATGGCTCAATCGCTTATGGAACTTCACGCATGAGGGTCAGCCCGTCTTCAACCCCGACCAAGAGCTCACCTACGTTGACCGCGTACGTCAGCGCCAACCGGGTGACGCGACACTGGGCTTGTCACCGCATTGCGACGGCGGCACCATCGAGCGCTGGATAGACCCAGGCTACCAACAGGTTTACCGTCATATTTTCGGTGGTGACCTTTCGGCCTATGACGCCTTTGATGCGGCGTACCGCACGGTTGCGCGTGAGATTCCATCACCGGCGGTGTGTCGGATGTTCAGAACCTTTCAAGGTTGGACCGCCCTCACGCGTCAGGGCCCCGGTGACGGCACCCTCAACATCTTGCCGGTTGCCAATGCGGTGCCTTGGATGCTCTTGCGGGCTTTGCAAGATGATGTGCCAGAGGACGAGTTATGCGGTGCCCAAGCAGGACGCGCCATGCTGGTTAGCGAGCAATACCATGCGCTCTTGCTCGAAGGCTATGGGCCAATTCCCCAGGTTGAAGCCGGGGATACCGTTTGGTGGCACCCCGATGTGATTCACGGCGTGGAGGACAAGCACCAAGGCAGCGGTTACAGCAATGTCATCTACATTGGCGCCGCGCCAGATTGCGATAAAAACCGGGTGTTCTCAGACCTGCAACGTGCCGCGTTTGAAACCGGTGAGTCATCGCCCGACTTTGCACCCGAACACTATGAGTTGGGTTTTGAGGGCCGAGCGACGGTGGCGGACTTAAGTGAGTTAGGGCGCCGACAGATGGGGTATGCGTAAAGGCCATCCCCTGATCAGAAGTAATCCGGCATCAGCGGGTTTGTCGCAAATACCCGCTGGTTGCGAGACTCAGTAATACCAGTGGCAGCGTTAAACCGAACGACCACCGAATGCCCAAGTGCTCTGCGATAAAGCCCAAAAGCGGTGGTGCGAGTAAAAAAATAATAAAACCGTTTTGACCGATCGCAGCCACATTCAAGTGAGCGGGGCGATCGGTGCGTTGGGCCGCCGCTGACACACATAACGGAAAAAGTGCGCTCGCCCCAAAACCGATGAATGCGAAGCCTACAAGCGCGATGGCCGGGGTGTTGGCCCACGTTACGGTGGCGGTTCCGATGAGTAGGTTGAGTAACAGCACCCGTGCGACCCTCACGGCACCAAAGCGTTCGACAAACGCATCTGCAAAAAATCGTGTGATGGCCTGTGAGAAAGCCACTGTCGAGACCGCGATTGCTGCCAGCGCGGGCGGGCTGTCAAACACATCGCTCATGTAGATCGCCGACCAATCCAAGCCCGCGCCTTCCAGTAACAGGGCAGAACCACACACACTCACCAACAGCATGATGCCGGCCGTTGGCGCCGTCCAGCGCGGTGTCGGGTGGGTCGTCTCCTTGGCGGCTAAAGCCGTATGGCGTGGTGCCGCCGGTTGATAGTTGCCCATGACGAGATAGGTTAGCAGTGCCACCAGCACCGCCGTAGACCATAACTGCGTGGCTGGCGATAGACCTTGGTCAGCCGCCAGTGCGCTCAAGCCGCCAGCGCCGAAAAAACCAAAACTCCAAAACGCATGTGAGCGAATCATGATGCGCCGGTTCAGTTGGTGCTCCACGCGATCAGCTTCAACATTCACGATGGTTTCAATCACACCCAAGATGAGGCCAATTCCAAATAGCACTGCAAATAGGGCCAGTGCATGGTTGGCGTGCCCAGCGATTGCAAAGCCGATGGAAACCATTGGTAGCGACGCCAATAAATACCGGCGGTAGTGGTGATCGCCGACCTTGGGAACAATGAATGTCAGGGACACCAACATACCGGCTGCGACCCCCATCAGCGCGAGACCTAAGGCGCCTTCCTCAATGCCCAGCTGTGCGCGGATCTCAGGCAACCGGGGGTATAAACCACCCATGCTGAAAGCATATAAAAAGAACGCGGCGAATACGCGGTGGTGTGGCGCTAAATGGAAGGGCATGACAGTGCGGATTAGCGCTTGATATCGGTGGTGAATTGCCACAAGGTGGTATGTTGATAGGATCGTTCAGGGTTGTACCAGACTTCGGGGCGTCCGATCGCTGGACCATTGGGCCAATCCTCTGTTTCCAGACACAGACCCGCGCCCGGTTGATGCTGAACGCCAAGCGCTTGGGGTGTGAGGGGCGTATGGGTCGTAGGGTCGATGAACGACTGCGGGCGTAGTCCAGCAGCGGCGTAAATGTGCACGAAAGGTCGATCCGTTTTGACGGTCAGTGTCAGCCCGCCAGCGGTACACGTGGCCACAGGGGCAACCGCGTTCTGCAACTTCTCCGATGCGGGTGCCCCCACCGCCAACGCACCGTCAATCGACGGTATTGCATCGATCGGGATGCAGCATGGTTGTTGAAAGTCAAACGGCGTGCCCTGCACATCTGCCAGTGGTAGCGGCAATTCACGCTCGTCCAGTGGCAGATATTGCGTCGCAGCGATCCAAATACGGTGGTTTGCGATCGTTGCTTGCCCGTCTAAATTCCAATACGGGTGAGGGATCAAATTGATGGGGCACGGTTCGTCGACCGTGGCAGTCGCGTGCCACCTAAGGACGTTGTCGTCCTCCCATTGGTAGCTGATGTGGGCGCGACAGTAACCCGGGAAGCCCTGATCGCCAGCGGGCGATTCCAGTGAAAAGGTGAGATGGGTATCGGTGTGTGACGCAACGGTCCAGTCACGCCATCCGAAACCGGCAGCGCCACCGTGAATGCAATGCCCCATTGGGTGGTTGCTATCGAGGCGGATGGATCGTCCTGCGATGGTCAGTTGCGCGTCTTGTATCCGGTTGCCGTAGCGACCGCATACGCTGCCCATTGACATCCGATCGGCCAGGTAATCATCGGGACGCTCAAAGCCAAGACACAATGGCCGCGGTCCCTCGGGTGCCGCGAGCCACCAAACTTGCATAAGACGCGCACCCAGTGGCATCAGCCACGCCTCAAAAGCGCCCCGACGAATGACGTGGACGCCGTCTGGCGCTTGCAGCATGGTGTAACTTCCGTTTAGGTGTTCAGTCGAAGCTGGGTAGCCTTGTCAAACACGTGTACCTTGCTCGGCGCAAAGCTGAGTTTCATGCGGTCGCCTAAGTTGAAATCGCCCGGTCCAGGCATTCGCAGGGTGAATTCACCGAAGGCTGTGTCCACCAAGATGTAGCTCTCGGCGCCAGTGGGTTCGAGCAGGGTGACAGTCGCATCGATGGCACCATCGTCGACAACGATTAAGTCCTCCGGGCGGATGCCAAAGATGACGGGTTTGCCAGCGTGCGCGGTATCAATCGTCACACCGGTTGACACACCATTAAGTACAACCGTGCCTGAGGCGTCAACGGTTGCGTCGGCGGTGTTGATGCTGGGCGATCCGATGAATTCGGCGACAAATAAGTTTGAGGGCCGCTCATAGAGCTCCATTGGCGTTGCCAGTTGCTGAATTAAGCCATCCTTCAGAACCGCAATGCGTGTCCCTAAGGTCATGGCCTCGACCTGGTCATGTGTCACGTAAATGGTGGTCACACCGGTTCGCATGTGCAGCTTCTTGAGCTCTGCGCGCATGTCGACACGCAGCTTTGCGTCAAGGTTTGACAACGGCTCATCAAACAAAAACAGAGACGGCGACCGCGCGAGGGCGCGTCCAATCGCCACGCGCTGGCGCTGACCGCCAGACAGCGCACGGGGCTTGCGATCCAGCAGGTGGTCGATTTGCAGCATGCCTGAGACCTTCTTTACGGCAGCCACGCGGTCTGCTTTCGGCACCTTACGCATTTCCAGCGGGAATGCAATATTTTGAGCCACGGTCATGTTGGGATACAGCGCGTAGCTTTGAAAGACCATCGCTACATCCCGTTCATCGGGTGGGAGGTAGGTGATGTCACGTGCGCCGAGCGTGACTTGTCCGGTGCTGGGCTCTTCAAGGCCCGCCACGATATTCATGAGCGTACTTTTGCCACAGCCCGAGGGACCTACCAGCACCAGAAATTCGCCATCGGCGAGGTCCAGACTGATTTGATGCAAGACTTTGGTTGCGCCAAATTGCTTTGAAACGTTTTGAATGGTTAATGCTGCCATTTAATTCTTTCTATTAGCCCTTGACCGAGCCTGCCATCAAGCCACGTACGAAGTACTTGCCTGAGACGATGTAAACAATGAGTGTGGGAAGCGCCGCAATGAACGCCCCCGCAAAGTGCACGTTGTACTCTTTGACCCCGGTCGAACTGCTCACTAAATTGTTGAGCGCCACCGTGAGGGGGTAAGACGAGTAATCGCTGAACGAGGCACCGAACAAAAAGTCGTTCCAGATGTTGGTGAATTGCCAAATGATGTTGACCACCACGATTGGCAAACTTGCAGGTAGCATCAAGCGCCAGAACAACACAAAGAAACCGGCGCCGTCCATTCGTGCTGACTTCACCAATTCCTGCGGAAACGCGGCGTAGAAGTTACGGAAGAACAAGGTGCCGAAGCCAATGCCGTAAATGGTGTGCACCAAGATCAATCCCTTGACCGTGCCAGCCATACCCAACTCGCCCAGCAGTTTCGCCATAGGGATCAACACGATTTGGAAGGGAATGAACACGGAGAACAAAACCAAACCGAAAATCAACGTACCGCCCTTTATCTTGAACTGCGTCAGCACATAGCCATTGAGCGCGCCCAAAGCGGTGGAGATCAAGACAGCGGGGATCACCATCAAGAACGAGTTCAGGAAATAAGGCTTGAGGCCCGTCGCTTGGACGCCGATCTGCGCTTGGCTCCAGGCTTGCACCCAGGGCTCTAGCGTCGGGGCCAGGGGCAAGGCGACCAGGTTGCCAGCGCGGATTTCATCAAGCGGTTTGATGGAGTTGATGACCATCACGTAAATGGGCATCAAAAACAAAAATGCGAACAACAGCAAGATCGCGTACAGCCACACACGGTCAAGCGTCAATGTTGAGGGCTTCTTGCTTGGGGGGACAGCCGTTGTTGCTGTCGCCGTAGTCACTGAGCTCATGCATGGCCTCCTTTGTTGAGGCGCATTTCCCGGCGCACATAAGGGATCACCACAATCGCGATACCGACCAGCATGATCACGGCACTTGCCGCGCCCACAGCCATTTCGTTACGGGTGAAGGTGTATTGATACATAAAGACAGATGGCAGCCACGTGGCACGGCCTGGACCGCCGCCAGTCAGCGCGATGACCAAGTCATAGCTCTTGATCGCCATGTGCGCCAAGATAACGAATGACGAAATAAAACTCGGACCCAACTGCGGAATGATGATCCGGGTATAGATGCGCCAGCTTTTGGCACCATCCACACGTGCGGCATTGAGCACCTCGTTATCGATGCCGCGCAAGCCCGCTAAAAACAGGGCCATGACGAAGCCAGATGTTTGCCATACGGCCGCAATCACGACGGTGTAAATCGCCATTTCACCGTCTTTAATCCAGTCGAAAACGAAGTCCTCAAATCCCAGTAAGTGCATGGTCCGCTCAAGGCCGATGCTGGGGTCGAGCAACCATTTCCACGCGGTTCCTGTGACGATGAATGACAGCGCCATGGGGTACAAAAAGATGGACCTGAATATTGATTCAGCACGGATGCGTTGGTCAATCAGAATCGCCAACGTCATGCCCAATAGCATGCTGATCGTGATGTACAGAAACGAGAAGATTCCCAGGTTCTGTAATGAGCTGTAAAAGGTGCTGAGCGAGAACAAACGCTCGTAATTTTCTGTCCCAGCCAAATTGAAATTTGGCAATATGGTGGAGGATGTGAACGACAGATAGAACGTGAATACGATGAAGCCGTACACACAAACGCCGACCATCAGCAAACTGGGACTGAGGACAAGGGATGGGAGCCAACGATTTTTCATAATTAAAAACAAGAGGGGGCTTGTGGCCCCCTCTTGACTTTCTATTTCAGACCATCAGGCCTGTTAGGAATGGAATCCGCGAAAGGTCTCTGATTACTCAGCAGCTTGAGCCATGGCTTTTGCAGCAGCAGCGCTGGTCATAGAACCGTTGAACTGTGCAGTGATCGCGTCGTAGAAGCCGTTCTTGATAGAAGCGGGTACGGCGTGACCGTGAGCCATTGAACCAACTAACTTGCCGCTCTTGTTGGCTTCAGCCAAGTCGGCCATACCTTTTTTGCCGCAAGCGTCAAAAGCAGTGTTAGGCACATCGGTACGCGCAGGGACAGAACCCTTCACGACGTTGAACGCGCTCTGGAAGCTGGGGTTCATGATGGCCTTCGCCAACTTCAACTGTGCGCCTGCTGATGCAGCGCCGACCTTGAACATCAAGAACTGGTCAGAGTTGAATGAGACCATGCCTTGTGTGCCGGGGACGCGGAAGCAAGCGAAGTCCTTGTTGGGAACTTTCTTGGCGTTCAAGAATTCGCCCTTCGCCCAGTCGCCCATGATTTGGAAACCTGCTTTGCCTTCGATGACCATCGCTGAGGCCAAGTTCCAGTCACGGTTTGAGAAGTCTTTGTCAACGTATGAGCGCAGTTGCTTCATGCGGTCAAAGGCTTTCACCATGGTGGGAGAGTTCAACGCTTTGGCGTCTTTTTGGACAAATGCTTTGTTGTAGAAATCTACGCCACCGGTTGCCAAAACGACACCGTCAAACAGGGTGGCATCTTGCCAAGCTTGGCCACCGTGTGCCAGGCCAATGAAACCTGCTTTTTGTACTTTGTCGAGCGCGGCGATGAACTGATCCCAGGTAGCGGGCATTTCTTTGACGCCTGCTTTTTCAAGCACGGCCTTGTTCGCCCATACCCAGTTGGTTGAGTGAACGTTCACTGGGGCAGCAATCCACTTGCCATCGTGCTTTGAGAACTTTTGCAATGCGGTTGGCACGACTTTGTCCCAGTTCTCAGCTTTTGCCAGGCTGTTCAAGTCGGCAACGACGCCTTGCTTTGCCCAATCAGTGATGTCGAAGCCCAACGCCTGAACGGCTGAAGGTGGGTTACCTGACGTGACCCGCGCGCGCAGTGCCGTCATCGCGGCTTCACCACCGCCACCGGCGACAGGCATGTCATTCCAGGTCACGCTTTGTGACTCGAGGTCTTTCTTCAGAACGCCAAGTGCGGCGGCCTCACCACCGGAAGTCCACCAGTGCAGAACTTCGACTGATTCAGCGGCGACGGCGCTGGTGGCCAACGTGGCGCAGGCTACGATGGCTAGCAATGAACGTTTCATGTGTATCTCCAAATAGAAGGTTGGTTTGCAGGACCACAATAGGCCAGCAGGGGTCAATGATAACGTTTACATTGGCAGCCCGACGATCGGTATTTTCCCTAGTTTTGGGGATCAAAAAGCGCACCAAATCAGTGTTTTACGGTGTTTTGGCGACGCGCTTACCAAATGCCCAGCGACAGGGACTGCGAAGCACCCTGCAGTGCAGGGGACACGGGGCTGGTAATGACCCATGTGGGAATTTTTTTGAGATAGTCCTTGAATCGACCTTTCGCCTCAAATCGCTCTCGGAAGGGGGATTGGTCGAAGCGCTCCGCCATTCGAGGGATGATGCCGCCGCCGATGTAGATCCCACCACGGGCACCCAGAATCAGCGCTAAGTTGCCTGCGGCGGTACCCAAGAAGCCACAGAACAAGTCGATCGCTTCGTTGGCGCGGCTGTTGGGCTCGGCGATGGCGCGCTCCCAGACTTGCGCTGGCGTGGTGATTTCCCGGGCTGTTCCACCGTGCAGTTCGCCGAGGGCGTGGTAGAGGTCAACCAATCCGGTGCCGGAGATGATGCGCTCGCCGGACACGTGACCGTATCGCTTCTGCAGCTGTTTGATGACATCAAATTCAGCTTGCGTCGTGGCACTCAGCGTGACGTGTCCGCCTTCGCCGGAGATTGGAATCCATTTGTTTTGGTAGCCCAGCGGCAATAAACCCGACACACCCAAACCAGTGCCTGGTCCGATGAGGCCGATCGCCGCATCGGGGGCCGCAACGGCATCAGCACCGCCCACCGCCCGCTTTGCGCTGGCTGGTAAGTGCGTGAGCGCCAAGGCCAATGCGGTGAAGTCGTTGATGAGTAGCAGTCGCTCAAGCCCGAGTTGTTGACGCAAATCGTTGATTGAAAAGCGCCAGTGGTGATTGGTCATCGCAATGGCATCACCAAACACGGGGTTGGCGATACCGAACGCTGCGCTTGGTGGTGCAGCCCGATCAATCAGTTTGAGGTAGGCGGATGCGGCATCGTGTAGCGACTCGTATTCGGCGCAGGGCAATACGTGGACGTCGGTGATCGCCGAGTCCTCTGAGGCTTGCCAGCCAAAGCGTGCATTGGTGCCGCCGATATCACCCAGCCACCGTGGGAACGGCGGTGGCATGGGACGAGCGTGATCGCGTGAGTCAAACATAAGGGGAGATTTTTAACAGCGGCAAGCATACACGGCTTCTGCGTGCATTGTCAGAACTCAGGCGCCCGACTCCATGGCCTTTGCCATTGTTTTACCCAACTCAACGCCCCATTGGTCAAAGGCGTGAATACCCCAAATGGCTGCTTGGCAAAACACTTTGTGCTCGTAAAGGGCGATCAAACTACCGAGGTTGTATGGTGTCAACGCATCCATCCAAATCACGTTACTGGGTACGTTGCCACGGAATTGGCGGTGTGGCGTGAGCCTTGCCACATCGGCCTCAGACATTCCCCCTGCTCGCAGGCTTTCCGCTGTGTCATGGGCATCACGACCGCACGCTAACGCGTGCGCTTGGGCGTTCAGGTTGAGCAGTACCACGCGGTGATGCTCGGCTGCCATCGGTAAACCATGGCTGGGCGTGTCCTCTTGCGTCACACCAATGAAGTCAACGGGTACCGTATGTTGGCCTTGGTGGATGAGTTGGAAATACGCGTGCTGACCGTCAATGCCGAGTCCACCCCACACGATTGGTCCGGTTGCCGTGTCGACGGGTTCGCCGTCGACACGCGTTGATTTGCCGTTTGACTCCATATCCATTTGTTGGATGAAGGATGCGAATTTCTCAAGGCGCCATGCGTAGGGCGAGATGAGGTGGGTCGGGCAGTTCAAGAAATTGCGGTTCCAGACCCCCAGCAGCGCCAAAGCCAGCGGCATATTTTGGTCGACGGGGGCGCTCAGGAAGTGCTGGTCCATGGTCTCGGCACCCGCTAAAAACTCCCGAAACGCCTGTGAGCCAATGCCCATGGCCAACGGTAACCCGATGGCCGACCAAACGGAGTAACGGCCACCGACCCAGTCCCAAAAGCCAAAAATATTTTCTGGCAAAACGCCAAAAGCCGTGGCCTTATCGACTGCGGCAGAGACCGCGGCAACGTGCGCCCCCAGCGCGCGCTCTGGCACGCCACCATCGAGCAACCAGCGTCGTGCCGAGTTAGCCAAGGTCAGGGTTTCTTGGGTGGTAAACGTTTTGGAGGACACGACAACGAGAGTGGTCGCGGGGTTCAGTCCGCGCAGCGTGCTGTGCAACGCCCAGGCGTCTGGGTTGGATACGAAATGAACGCGTACGTGCGGACTGGCGTTAGCCGCAAGCGCCTGCGCGGCCATGCGTGGACCCAGGTCGGAGCCGCCGATACCGAGGGTCACCACATCTGTCATGGCTTCGCCGGTGTGGCCCTTCGCAGTACCGTTGTAAAACGTATCAGCGAACGCCAACATGCGTTTCAAGACATCCGTGACTTGTGCGCTGATCGCTTGCCCCCACGGTGGCGTGGGCTGGTTCGCGCCACGAAGCGCCATGTGCAAAACGGCGCGAGCCTCCGTTGCATTGATCGCGTCGCCGCGTGCCATGGCGTGTGCTTGTCCCAGCACATCGGACTCGGTGGCCAACGCTTGCAGCTGCGACCAAATGTGCGTGTCGATGCGTTGACGGGAGAAATCCAAATGCAGATGACCCGCTGACAACTGAAAACGCTCGGCGCGTTGGGGCTCTTTTAAAAGCTCCCGCAGGTGCGCCATCGGTTGGTTGGCGCTCGCTTGCAGCGATTGCCAGGTGGCACGTTGTTGGGGCGGTACGAAAGTAGTCATGACAGGGTAGGTGACGTTTGGTTGATGGTCAGTTACGGTTGAGTTGTGCCGCTTGGTCTGTGGCTTCTTGCGCCAATGCCGTGATGGTCGACCAGTCACCGGTGCGTAGAGCGGTCTCGACGATGTTAACGGGCGTCAGCCAAGAGCCGCCAACCATGGCTACGTTGGGCAGTGCCAAAAATTCATTCATGTTGGCAAGCGAGACACCACCGGTGGGACAGAAGCGCACATCAGACAGCGGGCCACCCATGGCCTTGAGCATGCCAAGTCCGCCGGCTTGTGATGCAGGAAAGAGTTTCATGAGGCTGTAGCCGTGGTCGCGTGCGCGCATCACTTCACCCGGCGTCATGACGCCTGGTACGAAGGGCAGGTTCGCCTTTTGCACGGCTGCAATCAGGCTGTCAGTCATGCCCGGTGACAGTGCAAACGTAGCGCCAGCGTCGACGACTTTGGCCACATCTGCGGTGGTGGTCACGGTGCCGGCACCGACACACATTTGTGGAACGGCCTTCGCTACCGCGGCGATGGCAGGCAATCCCGCAGGGTGGCGCAAGGTGATCTCCATCACATCAATGCCACCAGCCAAAAGGGCGTGCGCCATGGGGACGGCCTGCGCGACATCGGTGATAACGATGACTGGAACGGTCTTGCTTTTGAAGGGGGGGAAAATCGTCATAGGTGGATTCAGTTGGTGTGAGGGGTCGGGATGGGTGTCGTCACGTCATCAGGCATCAATCAGGTCTAAAAGAGCGCACAAGCGCCGCTTTCGGCATCGCTTGCGAAGCGGCGGAAGTTGGCAAACAGCTCGCGACCACTGCCGTGCGCATTTGCTGTTAAGTCGTCTGGGTTGGGCTGTGCCGCCGGGCGGGCATTGAACGTTGCGTCGTCAACCAGTACCTTCAGGGTGCCGGCGTTACCGTCTAGTTCAACCAAATCACCGGTTTGGATACGTGCGAGTGGGCCACCCGCCAGCGCTTCGGGGCTGACATGAATAGCCGCAGGGACTTTGCCCGACGCACCAGACATCCGGCCATCGGTGAGCAACGCCACCTTAAAACCTTGATCTTGAAGGATGCCTAAACCGGGCGTGAGTTTGTGTAACTCGGGCATCCCATTGGCGCGCGGACCTTGGAACCGAACGACTGCGACGAAGTCGCGTGCCATCCCGTCGTTCTTGAATAGATCCAACAGTTCTTTTTGGCTTGAAACCACTACAGCGGGTGCGCGCACGATGCGGTGCTCAGGTTTGACAGCGGAGGTTTTGATCACGGCTGTTCCGAGGTTGCCTTTCAGTACCTTCAGCCCACCGTCGGGTGCGAAGGGGTCAGACACGCCGCGCAAGACGGTGGTATCAGCGGACTTCGCAGGAATTTCACGCCACGCAAGCTGCCCTTGGTCCAGCCACGGTTCAACCGCGTAGCGGTGTAAGCCATGCCCCACGATCGTTGCCACATCGTTGTGCAGCAATCCGGTTTGCAGCAACTCACGCATCAAGAAACCCATGCCGCCAGCTGCCGCAAAGTGGTTCACATCGGCAGAACCGTTGGGGTAAATTTTGGTCAGCGACGGCACCACGGCTGCCAGATCTGAGAAGTCGTCCCAGTTGATCAAAACGCCTGCTGCGCGCGCCATGGCGACGAGGTGCATGGTGTGGTTGGTCGAGCCGCCGGTCGCCAGTAATCCGACAATGGCGTTGACTAAATTTTTGACGGATGCAACCTGCGCCAGCGTGATGCGCGTTGCGGTTGGTGTTTGTGCCATCGCAACCGCGCGCGCCGTCGCCTCGATGGTCAGGGCGCGTCGAAGGTCAGTACCCGGGTTGACGAACGATGAGCCGGGCAGGTGCAGACCCATGATTTCCATGAGCATCTGGTTCGAGTTGGCGGTACCGTAAAACGTGCAAGTGCCCGCGCCGTGGTAGGCGCCGTCTTCTGCTTTGAGCAGGGCGTCGCGACCGACCAAGCCTTGCGCATACTGCTGTCGGATCTTGGCTTTCTCATCGTTGGGTAGGCCAGATGTCATCGGGCCTGCAGGCACGAATACAGTGGGCAGGTGGCCAAATTGAACCGCACCCATGAAGAGACCCGGGACAATTTTGTCGCACACGCCTAGGCACAAGGTCGCATCAAACACATTGTGCGAGAGGCCCACAGCCGTTGCCATTGCGATGACATCACGGGAAAACAGCGACAAGTCCATGCTGTCTGTTCCCTGCGTGACCCCGTCGCACATCGCGGGTGTGCCGCCCGCAACTTGTGCGGTAGCGCCAAACTGCCGCGCTGCCTCACGAATGATGTCGGGCGCGCGCTCGTAGGGCTGATGGGCCGACAGCATGTCGTTGTACGCCGTGATGATGCCGACGTTCGGTGCCACTTCCTGATGGAGCTTGAGCTTGTCATTGACCGGCATGGCCGCAAAGGCGTGGGCCATATTGGCGCAGCCCATACCCTTGCGTTGGGTGCCTGCTTGCATGGCGGCGGCCACGGTTTTTTCGTAGCGATCACGGCTATCTCGACTACGCGTGGTGATGCGTTGGGTAACGGCATCAACCGTCGCATTGAGCGCAGGGATGTCGATGTGTGGGGTGTTGAGTGCGGTGGGATTCATTGCGCAAGTGCCTCGAGCAGGTGATTAGTCATGCAGCCAAACAGAAATTTTTGGCTGATCGCCACGGTGTCTAAGGACATGGGAAACGGGGTAGTTGTTGGTGGTGGCTTCCTTGGCGCCACGATAGACCGCGTGTTTATCAGCGCCTCCACCGATGGCGACACACACGGTGTCAGCGCCGAGGATGGCGGATAAATTGAGACTGATGCGCTCGTAAGGCGCTGTTTTAGGCGTTACGTGCAAGCAGCCGGGGGGCGCCGTCAAATCAAGCCCTGCCTTGAGTTGCGGTGCAAAGGGAAATAAAGATGCGGTGTGGCCATCGGGGCCCATCCCCAAGATCACGACATCGATGCCGCCCAGACCCTTGATGTCTGCCGTGGCACGAGCGGCTACCGCTTCGAGGTCAGGTGCGTCGTCCGCGTCATTCCAATCAATGAGGGGATAGAAGGTCGCCGATTTCGCGTAGTTGCAAAGCAGATACTTCCGAACCAACGCCGCATTACTGTCGGCGTGGTTGTTGGGGACGCAGCGGTCATCCACCAATGTGACTTGAACAGCATGCCAAGGGAGGTCCTGCATGCTCAGCGCTTGAAACAGCGCGATCGGTGACTTCCCGCCGGAAACAGCCAAAACGGCCGATGTCTGGACGCTTAGCAGGCGGCGTAACGCCGCGCTGATATGGACCGCCAGTTCGGCGGCCATCGAAGCGGCGGAGGGTAAACGGTGTTCGGTTACAGCGCTCAACTCAGGACTCCTCGTACCACGTGAGGTTGGCGCGCGCCATCAAGGCGGATGAAGCGGCAGGACCCCATGTCCCTGAGTTGTAAGGGCGGGGTGCTTCGCCGGAGTTGGCCCACTCATTCAAGATCGGCTCGACCCAAACCCAGGCTGCCTCCAGCTCATCGCGTCGCATGAAGTGCGTGAGGCGTCCCTTGATGACGTCGATCAGCAGACGCTCATAGGCCTCTGCGCGGCGCTCACTGAAGGCGGATTGCAGGTCGAGGTTGAGGTTCACTTGGCGCATGTTCATGCCTGAACCGGGTTCCTTAGCCATCATCTGCAATTGGATGGATTCCTCCGGTTGCAGGGTGATGACCAAGCGGTTGGGCTTGCTGTTGGCAGCACCCGAGAAGATAGAGAACGGCATGTCATCAAACTCGATGATGATTTCCGAACGGCGCTCCTGCATGCGCTTACCCGTACGCAAATAGAAGGGCACGTTGGCCCAACGGGCGTTATTGATATTGGCCTTGAGCGATACAAACGTCTCGGTGCGACTGCCTTTGGGTACGTTTTCTTCGGCCAAGTAGCCGGGTACCGGTTGGCCAGCCGATGAGCCCGCTTGGTACTGGCCCCGCACAGTGTCACGTTTGACGTCCGCTGCCGTCATGGGGCGAAGCGAACGCAGTACCTTTAATTTCTCGTCACGAACGTCGTTCGGATCCAGCGATATCGGCGGCTCCATGGCCACGATGCACAGCAATTGCAACAGGTGGTTTTGCACCATGTCGCGCATGGCGCCGGTTTGGTCGTAGAAGCCTGCGCGGCTGCCCACACCCACCGTCTCGGCCACAGTGATTTGTACGCTGCGAATATTGGGGCCACGCCACAAAGGCTCCAGAATGGCGTTGCCAAAGCGCAGCACCATGAGGTTTTGCACCGTCTCTTTGCCGAGGTAATGATCGATCCGGTAGATCTGGCTTTCCTTGAAGTACTGTGCCACTTCATTGTTGATCGCCTGTGCAGAGGCCAAGTCGTGACCGAGCGGCTTTTCGAGGACGACACGGGTGCGGTCGTCAACCAGGTTGACGGCTGTTAAGTTGGCGCAGATTTGCGTGAAGAGGCTGGGCGCTGTGGCCAAATAGAACACGCGTTGCGCACCCGCTTGGCTGATGGCCGCCAGGTTGCTGTAGGCAGCCGCGTTGGTGACATCCACATTGGCGAAGTCCAGACGGCTGAGAAAGCTGTTCCACAAACCATCCGGGTTACTGGACTCGGTTAGCGCTTTTTCGATGAAGGGCTTTGCCTTTTCGTTGATAAAGGCGAGGTAGCCTTCACGCCCCCAGTCTTGACGTCCCACACCAATGATGCGTGTATCGGCATCAAGCTTGTCGTGTTGGTGCGCACTGAACAGCGCAGGGATGAGCTTTCTAAACGCCAGATCGCCCGCGCCTCCGAAGATGACAATGTCTAGGGGGCCATCGCTGGGGGTAACTGCTTGTTTGCTGTCAGGGCGCACGGTCAAACCTCGAATAAAGGGGTTGATTGGTTAACAAATCGTGGCTGACAGTGTAATTCAGTTACATGGTTTTTGGTTGTTTTGGTTACCAGTTGGTTACAAGTTTCCAGACGCCTAGGTGGCGTTACCCGCCCGCTTTCTAGCTGGGTATCAGGCCAGTGCCGCTTGGACTTCGGCTTGTGATGGGGGCTGGCAACCGGCCCGCGTGCAATTGATGGCTGCAGCCTGCATGGCCCAAGCCAAGGTCATATCGACCCGCGTGTGCGCATCCGCTGGGTGCTTGGACCAGTCGGCCAGTGTGTTACCCCAGAATGTATCGCCGGCGCCAACCGTGTCCGCGACCGTAACTTGTGGCACGGGTGCCTGCGCTGCTTGTCCATCGACTTGCAGGTAAGCACCGTTGCCGCCGAAGGTTAAAGCGATGCGTGAGGCATTTGGAAAATGCGTTGCCAAAGTCGCTGCATTGGCGAGACTGGCATCCGCGTAACCCAACAACTCGAGGTCCTCATCGCTGGCTTTGAGCCATTCCGCGAGTTGCGCAATGGTGGCGACTGCGGCAACGTAGGCTGACAAATCCGCCGCCAGTTTGGGGCGCAAATTGACGTCGACGCTGATGGTCCAACCCAGTCGTTTAGCCATCTTGATCACTGCCAATGTTTTTTCGTGTTCAGGGGGCACCAACAGTAACGAGCCCGTGTGCAGGATCGCTGGTGGTTGTCCTTCCAGCCATTCAACGACGCTGTCAACGGTGTAACTGCGATCAGCGATGCCCTCCCGGTAGAAGCCGTAATTCGGCTGCCCATTGATGACTTGGACCACCGCCAATGATGTCGGTAAAGGGGTATCCGCTAAAACTGTTTTGACCCCATCACGCGCCAAAGTTGCCTTCAAGCCTTGCCCAAACGCATCGGTCGAGAAGGGGTTAATGAAGTGCGTCGGCGCGCCTTGCAGAGCGGCGGCACGTGCCAAGTTGTAAGGGCTTCCGCCTTGCAGTGGACGCAGGGTGCCATCCGCTTGCGAAATGCAGTCCATTAAGGCTTCACCGAGTACAAAAATGGCTGTGGTCATGTTTCGGAGGGGTATCGATTTAACGTTTGTTCAATTGGCCGCGCCGCAGCACGTCAATCCAAACGGCAATGATAACCACGGCGCCAATCGCCATCATCTGCTTGAATTGCGATATTTCGAGCAGGTTCATACCGTTACGAATCATGGTGATGAGGATGGCACCCAGCAAGCTGCCCCAGATGCTGCCACGGCCACCGAATAATGAGGTGCCACCCAAAATCACAGCGGCGATCGCATCGAGCTCAAACATTTGTGCCATCTTGCCGCTGCTGGAGTCCATGCGGCCCATCAAGACCAGTGCAGCCAAAGCACAAGACAGACCGCTGATGACATAGACGCCTAATTTGTAGCGGCGAATGTTGATGCCCACTTGACGCGCGCCCATCTCGTTCGAGCCCATCGCGTAGACGTAACGCCCCAATTTGGTACTTGAAAGCACGAATGCCATCACTAAAAAGTAGACGGCGGTGATGATGATGGGCATTGGGATGCCGAGGAATTCGCCGTAGCCGACTGTGGGGAAGGGTTCTGGCAAACCCGCCATGTCAAAGCCGCCGGTCGAGTCAAATGCAAGGCCGCGCCACAGCGTCAGGCCGCCCAGCGTGACGATGAATGCGGGGATGCCCACATAGGCCACCAGATAGCCGTTGAAAATGCCGATCGCTGCGCCGATCGCCAACGCTGCCAAAATCGCCAGGCTGGGATCGATGCCCAGTTTCACCATCATGTAGCCCGCGTAGGCGCCACACAAGGCGGTGAGCGCGCCAACCGCCAAGTCAACCCCACCAGTCAAAATGACGAACGTTTGTCCCCCGGCCAACAATGCAACAACCGAGGCCTGAACCAAGATGTTGCTCAGGTTACGGGTGCTTAAAAAGTACGGTGATGCAAATGACAGCAGCACAGCTAAGACCAAAACGGCGATCAGTGCGCCGTACCATTCTTGGCGTGTGATGTTTCTCATTGGGGGCTCCTCGGGGTAGATGACTGAATGGGGATCGCAGGGCCTACGTCCCTGGCTTTCCGATGACCGCGCGTTTGGACCGATCATGGGAAAGCCACCTGTGAACAGGTGGCTTCTGTGAGGTGACCGTGGGACACCTCAACAAGCTGGGTCGACTTACTTCTTCTTCATGAATTGCGCAACGCCAGAGTCCTTAGCGAACTTGTCAACGTTTGAAGGCAAGACCAAGAAGCTACCGGTGTCGATACGTGCGTCCACTTTCTTGCCGTTTGCCGCAGCGATGGCCGTCTCAACGCCAACGGCGCCGATCTTGGCCAACATCTGTGCTGCGTTGGCTTGTTGCCAGCCGTCTTTCATCATGTCCAAGCCACCGGGTGAACCGTCGAAGCCGGCGATCTTGATGCTGCCAGCCTTATAGCCTTGTGACAGCATAGCCGCCTTGGCACCCAATGCGCCGCCGTCCCATGCGTTGGCAATGACCTTGGCGTTGGGGTTGGCACGTAATGCGGCCTCAACACCATTTTGAGCCATGGTTTGGTCCCATGTGGTGGGGACTTCAACGACTTTCACACCTTTGACATTTTGGTTCAATCCGTCCAAAAAGCCTTGCTTGCGCTCACGGCCGGTTGATTGACCTTGGTCGCCAGTCACGTAGATCACGGTGTCGCCTGACTTCACTTGTGAAGCCGTCCACTTGCCTTGAACATTGGCAGCCTTGATGTTGTCGGTTGCAACGTAGCTGGTGATGTCGGCGCCTGTGATGCCCGTGTCAACTGCGACCACAGGAATGCCAGCCTTCATCGCTTTGGTGATGGCGGGTGCAATACCGGCACTGTCAACTGGGGCGATCGCGATCGCGTTGACTTTGCGGGTGATCATGTCTTCAACGATCGCCAATTGGCTGGACAGCGCGCCTTTTTCGGCGGCCAGCTGAATGAACTTCACCCCCGCCTTTTTGGCTGCGTCAGCGGCGCCGCCGTTGATCAGTGTCCAGCCTTCGTTGGTGTTGCCGTTGGTGATGTAGGCGATGGTGGTCTCAGCGTGGGCGACGGCCATGGCACCGCAAGCAGCGGCGATCAGGGCCAAGCGGCCGAATGTGCGTTTGATACTCATTGAATGTTCTCCAGATATGTTTGCTTGTAGATCCCAACCAGGTGGTCGAGGGGTACAGCCTTAAAACGGGTGTCGCGGTCCGGTTGGACCGAAAACGGGGCCTATTTCTGGGCTGTTTTGGATTAAACACGAAAATTCGACTAAATAAACCTAGTAGTTTTACTAATACCGAGGAAAATCTTTTTCGGGCATCCTCGCCAGCTATTGAGAACTAAATTCAAGGAACTACGTCCATGTCTGAGTCAACACCTGTGATTGCCGTCCAAGGCCTCACCAAGCATTACGGCGGCGTCAAAGCGCTGACAGATGCTGAATTTCGCCTAAACCCAGGCGAGCATGTCGCCATCGTGGGTGACAACGGCGCGGGTAAAAGTACCTTCGTCCGCCTGATTACAGGCGTCGAGCAGCCCTCCCGCGGCGATATCCTGATGGACGGCCAGCCCGTTGCATTTGACTCGCCCCTCGATGCCCGGGAGCAGGGGGTTGAGACCGTCTTTCAAAACCTAGCGCTCGCCGAAGATTTGGATGTGCCCGCCAACATCTTCATGGGGCGAGAGATCACGCGCCTGAATTTGGGGCCCCTGTCCATACTGAATCACCGTGCCATGCGCGCGCAATCTGTGGAGATGCTCAGTACCACCGGCGTGAAAATTCAAGATTTAAGCGAACCCATGCGCGGCATGTCAGGTGGTCAGCGTCAGTGTGTCGCCATTGCGCGAGCGGCGGGATTTGCGAAAAAGTTGATCATCCTTGACGAACCCACCGCAGCGCTGGGTGTTCAAGAGACGGCCCGAGTGGAAGAAATCATTCGCGGATTGAAGGCACGGGGCGTACCGCTGATCATCATCAGCCATAATCTGCGCCAAGTGTTCGATCTGGTCGACCGCATCTATGTGTTTCGTCAGGGCCGCATCATTTGCAGCCGCTTAAAGTCAGAGACCACACCCGAGGAAATCGTCGGCCTCATCACCGGTGCCATTGATCCGGCTTCATTGCCGCAAGCGGAAGCCACAACATGCTAAAAGGCATAGATCCTGTTCTCACCCCTGACCTGTTGCGTGCTTTGGCTGCAATGGGGCATAACGAGTGGGTCGCCCTGGTTGATAGCAATTTCACGGGCGAGCGACTGGCTAAAAACTGTACCTATATCCGCTTGTCAGGCGTGGATTTGGTGCGTGCCACACAAGCGGTTTTATCGGTCTTGCCATTAGCCGACGACGTTCCGACGCCGGTTGGGTACATGCACCACTGTGGTCAAGCACCGCAATTCCAAACACCCGTTCAAAAGGCAGCCATCGCTGTCGCTTTGACGCATGGCCTCGCATCAGAAGAGCCGCCACAGACAGTCGCCACAGCACCCGATCTCGCCGCAGCCGGCAGGCCCGATGGCGGGACATGGGCACAGGCGATTGAGCGATTTGCTTTCTACCAACAAATGCCAGCCGTTTCAGTGATGATTCAGACGGGCGAGATGTCTCCCTATGGTAACGTTCTGCTTTGTAAGGGCCTGGTAAAAGCCGCATGAACGTTCACTGATGACCCCACCGAAAATAATTGTCGATCAACGCGCAGTCCGCGGCTCGAACCACTCGGGCATGCGCCAGTTCAATGAGCGGATCGTGCTGCAAGCGATTCGCCTCCATGGGCAAATCCCTAAAGCGGATCTCGCACGTGCCACCCAACTGTCGACACAGACAGTGGCCATCATTGTCAACCGTTTGATGGAGGATGGGCTGCTCATCAAGCAAGCTGCGATTCGTGGGCGCATTGGTCAACCCTCAATCCCACTGTCACTCAACCCCGACGGGGCGTTTGGCGTGGGTTTGCAGGTAGGACGTCGGAGCTTAGAGGTACTGATTACCAACTTCGCCGGTGTGCCCATTTGGACGAAGGAGACCCGTTACGACTACCCGGATCCATCCGGGCTCACGGGGCAAATTGAGGCCAGCCTTAACGCAGCTCAGCAGTTTTTAGGAGATCGCTGGGCAGCCGTCGTGGGTATTGGGATTGCCGCGCCGCTCTCGATGCACCAATGGGTTGACATCATGGGGAGTCACGCCAGCGAGGGACTGTCGCGTTGGGTTGATTACGACTTGAAAGCGGCCGTGGCACAGCTCACAGACTTGCCGGTGGCGTTTGCAAAAGACACCATGGCGGCGTGTCTTGCTGAGCTGTATGAGGGGCATGGTCGAACGACACGCAGTTTCTTGTACGTCTTTGTTGGCACCTTTGTCGGTGGCGGATTGGTACTTGACGGTCAGCTGGTGGGCGGGCCCCGCGGTAACGCTGGTGCGATTGGATCGCTGCCGACTGCGATCGCACACGATGCGATGCCGCATCAGTTACTTGAGGTGGCATCCGGTTGGCAACTGGAACAGGCGCTGATGGCCGCAGGTCTATCGCCTGCGTTGGTTCATGACGATGCGGTGCTCACCCGTGCCCCCAAAGATCTGACCGATGCCTGGTTGTCCACCGCCAGCCGTGCACTGGCGATGACTGCGGCCAGCGCCGCTGCCTTCATGGATCTGGATGCGGTCATCATCGATGGCTCATTAGGGCGCCCATTGATTGAAGCCCTGATCAAACAAACGGAGGCCAGCATGGCGACATACCGTTTTGATGGCATGCATCAACCGCAGTTGATGTCTGGTCAAGTGGGGCCGCACGCGCGCGCGATCGGCGGTTCACTGATCCCATTACACGGACAGTTTTTCCCCAACAAAGACGTGGTGTTGAAGCAGGACGCCGAATGAAGCTTTACATTGACTCCGCCGACGTTGCCAGTTGGCGTCTCCCTCCGGGTGCACCGCGTGTATCGGGCGTGACGACCAACCCCAGTTTGGTGCATCAAGCGGGCTTGTCTGTCGATCTTACGGGCTATCGGTTGTTGATCAACGAGGCAGTGGCGCATGACTTCTCTGAGGTCATGTTGCAAGTGCCTACCAGCGATGCGGTTGAAAACGCGCAGCTGGTGGCCACCCTCAACGAGCAGGCGCAATCCTGTCAAGTCAAGCTCACGATCAAATTGCCATGTGACCCGCGCTGGACCGAATCGATTGAGGCGGTCCAACAACTGGGCTTACCGATTTTGTTAACAGGCTTGTCGAACCCGCTGCAATTGCTCTGGGCTACAGAAAAGCGGGCCCAATGGGTGGCGCCCTATGTCGGACGATTGGATGCGGCAGGTCGCGATGTTTGGGCCCTGATGCGCGCCTGTGTGCAAGCGCAGGCGACCGGCCCCGGGTTGTTGGCGGCCAGTGTGAAGTCAGCGGACGTCTTGGCGCAGTTGATGGGGTTGGGTGCCAGCGCCGTGACGCTGCGCCCTGATTTCATTGCCAGTTTGTGCACAGACATGGTCACTTTAAACGCGATCGCCCAGTTCGACGCCGATACCCAGGCGAGTTTGGCGAGCCGTTAAACGGGCTAGCCCAGCGTTTGCTTCAATAAGGCGATGTTGCGTGATGCGGTGTGCTGCAACGTCGCCTCAGCGTCGTCTGCCTTTTGATTCACTTTCGCTTGATCGCCAATTTTTTCGCAAGCGGCTTGCAGTCCGCTCAAGCCCAATAGGCCGGCCGCACCTTTGACCTTGTGGGCTTGAGAGACGATCTTATCCCAGTCGTTTTGCTGCAGATGCGAAATCAATTGCGAAAGATCAGATTTAGTGTTGCGTGCCAGCGAATCGAGCATACGTTTATAGGCGTCGAGACCCACCAGATAAACCATCACATCAACAACCGATTGCGAGATCAGGTTACCGAGCTCTGGCGTCATATCACTCATCTGTCGGCTCCTTTAGCCTGAGAGGCGGCTCGGGCTTTATCCTTTTTGCTTGGCCGCTTACCTTTGATGCCCCCGGTACCACCCCGAGCCGCATCGACGTCAGTCGGCGCAATCGACGTTGCTGCCGCACTGAGTACTGCCGGGGTGAACGGGAAGTTAGACAGTAACTCCCGTGCAATCGTTAGGTTACAACGTTTCTCAATTAACTTGAAGTGCGGCGCAGTTTCAGGTGTAACGAAGCTAACAGCCACACCAACTTGCCCGCCGCGCGCAGTGCGCCCAATGCGGTGCGTGTAGTCAGCTGGGGAGCGGGGTAAGTCGTAATTCACCACAGCAGGTAGGTTTGCGATATCGATGCCACGGGCTGCGAGGTCGGTGGTGATCAACACGTCCCATCGGCCGTCTTTGAAGTCTTGCAAACGTTCGGTGCGTTGCCCTTGTGTGAGGCCACCGTGAAAGGGTGTCGCATAGATTTTTTTTGCGTACAACTTATCAGCCAAATGCTCGGCGTTGTATTTCGAAGCGACAAATACCAATACCTGTGACCATCCATTGGTCGATATCAAGTGGCGCAATGCACTGGTACGTTGGCCCGTGTTCAGCTGGATCACACGCTGGGTAATGGCGGGTTGCGGGTTGGTACTTTCAGCTAACGCGACATCGGTGGGCTGCTGGAGATGCGTCGACTTGAATGCCAGCAATGCCGGCGAATTCGTAGCCGATAGCAACCAAGTTTGTGGCTTGGTCTTGAGCGCGGTGATCACTTGCATGAACTCGTCGGCGAAGCTGCCATCCAGCAAGCGATCAGCCTCATCAACGATCAGGTGGGTGACGCCGTCAAGCTGCACCGCGTTTTTCGCTATCAAATCCAGTAAGCGACCTGGTGTCGCCACCAAAATATCAACGCCACCGCGCAGGCGGAGCATTTGCGGGTTAATCGATACCCCACCAAACACCGCCGCTGTTTTGGGTGCGCGCGCTTGTTGGGCGCGCATGGCATTCACCAAACCGTGCATGACCGCCGCGACTTGGGCTGCCAACTCGCGCGTGGGTACCAACACCAGTGCCCCACCGCGCTGGAGTCGCCCTTCACACCAGTGCTGGATGAGTGGCAGTGTGTAGGCCAGTGTTTTGCCCGAGCCCGTAGGCGCTTGTACGTGGCCATCGATACCCGCCAGCATCGCGGGGATGGTTTGACGCTGCACCTCGGTGGCGACGGTGAAGTTGAGCCCTGCGACCGCGCTCTTTAAAGCGGGGTCAATTGGGAATGATGCAAAGGCCATAGGGTCCTTATTGAAACGAAGCCGCGACGGCCTCGGCAACTTTGATGCCGTCGACGCCCGCAGAAAGAATGCCACCCGCAAAGCCTGCCCCCTCACCGGCCGGAAAGAGACCGGCGGTGTTGGTGCTTTGGCCATCGGCGTTGCGCTGGATGCGCAGTGGTGAGGAGGTTCGGGTCTCGACCCCGGTCATCACCGCATCCGCCATGTCGAACCCTTTAATTTGTTTGCCAAACGCCGGTAAGGCTTCACGCATCGCGAGAACCGCGAAGCTGGGCAGGACATCAGACAGTTGGCCTAATTTCACACCGGGTTTGTAGCTGGGCAGCACAGAACCGAATTGTTGAGACGGGCGATCGGCCAAGAAATCACCCACCAGTTGCCCAGGCGCATGGTAATTGTGTCCGCCCACCTCAAAGGCGCGTCGCTCCAGGCGACGCTGAAGCACAATGGCTGCCAGCGGATGGGTTTCGCCCTTGGCCCGGCAGGCGCTGTCTTGAGCTGCCAGCTGGGGCCCCAAGGTGTCGCCAAAGGCCGCTTGCCAATCGGTCGCATCGTGTGGGGCGTCGTTGGCATCGATACCCACCACAATGCCAGCGTTCGCATTGCGCTCGTTGCGGGAATATTGGCTCATGCCGTTGGTCACGACATGACCGGGTTCAGAGGTGGCAGCGACGACTGTGCCGCCAGGGCACATGCAAAAACTGTAGACGGCGCGGCCATTCTGCGCATGGTGCACCAGCTTGTAATCAGCAGCACCGAGCAGCCCGTTGCCCGTGTGTTTACCCCAGCGAGCCGCATCAATCAAGCTCTGGGGGTGCTCAATGCGTACGCCAATCGAGAGGGGCTTGGCCTGCATATCGACTCCTCTGGCATGCAACATGGCGAAGGTGTCGCGTGCACTGTGCCCAAGCGCGATGACGACCCGCTTGGCGGCGACAGTCCGGGTGGTTTGGGTGGCCAAGTCAGTGACAACCACGCCGGTGACCCGTTGTTGGTGGGGGCGCTGATCGGTACCCGCCCCGGCGGCGACCAACAGGTCGTCAACGCGCTGCCCAAAGCGAATGTCACCACCCAGTTTCAAGATGGTTTCACGCATGTGCTCTACCACCTTCACCAATTTGAAAGTGCCAATGTGTGGGTGCGCCATGTACATGATTTCAGGCGGTGCGCCAGCGTCCACAAACTCTTGCATCACTTTCCGACCCAGGTGCCGGGGGTCTTTGATTTGGCTGTAAAGCTTCCCGTCTGAGAAAAGACCCGCGCCCCCTTCGCCAAATTGCACGTTACTTTCGGGATTCAGCACCGATTTACGCCACAACATCCAAGTGTCTTTGGTGCGTTGGCGAACGGGCTGGCCTCGCTCAAAAACGATCGGTCGCAGGCCCATTTGCGCCAGCGCCAATGCGGTGAACAGACCGCAGGGGCCAAAGCCAATCACGATGGGGCGATCGATCTCGGCTGCAGGTGCAGGCACCGCTGGCGGACGCCACTCCGTGTCAGGCGTGGCCGCGATGTGTGGGTGCTTGGCGAAAGTCGCCAACAGTTGGGTGGCTAAGTCGGGGTCATGCAAATCAACATCCACGATGTAGACCGCCAATATGTCGGCCTTGCGGGCGTCAAAACTGCGCTTGTAAACGTGGAGGTGCGCGATGGCGCCAGGGTCAATTTGCAGCCGTTGACTGGCCAGTGCGGTGAGCGCTGCGATCGGGTGTGCGATTGGCGCGCGGTCGGCATCGGTTTCAGTTGGTGCGTCCGCGGCTCGGCGCTTATCGACGGGGACCTCGGCAAGGTCTAGTTTAAGTTCGGTGAGGCGCAAGCTGGGCATGGGTGTCCTGTGGGGGCTCGTTGTTATCAAGCAAAAGGAATGACGTATTATCCACGGGTGGAGCCAGCTAGGCCGTCGCTGGTGCATGGTGTCGAAAGACCGCACTGGAGGAACGTCCGGACTGCACAGGGAAGCGTAGGAGGTAACACCTCCGCACCGATCGCCGAAAGGTCTAAGGTGACGATTAGAGCAACAGAGACGAGCCGCTTAAGTGCGGGTGAAACGGGCAATCTCTACGCGCAGCAATACCAAATAGGCCAACCCGTGAGGCATTGCCTTGCAACTTGCGTCCCGCAGGTCGTTGGCGGGTAGGTAGCACCGAGCCGCTTGGGTGACCAGCGGCCCAGATGAATGACGGTCACGGTTGGGGAAACCCAGCTGCACAAAATCCGGCGTATCGGCTGGCTTCACACTTTTACATTGTTAGCGGCGCAGATCTGAAGAGCGTCATGAGATACAGCGAGCGAATGCCATGAGCCAAACCTATGTGTTGACCCTTTCTTGCCCTGACAAAGCGGGTATCGTGCACGCGGTATCGGGTCATCTGTTGGGTTGGGGAGGCAACATCGAAGAGGCCGCGCAGTACAACGACACGCACACCGGCCTGTTTTTTATGCGGGTGCAGTTTTCCTGCGGCAGCACGGGCATGGATGCGATGCGCGAAAGTCTCGCCACCTTCACACCTGCGTGGAACATGCAGGCTGCGCTGTTTGAAAAGGCGCACCGCATGCCAACCATTTTGATGGTGAGCAAGCAAGGACACTGTTTAAACGACTTGTTGTTCCGCTGGAAAAGCGGGCTGCTGGACATTGACTTGCGCGGCATCATCAGCAACCACCGCGACTTTTATCAATTGGCGGCGAGTTACAACGTCCCCTTCCATTACGTGCCGGTAACCAAAGAAACCAAAGCCGTGGCAGAGGCCAAGCAATTGGCCATCATCGAGGAGGCCGGCGCCGAATTGGTGGTGCTCGCTCGTTACATGCAGGTGCTATCCGACGCGATGTGCCGCGCCTTGAACGGCAAAGCCATCAACATCCACCACAGCTTCTTGCCCAGTTTCAAAGGGGCACGCCCCTATTACCAAGCCCACGATCGGGGCGTGAAGTTGATCGGTGCCACCGCCCACTACGTGACGGCAAATTTGGACGAGGGTCCCATCATTGAGCAAGACGTGGCGCGTGTTGATCACGGCATGAGTGTTGAGGCGTTCACCGCCATCGGACAAGACACCGAGAGCCAGGTTCTGGCCCGCGCCGTGAAATGGCACAGCGAGCACCGTGTCTTGTTGGACGGCCACCGTACGGTGGTGTTTCGCTAAACGTGTAAGGCCTGCGCGCAGGCCATTCCGACGGCAAAGCCGACCACCGCGCCCAACGCGGGTGACCAGTGCCCCCGCCACTTGGATTCGGGTGCAATGTCCTGAAACAACAGGTACACCAAGCCGCCCGCACAGGCCGACATCACGCCCGCTGTGAGCGCTGGGTGGCTGTCAAGGACGGTAAAACCCAGCCACGTGACGGCCGGAACCAACACCGTCATGCTCATGAGCAGTTGCTGCGTTCGCTTGCCGCTGAGACCGCTCATGCGCAGTTCGCGATAGGCGTTGAAGCCTTCAGGTAAATTTTGCAGGCCCACAAACGTTGCGAGTAATAAACCGACTGATGGTGCGGTACTGAACAAGGCGCCCATTGCCAATGCCTCCGGTAACGCATCGAGCAGCATCGCTAAAAACTGCGAGTGCTGTCCGCCGCGTTTGGCCAGTATGCGGTCGAGGCCGTAGAACACGATACCGCCGCACAAGAATGTGACCGCTAACCAGATGGGCGTCAGCCCCCGCATCGCGGCAGGTGTGAGCCCAAAGGCCACGGCAGATAACAGCAACCCGCCGCCAAATGCCGTCATCGCGTGCAGTGTGTAGGGGTTTGCATGTGGCTGGTCAAAGCCCGTCCAGCGGCAAATGGCACCGCCAACCGCTGCCGCAAAACCCGCTGCCGCCGCGCTGAAGATCAATAAGCCGACAGCGGCCATTTCGGGTTAGCCAGCTGCTTCGGCGAGTTCTTTGAGGTGTTTAATGTGGGCCAGCATGGAGCGTTTGGCCAGCGGCCACAGGACCTGCGGTGTGTCCTGGTAAGCGTGGGCCACCCATTGATCCATATCGCCGTTGGGGTAGGCATCAAGCGCTGCCTTGACTTTGGCCTCGCGGTTCAGTCGGTGTGCTTTGAGTTTGTCAATCACGGTAGTTGCCTTATCCAGTACATGCCCGTGCGCGGGCAGTATGAAGTCGGCGCTGTGCGCGGTGCAGGCGGCTTTCAGTTTGTCGAGCGATGAGAGGTAGTCTCCCATGTGGCCATCATCGGGGTTGATGATGGTGGTACTGCCATTGAGGATGTGGTCGCCTGAGAAAAGTAAGCCGTCTTCCTCCAGTAACAGGCACACGTGGTTTTGCGTATGTCCGGGCGTGAACAGGACCTGCAGCGTGTGCGTGGTGTCGCCCGAGAGCGCCCATCGATCGCCGTCATGGACCACACGATCGGGTGCGAAATGGCTATCGGGCCGTGCGTCGGGACCATGCGGCAACCCGCAGATGGGGGGCACTTGTCCCGTCAATGCGTTGCGGGTCACCGCCTGTAGGTCAGGCGCCCCCGGTGAGTGGTCTGGGTGCGAATGCGTGCAGATGATGGCGCGCACGTCGCCAGCCGTCGCAGCCGCCAGTCGCGCCGTGTGCGCGGCGTCAATCGGACCGGGGTCAATGACGATGTAGCCCGTATCCGGGGTGCCTACGATGTAGGTGTTGGTGCCAGGGCCGGTCATCACGCCCGCGTTGGCACAGGTTAGACGCTGCACATTTTTGAGGAGCGGGACAGCCCGCTCGCTTTGCCAATCCAGTGCATGCAGTGTCTGACCGTCTGGGCAGACCAAGGCCAGCTCGCCAAATGGTGGCTCATGATCCATGTAGCGAACCTCTCGTCCCTTCAAGGTTGCTGAACGGGGGCAGACCACGTAGAGCGGTTTTTCGTGGGCACAGGCGGCCAGCGCGTCATCGACAGCCTTAAACCTGCACAACTCTTGTAAGGTTTTAATTGTCGGATAAATGATGTTGAACTCGCCACGCTCATAGGCGGCTAATCCCTCTGCGGGTTGTATCCACACGGGCTCAAATTGCTCAGATTCATCTGCCACTGGGGTTTGATTGCTGGGCATGCGGGCCATTAAAAACGGCACGTCAAAGCGTTTACCGATATCCCTGTCGGTGATCCAGCGTGTGAAGCTGAACACGTGGTCAGCGCGCAGTGTGAATCCGGCGGCTTCACATTGGACATAAAAATCACCGTGTCGATCAAGCGATTGGATATCGCTGTCGGTTGCCCATTCGCCTGCTTTGGTGGCGAGCAAGATACCCAGTTCTTCAAAGCTCTCGCGAATTGCGGCCAGCGTTGCCGTGCGTAAGTCATCGGGCTGGGTGGGCCGAACCGACAGGCCAGGCTCATCGGCAGGCCTGTTTTGATGCCGTTGGGCGTCAGCGAGGTCGATCCCACCCCCTGGAAATACATAAGCCCCGGGTGCAAAGCTGGCGGTTGCCGAGCGTTTGGTCATCAGAACTTCTAGGCCATGGGCGCTGTCGCGTAACAGGATGACGGTGGCGGCCGCACGTGGAACGGCGGGCTCGCGGTACGGGTGGAGTTGCATGTTTTGGCGGGGCATGCCCGGTATTTTGCCGTTAAACGTTCAGGGTGGGTGTTGGCTAAGCGTCTCGTTGCCACCGATAATGGTGTCATGCGAATCAATTTCACAAAAATGCATGGCTTGGGCAACGACTTTGTGGTCTTGGATGAGATCCAGCAGTTGATTGGGTTGACACCCGCGCAGATCCGGTTTTTGGCCGATCGGCATTTTGGGGTTGGGGCGGATCAGGTCCTTTCCGTGCGTGCGCCGACCAGTGCCGATGTGGATTTCGCTTACGTGATTCACAACGCGGATGGCGAAACCGTGGAGCATTGTGGCAACGGCGCCCGTTGTTTCGTTCGCTACGTTCGCAGCAAAGGGTTGACGGACAAGCGCACCATTCGCGTGTCGGTTGCCAAAGGGCAGATTGAGCTGACCGAAGGTGACGACGGGCAGGTTCGCGTTGACATGGGCGAGCCTGTATTTGAGCCGGCGGAGGTGCCTTTTGACACTGAATCGCTGACGGCAGAGCCGTGTGGCGATTGGCACGCGTGGACACTGGACGCCTCGTTGCACGGCGCCCCGGACAGCGCGCGTATGGGAACGGCGGTATGGCCTGCAGAAATGTCTTTAGGGGTACTTTCCATGGGTAACCCCCATGCTGTTCAGGTGGTCGGCGATGTGGACACTGCCCCCATTGACCTGTGGGGTCCGTGGGTTGAGCGCCACCCGCGCTTTCCCAACCGAGTCAATGCGGGCTTCATGCAAATCGTGTCTCGGGATCACATCAAGTTGCGGGTTTATGAGCGGGGTGCTGGCGAGACGCTGGCGTGCGGCACGGGCGCTTGTGCCGCCGTTGTGACCGGTATCCGCTGGGGTCTATTGAATGAGACGGTTTCGGTTGATACCCGCGGTGGCACCCTAACCGTTGCATGGGCCGGTTTGGGTCAGCCGGTTTGGATGACGGGGCCCGCGACTGCGGTGTTCGAGGGGGCCATTGATGTCCCCGACGCATGATCTAGACTACCGTTAACGATTTATTGATTACTGAACACCATGAGCGCCAATTCTTTACCGCCGATCACCGAAGACGACATCGCCGAGTACCTGACCAACACGCCTGATTTTTTTGAACGTCACAACGAAGTCCTCGCAACCGTCCAGCTGACCAGTCCGCACAGCCACCGGGCGATCAGTTTGCAAGAGCGTCAAGCCGAAATTTTGCGCGGCAAGGTGCGTGATCTCGAGTTAAAGGCGGCTCAGATGATCCGATACGGGCAAAGCAACGTGACGATCGCCGACAAATTACAGGACTGGACCTGCGCCTTGCTCACCGCACGTGATGCGGACGCCTTGGTCGAGGTCGCCACAGCTCGGTTGGCCACCATTTATGACATCCCACAGGTGGCCATTCGTCTTTGGGGCGTTGCGCCGACCTACGCCGATCGGCCTTATGCCGCAGGGGTTGAAAACGCCGTTAAAACCTACGCGGATGAGTTGACCGAAGCCTATTGCGGTGTGCGCCGCGAGTTGCCCCTTTTGAATTGGCTCGCTGATGGCGACAGCGTGAAATCCATGGCAGTGGTGCCGTTGCGTCAAAGTGCAGAGGCGCCGGTCTTCGGGTTGCTGCTGCTGGCCTCAGGTGATGAAAATCGCTTCACAGCCGATATGGGCACCTTGTTTTTGGAACGCATTAGCGCACAAGCCAGCGCCGCCTTGAGTCGGCTGCTGCCCTGAGTGACCTGACGCCAATGACTGCGCTCGCATTTGACCCAGTCATCCAACGGTACCTGGATCACGTGCGGTTCGAAAAGCGGCTGAGTGAGCGAACCCAAACCTTATACCGCGCCGACCTGTGCGACTTGCAAATTCGCGCGCAGGCGGCTGACGTCACGCTGCTTGCTGTGCAGCCAGCGCACGTTCGCCGCTGGGTGGGGGCACTTAACAGCGCAGGGCGTAACGGTCGTGGCATTGCCCGTGTGTTGTCCAGCTGGCGGGGCTTTTACAAGTGGCTGGGACAACAAGGTGCGGTCACCGCCAATCCCGTGATTGACGTGCGGGCGCCAAAAGCGGCTAAACCGCTTCCCAAGGCGCTGGCGGTGGATTCGGCGGTTCAGCTCGCGGATTACCGGTGCGACGATCCCACCGCGGACCCTTGTCTTGAAGCGCGGGATCGCGCTTTGGTTGAACTGCTCTATGGATGCGGCCTGCGGTTATCGGAGACCCTGGGCTTGGACACCACACCAAGCAAACAAGCCCGGGGCTGGGTGGACCTTGAGGCTGGCGAGGTACACGTGTTGGGTAAAGGCGCCAAGTGGCGCAGCGTACCGGTTGGCGAGGTGGCCTTGCGAGCTCTGCAGACTTGGCTGGCGGCGCGCGTCGGCTGGTTGACGACCGTCGACCCACCGGTCACCGCGATTTTTGTGAACCGACAGGGGGGACGCTTGACCCCTCAGCACACGCGCGTGCGCTTGAAGCAACGTGGGGTGTTGGCAGGTGTGTCAACACCCATACATCCGCATATGTTGCGCCACTCTTTCGCCAGTCATTTATTGCAGTCCAGCGGCGATTTGCGAGCCGTGCAAGAATTACTCGGCCACGCGAGTATCAGCACTACACAAATTTATACGCGTCTTGATTTTCAGCACTTGGCGCGCATTTATGATCAGGCTCACCCAAAGGCGAAAAAATCATCCTGATCGCTGTGGCCGTTATTGGGTATCTTTTTATTTTTTGTTCCTTAGGAGTCGCATATGACACGCTGGTTAAAGTCGCTGGGTTTTGCATTGGCTATCTTGGTCGGGGCCACTGCCCACGCTGCGGAGCCCATTAAGGTGGTTTACCACCTCAGTGATGGTGTTGAGCAGGCTGCACGCGCGATGCAAAACATCCGCAATCACCTCAACGCGGACCCGACCGCAAAGATCGCTGTGGTGGGGCATGGCAAAGGGATCGATTTCATGTTGGCCGATGCGAAGACCCCGAATGGCGGCGAGTTCGCCGCATTGATTTCTGGGCTTGCCGCGCAAAATGTCACGTTTTCTGCCTGCAACAACACCCTGGTAGGTCGAAAAATTGACCCTTCTCAACTCTTGCTCGAGACGCAGGTCGTGCCATCTGGTGTAGCCGAAGTCGCTCGCCTTCAGGCACGGGAAGGCTACGTTTACTTGCGCCCCTGACCGGCGCGCTGAATCGGGCGACAGTGGGATGAATTAAACTATCGCCCTCACTTTATTCGTTTACGCATCCATTACACGGGAAATTTATCGCATGGCACTCATACCCGCCACCATTTTGACCGGCTTCCTTGGCTCAGGCAAAACCACGCTGCTAAAGCGCGTGTTGGGTGAGGCGCATGGCCAAAAAATTGCCGTGATTGAAAACGAATTTGGTGAGGAAAACATTGACAACGAAATTCTGGTCAGTGATGTGACGGAGAACATCATCCAGATGAGTAACGGTTGCGTGTGTTGCACCATTCGTGAGGATTTGCGCACGACTCTGCAAGATCTGGCTGAGCGTCGCCGCAAGGGTGAGATCAGTTTTGACCGCGTGGTCATTGAAACCACGGGGCTGGCAGACCCCGGACCGGTTGCGCAGACGTTTTTCATGGACGACGAAGTCGCCGAGCAGTACCTGCTCGACGCCGTCTTGACGCTCGTCGACGCCAAACACGCGGCAGACCAGTTCAATGACCGTCAAGAGGCGCGCCGTCAGGTTGGTTTTGCGGATCAAATTTTCATTACCAAGGCAGATTTGGTCAGTGAGGCCGCCCTCGATGCGTTGACCCATCGGCTCAAGCATATGAACCCGCGGGCGCCGATTCGTGCGGTCAATTTTGGTGAGGTGCCGATCAAGTCGGTCTTCGATTTGCGGGGTTTCAACCTGAACGCAACGCTCGACATTGACCCCGAATTCTTGTCAGGAACGGGCCACGGCAAAAAGGCGGAAAAACACAGTCACGACCATGATCATGGTCACGATCATGACCACGTGCACGGCGAGCATTGCAATCACCCGTCACATGACCATGACCACGATCATGGGCATCACCACCACCATGACGATGACGTCAAGAGTTTTGTGTTTCGCTCAAGTCGGGCATTCGATCCCGCGAAGCTCGAGGAATTCTTGGGTGCCGTGGTGCAGATTTATGGTCCCAAGATGCTGCGTTACAAGGGCGTGCTGAATATGAAGGGCACTTCGCGGAAGGTGATTTTCCAAGGCGTCCATCAGCTCATGGGAAGCGACCTCGGACCCGAATGGGCGATGGGTGAGCAGCGTGAGAGCAAGATGGTGTTCATTGGCATCGATTTGCCCAAAGACATCCTGATTCAGGGTTTAAACCAGTCATTAATTTAGAGGAAAACCCCTAATTTCCGGGGTAAACGCGCTAATTGAAGCCATTTACGTTTTTAGCCGGCCAAAGCGGGTATAACATCGCCTGCGACAGTTTTGCGATAGACGACAAAGGAGACAATTAAAATGCCCGCTAAGAAGACGACAGCGCCAGCGAAAGCCAAGGCAAAAACCGTCGCGAAGGCGGCCGTCAAGGCCCCCGCCAAAAAGGTTGTGCCTGCAAAGGTTGTCCCCAAGCCGGCGGCCAAGTCCGTGTCTCCAAAAAAGCCTGCATCCAAGGCCAAGCCTGTTGTCGCGAAAAAGCCGGTGACGGCCAAGCCTGCTGCCAAGAAAGCCGTGGTGAAGCCAGCGACTGCCAAAAAATCTCCTGCAAAAAAGACCGTCGCCAGTAAATCTGCCGCAAGCAAAACGGTTGCCAAGGCCCCTGCAAAGAAGGCGCCTGTCAAAAAAGTAGCTGCCAAAAAAGCGGTCGATAAAAAGCCAGTTGCCACAAAGACGCCTGCAAAGAAGCCGGCACCCGCAAAGGTTGAAGCCAGTAAATCGAGCAAGCAGCCCGCCACCAAACCGGTTGCCAAGAAGCCTGCTGTAAAGGCAGCGCCAGCGAAAGCCGCGGCGCCCAAGACAGAAGCGAAACCAGTTAACCCGAAAGCCACCAAGCCTCAAGCTGTAGCGGCGGCACCCAGTGCGCCAGCGGCCGAGGCCAAAAAGCCTGGTCGCAAGCGAACCAACAACAAACCCATTGCGCCCAGCATGTCAGACGCGGACTTAACGCCCGCACATGCGCCCGACGCTGCAAAGGCCACTTTTATTCAAGATCACACCCCTGTCATGACCGTTACCGTTCCCGCGCCTATTAAAAAAGATCCCAAGCGCGCCAACAATTGGAAAACAAAAGCGCTTGCAGACCTCACCGATGAAGATATGTTGGCGATGCCAGACTCGGAGTACATGAATGATGTGCAAGTCGCCTTCTTCCGTGCCCGTTTGGTCGCGTTGAAAAATGACATGCTCGCCAATGCGGGCCAGACGACCGAAAATTTGCGTGAGGACACCGTAGTGGTACCCGATCCAGCTGATCGCGCAACCATCGAAGAAGAGCATGCACTCGAGTTGCGTACACGCGATCGTGAGCGCAAGCTGTTAAAGAAAATCCAGCAATCCATCATGGCGATTGACTCCGGTGAGTACGGGTTTTGTGATGAAACCGGTGAGCCGATCGGCGTGGGACGCCTTTTGGCGCGCCCCACCGCCAGCCTGTCCTTGGAAGCGCAACAGCGCCGTGAATTGAAGCAAAAGCTATACGGCGATTGAGGGTGTCAACCCCTTGTATCTAAAAGGCCGCTTCTGCGGCCTTTTTATTTTGATAAAAAAATACACCCTAATAATTCCTCATAAGTCACTTTTACTGCTATTCATAAGTTGTTCATTAATTTGAATTTTTTCTCTACGCTTATTTCAAAAAAGCCCGTCTAAGTCATTGATTCCATTGAAAAAATAGTCGGATCTGCTTGCAAGCGACACATTTCCTGATAAAGTGTCAAAAAGTGCAATTAAGTGGTGAAAAGTGTTTTTTAGGAAAAATTGACCGTGTTTCAAGGGGCCTCATCAATCAACCTCGACGCGAAAGGGCGGCTGTCTATGCCGACCCGTTATCGCGACGTGCTCCAAGCGAGCGCGCAGGGGTGTTTGACGATCACCAAGCACCCGCATGGTTGCCTGATGGTATTCCCCCGCCCTGAGTGGGAGGTGTTCCGCTCACGCATCGCCGCACTGCCGATGCAAGCGCAGTGGTGGAAGCGAATTTTCCTGGGTAACGCGTCTGATGTGGAGCTGGACGGTACCTCCCGAGTCCTCGTGTCGCCCGAGCTGCGAGCGGCCGCTGGCATCAACAAGTCTGTCATTTTGTTGGGTATGGGCAGCTACTTTGAGCTGTGGGACGCTGATACGTATGCGGCCAATGAAGCCGATGCCATGAAGGGCGAAATGCCCGACGTATTCAAAGACTTCTCGTTTTGAGGGATCCTGAGTGAGCGCTTCGACGACACCCTGGACACATGACACGGTGCTTCTGACGGAAGCCGTGGACGCCCTCGCCATCAAAGCGGACGGCGCTTACATCGATGCCACGTTTGGTCGGGGTGGTCATTCGGCGTTAATTCTGAAGACCCTAGGTCCGAATGGTCACCTGTTGGGTGTTGATCGTGATCCGCAAGCCGTTGCGCACGCGCGAACCTGGCGCGACGAACGCTTCGCGATTCGGCACCAAGCGTTTCACACCATTTCAGATCTGCCCGAAGCAAGTATCGATGGTTTGCTGATGGACTTGGGGGTCAGCTCGCCGCAAATCGACGACCCCACGCGTGGCTTTTCATTTCGTCACGATGGCCCACTCGACATGCGCATGGACACCACCCGCGGCCAGAGCGTTGCCGAATGGCTTGAAGGCGCAACCCCTGAATTCATTGCGGAGGTGATTCGTGACTATGGCGAAGAACGGTTTGCTGTACAGATTTCAAAGGCGATTGATCGTCGCCGACAGGAACGGGGCCCTTTTCGAACCACCCTTGAACTGGCCCAAGTCGTGGCTGGCGCGGTCAAAACCCGCGAGCCGGGCAAGGACCCTGCAACGCGGACATTTCAGGCTTTTCGGATTTTCATCAACGCCGAACTTGAAGAGTTACAGCAAGCGCTAGCAGCGAGTCTGCGTCTGCTGAAGCCAGGGGGTCGCTTGGTGGTCATCAGTTTTCATTCGCTCGAAGACCGGATTGTTAAACAGTTCATTGCTGCCCATTCGCGTGAGGTTGTTGACCGCCGCGCCTTGTTTGCCCCGGCTAAAGCGTTGCCTCTGAAGTCACTGGGCCGGGTCAAAGCCAGTGCCGCCGAGGTGGCGGGTAATCCGCGCTCACGCAGTGCGGTGATGCGTGTTGCTGAGCGTACAGAGGTGGCTTTGTGATTCGCGTCAACATCGCACTCGTTGTCGCGATCATGGGCACGGCTGTGGCTCTGGTCAACACGCAATACGATTCCCGCCGCCTCTACAACGCGGTCGATCAAGAGAGCACGCGTGCACGCCAACTGAATATTGATTATGAGTCGCTGCGTGTCCAGCGCCGGGCCGAAGTTGCACCGGCCCGGGTACAAGCCGTTGCCGTTACGCGATTAAAAATGCGGGCCCCCGATCCATCGATCACCGAGTACGTAAGCCACCCACAACCGGTGGCGCAACGACCATGAGACGGCGCGAAACCATTGCCTACAGCGCCAGCCCCTTGTTGGCATCGCGCACGCCGGTTTGGCGGAGTCGATTTATTTTGGCGGCTTTGGCCTTGGCGTTCCTGACATTAGCGGGGCGCGCAGTTTATGTCCAGGTGCTGGATAACGACTTCTTCCAGCGGCAAGGAGAGGCGCGGTTTGCACGTACCATCAAGCTGCCACCGAGTCGTGGTCGGGTACTGGACCGCAATGGCCTTATTTTGGCCAGCAGCGTACCGGCCTATGGCATTTGGGCAGACGGCGCCAATCCGAAAGATCCTAATTTGGGCACGTTGGCCAAGTTACTCGACATGCCACGATCGGCCGTATTAGAGCGGGTTTCGAGATCTGCCGAGGGTTTTGTTTACCTCAAACGACAGGTCAGCGAAAGCACCCGCGAGCAAATCAGAGCCTTGAAGATCACAGGCATTTCTGACACCAAAGAATATAAACGCGAGTACCCCGAAGGTGAGGCGGCAGCCCACGTGGTTGGTTTTACCAATATCGAGAGTCAAGGCATAGAAGGCGTCGAGTTGGCTTTCAACGAGCAGTTGACTGGCTATGCCGGTTCGCGTCGAGTACTCAAAGACCGGATGGGTTCCATCATCGAGGACCTGCGCGACGTAGTGCCGCCGGTTAATGGTAAAGACGTCCAGTTGTCGATTGACAGCAAGGTTCAGTTCTTTGCCTTCGACCAATTACGCCAAGCCGTTCAAACCCACGATGCGGTAGGTGGCAGTGTGGTGGTTTTAGATATACACAGTGGCGAGATTTTGGCACTGGCGAATTACCCCAGCTACGACCCGAGTGACCGTCGCCGCCTAACGGGTGCCATGCTGCGCAACCAAGCCATTACCGATACCTTTGAGCCGGGTTCGACCATCAAGCCGTTCACGGTGAGTTTGGCCCTTGAGCGACGAAACGTTCGCCCGACCACGGTCTTTGACACCGCGCCGGGTTACATCATGGTGGGTCGTCATAAAATCAGCGACTCCTCGAAGCACGGCACTTTGTCAGTCAGTGAAATTATTCAAAAGTCCAGCAACGTGGGTACGGTGAAGATTGCCGATGGGTTGACAGCCAAGGCAATGTGGCAAAACTTGATTGATGTTGGCTTTGGACAAAAGCCTGACATCATTTTTCCAGGTGCAGCCACAGGGCGCCTGCGCGGATACGACACTTGGCGCGCATCTGAAAAAGCAACGCTGAGTTATGGCTATGGCCTGTCAACGTCACTTTTTCAACTTGCACGCGCCTACAGCGTGTTTGCCCGCGACGGTGACATGATTCCCACCACCATTTTGAAGCGCAGTGAGGTGACCAGCGGCACGCAGGTGTTCAGTGCACAAACGGCGTCGCAAATGCGCGCCATGCTGATGCTGGCAACCGGTGATGAAGGGACTGCACCACGGGCCCAGACATTGGGCTATTCCGTCGCGGGGAAGACGGGCACGGCACGCAAGATTGAGGGTAAGGGCTACTCCAATAAGAAGTACCGCGGCTTTTTCGTCGGATTCGCACCGGTTGAGGAGCCTCGCATCGTCGTCGCCGTGATGATCGATGAACCACGCAAGGGTGGTTTTTATGGCGGTACGGTGGCTGCGCCCGTGTTCAGCCGTACGGTACAAAACACCTTGCGTGTCTTGGGCGTCACGCCCGATCAATCGGTAAAACCGAATATCACTGCCGCGGGCGTGGAGGAGTCACTGTGAGTGATCACCAAGCTCTCGTCCAGTGGTTGCGCGATTGTGGCGTGACGCGGTTAGAAGCCGACAGTCGCCAGGTGACAGCGGGCAGTGCGTTTGTCGCGTGGCCCGGACACGCGCGCGACGCACGAGAGTTCGTCAGCCAGGCATTACAGGCCGGTGCAGTCGTCGCATTGGTCGAGGCGAATGATCTTGCCACCAGCTGTTTGCCAGCGGCGTTGCAGACAGACCCACGGGTACGTCTGGTTGCCGATCTGAAGCAGCAAGCGGGTGCCATCGCCAGTGCATTTTTTGGCTACCCCAGCGAAGCGCTTGCGTTGGCGGCGGTCACCGGGACCAACGGCAAAACATCGGTGAGCTGGTGGTTAGCGAAAATGCAAACTGAACTTGGGATTGGTTGTGGTCTGGTTGGTACGTTGGGGATGGGTGCTTTGGACAACCTGTCCGAAACAGGCCTCACGACACCTGACCCCATTCGACTACAAGCCGGGTTGCGTGAGATGGTCGACGCGGGTTTACAGGCTTGCGCGATTGAGGCGTCTAGCATCGGAATCGTAGAGCATCGCCTCAGCGGCGTGACGATCCAGACCGCAATTTGGACCAATCTGTCGCAGGACCACTTGGATTACCACGGTGACATGGCCAGTTACGCCGACGCGAAAGCGCGTCTCTTCAGTTGGCCAGGTTTACGGCATGCGGTGATTAACCTCGATGATGACTATGGTCAGGACTTGGCGCAGCGCTTATCGGCCCGCGCCGACCTGGATCTCTGGACGGTCGGTATCGCCGACCACCCAAAAGTGGCGACTACCCAAGGCCGTTTATCAGCACGTGATGTCAAGCCAACAGCGCGCGGCACAGAATTCATGTTGGTCGAGGGGGAGCAACAGCACCAAGTTGATGCCCCCGTTGTTGGTTTGTTCAATGTTTCCAATTTGTTGTGCGCTGCGGCCACCTTGCGTGCACAGGGGATCGCTTTGGCTGATATCGCCGCAGCGATGGCGCGTGTTGCAGGCGTACCGGGCCGATTAGAACGCGTCAACCTCGCACCGCAGGTCCCGGCTGTGTTCATCGATTACGCCCATACACCCGACGCGGTACAAAAGACACTCGAGGCTTTGGTGCCTATCACACAGGCACGGGGGGGCAAATTGTGGTGCGTTTTGGGATGTGGCGGCGACCGCGATAAGACAAAACGGGCCCCAATGGCGGTTGCGGCTTATGAGCGCAGTGACCACCTTGTGGTGACCAGCGACAATCCCCGCTCAGAAGAGCCAGTGGCCATCATTGATGACATGCTGGCTGGCCTTGAACAGAATGGGCTGACGGACAAACCAATCCACACCATCGTGCAACGCGAAACAGCGATTGCCACTGCAGTGACCCGCGCAAATGCTGCGGATGTGGTGTTGATTGCCGGTAAAGGCCATGAGTCTTACCAAGAAATTGCAGGTGTCCGCTACCCGTTTTCGGACATGACTGTGGCACAGGCGGCGCTGGCGGCGCGTGAGCCAGCCTGGGTACACCCGCTGCAATGCCTTTCACAGCTCACATCGGCCCAACGCGTTGGCGACTGGACGGATCAGCTGGATCACGCGATGCGGGTTCACACCGATACCCGAACCCTTGCAGCAGGCGACTGCTTTGTTGCGTTGGTCGGCGAACGCTTTGATGCACATGCGTTTTTGCCGCAACTCAAAGCCGCCGGCGTCACCGTGGCACTCGCATCACACGGTCTTGCCGCGAACGGGCTGTCGGGTGTTGAGGTGCCGGATACCCGAGTTGCGTTGGGTGAATGGGCAGACCTTTGGCGTGAAAACTTCAGTGGTCCCGTGATTGCTGTGACCGGTAGCAATGGGAAGACGACCGTCACACAAATGCTGGGAAGCATCACCGCCGCAGCGCATGGTGAGGATGCGCTAGCGACACAGGGTAATTTAAACAACGATATCGGTGTGCCGCTGACGTTGTTGCGGTTGCGATCGCACCACCGCAGTGCAGTGGTCGAGTTGGGTATGAATCACCCGGGTGAGATCGCATACCTTGCGGCCATGACCCGACCCACTGTGGCGTTGGTGAACAATGCGCAGCGTGAACATCTCGAATTTATGGGGACGGTTGACGCAGTCGCTAAAGAAAATGGCAGCGTGTTTCAGTTGCTGTCTCCAGCGGGGGTCGCGGTCTACCCGCACGCCGATCACTATTCAGATTTTTGGCGACAGCAGGCTGGCGGCCGATCTGTTTTTACCTTCTCATGCACCGATAAGCAGGCAACGGTTTACGCCAGCGGTGATTGGCAGGGTGATGCATGGGCATTGACCTTCGTAACCCCGGAAGGTGAATTTCAAGCGTCATTGGCTTTAGCGGGACAACACAATGTGAGCAATGCCGCAGCAGCGGTGGCTTGTGCGTTGGCTGCAGGTATTCATCCGGATCACATCACGGCGGGGTTGGATGCCTTCCGCGCGGTGAAGGGCCGGTCGCGTGCGGTTCAATTACGCCGCGATACAGCCGTTATCTCGCTGGTCGATGACACATACAACGCGAATCCTGACTCGATGCGCGCCGCAATTGACGTTTTGGCGAACTTACCCAAGCCGCGCTGGTTGGTGATGGGAGACATGGGCGAGGTCGGCGCTCAAGGGCTGGCGTTCCATGAGGAAGCGCTACGACACGCCGAGTCGAAAGCGATCGAGCGTATTGACGTGTCAGGTCAGTGGTGGCGGCAAGTCGTCGATGGGCAAAGTCGCGTCGCGGCACATTGGCATCCCGACGTGGAGGCCTTATCAGCGCTGGCGCCAGAAATCGCAGCGAACTACCAAAGCGTGCTGGTCAAAGGATCGCGTTTTATGCGAATGGAGCGTGTCGTCGAGGCGCTCGAACGGGCATGGCCATCGCTGCTCAATCGCCCAGCGAGCAAACAAGAAAAAGAAGGAGCGCGATATGTTGCTTAGTTTGGCTGAGTGGCTACAAACGCTAATGCCGCAGTGGGGCTTTCTGCGCGTCTTCCAATACATAACCTTTCGCGCGGTGATGGCCGCGTTGACGGCGCTTCTGATTGGATTGATTGCGGGACCGACTGTGATCCGCCATCTGACAGCTCTCAAAATTGGTCAGCCAGTTCGCGCTTACGCGATGCAAAGCCACTTGGTGAAATCGGGGACGCCCACCATGGGCGGTGTATTGGTTTTGATCGGTATCTTTAGCGCGACGCTGCTGTGGGCAGATTGGCATAACCGTTTTATTTGGATCGTGCTGATCGTCACGATGGCATTTGGTGCGATTGGGTGGGTAGACGACTGGCGCAAGGTCGTTGCCAAAGACCCCGAGGGTATGCGCTCACGCGAGAAGTACCTGTGGCAATCAGGATTTGGCTTGCTGGCCGCTTTGGCCTTGGCGTTTGCGATATCTGAAAACTCAAACGCACGGGTCTTTGAGTTGTTCATGGCGTGGGTGCGCTCCGGGTTCACCATCGACTTACCGCCCACAGCAGACCTGTTGGTGCCTTTCGTCAAAACCATCAGTTACCCCTTGGGCGTTTTGGGGTTTGTGGTGTTGACCTACTTGGTGATCGTTGGATCCAGTAATGCGGTCAACCTGACAGATGGTCTGGACGGTCTCGCCATCATGCCGGTCATCATGGTCGGCTCTGCGTTGGGGGTGTTCGCCTATGTGACGGGTAACGCGAATTTCTCGAAATATCTGAATCTACCCACCATCACTGGCGCGGGTGAGTTACTCATTTTCTGCGCAGCAATGGCAGGCGCAGGGCTGGCGTTCTTGTGGTTTAACACCCATCCCGCGCAGGTGTTTATGGGTGATGTCGGTGCATTGGCTCTGGGCGCTGCACTCGGGACGATCGCGGTCATCGTGCGGCAAGAAATTGTGTTGGCTGTGATGGGCGGCATCTTCGTTGTCGAAGCGCTTTCCGTGATGTTGCAAGTTTCGTATTTCAAATACACCAAACGCAAGTTTGGACAGGGACGTCGATTGCTACAAATGGCGCCGCTACACCACCACTTCGAGAAAAAGGGTTGGGCGGAAACCCAAGTGGTTGTTCGGTTTTGGATCATCACCATGCTGCTGTGCTTGGTGGGTTTATCAACTTTGAAGTTGCGATAAGAAGGCATCAGACACACAGTGACGGCTCCTAAACAAGTCTTGGTGGTGGGTATGGGCATCTCCGGCCTGGCGATGGCGCGATGGTGCGCGCGCGCCGGCGACCATGTCACCCTCATCGACACGCGTGAGGATGCCGCACGTCTTGCACAGGTGCAAGGTGAGTTACCAGCGGTTACCGTCACGCAAGGGCCACTGGATCGTGTGTTGGGGGCTGATGCCGCGTGGTCGGCGATCTACGTGAGCCCTGGTCTGAGCCCAGCGCATTTGTTGCCCGTGACTGCGTGGTCAGAGGCGCAAGGTTGTCTGGTGGGCACCGAATTAGACCTGTTCGTCGAGGGCTTAAAAACGCACGAACCTGCCCCCGAGCTACCGCCTGAAATGGGCGAAGAAACGCCTACGGATAAGCCCAAACTCTATATCGATAAGGCCGCAAAGGACGATGAGCCTGATGAAGCCGATGACGACCTTGATTCAGAAGCGATGGCTGTCGAAGGTGAGTTGGCTTCCGATGAGGCATTGCCACCGATTACGCTAACCGCGGCTAAAAGCCGCGCGCCTCAAGTATTGGCAATCACCGGAACGAATGGCAAGACCACGGTCACCGCATTGACCCAGCATTTGTTGCGATGGTCGGGTATGCATGCGGTCGCCGCAGGAAACATCGGTACCGCCATGTTGGATGCGCTCATGAACTGCTTGGACAATGGCGAGTGGCCTGATGTGTGGGTCCTGGAGTTGTCGAGTTTTCAATTAGCTGGTAGCCAATCGTTTGCACCCACAGCCGCCACTATTTTGAATATTTCCCAAGACCACTTGGATTGGCATGGTGACATGGCGCATTACGTTGCCAGTAAACAGCGTATTTTTGGTGAGCTCACCCTGCGCGTGTTGAACCGTCAAGACCAGGTCGTGATGGCCAGTGAGCCACCGCTGCCGCCGACGCTCAAGCGAGGCGAAGCACCCAAGCCGTATGCACAGTGGCAAAGCTTTGGCGCTGATGCGCCAACCCGCCCCGGGGACTGGGGTTTGGAGTCCACGAATGGGTTGACATGGTTGGTACGCGCAGAAGCAGCTGACGTTGTCATTCGGCAGCCGAAAAAAGAGGCCCCACCAGTAGCGGTCTTCTTACAGCGTCTGATGCCTGCAGATGCGTTACGCATTCGTGGGCAACACAATGCCTGTAACGCACTGGCTGCCTTGGCGCTGGCGACGGCAGCAGGGGGCAATCTGGCGCTCATGTTGCACGCCCTGCGGGAGTATCCCGGTGAGCCTCACCGCGTACAGCCCATCGCCATCTTGCAGGATGTTGAATACATCGACGACAGCAAAGGGACCAATGTAGGCGCCACATTAGCGGCTCTCAATGGATTGGGTGTTGAACGACCACTGGTGGTTATTTTGGGGGGCGATGGCAAGGGGCAAGATTTCGCTCCGTTGTGCGAACCGATCAAACGGTATGCGCGTGCGGTCGTATTGATTGGTAAAGATGCCGGCTTGATTCGACAGGCACTGTCTGGGACAGGTGTCGATTGCATGGATGCGGGTGACATGAGTGCGGCTGTTCAGGCCGCTGCACAAGTGGCGCGCACAGGGGATGTGGTTTTGTTATCGCCGGCCTGCGCCAGCTTGGATATGTACAAAAACTATGTCGCACGTGCAGCGGCGTTTACCGACGCTGTGCAAGCGTTGGCAGACCAACAGGGGGCTGTGCTCTCATGAGTTGGCCTACCTGGTTCAAACGTCGCGAGGCGGTGGAGACACCCGAGCATATTCCCGTGCGCATCAATAGCCGGGACTTTGTGCGCACGCGCCCGCTGGAGGTTAGGGAGCACGGCTTTGATCAGCCCTTGCTTTGGGCAGTGGTCGGCCTGGTTTTATTTGGACTGGTGATGGTGTACTCCGCCACCATTGCCTTGCCTGACAGCCCACGCTTTGCAAACTACGCACCGCTGCATTTTGTCATTCGCCACACCGTAGCCATTTTTGTAGGCTTCATGTTTGCCTTGGTGGCCTTTCAGGTGCCCATGGCGGTCTGGGAGAAGCGTGCGCCTCAGGTCTTTGTATTGAGTTTGATCTTGCTGGGCTTGGTGTTGGTGCCATTCATCGGAAAAGACGTGAACGGTGCACACCGTTGGATCCCATTGGGATTCTTCACGTTTCAGCCATCGGAGTTGGCCAAGTTTGGCGTCGTCCTGTATGCCGCAAATTACATGGTCCGCAAGATGGACATGAAAGAAAATTTCTTCCGCGCTGTGGCACCGATTGCCGTGCTGATTGCCATCACGGGAGTGCTGTTGTTGTTGGAGCCTGATATGGGCGCCTTCATGGTGATCGTGGTGATCGCCATGGGAATTCTGTTCCTCGGTGGGGTCAACGCCAAGGTGTTCTTCCTATTGAGTTGCCTGCTCCTGTTGGCCTTCAGCGCAATGATTTGGTTGAGCGAGTGGCGTCGTGCCCGCATCTTTGCGTATCTCGACCCGTGGAGTGAAGAACATGCCCTGGGTAGCGGTTATCAGTTATCGCATTCACTCATTGCGTTTGGTCGTGGGGAGATATTCGGCGTGGGTCTCGGTGGGAGCGTTGAAAAACTGAGCTGGTTACCCGAGGCGCACACCGACTTTTTAATGGCTGTGATCGGTGAAGAGTTTGGTTTGGTCGGCGTCCTGATCATCATCACCGTTTTCATGTGGCTGACACGGCGTATTTTGCAGATTGGTCGGCAGGCCATTGCGCTGGATCAGGTGTTCAGTGGTTTAGTCGCGCAGGGGATTGGCTTGTGGATTGGCTTCCAGACCTTCATTAACATCGGTGTGAATTTGGGCGCCCTACCAACCAAGGGTTTGACCCTGCCGCTCATGAGTTACGGCGGTTCTGCCATTTTGCTGAACCTCGTGGCCCTTGCCGTTGTTTTGCGCATAGACCACGAGAACCGACAGCTGATGCGGGGAGGGCGCCAATGAGCCAGCACTTGAAACCGCGCGCTTTGGTAATGGCTGGCGGCACTGGCGGTCATATTTTTCCTGGCCTTGCAGTCGCACAGGCGCTGCGCGATGGGCAGTGGGACGTTGCTTGGTTGGGCGCACCCAACAGCATGGAATCACGCATCATTCCACCTCATGGCTTCGCACTGCACACCTTGGCTTTTGGTGGTGTGCGCGGTAAGGGGCTCGTCACAAAGCTCCTCGCGCCATTGCGTTTGGTACGTGCAACGCTTGCCGCCCTGCAGGTGATGCGACGGCTTAAGCCAAACGTGGTCGTTGGTTTAGGGGGCTTCATCACGGTTCCGGGCGCTTTGGCGGCTTGGCTGTCGGGGCGGCCTGTGTTGTTGCATGAGCAAAATGCCATCGCGGGGTTATCGAATCGATTGATTGGTTTGATTGCTAAGCGCAAATTCGTGGCGTTTCCTAGCGCGTTGTCGGGTGGTGAATGGATCGGTAACCCATTGCGTGCTGCATTTTTGCAAGCTTCCGATCCTGCTGAACGGTATGACCAGCGGACAGGTCCGCTCCGATTGCTGGTGCTCGGCGGCAGCCTCGGTGCGGCTGCGCTAAACGATCTGGTACCACAAGCGTTGGCGATGCTGCCCGCAGGTCACAAGCCCTTTGTTGTTCACCAGAGCGGCGAAAAACACCTCAGTGCGTTGCAAGCCAGTTATGCCGCGGCAGGTATTCGAGCGGAGGATGACGCGGCCGTCAAAGCCACACTGTGCGCCTTCATTGATGATGTCGCAGGTGCCATGCAGACCGCTGATTTGGTGATTTGCCGAGCCGGCGCCAGTACCGTGACCGAGGTCAGCGCGGTTGGCGTGGCTGCTTTATTCGTGCCATTCCCCCATGCGGTCGACGACCACCAAACAGCAAACGCACAATTTTTGGTCTCGCAGGATGCCGCTTGGCTTCGCCAGCAGCGTGAGTTCACTCCCCAACAATTGGCCGACTTTTTAATGCATTTGGATCGCGAACAACTCAAGGCCAGGGCCGTCAAAGCGCGGTCCTTAGCGAAGACGGGTGCCGTCGACGCGATGGTCACAGCCAGTGAGGCCTGTATCCCATCATGAAACACGTTATCAATCACATCCACTTTGTTGGCATTGGCGGTGCCGGTATGAGTGGCATTGCCGAGGTTTTGATCAACCTCGGCTATTGCGTAACCGGCAGCGATCTGAGCGACAGTCCAAGCGTTAAACGTTTGCGCAGTTTGGGTGCCACCGTCATGGTGGGTCATGCCGCGGACCACATCAGCGGAGCCGATGCGGTGGTGACGTCAACGGCTGTGCAAGCGGATAACCCTGAGGTCGTCGCCGCCCATGAAAAGCTCGTGCCAGTGGTGCCACGCGCGGTGATGCTGGCCGAGTTGATGCGGATGAAAAAAGGCATCGCCATCGCCGGTACGCACGGTAAGACGACAACGACCAGTTTGGTATCAAGCGTATTGGCCGCTGCTGATCTCGACCCCACGTTTGTGATTGGCGGGCGCCTCAACAGTGCGGGAGCGAATGCCAAGTTAGGTAGTGGCGAGTACATCGTGGTGGAGGCCGATGAGTCCGATGCATCGTTTTTGAATTTGCTACCGATCCTCTCCGTGGTCACCAATATTGATGAAGATCACATGGACACCTACGGACATGATTTTGAAAATCTGAAGCAGGCGTTCATCGACTTCATGCACCGAATGCCGTTTTATGGCGCGGCTGTGGTGTGTGTAGACAGTGAAGCCGTGCGGTCCTTGTTGCCCCGGATTGCCCGCCCTGTGGTGACCTACGGGTTAGATGCTGACGCGCAAATTCGTGCGGTCAATGTTCGCGCTGTGGGTGGGCAAATGCATTTCACCGCACAGCGAAACCTACCTGAGAAGCGTCCCGACTTGTCAGTGGTGCTGAACTTGCCGGGTGAACACAATGTGCGTAATGCATTAGCGGCCATCGCTGTCGCCGATGAGATTGGTATTGCAGACGATGCGTTGTGTCAGGCCTTGGCAGACTTCAAAGGCGTTGGTCGTCGCTTCCAATCTTATGGCGATGTGAAATTGGCCAATGGCGGCTCGATCACAGTCATAGACGACTATGGTCATCACCCGGTTGAGATGGCGGCTACTTTGGCTGCGGCGCGTGGTGCATTTCCTGGTCGGCGCTTGGTACTTGCGTTTCAACCGCATCGCTATACGCGTACCCGCGACTGCTTCGAGGATTTTGTTGAAGTGATTGGTCGCGCAGATGCGGTCTTGATAACGGAGGTGTACGCCGCCGGCGAAGCGCCTTTGGTTGCAGCGGATGGACGCGCATTGATACGCGCACTCCGGGTGGCAGGCCAGGTTGAACCGTTGTTCGTCGCGCAATTAGAAGATATGGCCGACGCGGTGTTGAACCAAGCGCAACCCAATGATGTGTTGTTGTGCATGGGCGCCGGCAGCATTGCGGCGCTTGCCGGACAGGTGGCTGAAAAAGGAGGTGCCGCATGACGTGGCTGATTCCGGATGTGCAGTCCCTCGGACGTGTGGCCGTATTGATGGGCGGGCGCTCCGCCGAGCGCGAGATTTCGATCATGTCCGGCACCGGTGTATTGGCGGCGCTCAAAGCCAAGGGCGTCGATGCCCATTCATTTGACCCTGCGCATCAACCATTGTCTGAATTGACTGCACAGGGTTTTGATCGTTGCTTTATCTGCCTTCATGGTCGTTATGGCGAGGATGGAACGGTGCAGGGCGCCCTGGAATTGCTTGACCTGCCCTACACGGGGGCTGGTGTGCTGGCATCCAGTGTGGCTATGGACAAGGTGATGACCAAACGCATTTGGTCGGCGGAAGGGTTACCCACGCCGGCATGGCGCTTGGTCGACAGTGCGGAGGCCACTGAAGCGGCGTTCGAAGCGCTGGGCGCACCCATGATCGTCAAGCCTGCCCGCGAGGGTTCAACTATCGGTTTGAGCAAAGTTGAAAAAATAAGTGACTGCGCGGCAGCTTATCGATTGGCTGCACAGCACGACACTGAAGTTTTGTGCGAGCAGTTCATCAGCGGCGATGAGGTGACATGCCCAGTTTTGGGCACGGGCAAGGCCGCCGCGGCGCTGCCGATTATTTTGATCCGTGCGCCCAATGGCAATTACGACTACGAGAACAAGTATTTCAAAGACTATACGCAGTACCTCGTGCCATCTGGTTTGCCGGCTACTGAAGAAGCGAATATCAGCGAATTAGTCGTCCGTGCTTACCAAACGTTAGGGGTTCGCGCGTGGGGTCGTGTCGACGTCATGATCGATGCTGCGACGAGACAGCCTTATCTGTTAGAGATCAACACGGCCCCCGGCATGACAGGGCATTCGCTGGTCCCTATGTCTGCAAAAGCCGCAGGGTTGGACTACGGCGACCTCTGTGTATGGCTGTTGGGGCAGGCTGCGCTTGATCACAGCGATACGAAGGTGGGTGGACACGCATGACTCAGACCCTCCTCATACCCATTGATATCCGTTTGATGCAGGCGCTGACGCGCCTGTTGATGGCTGGCTTGGTGTCAATGGGGGTGGGCGTTGTGGGGTGGTGGGGCTACCAGCACCCCGCTTGGTCGGTGAAGGAGATGGTGTTGGTGGGTGATGTCGCGCATCAGAGTGTGCCGGCAATCCGCTCGCAACTGGCGGGTCGTTTGCAAGGCAGCTTCATGAGTCTGGATGTGGTCAACATGCAGAGCTTGCTTCAAGAGATGCCTTGGGTGCGTCAGGCAGTCGTTCAGCGGGTGTTTCCCAACCGGTTGCGCATCACGATCAGCGAACACGAACCGCGTGCTTGGTGGGGTGAGGTCGGGGCCCAGCGTTTGGTCAACAGCTATGGCGAACTGTTTGAAGCCAGTGCCGATGAGGCCGTTGCCAAAACCGATGAATGGGCTGTTTTGGATGGACCCGTTGAGCGCTCCCGCGATATCTACGCAATGTATGTGTCATTGGTGCCCTTGATGGCCCCGTTGGGTCAACAGATCGAATTCGTTCGCCTGACGCAGCAAGGCAGTTGGGATATGGCGTTGAGTGGCGGTGCGGCAATCGCAATGGGCGATGGCGACCTGCGCGAGGTACTGAGCCGTGTGCAGGCCTTTGTTGCGTCGTTACCGCAGTTACGGGCAGGTTACCCACAAAACATGCGGTCGGTTGATTTGCGTTATGGCAATGGTTACGCCATCCGTTTAGACGGTGTGACCACAGGGGGGAATGGAAAGTGACAGGCTTTAAAGAGAAACACTATGGCTAAAGAATACAAAGATCTCGTGGTGGGTCTGGACATCGGAACGTCCAAGATCATGGTGGTGGTTGCCGAGGTGCAACCCAGCGGTCAGTTGAAATTGGCGGGCTTTGGTATTGCCGAGAGCAGTGGCCTGAAGCGTGGTGTTGTCGTCAATATCGACGCTACGGTGCAGAGTATTCAGGCAGCGCTGAAAGAAGCCGAGTTCATGGCGGACTGCAAGATTACGCGGGTGTTCACGGGTATCACGGGCAGTCATATCCGTGGGATCAACTCCAGTGGCATGGTGGCGGTCAAGGATAAAGAGGTTTCGCCGTCGGATGTGGCGCGCGTCATCGAGACCGCGAGAGCCATCAATATCTCGACCGATCAACGCCTGTTATTGGTCGAGCCTCAAGAGTTCGTCATTGACAACCAAGACGTCAAAGAGCCGATTGGCATGAGCGGCATCCGCCTAGAGGCAAAAGTCCACATCGTGACGGGCGCTCAGAGCGCAGCAGAAAACATCATCAAGTGTGTACGACGCTGTGGCTTAGAAGTCGACCAGCTGATGCTCAATCCACTCGCATCCAGCGAAGCCGTTCTCACCGATGACGAGAAGGAATTGGGCGTCGCATTGGTCGATATCGGCGCCGGGACCACAGACGTGGCGATCTTCTCTGGCGGCGCGATACGCCACACCGCAGTGATTCCAATTGCCGGCGATCTCATTACCAACGATATCGCGATGGCGTTGCGCACACCCACCAAGGATGCTGAAGAAATCAAGGTTTTGAGTGGCTGCGCCAAACAGTTGCTGGCAGATCCCGATGCGCAAGTAGAGGTGCCCGGTTTGGGCGACCGCGCGCCACGCATGCTGAGCCGGCAGGCACTGGCTGGTGTGATTGAACCTCGGGTGGAGGAAATTTTCTCCTTGGTTCAACAGGTCATCCGTGATTCGGGTTTTGAAGAGGTCTTGTCCTCCGGCATTGTGCTGGCCGGCGGTAGCGCAGTGATGCCAGGAATGATTGAGCTCGGTGAGGACATCTTCCTCAAGCCGGTGCGCCGGGGTGTACCAAAGCACGCCAGCGCACTGTCAGACATCGTTGCGCATCCCCGAGCAGCCACTGTGATGGGGCTGCTGGAGGAGGCACGTCTTGCCCGTTTACGTGGTCACACTGTGGCGCAAAAAGCGAGCTCTATGCAATCCGCCTTTAGTCGGATCAAAGATTGGTTTACGGGGGTATTTTGATGCATCACATTTTGAGCACTTGTCTGCGTGGCCACGCTCGTTTGCGACCACTGGGATTTTCGTCAAGCCCGCCCTACCAAGGCCTAGATCCCGGCGTGACGCGCACCAGACAGCGAAGGCGATGGCGATCGTGACCCTCGCCACACCGCGAACCGATTTAAATTTTTTAAGTGTTTTTCTAGGAGTTAGTTATGACCATCGACATGATTGAAGTTGAAGAGTTCAACCAAGGTACCCGTATTAAAGTGATTGGCGTGGGCGGCGGCGGCGGTAATGCAGTGGCACACATGATCGCCTCGGGCGTTAGCGGTGTGGAGTTCGTTTGCGCCAATACCGACGCACAGGCTTTGAACCAAAGTGCCTCACACAAGCTGATTCAACTGGGTGCGACGGGCTTGGGCGCGGGCAGTAAACCAGAAAAAGGTCGTGAAGCTGCGGAAATGGCAATCGATGAAATCCGTGAAGCGATCGCCGACTCACACATGTTGTTCATCACCGCAGGCATGGGCGGCGGCACCGGCACCGGCGCGGCCCCTGTGATCGCGCGTGTGGCGAAGGAGATGGGTGTTTTGACGGTTGGCGTGGTGACTAAGCCATTCGACTTCGAAGGTCAGAAGCGCATGTCCAACGCAGACAGTGGACTAACCGAGTTAGAAGCCAATGTTGATTCATTGATCGTGGTCTTGAACGATAAGCTGTTAGAAGTCTATGGCGACGATATCACCCAAGAGGAAGCGTTTGGTCATGCCAACGATGTGTTGAAGAATGCGGTGGGCGGTATCGCCGAAATTATCAACGTGCCTGGTCATGTGAACGTCGACTTTGAGGACGTTCGCACCGTGATGGGTGAACCCGGCAAAGCGATGATGGGGACGGCGTCTGCGAGCGGTCCTGATCGGGCGCGCTTAGCCGCTGAGCAAGCGGTGGCGTGTCCATTGTTGGAAGGTATCGACCTGTCGGGCGCCCGCGGTGTGCTCGTTCTCATCAGCGCCGCAAAGGGTTCGCTGAAGTTGAAGGAATCGAGCTTGGCTATGGAAACCATTCGCGCCTACGCATCACCTGACGCCCATGTGATTTACGGTACGGCATACGACGACAGCCTGGGAGATGAAATCCGTGTCACCGTCGTGGCCACTGGTTTAGCACGCGCCGCAGGCCGTCGCCAAAGCCCCCCCCTGACCGTTCTGCGTACCGGAACTGACAACATGCCCGTCAATGCCAATGGGGCAGATGGCAGTGGGGCCTCGCAAGGTGCCTACGCTGGCTTGCCAACAAACGCGCCTCGCGTTTGGCATAACGTAAGGACTCAAGCGAGTGAGCGCGTGAATGCCTTGTCATCAGGCGGGATGGAAGACTTTGAGATTCCTGCTTTCTTGCGCAAGCAAGCAGACTGAGGCAAGGTTAATCCGCAACCGATAAAATAGCTGCGTATGTTGCAGCAAAGAACCCTCAAATCACTGACCCGCGCCACAGGTGTTGGTCTGCACAGTGGAGCGCGCGTCGAGTTGACGTTGCGTCCCGCCGCAGCCGACACCGGCGTGGTGTTCAGGCGGGTTGATTTGCCGCAACCCGTCGATATTCCTGTCAGTGCGGAGGCAGTAACCGATACGCGTCTCGCCTCGACGATCTCGAAAGATGGGGCAAAAGTCCTCACAGTCGAACACCTCATGTCTGCGTTAGCTGGCCTGGGAATTGACAACTGTTACGTCGATATTTCTGCTGAAGAGGTACCGATCCTCGATGGCTCATCGGCCTCGTTCGTTTACTTGCTCCAAAGCGCCGGAGTGGTCCTGCAGCCGGCGCCCAAGCGGTTCATCCGCGTACACAAGCCCATCGAGGTCCGCGAGGGTGAAGGGCGTAACCTCAAGTGGGCGCGACTGGAGCCCTACCATGGGTATAAGTTGGGGTTCGAAATTGAGTTTTCGCACCCGGCTGTTAATGCGACTGGCCAACGAGTGACCTTTGACTACGGGACGCACGAATATGCCCGTGACATTGCAAGAGCGCGTACGTTCGGTTTCACGCGTGATGTCGAGATGATGCGCGCCAACGGCTTGGCGCTCGGTGGCGGTCTGGATAACGCAATCGTCATGGACGACGTCAAAGTTTTGAATGCCGATGGCCTGCGTTTTAATGACGAGTTTGTGAAGCACAAAATTTTGGATGCGATGGGGGATCTGTACTTGTTGGGCAAACCAATGTTGGCCAGCTATACCGCCTACCGTTCAGGTCATGCGATGAACAACCAACTTTTGCGCGCCTTGTTGGCGCAGCCAGAAGCATTTGAAGTCGTGAGTTTTGAGGACGAATCAGAAGCACCAACTGGTTTTGCAAAGCCCTTACTGGCATGGTGAACCTGAAAGCCTTCGGATGTTAATTGCACGCCTGTTGATATTCGCCACGCTCGGGATCGCGCTCATCGCGCTGGTCATCTACATGCGTACTGGCGATGTTCGCTACAAGCGGTTGGCGGTGGTTTTGATCAAGTGGACTATTTTTGCCGCGCTCGGTTTCTTTGCTGTACTGATTGGTCTCAATCTATCTGATGCCCCCGGATAGGGCGCATTGACGCAAGATGGTCGGGTCAGTAGTGGCGCCCGTCCTTGAATGCCGCACTTTTACGCGCTTGGGTCGTCGTGACGCGATTGAGCGCTGCGGTTGTTTTTGAGACTTGCGCGTGCATGATGGCTAACCCCAACGCGTCAGCGGCATCAGTTCCTGGGAGACCGGGTAGATTCAATTGACGCATCACCATTTCCTGGACCTGTGATTTGGCGGCCTTGCCGTATCCGACGATGGCTTTTTTCATTTGAAGCGCGGTGTATTCGCTCACGGATAAATCACAAGAGACCAAAGCCGTGAGACAGGCGCCACGGGCTTGTCCCAGCATGAGCGTCGCCTGCGGGTTGACGTTCACAAATACAATTTCAACCGATGCCACCTGCGGTTGATAGGTGGCAACCACCTCATTGATGCCGTCAAACAATATCTTCAGTCGCGCCGGCAATAACTGGCTGGCGGCGCCTGTTTTGATCGTGCCACTCGCGACATAGTGCAAGGCCGACCCCTGCACATCAATCACACCAAAGCCTGTGCACTGTAAACCGGGGTCAATGCCTAATATACGCATGGCTATTTTTTGTCACTTGTTGTGGCGCGTTTCGGTAGTTGCACCATCCGCATGCGCGCTTCGATGGTATTCGTACGTTGCAGTAGATAGCCTGAATTGGGCCGGTCCTCGAAGAAACGCGGGTTGGGCAGCATGACCGCGAGTTTAGCCGCTTCGCGTGAACTCAGTCGGGCGGCTGGTTTGCCAAAATAGTGTCGACTTGCGGCTTCGGCACCAAAGACGCCCTCTCCCCACTCCACGCTATTTAGGTAAATGGTGAGGATGCGTGATTTGGATAAAAAAGTCTCCAATGCAAACGTCAAAATCAGTTCCTGCCCCTTTCGAAACAGGGTCCGCTCACCCGACAGGAGCAGGTTTTTTGCGAGCTGCTGGGTAATGGTTGAGCCGCCAACGACCTTGGGCGATCGTTTCTTTTGATTGGCCTTTGCGGCGCGAGCTTCTGCGCGCGCTTGCGCGCGACTGTTGCGTTCCCAAGCAGTTTGAATGGCATCCCAGTCAACGCCACCATGCTCAAAGAATTGATCGTCTTCCGATGCAATCACAGCGCGGCGCAGGTTGTCCGAGATGGCGCGATCGTCAACCCATTGTTGCTTCCATTTGACCGGGAGCCCTTGGTCGCCGATGAGCTTGAGCGCTTGGGTTCGCTGCAGGCTGGTGGATGTGGGATCTATCCAAATCATGACTGCAATTCGGCCGATCGCCAGACACTGGGCGACCCCAAGCGCGATGGCCAGCCAAAGCACCCATACGCCCAAGCGGTGGGTGAAGCGGGGGTGCCCAGATCGTTTAAGGCTTCGGGTCGCCATGGTATTGCGTTGGGTGTGAGGCCGTGGTGTTTAGCGTGGGGCCTGCAGGGTCGCGCTCAGGGTTTGATCCTGAAGGAAGTTAAATTGTGTCACGACCGTTAGTTCATCCGCGACCGCTTTCAGCGCTTTGTCAAATGGCAGAAATTGCATGGCGGACACCAAATCGACCGAGTGCTGATTCAATGCCTGTATGGGGGAGGGGGACAACACATTCGTGGACAATACGCGCCCTTCTCGGTTCACGGTGATTGCCACAATCAAATCGCCGTAGAGGCGTTGCCCGTTTTGTGTGGGGAATGACTGGGTACCCTTTGCCTCAATACGCTCGCGCATGTCGTCAAAGTAGCGTGCGTACACGGCGGCTTTGGTTGCTGGGCTGATGAAGCGGCGTTTGGGCCGCTGATTGCTCTCAAAAATGGCGCTTTCAAGCTTTGCAATATGGTCAAGCATTTGTAAGCGCGTCGCACGCGCGTAATCAAGCCCCACTTCGCCGTTGGTGCCTGAGGATGACGCTGACTGGCGCAATGGCGTGACCATTAAGCTTTGCTTGAGGCTCGTGAGCAGTTGCTGCTCTTGGACTTGCAGGCGGGCCAGTACCGCATCGGGCGTGGGGTCGATAGCGTTAGCTGCACGCCCCTTTGTGTTTGCGTTTTGCCCTGTTTGTTTTCGGTCAGCCGGCAAGTCGGGCGAGGTCGCGATGCCCTGACTGGCCTCGCCACCGCCCGCCAAGTTGACCTGCGCCACGGCCTGTGCCTCGGTCGGTATCTCCTCGCTCTTGGCATTGACCAAAACAACCTCAAGCCCTTGATTTTCTATGTCGCGTGCGCGGTTATCGATCGGGGCGTCTGCAATTAACAGAACACTCGCATGCAACGCTGTCGAGATGAGGAGGCCGTTGGACAGACGCATAGCAAGCGATCAGTCAACCCTGACTTACTTGAGGTGACGGCGCATCGTCCAAATCAACGGCCACAGTGACACGCAGTGCCGGAGCTTCGCCTTCATCGACGTCTTCGAAGAGGTCGGTGCCTGAGTCATCCACGTCAAGCCTTTCTACGACGGTGCCGACAATGTCTAGGGCCATCAAGTCAGGGGCAGACAGTGTGACCCGCACATGGGCACCGCGTGGCAAACCGGAGGTTCCGACCACGTTTAGAACCAAAGGGAGTTCGTCTGCTCGAACCAAGTCGTCTTTTATGAGTGTGGCGGTGACCTCGGTCACCTGGTTTTGCAAAACGTATTGCAAAGTCCAGTAGCGCTCCATTGCGTTTTGGAACTGGTTGTACGCACTGTAGTTCGCCTCGAATCCGCTGATGATGGCAAACAGTTGCGCGTCCTTGGGCTTGAACGGGGCCACCAGCGCAGCCGTTGGCCCGTTGTTGACGCATGCGATGAGTTGCCACTGGTTAACCAAGTCTGCGTAGCGTCGCAGCGGCGATGTGCTCCATGCATACGCGGGTACACCGATGCCTGCATGGGGAGCCACTTTGGTGCCCATGCGCACCTTGTTACCGGGTGCCAAACTGGCCTGCGATCGGTAGATCCCTGGGACGCCCATCTGCCCAAGCCATTGGCCCCATGTGCTGTTCGCCACAATCATGGCCTCAGCCACGATGAGGTCCAGTGCCGATCCGCGGGGACGCACCCCAATTCGCACGACTTCATCACCCGTTGGGAAGTCATCAGGACTGCCCGGCTTATCCAATTTGAAGGTGTAGTCTGGGCGGTTGAAATTTTCGGGCTTACCCCGAACGACTTCACGTTGCGCCTTGAGGTGTTTGGCGAGCTGGTTCAGCCAACGCAGTTCGCTACCCCAGTTGGGTTGACTGGTGGGGGCGGGATCATCAAAGTAGGCATCGTTAAAAACATCACCCAATTGATCATGACGCAAGTTTTCCGCAATCGTGACCCGCTCCAGCTTGGTCGCGGTGTTCAGGATGCTTAAATCGTTGGCGTCAAATTCCACGTAGAGCGACAGAGCGGGACAGTCTTGGCCGGCGGCGAGCGTGTACTGATTGACCACCGAGTCAGGCAGCATGGTGATCTTGTAGCCAGGCATATACACGGTGGACATCCGCGCGCGTGCCAACTGATCGATCGGGTCATCCGGTTGGATGGCTAAACCGGGCGCGGCGATATGGATGCCCAAGGTGATGACGGGCGTACCCAAGCCTTGCACAGACAGTGCATCGTCAATTTCGGTGGTGCTGGAATCATCGATTGAAAAGGCTTTGACGCCAGCCAATGGTAGTTTGCTGGCATCAATGGCGGGGGCATTCAACGCAGGAAATGCAATACCCTTTGGAAATTGGTCGAACAAAAAACGCTGCCAATGGAACTCGAAGGGGCTGCTGATTGCCCCGGCAGCCGCCAACAGGTTGAGGGCGCCCATTTGCGTTTGTTTACTGGCGGCGACCACCGCTTTGTATTCCGGCGCGTTTTTATCAGGTTTGAACAGTATTTTGTAGAGCTGCGCCTTGATTGGCTCTGGACACTGGTGGGCACACAGCGCCTCTGTCCACTTGTCAATCTCGGCTTGGATGGCCTGACGTTTGGCAATGCCCGCCAACGCCTGTTGGAGCACCTCTTGGCTGGCTTTTTTGAACCGACCCTTACCAGCTCGACGGAAATAGTGTGGCGCTTCGAACAGGCGGAACAGGGCTGCGGCCAATTGCACGGTGGATGGTTTGGCGCCAAAGTAATCGGCTGCGAGGTCGGCAAAACCAAACTCCTCCTCACCGGCACATTCCCAAGCCAAGTCCAGGTCAATTTCTTCGGCGGTGGTGGTCCCTTGCGTCAGCAGTTGCGCGGGCTCGGGTTGTTCAAACCGCAAGAGGGCATGGGTCGCTTTGACTTTGTGTCGTTTGCCTGAGGCGACCTCGACTTGCGACGATGCGTCTGTTTCAGACAGGATGCGGCCGGCTAAAAATTTACCGGCGTCTTCAAACAAAAGGTACATGACCGCATTGTCCCACGATGGCGAGCTACGGCGTTACGACGGGCAGCTCAGGCAGGCAAATTAAGCCGCTAGATGCAGAAATTCGGCAATGGGTTCTTGCCAAGGCTCAAAGTCGGAAAGCCCGTGGTCACCGCCAGCTATGAGATGGAGCTGCGCCCGGTGGTAGTGCTGACTCATCTCGCGCCAATCCAGCACCTCATCCCCTTTTGCCACGATCGCCATGGTGTTGATGGGTACCAAAGCGGCGGATACGGCGTATGCCTTCAGGGTCTGCAGGTCGTTTTCGGTGAACGTCATGGTCGCGTTCGGGTCGTGCCACAGCGGGAACGTGCCGACCAACCGATCGCCGTGGTCGTATGGCGCCACAGCGGGGTTGATAACCACGCTCGGCCAACCCTTTTGATGGGCAATGTAAGTCGCGTAAAACCCACCAAGGCTGGAACCCATCACTGCGGCGTGGCTTGCCGGCCAGTTGGCTGTGATCGTCTCAATCAGGGTAATGGCCTCGAGGGGGGATGGGGGGAGTTGGGGACACGCGAAGTGCACTTGCGGGTAGCGTTGGCTCACCCACTGGTGCATTTGCCGCGCTTTGGTCGACTGCGGTGACGATCGAAACCCGTGCAAGTAAAGCAAGTGGGTAGTTCGCATAGGGTCTCCAGAGTTTGAGGGACGAAAAGGCGGCGAAAACCGTGCGCACAGCGTCGATAATAGCGCCATGTCCGTGGTTATCAAACAATCCAGTTGGTCCAAGCGCCTTGCGCCTTGGTTCGCCGGTTTCGACGGTCCGTTGATGGTTGTGGTGATCTGTTTGTCGATCGCGGGATTGGCGACCATGTACTCGGTCGGCTTTGACCATGGCACCCGTTTTGTCGACCATGCACGCAACATGATGATCGCCGGTGCAGCGCTGTTTATATTTGCCCAAGTGCCGCCGCAGCGATTGCTGACGATTGCGGTGCCGCTGTACACCGTCGGCGTGGCGCTTTTGATAGCGGTTGCCGTGTTTGGGTTAACCAAAAAAGGTGCGCAGCGCTGGCTTAATGTCGGCGTGGTGATTCAGCCCAGCGAGATCATGAAGATCGGCATGCCGCTGATGCTGGCTTGGTGGTTCCAGCGACGCGAAGGGCAGATGCGCTCATTGGACTTTGTCGTTGCCAGCCTGATTTTGCTGATCCCAGTGGGCTTGATTGTGACCCAACCAGACTTGGGCACATCGCTCTTGGTCTTGGCCTCTGGCCTCTTCGTCATTTACTTTGCCGGGCTGAGTTGGCGCCTGATTTTGCCGCCAATTTTGATTGGTGCGATCGGTATTGTGGTACTCATAGTGATGGAATCCACCTTGTGTGCCAAGGGGGTTGATTGGGTCGTCTTGCATGAGTATCAGAAGCAGCGGGTATGCACGTTGCTCGATCCCTATCAAGATCCCTTAGGTAAAGGCTTTCACATCATTCAAGGCATGATTGCCATTGGCTCGGGAGGCGTTTTGGGCAAGGGGTTTATGCAAGGGACGCAGACCCATTTGGAATTTATTCCTGAGCGGACAACCGACTTTGTTTACGCCGCGTTCGGCGAAGAATTTGGGTTACTGGGCACGACTGCGCTGGTGATCGGCCTGGTTTTCTTGATCGTCCGGGGGTTGACCATCGCCATGGAGGCGCCGACCTTGTTCTCTCGTCTTTTGGCGGGGTCGTTGACCCTCAATTTCTTTGTTTACGGTTTCGTTAATATGGGAATGGTCAGCGGCATCTTGCCTGTTGTGGGCGTGCCATTGCCGTTCATCAGCTACGGCGGTACGGCCATGGTGACGCTCGGCGTTGGCCTCGGTATTTTGATGTCGATTGCGCGTACCAAACGCCTCATGCAACGCTAGAAAGGCCTGTGATGTCACGCATTGAAAAAACCCATATTGGCTTCATTGGCGTTGGCAACATGGGGATGGGCATGCTGACCCGCTGGCGTTCCCTGGGCGGTGCCGCGACCGCCTATGACATCGAACCCGAGCGCATGCTGGCCGCGCAAGCAATGGGTAGTCATACGGTTTCATCGCCCGGTGCGGTTGCTGCCGCGTTGGGGTCGGACGCTTTGTTGGTTATTTGCGTGGTTGATGCGGCCCAGTGCGATGACGTCCTTTGGGGTGTCAATGGCGTTTGCGAATCCGCACCAGCGGGTTTAACCGTCTTGCTCACGCCGACGTTGGGGCCTGTCGATGTGCAGGCCATTGCGACGCGGTTGGCATCAGCGGGTATCGCGTTGATAGATGCCCCCATGTCTGGTGGCCCTGTGCGTGCGGCAGCAGGCACCATGAGCCTCATGGTTTCTGGGCCCACGCGCCGACAGTGGTGGTTTGTATTGGAGGCCCTGGCCGACCCGGTTTTTGATCTGGGAGATGTCATTGGCGACGGGGCTAAGACCAAATTAGTCAACAACCTGTTGGCGGCGATTAACTTGGTGGGGGCGGCACAGATCATGACGCTCGCCGCTCGCCTTGAGTTGGACCCCAAAAAGACGCTGGCGGTCATTGGTGAGTCGAGTGGGCACAGCTGGATTGCGATGGATCGACTCAGTCGGGCACTGGCCGACGACGCCACCCCGCGCGCCCACATGCGTCTGCTCGCCAAAGACAGCCGATTAGCGATGGAGGCGTCTGATGGCGTGGGCTATTCGCCCGAAATGGGCGCCATCGCGAAAGAATACTTTGCCCAGGCATTGGCAGCGGGGCTGGAGGCCGCCGATGACAGCGCAATGTGGGCCTTCGTTCAATCCCTTGTTGACGCTAAGGGTACGCAGCCCTGAACGCTTCTTCCTACAATAGACCCATGATTTCACGCGAACCCACCCTTGCCCGCCTTGCCACAGCGCACGACACGTTGTTAGCACCCCATGGTTTGACCGAGACCCACCTTCGACGTGCCCTCGGCGATATGCTCGCGACCGGCGTAGACGATGCAGACCTGTACTTCCAATACACCCGTGCAGAGGGATGGAGCCTGGAAGAAGGCATCGTGAAAAGCGGTAGTTTCTCCATTGACCAAGGTGTGGGTGTCCGCGCGATCAGTGGCGAGAAAACGGCATTTGCCTACTCAGATGATCTCTCTTGGACAGCCCTGCGCGATGCCGCGTTGGCCGTTCGTACGATCACCAACCAAGGTGCACAGAAGCGGGTCAAGGTTCCCGCCAAAAAAATCGCAAAGGCGCGTGCCCTCTACAGTGCAACCGACCCCACCCAGTCGCTAGACAGCGCAGCCAAAGTCGCCCTGCTTGAAAAGGTCGAGCGGCTTGCGAAAGCCCGGGATCCGAGGGTGGTTCAGGTCATGGCAAGCCTGGGCAGCGAATACGAGGTGGTGTTGGTCGCGCGCGCCAATGGTTTGATGGCGGCTGATGTGCGCCCACTGTCTCGCCTGTCCGTGACGGTGATTGCCAAACAAGGTGAGCGCCGGGAAATGGGTAGTGCAGGTGGCGGTGGTCGTTTGGGTCTGGATATGTTTGATGATGCTCTGGTGGCTCAATACGTCGAGGAGGCCGTACAAGCTGCCTTGACCAACCTTGATGCGCGCCCCGCACCAGCCGGAGAGATGACGGTGGTGTTGGGTTCGGGCTGGCCAGGTATTTTGTTGCACGAGGCGGTAGGCCACGGTTTGGAGGGGGACTTCAATCGCAAAGGCTCCAGCGCATTTTCAGGAAAAATTGGGAAGCGTGTTGCGGCAAAAGGCGTGACGGTGTTGGATGACGGGACCATTGCCGACCGGCGCGGCTCGTTGAACATCGACGATGAGGGACAAGCGACCCAGCGGAATGTTTTGATCGAAGACGGCATTTTGCGCGGTTACATGCAAGACAGCATGAATGCGCGACTGATGGGGGTCGCACCGACGGGTAACGGTCGGCGTGAGAGCTATGCCCATGTGCCCATGCCCCGGATGACCAACACGTATATGTTGGGCGGGGACAAGACCCCTGAGGAAATCGTCGCCAGTATCGACAAGGGGCTGTATGCCACCAACTTTGGCGGAGGCCAAGTCGACATCACATCCGGTAAGTTTGTGTTTTCGGCCAGCCAAGCTTGGTGGGTTGAAAAAGGGCGTTTGATGTACCCGGTCAAGGGGGCAACCATCGTTGGAAATGGCCCCGACGCGCTGACCCGCGTGAGCATGATTGCCAACGATATGCGGCTCGATTCCGGCGTTGGTACCTGCGGCAAAGAGGGGCAAAGTGTCCCGGTTGGGGTGGGGCAACCGACCCTGCGTGTGGATGGTTTGACGGTGGGCGGGACCGCTTAACATGCGCGACAGCGCCCCCAGAAACCTGTGCTATAGTCCATCCCCATGAGCAACCAGAAGTTTTTCTTTAGCTACTTTTTTATCTCACGCAGCATCGGCGGTCGAGAGACAGTAGTTTGAGCAAAAACTAAGGACTCCAAATAAACCGCCGGCCACCGGCGGTTTTTTTTTGTTTTCTTAACCCAGCCCTACAGGCTTATTTGAAGGATTCGAAATGACGGCAGCGAAAAACACCATTTCCAAGCAAGCTACCAATGCGTGGTACAGCCAGGTGGACCGCACCAGCGAGACCGATGATGCGCGCATCCACGGTATCAACGTGCTGCCGCCACCCGAGCATCTGATTCGATTTTTTCCGATCGCTGGGACCTCAATTGAGACCCTGATTGCACAAACGCGTCAAAACGTCAGGCGTATATTGACGGGGCAAGACGATCGCTTGTTGGTTGTTATGGGGCCCTGTTCGATACATGACCCCGCGGCTGCGATCGCCTATGCGCGCCGCTTGAAGGCGATGCGCGAACAATACAAAGACACGTTGGAAGTAGTGATGCGGGTGTATTTTGAAAAACCCCGAACCACCGTGGGATGGAAGGGTTTGATCAATGACCCCTACCTCGATGAAAGCTACCGCATTGACGAGGGCTTGCGCATGGCGCGCCAATTGTTGATTGAGATCAATCGCATGGGTCTCCCCGCCGGTAGCGAGTTCTTGGATGTTATTTCGCCACAGTACATCGGCGACTTGATTGCGTGGGGTGCGATCGGCGCACGGACCACAGAGAGCCAAGTTCACCGTGAGTTGGCATCGGGGTTATCCGCGCCGATCGGCTTCAAGAACGGCACGGACGGTAATATCAAAATCGCGACCGATGCGATCCAGGCCGCGGCGCGGCCGCACCACTTCTTGTCGGTTCACAAGACTGGGCAAGTGGCGATCGTACAAACCAACGGAAACCCTGATTGCCACGTGATTTTGCGCGGCGGTAAATCGCCCAATTACGACGCCGAAAGCGTCGCACAGGCCTGCGATGAGCTGAAGGCTGCCAAGTTACCAACGACTGTGATGGTTGATTGCAGCCACGCAAATAGCAGCAAAAAATTCGAACGTCAGGTTGATGTCGCACGCGATATAGCAGCGCAAATCAGTGCTGGTTCGCACCAAATTTTCGGCGTCATGGTTGAAAGCCATCTTGAGGAAGGCGCACAAAAATTCACACCCGGCAAAGACGATCCGACTGCGCTTACGTATGGCAAGAGCATTACCGATGCCTGTCTGGGGTGGGATGATTCTGAGACGGTGCTGGCGCTTCTTTCTGAGGCTGTTGCAGCGCGTCGCAGTTAACCGCTACGCTTTACGCTTCCGGCGTGAAGCGTTTCTTAAGTTGTGTGAGCAGTCGGTCGTGGACACCAGAAAAGCCGCCGTTGCTCATGCACAAAATCCGGTCATTCGGCTGCGCGTTTTCACACACTTGCGTTACGAGGGCATCAATTTGGTCTTCGCATACCGCTCGCTCTCCTAAGGGGGCGAGCACGGTCTTCGCATCCCAACTTAAACCCTGCGTGAAGCAGAAGGCCATTTCCACATCAGACAGGCTGGCGGGTAGCAGGTCTTTCATCGCCCCCGTCTTCATGGTGTTGCTGCGAGGTTCGAAGACCGCCAGAATCCGTGCCGCTGTACCCGCGCGATCAAGTTGTTGGCGTAGCCCTAAAACAGTGGTTTTGATCGCCGTCGGATGGTGGGCAAAGTCGTCAATCACGTGAATGTCGCCAGTCGGCGTTGAGACCCGGCCTCGCAGCTCCATACGGCGTCGCACGTTTTCAAAACGCCCCAAAGCTTCGCAGGCGGTGGCAGCGGGTATCTCGATGTGGTTCGCCGCTGCGATACAAGCCAAGGCGTTGCGTTGGTTGTGTGCGCCCGTCAGTTTCCATTCGACCGTACCCACCTGCGTCCCTTGGTGGAAAACGTCAAAGCGGCTGTCGTTGCCATGGGCTTGCCAGTCGGCGTCGGCAACGCCAAAGGTATCAGCACTGCAGTAGAGGCCTTGTTCCATCACGCGCTTCAAAGCATCGTTATTCGCCTCGACCACCACGCGGCCACTGCTGGGAATCGTTCTCAGCAGATGGGCAAACTGACGCTCAATTGCGGCGAGGTTGTCGAAGATATCTGCGTGATCAAATTCGAGATTATTTAAAATCGCCGTACGAGGTGCGTAGTGAACAAACTTACTGCGCTTGTCAAAGAATGCGGTGTCGTATTCATCAGCCTCAATGACAAAATAGGGTCGCTTTTCCTGGGGCGCGTGCGCACCAAGCCGTGCCGACACGCCAAAATTGAGAGGCACACCACCGATCAAAAAGCCAGGTTCTAGTCCTGCCGCCATGAGCACCCACGTGAGCATGGCGCTGGTCGTGGTCTTGCCATGTGTGCCAGCCACCGCGAGCACATGGCGGTCACGTAATACATGTTCACGCAGCCAAGCGGGACCGCTGGTGTAGGGCAATCCCTCATCAAGAATATGTTCCATTAATGGAAATTTGGGTGAACCGTCTGATTGCCGTGCCCGAGATACAACGTTGCCGACCACAAACAGGTCTGGGGGGCTCGACAGCGTTTCGAGTTGCGCGACCTCGAAACCCTCGACCAGCTCGATCCCCAGCGCGGCCAGCTGGTCACTCATAGGGGGATAGACGCCGGCATCGCACCCAGTTACGGTAAAGCCCGCCTCGCGCGCGATTGCTGCCAAGCCGCCCATGAAGGTGCCGCAAATGCCCAGAATATGTATATGCATATAGAAATTCTAGGCGCAGATCTCTGTCGTCAGCGGGCACAATACCGCTATGCGTGAAGAAATTGATTCCATTGCCGCCACCGCAGCGCGCCTGATCGTAGAGGATGGGATGGAGTGGGGCCCCGCCAAACACCAGGCGTTGGCTGACTTGGACTTGCCCAGCCGTACGCCCCTGCCGGATAACGCGCAGCTTGAGGTCGCGGTTCGCGCGCACATTGATATTTTTTGTCCAGAGACGCATCACGAGGCCATGCTGCTCCTGCTCGGCAAAGCAATAGGGGCTATGCGACAGATGGTGGATCACCGGCCCTACCTTACAGGCGCGCTTTGGCGCGGTTTAGCCACGGCGCGCAGCGACATCTATATTCAGCTTTTTTGTGATGACGCCAAGATGGCCGAGATCGATTTGATCAACCAAGGCGTACCGTTCGAAACCACCGAGATCAGCGGGTTTCGCGGCGAGCCTGTGGTGGCCCTGACGACGTTACAGCGCATAGGGTCATGGACTTGGCCGACCGCAATACATTGGATTTTGTACGATGCTGATGACTTACGAGGCGCCTTGAAGCCGGGTAAAGGGCGTCGCGATGGTCTGGCTGATCGAGGGAACTTAGCAGCTGTTGAGCAGCTGTTGGCAACATTTCAATCAAAGGGGGATGCATGACAAAAGAGCGCGCACTATCGCGCCGTACCATGTTGGTCGCTGGGGCCGCTGCTATGGGTCTCGGTGCGGGCGTCGCCGCTTGGCGCTATCAGACCACTGACGTTGCCGATGCAGCCGTGCAAGCTTTTTGGGCGGAGACCTTTGTGCGACTTGATGGGCAGTCTCTGCCGATGTCGTCTTACAAAGGTAAGCCCTTGCTGATCAACTTCTGGGCCACTTGGTGTCCGCCCTGTGTGGAGGAAATGCCCTTAATTGACGCGTTTTTTAAGCAAAATAAGTCCAACGTACAGGTATTGGGTTTGGCGGTTGATCGAGCGGATGCGGTGGGCTCGTTTCTCGGTAATTGGCCGGTGGCATTTGACATCGCGCTGGCAGGGATGGCGGGCACAACGCTGTCTAAAACATTGGGCAATCCCAGTGGCGGACTGCCTTTTTCCGTCTTTATTGATAAAGATGAGCGCATTGTCCTTCAAAAGGTCGGTAAATTAGAGGATTCTGATTTCGCAGCCATGACACGCATTCTCAAGGCCTGATACGCCGTGTCACCCACCCGGCGTCTGGGCTGATAGTACTTAAATTCAACAAAAAAGTATTTAAAAGTGCTTAAAAAGGGTGATTTCCCTGTCTTTACCGGTATTTGAATTATCTTTTTTATATTTAAACGCGTAATCTAATTCTTGTACACTGCCTGATCGAACAAGATACCCCCTCTTCAAAGGTGAGTGTGCAAATGGATTTACGAAAATTAAAGACGCTGATTGATTTGGTGTCTGAGTCAAACGTCTCTGAACTGGAAATCACGGAAGCCGAAGGCAAGGTGCGCATTGTCAAAAGCGAGCCGCACGCGACTGTTGCGTATCATGCGCCAACAGCCCCAGCACCACTTGCGGCCGCGCCAGTTGCCGCAACGCCAGTGCCGGTTGTCGAAGCGCCACCGGCCGCGCCGGTTGCCACCGCACACTTGGTTAAGTCGCCGATGGTGGGCACTTTTTATCGTGCGGCTAGCCCCGGCGCCGATCCCTTTGTAGATGTGGGAGCGAATGTAAAGGTGGGTCAGCGTCTGTGTATCGTCGAAGCGATGAAGATTTTGAATGAGATCGAGTCCGACCGTGCGGGCATCATCAAAACGGTCTTGGTGCAAGACGGTGAGGCCGTGGAGTACGGCCAGCCGCTCTTCGAAATCGAGTGATCGTTGCCTATGTTTAAAAAGATTCTCATCGCCAACCGGGGCGAAATCGCGTTGCGCGTTCAACGTGCGTGTCGCGAAATGGGTATCAAGGCGGTCATGGTCTATTCCGAGGCTGATCGTGACGCTAAGTACGTGAAGTTGGCTGATGAGGCGGTTTGTATTGGTCCCGCACCGTCTGGGCAAAGTTATCTTCATATGCCGGCGATCATCTCCGCGGCTGAGGTGACCGATGCGGAAGCAATCCACCCTGGCTACGGTTTCCTAAGCGAGAACGCGGATTTTGCTGAGCGCGTTGAAAACTCTGGTTTTGTTTTCATCGGCCCCACTGCGGCGTCTATCCGGTTGATGGGTGACAAAGTTTCGGCGAAGCAAGCCATGATTCGGGCGGGTGTACCCACGGTGCCAGGTTCAGAGGGTGCGTTATCCGACAACCCCGTTGAAATCAAGCGCATCGCCAAATCAATTGGCTATCCCGTGATCATCAAAGCGGCGGGTGGCGGTGGCGGTCGGGGAATGCGTGTGGTGCACACCGAGGCGGCACTGTTACATGCCGTGCAGACGACCAAAGCGGAAGCCGGTAGTGCCTTTGGTAATCCAGCGGTGTACATGGAGAAGTACCTCCAAAACCCCCGGCACGTAGAAATTCAAATTATTGCTGATACCCATAAAAATGCGGTTCATTTGGGTGAGCGCGATTGTTCGATGCAGCGTCGGCACCAAAAAGTGATTGAGGAATCGCCCGCACCCGGTATCCCGCGTCGTCTCATCGAGAAAATCGGTGAACGCTGCGCGGCGGCGTGTAAGAAGATTGGGTATCGGGGTGCGGGTACGTTTGAGTTTCTGTATGAAGACGGTGAGTTTTACTTCATCGAGATGAACACCCGTGTTCAAGTGGAACACCCCGTGACCGAGTTGGTGACGGGCATTGATATTGTTAAAACCCAAATTGAGGTTGCGGCAGGTTCAAAGCTCCCGTTCTCGCAAAAAGAAGTGCGTGTCAGTGGTCATGCCATTGAGTGCCGGATCAACGCAGAAGACCCCTTCAACTTCATGCCGTCACCGGGAAAAATCACGGGCTGGCATACGGCCGGAGGCCCGGGCGTTCGGGTGGACTCGCATGCTTATCACAACTACACTGTTCCAAGTCACTACGACTCCATGATTGGTAAGTTGATTGTTTACGGCGATACGCGTGATCAAGCGCTCGCGCGTATGCGCTCGGCACTGTCAGAGATGATTGTGGAGGGAATTAAAACCAATATTCCCCTCCATCGGGAATTGATGGTCGATGCCAAGTTCGTTGCGGGCGGCACCAATATCCATTATCTGGAGAAGTGGTTGGAGCAGCACCCACGCTGAGTGGCCCCGCGAAGCAGGGGCTTTTGAAAGTCGACATGTTTGAATTGAAGCTGTTAGCCCCGCAAACTCGCGTTGAGGCGCTGAGCGATGTCCTTGAGGCATTGGATGCGCTGAGCGTATCGGTTGAGGATGCCGATGCACACACGCCGGCGGAGCGCGCGCTGTTTGGGGAGCCAGATATGCCAGCGCCAGAACCAGGCTGGGATCGTTCGAGAGTGACTGCGTTGTTTGAGACGCGTGATCTGGCTGACGTCGCGGCGGATGCGCTGACCGATATGACGCTGTTTGAGGGCTGTGCGGTTCAGGGTGTGACTGAGCTCGAGGATCAAGATTGGGTGCGACTCACGCAATCACAGTTCACGCCGGTCGAAATCACACCTGACTTTTGGATTGTTCCAACTTGGCACGAACCGCCGTCTGCGGCGCGCACTTTCTTGAGGCTGGACCCTGGCTTAGCGTTCGGCACGGGTACCCATCCGACCACGCGCATGTGCTTACGCTGGATTGCCCAGCAGGACATGGCCAATAAACGGACACTTGATTACGGCTGTGGTTCTGGGATTCTCGCGATGGCCGCATTCAAATTTGGTGCCACCGATATCGATGCCATTGATATTGATCCGGCGGCGGTCACATCCACTGATGGCAATGCAGCGGTCAATTTTGTAACCTTGCGCTCTGGCTTGCCTGACGTTGCCAGTGGGCAGTACCAAGTGGTGCTTGCCAACATCCTGGCGACGCCACTGAAGCTCCTGGCACCGCTGTTGTGCGGACATGTGGCACCGCAAGGAGATCTCGTTTTAGCGGGTATCTTGGCTAGGCAAGTTGATGAATTGAAAGCGGCTTATGCCCCATACCTTGCGCTGAGTGTGTTGGATGAATCGGAGGGCTGGGTCTTGATGGGTGCGCATGCACCATGAAGGCTAAATAGCCGCGTATGCAGATGGCCACGCAGTCGCTTGAAACCCATTTGACGACGCAGTGTCCGCAGTGCGCCACAGCACTGCAAGCCGATATCGCGTTATTGCAGCGATCCAATGGCTGGGCGCGTTGCGGTCGATGTCACTTTCTCTTCGATGTGGTTAACCATGCGGGTATACCAACGCTGACACCGACTGCGGAGCCAGAGAAAGACCCCGATGATCCACCTGCTGACGCCCCAAACGACTCGACAAATCTGAGTGACTTATCGGATGTAAGCGCATCCGATGACGTCGTCGTCGATCAGCTCTTTGAAAAGGTCGTGGCGGGTTTTGATCCCGCCCTCAATACCCCGCAAGGCGAGCGTATTGAGGCCATTGATCGTTTGCCACTGGTGGAGCCTCCTCCCACTGCGAACCCATCCGCTAGCGCGTTGTGGCGTGCGGTTCTGAATATTTTGATCGGTTTACTGTTGCTTGCACTCGTTGGGCAGCTGCTGTATCTACAGCGTGACTGGTTGCAGGAGCGTTGGCCGAATGCGAGCGTGCAATTATTGAAGTTGTGTCAGCCGGTTGGTTGCGAGGTGCCGCTTAAGCGCGATTTGAACGCGGTCAAGATCATCTCGTCGTCGGTTGTGCAGTTGTCGGGTGGCGTGCTTCAGCTCAATGTGGTCATTGAAAATGAATCGACCGAACCGATCGAGACGCCTGAGGTTTGGCTGTCCCTCGCGAATGCTGATGGTATCGCCTTTGCAGCGCAGGGGTTTGGCCCCGACGATTGGCGTACACCATCTCGGCGATTGGATGGCGGGACACGCTACGCGTTGGTGTTCGAGTGGCCCTTAGACGTCACTGAAAGCGAGCAGATGCGGCAGTACGCGACCGAACTTCGATACTCAACCAAGAAACCATAAAAAAACCCAAGATAAGAATCTTGGGTTTTTACTTGGCGGTCTGATCTTTCGATCAGACTCAACTTACCACTGTAAAACCAATTAAGGCTTGTCAGCGGTTGGGAAGGGCCAAGCAGCCTGAGGCGTCAGTGTAGTCTGAGCAGCGGGTGCTTTGGATGCCTTCTTTGCAGCAGGCTTTTTAGCGGCCTTTTTAGCAGCAGGTTTCTTAGCAGCGGGCTTTTTAGCGGCAGCTTTTTTGGCAGCGGGCTTCTTAGCAGCGGCTTTCTTAGCAGCGGGCTTCTTAGCAGCGGCTTTCTTAGCAGCGGGCTTTTTAGCGGCAGCTTTTTTGGCAGCCGGCTTCTTAGCCGCAGCTTTTTTAGCGGCTGGCTTCTTAGCCGCAGCTTTCTTGGCAGCAGGCTTCTTCGCTGCTACTTTCTTAGCGGCTACTTTTTTTGCTGCTGGCTTCTTCGCTGCTACTTTCTTGGCAGCAGGCTTCTTAGCAGCTATTTTTTTCGCTGCTGGCTTCTTCGCTGCCACTTTCTTAGCTGCGGGTTTCTTCGCTGCTACTTTCTTAGCTGCGGGTTTCTTCGCAGCAGCTTTTTTCGCTGTTGCCTTTTTTGCAGTTGCCATGATTTTCTCCTTTTTGGATTTTCAAATAACACCACTTAAGCGTTGAGGCCGAAGTGGCGATTCAATGATTCTGCAAGGTTGTGGACTCTGCCCATCTCCCAAGCAACACCATAGAATTCTGCGAAAAAGCCCCCAACCTCATCTGTTGATAAGGTTGTGGGCTTTGTAAAAGTCTGCTGCATCAAACGCCATTAATCCCAAGAAAGGGCGCCACCGGTTTGATACTCGATCACGCGCGTTTCAAAGAAATTACGCTCTTTTTTCAAGTCAATCATTTCACTCATCCAGGGGAAGGGGTTCTCTTCCGCTGCAAACAAAGGCTCCAAACCGATTTGTTGTGCGCGTCTGTTTGCGATATAGCGCAGATAACCCTTAAACATGGACGCGTTCAAACCCAAAACGCCGCGCGGCATGGTGTCCTCGGCATATCGGTATTCAAGTTCGACCGCTTCCATAAACAATGCGCGAATTTCGTCTTTGAATTCGGCCGTCCACAAACCTGGGTTTTCTAGTTTGACTTGGTTGATCACGTCAATACCGAAATTGCAGTGCATGGATTCATCACGCAAGATATATTGATACTGTTCCGCTGCACCAGTCATTTTGTTTTGACGGCCCAAAGCCAGAATCTGCGTAAAGCCCACGTAGAAGAACATGCCTTCCATTAAACAGGCGAACACGATCAACGACTTCAGTAAGGCTTGATCAGTCTCAAGCGTGCCAGTTTTGAAGTTGGGATCGCACAGTACTTCGATGAAGGGGATGAGGAATTGATCCTTGGCCCGAATTGATTCGACTTCGTTATACGCGTTGAAGATTTCAGACTCATCCAAGCCCAGCGACTCGACGATGTACTGGTAAGCGTGCGTATGAATCGCTTCTTCAAACGCTTGGCGCAACAAGAATTGCCTACACTCTGGTGCAGTGATATGCCGGTAACTGCCCAACACGATGTTGTTGGCAGCCAGAGAGTCGGCTGTCACAAAGAAGCCGAGGTTACGTTTGACGATCCGGCGCTCGTCTTCGGTGAGGCCGTTGGGGTCTTTCCATAACGCAATATCACGGGTCATGTTGACCTCTTGCGGCATCCAATGGTTGGCACAACTCGCCAGATATTTTTCCCAAGCCCACTTGTATTTGAACGGCACCAATTGATTGACATCCGTTTTACCGTTGATGATGCGCTTGTCGGAGGCTTTAACGCGGCCGGCGGAAGGTGCAGACATGGTGTGTGCACCGGAGTTAGAAGCAATACTGGATTCGCCAGCGTGAGCTGTGGGTTTTGCCGTTGATGGCAGGTCATTGAACGACGTTTCGGTTGAAGCCGTTGGCATTTGAGTAGTCGTTAAATTGTCTTGATCCCAAGTCAGCATGTGTTGTGTATCCGTTTCGTTGAATTATCAAAGCGACATAAAAAAAAGAAAAGCAAAACGCTTTGTTTCTTTCAATGTGTGTTGTGCTTTCGCATCGTTTTATTTCGCTTTTTGTTTTTTAAAAATTACTAATCGTGAAGTCGTTTTTTGATTAGCGCCATTCAAAATTTATTGATCTTGAATGGCGCGTTTTCAAATTACTGGCAGGCCTCGCAACCTGGGTCGTCGATCGCGCAGAACTTCACATCCGTGGCGGCCACTGCAGCTGGTGCAGCAACCGCTGGCGCTGCCGCACTTGGTGCTGACGACTGGTTGGAAACCGCATTCATCTGACCCGCACGACCCGTCGATTTCTCGATACTGGTTGCGGCCATGGTGCGCAGGTAGTAGGTAGTTTTGAGGCCACGCAACCAAGCCAGCTTGTAGGTCTCATCGAGCTTCTTGCCGGAGGCGCCCGCGATGTAGATGTTCAAGGATTGGGCTTGGTCGATCCACTTTTGGCGACGCGCACCGGCTTCGATCAACCAGCTGGTATCGATTTCAAAAGCCGTTGCGTAGAGAGCCTTGATGTCATCTGGGACCCGATCGATCGCGCTCAATGAGCCGTCGAAATGTTTCAAGTCCATGACCATCACGTCATCCCACAAACCCAAGCGCTTCAGATCGCGCACCAAGTAGCTGTTCACGATGGTGAACTCACCGGACAGGTTCGACTTAACCGACAGGTTGCCAAAGCTGGGCTCGATCGAAGCGTCTACACCAATGATGTTGGAGATGGTGGCAGTCGGCGCGATGGCGACGCAATTTGAGTTGCGCATACCATCCTTGGCGATCTTTTGACGCAAGGCGTCCCAGTCCAGGGTTGATGACCGATCCACTTCGACATAGCCGCCGCGCGACTTTTCCAACAAATCGATGGTGTCCAACGGCAGGATGCCCTGATCCCACAAAGAGCCTGTAAAGGTGCTGTAGCGGCCACGCTCTTTTGCCAAATCGCTGGATGCCCAATAGGCGTTGTAGCAAACCGCCTCCATGGCACGGTCGGCGAAATCGACCGCCGCTTGCGAACCGTAGGGGGTACGCATTTCATACAGGCTATCTTGGAAACCCATGATGCCCAAACCAACAGGGCGGTGACGCATGTTTGAGTCACGTGCCTTTTTGACCGCGTAGTAGTTGATGTCGATCACGTTGTCGAGCATGCGCATGGCGATCTTGATCGTACGCTTCAGTTTGTCGTGATCGAGTTCTTTGCCGTTGGCGCCGTCTTTTAAGTGGCGGGACAGGTTGACTGAACCCAAGTTGCACACAGCCGTTTCGGTATCGCTGGTGTTCAGTGTGATTTCCGTGCAGAGATTGGACGAGTGCACGACACCGCAGTGTTGTTGGGGTGAGCGCACGTTACAGGCATCTTTGAAAGTGATCCAAGGGTGGCCGGTTTCGAACAGCATCGTCAGCATCTTGCGCCACATATCGGTGGCGGGCAGACGACGGTAGTGCGTAATTTCACCGCTATCCGCCTTAGCCTCGTAGGCCACGTATGCTTGTTCGAAAGCAGCGCCGAACAGGTCGTGGAGGTCGGGCACGTCGGCGGGGGAGAACAAAGTCCAGTCACCGCGTTCCATCACGCGACGCATGAACAAGTCGGGAATCCAGTTGGCCGTGTTCATGTCATGCGTCCGGCGGCGATCATCGCCGGTGTTTTTGCGCAACTCCAAGAACTCCTCAACGTCCAGGTGCCAAGACTCAAGGTAGGTGCACACAGCGCCTTTGCGCTTGCCGCCCTGGTTAACGGCAACAGCCGTGTCGTTAACCACCTTCAGGAAAGGCACCACGCCCTGCGATTCGCCGTTGGTGCCCTTGATGTGAGAACCCAAGGCGCGCACGCGCGTCCAGTCATTGCCCAAGCCGCCAGCAAATTTCGAGAGCAGGGCGTTTTCCTTGATCGACTCGTAGATGCCATCCAAGTGATCGGGGACGGTGGTGAGGTAGCAAGATGACAGCTGGCTTCTTAGGGTGCCGCTGTTGAACAGGGTGGGTGTGCTCGACATGAAGTCAAAGCTGGAAAGCACTTCGTAGAACTCGATCGCACGCGCTTCGCGGTCGATTTCTTCGAGTGCCAGGCCCATAGCAACCCGCATGAAAAACGCCTGGGGCAGTTCGATGCGCTGCTTACGGATGTGCAAGAAGTAGCGGTCGTAAAGTGTCTGCAGGCCGAGGTAGTCGAATTGGAAGTCACGTTCTGGCTTCAACGCGTCACCCAAGCGTGTCAGGTCGTATTGCGCTAATCGTTCGTCAAGTAATTCAGCTTCGACCCCGCGTTTGATGAATGTGGGGAAGTATTCGGCATAGCTGGCTGTCAGCTCTGCTTGGCTGACTGGGCGACCCAACACCTCTTTTGCGATGGTTTGCAAAAGCAGACGCGACGTAGCGTAGGTGTAATCCGGTTCCTTTTCGATCAGCGTACGCGCAGCCAGTATGGCTGCTTTTTGTACTTCGTCAAACGGTACGCCGTCGTAAAGGTTGCGAATGGTTTCGGCCAAGATGGGCTCGGGGCGAACATCGGCGTTCAGACCCTCGCATGCGGCCAAGATGGATTGGCGCAATGCCTCCATGTTCAGGGGCATGCGTTGACCATTGTCAACCACATGGATGGTGTTTTCTGTAGCGGCTGGCGCTTCGGTTTGCTTGCTCTGCTGGCGCTCTTGTGAACGGCGCTCGCGGTAAAGCACGTAGGCGCGAGCCACTTCATGGTGGCTGCCGCGCATCAAGCCCAATTCGACTTGATCTTGGATATCTTCAATGTGGAATGTGCCGCCACCGGGACGCGAGCGCAGCAGCGCGCGCACCACGCCTTGGGTCAGCTCGTCGACGGTTTCGCGGACGCTGGCGGATGCCGCACCTTGCGTGCCGTGAACCGCCAAAAAAGCTTTCATCATCGCGATTGCGATTTTGCTGGGTTCTAAAGGGACCACCGCGCCATTGCGTCGGATGATTTGGTATTGCGCGTAGGCGTTTACGTCGGCCAGCGACGCGCTGGGTTTGTGGGTAACAGGAGCCCGCCGGTTGGCTTCGGTGGTCGGTGTTGCAGTTTGCATATCTTCGCTTTCGGTTATTTTTGTAAGGTATCTCGGCTGGCACGGAACGGTGCGGCTGAGGGGCAATCTATGCGCTTCGACCCGTCAAAATTACAGGGGTCTTTAAAACACAAACAACACTATACCTAGTGTTTGGACCTGCAACAATACACTAGCCCTAGTGTTTTTACTGATTTTTAAGATCACCCCAAAATGGGGCAAAAATTTGAAGACAAACGGGTTAGAACCGTTTTCAAGCAGGCTCGCTAGGCCCTGAATCATCGAAAAAATGCCAGTTGAATGCATCGCCCGGATCCCGTTTGCGGCCGGGTGCAACATCCGAGTGACCCACCACATCCTGCACCAAGGGGTGCTCGCGCTGGATATCCCAAATGAGCGATCGCAGGACCTCATATTGGATGGTTTCGAAGGGGTGATCCTCTAATCCTTCGAGCTCAATGCCGATCGAGAAATCATTGCAATTATCCCGTCCGCACCACTGCGATTTCCCCGCATGCCAGGCTCGTTGCTGCGTGCTGACAAATTGGATGAGCTGGCCCGTGCGCTGAATATAAAAGTGTGCGGAAACCTCAGCGCCCCGAATTTGTTGAAAGTAGGGGTGGGCATCCCAGTCCAGCTGATTGGTAAACAGCTGCTGCACAAAAGTCCCACCGTATTCCCCAGGAGGCAGGCTGATGGAGTGAACCACGATTAAATCAACAGGAGTGCTCGCGGGTCGGGGGCCATAGTTCGGTGACGCCACTCGTATCGCCCGCTCTAACCAACCGTCTTGCCAGTTGGCATCGGCTCCTTGTCGGGGGCCCGGGGAGATTTTCATGCCGGTCAGAGCGGCCGATCACCGTGAACGGTGCAGTGCGCCTTGCTGCAGTAACGACCCAGACGACCTTCGACGGTTTCAGCCATGTCGACGTGTGTGCCGCAGTGCAGGCACGGCACTATAGGACGGGCCGCCGCCACCTGCTGGGGTTGTGTGGGTTTCGGTGGTTTTGATTTGATGGCGTCATTACGCGAAGATTCTCGACCGCGCTTCCAGAGCCAAATGCCCAACATGATCGCCAATAGAACGATAAAAATTTTCATGATTTGCTGGGGTTAGGCGCGGTTCAGCAACACTTCTAAAACGAATCGGGTGCCAACGTAGCCCATCAGTAACAAACCGGCAGACGCGTACAGCAGGCGCGCGGCACGCTTGCCACGCCAGCCCAAACGCCAGCGCGCTCCCAGCAGTGTTCCCAAACTCAGCCAAGCAAGAAGCGAGAAGATGGTTTTGTGATCCCAACGCCATCCGCTGCCGTACAGCACTTCAGCAAAACCCGCGCCAGCCACCAAAGTTGCCGTGAGGAAAATGAATCCGGCTGTTACGAATTGAAACATCAACCGCTCGAGGGCCAAAACTGGTAACTGGCCATCCTCGGCGTGGGCGTTACGCATGGCGTCGTCAGCGCGCCGAAGCAACAGCGCGTGAAAGACCGCAGCACCAATCAAGCCGTACGATGCGATACCGAGCGCCCAATGCAAAGGTAACCAAATAGACGGTAAGCGAGGGTGCACCGTACCTGGATAAAGCAAGTTCAGAAGAATGGCTGCAGCACCCAGTGCTGCCAGTGTCCAGCGAGCGCGAAGCTTGGGCTGCAGCTGCGTTTCGATACCGTAAATGGTTGAAACCATCCACGCGGTGACCGACATCGCCGAGGCAAAGCCAAAGCGCCCGGGGCTTTCCACCCAATAAATTAACAGCGAGGCACCATGCAGGAACCAAGTGAGTGCCAACACACCTTGGGTAACCCGCGCGCCCAATGCGCGATGACCAGCGGCGAGCACCAAATAGCCCACAGCAGCTGCAAGTGAGCTGGTGAGCAACAGTGGACTGGTCGTTAGAATCATGGGTAGAGTTTAACGCCGACCGATGGCGAATGGGTGCTTGCTAGCACTGTCAAAACCAGAGATTTTTATGGCCTCAGCATTATCAGAACGTTTATCGCGGATTGTCAAAACGATGCGCGGACAGGCCCGCATTACCGAGAGCAACGTCGCCGACATGTTGCGCGAGGTACGGATGGCACTGTTGGAGGCGGACGTCGCATTACCGGTCGTTCGCGAGTTCATCGCCCAGGTGAAAGAAAAGGCGCTGGGCGAAGAGGTCGTTGGCTCTTTGACGCCGGGCCAAGCATTGGTGGGCCTGGTGAACCGCGAGTTGGTTGCGCTGATGTCAGGCGGCGAGGGTGGTGCGTCGCCGGAACTGAACCTGGCCGCGCAACCCCCAGCGGTGGTGTTGATGGCAGGTTTACAGGGTGCAGGTAAAACGACGACGACCGCCAAGCTAGCCAAATGGTTGGTCGCACGAAAGAAAAAAGTCTTGACCGTCAGTGGTGACGTTTATCGCCCCGCCGCGATTGAGCAACTTAAAACGGTCACTGGGCAAGCGGGCGCCGAGTGGTTCCCCAGCACGCCAGACCAAAAGCCAGTCGACATCGCCAACGCTGCGCTGGACTATGCGCGCAAACATTACTTTGACGTACTGCTTGTCGATACCGCCGGCCGCCTCGCGATTGACGAGGTGTTGATGGCAGAAATCAAGGGTCTGCACGCGGCGCTCAAGCCGGTCGAGACCTTGTTTGTGGTTGATGCGATGCAGGGTCAGGACGCCATCAACACCGCGCGGGCCTTCAAGGAGGCGCTGCCGTTGACGGGTATTGTGCTGACAAAAACCGATGGTGACTCCCGAGGTGGCGCGGCCTTGTCGGTTCGCCACGTGACCGGTGTCCCGATTAAATTTGCCGGTGTCAGCGAAAAGATTGATGGCTTGGAAGCCTTCGATGCCGATCGGCACGCATCCCGTGTACTCGGTATGGGCGATATCTTGGCTTTGGTCGAGCAGGTCAGCGCGGGTGTCGACATGGCGGCGGCACAAAAGCTGGCAACCAAAGTTAAAAGTGGTGGTGGGTTTGACCTGAATGACTTCCTGGATCAACTGCGCCAAATGCGCAGTATGGGCGGGTTGTCTCAGCTGGTTGACAAATTACCGGCACAAATGGCCGCAAAAGCGGGCGAAATGGACATGGATAAAGCCGAGCGAGACATGCGCCGCAAAGAGGGCATTGTATGTAGCATGACGCTAAAGGAGCGCGCCAAACCCGAACTGATCAAAGCCACTCGGAAGCGCCGTATCGCCGCAGGGGCTGGCGTTCATGTTCAGGAAGTCAATCGCCTGCTCAAAGAATTTGAGCAAATGCAGGGCATGATGAAAAAAATGAAGGGCGGCGGTCTCATGAAAATGATGAAGCGTATGGGCGGCATGAAAGGCATGGGCTTCCCCGGAATGGGGTGAGCCCAAGACACGCCAAACGTCGCTCAGGCCACGACGACCTCACCCCGCAGAGAGTGCGGTAATGCTTGCGTGATTTTGATGTCCAGCATCTGACCTTTTAAGCGGGTGGGATTGGGGCCCGCAGGGAAATTGACGATGCGGTTGCACTCGGTGCGACCCATGTATTCAGTCGGGTCCTTTTTAGACGGACCTTCAACCAATACCCGTTGCACCGTGTTGAGGCGCCGAGCGCTGATGCTTTGCACGTTTTCTTCAATGACGCTTTGCAGGTGTTGCAGCCGCTTTAGCTTGACGTCGTGCGGCGTGTCGTCGGGCAAATTGGCGGCGGGTGTGCCGGGTCGGGGGCTGAAGATGAAACTAAAGCTGGTGTCAAAACCCACATCGGTGATGAGCTTCATCATCTTGTTGAAATCCTCTTCGGTTTCACCGGGGAAGCCCACGATGAAGTCGGAACTCATCGAGATGTCTGGACGAATGGCACGGAGTTTTTTGACTGTGCTCTTGAACTCCAAAGCCGTATAGCCCCGCTTCATGGCCATCAAAATTCGGTCGCTTCCGTGCTGCACCGGCAAGTGGAGGTGGCTAACCAACGTCGGCACCCGCTCATAGACGTCCACCAAGCGTTGTGTGAATTCTTTCGGATGACTGGTGGTGAAGCGGATGCGTTCAACGCCAGGTAGTGCGGCAACGTATTCAATTAGCAGCGCAAAGTCAGCAATTTCCGAGGTTCCCCCCATCACACCTCGATACGCGTTCACGTTTTGTCCCAGCAGGGTAATTTCTTTCACACCTTGCGAGGTCAAGCCGGCGATTTCTGCCAAAACATCGTCGAAGGGGCGGCTGACCTCTTCGCCGCGGGTATAGGGCACCACACAGTAGCTGCAGTATTTGGAGCATCCTTCCATGATGGACACGAAGGCGCTTGCCCCGTCTACCTTGGCCGGTGGCAGGTGGTCGAACTTTTCGATCTCGGGGAAGCTGATGTCCACCTGTGGTTTGTTGGCGCGCGCTCTCTCATTCAGCAGCTCGGGAAGGCGGTGCAGCGTTTGCGGTCCGAACACCACATCGACGTAGGGTGCGCGGGCAATGATCGCCTCGCCTTCTTGACTGGCCACGCAACCACCCACGCCGATGAGTACGCCTTTCTTTTTCAGATGCTTGACGCGCCCCAAATCGCTGAAGACTTTTTCTTGCGCCTTTTCCCGCACCGAGCAGGTGTTGAACAAAATGAGATCGGCCTCATCAACGTTTTGGGTGGGCTCGTAGCCTTGGGCAGCACCGAGTACGTCAGACATCTTGTCTGAGTCGTACTCATTCATTTGGCAGCCGAAGGTTTTGATGAAAACTTTTTTGCTCATGGTGTTTTGTGTCGGTAAGTCAACGCAAAGTGACCCAAAGACCACCATGGGCCCGTCGCGAAGTAAAGCGGACGGGGCCATAACTCTCGGGCCGGCGTTGCGTGGTGTAGATCCAGTGGCCGGCGTGCGGCTAGACCGCACGGAATGCAAGATTGTAAACCCAGCAGACAATAAAAAACCCCGTATGCCGAGACACCGGGGTTATGTGACGTTTAAGCGCGTCATCTGCATGTTTGGTGGTGATAGGTGGACTTGAACCACCGACCCCAGCATTATGAATGCTGTGCTCTAACCAACTGAGCTATATCACCGAGCCTGAGATTATAGCCACAAATTCGAAAGCAAATTTAGGCCGCTTTTAAAAATTTTTGAGCGCGGCTGGCCGCCGGATCAGCGGTTGGTGAACGACGGTTTGCGTTTTTCTAAAAAGGCTTGCATGCCTTCTTTTTGATCCGCCGTTGCGAATAACCCATGGAACAGGCGCCGTTCGAAATGAATACCCTCGCTCAAGGAGCCTTCAAAGGCCTGGTTGACGGCTTCTTTGGCGGCCATCACGCTGAGTACGGAATAGCTGCATATGGTTAGGGCAATGCCGAGGACTTCGTCCATCAACTGCGCATCGGGGACGACGCGGCTGACGAGGCCAGAGCGCTCAGCCTCGTCGGCATTCATCATCCGACCCGTCAGCGCCATATCCATGGCCTTGGATTTACCAACTGCTCGCGGTAAGCGTTGCGTGCCTCCTGCCCCCGGAATGATGCCCAGCTTGATCTCGGGTTGGCCAAATTTGGCACTTTCGCCCGCGATGATGAAGTCACACATCATGGCCAGTTCGCAGCCCCCGCCCAGTGCGAAACCCTGCACTGCTGCGATGATGGGCTTGCGCACCCGCTTGATAGGGTCCCAGTTCCGTGTGATGTAGTCACGTCCGTAAGCGTCCGCGAAGGTCAAAGGCGCCATGGCGGCAATGTCGGCGCCGGCCGCGAAGGCCTTTTCGCTGCCCGTTACCACCATGCAACCGATTTCGGGGTCAGCGTCAAATGACAGCAACGCCGCGCTGAGTTGGTCCATCAGTGCATCGCTGAGCGCGTTGAGCTGTTCGGGCCGATTCAGGGTGACGATACCCACGCGTCCCTCGGTTCGCGTGAGGATGACGGGTTCGTTGGTTGCTTCAGACATGCATGTGCTCCTGTGAGGATTCTTGAATACTTAGGGTTTGAGCCAAGTCGCTAACTTGGCGTGGTCTGTGATGACCAGCTGGGCGATGGCCCGCGCATCAGCCTGCGGCCAGGGCAGGGTGGATTTCATCATACGACCATCGCGTGAGAACCAGACAGTGAGTGCCTCGTCTGGTTGCTGGGTTTGCCATTTGGCGACGCGCTCGACATCGCTCAAAGTTTTGACTCGCCACATGTCGTCACCATACCCAGCGGCCAACCACTCGTCGCCTGCGGCAAAGCCGGCGTCTTCCCCCACCGCGCCGCGGGCCACGTGCGCAATGCGAACGCCACTCGACTCGTTAACCCGCATGCCCAAGCGCTGTGGTAACGGCGCTGGCTTGGGGGTCACGCGCACCCCCACAGCCTCTAGCAATCGGGCAATCGGCAGATCCTCGGTGCTGTGTACCCAATGGCGCAGTTGCGCTGCGACGTTCTCGAAGCCACGCGTTGTCAGGGATTCATACACCATGGCCTCCGTCATCGGCCCGCCACCCGTACGGGTCCACAGGTCGTGCATCAACGTGTCTAGGTCGCTGCCGTGTGTGCGCAACGCCAAGTCGGTGCACAGAGCGACCAAGGCACCTTTGGTGTAGTAACTGACGGTGGCGTTGGGGGTGTTCTCGTTGATTCGGTAATATTTCACCCAGGCATCAAAACTGGCTTGCGCCACGCTTTGGATGTGACGCCCCGGCGTTGCTGCAACCTGGTTGATTGTCTTGGCTACCAAGTCCAAGTAGCTTTGGGGTTTGATGAGGCCTGCCCGCTGCAAAAACAAGTCGTCGTAATAGCTGGTGAAACCCTCGAAAAACCACAGCAACTCGGTGTAGTTCTCTCGGGTGAAGTCAATCGTCGTCAGTTCTTGCGGACGAAGACGCTTCACGTTCCACGTGTGGAAATACTCGTGGCTAATCAAACCCAGCAACTGCCTGTAGCCCTCACTCGGTTCCGCCGCTTTCGGGTCTGCGGTTGGTAAATCTGAGCGCTGACAAATGAGGGCCGTGCTGAACCGGTGCTCCAACCCTCCGTAGCCGTCGTGGCTGGCGTGGAGCATGAATACATACCGATCGAAGGGCACCTGGCCGCGCGGGTGTTCGCCGTGCCAAAAGCGAATCTCCGTCTCACAGATTCGCTGCGTGTCAGCCACCAGCTTGGCAACATCAAAACCCGCCTGCTGACTGTTCCCGATACCGGTGACCACCAGCTCATGCGTTACGCCGTGTGCTTTGAATTGGCTGCGCCAAAAATCACTAATCGTGAAGGGGCTGTCGGCAAGGGTGTCGTAGCATTCAGCCTCGTAGGTGCCAAAACCACGGGTGTCAATGGCTTTGGCAGGCAGTGCGGTTGAGGTCCGCCACAGGCGCTGCGCCCGGTCGGTAGGTTTGATAACGGTGAGGCGGTGGGGCACATCCGCTTTGCCAAGCACCTGCAGGCAAACGCTCGTGGGATTGAAAAATGCCCGTGTTTGATCAAAGTAAGCGGTGCGTACTGATGCGTCGAGCGCGTAAACATCGTAGGTCACCGTGAGCGGCGTTTCGCCATCCGTCTTGATCACCCATTCGTGCTTGCTCTTTTGCTTGATTTCACATGCCTTCCGACCTTGTTGCGCGCGAATACCTTGCAAGTGTTGCGAAAACTCGCGTACCAGGTAGCTGCCAGCGATCCAAACGGGCAGCATGAGTCGCTGCTGTTTGGCGGGTTGTGTGATGCGTAGACGCACACCAATCAGGTGGGCGTGGGGGCGCTCGAAGTCGACGGTGTAGTGAACGCGCATGCTTTATTTGATCGCAGCCAATCGCTTTTCGACCTCAGCGGCGGAGATGGCGCCTGGAACGCGCGTGCCATCTGAAAAGAACAACGCGGGCGTACCTGAGATGCGGTGTTTTTTGCCAAATTCAATGTTGCGGTCAAGCGCGGTTGTATCGCAATTTGTGGCTTTGGTGTCAAGTGGCACCTCGTTGATCATCCAGTCTTCGAATGCCTGGCCGCGGTCTTTTGCACACCAAATTGCTTTGGATTTCAAGGTCGAGTCGGGGCCCAAAATTGGATATAAGAATATGTGCAAGGTGATGTCGTTGACATTCACCATATCGCGCTCAAAGCGTTTGCAGAATCCGCAGTTGGGATCTTCAAATACCGCAATCTGCCGTTTGCCATTACCTCGCTTGATTGTGAAGGCGTCCTTGAACGGCAGTTGATCAAAGGGGATGGCGCTCAGCTGGTCCATGCGCTCTTGGGTGAGGTTTCGCTTGGCTTTTAGGTCGACCAATACCCCTTGCAGCAGGTAGTCGCCAGCGGCGTCGGTGTACAGCAATTCAGTCTCCCCGAATCGAACCTCGTACAAACCCGACATAGGGGTTTTGGTCACGCTGTTGATGGGGGGCAGGTTCGGTAAGCGTTTGGTCAACGCTTCGCGGATTTTGGCTTCTTGCGCGGTGGCAACTTGTGCCGTGCTGATCAATAACAAAGTGACGCCAATCGCGCGTAGCCAGTGGCCAGCCGTGACACGCAGGCGTTTTGTTTGGGTTTGAAGCGAAGCGTAAAGCATGTGGAGCATCCCGTTTGAAGTGAAGAGGGTAGGAGTAACGCGCAAAGCGTCAGTTCCCCATGGCTTGCTGCTGCGCCCACCGCTTGAGCGACGGCAGTGCATTGAATGCTGACAAGCCGGTGTTACGCAGCCAGGCCATGGGGGTTTGTCGGGTCAGGTCATTGGTGAACAAGTGAAACAGGCCATGTGTGGCCCATTGCAATGCTTGGGTATCCGCTCGGCGCTGTCGCTCGTAACGCCGCATCAGGCGTGGCGCGCTGGCGGCTTCCCAGCGTTGACGTGTCGCCAAGCAGTCAGCCAAGGTTTGAACATCGGCGAGGCCTAAATTGAGACCTTGTCCCGCCAAAGGGTGAATGGTGTGCGCCGCATCGCCGACCAACACGGTCTGACCCTCGAACCACCGGTTCACCTGCCCCACAGATAACGGGAAACCGACCGGGCCAGCAGTCATGCGCAGCGTACCGAGGGTGTTTCGGCTCTGTGCCGTGAGCTCGGCCGCCAACGGTACAGTTCCGGTTTCGCTCGTGTTCGCTAACCAGTGCTGTTGTTCAGCCGTCGGCACGGACCACACCACCGCCAAGTCGCTTCCTGTAGCGCCACCGATTGGTAGCAAAGCCAAGATGCGTTCACCATCAAACCACTGTTGCGCCACGCCCGCATGCGGCAGCGATGACCTTACCCGCGCTGCGATGGCGCGGTGGGGGTAAGTGATTTTGTGGCGTTCAAAGCCCTCATGCGTGCTGGTCTGTCCCTCGCACACGACCGTGAGGTCTGTCGTGATCGTTGAACGGGTCGAGTCAACACCATCGGTTGCAATGCCATCGCTGGATTGGCAGGCTTCAAGCAAGGCGTCTTCCAGCGCGGGGACCTCAACCATCCACGCCACCGGATCGTGGGGCTCAGTCAGTTGCGGTGGATTGATGCTGGGTGGATCTAAAAACAATTGACCGGTGGTGTCACCGAAAACCCGCATTTGACGTACTGGGGTGATCCACGGGGCCTGGTCATGCGCGGGCCAGACGCCACAGGCGCTGAGGGTTGCACGTGAACGGTGATTGATCGCGTAGGCACGAATTTCGCGAACCGAGGCGTCGTGATGGCGTTGGGGCGGGGCCGACAGTTGGACGCGCCAGCCTTGTTGAGACAACAGCAAAGCAGTGGCATGCGCTGTGATGCCGGCGCCGAGGACGCGAATGTTGCCCGCTTGGATCATGGCGCTATTCTAAGTGGGCAGATCCCTAGCCTGCACCGCATACCCCGAAAGGCCACCTGGGCGAAGTCGCTTAAACTCACGGTTCTGAACATTGAGGACTGTCATGAGCTTGAAATGCGGCATTGTGGGGCTACCCAACGTGGGTAAGTCGACCCTTTTTAACGCCTTAACCAAAGCGGGTATAGCCGCTGAAAACTACCCTTTCTGCACCATCGAGCCCAATGTGGGCGTGGTGGAGGTTCCTGACTCCCGGCTGCAGCAATTGAGCGACATCGTTGGTCCTGAGCGCGTGGTGCCGGCGATTGTGGAATTTGTTGACATCGCCGGGTTGGTCGCTGGTGCAAGCACGGGTGAGGGTTTGGGCAATAAATTCCTAGCGCATATCCGCGAAACCGATGCGACCGTGAACGTGGTTCGCTGCTTTGAAGATGACAACGTGGTTCACGTGGCCGGTAAGGTTGACCCGATCGCCGACATCGAAGTGATCCAGACCGAGTTGTGCCTTGCTGATTTGGCCGCCGTTGAAAAGGCGTTGCACCGGGTATCCAAAACAGCCCGTTCTGGGGATAAAGAGTCGGTGCGATTGGTCAGTATTTTGGAGCGATGCGAGGCCGCTTTGAACGAAGGCAAGCCGGTGCGGACACTGGAGTTCACCAAGGAAGAGATGCCGCTGTTGAAGCAATTCTTCCTCATCACTGCCAAGCCAGCGATGTTTGTAGCAAACGTCTCTGAAGACGGTTTTGAGAACAATGCGTTATTAGACCGCCTCGTGGCATTCGCTGACTCACAAAAGGCGCCCGTCGTCGCCATCTGCGCGAAACTGGAAGCTGAAATGTCAGAAATGTCTGATGAAGATCGCGACATGTTTTTGGCTGAATTGGGCCAAACTGAGCCCGGTCTGAACCGGTTGATCCGTGCCGCCTACCGGCTGTTGGGTTTGCAAACCTATTTCACGGCGGGTGTGAAAGAGGTGCGCGCGTGGACGATTCGCGTTGGCGATACGGGGCCGCAAGCGGCTGGCGTGATCCACACCGACTTTGAAAAGGGCTACATTCGTGCGCAAACCATTGCGTTTGATGACTACATCGCATTCAAAGGCGAGCAGGGTGCGAAAGATGCCGGCAAGATGCGCGCCGAGGGCAAAGACTATGTCGTCAAGGACGGGGACGTGTTGAACTTCTTATTCAGTAGTTAAACCACTAGGCGGTGCCGGCAAGGATCACGCCATAGCGCAGACCCTTGCCGACCGCCATGTAAAGCGCGCACGCCACGGGCGGTAGTTGTCGCCAGCCCGCGAGGGTACAAATCACGTCGCCCACGACTGGCGCCCATGCCAGTAGACAGGCTTTAGGGCCAATTTTGTCTAGCTGCGCCATGCCCCACTGCAGGCCTCGTCCGCTGGGTGTTTTGGGGTTGCCATCTGCATCGACCAGTCGGTGTAAGCCGGCCCCTAGTGCCCAACTCACCATGCCTCCAAGCGTGTTGCAAAGTGTCGCAACAAGCCACGCGGGCCACAGCAGATCGGGGCTGACGGCCACCAAGCCAACCAACGCGGCCTCGGAGCCGAGTGGTAACCAGGTGGCAGCTAAAAAAGAGATCAAGCCGAGTGTGGTGAGGCCCACTTCCGGCAAGCTGAGCCAATTGATCGTTGCGGTGAGCCAAGCATCCATGGGGTTGAGTATAGGTACAATACTGCTTAAATTTTCAGCAGCCTCAATGGTGCCGCGTTGACCAACGACGCCGCACTTCACCGCTTCCCCCATCGTGCAAATCGGTTCAATCAAACTCAGCAACAACTTGTTTGTGGCGCCTATGGCGGGCGTGACAGACCGGCCGTTTCGCCAGTTGTGTAAGCAACTGGGAGCAGGCTATGCCGTGAGTGAAATGGTGACGTCACGCCGAGATCTGTGGGACTCACTCAAGACATCGCGTCGCGCCAACCACGCGGGTGAGACGGGACCCATTGCCGTGCAAATCGCGGGTACGGATGCTCAAATGATGTCCGAAGCCGCGGTCTATAACATCGACCGTGGTGCGCAAATCATCGATATCAACATGGGTTGCCCTGCCAAGAAGGTGTGCAATAAATGGGCGGGATCTGCTTTGATGCAAGACGAGACGCTGGCGATCGAAATCGTATCTGCCGTGGTGAAAGCTTGCGAGCCCAAGGGCGTACCCGTCACCTTGAAGATGCGAACCGGGTGGGCAGCACACGCCAAAAATGCGCGTCAACTCGCAGTTGCGGCTGAGCAAGTAGGTGTTCAGATGCTGACCATTCATGGTCGCACGCGCGAGCAAGGCTACAAAGGTTATGCCGAGCATGAGACCGTGGCCGACATCAAGTCGCGCGTGCGCATACCGGTGGTGGCAAACGGCGACATCCAGTCGCCGGAATCCGCTAAGGCCGTTTTGGCACAAACGGGTGCCGACGCGGTGATGATTGGGCGAGCCGCTCAAGGCAAGCCCTGGTTGTTTCAAGAAATCGCCACATTTTTGAGCACGGGTGTGCATGCCCCCCCGCCCAGCGCTAGGTCAATGCGCGCGTGGATGCTCACCCATCTGCATGAGCACTACGACTTGTACGGTGAGTTCACAGGCGTGCGTTCGGCCCGCAAACATCTGGGTTGGTACGCCCAGCACCTGCCGGCGGGTGATTTGTTGCGTCGCCGTGTCAATCAAATCACCACTTGTGAGACACAGCTCGAAGCGGTCGAGACCTACTTTGACGCGTGGGCCACGGACAGTCTCGATGCGCTTGGTATGGAATGGCAGCCCTTGGTTGCTGCACAGTGAGAAAACAGCATGAGTAGACAAGACATTGAGAGAGACGTGCGCGCCAGCCTTGAAGCGTACTTTGCCGATCTGGCAGGCAGTGAACCCCACGGCTTGTACGACATGATGATTGGCGTTGTCGAAAAACCTCTGCTTGAGGCCGTGATGGTACAGGCCAACCAAAACCAATCACGAGCCGCTCAGTGGCTCGGATTGAATCGCAATACCCTGCGCAAAAAATTGATTCAACACCGTTTGTTGGACTAAGGCAGCGCAAGCCCCATTTTATTTTTTGAACTGTTAATCAAACCATGAACGCACTTATTTCTGTTTCCGATAAAGCGGGTGTCCTCGAGCTCGCGCGCGCGCTCCACGAACTGGGTATTGGCCTGCTGTCGACCGGCGGGACGGCCAAGCTGCTAGCCGATTCAGACTTGCCTGTGACCGAGGTGGCGACCGTGACTGGTTTCCCCGAGATGTTGGATGGCCGAGTCAAGACCTTACATCCCAAGGTGCATGGTGGTTTGCTAGCCCGCCGCGACATGCCTGAACACATGGCGGCGTTAGCCACCCACGGTATCGCGACCATTGACCTGTTGGTGGTTAACCTTTACCCCTTTGAGGCCACTGTCGCAAAAGCCGGCTGTACGCTGGAAGACGCCATCGAAAACATCGACATCGGTGGCCCTGCAATGGTGCGCAGTGCCGCTAAAAACTGGAAGGACGTCGCTGTTCTGACCGATGCCAACCAGTACGACACCGTGATTGCAGAACTCAAAGCGCACGGCGCTGTCAGTACGAAAACCAAGTTCGCGTTATCTGTCGCGGCGTTCAACCGCATCAGTAATTACGACGCTGCGATCAGTGATTACCTCTCCGCTTTTGATCTTGAGACGGGAATGCTCAGTACTTTTCCTGGGCAATCAAACGGCCGCTTTGTGAAACTGCAAGACCTTCGTTACGGCGAGAACCCCCACCAAGCTGCCGCCTTCTACCGGGACTTGCACCCCGCGCCGGGTTCGTTGGTCACCGCCAAGCAACTGCAAGGCAAAGAACTGTCCTACAACAACATCGCTGATGCAGACGCCGCATGGGAGTGCGTCAAGAGCTTTGATGATGCCGCGTGCGTCATCGTGAAGCATGCCAATCCCTGTGGCGTGGCGTTGGCAGCTGACGCCGCGGGTGCCTATAAAAAGGCGTTTCAAACCGATCCCACGTCGGCGTTCGGCGGCATCATTGCCTTGAATCGCGAGGTGGATGAAAACACCGCGCAGGCGATCAGCCAGCAATTTGTGGAAGTGCTCATGGCGCCGGCCTATAGCGAAGCCGCGTTGGCGGTATTCAAAGCCAAGGCCAACGTTCGGGTGTTGCAGATTGATTTACCAGACGTTGCCGGAGACACCGCATGGGCTCGTGGCCGAAACGCCCAAGATGTGAAACGCGTGGGTTCAGGCCTGCTGATTCAAACAGCTGATAACCATGAGCTGACAGTAGCTGACCTCAAGGTCGTGACCAAAGTACAGCCGACACAGCAGCAGTTGGAAGACCTCTTGTTTGCTTGGAAAGTGGCAACTTACGTCAAATCGAACGCCATCGTGTTTTGTAAAGACGGCATGACGATGGGTGTGGGCGCTGGTCAAATGAGCCGATTGGATTCAGCCCGCATTGCCAGTATCAAGGCGGGACACGCGGAGCTGACACTGTCTGGCACCGTGGTCGCGAGTGACGCATTTTTCCCGTTCCGTGATGGCCTGGATGTTGTCGTCGATGCGGGTGCCACCGCGGTTATTCAACCGGGCGGCTCCATGCGGGACCAAGAGGTTATCGACGCTGCCGATGAACGGGGCGTGGCGATGGTGTTCACCGGCGTGCGCCACTTCCGTCACTGAGACTTCGTGGTTTACAGGGCGGCGAACGCCCGCTTTGCCGCGGCAACGGTATCGGCAACGTCTTGCTCTGAGTGCGCTGCGCTGACGAAACCTGCCTCGAACAGGGCGGGTGCAAAGTAAACGCCCTCATCCAGCATGTGGTGGAAGAAACGGTTGAAATGCGTTGCATCAGTGGTCATCACGGTCACGTAGTTCTGCGGCAGCGTGTCCATGAAGAAGTAGCCGAACATACCGCCTTCGCTGTCACCACAAAACGAGATGCCTGCTGCGCGCGCTTCGGTGGTCATACCGTCGATGAGCGCGCGGGTGCGTGCATGCAGGGTTTCGAAAAAACCTGGCTTTTGAATTTCCCGCAGGGTCGCCAAACCGCAAGCGGTTGCCACGGGGTTGCCTGACAGTGTGCCGGCTTGGTAGACGGCACCCAAGGGTGCGAGGTGTGACATGACTTCGCGTTTGCCGCCGAACGCTGCGAGTGGCATGCCGCCACCGATCACTTTGCCCATCACCGTCATATCGGGTTCGAAGCCTGGAATCTCTTTCGCATAGAGGCTTTGCGCGCTGCCCAACGCGACGCGGAAACCACACATCACCTCGTCGAAAGCCAAAATCGCGCCGTGCGCGGTGCACAGTTCTCGGCAGCGCTTCATGAATGGCACACTTGAGCGCACAAAGTTCATGTTGCCGGCGACCGGCTCCATCATCAGACAGGCTACGTCATCACCGTAGGCTGCAAAGGCCGCCTCTAGCGCCTCAATGTCGTTGAAGGGAAGCACCATCGTGTGTTGAACCACCTCGGGTGGCACACCTGCGCTGGTGGGGTTGCCAAAGGTGGCGAGGCCAGAGCCGGCCTTGACCAACAAGGCGTCGGCATGTCCGTGGTAACAGCCCTCGAACTTGATGATTTTGCTGCGTCCGGTTGCACCACGGGCCAAGCGAATCGCGCTCATGCCAGCTTCGGTGCCGGAGCTGACCAGGCGCACCATTTCAATGGAGGGCACCAGTTTGATGATCTCTTCCGCCAACTCCACCTCGCGTTCGGTCGGAGCGCCGAAAGATAATCCTTGCTCAACCGCGGCCAGAACCGCCGCCGTGACGGCAGGGTGTCGATGACCCAAAATCATGGGCCCCCATGAGCCGATGTAGTCGATGTAGCGTTTGCCATCGGCATCCCAAAAGTAGGCGCCATCGCCTTTTGTGACGAAGCGAGGCGTACCACCAACCGCTTTGAAGGCGCGCACAGGGGAATTCACACCGCCGGGAATGGTCTGTTTGGCGCGATCGAATAAGACGTCGTTTTGGCTCATAGATAGGAGTTGATTCGTTTAGAACAAAAAGAAAGCGTTAGTGTTTGGTGTCGTCCAAAGGGAAGTCGCCGAGGTCGATGCCGTCTATTTCGGCTTCAGACGCGGCAGGGCCGATAACCTCGTCCTCGTCGCCACGGCCCCAGAAGAGTCTATCGGGGATTGCCAGTCCCATGCCAGGGGCAAAACCCGCATCAAGGCTCTGATCCAGGTAAGTGAGTGCTTCTGCACAAGCGTTTTGCAAGTCCTCGCCGGCGCCCAGGAGCGCCGTCAGCGCAGCCGACAGAGTTTCCCCTGCACCGACGAAAGTGGTATCGAAGCGCTCGAAGCGGGCGGTTGCCAAGACACTCTCGGGTGAGGCTAAGTGGTTTTCTAAGAATTGGCCGGGCGCATTCACGCCGGTGACCAGGGTGTAGCTCACACCATGCACCTGCGCGGCTCTCGCGACATCACGCGGGCTGGGCGGTTTCTCGTGGTCCCAGTCAGGCAACAGCCAGCGGCATAAGGTGCTGTAGTTGCCCACCAGTACGGCCGTTTGCGGCAGCATCAGCTCAGTGAAGGCATCGAGATAGGCATCCAAAGCCAACTCATCCATCCAGGTAATGCTGGGCATGTAGGCGACCACGGGGATGTCCGCGTAGTCGTTGGCAATTTGCGCCACAGCACTGACGTTTTCGGGGCTACCCAAAAAGCCCACTTTGATACTGGCGACAGGAATGTCCTCCAAAACCATCCGCGCTTGGTCGGTAACGGTCTCTTCTTCAAGGGCGACATGATCTTGTATGTCGGTGGTATCGCGTATCAACACGGCCGTAACGACTGGCAGCATGTGTACCGATGCCGAGCCCATTGCCGCAATGTCCGCCGCCAAGCCACCTGCGCCCGTCGGGTCGTTCGCATTGAAAGACAGCACACACGGCAGTGTGAGTTGCTGGGCGATGGTGTTGCCCTCACGGGGAGGGCCACTCTCGATGGGGGGATCAACGGGGTCGGTTAAATCGGTGCTCATTGATGGACGTTATGAGTTTCACGGGGGCCAGTCAAGAAGCCTTCAGCGGCGTATCGCCTCGGGTGGTTGGGCCGATACAATAAGGACATTCTATGACACGGTTTTGAGAACAATATGAGCGATACAACGACTTGGATGTGCCTGATTTGTGGCTGGATCTACGACGAGGCCGAGGGCGCGCCCGACCATGGCTTGGCCGCGGGCACCAAGTGGGCGGATGTCCCCATGAACTGGACTTGCCCCGAGTGTGGTGCTCGCAAGGAAGACTTTGAAATGGTGCAAATCTGAGCGGTCGACTCAGGTCGTTGCATTCTTCTTGACCACGGCATACCGCGCCAATGTGGTCGTCCGCGCAGTCGCGTGGTCGACGATCGGACGGGGGTAATTCACCCCCAACTCGACGCCCGCTGCCATGAGGTCAACTGGTGTCGCCAACCACGGCGCATGGATGGCCTTGTCGGGTAGCGCTGCCAAGACAGGCAAATAGCGGCGGATGAACTTGCCTTGCGGGTCGAATTTTTCACTCTGACTGGTGGGGTTGAAGATTCGAAAATAGGGTTGCGCATCACAGCCGCTGGAACTGGCCCACTGCCAACCGCCGTTGTTGGCAGATAAGTCAAAGTCAATTAGCTTTTCAGCAAAATAATCGGCGCCCCAACGCCAATCGATTCCCAAATCTTTGGTCAGGAAACTGGCCACCACCATGCGTAAGCGGTTGTGCATGTAACCTGTTTGGTTAATTTGGTGCATGGCTGCATCAACCAAGGGGTAGCCCGTTTGTCCTTTGCACCAGGCTTCAAAAAGGATCTTGGCGGTGGCACCAGTTTCCCATTTGATGGCATCGTACTCAGGTTTAAACGCCCGCTTAGCTACGTGGGGGTGGTGGTGCAAAACCTGCATGTAAAAGTCACGCCAAATCAGCTCGCCCAGCCAGGTGCTCGCGCCCACATTACCTTGTGCATGACCATCAAAAGCCGCTTGCGCCAGCGCGCGAATCGATACGGTGCCAAAGCGCAAGTGCACACTGAGGTAGCTGGGGCCTTTCACGCTGGGGAAGTCGCGGGTCTTTTTGTACTTCGTCATGCGCGGTAAAAAGTCTGCCAGTAGCTTCGCTGCACCGCTGCTACCCGGCTCAATTTTTTGAGCCGACAAGTCGATGTCTTCAAAGCCCATCTGCGCCAAACTGGGCATTGAGGTGAGCGATTGCAATTGCGCCGGTATCTGGTTGGCGCGGGCCAGTTGAGGGGCGTATTTTTCGGTCGGATATGGCTTGAGGTAGTAGGGCTCCAGCTTTTTGAGCCATGCGTTTTTGTAGGGCGTGAACACACCGAACGAACGTCCGGCTTGTGTCAAAACCTCGCTGCGTTCGAAAATACACTGATCTTTGAAGGTTTGAAACAGGACGCCTGCATGGGCCAAATGTCCCAATACCTGGGCGTCACGCGCCAAGGCATCCGGCTCATCGTCATGGTTCGCAAAGACCGCCTGCACACCCAACGCGGTGGCGATACGGGGCACCGCCTTCATTGCGATGTCATGGGTGGTCAGCACTGGCGCGGTATCGACGCCACCCATGTCCGCAAGTTGCTGGTTCAGGTCTGAGAGGCTGGCGTGAATGAATGCCAAGCGCCGGTCTAGCTTCGGCAGTGGGTCCAGGATGGCCTTATCAAAAACGAATAAGCACACCACCTGGTCACACGATTTGAGGGCGTGGTAGAGCGCTGCGTTGTCGGTGGCACGCAGATCGCGTCTGAACCACATCAAGCCCTTGGCGAACTTCCGCTTTGTCATACAAAACCTTCCAAATCTGGTTATCCGGGCGCGCAAGGGTACACGGCTCTGCGCTTAAAATAGACTCATGTCCCTAGATTCTGCCGCGATTGACCTTACCCATCATTTTCTAATCGCAATGCCCGGATTAGAGGATGCGCTTTTTGAGCACAGTGTGGTCTATGTTTGCGAGCATAACGAACGGGGTGCATTAGGCCTCATCATCAACAAGCCCAGCGATCTGCTGCTATCCGGCTTGTTCGAAAAGATTGCCCTCACCCTCAACCGTACCGATTTGTCGGATGCCCCTGTTTTCTTGGGCGGTCCCGTGCAGACCGAGCGCGGTTTCGTCCTGCATGAGCCCATGGGGCAGGGCGGTGAGTCGGTTTACTCATCCACTCTGGTGATCAAAGGTGAATCCTCAGAAACAGCACCCGAACAAGATCCCATCGATGAATCCGAATCCGAATCCGAATCCGAATCTGAATCTGAATCTGAATCGGAACCGGATGGTGAGGTCAATACAAGCCCCGCCCGGTTGGAGATGACCACCTCAAAAGATGTGCTGGAGGCGATGGCCGAAGGCGCGGGCCCCAGGAAAGCGTTGGTGACGTTGGGTTATGCCACGTGGGGCAAGGGGCAACTGGAATCCGAGTTGGCCGAAAACGCCTGGCTCACAGTGCAAGCCGACCACGCCATTATTTTTGATACCCCGCCCGAGCAGCGGTACGCCCGTGCCATGGGGTTACTGGGGCTGGATGCGGGTATGTTGCACGGCGAGGCAGGGCACGCCTGATGACCACGCAGCCGATGCCGCCTCAGCTAGCGTCGGATGTGCAGTTGCTTTTGGCCTTTGATTACGGCGAAAAACGCACGGGGGTTGCCAGTGGTAACCGATTGACACGCAGTGCGACCCCCCTCGGTACCATTGCCGCGCAGGGCGACGCCAAATGGTTACGTATCAGCGCTTATATCGCCGAGTGGCAACCGCAGGCGCTGGTGATTGGCGTGCCTCGCCATCCCGATGGCGCGCCGCATGAAAACACCGTGGCCGCCCAACGTTTTGGACGGCAATTGCAGGGACGCTTCAATTTGCCCGTATTTGAAACCGATGAGCGATACACCACAACCGAGGCGATTGGTCTGGGCGCACGCGACGCAGATGCCGCGGCTGCCTGCATAATTCTGGAACAATTTCTGCGGAGTTTGCCGTGAACCACACCCCTTTAAAAACAATCCCCGCGAACGAGCTCAACGCGGAAGCTTTGTACCAATCGTTGTTGTCACACATGCGCACCGTCGTGACTGACAGCGCAACGCCCATTCGCTTGGTGGGTATCGCGTCGGGTGGCGTTTGGCTGGCGCGTCGCTTGCAGCTTGACTTGGATTTGGAGGGTGAGGCAGGTGTGGTATCGAGCAGCATGCACCGCGACGATTTCTCAACCCGCGGCCTCAGCTCGATGACGGTACAAACTCAGTTGCCTTTTGAAGTCAACGGTGCCACGGTTTGGTTGATCGACGATGTGCTCTACACCGGGCGCACCATTCGAGCGGTTTTAAACGAGTTGTTTGACTACGGTCGACCCGCTGCCGTGAAATTGGCGGTGCTGGTGGATCGCGGTCAGCGCGAATTACCGGTCGAGGCCAACGTCGCGATCGCGCGTGCCGAGCTGCCGGCCACACAGTTGCTTGAGTTGTCGCGAACCCCGCAGGGTCAGTTGACCTTTGATGTGGAAGCGATTGCCGACTGAATATCTAACGAGCCCTATTAATCAGACAGAAAAGGCCCCCATGCGCCTCCAACGAAACCCACAACTCAATGCCAACGGCGAGCTGATTCATTTGTTGTCGACCGAAGGCTTGTCGAAAGCAGTCCTGACTCATATTTTGGATACCGCAGCTAATTTTGTCAGCGTCAGCGATCGTGAGGTCAAGAAAGTTCCCTTGCTGCGCGGCAAGAGCGTATTCAATCTGTTCTTTGAAAATTCCACACGCACGCGCACCACCTTTGACATCGCGGCGACACGTCTAAGTGCTGACGTCATCAACCTCGATATCGCGCGTTCGTCTGCAAGTAAAGGTGAGAGCCTGCTCGACACCATCGACAATCTGTCCGCGATGGCTGCCGATATTTTTGTGGTCCGCCATAACGAGTCAGGCGCCCCCTACTTAATCGCCCAGCATGTTGCGCCACACGTCCACGTGGTGAACGCCGGTGATGGTCGGCACGCGCACCCCACGCAAGCGTTGCTCGATATGTACACGATTCGCCATTTCAAAGGCGACTTTTCAAACCTGAGCGTTGCGATTGTTGGCGATGTTTTGCACTCGCGTGTTGCGCGCTCTAATATTCACGCACTCACCACGCTGGGCTGTCCCGATGTGCGTGTTGTGGGGCCTAAAACATTGGTGCCAGGTGACATGACGCAAATGGGCGCACGCGTCTGCCACGACCTGCGGGAAGGCATCAGTGGGGTTGATGTGGTCATTGCGCTCCGTCTCCAAAATGAGCGGATGAGTGGTGCCTTATTGCCCTCTGCACAAGAGTTTTTTAAGAGCTACGGCCTCACGCCCGAGCGCATGCAATGGGCCAAGCCAGATGCCATCGTCATGCATCCAGGCCCTATCAACCGTGGAGTCGAAATTGCATCCGCAGTGGCCGATGGACCGCAAGCCGTGATCCTGTCACAAGTGACCTTTGGTATCGCGGTGCGCATGGCTGTGATGTCAATTGTTGCCAGCCATGATGCCTAAAGCCTCATCACACGCTCAACTTAGCCGAGTTTGAATACCATGAAAATACTCATTAAATCCGGACGCGTGATTGATCCCGCCAGCGGCCTTGATGCCAATCAAGATATCGCCATCGCGGCGGGTCGCATTGTCGCCATGGGTGACACCATCAACGACTTCACACCTGAAAAAACCATTGATGCGAGCGGTACCGTCGTCGCTCCGGGGCTGATAGATCTTTGCACCCGTTTGCGTGAGCCCGGCTTTGAGCATGAATCCATGCTGGAGTCGGAGATGGCCGCCGCCGTCGCGGGTGGCGTTACGTCGCTGGTCTGCCCACCCGATACCGACCCCGTGCTGGATGAGCCTGGTTTGGTGGACATGTTGAAGTTTCGGACCAAGAAATTGCGGCAAGCGCGTGTGTTCCCGCTGGGTGCTTTGACGCGTGGCCTCAAAGGTGAAGTACTCACTGAGATGGCTGAATTAACCGAGTCCGGTTGCGTGGGGTTTGGTCAGGCAGACGTGCCTATCGTAAACACCCAAGTGTTGCAGCGAACGTTTCAATACGCCGCGTCGTTTGGTTACAGTGTCTGGCTGCGGCCGCAAGATTACTGGTTGGGCCAAGGCGTGGCCGCCAGTGGGCCGCTGGCGACCCGTATGGGCCTGTCGGGTGTGCCTGTCGCCGCTGAAGTCATTGCGCTCGAAACCATTTTTGAGCTGTTGCGTGGCACGCCCGCGCGCGTTCACCTGTGCCGCATCAGCAGTGCAAAGGGCCTTGAACTCGTTCGCAAAGCCAAAGTCGAGGGTTTGCCAATTACCTGCGATGTGAGCGTGCACAACCTGCACCTCATTGACGTCGACATGGGGTACTACGATGCGCGCCTGCGCCTTCAACCGCCGGTGCGTCAGCAAATTGACCGTGATGCCTTGCGCGCCGGTTTGGCAGACGGCACAATTGACGCGCTGGTCAGCGACCATAACCCCGTTGAAGCTGATGCTAAAAACCTGCCCTTTGCGCAAGCCGAGCCGGGGGCAACGGCGGTCGAGTTGTTGCTCAGTCTGGCCCTCAAATGGGGGCAGGCCGATGGCGTGCCTGATATCACCGTGCTGCGCGCGCTGACCCGCGGACCAGCCAGTGTCTTGGGACAAAGCCTAGGGAGCTTGCAAGACAGCATCGGTCGAATCGTGGTGGGTGGCGTCGCGGATATTTGTATTTACAACCCACATGATGAATGGGTGGTCAGCGATGACCGCTTGCGCAGTCAAGGCAAACACACACCGTTTACGGGGTATGCCTTACCGGGTACGGTGTGCCAGACCATCGCAGGTGGTTTTATTGCCTTTGACGGTCAGTAAGCGATGGGCCCCTTAGCAGCCGCTTGGCGATTGCTCTTAGCGCTTTCCCACGTTTGGCGAGGCTTACGGACAATCTCACGCTATTTTCCGAAGGCATCGCAACCAGAGCGCGACGCCATGGTGCAAACATGGTCCAAAGAGTTGTTGGCTATTTTGAACGTGACCTTGGTACTCAAAGGGGGGCAGCCGGCCCTTGGATTGGTGGTCGCCAATCATGTGTCGTGGCTCGACATTTTGGTTATGAATGCCTCGCACCCCGTACGCTTTTTATCTAAATCGGACGTCAAAGCATGGCCACTCTTAGGTCGACTCATTGAGGGATCAGGCACTTTGTTCATAGAGCGCAGCAAGCGCCGTGATGCCTTACGGGTGGTGCAAACGATCACTCGCTACTTGCGTGACGGACACCGTATAGCCGTCTTCCCAGAGGGCACCACCAATGACGGCATCAATGTCTTGGCCTTTCACGGCAACCTGATCCAAGCGGCGCTGGACGCGCCATGCCCTGTCACGCCAGTAGGCATTCGATACCTCGATGCAGTTAGCGGCACACGTAGCTTGGCGCCCGCCTACGTGGATGACGACACCCTCTTGAGTTCTGTATGGCGCACCCTGCGCCAAGGTCGATTGCTTGCGGAGGTGTGTGTCGGTGATCCACAGCTTGTGGGTGGTCGCGACCGCCGGCAATGGGCGCACGATCTACGCGAAGCGGTTGTCCGGCTGGCCTCATAGTTATCTCTGAACTCACTTAATCGCCACTCATAGTCACCATGACACGTTTTTTAAATCTTATTCGGCTAACAACTATTTTGCTGAGCGCAGCCTTGATCAATGGCGCGGCGACGGCGCAAACCGTCACCGTGGCAGACGCCTGGGTACGCGCGACCGTCGCTGCACAAAGGGCAACGGGCGCTTTTTTGAAACTGACTGTACAAGGCGCTGACGCTACCCTGATTGCAGTGACATCGCCCGTCGCAGGTGTCACACAAATACACGAAATGGCAATGAGTGAGGGCGTCATGCGCATGCGCGAGGTCAAAGGCGGTATGCCCCTGAAAGCCGGACAGAACTTTGAACTGAAGCCCGGTGGTTACCACATCATGATGATGGACCTGAAGCAACCCGTTAAAGCGGGCGACCGCGTTCCGCTCACGCTCACCTTTAAGCAAGCCAACGGTCAACAAACTACCACCCACGTGGATGCAGAGGTTCGGGGTTTGAACGGGCAGGCGGCGATGCCGCACGGGAAGACGCATTAGGAGCATCAGTCGCTTGGCGCCTCCGACAGGAATCGAACCTGTATCTAGCGCTTAGGAGGCGCTCGTTCTATCCATTGAACTACGGCGGCGGTGAAGGGCAGTTTATCAGAGCCCTCGGGCGACTGAGGCGACAGAAATACGGGACCAAGACCGCTAAAATCGGCAACTTCCGCGCCAAGGCGCATTCACGCAAAGGATCACCATGTTTGAAGCAGCGATTGCGGGTAGCTTACCCAAGCCCGGTTGGTTGGCAGAAACGAACAAGCTTTGGCCGAAGTGGATGGCGGAGGGTGACGCATTGCGCCAAGCCAAAGCAGATGCGACTTTGCTTTGGATCAAGGCGCAAGAGGACGCCGGCCTTGAGGTGATTGGTGATGGCGAGCAGGCACGCCAGCACTTCGTGCACGGTTTCCTAGAGGCGGTTGAGGGTATCGACTTTGAAAACAAGGTCACCATGGGTATCCGCAACAACCGCTATGACGCACAGGTGCCGCAGGTGGTTGAAAAGTTGCGCCTTAAAGGCCGCGTCCACGCCTTTGAGGCGCAATTTGCGCGTGCGCACACCAAGCGGAAGTTGAAGTTCACCTTGCCTGGTCCCATGACGATTGTGGATACCGTGGCTGACCGTTTCTACGGTGATCGCGTGAAGATGGCCATGGCGTTTGCGGAACTACTCAACGAAGAGGCGTTGGCACTTCAGGCTGATGGCGTCGATATCATTCAGTTCGACGAGCCTGCCTTCAACGTTTACATGAAGGAAGCGGCTGATTGGGGCGTTAAAGCGCTTGAGCGCGCGGCGCAGGGACTGACCTGTAAAACAGCGGTACACATTTGCTATGGCTATGGCATTCAGGCCAACATCGATTGGAAGAACGCCTTGGGGCATGAGTGGCGCCAATACGAAGAGGTATTCCCTGCATTAGCCAAGAGCAGCATTGATCAGGTGAGTTTGGAGTGTTTCCATTCGCACGTGCCAATGGATCTCATTAAGTTACTGGATGGCAAAGAGGTCATGGTTGGCGTGATCGATGTGGCTAGCGAGCAGATTGAAACACCCGAAGAAATTGCAGAGACCATTGGCAATGCCTTGCAGTTTGTGGCTCGTGACAAGTTGATTCCTTGTACCAACTGCGGTTTGGCTCCGATGTCGCGCGAGGTCGCTATGGCTAAACTGAAAGCCCTCGGCGAAGGTGCGGCGCTGGCGCGCGAGCGTTACGGCAAGTAACGCCCTGTTAAGTGGCTGAGGCGGGTCGCGTCGGCGCCAGTTCGTCGCGCTTCGCCAGGCTCGGGAATAACCGTATCCATGCCAGGGCGACGGCGATGGTACCGATACCACCGACAACGACCGAGGCAACCGGCCCCATCAATGCCGCAGTTGCGCCGGATTCAAATTCCCCGAGCTGATTTGAGGCGCCGATGAATATGGAGTTGACTGCGGACACTCGCCCGCGCATTTCATCAGGGGTTTCCAGTTGCATGAGGGTGAGGCGGGTGACGACACTGATGGAGTCGGCGGCACCCGTGATGGCCAGCGATACAACCGACAGCCAAAAGCTGGTGGACAAGCCAAAGACCACCATGCCAATGCCAAAGATGCCCACAGAGCCCAGTAGTTTGTAGCCCACCTTGCGGCGCAGTGGCCATCGAATCAGTGCCAAGGAGACCGCCAACGCGCCCACTGCTGGCGCCGCGCGTAAAACGCCTAAACCCTCGGGACCCACGTGTAGGATGTCGCGCGCAAAGATGGGTAGCAGCGCCGTGGCACCACCCAAAAGCACCGCGAAGAGGTCGAGTGAAATGGCGCCTAACAGTATTTTGTGCTGCCACACAAACCCAATCCCGGCCATGACGCTTTCCCAGCTCATACCCTGCTGCGTACGTTTGCGTGCGTACTTGACGGTGAGCATCAAAGCAAAGCCGATCATTAGGAGCGCGGTGCAGGTGCCGTAAACGGCAGTCGCCCCAGCGGTGTAGATGATGCCGCCCAGCGCAGGCCCACCAATGATCGCCACTTGCATCCCGCTACTGCTCAAGGCAATGGCTTTTTGTAGGAGAGACTCTTTGACTAAAGCAGGTGCGATAGCCTGCTGTGCGGGCATTTGAAAGGCCCGAGCAGTTCCTAACACCACCGATAACGCAAAGATTAAGTCGCGGGTGACCCAAGCTTGCGCGGTTCCCCACCACAGGACGGCTGCAACAACCGCTTGACTGAGGATACACAGGGAGATGATGTGACCTCGGTGGAATCGATCGGCGAAATGGCCTGCTGGTAGCGTCATGATCAACGCTGGTATGAATTGCAGCAGGCCGACTAAACCCAAATCCCATGCGCTGCTGGTCAGGTCGTACATTTGCCATGCCAGTGCCACCATGAGCATTTGGTTGGCCAATGTGCTGATGACCCGAGAGAACCAGTACCGGATGAACGACGGGTAGGCGCGCAGACTCTCTTCGTTGGCAATGGGTGACATGGGGTGATTCAGGCAATTCGCAAGGTGACGAGTGTATGCCCGAATTCGCCCAAATTTACAACCGCATCAGGCTCGTGTTACCACCTGAGGCGGTCGTGTTGTTGCTCACACTGCGTTCAATGACCAAACGCTCCAATGGGATCTGGCGCGCACCAGGCTCTCCGCGCCACAGCCCGACGATGGCACCCGTCTTGCGTGCCAAGACCTGCTGTACATGCAGGGCTTGCTGTTTGCTGCCGTTTAACAGCACGAGGTCAAACCGAGCGTCAGGGGCTGCCCAGTCGTCGCATCCGATCAGTTGTCCCACGAGGTCCCGGGCTAACTCGCCTGGTAGTTCGAGGCGCTCAGTTGGCCAAATTGGGGTACCGCCAATGGCAAGAACAGCGCGGGTTTGAGCCATCAAATCTTCACTGTCGTCCGCCAAGCACAGGATATGCGCACGCGCGGCGCAGCTGTACTGGTTGTGCTCGCCAGTGGGGCCTTTGAGGTCAATCCCGTTGTTGAGTGCGGGCGTGATGATGCGGTTAATTTCCGTATCGGGTCGTTGGGCTAGGAGTCGATAAAGATAGAGCGGGCCGCCAGCCTTGGGCCCGGTGCCCGACAACCCCTCACCACCAAATGGCTGGACGCCGACCACAGCGCCCACTTGATTACGGTTGATATACAAGTTGCCTACTGCAGCTTTTCGCTTCACCATTTCAATGGTCGCATCTGATCGGGTGTGGAGCCCCATAGTGAGGCCAAATCCCAATGCGTTAATTTGATCGATCAGCACCGGCAGCGCAGCGCGGTCGTATTGGATGACATGACACACCGGACCAAACACCTCGTGTTCAAGTACGTGCAAATTGGGAATCTCGATGAGCGTAGGCGGCACGAATGTACCCTGTTGCGCATCCACTGAGAGGTCAGTTTGAGTGACGATGCAACCCGCGTCTCTGAGCGATGCAATATGCATGTCAATCGCGCGCTTGGCGCTGGCATCAATGACAGGGCCTACGTCGGTCGACAGGCGAGTCGGGTCTCCTGTTTGCAATGCGGCCATTGCACCCTTCAGCATCTCGATCGTCTGAGCGGCGACATCGCGCTGGATGCACAGTAGCCGCAGGGCTGAGCAGCGCTGTCCGGCACTTTCAAAGGCTGAGCTCAGTATGTCTGCTACTACTTGTTCGGTTAACGCGGACGAGTCCACAATCATGGCGTTTTGCCCGCCTGTTTCGGCTATCAACGGAATGGGTTGACCATCAGCCCCCAACCGATTGGCTAGCGTTGCCTGGATGTGGCGCGCTACCGCTGTTGACCCAGTGAAGACAACCCCCGCTACTGCGGGGTGTTTGACGAGCGCAGCGCCGATCGTCTCGCCATCGCCATTGAGTAATTGCAAAGCGCTGGTCGGAATGCCTGCTTGATAGAGTATTTCCACTGCACGAGAAGCGATGAGCGGTGTTTGCTCAGCAGGCTTGGCAATCACGGTGTTGCCCGCTGCAAGCGATGCGGCAATTTGTCCGGTGAAGATGGCCAGCGGGAAATTCCAGGGGCTGATGCACACCACAGTTCCCAATGGTCGGTGAGTGGCATTATCGAAACCGGCTTTAATTTGAGCGGCGTCATAGCGCAGGAAGTCAACAGCTTCGCGCACCTCTGCGATCGCGTTCGAAGCGGTCTTGCCCGCTTCGCGCATCAGCAATGCCATCAATGCATGGCATTGTTCAGACATCAAATCTGCCGCGGTTTCAAGCATGCGAGCGCGCTCGGCTGGCGGCACACTGGCCCATGCCGTTTGAGATTCGGTGGCGGCAGCAAACGCAGTGTCTACATCCGCTGGGGTTGCGAGTTCGACTTCACCGACACGCTGTGCATGGTTTGCGGGGTTAACGACGGGTAGCCATCGTCTCTGCGGCGTCATCGCCGCGCTCGATGCGATGCGCACTGGCGCAGATCCAGGTTGACTCCACTGTGCGTTAAGCGCCTCGCCGATTGCTAACAGCGTGGCTTCGTCTGAGAGGTCTAACCCGGCTGAGTTGACGCGGTTGGGTCCGAGGATATCGACAGGAAGCGGTATTTTCGGATGCTTCATATCGGACGCAGGGTGTGCATTCAATTGCTTGAGGACAGTCTGACGCGGGTCCTTGATGAGCGATTCGATTGGGATCGTTTTATCGGCAACTTGGTTGATGAACGACGTGTTGGCGCCGTTCTCCAGTAGTCGGCGAACCAGATAAGCAAGTAGGGTCTCATGTGCGCCGACCGGCGCATAAATACGGCAAGGTCGCGCGCCGATCGCCGTCAGCTGCCCTTGAACAACTGGGTCGTACAGTGCCTCGCCCATGCCATGTAAGCACTGAAATTCGTATTGACCTGTCGTGTATCGATCGGGGCCTGCCAAGTGAATAATGGCGGCGACGGTTTGTGCGTTGTGGGTAGCGAATTGTGGGTAGATGGCAGGTCCTGCCGCCAATAGCTTTTCCGCACAGACCAGGTATGAAACATCGGTATTAGCCTTCTGCGTGTAAACCGGGTAGTCACTATGACCGTCGACTTGGGCACGTTTGATTTCGGTGTCCCAGTACGCACCCTTGACCAGACGAATCATCAACCGGTGTCGGGTTTTATGTGCGAGATCGACCAGCCAGTCCACCACGTATGGGCACCGCTTTTGGTAGGCCTGAATGACGAAGCCAATGCCATTGAAATTGGCCAACGCCGGCTCCCAACACAATTGCTCGAGCAGGTCGAGTGAGAGTTCAAGACGATCAGTTTCCTCAGCATCTATATTGATCCCAATGTTGTGGGTTTGCGCTAGCAACGTGAGTTGTCGAAGCTTCGGGTAAAGCTCTGTCATGACGCGCGTCTTTTGTGCCCGGCTGTAACGCGGGTGTAGGGCCGACAGCTTGATGGAAATACCCGGACGCTCAATGACGTTAGCGCCTTGCGCTGTGGCGCCGATGTGTTCGATCGCCTGTTCGTAGGCGGTGTAGTAGCGAGCGGCGTCGGCATCGGTCATTGCCGCTTCACCCAACATGTCGTAGCTATAGCGATAGCCCTTCGCCTCGTTGGTCGCCGCATGTCGTATCGCTTTGGCAATGGTCTGTCCCGCTACAAATTGATGGCCCATCACCTGCATGGCCACCGCCATTGCCCTGCGTATCAATGGCTCGGTACCCGTCTTTAATGCGCGCTGAAGCGGTTTTCCCTGCAGTGCAGACTCGGTTTGTGTTGAGCCAATAACCCGGCCAGTTAGGATGAGCCCCCATGTTGCGGCATTGACCAAAATGGATTGGCTGCTACCCAAGTGCGTGCGCCAGTCACGTGCACAGATCTTGTCGCGGATAAGGACATCGCGGGTGGCTGCATCGGGGATGCGCAGGAGTGACTCCGCCAAACACATCAACGCCACACCTTCTGCGGAACTCAAGGTGTAGGTCTGCAGCAGGTCCTGAATCAGGTTTGCTTGCGCGCTGTGGTGCCGGTGGTTTTTGAGACCCTGAACCAACTCCGCAGCCAATTGCTGCGTCTCCGGGCGATCGATATGATGTGCCTGGATGGTGGCGGCGAGTTGCGTGAGCGCCGTCCGCTCGTCCGTGCGGATTTGCGCCGCTATGGCCGCACGTAGGGGGCTGAGCTGCATGGGCCACTCGGCCCATTGGTTGGCAGGTTGTAAATGAGTGATCGCAACATTGGCATTCATGGAGGGCTCCGGGGCATGAACGAGATACCGATAATGTGGATATCATCTACGCGATTAAATAAAATAAATCTCTATATATAATAGTAACTATAGTGAATTAATCTATAAAAAATCATGTTTGAATGTGATCGTATCGATATCAAAATTCTCAGTGCGTTACAACGTGACGGTCGTATCAGCAACTTGAAACTGGCGGAGCTTGTTGCGCTTTCCCCCACGGCGGTGCTTTCACGCGTGCAGAAGCTAACCAAAGAGGGCTTCATCCTGGGTTACGAGGCGCGCCTCAACCCCTTGAAACTCAACGCGGGCATGTTGATCTTTGTCGAGGTGCTGCTCGACCGCACAACGCCCAATGTGTTCGACAGTTTCAAAGCGGCGGCACAGGTGCGACCTGAAATCATGGAGTGCCACATGGTCGCGGGTGGCTTTGACTACCTGTTGAAGACCCGCGTCACCGATATGGAGGCCTATCGCGCGTTTGCTGGTGATGTGTTGTGGCAAATGCCCGGCGTGCGAGAGACGCGTACCTATGTCGTGATGGAAGAGGTAAAGAGTACCCAACGACTGCCCATCTTGGGCGCTTCACTGAAGCCCTGAAGGCTGAGTGGTCGGGGCGAGAGGATTCGAACCTCCGGTCTCTACGTCCCGAACGTAGCGCTTTACCAGACTAAGCTACGCCCCGACAAGGCTTGGATTTTATCTAAAAAGTGGTCAGTTCCGGCGGACGACCAGTGATTGCGCCAGACCGCGCAGCGCATCGGTGTAGGCATTGTCTGGGAAGTCTTTGATGGCTTCGATGGCGCGCAGTGCCTCTTGGTGTGCGGCCTCTTGGGCCTCTTGTAAGCCACCGCTACCCTGGATCAAATTAATGATCCGTGGCAGTTCAGATTGATCGCCTTTTTCGATGGCTTGCGTGATCACGGCGGCATCATCCGGGCCAGCGCGTTGGAGGGTGCAAATCACGGGCAGGGTCACCTTCCCTTCACGCAGATCATCGCCGAGGTTTTTGCCTAGATCTTTGCTATCGCCGGCGTAATCCAGTACGTCGTCAACGATCTGAAAGGCGGTTCCCAAGGCTTGTCCGTAGGTCGCACAGGCCGCCTCCGTTGTCTCGGACGATTGGTTCAGCATTGCGGCCAAACGGGCGCTAGCCTCAAACAGTTGCGCCGTCTTCGAGCGAATGACGCGCAGGTAGTCGGCTTTACTCAGGCTGGCGTCATGCATGTTCATGAGCTGGAGCACCTCGCCCTCGGCAATGACATTCGTGGTGTCTGCCAGCGTGGCCATGATTCGCATGTCGCCGACGTCAACCATCATTTGAAAGGCGCGCGAGTAAACAAAATCTCCCACTAACACGCTGGCAGCGTTGCCAAAACTCTCGTTGGCGGTGGCGCGTCCGCGGCGCAATGTGGATTCGTCAACCACGTCATCGTGAAGCAACGTGGCGGTGTGAATGAATTCGACAACCGCCGCAAGCAGGTGTCGGCGCGGGTCTTGGTGTCCCAGTGCGCCCGATACCAACAGCAACAGTGCTGGGCGCAGGCGCTTGCCGCCAGCCGAAATGATGTAGTGCGCTATTTGGCTGACCAGCGGCACTTCCGATGACAGGCGGTCCTCAATGACGCGATCGAGCTGCGCCATATCCTGAGCGATGAGGCTTAATGCGGCAGCGGTTTGGTCGGTGGTGACGTCGCTCAAGATCGGACTTAAAAAAGGTTGAAACGGCGATTATAGGAAAACAAATACAAAACCCCGGAGACCGCGTGACACGGTGTCCGGGGTTATCCTGAGGAGGGTCAGTCTTTGTTTGCGCAGGTATTGATCCCGAGCATGGCGTAGGGTGGGCACCAGCCGATCGCGCCGGTGATCATGGGTAGCAGGCCGAGGTAGCCCCACAAACCCACCGTGCCCGATGCGGCCAGCACGACCAGAATCAAGCCGCCACCGATTCGAATCGCCCGTTCTGTATTGCCGACGTTTTTGTTCATAGAGGTCACTCCTTAGAGCTGTTTCGATGGTTGCAGTCTAGTCGGGTAACCACGCGGTGTCATTGATTCTTGTCAAAAGGTGTCGGAGTGAATGCTTTTTAGCTATAAGGTGGTGACTTTGCGACGGTTATGACGCCTTTCGAGGCAGCAGGTGGGCTGAGCGTTGGCGAGCGGTGCTGGTGCCATGCTAAAATCACGGGCTCAGCAGAAATCCGTCTGTTGATATTCATTTAGAGAAATCTAGAGGTAACCTATGTACGCGGTCATAAAAACCGGTGGTAAGCAGTATCGTGTTGCTACCGGCGAAAAAATTAAAGTAGAACAGATCGCTGCGGAAGTGGGTCAAGAGATTGTGATTGATCAAGTCTTAGCTGTCGGCAACGGTAGCGACTTGAAAATCGGCACGCCCTTGGTCGCTGGTGCAGCGGTAACAGTCACCGTGGTGTCTCACGGTCGTGGCGAGAAGGTCCGCATCTTTAAGATGCGTCGCCGTAAGCACTACCAGAAGCGCCAAGGCCATCGTCAAAATTACACAGAGCTGGCTATCGGCTCCATCACTGCTTAAGGAGTTGATCCACCATGGCACAGAAAAAAGGCGGCGGCTCAACGCGCAACGGACGTGACTCAAACCCCAAGATGTTGGGTGTTAAAGCGTTTGGTGGCGAGTTGGTAACAGCTGGTTCAATCATCGTGCGCCAGCGCGGTACCAAGTTCCATCCCGGCGCTAACGTCGGTATCGGTAAAGACCACACGTTGTTCGCAACGGCCGATGGTCATGTTCAGTTCGCTGTCAAAGGCGCATTGAACCGCAGCATTGTGAGCATCACACCCGCTGAGTAAGCTGGTTGTTCAGATGTCGGGGCCTCGGTGATACGAGGCGCCCAATGCCAAAGCCCGCTTCGCGGGCTTTTTTGTTGTCCAAAAGCGAAGCCCTCCTGAGAGTGGGCAGAATTGCCTAGAATCCCATTATGAAATTTGTAGACGAAGCACAGATAGACATCGCCGCCGGAGATGGGGGCAATGGCTGTGCCTCGTTCAGGCACGAGAAATACAAGGAGTTCGGTGGTCCTGATGGCGGTGATGGCGGCCGCGGTGGTCACGTCTTCGTGATTGGTGATGTCTCGCTGAACACGCTGGTCGACTTTCGTTTCTCGCGCCGATTTGAAGGGCAACGCGGCGAGCACGGTAAAGGCTCTGATCTCTTCGGTGCCAAGGGTGCCGATGTGTACCTCAAGATGCCGATTGGCACGGTCATCACTGATGCTGAAACGGATGAGGTCATCATGGAGGTGTTGGTGCCAGATGAGCCCGTCATTCTGGCCAAAGGCGGCGACGGTGGTTTTGGCAACATGCACTACAAGAGCTCGACTAACCGGGCCCCACGGCAAAAGACATTGGGGTATCCCGGCGAGCGCAAGACGGTTAAGTTGGAATTGAAAGTGTTGGCAGACGTGGGCCTACTGGGGATGCCCAACGCAGGTAAGTCCACGCTGATTGCCGCTGTTTCAAATGCCAAGCCCAAAATCGCAGACTACCCCTTCACCACACTGCACCCCAACTTGGGGGTGGTACGCGTAGCGCCCGAAAAAAGCTTTGTCATCGCGGATGTTCCTGGCTTGATCGAGGGGGCTGCCGAGGGCGCAGGGCTTGGGCATCAGTTTTTACGTCACCTGCAGCGAACACGCTTGCTGTTACATGTGGTCGACATGGCGCCGTTTGATGACGGCGTTGACCCCGTTGCGCAAGCCAAGGCGATTGTTGGCGAGCTGAAAAAATACGACAAAGCGCTTTTTGATAAGCCCCGTTGGATTGTATTGAACAAGCTTGACATGGTGCCTGAAGACGAGCGCGAAGCGCGGGTCGCTGACTTTGTGAAACGCATGAAGTACAAAGGCCCCGTATTTGAAATATCAGCATTGACCCGTGAGGGTTGTGAAACCCTCATGCTGTCCGTGTTTGAACATGTAGCCAAGGTCGCAAAGTCAGAGCAGCCGCATGTGGCAGTTGATCCGAGGTTCGACTTGGCTAAAGACGGTAGCTTGAAGGCGCGCAAAGACAAGTTACCTGACGATCTGCAAAACGATCCCCGCTTCAGCGCCTAACTTCGGCCACGGACAACGCCCGTTCTCACTAACCTACGCTAAGTCATCGATATGTTTGGTCAACAAACTGCAGCGCAACTCGCGGTTCTGCGTAACGCTAAAAGGGTCGTTGTAAAAGTCGGCTCCAGTTTAGTGACGAACGACGGAAAAGGCATCGACGAGCACGCCATCGCTCACTGGGCTCGTCAATTGGCGGCACTGGTGGGGCAGGGGCGTGAGGTCATCATGGTCAGCAGCGGCGCGGTGGCCGAGGGGATGAAGCGCCTCGGTTGGCGTAAACGACCCAGCCAAGTCCATGAGTTACAAGCAGCGGCAGCGGTGGGGCAAATGGGTTTGGTGCAAATGTACGAGTCCAAGCTCAGCGCCTTCAACGTGGGCAGTGCGCAGGTGCTGCTCACGCACGCAGATCTGGCGGATCGTGAACGTTACCTCAACGCGCGCTCGACCCTCACAACGTTGCTTGAGTTGGGTGTTGTGCCGGTCATCAATGAGAACGATACGGTTGTCAACGACGAAATCAAGTTTGGTGATAACGATACGCTGGGTGCCTTGGTTGCCAACTTGGTGGTTGCCGATGCACTCATCATCTTGACCGACCAAGCCGGTCTCTATACTGCCGATCCGAGGCTTGATCCAACCGCCACCTTTGTGCATGCGGCCCCTGCGGGGGACGCGCGGCTCGAATCGATGGCGGGCGGCGCTGGTAGCCTGATCAGTAAAGGCGGCATGATCACCAAGGTGCTGGCGGCCAAACGCGCTGCGGCATCCGGTGCCTCCACGGTGATAGCCTCTGGCCATGAGCCTGATGTGTTGTTGCGTCTTTGTCGTGGTGAAGCCATTGGCACCTGGTTGATGGCGCAAACAGGTAAGAGCCAAGCCCGTAAGCAATGGATGGCAGATCACCTGCAATTACGCGGCGCAGTCGTTATCGATGCGGGGGCGGTCATCAAAGTGGCGACCGAAGGCAAGAGCCTGCTGCCTATCGGTATGACAGGCGTGAAAGGCGACTTCTCTCGGGGTGATGTGATCGCCATTCAAGACGATACCGGGCGAGAAATTGCCCGCGGTTTGGCCAACTACGCGAGCGCTGAAGCGAAGTTGTTATGCCGCAAGCCGTCGAGCCAGTTCGAGCAACTGCTTGGTTATGCTGCCGAACCTGAGATGGTGCACCGAACCAACTTGGTTCTGACTAACGTGGACCGCTGAACGACTTGAAATTCAGCGCAGAGGCGCAGCTGCCTCAAGACGCTTGACCAACACATCGGGCGCGCCGTACACGATTTGCACGTTGCAAAACGCGTCGCGTCCCATCCGCAAGGCATAGCGTGCGGGTGACAAGCGCCACTCCGCCCATTCCGACTTTTTACGATCGCGCCAACCATCTCCGGCACGCCAGTTAGCGTAAATTTTGATGGTTTTATCAGCACAGCGAATACCCTCATATTGCACATTCAGTGCGCCCGAGGGGCTGGTAGCGACCATGACATAGCGAATCACGGCGTCCTCGCCAACGGTGATGGTTTCCGGAATGACGCCAAAGCTGAGCGATGAGCGGGCTGGATTCTCGACGGGGATAAGACTCGCCAAGTCGAACGTTGCAGGCGGCGTTTGAGGCTTCTCGACCCATGGCGTCTCGGGGTCAAATTGAGGCGCTTGCGCAGGCGCACTGGAGACAAAGAGTAACCCGATGCCGGCGCATAAAGCGGGCTTGAAAAACGGCCAAACTGCGGTCATTTGATATCTGAACGTGGGTTGGGATCGGGGTCGAAAGAACCCCCAGGTGGTAACGCCATGGACTGCGGCATTTTGGCGCCTTGTGGGTGGCGCAAAGTGCTATTGTCTCGCGAGCGGGCGCCACTGCGAAGAAAGCGATTACGGCCATCCGCGCGGGGAAGGAATCGCGCCAATTCGGTCAACGCCATCTCATAGACACCACGCTTGAACTCAACGACCACATCAAGTGGAACCCAATAGTCATTCCAGCGCCAAGCGTCGAACTCAGGGTGGTCAGTCGCGCGTAAATTGAGGTCAGAATCGTGACCCACCAGGCGCAGTAGAAACCAAATTTGCTTTTGGCCACGGTAGTGCCCGCGCGACTCACGTCGAATGAACCGGTCTGGCACCTCATAACGCAACCAATCCCGCGTTCTCGCGAGGATATTGACGTGCTCTGGTTGCAGACCGACCTCTTCGTGAAGCTCTCGGAACATAGCTTGTTCCGGCGTTTCTCCGCGGTCGATGCCGCCTTGTGGAAACTGCCACGAGTGAGTGCGAATGCGCTTACCCCAAAACACCTGATTTTTATGGTTGAGCAGAATGATGCCGACGTTGGGTCTGAACCCGTCTCTGTCAAGCATAATTAACCTCAAATTTTTCTGTTGGATTCATTATGCACGGCAACCAGCGGAATACAACCACACAGCCTTGATTAAAGCCCCATGAAAGCCTCTGAATTTTTCGTAAGCACCCTCAAAGAAGCCCCTGCAGACGCAGAGGTGGTGAGCCACAAATTAATGACGCGTGCAGGCATGATTAAGAAGCTGGGCGCTGGGGTCTACACCTACATGCCGATGGGACTGCGCGTCATTCAGAAGGTCGCCCACATCGTGCGTGAGGAAATGAACCGCGCAGGCGCGGTAGAGCTCACCATGCCTGTGATTCAACCGGCAGAGTTGTGGCAAGAGACCCGAAGGTTTGAGACCATGGGGCCTGAGCTGCTCCGAATCAAGGACCGACATGACCGTGATTTCGTGGTGCAACCCACCAGCGAAGAGGTGGTGACCGATATTGCGCGGCAAGAGTTGCGCAGTTATAAGCAACTGCCCAAAAATCTCTACCAAATTCAAACCAAGTTTCGCGATGAGCGCCGCCCTCGTTTTGGGTTGATGCGCGGGCGTGAATTCATCATGAAGGACGCGTATAGCTTTGATCGTGATGCCGCTGGTGCCAAGCAGAGCTACGAGAAGATGGCGACGGCCTACCGCGCGATTTTTGATCGATTTGGTTTGCGCTATCGCGCTGTCGCTGCGGATAGCGGTGCCATTGGTGGCGATCTTTCGGAAGAGTTCCAGGTCATTGCTGCCACGGGTGAAGATGCCATTGTTTATTGCCCTGCCAGTGACTACGCGGCCAACATGGAGAAAGCGGAGGCTTTAGCGCCGAAAGGTTCAGCACCGGCGCCGACACAGGCCATGGTTTGCACGCCCACTCCCGGGAAAAGTACCTGCGCTGATGTGGCCGATTTACTGGGTTTGAAATTGTCGCAAACGGTCAAGTCAATTGTGCTGGCAACCCAACCACTGGTCGACGGTGTGCCATCCGAAACCCCCGAAATATGGCTGCTGTTATTGCGTGGCGACCATGACATGAACGAGGTGAAGGTGGGAAAGCTGCCCGTGTTTGCCAACGGCTTCCGTTTTGCGACCGTGCCAGAGATTGAGGCGAGTTTCGGTTGCCAGCCTGGGTACCTAGGCCCTGTCAACACGCTGAAGCCGGTCCAGTTGATCGTTGACCGTGAGGTCGCCGTGATGGCGGATTGGGTGTGTGGCGCCAACCAGCCCGATCACCACTACACCGGTGTCAACTGGGGGCGTGATTTGCCAGTACCCACTTTGATTGAAGACATCCGCAACGTGGTCGATGGCGACCTTTCACCGGATGGTAATGGCGTTTTGGCGATAGAGCGCGGGATCGAAGTGGGGCATATTTTTTACCTCGGCACCAAGTATTCGAAAGCAATGAATGCCACATTCTTGGCGGATGACGGAAAGCCCAAGCACTTTGAAATGGGGTGTTACGGCATCGGTGTAACCCGTTTGCCTGCTGCCGCCATCGAGCAAAACCATGATGAACGTGGCATTATCTGGCCCGATGCAATTGCGCCGTTTACGGTTGTGATTTGCCCCATCGGAATGGATCGCAGCGATGCCGTGCGTGCGGCTGCAGAATCTCTGCACGCCTCGTTACTGGCGGCGGGCGTCGATGTAATTTTGGATGACCGAGGCGAGCGCCCGGGCGCAATGTTTGCCGATTGGGAATTGATCGGCGTCCCGCATCGTGTCGTATTGTCAGACCGTGGTTTGACCGCTGGTGAAGTTGAGTACCAACATCGCCGCGCAGCCGAGGCGGAAAAACTATCTTCAGACGGGCTGGCCGAGGCGCTGTTGAAAAAACTCGCCAGCCATTAACAGCCCGCCCCTTCCGAAACCCGCGGTCGATTGGTGCGGTCGACCCGGATTGCGGTTATCTGCCTGACTAGCGTGTAGGCGACTTAGGCAGCTTCGCCGCCGATGAGCTTTTGCAGCTCGCCTGACTCATACATCTCCATCATGATGTCCGAGCCTCCAACGAATTCGCCCTTGACGTAGAGCTGTGGAATCGTAGGCCACTGGCTGTACTCTTTGATACCTTGGCGGATTCCATCGTCTTCAAGCACGTTGACGGTGGTGAGCGTTTTGGTGTCAACGCCGCAGGCTTTCAAAATCTGTATTGAGCGGCCAGAGAAACCGCACATGGGGAAACTGGCTGAACCCTTCATAAAGAGCACCACAGGGTTGGTTTTGACGAGTTCGTCGATTTGTTTTTGCACGTCGCTCATGGCATGACTCCGAGAAATGGGTGATAGGGGCTGATGCCCGACCCCTCAATTATTCCACTGTTAAGGGCTTCGGGCTGTAGCAAATGAAAAACGGTGTGTGGGGAAAGGGACAATCAGCCTAAGCGGTTAACCAGCGCCCTCCCGTGCAGCGGGTGATGCCCCCCAAATCTGCTTGGTGGCCAATGGCCTTAAACCCTGCCGCTTTGAGTAGCTCAGCAACGGGGTCGGCTTGGTCATAGCCGTGCTCCAACAACAGCCAACCGCCTTCTCGGAGGTAGGGCCCACTGCGGGCGACGATATGGCGCAGGTCATCCAGCCCGTCAGCTCCTGAGGTGAGCGCCGAGAGCGGCTCGTGGCGAAGATCATGAAGATGCGGATCATTGGCTGCAATGTAGGGCGGGTTGCTGACAATGACGTCAAACGACAGGCGGTCCACGCTTGCAAACCAGTCGCTCTGGCGCCAGGTTACGTCCAGACCGAGCTGCTGCCCATTGCGTGCGGCCTGTGCCAGTGCCGTTGAGCTGGCGTCGACCGCCGTGACGAGGCATTGAGGCGCCTGTGATTTGATTGCCAACGCAATCGCGCCACTGCCGGTGCCCAGGTCGAGGATGCGTGGCGTGCTTGTGTCGGTATCTAGCGCGTTGATGATCTGTAACGCCCATTGCACCAAAGTCTCGGTGTCGGGGCGCGGGATCAGCACAGCATTGGAGACGGCAAAACTTAAGCCAAAAAACTCTTTGAAGCCGACGATGTAGGCCAACGGTTCCCCTGCGAGTCGCCGGGTTACGAATGCCTCAAACGCCCACACCTCTGCCGCTTGAAGGCGTTGGTCATCGTGTGCGACCAACCAGCTGCGGTCGTTGTTCGGGCGTCCAACGGCATGTAACAACAACAACTGCCCATCCAGCCGATCGATGCCGACGGCGGTGGCCCATCGCAGCGCGTCAGCGATTGAGGGGTTGCCCGCGAGTCGCATCAGCTGTTGGCTTGCTCTAACTCGGCCATCAGTTCGGCTCCACGCGCTAAGTGAAGCTGGTGAATCACCTCCTTCAGGTCACCCTCCATGATGGCTGTGAGCTTGTACAGCGTGAGGTTGATGCGGTGGTCCGTGAGGCGACCTTGCGGAAAGTTGTAGGTGCGAATCCGGTCGCTGCGGTCACCACTACCGATCAAACCTTTGCGCTGCGCGGCCTCGGCATATTCGCGCTTGTGACGTTCCGCCTCCTGAATTCGTGCGACCAACACCTGCATGGCTTTGGCGCGGTTACGGTGTTGTGAGCGGTCATCCTGACATTCGGCAACGGTGCCGGTAGGCAAGTGGGTGATGCGGACCGCCGAGTCGGTTTTGTTAATGTGTTGACCGCCCGCACCACTCGCGCGAAACGTGTCAATGCGCAGGTCAGCTGGGTTGAGTTCCACGGCCTGGCTCTCGTCGGGCTCGGGCATGACAGCGACGGTGCATGCGCTGGTGTGAATGCGGCCCTGCGTCTCGGTCGCAGGCACCCTTTGCACACGGTGGCCACCAGACTCAAAACGCAACTGCCCATAGGCTCGATCGCCCACTACCCGCAAAACCACCTCCTTGTAGCCACCGAGTTCGCTGGGAGACTCGCTGATGAGTTCCATGCGTAAGCCCTGGGTTTCACAATATCGGGTGTACATGCGCAGCAGGTCTGCGGCGAACAGAGCGGACTCGTCGCCGCCGGTGCCCGCACGAATTTCGAGGTAAGCGTTACGTTCGTCGTCGGGGTCTTTGGGTAACAGGAGCGCTTGGAGTGCTTCGTCTAGTCGCAGCAAATCGGCTTCGCAGGCGGTTATTTCCTCGGCCGCCATGTCGGCCATCTCAGGGTCTTTCAGTAGCGACTGCGCCTCGGTTAGGTCAAGGTTGCGTTGCTGAAATTGTTTGTACAGGGCGCCAAGCTCGCTGAGTTCCGCGTGTTCGCGGCTCAGTTGACGAAATCGTGCCATGTCATTCACCACGTCAGGCGCGCTCAGCAGCGCGTCCAGTTCCTCTAGGCGCCATTGTTGGCGATCGAGGGTCTCTTTTACAAAGGGTTTCATAGGGGTATCGTCGTTAGGGGCGCAGCAAGAAGCGATAGCGGGCGTGGTGCGTGGTCACCACAATCAACCAAGGGGTCTTCGCTAACGGTCGCGATCGCCACCACGCAACAGCAGCCGCTGTACCGCGTCCAAGGCGGCCGCGCGCTCGGTCTCGACAGGGCTATTCAAAGCGCTCAATGCGCCATGCAACATTTTTTGCGTCAGGCCATGTGCCAGCGCTTGCAACGCAGCTTCTGGGTCGCCGTTTTTGGCCAGCAGTTTTTTTGCCTTGGCTAACTCGGCCTCCCGCCACTGTTGCGCTCGGGCTTGCACCTGTTGTATTGCAGGCACTGCATCGCGCTGCGATAGCCACTGCATGAATCCGCTCACACCCGTTTCGATGATTGCTTCAGCTTGCCCGACTGCAGCCTGTCGATTTTCTTTACCCGCCTTGACCACATCGGCTAGGTCATCAACTGTGTAGAGATATACATCGTCGAGCTTTTGAACATCAGGCTCGATGTCACGCGGCACGGCCAAATCGACCATGAACATAGGCTTGTGTCGACGCCTCTTGAGCGCGCGCTCCACGGCGCCTAATCCGATCAGTGGCAGCGTACTGGCCGTGCAGCTCACGACAACGTCAAAATCACCGAGGTGTTCAGGGAGGTCTGCCAGCAGCATGGTTTGAGCGCCAAACTGTTTGGCCAAGGCCTCGCCACGCGCTGCGGTGCGGTTGGCAATGACCATGCGCTTGGGGTTTTTGGCGGCAAAATGCGTGGCGGCCAGTTCGATCATTTCACCTGCACCAACGAACAAAACGTTGACGTCGTTCAGGTCTTCGAAAAGTTGGCCCGCCAGACGCACAGCGGCTGCGGTCATGCTGATAGAGTGCGCTCCGATTTCGGTAACAGTCCTGACCTCTTTCGCAACGGCAAAAGAGCGCTGGAACAATTGGTGTAGCGTGGTACCCAAGGTGCCTGCTGCTTCTGCCGCCCGCACGGCATCTTTCATTTGCCCCAATATCTGGGCCTCCCCCAACACCATGCTGTCCAGACCTGAGGCGACGCGAAACGCATGGCGGGCCGCCTCGTTGTCGTGCAGGGTGTAAACATGGTTTGCAAGGGATTCTGCGCTGACTCCGCCGGTTTGTGCCAGCCAGGCCAGCGCACGTTGCAGGGTCTCGTTATCGCCCGATGTGTATATCTCGGTGCGGTTGCAGGTCGAGAGCAAAGTCGTCTCTGCGATGCCATCAATGGCTGCGCGCAAGTCGCGTACCGTAGGCTCAAGCAGGTCTGTGGACACGGCAAAGCGCCCGCGCACATCCAAGGGCGCCGTTTCATGATTGATGCCAAGGGCCCAGACGGTCATGCCGTGATTATAAAATCAGGCTCCTTACCGGAGAGTTGATGTGGACGCTTTATTCCTGTGGTTCTGGCATTTGATTAATTTCCTCATGCCAGCCGTGGGGCTCGCAACGGCGATGTGGTTGGTGTTGCGGTTTCGCGTTGGCGGTGTCGCTCGGCATCAGCCCCGTCGGGTGTGGACGACCTTGTTTCTGCTTAATCTGGCCGTGTCTGTGCTGGGCGTGGCCCTCACGGGTTTGGACGGCGCGATGGCGACCTACGGGACGATGGTGTTGGTCTCAGGCATCGTTAGCGCCTGGTTTGCCAAAACTTGAGCACGCCCGCTGTGGCGCTCATTGGGGTAATATTTTATTTAAATCGTTGATTTAAAATAACTTTTTATATTTTTAGGGTGCATCTGTAGTGTCGACACCATAGCCTTACCCACCAAAAGGTGAGGTGAGGGTTGCGATAATGAGTCCATGAACGCCGCTATTCCCAAAGAGCTACTAACGCCGCCCGCAACCGAGACTCCTCGGTTGCGTGAAATCCCTTACAACTACACGTCTTTCTCGGATCACGAGATCGTCGTCCGCTTGTTGGGTGAGGCCGCGTGGGACACGCTCAATCAACTTCGGCAAGAGCGCCGTACGGGCAGGTCCGCTCGTATGCTGTACGAGGTTTTGGGTGACATGTGGGTCGTGCAACGTAACCCGTACCTGCAAGATGATTTGTTGGATAACCCCCAGCGGCGCCGGGCCTTGGTCGATGCATTGCGTCACCGCATGGATGAGATCCAACGCCGCCGCACACCGAGCGAAGATGCGCAGCGCGACCACCTGGTGCAAATGCTCATGGCAGCTGCGTCAGAGGCGATTGGTCGCTTCTCGGATGCATTTGATGAAATGGCCAAGCTGCGTGGTCGCGTCTTGCGAAAATTCAAAAAGCACACGGCGGCTGACAACGTTAAATTTGACGGGCTATCCCGCGTCAGCCATGTGACGGATGCGACCGACTGGCGCATTGAATACCCGTTTGTCGTGCTCACGCCCGACTCAGAGGCTGAGATGGCTGCGCTGGTGCGCACCAGCATCGAGTTAGGCCTGACGATCATCCCGCGTGGGGGTGGCACGGGCTACACCGGTGGTGCCATTCCGTTGACTTGGAAGTCGGTGGTGATCAACACCGAAAAATTAGAGGCGATGACCGAGGTGGAGTCTTACCAAGCACCAGGCTTGGATAGCCCCGTTGCAACCGTTTGGACGGAAGCGGGGGTGGTGACCCAACGCGTTGCTGACGCCGCAGAGCGAGCCGGTTACGTCTTTGCTGTCGATCCCACGTCGGCGGAAGCATCCTGTATTGGCGGCAATATTGCGATGAATGCCGGTGGCAAGAAGGCCGTTTTGTGGGGCACTGCACTGGATAACCTCATGTCATGGCGGATGGTCACACCGCAAGCGCAATGGTTAGAGGTGACCCGAATTGGGCATAACTTGGGCAAGATTCATGACGCCGAAACTGCGGTCTTTGAGTTAGCGTATTTTGAAGCCGATGGCCGTACGCCCATTCGCACGGAGCGCCTTGAAATCCCTGGTAATGCCTTTCGTAAGGCGGGCTTGGGTAAGGACGTCACCGACAAATTTTTATCTGGCTTACCGGGTATTCAAAAAGAGGGCTGTGATGGCTTGATCACCAGCGCCCGTTGGGTGGTGCACCGCATGCCCGCCCACACGCGCACGGTTTGCTTGGAATTTTTTGGCAACGCGAAAGATGCTGTGCCGAGTATCGTGGACATTAAAGCGTTTATGTTCGCCGAGCAAAAGCGCATGGGCACCTTGCTGGCGGGCCTTGAGCATCTGGATGATCGCTATCTGCGTGCTGTGGGTTATGCCACCAAAAGCAAGCGGGGTGGTTCGGGTGTGCCCAAGATGGTGCTGATTGGCGACATTGTTGGCGACGACGAGAATGCCGTGGCCAAGGCAACCTCCGAGGTTGTGCGTTTGGCGAATGGTCGGCATGGAGAGGGTTTTGTAGCCATCAGTCCCGAGGCACGCAAAAAGTTTTGGTTGGATCGCAAGCGAACGGCGGCGATCAGCAAGCACACCAACGCATTCAAGATCAACGAAGACGTGGTGATTCCGCTTGAGCGCATGGGAGAGTACACCGAGGGCATCGAGCGCATCAATATCGAGCTGTCTTTGCGAAACAAGTTGGCGCTGTGCGATGCGTTGGACGCGTTTGTGCGTCAGCCGGTGTTGCCGCTGGCAAAAACCGATGACACCGCCGAGTTAACGGCTGCAGAACTACTCGATGACCGCGTCACGCAGGCATTAGAGGTTATTAGCGATGTTCGCGCGCAGTGGCAGACCTGGTTGGATCAACTGGATACCCACTTTTCAGCACTGCAAGACCACTCCCTCAGGGCCAGCTGGAAGACGCAGTTGCAAGCGCCCTTGCGCGGTATCTTTGTCGGTGACGCATTCGCGCCCATCTTGAAGGAGATCACCGCCATCCACCAGCGGGTCCTAAAGGGGCGGGTTTGGGTGGCTTTGCACATGCATGCGGGTGATGGCAACGTCCACACCAACATCCCTGTGAACAGTGATGATTACGACATGCTACAGGCCGCTCACGGCGCAGTCGTGCGGATCATGGCGTTGGCACGGTCACTCGATGGTGTGATTTCAGGTGAGCATGGGATCGGTATCACCAAGCTCGCTTTCTTAACGGACGCCGAGTTGGCACCTTTCGCGCAGTACAAGCAACAGGTCGACCCCAACGGCCATTTCAACAAAGGGAAACTATTGCGTAGCAGCGTGATGCCTGCCGGTACAACGCTTTCAGCGGACATCCATGCCGCCGATCTGACCCATGCTTACACGCCTAGTTTTGGTCTGATGGGGCACGAGTCGCTCATCATGCAACAGAGCGACATTGGTGCCATATCAAGCAGCGTAAAAGACTGTCTGCGATGCGGTAAGTGCAAGCCGGTTTGCGCGACCCATGTTCCGCGCGCCAACTTGCTGTACAGCCCGCGTAACAAGATTTTAGCAACCTCTCTTTTGGTTGAGGCATTCTTGTACGAAGAGCAGACCCGACGCGGGATCTCAATTGCCCACTGGGAAGAATTTGAAGACGTTGCAGACCACTGCACGGTGTGCCATAAATGCTTGACGCCCTGTCCCGTTGATATCGACTTTGGTGATGTCTCCATGAACATGCGCAACTTGTTGCGCAAGATGGGTAAGAAGAGTTTCAGACCCGGTAATGCGGCGGCGATGCTGATGCTCAACGCCACCAATCCGCAAACCATCAAGGTGGTGCGAACGTTGATGGTGTCGGTGGGCATGCGCGCGCAACGATGGGCAAACGATTTGCTCAAGTTAGTGGCGCGTCGTCAAACGGCTGCACCACCTGCCACTGTCGGAACGGCGCCGATTAAAGAGCAGGTAATTCACTTCATCAACAAGAAGTTGCCAGGTGGTTTGCCTAAGCGTACAGCCCGTGCGCTGCTTGATATTGAGGATGCCAACTACGTCCCCATCATTCGCAATCCACAGGCAACCTCCAGCGATTCAGAGGCGGTGTTCTACTTCCCTGGCTGTGGCTCGGAGCGGCTGTTCAGCCAAGTGGGTCTGGCGACACAAGCCATGCTTTGGCATGCGGGGGTTCAAACGGTTTTGCCACCAGGGTATCTGTGTTGTGGCTACCCCCAACGCGGTAGCGGACAGTTCGATAAAGCCGAGAAAATCATCACCGACAACCGTGTTTTGTTCCATCGTGTCGCGAACACGCTCAATTACCTGGATATCAAGACCGTGGTGGTCAGTTGCGGTACGTGCTATGACCAGTTGCAGGGGTATGAGTTCGAGCGCATTTTCCCCGGCTGCCGAATCATTGATATTCATGAGTACCTGCTTGAAAAAGGCATCACGCTGAACGCGGGTGGCGCATACCTCTACCACGATCCCTGCCATTCGCCCATGAAGTTGCAAGACCCTATGAAAACGGTCAAGGCCTTGGTGGGTGATCAAGTGATTAAAAGTGACCGTTGTTGTGGCGAGTCGGGGACGTTGGGCGTTACCCGACCTGACATTTCCACGCAAGTGCGATTCCGCAAAGAGGCGGAGCTCAAAAAGAACGAGCAACAACTGGCCACTCTGGCTGGTACGACGTCGAAAGCGACCGGAAACACGAAAATTCTGACTTCATGCCCCAGCTGTTTGCAAGGTTTGAATCGATTTGGCGATGACATGCAAAACGGTTTGCTTGAAGCCGATTACATCGTCGTTGAGATGGCGAATCAAATTTTGGGTGAGAACTGGATGCCCGAATATGTTGAGAAAGCCAACCAAGGTGGCATTGAGCGGGTACTGGTGTGACCCCCGCGTGTGTGCTGTGTCAGGGCGATGGCGGACGCTTGGTTTGGCGTAACGACCGTTGTCGTGTCATCTTGGCTGATGAACCCGATTACCCCGGTTTCGTGCGCGTTATCTGGCAGGCGCACATGGCCGAGTTCAGCGACCTGACCGCGCAAGACCGGCAGGACCTCATGGCGCTGGTGAACCGGGTCGAGCAGGTGGTCCGCGCGGTGATGCAGCCCACCAAAATTAACTTGGCTGCGCTCGGCAACATGGTGCCCCATTTGCATTGGCATGTGATCCCGCGTTACGCGGATGACGCTCACTTCCCTGGCGCCATATGGGCCGCGCCGCAGCGCGCGGTGGCCGCTGATGCATTGGCCCACCGTCAGGCCTTGGCCTCAGTGTTGCCGCTGGCATTACAGCAAGCCCTCAGTGCTGAATTACATTAACGCTATGAGTAAAACACATTTCGGTTTTAAAACCGTTGACGAGACTGAGAAAGCCAAACACGTTCGACAAGTCTTTGACTCCGTCGCCTCAAAATACGACGTCATGAACGACTTGATGTCGGGCGGTTTGCACAGGCTATGGAAGCGGTACACCCTCACGGTCGGCAATGCGCTGCCCGGACAGTCTGTGTTGGATATTGCGGGTGGTACGGGGGATCTAGCCCTAGGCTTTGCCAAGCAGGTGGGCCCCAACGGCTGCGTGGTGCATACCGATATCAACCGAGCCATGCTCAGCGAGGGACGCAACCGTTTGTTAAATTTGGGCGTTGTGCTACCCACGACGGTCTGTGATGCCGAGACCTTGCCTTTTCCAGATGCCACTTTTAACTTGGTCAGCGTTGCGTTTGGGTTGCGAAACATGACGCATAAAGACCTCGCGTTGGCCGAAATGCTGCGGGTGCTGAAACCGGGGGGGCGTTTACTGGTACTTGAATTTTCAAAGGTCGCGAAGCCTCTAGAAAAGCTATACGACCTTTACAGCTTCAAGGTTTTGCCAAAAATAGGACAGTTGGTAGCAGGGGATGCGGACAGCTACCGTTATCTGGCGGAATCTATCCGCATGCATCCCGATCAAGAAGCGTTGAAGACCCTCATGCAGTCGGTTGGTTTTGCACACGTCGATGTGCACAACATGGCCGGTGGCGTGGTGGCGCTCCACGTGGGTGTAAAGCAATCTAAATAACAAGGCGACGCGCCGCGTTGCAATGCAGGAGTCGAAATGAAAAAAGTGTGGATGTTGGTGATGGTTTTGTGTTTGGCATTGGCCACCCAAAATGCCGCTGCCAAGCGGTTCGGTGGTGGCTTGTCTTTTGGGAAGCAGTCCAATCGCGTGACGCAGCGACAGGCCACACCGCCGGCTGCACCGGCAGCGACGCCGCAAAAAGCGGCAAGTCCCAACGGTACGCCGAATACCGGTAATCGCTTTGGCGGTATGTTGGGTGGTCTGGCCGCTGGCTTGGGCTTAGCTTGGTTGGCGCACAGCTTGGGTTTTGGCGAGGGATTCGCCAATATCTTGATGGTCTTGCTCTTGGTTGCAGCAGGGGTATTTGTGTTCCGACTCATGACTCGGGGCCGCGCGCGTCCGGTAGCGCAGGGTGCTGGTGGGGCCTATGCGCCTGTGCCTGGGTACAACGAAAAGAACGTTGGCAACGACTCGGCAGCGCGCCCGTGGGAGTCGAATAACGCATCGTTCCAATCAGCCAATTCCGGCGGCGGTAGCGTTATTGGCTCCGCCTTGCTGGGCAACCAGACCTGGGGCGTCCCGGATGGTTTCGACACCATGGGTTTTCTGACAGCTTGCAAACGGAACTTCACAAACCTGCAAGGTGCGTGGGATCGTGCGGATATCCCTGCACTGCGGGCGCTCATGACTGATGAGATGCTGCAAAACATTGAAGAGCAGTTGGCCGAGCGCGAGGCACTCAACGAGGGCAAGGCGAACGTCACCGAAGTCGTGCACTTAGACGCTCAAATGCTGGGCATTGAAGAGGTTGAGGGCCATTACATGGCCAGCGTTGAGTTCAATGGCCTGATCCGCGAACAGGCCGACGCATCGCCCACCCCGTTTCGTGAGGTTTGGAACGTGACGCGCCCCGTCAATGGGCCTGGCGGCTGGCTGGTTGCCGGTGTTCAGGCGCTCGGTTGATTTTTAAGGGATTCATGTTGCGTGCCAGTTCAAACCCCGGAGGCAGCGATGCCAACGATCTGTTCGGTCAGTTGGCAGCCCTGCCTGCGAGGGCACTTGACGGTGCGCAACGCCTGTTCACCCAACAGTCACCGCCGGCTTGGTTAACGGACGAATTGCAAAATCGCCTGCTCTTGTTGGTCAATCATGTGTTGTCACAAGAGCCGGAGGCCATGCGTCGGTTGGCTCGCCACAAGACCAAGCGCCTGCAAGTCGATGGTGGTGGTGTCGGGCTGTGCTGGGAGATTTCAGGCGTCGGTTTGTTTATGCGTGCCGATACCACCCGACTCGTTGAGCCTGATTTGCGAGTGGCTGTTATAGAAACGCAGTGGGCAGTCCTCTTCAAGACCGTGGCGAGCGGGGCGCAACCAGAGGTCAAAATTTTTGGTGACGTGCTTTTGGCTGCCGAGATCGGATGGATCCGCGACCACGTGCGGTGGGACATTGAGGCGGATGTCGCCCGCGTCATCGGTGACGTGCCAGCGGTGAGCCTGACACGCATCGTGAAAGGCGTGATTGCCACCGTTCAGCAGTTTTCGAAGCGGGCGCCTGCATGACCCGCCTGCTCAGAACCGCTTTTATCCTAGCGGTTGTTTGGCGTTTTGGTCTCCATGAAATGGTGCTCAATGGCGTTCAGACCCGTTGGGCGCGGTGGCTGGGTCGCGCGCTGTCGCTGGGTCGATCGCACAAACGTCCCAGTGGCGAACGATTGCGCTTGGCACTGGAGTCCCTTGGCCCGATCTTTGTGAAGTTCGGCCAAGTTCTGAGTACCCGGCGTGATCTGTTGCCAACCGACATCGCCGATGAGCTGGCCCGGTTGCAAGACCGCGTGCCCGCGTTTGACAGTCAGCTGGCCATCAACACCATTGAAGCTGCTTTCGGCCAATCGATTGACGTGTTGTTCCAATCTTTCGAGCGTACCCCTGTGGCGAGTGCGTCGATCGCTCAGGTGCACTTTGCAGTATTGCCTAGCGGAGAGCCGGTCGCGGTGAAGGTGTTACGTCCGGGCATGCGCGAGGTCATCGAGAAAGACCTGTCCCTGTTAGCCACGATTGCCGTATGGGTGCAGCGCCTGTCGGCGGATGGCAAGCGTCTCAAGCCCAAAGAGGTCGTCGCCGAGTTCAACAAGTACCTGCACGATGAGCTTGACCTCGTGCGGGAGGCCGCCAACGCCGCGCAGTTACGACGCAACATGCAAGATGTTGGCTTGGTGCAAATACCCAGCATTCACTGGAACCTGTGCCATCCGAATGTGATGGTCATGGAGCGAATGAATGGTGTGCCCATCAGCCAAGTTGACCGCTTGCGCGAGGCCAGTGTCAACCTGCCCAAGCTGGCGCAGGATGGGGTGACTATCTTTTTTACACAGGTGTTTCGCGATGGCTTTTTCCACGCTGACATGCATCCTGGGAACATCATGGTCAGCCTGGAGCCAGCGACCCTAGGGCAATACATATCGCTCGATTTTGGAATCGTGGGGACCCTCACTCAGGTTGATAAAAATTATTTAGCGCAAAACTTCACCGCCTTTTTCCGCCGTGATTACAAGCGTGTCGCGGAGCTGCACATCGAATCGGGTTGGGTGCCACCCGAGACACGTGTGGACGAGTTGGAGGCCGCCGTTAGAACCGTTTGTGAACCCTATTTCGACCGTCCACTGAAAGAGATTTCGCTGGGTTTGGTGCTGATGCGCTTGTTCCAGACCTCCCGGCGTTTCCATGTGGAGATACAACCGCAATTGGTTTTGTTGCAAAAAACCTTGCTCAACATAGAAGGCTTGGGCCGCCAACTGGACCCGGACCTTGACCTGTGGCAGACCGCCAAGCCTTTCCTGGAAAAGTGGATGCTCGACCAACTGGGTCCGAAGCGGTTTCTCGATCAGCTGCAACGCGAGGCGCCGGGTTTGGCGCAGCTGCTGCCGTCGTTGCCACGTCTTTTAGCCAACTACCTCAGTGCGGTCCCCGCTGACAATCGTGCGGAAATACAACAGCTCATTAAGGCGCAAAACCGCACCAACCGCCTCCTGCAGGGGCTAATTTATGCTGGCCTTGGGTTTTTGGCTGGTTTGGTGGGTATGCAGCTGCTCTGGCAGTTCGGGGTTTTTGGACTTTTCTGAGGCGAATTTATAATCTCTGGTTACCTCCAACTTTGGTGTGGAGGATTCCTTTCGTTTCGCTTGACTGGTTCACACGCATCATGCCCATTTACGCCTACAAATGTTCCGCCTGTGGCTTTGCCAAGGATGTGCTGCAGAAGATGTCAGATTCGTTGTTGACCGACTGTCCGAGCTGTCAGCAAGCCACGTTTTCTAAGCAGGTTACTGCAGCTGGTTTTCAGCTTAAGGGTAGCGGCTGGTACGTGACAGACTTCCGTGATGGTGGGGCCAGCGGCGCTGCGGCACCTGCGCCAGCCACCGATACGCCCGCTACCGCTACTGCTGCCGCGACGACACCTACCCCCGCAGCCGCACCTGCTGCAGCGCCCAGCGCTGCCGCTTCGGAATAAAGGCTTTCTTGTGATTTCTGCATTACGCACTTGGCTGCTTGCGGGCCTGCTCGTGTTGGTGCCGCTCATGATCACCGTCGCGGTGCTCAACTGGGTGGTTTCGACCTTGGACGAAACACTGCGTATTTTGCCCGCGCAATGGCAGCCCGAAGTTCTATTGGGTTTTTACATCCCCGGCTTGGGCGTTTTGTTTGCCCTCATTATCTTGTTATTGATTGGCGCGGCCACCTCCAACTTCATCGGTAAGAAGCTGGTCAATTGGTGGGACGGGTTACTCAATCGCATTCCCGTGGTTCGCAGTGTTTATGCGGCGGTGAAGCAGGTTTCTGACACGCTGTTCTCAAACAAAGGCAACGCCTTTCGCAAGGCCTTGTTGATCCAATGGCCCCGCGAGGGCTTATGGACAGTGGCCTTTCTGACCGGCAAGCCTGGCAGCACGGTCAATAACCAACTGGGTGATGGCTATATTTCGGTGTACGTCCCCACCACTCCCAATCCGACCAGCGGTTACATGATGTTGGTGCGCGAGATTGACTGCAAACCACTTGATATGTCGGTCGACGAAGCGTTGACTTACGTGATTTCTATGGGCGTCATTGTGCCCCCAGACCACAAGGCCTTGAAGGCCCCACACGAACCCCTTACAGCATTGAAAGACTCGGAGTAATTATGGCTATGCGTTCCCACTATTGCGGTCTCGTGACCGAGGCACTGATGGGTGAAACCGTCAGTCTGTGCGGTTGGGTTAACCGCCGTCGCGACCACGGTGGTGTTATTTTTATCGATTTGCGCGACCGCGAGGGCTATGTGCAGGTGGTCTGTGACCCCGATCGCGCCGACATGTTTGCCATTGCCGAAGACATTCGCAACGAGTTCTGCGTGCAAATTAAAGGCGTTGTGCGTGCGCGTCCCGAGGGGACTGCAAATGACGGTATCAAGAGCGGCAAGATTGAAGTCTTGTCCCATGAACTGATCGTGTTGAGCGCCTCAGTGCCTCCACCCTTCATGCTGGACGATGACAATCTGTCTGAGACCACGCGTTTGACGCACCGGGTGATGGATCTGCGCCGTCCCGCGATGCAGCGTAATCTGATGTTGCGCTACCGGGTCGCCATGGAGATTCGCAAGTTTCTAGATGCGAATGGCTTCATTGACATCGAAACGCCCATGCTCACCAAAAGTACGCCCGAAGGTGCGCGCGATTACCTGGTGCCCAGCCGCGTTAACGACGGTCAGTTCTTTGCGCTGCCCCAATCCCCCCAGTTATTCAAACAGTTGTTGATGGTGGCTGGTTACGACCGCTACTACCAAATTACCAAGTGCTTCCGCGACGAAGACTTACGCGCCGACCGTCAGCCGGAATTCACGCAGATCGATATTGAAACCTCGTTCATGGACGAGGAAGAAATTCGCGACATGTTCCAAGGCATGGTTAGCAACATGTTCAAGCAAGTGCTGCAAATTGACTTGGGTGAATTCCCCGTGATGACATACGGCGATGCGATGCATTTGTACGGTTCGGACAAGCCTGACCTGCGCGTGAAGTTGCACTTCACTGAGCTCACGGATGCGATGCAAACAGTTGACTTCAAGGTCTTCTCGACACCTGCGACCATGGCAAACGGCCGTGTTGTGGCGTTGCGCGTGCCAGGTGGCGGTGAAATGAGCCGTGGCGAAATCGATGCCTACACCGAGTTCGTGAAGATTTACGGCGCCAAAGGTCTCGCTTGGATCAAGGTGAACGATGTTGCGGCGGGTCGCGATGGCTTACAAAGCCCCATCGTTAAAAACTTGCACGACGAGGCGATTCAAGCCATCCTCACCCGCACTGAAGCTCAGAACGGCGACATCATTTTCTTCGGTGCGGACAAGGCGAAGGTGGTTAACGACGCGATTGGGGCGTTGCGCGTCAAGGTTGGCCACAGTGAATTTGCGCGCAAGAGTGGTCTATTTGAGAGCCGTTGGGCGCCCCTTTGGGTGGTCGACTTTCCCATGTTCGAGTTCGATGAAGAGGGACAGCGCTGGTCTGCGGTGCATCACCCCTTCACGGCACCGAAAGATGGTCACGAAGACTTCATGGCCACGGCACCTGAGAAGTGCCTGTCAAAAGCCTATGACATGGTGATCAACGGCTGGGAGGTCGGCGGTGGCTCTGTGCGTATCCACCAAGCGAGCGTGCAACAAAAGGCTTTTGATGCCTTGCGCATCACGCCTGAAGAGGCACAGCTGAAGTTTGGCTTCTTGCTGGATGCCCTTCAGTACGGTGCGCCCCCGCATGGTGGCTTGGCCTTTGGTCTTGACCGAATCGTGACACTCATGACGGGTGCCGAAAGCATTCGAGATGTGATCGCCTTCCCCAAGACGCAGCGGGCACAGTGTTTGTTGACTCAAGCACCGTCTGCAGTGGATGACAAGCAATTGCGTGAACTGCACATCCGTTTGCGCAACCCACAGCCCGCCTGATCGCGGCGCTTGAGATTGGGGCGACGGCTCAGCCGATTCGGCTGCGCCTCGCCCCATTTGTTTTCTTTCGCACCAATGCTTTGCATAGTGAAGCCAACGCTTCGAAGTTGGGGTGTGTTTGAAACGTTGATCGGGTCACCAGCGAGATCCCACGTTTCGGCGGCGGTGCGCTAAACGGCTGTGCGATGACGTCTGTGCCATTGAGCAGGCCAGCCTTGACAGCCATCTCTGGCAACATGGAGAAGCCCAAACCTGCTTCGACCATCTGAATCAGTGTCGGCAGGCTGCTGGCTTCAATGTCAGCGTATGCCTCGCCCCTCGGTTGACGTCGGACTTGCGCACAGGCCGCCAGCGCATGGTCACGCAGACAATGCCCCTCGCCCAACAGCATCAGGCGACTGAAATCCAGGTCCTTTAGTTTCCAGGCCTTTTGTTGTGCCATGGCGTCTGATTTCGAGGCGATGAGCCACATTTCCTCCTCGTAGACGGGCAGCTCCGCCAGTCGCCCTACAGCCATTGGCGTGGCAATTAACGCGGCATCAATGCGCCCCGCCTCCAAAGCCGCCAGCAGCTCGTGGGTTTGTGCCTCGTGCAGTAACACCCGCAGGTTCGGGAAGCGACTACGCGCTTCGCGCATCAGTTTGGGTAGTAAAAAAGGTGCGATGGTTGGGATCGCACCCAATGTCAAACGACCTTGTAGAGGGGTGGCGAGTGCCGATCCGAGTTGTAAAAAATCGCCCGCGGTGCTCAGCAGATCGATGGCGAGGGGGCGCAGCGCCTCACCCGCTGATGTGAGCATGACGCGCTTGTTGTCCCGTTCAAAAAGCGACACACCCACTTGTTTTTCGAGCTCGCGCACGCCGCCCGATAGCGTTGACTGAGTCACGAAACAATTGGCTGCAGCCTGCGTGAAGTGCAAGGTATCAGCTAATGTCACAAAGTAGTGCAGTTGCTTGAGGGACAGGTTGGCCGCCATTTGGTTTGAATTCATGATCGGTAATTTCGATAAAAACAATTGATTTAATCCATTTTACAGATTAACTGTGACCCTTCAAACTTCAGTCATCGGTTCACTGAGAGCCTGTTTTTAAAGCTGAAAGGACGAAGATCATGACCCACACAACCAACCCATCTGTCACCGTGCAAAATCTGGAAGCGGCATTCGCTGGTGAGTCAATGGCGCACATCAAGTACCGCTATTTCGCCAAGATTGCCCGTGAAATGGGTGATACCGCTACGGCGGATATTTTTGAGGCGACAGCAGATCAAGAGGTCATGCATGCCTTTGGTCACTTGGATTTGCTGTACCCCAAAGCACAAATGACACCGGCAAAAGCATTGCAGTTGGCGATCGAGGGTGAAACCTACGAGTACACCGAGATGTACCCCCAATTCCGTCACCTTGCCGTCGAAGAGGGCAATTCGGTCGCTGTACGTGAATTCGACGATCAAATTGCTGAGAGCAAAGCGCACGCGGATGCCTTCCGTGCGGTATTGGATAAAGCGGCAAAGCGCTTCGCGGCGTTGACGCGGGTAGAGCAGCACCATGCGAACCAATACAAGGCCGCTTTGGCACGCGTTGAGGCGGAAGCCGTGACGTCGGCTTGATCGAACTCTTTAACTATTTTTTGAAAAAGGAACCATCATGAAAACCTATATTTGTATCGTGTGCGGCTTTGTTTATGACGAGGCGCAAGGCCGTCCTGAAGAGGGGATTGCCGCTGGTACGTTGTGGTCAGCTGTCCCTGATGACTGGGCGTGCCCTGACTGCGGCGTTGCCAAAGTTGATTTCGAAGTCGTCGAAATCTAAGGAGCGCCTGATGTCCGAGCGTCCCATCGTGATAGCGGGTTCGGGGTTGGCAGGGTGGACAGTCGCGCGCGAGTTGCGAGCCCTGTCCAGCGACCGTCCCATTACCCTGGTTACCGCCAACAGCGGCGACTTTTACAGCAAGCCAATGCTTTCGAATGCGTTCGCGCAGGGTAAGTCGCCAGCCAACCTGTTGCAAGCAACGGGGGCGGCGCAGGCTGCTAAATACGATGTGACGCTGATGGCGAATACCACGGTGACATCGATTGAGGCCGCACAGCACACCCTGCAGGTGGGCTCGACCCAGTTGCCTTATGGCGACTTGGTCTTGGCGTTGGGCGCAGCACCGGTGCGTCTGTCGCTGCCCGGCGCAGCGTTCATCTGCTCGGTCAATGACTGGTGGGACTATGCGGCATTCCGCGACCGGATGAGCCGTGCGCCCAATCCAGCGGCCGTTCGGGCCGTGATCTTGGGGGCTGGTTTGATTGGTTGCGAGTTTGCCAATGACTTAGCAGGCGCAGGTCACAGCGTCACGCTGGTTGATCCCGGTGAGCGCACACTTAATCGGCTCATCAATGAGGGTGATAGTGTGCGCTTACAAACGGCGCTGCACGAACTCGGCGTGAACTTTCGCTTCGGCAAGACAGCCCGGGCGGTTAACGAGGCGTTGGACGGTAGTTACACGGTCGATCTGTCGGATGGGACGACCTTGGCAGCTGATGTCGTGCTGTCTGCAGTGGGCCTTCAGCCGCAGACCGCGTTGGCGAGCGCCGCCGGTATCGAAGTCACGCAAGGCATCTGCGTGGACAACATGGGGCAGACCTCTGCCCCTGGCGTCTGGGCCTTAGGTGATTGTGCAGCTTATGTGCGCGGCGTCATGCCCTATGTCATGCCCTTGATGACAGCAGCCAAAGCAATGGCTAAGACACTGTTAGGTACGCCAACGCCTATTGTGTTTCCCGCCATGCCCGTCCGCATTAAAACGCCAGCTTACCCGCTCACTGTGCAGGCGTGAGGACGTTCGACTTGGGGTAAGCTGACGCACATGAGCGCGTCAGCCCCTTACAAAATCCCGCACTCCGTGCTGGTGGTCATACACGACTGTGCGGGTAATGTGTTGTTAATTGAGCGGGCCAGTCAGGCAGGATTTTGGCAAAGCGTGACGGGGTCTCTTGATCAACTGACTGAGTCACATCGTGCCGCTGCAGTGCGCGAGGTGATGGAAGAAGTCGGCATTGATGCAGGTGCGCCGGGTTGTACGCTGACTGATTGGGGTCTTGAGAACGTTTACGAGATCTATCCAATGTGGCGTCATCGTTATGCCCCGGGTGTGACTCGCAACACCGAGCGGGTTTTTGGGCTTCGTGTGCCGACGCGCACACCCGTCAGGCTCAGTGCAGAACACACGGCTTACCAATGGCTTCCCCGACTGGATGCGGCCCTAGCCTGCTTCTCCCCGTCGAATGCCGAGGCTATTCTATTGCTGGATCGATATGCGGGGTTTAAGCCCTGCCCTGGCGGGGTGATTTGTTGGTCGTTCCGCGGCAGTGGTTTAGGGTGATAGCATCAAGGGTCACTAATAATGATGTTGATAACCTTCTCTCATAAAGAGACTTTAATCCATGAGTAATTCCAACGCGTCCCCCGATGAGGGCGTTCCGGTATCCGTCAAGATACGAGAGCGCCTGAAGGCCAACCGCATGCGCTTCCATTCGAATGACAACATTGCGGCAGCCATTGAGCCTGGCGACCTTGATGCGATGTTGGAAGAGGTCACCGAGAAAATGCGGGGCGTCCTGGAAAGCATGGTTATCGATACAGAGAACGATCACAATACCGCCGATACGGCGCGCCGTGTGGCCAAGATGTATATCCAAGAAGTATTCAAAGGGCGCTATGTATCAGCACCTGCGGTAACCGAGTTCCCGAACGCTGAGCACCTGAATGAGCTCATGATCGTTGGCCCCATCACGGTCCGGAGCGCATGCAGTCATCACTTTTGCCCCGTGATTGGGGAGGTCTATATCGGTGTGATGCCCAACGAGCATACCAATGTCATTGGTCTCAGCAAATACGCGCGATTGGCCGAGTGGGTGATGGGGCGGCCTCAAATTCAAGAGGAAGCCGTTGTCCAGTTGGCCGACCTTATTCAAGAAAAAACCCAGCCAGACGGTCTCGCGATCGTCATGGAGGCGAGCCATTTCTGTATGGGGTGGCGCGGGGTGAAAGACATGGACAGCAAGATGATCAACTCGGTCATGCGTGGTGTTTTTCTGAAAGACGTCAATTTGCGACGTGAATTTTTATCGCTGATCCCTCGAAAGGCTTAAACCATGTTGGTTCGATTGCTATACGTTAGCCGCGCTGTTGATCAAGACGCGAAGCGCGCCATTGAGTCTATTTTGGATGCGTCTCGCAGCCACAACCTGAGTCATGGCATCACGGGTATCTTGTGCTACGGCGGTGATATTTTTCTGCAGGCGATCGAGGGTGGTCGTACCGCCGTCAATAACCTATACAACCACATAAGCCATGACAAACGCCACACTGACGTGGTGTTGTTGCACTACGAAGAGATTCGAGAGCGCCGATTTGGCGGTTGGACAATGGGTCAAGTCAACCTGTCAAAGCTCAACACATCGATTGTGTTGAAGTACTCTGAGCGTCCCGAATTTGATCCCTATTCGGTCTCTGGCGACGTGTCGCTGGCCCTGCTCGAGGAGTTAATGGCCACAGCCTCCATCATCGGCAGAGCCTGAGGTCACACCGTTTAGTCGGCAGCCGTGTCTGACACGCTTTTATTGGGATGCGACTTCTCGAGCGCACCCACGCGGCGAAAACCCAACGTGCTGGCGTGGGGAGCGTTGCGTGGCAGTGTGGTGAGTTTGACCCGATTACAAACCTGCGACTCTCTGGCCGACACAGTGGCGGCTTGGGGTGCTGAACCAGCGTGGGTCGGTGGTTTTGATTTGCCATTTGGCTTGCCCCGTGAACTGGTCGAAACGCTGGGGTGGCCAACCGAGTGGTCGGCGTTGATGGACCACTACCAGCAGTTGACCCGTCCTGAAATTCGAGATGCATTTGCCGGCTTTTGTGCGGCACGGCCCGTGGGGGGGAAATTTGCCCACCGCCAAACCGATGGGCCTGCGGGATCGAGCCCTTCGATGAAATGGGTCAATCCGCCTGTGGCCTATATGCTGCACGCGGGGGTGCCCTTGCTTCGGCAGGTGGCGGCGAGTTTTCCAGGGATTCAGCCCGCTTCACAGTTGACGCCACGGATTGCGTTGGAGGCTTATCCCGCGCTGTTAGCGCGGGAGGCGATCGATAAGCGTTCCTACAAAAGTGACGATGTGGCCAAGCAGGATGCGGACCGTTTGCTGGCCCGCAAGGACATCATTACGCGCCTAGAAGCGGGGACCAGTCGATTGAATCTGCGTCTTCGACTGACACACGCCCAGCGCGATGCGGTGATACACGATGGCAAGGGTGATGCCTTGGATGCTGCGCTGTGTTTGATGCAGGCCGCATGGGCATTGGTGCAGCACCAGTCGGGCCACCCCTGTTATGGGCTACCCGAGGCGCTAGATCCTTTGGAGGGTTGGATTGTTACGGCTTGATTGGCGGCGTGCGACGTGTATCGCGTCGGTGCTGCTGGGCTGTTTGCCCAGCAGCACTGCGCTGGCGTCGCGTCAGCCGTCAACGCGTACCGAGCAGCCCCCTTTCACGGAGGCCTCGGTGGTTCGCGTCATCGATGGTGATACGGTGTGGGTGAAACCCACCAATCAGACGTCTGACAAACCTTATTGGCGCGTCCGCCTGCACGGTATTGATGCGCCTGAGTCCTGTCAGGCCCACGGTGCGGAGTCCACCCAGGCGCTTCGGGAACGGGTGATGCAGCGCCCTGTGCGCGTCACTTGGATGCAACGCGATGTGTACGGTCGTTGGTTGGCTCGACTCCACGATACAAACCGCATGGAGATAACTGACGTCGGCGCATGGATGGTCGCGAATGGTCACGCCTGGTCCTATCAATTCAAAGGCGATCCTGGTCCCTATGCCCGAGAGGAGCAACGCGCGATCGCTGGAAAACAGGGATTATTCGCCGTGCCGCAGGCAATGCGACCTTACCAATTCAGACGGAAAAATGGTCCGTGCTCACGCCGCTGAGTGAGCGGGGTGGCTGCACACGGGGCAGTTGGGGTTCCGTTTGATGCCCATGCGATGAAATTCGCTGCCCTGGGCTTGAACCATCAGTAACTGTCCTACTAACTTGGAGTCGCCTAACAGGACTTGGATCGCCTCACTCGCTTGCAAGCTGCCCACGATACCCACCAGCGGCGCAAACACGCCCATGCTGGCGCAACTGACCTCCTCAGGCATCTGATCGGCAGGGAAGAGGCAGGCGTAGCATGGCGACTCGGCGTCGCGGGTATCAAACACACTGAGCTGCCCAGCCATTTGAATGGCTGCGCCGAAAACAAGCGGCTTTTTGGCGGCCACACAGGCAGCGTTAATCAGGTGTCGGGTCTTGAAGTTATCGGTGCAGTCAATCACGACGTCGTGCGCAGGAACCTGCGCCGCGAGCCACGCGGCATCGACTCGCAGCTGTGACGCTTGCACATCGACATCGGGGTTGATTTGCGCCATGGCCACTTTTGCAGAAGCCACTTTGGGCATACCGACGCGGTCTGTGGTGTGCGCAATTTGTCGCTGCAGATTGGTCAGGTCCACGGTATCGTCGTCGACCACCGTGATCCGTCCGACGCCGGCGCTGGCGAGATACAGGGCGACAGGACTTCCCAAGCCACCGGCTCCGACGATCAGAGCACGGGCATTGAGTAAGCGGGTTTGCCCCTCGACGGAGACCGCATCCAACAACAAATGGCGTGCGTAGCGCAGCAGCTGTTGGTCGTTCACAAGCGCCCCAGGATTACTGCGCGGCCGTATCGCGTGCTTTGAGGGTCGTACTCAAGACCACGGGCTGACCTTTGAGGTGATTCAGCGCTTGGATCAGGCGGAAGTCTTGCGCACTTCCGTACTCCGGTAACAGGCGTTTACCTGGATTTTTCCGCTGCTCCTCCTCGAGCTTCAGCCGTGCGGCTTCACGCGCGGCGTCACGTTTTTCGATCTCTGCGGTGGAGGCTTCCTTGCCGTTTTCGAGGTGCTTTTCGAGATCAGCTTCGCGGGTCGACAGCGCGGCAAAGAGGTTGCCATCCGCTGTCTCGTCAACCAGCATGTCGGGCACGATACCTTTGGCTTGTATTGAGCGACCTTTAGGCGTGTAGTAGCGCGCAGTGGTTATCTTGAGACCGGTATCGGGGCCCAGCGCGCGTACCGTTTGGACCGAGCCTTTACCAAAGGTTTGGTTACCCATGATCTTCGCGCGGTTGTAATCTTGTAAGGCGCCCGCGACGATTTCACTGGCGGATGCGGAGCCCTCGTTCACCAAGACAACCAGGGGGATGCGCTTGAACAAGCCCTTGGTATCGCTTTCGAGTTTGGCCATTGGGTCGGTGCCAGTGCGCCGCCAGTAATAACGGGCGTTGGCTTTATAGACGTATCGACTCTCTTCAAGTTGTCCGTTGGTCGACACGATATCGCTGTTCTCTGGCAAGAAGGCAGCCGAGACCGCTACGGCGGCATCCAGCAGACCACCGGGGTCATTGCGTAAATCAAGCACCAAGCCTTTGAGGTTCGGCGACTGCTTGGCAATATCACCCAGCTTGTTGGCAAAATCGGTGACGGTGCGATCTTGGAACTGAGAAATGCGGATCCACGCATACCCGTCATCAAGGATCTTACTTTTCACGCTCTGGGTGATGATGCGCGCGCGGGTGATTGTGACGGTAAAGGTGCGATTCTCATCCCGACGCAATATTTGTAAACGGACTTGTGTGCCAGGCTCACCACGCATCAATTTGACCGCCTCGGTGATGGTCAAACCCTTGACTGCGGTGTTGTCAATGCGAGCGATCAGGTCATTGGTTCTGAGGCCTGCGGCGGAGGCGGGTGAGTCTTCAATCGGAGAAACGACCTTGACGAGGCCATCTTCCATGGTGATCTCAATGCCCACGCCAACGAAAGATACAGAGGTACCTTCGCGGAATTCTTTCCACGCTTTTTTGTCGTAGAAGGCGGAGTGAGGGTCAAGCGCGGTCACCATGCCGGAGATGGCATCGGTAATGAGCTTTTTTTCGTCAACAGGCTCGACATAATCAGTCTTGATCATGCTGAAGACCGCCGCCAATTGCTGCAACTCTTCGAGCGGCAAAGGCGCCATGGCGCTGCGCGCGACCGCCTGGATTTGAACTGTCGCCAAAGCGCCTGTCAGCGCACCAATGGCCAACCACCCCGCAACTTTAAGCTTCTGACCCATTAAGGTTTCCTCAGACAATGACTGCTGAGACTATACACCGCTGCTGATCCCACGCTGTCCAGCGTGGGATTAGGCTTTGCCTTGGCTGGCGACTGCTGCCGCGGCTGCAGCGACAGCATCGGCGTCACCGAGATATCGCTTACCAATGGGCTTCAGGTTCGCATCCAGCGTGTATACGAGGGGCGCGCCGTTGGGGATGTTGACACCCACAATTTCATCATCTGAAATGTTGTCCAGATACTTGACCAACGCCCGGATGCTATTGCCATGCGCTGCAACCACAATCCGCTTCCCAGCCTTGATGGCGGGGGCCATCGACTCGTTCCAAAACGGGAGGACGCGCGCAACCGTGTCCTTGAGGCATTCCGTTAGCGGTATCTCATTAGGGCTTTGCTTGGCGTAGCGACGGTCGGCGCGCTCGCAGCGGGGGTCCTCAGGGGTCAAAGCTGGGGGTGGGGTATCGAAGCTGCGGCGCCATACCAGCACCTGATCATCCCCGTATTTCTTCGCCGTTTCTGCTTTATTGAGGCCTTGTAGAGCGCCGTAATGGCGCTCGTTCAAGCGCCAAGAGTTGACCACCGGTAACCACGTGCGGTCCATGCTGTCTAAACAGTGCCACAACGTATGCGTTGCGCGCTTTAATACGCTGGTGTAGGCGATATCAAAGTCAAAACCTTCCTCGCGGAGTAAGTGCCCAGCAGCCTTGGCTTGGGAGATCCCGGTGTCTGTGAGCGGCACGTCCGTCCACCCGGTGAACCGGTTTTCGAGGTTCCAAGTGGATTCGCCGTGGCGGATAAGTACCAATTGATACATGAGAGTCCTTCAAATAGATGCTTGTTTGGGGGCGGTCGTCATTGCCGCTGCATAAGCATTTTAGAATCATGGGATTCAAAGAAAGGTTTCATCGTGAGTTTTATTGCAGAAAATTGGACCTTGGTCGCGCTGGTCGTCACATCAGGCGCGATGCTGCTTTGGCCGGCGCTTTCAAGCGGCGGTGGGCAGCATGGGGTGAACGCCAACGAAGTGGTGCGATTAATGAACCGCGAAAAGGCTGTCGTGGTTGATGTGCGCAGCGCGGATGAGTACGCCGCTGGGCACATTGCCGGTGCCAAAAACATCCCATTGGATCGTCTCAACGACGATTTGGCTGGACAAGTCAAAAGTAAATCTCTGCCTTTGGTGCTGGTGTGTGCCAGTGGTGTGCGCTCAGGTCGGGCGGTTGCTGTAGCGCGCAAGTTAGGTTTTGAGAAGGTGCATTCCCTGACCGGCGGTCTGAGTGCCTGGAGAACGGCCAACCTCCCGGTCGAGAAAGCGTAAGGAAGCGACATGGCGAAAGTCAAAATCTTCACCACTGCGACCTGCCCTTTTTGTATCCGGGCCAAGGACCTGCTCGCACAGCGGGGCGTGAATGATTACGAAGAGATTCGTGTCGACATCGACCCGAGCCAACGGACTGTCATGATGGAGGTATCAGGTCGCCGCACCGTGCCGCAGATTTTCATTGACCACCAACACATTGGCGGCTGCGATGATTTGGTAGACCTGGACCGCCGTGGCGGTCTGGTCCCCTTGCTTAACGCTGGGGCCTGAGAGCCTTAGCGCGATTTAAAACATACCCAAACAGGGCTATCCCTACACCAACTGGAAAAACCATGGCAGAAGAATCACAAACCCCCGTCTTTCAAATTCAACGTGTCTATTTGAAGGAGGCGTCGCTCGAGCAACCCAACTCACCGCATATCTTCTTGGAGGAAGGTCAGCCAAACATCGACGTGCAGCTGGCCATGGGTGCCGAGAATTTAGCGGACGGTATCTACGAGATCTCCGTCACGGCGACCGTGACAACCAAGCTCGAAGACAGGGTCATGTTCTTGGTTGAGTGCAAGCAAGCGGCTATCTTCGAAATCCGTAATATCGAGGCCGAACAACTCGACCCCATCATCGGTGTCGCTTGTCCGCAAATCGTTTACCCCTACCTGCGCAGCAGCGTTTCAGATTTCGTGACCCGTGCTGGCTTCCCGCCAGTGCATCTGTCAGAGATCAACTTCCAAGCCATGTACGAGAAACAGCGCGCAGAACAAGCGGCAGCGCCTCAGCAGTAAGCGCAGGCGACTAAAGTGCCCAGCACACCTATGAACATCCTGGTCATTGGTGCCGGTGCCTGGGGCACAGCGCTCGCGCTGGCGGCAGCGCCGCGGCATGCTGTGACGCTGTGGGCGCGTGATGAGGCGCAAGCTGCCGACATGCACCGACAGCGTGTCAATACACGTTATTTGCCTGGCGTACCACTCCCCGACAATTTGTCGGTTGTCAGCGGTGATCTTGGTCCGCACGCTGTCTCGCAGGATCTCATTGTTATCGCAACGCCCATGGCGGCTTTGCGTAGCACGCTCGCCGCGCTTGCGGGTCTCGGCGTAACGGTGCCCGTGGTGTGGTTGTGCAAGGGTTTTGAAGCAGCGCGATCCGACGGCACACCCGGACTGTTGGGGCACGAACTGGCGCAGGAAATCGCGCCTACCCTGCGTACGGGCGTGTTGAGTGGTCCTAGTTTTGCGCAAGAGGTCGCGCAAAACAGGCCGACCGCTTTGGTGGCTGCGAGCCCTGATGCGGTCGTGACGCAAGCCATGATTCACGCTTTTCATACCGATACATTGCGTATTTATGGCAGTGAGGATTGGGTCGGCGTCGAAGTCGGCGGGGCTGTCAAAAACGTATTGGCGATTGCAACCGGCCTGTGTGACGGCCTAACGCTTGGTCTCAACGCACGGGCCGCTCTGGTCACCCGTGGTTTGGCAGAGATGGCGCGCCTCGGTGTCGCACTGGGCGCACGACAAGAGACCTTTATGGGACTGTCGGGATTGGGTGACTTGGTGCTCACCGCAACGGGCGACTTGTCGCGTAATCGGCAAGTGGGGATGCAGTTGGCGACCGGTCGATCTCTAACCGATATCGTCATGGCTCTGGGGCATGTGGCTGAGGGCGTTTATTCGGCCCGCACGGTCATCGCCAGGGCAACTGCGATGGGGGTAGACATGCCCATCAGCGCAGCCGTTGTGGGTTTGTTGGATGGCGCTTTGACGGCATCAGAAGCCGTCAGGCAGCTGATGCGTCGCCAACCGACCGCAGAGCGCTGAGCGGCTATCAGCGATCGAAGCTCAGGTTATCGATGAGGCGCGTGCGGCCCAATTTCGCAGCCCCTAAAACCACCAATGCGCGGTCGCGATCAGTCGGCATGCCCAAGTCTTCTCGACGCCTAATGACCATGTAATCGGGTTGCCATTGGTGTGCGCGCAGGGTGGCCATGGCAGTCCCTTCGATGGCTTCGAGGGATTGTTGTCCAGCTTTTACAGCCGCGAGCATGGCCTGCAAGCAGGCTTGCAGTCGGGGGGCTTCAGCCCGTTCGGCTTCACTGAGGTAGCTATTGCGTGAGCTCATCGCCAGTCCATCGGACTCGCGGATGGTGGGCGAGGTCACAATCGTGACCGGTAGCGCAAACTGGGTTACCAAGTGACGAATTATGAGCTGTTGTTGAAAGTCTTTTTCACCAAAGAATGCATGTGCCTGCGTCTTGGTACCACTGAACACGCATTGGAATAACTTCATCACCACCGTGCTCACTCCCACAAAGAAGCCGGGCCTGAACGCGCCTTCTAAAACGTCGGCTAATCCCGTGGGAGGGTGAATGAGAAACGTCTGTGCTTGGGGGTAAAGATCGGCCTCTCGTGGTGCGAATAACACGTCGCAGCCCGCCGCCTCAAGCAAGGCGCAGTCGCGCTCGAAAGTGCGCGGGTAAGCGTCGAAGTCCTCATTGGGACCGAATTGCAGGCGGTTTACAAAGATGCTGGCGACCCGCACGTCACCGTGTTCTTTGGCCATTGCCAGCAGCGCCAAATGACCATCATGTAGGTTACCCATCGTGGGTACAAACGCAGGGCGGTCATAAGGTTTCAGCGCCGCTCGCAGTGCGTCAAGGGAGTGAACCACTTGCATGATTAGGCCATCCAGGCGTGCTCGGTATCGACGGGGAATTCGCCCGACTTCACCGCCGCAACGTAGCGTTGAATCGCGTCACCCACACCCGATGACCCGGTCATGAAGTTACGCACAAATTTGGCGTTTTTACCCAAATTGATCCCCAGCATGTCATGCATGACCAAAACTTGCCCTGCGGTACCCACACCGGCGCCGATGCCGATGGTGTGGCAGGTGGGAAGTGCCTGCGTGATTTCCGCCGACAAAGGCGCGGGAACCATCTCCAGCACCAGCATCGTGGCGCCAGCCTCGGCCAATTCAATCGCCTGTTGCTTCAAGACCGTCCCTTGCGCGTCGCGGCCTTGGACTCGGTAGCCACCTAAGGCGTGGACCGTTTGCGGTGTGAGACCGATGTGGGCACACACCGGAATGCCGCGCTCGACCAAGAACTGGACCGTGCGCGTGGTCCAACCACCGCCCTCCAACTTCACCATGTGGGCACCGGCTTGCATCAGTACCGCCGCGCTACGTAAAGCCTGCTCGGATGACTCGTGGTAACTGCCAAACGGCAAGTCGCCTATGACCCAAGCTGCGCCTCGCCCCCTGCGAATGCCGCGGGTGACGCTTTCAGTGTGATAACGCATGGTTTCTAGCGATACCCCAACGGTACTGTGCAGGCCTTGGCAGACCATGCCCAGCGAGTCACCGACCAAGATGCAGTCAATGCCAGCAGCGTCAGCAACCGCCGCAAACGTGGCATCGTAGGCGGTCAGCATGGCAATTTTTTCGCCTCGATCACGCATCTCTTGGAGCCGAGGCAGGCTCACGGGTCGGCGCGTTGGAGACGGCGAATTGGTCGGTAGGGTGCCGTAGGGCGTGCTGCCAGTGTTGGACATCGCGGTGGTTTCCTCTTGGCTCATGACTGCGGATGATCAGAAGTAGGGATCAATTCTAAAGTCTAGTCGATTCGGCCAGATTCTTTCGGTGTAGCATGACAGGATGTTTGATTTTCCATCTGCTCAACTCACACCGCCAGCGCTATCTGAGCTCAGCGCCGGTGCGGCTGATGACGTTGCTCGCGCCCTCGCTGAAGACGTGGGAACGGGTGACCTGACCGCGCACCTTGTCGACCAGGTCGGTCAAGCACAAGCGCGGATTTTGGCTCGTGAATCAGCCGTGATATGTGGCGTTCCGTGGGTCATTGAAACCTGTCGTCAGGTCGACTCTCGAATTCACCTGACTTGGCACGTTGCGGAGGGTGAGCGTTGCGCACCCGACACCGTTGTCTTGTCTCTCGCAGGCCCCGCTTCGGCGCTCTTGACTGCAGAGCGGGTGATGCTTAATTTCTTGCAATTACTCAGCGCGGTAGCCAGTAAAACCGATCAATATGTTCAGGCGGTGCGGGGTACACGCGCCAAAATCGTGGATACCCGTAAAACCATTCCTGGCCTGCGAATGGCCCAAAAATACGCAGTCGCTGTGGGGGGCGGTGCGAACCATCGCCTGGGCCTATTTGACGCGATCCTCATCAAAGAAAACCACATTGCGGCGGCGGGCGGGGTCACGTCTGCGCTCGCGGCGGCCTACGCGCAGCTGGGAGACCACCCCGCAACCAAGTTTGTACAGATTGAGGTGGAGACGCTGGCTCAGTTACGCGAGGCCCTAGAGGCGGGTGCCAACATGATCTTGCTGGACAATATGCCCCTTGGCACGCTTCAAGAGGCGGTTGAGCTCACCGCTGGGCGTGCCGTTTTGGAAATTTCGGGTGGTGTGACGTTGGCGGGTCTGACGGCGCTGGCCCAGACGGGGGTCGATAGAATCTCGATTGGCGCCCTGACGAAAGATGTGAAAGCCACTGATTTTTCGATGCGTTTTGCTAGTGTGTAAAAATAACGCCCTTATTTATTTATTTATCTGTCTCTACGCCGGTTTAACCTCTTCTTATGAGCACCATCGCAGTTGCCTACGAACAGCCCGCTTGCCAGACCCAGCACGCTTGGGCGCGCGTGCCAGTTGAGCCAAACCAAGCGGAGCGATTGGCGCTGAAGCAAACCATCAGAGAACTATTGGTTCAACGCAACGCGGTGATGGTCTCGCACTATTACGTCCATCCGGACTTGCAAGATCTCGCGGAGGAGACCGGCGGTATCGTGAGCGACTCGCTCGAGATGGCCCGGTTCGGTCGAGACCATGCCGCCCAGACACTGGTGGTTTCTGGCGTTCGTTTCATGGGCGAGACAGCCAAGATGCTGAGCCCTGAGAAGACGGTGCTGATGCCTGACTTGGATGCGACCTGTTCACTCGATCTGGGTTGCCCAGTTGACGCTTTCAGCGCATTTTGCGACGCATACCCCGATCGGACGGTGGTGGTTTACGCCAACACCAGTGCCGCGGTCAAAGCCCGTGCCGACTGGGTCGTCACCAGCAGCTGCGCCCTTGAGATTGTTGGGGCGCTGCATGCACAGGGTCAAAAGATTCTGTGGGGTCCCGATAAACACCTGGGCGCCTATATTGCCAAGCAGACGGGCGCCGATATGGTCATGTGGCAGGGCTCGTGCATTGTGCACGACGAGTTCAAGGCACACGAGTTACGTGACTTAAAAGCGGCATACCCTGAAGCGGCCGTTTTGGTTCACCCTGAGTCGCCTGCTGATGTGGTTTCGCTGGCGGACGCCGTCGGGTCAACGTCAGCCATTTTGAATGCGGCGAGGCGGCTGAATACAAACACATTTATCGTGGCAACCGATAACGGTATGTTGCACCAGTTGCGGCTGCAAAATCCGGGTAAAACCTTCATTGAAGCGCCGACGGCTGGTAACAGCGCCACGTGTAAAAGCTGTGCCCATTGCCCTTGGATGGCGATGAATAGCTTAGCGGGTGTGGCGCATGTGCTGCAAACAGGAGCGAATGCCGTACACGTGGATCCGGCCCTCATCCAGCCCGCGTGTGCCCCGATCGACCGCATGTTGTCGTTCACTCAAGCCCTCAAAGCTGGCCAAGGTCAAGCGGTTGCCCTGATGACCGCTGGCACCATGGTCGAGGGGATTGGCGCCGCTTAAACGGGGCTGAGTATCGTGGGTTCGGCGTTACCCAAGGCTTCTGGGTAGTCTCGGCTGTAGTGCAAGCCGCGGCTCTCGCGGCGCTGTTGGGCGCATTCCACGATTAACCGGGCCGTTTGGACGAGGTTACGCAGTTCAAGCAAGTCCTGTGTGACTTGGAAATTCGCATAAAACTCATTGATCTCCGCCTCCAGTAGCGCGATGCGGTGTGCGGCGCGCTCTAGGCGCTTGTTGGTACGAACGATGCCCACGTAGTCCCACATGAATTGCCGCAGCTCATGCCAGTTGTGCGAGATCACCACGGCCTCATCTGCATCCACCACACGGCTGTCATCCCAAGCAGGCAGCATCGAGGCGACGGGGTGGTGTGTGCTGCGGATATCGGTCGCAGCAGCCGTGGCGTAAACCATGCACTCCAACAAGCTGTTACTGGCCAAACGGTTGGCACCATGCAGACCGCTGTAGCTAGTCTCGCCAATGGCGTAGAGACCACTGATGTCGGTTCGACCATGCAAGTCTGCGACGACCCCGCCGCAGGTGTAGTGCGCAGCGGGTACCACCGGGATCGGATCTTTTGTGATGTCGATGCCGAACTCCAGGCAACGCGCCTTGATGGTCGGGAAATGGGCCTCTAAAAAAGCCTCCGGTTGGTGAGAGATGTCCAGATACACACAGTCAACACCGTGCCGTTTCATCTCGAAGTCAATCGCACGGGCCACGATATCGCGCGGTGCCAGCTCTGCTCGTTCATCATGGTCAGGCATGAAGCGATGACCGCCCACGCGATCGGGGAGGCGCAATTGCCCACCCTCGCCCCGAACCGCCTCAGAAATCAAGAATGACTTCGCATGCGGGTGGTAAAGGCAGGTGGGGTGGAATTGGATGAATTCCATGTTGGCTACGCGAGCGCCCGCGCGCCAGGCGGCTGCGATGCCATCACCCGTCGCAGTGTCCGGGTTGGTGGTGTAGAGGTAAACCTTGCCGGCACCACCGGTTGCAAGAATGACTGAGCCCGCGGCAAACACACGAACCTGATCGGCCTCGGTGTCAAGGGCATAGGCGCCTACGCAACGGTTAGGTTGGTCAAGATCCGTTCCCAGTTTGTGGGTAGTGATCAGGTCGACCAGCATGTGGTGCTCGAAGAGCGTCACGTTGGGTGTTTTTCTGATGTGCTCAACCAAGACCTTTTGAACCGCAGCACCAGTGGCATCGGCGGCATGCACGATTCGGCGGTGGCTGTGTCCCCCTTCTCGGGTGAGATGCAGGTGACCCTCATGGCTAGAGAAGTTCACCCCCAGGGCTTGTAGCCACTGGATGGCCTCGGGCGCACGTTCCACTACGAATTGGGTCGCATCCGCATCGCACAGGCCTGCACCCGCGGTCAGTGTGTCGTTGACGTGGTTTGAAAAGCTGTCGTCGTCCGCCAGCACGGCAGCAATGCCGCCTTGTGCCCAGCCACTGGCCCCATCGCTGAGCTCTCGCTTCGTCAACACAGCAACGCGGTGTGTGGGTGCCAAACGCAACGCGGCACTCAGGCCCGCCAAGCCGCTGCCAATAATCAACACATCGAACGCGTCTTGAGCCACGGGTAACCTTTGATTTGCGGGACTGAAGGTATGGGGTATCAGTGCACCGACGGTGCGTCGGCTTGGGTATAGGCCAAGCGGACATAAATGGGCGCAAAAGCTGTCGCCTGGGTCAACTCAATCAGGCATTCTTTTGCCAACTCCAGCATGGCGATGAACGTCACGACCAAGACCGGTACGCCTTTGTCGGTTGGGAACAAATCTGCGAATTCCACAAAACGCTTACCCTGGAGATGCCGCAACACAATGCTCATGTGCTCGCGAACAGAGAGCTCCTCGCGTGAGATCTTATGGTGTTGAACCAACGTGGCGCGTTTCAGAATATCCTGCCACGCCTCCCGCAAATCATCCGCTGACACATCCGGAAAACGGGGCTGCAAAGACTGCTCGACATAGACTTGTGCGCGCAAAAAATCGCGGCCCATGACAGGAATGATGTTCAGGTTTTGTGCAGCCAACTTCATCTGCTCATACTCCAGCAGGCGGCGAACCAATTCGGCCCGTGGATCTTCAACCTCTTCGCCGTCAGCTGCTTTTTTGCTGGGCAGCAGCATGCGCGATTTGATCTCAATCAGCATGGCGGCCATTAAAAGGTACTCAGCGGCCAACTCCAGGTTGTTGGCCCTGATCTCATCGATGTATGACAGGTATTGGCGGGTTAGTCCCGCCATGGGGATGTCCAGAATGTTGAAGTTTTGTTTGCGAATCAAGTACAGCAACAGGTCCAGTGGCCCCTCGAACGCTTCCAAAAAAACCTGCAAGGCGTCTGGCGGGATATACAGGTCCTGCGGCAGCGCAAACAGGGGCTCGCCGTAGAGTTTGGCTACGGCAACGTGGTCGACCACCTCGGGCATGGCGCCCGCGCCTTCAAGCAGGCTGGGTGGCAAGGCATCCGATGAGCCAGGCATGGGGTTTAGCCGAGCGTCGGTTTGGTTTGGTAAACGTAGGGCTGTTGTGCCACACGGGCTGCCTGTGCCTGTTCCAGCGCTTCGGCATCCACTTGCTTGTCCCACAGCAGCGCGCGACCGTCACGTTGTGCGGCCTCGAGCTCAGGGCGGCTGGATTTGAGTTTTTCGATAAATTCGGTGGTGTCGGATACGTAATGGGGGCGGGCGAATAAGTTCATATCGATTAGGTCGTTAGTGACGCCAAGCTTCAGGCGTGAGCCCCCATTTTAGTCCGATGTGGCGCGGGTGCCCTGGGTCGCCTCCTCGGCGTCATAACTCTTCAAAAGCGGCAGGAAACCCGTGCGTTGCATGAGCGAGGCCGGTTGTGGCTGCAGGCCATGGACGTGCACCCCGATGCTGGCTTTTTGGAGGTCCTGCAGCCAAGTCTTGAGGGCATCAAGCCCGGTTGTGTCGAGGGAGATCAGGCGCGTGGCATCGACGTGAATCTCGCTACCGTGCGCAAGGGTCTGGGGTAAACGCTGCAGTGGATACAGTTTCCCAATCACACCAAAAAATAAACTGCCGTACAGAACCACTGCAGTCTGCCCGTCGGCGGTTGGCGTGATGTGGACGGTAAAAAGCGCACTTTGACGCTTGATAAAGAGTACAAAGGCCAACACCAAGCCGAACTCAATCGCCAAGGTAAGGTCAAAAATGACGGTAATTAAAAAGGTAGACAGCAGCATCAACCGGTAGTGCCCTGAGTATTGGCGCAGGGTTCGGAAGGCGTGCCAATCGCCCATATTGAATGCCACAAAAATCAAGATCCCTGCCAAGACCGATAGCGGGATATACGCCGCCAGCGGTGCAGCCGCCAAGACAATGACTGCCAATGTGGTGGCGTGGACGATGCCAGCAATCGGTGACTTGGCACCCGCCCGAATGTTGGTCACGGTACGGGCGATGGTGCCGGTGGCGGGCATCCCCCCAATGAAAGGCAGCGCCAAGTTAGCAATGCCTTGCGCCATGAGTTCTTGATTGGGATTGTGCTTGGGGGCATCACTCAGTTGGTCCGCAACGCGGGCGCAGAGCAGCGACTCAATGGCACCCAGTATGGTCAAGGTGAGGGTGGGCCATACCAACTGCTTAGCGGTGACCCACGAGAATTCCGGCCATATAAAGGTCGGTAGATCGCGCGGAATCTCACCGAAGCGCTGACCGATGGTTTCAACCGGGAGGTTCACAAGCCACGCGAAAAGGGTCAAGCTCACCAGCGCGACGATGGGGCCCGGCACCCGTCCGGTTATTTTGAGGCTGCTACCCGTTCGGGGTAGACGGGCCACTTTCTGCAAGATGGGGGAGTCCTGCGCAAACAGGCGAGGCCACAGCCACAGGCCCGCGAAGCAAGCGATGGTGAGCAGAAATGCGGCCGGGTTGAAGGTGTCAAGATGGGTCCAAATGACGGCCATTTGGGCGAAAAAATCCCCTGGCATTTTGGCTATTTCCAGCCCAAACCAATCACGCAATTGCGATACGAGAATCAACACTGCGATGCCATTGGTGAAACCAATCACGATACTTACTGGCACGTAGCGCACCAAACTACCGAGACGCAACCACCCCATCAAAAATAGCAGGCAGCCGGCTGCACCCGTCGATAGCAACAGGCCGCTGAGGCCGTAGCGTTCGACGATGCCGTAGACCACCACAATAAAGGCCCCTGCGGGACCACCGATTTGGACGGATGAACCGCCAAAAAAAGAGATTAAGAAACCGCCGACAATGGCTGTCCATAGCCCCGCCTGCGGCGTGAGGCCACTCGCGATGGCAAAAGCCATGGCAAGGGGGAGCGCAACGATACCAACCGTTATCCCTGCGCCAATGTCGCTTTGTAGAGCGTCTCGGTTGTAGGCTCGCAGGTGTTGCCACAAGCGGGGTTGGAACCGCCAGCGGGCCTCTGCGATATCGGGGGGCGGAAACGGCATGGCAAAAAGTTTACGCCGTTTCTTACCGTTTGTGAGCGATTAACGAACCCGCATGCCAGGCTTTGCACCGGGCCAAGGCTGCAGGATATAAATGCCGGGGTTGGCCTTTTCATCTGCATGGCTGCCTGCTAGCACCATCCCCTCGCTCACGCCAAACTTCATCTTTCTTGGCGCGAGGTTAGCGACCATGAGCGTGTACTTGCCAATCAGGTCTGAGGGCTGGTAGGCGCTGGCGATGCCAGAGAAGACGTTACGGGTCTGGGCCTCGCCGACATCAAGCGTCAAGCGCAGCAGCTTGGTGGAGCCTTCGACGGGCTCACAATTGACGATGCAGGCGATGCGCAGGTCAATTTTTGCGAAGTCGTCGATGGTAATGGTGGGAGCCAGCGCCTCACCACCTGGCGTTGCAATGGCGGTTGTCTCCGGCACGGTTGGCTCCGCTGCCTCAAACAGTGCATCAAGCTGCGTGGCATCGACGCGCTGCATGAGGTGCTGGTAACCGCCAATGGTGTGACCCGCCCCCAATATAGTTGACAGGTCCGAGAATACAAACGGGCGCACCTGCAGGAAGGCTTCAATTCCGGCTGTGAGCGCGGGCATCACGGGTTTGAGTGCAATGCTCAAGAGCCTGAAGGCCTCAATGCTGGTTGTACAAACGGCTTGCAGGCGTTCATTGGCATCAGGTTGCTTGGCCAACTCCCATGGTTTGTGGTGTGCGACGTATTCATTGACGCGGTCCGTTTGCGTCATGATTTCCCGCAGCGCGCGGGCGTAATCCAATGATTCGTACATGGCAGTAACCGGTGTCAGGGCTGTCTTGAGCTGTTCTAGAAGCGCTTGGTCCTCAGCGCCCACCGTGCCTAACTCACCCGCAAAGCGCTTGTTTATAAAGCCAGCAGTGCGGCTTGCGATGTTGACAAACTTGCCCACCAAGTCACTGTTGACACGGGCCATGAAGTCTTCGGCATTGAAGTCGACGTCTTCATTGCGACCATTTAACTTGGCGGCAATGTAGTAGCGCAGCCAGTCGGGGTTCATGCCCAGCTTGAGGTATTTGAGTGGATCCAAGCCAGTGCCCCGGCTCTTGCTCATCTTCTCGCCGCTGACCGTTAGGAAGCCATGCACGTGAACGGCATTGGGTGTCTTTCGACCGCTGAAATGCAACATGGCTGGCCAAAACAGCGTGTGGAAGTAGGTGATGTCCTTGCCGATGAAATGGTGTTGCTCGGTCGCCGGATCAGCCATGAAGGCATCGAAGTCTTTGCCGATCTTGCCGAAGTGATTTTTCAAGGATGCCAAGTAACCAATGGGCGCATCCAACCAGACATAAAAATATTTACCTGGCGCATCAGGAATTTCAATACCGAAATAGGGCGCGTCACGGCTGATATCCCAGTCACTGAGGCCACCGGTGCCATCTTCTGATTTTGCAAACCACTCTTTAATTTTGTTCAATACCTCGGGCTGGAGGTGCCCATCGGCGTGGGTCCAGGCTTCTAGAAAAGCCACGCAGCGTGGGTCTGACAGTTTGAAGAAGTAGTGCTCGGACGACTTCATCACCGGCGTCGCGCCAGACAAGGCCGAGTAGGGATTTTTCAGATCGGTCGGGGCGTACACCGCACCGCACGATTCACAGCTGTCGCCGTATTGGTCTTTCGCGCCGCACTTGGGGCAGTCGCCCTTAATGAAGCGGTCCGGCAAGAACATGTTCTTCTCGGGATCGAAAAACTGCTCGATGGTCTTTGTTGCAATGAAACCCGCATCTCGCAAGCTGCGGTAGATGCCCTGCGCCAGTTCGTGGTTCTCGGGTCCGTCGGTGCTGTGCCAATTGTCAAAGGCGATGTTGAAGCCGTCGAGGTATGGCTTACGCCCAGCAGCTATGTTGGCCACAAACGCTTGTGGCGTGATACCGGCTTTCTCTGCCGCAATCATGATGGGGGCGCCGTGGGCGTCGTCGGCACAGACAAAGTGGACTTCCTCACCTTTCATGCGCTGGTACCGCACCCAAATATCGGCTTGGATGTACTCCATGATGTGGCCAATGTGGAAGTTGCCATTGGCATAGGGCAGTGCGGTCGTGACGAAAAGGCGGCGCTGTGTCATGGATATGGTGCGTAGGGGCAAGGCGAATGAAGTCGGACGCAGGTGGGCGAGCCACCTGGGTAATGCCCTCTATTTTAGGGGTTTGCAGCCGGTGTCCCCGGCGGGGTTTTCAAGCGCACCATAATCAAAGCTTCCTGTTTAAATCTCAACGTCCTGATCGAATGACCGACCCATCCCCGCCCGTTAGTCCAGAGCTCAAACTGATGCAGCCTGCCATGGCTCCGCCTGTTTGGCAATTGGCTTGGCGTAACGGCGTTCGCGATTGGCGGGCAGGACGCTGGCGTTTATTGGTGGTCGCAGTGGCCTTGGCGGTCTCTGCCCTGACCGCTGTGGGTTTCTTCGCGGATCGTTTACAGAGCGGTTTAGCCCGTGATGCCTTGGCGTTGTTGGGAGGCGACGCGGTGCTGCGTAGCGATGACGCGCCGGCTCCGAAATGGCGCGATACCGCCTCGCAATTAGGGCTTAAACAAAGTGTGTCCTTGACATTCCCAACCATGGCGCGCGCACCCGATGACAAGGGCGGTGAGGCTCGCCTGGTGGCTTTCAAAGCCGTTGATGACGCTTACCCCCTACGAGGCCAATTGCGGGTCAGTGAGGCGCGGGCCGCTGAGGCGTTGGCCAATGACAAGGTAGTGAAAAATGGCCCTGCGCCAGGTGAGGCCTGGGCTGAGCCTGCGCTGGTAGACGCCTTGGGGCTACAAGTTGGTGATGCGCTGTTGCTTGGGAGTAGTCGTTTCAAACTGACGCGAATTCTCACTCAGGAGTCTGATCGAGGGGGCGGTTTTTCGAGCTTTTCGCCACGCGTGATGATTAATCTCGCGGACCTCGCTGCAACAGAGTTGGTTCAGACCGGTAGCCGCGTGTCGTGGCGCTTGGCCGTTGCGGGCGAGACCGTTGCGGTGAATGCCTTTGAGCGCGCTGTGAATCAGGCCCTTGAAGAAGACTCTGTAAACGACGGTTTGCGCCTCGAGACTCTGGAGTCAGGTCGGCCAGGTACGAAGGAGACGCTAGACCGGGCGGAAAAGTTTTTGAATTTAGTCGCAATGCTCACGGCGTTGCTGTGCGCCGTCGCAGTTGCCATTGGTGCGCGTGGTTTTGCTGCGACGCAGCTCGATGCGTGCGCCATGTTACGTGTGTTTGGCGTCTCACAGCGGACCATTGCACGGGCATTCATGCTTGAGTTTTTCGCTGTCGGGTTGGTCGCGACCTTGATCGGCGTTGCGGTGGGATGGTCAGTCCATTGGGTCTTCGTGGCGTTATTGTCTGGATTGGTGAATGCGTCTTTACCCCCGCCATCTATATGGCCAGCGCTGACAGGCATGGGGGTCGGCCTGAGTCTGATGGCAGCTTTCGGCGTGGCGCCCATATTGCAACTGGCCAAAGTGCCGCCTTTGCGGGTAATCCGTCGCGATGTTGGGCAGATGCAGCCGGCATCCCGTGCACTGGTGCTCACAGGGGTCGTCGTGTTCTGCGCCTTGTTGATGGTGGTCAGTCGCGATGTCCTGATGGGTGGCGTGGCCGTAGCAGGTTTCGCCGTTGCCCTGGGCTTTTTTGCTGGTCTGGCGTGGTTGGCAGTCGCGGCGCTGCGGCGATCAGTGAATGAACAAACGGCACCGCGTTGGCTGATCTTGGCAACCCGCCAGGTGGCGGCTCGCCCCGGTTTGGCTGTGTTGCAGGTGAGTGCTTTAGCGGTCGGCATTTTGGCACTGTCTATCTTGGTTTTGCTGCGCACTGATTTGATCGCCAGCTGGCGTCAAGCCACTCCTGCAGATGCGCCAACCCGCTTCGTCATCAATATTCAACCTGATCAGGCTGAGGCGTTTCGAGCGCAGTTGGCTGATGCGGGTGTGACCCAGTTCGACTGGTACCCCATGTTCCGCGGCCGTCTGGTTGCGATCAACGAAAAGCCAATACGTCCGGAGGATTTCTCGGGTGACCGCGCGCAGCGCCTAGTGCAACGTGAATTCAATTTATCGCATAGCGCTGATTTACCGAGCCACAATGAGGTGACCGAAGGGGCTTGGCAGTCAGGCGATGTCAGTCAAATCAGCATTGAGTCAGGTCTTGCAGATACCTTGGGGCTGAAATTAGGTGATGCGTTGACGTTCGATGTTGCCGGCGAAGCCATGTCGGCGCGCATCTCTGACTTCCGAAAAGTCAATTGGGCCAGCATGCGGGTGAATTTCTTCGCCATGTTCCCAGTGGCAGCGTTACCCGATCTGCCAATCACTTATATCGCCGCGTTCCGCGCGCCCAGTTCGTTGGTGGCCGATGAAAATGGTCTTGAGCGCTCCTTGGATAACCAGTTACTGCGGCGTTTCCCGAACATCACCAGCATAGACACCACAGCGACGCTGGCGCAAGTACAACGCATCCTCGACCAAGTTATCGGTGCGATTGAGTTTTTGTTCGCATTCAGCGTGATTGCGGGGTTGGTGGTTTTGTTTTCTGCCATCTCGCACACCCGCGCCGAGCGCACGCGTGAATACGCCATCCTGCGAGCCATGGGTGCCTCGGGGGCACTGTTGCGCCAGGTGCAACGGGCTGAGCTCGTTGGTATTGGCGCGTTAGCGGGTGGATTGGCCAGTAGCGCCGCTGTTGTCGTGGGGTGGTCTTTGGCGAAATGGGTTTTTGAATTCCCATGGGTCCCGCCATGGTGGGTGCCATTAGCAGGCGCTCTCGCCGGTGCCTGCCTGGCATTGATGGCCGGGTGGTGGCGTTTGCGAGATTTGCTCAATACACCAGCTTGGCAAACCTTGCGTTTGCGTATTGATTAATTGCGCTGTCATGAATATCCACGATCCGAGTCCAAGAGACGCCGATAACCGGCCGCTGACGCCTTTCGAGTGGATCGGTGGCGAGGACGCCGTCAAGCAGCTGGTCGATCGCTTTTACGACTTGATGGATATCGAGCCAGACTACGCTGCGCTGCGCGCTGCGCATGGCAGCGATTTGAGCCAAGCGCGTGAGCGTTTGTTTATGTTTTTATGCGGCTGGTTGGGGGGCCCTAATTTGTACGTCGAGCGTTTTGGTCATCCCCGCCTGCGCGCAAGACACCTGCCATTTTCGATCGGCATCAAAGAGCGGGACCAGTGGGTTGCGTGTATGCAGCAAGCCATGCGAGAGGTGTCTACACCTCAGCCGCTGATGGCCCGCCTGACCGAATCCTTCATGCAAACGGCTGACCACATGCGTAACCGGGGCGGTTGAATCAACGAGCCCTTAGCCGTTGTAGGTGTGGTCACTGTGGGCGCCTTGACCGCCTTTTAACAAGACGATCAGTGCACCCGCACCGCCGTCGTTGCCTTTCGCCTGTACGAACGCCAACACCTCTTTTTTCTGCACCAGCCAGCGTTGGGTCTTGGCCTTTAGAACCGGGGTTTTGCCTGGCGATCCGAGCCCTTTGCCGTGGATAACCCGAACGCAACGCCACCCTTTTCTGACGGCCAAGCGCAGAAAGTCCGCGAGGCTCGTCCGAGCCTCATCGGTACGCAAGCCGTGCAGGTCAATTTGGCCTTGCAGCGCCCAGTCGCCCGCCCGCAATTTACGCAGGACGTCAGGGCCGATACCCGTTCGGCGGTAGCTCAGGGTATCGTCGGTTTCTAACAGGCTGGTGACATCAAATTCGTCGGATAAAGCGGCCTGCATGACCGCTGAGTCATCAAACTCCCGTTGCAACGCCAAGGGCAACGGGGCGGGCGTTTGTATGCTTGCGCGACCCCCGTCTTTGATGGGTTTTACGGCACCAACCGTCAAGGCAAACAGTTGCTGCTCACGCAGGCGGTGGGCTTCTGCCAGCGCGCGTGCTTGTGCAGCGTCTTTTTCTGCGCGTGCTTGGGCCTCCAATTGCTTTTGCATGGCTCCGAGGTCAGAAAAGCTTTTCGCGCGCATGCGCTATTTTGGCAAATTTGCTAAGGGTATCTTTGGGGACTCAGATTAGTCCGTGTTCTGCCATGGAGTAAACCCCGCCGGCGGTCACGATCATGTGGTCGAGCACGCGAACATCGATTAACTGCAGCGTTCGGGTGAGGGTCTCAGTCAGGTGGATATCAGCTGACGAAGGCTGGCTGTGGCCACTCGGATGGTTATGCGCCAATATGACGGCCGCGGCATGGTGCCGCAAAGCGGCGACTGCTACTTCACGGGGGTAGACCGTGGCCTGTGTCAGCGTGCCCTGAAACAACTCTTCCATCGCTAACAGATGGTGCTCTGTGTTCAGAAAGAGCACCGCAAACACCTCTTTGGTTTTGCCGCCCAATTGCAGTTGCAGGTATTGCCGCACGTCTGCAGGGTCGCGCAACACGGATCTGGCCGCTAGGGTCTCGCGCATGGCCCGGTTTACCAACTCAGAGACAGCGGCAATCTCAGCTTGTTTGGCGGGGCCAAGGCCCTTAATGGCGCCCAGTTTTTCGGGTGTTGCTTGGAGGAGACCTCGCAGACCGCCCAAGCGGCTCAAGATATCAGTTGCGAAGGCGACGACAGGGCGCTCACGGGTGCCGGTTCGCAACAAAAGCGCCAGTACCTCAGCGTCGGTGAGGGCGCTTGCACCCATCGCTTTCAATTTTTCGCGGGGCAGGGGGTTAAACAGATCGTTATCGGCAGGGGCGACCGGGCCTTTTCCCAGAGCGGTCATGAATGCCTTTCGAGGTTTCTACAATATAGTGGTTGTCCGCAAGGGGTGAAACCTCGTTATACCGGCCCCTTTTGGGGGAACTCAGCGTTGTTACCCTTGCTTGTTGCCCCCTATATCGCTGTTCTCGCGCCGTTTGGCGTTGACCTGAGACCCTATGAGTACCATTGACACCGAATCTTTTCTTACGCTGCATTACCGAATGCGCGGGCCGGATGGTCATGAGGTGATCAGTACGTTTGGTGGCATGCCCGCCACTTTGAGCATGGGGGGTGGACAGTTGTCCCCCGCGATTGAGCAGCGTCTCCTCGGGCTTGAGGAGGGGGCCCAAGCGGTGTTTGAACTGCCCGCCGGCGACGCCTTTGGCCCGCATAATCCGGAAGCAGTGCAATGGGTTGCGCGTAGCATGCTCGACCAGTTGGGTGACCCGGATGAAAAGTACGCCCCGGGCGATGTGGTTCAATTCCCTACGCCTGATGGATTGGGACAATATGCGGGCGCTGTGGTTGCATCTAAGCCTGATGCCTCCGCCGTCTTATTTGATTTCAACCACCCGCTGGCGGGGCACGCGGTTACTTTTGAAGTTCATGTGATTGGGGTTTTGTGATGACTGACCAAGTAGCCAAGCGTGATGTTTTGTTGGCCACCCCGCGTGGCTTTTGTGCGGGTGTTGACCGGGCAATCGATATCGTTTCGCATGCCCTGCAAAAGTTTGGGGCGCCCATATACGTGCGGCACGAGATCGTTCACAACACCTTTGTCGTGAATGACCTGAAGCAAAAAGGTGCGATTTTTATCGAGGATCTAGATGAAGTGCCGCCAGGAGCGACCTTGGTGTTTTCTGCGCATGGTGTCAGCCGGGCGATCCAAGACGAGGCAAAGGCCCGCGGCTTTTCGATTTTTGATGCGACCTGCCCACTGGTCGCGAAAGTGCATGTTGAGGTCGCCAAGCTCTCCAAACAGGGGTATGAGTTTTTGATGATCGGGCACAAAGGTCATCCCGAGGTGGAGGGGACCATGGGTCAACTGTCGTCTGGAATCCATTTGGTTGAAGACGAAGCCGATGTCGAGCGGGTACAACCTCGCCAGACGGAATTGCTGGCGGTGGTCACCCAAACCACGCTCAGTGTGGATGATGCGGCATCGATCATGGCGGCGATCAAAAAGCGCTTCCCGAATGTTCGCGAACCCAAGCAGCAGGACATTTGCTACGCCACTCAAAATCGGCAGGATGCTGTCAAGATTTTGTCGCGCCAAGTCGATGTGGTGATCGTGGTGGGCAGTCCCACCAGTTCGAATAGCAATCGGTTGGCTGAGCTATCGCAGCGCTTGGGCACGCCCGCATACATGGTGGATGACCCGTCAGAGTTGCAGGCCGCTTGGATTGAGGGGCATGCACGCGTCGGCATCACCGCAGGTGCGTCTGCACCTGAGATTTTGGTGCAGGGTGTGATTGATAAGTTAAGGGCGTTGGGTGCGGTTTCGGTTCAGACCATGTCTGGCGTAGAGGAGTCGGTCCAATTCCCGTTACCCAAGGGCTTGCGCCTCAATTGATCCTCTCTTTTTATTTTTTATCGGTTCAAACCCATGCTTGATGTTGTATCGCTTCGCAAAGATTTAGACCTCGTTGTGAAGGCGCTGGAAAAGCGCAAAAGTCCGCAGCCCTTTTTAGATGTGTCCGCTTTCCAAGACCTTGAAACGAAGCGAAAAACCATCCAAGTTCAGACAGAGGCCTTGCAAGCCCAGCGCAATGCGCTGAGTAAGCAAATTGGCCAACTCAAAAGTAAAGGGGAGTCAGCCGATGCCGTTATGGCTGAAGTTGCGTCTATCAAGGATGCGCTCGATACATCGGCGGCGGAACTGGACGCGCTGCAAGCGCCGCTCCAAGCCCTTTTAATGGCGGTGCCTAACTTGCCTCAAGATGACGTGCCGGTTGGGGCAGATGAGGCTGCTAACGTTGAATTACGCCGTTGGTCGCCATCGGGTGGTTTGGGTGGCAACGCAACCCCTTTACCCTTCCCGCCGAAAGATCATGTCGACGTGGGTGAGCCGTTTGGGTTGGATTTCGAATTGGGCGTGAAGCTGTCCGGTTCTCGTTTTTCTGTGTTGCGCGGGCCAGTTGCGCGATTGCACCGGGCGTTAGCGGCTTTCATGTTGGACACGCAGACAGAAAAACACGGCTATACCGAGTGCTACACCCCTTATGCGGTCAACGCCGCTTCATTGATCGGCACGGGTCAGTTGCCTAAGTTTGAGGCGGACCTCTTCGCAGCCATCAAGGGTGGGCAGGATGGTGATACCGAGAGCTTGAGTGAGGATACCGCGCTGTATCTGATCCCTACGTCCGAGGTGCCTCTGACCAACTTCGTACGCGACACCATCATCCCCGAGGCAGATTTACCGCTGAAATTCACCGCACACACCCCCTGCTTCAGGTCGGAGGCCGGCAGTCATGGTCGGGATACGAGGGGCCTGATCCGTCAGCATCAGTTTGACAAAGTCGAAATGGTGCAAATTGTTCACCCCGACAAGAGCGAAGACACGTTGGCTGAAATGACGGGTCACGCTGAAGCCATTTTGCAAGCCCTTGAGTTGCCCTACCGCGTCGTCTTGCTGTGTACCGGTGATATGGGCTTTGGCGCCACTAAGACGCACGATCTTGAGGTGTGGCTACCCGCCCAAAATACCTACCGCGAGATCAGCTCGGTGTCGAATTGCCAAGCCTTCCAAGCCCGTCGCATGCAAGCGCGCTTTAAAAGTGCTGCGGGTAAAAACGAATGGGTTCACACCCTGAATGGTTCCGGGCTAGCGGTGGGGCGCGCGTTGGTTGCGGTATTGGAGAACCACCAACAAGCAGACGGCAGCATCCGCATTCCTGCGGCACTGCAGCCCTACCTGGGTGGTCGGGCTGTTTTGAAGCCCTGAATCAGAAGTCGATCAGGCCAGCCGTGCGTGCCAAATGGCTGGCTTGTGAGCGACTTTTCACGTTGAGACGTCGGAACAGGCGCCACAGGTGCACCTTGACAGTGTGCTCGCTGATACTGAGGGCGTCTGCGATGTCGCGGTTGCTGAGGCCCTTATCGAGCATGACCAGCAGTTGCTTTTGACGCTTTGACAGCTTCTCTGGAACCGTAGGGCCCTCTTCGCCTTCTTCAGCGCCGGACTCCATAAATTCTTTGAGCATGCGACCAATGTGCGCTGCACCTTGTGATTTCTCGATGTAGGCGTCAGCGCCCGCCTCAAGCGAGAGGTCTGCGTAATCGGTCGCGGGTGAAGCCGACAGCACCACCAACGAGGTGTCTCGTAGCAGTCGACGCAATTCGCGAACGCCTGAGACGCCGTTGGTGTCGGGTAGTTTGAGGTCCAAGCAAACCAATTCGGGCGTGCCGTTATCGGTAATCGCTTGATTGACAACCGCTAAGCGGTCGAGTTCGACAATGGCGGCTTTGGCGCGGAGTCGGCGAAGCAACATCGCCACCGCGTCGCGCATCAGTGGGTGGTCGTCAATTACAAAAATGCTCATTTTCTGATCCAAATTCACGCGGGGTCACTGGCAGCGAGATGACCGCAGTCGAAAAGCGTTTAATAAGTAAGATCTATCCTAACGCTAATTGATAAAAAATCGCGGCGTTTCGCCAAATTTGTAACACTTTTCATACGTTTCCCGCGTCAGTAGGCCAAGCCGATGGCTGCCCTCACATCGCGCATGGTTTCCTGTGCGACCGCACGGGCGCGGTCTGTGCCCGCGTCAATGATTTCCCTCACGATTGCCGGGTTGGTCACATAGGGCTCCGCGCGCTCCAGCATAGGTTGCTGCTCACGCAACACGGCGTCGATGATGGGTTGCTTGCAGTCTAAGCAACCGATACCGGCGCTGCGGCAGCCTTGGTCGGCCCACGCTTGCGTCTCTGCGTTGCTGTAGACCTTGTGGAACTGCCAGACAGGGCAGCGGGCGGGATCGCCCGCATCGGTTCGTTTAATGCGGGCCGGGTCAGTCGGCATCCGTTTGATTTTTTGCTCAATGCTGGCCTTGTCCTCGCGAATCGCAATCGCGTTGTTGTAGCTTTTGCTCATCTTGGCGCCATCTAAGCCGGGCAAACGGCTCGCCTCCGTTAGCAACGCTTGGGGCTCCACCAATACCGCTTTACCCGTGCCTTTGAAGTAGCCCTGCAGACGCTCTTTTTCAGCCGCATCGAGATCGGGGTGCTGGTTGATGAAGTCCATTGCGCCCTCCAAGGACTTAGTGTCACCCGTCTCTTGAAATTTTTTGCGTGACTTTTCAAACCGTTTGGCGCCATCTTTCCCGAGTTTTTCGAGGCTGGCTTCGACGCGTTGTGCGAAGTCGGCTTCACGGCCGTAGAGGTGGTTGAAGCGCCGCGCAGCCTCCCGTGTGAGTTCCACGTGGCTGGCTTGGTCTTCGCCGACGGGCACATGCTTGGCGCGGTAAATCAGGATATCGGCCGCTTGTAGCAATGGGTAGCCCAAAAAGCCGTAGGTGGTGAGATCTTTGTCTTTCAGTTTTTCTTGCTGGTCTTTGTAGGTCGGCACGCGTTCCAACCAGCCAATGGGGGTACCCATGGCCAGGAGGGTGAATAACTCCGCATGCTCGGGAATACGGCTTTGCAGGAACATCGTGCACTTGGCAGGGTCTAGTCCTGCTGCCAGCCAGTCAATCACCATCTCGTAAACGTTCTTCTCGATGACTTCACGGTTTTCGTAATGGGTGGTCAGTGCGTGCCAGTCCGCGACAAAATAAAAGCAGTTGAGTTCGTCCTGAAGCCGCACCCAGTTTTTCAGGGCACCGTGGTAATGGCCTAAATGCAGGGCACCGGTTGGCCGCATGCCGGAGAGCACGCGTTCAGTCTGGGTATGGGAGGGTGTTGGGGTATCAGAAACTGACATGATGACGCGATAAACAGTTAATCAACGATAGGGAATTTGCTTCAGGTGAGGAGCAAGCGAATGGGGGTTGTCAGCCATTCGAGCGTTTGGGCCGTGAGGTTCATGACAGGCCGCAGCCAAAGTGTACTGACCACGCCCGCCAATACAAGGCCCATGACGATGAAGAAGCCCCAAGGCTCCACACGTGAAACCATCACGGCAGCGCGCATTGGCAATAGGCCAACCAATATGCGTCCACCGTCGAGCGGTGGTAGCGGAAATAAATTGAAAGCAAACATCACCAGGTTCACCAAAATACCGGCCCGGCACATTTCGTAGAAAAACCGCTCTTCGGGTCCCATGGCATTGAGAACGTAAATGCCGACGACCCACAAAAAAGCCTGGACGAAGTTGGCGAACGGGCCAGCCAAGGCAACCCACACCATGTCTCGTTTGGGATTGTTGAGGTTACCGAACCGCACCGGGACCGGTTTGGCGTACCCGAATAGGAACGCGCCGCTGGTGGCGAAATACAGCAACAGCGGCATGGCAATGGTGCCAACCGGGTCGATGTGTTTGAGCGGGTTCAGGGTGATCCGGCCCAGCATGGCTGCGGTGTTGTCCCCAAATCGCAGCGCAGCATAGCCGTGTGCCGCCTCGTGCAGTGTGATGGCGAACAGAACCGGCAGCGCGTAAACGGCCACGGTTTGAATGATCGATGCAAAGTCCATCGGCTTATTGTCGCTTGATTTTTAAAGGCCGAGACGGGTCCAGTCGCCACCGCCCTCGCGCAGTATTTCAGGGGCTTCCCCCGTGCGCATCGGGGTGAGGTCAATCACGGTTGTCGGGGTAGACGCGCAAGCGCCCGCATCAATGATGCCAGCCAAGTCATTGGGAAGTTGTTCTCGAATCTCCGCCGCATCATTAAGCGGGTCCGTGTCACCGGGGAGAATCAAGGTGGTAGCCAAAAGTGGTTCTCCATGGGCCGCCAAAAGGGCATGAATAACGGGGTGGTCAGGAACCCTTAGTCCGATGCTTTTACGAGATGGGTGGCTGACACGGCGCGGCACTTCCTTGCTCGCATCCAAAATAAAGGTGAACGCCCCGGGCGTGGCCAGTTTGAGCAACCGATATTGCTGGTTATCCACTTTGGCGTAGTTGGCGACTTCGCTCAGGTCAGCGCATAACAAGGTCAGGTGGTGCCGATCGTCTACTTGGCGAATTCGTCTTAGCCGATCGACCACCGTTTTGTCATCGAGGTGGCACACCAAGGCATAGCTCGAGTCGGTTGGAACCGCCAAGACGCCACCGCCGCGCAACAGCAAGGCGGCTTGTTTGATCAAGCGCGCTTGGGGGTTATCGGGGTGTACTTCAAAGTACCGTGACATACGCCCTCATTGCAGTAATTCCCAAACCGGCTTGACGCCAGTCGGGAGTGGCGGGAGTTGGCCCAGATCGATTCGGCTTTCTTCGGGGCTGTGGAAGTCGCTACCCCGTGAGGCGTAGAAGTCGAACTCCCGCGCGAGGTCTGCGTACTGCGCAAATTCAGCGACGCTGTGGCTGCCAGTGACGACCTCGATGGCTTGACCGCCGTGCGCTTTGAATTCGCTCATCAAGGCAAACTCGATTGTGGGCGTTAGTCCATACCGCGCAGGGTGTGCGACGACCGCAACGCCACCGGCCTCCGTGATCCACCGAACCGCATCGCCCAACTTGGCCCACCGGTGGGGGACGAAGCCTGGTTTGTTATCCGCCAGGTATTTTCGAAAGACATCGTGTGTGTCACGCGCCATACCAATGTCAACGATGTAGCGGGCAAAGTGCGTTCGAGAGATCAGCTCTGGATTGTCGACATATTGCAACGCGCCCTCATAGGCGTCTTTGATCCCCACTTTGGCCAATTCAGCGGCCATTTCTTTGGCGCGGTTGTCACGTCCCGCGCGCGTTTCGCGCAGCCCCTGGACCAAGCTGGGGTGGTGAGGGTCAAATCCCAAGCCAACAATGTGGACGGTGACGCCTGCAAAACTGACTGAGATTTCCGTGCCCGTCACAAAGGCCAAACCAATATCCGCCGCTGCCGCTTGCGCCGCTGCCTGGCCAGCCAGTTCGTCGTGATCGGTCAGTGCCCACAACTCGACGCCATTCGCCTTAGCACGCTGCGCCAGCGCTTCGGGGCTGAGCGTGCCGTCGGAGGCCGTTGAGTGGCAGTGCAAGTCGACGTTCACAGGGCCGCCCCTTCAATTAAAAATCGCACGCGGCGCTGTCCCTGCCAGTTATCGGTCTCTAATTTGAAAGCCAACAAAGCCTCGTTGGGTAGCGGCTCCGTGTGACCGAACCAAATACCGTCCACGGGTTGACCTTGATGCTTCAATTTCAGTGCGAGGTGCTTTTCGCCTACGATACGCTGCGATACGACGGTCAGTGACTCACTGAAAACGGGTGTTGAAAAGCCCTGTCCCCAAACCGCTTTTTGGATGTGTTCCACCACGTCGGGGTGTCGGTATTCAGGCGCGAGGGGCCCATCGGTTTCGATGATGTGGGTGAGGGTTTTAACATCTAACCACTCTGAGGCGACTTGTTGCAAAGCTGCCTCGAACACATCCAATTGATCAGCGTCAATCGTGCAGCCCGCCGCCATCGCATGGCCACCAAAACGCAGTAAAACACCGGGGTGCCGTTTGGCGACAAGATCAAGGGCGTCTCTGAGGTGAAATCCAGGAATGGAGCGGCCAGAGCCCTTTAGCGTGTCGCCCGTGTCATCGCCTTGGCTCATGGCAAAGACAAACGTGGGGCGGTGCCATTTGTCTTTGAGACGTGACGCGACAATACCGACCACACCTTCGTGAAAGTCGGGGTCGAAGATACAAATAGCGGCGGGAATGTGCGCATCGCTATCGAGCATATCTTCCGCCAAAGCGAGCGCTTGGTCGCGCATGTGGCCCTCGATGGTTTTGCGTTCGCGGTTGATTCGATCAAGTGACTGCGCCAATTCGGTTGCCCGACTCAAATCGTCGGTGACCAAACATTCGATACCCAACGTCATGTCAGCCAAGCGCCCCGCCGCGTTAAGGCGTGGCCCCAGTGCAAAACCAAAATCAGCGGTGTTAGCGACTTGGGGCTGACGACCGGCGATTTGGAACAGGGCAGACATGCCAACCGGCAACAAACCAGCGCGAATGCGCCGCAGCCCCTGCGCAACCAGTCGCCGGTTGTTGGCATCCAGCGAGACCACATCGGCAACCGTACCCAAGGCGACCAAAGGCAGCAAGTGATCCAACTTGGGTTGCGTGGTCGCATCGAAGACGCCCGCATCTCTCATCAACGCGCGCATGCGTAAGAGCACATAAAACATGACACCCACACCGGCGATGGTTTTGCTGGCGAAGTCACACCCTGGTTGGTTGGGGTTCACAATGGCATCCGCATCAGGAACGGCGACGATACCGTCGCGCATCGCGGGGAGGTGGTGGTCCGTGACAACGACTTTCATGCCTAATTCGTGGGCTTTTTCTACCCCTTCGAAACTGGCGATACCGTTGTCGACCGTGACAAGCACCGCGGCCCCGGAGGCTTTGACTCGGCTTGCGATCCCCGGCGTGAGTCCGTAGCCGTCAGCGACCCGGTCGGGCACCAAGTAATGGGCGTTTTTCGAGCCGAGCAGGCGTAAACCACGTATGCCCACGGCGCAAGCCGTCGCGCCATCACAGTCGTAGTCGGCCACGATGCAGATGTGCGCTTGTTGCTCAATCGCCTCCACCAAGATTTGAGCCGCTTCATCAATGCCCTTGAGGGTGTTCGGTGATAATAGTTTGACGAGGTTGTCGTCGAGCTCCTCGGGGGCTTGTACGCCACGCGCGGCAAATAAACGGGCCAACAAAGGGTGGACGCCCGCTTGTTCAAGCGCCCAAACAGTTCGGGGTGGACAGTCTCGGGTGGTGATTTGCATGGCAGGGTGTGTTGGCTTTGGGGTCACGCGCCGTCGAGCAGCGCATTAGGGAGTGTGGGCATTTTTTGCAGGCCCCATTGTCGACGGGTTCGGTTGATTTTGGCACTTAAACCCGTCACGCTACGCTGCCATGTCACAGCCGAATCACTGTTCCCAAATGTGATCCGGTCGTCTGCCGATCCCTCAGCGCAAAGACACCGCAGCTGGTCACGGTCTAAGTCTTGCCAAGCCTGAACCCAATGTGCGTGTGCGTCGGCTGCGTCTGAAAGGGTTGGAAGCCAAATAGCCTCCACGCTTCGGCGGGGGGGGGCAGGCAGGTGGCCCGCGCCCTCAATCCAGATGCCGCTGACGCTGGGTAAGCGCTTGGCGGCGCGGGCGTCGTTGAGCGGATGGGTGTAAAACAGCATCTGTACCTCGTTTTGCAGTCGCAGCAGCCACCGCAGGTTGTCTGCGGCAATGGCCACCTGCTGAGCGATCTGAGCGGACACAAAGGGGACGTAGGGCGCCAAGTGTTGGTTACGCGCGCGCGCCAAGCTGGGGGTTGTGATGCCGCGTAGACGCTCACCTTTTAGCAACCAACGCGCGGGTTCGATCGCCTGCAGCGTCATGCCATCCTCGTCGCAAAGCGGTGCCATGGCGCTGATCAGGGCGTCAGCTTCCGCGGCGCTGAGACTTTTCGGTGGCAAGGCTTGCGCCATGATTTCGCTCATGCCGCTCATCACCTGAATCGGCCGGACCCAAGCGCAGGGTTGGTCTGTGGTGCCCGCCGCGTCCGCAAGGACCGCAAAAGGCAGGGGCGCTTCACGGTCCGATGGGTCAATCCCCAGTGCTGCGGCATAGAGCCGTTCGATGGGGCTGGCCCAGTCGGCTGGGGCGTGCTGGGTGCTCACGGGACTCCACGCTCGCCACAGTATTTGCAGGTGTGGCAGGTCGATGGCAGGGGCGCCTGACCAAGTCGCGTTGGGAACAAAGAGGTGCTGTGGCATGATTTTTAGGTGAGGCATCGCGGTAGGCGCGACCGACGTCGAACCCTGCCACAATGACGGTGACATATTATGGCGGTCATGAGAATTCCCTACGAACTACGCATCGGCTGGCGCTACACCCGCTCCGCGCGCACGGCGGCGCGCAACGGTTTCATTTCATTTATCTCTGGCGTGTCGATGTTGGGGATTGCGCTCGGCGTCGCGGCCCTCATCATCGTGCTGTCGGTGATGAATGGCTTCCAGAAAGAAGTACGCGACCGCATGTTGAGCGTCCTGGCCCACGTCGAAGTGTTCGATGGTGTCGATCAGGGCCTAACCGATGTGGACGCCCTGAGTGCGCAATTGAAAACGCAGCCGCATGTGGTGGCAACAGCCCCTTTTGTGGCGGCGCAAGGCCTCATTGCGCGGGGTGACACCATGCGCGGCGTGATTTTGCGCGGCATCGATCCCGAGGCGGAAGCTGCAGTCACGCCCTTGGTGAAAGAGCTGTCTCCCGCGCTGCGGGAACGCCTTCAGGCTGGCGAGTTCGGCGTGATTTTGGGCGGCAGCCTCGCGCGGAGCCTGGGCGTTACCACCGGTGAGCGCGTTACTTTGATGGTTCCCAGCGGTCAGATGACGCCAGCGGGGGTCGTGCCGCGGGTCAAGCAAATGGTTGTGTTGGGTTTGTTTGATTCGGGTCATTACGAATTCGATGCCGGCTACGCCTATCTCAACATCGTGGACGCGCAGCGCCTGTTTCGACTGACAGGGCCAACCGGTATCCGCTTGCGACTCGATGACTACAACCGTGCGCGGGCTGTCGCGGTCTCGGTCTCAAGCGCGCTGGGTCCCAATTATTGGGTGAGTGACTGGACGCGGCAGAACCGCAACTGGTTTGCCGCCGTGCAAGTCGAGAAGCGTTTGATGGCGATCATCCTGACCTTGATCGTTGCTGTGGCCGCCTTCAACCTCGTCAGTACGTTGGTGATGACCGTGACAGACAAGCGAGCAGATATTGCGATTTTGCGCACCCTCGGTGCATCACCGGGGAGCATTATGGGTATTTTTGTGGTGCAAGGGGCGACCGTGGGCGTGCTGGGGACATTCGGTGGTTTGGGGCTGGGTTTGTTGGTCGCGTTCAACATTGACGTGATCGTGCCATTCATCGAAAACCTCATGGGCGCCCGTTTCCTGCCCCAAGACATTTACCTGATCAGCCAGATGCCCAGCGATCCGCAATGGGGCGACATTTTTCCGATCACGGTGATTGCATTGGTCTTGTCATTTGTCGCGACCATCTATCCGAGTTGGCGGGCGAGCCAAATCAATCCAGCGGAGGCCTTGCGCTATGAGTGAGGTATCCAAGGATGGGGTCATCGAGTCAACCACGGTGGTCGAAGCACAGGGTTTGACCAAGCGATTCAGCGAAGGTCGACTGGATGTCACCGTGTTGAACGGGGTGAATCTGGCGGTCAACGCGGGCGAGACAGTGGCGATCGTGGGCGCTTCGGGTTCAGGTAAAAGTACGCTGCTACACCTTTTGGGCGGTCTCGATGCGCCCACTAGCGGCTCAGCCGCGCTTTGCGGCAAGCCTTGGGCGGGCATGCGCAGCAGATTACAGAGTGAGTGGCGAAATCAACACCTTGGTTTCATCTATCAATTCCACCATCTGTTGCCTGAATTTTCTGCAGTTGATAACGTCGCCATGCCGTTGTGGGTTCGTCGTATGTCGGTAGAGCAGGCCCGCACGCAGGCGGCAGAGATGCTGGCGCAAGTGGGGTTGTCCGACCGTTTACATCACCGACCTGCTGAGCTCTCAGGCGGTGAGCGTCAGCGCGTGGCAGTAGCCCGTGCGTTGGTCAGCAAGCCCGCTTGCGTGTTGGCTGATGAGCCTACAGGCAACCTCGACCGTGTCTCTGCCGATTTGGTCTTTGAGTTGATGTTGTCACTCGCCGCTGCCCAGCACACGGCGCTGGTCATGGTGACACACGATTCAAGCCTCGCCAGCGCCTGCCAGCGCCAGTACCGGCTGACCAATGGGGTCTTACAGGACTTGGTCGCACCCGTTGAATGACCGATGTGGATTGATACCCATTGTCATTGGGATGCGGCTGAGTTTGGTGAGGCAGAGCAGGCTGCTGCCTCGCGCTTAGCTGCGCGCGAGCAGGGCGTCACTTGCTGCGTTGTGCCCGCGGTAGAGACGGCCAACTTTCAGGCGGTTCGTGCTTGGGCGCACCAGCATGATGACGTTTACGCCCTCGGCATTCACCCCTTGTTTGCCCAGGATGCGGGGCCAGCCGATCTAGATCGATTGGATGACGCGCTCAGCCGTTGGCGTGACGATCCCCGTTTGGTCGCGGTGGGTGAGATTGGTTTGGACGGGTTTGTTCCCGCGTTACAAACACCAACGGCACAAACGCATGGCGAGTGGCTATACCGAGCGCAATTGAAATTAGCGCGGAAACACGGCTTGCCGGTCATCCTACACGTGCGCAAAAGTGCGGATCGATTGTTAAAACATCTGCGTGAAGTTGGTGTCTCCGGCGGCATTGCGCACGCATTCAATGGCAGCCAGGTGCAAGCCGATGGCTTTTTAGCCCTGAATTTTTGCCTTGGCTTTGGCGGCACTGTGACATTTGAAACCGCACGACGCATCCGTGCCCTTGCCGAAGCGGTGCCAATAGATGGTTTTGTTTTGGAAACGGATGCCCCCGATATCCCACCAACCTGGCTCTACGTCACGGCGGAGCGCCGCGCCGCGGGCGAAGTGCCACCGCCCAATTCGCCTGCCGAGTTACCTCGCATTGCCGCGGTCTTTGCGGGCTTGCGTGCCATGTCTATTGAGACGCTTGCGCTGCAAAACACGGTCAATGCGGCGAGGGTGTTACCCCGGCTGGGCCGGTACCTCTCGCTGCGGCAATAATGTGGGGTATGAGCCAATTTCCTTTTGCAAAAAAAGCCACGAAGCCGACGCAGCAGACCCTGCCACAGGTTAACTTTTCCGAGGATGGTGAGGTCCGTTACCTGCACTTAGGGTCGGAGTGGGTGCAGGGGTCGATGTGGCTGGATAAGCCCTATGAGATAGAACTCGACTACGTACGTCGCATGATGGCGTGGTTGCTTTTTGTAGACCTGTCAGATGTCCCTGATTTGCACGCGATGCAACTGGGGCTGGGGGCAGCGTCTTTGACTAAGTTTTGCCATAAAAAGCTGGGAACCCTGACAACGGCGGTTGAGATCAACCCAGAGGTGGTTTCGGTGTGTCGCCATTGGTTCAAGTTGCCGCCGAATAGCGACAAGTTGAACGTCGTTTTGGGCGATGCGCAGGCCGTTTTGAAACAGCCGGAGTGGCGACACGCGGTTGACGCCCTGCAGGTTGACTTGTACGACCACGAGGCAGCGGGCCCGGTGCTTGATAGTGTGGATTTTTATGCAAGCTGTCGTGATGTGCTGTCCGATGACGGCATCATGACAGTGAATTTATTTGGTCGCCATGCCAGTTTTGATGTGTCGATGCAGAACATGGCGCAGGTCTTTGGCGAGGATGCGATTTGGGCGTTTACGCCCACCCGTGAGGGTAACTGTGTGGTCCTTGCTCAAGCGCGCGCGCATCAACCAGAACGTCTGGCGTTGCTGGCGCAAGCGCAAGCCATCGAGGCGACCTATAAGTTACCTTGTGTTAATTGGTTAAAAATGTTGAAGCCTTGGCGGGACGTCGGTCGCTTTGACAACATCAATGCAATCAAAACGAAATGAAGATACCCATGAAGACGCACCCCCTTCGCCTGGCGTTACACAACGAAATCCACGCGCGACCGCCCGAACCCGTCGAGATCGGCACTGCGATCACTCACATTGTGATGTGGTTGAACCCTGAGGAGCGGGCCGATAGCTTGGCGCACTTTTCGACGTTGCTGAGCAACCACCACTTGTCTGGCCCACAGGCGGGCGTCACGCACTTGCGAGCGGATCTGGGTGCTTACAAACTGCGCTGGGAGATGCACACCGAGTTTGTCAGTTACACCTTCATGCGCGCGTTGCCGCCGGTCGTGCCGAATGCGACATCGGTGGCTAAAGCGATTGATTTAGTCGATGAGGAGTGGTTATCGACGATACCCGGCGAGTGCCTTTGCCAAATGCATGTGACCGCGATTGCGCAAGGCGATGATGCCCGGGCGGCACTGGTGCGTAACTCGCTGCGCGACGAGTCATTGGCGGGTTCTTTGGTCGGGATGGGCCAAGTTGTGGTCCATACAGACTTTGTCATTCAATCGGACGGCGCAACCCAAACGCTGTTACAAGTCGGTGACTTGTCACCCCGGCGCTTGGGCCGTTTGGTCCAGCGGCTACTCGAAATTGAGACCTACCGAATGGCGGCCCTGTTGGGCTTACCGGAAGCACGGCGGAGCATGGATTTGTTGACCCGTGGAGAGGCCGAGCTCGCATCACTCGCCACGGCGATCCGGACCGCGAAGTCGGAGGATGAGCCCGAACTACTCGATCGTCTCACTCGCTTGGCGGGAGAAGTGGAGGGGCACTACGCGGCCACGCACTCCCGGTTTTCAGCCAGTGATGCGTACTTCCAACTGGTGCGTCGACGCATTGACGACATTGCCGAGGAGCGTTTGGGCAACTTGCAATCCATCAAAGACTTCATGCAGCGTCGTTTGACCCCAGCCATGAATACCTGTGAATGGTCGCAGCGGCGCCAACAAAACCTCTCTCAGCGAGTTTCTCGCATGAGTAACTTGCTGCGGACCCGGGTGGAAATTGAGCAGCAGGACAGCAACCGTGAGTTGCTCAGTGCCATGAATGAGCGACAGGCCCTTCAACTTAAACTGCAATCGACTGTCGAGGGTCTTTCTGTTGCCGCGATCACCTATTACCTCACCGGTTTGTTGGGTTATCTCGCAAAGGGAGCGGCTGTTTTTGGCTGGCCGCTGAGTCCCGAGTTGACGATGGCGGCTGCGGTTCCTGTCGTTGTGCTGTTGGTCTGGTGGTTATTGAAGCGCGCACAGCGTGCCATCAAAGGTGATTCAAATTAAGACCGAATCGAATCGGCGGGGTGCCGCCTCCATTGGCCGCAATCGCGCGACCTGACCGGTGGTAAATAAGATCACGCCTGCAGCACCTGCGCAAATGTGGGTGGGACTGACCTTTGCCGTGTTGGGTGCGGTCGCTTTCAGTGCCAAGGCAATTGTGGTGAAACTGGCCTATCGGTACAACGTTGATGCGGTCACGTTGTTGATGTTTCGCATGCTGTTTGCCATGCCGTTGTTCGCCCTAATGGCGTGGTGGGCCGGGCGGGACAAGGCGTCGTTGACGCGCGCTCAATGGAAGCAGGTCTTGTTGGTCGGCTTCTCGGGTTACTACCTCGCCAGCTTCCTAGACTTCTGGGGGTTGCAATACATCTCGGCCAGCCTGGAAAGACTGATTCTCTACCTCAACCCCACCGTGGTGCTGCTGTTGGGGTGGTGGCTTTACGGGCGACGTATTCGGGCCCAGCAGTTGTGGGCAATGGCAATCAGTTACACAGGTGTCATGCTAGTTTTTGGCCACGAGTTACATTTCGATGGCTGGGTGACGCTCATTGGTGGCGGTTTGGTCTTCGCAAGTGCCATCAGTTACGCGGTTTATTTACTGATGAGTGGGGAGCTGGTCGCTGCTTTGGGTAGCATGCGGCTGGTAGGTCTGGCGAGCATGACGGCGGCGGTGTTTTGCATCCTTCAGTTTGTTTTGCTTCGCCCGATGGGTGCTGCTGTGGTGGCGCCTGAGGTCATCTACCTGTCGATCTTCAACGCGGTTTTTTGTACGGCGGTGCCCGTGTTGCTGGTGATGTTGGGGGTTGAAAAAATTGGGGCTGCGCTGGCATCTCAGGTTGGTATGGTTGGACCGATGTCAACGCTCGTCATGGGTGTATTCATTTTGGATGAACCCTTCAACACATGGATTTTGGTCGGAACCGCCTTTGTTTTAGCGGGCGTTTATTTGGCTTCAAGGCGTGCGCGCTCGGGGTAATTTGATACAGGAGAAAACGATGGATTTAGGTATTTCAGGTAAGTGGGCATTGGTTTGTGGTGCCAGCAAAGGTTTGGGGCTGGCCTGCGCGCAACACCTCAGCGAAGCGGGGGTCCATGTGGTCATGGTCGCACGCCAAGCCGCCGCGCTAGAGGCTGCCGCTAGCGCCTTGCGAAATGCGCCGGGTGCTGGGCAGGTACTGACGGTCGCAGCAGATGTCACCACAGAAGCCGGTCGCGACGCCATTTGGGCTGCCGCAGGTGGCCCCGGCAGAGATTACGACATCGTGATTACCAATGCGGGTGGCCCTCCAACAGGCGACTTCCGCGATTGGGGCCGTGACCAATGGTTGTCAGCCGTTGATGCCAATATGTTGACCCCCATTGAGTTGATCAAGTCCACCATTGATGGGATGGCGGCCCGCGGCTTTGGTCGCATCATCAACATCACCAGCGGTGCCGTGAAGTCGCCGATCGATGTGTTGGGCTTGTCCAATGGCGCGCGCAGTGGTCTGACGGGCTTCATCGCCGGCTTGGCGCGCAGCGGAATCGCCGGTAAGGGTGTCACAGTCAATAACCTGTTGCCTGGCGCATTTGATACCGATCGATTGACCACGACCTTGAAAGGCGCGGCTGCAAAAACGGGTGCCAGCGTGGAGGATGTGGCCGCCGCACGTCGCAACGGTGTGCCTGCTAAGCGTTTCGGTCAACCCAGCGAGTTCGGCGCTATGTGTGCTTTTTTGTGCAGCCAGCACGCGGGTTATGTCGTGGGACAAAACATTTTGGTGGATGGTGGCGCCTATCCTGGAACGTTCTGATGGGCGGTCGATCGCGGTGGTCTAGTGGCGTTTGCCGCTGGACACCACGATCCCCAAAATAATCAGACCAAACGCGACGACATGGTAAGTCCGGGGGGCTTCACCGAGGAAAAGTGTTGACAGCGTCGCGGCAAACAAAGGGGTGAGATTGGCGAAAAACCCGGCTGTTGAGGCGCCTGCAATGGCGACACCTGCGCCCCAGAACCGGTAGGCCAGAAGTGCCGGGCAGATCGCGACATACGCCAGCGCCAAGACCAGTCCGCCGCTCCATAGAATTTCGGGAGGTGGGTTACCCAGTGCCAGCGGTAACGCCCATTCCACGGCTGAGAAGCCTCCAGCCCACATCACGCCAAAGATCATTTGGGCCATCAGATAGGCCAACCAGTCTTGTTGCAGCTCGGATTGCGCTGGGGTCGGCCTGGAGAGTAGCCAGCTGTAAGTGGCCCAAGCCCAAGTCGCCAAGATCATCCACGCATCGCCCGGCACCAGTTTGAGCTGGGCAAAACGTGTCAGGTCGCCCTGCAGCAGGACCACCGCGACCCCCAGTAACGAAAAACTGGCCCCAACCCAGGCGCGGGCAGCGGGTTGTTGCTTGAAAAATACCCGACCGATTACCAGCATCCAGACGGGCATGCTGGACGCCACGAGCGTGACGTTCATGGCGGTGGAGGTTTGCAAGGCCAGGTACTGGAAGGAGTTGTAACAGCCCATACCGGTCAAGCCAAGAAAAACCAAGCGCCAGGTTGCCCCGCTCAGGGTCTGTCGGCGCGCCCATAAAACCCCCAAGAAAGGGCTGACGATCGCCAATGCCAGCACCCACCGAAAAAAATTCAGCGTCATGGGTGGGATTTGGTCGGCAACCAATCGACCCACAATGGCGTTCCCTGCCCAAAGCACGGGGGGAATGCAGAGGAAGAGCGCCGCTTTGGCTGTGAGTTTTTGTGTCATGGTTGGCCCTAGCCGCTCACTGTAACAAGTAATGGCGGTGAACTTCGGGCTGTCGGCTTAGCGCTGTCGCATGCGTTTACCCCTTAGGCCCGCGCATACCCAAATCCGTGGCAATATTCGTTGGTTTACGACTACAAAAGGAGATATTCATGACCATCCATGCCATCAAATTCAACGCGCCCGGCGGCCCAGAAAACCTCGAATGGGTAGAAGTCACCGTCGGTGATCCTGGCCCTGGCGAAGTGCGCGTTCGCCACCATACGGTCGGTTTGAACTTCATTGACGTCTACCACCGTACCGGTTTGTACCCCATGCCCATGCCTGCCGGTTTGGGTATGGAAGGCGCTGGCGTGGTCGAGGCTGTCGGTGAAGGTGTGACCCATTTGAAAGCGGGCGACCGCGTGGCCTATGCTGCCAACCCGCCAGGTTCTTACGCAGAAGTTCGTGTGATGCCGGCGATGAATGTGTGTGTTTTGCCAGACAACATCAGTTTTGAGACGGGTGCTGCGATGATGCTCAAGGGTCTTACGGCCCAATACCTGTTGAAAAAGACACACCCAGTGGGTGGCCTGCGGGCTGGTGATTACATCCTGTTCCATGCGGCCGCGGGCGGCGTGGGTTTGATTGCCTGCCAATGGGCGAAACACTTGGGTTTAAATTTGATTGGCACGGCCGGCTCCGATGAGAAGTGTGAGTTAGCTAAAGCACATGGTGCTGCCCACGTGATCAACTACAAGACCCAAGACTTCGTGAAAGAGGTCAAGGCGATCACGGGCGGCAAGGGCTTGAAAGTGGTTTACGACTCAGTCGGCAAAGACACTTGGGAGGGTTCGCTGCAGTGCTTGGCACCATTCGGTTTGATGGCCAGCTTCGGCAATGCATCAGGCCCCGTTGAGCCGATCGCCCCCGGTATCTTGGGTCCCAAGGGCTCTTTGTACCTGACGCGCCAAACGCTGTTCACCCACATCAGCAGCCGCGAGGCCACACAGGCCATGGCCGATGATTTGTTTGACGTGGTCAGTTCAGGTGCAGTCGATATCAAGATCGAGCAGCGCTACGCCCTCAAGGACGTCGCGCAAGCGCATCGTGATTTGGAAGCACGCAAGACCACCGGTTGCACCATCCTCACGATTTAAATCGCGAGGTCGGTGTGTCAGGCGGTGGTGGTCTGAGGGGCAACCACCGCCAGTGCCTTTTCGAGGCTGGCGACGGCGGCATCGCTGTCGTGCCACTTATCGAGGCCGAATAGACCAAGGCGGAAGGTCATGAAGTCGGGACCCTCATCGCACTGCAACGGTACGCCTGCCGCCGTTTGAAGGCCAACTTCTAAGAACTTCTTTGAAGACTGTAAGCCGGGATCGGTGGTGAAGCTCACCACCACACCGGGGGCTTTGAACCCCTCAGCAGCTACCGATATGAAACCGTAATCGGTTAGCAAGGCCCGTACTTTCTGTCCCAATGCCATTTGTTCGTCGCGCACTTTGTTGAAACCATAAGCCTCGGTTTCGACCATCGTGTCACGCAAGCGTGTGAGCGCATCCGTCGGCATGGTGGTGTGATAGGCGTGGCCGCCTTGCTCGTAGGTTTCCATGATGGCGAGCCATTTTTTCAGGTCCATGGCAAACGTCGAGCTCTGCGTCTGTTCAATGGCATCGCGTGCGCGCGCACTGAGCATGACCATGGCGCAGCAGGGTGAGCTGCTCCAGCCTTTCTGCGGTGCGCTGATCAGGACGTCAACGCCCGTCGCCGCCATGTCAACCCAGATGGCGCCGGATGCAATGCAATCCAGTACAAAAAGGCCACCGACTTCGTGCACAGCGTCTGCAACCGCTTTTAAGTAATCGTCCGGTAGGATCATGCCGGCAGAGGTCTCTACGTGCGGCGCGAACACAACCTTTGGCTTTTCGGCCTTAATCGCAGCGACCACGTCGGCAATCGGCATGGGAGCCCAGGGCGATTGGGGTTCGTTGGAAATGGGTTTGGCCTTGAGTACCGCGTGCGATTTCGGGATTCGCCCCATGTCGAAGATTTGGGTCCAGCGATAGCTGAACCAGCCGTTACGGATCACCATCACGTGTTCATCGGTGGCGAACTGCCGCGCGACGGACTCCATACCGAACGTGCCACTGCCAGGGACCAACACCACACTGTGGGCGCTGTAAACCCCTTTCAGCATACGACCGATGTCGCGCATCACATCACCGAAGCGCTTGGACATGTGATTAAGTGAACGATCGGTGTACACGACCGAGAATTCCATCAGTCCATCTGGATCGATATGAGGTAGTAATGCGGGCATAAGGCGTCTCCGTTTCAAATGGGTTCGTTACGCTTGACGGGTTTTCCGCCAGCGTCGAATTTCATCGTAGATTAACAGACACGCGCCGATCGTGATGGCGCTGTCTGCCACATTGAATGCAGGGAAATGGCCATTGTAGAAAACGGGCGCTAACACGGACCAATGAAAGTCCAAAAAGTCGACCACGTAGCCATGTTGAATTCGATCAATCAGATTACCTAGCGCACCGCCCAGAACACACGCCAGACTGGTGGCGAGCAGGCGCTCTGCATGGTGCTGTTTCAGCATCCAAGTTAACCATACCGCAGCCACTACCGCGATGCCTCCAAAGAACCAGCGTTGCCAGCCATCCTCTCCTGCGAGAAAAGAGAACGCGGCACCGTGGTTATGGACGCGTACGATATTGAAAAAGCCCGTGACTTCAAAACCGTCGCCAAACGCCATCGTCTGGATGATCCATTGCTTACTCGCTTGATCCAGCAGGACGAGAAGCGCGGCCAGCCCCAACCACGCAAAAAAGCGCTTTGGAGCGGGCGCTGGATTTGAATCTGAAAGGGCGCTTTCCGTCATGCCGCGTGGCGGGTCTCGTGTTGGCCAGATAAATTACCCGCACAGCGCTTGCAGGCGCCGGGGAATGACGGGTCTGCGCCCACATCAAGTGTGTAATGCCAGCAGCGCTCACATTTTTGCGCATCGGTCACACGGACTGAAACGGTGAGCGCCTCACCCGCCTGCAGCGTGACCGCCGAGGTGATAAAAACAAAGCGGAGGTCATCACCCAAGCTGTGCAGCAGCGCCAAGTCCTCTGACGGTGCCGTGATGGTAATTTCGGCTTGCAAGGACGCACCCACTTGACCTTCAGCGCGCAGGGTCTCGATCGCCTTGTTGGCTGATTCGCGAATTTCGCGAATGCGGTTCCACTTGACCAACAATGCACTGTCGATTTCGGGAAACTGCCAGTAGGTTTGAACGAAGATACTGCCTGCTTCAGGCGAGATAACTTGCCATGCCTCTTCCGCAGTGAATGACAGGAAGGGCGCCATCCAGCGCAGCATGCCTTGGTTGATGTGCCACAACGCGGTTTGCGCACTGCGACGTGCCGGTGATTTTGGGGCCGTGGTGTACAAGCGGTCTTTGAGTACGTCTAAGTAAAACGCACCCAAATCTTCAGAGCAATACACCTGTAACTTCGCCACGACCGGGTGGAACTCATAGACATCGTAATGCGCCAAGATGTCACGCTGCATCTGGTGTGCGCGACTGAGCGCGAAGCGATCGATCTCGAGCATTTCATCCCAAGCGACCGCATCGGTTGCGGGATCAAAGTCACTGGTATTGGCCAGTAAGAAACGCAGGGTGTTACGGATACGGCGGTAAGCGTCGACCACCCGCGCCAAAATCTTGTCGTCGATTGCCAAGTCACCAGAGTAGTCTGTTGCAGCGACCCACAGTCGGATAATTTCAGCACCCATCTTGTTACTGATCTCCTGTGGGGCAACCGTATTGCCCACACTCTTGCTCATCTTGCGGCCTTGGCCGTCAACGGTAAAACCGTGTGTGAGCAAACTGCGGTAGGGCGCCCGTCCGTACATCGCACATGACGTGAGTAACGAGGAGTGAAACCAACCCCGGTGTTGGTCATGGCCTTCCAAATACAGATCTGCTTCCGGGCCCGACTCATGCGCGCTGCCAGGGTGCGAGCCTTTCAAAACCGTGGTGTGTGTCGTGCCCGAGTCAAACCAGACCTCCAAGATATCGGTGCTCTTGCTGTACAACGCTGCCGTTTCGGCAGGCTCACCAATGGCTGTCAGGATGTCACCGGTACTCGCTTGGCTCCATGCCTCGATACCGCCTTTTTCGACGATGCCAGCAGCAACATCGATGATCTCTGGGGTGCGCGGGTGGGGTTCGGCGGTATCGATATGCAACAGGAAGGGCAATGGAACGCCCCAACTGCGCTGGCGGCTGATGCACCAATCGGGTCTGTTGGCGATCATGTCACGCAAACGGGCCTTGCCACTCTCTGGGTAAAAGTTGGTCTCATCGATGGCGGCAAGTGCCATTTGACGCAGGGTCTCAGGCGCTTTATCGACGGTGAAAATGCCGTCTCCTTCGTCCATCCGAACAAACCATTGCGCCGCTGCGCGGTAGATGACCGGTGTTTTGTGCCGCCAGCAATGCGGGTAGCTGTGGGTGATATCCGTGGTCGCCATCAGGCGATTGCTTTCAGCCAGTACCTCGATGATTCGTGGGCAAGCCTTCCAGATGTTCATCCCACCGAACAGGGGTAGCTCGGCCTCGTACTCACCGCCACCTTGAACTGGATTGAGAATCTGATCGTAGGCCAAGCCGTTGGCTTTGCAGGAGTTGAAGTCATCAACGCCGTATGCAGGAGACGAGTGGACGATACCGGTACCATCGGATGCCGTGGCGTAGTCAGCCAGATAAACTGGCGACAGCCGCTGGTAGCCCGCATCGGTGTCAAACAGGGGATGTTTGAAGTTGATGTGGTCAAGCGCTTTACCTTGGCAGGTGGCCACGATACGCCCCTCCAACGCATACCGCTCAAGGCAGGAGGCCACCAATTCCTCGGCCAACACCAAGTAACCGTGTTTGGTTTCAACCAGCGCGTATGAAAGCTCTGGGTTGACGTTGAGTGCCTGGTTAGCGGGGATCGTCCACGCCGTCGTTGTCCAAATAACGGCAAATGCGTCGAGGTCTGGATTGGGCAAGTTGCTCAGTCCGAAAGCCTCACACAAACGCGTCGTTTCCGCGCAGGCAAACGCGACATCTAAGGTCTGGCTCTTCTTGTCAGCGTATTCGATTTCAAACTCGGCCAGCGATGAGCCGCAGTCAAAGCACCAGTAAACAGGCTTGAGGCCGCGGTAAACAAACCCACGCTCCATCACGCGTTTGAACGCCCGAATCTCATTCGCTTCTGTGACGAAATCCATGGTTTTGTAGGGATTGTCAAACTGTCCCAGCAAGCCCAAGCGCTTGAAATCGGCCATTTGTTGCGCGATTTGTTCGGTGGCAAACGCACGACTTTTGGCTTGCATGTCCTCTCGCGCCAACCGCCGACCATGAATCTTCTCGATCGCGTTTTCAATAGGCAAACCGTGACAGTCCCAGCCCGGAATGTATTGGGCGTCAAAGTCGGCAAGCTGACGCGCTTTGACGATCATGTCTTTCAAAATCTTGTTGACGGCGTGGCCAATGTGCAACTGACCATTGGCATAGGGCGGCCCATCGTGCAGGATGAACCGTGGCTTGCCGACACGCGCGTCGCGCAGGCGCTTGTAGGTGTCCTGCTCTTCCCATGTCTTCACCCAAACTGGCTCACGCTTGGGTAAGTCACCCCGCATGGGGAATGGCGTGTCGGGCAGGTTCAGGGTTTTGCGGTAATCGGGCTTATCAGTCGCTTGCTCGGACATGGTCAATTTAGAGAGTAGGTTTTATAGGTTTAAGAACGCACGTGCGTCTTTGCAATCATTTTCGATGCCGGCAATCAAGGCCTCGAGGCTGTCATATTTACGTTCGTCGTGCAGTTTGTGCAGCAGGTCTACCGCGATGATCTTACCGTAGGCTTCACCATCCTCTCGGGCGGTATCAAGGCGCTCAGGCCATGTCAGGCAGTGGGTCTCAAGCAGCACACGGCCGCCGTTGACATCGGTGGGATCCAGCGAGGGTCGAACCCCCAAGTTGGCCACGCCGGGGATCGGGTCGGTAGTCAGGCCATGCACAGCAACTACAAAGATACCACTGGCGGCTGGTTTCCAGTGTTGGAAGCGCAGGTTCAGGGTTCGAAACCCCAACGTCCGACCCAACTTACGACCGTGTACCACATGACCTGAAATTCGATAAGGGCGACCCAGCAGGGCTTGGGCATCGCCCAGCTCGCCGGCCTGCAACGCATCTCGAACAGCTGAGCTGGAGACGCGCAGGCCATGCACTTCATAACTCATCATGCGGGCCACATCGAAACCCAATTGGCTGCCCGCTTGGTCGAGTAGGTCGTAATCGCCCGCTCGCTTGGCGCCGAAACGGAAGTCATCACCGACCAAGACGTAGCGGACACCTAAATTCTCGACCAGTGTCTTGCGTATAAAGTCATCAGGGCTTTGGCTGGCAACCGCCTCGTTGAAGGGCAGCACGATGCATTGGTCAATGCCACATTCTTGCAAGGCAGCCAACTTATCGCGCAGAGTGGCGATGCGTGCGGGCGCCAACTCGGATCTTTGTAATCGCTGGGCGAAATAGTCACGCGGATGAGGCTCGAACACCATGACGCAACTTTTGACACCACGTAAACGCGCCTCATTAGTCAACAGCGCAAGCATTGCCTGATGGCCACGATGCACGCCATCGAAATTGCCAATGGTGAGCGCGCACGCAGATGCCAAAGTATGGTGAATGCCGCGGTTGGGAACGCCGTGGAAAATTTTCATGCGCGCAGACTCAGTGAAGTCATGAGGCGGACACGGGGCGCCCGATTAGACCGCCTCAGGGCGCTGGATTAGCTCGATTTTGTAGCCATCGGGGTCGGTCACAAACGCGATCACCGTACTGCCGCCTTTTACGGGGCCGGCTTCGCGGGTCACATTGCCACCCGCAGCTCGGATCTTGTCGCAGGCGGCATAGGCGTCGGGTACTGCCAACGCGATGTGGCCATACGCGGTGCCCATGTCGTAACTGGTTTGCCCCCAGTTGTAGGTGAGTTCGAGCTCGGCATGGTCGGGGTTTTGTCCGTAGCCGACAAAAGCGAGCGTGTATTTGTACTCGGTATTTTCTGATTTACGAATGAGCTTCATGCCCAAAACGTCGGTGTAAAACTGAATGGAGCGATCCAAGTCGCCCACGCGCAGCATGGTGTGTAGAAGTCTCATGGTGTCGTTCTCTCGTTCTATTTGGGATCGAAAATTAAACAGGTGGTCGTGCCATGCGCATAGAGTGTGCCGTCGGGCCCGACCAGTTTGCCCTCGGCCGTTGCCATTTGTCGTCCACAGTGGATGACCCGCCCAATGGCACGCAGTTTGGGTGTTTTCCCAATCCCGCGCACCAAATTAACGCTCAGTTCGGCTGTGGTGTACAAGCGACCTTTGGGGACTTTGGTGTGGACCGCACAGGCCATCGCCGAGTCCAGGAGGGTCGCGTACCAGCCACCGTGGACGCCGCCCATGGGGTTGAGAACCTTCGGGCCTGGTGTGCCTTGAAAGATTGCCTCACCATCGGCAACTGACATCAACAAGAAGTCGAGGGTTTCCCCAATGGAGGGTCCGATGAAAAGACCATCCGCAATGCCTTGCATGATCTCTAACCCCGTGTGCTCGCTGACCAAGTCAGGCGTGACGTAAGTTGCCTTGCGATCTTCACCCGCGGCTAGGGCCAGCCGTGTTTTGAGCGCAGCTTCTTCTTCAATCCATTGATTTAGGGCGTTGTCAGCCATGGTCTCTCAATACGCTAGAAGGGGTTACTTGATGCGACCAAAGCTGGTCCGTAATGGGTCAGCAGGACCGCGACTGTTGCCAGCGCTGTGGCTTCGGCCACCACCCCCGTTACCACCACGGCGGTTGCCACCGTTGCCGCGGCCGCGCTCACTCATGGCGTCAATACTGGTGCGCAGCGGATCAGGTTGTCGACCGCCAGCGCCTGCGCCGTCACGTGCACCATCTCGGTTCCCTTGCGGGGCACGGCGCGGCGCGTCACCAAATTGGCCTTCAGGACGACGGTCACCGCGTGGCGCAAATCCCTGGGGCGGTTGACCGCCCGCATAGCCAGCACCACTGCCACCGCCACGACGGCGGCGCTTGTTACGGGAGCCACCATCCGCACGCTCGGCGGCAATGCCACCCTGACCGTCAGCAGCAGGCCCTTGGCCGGCTGGTTTGGGATTGCGGCGTGGGGGTTGCGTTGCCTTTTTCTCGCGAATTCGCGTCATCATCTCTTGGCGCGCCGTCTTTGCTGCGTTTGCCATGACTTCCCGGCTGGGGGGTTTGCCCAAACCGCCCCAAAGCACCTGTCGGCCCATGGCGAGTGGCTCGGCCTTCTCACCCGGTTCAGGTCCAAAGCCTTCCAACAGTTTCACTTCAATGCGTTGATTGATGAAGCGCTCGACATCCTGCATGAAGCCCTCTTCGTCCATACAGACAAAACTAATTGCCTCTCCACTCGCGCCCGCACGGCCCGTACGACCAATGCGGTGCACGTAGTCCTCACTGATGTTGGGGATTTCGTAGTTAACAACGTGCGGCAGGTCGTCAATATCGATTCCGCGTGCGGCAATGTCGGTCGCGACCAGCGCCCGAACTTCGCCGCTCTTGAAACCATCAAGCGCTTGCGTGCGTGCCGCTTGGCTTTTGTTGCCGTGCAGGGCCATGGCTTAAATGCCGTTGTCAGCGAGGTATTGCGCAACGCTGTTGGCACCGAATTTGGTGCGCGTGAAGACCAGTACCTGAGACCAGTTCTCTGATTGGATGATGTGCGCTAAAAGCTCTTTTTTCTTGTTCCGGCCAACGGGGTAAATCCATTGCGTGATCCGCTGGACGGTCGTGTTCTTGGGGGTCACCTGGATGTGTTGCGGGTCACGCAAGAAGGTGTTGGCCAAAGCACGAATCTCATCGCTGAAGGTGGCCGAGAACAGCAGGCTTTGCTTCTGAGCAGGCAGCAATGCCAAAATCTTTTTCACATCGTGAATGAAGCCCATGTCCAACATGCGATCGGCTTCGTCGAGAACCAAAATCTCAACTTGTGACAGGTCGACTGCACCTTGACTGGCCAGGTCCAGCAGGCGTCCCGGGGTCGCAACCAAAATATCTACGCCAGCGCTGAGGCGCTTGATTTGGGGATTCAGGGCAACGCCACCGAACACTACTGCGCTTTTCAGGCTCAGATTCTTGCCGTAGGTGCGGACAGACTCCTCGACTTGGGCGGCTAACTCACGCGTTGGCGTGAGGACAAGGGCGCGAACCGCTTTACCCACACGCTCGCGACCCTGCAGCAGTTGCAGGATAGGCAGCGTAAAGCCAGCGGTTTTGCCGGTGCCCGTTTGAGCGCCGGCCAGCACGTCAGCACCAGAAAGCACGGCTGGAATGGCTTGCGCTTGGACAGGCGTTGGGTTCTCGTAGCCCTGCTCAAGAACAGCGGCCAAGATGGCGGGCGCCAAATTTAATTCTTCAAATGTCATATGGAGTCAATTTGCACCGTGTGACGGTGCCTTTACACCGGCCCGCCACAGGAACCAGAGGTCAAGTGGCCAGTCAAGGCAGATGGGTTTGGGGAGGGTTGAGCACCGTTGTCAAAGGGTAGTTCTTCCCGCAGCAGGTTGCTGCTGTCGCAGCGACTGATGGCTGACAACGCCTCTATTATCGTTGGTTTAGCCCGCTTTTTGGTGGTAGGGTCCCGTCTTTTGTGGTTTCGAGACCACTTCAATGCAACGATAATAGAAGATTCGTCACCAGATGACGTCTTGAATTTTTGAAAGTGAAGTGTTCGCATGGCTCAATATGTTTTTTCAATGAACCGCGTGGGGAAAACCGTCCCGCCTAAACGCCAAATTTTGAAAAATATTTCGCTGAGTTTCTTCCCCGGTGCCAAGATCGGCGTGTTGGGTTTGAACGGCTCGGGCAAGTCCACCCTGTTGAAAATCATGGCGGGCCTGGATAAAGAGATTGAGGGCGAGGCGATCCCCATGCCGGGCATCCGGATCGGCTACCTTCCCCAAGAGCCAGCTTTGGACCCGACCCATACCGTGCGGCAATCAGTTGAAAGTGGAATGGGTGAGGTGATGGCGGCGAAGGAGCGGTTGGACGCGGTCTACGCCGCCTACGCTGAAGAGGATGCAGATTTTGACGCCTTGGCAGCTGAGCAAGCTGAACTCGAAGCCATCATCGCTGCAGCCGGCACAGATAGTGAGCATCAATTAGAGATCGCCGCTGACGCCCTGCGTTTGCCCCCATGGGATGAGTCCATTGAGCACCTGTCCGGCGGTGAAAAGCGGCGCATCGCACTGTGCCGGCTGCTGCTGTCAAAGCCCGACATGCTGCTGCTTGACGAGCCCACCAACCACTTGGACGCCGAGAGCGTGGAGTGGCTTGAACAGTATTTGGCACGCTTCCCAGGTACGGTGGTTGCCATTACCCACGATCGTTACTTTCTAGACAACGCAGCCGAGTGGATTTTGGAATTGGACCGTGGTCATGGCATCCCCTATAAGGGCAACTACTCTAGTTGGTTGGAGCAGAAAGATGCCCGCTTGGCGCTCGAACAGCGCACTGAAGATGCGCGCGCCAAGGCCATGAAAAAGGAATTGGAATGGGTGCGTCAAAATGCAAAAGGCCGTCAGTCCAAGAGCAAGGCGCGTCTGGCCCGATTTGAGGAACTGTCTGACTACGAATACCAAAAACGCAACGAGACGCAGGAGATCTTCATCCCCGTGGCTGAGCGGTTGGGTACGGAGGTTATTGAATTTAAAAACGTCAGTAAGTCATTTGGCGACCGCATGCTGATCGACGATCTAAGTTTCCGAATCCCCGCTGGCGCGATCGTCGGCATCATCGGGCCTAACGGTGCCGGTAAGTCGACCTTGTTCAAATTGATTCGCGGTATCGAACAACCGGATACCGGGGAGATTACCCGTGGTCAGACCGTGCAAATTGCATTCGTTGATCAACACCGTGACGATTTGGACAACGATAAGACCGTTTGGGAAGATGTCTCGGGCGGCCTCGACATGATCACCGTTGGCAAGTTCCAGATGCCCAGCCGCGCTTATTGCGGCCGATTCAACTTCAACGGTGGTGACCAGCAAAAGCGTGTCGGCATGTTGTCAGGGGGCGAGCGTGGTCGACTTCATTTGGCGAAGACGCTGGCTGAGGGCGGTAACGTCCTGTTGCTGGACGAACCCTCGAACGATTTGGATGTTGAAACCCTTCGATCGTTGGAAGATGCGTTGCTGGAGTTTGCGGGCTGCGCGCTCGTGATTAGCCACGACCGTTGGTTCTTGGATCGGATTGCAACGCACATTCTGGCTTGCGAGGGTGACTCCAAGTGGACGTTCTTTGACGGCAACTACCACGAGTACGAGGCCGATAAGGTCAAGCGTTTGGGTGCGGAAGGCGCACAACCGAAGCGTATCCGTTACAAGGCGTTGAAGTGAGCGACTTGTCCACTGACCAAGTGCTTGCGCAAACCCGCGCATGGCTTGAACGGGCAGTCATTGGGCTAAACCTGTGTCCGTTTGCGAATGGTGCGTACCTCAAAAATCAGGTACGCATTGTGGTCAGCGACGCCAAGCACCTAGATGGTTTCCTCGATACCCTAGATGCTGAGATCCAGCACCTGCGGGAAACGCCTGCCAGCGTAACTGACACCACACTACTGGTACACCCCGGTTTATTCGCCGACTTTTTGGTCTTTAACGACTTTCTTAATGTAGTGGACGCGGTATTAGAAGAGCATGACGCGGTAGGCGAATTTCAGGTGGTTGCGTTTCACCCTGAATTTTTATTCGAAGGTGAAGCGCCTGACGACATGAGCCATTACACCAACCGTTCGCCGTTTCCGATGTTGCATTTGCTGCGTGAAGACAGCCTCAGCCAAGCGATCGACGCGTATGGCGATACCGATGCCATACCCCTGCGCAACCAGCGTGTGCTGCGGGAATTAGGTCTTACGAGATGGCAGGCTTTGTTGAGCGACAAATAGCCGCTGAGCCAAACGAAAAGCCCATAAAAAAAGCCGCACCAAGTGCGGCTTTTTTGTACCCAGCCCGCGTTACTGCGGGTTTGAGGCCTGTGAATCAAATGGCATTTGCATTTGGCTCAAATCACGCTTGGTTTCGACAAGGATCAAAGGACCGTGGTCGACCACTGCTGTGGGGACTCGCTCACGTGGCACGTGGATGGGCGCGGGCTCAGCGGCAATTGCGGCCTGAACCTTGGCAATTTTCTCAGCGTCAGAATTGACCCAGATGAGCCCGGACTGGCTTGCAACCGCTTCCAAATCGGAGACCGATAGCTGGTAAGGCTGAACGCGCGGCATACCGCCGACCGTGGCTTCCCCCACCGCTGCTGGCGCGCTGGTAGCCGCGACAGGCTCCGGTGTTACCTCAATCGGTGTGGCAGAAACGCTGATTGACGCGACGGCTGAGGTTGGCTCGACTGTCTCTGCACTGTCGGCGCTGCCGGTTTCCGTTGCGCCTTCGCTATCGTCTTGACGGCGGCGCCGATCGCGGCCGTAGCGGTCACGACTGCGGCGGGGTTCCCGCGGCTGGCGTTCATCGTTCTCCGTGTCAGCGGTTACGCCGTCGGTACACGATACATCAGCTCCCATCGCTTGATCTGCAGTTACGTCTGCTGCTTGATCCGAGTTGGTCTTCGCGGCGCGATCAAAGTAGCTGTAGCTCGGCGCCTCATTCGCAGCGCTGGCCGTGACGATGGATTCGTTGTTCTCCTCGCGTCCATCCGCTGACTGATCAGCGTTATTTTCAGTGGAGCCCTCGGAGCGGGCGTTCGCGGCGCCGTTGCGACGTCCGCCGCGCTCACCACGCTCGCGACGCGGGTTGCGTGGTTTGGCTTCGGTAGTCTCACTGTCGGCGCTAGCGATTACATCGATGTCAGTGGCGGTGGCATCATCGCGGCTTTGCTCGTTGCGACCGTTACGGCGTCCACGTCCATTGCGTTCGCTGCGCTCACCTTTTGCCTCTGACCGTTCGGTCCGCTCTGCACGTGGTGCGCGTTCTTCGCCTGCAGCGTCTGCATTCCGACCGCTTCCATTGCGATTACGGCCGCCACGCGTGTTGCGCTTGGCTTCGCCATCGCGCGCAGGACGATCTGATTGACGACCGCGGCCGTTGCGTTCGCCACGCTTTTGCGTTTCGCTCGCCGCAGCCTTATCGTCTGCCGCTTTGGTATCACCCAAGCCGAGTAGCGATTTGATCCAAGCAAAGAAGCCGCCAGTGCTCGGTGCAGTGGCGGCAGCCGCTGCCTTTTCGGCTTTTGCTGCTTTGACTTCTGGCTTGGCTGCGGGCGTTGGCATTGGTGCGTCGCGCAGGATGCCTTTGATCAATGGCTCTTGCTTGTTGCTGCGTTCTTGACTGCGACGGGTGAAAGTGGTCGGGTCATCGACCTCTTCAGCCAGTGTGTAGCTGGCTTGCAAGTTATCGAGGCGGGCATCGTCGTGCTTGAGACGCTCCAATTTGTAGAGCGGCGTGTCGAGTGACTTGTTCGGCACCAACAAGACGTGAATGCGTTGTTGCAGTTCAATCTTGGTAATTTCGGTTCGTTTCTCATTTAACAAGAAGCTCGCCACTTCGACTGGTACTTGTACCAACACTGCAGCGGTGTTGTCCTTCATGGACTCTTCTTGAATCACACGCAGAATTTGCAGGGCTGAGCTCTCCGTATCGCGGATGTGACCCGAGCCACCGCAGCGAGGGCAGGGGATAGATGCACCTTCGCTCAGCGCAGGGCGCAAGCGCTGGCGGCTCATTTCAAGCAAGCCAAACTTACTGATTGAGCCAAACTGAACACGTGCACGGTCCTGACGAAGCGCATCGCGCAGGCGATTTTCAACTTCGCGACGATTACGTGACTCCTCCATGTCGATGAAGTCAATCACGATGAGACCTGCCAAGTCGCGCAGGCGCGCTTGGCGAGCGACTTCCTCAGCAGCCTCCAAGTTGGTGCGGGTGGCGGTCTCTTCGATGGCGCCGCCCTTGATGGCGCGCGCGGAGTTAACGTCGACCGATACCAGTGCTTCAGTGTGATCAATAACGATGGCGCCACCGCTGGGCAGCTGCACGGTCCGCGCGTACGCAGACTCGATCTGGTGTTCAATCTGGAAGCGCGAGAACAGGGGCGCATCATCGCGATATCGTTTCACACGATGCCCGTGTTCAGGCATCACGTAGTTCATGAACTGGTGCGCCTGCTCGTAGATGTCGTCTGTGTCGATGAGGATCTCACCGATTTCGCTGTTGAAGTAGTCACGGATGGCGCGAATGACCAAACTTGATTCCTGATAAATCAGAAACGCTTCTTTGTTGGTCGTTGCCGCGCCTGCGACGGCAGACCACAACTTCAGGAGGTAGTTGAGGTCCCACTGCAATTCCTCGGGGTCACGGCCGATACCCGCGGTACGCGCAATGATGCTCATCCCGTTGGGATACTCGAGCTGGTCGAGCGCGGCCTTGAGGTCTTGACGGTCCTCGCCCTCGATGCGCCGGCTCACACCGCCACCGCGGGGGTTGTTGGGCATCAGTACGACGTAACGCCCAGCCAGGCTGATGAAAGTGGTGAGGGCGGCCCCTTTGTTGCCACGCTCTTCTTTTTCGACCTGCACCAAGAGGGTTTGGCCCTCTTTGATCACATCTTGAATTCGGGCTTGGCTAACGGAAACGTTAGATGCGAAATATTGTTTTGATATTTCTTTGAAAGGCAAAAAACCGTGGCGGTCTTCGCCGTAGTCGACAAAGCAGGCTTCGAGCGAGGGCTCGACACGCGTCACCACTGCTTGGTAAATGTTACCTTTGCGTTGTTCGCGTCCTTCAATTTCGATTTCGTAGTCGAGTAATTTTTGGCCTTCGACAATGGCCAAGCGGCGCTCCTCGGTTTGAGTCGCGTTGATAAGCATCCGTTTCATGATGCACGTCCTTTATAGGCAAGAGTTTGACCCAAACGGGTCCAAAGCCTCAGCCCAAGCAGGCAATACAAACGGGAGTGGAACTGCCGGAGAGCGTCAAGTTGTCTGCACCGCGCGTTGTAAAGCGGGTTGCAAGTTGGCTTGCGCATAGGCGCGTGGTAAATGGCACGCTTGGACGCTCTGTGGGCGCCAAGCCGCGGTACTTACCTCAACCAGCGGCTACGGAGCTGCTGGTCGATAGGGTATTCCTTCGCTTGCGTTTGCATGACCTGTTTCAGGCTTCCGGCTGGGTTAATTCTTCAACAGGGGAGCGGGCCGCAGGCCTAAAAGGCGGGGGCAGGCTGGCCGGTGAATGCTCATTTAACGCAGCACGGTGGCAACACAACACGCGGGGCTATCGGGTGGTTTCGTAAACGAATAAACAAATCAACCACTTAGTCGACGCTTTGCGTGCAGCAGTTATTATAGGGTAGCCAGCCGAGTTTGGATGCTTGTGCTTCTTTTTTCCCCAAGGATTTTTGGTGACCACTGCTGCCATTCTCTATCTCACCGTTGACGAAGCCGGCGCGGATCAGCGATTAGATAATTTTCTAATTCGGCATTTAAAAGGTGTCCCGAAAACTCATATTTATCGCATTATTCGTTCGGGCGAAGTTCGGTGTAACAAGTCCCGTTGCAAAGTCGACACCCGATTGGCTATCGGTGATCAAATTCGCGTACCCCCCATTCGATTGTCAGCCACGGTGCAGCCCACGGCTGAGCAAGCGCCGGCACGCCATTTTCCGTTGTTATTTGAAGATGAGGATTTTCTTGCCATTAACAAGCCAGCGGGTGTTGCCGTTCATGGCGGGAGTGGGGTGAGTTTTGGCGTCATTGAACAATTACGCCGTGCAATGCCTGCCCATCCATTTCTTGAATTAGTGCACCGGTTAGACCGTGAGACCAGTGGTATTTTGCTGATTGCCAAAAAAAAGCGGGCACTGACAGCTTTACAAAGCCAATTCAAGGCCCGTGAGACTGGTAAGGTTTATTTGACCTTGGTTAAAGGCGAGTGGCCCGCTAATTTGAAGGTCATTGATACGGCCCTGGCTAAATTTACCCTCGCAAATGGTGAGCGTCGGGTTCGCGGCGTTAGCAAGGACGACCCCAACGCGCTGCCAAGCCTCAGCCTTGTAAAAGTTTTGAAGCACCATGCAGCAAGGTCCGCCGCCGGGGATGCGGCCAGCAGCTTGTTGGCGGTCACCATCAAGACGGGGCGAACCCATCAAATACGCGTTCACTTAAGTCAAAAAGGTTATGTCATTGCAGGGGATGACAAATACGGCGATTTCGAGTGGAATAAACAATTAGCCGCGCATGGACTTAAACGAATGTTTTTACACGCGTGGCGTTTGGATTTTAAGCACCCACTCAATGGCGAACCCATGCGTTTGCAATGTGAGTTACCCCCAGAGTTGATCAGTTGGGTGAAAGGTGGTGCGCCATGACATTAGTATACTTTAGATAAGTAATTGCCGTCCTTTTGGTTATTCAATAAATCTTTAAAGAAATAATTAAATCAGATATACTCGCACTATTGTTCTTTTCCAATTAGGAGTTAATTAATGGCATCATACAAAGAATTAGTCTCGCAAGCAGAAGCGCTTATGGCACAAGCTGAAGAAGTTCGTAAACAAGAACTGGCCGGCGTGATTGCTGACATCAAAGCCAAAATGAAGGAATTCGGCATCTCCCCCGCCGACCTGGGTATTTCGGGTGGTGCGCGCAAGGCCCGTGCGGCGAAAGCGCCGGCGGTCGTCAAATACCGTAATGCAAATGGTGAGACTTGGGCGGGTGGCCTTGGTCGTAAGCCACGCTGGGTGGCTGAGGTCTTGGCCAGCGGTGGTGACATCGAGACGTACCGGGTCTAATTGATAGCAGCCCGAAACGACGATAAAGCCGCCTTTGGGCGGCTTTTTTGTGCCTGAAAAGCTTCGGCCGGTTCGGCGACAATAGTCACTATGACAAACCAGCCCCGTTCTTACGACCTGATTGCCTTCGACTGGGATGGAACCCTTTACGACTCCACCGCGGCGATCACACTGGCCATTCAACGGTCCGTCGCAGATTTAGGGTATCAAACGCCAACCAGAGAGCAGGCGTCTTATGTGATTGGCTTGGGCTTGAAGGAAGCGCTCGCCCATGCTGCACCGGATGTCCCGCATGACGCCTATCCCGCGCTGGGGCAACGTTACCGCCACCATTTCGCGCAGGTAATGGGGGAGTTGACCTTGTTTGACGGCGCGCTTACCTTGTTACAGGATTTAAAAGCGGCCGGCTATCGCCTCGCAGTGGCGACGGGCAAGTCACGCAGTGGTTTGAATGAGGTCCTCAGCACCATGGACCTGAAAGGGGTCTTTGACGACTCCCGCACGGCGGATGAAACCGCGGGTAAGCCCAACCCCCAAATGCTGTTTGAGCTCATGGCTGCGGCCCGTGTCTCGCCCGACCGCGTATTAATGGTTGGCGACACCAGTCATGATCTAACGATGGCAAATCGGGCGGGCTGTGCAGCGCTGGGCGTAGCTTATGGCGCACACGACGCGCAGGCGCTGAGGGCCTGTCACCCGCAAGCAGTCGTCGCCAGTGTCACCGAGATGCGGCACTGGCTGCTGGGGGCCTGAAGCCATTGGGCGCTAGAAATAGGGGATGTGATGGTCACGACGCAGCAGACCTTAGGTGATGACTGGCACGCGCTCTGTCGCAGTACCGACCTTGAAAACGGTGGTTTGGCCGTGCCGTTCGATATCGTTTACCAAGGGCAGACCTGCCGCGCCTTTGCCATTCGTTTTCAGGATGAGGTAAGGGCCTACGTTAATCGGTGTAGCCACGTCGCGATGGAAATGGACTGGCAACCGAATCGTTTCTTTTCTCAAGATGGACAATGGCTCTTGTGCGCATCGCACGGCGCTTTACATGCGCCCTTGACCGGCGCTTGTGTCGGTGGGCCTTGTCGGGGTGGGTTGGTTCTGATTCATACCCAGGAAAGGGATGGTGTGATTTGGTGGCAGGCACAATACAACCTTCAGCCCTTTAATTTTTAAAGAACGCCCCCTATGTCGGATACGCAACCAACGCACGCAGATGGCACCGCGCCAACGGACAAACCAAGCGACACGCAATGGGAGCGCGACGCCCTCAAGGCGCTGCTAACCGAGCAGGTCAAAGTATCTCGGGCCAATCGCCGCTGGCGTTGGATTCGATTCCTCTCATTCTTAACTGTGGTTGGCGTCTTCTTTTGGTGGGCCTTTCGGGATGTCGGCCAACCCGCGATGGTCAGTACACCGCACACGGCAGTGGTCACCGTGTCTGGCGAGATCGCCGCCGACAGTGAAGCGAATGCTGAGGATATCAACCAGTCAATGCGTGCCGCGTTTGAAGACGAGGGCGCACAGGCCGTCGTTTTGCTGATCAACAGCCCGGGCGGCAGCCCCGTGCAGGCCGGATTGATCAGTGACGAAATGCTTCGTTTGAAAGCGCTTTATAAAAAGCCACTGTATGTGGTGGTTGAGGAGACCTGTGCCTCAGCTGCCTATTACATCGCTGCGAACGCCGATGACATCTTCGTCGATAAGGCCAGCATTGTGGGCAGCATCGGTGTGTTGATGGATGGCTTTGGTTTCACTGAGTTGATGCAAAAGTTGGGCGTCGAACGCCGGTTAATGACCGCTGGCGCAAACAAGGGTTTGTTAGATCCCTTCAGCCCGGTGTCACCCAAGCAGCAAGCGCATGTGCAGGGTGTGTTGACTGAGATCCACCAACAGTTCATCGGTGTGGTGCGTGCGGGCCGCGGTAAGCGGTTACAAGAAACCGACGAAACTTTCAGTGGTCTCTATTGGACAGGACAGCAGGCCGTTGAAATGGGCTTGGCCGATCAACTCGGCGGTCTTGACTACGTCGCTCGCGAGGTCGTGAATGCCCCTGAGGTTATCGACTACACCCGCCGCGAAAATGTAGCCGAGCGGCTGGCCCGCCAATTCGGTGCCGCCGTTGGCGCTGGCGTTATGCGGGCGCTTGGCGCCAGCGGTTTCAAGTTAAATTAACCGAAAGACACGGAAGTAAGCCGCCTATGAAGCCCGTTCGTAAAGCCGTTTTCCCCGTTGGGGGAATGGGCACCCGATTCCTGCCAGCGACCATGGCCATCCCAAAAGAAATGTTGCCAGTGGTCGATAAGCCTCTGATCCAATACGCAGTCGAGGAGGCGTATGCTGCCGGTATTCGCGAAATGATTTTTGTCACGGGTCGGCATAAGCGGGCAATCGAAGACCACTTTGACACAGCGTTCGAATTAGAGAGTGCGCTAGAGGCGAGTCAGAAACATGATTTGTTGGCCATGGTCCACGCCATTAAGCCAGACGACATGACCTGTGTGTATGTGCGACAGCCGCGGCCATTGGGTTTGGGGCATGCCGTGTTATGCGCGGAGCCGCTGGTGGGCGACGAGCCTTTCGCGGTTCTATTGGCTGATGATTTGATGTTGGGCCAGCCACCGGTCATGGCACAAATGGTCGATGCTTACGCCAAAGTCGGGAGTAGCATTTTGGCGGTTCAAGATGTACCTTCGCATGAAACCAAGCGGTATGGCATCGTAGACACCCAGGGTGTGAGTGGTGACTTGGTCGTGATCAAGGGCCTGGTAGAAAAGCCTGCACCTGAAGTCGCACCCTCAACCTTGGCAGTCGCGGGGCGCTATGTTTTGAATCCATCGGTGTTCGCGCACATTCGGCAACAATCTGCAGGTGCTGGCGGGGAGTTGCAATTGACTGATGGTATCGCTGGACTGATGCGCGACGAATCGGTTTACGCTTATCGCTACAACGGGGCACGATACGACTGTGGCACCCAAGCTGGTTTCCTTGAGGCCACTGTTCACCTCGCGCTGAAACGTGTTGATTTGCATGCGGACTTTAAACAGTACTTGCGTGGCCTTGACCTAGGCTAACCAAATAGTCGCTTGAATAGACTTGATTTTTTGGGTGGCTCGGTCGGGGTTACTTTTTCCGCTGAAGCGCTCGTTACCAACGTACGTGTGCTCGGTTCAGGGGTCGTTGGCTGTGCCTGTGTGCGCTGCTGCATGAAATGATTCAACACCTGCGAATCGCCTGACACCTTGCTTAAATTCCCAATGCTGATGTTGCGTCGCACTTTGCTGCGCATGTGCGCAAACCCGACGTCAGCGATGCTCTGCGCAAATGCCTTGAAGGTTGCGCCTTGGTTGTCAGGTAGCTCGCTGAGGTAGTCCTTCTTGAAAAGAAATTTAGCTTCTTTGTAGTTGTAAACGGGTGGACTCAATACGAAGCTGATTGGGAAGGTTTGTGAGGTGAAGATTTTGCTGATCGAATCGGTCTCATCCACACGGCTTGGGCAAATGACCAACTGCGGTGCCGTGCGAACGGTCGATTCAAAAACCCAGTGGAGGTTTGATAAAAAACCAATGGTCGCCGCGACCTCGATCCCAGACATCGAGACAGGCGTTAAGACAATGTCGTAATCAAACAGCCAGTTACCGTCTAAGGCATCAGACCATGTGAGGTCAGCGATCACGACATCGGAGCTTTCGGACGCATGGCGAAGGTGCCGGCGTGCCTCCATCGCGGCGCCTTTCCGCCCTAGGTCGAGCGGCAGCGGATGATGTTGAACCACAACGCCGATTGGTCTGGCTTCTCGCAACCATTCGCTGGACGAGCCGTGCAGGTCAAGGTCCAGCAGGGTCGTCGTGAGCCCGTGCTGGAGTTTGAAAAACGCAGCCAGGTTTGCTGAGATCGTACTTTTACCGACTCCTCCCTTGCGACTGGTTACCAGTATCTTGAGAGCGGCCGGGCGCGTTGCCACAGCGCCGATCGGGGGTTCTGATGACTTCGGAATTTCGATCATGGAGGGCGGGGATTGGTTATTCCATGCACATACTACCCCGATTTCGCTTGGCGGGCACCTTCGGCTCCCGCCTGCTCTTCTCCTTAGTTGGAAAGCGCGAGCCGCATCTTTTTGAGGGCCGCCGCCTCGATTTGGCGGATTCGCTCGGCACTGACACCAAACTCATCGGCCAGATCATGCAGGGTCATACCGCCTGAGCCGTCGTCATTGACCTTTAACCAACGCTCGGTCACGATGCGCTTGGCGCGATCGTCGAGTTGATTTAGCGCCGCGGCAACACCGTCGTGCGCCAAATGGTCGCGCTCGGCTGATTCGATCACGTTGGTCGGCTCGAATCGCGCATCGCTCAAGTAAGTGATGGGGCCAAAGCTGTCTTCACCGTCAGCGCTGGGGCAGGGGTCTAAAACCACGTCACCGCCGGCGAGACGGGTTTCCATCTCTAGCACCTCTTCCGGCTTGACGTTCAGGTGGGCCGCAACCACATTGACTTCGTCTGGGTTGAGGGTGGTTCGGTAGGCGCCCGTGTCTTGGTCGTCGGCTGTTTGCTGGAGCCCTTGTTTCATGGCACGCAGGTTAAAAAACAGCTTGCGTTGGGCTTTGGTCGTGGCGACCTTCACCATGCGCCAGTTCTTCAAGATGTATTCGTGGATCTCTGCCTTGATCCAGTGCAGGGCGTAACTGACCAGACGAACGCCATGGGCAGGGTCAAATCGACGCACCGCCTTCATCAGGCCGATATTGCCTTCTTGAATCAAGTCAGCGTGGGGTAAACCGTAGCCTAAATACTGGCGGGACACGGAAACGACCAAGCGCAAGTGGGACATGATGAGTGCACCAGCGGCCTCTAGGTCGTTGTTTTCTTTTAGTTTTTTTGCGAAGTTCTGCTCTTGTTCGAGGGTGAGCATGGGAAGCCGGTTAACCGCCCCAATGTACGCATCCAAGCTGCCAAGGGGAGGGAGAACCGACCAAGGGTCACGAACCGCCAATGCATTGGCGCTCAAGGGGACCAGTGAAGTCATAGGGTTTCTCCTTACTTTCGTCATGTGAGATTATTTTAGCACTCACTGATCGAGAGTGCCAATAGCCCTATTTACCCCCTCATTTCTCGCCGAATATCGCCTGTGCAAACTCAGTGGCGTTGAAGTCGCGCAGGTCATTGAGCGTCTCACCAACGCCGATGAAGTACACCGGAATCGGCCTCTCCATCGCGATAGCGGCCAAAACGCCGCCCTTAGCGGTCCCGTCTAGTTTGGTCACAATCAGGCCAGTTAACCCGAGGGCGTCATCAAAAGCCTTTACTTGGGCCAATGCGTTTTGCCCTGTGTTGCCATCAATCACCAACAGCACTTCGTGGGGCGCCGAGGGTTCGGCCTTTTGCAGCACACGCTTGATTTTCTTGAGCTCCTCCATTAGGTGCCCTTGGGTTGGCAGACGCCCCGCCGTGTCGATCAGCACCACGTCCTTTTTCCTGGCAATACCTGCTTTCACCGCATCAAAGCTCACTGCTGCGGGGTCACCGCCATCCTGGCTCACGATATCCACTTGGTTTCGCCCGGCCCATACGTCGAGTTGCTCGCGGGCTGCGGCTCTAAAGGTGTCGCCAGCCGCAAGTAAAACGGCCGCGCCCGCGTCACTCAGGTGGCGCGTAAGCTTACCAATTGTCGTGGTCTTACCGGCGCCGTTGACACCAGTCATCATGATCACGGTGGGGCTGGCTTGGTCAACCTGTAATGGCTTTTCTAGCGGCTGAAGGAGTGCCGCGAATGCGTCGGTCACGAAACCACGCACACTGCTGGCTTCGTTGCTACGGGTTTGTTTGACTCGCGCGCGAAGCTGCTGCATGACGTGCTGTGTTGCTTTGACACCGGCGTCTGACATCAGCAACGCAGATTCAAGTTCTTCGTAAAGGTCCTCATCAATTCGGCCAGCCGTGAAAACATGGCTCAGCGACTGGCTTGTTTTTCGCAGGCCGTTACGCAATCGCCCCAGCCACTCGGTGCGGTTTTCCGTGGTGGGTTCGGTGTCGGCTGAGCTAGGAACGTTGTCGACGAGCACTACCGCCTGAGGCGGTGCTGCTGCTGCGGGGCTGTTTTTTTTCTTAAAAAAGCTGAACATGGTTATTTTCTACAATAGCTGCATTCTATGAAACATATCTCACCCCGTCCGCAGCCGGCAGCTGGCAACCCTAAAAAACCGCACCCGCGCGCGGGGGAGGTCCGCATCATCGGTGGACGATTCAAGCGCAGCAAGTTGACCGTACCCGTCGCCTCGGGGTTACGGCCCACCGGTGACCGTGTGCGTGAAACGTTGTTCAATTGGTTGGGCCAAGACCTCTCAGGCTTGAGGTGTTTCGATGCATTCGCAGGCTCCGGTGCGCTGGGGTTTGAGGCGGCTTCCCGCGGTGCCGAAACGGTCTGGATGGTTGAGCGAGATCGGGCCGCGTTGCAAGCGCTCACCCAAAATCAGGCCCGTTTGAATGTGCCTGGCGTTCGCATCGTGAGCGGCGACGCCATTGCCCTGTTGTCGGCGCAGCGCTCGGCCGGCTGGGATGTGGTCTTCCTCGACCCCCCCTTCGGCGACAAAACGATAGAATCAAGCGAAAACCCGCTCTACCAGCAGGCGCTGCAGGCGGCGCATGGTGCTATTGCCGCAGAGGGGCTGGTTTACCTAGAATCGGCGCAAGCTTGGCCGGAGTCGGTGCTGGCGCAACTGGGCTATCAAATCCATCGCGCCGGTAAGGCGGGTGCCGTGCGCTTTTATTTACTGGCCCAAGTGCCAAAACTCGACTGAGGCCGTTACGCATGCGTGTTGTTGTCTACCCCGGAACATTTGACCCCGTCACGCTGGGGCACGAGGACGTGCTGAAGCGTGCGGCGCAGCTGTTTGACCGCGTGATCGTGGGCGTTGCGGTAGCCCACCACAAGCAAACCCGATTCACTCTGGATGAGCGAATGGCCATGGTCTCTGCTGCCATGGCAGACGTGCCTGGCGCGCAGGTCTTGCCCTTTGAAGGGTTGATCATGGATTTTTGCTTGCAACACCAAGCGAGTGCGGTGGTTCGAGGTGTACGCAACCATACGGACTATGATTTTGAAGCGCAAATGGCTGCAATGAATCGCAAATTAGCGCCAGCCGTCGATACGGTCATTCTGTTGCCGCAACCGGACTTGCAATGCATCTCAAGCACGCTGGTTCGGGAGATTTCTAAACTCGGTGGTGATGTATCGGGCATGGTTAGTCCCGTCGTTGCGCAGGCTTTGAAAGGCTAACTGATGGCACTTACCATCACTGACGACTGCATCAACTGTGATGTCTGTGAGCCTGAATGTCCCAACCAGGCCATCTACATGGGTGAGCACATCTACGAGATTGACCCCAACAAATGCACCGAGTGTGTGGGGCACTTTGATGAGCCGCAATGTATGGCCTTATGTCCTGTCGCCTGTATTCCTGTTCACCCCAACTTTATTGAGTCACGTGTACAGCTCTTGGCCAAATACGAGCGCCTGACTGGTAACAAAGTCGACTAGTCTGCGGCCGGGCGGGGGTTTTTCTCGCGTGGCGGTTTACTGGTGTGAATGATGGCAGTTGCTTTATTGGTCTCCCCCAAAAGTAACAACTCGGCAGCCTTTAGGCCGCGATCCATCGCCTGCGCGATGCCCGCACGCTCATCCGGGGAAGGCTTTTTCAATACCCAATTGGCGACTTCATTTTTTTGCCCTGGGTGTCCAATACCGAGCCGCAAGCGCCAGTAATTGGGGCTACCCAGTTGCGCGTGGATATCGCGCAACCCGTTGTGTCCTGCGTGGCCGCCTCCCTGCTTGAGTTTGACCTCGCCTGCAGGCAAGTCCAACTCGTCGTGTGCCACTAAGATTTCCTCAGGTGGAATTTTGAAAAATCGCGCCAGCGTACCGACCGATTTACCACTGAGATTCATGAAGGTTTGCGGCTCCAACAACCACACCGTCTCACCCTCAACCGTGCCGCGCGCCAGCAAACCAAAGTAGGTTTTCTCGAAGCGCAGGGTCAAGCGCCAGCGGTCTGCTAATGCATCAACCCACCAAAAACCCGCATTGTGTCGCGTGTCTGCGTATTCCGAACCTGGGTTACCAAGCCCTACAAATAGTCTGATCATGAACTCGAGTTTATCGTTTCGACGGCACCAAAGAAAAAACCCACTCGACAACGTCGAAGTGGGTTTCAGCAAGTCAAAGCCAGTTTTGCTGGCGAATCAGTTGCGTGCCTTGCTTACTCAGCAGCGGCAGCTGGTGCAGCGTCATCAGACACAGCGGGCGCGTTGAATGTCACGACCGTCATGTTCTTCTTGCCGTGCGTCACAGCCTTGATGCCTTTGGCCAGCTTCAGGTCACCCACGTGGATCGCGGTACCCTTGGTGGCTTCTGACAAATCAACATCAATGTGCTCAGGCAGGTTCATAGCCAAGCACTCGACTTCCAATTCGTTCATCACGTGGTTCACCACACACTTGTCGATTTTGACGGCGGGTGAGTTTTCTGCGTTGATGAAGTGCAAAGGAACTTTCTTGTGCAAGCGGGTCTTCTCGTCGACGCGTTGGAAGTCAACGTGCAAAACCAATTGCTTGAAAGGGTGGTACTGAACATCACGCAGCAAAACGCTTTCTGTTTTACCGTTGAATTCCATTTCCAGTAAGGAGGCGTGGAAGGCTTCCTTCTGCAATGCAAACCACAGTGCGTTGTGATCCAGCTCAATAGCGGTTGGCTCGGCTGTACCACCGAAAACGATACCAGGCGTACGGCCTGAGTTACGCAGACGGCGGCTCGCACCCGTTCCCTGCTTAGCGCGCTCAAAAGCGACGAATTTCATAACAAACTCCTAAACGAGATACCTCGCGACCAAGGCTATCTCAACAAAAAAAGCCGCCACCGAAGCCCAAAAGCTTCGAGACGACACGCTTTGAAGCGAACTGAAAAACCAGAATCAACGAGTGATCAGAACAGGTTTTCTTGGTCCGCAAACAAACTCATAACCGACTCTCCGGACGCAATGCGTGCGATGGTTTCAGCCATCAGCGGTGCAACGGAGACTTGGCGGATCTTGGCACAGGCTTGTGCGGCCTGTGACAGGGGAATGGTGTTGGTGACGACGACCTCATCGAGGGCCTCGCCTTTGCTGATCCGGTCAATGGCTGGGCCAGAGAAAATGGCGTGTGTGCAATACGCGTAAACGTTGCGCGCACCACGCTCTTTCAGAACCTCAGCCGCTTTAACCAAAGTACCAGCGGTGTCGATCATGTCGTCCATGATCACGCAGTTACGGCCATCGATATCACCAATGACATGCATCACTTCGGACACGTTGGCACGGGGACGGCGCTTGTCAATGATGGCCATATCGCAGTCAAGTTGTTTGGCCAGTGCACGTGCACGAACCACACCGCCAACGTCGGGGGATACAACCAGCAGATCTTTGTAGTTTTTGCTGCGCAGGTCACCCAACAGTGCGGGAGAGGCGTAAATGTTGTCGACCGGAATGTCGAAAAAGCCTTGGATCTGGTCGGCGTGCAGGTCCATGGTCAGCACGCGAGAGACGCCAACCGCTTGCAGCATGTTGGCTACCACCTTCGCGCTGATTGGCACGCGGCTCGAGCGGGGACGGCGGTCTTGACGTGCGTAGCCGAAATAGGGGATCACGGCGGCAATACTGGTTGCCGAGGCGCGCTTCAGCGCGTCCACCATGATGATGAGTTCCATCAGGTTCTCATTGGTCGGCGCGCAAGTCGGCTGAACGATGAAGGCGTGGCGGGCACGCACGTTTTGAGTCACTTCAACGGAGACTTCACCATCGGAAAAACGGCCGACATTTATACCGCCGAGGGGGACGTTCAGGTGCTGGGCAATTTCGGAGGCCAACACTGGGTTGGCGTTACCGGTAAAAACCATGAAGTCGTGTCCGGAAACTTGCATTTGGAACCCAGCTGAATGATATCTGTTGGAAGAGATCAGCGTGATGTGATCGCGCGCACATCACACAGGCTAATGGCAGGGGAGGAAGGACTCGAACCCTCGCATGCTGGAATCAAAATCCAGTGCCTTAACCAACTTGGCGACTCCCCTAGGTGCTGAGCTAACAGCCTCGCTGATCAGGTAGACGTGGCTGCTAATCAGTCGAGCCTTCTATTATCCAACATTTTTAGAGCTTTCCCAATTCGCTAAGGGATGAATTCCTACTTTTTTGCATTTTCGAGACAGCCAGCCATCAGGGAGGTCGGGCAGTGTTTCCGCCCCCCCGTCAGGTGCTATCGCAAACACTGTACTCCCCGAACCGGTCATGCGACCTTGAAGGCCAAGGGCCGCCAGTCGATCGAGTGCCGCTTGAATATCAGGGCACAACTCAGTCGCGACAGGTTGAAGGTCGTTGTGGCCGAAATCGGCTCTGTCAGTCAATGGCCGTTGGTTAAAAGTGTTCAGATCGACGCGTTTGGTTTGCCGGTTGAGGTGAGGCGCTTTGAAGATGGCGGGTGTCGATACACCGGCCGCCGGCTTGATGACCCAAAACGACAGTTCGGGCAAATCAAGCGGGCGGATGATCTCACCAATCCCTTCGACCCACGCATCGTGACCGCGGATAAAAAACGGGACATCAGCGCCAAGGGTCGCGCCGAGCTCGCAAAGTGTGTCAACCGAGAGCTTGCAACCCCACAAATGGTTGAGTGCCAGTAAGCAGGTCGCTGCGTCTGATGACCCGCCACCCATACCAGCCTCAGCTGGCAGGTTTTTTTCAAGTCGAATCGTAGCGCCCAGCGCAACGCCCGCATATGCTTTCAAACAATTGGCGGCGCGTACACACAGATCGTCCGCGGGTAACTCGATGGGCTGCTGGCCTGCGCCGTCGATCCGTTCTATCAACCCGTCGGATCGTACTGTGATGTCGAGGTAATCCGCCCAATCGATTAGTGTGAAAATCGACTGCAGCTCATGCATGCCATCAGCTCGTCGTCCGACAACGTGCAGGAACAAATTCAACTTTGCGGGCGCCGGCAAGTTGCGCCAACGTGGCAGACCTGTGGCGTCGGTGATCAGCTCAGGGGTTCGCATGGCGGTACAGCCCCAAGGGGGCTGGGCTCAAACAAGAGAGTGAGTCGGGCACGCGGTTGTGGATTCTGCCGTTCCGCAACCAGCCGACCCTCGGCCAGTCGGCACAGATCAGCACGCCAACCGGCTGCACGCGTGTCGCGACCCTGTAACCAATCAAACAGCGCGTCAATGGGTAATGCCGCACCCAGCAGCTCGGCACTGAGATCGTCCAGGTTGTTGTATCTGACGCTGCGGTTACCTTGTGTGAGTAACACAGCATCTTGCGTCCAACGTGCTTGCGCAACCGTTGTACCCAGCGGCGACAACAACAACAATTCGCCCGCTTTTGCCGTACCCATGAGATCGAAGTTAGCTCGGTGCGATTCGCGGGGCTCGCTGTCAACGACGATGGCCAGCCGTCCTTGCCAGGACGCGTTGTGTAAGCTAGCGGGGCGTGGGGGTGTGGCGCATCCGAGCAGCACCAGCGCCGCCAAAAACGCCAGCACCATGCGTCCACGCGCCATCAATTGACCCGCCAGCGTCAAGGCGTAATCCCCAAACGCTTTAAGGTATCGATCAGTACTGTGCTCTTTGGGTATCGGCGCTGTGCGTCACGCAGTAATTTTTCCGCAGATTGGGTTTGCCCCAATTTCCACCAGACCTCGCCCAAGTGCGCGGCAATTTCAGGGTCTTGTTTCATACCATAGGCTTTTTGCAAGGTACGCGCGGCTTCGGCCAGGTTGCCCTGTCGAAAATAAGCCCAACCCAAACTGTCGGTAATGAGTGGGTCATTGGGGCTCAGTCGCAAAGCCTCTTCAATGAGCGCTTGTGCTTCCGGCAGGCGCTCACCACGGTCGACCAGCGCGTAACCCAGCGCGTTGTAGGCGTGACTGTAATCCGGGCGTTTGGCAATCAAGGTACGCAGCAACGTTTCCATCTCGGCGTGTTTGCCAAGTTGCTCAGCCAACATGGCCTGGCTGTATAGAAGTTCCGGATCGTCGGGGTATGCATCGGTCAGCTCGCTGGACAACTGATAGGCGTCTGCCGTGCGGTTGAATTCCCGTAACCACCGCACTTTCAGTTGCATCTTGTTTTTGGTCGCATCAGCACCCGGCATGTCGTCCGATGCGCTCGGGCTGTCCAACAGGCTCAAGGCATCATCCAAACGTCCCTGCTTACCCATCAGCACCGCTTTGCGATAGTTGACGTCATCGTCTGCTGGGATCGCAGCGAGCCATTGCTCGGCGCTTGCCCAGTAAGATTGCGCTTGGGCTATATCTGCCAAAAGCAACCGACTTTGACGGTCAATCAGATCGCTACGCGATGGATCGTTGGTTTTGGCCGCTGCCGTTTCCTTTTGATTGAGCGCCAACGCTTGCTGGGCCGCCTTGCCAGCGGCTGCAAAATTACCGTGCTGTAGCTCGATTTGTCCCCTCAAGAGCCACGCGGCAATGAATTCTGGCGAGTCGGCAAGAAGCCGCTCAAGCTCGTTCAGCGCAGGGGTCAAACGGTTATCAATGAACAGTAACCGCGCATAGCTGAAGCGCGCGTTCGTTTTGTCAGTCAGCGCATTGATGTGTTGAACCACCAGAGGCTCGGCGGTGGCGACACCTTGTTCCATCAGATTGAGGGCCAGCCGACCAGCGTCGAGATCAGCGGGACGGGACTTATAAGCCTCTGCCAGGGCTCGCATTGCACCCGCGGTGTCGTTCCCGTTTAGCCTGACCGTACCAATGGCAGCCCAGGCCGCCGCTGCCAATTCGCGGTCTCTTTTGACAGCTTTGAGGCTGGTCTGCGCGATCTCATCCGCCTTCTTCTGAAGGGCTTGTGGCAATCGGTTCAGCGTGCTTGGAATGGCGCGAATAATCTCGCGCCGATCTGCGCCTGACGATTGCGCGATGATTTTCGTCAGTGCTTCTGTCACGCCATTCAGTCGGTTGGTCGCAATGGCAACCCGTAACTTCATCGACTGCGCTCTTTGGCTTTCCGGCTGGCGTTTGATCCAATCGTTGACAGCACCCCATGCGACATCGCCCGCACCCGCTTGAATCGCAATCTCTACTGCGCGGGCCGATAGTTGTTCGTCTTCGCTGTTTTTGGCGGCAGCGGCAATGAATTGGAATGCCAAGCCGTTATCGCCCTGACGGCTAGCGATTTCCCCTGCGAGTATTTGATAGAACAAACGCCCGTCGAGCTCTGAGTTCTCGTCGGTTGAAGCGGGGCCCGGCGGTGTGGCCGCCTGCGCCACGCACACGGCAATGGCCCATGTGATGGGTAACAACCGTTTCGCAAAAGTTGGGTAACGGTGCTTAGGCATATTGGCAGAAGGTGGGGTGTTGCAAGCCGGGTCAAAAAAGCTGCTGTGACCCACCATAATAAGCGATTCGCGCTTCAGGCGAATGCCTCGCGCCAATACCCAAAAACCATAAAAAGCCTTTACCCATGCCCGAACTTCCAGAAGTCGAAGTCACGCGTCGAAGCTTTGCCGATGCCATCCAAGGGGCCACGATCGCGCACCTTTGGATGGGCAAGCCATTGCGTTGGCCGCTGGGCTGCGCGCCATCGGTGGTGGCTGGTCGGGTCATCACCAATGTCACGCGACGCGGCAAGTACCTTTTGCTGCACCTCAACCCAGGTTTGTTGATGGTGCACTTGGGCATGTCGGGTAGCTTGGCCTTCTCGCCGGCGGGTGCAGCACGCACGGCGCTTGGTACACATGACCACTTTGAGCTGCACACCTCGGCAGGCGTTTTACGCTTAACTGATCCCCGGCGGTTTGGCGCCATTGTGTATGCCGATGGCTTGTCCGACGCCCGTGCCGTCAAGTTGTTGGGCCATCTCGGCGTCGAGCCTTTGGACGATGGCTTTGAAGTCGACGACTTTGTCGCCGCAATGCGGATGCGTCGTGCGCCGATCAAGCAGGTCTTGTTGGCCGGCGATGTTGTGGTTGGTGTCGGTAATATTTATGCGTCGGAGGCTCTGTTTTTAGCCGGTATACGCCCCACACGTGCCGCTAACCGTGTCGCGCCAGCAAGGCTCAGACGCTTGCATGCCGTGATCAAGCAGGTGCTGCAACAAGCCGTTGACCTGGGTGGATCGACACTCAAAGACTTTAAAAACGCACAGGGTGAGCACGGCTTGTTTCAAACCCAATCAAGGGTCTATGACCGCGCCGGTGAGCCATGCTACGTGTGCCAAAGCCCCATTAAACGAATGGTTCAGGGACAACGTGCCACCTATTACTGTGCGAGCTGCCAAAAATGAATCAGCCCGTCGCGTTGCCCCCAACTTTTGTATCGCAATTGGTGGCTTGGCAGCGGGCGCATGGCCGTCATCATTTGCCCTGGCAACAGCAGCGTGAGCCTTATCGGGTGTGGCTATCTGAGGTGATGCTGCAGCAAACCCAAGTGGTTACGGTCATCTCGTATTTCGACCGATTCCTCACCGCATTTCCCACCGTCCAGGCGTTAGCTGCAGCGCCCCAGTCTGATGTGCTGTCGCTGTGGGCTGGCTTGGGCTATTACAGTCGCGCGCGCATGCTGCATCGGTGCGCGCAGGCGTTGGTAGACCAGCACGGTGGCGTATTTCCAAGCACCGTCGATGCGTTGGTTAAGTTACCCGGCATTGGCCCCTCCACCGCCGCCGCGATCGCGTCTTTTTGTTACGGCGTGCCGGTGAGTATTTATGACGGCAACGTCAAACGGGTGCTGTCGCGGTTATTGGCTTTCGAGGGCGACTTGAGTACCACCGCAGCGAGCAAGCAATTGCATGAAAAGGCGCAAGCGCTCTTGACACTTGGGCTGGCATCCGGCGCCGCCGCTCCATGCGAAGTGATGCCCGCTTACACGCAAGGGTTGATGGACTTGGGTGCCACCGTTTGCCATTTGCGCAGCCCCCAATGTGAGACGTGCCCCGTGCAATCGTTGTGCGCGGCGCGCGCAGCGAGCGCGCAAACCCAATACCCCGTTAAGTTGAAGAAGCTGAAGCGAACGACCGAGCGTTGGCTTTGGTTGCGCATCCAAACGCCCGGGGCGATCTGGTTAGAGCGTCGACCGCAAAAGGGTATTTGGGCTGGGATGCAGGCGCCCCCTTTGTTCGACAGCGAATTAAGTTTGCACACGTGGCTTCACGCGCAGGGCATCAGCAAGGTCGCGATTGAAAAAGCTGAAACAGGCGACGTGATTAAACATGTGCTCACGCACAAAGACCTGTATCTCACGCCTGTAACAGTCAGCTTGGATCAGGTATTTGTGCGCGCACCCGATACACTTTTGCAGGGGGACTGGGTACCGATAGAGGCTTTGATCTCAGCGGCACTGCCCGCGCCTGCCCGTAAATGGTTGCTGGGAGAAACGCGCCTTTAGGCGTTGGCTTTCTTTTCGAGCTCTCGATGGCGCACCTGGGTCGACCATTCTTTGGCAAATTGGGTGCAGAGGGTTTGGGCTAAATAAACGGAGCGGTGTTGGCCACCCGTGCAACCAATGGCAACCGTCACATACGCGCGGTGATCACGGGCCATTGAGGGCAACCATTGCAACAAAAACTCAGAGATCTGCGCCCGCATCTGATCGACCGCCGGTTGCGCACGGAGGTAGTCGATGACACCCTGATCCAACCCCGTTAGCGCACGCAGTGTTGGCTCGTAGTGGGGGTTAGGCAACATGCGAACATCGAACACAAAGTCTGCATCCATAGGGATGCCTTGTTTGAAAGCAAACGACTCGAACATCAACTGCAGACCACTTTCTGGGTTGTCGACTTCGATCAGCTGTTTAATTTGCGTTCGCAAACCGGCGGCACTGGTTTGACTGGTGTCGATCACATGCGCTTTATCACGCAAGTCTTTGAGGAGCTCGCGCTCTAAGGCGATGGCCTCCATGAGCACGCGCGTTGGGTTTTGTATCTTGGCATCGCCCGTCAGTAAGGGGTGTGCGCGCCGTGTCTCTGAGAACCGTCTAACCAACGCATCGGTTGTGGTTTCGAGGTAGATGGCGATCAGCTTTATACCTTGCGCTTGCAGTGTTTTGAGGTCCGCCGGAATCCCGGGCAAGCCGGTGGCACTGCGGGCATCCATGGCCACTGCCACTTTCCGTGCCTTGTGTTTTTGTTCAACGGCGACAAGATCCAGCAATAACTCAGGCGGCAGGTTGTCTACACAAAAGTAACCCGCATCCTCTAGCGCGGCAAGCGCCACCGATTTGCCTGAGCCGGACACACCGGTTAACAAGACCAATTCGAGTGCCCCGGCTGAGTCAATGCCAGCGCTTTCCAGCTTGAACGTCATGCTGTCTGCCCCTGGGCCAACATCTCAGAGGCATGCGCCAGTGATGTCTTGGATTGCACATCACCGCCCAGCATGCGCGCGATTTCTTGCGTCCTCGCGTCACCTGCAACGGGATGTACCTCACTGACTGTTTGATCCGATTGACGCGCTTTTTTAACCACCCAGTGGTTATCGGCGCTGGCGGCGACCTGCGCCAAGTGCGTGACTGCCAATACCTGTCGATCGCGACCTAAACGGTGCATCAACTGCCCGACGGTCTGTGCCACCTGTCCGCCAATTCCAGAGTCAACCTCGTCGAATATCAAAGTTGGCGCTTCGCCCAAGCGACTGGTGCAAACCGCAATCGCCAATGCGATACGTGACAACTCACCCCCTGAGGCTACTTTATTGACGGGTCTTGGTGGCGTGCCTGCGTGCCCAGCAACTAAAAACTCGATGTCATCGAGACCATGTTGCTGTGGCGTCTCCAGTAGCTCGATAGCCACCTCAAAAAGGCCCCCATCCATGCCGAGGGTTTGCATGGCCGTTGTGATCTCCGTGGACAGGCGCTTCGCCGCCTTCTCGCGGGCTTCATGCACGACCTTGGCCTCGGCCATCACCTGTTTCGAGTTTGCGGCAACTTGTTTTTTGAGACCCTCAATATCGACTGCCTCGTTCAAACTGGCGAGCTCAGCCTCCCACGCCGAGAGGCGTTGGGGCAACGTTTCTGGTTCGCATTTCAGGCGGCGTGCGTGCGACAACCAGTTGCTCACACGTTCATCCAGCACACGGAATTCTGCAGGGTCTAGGTCGTTGTGACGGCCGTACAAATGCAGGCTGTGAGTGGCATCCTCAATGAGCGCCTGCGCCTGTTGCAGCACCTCGACCAACGGGGTGAATTGCGGCTCGATGTCTGTGTGCTTTTCGAGGGCCACAATTGTTTTATGAATCAGGCCACTGGCGTTGTGATCGCCATCCTCTAGGGCATCAGCGCCCAGTTGGGCTGCTTCAATCAGCGCCTGCGCATGCGACTGGCGGTTGTGCTCGGCATTGAGTGCCTCCCACTCATCGGCCTTGGGTGCCAGCTTGCCCAGTTCAGTGATTTGCCAACTGAGCCTTTCAGCGTCTTGCGCCAAGGTAGCTTGCTTGGCGGTCGCCTCGGTTAAGGTGTTTTCGCTATCCCGCCATGCCTGCCATAACTCCGCGAGTTTGGTGGTGTTGATGCCGGCGTAACCGTCAAGCAAGGCGCGTTGTGACGCCGGGCGGCTGAGGCTTTGCCACGCATGCTGCCCATGAATATCAACCAGTGCATCGCCCACATGGCGTAGCTGCGTCATGGTGGCCGGGAAGCCGTTGATCCACGCTTTACTGCGACCTTGTGCATCAATTTGTCGACGCAACAGCAGTTGGTGGTTATGGCGGTCACCTGCATCGCCATCCAAGCCACTCTCGATAAGCCAGTCGTATAAGTCGGGGGTCCCGTCAACTTCAATCACGATGTCGCAGCGGTTGGCACCATGCCGAATCACGCCCGCATCGGCGCGCTGACCCAGTGCGATTTGAACCGCGTCGATTAAAATAGACTTACCGGCACCCGTCTCGCCTGTCAGGGCGGTGAAGCCGTTTGACACATCGACCTCAAGTGTGTCAACGATCACAAAGTCCTTCAAAGAAATACGCCGAAGACTCATGGTTAGGCAGCGCCCTCATTCCAATGTAGTTTTTTACGCAAGGTATCGAAGTAGTTCCAGCCAATGGGGTGTAGCAGACGCAGGCCATGCGCGGCCGCACGAACTGTAATGCGGTCGCCCTTGAGCAAACTGGTGAGCGACTGCATGTCAAAGTTGGCAGTGGCCCCTAAGCCGCGAACAATCTCAATCACCACCTCGCACTCAAATGGCAAAACAATCGGGCGGTTGGACAACGTGTGTGGTGCGATCGGCGCCATTACCCACCCCGCCACGCTGGGGTGCACGATGGGGCCGCCTGCGGACATGGCATATGCCGTCGACCCTGTTGGTGACGCGATGATCAGACCGTCCGCACGCTGGTTGGCAACAAAATGATCGTTCACCTCGATGCGCAGTTCGATCATGCCGCTGGCACTGCCGCGGTTGACCACCACGTCATTTAGGGCCGAGGCCTCGAACACGCAATGCCCCTCTCGCCAAACCTGTGCTTGCATCATCCCCCGTAATTCTTGGTCGTATTCGCCGGCCAGCATGGGCGGTAACACGTCCCGGTAATCTTCAAGCGCTATGTCGGTAATGAAGCCCACCCGGCCCTGATTGACCCCGATCATGGGCACACCATGGCTCGCCAAACGCCTACCAACGCCCAGCATGGTGCCATCGCCACCAACCACCACGGCGAGGTCACACTGTCGACCAATGGCGTCGACATCCACGGTGGGGAAGTCGCCGATGCCCGTGTTCAGGGCGGTCTCCCGCTCCAAGCTCACCTCGAGCCCCTGAGCCGTCAAAAAAACCGCCAAACCGTGAAGGTCTCTGTGGGTATCGGCTGCCTGGAACTTACCAATGAGCGCCACGTGATGAAACCGGCTCGGGTGAGCCTGCGGGCTGGTACGTGCGGGGTCGGAGGCACTGGGTTTCATGATTTGCAAATTACAACATACCCGGGGGCGGAGTTCGTACAATACCCGCATGTTAGACGAGCGGTCAAAATTGTTACTGAAGTCGTTGGTTGAACGTTACATTGCGGACGGTCAGCCGGTCGGATCGCGAACGCTTTCCAAGGCCAACGGCTTGGATCTGTCGCCTGCCACGATCCGCAACGTCATGAGCGACCTAGAGGAACTTGGCTTGGTCACCAGCCCGCACACCTCCTCGGGCCGCGTACCGACCTCCAAGGGCTATCGCCTGTTTGTCGACACCATGCTCAAGGTCGACCCCGACAGCCTGGACCTGCCCGCCGGCTTACCCAAAGAATTTAGCGCTGATCAGCCCGTAAAGGTCCTTAACAGTGCCGCACAGTTGTTATCTAACTTGTCGCAGTTTGTCGGGGTTGTGGTCGTACCCAAGCGCAATTCGGTTTTCCGTCATATTGAGTTTTTATCGCTGTCTGAAAGGCGGGTGCTCATCATCATCGTGTCGCCCGATGGCGACGTACAAAACCGGGTGATCCACACCGCCGTCAACTACGCTCAAAGTGAGTTGGTTGAAGCGGCCAATTTTCTGAACGCCAACTACGCTGGACTCACGATGGAAGAGGTCCGGTTGCGCCTGCGCCGAGAGGTTGACTCGTTGCGGCGCGAAATTGGGCAGTTGATGCAAGCCGCCGTGGCCGCCAGTGAGGACTCTGGTGCCGACCAAGCCGATGTTGTGATCTCCGGCGAGCGGAACCTGTTGTCGGTCAGCGAATTTTCTGCCGACCTCAATAACCTGCGCCGCATGTACGACCTGTTTGAGCAGAAGGCCCAGTTGATGCAATTGCTGGACGGCTCCGACCGCGCAGATGGGGTACGCATTTTCATCGGGGGCGAGAGCGAACGCATGCCTTATGAGGATGTCTCGGTCGTATCAGCAACCTACGAAGTAGATGGCAAAGTGCTCGGCACGCTGGGGGTCATTGGGCCGCAACGCATGCAATACAACCGCATGATCCAAGTGGTTGACATCACCGCCAAGATGGTTGGGCTGGCCTTGAGTCAAGGTAAGTCATAAACGGATTTACTCCACTCGGCTGGCCATGCGTTATGCGCGACGGGCACCAATCAAAATTCCAGCTGTCACCAAAGCCAATCCCATGAGGGTGTTCGTTGACAAGACCTCACCCAAGACCAGCGCAGCCCCCATCGCCGATAAGCCTGGCACCACCGCTGTGAGCATCGTCGTGCGAATGGGACCGAAGTAACGAATCATAAGATTGAACCCGATCCCCGCAAGTACCACCGTTCCGACGCCTTGGTAAACCGCTTGAAAAACCACCTCAAGCCCGGGTGCCGTCAGCAGATGACTCTCGATCAAACCCGCTGATGCCAATACAGCGTAAACCGGCAAGTAGGTGAAAACCGAAAAAACGGTTACTGCGATCGTCGTGTGTACCGGATCCAACCCCTGTCGGCGCACGAAAACGCCATAGGCTGCCCAGCATGAGGCTGCGCTCATGAATAGCAAATCGCCCACCCATACATCACCACCTTCAAATGCCTTCAATAAGCTAGCGCCGCCAACGGACACACCACCGCCCAAAATACAGAGCAAGCCAATCCCACGGGTTCGGGTGATTTTTTCCTTCAACACCAAGATGGCAAGGATGGTCGTCCAAAGTGGCAAGCTGCCCGGCAGCAGCACCGAGGCATGCGCCGCCGGCGCGAAAAAGAAACCGCTGTGAGCCAGCGAAGCGTAAAGCACCGAGCCGAGCAGGCCGGTAAACACCGTTGCGCGCCAACTCAGGGGCGACAAACCCAATAAGCTCACCGAAGGCATCTTCCGCCGTCGCATCGCCCACCAAGCCCAAGGCAGCAGCACAAAACCAGCACCCAAAATCCGCAGAAACACAATGTCAAGTGGCGTGAGGTTGTGCGCAACCGACGCTCGGGCGATGACAATGAAAGACGTCCAAATCGTGATCGTGGTTGCCGCGGCAAGCCAGCCAACGGTTTTTGGTGTGAGTGTCATGGCCGCGATCATACGTGCTGGGCGCACCACAGCCTGTCGCTTGGAGTGAGGCGTGCATCCGCAGTGAGCCGAACCCTCGCCCCGCTAGCCGCTGTTAAATACGCTTCTGCTGTTCTGCCGCCGATGGGGGACGGAGCATGATGAATTTAGACTCAGGCACCAAATTGAAGTAGTCTCCCGGGCCACCGCCGCGTAAAACGTGGCCTGCGTTTGCAGTGTCGTAAACGCCGTCTACCAGCAAAGCGGAGTCAATATGAACGCCCACGACTTGACCGAGTACCAACCAGGTTTCCAGCGCGTCACCGTCCATGGTGTTGAGCTGGACAATTTGGCTGACCTTGCATTCAAAGTTCACGCGGCTTTCTTTCACCCGCGGTGCTTTGACGATGGTTGACGCGACCGGTGTCAATCCACCAAGCTCAAACTCACTGACGCCCAAGGGCACCACGGCGCAGGTCTCATTCATGGCGCTGGCAAGATCAGATGTGACCAAGTTCCAGACAAATTCGCCTGTGGCACGCGCGTTATGTAGGCTGTCTTTTGCACCAATGCTTGTGAAGCCCACAAGGGGTGGGGTGTAGTTAAACGCGGTAAAAAAGCTGTAAGGCGCTAAATTAAGCTGCCCTTGCTCGTTGCACGTAGACACCCAGCCGATGGGGCGGGGTGCCACGATCGCGTTGAAGGGGTCGTGGGGTAGGCCGTGGCCCTCTTTAGGCTGGTAAAAATAGGTACTCATGAGGCGTATCTTACCGAAATGACGGTTTTATGTAAGCGCCTTCATTGATGATGGACACGCCATGGTCAAGCCACATTACTACGTTTATGTTGTCCTGTTAAACCCGCTGGTGCGTAAGCATGCCAAGTTTTTGCGGGCCAATACTGCCTACTGCGAGGGCTTGCCGTGGGTATATGTCGGTATGACGGGGCTGGACCCTGACACGCGTTTTGACAAAAACAAAGCCGGTATCAAAGCGAATCGGTACGTCCGCGATTACGGGGAACGCTTGATGCCCGAGTTGGTTGAAGACCTGCGCCAACCCATGACCTATGACGATGCGGCGTACCTCGAGGTAGACGTTGCTATCCGGCTGCGCGCCCAGGGCTTTGGCGTGTGGCAGGGCTGATGTTGCGGGAGCGCGAAATACGTCCCCCAAGGGCGTCCAAATCCTCACCGTGATCACGGTGGCAATCACCCACTGGCACCACGATACAATCACACCCGCGTGGGACGTTAGCTCAGTTGGTTAGAGCAGAGGACTCATAATCCTTTGGTCCACGGTTCAAGTCCGTGACGTCCCACCATTAAATTCAACGATTTACGAGCCTCCAGTGTTAAAGCTGGGGGCTTTTGTCTTTGTGCGTGGCGAGTAGGGGTTGCAGTGGCTCGCAGCGCGGCACTGAATATATTTGTGAATCCCAAGCAGCTATATCTGCGAGACGGCGAAGTGGTGTTGTACCGCAGACGCCACAGCTTGCAGTACCAATGTCGTTACAAACTAGCTGACGGCACGTGGTGCAGACGCAGCACCGCCAAAGCAAGCCTTGAGCTAGCCGCACTTGCAGCATGCGAGCTGTATGACGAAGCACGGTTTAGACAGCGCCTTGGCTTAGCACACCGCGCACAGTCTGTAGCACACCTCGCGCATCTAACAGCACGTGAGCTGAGACGACAAATCGACTTGGGGCATGGCAAAAGTGTCTACGGCAGTTACTTGAGCTGTATCGAACGCTACTTCATCCCCTTCTTCACACATCAGCACTTGGAGTCTTTAACGCACAGTGACATCACTGAGTTTGAGCTGTGGCGCAACAAGCAGATGCAAAAGCAGCCCAAAGCCTCAACCTTGCAGAACTTTGCAAGTGCTTGGAACAAGGTGATTGCCACAGCTGTAGAGCACGGATACATCAGTGAGCGATTGCCAGTACCTCGTATGCAAGTCAAAGGCGCCAAAAGCCAGCCAAGAGCAGCGTTCACAGAGTCAGAAGTGCAGCAGCTACGCAGCTACATGGCAACGTGGGTGGAGGGCAGCAGCAAGGCAAACAAGTCCACAGAGTCAGCCATGCGTCACTTGCTGCGTGACTACGTAGAGATGCTGCTGCTCACTGGCATGCGGCACGGCACAGAGGCACTTGGTGTGCGTTGGAAGGATGTGTGTTGGCACACGCAAGATGGCAAGCGGTACTTGCGCATATGGGTAAACGGTAAGACTGGAGGCAGATGGTTGATCGCCAAACATGCGGCATTGGCGGTGCTCGAACGCTTGCATGCCAGACAAACATCCCTGAACTCGCAGTCTTTGGAAACGACATTGCAAGGCGAGGGCAACGACAAAGTCAACAAAGCTGCCAATCACCTCGTATTCACCTTCAGCAACGGCTACCAACCCACCTCGCTGAATGGGGCATTCAAGCGTTTGATGCGTGACAGTGGATTACTAAAGGATGCAGATGGACAAAACAGAACGCTTTACTCACTGAGACACACCTACGCCACGTTGGAGCTGCTGAGGGCAAACACTGACATTCACACGCTTGCCAAGCAGATGGGCAACAGCGCAGCTGTCATAGAGCGCCATTATTCGAAATTGACGGCGACTTTGGCTGCGGAGAGGTTGGCTAAGCACTATTTAATTTGACAAATCTTGCAATTTTTAATAACTTTCGAGCAACTTAGGTAAAAGTGGAGTCCATATCTTGAAAAAGTTAACTGCAATATTGTCATTCGGTCTTTTGATTGTTGCATCGCAACAAGCTTTAGCGCAAGCAACTGTTGAAAAGGGTAAGTCAGTTGCTATTGAGATTCCAGTGGATTCAGACACAGCTTGCAATATCGAAGTTACCCGAGGTGGGGAGAAGACGAACGTAAGTGTTGACCCAAAAAGTAAGAAGGGCACCTACGAGTTTGCTGGGCGCGAATTGGGCGAAGAGACGATTCGTTGGGAAGGCAAGATGAAGTTCCGTGGTCTTAAGACTTTGGCTGCTTGCCGGGGTGACGGCAGTATAAGAGTTGTGACCACAGAAAGTGCTGAAGCGATTGAAGCTGCCAAGCAAGCGCAAAAGGCAGAAGAGGAGGCCAAGCAAGCAAAGGCAACGATGGATGCGCAAGCTGCACGCTTGGCAGAACTTGAGGCGAAGTTAAAAGCGGCTGAGGCAGAGGCTGCGAAGACGCCAGAGCAAAAGGCTGAAGAGGCGAGAGTAGCTGCAGAGGCGAAGGCTTATGCAGAGGCGAAAGTTGCCGCAGAGGCAAAAGCCGCAGCGGAGGCAAGAGCAGCCGCAGAAGCAAGAGCAGCAGCGGAGGCAAAAGCAGCGGCGGAGGCAAGAGCAGCTGCAGAAGCAAGAGCAGCAGCGGAGGCAAGAGCAGCTGCAGAAGCAAGAGCAGCGGCGGAGGCAAGAGCAGCTGCAGAAGCAAGAGCAGCAGCGCAAGCAAAATTACTCGCTGAACGTAAAGCGGCGCAGCAAAGGCAGGCGAGTTTTGTGCAGGCTGTCCAGAAGGCTCAATCTGGCGCTCAGGGCGCAAAAAACAATATGCAGAAGGGGGCTCTGTTAGCGGAGAGATCGAAATCTATATGCTCTATTTTGCAAACAACCGAGGTCGAGAATTGGAGGGGAAAGATTGAAAAAATAGACTCCAATAGCGACGGTAAGGGGGTCCTCAAGGTTGAGATCGGTCCGGATGTTTTTGTCAAAACCTGGAACAATTCATTCTCTGATATGAGCGACAAGACATTGCTCGAACCTGGCTCAGCGCTGTTTAACAAAGTAGCGAGCATGGAGAAAAATACAAAAATATCGTTCAGTGGTTACTTCGTGGCTGATCGAGAAACCTGTATCAAAGAGTCTAGTTTGTCTTTGGATGGCAAGCTAAAGGATCCCGAGTTCATATTCCGATTTACAGACGTTTCGAATTGAAAGCGGGAAAACTTTTGCGTTAACAATAAGTTAGTGCTAGGAAGTATCCAGCGCGCGAAAAGCGATGCTTAGAATTTTTTAAAGGAGTAAGTCATGGCTATGATAAGTTGCCCCGAGTGCCAATCAGATGTGTCAGATGCTGCGCTGAAATGCCCAAGTTGTGGTGTGCAGTTGAGGAAACCAAAGCGTACCTTTTTTGGAAAATTGGTAAAGTATAGTTTTATTTTATTTAACCTAATCATGGCTTACTGGATCTTTGCTGGGCTCGGGGGCGCTAGTGAACAGTATTCAGAATTAAGTTCTGAAGCAGAAAAAGCCGGTGCTGCAATCGGGACAGGCTTAGGAGTTATGTTCATAGCCGGTATTTGGTTTGTAGGGGACGTAATTTTGGGCTTATTTGTGTTGTTTACCAGGCCTAAGTCATAGAAATTCAGGCGTCTCCTGTTTTGTTCACCTGAGATTTGTTTGGGGTAGCGTTAGAAGTTTTTGTGTAATTCCTGAGTAGGTTTTTCAAGTCTGAGTTGAGCTTCAGACAAACGAAACGAAAATGACATAGGTTCCAAAGTGCCAAAGCTCAACACCGAACAGTTGATGGAGCGTCTTGAGAGGCGTATCCATCAACTCGAGCTAGGTGAAGAGATTGCAGCAAAAGACATCAAAGCTCTACTCAGCGCAGAACAGCAGCAGCAACTTGTTGATGCACTCGCTGCTCAAGTTAAGCTTAAGAAAAACAAACGTGCGCGCACTGATGCAGAGAAGCAAGCGTTGGGGTGGAAATCAATCAGAGAGGTGAGACTTGATGTGCTGCGTTCAGCACTCAACGCTGCCAACGATGATTTACTTTCAGACTACCAACGTCGTCTCAGAGAAAAAGAAGTTCGCCAAGCCAAAATCTACTTGCGTGAGTATTCAGACGCAAGGAAAGCAGACAAGAGCGTTTTTGCTGCGCAAGGTGCAGCCAACAATGCACTCACACGTGCTGCACTACCTCGTGTTGATGGACAAGCTGTACCTAGCATGAGTAAGCGCGACAAAGAAGTGTTTGAGATGGAAGAAGAGCTTAAAAGACGCATTCGAAGCGAAATGACAGCTGAAGAGCTAGAACAGCTAGACATGCTTGAAGGCTTAGAAAGACACGAAAAGACGCCTCGAAAGGCACGTAAATAGGCGCTTTGACGAGGGCTTTTTAGCTGAAAATACAGTTTATGGAAAAGCATGGTTTTTGCCATGCTTTTTTGTGTGCAAAACCCTACTTTTACAAAAACATCATGTTTGCAGCAGCCGCTGCAGCTTGTTTGCGTTCTTTCTGTTCTTTTGTCCGTCTGTTCGTTTGCAGATACACGTCAAACCAACTCCACAGCACGGCGCTTCACTTCGTCGTTGACAGTGATGTAGCGTTGAGTGGTTGAGATGTTGCGATGTCCAGCCAAACTAGCTAATACAAACACGCTCACCCCCTTTGCAGCAAGTGTCGTTAGAAACGTCTTGCGTCCACTGTGGCTGCTAGCGCCTTTGATGCTGGCAGCTTTAAACAACCAATAAAAGTGCTGCGACAGCACATTGGGCGTGAAGGCTTTACGTGGACTGCTGTAGGTTGTGAATAGTGGTTGTGTGTCCTCATACCATTTGCGTGAGTTGATGTAGCTGCGAAGTTCCTCTTGCAGCCTAGTGCTCACATACACCGTCCTTGCGTGTCCATGCTTGACGCGATTGGCACTCAAGTAAATCTCTGCTCGTATCATGCCGTTTGCGTCACGCACGTCGTTAAGCCTTAGGTTGGCTACCTCACTCACACGCAGTCCAGCCAAAACCATCACAAGCAGCATTGCTCTGTCTCGCTGCGCGAATGTGGTAGTTGAGATGTGCGCAAGTGCGTGTTCTAGCTCTGCGTGGGTTAGGGATTTTGCTGCTGCCATTTTTGATGTCCAAAGAGTTTCAGTGTTGCTAGTGTGCTTTCATAGCCAAAGTACGAGCAACCAAGTCCGTCCGATTTGGCGGTGTATTGCTAAAACACGTGATTTCAACGACTTAAGCGCTGACTCACATTGTTTGTGCGTTCTCTTTGGCTGTGTATTTAGCCAAGCTGTGCGCAAAAACCATGCTTTTTGGAAAACAGCACCTACAAGCGCAAATCTCCCTAAACAGCCACCCACGTATGCGCTCGCCTAAGAAAGTTGCTTACGCGAAGGATTTGAGGTGCTTGTGCGCTGGAAAGCTGTTCTTACTTGGTTGCTTGGCTCGAAATTCATTTGTAGCTCGCAAAATCACAGCGCACGAAAAATTGTGGTCGAGTACTTACAGAAGTGAGGTGGTGATTTCGCATCACCCCATTTGTGCAGCTAGTCCATTCATCTTGAATGTGAACTTGTTTGTGGCGAAAGTGCCATAGCTCTCTGTGCCGATGTGTAGCGAACTTCTAGTTCGCTTGTGTTTCGCTTACCGCTCACACATGTCTTTCTTCTTTGATTGATGAAGACATATTGGTATTTGATGATTATTTGATGTGTATTGATTGCAAGCCGAACACAGCGTAGCTGTGTGAGGGGTAGTTAGGCTGACGGAGAATGTTTCGAGCATACGACGGCTATAGCAAGCACACGTTATATGTGCTGCCATAGCCGCCGAAGTGTACGTGACAGTAAAAAGTCCCTCGCACACGCATGTAAAAGAGTTTGACGGAAGACGAATGTATTGGAACTTCCAAAGAGCAGCGTCTGCTCATACTCCACGGCTCGCTGTTAGTCCCATGCCTTTACATTGACAAGGGCAGCGTGGGCTCATTAGCCGTCATATTTCAACCCACGTTTGTATCCTTTGTTAGCTCAGTGATTTATCTGAGGTTCTGTGCCTTAAGTTCAGTGCTTCGCTTGTCTCACACGTTTAAACAGTTGCCTATTCGTTTTGCTGCAAATGTTGAGTACGCGATAAGCGCAAGTGTTGGTGAGCTTACGTCGCTGGGTGCTTGTTCGCATCGCTGCAATGAACTCCTCTAGTGCCTGGATGTTTGTTGCCGTAAGTGTGTGCCTTGAGTGCTGCAGCGTTTGATGCGCTGCTCGCTGTGCCTTAAGAAGTAATGCGTCAGTCTTTGTAAACGACATCTCATCAATGCCGCAGCTAGACAACCAGCGATTGGTGCTTGCTGTGTCTCGTGTTGCTTGCCAACGGATTTGATGTTGTATGTCTTGCTTATTCATACATTTATTTATCACTTACCAAATAAATCAAGGCGAAAGTGGTGTGTGATTTGGCAAAGCTTGCTGCATCTGTGGCACTTTGACACTCTGCATATGTTCCTCGCCAAATTCGGTTGCTTGCAGCTTGGTGGTGACAACACACTTTATGTATTGCAACAACATAAAGGAAGAACACATGACAGCAACACTTGGCAGCTTAAAGCTCACAGCAGCGCAAAAGCCCTCGCACATCACGCCTATTCAGCAGCGTCGCAACAAGCTCGCAAAGCGTTTGTGGGAGCAAGCAGAGCTTGCGAAGGCAAAGGTGGAAGGAAACACATTTGCACCAACCAAGTTTCGAACAGTCACAGACAGCAGTGGTGTGCGAAAGCAAGTGGAGGTGACTAAGCGTGTGAAGGCTTGGTGGTTTACATCAGAAAACGGCAAGCTATCGCTATCTGTGCGCTATGGCAGCAAGCTGATTGAGCTTGGCAAGGGCAAGTGGGCAGTTGAGGTGCCGAGTGAGAAAGAGCTGGCGCCAACGCTTGAGCTACTCAAAGCAGCAGTACTTGAGGGAGAGCTTGATGCCGCGATTGAGGCGGCAGCTGCAAAGCTCAAAGAGGGCTTTGGACGTTAGGCGTGATGTGTGGGGAGAAACATGCTGTTTATGAAAAAGCATGGTTTGTGCATCAAGAAGTAAGCGAAAGGAGGTGTGCGTTGGTAAATACACGATGCGATACAAAGAATTTAAACCTACTCAAGCCGCACCTAAGCAAACAGTTCCAAAGCCAACAGCTAAGCCCAGTGCTGCTGCGCCTCCTCAAACACTTGCGCAAGCACGTATTGAGCACTTGGTGCAAAAGGTGCAGCAAGCCAAAGCTGAGTTGGACACAGAAGTTGCGGCGCAGCGTTTGGCGCAGCGCAGAAGGTTTGCAGCGAGTCAGCGTCGCAAGTTGCAGCGCAAGGCACTCGCAGCCGCTAGCCGCTCATCAACGTAGCGCAGCGCATGCTTGTCGTTTAAAACGACAACGTCTAGCAACCCTCTCAAAACGTTGTAAAAAGCGTCAAATCTGTACGGTTGAGGCAAAGATTTGCTTGCACACAAATTCAGCGAGCAAACGCGAGGCTGGCATAGTGAAAATACTCTCAGCGCAATCGCCTCGCATGCACAGTCCTCCTAGCAATGCGTTGCACACCGAAAATCAAAATGCACTTAAGTCATTGATTACGTTGCGCTCTTGGTGGGGTGGCAGAGCTCTCATAATCCTTTGGTCCACGGTTCAAGTCCGTGACGTCCCACCATTTAATTCAACGACTTACGAGCCTCCAGTGTTAAAGCTGGGGGCTTTTTCTTTGTGGGTGGCGACTAGTGGCAGCAGTGGCTCGCAGCGTGGCGCTGAGTGGACTTGTGAATTCGCAGCAGCTGTATCTGCGAGACGGCGAAGTGGTGTTGTACCGCAGACGCCACAGCTTGCAGTACCAATGCCGCTACAAACTAGCTGACGGCACGTGGTGCAGACGCAGCACAGCCAAATCAAGCCTAGAGCTAGCCGCACATGCAGCATGCGAGCTGTATGACGAAGCACGGTTTAGGCAGCGCCTTGGTTTAGCACACCGCGCACAGTCTGTTGCACACCTCGCAGAGCTAACAGCACGTGAGCTGAGACGGCAGATGGACTTGGGACACGGCAAAAGTGTCTACGGCAGTTATCTCAGCTGTATCGAGCGCTACTTCATCCCATTCTTCACACATCAGCACTTGGAGTCATTGACGCACACTGACATCACTGAGTTTGAGCTGTGGCGCAACAAGCAGATGCAAAAGCAGCCCAAAGCGTCAACCATACAGAACTTTGCCAGTGCTTGGAACAAGGTGATTGCCACAGCTGTAGAGCATGGCTACATCAGCGAGCGAGTGCCAGTACCACGCATGCAAGTCAAAGGCGCCAAAAGCCAACCCAGAGCAGCGTTCACAGCGTCAGAGCTAGCGCAGCTGCGCAGCTACATGGCAACGTGGGTGGAGGGCAGCAGCAAGGCAAACAAGTCCACAGAGTCCGAAATGCGGCACTTGCTGCGTGACTACATAGAGATGCTGCTGTTCACTGGCATGCGACATGGCACAGAAGCACTTGGCGTGCGTTGGAAGGATGTGTGTTGGCACACGCAAGATGGCAAGCGGTACTTACGCATATGGGTAAATGGCAAGACCGGGGGCAGATGGTTGATTGCCAAACATGCGGCTTTGGCGGTGCTCGAACGCTTGCATGCCAGACAAACAGCCCTTAACTCACAGTCGTTAGAAACGACATTGCTAGGCGAGGGCAATGACAAAGCAAACAAAGCTGCCAACCACCTCCTATTCACTTTCAGCAACGGCAACCAACCCACCTCGCTCAATGGTGCATTCAAGCGTTTGATGCGTGACAGTGGATTACTAAAGGATGCGAATGGGCAGAACAGAACGCTGTACAGCTTGCGCCACACCTACGCCACGTTGGAGCTGTTGAGGGCAAGCACTGATATTCACACGCTAGCCAAGCAAATGGGCAACAGCGCAGCTGTCATAGAGCGGCACTATTCGAAATTGATGGCGACGATGGCTGCGGAGAGGTTGGCATAAAAGTGTTTGACAAAATTTATAAAAACTATAACGATGCACTGAAGTCAATAGAAATTAAGCGAGCAATACCAATGAAATTAAAAGCATTCACACTACTCTCATTCGTAATGTTATTGGCAGGGTGTGAGACGATGCAAAACCTTGCGGCGGGGGATGGTAACTTAAGTTCCGCAGACAGGCAGGCGGCGGTTGCGATGGCAGATTTAACCGTGATGCGTTGCACTAAGGTTGTCACCCGTGGAGTTGAGACAGTTAGTAAGGGAAAAATAATATCTAAAAACGCTGCAACCATTACTAGATTGTGGAAAGGTGGTGAATGGTACAGGGCAGAGTCACGCAGTGAAGGTATCACAGACTATGTGTACCTTAATGAAAATACGCAAGCGTTCATTTGCGGCGAAAAGAAGTGGAATACGTACCCCGAGTCACGATTAGTCGCGTTTATCGATGTATTGAATCCACGAAGTTCCGCTCGTGGCGTGATGCAAAACAGTTCAATCGAACGTCCGCGAGAAGTATTCACTGGAAGTAATGAAATTACAAAGAGAGATTTTAAAAAGTTGATTGACTTCTTCGGCGGATCATCGTCTTGTAATGTGCAAGCGATGTTAGGCAATTTAGACGAAGCATTGCTAATACGTTTAATCGGTGAAGACATCATCAAAAGTGGTATCCCACGTACAGAAAATTTTTTACAAAAAAAATTTTACGAACATGCGTTACAAGGAAATTCGATACCGAATGCAGGGGACAAGGCTACATTGCAAAAAACGATTCTCGGCGGAGCCTGTGTCACATCAAGTTTTGATTTCGATAGCAAAATTCTGCGGGAGTATTGGGCGCAGGATGTAAGAGTGCGGAGTCAATTACGCGTTGAGCTGCTACAAGATCGAGTTACGTACAGGCAAATCATGACTCGTATCACCGAGGCGCAAAAAATGTCACCGCAGATTGAGTCCGAATTAGCAGCGGCTATGCAAAAGAATCCTGAATTGGCTAAGGAGCTCCTCGAGAAGATGGGTAGCATCACAGATTTTATGGGGGTGCTTCTGAAGAAATATGGCTTAAGCTAAGTGGCTTAACGAGCTACAGATTGCCAAAGCTCAATACCGAACAGTTGATGGAGCGTCTTGAGAGGCGTATCCATCAACTTGAGCTTGGCGAGGAGATTGCAGCAAAAGACATCAAAGCACTACTCAACGTGGAACAGCAGCAGCAACTTGTTGATGCACTCGCTGTGCAAGTTAAGCTGAAGAAAACTAAACGTGCTCGCACTGATGCAGAGAAGCAAGCACTTGGTTGGAAATCAATCAGAGAGGTGAGACTTGACGTGCTGCGTTCAGCATGTCCGACGTCAGCGTGTGTGAGACAAATAGGGGTACTTGATTAAAGGAGGGTTTTGGTTCATCTTTCAACGCAAGGAGTGAAGATGAAATTGAAATCT
>JAUJFZ010000003.1 GCA_030441535.1 Betaproteobacteria bacterium LSUCC0117
AAAAACAGCCGTCGGTCAACAGAAGGACAGGCTCAAGAACAGGCCGCCAAAGAAAAATTCGCACCAGGTGTTATGGCATTAGGTGCGACGGCGGTGTACTTTATCTACACTTCCGACACCACGTTCAACGTGGTAACGATTTATCCAGATGAGGCAACTGCGGCGAATGCCGCAGAGAAGCAACGTGCTATCCGCGCGCAGGCATCGACAGAGCTGCCTGTGAGTATGACGGGTGAGGTACGAGGGGAGGTTTTTGCGTCAAGTTAACGCAAGTTTGCGCACCTTGATAAACGAGTGGCATTCCCCCAAACCTGTAGACGCTCTTCGATCAGAGCGATTACGACTGAACTGCTAAACCACCTCTGTGTTCTCTTTCGATTGGAGGTCTACTCGTGAGGACACGTAATGGGGTACACCGCTTATTTGCCAAGCCAGGGCCCTAATTCAATCTCGTAAAGAGACTGGATGCCCTTTAGACAGGCTAACAACACCGACTGAACAACTACAAAAATCTGATTAACCTAACTACGACTTAGTCTCTTTAGTCATATCTAAGGGGGGTGGTTTAGGGCAATACTGGGTATAGGGAAACGATAAGCGTATGAACAATGCCGAAGCACTAGTAGAGATGCTCCTGGCAAAAGGTTTACCAAACGATGATGAGTCCTCTGCTGTCCGCAACCCCCGTCTAACCAATAGCAACATCTTCAATGGAGCATTGGGTGGGGCAGTCAGGGATATTGTCGCTGTGGCTTGTAAGAGCAAATCACCGACCTACATTTCCAACTATGAGCGAGACACCAAGCTCATCATGACTAACCTCATCGCTGTTGCCTTTCAGTGGGAATGGGTGGGGCTTGGCACACGTGTCTCGAAGGGTAACTATCTGGACAGCCTAGGTTTAGCTAGACGACGGATTGAAGACATCACAAAGGCTCTCATTCAAGATAACTACGCCACCTTGGGACGAGGGGGATACCGTCACTATGGTAATGCCAACAAAAGCAAATCAACTCAATACTACCCCACGGAGAAACTACTACGGCTTGGCGCAGAGATGCTCTACGAAATGGCAGGCGACTTCGACAACTACGAGCCTTACGAGTGGGAAGGCGATGAACGGTGGGACACTAACGAAGGTCAAAACATTCAAATCCTTCGTGACTACAACGAATTCATGCGGAACCACTCTTGGGCACAAAAAGCTCCAACTGTTAGGAAATTACTCTCTGAGCCATATACGGGCGGCAGGGTCTACACGCCCTATCAAAACATCGTGAACCGAAGAGTACAGATCAGGTCAAAAACCCTCCTCGATGGGCAACCACTCTTTGAACGTGACTTTTCAGCTAACCACCCCTACATGCTGGCTAGGCTAACTGGCAATGCTTTTCAAATGGACTTCTACTCTGTAATCGCCGCAGCCAGCAATTGCGACCGACCAGCAGTGAAGGCTGTCATAACTGCTGCCATTGGCTGCCCATCACCGAATAAGGCCCATGAGATGCGCTACAAGTTGGTGACAAGGGGTGTTAACGGTGAGGCGGTAGACAACATACTCTCAACTGCTACTGACACCTACCCTTGGCTGAAAGAGCGCAACATACTGTTCAACAACAAGGGGGTTTACATGCAGTGGCTGGAAGGGGAAATAGCCATGAAGATGTTTCAAGCAGCAGTCCATTATGGGATTCCGATGGTTAATGTTCATGACGCATATGCCGTTAACCAAAAGCACGTAGTTAAGGTTGATGCGCTGAAGGACCAATACCGAGAGGAGGTGCTTGAAGCCTATAAACCTGTTTTGGCTATCTAGATGGGAATCTTATTCTCAGGGCTAACCAGTGTTCTTAGCACTAGGGTGTACACATCTCATCCGGCTGGTCTGAATTTCTTTTTTTGTATCTGGGCAGGTACAACAGTTTCGAAGTGACTAACAGCCCTCCCCCGCCCCCTTGTTCAGAATGGGACAAAAAAAGCCTCTCCTATCTAGAAGAGGCTCTTTGATTGCGAATGTGAGCTTCAAAACCCTTTAACCCCCATGCCGGCTGAGCATTGGCTGGTTGGGCTTCGTCGCTTACTTCTTGTCTTTGCTGTCCGACTTGAAGAAATCTGAAACTGACGTAGTCACGGAGTCATAAGCGGAGCTAATTGATGCACACCCACTAAGCCCTAAAACACCGACAAGCAATACTAAAACGGTTAATGCCTTCATGCGACGCATTCAAGTTCTCCTTTGGTTATTGAATTTACAGCCAAGCGGCAGGTTAACGGACGTTGACTTGAATTGCAACAGGCGTAAAACCTCGTTGGATTGAGAATGATTTTCTGGCAAACTGTGTGTCACTTTTTGGTGATACAAACAGCCGAGTTGGTCGGATGACAGGTGGGGAATACGGGAAGCTCCCAGAGGGAGCGACCACCAAGCAGCCCTAACTGTAGAGTCAGTGCCGGGGTCAAGGCTCGTCACCCTTCTTTTTGCAAGTTGTTGGCAATCAATGACTTACAACGGAATGGGCATGGCAACTAGCGGTTTTGTGTCATATTCATCCCGCCGCATTCCACATCGACACCCACCAGAATTGCGCATCCTGAGGCCCACTATGGACAAGTTGCTGTTGCACCGATTCCTTTCACGCCGTAGCTTGGTCGCATGGCTGGTGCTGGCGCTGCTATCTGCCAATGGGCTCCGCCCCGCCCAGGCGGAGACCCGTATCGTGCAGTCAGCTAAAACTTCTTTTCACCTGAACAAATTGCTGGAAGGCCTCGAGAATCCTTGGTCCATGGCCTTCTTGCCGGACGGTCGCATGCTGATCACGGAACGCCCAGGTCGTCTGAGACTCGTCACAGCGTCATTCCAGCTATACCCGACCCCCATTACCGGCTTACCGGCAATCAAGGAAGCGGGCCAAGGTGGCTTATTCGATGTTGCGATCCATCCCGACTATGAAAACAACGGCTTGATCTTTCAGCATGCGTCCCAAATCACGGCGAAACCAACATTTTGGTGGACGCATCGTGTTCGACTCGCGTGGCTTCGTCTATCTAACCCTCGGCGACCGGGGGGATAGAGACCGTGCACAAAAAATGGATGATCACGCCGGGTCTGTCATTCGACTGTACGACGATGGCCGTGTGCCACAAGACAACCCCTTCGTAAAACTCGAGGGCGCTCTGCCAGAAAAATGGACATTGGGTAACCGCAACATTCAAGGTGCCGCGCTACACCCCAAAACGGGCAAGCTGTGGACCCACGAGCACGGTCCTCAAGGTGGTGATGAAGTCAACCTGCTGGTGGCGGGTAGAAACTATGGCTGGCCAGTGGTCACTCACGGAACGAACTATGGTCTTGGAACGAAGATCGGCGAAGGCCAAACCAAGGCCGGCATGGCGCAGGCTTTGAAAGTATGGGTGCCCTCAATTGCCCCGTCAGGAATGGCGTTTGTGGATAGTAAGGGGTTTCCTGAGTGGTCCGGCGATCTACTCCTTGGTTCACTGCGTGCCCAGACACTGGTAAGACTGGAGCTTGAAGGCGAAACCGTAGTTGGTGAAGAGCGCTTACTCGTCGGTCAAGTTGGCAGGATTCGCGACGTACGCATTGCCGAGAACGGTCTGATTTACCTGCTCACGGACGCCCCAGACGGCGCCCTCTTCCAACTAGCGCCCACGCGACGATAAGCGTATTGACCCCAGCTGCGCGTGTGCGCAGTGTCAGGGTTCTTGGCATAAACCCGACTTGTCGCCGGGTTACCCTCAATCTGACCTGTTTTGTGTCAACATCCACTCAACGCATTATTTTTGGAACAACCATGTTGAAACTGTGTGGCTTTTCTGCAAGCAATTACTACAACAAAGTGAAACTGGCCCTCCTCGAAAAAGAGATTCCTTTTGAAGAGGTTGAGGTGTGGACCAACGAGGTCGATCGCGCGGTATCGCCTATGGGTAAGGTTCCTTACCTGCTAACAGAACGCGGTCCTCTTTCGGAGTCAGCGGTCATGCTGGATTACATTGAGCAGCAATACCCGGCCACGCCCTTGTATCCGAGCGATCCTTTCGAGGCGGCCAAGGTGCGCGAGTTAGCGACCTACATTGACCTACACCTCGAATTGGTCGCCCGTAACCTCTACCCCGAGGCCTTTTTCGGTTTGACCGTCAGCGATGCGGTGAAGGAGCGGGCACAAAAAGACCTCAAAAAGAGCGTAGCCGCGTTCACCAAGTTGGCGCAATTCTCGCCTTACGTGGCGGGTGCGGCATTCACAGTAGCGGACTGCGCTGCGGCAGTTCATTTGCCGTTGGTGTCCAGCGCGACCAAGATCATTTACGGCGCGGATATGCTGGCGGAGCTACCCATCAAGGACTACCTCAAACAGCTTTCAACGCGCCCCACCCTGACCAAAGTCAACGCTGACAGAAAAGTCAACACCGAGAAAATGATGGCACGCTTGCGCGGCGCTTGACGCGTTCACCGAGGTCGTTTTATGCAGTGGTTTCAACTGATTCCCGGCGCCTTGATGCTGTGGCTGGGCGCCTACTATGTGTATTGCTACATCAAGAAAAAGCCCATCGTCCGGAAAAATCATCCGATGCCGGTGACGGTGGGGCACTTGCTTTCAGGCGTGATGAGTGCAATCGTCGGCCTGATCTTCATCGTCCTCAGTTTCAACGCCCCAAGTTGATCCCACACTAAGCGCAGGCGGGTGAATCGGCCTGCCATCTGTGAATGGGGATGTGCGGCGCAGCCGCTAGACGGGCGCGGGCATCAACCCACGATTGACGCCACCTCTTCCAATCGGTCAATTCCAAGGAGGGGTTTTCACGGCTTCTCGCTACAAAAGAAGGAAAGTGACTGCGCCCTGTCGGCTGTCCCGTCTTGTTGAATCGAATGTCAAATGACCAGCGAAAGTGATCGCTATGGTTGTCTAACGAGGCGTGCGGCGTGAGCGGATCAAAAATAACGACACCCCCCGACTTAACCGGCAAGGGAACGGCACGGTTGTAATCGACCAAGCCATCCGCGATGGCGGTTTGAACCTTGGGACAATGCGGCAATAGCCCAGTTGTGTCTGATTGCGGTACAACCTGCAAGCAACCATTATTTATGGTGGCATCAGTCATGGCGCACCAGACGGTCACCATATCGGTTTGATCCGCATCGTGGTGTGTAACACCGCGATCTTGGTGCCAATCGGTATGAGTGATATGGGCCCTTACCTCACTTTCAGACAAACGCGAGGTCGGCGGCTTGAGGCGAACATGCTGAATAGGATTCGAAGTCAACTCGGGCCCTAACAAGTCCTCGACCAAACTCAGCAAACGCTCATTGCGCAATAAGTTGAACACTGCAGGGCCAAAATGAAACGGTGTCTCAGGCGTGATGCGGTCCCCGGGTAGAGAGATGTCCATGGGCTGAAACCAGTCCATGCCGTTGGCGTAGCAGTACAACAGCTTTTCAAAAAATCCATCGCCAGTCGGTGGTGGTTTGATCAAGCCACGCTCTGTCCAACCCGAGATCAAATCATCAAGTAAAGCCGCGTATTCGGCACGGATCGGTGCGAGCACCGTTGCCTCATCGAGGACGCCCTCAACGACCAAATAGCCATTGCTTTTAAAAAAATTACGCTGTTCATCAGTCAACATTTCAGTTCCTACAGCCCAAGTGAGCGTTGCTTTCTATCCAATATAGCGGACTACGGCTTTGCTGTGTTGCCGGGTTTACCGGCTTGCGACAGGCTAAGAGAGAGTGCATCCAAACTCGCGAGGTTATGCCCTGCGAGCATGGCATCAACATGCGCTGCCAAAACGCTGGGGCCCCGCGCAATGGGTTGATACCCGGCATAGCGCATCAATGGATTGAGCCACACCACACGACGCGCGTGTCCAGTCAACCAAGCCATGGCCATCTGCAAGTCGCGTATCTCACCGGTATCCAAGCCGTCTGAAATAATCACCACCTGTGGGCGCCGTCCACTCACCAGTGCACGGCCTTGAAGGCGAAGGGCATCAATACAATTCGCCAAACGCGTGCCACCGGCATAGTCGACGATCGCATGACCCGCGGCCTTCAACATCGCATCCGTGTCTCGCTCCCGGAAAGCAACCGTGAGCTCGGTGAGTTGGTGTCCCATGGAGAAGATGCGCAGAGGCAAACCACGGGTGATCGGGTGCAAACACGCCAAGGTGGCACGCGCATAGGCCGCCATAGAACCCGATGTGTCGATCAACAGCAGCAGCGGTTGCGATTGCCAGCGCGGCGCCCGCCAGCCTAGGTCCAACAGCTCACCATCTGTTGCCTGTGCGCGTCGCATCGTCTCGCGCCAATCTAAGACACCTCTGCGCCGACTACTAACGACGCGACGTAGCCGAAATTTCGGTAATTTCAAACGGCTCTGATCGGCTAGCCGAGTCACTGCAGCCCATTCTGCGGGGGTTAGCTTTGCGAAATCAGCCGTACGCAATCGCTGTACGGCACTCATACCCTCGGTGGCTGTGTCATCGTCTGCCAATGGCGCCTCCCGACGTTCATCGGTCCGTGTCGAGGCGTACGCTGAATCGCCCTGAAGGTCATTAATGGCATTCACGCCAGTGAGGTGCCCGTCCGCATCCGGATCGCCACTGAACAGTGCATCGAATACCCGCAAGAACGTTGGGCGGTCCTCAATTCGGCTCAGTAAACAAGCCAGTAAGGCGTCACAAACCGCCGCCTTTGAGGATAGATCAACCAGCGTCAAGGCCTGTTGCGCTATACCTATGCGCTGGCTGTCAACGGGCATACCGGCTTGCCGCAGCGCCCGCCCAAAATCAACCACGCGCGTCGCGAGGCTCAGGGGGAATCCTCGGCGACCAACCATGTCGCAACATGAGGCTCAATACGCTGCCAGTCGTTGGCATCTTTCAACAAGACGCCCACGGTATCGGTCACCGCCGATGCCCCGAGATCACCGACATTGAGGGCTGTCAGTGCCCTCGCCCACTCAAGGGTTTCCGCTATCCCCGGCGCACGACCCAGGCCGACCTCCGCCGCACTCGCCCGCATGCGTTGCACAAAGGTCGTCACTTGCTTCGCCAACTGCACGCCGACTTCTGGCAAGCGCGCTCGCACGATGGCGAGCTCACGGTTGCGACTCGGGAAGTCGAGCCAATGAAACAAACAGCGCCTTTTCACGGCGTCATTCAAATCACGCGTTCGATTGCTTGTAAGAATCGTAATTGGTGCCCTCTCGGCACGAATGGTCCCAAACGCCGGAATACTGACTTGCAGCTCGCCTAAATATTCCAGCAAAAAAGCTTCAAAGGGTTCATCCGCGCGATCGAGCTCGTCGATCAAAAGCACAGCGCCTGGTGCAGGTGCTTGCAGCGCTTGCAGCAGCGGTCGCGCTATGAGGTACTTATCACTGTAGAGGCTGGCCTCAATCTCATCAGCGGTCGCGGATGATTGCATGAGGCGCGCGTGTAGCATCTGTGCGGCGTAGTTCCACTCGTATAGGGCGTCACGCTGGTCCAGGCCGTCGTAACACTGCAGGCGGACCATATCGCGAGACAGCACGCGGGCGATCGCCTTTGCCAACTCGGTTTTACCCACACCCGGCGCGCCTTCCAGCAACAAAGGGCGCTCCAACTTGACCGCCAGATGCACCGCGGTGGCCAAGCGCCGATCGGCGAAATACCCCACCGCTTCTAGCGCGTCAACCCACGCCTCAACAGATGATGGCACCGCAGAGCTCATGCCAAGGCTTGTGTAACCGCGCGTTTGGTTTGCACCCGAATCAAAGCTGCTCGGTAGGCTGGGGTCGCGTGGATGTCTTCACTCAGGTCGTCTGGGCTGATGGACACACCGTCGATTGCACTGGGTTCAAATGACTGCGTCAACGCTGCTTCCAGTTCTGCATGCCTAAAGACACCGGCGCCCGCCCCGGTGATAGCGACACGTGCGCCCGCACCAGCAAAGTCAGCCACGAAGACGCCCACAATCGCGAAGCGCGAAGCGGGTTGTTTGAACTTGGCATAACCTGAGCGGCCCGGAATGGGGAAAGTCACCCCAGTAACCAATTCGCCAGCATCAAGCGCGGTGGTGAAAAAGCCTTGAAAAAAATCTGAGGCAGGTAACTCACGCTGGTTGGTGTGTACCGTTGCGCCCAGCGCCATCAGGGCACTGGGATAACAGGCGGCAGGATCGTTGTTGGCGATTGAGCCGCCGATGGTTCCCATCGCTCTGACTTGTCGGTCACCAATGCCACCCGCCAACACCGCGAGCCCCGGTATAGCTGCCTGCACAGTGGCATCGTTGGCAACCGTTTGATGGGTAGTCATGGCGCCAATCCACAGTGCATCACCGACCCGACGGACGCCTTGGATGTCTGGGATGCCTCCCAGGTCGATCAAGGTATCCGGCTGTGCCAGCCGTTGTTTGAGCGAGGCGATGAGGGTTTGACCCCCTGCTAGGGCCTGCCCACCGGCTGCAAGCGCCGCGATAGCATCATCCAACGAGCGGGGTTTGGTGTATTCGAATGCGTGCATCGTGTGCTCCCTTATTGCGCGGCGGCCGCTTGTTGGACGGCTTTAACGATGTTTTGGTAGCCTGTGCACCGGCACAAGTTACCCTCCAAGCCTTCGCGAATCTCCGCTGCGGTGGCCTTGGGATTTTTTTGGATCAGATCAACCGCACTCATCACCATTCCACTGGTGCAGAACCCGCACTGCAGGCCATGACAATCTTGAAAGGCGGCCTGCATGGGATGCAAGGTGCCATCAGCTGAGGCCAAGCCCTCAATCGTTGTGACCTCTGCACCAGCGACCTGTTGCAACAGCAAATTGCAAGACTTGACCGCGTTGCCATTCACAATCACAGTGCAAGCGCCGCATTGCGCGGTGTCACAGCCAACGTGGGTGCCCGTCAGCTTGAGGTGGTCGCGCAACGCCTGCACCAACAGCGTACTCGCACTGGCCTCAACCGCCACGCGCTGACCGTTCACAGTTAATTCGACTGCCATATGTTTCTCCACTGATGGGTCGGCCACACCAAGTTGGTGGCCACCCCCTATTGTTACCAAAAATTAACGGCTTTCCTGACCTTCAGGTGACCCGGTAGATTAACCCAACGCGTGCCCTGCAATAGACGCTACTGGCGGTGGATTGAGAAGGTCAGCTACGCCCTTAGGGTGCTCATACAGCCACCGCTCAACGTCCGCCTCGGCGATTGCAATCACGCTGCGTTTGTCCTGCTGATTGGGCGGCAATTTAGGGTCAGGTTTATGCATGCGTCCCATAATGGGGTGCTCGTCTGCATTGACCGTCAGCATGGTGTAGCTGTCAATCACCTCCCCTGTCCGCTTGTCGACCCAGGTGTGCCACAACCCAGCAAGCCCCCACGCCAGACCATCTGCTCGATTAAACCGCCACCACACATTCTTACCGGTTTCCCAGCACGGCTCGTCGAAGCTATTTGCGGGAATGATGCACCGCTGCCCGCGACGCCACGCATCGCGGTAACTCGGCTTTTGCGCGACTTCTTCGCTGCGCGCGTTATTGGTGCTGTAGGGAATATTTGCTGTGGTGGCAAATGGTGGAATCAGTCCCCATCGGCCCACAACGCCCTCGGGGGCTGACTGCCCCGCACGAATGAAGTAACCAAGCGCACGGGGGTACACGCCTCCCCCGGGCCAATCCGCGGCGTTACTGATTGACCACTGAACCTGAGTTTCGCGAACGGTCGGGCTTTCATATCGGTTGCACATGCCCCTGATTTTGACATCCCGCGCGGCTGCGTACCAGTTGGTTTAAAAAGCCCGTGAGCTTGCTACTGGAGACGACATCGAGTAACTTTCCACGGTTAAATACCGCAAATAATCGAGGCTCGCTGTTGAGCAAGATGGTGTGGCTCTCAGTGCCAGCGGGCAATAGGCAGTCGATGCGCAACGCGCAGGCATTGCCCCGACGCACGAAGCAATGCTCAATCGACACGTCAACGCCCTGCGTGACCCACTCATCGACGAGCGTCGGCAAGAGGTTGTACAACAAATGATCGAACTCAGCACCGCGCCCAAGGCGTTGCATAATGAATCGCGCTTCGTACTTACTGATGACTTCTTCCATGTTTCCACTCCCAATTTTCGAGCCCAAGCGCACCAAAAATGTGCCTCATGCCTACCAACTGTGCACATCGATCGAGAAATCTTGCGCATAATCCACCACTTGCAAATGGCATGCCATGGACGTGATTGATACCCACCAGCATTTTTGGCACTACGATCCGCGTCACCTGCCTTGGATCAATGACACCATGGCGTCACTCAAAGGTGATCACCTGCCAGAAAAGGTGTGGCCAGAGATGCAAGCGAATGGCGTGACAGCGGGCATCGCGGTGCAGGCGCAAAGTCGCGCTGAAGAGACAGGCCAACTCCTGACTTGGGCTTCGGTCAACCCGAGCGTCTGTGGTGTGGTGGGATGGGTCGATTTGACCCTGCCTGACATCGACAGTGCATTGGCAAAGTGGCTCGAACACCCAAAGCTGAAGGGGTTCAGACATATCTTGCAAGACGAACGGGATGTTGGCGCTTTCATCGCCCAACCCGCTTTCAACCGCGGGCTGCGTCAGTTACAAGCGCATCAACTGACCTATGACGTACTGGTATTCGAGCACCAAATGCCCGATGCGGTTACCTTGTGTGCTCGGCATGACCGCCACTGGTTGGTTCTGGATCACCTCGGTAAACCCAATTTAAGAACGTCGCAATTGCGCAGTAGCCGATCGCTGCAACTCTGGCTCCAGCAGATCAAACAACTGTCTAAGTTACCGCACGTGGTGTGCAAGCTGTCGGGCTTGGTGACAGAGACCGATTGGCAAAGCGGTCCGCTTGGGGCTATTGAGCGCGACAACATGACACGCTGCTTCGACGAGGTATTGGATGCGTTCGGTCCAAACCGCATCCTCTTCGGCTCCGACTGGCCCGTCTGTACCCTCGCGGCTGATTACGCTGCAGTCAGTCACTTTGCTCGCGAGTGGGTTGAACGCCAACTCAGCGCCGCCGAGCAAACGCGGTTTTGGTCCGGCAATGCAACCGCTGTCTACAACCTCTCGCCTGCGCCCACCGCCGTGGGCAACGACTCACGTCATTAACAACACAAACCGAGATTCAAGATGGATTTAAAGCTACGCGACCACGTGGTCATCATCACCGGGGGAACCAGTGGAATCGGGGCCGCTACGGCGCTCGCTTTGGCCAGCGAGGGTGCGTGCCCCGTGCTTATCGGCCTTGATCCGATGCCGGATAACTTGGCAACCGCATTGACGGCAACTGGCGTGCGTTACGGGCACCATGCGGTTGACTTGCGTGACCACACCGCGGTCGCGGCGATCGTCGCAGAAGTCATTGCCACATTTGGTCGAATTGACGGTCTCGTTAACAACGCGGGTATCAATGACCGCGTTGACCTAATGGCGGGGCCTGCCGCTTTCACGGCCTCGTTGGAGCGCAATTTGATCCACTACTACACCATGGCTCACCTGACCCTGCCATCTCTGATTCAGAGCAAGGGCGCTATCGTGAACGTCGCGTCGAAAACGGCCCTCACGGGCCAAGGTGATACCAGTGGGTACTGCGCCTCAAAGGGCGGTCAATTGGCGCTTACGCGCGAATGGGCGACCTCTTTGGCCCGCTACCACATCCGCGTCAATGCTGTGTTACCCGCGGAGGTGATGACGACCATGTACGAAAACTGGATCAACACCTTTGATGACCCCAAGGGTAAGTTGGCATCGATTGCCCAAAAGGTTCCCCTGGGGCAGCGTTTGTCAACGCCGGAAGAACTCGCCAATACGATTGTGTTTCTGCTGTCGCCCGCCTCCAGCCACACCACGGGCCAGTGGGTCCATGTGGATGGTGGCTACGTGCACCTTGACCGCGCCCTTAGTTGAAACTTCTGCGCGGTCTAACCGTTACTCAACTCGGTAGTTGGGGGCTTCTTTGGTGATTTGAACGTCATGGACGTGGCTCTCGCGAACGCCGGCTGATGTGATTTGTACGAACTCGGCCTGCGCCTGCATTTCGGCAATGGAGCCGCAACCACAGTAGCCCATCGACGCGCGCAATCCACCCGCCAATTGGAACAAAATCGCCACGACAGAGCCTTTGTAAGGTACGCGCCCTTCAATGCCCTCGGGCACCAACTTATCCGCGTTGGGATTCCCCGTACTCGACTCTTGGAAATAGCGGTCGGCACTGCCTTGTTGCATGGCGCCGATGCTACCCATGCCGCGGTAGCTCTTATATGAGCGACCTTGGAACAAGACGATCTCACCTGGCGCTTCTTCAGTGCCCGCGAACATACCACCCATCATGACGGTGCTGGCGCCCGCTGCAATCGCTTTAGCCACATCGCCGCTGTAGCGCACGCCACCGTCGGCAATAAGGGGGACGCCCGTGCCCTTTAGGGCTGTAGCAACGTTATCAATCGCGGTAATTTGGGGGACACCAACACCAGCGACGATTCGCGTGGTGCAAATACTGCCCGGGCCGATGCCCACCTTCACGGCATCTGCACCAGCCTCTGCCAACGCCAATGCAGCTGCACCGGTTGCAATGTTCCCCCCAATCACTTGAATGTGTGGGTAGTTTTGCTTCACCCAACGAACCCGCTCAATCACGCCCTTGCTGTGACCATGCGCGGTGTCGACCACGATCGCGTCAACGCCTGCGGCAGCCAATGCGGCCACGCGCTCTTCGGTACCCTCGCCCACACCCACTGCGGCGCCGACGCGCAATTTGCCCGCTTCATCGCGCGCCGCATTTGGAAAGTTCAGCTGCTTGGTAATGTCTTTCACAGTGATGAGCCCGCGCAGTTCAAACGCATCGTTAACGACCAACAGCCGCTCAAGCTTATGCTTGTTGAGTAGCGCCTTCGCTTGCTCAGGTGTCGTTCCCTCCGGTACAGTCACCAGCCGATCGCGGGGAGTCATGATCTCGACCACGGTTTGGTCGTAGCGGGTTTCAAAGCGCAAATCGCGCCCGGTCACGATACCCACGACCTTACCCGCATCAACAACAGGAAAACCCGAGACGCCCAGTTCCTCGGACAACTGCATGACTTGACGAACGGTTTGGTTGGGTGTGATGACCACGGGATCACGGAGCACGCCGCTTTCGTAGCGCTTGACTTTGGCAACTTGAGCCGCTTGCTCTTGGGCCGTGAGGTTCTTGTGCACGATCCCAATGCCACCCTCTTGCGCCAGCGCAATCGCAAGCCGTGCCTCCGTGACAGTATCCATTGCGGCGGATACGAGGGGTAAATTCAGGGTAATGTCACGCGTGAACTGCGTGGTGAGATGCGTGTCTTTGGGGAGAACTTGGGAGAACGCGGGAACCAGTAAAACGTCGTCAAACGTGAGGCCGGGGCCAAGCAAGCGCATTTGAAAGCTCCAAAGAGCAGGATTTTAATGGCTAACACTAACCCGCTGTATACAGTGCCTAAGCTCGGCTGGGGCTTCAGTAGCCTGGTTTGGCACCGGGTCGGCGCTTTGAGAACAACCCAGCGGTGCGTGCACCTTGCTTTTGAAAACGCGTGCGACGGGCCACCATAGGGTCAACCAACAGGCCGCGACACAGGCTGAAATGATCACCATCCCGCAGCACATCGCTTAATTTGGCTTTGCGGTTCCAGATCGATAATTTAAGTTTGCCATCCAATCCCGCCACTGCCGCAACCTGCCAGTCTGCATGTGTAACCAACGTTTGCAGTAGGTCTTTGATCGAGCTACCCGGCGCTACCTGTAATTCAAGTTGCTGCACGATGCGAGGCTTGGGCGAAAAAGAAACGGCAACTGTGAGCATCATGGACCCTCGCGCTTGCCGTAGACGGCGTCTGCACGCGCGACAAAAGCATCGATTAAGTTGGACGCTATCTTGTCAAAAACCGGACCAACCAACGTCGCTAATGTCTTGCTCGAAAAAGCGTACGCCAGCGTGAAGCTGACCTTACATGCCGCCGCCTGCCCGTGGGCATCGAGCTCACCGAGGGGTTTGAACTGCCAGCTGCCCTCCAAATGAGAGAAAGGCCCATCCACCAATTGCATGTGAACCGCACGGCCCGCTTCGTGCAGGTTTTTGGTTGTGAAACTCTGGTGTAAGCCCCCCAACGCCATGCCGACCTTAGCGGTCATCTCAGAGGCTGTTTCACTGATCACTTCAGAGCTGTCACACCACGGCAAAAACGCAGGGTACTGCGCCACATCCGTCACCAATGCATACATTTGCTCGGGGCTGTGGTTTAACAAAACAGACTTGCTGACAGTTTTCATACAATGAGAGGCTATGCCGTAAAGCATATTTTATGTGGCATCCAACTTTAACCTAGGCACCATGGCTTCAAAGAACGCACCCGGTAAGGATAAAAAGCCGCTACCCGCACGAATCGCCGATAACAAAAAGGCACGCTTCAACTATGCCATAGAGGAAACCCACGAGGCGGGCATGGTGCTAGAGGGCTGGGAAGTCAAGGCTTTGCGCGCGGGTAAGGTACAGCTAACCGATGGTTACGTTGTCATTCGAGATGGTGAGTTATTCATCATCGGGTGCTTGATCAACCCACTGATCAGTGCCTCAACGCACGTGCCCTCAGACAGCGCGCGCACCAAAAAATTGTTGTTGAAGAAAGATGAGATTCGGCGACTGGTTGGCAAGGTCGAACAACGTGGATTCACCCTGGTGCCGCTCAACCTGCACTGGAAGAACGGTCGAGTCAAATGCGAAATCGCTTTGGCTAAAGGCAAAGCAGAGCATGACAAACGCTCGACCATTAAGGAGCGCGAGGGCAAGCGCGAAGTTGAACGCGCCATGAAAGAACGTCAGCGTTAATTACTGAGTTTGTCCGCCATGGGATGCGCCTCGGGCGACCAAGGTGAGTTAAAGAACGCCTCGACCATGTCCGTGGTCACGGCATCAATGTGCGACGGGTTCCATTGCGGCTTGTGATCCTTATCGACCGCTAGTGCGCGAACGCCCTCGACCGTCTCACTCGCCTTGCCCGGACGCCAGTAAAAGCAGTTGTGCACCATGTCACGCTCCATCCGGAGATCCTCTGCGAGCGACAAGGTGCGGGCGCGCCGAATCTGCTCGAGCACCACATGCAACATCAAGGGTGACCGCGTGAGCAGCTGGGCATGCACGGCACCTGCCCACTCCGCCTGTGTCGCATCCGCAGGCGCCATGAGATCGGTTAATCGCGACATGATTTCGGGTACTGAAGGCGCAGAGAAAACCGAGTCGACCCATGGGCGCTGTTTGAGAATATGAGACTCTGGCGCCGAAGATGCTTTTACTTCAACCCAGCGCTGAACCGCGTCTGGGCTTTGAAAAGGGGTTTCGCCCAACTCGCCCCACAAAACGGGGAGGCTGGAGCGGTCGACACAACAGTCAGCAAGACCGAGCGCGATGGCATCCCCTGCCCCCAACATCGATCCGGTGAGCGCCAACCACTCCCCAAAATGACCAGGCAGACGACTGAGAAAGAAACCGCCACCCACGTCAGGGAACAAACCAATATTGGTCTCTGGCATCGCCAACTTGCTCTGTGGGGTAACCACTCGCAAACTCGCTCCTTGTGAGATCCCCATGCCACCGCCCATAACTACCCCATCCATGAGGGCGATATAGGGCTTTCGGTAAGTGTGGATCAGGTAGTTAAGTGCGTACTCTTCGGTGAAGAACGCGTCCAAGTCAGGGTCGCTGGCCAGAGCGGCTTCGTGAAAAAACCTAATATCGCCACCAGCGCAGAAGTGACCAAAGGGCCCGTTTTTGTCCGTCCCACGAATAACGACCGCCAAAACTTCATCATTTGACTGCCACGCGCGCAAATGGCTTTCCAGCGCACGAATCATATCCAGCGACAAGGCGTTCAGGGCCTTGGGGCGCTGCAAGGTAATCAATCCCACACGGCCAGCAACTATGGCGTCAACAAACTCACTTTGATGCAATGCTTTCATCGCTTCATTCCCCAAACAAATACTCAACTCTCTACGAAAAAAAGGGCGCCAGCGGCGCCCTTAAATTAGCTCACCGACGTGTCACGGCTCGCGCGCTTGCGTTCGTGCTCTTTCAAGAAGCGCTTGCGAAGGCGAACGCTCTTAGGCGTGATTTCGACCAACTCATCGTCTTCGATGAATTCCACACCATACTCCAAAGTCAATGCGATGGGGGGCGTGATTTTGATGGCGTCTTCCTTGCCACTGACGCGGAAGTTGGTTAACTGCTTGGTACGAGTGGCATTCACGACTAGGTCGTTGTCACGGTTGTGAATACCCACAATCATGCCTTCGTACACGGGGTCATTGGCTTTCACCAACATGCGGCCGCGGTCGTCCAGCTTGCCCAAGGCATAGGTAAAGATCTCACCGTCATCCATAGAGATCAGAACGCCGTTCTTGCGACCACCAATTTCACCTTTGTGAGGCTCGTAGCCGTCAAAAATGTTGGAGATCAAACCGGATCCGCGCGTCAGGTTTAAGAACTCGTTTGTGAAGCCAATCAAACCGCGCGCGGGAATACGGTACTCCAGACGCACGCGGCCAAGGCCATCGGGTTCCATGTTGACCAACTCACCTTTGCGCTCGCCGAGCGCCTGCATCACACCACCTTGATGGGCTTCTTCGATATCGGCGGTCACCATCTCGATGGGTTCACAACGTTCGCCATCGATATCGCGGAACACCACGCGAGGCTTTGACACGGCCAGCTCGTAACCTTCACGGCGCATGTTTTCAAGCAAGATCGTCAGGTGCAATTCGCCACGTCCCATGACCTCAAAAACACCCTCTTCATCGGTCTCTGCCACGCGCAATGCAACGTTGTGTTGCAGTTCTTTTTGCAGGCGGTCCCAAAGCTGTCGACTGGTGACATATTTACCTTCGCGACCTGCCAGTGGGCTTGTGTTCACGCAGAAATTCATGGTCAAGGTGGGCTCATCAACCTTGAGCATGGGCATGGGCGCTGGCTTCAAGGGGTCCGTCACGGTCACACCAATACCAATATCTGCAATGCCGTTGATCAATACGATATCGCCTGGTCCCGCCTCGGTAACTTGTACGCGGTCCAAGCCTTGAAATTTCAATACTTGGTTGATACGGCCCTTGACGGTGGCACCATCGGGACCTTCCATGACCAATACATCCATCTGAGGTTTGATGGTGCCCGAAGAAATTCGGCCCACACCAATACGACCCACGAACGTCGAGAAGTCCAACGCTGAAACCTGTAACTGCAACGGACCTGCAGGGTCGCCACTCTGCGCAGGCACGTGGCTCAGGACGGTATCAAACAAGGCTGACATGTCAGGGCCCCACTGCTCACCAGGTTCGCCCTCCACCAAAGAAGTCCAGCCGTTGATACCTGACGCGTAGACGACCGGGAAATCTAACTGCTCATCCGTCGCACCCAGCTTGTCGAACAAGTCAAAGGCTTCATTGACGACGTGGTCTGGACGCGAACCTGGCTTATCCACTTTGTTGACCACCAGAATAGGTCTCAAACCCAGTGCCAGCGCTTTCTTGGTCACGAAACGTGTTTGTGGCATGGGGCCCTCTTGGGCATCAATCAAAAGCACCACACCGTCAACCATTGACAAGGCGCGCTCGACCTCACCACCAAAGTCCGCGTGACCGGGGGTGTCGACGATGTTAATGTGGGTGCCCTTCCAGCTTACAGCACAGTTCTTAGCCAAAATAGTGATGCCACGCTCACGCTCAATGGCGTTGTTGTCCATCACGGTGTCGACGATCTTTTCGTGATCAGCGAAAGTACCTGATTGGCGAAGCAGTTGGTCCACCATGGTGGTTTTGCCGTGGTCGACGTGAGCGATGATGGCAATGTTACGAATAGGCGTTGTCATGAAAATCCTAAGGCTCTAAAACAAATAAAAAATCTAGCAAACCAATGCCGTTGCATCGGTCTGCGCCAAACTTTGCGCGACCTCAGCAGGACTGAGTAAGCGCGTTGGAATCAATTCACCACCCACAATGTGAGCGGACCCCAAAAATGCGTGAGGCGAAGCACCCCATACGGCAACTAAATCAGACTTTTGCGGGATGCCGTTAGCCGCCGGCAAATCCGCCGTGCGCAAACGTACACCACTCAAAAATCGGCCAGCCTGCTCGGGCGCAAGCGCCACGGTAGCGACGCCATGCAGCAAGGTCTCGACCGGCAACAACGTCTCCAAACGCGCTGAGTCAGACAGCGCCTCGAGCGCTGCGAGCGTCGTGGTCGCGTAGCTTGCGCGCTGGTCCGCTAATGTGAAGCAGCCAGTCTGCGTGCGGCGCAAACTGGCAAGATGCGCGCCACAGCCCAACGCCTCACCTATGTCCTCACCCAGCGTGCGAACGTAAGTGCCTTTTGAGCAACGCACCGTTAGCTTTAATCGCGTGGGGTCCGATGTAGCGGACAAGCTGAGTGCATGAATCGTGATATTGCGCGGGTTGCGCTCAACGACCTCACCTGCACGCGCGTACGCATAAAGAGGTTTACCGTCGCGCTTCAGAGCAGAGTACATGGGCGGCAACTGTGCAATATCACCCGTAAACCGCGCTGCAACCGCGTCGAGTTGATCTTGTGTAAAAGCGGACACATCACGTGTCCGCAACACTTCACCCTCAGCATCTGCCGTGGTCGTGGTCGTGCCTAACTGCAAATCGGCGGTGTAAGACTTGTCGGCATCGAGGTGCATTTGGCTGAATTTGGTGGCAGCGCCAAAACACAAGGGCAACACGCCGGTTGCCAACGGATCAAGCGTACCGGTGTGCCCCGCTTTTTCAGCGCGCAACAGCCATTTCGCCTTCTGCAAGGCTTGGTTACTCGATAGGCCAATGGGTTTGTCCAACAACAGCACCCCGTGCACGGGACGCCGCTTCACCGAACTCCCCCGCTTCTGCGGTGAGTTCATGATCAGTCCTCTTTAGCGCGCGACGAGACCGCCTTGGCGATCAGTGCATTCATGTCCGCTGCATGCTCTAGCGTACGGTCAAAGTGGAAATGCAGGGTCGGCACCGTATGAATGTGAAGTCGTTTGAACAAGCCGTTTCGCAAGAAGCCCGCAGCCTGGTTGAGCGCCAATTCACATTGCTCCGGATCGCCAACCAATACGCTGAAGAACACCTTCGCATGAGCGTAGTCTGGCGTCACTTCAACCGCTTGGATCGTCACCATGCCCACGCGCGGATCTTTCAATTCGCGCGCGATCAACTCCGACAGATCGCGCTGGATCTGATCCGCGACCTTGAAGCCGCGGTTTGGAGTTGAGGATTTCTTAATCGCCATAGTCCTGCCTTCGCGCGCTCGCAGGATCAACCCAGCGTGCGCGCCACTTCCTTGATCTCGAAGAACTCCAGGATATCGCCTTCAGTAATCTCGTTGTAGCCCTTGATGTTCAAGCCGCACTCGAAGTTCTCACGAACCTCTTTCGCATCATCCTTGAAGCGCTTGAGCGATTCGAGCTCACCAGTAAAGATGACGACGTTGTCACGCAAAACGCGCAACTTCGCTGTGCGACGCACCACACCGCTGGTAACCATACAACCCGCAATCGCGCCGATCTTACTGACACGGAACACCTGACGGATTTCTGCGTTACCAATAATTTCTTCACGCTTGTCGGGGGTCAACATACCACCGATCGCAGCCTTCACCTCATCCACGGCGTCGTAGATGATGTTGTAGTAACGCACATCGATTTCGTTGTTCTCGGCTTGTTTACGCGCGCCAGCATCGGCACGAACGTTGAATCCAATCACAACCGATTTAGACGCAATGGCTAAGTTGATATCGCTCTCGCTGATACCACCCACACCGGCCATGACGATCTGTACCTTTACCTCGTCGTTGGACAACTTGAGCAACGATGCCGCCAACGCCTCTTGCGAACCTTGTACGTCCGCCTTGATGATGAGTGGCAACGTCTTGACTTCGCCAGCACCGACTTGGCTGAACATGTTCTCCAGCTTGGCGGCTTGCTGTTTAGCCAATTTGGTCGAACGGAATTTACCTTGACGATAAGTCGCAATTTCACGGGCGCGACGCTCGTCGAGCATGACCATGAAGTCATCGCCCGCTGCCGGCACGTCGGCCAAACCTTGAATCTCCACAGGAATGGAGGGGCCTGCAGACTTAACAGATTCACCGTTCTCGTCCAGCATGGCTCGAACGCGGCCATGCGAATGACCCGCCAACACCACGTCACCAGCGCGAAGCGTACCGGACTGAACCAGCACCGTCGCGACCGGACCGCGACCTTTGTCCAGACGAGCCTCAACCACCACGCCCTTAGCCATGGCGTCGACAGGGGCACGCAGTTCAAGAATCTCCGCCTGCAGCAACACCTGCTCCAGCAAGTCATCGATGCCCTGACCCGTCTTGGCAGACACCTCAATGAATGGTGAATCACCGCCGTATTCTTCAGGAACGACTTCCTCAGTGACCAACTCCCCGCGAACGCGCTCAGAGTTTGCACCGGGCTTATCAATCTTGTTGATCGCAACAACCAACGGTACACCTGCCGCCTTTGCGTGCTTAATCGCTTCCTTGGTTTGCGGCATCACCCCGTCATCCGCGGCAACCACCAAAATCACAATGTCGGTCGCCTGCGCACCGCGCGCGCGCATCGCCGTAAAGGCCTCGTGACCGGGGGTGTCGAGGAATGAAATCATGCCGCGTGGCGTTTCCACGTGGTAAGCACCGATGTGCTGGGTGATACCACCTGCCTCGCCGCTCGCCACTTTTGAGCGACGGATGTAGTCCAACAGTGACGTCTTACCGTGGTCAACGTGACCCATCACCGTGACCACAGGAGCGCGAGGCAGTGCCTCGCCAGTGTGTCCTGCTGACTCCTCGTCAGTAAACGCCTCTGGATCATCCAGCGCGGCTTGCACGGCCGTATGACCCATCTCTTCCACCAAAACCATCGCTGTGTCTTGGTCAAGTGATTGGTTGATGCTGGCCATCTGACCTAATTTCATCAACTCTTTAATGACCTCGGAGGATTTGACCGACATCTTGTGTGCCAACTCAGCCACCGTGATCGTCTCGGGCACGTGAATTTCTAGTGCCTTGAATTCTGTCGGCGCGACGAAGGTTGACTCTTCGTTACGGCCACGCTTATCACCTCGGCGGCCACCACCTTTGGGTCCACCGCGCCAGTTGCTACCGCGACCCGCAGTCGTATCTCCACGGGTTTTAATTTCCTTTTTCTTGGCGACGTCGTCGGTCCAAGTGGAAGACAGCTTCTCAGACTTGATCTCTTTGCGGGCACCAGGTTTGGCGGCGTCTTTGGCAATCTCTTCAGGCTTCTTAGCCACCAAAACTTTCTTCTGGGGCGTCGCCATCATCTCGCGAATCGCTGCCGCTTCGGCTTCTGCTTTTTTACGTCGAATGTCGAGGGCCTTGACACGATCCGTCTCGGCTTTCGTTACTGCGTCCGCTTTCGCTTTCACCTCGACGGCAGCCGCAGCCGCTTTGGCTGCGGCTTCCTCTGCCGGATTCGTTTCGGGCGCGGGTTCGGCTTTCGCTGCGGGCGCGCGTCGTTCATTCTTCCAGCTATTCGCAGCAGCTGCCTCAGCAATGGCCGCCGCACGAGCTGCCTCTCGGTCTAATTTGGCCTGCTCAGCGGGGGTGACACCTTCTGACTCGCTGGCCTTAGCGGCACTTGCGGCCTCTGCTGCCAACTTCGCAGCTTCAGCCGCCGCCGCGGCATCAGCAGCCGCCTGCTTGGCTTCTTGCGCCTCACGCTCGACGCGCGCTTGCGCAATCGCAGCCTCTTCTGCACGCAGGCTCTCTGCCTCAGCTTCGGCTGCAGCAACCCGACGCTCTAACTCGAGGTCGGCAGGCTTGGCCGTCACGGCCTCGTCATCACGTCGCACAAACGTGCGCTTTTTACGCACCTCTACCTGAATTGTTCGCGCTCCACCACGGGCATCCGCTTGCTTGATCTCAGATGTTGATTTCTTGACCAATGTGATCTTTTTGCGTCCGGTCGAAGCGGTACCGTGTGCCGTCTGCAGATAGGTCAGCAAAGTTTGCTTATCCGCATCAGACACGATATCGGTGGGCTTACCCTTTTTGACGCCCGCGCTCGCGAGCTGCTCAATAAGGGTTTCGGTAGGTTTGTTTAGCTCAGAGGCTAATTCTGCGACGGTGGTACTGGTCATAAATTTCTTTCCTGGGGGCCTCCGTGATCAAGACTGCTGTTCAGCACTGCTAGCGGTGTCATCTGAGTCATCAGAGAACCAGTGCTCGCGAGCCTTCATGATCAAGGCGACGGCCTCTTCATCCGTCTGCCCCGTGATTTCAACCAATTCATCGGTTGCCAAATCGGCTAATTCGTCGCGCGTATGGATGCCGGCATCGGCCAACTTTGAGATCAACTCAACAGTCAATCCATCCAAATCGCGCAGGTCTTGCGACACATCCTCAACGCTCTCTTCGTGTGCCAACTCCATGGTCAACAAAGCGTCTTTGGCGCGGGTACGCAACTCATTGACGGTGTCTTCGTCGAAAGACTCGATTTCCAACATTTCTTGCAACGGTACGTACGCAACCTCTTCGAGGCTGGTAAAGCCCTCTTCGATGAGGATATCGGCGATTTCCTCATCCACATCCAATTTGCTGGTGAACAGCGCGCGAACAGATTGGGCCTCTTCGGCTTGCTTTTGCGCCGACTCGTCAGCGGTCATGATGTTGATGCGCCAGCCCGTGAGCTCTGAGGCTAAACGGACGTTTTGGCCACCACGGCCAATCGCGATCGCGAGGTTTTCCTCGTCAACCACCACATCCATGGCGCCCCGCTCTTCGTCCACTACAATTGAACTGACGTTGGCAGGAGCCAAGGCACCAATGACGAATTGGGCAGGGTCCTCGCTCCACAAAACGATGTCAACGCGTTCACCGGCCAACTCGTTCGTAACACCGTTCACGCGAGAGCCGCGAACACCGACGCAGGTACCGATGGGGTCAACACGTGGGTCATGTGACAGCACAGCGATCTTGGCGCGAGAACCGGGGTCGCGCGCGCACGATTTGATCTCCAGCGTGCCTTGCTCGATTTCGGGGACTTCGTTACGGAACAACTCAACCATGAACTCAGGCGCCGAACGAGACAGCAAAATGGGGGCTCCGCGCAAAGTCGTGTCCACCTCCATGATCATCGCGCGGACGCGATCACCAGGACGGAAGTTTTCCTTCGGGATCATTTCTGAGCGACGCAAGCGCCCCTCGACGCGGCCACTCTCGACAATGATGTCTCCTTTGTCCATACGCTTGACCGCGCCAACCAGGATTTTGTCGCCACGCGCCATGAAATCATTCAGGATGGTCTCACGCTCGGCTTCGCGAATCTTTTGCAAGATCACTTGTTTGGCCGCCATGGCACCAATGCGGCCAAACGGCACCGATTCAATGGCTTCCTCGATGTAATCACCGACCTGAACCTCAGGATCAATCTCGACTGCGTCTGAGTAGATTTCTTCCGCATCGGGGTTTTGCAAACCCGCCTCGTCAGGCACCACCAACCAGCGACGGAAGCTTTCGGTCTCACCGGTGTCTTTGTCAATAGCGACGCGAATTTCGGCTTCCTCTGGGTAGAGTTTTTTGGTCGCCGATGCCAACGCCAACTCAACGGCGGCATAAACCACATCACGCTCAACACTTTTTTCGTGAGAGATTGCATCAACCAACATCAACAGTTCGCGATTCATAGCAAGTCGCTAGCCTTTCAATACACAAAACCAAAACTTAACGGTTTAAAACCACCCCGACACGCCCGCCTCAATTCGCCTCAGCAGTGCCTTTATTTTTGGGCTTTCGCCCTTGGAAATCAACGATTGGCGCTAAGCGCGCTTCGCGTAAATCCGCCCATTCAAACTGCAACGCCCGCATCGCTTCCGCAATGGCAGCGGCGCGCTTTTTACCAATCTTCACGCCCGGTTTTACGGGCGGGGCATCACTCCAAACAATCTGCCATTTACCGGGCTCGACTGCCTCAAGTTCGCCTCGAAACTTCTTACGATTCGCTGAGATACCAGAATCGGTCACGCCGATCGGCTCTTTCAAAACAACATCAATCACCTCACCGGCAAAGCGCTCAAAGTCGGCATCGTGGCGGAGTAGCCGGTCAATACCAGGTGACCCCACCTCAAGACGGTGGTAATCCACGTTTTCAACTTCAAACAAAAACTGCAGCTGTTTGGTCACAATCTCGCAGTCTTCGACCGTTACCAGTTGCTCGGGTTGTCCCGGCACATAAGGCATGTCAATGGTGATGCGCAGCAGACCAGCAGCAGAGCGCTCAATCTCCACCAGGTCATACCCCAAACCAGTCACGCTGGTTTTCACCGCATCTTGCCAAGACATTGCCGACACAAATCCTTTTAACTTTGACCCAAAAATGCATAACGCCCGACCACACGACGCCGCACTGCGCAACGCTACTGCGTCGCTATTGGTCAGTACAGGCACACCGCACGTGTCGAGCGAAGGCAAAAAAAATGGGCGGTAAAAACCCGCCCATTTGGTCGTGAAGTCGTGATTTTAACCCGAAATTCGAGCGAAATCAAAGAACTGGAAATGATTCTTATACGGATTGTGGCACGCCCACAACCGTAACGCTCGCAGAACAGTCAACCTCTAAAACCACTTGATAACTTGCTTCGCGACAAACCCAAGCTTGCCAAAGCCCAATCATGTGAACTCCTTGGTATGCGGTTGCTGTACTGTTCTTGAGATGTATACTAATTTCTACTTTTTTACGGTGGATGTATGACTTCTTTCTATTCGGTGCTTCTACCCATAGTTGCTGCAGCTCTTGTTGGCTGTTCCAGCACCCCTAGAGTCAAACCGCATCTTTCCGCTGGTGACAGTCGTGATGTTGCGCAGCTAGAGTATCTTCACAAGGCCTGCAGTCATAAGGGCCTCATGTCCCTTGAAACAGCAGCTTATGGGGGCCTTATGGTGAACGGCTACATGCAAAACTACCAAGTTGATATGGAAGAATTTGCCCGAAATAGGAGAGTAGCCAGAGGTTACGAGGTGAATCAAGAAAACTGCAACACTACGTCTTTGTTGATACTCGGCATGAAAGCCATAGAGGATGCCCAGCAAAGTAAGTCTTCTGGGTCAATTTCGGAAACACCGTACATGCCGCGTACAACCACTTGCAACACGTACTTTGGACAGACCTACTGCACGTCTTACTGAGCTGGCACACCTTTGATCAGCTCCCCATCGGCTAGCTCAAGCATCGCTTTTTTGAAAGCAGATCCTTGCGTGTTGATGTGATAGCCATGTTCGTAGATGCGCCCTCGTTTGTCTACCTTGTGAGTAAGGTAGAACCTATTACCTTGAGTCGCCATAAGGGTGTAGAAGTGGTAACTTTGCTGCTTAAAGCGTGCCCAGGTGTCTTCCCTGTCTTGCGTGCCTAAGTCGAAAGTTGGCTCTTCTTCCACCGTACTCAAGAAGTCCGTATCCAGCCGCAATGCCACTTTGTTCATGATGTTCAAAGTGTCTAGGCTATAAAAATAATACAAAAAAGCTAATTTTCGCCGCTGACTTCGGTACAGCCTCACGTGAAGCCGCGCCGCGCCATGCGACAATGCCGGCATCAACCCCAACCGGGGTATCACGATCACACAGCAGCACACTGAGGGAGATTCTTGTGAGCGAACGTAACGGGTTTCTAAATGGAAAAAAATTACTCATCACGGGGGTTTTGTCCAACCGGTCTATCGCCTACGGTATCGCCCGGGCGTGCTACGCACAAGGCGCCGATTTAGCCTTCAGTTATGTGGGTGAGCGATTCAAAGACCGTATCACCGGCTTCGCAGCGGAATTTGGCTCCAACCTCATTTTCGATTGCGACGTCAGCAGCGATGCACAAATCGACGCCCTTTTCGCTGACCTGGCCAAGACGTGGCCAACGTTTGACGGCTTTGTACACGCCATCGGTTTCGCACCAAGTGAAGCGATCGCGGGTGACTTCCTTGACGGTATCAGCCGCGAGGGTTTCCGTATCGCGCATGACATCAGCGCCTACAGCTTCCCCGCCATGGCTAAGGCTGCACGACCGTACCTGAACCAAAAGGCTGCGTTGCTGACACTTTCATACTTAGGCGCTGAACGCGCACTCCCCAACTACAACACGATGGGGCTCGCAAAGGCGTCACTTGAGGCCTCGGTACGCTACACCGCCGAGAGCTTGGGCCCCAAGGGGATTCGCGTCAACGGTATCAGCGCAGGCCCCATCAAAACCTTGGCAGCAAGCGGTATTAAGGGCTTTGGCAAAATTTTGGGTCAGGTCGCTGAGACAGCACCCCTCCGGCGCAACGTAACGATCGATGACGTCGGCAACGTCGCGGCCTTCCTAATGAGTGATCTCGCCAACGGCGTGACGGCGGAAATCACGTATGTTGATGCGGGCTTCAGCAACGTGGTCGGTGGCATGGCCGAGTAACGAAAGGACTTCAAAATGACCCTCGCTTATTGGTGCGTCCTGATGGCCGCCCTCCTACCATATTTGTTCACAGGTCTGGCCAAGTTTGGCCCCAAGGATCCAGCAGATCAACCCGCACCCAAATACGACAACCACGCACCGCGCGCGCACCTCGCACAATTAACCGGTCGGCGTTTACGCGCGCATTGGGCTCAACTCAACAGCTTTGAGGCGTTCCCATTTTTTGCGGCGGCCGTGATCATTGCGCATCAAATGCAAGCCGATCAATCGATCGTTGACACGCTGGCTGCTGCCTTCATTCTGTTTCGCGTCGCTTACGGCCTGGCCTATGTAAGCGACAAACCCAGCCAACGATCGCTCATGTGGCTGGGTGGCATCCTGTGCTGCGTGGGTTTGTTCGTTGCCAGCGCCTAGGCGTCAGTCTTGACACAATCGGCGTAATAGCGTTTCACGCCATCGACATCCTCGACTTCGACTAAACCGTGGATGTCGGTCTCAAATCCAGGGCACTGGGTATTGAAGTCGCGTGAGAACTTGAGATAGTCCACGATACGCTGGTTGAATACCTCGCCTGGCACCAGCAATGGGATTCCGGGCGGATAGGGCGTGATCAGGCTCGTGGTCACGCGCCCCAAGAGATCATCAATCGCCACACGCTCAGTTGTCCGGCGCGCGATGCTGGCAAACGCATCGCCGGGTGTCATCGCTGGGGTGTGATCACTTAAGTACATCTCAGTCGTGAGTCGCGCCACATCATGCTTCGCGTACAAGGCATGTATGTGCTGGCACAAGTCACGCAAACCCATGCGCTCGTACCGCTTATGTGATTGGCAGAACTCAGGCAATATGCGCCACATCGGCTGATTCCGATCGTAGTCATCCTTGAATTGCTGGAGCGCTGTCAGCAGTGTGTTCCAGCGGCCTTTTGTGATGCCAATCGTGAACATCACAAAGAAACTGTACAAGCCTGTCTTCTCAACGACCACCCCGTGCTCAGCCAAAAATTTGGTCACGATAGAGGCGGGTATGCCTTTGTCAGCAAAGGTGCCGTCCAAATCTAAACCGGGCGTGACAATGGTCGCCTTGATGGGGTCCAACATGTTGAAGCCATCGGCCAAGTCGCCAAAGCCATGCCATTGCTCAGCTTTCTCACTGCGGTTACCCTTCAGCTCCCACTCTTCCCGGCGGCCGATACCCTCCTCATCACTCAGGTCCTGAGGGCCCCAAACTTTGAACCACCAGTCCTTGTCGCCGTAGTCTTTTTCGACTTTACGCATGGCACGGCGGAAATCGATGCACTCCAAAATGCTCTCTTCCACCAGCGCGGTTCCGCCAGGTGGCTCCATCATGGCTGCGGCCACATCGCAGCTGGCGATGATCGCGTATTGCGGCGATGTGGATGTGTGCATCAAATAGGCTTCGTTGAACAGGTGTGTATCCAGCTTCACACTCTTTGAGTCTTGCACCAACACATGGCTCGCTTGGCTGATACCCGCCAACAATTTGTGGATCGACTGCGTGGCATAAACCACCGCGTGCTCTGGCCGCTCACGGTGTTTGCCCATAGCGTGGAACGTGCCGTAGAAAGGATGGAACGCCGCGTGGGGTAACCAAGCCTCGTCAAAATGAAGATTGGTCACGTAACCATCTAGCATGCCTTTGATGGTCTCAGTGTTGTACAGGACGCCGTCGTACGTGCTTTGCGTCAAAGTCATGACGCGTGGGGTGACCGTGTCCGCATCCACATGCGCCAGCAGCGGGTTATTTCGAATCTTCTCCTTGATGGTTTCCGGCTCGAATTCACTTTTGGCAATGGGACCAATGATGCCAAAGTGGTTCCGCGTCGGCTTCAAAAAGACAGGTACGGCACCCGTCATGATGATGGCGTGCAAAATTGACTTGTGGCAGTTGCGATCAACGACCACCACGTCACCCGGTGCAACCGTGTGATGCCACACCATCTTGTTACTGGTACTGGTGCCGTTGGTCACAAAGTAACAATAATCAGCGTTGAAGATTCGCGCGGCATTGCGCTCGCTCTCAGCGATCGGTCCCGTGTGGTCCAGCAATTGGCCCAATTCCTCAACCGCGTTACAGACGTCGGCACGCAGCATGTTCTCGCCAAAGAACTGGTGGAACATTTGCCCCACGGGCGACTTTAAAAATGCCACACCACCGGAGTGACCGGGGCAATGCCAAGAATAGGAGCCGTCCTCCGCGTAATCCAACAAAGCCTTGAAAAACGGGGGCTGGATGCCTTCGAGGTAACTCTTGGCCTCTCTGATGATGTGGCGTGCGACAAACTCGGGCGTGTCTTCAAACATGTGAATGAAACCATGCAACTCACGCAGCACATCATTGGGCATGTGGCGCGAGGTTTTCGTTTCACCATGTACGTAAATTGGAACGTCAGCATTTTTGCGGCGAACCTCTTCAATGAAAGTTCGGAGACGCTCAACCGCGGGGTCAATGTCGGGTCCTTGCGTCACCTCTTCATCATCGATCGACAAAATGAATGCGCTGGCACGGCTTTGTTGTTGCGCAAACTGACTCAAGTCGCCATAACTCGTCACCCCCAAAACCTCAAAACCTTCAGAAACGATCGCATCAGCGAGCGCCCGAATGCCCAGACCTGAGGTGTTCTCAGAACGGAAGTCTTCATCGATGATCACGATGGGGAAACGAAATTTCATAGTGTTAGGGTCTCTCTTTGCGGGGAAACGCTGAGTTTAAAGTCCCCACGCTTCAATTACGACAAGTACCCCCCCAGCGCCGGCCATTTGAAGCAGAATGTGGTGCTACATCAACACTTCGAGGTCCCCCTCGTTGGCTTCAAAGGACCCTTGTGTTTAACCTTGAAGCATCAACCATTTGGTGGATCTTGACCGGTGTGCTCGTCGCCGCTGAGTTGTTCACCGGAACCTTCTACCTCCTATTGCTCGCACTAGCCGCTGGGTTTGGGGCCCTCACTGTCCATGCCGGTTTTGGGACCGTGGAACAAATTAGCGTCGCGGCTGTAACTGGCGTCTTCAGCTTGCTCGTATGGAGAACGCTGAAGCTAGGCCGGTTGAAGCAGAACGACCTAGAAATCGCCACAGATTCATTCGATATCGGCCAAACGGTGTTTGTCTCTGACTGGTGTGAAACAGGCCCAACACGCGTTCACTACAGAGGCACCGAATGGTCGTGTGCGCTCACCGCTGATGCGCACCCTATCGCTGGCCCCCACCGAATTACGCAAATTTTGAATAACCAACTCATCCTCGAACCCATCCCAACCGCATCACCCCCTACCCTTAAAGGCTAATCCATGGAAGTTTCCGTCGTTCTCATCGCCATCGCGATCATTTTTGTGATTCGTGCAATCAAAATTGTCCCCCAACAAAGCGCTTGGGTAGTCGAACGCCTAGGCAAGTACAGAGCGACGCTGGCGCCTGGTCTCAACATCCTTATTCCGTTTATCGACAAAGTGGCCTACAAGCACTCACGCAAGGAAATTCCCCTGGATGTTCCCAGCCAAATCTGCATCACACGTGACAACACCCAGCTTGAGGTTGATGGCATTTTGTACTTTCAGGTCACCGACCCCATGTTGGCCAGCTATGGTTCCAGCAATTACATTGTCGCCATCACTCAACTGGCGCAAACCACTCTGCGCAGCGTGATCGGAAAACTGGAGTTGGATAAAACATTCGAAGAGCGCAACATCATCAACTCTCAGGTGGTTGCAGCCATTGACGAAGCAGCTCTCAACTGGGGCATGAAAGTACTGCGCTACGAGATCAAGGATCTGACACCACCCAAAGAAATCCTTTTGGCGATGCAGTCGCAAATCACTGCCGAACGTGAAAAGCGTGCCCTCATTGCGGCTTCTGAAGGCCGTCGACAAGAGCAAATCAACATAGCGACCGGCGCGCGCGAGGCGGCTATCGCCCGCTCAGAGGGAGACAAGCAAGCCGTCATCAACCAAGCGGAGGGCGAAGCGAGCGCCATACTGGCTTTAGCCAACGCAAACGGGGAAGCGATTGAACGAGTGGCCAAAGCAATCGGCTCGCCGAACGGTCACGAGGCGATCCAACTGAAAGTCGCTGAGGGCGCAATCGGTGCCTATGGCCAAGTGGCCCAAGGAGCCAACACCACCCTCATCGTGCCCAGTAACATGACTGAGGTCTCGACGCTCATCGGCTCTGCGTTCAGCCTAATCGGGGGCATCAAAGGCGACCGCCTCAAGACGACGCCAGCGGTTTGAGCAAGCCAGCCTGATATACTCCAGCCTTCGCGGAAAGGTGGATGAGCGGTTTAAGTCGCACGCCTGGAAAGCGTGTGTGGGTTAATAGCCCACCGCGGGTTCGAATCCCGCCCTTTCCGCCATATTTAAACCCCAAATCATTGATTGATTTGGGGTATTGGATGACGTTGCACGACGTCCATCGCTGCTTGAACGCCTGAACTCTGTAGCACCACACCAACCGCTTTCAACCCCATCTCGCAGCCGGCAATGGCGGCGATCAATGTGAGGTCATTGCAATCGCCGAGGTGCCCGATGCGAAACATGCGCCCTTTTACTTTTCCCAAACCAGTACCGAGCGAGCAATCGTAGCGCTCGTATATGAGCTTACGGACCGCATCGGCATCGACGCCCTCGGGCATCATGACGCCGGTCAGGATGGGTGAATAGACGCTGGGTTCGGCACATTGAATCTCCAAGCCCCATGCACGGACTGCCGCTTGTGTCGCCGTCGCCCAGCGTTTGTGGCGCGCAAAAACCGCGTGTAAGCCATCGTCGAGTAGCATGTCGCAAGCCTCACTCAGTCCATACAGTAGGTTAGTGGCAGGCGTCGTCGGCCAGTAGCCCGTTCGATTCATCTCGATCATTTCATGCCAACCCCAAAATGCTTTTGGAAAGGTGGCGTGCTTGCTCGCAGCCAAGGCTTTGGGGGACACCGCATTAAAACCCAGCCCGGGTGGCAACATCAGTCCCTTTTGTGAACCACTTATGGAGACGTCCACACCCCATTCATCGTGACGATAATCGGCCGCAGCCAAGCCAGAAATGGTGTCGACCAACAACAGCGCGGGATGCCCTGCTGCGTCAATCGCTTGGCGTACGGCTGCGATATCGCTGGTTACCCCAGTTGACGTCTCGTTGTGTACCACACACACTGCACGTATGTGATGTGCTGTGTCGGCGCGCAATCGTGCTTCGATGAGGTCATGTTGTACCCCGTAGCGCCAACTGGTTGGGGTCCCATTGGCCTCCAACCCCGGCATAGCGATCACTTCAGCTTTCAAACCAAGTGCTGTCGCTAATTTGGACCACAGTGCGGCAAAGTGCCCGGTCTCGTACATCAGCACATGGTCACCGGGACTGAGTATGTTCACCAACGCAGCTTCCCATGCACCTGTTCCCGAAGTTGGATAAATAAGAATGGGGTTTTGAGTTTGAAAAATCCGCTGCATATCACCCAGAACCTTGCGACCAAGAGCGGCGAACTCTGGCCCGCGGTGATCGATGGTGGGCAGGCTGAGCGCGCGCAAGATTCGATCCGGCACTGGAGATGGGCCCGGAATTTGCAAAAAGTGTCGCCCAGAAGGGTGGAAATCAAGTTTTGGCATCGCTGTCGCAGCAAAGAAGTCAATAGTCCCTCATTGTCACCACAGTGCCCGCTTTATGCAGCGCGAGTTGGACAAAAACAGCGCCAACTCACTTTCACGTCGGTGTACTTAAGTCTAATAATTGAAATTAATTAAAATATTTGTATTAATTATTCTATGCATTTTGTATAAAATTACGAATTAAATAACATAAAGATCCTTGTGACACCAAGGGTGACACGGGGTTGCCTATGACCCTAAACAGCCTGCGCTTACGCGCCCTTCGCCTGGTATGGACAACCGCGCAAATCAAAGTCAACAGAACGTTGAATATGCTGACGTTGCTGGGAATCGTGATGGCGGCCCCCTATTTAGCCATCGCCAGCACGGCAACGGGTGCCTACCAAACCGCTCTGTACATTCTCGAACTTGTCGCCATCTTTTTGGGGCGGCGGTGGTTCTCCATACGCCCTCTACCGGCGGCGTGGCTGATGCTGTTGACCAGCGCGGTTCACATCTTCATTCTGGCGTTTCAAGAGGGCGGCGTCGCCAGTATCAGTGTGGTTTGGATGTTGGCTTTGTCCGTACCTTTGCTACTGTGTTTTGGCCTGCGCGGTTCATTGATCTCGATGGCACTGTCAATCCTCGCTGCAGGGGTATTGGCTTGGTTGGATGCTCATAACTACACGCCAGCGTTGCCCCCACCCGATCAAAACGCGCTGGCCTCGGCTATCAAGTTCACCCTCCTGGTCATGACGGTGTTGAGCCTCCCAATCATCACCGTCATTACGCAGAGCTGGCCGATCCGCATGTCTGCGCGACGCGTAGCCCTGCTCGATAGTGCACAAGCGGCGACAAAACAGGCACAGTTACGCCAGCAACGGTTTGTATCACGCCTCAGTCATGAATTACGCACACCCATGAACGCCATCATGGGCTTTATTCAATCACCTCCGCAGGCCTTGCTCAGCAAACCAGAAAATCAGGCCCTGTTCGAAGCGATGCGCAATGCTTCCAAGCACCTCATGACGGTGATTGACGACTTGATGGATTTCTCGCGACTGCAAACGGGTGAACTAAAAATTACGCCTATCGAAACGCGGCTAGGCGAACTGACGCGAGAAATTTCGCAGATCTTCAGTAATCAGCTTGCTGAGAGAGGCGTCGCCTTCCAGCTCAAGTTCGACCCGCGAATACCCGATGTGGCCTTGGTTGACACCAACCGTTACGCTCAAATCCTGATCAACCTGTTGAGTAAAGCCGCCAAATTCACAACTGAGGGCGAGGTTGGGCTGACGGTCGCGGTGCGACCAGCGCCTGAGACCATCCAGAAACTTGACCGCGTTTGGATCAGGGTCACGGTAAGTGACACAGGGATCGGTATTGAGCCTGGTCAACTGGACCAGCTGTTTGAAGCATTCACGCCCAGTAAAAACCGGACCAACAACGCTTTCGGAGGTGCAGGGCTGGGCTTATGTATCTCCAAGAAATTGGTCGAACTGATGGGCGGCGAAATTTCGGTAAGCTCATAACCGGATCGCGGCACCGGGGTCTCCTTTGATATCCCTGTACAGGCGGTCGTTACGCCGGCCTCTCCCCCGGAAACGGAATTACAGGACGCCTTTACACCGCCACAGTTGGAGAACGTGCGGGTGTTAATCGTCGATAACAGCGTGGTCAACCGTATGGTCATCTCCCAACTACTCAGGAGTCGCCTGCCCGACGTGACTATCCGAGAGGTCAACGATGGCCTTGAGGCTGTCAACGCCGTCACCGGGACCGAAACAAACTTTGACTTGATTTTGATGGACATCCTGATGCCCAACCTCAACGGCATCGAGGCCACGCTTCAAATCAAAGCCTTGGGGCGCACCACGCCCATCATTGGCTTGACCGCCGACGTTTCCGAAGCGGTTGCACGAGACGCCGCGGCAGCCGGTATGTTCGCATTACTGACCAAGCCTTTCAGTCACTCAGAGCTGTTGACCACCATGGCAGACGCCATCAAGCAACCTGCGGTTGAATCCATAAGACCGTCAGCGACAGACGGCGCAGCGCTTGCACAATCAACCTCAGAGCAACTCACTGAAAGCTTTTCGCGTCGATGGGAAAAGCGAATTCAAGCTTTTGCAGAATCCTCATGGCACAGTCTGTTTGGTCTGGTATTTTGGACAGGTACCTTTGTATGCGCGCTTTATGCGGTTATGGCGCCAGACGCACGCATGCAACTTATCTATGTTGGTATGACCGTCATCAGCGTGTTACTGGCGCTGGTGCACCGTCTCAGCGAGGAGGGTACTGCGAGGGCTAACTTCTTGATTTGGATTTATTTTTTCAGCACAACGGCAGCAACCGCTGGGCTGGTTGCTTGCTCTGGTGGCTTGAACAGTATCGCCAGCGCTTACTTTCTATGCGTGTCACTCGTGATGCTCACACAGCGTATTCCCGGCGCCGGCTATGCGTTGGGAATCAGCATAGGTGTCGCCCTGGTCATGGGTATGTTGCAATCGATGGGGTTGTTGCACACACCAACCGCGGCAGAGTTGGCTAACAACCCTTGGTGGTCATTTATTTTATTTGTCGGACTCGCACTCTGCTTTCTGATCATCCCGGTACTGCGCCTTTCATATTATCGCAAGCTGGTCACTACCTTATGGCAAAAAAGAACCCAGCTGGTTGAATCTCGGCGCTCAACTGCGGCAGTCATCCAATCACAAAACGACTTTGTTGCAGCAGTCAGTCATGAGCTGCGTAATCCCATCCATGCCATTTCGCTGGTGGTCAATGCATTTGACGAGGAGGCACTGGGTAGCCAGACCAGTCATTTGACGCTCCAATATGTTTCAAGATCGGTTAGTGACTTGCTGCGCACGATTGACAACTTGCTTATCTTTTCACAAATTCAAGCACAAAAGCTGAACTTGAACTACGAGCTGATTGATCTGAATCAGTGGGTGCTGAGTGCGAAGCGCGATATCACAGACCTTACACGTGGCCTTTCAGACCAAGAAGCTGAAATTGAACTGCACTACGAAATCGACGACACTTGCCAGCTTTTTTAGACACAGATCCTGTCCGACTTTGTCATGTCATACGAGAGCTGATAAGCAATGCAGCGAAATTCTCCGACAGAAAGCCCATCAGCGTGGCGATGTGCCGCAACGTAACTGCCACAGACGATGCACCGACTTGGTCAATCACCATCACAGACCAAGGCGTCGGTATCAAGCCGTCGGATAAGGCTGACATGTACAACCGATTCTGGACCGTCGATAATTGCGATCGTCCAAGCCAACGCGGTAATGGGTTGGGCCTACCCATCACCAAAGCGTTGGTTGACTTGATGGGCGGCACGCTGACCATTGACAGTGTAGCGACAGGTGGCACCCAAGCCACCGTCACACTGCCGCTTCAGCGTGACAGTGCCGTGGGCGAGGCCCCGTACACGGGTAGCAATATCCTCACTTCATACAACGGTGTCATCGCGATCGTTGATGACAGCGACATCAACCTGTTGGTATTGCAACACCTGCTGAAGCGCAACTTCAAAGCTGCCACTATCGTGACAGCCAGCACGTGGGCAGCGCTTGTTAAACTCCTTGACCACCACCATCCCGCTGTCGTTCTAATGGATGTGTTCATGCCAAAAGTTGATGGACGGCAAGCGACACGTTTACTTCGTCAACACGTTGCCGCCAGGGGCGATGGGCAACCCAGCGTCATTGGCGTCACGGCTGATCGACGCTACGAGACACGGCGTGCGTGCTTAGACGCAGGCATGAACACGGTAGTTTTGAAACCCTTCAACCACCGCGACTTGGTACAAATCATAGTGAACGAGTGCGCCAAACAACGCGCTGCACTGGCCACATCGCGGGAACAAGCCTCAGACGCTAGCCTCCGCTAACAGCGCTTGGACACGCGCCGTGGTTAGACGGTTGCCGTACTGACTCACCACGGCTGCGGCAGCTTTGTTGGCAAGCTTTGTGGCCTGCGTTGCAGCCATGCCACGACTGACCCCATACAAAAATGCGCCGGCGAACATGTCGCCCGCGCCATTGGCGTCCAAAGCAGTTATGGCAACTGCCGGTACATCGACCGTTTGGCCGGCTTCGATGATCCGTGTCCCCTTAGCGCCCCGGGTCAGACAAATCGTTTTGGCGAGACCGCTCAGGGTCTTGGCGATTGCCGTCTCATCGGCAGAACCGCACCACACCTGAGCCTCCTCCTCGTTACAGAACAAGTAGTCGACGCCCTTGCCCAACAGGGCGTCCAGCCCCAAACGGCAAAAATTAATCATGCTGACATCACTCAAGGTTAAAGCCAACGGCACCTGATGCGCAACGGCGTGTGCACGTCCCTCTAGTGCAGCGGCCAAACCAGTTGGTGACGCGGCGAGGTAGCCTTCCATGTAATAAACCCCCGCCGTCGCGATGGCCGGTAAATTCAGCGCCTTCGCATCGAGCTCTGCCGTGGTGCCTAAGAAAGTACACATGGTGCGTTCAGCGTCAGGAGTGACCAACACCAAGCAGCTACCAGTGGTCGCCCCACACACCAGACCCTCAGTGGGATGATGAAGGTTGGTATCGACCCCGTTACTGCGCAAGTCATCGGCGTAGAACTTACCCAAAGCGTCATCAGCGACGCGACAGCTGTAATATGCCGAGCCACCGAACTGCGCGAACGCTACAACCGTGTTACCTGCCGAGCCGCCCCCCGTCTGGCGTGAATGTTGACCATCGAGTTGTGCAAGCAAATGCGCGCGGGCCGGCGCACCGACCAGCGTCATATGTCCTTTAGACACACCCATGGTTTGCAGTTTTGCGTCGGTTACCTCGTATTCGGTGTCGACGAGGGCGTTGCCTATGGCGTAAAGGGCGTAATTTTTCATGGGGTTTGGTGATTCTGGCTGACTAAAATGGCGGCGGATAAACAAATAGTGTAGCCACTAAAAAACACACACCGCTATGAACATCACACGCATCGGCATTATTGGGTTCGGCGAGGTCGGTCGAATTTTTGGCGCGGGACTTGCCCAATTGCCACACATTAAAACCGTGACAACGTGGGACAAAAAAGGCCCTGACTTCCCAGGTATGCGATCCAGCGCGCAGGAGCGCGGCGTCGTTTGGTGCGAATCCGCGGCGGCAGTCTATGACCAAGCGGATTTGATCATCTCGGCTGTGACGGCATCCAATACCCGTGATGTGGCTGAATCAGCAGCTCAACACATTCGCGCAGGGACCCTCTTTTTGGACCTCAACTCCGCATCCCCGGGTACCAAGCAGGCCTGCGCCAAACAAATTGAAGCAGCCGGTGCCCACTACGTGGAGGCCGGTGTGATGACGTCGGTTCCACCTTACGGCATCCGAGTGCCCATGTTGCTCGGAGGCACCCAAGCCCCCGGCTTGTCGACTTGTCTCAATGCTTGGGGCCTGCAAACACAAGTCGCCAGCACAGAGTTGGGTATCGCCAGTGCGATCAAGATGTCAAGAAGCGTCATGATCAAGGGCCTGGAGGCCTTGGTTATCGAGAGCTTTGCCACCGCGAGGGCTTATGGCGTTGAGCGCCACATGTTGGCGACGCTGCAAGAGACTTTTCCCGGTATTGACTGGGAAAAACAGGGCGCCTACTTCTTCACACGTGTGGTGCAGCACGGGCAACGTCGCGCAGAGGAAATGCGCGAATCGGCACAAACCGTGTCGGAGGCTGGTTTCGAGCCTTTCATGACACGTGCCATCGCTGATAAACAGCAATGGGTGGCCGATGCGGCCAAATCGCACGTCTTCAAAGACGTCCCAGTTGATGCGCCTTGGGAAGTCTTTGCAGACGCCCTGCTCGCTGCGCGCGACCGTTAATCGTCGCCCAGTACCGCATCAGCAGTGTCCCTTACCAGCGCCAGCACAGCAGTCTGTGTTGGCGTGATCGGACGACGCGCACTCGTCGCCATCAGTACAGGCAGATCCAGGGCGTTATGGGCAATGCGTTGTGTGACAAAGTCAGACGGTCGAATCGAACGGGACACGGCGTAGGGCGGCAATAGCGCCGCCCCGGCACCATCCAGCACCAAGTCCAAAATCGCTGCGACACCATCCACTTCTAACGCAACCTTCAATGTATGACCCGCATTGGCGAGGCGTTGCTCCACGGCTTGCCGAATCGCGTTGGGACGGCGTGGAATCACCATGGGGGTCTGGGCAATCACCGTCAAGCTGACAGGCGGCGGCGGCGGGTCCAGCGTCAATCCCGGTAAGCGCTTGGTCACCAGCACCAAGGCCTCGGTCAGAAGTGGCTCGATTGTGACGTCGGGCCAGCTTTGCGTGTCATAAACCAGTGCCGCGTCCAGTCGGCCATGCTGGACTTGTGCCAGCAATGCGGAAGATAACCCCTCTCCGATGGATATTTGTGCTTGTGGCAATTGCTGCTTTGCACTGCGAATCAGCGGAACGGTGAGCATTCGCGCAAGGCTGGGCGGCAACCCTAGCGCCACCTGCCCGCCAAGCGCGAGGCGCATGTCGCGCAACTCATCGGTGCAGCGTTCGACCTGATGCAAGATGCCCCGCGCGTGATCGAGTAGCAAGCGCCCCGCCTCTGTGGTCGTAGCGCCACGCCCGTGCCGACGCAGCAACGTCTGGCGCAAGCTGAGCTCCAAGGTACGAACTTGGCGCGAGAGCGCTGGCTGGGCAATACCCAACTCGGTGGCTGCCCGCGAAAAACTCCCCAACTCGGCAACCGCCACGAAATAGCTTAACTGCTTCAGATCCATGCCGAAATGATATAACAGCTAGTCACTTATGCACCTTACAGAGTCATCCGACGCGGTGGACAATCGGTTATCTCGTGCAAAACTGCTTGTAAACATCCATGACGTCGACCTCCACCCCCCATCCGCTCTCGACCCAGAGCCGAGAACCGCTGCGTGTCATTGGCTCAATGGCGACCAAGGGGCTGCTGGCTGTCTTGTGCGGTGAGGCGGCAAAGCAGCTGAATTGCCGTGTCGAACCTCTGGCCGTCGGGGGCGTTGACGCTGCCAAGCGCGTCGCCGCTGATGAGGCGTTTGACGTGGTGTGTTTGGGTGCCCCTGCGATGGCAAAACTACTGGCCTCTGGTCACCTGCGCAGCGAAGCACAGGGGGTTGTCCGCTCGCGCACGGTTGTGGCAACCCCGACTGGGGCGCCTGCGGTGGACCTCAGCAGTGCCGAAGCGCTAAAGGCAGCCGTATTGGCCGCGCCCACCGTCGGTCTCTCGACAGGGCCGAGCGGTGAAGCATTACAAGCGTTGTTCACGCAATGGGGTATCGCAGACACCATCCGAGACCGTATCCAAGTCCCCCCACCGGGCACACCCGTTGCCAGTCTGTTAGCCAGTGGGGCCGTCAGCCTCGGTTTCCAGCAAGAGGCTGAATTAATGGGGGTAGCCGGCGTCAAGGTATGCGGCGCGTTACCCACAGAAATTGCCATCGACACGGTGTTCGCTGCCGCTGTCGCCACGGCCAGCAAACAACCAGAATTGGCACAAGCGCTGATCGCCGCTTGGAACCAAGCAGCGAATGCCCCCATTAAGCTGCAGCACGGCATGCAAACCCTCTGAGAAATAACAGGAGCCTCTATGAGTAAACCCCTCATCATTGATGTCCACGGACACTACACAACAGCGCCCAAGGCCCTGGAAGAGTGGCGCAACAAACAGATCGCGGCAATCAATGACCCGGCAAACCGCCCCAAGCCGAGCGAATTGCGGATCAGTGACGACGAGTTGCGCGAGTCGATTGAGACCAACCAGCTCGCCAAAATGCGTGAACGCGGCAGCGACATCACCATCTTCAGCCCACGTGCCAGCTTCATGGCTCACCATATTGGGGACTTCGAGGTCTCCAGCACATGGGCCGCTATTTGTAACGAGCTGTGTTTCCGCGTCAGCGAACTGTTCCCCGATCACTTCGTACCTGCTGCCATGCTGCCACAGTCGCCCGGCGTTCCGATCGATACCTGTATTCCCGAACTGGAAAAATGCGTGCGTGAATACGGCAACGTGGGCATTAACTTGAACCCTGATCCATCGGGTGGTCATTGGACATCGCCACCTTTGTCGGATCGCGCGTGGTATCCCATCTACGAAAAGATGGTCGAGTTCGACATCCCCGCGATGATCCATGTATCTACCAGCTGTAACAGCTGCTTCCACACCACAGGTGCGCACTACCTCAATGCAGACACCACCGCGTTCATGCAATGCCTCACGTCAGATTTATTCAAGGACTTCCCCACCCTCAAATTCCTCATCCCACACGGTGGTGGCGCCGTCCCCTACCACTGGGGGCGTTTCCGTGGTTTAGCGCAAGAGCTCAAAAAGCCATTACTTAAAGACCACCTACTGAACAACATCTTTTTCGACACCTGCGTGTATCACCAACCTGGGATCGACTTGCTAACTAAGGTCATACCGGTTGAAAACATCTTGTTTGCGAGCGAAATGATCGGCGCGGTTCGCGGCATTGACCCCGAGACGGGTCACTACTACGACGACACTAAACGTTACGTCTTGGCAACGCCCAACCTCACGGAAACGCAGCGTCACCAGGTGTTCGAAGGTAACGCCCGCCGCGTATTCCCACGCCTGGATCAACGTTTGAAGGCCAAAGGCCAATAAAAATCACACATTGAAGGACCTCATCATGACTGAATTGGGCGTCGTAAAACGCAACATCATCCGTGCCGATAAATCAGCGACTGAGCGCCTGGCCAAGCTGGGCAGCGCGACGGTGCATGAAGCCATGGGCCGTGTCGGTCTGTTAAAGCCGTACATGCGCCCGATCTACCCCGGGGCACACATTGGTGGCACGGCAGTCACTGTGTTGCTACAACCGGGCGACAACTGGATGTTCCACGTGGCCGCGGAACAGATTCAACCCGGCGACGTGGTCATTGCCGGTGTGACCGCTGAGTGCAGCGATGGCTATTTTGGTGACCTGCTGGCCACCTCGTTCAAAGCCCGTGGCGCACGGGGTTTGATTATCGATGCCGGGGTTCGCGACGTCCGCGAGTTGCAGGCGATGGACTTCCCGGTTTGGAGCAAGGCTATTTCAGCTAAGGGGACCATCAAAGCCACGCTCGGCTCCGTGAACATTCCCATTGTCTGTGCGGGCGCCTTGGTCAATCCTGGCGATGTCGTTGTCGCTGATGATGATGGGGTCGTCATCGTGCCTGCAGCGTGGGCTGAAAAGACGGCTGACGCCGCAGAAAAACGCGAATCATTCGAGGGTGAAAAGCGAGCAAAATTTGCAGCCGGTGTTTTGGGCCTTGACCTATACAACATGCGTGAACCCCTCGCGAAAGCGGGCTTGCGTTACATCGATTGAGGGCGCACATCATGACAAACGATAAACCCACCAGCGGTGGATTCACCAAAACCAACGGGTGGCTTGACTGGTACACCGGCCCGAGCAAACCCACCTTGAAACTCCCCGCAGGTGCCGTCGATGCGCACTGCCACGTGTTCGGACCAGGGGACACCTTTCCCTACGCGCCGCAACGCAAATACACACCATGCGACGCATCGAAAGATCAGTTGTTTGCCCTGCGTGACCACTTGGGCTTTGAGCGTAATGTAGTGGTGCAAGCCACCTGTCACGGATCCGATAACCGTGCCATGGTGGATGCCTTATTGCATGCCAACGGCAAGGCTCGCGGCGTTGCCACGGTTACGCGTGACATTTCAGATGCCGACCTACAGGCCCTGCATGACGCCGGTGTCCGTGGGGTTCGGTTCAACTTCGTGAAGCGACTGGTTGATTTCACGCCCAAAGAAGAGTTGATTGAAATTGCCAACCGCATTAAGCCGCTAGGCTGGCACGTGGTGATTTATTTCGAGGCGGTTGACTTACCCGAACTGTGGGACTTTTTCACCGCACTTCCCACCACCGTTGTGGTCGATCACATGGGTCGCCCAGACGTCACACAACCGGTTGATGGCCCCGAGTTCGCACTCTTTGAGCGCTTCATGACTGAACACCCCAATGTGTGGAGCAAGGTAACCTGCCCTGAACGGTTATCCGTGAGTGGTCCTAAAGCACTCAATGATGCAACGCAAACTTATACAGATGTCGTGCCTTTTGCCCAACGCCTGATCGCCCGTTTTCCGGATCGCGTGCTGTGGGGAACCGATTGGCCACACCCCAACCTCAAAGACCACATGCCCGATGATGGGCTGTTGGTGAACTTCATCGCTCAAATCGCCCCTGATGAGGCGACGCGCCAACGGCTACTCGTTGACAACCCTATGCGCCTTTATTGGCCGGAGGAATACCATGGCACTTGACAAGCCCTACCTCGATATCCCGGGCACCATTATTTTTGATGCCGAACAAAGCCGCAAAGGCTATTGGTTGAACCAGTTTTGCATGTCCCTGATGAAGGCCGAGAACCGTACCCGATTCAAGGCTGATGAACGTGCCTACCTCGACGAATGGCCCATGACTGAGGAGCAAAAGCAAGCCGTTCTTGCGCGTGACCTGAACTGGTGCATGGCGACCGGTGGCAACATTTATTTCTTGGCCAAAATTGGGGCGACCGATGGCAAAAGCTTTCAACAAATGGCGGGCTCCATGACGGGTATGTCGGAAGAGGCCTATCGCAACATGATGATCAATGGTGGCCGCTCCGTCGAGGGGAATCGCCGCATCGGGGAAAACGGTGATGCGCAGCGTCCGATAGCCCCCAAACACCAGACTTCCTAAGGACTTGTAATGGCAAAAATAACCGCATCGGTTTACACCTCGCACGTCCCCGCCATTGGCGCGGCGATGGACCTCGGTAAAACCGAAGAAGCCTACTGGCAACCGTTGTTCGCGGGTTACGAGTATTCCAAGCAGTGGATGAAAGACAACAAGCCTGACGTCGTTCTACTGGTATTCAATGACCACGCGACCGCCTTCAGCTTGGACATGATTCCTACCTTCGCCATCGGTACAGCAGATCAGTACCAGCCAGCCGATGAGGGCTGGGGTCCGCGCCCAGTCCCCGTTGTGCAAGGTCACTCCGCATTGGCATCGCACATTGCACACAGTGTGATCCAGCAGGACTTTGACCTCACCATCGTCAACAAGATGGATGTGGATCACGGCTTAACTGTGCCGCTGTCATTGATGTGTGGCTCGCTTGATCCGAAAACCGACCAATGGCCATGTCCGGTAATTCCATTCGCCGTTAACGTGGTGCAATACCCGGTGCCTAGCGGCAAGCGCTGCTTTGATTTAGGGCAAGCAATCCGTAAAGCGGTCGAATCTTACGATGAGGATTTAAACGTTCACATTTGGGGCACGGGTGGTATGAGCCACCAACTGCAGGGCCCTCGCGCCGGCTTGATCAACCGCGACTGGGACAACGCTTTTCTCGACAAACTCATCGCTGACCCGATTGCCGCGGCGCATATTCCACACATCGATTACGTGCGCGATGCCGGCAGCGAAGGTATCGAATTGGTCATGTGGTTGATCGCCCGTGGCGCCATGAGCGACATCAGCGACGGCAAGCAAACAGGTATCCCACCGACGCTGAAGCATCGGTTCTACCACGTCCCTGCGTCCAACACCGCGGTGGGTCATGCCATTCTTGAAAACTCATAAACTTAGGCCATAGGAAACTGATTCATGACCATTAAAGTAGCCCTTGCTGGCGCCGGCGCGTTCGGTATCAAACACTTAGACGGCATTCAAAAGATTGACGGTGTGGAAGTCGTCTCTCTCATTTCCCGCGACTTAACCAAGACCCAAGAAGTCGCACAGAAATACGGTATCGCACACGCCACCACGAACCTCAACGATGCGCTGGCGATGAAAGAGGTGGACGCGGTCATTTTGTGCACGCCCACCCAGATGCATGCGGCGCAAGCATTGGCCTGTTTAGATGCAGGCAAACACGTGCAAGTTGAAATACCCTTATGTGATATCTACGCAGAGGGCGCGCGTGTGGTGGAGCGGCAGAAAGAGACCGGGCTCGTCGCGATGTGCGGGCACACACGTCGATTCAACCCAAGCCACCAGTGGGTCAACAAAAAAATTACAGCGGGTGAGTTCAATATCCAACAAATGGATGTGCAAACGTATTTCTTTCGCCGCACCAACATGAACGCATTGGGGCAACCGCGCAGTTGGACTGACCATCTGCTGTGGCACCACGCGGCACACACCATTGACCTCTTCACCTACCAAGCGGGCAGCCCCGTGGTGCAGGCCCATGCCATCCAAGGCCCAATCCACCCGACGCTGGGCATCGCCATGGACATGAGCATTCAACTGAAAGCTGCAAACGGCGCTATTTGTACCTTGAGCCTGAGCTTTAACAACGATGGACCGCTCGGCACCTTCTTCCGTTACATTGGCGACACGGGAACCTACATCGCCCGTTACGATGACCTGTTCAACGGTAAAGAAGAACCCATTGACGTCTCGAAGGTCGCTGTCAGCATGAACGGCATTGAGCTTCAAGATCGCGAGTTCTTCAGCGCAATCGCTGAGGGGCGCGAACCCAACAGCAGCGTTGCCAGCGTATTGCCTTGCTACGAGGTCATGCACCAACTTGAACAACAACTGATCTGATTAACGCCTTATGTCTACCCGCCAACTTGGTCCCTTTACCGTTTCTGCTACCGGCTTCGGCTGCATGAATATTTGCCATGCATACAGCGAACGCCTAACAGATGGGGAAGCCGAAAAGGTACTGAAAGCAGCGTTGGATGCGGGTATTACCCACTTTGACACGGCCGCACTTTACGGCTTCGGTCAATCGGAGACGTGGGTGGGTAATTTCCTCTCCTCGAATCGACGCGAGTTCACGTTAGCCAGCAAATGCGGGATGCAAGGCGTTGATGTCGACGGGAGCGGTAACAAGGTCCGTGTGATTGACGGGCGTCCAGAGACCATCAAGAAGACCTGTGAAGACGCCCTGCGACGCCTCAAAACCGACGTGATCGATTTGTACTACCTGCACCGCTGGGACAAAAAAGTTCCTATCGAAGACAGCATGGGTGGTCTCGCCGACCTGGTGAGGGAGGGCAAAATCCAAACCATTGGACTCTCGGAGGTTTCCAGTCAAACGTTGCGAAAGGCGCATGCGGTACACCCCATAACGGCGGTACAAACAGAATATTCCCTGTGGACACGCAACGCGGAAATCGCCATCGATGCCGCCTGCCGTGAGCTCGGCGTAGCTTTGGTCGCGTTCAGCCCTGTCGCACGCGGATTCCTAGCCGACGGTGTTCACAGCGTAGACCAATTTGGCCCCAAAGATATTCGCCGAGGTATGCCACGCTTCCAGGCTGATACCCTGCCACAAAACCTCAAGCTCCTCCCGCGCTACAAAGCCATCGCAGCAGACGTGGGCTGCACGCCTGCGCAGTTGGCGATTGCGTGGCTGCTGCATCAAGGCTCGCACATTCACCCTATTCCAGGTAGTGCAAACGTCGATCATGTCTACGAAAACGCGCGTTCAGATAGCGTTCAACTAGACCCAGCGACCTTGGCTGAGCTGGATCAATTGATTAACCAACAAACCGTGGTGGGTAACCGTTACGATGCACAAGCGCAAAGCGAAGTCGACACGGAGTTCTTTGCGTAACTGAGACATGCCTTACAGCTTGGCTGAGCCGGTGGCCTCAGAGTTGGTCATCAAGAAAAGCCGTTTCATTGCGCGAATCGAGTCCGTCCCCGACCGCGCGGCAGCACTGGAGATTGTCTCATCGCTGCGCCAAGCACACCCGGGTGCGGCGCACGTTTGCTGGGCCTTAATGGCCGGGGGACAATCGGCCGCAAATGATGACGGCGAGCCCAGCGGTACGGCGGGTCGTCCCATGCTTGAAGCGCTGCGACACCAAGATTTCGATGGCGTGTTGGCGACCGTGATCCGTTATTTCGGCGGTGTGAAACTGGGCGCTGGTGGCTTGGTGAGGGCCTATACCGACGCCATTGCCACCGCGTGTAGCCAGGCTACAAAAATCGCGCAGATCGCACGTGTCAGTCAAACGTGGCTGGTGCCCTATGCGCACGAGGGCGCTATCAGGCGTTTGGCGGACGGCATGGGTGCCACGCTGTTGGTCGAACACGAACCGCAAGCAGTGCGCATGATTTTCAGTGTGGCTACCGAGCAGGCGCCGACTCTGACAGAGGCTGTCGTGAACCTCACGGGTGGGCAGGCGCTGTCGGTGTCAACAGCGAACAGGCTCACCCGTTAGGCCGTCTGGCTGCGGTTTTCGTAGACGCCGAGTTTGCGGTGCAATGGACTCTCATCTGCAACAAACAAGAAGGCCGGATCGCCAGCAGACGGGTTGTGGATGGTGACAGCGGTGTAACCCGGTGCACAGCAGGTATCGGCGGTGGCCATGTGAAAGGTCTGATCCTGAATCGTGATCGCTGTTTGTCCTTCTATCTGATGGAAGACCTGAGCAGGGGATCGTACCGGCAAGGTTACCGTGTCGCCCGGCTGCACCATTTGTGCGTAAAAGCCCAAAATATTTTGTGCATCACCCCCCGTATCTGGGTTGGTGTAAACCACTTGTAGCTTTGACTGCGCCGGTTGCGCGTCTGCCAACTGCATCAAAGCGTCACGGGCAACAGACCAGGGATAGCGCAACACGGGATAGGTCGCAACCGGTGTATCGCCATGGCTGCTTCGTGCCTGACGGTCCTCAAAAACCGTCAGCGGTACCACGCTACCCACCGCATACTCGGTGCCCGACTGCTCGGAGTCAATCGCTTGACGGTCCCCGTTGATGTGATAGCTGGTCTCGGTGTAATAGATGATCGGCAGGTCCAACACGTCCAACCACACGACGGGCTCAGCCCCGTCGTGGCCGTGCTCATGCCACAACCCTGTCGGCGTGAGAATCAAGTCACCCCGCGCCATGGGGCACCGGACCCCTTGCACCGTGGTGTAGGCACCCTCCCCCTCAACGACCATACGCACGGCATTGGGTGTGTGCCGATGGCTGGGCGCCCACTCGCCCGGCAATAACAACTGCATGCCCAAATACATGGCTGCACTGGCTTGCATTTTCTCAAGCGTGTGGCCTGGGTTGGCCAGCACGAGCACCCGGCGCTCCGCCTTTTCGATGGGCGTCAACTCGCCAGCTTGCAGCAGCAGTGGTTTGATGTCTCGGTAGGCCCAATGCGTGGGCTGGGTTTGCCGGTTGGGTATTTTCGGTGGCAAGACGCCCCGCAAACTTGGCCACAAGGGCACCAAATTGTTTTGCGTTAGCGCATCGCGGTAGGCTTGCGGTAGATCTTCAATACGTCCGAGGTCGTTCATGATGGGCTCGCTGGTAAGTAAGGTTCGCTGAAGTCAACGCCATGAGTACACTGATTGTTAGTGTAAAGTTAAAACCGAAAAACCCCCTGAGAATAAAGTGCCCCCCGCTACCCCCGACCCCATTCATCGAATGCCAGGCCACCTGATTCGCCGATTGCATCAGATCTCGGTGGGCACCTTTACGTCTGAGGTGGGAGAGACTGGCATCACATCGGTTCAATTTGCAGCGCTGAACTGCATCGCCTGTGCGCCCGGGCTTGACCAGCGCACCTTGGCGCAACGAATCGCCTTGGACACCTCCACCACTGCTGGGGTCATCGACCGACTCGAAAGCCGGGGGGCTGTCGAACGACGCTTTTCTCTCAAAGACCGTCGGGTCCGAGTGCTACACGCCACAGAAAGCGGCCTGGCCCTGCTGAGTGACCTACAACCGCTGGTCGCGAGAGTACAAAACCGGTTGATGTTCCCGCTCAGCCCGAAAGAGCAGGCTGATTTTTTAGCCATGCTAGAAAAGCTAGTCGCCGCGAATAACCAATTGAGCCGGGCTCCAAGCGTCCCAGCGACTCCCTCTTAAACCCTTACCTAAGCGAGAGACCCTTTGAAAAAATTAGATGGAAAAGTCGCGATCATCACGGGCGCTGGACAAGGCATCGGGCTGGCAACCGCATGCAAATTTGCACGGGAGGGCGCCCACGTCGTGGTGTGTGATATCCAACAACGCGCCGTCGATGCCGCCGTAGACGCCTGTTCCGCACTGGGGGTGAGAGCCATCGGATTTGTCGTTGATGTCACACAGCGCGGCATGGTTGATGCCGTCGTCGCCGACACGCTAGCCCAGCTTGGTCAAATTGATGTGTTGGTCAATAACGCCGGTATCACGCAGGATGCGCGCTTGCAGAAAATGACGATCGAACAATTTGATCGGGTCATCGACGTCAACCTACGCGGCGTATTCCATTTCAGCCAAGCAGTGGCTGATGCGATGGTCAAGCAGGGAAGTGGCGTTATTCTGAACGCCTCCTCCGTGGTGGGGATCTACGGAAACTTTGGACAAACCAATTACGTTGCGTCAAAGTCGGGCGTCATCGGTTTCACCAAAACATGGGCGAGGGAATTGGGGCCTAAGGGAATTCGTGTCAACGCGGTCGCGCCAGGCTTCATCGATACCCCCATGATCAAAACCATTCCTGAGAAAGTACTCGAAGCGATGCAAAGCCAAATCCCGTTGCGACGCATGGGTACAGCTGAAGAGATCGCCAATGCCTATGCCTTCCTCGCCAGTGATGAGGCCAGCTACATCAACGGCGTGGTGCTCGAGGTCACAGGCGGCGCCACGGTTTAAAGACTGTGCCAGCCTCAATCAGCGAACTCTTCTGGGCGTTCACGCGTATAGCACTCCAAGGCTTTGGTGGTGTCGTCGCGATCGTGCAGCGCGAGTTGGTAGACAAGCGCGGATGGTTGACGCATCAAGAGTTCACCGAAGAGTGGGCTGTCGCGCAGATCATGCCGGGGCCGAACGTAGTGAACCTCGCCATGATTCTGGGTGGTCGCTACTTCGGTTGGCGCGGCGCGATCGCAGGGGTGCTGGGTATGGTGGTGATGCCCACCTTCATCATCTTGGTTCTGGCGGTCACACTCGCTAATTTAATTGACTATCCGCTCACCCGAGACATCATGCGCGGTGTGTCTGCCGTCAGTGCGGGCTTGATTGGCGGCGCCGCGTTACGCATGCTAGGCCACCTGAATACGCACGTTCTCGGACTGCGTATTTGCCTCGTTTTGTTCACCACTACCCTGCTGGCCATTGCATGGTTGCGGCTACCGCTGATCGGGGTACTTTTACCGCTCGCGGCGGTAGGATGGCTTTTAAGTTACCGCGCCTACCAACGCGCTGTGAAGACATGACATGGTCGGTCATCTGGTGGCAGATGTGGGATATCTTCTGGCATCTATTCATGCTGTCATTGATAGCGATTGGCGGCGCCATTACGGTAGCACCAGATATCCAACGCTACCTTATCGTAGACAACGGGTGGCTCACACCCATGCAGTTCAACAACGCTATCGCACTAGCGCAAATGGCACCAGGGCCGAACCTCATGTTCATACCGTTGCTGGGCTGGCAGGTCGCACTCAACTCACCGGCGTTGAACCAACTGTCAGCGAGCGCACCCTGGTTGGTCTGGATCATCGCCGTGCTCAGTGCATTTTCTGCGCTGCTGGCCATTGTGTTGCCGTCGTCGCTGTTGACTTACCAGTTGGCAAGTTGGGCCCATGCGCGGCGAACACGAATCGGTATCAAGGCCTTTAAGGCGGGGCTCACGCCGGTCGTTATTGCATTGCTGGTTGCTGCGGCGTTGCTGATTGCGCAGGGTATCCCCGTCGTTAATGGCCGTTTGCCACAAATCACGCTAACGGTATTGGCCGCCGTTTTGGTGTGGCGTACCCAGTTGCATTTGTTGTGGCTAATTGCCGGCGGTGCGCTAGCGGGTGCTTTGGGGTGGGTGTGAGCGCTGGCGCATGGCCTCGTAAACACAAACCGCACTGGCCACGGATACATTGAGGCTTTCAACCGCTCCTCGCATCGGAATACGCACCAACTCGTCGCAGGTCTTGCGGGTGAGCTGCCGCATACCCGGGCCTTCTGCGCCCAACACCAGGGCAACAGGTCCTTTCAGGTCGACGTCATAGATGGTATTTGCCGCATCATCACTGGTGCCGATGACCCAGATTTGCCTCTCCTTTAACTCATTGAGCGTGCGCGCCAAATTGGTCACCATGAAATAAGGAACCGTCTCAGCTGCACCACTGGCCACCTTGGCCACGGTGGCGTTGATGCCCGCCGCATGATCCTTCGGTGCAATCACAGCTTGGACACCGGCACCATCCGCGACCCGCAAGCACGCGCCAAGGTTATGGGGGTCCGTCACGCCATCGAGCACCAAAATCAGCGGCTTCTCATCGCCACGCGCTTCAAGGGCGTCCAACAGGTCATCGAGACTTTTTGCCAGTTGAACATCGTGCGCACGCGCCACCACCCCTTGGTGTCCCGCACTGCCGCACATTTTTGAGAGGCGCGCGCCGTCGGCCTCGATCAGTCTCACCTGCGCCTCTTTCGCTCGTGCGACAAACTGGCGCATACGCATATCTCGCCGACTGGCGTCAAAATAAACCTCCACCACAGATGCGGCGTCGGTTTTAATGCGCACGCTGACCGCGTGAAACCCGAATAGAACTTTAATGGCAGCCATGCCGGTATTATCCGGGCAAAACCACCTGCCCCGCGGCCAGTGTGAGGGTTTGCTGGCATCGCTTGGCAATGCCTTGATCGTGTGTCACAAGCAGCAAAGTAGTGCCAACTTCGGCATTGAGCGCGAACATCAACTGCATCACCGACTCGCCGGTCGCAAAGTCCAGACTGCCAGTTGGTTCGTCGGCCATCAGCAGAGTCGGCCGCATGACAAAAGCGCGCGCCAATGCAACACGTTGCTGCTCACCGCCCGACATGACTTTGGGGTAGTGACGCAATCGACTGGCGAGGCCCACTCGATCCAACATATCGGCTGCTGCCGAACGCGCATCTTTCCGAGACGCCAACTCCAGAGGAAGCATGACATTTTCAAGCGCCGTGAGGTGCGGTAACAGCTGGAAATTTTGAAACACAAAACCCAAGTGCTGACCCCGCCAAGCGGCACGCGCATCCTCGTCGAGCGCGAACAGATCCTGGCCGGCCAATAAAACCTGGCCACTGCTGGGGGTGTCGAGTCCCGCTAATATAGACAGCAACGTGCTTTTACCCGATCCAGACGCCCCCACTATGGCCATTGTTTGGCCTTGTGATAAGGTCAAATCGACGTTCGACAGTATCGATAGCGTGCCTGTCGCGTCCTCAACCGATTTACTCACACCGACACCCTGCAAAACAGGCGTTTGGGAGGGGGTAATCAGGGCGGGGTTTAATTCAGCAGTCACTTGCGCGCTAGTCATCATGCCAGTTGTTCTCTTATCCAAATATTCATTGCGTATGCCCTACTTTAACGGTTACTTGATAGCCCTTCTGAATCACGTTAAATCCGCCTTTTTGCTGCTGGGCTGGGCACTATTGACCGCCTTAACGATCGGTACACACAGTGCTGCAGCCGTGACATCTTCTCAAGCCGTTGACGCCCGGCACTCCACCGCCAAATTGCCAGCCAGGTCGTCGGTTTTACCTGCAGAATCTGGCGCCCAGCGGATTTTGATCGTGGGCGACTCCATCAGTGCCGAGTACGGACTTCGCCGTGGATCGGGTTGGGTGAGTCTACTGATTCAACGATTGGCCGCGCAGAAAATACCGGCCACAGTCGTGAACGCGAGTATCAGTGGCGATACCACCTCAGGTGGGCGAACCCGCTTACCCAGTCTCATCCGACGGCATGCGCCGACCATATTGGTCATCGAGTTGGGCGCTAACGATGCCTTGCGGGGCTTGCCACTGACCAGCACGCGCGCTAACTTGGATGCAATGATTCAATTGGGGCAATCGATCAATGCGAAAGTTTTGCTGCTTGGCATGCAAGTGCCGCCCAACTACGGCGCCCGTTACACTGCCGATTTTGCGAATGTCTTTGTCGAGGCCAGTCGAAAGTACGGGACGGCCTTAGTCCCCTTCTTTTTAACTGGCGTAGCCGATGGGCAGGAGGCCGAACGATTGTTTCAAAGGGACCGCATCCATCCCAATGAATTGGCACAGCCGATCATGTTGGATAATGCGTGGCCCAGCCTCATGCGGCTCATGTCGCCCTAATCGCCAAATCCCCCTACTCGCTCAACTGTGCCCATACACGCAATCACGCCCACTGAGGCCCTAGCAGAAGATGGACGCTTCGACGCCATCATTGACGCGCGCAGTCCCTCCGAATTCGCGCTCGACCACATTCCCAATGCCCAGAACTGGCCCTCTTTGGATGACGACCAACGGGTATTGATCGGTACCCTTTACAAACAAGTCAATACGTTTGAAGCCAAAAAACAAGGTGCTGCGCTGGTCGCACGTAACATTGCCGCCCATATTGACGCCCACTTGGCGGACGTACCCCGTACCTGGCAGCCGCTGGTGTATTGCTGGCGCGGCGGTAACCGCAGCGGTGCGTTGGCGACGGTGCTGTCCGCAATTGGCTTTCACGTTCATCTGATCACCGGTGGCTACAAAGCGTTTCGCGCAATGGTCATGGCACAAACGCCTGAACGGGTCACTGCGCTTCGATACCGCGTTATTGCCGGCGCTACCGGGGTCGGTAAAACGCACGTGCTACACGCCCTGTCGACAGCAGGCGAGCAGGTGCTGGACCTCGAAGCCCTTGCCTGCCATCGCAGCTCAGTACTGGGTTTGATACCGGGCACACCCCAACCCAGTCAAAAGCACTTTGAAACCCTGATCTGGGACCAACTACGACACTTTGACCCGAATCGACCGGTTTATATTGAGTCGGAAAGCAAGCGGGTTGGCAACTTAACCGTACCGGAGTCACTCATCACCGCGATGCGTGCAAGCCCGCTGGTCTTGATGGATATGGCTGTCGAGGAACGTGTGAAGTTACTCATGGCAGACTACTCGTTTTTCGTCACCGATCCCGAATTTTTTGGGCAACGCTTGGACACCCTGATTGCTTTGCTGGGGCATGCGGTGGTTGATACCTGGAAGGCAGAAGCCACCGCTGGGCGCTCGGCGGACGTCGTGGCGGAACTGTTGAGTCGCCACTACGACCCGAAGTACCACGAGTCAATGGCGCGCAATTTCGCGCTGTTTTCGAGCGCTCGAACAGTCAACGTCAACAGCGCATCGCCGGCAGACCTGCAGGCCGCAGCCGCAGACGTTCAGTTGGCGTTTGAAAATTAAAGCGCGTCCAAAGACTGCGCAAGATCGTTTTGTAGGTCCTGCGCATCCGCCAGACCAATCGCGAATCGGACCACACCGCAACCATGCGGCCACAGGCGTGCCCGTGATTCAGGTAGTTGATAAGGAACGACCAAACTTTGAGGCCCTGCCCAGCTGTAGCCGATGCCGAACAACTGCAAACGGTCACAGAAAGCATCGACCTGTGCTTGGCTGTAACGCGGCTGAAATACGACCGTGAACAAACAAGCCGCGCCCGTGCAATCCCGCGCCCATACGGCATGACCGGGTGATTCAGATAAGGCGGGGTGCAGAACGTGCGAAAACTCGGGACGGGTCAGCGCCCATTCAGCCAGCCTGCGCGTGACCGCATCTTGGCGCGCATAACGCAGGTGCGCGGTTGGCAAAGAGCGAAGCACCAGCTCAGCGTCATTGGCTCCAACGGCTAGACCAAGTCGCATATGACACATTTGCAGGGTTTCGTGTAACGCGGGGTCCCGGGTGACAACAGAGCCCATCAACACATCACCACCACCGCTCGGGTATTTGGTGAGTGCATGCATCGAAATATCAACGCCCATGTCGAAAGGCTGAAATGCGATGCCAGCGCCCCACGTGTTATCGAGTGCACTCAATATCTGCCGGGCGCCACTGGGGCGCTTTGCGTTGGCAGCATTGATGACGGCCACACACGCCGGCACATCTGGAAATTCAAGGGTGATGGAGCCTGCCGCTTCCAACCACACCAACCGGGTGTGATCGCTTATTTTTAGGGCTAGATCGGCCGGATTAAGCGCGTCATAAACTTGGGTCTTCACACCCCAACGGGCCATCTCGACACACAAAAAGTCTCGCCCAGGCCCGTACGCGTTGTCGGGCAAAAGCACCTCATCGGCGGGCTGCAAAAAGGCCAAATCAACCAATGCAATGGCTGCTAACCCACTGGGAACCAGCACGCAGTAGCGTCCGCCCTCGAGGGTGGCGAGTCGCTCTTCAAGCGTAAAAGTAGTCGGTGTGCCGTGTAAACCGTAGGTGTAAGCCGACTTATCTGTCCATTGCCGGCTCCGCATGTCGGCGACCGTGGGAAATAAGACCGTAGAGGCCTTGTGAATACCCGGCATCGCTGCCTCGAACGCATCTGGGGCCCGGTAAGGGTGATTGATCAGTTCGGTGCTACGGTCCATAGATTTGCTTGCCAGTTGTCGCCCGGTCGGAGTGACTAGGCTTTCCACTTTTCGACTAAATTCGCGGGCCGGATGTTGTCGTAGGGCTCGAACGGCTGGTGAATCCACGGATTAGTTTCGAGATACTCGACAGAATAATCGGGCGCGAAAGCAGAAACGCCCTTGGTCCAAATCACGGCACTGCGCAATTCCGTGATGGGCGTGTAGTTGGCTTTCAGCGTATCAATAACCGCTTTCAGTGTGTGCCCTGTATCCGCTAGATCGTCGACCAACAACACGCGGCCAGCAATTTCGCCTTTGGGTGTGGTGATGTAACGCGCCACGTCCAAGCGACCTTGGACGGTGCCCGCACCCGCACGGTATGAGCTGGTCGACATAATGGCCAAAGGCTTATCGAATATACGTGACAGCAAATCACCAGGTCGCATACCGCCACGGGCTAAGCACAGGATGTTGTCAAACTCCCAACCAGACTCATGAATCTTGATGGCCAGTCGCTCAATGAGGTTGTGGTATTCGTCGTAAGAAACGTAGAGGTGCTTTCCGTCTTCGGTCAACATGGCAGTCCTTTGGAGGTTGGGTTGTCAGGAGTGTGGCTTAAATTCGGTGTATCAAGCCGCAGCAAACGGGTTGTGCAGCAAAATCGTGTGATCACGATCGGGACTGGTTGAAACCATGTGTACGGGCACGCCCGTGATTTCCTCGATTCGTTTGAGGTATTTTTGCGCGTTCACCGGTAACTTGTCGAACTCAGTCACGCCGACGGAGGACTCATCCCAGCCAGGCATGGTTTCGTAAATCGGCTTGCACCGCTCGATATCATCAGCGCCCAGCGGCAGCAAATCCACTTGTGCATCATCAAGCTCGTAACCGATACACAGTTTCAGTTCTTTCAAGCCGTCTAGCACATCAAGCTTGGTGATACACATGCCGCTCAAGCCATTCACTTGCGCGGAGCGCTTCAGTAACGCGGCGTCAAACCACCCACACCGACGACTGCGGCCGGTCGTGACACCCAGCTCAGCGCCAACAGTTGACATGTGATAGCCCGGGGTGCCGGGCGTTTGCCAATCCAACTCGGTTGGGAAAGGCCCGCCGCCGACACGCGTACAGTAGGCTTTGGTGATGCCCAACACATAGTGCAACATGCCGGGCCCAACGCCGGCACCTGCGGCTGCATTGCCGGCAACACAGTTACTAGACGTGACGAACGGATAGGTGCCGTGGTCAATATCCAGCAACGTCCCTTGCGCACCTTCAAACAGCAAACAGCCACCGGCCTTGTGCGCCTCGTTGAGGTCACGTGATACGTCGCTGACCATGGGCAAAATTTCTTTACCATGCGCCATCGCTTCTTCGAAAACAGCATCAAATTGAATGGCGCCGTCCCTGAGGTAAGTTTGCATCGCTTCTGGCCATGCCATCTCGCGGCTGTGCAGGAACGTCTGCAACACGTGGTTGTGCAGGCTGAGTAATTCACGCAGCTTGGCTTCGAAACGCGCCGGGTGTTTAAGGTCTTGCACACGGAGGGCGCGGCGGGCGATCTTATCCTCATAAGCGGGGCCAATACCTCGCCCAGTCGTGCCAATTTTCGCGCTACCTGCTTTTTCTTTGGCGATTTCACGTGCGGCATCGATCGCAACGTGGAACGGCAAAATAAGTGGACACGCTTCGCTGATTCGCAAGCGATCACGCACACTAATCCCGGCCTTCTCAAGCCCGCGAATTTCTTCTAAAAGTTTGCCTGCAGACAACACCACGCCATTACCGATGTAACAGGTGACACCGGGACGCATGATGCCGCTGGGAATGAGGTGCAAGGCGGTTTTCACGCCGTTAATGACGAGGGTATGACCCGCGTTGTGGCCGCCTTGGAAGCGAACGACACCGGTCGCCGTCTCCGTTAACCAGTCAACGAGTTTTCCTTTGCCCTCATCACCCCACTGGGTGCCGACTACTACGACGTTGCGTCCGGACGATGCCATGGCCAAAGCTTTCAGAAAAATAAAATAAAAATCGAATCGTTGGTGATGCGCTATGCGGCGGGCCGAACCTGCCAGGTGCCTTCGACCCAGACCAACTCGCGGTCACAGTCGAATTCATTCACCTCGTTTTCGTGTCCGGGTAACAAAGACACGACAGCCTCGCCTTTGATTCGCAGGTCAGCAACGGCCTCCCGCAAACCCGGCGCATCGCCCCAAGGAGCGCGAATTGCACGATGAAGATCAGGGGTTGCCGACATCGCAGCCAGCTCTTTCACGTCGACACTGAAACCAACAGCGGGGCGCCGTCGACCAAAGACCGCACCCACTTCATCGTAGCGGCCGCCACGCAGCAATTCCAACTGTTGCTGGCTACCTGGCGCCGTACCGTAGACAGAAAACCGAAGACCCGTGTAATAGGCATAGCCGCGCAAATCAGCCAAATCAACCGATACAGCCGTGTGACCCAATCGCGCCATCTGCTGCCCAAGCTGTGCCAATTCATCTAGTGCCTGCGTCAGCATCGGTGACTGCGGTAGTGCGGCACGCGCCGTCTCGATGACGCTGAGGTCTCCATATAAATCAGGAATTAACCGCAGCGCATCTCGGCTGGGTTGCGGCATGCCCGCCGTCAGCGAGGCTAATGACACGACGTCTTTGCGCGCCAGCGCTTGGTGGATGGCATGTGTCTGATTGGCATCAGCGCCCGCATCAGTCAACAAGGCAGCCACGACCCGCACGTCAGAGAGATCCAAGACAAAGTTGTCGATCCCTACGCGTTTTAAAACAGTCAAGACCAGCTCAAGGATTTCGAGGTCAGCTTCTTGGCCTTGGTGCCCATAGAGCTCGGCACCAAATTGCAGCGGTTCACGTGAGGCATTGGCGTGAGTGGGCTGCGTTTGAACGACGGGACCGCAATAGCACAAGCGGGTGGGACCTTGGCGATTAAGGAGGTGGGCGTCAATACGCGCGACCTGCGGTGTCGTATCGGCACGCAGGCCAAGTTGCCGCCCACTGCTTTGGTCTACGAGCTTAAAGGTGCGCAGATCCATGGACTCACCCGTGCCCGATAAAAGGGACTCAAGGTGCTCCAACATGGGCGGCATGACCAACTCGTATCCAAAGGTGCGCGCGCTGTCGAGGAGCACGCGTCGCAGCTCTTCAATTTGTCGTGCCTCATAAGGCAAAACATCGGCGAGGTGGTCGGGAAGAACCCAAGCGGACATAGTCTGATCAATCGTGGGGAGACAACCCGATATTGTACCGCCCAGCGGGCCGCATCCCAGCCGATGGCTGGCGAACGGATTAAGCGAAAAGCATGCGTTTGAAAGAAAAAGGCTGAGGCAGCGGCTCGCGCTGGCTCAGCCCGTTTGGCGCGTCAGATCTTATTTGGCGGGACCGACGCGGTTGTTCTTCATACCCTTGAGGAAGTCTGAATCACCATCGAGTACGACGATGTCTCCCTTCGAAGAAAAGCTCGATTTGTAGGCTTCTAGACTTCGGTAGAACTTGGCAAACGCGGGGTCGCGACTGAACGCCTTGGCGTAAGTGGACGAAGCCTCGGCGTCACCGGAACCTTTGGTCGTTTGGGCATCGCGATAGGCCTCAGCCAAAATGATTTCACGCTGGCGATCGGCATCGGCGCGAATGCGCTCACCTTCTGCAGCACCAGTAGACCGAAGTTCGTTCGCAACCCGCTTGCGCTCAGCCTCCATCCGGTCGTAAACGGACTTGGTGATTGTCTCGGCATAGTCCACGCGGGTGATCCGCACGTCAACGACATCCATACCCCATGGCTTTTCCGCGCTCTTCACAGCCGCCAGAACCTGCTCTTTGACGTCAGCCATAAGCGCCTCACGATCCGACGACAACAACTGGAATACCGTGCGACGGTTGACTTCCTCTTGGAAGGAGTTACGAATCACGCGGTTCAATTGCAACGCGCCAGCGCGCTCGGTTAAGCCAACATTTCGGATGTATTGCGGTGCGTCAGACACGCGCCAGCGCACGAACCAGTCAATGACCACACGCTGTTTCTCAGCGGTGAGCATGGGCTCGGTGTCGGAACTCTCGAGCGTCAACAGACGGCGATCGATATAGCTGACATTTTGGAACGGTGGGGGGAGTTTGAAGTTCAATCCCGGCTCCGTCACAACCGTTTTAATTTCACCCAACTGATAGACCACGCCAAATTGGCGTTGGTCCACGACAAACATGGTCGAACTGGCCAAGCCCAAAAGGACAAGCGCCGATGCAATCCAGAAACCTAATTTATTCATAACAACCTCTGCTTAATATGTTCCAACCGGCCGTTTATCGACCATCCCGTGAACGCGCGTTATCTGGGGCGCGCGCGCGCGAGCCGTCTAAGTTCAGGCTGGGGGGTTGGTTACTGGTGGAGGATTGTGGCGACGCAGTGCCACCGGCGTTACCGGTGCCTTGGATCAATTTATCCAAGGGCAAGTACAGCAGGTTCGATCCCTCCCGTGACTCGACCAACACTTTGCTCACGTTGGTGTAGACCTCTTGCATGGTGTCAACATACAGGCGATCACGGGTCACGTCGGGCGCCTTGCGGTACTCGTCGTAGATTGACTCAAAACGGCGCGCATCACCTTGCGCCTGCGCAACGATTCGAGCTTTGTAGGCTTCCGCTTCTGCACGTAAACGAGATGCTGCACCACCAGCGCGCGGGACCACATCATTCGCATAGGCTTGCGCTTCGTTCTTGGCACGCTCACGTTCCTGAGCCGCTTTCAAAACATCGTCAAAGCTGGCTTGGACCTGCTCGGGTGGACGCACACCACCTTGCTGTAGGTTGACGCCAACCACCTCGATACCGACCTTGTAGCGATCCAAAATCGTCTGCATCAGGTCGCGTACGCGGGGCGCAATTTGGTCACGCTCCTCGGCCAACGCAGAGTCCATCTTCATCTTGCCCACCACCTCGCGCACGGCCGTTTCAGCGGCTTTCACGACTGCAGCGTCCGGGTCACGGCTCTCAAACAAGTAGGCGCGAGAATCGCTCAAACGGTACTGAACCGCGAATTTGATTTCAACGATGTTCTCGTCAGCCGTGAGCATGGCTGACTCGCGCAAACCCGTCGCCGGCACGATTGCATCACTACCGACATCCACCGAGCGAATCTGTGTCACAAAGACCACCTCTTCCGCCTGGATTGGATAGGGCAGGCGCCAGTTGAAACCAGCGCCGACCGTCGCGTGATAACGACCGAATTGCGTGATAACTGCTTGCTGACCTTCTTGTACGATGAAAAACCCAGTCGACAACCAGATAAGCAGTGCCACCCCGCCAATGAGGCCTGCACCGATACCGGCAGCTTTGCCTTCGGGTCGGAACGGTGGAGGGGAGCCACCTGGGCGACCGTTATTACCGTTTCGGCCGCGTCCCCCGCCACCAAATAGGCCACCAAGGCGCTGGTTGAAATCGCGCCAAAGTTCGTCCAAATCGGGGGGGCCGTCGCCGCTTTGGGGTCGACGGGGCGGCTCAGGCTGTTGATTACCGGGACGCTCAGATGAGCCGTGTGAGGAGTCGCCTTGCGGCCGTCCCTCGCCGTTATCGGGTGCTGGCTTATCTCCGTCAGGGCGCCCCCAATCTGATCCGTTCAGATTGAAAATACGCGTTAAACGTGCAAAAAGGCCGCGTTGCGTGAGAGATCGCAGTGTTGATGTCATGAATCTAGGCATCCGTTTCGTAGTCAATGGCGTTAATTGTGGCACGGCTTGGCCAACCGTTCGATATTTAAGGGCTTATGGAGGGCGTAAAACGCGGGTCATTGTCCGCGGGCTTGTACCCTTCGACAGGCGCCATAAACGCCTGATAGCGCAGGGCTAATAGGTCGCGCAAGGCATCGAGTCCTTCACCGGTATGCGCACTCACGAACAAGCGTGTAATGTCCGCTCCCTCGTGGTGCAGCGTGTCCTGCATGCGTTCAGGACTGCGGCTGTGCTCAATCAGGTCCAGCTTATTGAAGACCAAAATCTGCTCGATGTCGTTGGCGCCGATGTCGCGCAGTACGCGGCGAACGTCTTCGATCTGTTCAAAACTAGCCGGGTTTGCAGCGTCTACCACATGTAGCAGCAAGTTGGCCTCGACCGATTCTTGCAAGGTGGCAGAGAACGCCTCGACCAGCCCGTGGGGCAGATCGCGGATAAACCCAACGGTGTCCGAAATCGAGATGGTCGCCTCAGCAGCCGCCAAATACATCTGCCGTGTGGTCGTATCAAGGGTCGCGAATAACTGATCCGCTGCGTAGGTTTGCGCCTTGACCAAGGCATTGAACAAAGACGACTTACCAGCGTTGGTATAGCCCACAATCGACACTTTGAAAGTTCCCGAGCGCTCGCGTTGTTTACGCTGGGTCTGGCGTTGTCGCTTGACCTTGCTCAGACGCTCGCGGGTCCGCTTGATGCTTTCGTTGAGCATGCGACGGTCGAGTTCGATTTGACGCTCACCAGGGCCACCACGGTGCCCGACGCCACCGCGCTGACGCTCAAGGTGCGACCAGCGCCGGACCAGACGGGTCGTGAGGTATTGCAACCGCGCCAATTCGACTTGGAGCTTGCCCTCAAAACTGCGCGCCCTTTGGGAGAAAATTTCGAGCACCAGCAGAATTCGATCGTTGACGGGACACTCAAATTCGCGCTCAAGGTTGCGCTGCTGAGCCGGGCTCAAAGCCTGGTCAAACAATACCTCGTCCGCACCCAGCGCCGCAGCGATCGTTTTGATCTCTTCCGCTTTGCCCGAACCCACAAACAGCGCGGCATCAGGCGCCCGGCGCTTGCAGGTTATCCGTTCAACCACTTGGTAGCCGGCTGATTGGGCTAAAAGCCCCAGTTCAGAGAGGTCTGCATCGAAATTAGGCAACCCAAAGTCAACACCGACCAGAACCAACTTGGGGGCCGGCTCCGTCACTCTGGGGCGGCGTCTGTATCCGCAGCACCCGTGAACTGCACAGGGCGCCCGGGCACGATGGTTGAAATGGCGTGCTTGTAAACCATTTGGGTCACCGTGTTGCGCAGCAACACAACGTACTGGTCAAACGATTCAATTTGCCCCTGCAATTTGATGCCGTTTACCAAATAAATGGAGACCGGAACGTGTTCACGGCGCAATTGGTTGAGAAACGGATCTTGCAAAAGTTGGCCTTTGTTATTACTCACGATATCTTCCGTGTTGTTTAGTTGTGACGAGGATGACCTTACCACAATCGTTTCGTTTATGAGCCGATGATGGAAAAGACGGGGGAGAAATCAGCTTTTTTCCGCATACGGGTTTTGAGATGTTTTCATCTCGACGCGCAACGGGGTACCTGTCAGTTCGAACGCCTCGCGGATACGACCCTCCAGGTAACGCTTGTATTCCTGAGTCACGTGCTCCAGCGAGTTGCCATGCACCACCACCACCGGTGGATTCATCCCGCCTTGGTGGGCATAACGCAATTTCGGGCGATGCATCCCGCTGCGTTTCGGTTGCTGGTACGCCACCGCTTCCTCGAGTACGCGACTAAGCTTAGGGGTCGGCATTTTTCTATTCGCTGACGCGTGCGCCTGACCAATGGCCTTCCAAACAGGCTCCAGCCCCTGTCGCTTGATCGCCGAAATGGTGAATACCGAGGCAAACCGCAAAAAGGCGAGTCGCTGCTCAATCGAGCGCTTCACCAACTCGCGTTGGTATTCATCCACCGCATCCCATTTGTTAATCGCCACCACAACGGCACGACCGTTCTCAACAATAAAGCCTGCGATATGCGCGTCCTGATCGGTGACCCCTTGTGTCGCATCGATCAACAGCACGACCACATTGGCCCGCTCAATCGCTTGGAGCGTTTTGACGACAGAGAATTTTTCGATAGCCTCGAAGACCTTACCTCGGCGTCGCAGACCCGCCGTGTCGACGAGTTCATACCGTTGCTCACCCTTGGTGAAGGGCACGCTGATGGCATCCCGCGTGGTGCCCGGCATGTCAAAGGCGATCAATCGCTCTTCGCCCAGCCATACATTGATCAGCGTTGACTTGCCCACATTAGGACGTCCCGCTACCGCCAAACGAATGGTGTCATCCGCCTCGGCGGGCTCATCCTCGATTTCGGGCAAGTGAAGTGGCTCGAGGGCCATCTCAATCATGCTGCGGGTGCCCTGCCCGTGGGCAGCAGACACGGGCACGACCTCTCCCAGCCCCAGTTCGTAAAACTCAGTGAGCTGGATCCCCTGCGTCATCCCCTCGGATTTATTCGCAACCAGCAACGTCGGTTTACCCAATCGGCGTAAAAAAGTCGCGATATCGTGGTCTTGCGCGCTGAGCCCCTCGCGGGCGTCGACCACAAAAATTACCACGTCCGACTCGGCAACTGCTTGACGGGTTTGCTTTGCCATCTCTTTGACAATGCCCGTCTCTGCCGTGGGCTCGAAGCCCCCGGTGTCGATCACGATGAACTCTTGGTTACCCAGACGACCTGAACCGTAGTGCCGATCACGGGTCAGTCCCGCATAGTCGGCCACGATGGCATCCCGCGATTTGGTCATGCGGTTAAACAGAGTCGACTTACCGACGTTTGGGCGCCCCACAAGGGCGATCACTGGTTTCATTGTGGTCGCCAAGCGAAAAGGGATCCGCGCTGCGTAATGGCGACTGCTGTGCCGTTTACCAGAAGGGGTTTACCAACGATGGGCGAGCCATCGGTGGGCATGCGAGCCATGACGCGGCCATCGTCACGCGACAGCCAGTGCAAATAGCCCTCGTAGTCGCCGACAACGATCGTTTGCCCCAACAACAACGCTGGGGTGATGCCCCTGAACGTAAGCGCCGCCTGGGTCCACTTGCTCTGGCCTGTCGCGGTTTCGTAGGCGCTAACGCGGCTTGCAGCATCGACTGCGTAAAGTGTGTTTTGGTCACCCACAACGCCATTCGCACCCGTAAAGGGCACCGTCCACTCGACGCGGCGGGTGGACAAATCCAAACAACCAATGGCATTTTGGAACGCCTGACCACAAACCCGCGTGCCCGCGAAGACTGCGCCATCCACCCAGTCGGCCAAGCGCTCAATATCCTCAGCCCCGCGGGGCCGAACCAACGGTGTCGCCCACAACAGGGCGCCGTTGTCGGGGTTGACAGCGGCAAATTTCTCTCCCAATCCAACAGCCAGCGTGTTACCCACGGCTGTCAGTAAACCGGGGTTTGCCAACACCAGCGCGGAATCGCCGTAACGACGCAGCCACAACCGCGCACCTGTTTCTTGATCGAACGCGGCGAGCCGACGGTCACTCAGCAAAACGAATACGCGACCCCCTGCAATCAAAGGGGGGGTATAGCTGCGAGCTGGTAAGCCCACTGACCAAAGCAGCTTGCCTTTGGCAAACACACTCAGATGATTATCTGCATCCAGTACGCCGACCCGTTCGCCGTCAAAGCCAGCGCCGGCGACAATTCGAGCCGCATGTTTGGCTTGCCAGACAAGGGCGCCGGTTTCCGTGTCAACGACCGCGACAACGCCATCGGTCGTTGCTGATGCGACCAATTGTCCGGATGCGGCAAGGCGCAGCGCGTCTCCCACTTCTCCATCCAAGTTTGTTTTCCAAACCTGCGCCACGCTGACCAAGGAATCAAAGGCTTGCAGTGGCTTGGGCTCTCGGTTGCCACCGTTGGATGCGCAGCCGACTGCAGTGGCCACCAGCAACGCCATCGTCACTGCGCGCCAGCCAGACTGTTTGAACGATGTCATCACTTCCCTTCAGGCGCGGTCTCGCCCGTCGAACCCAGCGCGTTTAACTTCACTTCGATCAAGCGGCGGTATGGCAAATCACGGCCCAACGCCGACCACGCCTTTTGGTAGGCGGCGATTGCACCGGCTGTATCGTCCGTCGCGAGGGCAATATCACCTAAACGGTCAGCGACCAGCCCCTCGAACTCAGGCGCCCACGTGCCACCCAGCAAACCCTTGGCTTTATCCCAAGCGGCCTCTTGCATGAAAACACCGGCGAGGCGCAGCTTGGCGATAGCAGTCAAACCCTCATCCGCACCATCCGCAATCACGCGGTTGAGTGCCGCTGAGGCAACAGTCAGGTCCCCTTTATCAACCGCCACTTTGGCGAGTGCCAATTCGCCGTGCTGGAGAAGCAGCGTGCCATCCGCCTCATTGCGAAAATCGGTGAGGACACGTTGCAAACGCGTCAAATCCCCTGCCCCAGCAGCCTCGGTGACCTGATCGTAAATCGCCGCGGCCTTTTGCGCGCGGCTGTTTTGCCAGAGCTGCCAGCCGTTGTGGGCTGCGTAACTGCCAAGGACCACGATGAGTAACCACGTGATTGCATTGCCCCACTTTCGCCAAAACGCTTTGATTTGATCAAGTTGTTCTTGTTCTTCTAGGTCGAGATGTTGTGTCGCCATGCGTGTGTGCGTCGTCGTTTAGTTGAAAAATTCATGCCGTGGGTCCGCAGCGCCATCGCAGCTGGACCCAACCGCTTATTGTAGGGCTTGCCACCAAGCTCCGAGCTGCGTCAAAGCGACGGTTGCTTGTCCGCCCGGTTCGCCCCGTAAATGCTTCACCGCAACCCCACCTGCTGCCAATTCATCCTCACCGAGAATGACCGCCCAAGTTGCACCACTCCCGTCAGCGCGCTTGAATTGTGACTTCATGCTGCCCTGTCCATCGGCCGTACCCGCATGCATCTGCACCTTGGCACCCACCGCCCGGAGGGCGCGACAAACGACCGCCGCTGTTTGAGCCGCCTGTGCTGTGGGTACCACCACAAACACATCGGGGGCTGCAGCGGCGGGCAACAGATCTTGAGACTTCAGCAACTCAAGGATACGCTCGACCCCGAGGGCCCACCCCACCGCGGGAGCGGGCTTGCCACCAATTTGCTGAATCAATCCATCGTATCGACCACCCGCGCAAATCGTTCCCTGTGAGCCCAACTCTTCGGTGACGAATTCGAACACGCTCAGGTTGTAATAATCCATCCCACGCACGAGCCGCGGATTGATACGGTAAGACACGTCAGCTGCATCGAGCAACGCGCGCAATCCATCGAAATGCGCCAGGGATGACTCGCCCAAGTAGTCCATCAATTTCGGCGCATCATTGACAAGGGCCTGCATCTCAGGATTTTTGGTGTCCAAAATGCGCAGTGGATTCGTGTGCAAGCGACGCTTGGCCTCGGCATCTAGAACGGACTCATTGGCGCTCAGGTAGGCGATCAGCGCCTCGCGATGCGCCAGCCGTTCGGCCGGTTGCCCTAAGCTGTTGATTTCCAGTGCGACGTGCTTCAGCCCTAAGCGAGACCACAGGTCTGCCGCCATGAAGATAAGTTCCGCATCGACATCGGGCCCGGCAAAACCCAATGCTTCTGCACCCACTTGATGAAACTGCCGGTAGCGTCCGCGCTGGGGTCGCTCATGGCGAAACATGGGCCCCATGTAGTACAAACGGCGCGGTCCATCGTACAGAAGGTTGTGCTCAACCACAGCGCGCACCACGCCAGCCGTGGCCTCAGGACGCAGGGTAAGCGCCTCGCCATTCAACCGATCCTCGAAGGAGTACATCTCCTTCTCGACGATATCGGTGACCTCCCCCAAACCACGCACAAACAACCCAGTGGGTTCAACAATCGGGGTCCGCACGTTACGGTATGCGTAGCTCGCCATGAGGTCGCGCAGTTGCGCCTCTAACCACTCCCATTGACCTGATTCCGCAGGGAGAATGTCGTTCATGCCTTTGACGGCAGTTAACTTGTCAGCCATAAATAAAAAGTAGAAGAAAAAAAGAAGCGCTTAGGCTGTGTGCGTCGTCGACCCGAATCGGTTCTTGACGTAGGTGTCGACTACATCTTTGAACTGCCCGGCGATGTTATCGCCTCGCAGGGTCATGGCCTTTTGGCCGTCAATGAATACGGGCGCCGCTGGCGCCTCTCCCGTGCCGGGCAAACTGATACCGATATCAGCGTGTTTGCTTTCACCGGGACCATTGACGATACACCCCATAACCGCCACCTTCATTGACTCGACGCCAGGGTACTGCCGGCGCCAATCGACCATAGCGGTGCGCATGTAGTCGTCGATTTCTTTGGTGAGATCTTGGAAAGTGGTGCTGGTTGTGCGCCCGCAGCCGGGGCAGGCTGTCACGCTGGGCACAAATGCGCGCAAGCCCATGGACTGGAGAATTTCCATGGCCACGATGACTTCTTGAGTTCGGGCTTCGCCCGGCGCCGGTGTAAGAGACACACGAATCGTGTCGCCAATCCCTTGCTGCAACAACACCGACAGCGCTGCTGCGGAGGCCACCGTGCCTTTCGTGCCCATACCCGCCTCAGTTAAGCCGAGGTGTAACGCGTAATTACAACGCTGGGCGAGCGATTGGTAAACCGTAATGAGTTCCTGCACGCCGCTGACCTTGCACGACAACAAAATTTGCGATGCAGGCAAGCCTATTTTTTGCGCGGCGGCGGCCGACTCAAGGGCCGAGGTGATCAAGGCTTCAACCATGACTTGCTTGGCCTCCCAAGGCTCCCGACGCTGGCTGTTGGCGTCCATCATGCTGGCCAACAGATCTTGATCCAGGCTGCCCCAGTTAACGCCGATGCGAACGGCCTTGTTCCAACGAACAGCGAGCTCGATCATCTGCGCAAACTGCTTGTCGCCCTTCTCGCCGCGTCCCACATTGCCCGGGTTGATCCGGTACTTGGACAGGGCCTGCGCGCAGTCAGGAAAATCGGTCAACAAACGGTGACCGTTGTAGTGGAAATCACCGACCAGGGGAACTGCAATACCCATTCGATCGAGCTGTTCGCGGATGTAAGGCACCGCTTTGGCCGAGGCCTCATTGTTTACCGTGATACGCACCAACTCGGAGCCCGCCTGCGCAAGCTCTTTCACCTGAATCGCGGTGGCCACAGCGTCTGCCGTGTCCGTGTTGGTCATGGACTGCACGCGCACAGGCGCATCGCCCCCCACTGTGACCACATGATCACCCCACGCCACCTTGGCCTGCAGGGTCTGGCGTTTTTGTGGCCGAGTCATGGCAACGGGCTGTGCGTCAATATTCATGGCGGAGGCAACTGATAGAGAAATAGTTCAATTAACGTCAAATCGCGCCACGTTGAGGCGGGCTTTGTCAGTGAGGTCGAGGGCTTTACTGCGGGAGTAAACACGCACCCCAGCCGCGTTACCAATCAGCACGGACAGTGGGCGTCCCCCCTCATCAATGGCGACGTGGTCACCAGCTGACATCAACCTGGTAAAGACCCGAGCGCCACTGACATCGGTAACTTCAATCCAGGAGGCCTCCAGGGCGTGAAGCACCAAAATGTAATTACCGATGGCGGCTGGCGTCAGCGGTGCAGATTGGTTGTTAACGATTGGTCCCGGTTTTGCTGGTTCTTCGGGCTGCGTCGCATTAACGGCAGGCGGTGTCACGACAACAGCAGACGGTGTCACCGGAGCGGCCTCCACGGTACCCCCCGCGGCGGGCGCGATTTCGGTAACGGGTGCGGCGGGCACCTCCACGACGGCAGGCGCAGCCGTCTCTGCGCGCTCGGGCTCAGTGACGGTGGGTTGCGCGGTTGCTCTGGCTTGACGACGTTCGCTGGCATGCTGCATTTGCTGGTAAGCCATCCAAACGCCAACCCCGATCAGCAAGACCACCAACACCCCGAGCCAGCTGCGGCTACCAGTCGGCTGGGCGCTCCCTGGCAAAGCGGTCGCCGCATTTGGCGTGCCATCGTTGGACAATGTCTTTGGTAATGCTGTGGCATCTGTGCTTTGGCCGGGCCACGCGTTCAGCACAGGACCTGGCTCGATGCGCAGCTGACGACACACGCTGGCCGCCAACGCGCGGGTAAATGTCATCTCACTGGGGTTGTTGAGTTCACCAGCCTCCAGAGCCTGCAACTTGCGAACCGATACTTTGAGAACCGCCGCAAGGGGCTCATTCTCGACACCCGCCGCCAGTCGCGCCTGCTGCAACATGATCCAGCCAGGCACATTTCCGGGTACCTCTACAGCGTCGCCCTCGGGGAGATCCATAGTGTCGTCGTCTGATGGTTTCATGCTTGTCTCTGAATTTTTACTTTTATCGTACTTTTCTGACCGGTCACAGTAACGAAATATCTTAATTTCATGCGGGCTGGGCTGCAACCGGAGTTACACCGAGGACGTGGGCAAAGGACGCTTCACTTGCACCACGTGAGTCGTGGAGTTAGCTTCGCGCAACTGAGCCATGCGCTTGGCGGCGTTGGTTCGGTCGAGCACCTCACCGGCCAACTGTCCGCAGGCGGCATCAATATCGTCCCCGCGGGTTTTGCGAATAGTGGTGACAAAACCCGCCTGTAACAAAATATCGGCAAACGCTTGCACCGTCGCTCTGTCAGAGCAAACCAAGCCCGAGTCAGGAAAAGGATTGAAGGGGATCAGATTGAATTTGCAATGCAAGCCGCGCCCGCCGTCGTGCGAATTGATTAAATTGACCAGCTCGCGGGCGTGGGCTGGCTGATCGTTAACGCCCTTCAGCATGCAGTACTCGAAGGTCAAAAAATCACGGGGGGCTGCCGGCAGATAGCGCGCACAAGCGTCAAGCAATTCCACCAGGGGGTATTTCCGGTTCAAAGGCACCAGGTCGCTGCGCAGCGCGTCGCTGGGGGCATGCAGTGAAACGGCCAAGGCAACCGGACAATCCTGCGACAAGCGGTCGATCATGGGAACCACGCCCGACGTGCTGACCGTCACCCGACGGCGTGATAACCCGTAGGCATTGTCATCAAGCATGGTTTTCAGTGCGGGGACCAGCGCACTGTAATTCTGTAGCGGCTCACCCATCCCCATCATGACGATGTTGCTGACCATGCGATCGGTCGTTTCGCGCTCAGTGCGCAGAGTGTGCTCGACATACCAAAGCTGACCAATGATCTCTGCAGTGGTCAGGTTGCGGCTGAAGCCTTGGTGGCCGGTTGAGCAAAAGCGGCAACCCACTGCGCAGCCCGCCTGTGACGATACACAAAGTGTGGCGCGATCCGACTCAGGGATGTAGACCGCTTCGACGGCATCACCACCGCCTAAGTCGAACAGCCATTTAATGGTGCCGTCACGCGCGTTTTGTCGGCTTAGAACAGCGGGCGCGCTGATATGCGCAACTTGGGGGAGTTTTTCTCTGAGGCTTTTCGCCAGATCAGACATGGCGCTAAAGTCTTTAACGCCCCGCTGATGGATCCAGCGGTAGAGTTGGGTGGCGCGAAAGCGCTTTTCACCCAACGTCTCGCAAAAGGCGGCTAAGCCCTCGATATCGAAATCAAGCAGGTTAGCCGTCATGCGCAATTAACGTGCGTACACGTTCATACCGGCGAAGAAGAAAGCGACTTCAACCGCAGCAGTCTCGGGTGCATCAGAGCCGTGAACTGCGTTCGCGTCGATGCTGTCAGCGAAGTCTGCGCGGATGGTGCCGGCGTCCGCTTTCTTGGGATCGGTCGCGCCCATGAGGTCGCGGTTTTTAGCGATGGCGCCTTCGCCTTCCAACACCTGGATCATGACGGGGCCAGAGACCATGAAGTCAACCAGATCTTTGAAGAAAGGACGCTCTTTGTGCACGCCATAAAACGCTTCTGCTTCGGGGCGTGACAGGTGCGCCATTTTGGCAGCGATAACTTTCAAACCAGCCGCTTCGAAGCGTGCGTAGATTTGACCGATCACGTTCTTTGCAACTGCGTCGGGTTTGATAATGGAGAGAGTGCGCTCGATAGCCATGGATAAATTACCTTGAAATAAAAAACAAAACGGTTAGCCGGCTGCACCAGCTTAGCCTCTCATTCTAACCCGCTAAGCCCCTGAAAAGCGCGGCTCAGCGTGGCTTTTTGCCGCGTTTCCCACCCCCGGCGGCGCGATCTCGCTGGCGCTGCAGCGCATCGCCGCCGATGTACCCAAACGAGGTCTTGAGCGGATCAGGCACCCCCGTCGGCGAGGTGCGTCCAGGTCGACCGCGGGATCGCTCGGCGCGCTTCTCAGCCTCGGCTTCAGCCCGCATGTCCCACCCCTGGGGCGTACTTGGGCGACGGCCACCTGATTTGGCATAGGTCGTTTTCACGGAGCGTCCTACGCCTGCCGTGCGGCCAGACTTGCCCGCATGGGGGTTTTCAGCACGGCCGCGCGATTTATCACCGGGCTCGGCTTCTTGGGCAATTTGCATCAGCTGGTCGATGTCGCGCCAATCCAATTCCACCCAAGCCCCACGGCGAAGCCCGCGAGGAAGCTCAACCGTTCCGTAACGGATGCGGATCAGCCGGCTGACGGCATGGCCAACCGACTCGATCATGCGACGTACCTCACGGTTACGACCCTCACCGATGGTGACGCGGTACCAGTGGTTAACCCCTTCCCCGCCGCCATCGACGACGGAGGCGAACTGCGCAGGCCCATCCTCAAGCGTCACGCCGTCCAATAGCTTTTTCTTTTCCTCGTTATTCAAGGCGCCCAACACGCGCACCGCGTATTCACGCTGCAAGCCAAACCGTGGGTGCATCAGCTGGTTAGCTAAGGTACCTGAGCTGGTGAACAGCAGTAACCCCTCCGTGTTGAGGTCAAGGCGGCCAACAGACTGCCATTTGCCATGCGGCAGCTTCGGCAAACGGCGGAAAACGGTGGGGCGGTTTTGAGGGTCATCATGCGTCACCACCTCGCCAACGGGCTTGTGATACGCCAATACGCGTGGCGGTGGCGGATCAATTCGCACCTTAATTTGGCGCCCATTAATCTTGATCGTGTCGCCAAACCGAATGCGCTGTCCAATGTGTGCCGGTTCACCGTTCACGGAAATTCGCCCTTCCAAAATGAGGGCTTCCATCTCGAGGCGCGAACCCATGCCTGCTTGCGCCAACACTTTGTGCAACTTGGGGCTGTTCACCTCTGGCGTCAGAACACGTTTGGGGGGGGCAGCTGGATCCGCGACGACCGCCTCCACCGCCTGATCAAAGGCGCCACTGATCACGTCCTCAAAACTTACATTGGACGCCGCGCTGGCCTGCGCCGCAGGAACCCCCGCGGTCTCGGGTGACTCGTCGGGTGGATTCACACCAGCTTCGGTTTCATTCATTGGGTTTGTCTTCGGTTGGTTCTGATTCGGCCTCAGCCGTGATGCTGTCTTCGGGCTGCAAGTCAAGTTCGAGGCTGGCTTCGTCAGCCAGATGAGCGCTCATCAAGGCTTCTGCACCAGCGTCTTCGAGACTGGGTAGTTGATCGAGCGAGGCCAAGCCCAGATCGTCTAAAAACTGTCGCGTTGTCGCGAGCAAGGCGGGGCGACCCACGGTCTCACGGTGGCCTATGACCTCGACCCAGCCCCGGTCCTCAAGCTGCTTGATGATGAGCGAGTTGACAGTGACGCCACGGATGTCCTCAATGTCACCGCGCGTCACGGGTTGACGATACGCGATGATCGCCAGCGTTTCAAGCGCGGCCCGTGAGTACTTGGGCGGCTTTTCCGGGTGCAAACGGTCAAGGTACATTCGCAACTCGGGTCGGCTTTGAAAGCGCCAGCCCGATGCAACCGGCACGAGCTCGACGCCGCGGTGTGTCCACTCCAGTTGCAGGTCTTCCAGCAGCCGCTTGATAGTGTCTAAGGAGAGCGCACCATCGAACAACGCAGCCAACTCGCGCAGGGTCACGGCTTGACCCGCACAAATTAGAGCGGTTTCGAGGACACGTTTGGCATCCGTCGTTTGCATGCTATGGGGTCCGAAAAAGTTAACACCGCGCAGTACGCAGGTCGGGGACCGCTGCGCCAACCAAGGCTACAGCCAAAAAGGCGATGAATCTCAGCCCTGAAAAGGCCACGCCACGAGGTCTCCATTGTAATAGAGCTGAGCGGCCTCAAGGGCCTCCAGAAAATCTACCGGCAGCCGCGCCTCCCAGCCCATCAAAGCCCCCGTCACAGGGTGATCGAAGGACAACTGATGTGCATGCAGGGCTTGACGCACCATCGCGCCCAGCGGCTTGCCGCCGTAGAGCACGTCCCCCACCAAGGGGTAGCCCGCGGCGGAAAGGTGCACTCTGATTTGATGGGTGCGCCCCGTGTGTAATTTGCAACGCACCAAGCTGTAGTTCGTTTGGGCGTCAAGCAAGTAGACGTCGGTGCGTGCCGGCTTACCGGTTGTGGACTGGGCATCGAGTGCAGCCATCCGCAGGCGGTTCTTGTGATCTCGACCAATGGCCTGGGTAAGGCTGACCGGCGCCCCCCCGACCTCTGATCGCTGCCATGCCCCCTGGGCAATCGCCAGGTAAACGCGGTGAATCTCCCGCGCCGCCAAGGCTTTGGTGAGGTTATCGAATCCCAAGCGGCTGCGCGCCACCACCATCAGGCCGCTGGTGTCTTTGTCCAGGCGGTGCACGATGCCTGCGCGCGGCAAATGCACAGCATCAGGATAGCGATACAACAAACCATTGAGCAAGGTCCCCGTCCAGTGACCCGCGCCGGGGTGAACCACTAACCCAGCAGGTTTGTTCAATACGGCCAAGTGGTCGTCCTCGAACAACACATCCAAAGCAACCGCATCCGGCTTGAACGCCATAGCCTGCTGAGTTGGTCTCAACTCCAAGCTGACTGCGTCACCCGCTTTCACCTTTTGGGCTGGCTTGACACACAGGACACCATTGAGATGCACCGCTGATTGTGTAATCAGTTGCGATAAGTAGGAGCGCGAGACACTGCTAACCTGCGTTACCAAATACCGGTCCAAGCGATCACCATGGGACGCGACGTCAACCACCCATGCCAGCTGCTCCGCAACCTCACCTTCTGTGGTGGCGTCGGCCTCATCCACAGCGATCAGTTCGGGTTCCGTTTGTTTTTTCATCTTGGCTCTGGGCTGGCTATAATTTTCGGAGTAACCGACACCAGGCATTGTCCACTTTTTGGGTGAAGCGCTTTGTTTGTCGTAACCATTGGAAATCAAGTCACATGACGAGACACTTGAGCGCAGCGGTGCTGCTGACTGCAGCAGCGATTTTAGGCGGGTGTGCGGCGTCCAAGCCCAAAGACATCACGGCCGACTGGAGTCCGAATCGCATCTACCAAGAGGCCAAAGACGAAGAAAGCGCCGGACAATTTGAAAAAGCGGCCGCACTTTACGAAAAGCTCGAGGGCCGTGCCGCTGGTACGCCGCTCGCGCAGCAAGCCCAGCTCGACAAGGCCTACATGCACTTCAAAGGCGCTGAGCCCGCGTTGGCTTTGGCGGCCGTCAAGCGATTCAAACGGCTCCACCCCGCCAGCCCTGCGATGGACTACGCGCTCTATTTGGAGGGCTTAGTCAACTTCAACGATGACTTAGGCCTATTCGGCAAATTGGCTAACGTTGACCTCAGCGAGCGCGACCAAAAGGCGGCTAAGGACTCGTACGCCTCATTTAATGAATTGATTGAGCGCTTCCCCGACTCTCGCTATAGCAAAGACGCTGCGCTGCGAATTGGGTTCATCGTGAATTCTTTGGCGCAGTCTGAAGTCAACGTGGCCAAGTACTACCTTGAGCGGCGTCAGTATTTGGCCGCAGCTAACCGCGCGCAATACGCCGTCACCAGCTTCAAGGACGCACCGGCCCTTGAGGAAGCGCTGATTGTTTTAGTCGCTGCCTACGACGCCATGGGCATGACCCAACTGCGCGATGATGCACAGCGCGTTTTGAAGGCGAGCTTCCCTAACGCCCCGCAGCAGGCTGGGGGACAACCCGCACCGACGGATACAACAGATGCAGATGCCGCCGACGCTACGAAGCCGTGGTGGAAGTTTTGGTAATTACCTCATCCAGATAGGCCTGCAAAGCGACCTCACTGTCCAAGCGCTGCATATTGGGTATGGCCTGCAACAGTCGTTTGCCATACCCCATCGTGGCCAGTCGCTGATCGCCGACCACCAGCACCCCACGATCCCGTTCTGAGCGGATCAACCGCCCCGCACCCTGCTTGAGTGCAATCGCTGTGTCAGGCAATACCTGTGCGGTAAACGGTGATTCCCCTTGCGCGACGAGACGTTTTGCACGGGCTTGGGTTAAGGGGTCGTCCGGCACCGGAAACGGTAGCTTATCCAGGACCACCAGTTGCAGTGCCTCGCCCGGCAAATCAACGCCCTCCCAGAACGACACCGACGCCACCAGCACCGCACCGTTGAAATTCGCGCCATCACGCACCGCCTGTCGGCGTGCCTGTGGCTCCGCGTAGTCTCTAAACCGCGATAACAAGGCATGCTTGCTGCTCTCCCCTTGGACCAGCACCTCCAGGTCATCGTCGGCCAACGTCTCACGCAGCGTTTGGGAAATGATGCCCAGCGCGCGCAGGCTGGTCGTCAACACGAGGGTTCGTCCCTGGAGTTGACGCACCCACGGCGTGAGTCGCCGCGCCAAAACGATGGCATGCCCCGGGTCCGTGGGTTTGGGTAAATCGGTTGGCACCCACAGCGCCGCTTGCGTTGCGAAGTCGAATGGGCTGCTGACCACGGCACGCTGCGCGTCAACCAGACCCAGTGGTTGCGCAAACCAGTCCAATGCCTCGTCATCACCCAAGGTGGCAGAGGTAAAAATCCATGCGGTTGGCCCTGCCTCGGTGCCCACTTCACCCGTCGCATCCGGCGCTGATGTCGTCGACTCCCCGCGCGCCACTTGTGCAGCCCGCTCAAACGCATCAGCGCTATCAAGAGGGCTGTCGACCCAACGCCAGTTAGCGCCGACCTCTAACCACCGAACATGATCATGTAAGACCGGTGCCATCAGCGATTTCAACTTTTCAGCCAAAGTCTCGCTGCGCGCATACAACCGCTCAAAATCGGGAGCCAACTCGGTCACGCTGTTTAAAGCAGCTGTCACGTCATTTAAAGCGGTCTGCATAACCGTCAGCGCCGACGTCCACGCAGCGGTATCAACGCCCGCTGGCGCACCGTCGCCCCATGCGAAACGGCTGGATGTTTTGTCCCGCACCGCAGGTAAGCTCAGTCGCAAGTCGCGTACGGCGCGCTCCAATGCTTGAGTCAGTGCAGCCCAATCACACAGACCGCGGGCTTGCTGCAAGCCCGCAGCGAGTACGTCACGCTTAAAGTCAAAGAGCTGAAATGATGACAGTTGCGTACCCAAAAATAAAACACCGATCTCATTGAGCTGATGCGCCTCATCGAATATGGCGACATCCACTGAAGGCAAGAGCTCTGCCATACCTGAAGCACGGACCGCACGGTCAGCAAAAAAGAGGTGGTGGTTCACGACCACCAAATCAGCGGCGAGGGCCTCACGCCGAGCCAGCTGGAGATGACAGGTTTTAAAGTCAGGGCATTGCCCACCCAAGCAGTTATCTCGGTTTGAAGTGACCAGTGGGATGACGGCTGAACGTTCATCCAAGCCGGGCATGTCAGACAAATCCCCGTTTGACGTCGTGACCGACCACCGCTGGACCTGACCCAACGCGTTCATCAAGAACCGATCACCGGTCGCACCACTCGTCAGATTTAATTTCAAACGATGGGTACACAAGTAATTATTCCGCCCTTTGAGCAGGGCTGTTCGCACGGGCGTCCCTAATCGGTTAATGAGATCGGGGAGATCGCGCAGGAACAGTTGATCCTGTAGAGCCTTGGTTGCGGTGGAAACCATAACGCGCTTACCGCTCAAAAGCGCGGGAACTAAGTAGGCGAAGGTCTTCCCCGTCCCGGTGCCCGCCTCGACGATCAAGGTACCGCTTGACGCAATGGTCTGCGCGATGAGGCCGGCCATGCGCTGCTGCCCCTCACGTGGACGGTAGTGTGGATCATCTGCACCAATCTCCCCACCCAACGCGAAGGCCTGCGTACACCGTCGCAACCAGGGTGCTTGATCGGCCATCAGGTCAGACCTGTATCCACATCACGACGGGCTTCATCGAGAAAGCCTTGCGATTGCATCTCTGCCAATCGCGACACCGTGCGCACAAACTCATGGGCCATCGGACCCTCGACATACAGCTGCTCAGGCGGCACCGCCGCTGACATCACCAGCTTCACGCGGCGGTCATAAAGCACGTCAACCAACCACGTAAAACGACGCGCCTCGCTGGCATGGCGAATCCCCATTTCTGGGACATCACTCAAAAAAACCGTTTGAAATTGCGCTGCGATTTCCAGGTAATCGTTTTGTGAACGGGGCCCACCGCACAACACGCGAAAGTCAAACCAAATCACACTTCCGGCTTTGCGGCGCGCCGTGATATCACGCGCCTCAATGTGTACCACCGGTTCCTCGTCTTGAGCCTCGGCCAACAGGTTGAATGCCTGCGCCATGGCGTCGTCAGCCTGAGCGCCATTGGGCTGATGGTAGAAATCCATCAAGGCAAGTGTCAAGCTGCGATAGTCCGTTCCGGCGTCCACGTTGAGGACTTCTAGGCGCTCGTTTAGAAGGTCGATCGCAGGCAGTATGCGGTCCCGGTGCAAGCCGTTCGGATACAAGTCATCCGGCTTGAAGTTTGAGGTTGTGACGAACCCCACCCCATTTGCGAAGAGGGCCATCAACAATCGGTGAAGAATCATGGCATCGGTGACGTCGGCGACATGGAATTCGTCAAAGCAAATCAACTTGAAGCGTTTCGCCATGCGCTTACCCAACTCGTCTAGTGGATTGACGGTTCCCTGTAACTCTCGGAGCTCGCGGTGCACCTCGCGCATGAACTCATGGAAATGCAGGCGGGTCTTCCGCTCAATGGGGACAGCTTGAAAGAAACAATCCATTAAAAAGCTCTTGCCCCGACCCACGCCACCGTACATGTAGACACCCCGTGGGATGGTCGGGCGAGCGAACAGCTTCTTCAGCGAATTCGATCGCTTGTTTTTATAGGCTGTCCAGTCATCGGCACAACGCTGCAGCGCGGCAATGGCACGGGTCTGCGCCGGGTCGGCTGTGTAGCCTTTCGCCTTTAACGCCGCGTCATAGGCATCAACGACGGCACCCCGTGGGCTACCCGTGCTGGCCGTGGTCGCGGTAGTCAGAGGCTCATTAGAACGCTTGGACATGTAATTCAATAGATAGGTGCAGGACATCCGCCAAGAAAAACGACCGCCGGGTGCCTCGGCTCCCGCGGTCGCTCAAGTCAGCTTGTTGGTGGTTGAACAAACCACCACGCGACTTAGAAGTTTAACGTGCGCTTATCCACCGCCAAAGCCGCTTCTTTCGTTGACTCTGACAATGAGGGGTGGGCATGGCAAATACGTGCGATGTCTTCGCTGCTCGCCTTGAAAGCCATCGCCACACACGCCTCCGCGATCAGTTCGCTGGCCATGGGACCAACCACGTGCACGCCTAATATTTCATCAGTCGTCGCATCGGCAAGCATTTTGACCATACCCGTGGTGTCGCCCAAGGCTCTGGCACGGCCGTTCGCCAAGAAGGGGAAGGTTCCAGCTTTATAGGCCACGCCATCCGCTTTCAATTGCTGCTCGGTCTTACCCACCCAAGCGATTTCAGGGCTGGTGTAGATCACCCAAGGCACCAAGTCGAAATCGACGTGCCCGTGTTGGCCCGCGATACGCTCGGCAACGGCGACGCCTTCTTCTTCAGCCTTGTGCGCCAACATCGGCCCTCGGACCACATCGCCGACCGCCCAAATACCCGGTACGTTGGTACGGCAGTTGGCATCGACTTCGATGGCGCCACGCTCGTCCAACTTCAGGCCAATGGCATCGCCGTTCAAACCCTGGGTGTTGGGCACACGACCGATAGAGACGATCAACTTATCAACGCTGAGCGTCTGCGCAACGCCCTTCGCGTCCTCGTAGGCAATGGTGACGCCCTTTTTGACGTTCTTAATTTCGCCTACTTTGACGCCCAACTCAATCTTGAGCCCTTGCTTGGTGAAGGCCTTGTGCGCCTCTTTGGCAATCTGTTGGTCCACGGCACCCAAGAAAGTCGGTAGACCTTCGAGCACGGTGACCTCTGCACCCAAGCGGCGCCAGACAGATCCCATCTCCAAACCAATCACACCCGAGCCGATCACACCCAAACGCTTGGGCACCGCGCCCACACGCAAGGCACCATCGTTTGATAAGACGTTGATTTCGTCAAATGGGGCCTGCGTTAAGGGGCGCGCGGAGGAGCCTGTGGCAACAATCACGTGACGCGTCTTGAGTGTCTCGTTTTGCTTGCCAGTGACGGCAACTTCAAAGCCGTTATCGATCGCCGCGATGAACGAACCTCGGCCGTGGAAAAACGTGACCTTGTTCTTCTTGAACAAATACAAAATACCGTCGTTGTTTTGTTTCACCACCGCATCTTTGCGGCCAATCATCGCCTCAACATCCATGGTCAAACCTTTCACACCGATGCCATGCTCAGCAAAATGGTGCTCGGCCTGCTCGTAGTGCTCGGACGATTGCAACAAGGCCTTGGATGGGATGCAGCCCACGTTGGTGCAGGTGCCACCGGGCGCGGGCCCACCATCCGCATTGGTCCACTCGTCAATACAAGCGACTTGGAAGCCCAACTGTGCCGCGCGAATTGCAGCCACGTAACCGCCGGGACCGGCTCCGATTACAACAACATCAAATAACTGTGCCATGTCGCCCCCTTAGATACCGAACAACAAGCGTGAGGGGTCTTCCAACGCCTCTTTCATAGTCACCAACCCCAGTACGGCCTCACGGCCATCAATGATGCGGTGGTCGTAGCTCATGGCCAAGTAGTTGATGGGACGCACCACAACCTGCCCGTTCTCGACCACAGCGCGGTCTTTTGTCGCGTGGACACCCAAGATGGCCGACTGTGGTGGGTTGATGATAGGTGTCGAGAGCATCGAGCCAAATACACCACCGTTGGAGATAGAGAAGGTACCGCCCGTCATGTCATCCAAACCCAACTTGCCCTCTTTGGCCTTGTTACCAAACTCGGCAATCTTCAGCTCAATCTCAGCAAAGCTCAGTTGGTCCGCGTTACGCAGAATGGGCACCACCAAACCGCGGGGTGAGCCGACAGCGATACCGATGTCAAAGTAACCGTGATAGACGATGTCGTTGCCATCAACCGCCGCATTCAAGACGGGGTAACGCTTCAAGGCAGCTACGGCGGCTTTCACGAAGAAACTCATGAAGCCCAAACGCACGCCATGTTCCTTTTCGAACTTGTCTTGGTATTTCTTGCGCAGCTCCATGATGGGCGCCATGTTGACCTCGTTAAAGGTCGTGAGGATGGCGTTGGTGGCTTGCGATTGCAACAAACGCTCGGCAACGCGGGCGCGCAAACGAGTCATGGGCACACGCTGTTCAGGGCGATCACCTAAGTCGGGAGCGACCGTCTGCACCTGCGGCAATGCGGCCTTTGGCACGCCGGTTGGGATCACCGCGCTGGTAACAGCGGCCTTGGGAGCCGCCGCTGCGGCCAACACATCACCTTTGGTGACGCGACCATCTTTGCCAGTGCCTGCGACAGAGCCTGGAGCCATGCCGTTGTCGGCCATGTGCTTTGCCGCTGCTGGCGATGCAACGCCTGCTTTGGAGGCTGCAGCGGGGGCACTTGTAGCCGCTGCCGATACCGCCGCAGCAGTCGCTTGAGGCGCGGGTGCAGCTTGCGCAGCTGGTGCAGCGGCGGTGGCTGCACCATCGGTATCAATGCGCGCAATCACCTGTTCTGAGGCAACGGTCGCACCGTCGCCTTCAACCAATTCAGCCATTACACCGGCCGCCGGGGCTGGTACTTCCAACACCACTTTGTCGGTTTCGACCTCGATCAAAATCTCGTCGATTGCCACGATTTCGCCGGGCTTTTTCTTCCATGTCATCAAGGTCGCTTCTGCCACTGACTCGGACAGTTGGGGGACCTTTACTTCTACGATTGCCATCTTTCGATTCCTTGAAATATTGGGTTCGCCGCGGCCCCTTACAACAGGGCAGAGCGCGGCGTGTGTTATCCGTTATGTGATGTGAGTGGGGTTACTTTGTCAGCACGAAGCCCTTGAGCTTGCCAAAAGCGCCTTCAATAAGGGCCTTTTGTTGCTCTTGGTGCAGGTGTGCGTATCCCACAGCGGGCGAGGCTGATGCCGCCCGTCCGGAATAACCCAAACGTTGTCCGTCACGCATGTTCTCGTGGATGTAATGTTGAACGAAGAACCAAGCACCTTGGTTTTGCGGTTCATCTTGACACCACACGATTTCCGTTGCGTTCGCGAAGCGTTTGACCTCAGCGGCAAACGCTTTGTGCGGGAACGGATACAGCTGTTCCACACGAATGATGGCGACGTCTTTCGAGCCCATTTCTTCGCGCTTGCGAACCAGGTCGTAGTACACCTTGCCCGAGCAGCAGATGATGCGCTTGACCTTGGATGCCCCTTTCACAACCGCAGGATTGTTCTCTGGGATCACGGTTTGGAAGGTACCAGCGGTGAACTCCGACAACGGTGACGTGGCGTCTTTGGCACGCAACAATGACTTGGGCGTCATGATGATCAGCGGCTTGCGCAAAGAACGCACCATCTGGCGACGCAGCACATGGAAAATCTGGCTGGCTGTGGTGGGTTGGACCACCTGGAAGTTGGTATCCGCTGCCAATTGCATGAATCGCTCAAGGCGTGCTGATGAGTGCTCAGGACCTTGGCCTTCGTAGCCATGGGGCAGCATGAGCGTGATGCCGTTAACACGGCCCCACTTGACTTCACCCGACGCGATGAACTGGTCAATCACAACCTGTGCACCGTTTGCGAAATCACCAAACTGCGCCTCCCAAATCACCAGGGTGTTCGGGTCGTTCGATGCGTAGCCGTACTCAAAGCCCAGCACAGCCTCCTCAGACAAGATGGAGTCGATCACGACAAACGGCGCTTGGTTTTCCGAAACGTGCTGGAGCGGGATGTGCGCGGCTTCATCCAGGCGATTCTTGCGCTCTTGGTCGTGAATCACTGAATGGCGGTGCGTGAAGGTACCGCGACCACAGTCTTCACCTGACAAACGCACAGGGTAACCACTGGCTACCAATGAGGCGAATGCCATGTGCTCGCCCATACCCCAATCCACGGGGAGGTCACCACGCCCCATCGCGGCGCGGTCGTCGTATACCTTTTTGACCAGAGGGTGAGGCGTGATGGTGTCGGGGATGGTCGTGAGGCGCTCTGCCAGACGACGCCATTCAGACTCGGGGATCGCGGTATCACCCGCGTCCGTCCACTTCTTGCCCAAATAAGGCGCCCAATCAACCGCGTACTTACTCTTGAAATTTGTCAAAACGGGGTCGACGGTATGACGACCTTCGTCGAGCGCGGCGCGGTAGTTTTTAGCCAGGTCCTCACCCAGTGTATCGCCCAAGCCCTGCGCAGCCAACTTATCGGCGTAGAGTTTGCGGGTGCCAGGGTGGGCCGCAACGCGCTTGTACATCAGCGGTTGCGTGATGCTGGGCGTATCTTGTTCGTTGTGTCCCAGTTTGCGGAAACAAACGATATCGACAACCACATCTTTTTGGAAGGTCATGCGGAATTCGAGCGCGAGACGAGTCGCGTGGATTACCGCCTCGGGATCATCACCGTTCACATGCAGAACGGGTGACTCAACCATCTTGACCACATCGGTACAGTAAAGCGTCGAGCGGCTATCGCGCGGATCGCTGGTGGTGAAACCAATTTGGTTGTTGATCACCAAGTGAACGGTACCGCCTGTCGTATAACCACGTGTTTCCGCCAAGGCAAGCGTTTCCATGACGACGCCCTGCCCCGCAAACGCGGCATCCCCGTGAACCAAAACCGGCAACACCTGCAGGCCTTTGGGGTCATGGCGGCGATCCATGCGGGCACGCACCGAGCCTTCAACCACAGGGTTGACGATCTCTAAATGCGAGGGGTTGAAAGCCAATGTCAGGTGAACGGGGCCCCCTGGTGTAGGCACATCGCTTGAAAAGCCCTGGTGATACTTCACATCACCACTGGGCAAATCTTCAGGCGCGGTGTGGTCGAATTCGGCAAAAAGGTTCTTGGGCATTTTGCCCAAGGTGTTAACCAACACGTTGAGACGGCCTCGGTGGGCCATACCAATCACGATCTCTTGAACGCCTTTCTCTCCCGCACGGATGATCAACTCGTCCATACAAGCGATGAAACTCTCACCGCCCTCCAGTGAGAAGCGCTTTTGGCCAACGTATCTCGTGTGCAAGAAGCGCTCTAGGCCTTCGGCAGCCGTCAGACGACCGAGGATGTGCACCTTTTGCTCGCTGGTCAGAACCGCCTTGCTGCGGCTACTTTCCAGCTTCTCTTGCCACCAACGCTTCTGCGTTTGGTCGGTGATGTACATGTACTCAGCGCCCATGGTGCCGCAGTAGGTTTCACGCAGGGCATTGAGCAACTCGCGCAGCGACATCGTTTCTTTGCCAAAAAACGTGTTGCTGGTGTTGAAGATGGTTTCTTGGTCAGCGTCGGTTAAGCCGTAAAACGCCGGGTCAAGCTCAGGGATGTCTTCGCGCGCGGTGTTCTTGAGTGGGTCAAGATCCGCCCAACGGGCACCGACGTTGCGATAAGCGGCAATCAACTGCTGGACAGCAACCCGCTTTCGACCCATTTCAGAGTCCGGATTGCTTTGAACGACCTTCGTTGTTCCCTGCTTCGCCATCTCTGCAAACGCATTGATAACGGGCATGTGGGGCAAGTCGCGGTTGTCTGAACCATCAACGGCGGGGACATTTTGTAGCGCGTCAAAATAACTGCGCCATTCGTCGGGAACACCACTGGGGTTGTTGAGATAGTTCTCGTACATTTCCTCTACGTACGGTGCGTTACCGCCGAAAAGGTACGAGTTGCCATTGAAGGCGATGTAGACGCTGTTCGTCTCGCTCATTATTTCGCTGACCTCCGTTTTCCTCAGGAAAACATAAGTTGGGTAAAAAAACCTCCCGCGACACGGCTTAACCGGTTAGCGGATGCGACGGTGACAAGGAAGGGTCGTTGTGCAGGGTGAATTGTGCCAGCTAATCCGGCATAGACCCAGCAATTTGCGCCAGAAAAACGCTTTTTGTTGTCAATTAGTACGCGCGGGGCAACAGCCTTTGATAGGTGGGGACATCGCTTGGCGAGTCCATCTCAATGGCTATTTGTGTACAGACCGAACGGCAAAGTGTGACGGCTTGCTCGCTCTGAACCCGGTAAATCACCTGCGTGCCTTGCTTGCGTTTAGCCAACACCCCGCATCGGTAAAGAACATTGAGATGCTGTGACAAATTGGGTTGGGTGGTGTCAATCTCTTCAAGCATTTGACTCACCGACTTCTCTTCGTTGCACAGCGCACTCAAGATGCGCAGGCGCATCGGCGTTGACAGCACGCTGAACAATTCAGCGGCCAGCTCAAACACCCGCGCGCCTTCCGGAGACTCCCCAGGGGCGCTGGACGCAGTTTGCTTTGCCTTTACATCATTCATGCGTGAGGTCGAATATAGTGATTCACGGACATATCATAGCCCGCGTCACCGAAAACCTCAACTGCCCTCAGCCAGCGACCAAACTTTTTATTTGCGCCAAAGCGCTGGGATCGTCCATGGTGGTTAAATCACCGGGGTCGCGCTGCTCGCAAACCGCCTGAATGGCGCGACGCAACAACTTACCGCTCCGCGTTTTGGGCAGCAAGGAGACGAACCGAATGCGTGCCGGCCGGGCCACCGCACCCAATTGCTCGTCTACCACCTTCATCAACTCGCCTTCAAGTTTGAGCTTGTCAGCGTCCGTTGCATAGGCGGCAGCATCCTTCAACACCGCGAAAGCCATGGCGACCTGGCCCTTTAATTTGTCCTCAACACCCACGACAGCCACCTCCATGATGGCTTTGTGGCTGGCAATGCTCTCTTCAATTTCGCGCGTGCCTAACCGGTGCCCCGCGACGTTAATCACGTCATCGGTGCGCCCCAATATGAAGTAGTAGCCAGACTCGTCACGGATACCCCAATCGAAGGTGCTGTAGATGAGCCGGCCAGGGATACTCTCCCAGTACGTCTTTACAAAACGGGCATCGTCCTGCCAGACCGTTTGCATGCACCCCGGCGGTAAAGGCCCCTCAATGGCGACAACCCCTTTGGTGTTGGGCGTCGTAATGTCTTGGCCGGTACCCTCGTCGATAACTTTCACGTTGTAACCGCACATCGCTATGCCGGGGCTGCCAAACTTGGTCGTTTGAGGTTCAATGCCATTTGCCAAGCTGAGAATCGGCCAACCGGTTTCGGTTTGCCAGTAGTTATCGATGATGGGTTTACCCAGCTCTTCAGAGATCCAACGTGCGGTGGGCTCGTCGAGAGGTTCACCTGCCAAGAACAACGCTTTCAAACTCGACAGGTCAGCGTCTTTGATAAATTTTGAGTCGTACTTTTTGAGTACACGCACTGCCGTCGGCGCACTGAACATCACCGAGACACGGTACTTCTCGACCATCTGCCACCAGATACCAGCGTCTGGGCGAATCGGCAAGCCTTCGTACATCACCGTCGCCATACCCGCAATCAAAGGTCCATAAATGATGTAAGAGTGCCCAACGACCCAGCCGATATCGCTGGTCGAAAAATACGTCTCCCCCGCTTGCCCCATGAATATGTGTTTGATGCTGGCGGCGAGCGCAACCGCGTATCCACCCGTATCGCGCTGCACGCCTTTGGGCTTACCAGTGGTGCCGCTGGTGTAGAGGATATAGCTCGGATCTGTGGCAGCCATCGGTTCGCAGGGCACCGTCTCACCGCGATGGGCCTCAGCCGCCTGAGCGTAATCGATGTCTCGCCCAGTCCTCATGGGCATATCAGACAAGCCGCGGTTCACGAGCACCACCGATGTGGGTTGATGCTTGGCGATACGCAGGGCTTCGTCTAGAAGGGGCTTGTAAGGGACCACTTTGCCACCACGCGAGCCCGCGTCCGCACTGACAATGGCCTTCGGGGTGCAATCGTCGATACGGCTGGCAAGGCTAACACTGGCGAAGCCCCCAAACACAACCGAGTGAATGGCACCGATTCGGGCGCAGGCCAACATCGCGAATGCCGCCTCCGGGATCATGGGCATGTAGATCAAAACCCGGTCCCCTTTTGCCACGCCCTGCGCCTTCAAGACTGCCGCCATGGTTTGGACCTCGTCGCGCAACTCGCGGAAGCTGTAAGTTCGCTCTGTGTCGGTTTCTGTCGAGACAAATATCAGGGCGGCGTCATCGGGGCGGTGCGCGACGTGTCGGTCTACAGCGTTGTGGCACAAATTGGTCTCACCGCCAACGAACCACTTGGCGAACGGAGGATTGCTGTAATCACAGACGGTATCGAAAGGCTTGGACCATTCAATCAAGTCCGCCTGCTCACGCCAAAAGGCCTCGGGCTGCTCAATTGATGCGCGGTAAACCGATTCAAAATTTTTCGAGACTGACATAGATTCCCTCATCTGCGTTACGCGGACCCGGATCATCCAGGCCACGGCGATCAAACCGAATTCATAATTATGAATAATAGCCTTGCGTCACCCTGACGACGACCAAACTACGCTGCTTTGATGTAGCCGAGCGCCGCTGCAAAGTCAGGGTGATCGGCACCACCCAACCACTCAAAGGCGGCCATCTCGGCGGTGACCAGTTCAACGCCATTACCCGCTAAACGGTCGAACGCGGCGTCGGAATCACGCGTCTGACGTGAACCACAGGCATCGCTCACCACCCACACTTCAAACTCATTGGCCAATAAATCAAGTGCTGTTTGCAGCACACAGACATGGGCCTCGACCCCCGCCAGCACGATCACGGGGCGAGCGGGTGCCAAGGGCTCCACTGCGGCTGGCTTGCGCAAATGCTTGGGTAGGCTCCGTGCATTGTTGCCCTGCGCGGGTGACGTCGCTTGCGGCGGCTGCAAGACGTCAATCAATCCATCAGCGCAGGCATTAAACGCCAGTTTATCGAGGGGTGCTGGCACCAACGCCGCCAACTCCGGCACAAAAGGGCCCAGCGCCTCCGCGCGTTGTGTGGTGGCCCACACCGGTATTGCCATGAGGTGTGCCATTTGCGCCAATAACCGCGCTTTTCGAATCACCCGAGCCGCGTCTTGTATGGCGGGCATCAGTTTGACTTGGTAATCCACAAGCACCAATTGGCATTGATCGGGGTCGAGTAACACGGGGCTTCCTTTTTTAGCGTCGATAGATAGAGCTTATCTGTACAACCGTAATTGTCGTCCAGAAGCCAGTCGACGCCTACAGCCATAAAATACTTAAATTTACTCCTGTAAGTTGCTGATATAGTTGATTTTTATTTAATATCCGTTAAGCTTTATCGCATGCGATGCTTTGCGCGCCCTCCCCGCCTCATTCCAGCACCCAAGATCATGCTGGGACTGGTATGTGCTTGCCTGTTGTCAATACCGGCAGCGGCTACAGAAACGCCTGCCGACAAGGGTGCCGATGCGTTGACCCAGTTTTTAACTGATCGTGGCCTGGCAATGCCATGGGGCGTTGATGCACAGAAAGCACTTAGCCTGTCGGCCCAGCTCTCACTGAATGCCATGGGCCTCATTGGTGTCCCCTACATTTGGGGCGGCGCGAAAACCACGGTTGGGCTGGATTGCAGCGGTCTGGTTCAGTCCGTTTACCAGCAAACAGCAAACATCGCGTTGCCGCGAAACACAGCCCAACAAGCAGCCGCCACCCAGGTGATCACTGCTGATGAGTTGCGACCAGGCGATTTGGTTTTTTTCAATACGCTGAACCGACCATTCAGCCACGTGGGTATTTATGTGGGCGATAACCGATTTGTCCACGCGCCCAAGCCAGGTGCAAGCGTGCGCATCAGCACCATGACGCGAGCCTATTGGGCCAACCGGTTTGATGGGGCTCGGCGGGCCATCACCGCAGACGCCAAGCTCAGTTCGTTGGGGTTGAGCAACGAATAGCGCTGGCGTCGCGGAAGGCTTATTTACGTTTGGCAGGCGGTAGATCGGTGCAACTGCCATGCGCGACTTCGGCGGCCATGCCAATGCTCTCGCCCAACGTTGGATGCGGGTGAATGGTCTTGCCAATGTCGACGGCGTCTGCACCCATTTCGATCGCCAAGGCCACCTCACCGATCATGTCCCCCGCATGCGTACCGACCATGCCGCCGCCCAAAATCTTACCGTGACCATGAGCCTCGGGCGAGTCATCAAACAGGAGCTTGGTCACGCCCTCATCACGGCCATTGGCGATCGCGCGGCCAGATGCGCTCCACGGGAACAGGCCCTTCTTCACTTTGATGCCCTGGGCTTTGGCTTGATCTTCTGTCAGGCCAACCCACGCCACCTCTGGATCAGTGTAGGCGACGCTCGGAATCACTCGGGCGTTGAAAGCCGCTGCAGCCAGGTCGGCGTTTCCTTGCAACTCGCCTGCGATCACCTCTGCCGCGACGTGTGCTTCGTGCACGGCTTTGTGCGCCAGCATCGGCTGACCCACGATGTCGCCGATAGCAAAGATGTGTCCCACATTGGTACGCATCTGAATATCAACATCGATGAAGCCGCGCTCCGTCACCGCAATGCCCGCTGCGTCGGCGCCTATCTTCTTACCATTCGGCGAACGTCCGACCGCTTGCAAAACCAAATCATAGGTTTGGGGCGCTGGCGCACCCTCACCCTCAAAGCTCACCTCGATGCCTTTCGCTGTGGCCTTGGCACCAACGGTTTTGGTTTTGAGCATGATGTTGTCGAACCGCGGCGCGTTCATCTTTTGCCAAATCTTAACCAAATCACGGTCCGCACCTTGCATGAGCCCGTCCATCATCTCGACGACATCCAGACGCGCACCGAGTGTGGAGTAGACCGTCCCCATTTCGAGGCCGATGATTCCACCTCCCAAAATCAGCATGCGTTTGGGTACCGACTTGAGCGCCAAGGCGCCCGTGCTATCTACCACGCGTTCATCATTTGGCATGAACGGCAAATGCACGGCCTGCGAACCCGCAGCGATGATGGCACGCTTGAAGGTAATGCGACGCTTTTCTCCTGTGAGGGCCTGGCCAGTCCCACTGGTGGCTGCCACCTCAATTTCGTGCGGCCCCGTAAACTGTCCGAAGCCACGCACAATATCGACCTTGCGCATCTTCGCCATCGCCGCCAAGCCGCCCGTGAGCTTGCCAATCACACTCTCTTTGTGGGTGCGGAGCTTGTTGATGTCCACTTTCGGCGCGGCAAAGGTAACGCCCAGATCCGCAAAGTGCTTGACCTCATCCATGACCGACGCAACGTGCAACAGCGCTTTGGATGGGATACAGCCAACGTTCAAACAGACACCACCAATGGTCGCGTAACGCTCGACCAAAATCACCTTTAAGCCCAAGTCTGCAGCGCGGAACGCTGCCGAGTAACCACCCGGACCACCCCCTAAAACCAGCACATCGCAATCGGTGTCGCTCGGCGCATTGACCGCCACTGCGGGTGCGGCGGGTGAAGCTGAAGGAGCCGAAGGTGCCGTAGCCGCAGCGGCCGCGGTTACAGCGGCAGGGGCTTCGACTTGCGCGCCTTCGACCTGCATGATCACCACACCTTTTGAAACTTTGTCACCCAGCTTCACATTCAAAGCTTTCACAACGCCGGCGTGGCTTGAGGGAATCTCCATCGAGGCTTTATCGGACTCCACCGTAATCAGGGACTGGTCAACCGCGACCGTATCGCCCACGTTGACCAATAATTCAATCACAGAGACTTCATCGAAGTCGCCAATATCAGGGACCTGTACGTCAATCAGTGCCATATCAGCTCCTTACAGCAACACACGACGGAAGTCCGCCAAAATCTGACCAAGGAACGCATTGAAGCGCGCCGCAGCGGCGCCATCAATCACGCGGTGATCCCATGAAAGTGACAGGGGCAACATCAGACGAGGCTGGAACGCTTTGCCATCCCAAACCGGTTCCATGGTCGAGCGGCAGACACCCAAAATCGCTACCTCTGGTGCATTGATGATTGGGGTGAAGTAACGCCCGCCAATGCCGCCCAGGCTGGAGATCGTGAAGCATGCACCGGTCATGTCGGCAGGACCCAACTTGCCGTCACGTGCCTTCTTCGCCAACTCACCCATCTCCTGGCTGATTTGCAAGACACCCTTTTTATCGGCGTCTTTGATGACCGGAACCACCAAACCGTTTGGCGTATCGGCCGCAAAGCCAATGTGGAAATACTGTTTCATGACCAGCTGATCACCATCCAGCGAGCTGTTGAACTCAGGAAATTTCTTCAACGCCGCTACACAGGCTTTGATGAGGAAAGCCAGCATCGTGACCTTCACGCCTGACTTCTCATTTTCCTTGTTGGTGGCAACGCGGAAGGCTTCTAGGTCGGTGATATCAGCGTCATCGTGGTTGGTGACATGCGGAATCATCACCCAATTACGATGCAGGTTGGCCGCACTGATTTTCTTGATACGCGAGCGATCAACGCGCTCAATCGGACCAAATTTCGCGAAGTCAACTTGTGGCCATGGCAACAAACCAAGCCCTGCGCCGCTTGTATCTGCAGAGCTGTTTTGAGCTTGTGCTGCGGTTTTGACAGCGCCGGTCATGACGGCACGCGTGAACTGTTGCACGTCCTCTTGGGTAATACGGCCTTTCAGCCCGGTGCCTTTGACCTCCTCAAGGGGGACCCCGAGTTGTCGCGCAAATTTGCGGATCGACGGCGACGCATAAGGCAATTTACCAGTCGGCGCTGCCGTTGGATTGTGTGCTGCCGCAGGCGCTGCCGTAACGGCCTTAGCCGGGGTCAGCGCAGTCGATGATTGGGCTCCCACTGCAGCTGGCGCGGCCGACGGCGCGGGCTGTGCAGTTGCTGTCGCGGGCGCAGCACCGCCTGTCACCGTGATATGACCGATCAGGTCACCAATATTCACGACATCGCCCACCTTCACGGTCAAGGCCTTCAAGGTACCCGCATGGCTGCTGGGGATCTCCATGGATGCTTTGTCGGACTCAATCGTGATGAGCGACTGTTCAAGCGAAACTGTGTCACCTGGCGCCACCAATACCTCGATCACCGTGACGTCTTTGAAGTCTCCAATATCGGGCACCATAAGCGGTACATCGCCAGAAGGCGCGGCGAGTGATGGCGCTGCGGCTGGGGCCGCAGGTGCACTGGCGGCTGTCGCGGCGACTGGTACAGCTGTCGGTGTCGGCGCTACCGCGGGGGCTGCAGTCGTACCTTCCAACTCGAGCACCAAAACGCCTTGCTTGACCTTGTCGCCTAATTTGACATGCAGGGCTTTGACAACCCCGGCGTCGCTGGATGGAATTTCCATCGACGCCTTATCGGACTCGACCGTGATAATGGACTGGTCTTTGGCGACTGTGTCGCCAACCGCCACCAATAACTCGATGACCGAGACTTCATCGAAGTCACCGATATCGGGCACATTCACTTGAATATTGGACATGTGTGTGTTCTCCGTTCGATGGCTACTTAAGCGTATAAAGGGTTCACTTTTTCAGTGTCGATGCCATATTTCTTGATGGCATCAGCAACTGTCTTAGCAGGGATCGCACCGTCATCTGCGAGGCTCTTCAGAGCAGCAATGACAACGTAGTAACGATTGACCTCGAAGTGTGTACGCAAGCGGCCGCGGAAATCACTGCGGCCGAAGCCGTCGGTGCCTAACACACGGTACGTGCGGTCTTTGGGAATGAAGGGGCGAATCTGCTCGGCATAGGCTTTCATGTAATCCGTCGTGGCGACAATCGGGCCCTTGGATGCGCTCAGTTGCTGCTCGACAAATGATTGCCGTGGTTTTTTAGTGGGATGTAATAAATTCCAGCGGTCAGCATCCTGGCCATCGCGCGTCAACTCGTTGAAACTTGGGCAACTCCATACGTCCGCGGCGATACCCCAGTCGGACTCCAGTAAGGCCTGCGCAGCAATGCTCTCACGCAAGATCGTACCGCTGCCAAGCAACTGAACGCGTTGCTTGGCCTTACCGCCTGATTGCAGCAGATACATCCCTTTGATGATTTCAGCCTCCGTGCCGGCTTTCAAGCCAGGCATCGGGTAGTTTTCATTCAGCAGTGTGATGTAGTAGAAAATGTTTTCCTGCTGCTCGACCATGCGCTTCAAGCCGTGCTGCATGATCACGCCGACCTCGTGCGCGAACGTCGGATCGTAGGAAACACAGTTAGGAATTGTCCCTGCCAAAATGTGGCTGTGACCATCTTCGTGTTGCAAGCCTTCACCGTTGAGCGTGGTACGCCCTGAGGTGCCACCCAGCAGGAAGCCGCGCGCTTGCATGTCGCCAGCCGCCCAAGCCAAATCGCCAATGCGCTGGAAGCCGAACATGGAGTAGTAGACGAAGAACGGCACCATGATGCGGTTATTGGTGCTGTAGGAGGTGGCAGCCGCAATCCATGAAGCCATGCCGCCTGCTTCGTTGATACCCTCTTGCAAAATTTGACCGGCTTTGTCCTCTTTGTAGTAGGACACTTGGTCTCTGTCTTGCGGTGTGTACAGCTGGCCGTGTGGGTTGTAAATACCAATTTGACGGAACATACCCTCCATACCAAAGGTACGGGCTTCGTCAACCAAAATAGGCACCACGCGGGGACCCAACTCTTTGTCGCGCAACAACTGCGTCAAGAAACGCACGTAAGCCTGGGTGGTGGAGATTTCACGACCTTCAGCTGTGGGGTCCAAAACGGCCTTGAAGTGCGACAACTCTGGCACGGTGAATTTCTCATCTGACTTGGGCAACCGCTTGGGCAAGTAGCCCCCCAATTTTTTACGTTGCTCATGCAGGTAACGCATCTCAGGCGTGTCGTCTGCTGGCTTATAAAACGGCAGATCTTGCAATTGGCTATCTGGAATTGGGATGTTGAAGCGGTCGCGGAAGTTGCGAACATCCTCATCCGTCAACTTCTTGGCTTGGTGGGCTGTGTTTTTACCCTCACCCGCTTTGCCCATACCGTAACCTTTGACGGTCTTGATGAGCAGCACGGTGGGTTGTCCTTTGGTGTTCACCGCGCGGTGATAAGCCGCATAGACTTTCTTCGCGTCGTGACCACCGCGACGCAGTTTGAAGATCTCGTCATCGGTCATCTTACTGACCAGTTCGAGCGTCCGGGGATCGCGTCCGAAGAAGTGTTTACGTACAAACGCACCGTCGTTCGCTTTGAAGCCTTGGTAGTCACCGTCCAAGGTGTCCATCATGATCTTGCGTAATGCGCCCTCTTTGTCACGCGCCAACAATTCATCCCAATCAGAGCCCCAGAGCAGTTTGATGACGTTCCATCCTGCACCACGGAATTCACCCTCCAGCTCCTGCACAATCTTGCCGTTTCCACGCACCGGGCCATCTAAACGCTGCAAGTTGCAATTGACCACGAAAATCAGATTGTCCAGCCCTTCACGCGCGGCCAAACCAATTGCGCCCAAGCTTTCGGGCTCATCCATTTCGCCGTCGCCACAGAACACCCACACCTTGCGGTTTTCGGTGTTGGCGATGCCACGAGCATGCAAGTACTTGAGGAAGCGAGCTTGGTAAATGGCCATCAAAGGGCCTAAACCCATCGAGACGGTCGGGAACTGCCAAAACTCGGGCATCAGTTTTGGGTGCGGGTAGGAGGAGAGGCCCTTACCACCCACTTCTTGACGGAAGTTCAACAACTGCTCTTCAGTCAGGCGCCCTTCTAAGTAAGCGCGGGCGTAAATGCCTGGGGCACTGTGGCCTTGGATGTACAAAAGATCACCACCGTGATCTTCGTTGGCACCATGCCAAAAATGGTTGAAGCCCGCTGCGAACATATGGGCTAAAGAGGCAAATGAGCTGATGTGTCCCCCCAGGTCGCCGCCATCTTCAGGGTGTAAACGGTTGGCCTTGACCACCATGGCCATCGCGTTCCAGCGCATGTAAGCGCGCAGACGGCCCTCGAGTTCGAGGTTACCAGGCGAGTGCGCCTCCTCTTGCGGTTCGATGGTATTCACGTAGCCAGTGGTCGCCGAGAAAGGCATGTCAAGGCTGCGCTGGCGTGCGTGCTCGAGCATTTCTTCGAGTAACTCGTGGGCACGCTCGGGGCCGTTGGCCTCCAGTAACGCATCAAACGATTCGAGCCATTCACGGGTTTCCGCCGCGAACTCATCCGCAGCAGCGGCGATGGGATTTTTATCGGACATAAAGTCTCCTTTTTAGGTCAGCCCGTTTACTGGTGTTTTTTGACAGCCTAAAGTTTCCCACAAATTAAATCAATTTTCAATATATGCGATGTCATTTCATATCGTGAACTATCGAATCCGTATATCAGCGCAATGCAAGCCACTACACTTAAGCCATGGAAAAAGCGTCCCCTTCGCAACGGCCGGCCAACAACGGCCCAACCGTCTTGAAAGCGCCCACACGCGCCTGGCGGCGTTGGTGGCGCTCACAGTCGCTGGCCTCACAAGATCGTGTTGCCACTTTCGCGCCTCTATTTGCGGTCATCGTCTTCTTGATTGCCATCGTGCTGGCGATTGGCTACCTCCGCATCGAAGAATTGGACCGAGAGCAAGAGACGATTACCCGTGACCTTGAATACGCGCAGCAGCGACTGCGGTTGCACATTCTCGACAGACAGGAACGCTTGAATGACCTCGCAAATGCCCTGATCGCCGGTACGGGCCGCACGAGAGAATTTGATGGACGCGCGCGCACCATGGCCGAAAACTTCCGCGATTTGGAAAGCGTGTCGTGGTTGGACACCAACGACAAAGTCAAGGCCAATTTCACGGCCAACTACGCCCCCATTTCCCGCACCTATTTCGTTGGTGAAACCCTGAATGACTCACAAACCGCTGGCGGTTTAACGGTACTGCGCGACATCCAACAAACGATATACACCCGTCCGATTACCTCCAGTCCGCTATTTCCAGGGTTACACGAGGACGCGAGCTTCATGATCATGGTGCCAGTCAAATCGCAGGATAAATGGGTCGGTACCATCATGGGCGAATTCTCGATTGCAGGCTTGCTGCGATACGGCCTGCCGCCCGAGGTGTCGATTAAATATGCCGTTGCATTAGTGGACCCGCGTGGCAAGATTCTCGCAGGCTCGCTACCACCGATGCGTCAAGTCCTAGGGGATTGGTTGCCATGGTCACCACGGCAACCCGGCTATGAGGTGTCCGTGTCGCCGATTGGAAGCAGCCTGTTATTAAAGGCGCGGACTTGGCGAACTTCACAGGGCGTTTTGGGCAGCGCTATCTTTTGGGTCATTGCCGCACTGAGCGCATTGACCATCTGGATGCTGATGGGCAACTGGCAGCATAACCGCCGACGCGCAGAGACCCAACACGCCCTCATCGCTGAAACCAATTTCCGACGCGCCATGGAGAACTCCATGCTCACGGGCATGCGGGCCTTGGATATGTCGGGCCGCATCACCTATGTCAATCCAGCGTTCTGCCAGATGACGGGTTGGGAAGAGTCTGAGTTGGTGGGGCAGACCCCGCCGTTCACCTACTGGCCTCACGAGGATCGCGGCATGCTGATGGCGCGATTGGATGACGAACTCAAGGGGCGCTCTAATCCATCTGGATTTGAAGTTCGCGTTCAACGCAAAAACGGTGAGATTTTTGCCGCGCGGATGTACGTGTCTCCCCTCATTGCACCAGACGGGGTTCAAACGGGTTGGATGACCTCGATGACGGACATCACCGAGCCCAAGCGCATCCGTGAAGAGCTGAGTGCAGCGCATGAGCGCTTCACCACGGTGCTTGAAAGTCTCGACGCAGCCGTGTCCGTCGCGAGCCTTGGCGGGCAAGAGCTGTTGTTCGCCAACAAGCAGTATAGAAATTGGTTCAGTACACGTACGCTTGGCCACTACGAGGTCGTGATGCAGGCGCAAATTGGCCTGCTTAACAATTTGGCCAAAAACAATATCGATGGTGATCCCGAGGAGTTGGACCTGGGCGCCATTCCCACACACGACTTACTCGAAGCGCAAGCCAATGACGCCGAGGTCTACATCGAGCCGCTGGGCAAGTGGCTGGAAGTCCGCGCACGATACATCAGTTGGGTCGATGGGCGATTGGCGCAGATTGTGATTGCCACAGACATCACAGCGCGACGAGAGGCGCAAGCCCAATCCGCGTTGCAAATGGAGCGTGCACAGACCGCCAGCCGTTTGATCACCATGGGTGAGATGGCATCCAGTGTGGCGCATGAGCTCAATCAGCCACTCACAGCCATTAGCAACTATTGCTCCGGCATGATCTCGCGACTTGGTAACAAGGGCATTTCAGAAACCGACCTGATTGCCGCCCTCGAAAAAACCAGCAACCAAGCCAAACGCGCTGGTCAAATCATCGCCAGGGTAAGGTCGTTTGTTAAACGCAGCGAGCCAAATCGCAGCTGGGCTGAAGTCCCCGCCATGGTCGCCAGCGCCAGCGAGTTGGTGGACATCGAGCTGCGCCGATTACAGGTTCGCTTGACCCACTACATTGCTGAGCGTTTGCCGCCTCTATCGGTAGATCGTATTTTGATTGAGCAAGTTCTAGTCAACTTGATAAAGAATGCCGCCGAGTCGGTGCAAAGTGCAAATCGCCCGGTTGGTCAGCGATGGGTTGAATTGCAGGTGAAGCCGAAAGTAGTCGATGAGTTGCCTGGCGTCGAGTTCACGGTGGAAGACAACGGACAAGGGGTACCCCCTGAAATGCTGGAACGCATATATGATGCTTTTTACAGCACCAAAACTGAGGGCATGGGTATCGGCCTCAAACTGTGCCGCAGTATTGTGGAATCCCACAACGGCCGGATCACGGTTGAGAACCTTTACAATGGCGGGGCTTCTGCGGGTTGTCGGTTCAGTTTCTGGATCCCTTTGAAACCCGCTCCAATCGCACTCAAAGGGACGACCACATCGGTTCAAACCGCCACTTAAATCTGCAGAGATCGAGGAATAGTATGAGCTTGTCATCTAAAAAAGGGACCGTGTATATCGTCGACGATGACGAAGCAGTCCGAGACTCGTTGCAATGGTTGCTGGAGGGACGTGATTACCGCGTCCGGTGCTTCGAGTCAGCGGAGGGTTTCTTGAGCCGATATGACCCCCGAGAGGTTGCCTGCTTGGTCGTTGATATTCGTATGAACGGCATGACAGGTTTGGAGCTTCAAGACCGGCTGATCGAGCGCCAATCACCGCTTCCGATTGTCTTCATCACCGGCCATGGCGACGTACCAATGGCGGTTGAAGCCATGAAGAAAGGCGCCTTGGATTTTGTCCAAAAACCATTCAACGAAGACGACTTAACCGCGCTGGTTGAACGCATGCTCGATCATGCGCAAGAGAGTTTTGACCAATACCAACAAGCGGTCAATCGCGATGCATTGATTGCCAAGTTGACATCACGCGAGGCACAGGTTCTCGAGCGCATCGTTGCCGGTCGCCTTAACAAGCAAATTGCGGACGACTTGAACATCAGTATCAAAACGGTCGAGGCGCATCGCGCCAACATCATGGAAAAGCTCAATGCGAACACCGTGGCCGACTTGCTTAAGATCGCGCTGACGCCTGCCACAACAAAAGCCAACTGAACTGATGAGTGCACAGATTATTGACGGGAAGGCCCTGTCTGCGCAGCTTCGCGCCAACGCATCCACCGATATCAAGACACTGATCAGTAAAGGAGTGCAGCCGGGTCTCGCGGTGATCTTGGTCGGCGATGACCCTGCAAGCCAAGTTTACGTGCGCAACAAGGTTGCTGCTTGCGAAGAGATGGGTATCGCCTCTCACCTTGAGCGGCACCCAGCCGACCTGAGCGAAGCAGCGCTGTTGGCACGCATTGAGACACTCAACCAGACCGGCTCGATACATGGCATTTTGGTCCAACTGCCATTACCCCCACACATCGATTCGAACAAGGTGATCGAAGCGATCTCCCCAAGTAAAGACGTTGACGGATTCCACGTAGCCAGCGCGGGCGCATTGATGGTTGGGCAGCCGGGTTTTTGGCCCTGCACACCCTATGGCTGTATGGCGATGTTGGCCTCGATCCTAGGCGGTGAGGCGATGGACCTGCGTGGCAAACATGCGGTTGTTATCGGTCGATCAAACATCGTTGGCAAACCAATGGCAATGATGCTCTTGCAAAAGAATGCGACCGTCACGGTGTGCCACAGTGGTACGGCGGACTTGGCCACACATACCCGTCAAGCGGACATTGTTGTCGCCGCGGTCGGAAAAGTGAATGTACTGACCGCAGACATGATCAAACCGGGGGCAATCGTTCTGGACGTCGGCATGAACCGTAATGAAGCCGGAAAACTGTGTGGAGATGTTGATTTCGAAGCCGTTCGGAACGTCGCAGGCTACATCACACCGGTTCCGGGTGGCGTCGGGCCCATGACGATCACCATGTTGATGCTCAACACAGTGAAGTCAGCAAAAGCGAGTTGAAGAGCGAGCTTCTAGTTGCTCAGCGTCTGCTCGCTGGACGAGCGGGCTAAACCCCAAGTCAGATAAGCGGATAGCGCCCACTGCGTGAGCATCAGGGCGCTACCGACAGCGTGCCATAGCGCAAGGTTACCGCCAGTTGCGCGTGCCGACACGATGAGTGGCGCGACCAGTCCATAGCTCGCGATAGCGACCAGAGCCAAAGCGATCCAAGCCTTTCGTGTGGTGGCTGTCAATTTCCGACGCATCACGGCGAGCACGCTCAGCGCCAGCGCAATCGCGAACAAATTTTGAATCGCAAAAAATTTAGCGGCTATCCCCCCTGCAAGTGAGGGATCTCCGAGATAGGCAAACAACATCGGCACCGCAACAAACGACAGCGCTGTCGTACCCCCAAAGAGTAGCGCGACAAACAATGCGTAGAGGCGGGCCATCGGGTCGTGTCAGATGTAGTGGACCGAGATGATCTCGTAGTGTTTGGTGCCGCCAGGGGCCTCAAACGTCACGGCATCGCCCTGTTCTTTTCCAATCATGGCTCGAGCGATTGGCGAACTGATGTTCAGCAAGCCCAACTTGATGTCCGCCTCATCCTCACCGACAATTTGGTAGGTCACTTGATCGCCTGTATCCTCATCTTCGAGCGTCACCGTGGCGCCAAATACGACACGACCCTCCGCGTTCACTGATGCTGGATCGATAATTTGGGCCGCAGACAACTTGCCTTCAATTTCGGCAATGCGTCCCTCGATGAAACCTTGCCGATCTTTCGCAGCGTCGTACTCGGCGTTCTCACTCAAATCCCCCTGCGCACGCGCCTCCGCAATGGCGTTGATCACCCACGGGCGGTCCACTGTTTTCAACTGGTGTAGTTCCGCTTTTAATTTTTCAGCGCCTTTGAGCGTGATCGGAATCGTCGACATATACCGTCTCCTGATAAAAAAACAAGCCGCCTTTGGTTTCCCAAAGGCGGCGTCATGAGGTTGCTGCGAAAACGCGCCCGCTCTAATTTTAATGGATTCTATGAGCCACTGAATAGTCGCTCAGGCGAGCGACATTAGGCTTTTAGACTGGCGTGCAACTCCTGAATCGATCGAACACCGAAGTCATCCACATAGGCCATGCCCTCAACGGCAGCTTCAGCACCTGATATGGTTGTGAATGTCGTCACGCGTGCTTGCAATGCACTGGTGCGAATTTGGCGCGAATCAACGATGGCATTACGGCGCTCCTCGACGGTATTGATGACCAAGCAAACCTCTTGGTTTTTGATCATATCAACCACGTGGGGACGCCCCTCCGTGACTTTATTGACCACCTCACAGGCGATACCCGCCTCGTTAATGGCAGCAGCGGTACCACGGGTCGCGATCAGCCTGAAGCCCATATCCACTAAGCTTTTCGCAACGGCAACCGCACGTGGCTTGTCACCATTTTTCACGGTCATGAACACTTTGTTCACAGCATCGGTAGGCCGAGGCAAAGAGCTGCCAGCGCCCCACTGAGACTTAACAAACGCTTCGCCAAAGGTCCGGCCCACACCCATAACCTCGCCCGTCGATTTCATCTCAGGACCGAGGATCGTATCCACGCCGGGGAACTTCACGAATGGGAATACCGCCTCTTTTACGCTGTAATACGGCGGTGTGACTTCGTCGTAGATGCCTTGCGAATCCAGCGACTGCCCCACCATGCACCGCGCTGCTACCTTGGCGAGCTGGACACCCGTCGCTTTAGAAACAAAGGGCACCGTGCGTGACGCACGCGGGTTCACTTCCAGGACATAGATCACGTCCTCACCGTTCACCTCTTGAATGGCAAACTGTACGTTCATCAAACCGACAACGTTCAGGCCTTTGGCCATGAGGGCCGTTTGTCGCTTCATTTCGTCGACGGTAGCCTTCGACAAATAGTAAGGCGGCAACGAGCATGCGGAGTCACCGCTGTGTACGCCAGCTTGCTCAATGTGCTCCATGACGCCACCAATGAAAACACGCTGCCCATCACACAGGGCATCGACGTCACATTCGACCGCATCGTTCAAGAAGCGGTCAAGCAGCACTGGTGAGTCGTGGCTGACCTTGACGGCTTCGCGCATGTAGCGTTCGAGATCGCGCGGCTCGTGCACGATCTCCATTGCGCGACCGCCAAGCACGTAACTGGGGCGTACCACCAGTGGGTAGCCTAACGCTTCCGCTTTTTCAAGGGCCTGCGCCTCTGTACGGGCTGTGGCGTTTGGCGGCTGCTTGAGGCCCAAGTCATTCAACAGCTTTTGAAACCGTTCCCGATCTTCCGCCGCATCAATCATGTCGGGACTGGTACCGATGATCGGTACCCCAGCCGCCTCCAAGCCCAATGCAAGCTTCAAAGGGGTTTGGCCACCGTACTGAACGATCACGCCCAGTGGCTTTTCTTTATCGACAATCTCAAGGACGTCTTCGAGCGTAAGCGGCTCAAAGTAAAGACGGTCGCTGGTGTCGTAGTCGGTTGAGACTGTCTCGGGATTACAGTTGACCATGATGGTCTCGTACCCGTCCTCGCGCATGGCCATGGCGGCGTGCACGCAGCAATAGTCAAACTCAATACCCTGACCGATACGGTTGGGGCCGCCACCCAGCACCATGATCTTCTTTTTATTGGTGGGGTTAGCCTCACACTCTTCCTCGTAAGAGGAGTACATGTAGGCCGTATTGGTAGAGAATTCAGCCGCACAAGTATCGACCCGTTTGTAAACGGGGCGGATACCCATCGCGTGGCGCGCGGCACGCACATTGCCCTCTGAGCTCTTGATGAGCTTGGCCAGTCGACGATCCGAGAAGCCTTTTTTCTTCAACGAGCGCAGCGTTTTTGCATCCAACTGCTCCAGCGTCATCTTCTCAAGCGCCAATTCGATCTTGACGATCTCTTCGATCTGAACCAAGAACCAACGATCGATTTTTGTCAGCGCGTAGACCTCTTCAAGACTCCAGCCTTGCGCAAACGCATCGCCAACGTACCAAATGCGCTCGGGGCCAGGTTCACCCAACTCACGTTCGAGCACCTCGCGGTCAACAGTTTTTTCGTTCATCCCGTCAACACCAACCTCCAGACCACGCAAGGCTTTTTGGAAGCTTTCCTGGAAGGTACGGCCCATCGCCATCACCTCGCCAACGGACTTCATCTGTGTCGTTAAGCGGCTATCGGCTGCCGGAAACTTTTCAAATGCAAAACGTGGAATCTTCGTGACCACGTAATCGATGCTGGGCTCAAAACTGGCCGGGGTCGCACCACCCGTGATGTCGTTGCGCAGTTCATCAAGCGTGAAGCCGACGGCTAACTTTGCGGCAATCTTGGCGATTGGAAAACCAGTAGCTTTCGATGCCAAAGCAGATGAACGAGAAACCCGTGGGTTCATCTCGATCACCACCATGCGACCATCTTCGGGATTGATGGAGAACTGAACGTTAGATCCGCCCGTGTCGACACCGATTTCACGCAACACAGCCAAGCTTGCGTCACGGAGAATTTGGTACTCTTTGTCGGTCAGCGTCTGCGCGGGCGCAACCGTGATGGAGTCACCCGTGTGAACACCCATCGGATCCAAGTTCTCAATGGAACAGACGATGATGCAATTGTCGGCGCGGTCACGCACCACTTCCATTTCGAACTCTTTCCATCCGACCAGTGACTCTTCGATCAGCAACTCGTTGGTGGGTGACGCTTCCAAGCCACGCTTGCAGATCGCCTCGAACTCTTCTGCGTTGTAGGCGATGCCACCACCCGTACCACCCAGTGTAAAACTGGGACGAACGACGGTTGGAAAGCCCATCTCGCGTTGAACACGCCAAGCCTCTTCCATGCTGTGGGCGATACCTGATCGGGCAGAGCCTAGCCCGATTTTCTCCATGGCGTTTTTGAACTTTTGGCGGTCCTCAGCTTTATCGATCGCTTCAGGCGACGCGCCGATCAGCTCGACGCCATGCTTTTCTAGTACGCCGTGACGCCACAGATCGAGCGCACAGTTGAGCGCTGTCTGGCCTCCCATGGTTGGTAGGATGGCATCCGGCTTTTCCCTGGCGATTATTTTCTCAACAACCTGCCAATTGATGGGTTCGATGTAAGTGACATCGGCCGTGTCAGGGTCGGTCATGATCGTCGCAGGGTTGCTGTTGATCAAGATGACGCGATAGCCCTCTTCTCGCAGGGCTTTACAGGCTTGAACACCTGAATAGTCGAACTCGCAGGCTTGCCCAATCACGATGGGGCCAGCGCCGATGATGAGAACAGATTTGATGTCGGTGCGCTTAGGCATATTTATTTCTTCTCCATGAGCGCTGTGAAACGATCAAACAAGTAACCGATGTCGTGAGGGCCGGGGGAGGCCTCTGGGTGACCTTGGAAGCAGAACGCAGGCGCATCGGTACGCGCAAGGCCTTGCACGGTGTTATCAAACAAACTGCGGTGGGTTACACGCAGGTTGCTGGGTAAGTCAGTCCCATCAACCGCAAAGCCGTGGTTCTGGCTCGTGATCGACACGCGCTGGTCGTCGAGATCTTTAACAGGGTGGTTGGCACCGTGGTGGCCAAACTTCATCTTGTAAGTCTTGGCACCCGAGGCTAAAGCCATGATTTGATGCCCAAGGCAAATACCAAAGGCAGGGATTTTTGCATCCATAACGGCGCGCGCCGTTGCGATGGCGTAATCACATGGCTCTGGGTCGCCAGGTCCATTAGAGAAAAACACGCCGTCCGGCTGATGCTGCATGACGGCCTCGAAAGAGGTCTGCGCGGGAACGACTGTGACAGCGCAGCCGCGCTGAGTCAGCATACGCAGGATGTTGTGCTTCGCGCCGAAGTCGAGTGCGACCACTTTGAACTTGGGTTGTGTCAACTCACCATAGCCAGTGCCAAGGCGCCACTCGGTGGATGTCCAAGGGTAGGTTGTCTCAGTCGTGACCTTCTGCGCCAGATCCAGACCCGACATGGAAGGTGCGGCAGCAGCAGCAGCCTTGGCTTGCGCGAGGTGCGCATCGGTGAGCGCCTCGCCTGGGGCTAACGCCACAATCGCGCCGTTTTGCGCGCCATGCTCACGGAGGTGACGTGTAAGCTTGCGGGTGTCGATGTCGGCGATTGCGACGGTCTTTTCGGCTTTTAAATAATCAGCAAGCGTCTGCTGACTGCGAAAGTTGGAAGCCAAAAGAGGCAGGTCTTTAATGATCAAGCCAGCAGCATGAACGCGAGTCGCCTCTACGTCTTCCGTATTGATGCCGTAGTTGCCAATGTGCGGGTAGGTCAGCGTCACAATTTGCTGGCAGTAGCTAGGGTCGGTCAATATTTCTTGGTAACCGGTCATGGCCGTGTTGAACACGACTTCTCCGACGGTTTGACCAGTTGCGCCGATGGCTATTCCTGTAAAGACCGTGCCGTCTGCGAGCGCGAGGATGGCTGTCGGGTGGACGGGTAACACGGTGGGAACTCCAATTGATAGGCCGGCACCCTGACAGCGCGACGGGAACCAAAAGTGAACACTTTCGGGCGAAAATCGGCGCTCAAAACGGGGGTGCAAGCTGGTTGCGGGTAAACCCTCCAATTATAGCGAAGCTAAGGGAAAACGCGAACCTTTACCGCGCTTTTTTTGCCGCCTCTGAGGCCGCACTGGCGTGCAGACAAATAGCCGCCGCAGCGGCTACGTTGAAGGACTCCTCTCCCCCAGGCTGTACGATTCGAATCGCTTGCGAAGCGCGAGCCATGAGTGCTTCGGAAACCCCCTGCCCCTCGTGGCCCAACACCCACGCGCAAGGCCAAGGCAGGGTCGCCTCGTGCAACCAGTCACCACCGTGTGAGCTGGTGACCAACAACGGCACACGCAAGGCCGCGAGCGCCGACACGTCACACGCTTCAAACAAGCGCAGCGCGAAATGCGCTCCCATGCCCGCACGCACCACCTTTGGCGTCCAAAGCGCGGCCGAGCCCTTCATGGCGACGAGTTGCTTAAAACCCAGAGCTCCCGCACTGCGAATGATGGAACCAATGTTGCCAGGGTCCTGCAAGCGATCAAGAATGACCGTCGGTTCTTCTGGGTGCAAACCCACCTCACCCGAAGTGCCAGCGCCTGCGGCTGGTCCAGCGAATAAACCACACACCGTGGGCAGCGAGTCCAAAGCCGTGACCGCCCGTAACACCTTGTCGCTGAAAACGACCTCCTGCGCGGCAGTGGCCTGAAGCGCATGGAGCGCGGCTGCATGCGCGGGTGATAGGCGCTTGGTGGCTTTATCTAATCCGTCCTGTGACCAAATCAACGTCTGCGCGCGCCACCCCGCCGCGTGCGCAGCGCGACACAGGTGGTCGCCCTCAAGCCAAACAAGGCCGATCTTGCGGTAGGCACTACCATCCCTCAACATCAGACGTACGCGCTTAACGAGGGCATTCTCAAGCGAGGTTATCAGCTCAGGCGGTTTATGGCTCATGGGCGAAGTACGGTTGTCAATGCCAAGCGTTCTCGTACAGCCGTATCCAGCGCCTCAACTGGCTTGAAACTACGACGATGCGCGGGGCACGCGCCGTGCTCACGCAACGCTGCAATGTGTGCCGCCGTACCGTAACCCTTGTGGGTTTCAAAAGCGTACTGTGGATATTGCTGGTGAAGTTGGCACATCAGCGCATCACGCGTCGTTTTGGCCAAAATAGAAGCGGCCGAAATACAGGCCACTTTCGCATCACCTTGCACAATCGCCTCGGCCAGCATGTCCAATTTGGGAATGCGGTTGCCGTCAATTAAGGCCTTGGCAGGTTTAAGGCGAAGCCCCGCAACCGCCCGACTCATGGCCAGCATGGTTGCTTGCAAAATATTGAGGGCATCGATCTCTTCGACTGTAGCCTGCGCAATTGAAAAGCAAAGCGCTTTGGCTTTGATTTCTAGAGCCAAATAATCACGTTTGCGTTCGGATAGTTTTTTGGAGTCGTTCAAACCTGAAATCGGATTCATGTCATCCAAAATGACAGCCGCGGCAACAACAGGCCCAGCAAGCGGACCTCGGCCAGCTTCGTCGACCCCCGCCAGCAGACCGGGCGGGTCCCAACTCAGGGCCACCTGCGACGCAGCCCAACTACGAGGCAAGGACTTTTTGGATGGCATGGCTGGCCACCTTCGCGGTGTCCATTTTGAGCGTTTCATGTGACGCGCGGAAGGCTGTACAGGCCGCCTCGTGTGCTTGTGAGTCCGTCAACCAACGCATGGCCTCGGCGGCGAGTCGATCAGGCGTTACATCATCCTGCAGCAACTCTGGCACCACAAAGCGCTCGGCCAATATATTAGGCAAACCCACCCACGGTTGCAGACGCTTACGCTGAGTCAACCACCAGCTGAGTAACGGCATCTTGTAGGCAATCACCATTGGGCAGCGGGCTAAAGCCGCTTCCAGCGTTGCGGTGCCACTGGCGATCAGGGTGCAATCACTCGCGGTAAGCGCAGCGGCGGACTGTCCCTCAACGACATGTATCCAGTCTTGGTCGATCATGTTTGCGTGTGCGAGCCCTTGCATGATCCGCGAGTGTTGTCGTGGGGCTGCGGGAATGACGAATTGCACGTCCGGTTTCATGTCACGAATGCGTTGGGCTGCGGCTAAGAAATCGGGCAACAGATATTTGATTTCCGCAGTGCGACTGCCCGGCAAGATAGCGACCAATGGCCCATCCCCTGCCAAGCCTAGCTGACGCCGCGCGTCCGCCTGGTCTGGCTCCAAAGGATAGATATCGGCAAGGGGATGCCCCACATAGGTTGCCGGTACGCCGGCTGCCTCGTATATGGCTACTTCAAAAGGAAAAATGCACAGCACGTGGTCGCAAGCGACGCGAATTTTTTCGATGCGCTCAGGCCGCCAAGCCCAAATCGAAGGGCTGACAAAATGCACCGTTTTAACCCCATTCGCACGCAGGTCGCGCTCCAGGTCCAGATTGAAATCGGGTGCATCAACCCCGATGAACAGGGTGGGCTTGTCGGCCAACAAGCGCTCCCGTAAAGTTCGCCGAATGGCTACGATACGTCGGTAATGTCGCAATACCTCAACGTAGCCGCGCACTGCGAGTTCGTGATATGACCACCACGCGTCAAAGCCATGTGCCTTCATATGTGGCCCGCCAATACCCATACTCTGCACAGCAACTTGGTTCGCTTGTAAGCCACCCAATAACAAGCCCGCGAGCATGTCACCAGACGCCTCGCCAGCGACCATTCCCACTTTTACCTTTTCCATAAACCCGCCCTGCTTCGGCAGGTCAGCGAACAATTCCGCGCGCGGGATCGACCGATGACAAGAAGTCAACCATCAGTGCCACATCTTGCGCGGCTGTTGGCATCTGCTGACCCAATGCACCGATCTTCTCGATGCTCTCCAGCAACGGCAAATTTTCACGATACAGGTGTTTGTACATGGCCTTGACCGCAGCGATGCGGTCTGAACTGAAGCCGCGCCGCTTGAGCCCTTCGAAATTCATGGAGCGCGCGCCTGCAGGCTGCCCTTGACTCATGACAAAGGGCGGCTGATCAGCAAACAGCAGACTGCACATGGCGGTCATGCCATGGGCGCCAATCCGCACAAACTGGTGTACTACCGTAAACCCACCCAAAATCACCCAATCGCCCACATGCACATGGCCGGCAAGTTGCGTGTTATTTGCAAAGATGGTGTGGCTACCGACCTGACAGTCGTGTGCCAAGTGCACGTAGGCCATGATCCAGTTGTCATCACCCAATCGGGTGACACCCAAGTCACCCGGGGAGCCGATGTTGAAGGTACAAAATTCTCGAATCGTGTTGCGCGCACCGATTACCAGCTCACAGGGCTCACCTTGGTACTTCTTATCTTGCGGAATCGCACCCAAGGAATTGAACTGAAAGATGCGGTTATCTTCGCCAATTGTGGTGTGCCCCTCGATCACGCAATGCGCGCCAACAGTTGTACCCGCTCCAATCTTGACGTCAGGACCAATGACCGTATAGGGCCCCACTGAGACTGATGAGTCAAGCGACGCTTTGGGGTCAACAACCGCGGTTGGGTGGATCAAAGACATGCACGAACCTCAGGCAATTTTGCGCATCGTGCACATTAATTCAGCTTCGGTGGCGATGGCATCTCCGACCTTGGCACGGGTCGCAAATTTAAAGATCCCCGCCTTCATGCGCACCAACTCAGCCTCTAAGATGAGCTGATCGCCGGGCTCAACGGGCCGCTTGAAACGCGCACCATCGATACCAGCGAAGTAGTAGACCGTGTCGTCGTCTAACTCAGTCCCTAGGGTTTCAAAAGCGAGTAGCGCCGCCGCCTGCGCTAACGCTTCAAGCATTAGGACGCCCGGCATCACAGGACGATGTGGGAAGTGCCCACCAAAAAACGGCTCATTCATCGTGACGTTTTTCAAAGCCGTGATACGCACCCCTTTTTCAAGCGCGATGACCCGATCCACCAGAAGGAATGGATAGCGATGTGGGAGCTTTTTGAGTATTTGGTGGATATCCATCATGGTTAATCTTCTTCACTTTTATTTCGAGCTATCGACCGTCGGCACCGCAGTTCGTTGCTCAAGTGCGCGGAGACGCTCACGGACCCCGCCCAACTGTTTCACGACTGCCGCGTTCTTTTCCCAATTGCCGTTGTCATCGATTGGAAAGATGCCAGTGTAATGGCCTGGCTTGGTAATCGAGCGCGTCACCACCGTTGCAGCGGAGATGTTTACATGGTCTGCTACTGACAAATGACCCAGAACAATTGCACCGCCACCGACAGTGCAGTGCGCACCAATCTTGGCGCTACCTGCAACACCCACACATCCCGCCATGGCGGTGTGCGCCCCTATAAATACGTTATGCCCAATTTGAATCAAGTTGTCCAACTTGACGCCATCTGAGATAACGGTGTCCCCCAAGGCCCCCCGATCGATGCAGGTATTGGCACCAATCTCTACGTCATCACCAATGCGTACACGGCCGAGTTGTTCAATTTTTTCCCAACGACCTTGGTTGGGCGCAAAGCCAAAACCGTCTGCACCCACAACCACACCGGAATGCACAATGCAACGAGCGCCGACGACGCAGTGTTCGCCAACGGTCACCTGCGCGTGCAACACGCTGTCAGTTCCGATGGATGCACCGATATCAACTGAGACATGGTTCTTGATTACCGCGCCAGCACCGATCACCGCTTCGGCTGCGACCACCGAAAACGCACCAACACGCGCGCCATCGCCGATGGTTGCAGTCGGATGGATGTACGCGCTTGGGTGAATCAAGGGCTCGGCTGTAGAAGGTGACAAAGACAGCGTCTGCGCGCGCCACCACTGGGTCAACCTTGCAAAATACAAATAGGGTTCGGCAGTCACAATGCAGGCCCCACGTGCCAGCGCACGGTCTTGGAGTGCGGGAGAGACAATCAAACACCCCGCCTGCGTCACATCGATTTGTGCCCCGTATTTCGGGTTAGCCACGAAACTGATGGCCTTTTTGTGAGCTGTCTCAATGGGCTCGATCGCATCGATTAATTGGCGAGAGTCACCGTGACAGACGCCGCCTAAGTGGTTGCAAATCTGTTCAAGTGTCGTTTCAAATCTCGCCACGGCCAAAACGTTACTTGCTGTCGTTCAGGGCACGCAACACCTTGTCGGTGATATCGTGCTTGGCATTCATGTAGACAGCGTCTTGCAAAATCAAATCATAGTTCTCTGATTTGGCGATCGATTTGATCGCGGCGTTGGCTTTTTGAAGAACTTTTTGCAGTTCTTCGTTTTTCCGCATAGCCAAATCCTCTTGGAACTCACGCTTCTGACGCTGAAAATCCTGGTCCATCGACACCAGCTCACGCTGGCGCTGAATACGTTGTGACTCTGACAAAGTCGGTGCATCGCGATCTAATTTGGTCGCCAAGTCTTTGACGCTAGCACCTAATTCGTTCAGTGTTTTTTCGCGCTTCGAGAACTCGGTTTCCAGCTTCTTTTGCGCTTCTTTTGCAATCGTCGCCTCTTGCAACACACGCTCTGTACTGACGAACCCTGCCTTGAACTCGGCAGCTGTCGCGGGCACGCCGACCAAGCCGGCGCAAAGAAGAAGGAATACAACTAAGTTTTTCATTTAAAAGGCCGTTCCGATCTGGAATTGAATTTTCTGCGTGCGATCTGTTGCTTCTTTTTTGATAGGCGTGGTGTACGCCAGACGCAATGGTCCGACTGGCGAGATCCAGCTGATGCCAACCCCTGAACTCGCGCGCAACGCGTTACTCGCGCAGTTAACGGTTGCGCTCGCGGTGCAGTACACGTTACCCACGTCGACAAATGCAAACATGCGTAAGGTGCGGTCATTGCCCACGCCTGGGAAGGGTGCGATCAACTCGGTATTGAGCAAAATACTCTTGCTACCGCCCACACGAATATCCAGTGAACGGTTGTTTGGCGAGGATGCCGATGGGCTTACGCCACCAAGGGTGCCTTGCTCAAAGCCTCGAACCGAACCCAAGCCGCCTCCAAAGTAGTTCTTCAATAACGGGAACGACTTACCGCCTAAGCCCTTGCCGTACCCCACCTCTGTGTTCATCGCAAAAGTGTACCGCTTGGTCAGTGGCCAGTACTGTTGGAACTGGTAATCCGCCTTGATGTAGCGGGTGTCGCCAGCGACGCTCATCTCAGTGTTGACGCGTTGATAGCGTCCCTCTGTCGGCGCCAAGAAACTGTCTCGGCTATCTTGAGACCAGCCAAGGGTCAGGGGAATGCCGGTCGCAGGCGATCCAAATTCGCTTGCAAATGCCTGCTGCGCCTGCGATTGGCCGTTGGTAATCGATGTTGACTCAACACCCGCGCCGACAAATATACGGTCGAGTTCAGAAATGGGAACGCCAAAATTAACGTTCGCACGCTTACGAACGATCTCATAGTTACCACCCTGCGTATCCAAAGGCTTATTCGTGGTGAGCGACACATCGTAGGTGCGGGAAACACCATCAGCCGTGAAGTAGGGATCAGTCGTGCTCAATTGGAGCGTGCGGTTAAACGAACTGGTGTTGATGTTGAACCGAACGGATTGCCCGGATCCGAATACGTTCTCTTGTTCGATACCGGCCACCAGAGACAAGCCCTCGGCATCCCCAAATCCAGCGCCAATCGACAAGTTACCCGTGGGCCGCTCCACCACACTCAACACGAGGTCCACTTGGTCAGGGGCGTTAGGCACCTCACGGTTTTGAATGGTGACGCTGGTGAAGTAACCGAGGCGGTCGATGCGATCGCGGGACAAACGGATCAAGCGACCGTCGTACCAGCTGGCCTCTGCTTGGCGCATCTCGCGGCGAATGACCTCGTCTCGCGTGCGCAGGTTACCTTGCACCTCGATTCGGCGCACATAAGCCCTTTGCCCGGGCGATGCTTGCAGAACGACGGCAACCCTTTGGTTCGCCGCGTCCACCACGTTTTTGGGCTCAATGCGTGCAAACGCATAGCCAAAATCACCGAAGAGTTTGGAAAAACCATCCAAAGTCTGGGCCACGGTTGACTCGTTGTAGGCCTCACCCACCTTGACCGCCATCTTGGTCAAAAATTCGGTTTCACGTGCGAGGTAGTTACCCTCCAAGCGAATCTCAGACACCGCGTAAGCTTTACCCTCCGAAACGTTGATCACAATGTCAATGGATTGCTTGTCCGCTGAAATCGCTACTTGGGTGGAGTCAACCTTGAAATCGAGGTAGCCGCGAGAAAGATAGTGCGAGCGCAAGGTCTCTAGATCGGCATTGAGCTTGTTTTTATCGTATCGATCTGACTTGGTGTACCAGCTCATCCAGTTACCGGTGTCAAGCTTCAGCAGGTCGAGGAGATTCTCTTCAGCGAATGCGACATTTCCGACGATCCGCAGGTCTTTGATGGTCGCGACACTTCCCTCGATAACATTGAAGTTCAAATTCACCCGGTTACGGGGCAAAGGCGTGGCCGTGGTCACAACTTCTACGCCGTACATGCCGCGCGTGCCATATTGACTCTTGATGATTTGAATGGCTCGATCCTCAATCGCTTTGTCGTAAGGGCGGCCCTCCCCCAAACCGATGTCTTTTAGGACGCGCGTCAAAACATCCGGCTTGAATTCTTTGAGGCCAGTGAAATTGATGTCGGCGACCGAGGGGCGCTCTTGAACCACGACCACCACGACGCCCTTATCGATCTCGATTCGGACATCTTTGAACAGCGACAATCCAAACAGCGCGCGGATTGCCAAGCTACCTTTATCGTCGGAATACGTTTCACCGACTTGAAACGGCAGCGACGCGAAAATGGTCCCCGCCTCAACGCGTTGCAAACCTTCAATCCGAATGTCAGCAATCTTGAAGGGTTCGACCGCCCAAGCGCTGCTCACAGCCAAGCAGACCAGTAAAACACCAGACAAAAGCTGGCGATAAATACGACGGTAAATTGAAGCACTCATTTAATTTTTTCTAGCCCAACAAACGGGCAATATCGTTGGTAAACGCAACGGCCATTAAGGCAAGCAGGGCAAATAGCCCAGTACGCTGGAGCCTCGCAGCCCAAGCATCCGTGACGGCTTTCCCAGAAATAAACTCCCAAAGATAATACATCAGGTGTCCACCATCGAGCACGGGAATAGGTAGTAAGTTTAATACTGCCAAACTCACGCTTAAGAGCCCTAAAAACGACAAATAGGGGGCTATTCCCAAACTTGCTGTTTGCCCAGCCGCCCCGGCAATCGCGATCGGACCGCTGAGTTGCTTCACCGAGGCATCCCCCATTAGCAATTGACCAATGGTCTTAACCGACATGACCGCAATGTCCCATGCTTTTGATGCACCGCGGACCAAGCCATCGATCAAACCAAAACGCTGTTCAAACGTCACCGGCGCTTCGCCAATATAGGCACCGACGCGCCCAATCACACCCGACTCGGACTGGATGCGGTCAGGCTGCACCACGATGGTGTGACTGCCATCCACTCGCGTCACCAGCCACTGCTGCGATGCCTGCCGGCCGCGCGTAAATGAGCCCCGAATCACCGCCTGCAACTGAGCCGCATCATCAATACGAACCCCATCGACTTCTAACACGCGATCGCCTGACTTCAGGCCTGCCCTCGCGCCAGCGCCATCAGGTAGCACTTCACCCAACACGGGCGGCATATACGGCGCACCGATTCCCACCGCCTTAACCAGAACGGCAGGATCCTCGGTGAGCGGCAAGCGGTCGGTGGCCAAGACGACTCGTTTGGGCACACTGTTCTCATTCGCGGCGACGTAAACAGCGAGGGGTTCACGCAGGGCGACCGCAGTGGTAATGGCCCAGCGCAGGCTCTCGAGACTATCCACGGCCTGCTCGGTACCCGTTCCGACCTGCACAGCACGAACATGATCACGCGCGCGGAGTCCCGCCTCTGCGGCCAGGCTGTCGGGCGGCGGTGAGGCCAATACGGGCGCAACAGCGGATACCCCTATCCACTGCACCGCCGCGTACAAAACGACCGCTAAGAGGGCGTTGGCTGCTGGACCTGCGGCCACAATCGCAGCACGCTTGCCCAGCGTTTGACGATTAAAAGCATGCGGCAAGTCGGCTGGACGGACTGCGGCTTCTCGCTCATCCAACATGCGCACATAGCCCCCCAAGGGCAACCAACACAGCACGTACTCGGTATCGTCAGGCGTTCGTTGCCAACGCGCAATCGGCTTACCGAATCCTATGGAGAAGCGAATCACCTTCACGCCGCACCGGCGCGCCACATAAAAATGGCCAAACTCGTGGAAGGCCACCAACAGCCCCATGCCAAAGATAAATGCGACGATCGTGAGCATATGCGAGTGACCTTATGACAGTCGCGCCACAACCGCGCCAGCCAATTGGCGCGCATCCACGTCCAGCGCGAGCAATGCCTCTAGGGTATCTGTTTGCCCTGACCAGTTGGCCCCAAGGGTCTCGGCGTTGACCACATGGATTTGATCAAAGCGAATACGCCCGGTCAGGAACGCGTCAACGGCGATTTCGTTCGCGGCATTCAAAACGGCGGTGCTGCCGGGGCGCCCTTTTAAAGCAGCCCATGCGAGTTGCAGGCCTGGAAAACGCGCCGGGTCTGGACGCTCAAACGTCAATTGACTCAGCGTTTCAAAATTCAACGGTGTGGCGCCCGATGTCACTCGTTCGGGATATGACAGACCATACGCAATAGGTACCCGCATATCGGCGGTGCCCAACTGCGCCACGATGGACGTGTCGTGGTACTGCACCATCGAGTGCACGATGCTCTGCGGGTGAATGACAACCTCTAACCGCTCGGGCGGGAGGCCAAATAAATAGTGCGCCTCAATGACTTCGAGCGCCTTGTTCATCATCGTGGCGGAGTCAACCGATATTTTTTGTCCCATCACCCAATTGGGGTGCGCCACCGCCTGCTCTGGCGTGATGTCTTGAAACGTGGCGGGGTCGCGTGTGCGGAAGGGACCACCAGAAGCGGTCAAAATTATTTTGTCTACTCGCCGCGCCCAGCTGCTGCGGTCATCGGGTAGCGACTGGAAAATAGCCGAGTGCTCGCTGTCAATAGGTAGCAGCGCACCCCCACCTTCCTGGACTGTGGCCATAAACAAATCGCCACCAACAACCAGCGCCTCCTTGTTGGCCAATAACAGCTGCTTACCGGCCGCGGCCGCGGCTAAACAGGGCGGCAACCCAGCCGCACCGACGATAGCGCCCATGACCACATCGACCGCCTCATCTTGTGCCACATCCACCAATGCCGATGCACCGCTTGCTACTTGGGTTGTAAGCCCCGCCGCCTGCAGCCGATCTTTGAGTTCCTGCGCGGCTGCAATATCGGTCATCACCGCCCATTGCGGCTTGAACGCAACACACTGTTTAAACAGCAAGTCGACCTGCTTTGCGGCCGTGAGGGCAAATACAGTGAACCGATCGGTGTGGCGACCTAGCACGTCCAGGGTGTTGGTGCCAATCGAACCAGTGGAACCGAGTACGGTAATGCGCTTCAAGCTCAACTCCTGTAACAGGCTAAACAGTAACCAACATCATGCCGATCGGCAAGACGGGCAACAAAGCGTCGACACGGTCAAGTACGCCGCCGTGCCCCGGTAACAAGCCGCTTGAATCTTTCACTCCTGCACTGCGCTTCACCAAGGACTCCATCAGATCACCCACCACGGCCATGGCCACCAAAAACAAAACCCCAATCAGCGCGATGAGTAAATGCCGGTCTGCGAGGATCGTGAAGATACTCGCACCGTCAACCAAACCGGTCTGATCCAGACGTTGCCACGCAATCCCCAAGACTAAAACAGCGCCGGCGCCGCTCCAGGCACCCGCCCACGTTTTACCTGGGCTGATCGCCGCTGCCAGCTTGCGTTGACCCCAAGCGCGACCACCAAAATAGGCGGCGACATCAGCCGCCCATACCAGCACCATCAGCGACAACAAAAAGTTGATACCCAAGGTGCGCGCGCGGGCCATCGCCCACCAGGTGGCCGCCAGTAACAGCCAACCCAATACCAACCGGAATGAACGGGCAAGTGGCACCCACGCGCTCACGCCTGAACGCACCAACGCCGCCGAACCTAGGACCCAAATCGTTGAGACCAGTAACCAGAGGGCCCGCTCCCAGCCGGGAGCAATCGCGTCAGCCAGCGCTTGTCCCCACCATCCGCCAGCCAGACCAAGACCCACTGCAATACCAACACCGAGTGCCGGCAAACTCCCCATTTGGTTCAGACGCCCCCACTCCCAACAAGCTGCAACGATAAGCAGAAGCGTCACTGCGGCAAATGGCTCTGGCGATACCGCAAACAACGCCGGCAGAAGAACTGCCAGTAGCGCGACAGCGGTGATGATTCGAGGAATGAGCATGTCCGGTTAATGGGTTGGTTGCCGCCTAGAAAAAAGGGCGCCGGAAGAGCGCCCTTTTCATCTTAAACCGCCATGATGTCGTCTTCTTTTGAGGCGACCAATTTGTCTACCTCCGCGATGAACTTATCCGTGATTTTTTGAATCTCGTCTTGCAAACGACGCTCGTCGTCTTCGGATGCTTCTTTATCTTTCACCAAGCGTTTGACCGCCTCGTTGGCATCACGGCGCAAGTTACGAATCGCGATCTTCGCAGACTCACCCTCGTGACGGACCACTTTGGTCAACTCTTTACGCCGCTCTTCAGTCATCGGTGGCATCGGCACACGAATCAGGTCACCTTGTGATGCAGGGTTTAAACCGAGGTCGGAGTCGCGAATGGCTTTTTCAATTTTCGCCCCCATACCCTTTTCCCAAGGCGCTACTCCAATGGTGCGGGCGTCTAGCAAGCTGAGGTTTGCAACCTGAGAAATCGGAACCATCGACCCGTAGTAATCGACTTGTACGACATCCAGCAGCGCGGGCGAGGGGCGGCCCGTACGAACCCGTTGCAAAGCACTTTTGAACGCCTCGATTGACTGGGTCATCTTGTGTTCAGCGTTTCCTTTAATTTCTGCAAGTGCAGTCATCTTCTTCTCCTTTTTCGGCGAGTTAGAGGTGCACCAGCGTGCCCTCGTCAGCGCCTGAAACAACGCGCTTCAAGGCGCCTTCCTTCAAAATACTGAATACCTTGATCGGCAGATTTTGATCTCGGCACAGCGCAAAAGCAGTGGCGTCCAATACCTGTAGGTTGCGCGTCATCGCTTCGTCAAATGTCAAGGACGTATAGCGCGTCGCATTCGGATCTTTGGCAGGATCAGCGGTGTAAACACCGTCGACCTTGGTGGCCTTGAGAACAACCTCCGCACCAATCTCGGCGCCCCGCAAGGCTGCGGCGGTATCGGTGGTAAAAAATGGATTGCCCGTGCCGGCAGCAAAGATCACCACCTTGCCCTCTTCGAGGTACTGCAGGGCTTTGGGGCGAACGTAGGGCTCAACAACCTGTTCAATGCTGATTGCTGACATTACGCGCGCAGTCGCACCTGCTTTGTCAAGGCTGTCAGACAGTGCCAGCGAATTCATCACTGTTGCGAGCATGCCCATGTAATCAGCTGTTGCACGGTCCATACCGATCGAACCCCCTGCAACGCCGCGGAAGATGTTCCCGCCGCCGATCACAATTGCCACCTGCACACCCATTCGGGTCACTTCGACGACCTCGGTCGCCATGCGGCGAATGGTGTCGTGGTTGATGCCGAAAGCGTCATCACCCATCAACGCCTCACCCGACAATTTCAACAAAATACGCTTGAAAGTTGCCATGCTGAGGTCCTCAATGTGTGGTGTGAAATGGGAAGTGAGGGTTAGGCACCCTCACCGCTAGCTTACCGCGAAAAAGTCAATTAAGCAGACTTGGCAGCTGCAACCTGAGCGGCCACTTCAGCTGCAAAATCGTCCACCTTTTTCTCGATGCCTTCGCCGACAATGTACATGGTGAAAGCGCTCACCGTGGTGGCGTTTTCTTTCAACATCTGAGCGATGGTCTGCTTGTCATTTTTGACGAATGCTTGATCCATCAAGCTCACCTCTTTGAGGTACTTGGCGATTGAGCCCTCGACCATCTTGGTGACGATCTCAGCGGGCTTACCAGATTCTGCAGCTTTGGCTTCGGCAACTGAACGCTCCTTGGCAACCAGTTCGGCTGGTACATCAGCAGATGACAAAGCCACAGGCTTCATCGCGGCAATGTGCATAGCGACATCGCGCGCGGCAGTCTCTGAGCCCTCAAATTCAACCATCACACCGATACGGCCGCTGTGCAGGTAGCACGTCACTGATGAACCTTCCACGCGCTTGAAACGGCGGAACGACATGTTTTCGCCGATCTTACCGATCAAACCTTTACGCACGTCTTCCAACGTGGGGCCAAAACCGTCGATCTCACAGGGCAGCGTGCCCAAAGCGTCGATGTCAGCTGGGTTGTGCTTAGCAATCAATTGCGCTGCAGCGTTACAGAGTGCCAAAAAGCTGTCGTTCTTGGTCACAAAGTCGGTTTCGCAGTTGACTTCGATCAGTGCACCGACTTTGCCTTCGATCGCACTGGCGACAGCACCCTCCGCAGTCACGCGACTGGCAGCCTTGCCCGCTTTGTTACCCAATTTAACGCGCAGAATTTCTTCCGCTTTTTCCATGTCACCGTTGGCTTCCGTCAGCGCCTTCTTGCACTCCATCATGGGGGCATCAGTTTTTGCGCGTAATTCACCAACCATTGCAGCAGTAATAGCCATCATCTTCTCCATTTCGGCGGGGGAACCGATACGGTTAATCCCCAAACCAGTTACAAAAAAGGGGCTCAAAGCCCCTTGTATTCAGTGCAGGGCAGCTTAAGCGGCTGAGCCGTCAGCCACTTCCACGAACTCGTCAGCGCCTTCGGTGGCAGCAGCCTGAACCACTGTCTTCGTGGCGTTGGCACGACCTTCGATCACGGCGTCCGCAATGGCGCGCGCATACAGGGCAACGGCTTTTGACGAGTCGTCGTTACCGGGGATCACGTAGTCGATACCTTCGGGAGAGTGGTTTGAGTCAACAACGCCAACCAAAGGAATACCCAACTTACGGGCTTCCAGGCACGCGATCTTGTGGTAACCGACGTCGATCACGAAAATGGCGTCCGGCAAGGCATTCATGTTTTGGATACCGCCGATGTCGCGCTCGAGCTTCTCCATTTCCCGGGTAAATGTGAGCTGCTCTTTCTTGCTCATATGGTCCAAGCCCGTTTCCATCTGCCCGTGCATCTCTTTCAGACGCTTGATCGATGTCTTCACGGTCTTGAAGTTTGTCAACATACCGCCCAACCAACGCTGCGTCACGAATGGCACGCCAGCGCGCTGCGCTTCAGCCATCACGGTGTCGCGCGATTGACGCTTGGTACCGACCATCAACACGTTACCGCCGTTTGCGGCCAACTGGCGTACAAACTGCAACGCCTCTTCCATCTTGGGAAGTGACTTTTCGAGGTTGATGATGTGAATCTTGTTGCGATGACCAAAAATGTATTGGGCCATCTTGGGGTTCCAGAAGCGGGTTTGGTGACCGAAGTGGACGCCGGCTTCCAGCATTTCACGCATTGTTACTGCCATGGTATTTCCTAAATTGAGGTTGTTTCTAAAAGCACACTCCAATCAACGGCGACTCGACCAGCAATACATTGCTCCCGGCAACCGTCGACACCACAGTGAGTGCCTTCGCGATTTCGCTCGACCCACAACGGGCAAAGCCGCTCGATTATAGCCTGCTTTTACCCCCGACGAAAGTGGGGCGGCTACCTCGCTTTACGCTACCATGCCCCTAACACGAGACGCCCACCATGAAACCCAACAGCATTCGCCAACACCCCGCCTTCAGCCACCTGGAAGCCTGCATTTCTGCGACAAATGCCCCCCGGGGAGCGCATACCATGCTGCGGGTTGACGCCGATGACGCCCGACTTCAGTTGACACACAATCTGACCGGTGGCGCATCGTTGAACATGCCCTTACTTGGCCTGACTGTATCGGTCAAAGACCTGTTTGATGTCGCAGGCCAAGTGACCCACGCTGGGGCCGTCTGCCTAGACAAGGCAGCACCGGCCACGACCGATGCGCCCGCCCTAGCCCGTTTGAAGCAAGCCGGTGCCGTCTCGATCGGCCGCAGCAACATGACCGAATTTGCGTTTTCGGGTATCGGTATCAACCACCATTACGGGACACCGGCCAACCCCGCCGACACCGCGATCGCCCGCGTCCCCGGCGGCTCATCCAGTGGCGCCGCTGTAAGCGTTGGCCTAGGGATGGCCGATATCGGCCTGGGTAGCGACACGGGGGGTTCTTTGCGCATTCCTGCGGCATTATGTGGTCTGGTCGGGTTTAAATCGACGCAAGGTGCGGTACCCGTGGCAGGCGCTTACCCGCTCTCTCAGAGCCTTGACAGCGTCGGTGCGATCACGCGGTCGGTCGACACCGCCATCGCTGCCCACCAAGTCATGAGCCAGCGGCCAGTCGCGCATTGGGCCAAACCGCTGTCGCACCTGACATTGGGGGTTGCGACCACAGTCCACTTGGACGACCTGGACCCGACCGTTGGCCAAGCATGGGCCCGTACGTTGAGTCGTTTGGTCCGCGCTGGTGTCACGCTGGTCGAGATGCCTTTACCCGCACTGTCCGCTATTGGCGACTGCCAGTCCGTCGCCCCACTGGTTGCCATTGAGGCGCATGCGTGGCACAGAGACCGTTTAATAGATGACGAGGTGCTGCTGGATCCCCGGGTCAAAGCGCGCATGCAAACGGGGCAAGTTGCGACCGCCGCCGATTACCTCGCCATCCTGCGGGCTCGCCAGACGCTGCAGCAAGCGGTCTTTGCCGCGGTCGCGGGTGTCGATGCGATGATTGCTCCAACTGTACCGATGGTCGCCCCGCCTATCGACAGCATTGCACCGGGCACCGAACGTGACGCCGCATATCTCACCGTAAATCGTTTGCTGCTGCGCAACCCTTCGACAGTCAACTTTTTGAACGGCTGCGCCATCTCAATACCCTGCCACGCGCCGGATGAGTTGCCCGTGGGCTTGATGATTTGGCAGACCTGTGGTCGCGATGACACCGTTCTGGGCATTGCCAAACAACTCACCGATAACGGCGTACTCAAGGTCGATTAGGCGACCAACCCCAACATAATCTGCAGCGCCATCATGAGGACGAGGGCCGAAAGGTCTATCCCGCCGATACGCGGAATAACCCGCTGGAACGGCGTCAACAAAGGTTGGATAAGGCGTGCCAAAAATCCCATGGCGGGCGACTGCGGCTGCACCCAAGACAACACGGCATACATCAGTAGCAAATAAAACAGGCCCTGGAGTACCACTCGGGCCAACATTTTGAAAGCGGCGACGGGTACAGCCAACAACATGACATTGGTTGATACCGCGGCGCCGGTGGCCTGCATAACCATAGCGGTCCAAAAACCACCATACGCCAGCGCAAGCAAAATGGCGGCAACCAGACAGGCGCCGTCCCAGCGTCCCAGCGATAACCCCCTCGGCAGAATCCGGCGTATCGGCTGAACTAACCAATCAGTCACGGCAACCACAAAACGGCCGGGCTGAACCACCAGCGTCATACCAGACGCAATCATCCAGGCCCGGAGCAGCGCGCAACCGATTAACGCGAACGCCAATAAATCAAGAATTGAAAAAACGATCTGCACAAATCACTCCTCAAACGTTATCGACGGGGCACTCAGCGCCCGGTGCGACGATTTTTTGGTTTGCCACTTTTCGCAGCTGCTTTCGGGCTCGCACCACGAGTCTTGAGAGACTTTGCAGGCTTGACGCCTTTTTTGGCCTTACCCTGCGGCGAAGACCGTCCTAGCGAGCGGCGATCAGACGCGTCTCGTGGCGCGCTGAACGTGTCGTCAACCGGGCGCTTGCCAGTCGCACCACCGTCCAGCTCTGGCTTTACAAGGCGAAAATCAATGCGGCGTCCATCCAAGTCAACACGGCTGACCTGAATGTTAACGACCGAGCCCAAGTTGTAACGAATGCCCGTCCTTTCGCCGCGAAGCTCCTGACGCATCTCGTCAAACCGGAAAAAATCACCCCCCAATTCCGTGATGTGTACCAGCCCCTCAACGTACATTGCATCCAATGTGACGAACAGACCAAAACTGGTGACCCCCGATACCTGCCCCGTGAACTCTTCTCCCAAATGCTCGCGCATGTACTTGCATTTGAGCCACGCTTCAACATCACGACTCGCCTCATCTGCGCGCCGCTCATTCGCGCTGCAATGCAAGCCGGCCATTTCCCAAGCCAAGTTTTGTCCGGTCAGCGGCTTTTTGGGCTTTTCAACCGTCTTCGCAGCTGGCTTGCGCCGCATGGGGGGCGGCTTCATGGTTAACAAGCTATCGGGTAGCGCGTACTTCTTGCCGTTCAAGATAGCTTTAATGACCCGGTGGACCAACAAATCCGGATAACGTCGAATGGGGCTGGTGAAGTGCGTGTATGCGTTGAACGCCAAGCCGAAGTGACCATTGTTGATCGGTGTGTACACCGCTTGCTGCATGGAGCGAAGCAACATCATGTGGATCTGCTTGGCCTCGGGACGATCTTTGGTCGCCTGCGCGATGGCTTGGAATTCGCTGGGTTGCGGGTGATCGCTCACAGTCCCCGGCACGCCCATGGCGCGTAGGTAATTACGCAGTACTTCAATCTTCTGCGCGGGCGGCCCTTCGTGGACACGATACAAACAGGAATGCTTGCCATGCGCGATGAATTCCGCCGCACAGACGTTGGCGGCCAGCATGGCTTCTTCAATGAGCCGGTGTGCATCCGTTCGCACGCGCGGCACGATGCGGTCGATGCGTCCGGTCTCATCGGCAATGATTTGCGTCTCGACCGTGTCAAAGTCAACGGCGCCCCGACGCTGGCGAGCCTGCAACAAGCCCCGATAGACATCCTGTAAGTTAAGCAGGTGCGGCACAACGTCAGCCTTGGCCAAGGCCTCATGGCTGCGCGTATTTTGCAAAATGGTCGCCACCTCGGGGTAGGTCAAGCGCGCATGGCTGAACATCACAGCGGGATAGAACTGGTAGGCGTGAATCTCGCCATCCTTGGTAATGAGCATGTCGCACACCATGCACAACCGCTCGACGTTTGGATTCAAGGAACACAAGCCGTTCGAGAGCTTCTCTGGCAGCATGGGGATCACGCGTCGGGGGAAGTACACGCTGGTCGCACGGTCAAAAGCGTCCACATCAATGGCATTACCGGGCTGCACATAGTGACTGACATCAGCAATGGCGACCAACAAGCGCCAGCCTTTGCTACGCCCTACCTTTGCAGGTTCGCAATAAACTGCGTCGTCAAAATCACGCGCGTCTTCGCCGTCGATGGTTACCAACGGAATATCGGTTAGATCGATACGACCTTTTTTGTCCGCAGGTCTGACTTTCTCGGGTAAGCCTTTGGCCAGCTTCAGGCAGTCATCCGAAAAAATGTGCGGTACGCTGTATTTGCGCACAGCGATCTCAATTTCCATTCCGGGGTCGTCAATTTCACCCAGCACCTCTTTGATGCGTCCGACGGGTTGACCATAAAGCGCGGGCGGCTCAGTCAATTCGACGACCACAACCTGTCCCAGTTCGGCCCGGCCAATCGCGTTTTTCGGGATGAGAATGTCTTGCCCGTAACGCTTGTCCTCGGGCGCGACTAAAAAAACCCCCGACTCATTGAGTAACCGCCCAATGATGGGATCGGTGGCACGTTCAACAATCTCTGTGACCCGCCCCTCGGAGCGTCCCCGGCGATCTGTTCGCGCGACTTTAGCTCGCACGCGGTCACGGTGCAACACCGCGCGCATCTCGTTCGGTGGTAAGTAAAGGTCGTCTTGAACGCCATCGCACACCACGAATCCGTGGCCATCGCGATGCCCGCTTACAACACCCTCAATTTCGTCGATTGGTTTATTTTTTGAATTCACTGCGTGCTATACTCGCGTTTTTCCTGAGATGCCCAGGTGGCGGAATTGGTAGACGCACTAGTTTCAGGTACTAGCGCTGCGAGGCGTGGAGGTTCGAGTCCTCTCTTGGGCACCAAAGACAACGAAAAGCCGTTACACCTTGTAGAAGGTTTAACGGCTTTTTTATTGCCACACCGTTGCCAGTGTGGGGCCCTGTGTGCGGAGGTGTGAGGTGGTCTGACCATGCGTTCAGCTTACACCACCGATGCGACTAAATCATGACCACTGGCGTCAACGATTTGCGCCTTAACGAAGTCACCCGTCTTGTACGTTTTACTGGCTTTGTCGACGGGCAACAAACGAATCATGCCGTCAATCTCAGGCGCCTCTGCGTAGCTGCGGCCTTCCCCGCCCTTCTTCCCGAGAGCCACCGATTTATCAACCAACACCTGAACCACCTGCCCAACGCGAGCTGCTTGGCGGGACTGCGCCACCGATTCGGCGACTGCCATAAACCTCGCTTGGCGCTCCTCACGCAGCGCCTGCGGTAGAGCGCCGGGTAGGTCATTGGCCGCAGCCCCCGTCACAGGCGAGTACGCGAAGCAACCGGCCCGGTCAATCTGGGCCGCTTTGACAAAATCGAGCAGGTGCTCAAATTCACTTTCAGTCTCACCCGGGAACCCAGCGATGAACGTGCTTCGAACCACTAACTCGGGGCACACCTCGCGCCAAGCCTGAATACGGTCTAAGTTTTTCTCACCGCTGGCGGGGCGCTTCATGCGCTTCAGGACATCGGGATGGCTGTGCTGCAAGGGTACATCGAGGTAAGGCAGACACAGACCCTCGGCCATCAACGGAATGATGTCGTCCACGTGGGGATACGGGTACACGTAATGCAAGCGGACCCAAGCGCCGTAAGGTTTTGCCAACTCACCCAGCGTGCGCACCAGATCCAACATCCGCGTCTTGATTGGGCGACCGTTGTAAAACCCGGGAACATACTTGGTGTCGACGCCATAAGCCGATGTGTCTTGACTCACGACCAAGAGCTCTTTGACGCCGGCGTCAAACAGTTTTTTCGCTTCGCCCAACACGTCACCGATCGGGCGACTGACCAAATCTCCGCGCATCGACGGAATGATGCAGAAAGTACAGCGGTGGTTACACCCCTCGCTGATCTTAAGGTAGGCAAAATGCTTGGGCGTGAGTTTGATGCCCTGTGGCGGGATCAAGTCGGTGAAAGGATCGTGGGGTTTCGGGAGGTATTTATGGACTGCATCCATGACCTCATTGGTCGCATGCGGTCCGGTGACCGCCAAGACAGACGGGTGGATCGACGAGACCAAGTTATCGCCGTTTTCCGCGCTTTTGGCACCTAAACAGCCGGTAACGATAACTTTGCCATTTTCGCTCAAGGCCTCAGCGATGGTGTCCAAGCTCTCTTTCACCGCATCATCAATAAAGCCGCACGTGTTGACGATGACAATGTCCGCGCCCTCGAACGTTTTGGAGGTCTGGTAGCCCTCGGCGCTCAATTGGGTCAGGATCAATTCGGAGTCGGTCAATGCCTTGGGGCAACCCAAACTTGCAAAACCAACCTTCGGGGCAGCCACTTGCGGGGCCTTGGCAATATCGTTCATTTATTATTAATTTCTCTGCCGACTATACAGCCGGCTCAAATGGGGTTGAGCATTCAGCGCTTCAGGCCCATTGCGGCCCACATCTGCTCGCCTTGCTTTTGCATTTGCTCTTGCATGGCCTTCAGCGCATTTTGCGTTTGTTCGGTGTAATTGCTCATCAACTCGGTCATCAGCGGGGCACCCGCAGGTGCCAGCATCTGTTGCCACGCCTCCGGCGACAAGGCCTGTGATTGGCCGCGCATACGCTCTTGTAAGTCAGTGAACATTTGCATGTTCTTTTCGAGGTAGCCGCCCACCAAACCCTGCATGGCATGACCATAGAAGCGGATCAGGTTGGCAAGCACTTGCTCGGACAGCATCGGCACCCCACCACTCTCCTCTTCCAAGATGATTTGGAGAAGGATACTGCGGGTCAAATCAGCTTTACCTTTGGCATCTCGGACGGCAAACGGGGCGCCCGCTAGAACCAAATCACGGACATCAGATAGCGTGATGTAGGCCGAGGTCGTGGTGTCGTACAAGCGACGGTTGGGGTACTTTTTGATGACTCGAATGGGTTTATCCGCATCGAGATCAACACCATCAGGCCCTGCCTCAACGTCGCTGTCCGGCGTTGGCTTCGCTGTGGCCTTGGTCGAGGGCGTCCGCTTCGTCGCCCCCGTGCGGGCCGACTTAGCGGTCGCAGCGTTTGCGCGTTTTCCAGAGGCGTCTGCTTTTTTGATCAACTCGTCTTACCCTTGTCAATTTCGCCAATTAAGCGCCCAGCACACCGTGTGCCGATTAGTCGTTGTTTTTGATTGTAGGGCGTCTCCGCCAAATCGGGACTGTATTCGCCGCATTCCCTGGGTAAACGCCAATAGTTTCGGTGCCAATCGGCGTGCGGTACGCACTTTCACACACAGCATCCGATCGCTTCGAAATTCTATAACGCTTTGGTATTCTTTTATTTATTCTACCTACCGACCGGTGCGCAACATGACCAAAAAAAACGGGATCAAGCCAGTGAACTTGATCCCGTTTTGATATTTGGTAGGCGCGATTGGATTCGAACCAACGACCCCCACCATGTCAAGGTGGTGCTCTAACCAACTGAGCTACGCGCCTTCGTATCGAACGAAGCCTCTCAGTATAGCAGGGGTTTTAAATTATTTATGCCAGCGCAAAACTTTTTCTGGGAGGCTGTTAGTGCCGCCTGGCGGTTCTCACACCCGGGATCTCGGTTAAAAAACCAAGCACCTTATTCAGTCGCTTCGCATCGCTGATTTGGACGGTGAAGGTCATAAGCGCCAAGCCCTTAGGCGAATGGGTGTTGACACCAATAACGTTCATTTTTTCTCGGGCGAATATGTCTGAGATATCTCTCAGTAGGCCCGACCGATCCTGTGCCTCGATGCGCACGTCGACCGGGTAAAGCGCCTGTTCGCCCGGCTTTTGACCACCCCAAGCCACCTCAATCACACGGTCCAGATGCGTGCGACGCAGGTGCTGAAAGTCGGCGCAGTCCTGCCGGTGGATACTGACACCCCGCCCTTTAGTCACAAAACCGCCAATGGTATCGGGCGGTGCGGGACGGCAGCAGCGAGCCATCTGTGTCAGCAAAGAATCGACCCCGACCACCAAAACACCGCCGCGAGGCGCTTTGGCGTCGACCCCTGGCGTGCGAGCCAATAAGCGCTCGTCAAACTGTGGCTCGGGATCGGCCGGACGCAGTTGCGCCTCAATGGTGCGTAAAGAGAGCTCGTCTTTACCCACCACCTCGAAGAGCGCCTGCGCGTTCTCAAAGCCCAACTGCTGCGCCAAGTCATCTAGTTTGAGTGCGGTTTTGCCCTCGCGCTGTAACAACTTCTCGACCGACTCTCGACCGCGGGCCACGTTCGCCTCGGCGGCGAGCGCATTGAACCACGCCCGGACCTTGTTGCGCGAGCGTGAACTGGCTAAATAGCCAGACTGCGGATTCAACCAATCACGGGACGGCCCTCCCTCCTTCACGGTCACGACTTCAACCGTCTGCCCATTCTGCAAAGGCGTCGTGAGGGGCACCATCACACCATCAACGTGCGCACCTCGGCAGCGATGTCCCACGTTGGTATGCACCGCATAAGCGAAGTCGACTGGCGTTGCACCGCGCGGTAACTCGATAACGGCAGCGTTGGGCGTGAGCACGTAAATGCGATCGTCAAAAAGCGCTTTGGTAGAGCCGCTAAGGTCACGCTCCCAGGCCAGCAGTTGCCGCAGGACTGCTATCTTGCTGTCATAACTCGACCGCGCGGCAACGCCCATATAGCCTTTGCTACCAGCCTCTTTATAGGCCCAATGGGCGGATACCCCGGTCTCGGCGTCGGCGTGCATGGCCTCCGAGCGAATTTGTATCTCCATCGATTTGCCATTGCTATCCAACACCACGGTGTGCAACGACTGGTAGCCATTTGGTTTTGGCTTGGCAATGTAATCCATAAACTCCGCTAACAGGGGGCTGTAACGCTGATGGACCAACGCCAGCGCCGCGTAGCAGGTATCGAGGTCAGGCACGATGACACGCAGTGCACGAATATCGAACACGCGGTCGAAGTCCAATTGCTTGCCGCGCATTTTTTTAACAATGCTGTAGATATGCTTTGGACGACCATGGACCTCCGCGCGAATACCCGCGAACGCCAGCGCCTCTTTCAGCTCGCTGACGGTTTGTGTCATCTGCGCTTCCCGTTCTAGCCGCTTTTCATCTAACAGCTTGGCGGTGCTTTTGTAGGTTTCAGGCTCCAGAAATCGGAAAGCCAAATCCTCAATTTCCCATTTAATCTGCCAGATACCCAATCGGTTCGCCAAGGGTGCAAAGACTTGTAAAGCCTCATTCGCAATGCTTAAATTGGGGTTCGCCTTCGATGCGGCCATGTAGCGCAGCGTCTGCAACCGCGATGCCAATCGCAACATCACCACGCGCAGATCACGGGAGAATGCCAGCAGCATCTTACGCACGTTTTCTGTTTGGTTGGCGACCACCGCCGCTGGCAGCTCCTGCCCGGCAGCGAGCGCAGCATCGCTCACCGCTTGCGATTTTTCGCGGGCTTGCGCCTGCAGGTGGATCAATTGCGTGACCTCAACAGCCAGGGATGCGTAGTTATCGCCAAATCGCTTGGCAATCACCTCCTTAGGGCGCTGTAAATGACCGCAGGCATAGACCAGGTAGGTCGCGGCCTGCATCGCGGTCGAGCCGCCGACGCTGGCCAAAATAGCCGCAACAGCATCGGCATGCGACAAGACCCCCTCGCCCGACATCAACACCTCATCTGCCAGCAATGGCTCGGCAAACTGTCGCGCCTTCCGTACCGTGTCAACCCCAAGCTCACCGGCGTCGAACTGCGCATCGGCGACGGCCATGATGGGCATGGCGTCCGATGCAAAGCCTGACGATCTTGCGCCAGCGTCAGCAGGTGTCGATTGCGTCTTCATCGCATCACGTCAACAAAAAATCAACGACCACCAATTGCTGTGAAGGGGCAACCAGCGTGGGCGCATGCCCAACGTCCTTAAAGGTGACGGTATGGGCCTTCGGGCCGCGCTGCGCCATGGCCGAAAGCGTCTCTCGCGTCAGCAGGTCTGACGCCTCCCCCCGTATCACCAAGGTTGGCGCGCGTATCGCGTCGTACGCCGCCCACAAGACTTGGTTACCTTGCGCGACCATCTCGGTCGCGTCCGGTACATCAAATCCTTTGAAAGCCAATGCAATCGCGGGGTCGTAATGGTATTCAAAATGGCCCGACCGCTCGACGAACATGTGACGCGACAATTCGAACCATTCTTCGGTCGTGTGCGGACCAAAACTGGCGCAAACCGTCCATAGCGCGTCAGCCCCGTCCTGCAGATTAGAAAAGCGCGCAGGCTGACCCACGTAGGTTCCGATACGTTTAAGCGCCTCAAACTCAAGGGTCGGGCCAACGTCATTTAAAACCAACTTTCGAATGGGGTGCGCCAGCACGCCGTCCGGCAGCGACGCCACGCCAATACCAATCAATCCCCCCATGCTGGTACCAACCCAGTCGATGGTCGTGGGCGAAAAAGTATCCTTGACGTGCTGAATCAGCCGGATGTGATCAGCGACATATAACGGCACGCCATACAGGGCGCCGTCCGCGAGCCAATCACTCGCCCCACGACCCGCCACATCCACTGCAATGACCGTGCAATCGCGTGACAAGCGCTGTGCCAGCGCATCAAAATCACGCCCCTGACGCGTCAAGCCGTGCACACAAATCACGACATGATCTGGTGACTTACAGTCTGGCGCCGCCCATAACCAATAGCGCATGGCGCGTGGCGAACCGTCGCGACTGGGGGCGTCGGGGCACAAAATGCTACCAAGCGTAGGACTAAGGGGGGCGGGGGTGTTTGCGTTCACGGCATTCCAAGATAGCGACGATTAACCCAATCATATTGCCACAGCTTGACCACGCTGCCCGCTGAGTAACCCTGACATTATTGGTCATAATCGCAGCACGCTTTCTGTTTTTTCAACCTCTCCAAGTGCCTTATCTATGACAACCCCAACCGCTCCCGCAACACTCAGCTCCTCTCAACAACTCAAAGGCAAGTGCGCACTCGTTACCGGGTCGACCAGCGGTATCGGCTTGGGCATCGCTTGCGCGTTGGCTGCGCATGGTGCCAACATCATGCTGAATGGCTTTGGTGATCATGCAGCCGCCGAGCGCCTGATCGCGGGGTTCGGTGTCGAGGTCGATTACCACGGCGCCGACATGAGTAAACCCGATGAAATCGAAGCCCTCATGGCGGCCACCGCCAAGCGATTTGGGCGAACCGATATTCTGGTCAACAACGCCGGTATCCAACACGTAGCCCCGGTTAGCGACTTCCCCGTCGAACGCTGGGACGCCGTGATTGCTATCAACCTGTCCAGCGCCTTCCACACCTCGCGCTTGGCACTGCCCGCCATGCAAGCGGCCAACTGGGGACGAATTATTAACATCGCGTCCGTGCACGGTTTGGTTGGTTCGGTCCAAAAATCAGCCTATGTCGCTGCCAAACACGGCATCATCGGCCTGACCAAGGTAACGGCGCTCGAAAACGCCACGACCGGTGTCACCGCCAACGCGATCTGTCCGGGGTGGGTGCTCACGCCATTGGTTCAGGCACAAGTTGACACGCGTGCCAAGCAGCTGGGTGTCTCGATTGAAGAGGCCACACGCGGTTTGCTTGCCGAAAAAGAGCCCTCACAGCAATTCACGACCCCCGAAGAGTTGGGCGAACTAGCGGTCTTTTTGTGTGGCCCCGCCAGCGGCAACATCCGTGGGGCGGCTTGGGTAATGGATGGTGGCTGGTCAGCGCAGTAAAGGCACTTAATCGGGTCGTCAGACGGCGACCAGCAACACGACCGCTTGGGCCTCGATACTGAGGCCCTCGCCAACAGGCCCCATCTTTTCCGCCGTTTTCGCTTTCACATTGACAGCGCTCGTTGGTACGCCAAGTAACGTGGCTAAGCGCTCAGTCATCGCGGATTTATAGGGCCCCAATCGCGGCGCCTGCGCAACGATTGTGGTGTCAACGTTACCCACACGCCAGCCCGCAGCCTTAACACGCGTCAAGGCTTGTGTCAGCAAAACCGTCGAATCCGCGTTTTTAAATTGGGCATCGTTGTCTGGGAATAGCGTACCAATATCACCCAATGCGGCCCCACCCAACAGGGCATCAATGACCGCGTGGATCAACGCATCAGCATCAGAATGTCCCATCAAACCCTTGCTGTAAGGAATCTCGACACCACCCAAAATCAACGGTCGTCCCTCCACCAATGCATGGGTATCCCACCCTTGTCCGATTCGGAATCCAGCTGAATTTGGCGTTGTCATAGGGTGTCTTTCTGCGCTCGTTGGGCGAGTATGGCGTGCGCCATCGCAAAATCACTGGGATAGGTCACTTTAAAGTTGTCGGCGCCACCGGGAATCAGGATCGGCGAGACACCCAAGCGCTCCATCGCGCTGGCCTCATCGGTGATCGCCTGCCAATCCGCTGGCTGCGCCGACGCGTTTTCAAGCGCTTTGCGAAGCGCGACCAACCGGAACATCTGCGGCGTTTGGGCCAACCACCGGCCCTCACGGGGTAACGTCGTTGCGACCGACTCGACACCCTTGGCATTGACTTGCGCGACTTTTAGGGTGTCCGCCAATGGCTGGGCCAACAAGCCACCACGCTGGTGCTGCAAACAGGCGGCGATGAGCGCCTCAATGGCCTCAGAACGCACCAAACACCGTGCAGCATCATGGACCAGCACCCAATCATCAGGGCCGACGTTCGGCAAGCCGGTAAGAAACTGCAAGCCATTCAGCACACTACGCGCACGCGTATCGCCCCCTATCGGCTGCTGCGTCACTGCCGTAAAAGAAGTGAGATGCCCCAGCGGTGGCTGGGTCGCCATTAGCGTGGACCATTCCGCGTCATCCGCGGCGGTAACGACCAACAGCTCACCACAAACCGCACGGCCCTCGGTGACATCGGCGACCCGAACCTCACACAATGCGCGCAGGGTGTGCCACACCATCGGACGCCCTGCAAGGTCTTGGTATTGTTTGGCGCGCGCGGGCTGCCCAGCGAACAAAGCCCGCTGACCCGCGCCAGCACAGGGCACAACGATGTGACAACGAATGGGCAAATCAGAACTCAATGCGGGTCTCACGGGAACGCCGATCGGGCCGACCGGTAAAAGCCCCATTGTAGGCAAAGACAACCCCCTGAGCCGCTAAAATAAGCGCTCACACCCCGACGCTTCGCGATTCGGGGTTTCGTCGTTTTCATGCGCCCCGTGTCCCCCTCATACACATGCAACTACCCAAGCTCACCACTGGCAAACGCTTCAACCTGCCGCACCCGCCCATTGGTTGCGACAGCCTGTGGTTGAGTCATTTGGCGAAACAGGAAAAAGCCTCAGGACGCCCCTTATTGATCGTTACGGCCGATGCCGCCAATGCGGCCCGGTTACTCGACGAGATGGCTTTCTTCGAGCCCGACATTCGCGGCGCGCTGTTCCCAGACTGGGAAACGCTGCCTTACGACCATTTTTCACCGCACCAAGACCTCATCAGCGAGCGACTGGCCACGCTGTGGCGTATCAAGCAACGTGACGAATCAACCGGCGCTGATGTCGTGGTCATTCCGGCGACCACCGCGCTGTACCGAATTGCACCACCGTCGTTTTTGGCGGCATACACCTTCTCTTTCAAGGTCAAACAAACCTTAGACGAGGCCAAACTTCGCAGCCAATTGACGACCGCCGGCTACAACCACGTCTCACAGGTGGTCAGTCCCGGCGAATACGCCGTGCGCGGGGGCTTGATTGACCTGTTCCCGACGGGCTCATTGGTCCCCTACCGGATCGACTTGTTCGACGACGAGATCGATAGCATCCGCACATTCGACCCGGACACGCAACGCAGCCTCTACCCCGTGCCGGAGGTACGCTTGTTACCTGGGCGTGAGTTCCCGATGGACGAGCCCGCGCGTGCTGCCTTTCGGAACAAGTGGCGCGAGGTCATGGAGGGCGACCCCACGAAGAGCCGCATCTACAAGGACATGGGCAATGGCGTTGCGACGGCTGGTATTGAGTACTACCTACCCCTGTTCTTTGAAGAGACAGCGACCGTCTTTGACTACATCGGCGCCGACGCAACCGTGGCGCTGGTCGGCGACTTGGACAGCGCGATGGCGCAATTCTGGCGCGATACCGAGGACCGCCATCGCTTGCTTGCGAATGACCCCGAGCGTCCCGCTTTACCGCCTCACGCACTCTTTTTGTCGCAAGAAGAATTCTTCATCAAAGCGAATGCACATGCACAGGTTGCCTTTAAAACCGTCAGCCGTGATCCGAGCGACTCAGCTGCAACTACCGAGCTAGCCCCGTTTGCGCACGTCCCCGATATCACGGTTGACCGCGCGGGAGATGACCCCCTTCGTCGACTGAAAACATGGCGGGAATCATCAGGCCTGCGTACCCTCATCTTGGCGGAGTCAGAGGGTCGACGAGAAAGCTTGCAAGACTTTTTAAGGGCCAGTCAGGTCAATCCTGTTGGTTTCGAAACGCTGGCCTCGTTCCTAGCCAGTGACGAGCCGCTGGGCATTGCGGTGTCGAACCTGGCACAGGGCTTTGTGTGGGCGAGCCTTGACATCGCGTTCGTCACCGAGACCGAACTGTTCTCGGTCGCGACAACTGCTCGCAAACGCCGTCGACAGGAACAAGCCAGCGACGTTGACTCGTTAATCAAAGATTTGAGTGAGCTCAATGTGGGCGACCCGGTCGTCCACAGTGCACACGGTATCGGTCGCTACCACGGCTTGATCAACATGGATTTAGGGCAAGGCGTTGACGACAACGGCGACCTCTTGTTGCAAGAATTTCTGCATTTAGAGTATGCGGACAAAGCCACCCTGTATGTACCGGTCAGCCAGTTACATCTGATCAGCCGTTATACCGGCGTCAGCGCAGATGAGGCCAAGCTGCACCGACTGGGCAGTGGGCAATGGGAGAAAGCTAAGCGCAAGGCCGCTGAACAGGTACGTGATGCGGCAGCAGAACTGCTGAACATTTATGCGCGGCGTCAAGCGCGGTCTGGACACGCTTTCCGATACAGCCCTACCGATTACGAACGCTTTGCGAATGACTTTGGCTTCGACGAAACCCCCGATCAGCGCGCCGCGATTCACGCTGTGATTCAAGACATGATCTCACCCCGACCAATGGACCGCTTGGTCTGCGGTGACGTCGGTTTTGGTAAGACGGAGGTCGCGCTACGCGCTGCATTTGTAGCCGTCACGGGCGGTCGCCAAGTCGCTTTGCTGGCACCCACAACCCTATTGGCTGAGCAGCACTACCAAACCTTGGTCGACCGGTTCGCTCAATGGCCTATCAAGATTGCCGAAATGTCGCGTTTCCGCTCGACGAAGGAGATCACAATCGCAGCCAAAGGCCTGGCTGATGGCACGGTCGATATCGTGGTGGGCACCCACAAACTCCTCAGTGACACCATCAAGTTCAAGAATTTGGGCCTGCTGGTCATCGACGAAGAGCACCGGTTCGGCGTACGGCACAAAGAGGCCATGAAAGCGCTAAGAGCAGAGGTCGATGTGTTGACCCTAACGGCAACGCCGATACCGCGCACCATGGGTATGGCCCTCGAGGGCATTCGTGATCTGTCCGTGATTGCGACCGCGCCACAGCGCAGACTGGCCATCAAGACCTTCGTGCGCAACGAGGGGCAAGGCGTAATCCGCGAAGCGGTTATGCGCGAGCTCAAGCGCGGTGGGCAGGTTTATTTCCTGCACAATGAAGTTGAAACCATCGAAAACCGACGCCAACAACTCGAAGCCTACTTACCAGAAGCACGCATCGCCATTGCCCATGGTCAGATGCCGGAGCGTCAACTCGAACAAGTGATGCGTGATTTTGTGGCGCAGCGATTCAACATTCTGTTGTGCTCCACCATCATCGAAACCGGTATTGATGTGCCCAGTGCCAACACCATCGTGATGGCGCGGGCCGACAAATTTGGATTAGCGCAACTGCATCAACTGCGTGGTCGCGTTGGACGCAGTCACCACCAGGCCTACGCCTACCTATTGGTTCCTGATACCCAGAGCCTTACCAAGCAAGCCAAGCAACGACTCGAGGCGATTCAAGAAATGGAAGAGTTGGGTTCAGGCTTCTATTTGGCCATGCACGACCTAGAAATTCGCGGCGCCGGCGAGGTGTTGGGTGAAAACCAAAGTGGCAATATGTTGGAGGTGGGCTTCCAGCTCTATAACGACATGTTGGCCGAAGCGGTTGCCAGCTTGAAAGCGGGACGCGAACCCGACCTGCTGAGTCCGATGGCGGCAGTGACTGACATCAACTTACACGTCCCGGCGCTGTTACCCAACGACTACTGCGGCGATGTGCACCTCAGGCTCAGTTTTTATAAAAAGCTGGCCACCGCAAAAACCACCGAGCAGATCGACCGACTCATGGAGGAAATTGCGGATCGCTTTGGCAAGTTGCCACCGCAGGCCATTGCGTTGGTCGACGTGCACCGTCTGCGCGTGCTGTGCGCACCTTATGGCATCGTCAAAGTCGATGCTGCGCCGACCGTGATCAATATCAGCTTCAAAAAAGATGCACCGATAGACCCGGGCAAGATCATCGAATTGATTCAAAAACACCGCTACATCAAACTGGCAGGCAATGACAAACTGCGCATAGAAAAGGCCTTTGAAGACCCCAATGTGCGGGTCCACATGGTGCGTGATGTCCTCCGTCATTTAGGCAAGCCACAGGTCAGCGCCGAAGCCGTTGCCGCCCCCTAACCAGCGCCCTCACCATGACCCATTACGAAATTGAACCCGGCCTCGTCATTCGCCAAGGCGCCCGCATCCAGCCGCTCAAGCAATTCAAAGTGATTGCCTGTGACATGGATTCAACGCTGATCAACATCGAGTGCATTGACGAGATCGCCGACGCCGCAGGTAAGAAGGCGGAGGTTGCGGCCATCACCGAGGCCGCCATGCGTGGCGAAATCACCGACTTCAAGGACAGCCTGCGACGCCGACTCGCGCTGTTGAAGGGCGTATCTGTCGCCCACCTCGAAGCCGTTTACACGGATCGTCTCAAACTCAATCCCGGCGCTGAAATCCTGTTAGCCACCTGCCGTGAAGCAGGTCTCTACACGGTTTTAGTCAGCGGTGGGTTCACCTTTTTTGCCTCCCGGGTACAAGCCCGTTTGAAGATCGACTTTGCACGCAGCAACGAACTGGAAGTGATCGACGGTGCATTGACGGGTGACCTAGTCAGCCAAGACTGGGGCACCATTTGTGACGGCGACATGAAAAAAACAACGCTGCAAGCGATTTGCGCGCAAGTGGGATGCCTCACCACCGATGCCATCGCTGTGGGCGACGGGGCCAATGACCTGCCTATGATGTCAATCGCTGGCTTATCGGTGGCCTACCTCGCAAAGGAAAAGGTGCGACAGCAAGCAGATGTGGCGATCAATACGGGTGGACTCGATGCCCTATGCCGTGTCTTGGTCGACTAAAGTCAGTTCGAAACCACCCTCGTCGAGATAGCGGTGCGTGCCGAACGCCGCTGCCATCGCAGCCGTCTCGGCGATCTGCCAGCTTTCAAAAATGTCGCGCTCCGACGCAGTCATCGACTCCATGTCGGGCGTCTCGCCATAAATGACGATCAATTGGCGGAACATTTGATAGACCGGCGCAATTAAGTCGCCGCTGCCGAGGTTGGCGATTAACGCCGCTTCGAAGCGGCGTTCAGCCTCTTGCCGCTCGGCATCTGAAACGCCCTCCGGTGCATGAATCCGAATACGGTAATTCATGTCGGGTCGCCCTGATTAGTCGATGCACGGCGCAACGGCTTCAGCAGGTCACTGAGGCCGTTGTGATCGATTTCATGCATGAGCTGTAACAGTGCGCCAATGCGACCTTTTGGAAAGCCCTCACGCGCAAACCAGTTCAAATAGTTACCCGGCAAGTCAGCCAGATACACCCCTTGGTGCTTGCCGAATGGCATGCGCGTCTCGACCAAGGCCTGCAAATCGTCGGGCTGCATCGCGCTAAGCCTTGGGTACTTTGATACGGTGGCCGCGCGCCCTCAGCCAAGCGGCTGCGCGCGTGACGTGATCACCCTGAACCTCGATAACACCCGCTTTCGCTGTACCGCCACTGCCCATGGCCTGTCGCAGTGATTTGCCCAGATCAACCAGCGTCGTGGGCGTAACCGCCAGCCCGGAAACCACCGTCACCAACTTACCGCCACGGCGCTCCAACAACACGCGCACCTGACCATCGCCCACCAACGCCTCGTCGACGCCGCATACACAGGCTGCGATGGCTTGGCGGCAGTCGGGACAGGTTTGCCCGACCTCTGTGCTGTAGACGAGCCCGGTGAGGGCTCCTAAGCCACTCAGGCCTTTACTTCGCTTATCGTTTGTCATCATCGTGGTACGGGCGCGTCACCGTGTCAGGCGCTATGCAAGGCCTTGCCGAGTTGCATGACGCCTGCTTCGATTTTCTCAACATCCGCTGTGGCAAAGCTCAAACGCAGGGTTCGCGCATCGGGGTCTCTTGCAAAGAACGGCGCGCCAGGTACAAAGGCCACGTTGTGATCGATCGCGCGCTTCGCAAAGGCATTGCCATCGGCGATCGCCCCATTCGCGCCCGTTAAGCTCGCCCAAACAAACAGCCCACCTGCTGGCCGCACGAACGCGATAGCATCCCCTAGCTCGCTGTTCAGCGCATCACACATGGTCCGCGCGCGCTCAGCATAGACCTGCCGTACCTGATTCAGCGCATCGGATAAACCGCCCTGCGCCAGGTAGGCGGCTGCGGTCGCCTGCGCAAACGTACTGGTATGCGCATCACTGAATTGTTTGCACATCACCGCCTTCGCCAACAACGCCGCCGGTGCAATCATCCATCCCACCCGCAGACCCGGACTCAGTATTTTGCTCAGGCTGCCGCAATGTACCAGCCAGTCTCGGCTGCCAGGTACGTCATCACTCAGCGCGAGCAAACTAGGCGGTGGTGGCGCATCGAAATACAAATCACCATAGGGGTCATCCTCTACCACCAGGGTGCCGGTGCGAACGGCCAACTCAAGGATGCGCTTACGACGTGCAAGCGCCAATGTTGCCCCACTTGGGTTGCCGAAGGTCGGAATCAGGTAGACCAATTTGGGCTTGTGCTCCTGGATTAACGCTTCGAGCACGTCGACGTTGACACCGTCACCATCAACAGGGGCCGTGATCAAATCTGCACCATACAGACGGAAGCATTGGATGGTTGCCAAAAACGTGGGGCCCTCGACAATCACTTTGTCGCCGGGATTGATTAGGGTCTTACCGACCAAATCCAGTGCCTGCTGACTACCCGTTGTCACCAGTAATTGATTGGGCGCAACCGTCGCACCCTTGCTCGCCATCAGTTTGGCTAACTCGTTGCGTAACGGCTCATACCCCTCGGTTGCCCCGTACTGCAATGCGGCCGCAGGGTTGGTCGCCAGCGCCTCGCGTGAAGCGGCCTCAATGCCGGCGACGTCGAATAGATTGGCATCCGGAAAGCCTCCTGCAAAGCTAATGATGCCCGGCTTCCCCAACAGCTTGAATAATTCCCGAATAGCGGACGTTTCCAGCTTGGACAGGCGGTCAGCAAACAGCGCGTTGACATCGGTGGTCATAAAATTCCCCGGGCAATTGAACCAAAACTCTATTGTGCCAATGAACCACGCGCTTTTAGGTCGAATCCCCAACCAAAATTAGAGCCCGGCATTACACTTTCAAGATGAATAAAACCAATATTGAGTTGTTCTTCGCGACGCTGAAGGCCACCAATCCAACCCCAACAACCGAGCTGAAGTTCACCAGCGTTTTCGAGTTGCTGGCGGCGGTGCTGCTATCGGCCCAAGCGACCGATGTGGGCGTCAATAAAGCAACGGACCGGTTATTCCCACGGGCCAATACGCCACAGGCGATCATTGATATGGGCCTTGCAGCGCTTGAAGACGCCATCAAAACCATCGGTTTGTACCGCAGCAAAGCCAAGCATCTGATGAAAACCTGCGAGATTTTGGTGCGCGACCATGGGGGCCAAGTACCCAACACCCGAGAGGCGCTTGAGGCCTTACCCGGTGTCGGCCGCAAAACCGCAAACGTGGTGCTCAACGTCGCCTTCGGCGAACCCACCATGGCGGTCGACACCCACATTTTCCGGCTAGGAAACCGAACTGGTTTGGCCCCTGGAAAAACCCCACTGGCGGTCGAATTAAAGCTGCTGAAGCGGATACCCGCCTCCTACATGGTCGATGCCCACCATTGGCTGATTCTGCACGGTCGCTATGTGTGTGTCGCGCGCAATCCTAAATGTGATACGTGCGCGGTCAGTGCGTATTGCGATTACACGCGGGGTAAAGCAACCCAGTGATTGTCCAGTGATCGGATTTGTATCCGGTTACTGAACGCGGCAGTAATTGCCGCCCGTGTGTCAGGCGAATCCACCCGTCCTGCATGCGTGACGCGCCCCTTGACCAACACCACGATGTTGTCCGCGTAAAGCGCCGCGTTTAATTCGTGTAACACGCTGATGATGGTTTGTCCCTCCGCGGCCATCGTACGCACCAGTTGTATCCACTCGGCTTGATGCGGTGGATCAAGGTTAAGCAGCGGCTCATCCATCAGAACCAGCGGCGCGCGAACGGCCAACGCGCGGGCAACGTGCACACGTTGACGCTCACCCGACGACATCTCCAGCAAAGGCTTGTCACGAAGCTGCCATGTATGGGTTTGCATCATGACGTCCTGCACGACTGCCGCGTCATCAGTTGTGAGAGCGCCCGTCGATGGCCACCAGCGCTGATGGGGCAGGCGCCCGAGAGCCACGACATCCCAAGCGGACAACGCGCTCAAGTCGCCATCTGCACCGATCTCTGCGGTTCCCAGCCACGCCACGCTTTGCGCCAACGCGCGGCCTGACCAGTGATCAAGTGACTGGCCCATCAGGTCAATGCGCCCCTCTCGATCATCTCGGCGATCCAGCAAATTCCCGCACGCGCGCAGCAGGGTTGTCTTGCCCGCACCATTCGGCCCGACGATAGCAGTCCACGACCCCGCTTCAATCGTCAAATTAACCCGTTGCAGCACGCGGTTGCCAGTCGACATCCCACGTCGCCGGCCAGCGCCCAGTGTGACGGATACATCTTCGACCCGCAGAATCTCGCGGTTACCGCGCAAGGTACTCACGATAATCGCCCTACTTTGCCCATACGCCAGAGCAAATAACCACCGCCGAGCAGTGCGGTCAAGAGACCCGTTGGCAACTCCATGGGCGAAAAAATCAATCTCGCCAATGCATCAGCGCCCAATAACAGTACACCGCCCGTTAGGCTCGAAAGTAGCAGCAGCGCCCGGTGTTGACACGGTAACCACGCCCTTACCACGTGCGGCGCTGCCAGCCCCACAAACGCGATCAGTCCGGTGTGCGCGACTGCTGCACCCGTCACCGTCGCTAACAACAGGATGTAAATTGCATTCACCTGCGACAGCGGGATGCCCAAGCTGCGCGCGGTGCGCTCACCCAACTGCAAGGCGTCCAGAGGCTTCGCAAACGTCGCTGCGATGACCATGCATATCGCACCGACCACCAACAACCGCCCCACCGCCGACCAGTTCAAAAGCGCCGTCGAACCCAACATGAAGCCCTGCATGTTGAGTAAGACGTTCGGTGCAATAAAGGTCAGGAAAGACGTCAAGGCACCCAGCACCACCCCCACCACCACGCCCCCCAAAAGCAAACGCGTACCTTGCGCAACGCCACCAGCTAAAGTCACTGTCAGTATCACAGCCAACAAAGCGCCGGTGAACGCGGCCCCCGTTAACCCGAAGGCCATGAAGCCGCCCCAAAATGCAGCTCCCGACACGTCAGCACCCAGCCAACTGGCCAACGCCAGGGCAATTGCGACCGCGAGTGCTGCACCTGACGAGCTACCCAGCAAATACGGATCAGCCAAGGGGTTGCGAAAAATAGCCTGTGCAATCGCACCAGCTAACCCCAAAAGCGCGCCCGCCGCCCAAGCCCCAATAGAGCGTGGCGCACGGATCTGCCAAATAATTTCGGCGGTAATAGGGTCGCTAGTCAAACCCCACGGCCACCGCAGCGTGCCGTCACCCACCATCAACCCCAAACACGTCAGCGCACCGGCCGCAAGCAACAAGGTCAGCGCCACGCTAACAGCAGAGGTTGTGTTGCGGGCGTTCATCGCTGGGAGTCCTTTGATGCGGGCTACGAGCGCTTTAACTGGTTGATGCAACGCACCAACCATTGCGCACCGGAGACCAGTCGAGGGCCGGGACGCACCAGGGCATCGGCCTGCGCTTGGGGCATCGCGCAAACCTGTTTTTCAGCAATCGCTGGCATGCCAGACCAACCAGGACGTTGCGTCAAACGCCCGACGGTCTGCTCGGAAACCACCAATACATCGGGATTAGCGCGAACCACCCATTCGGGGCTGATCTTCGGAAATGGTCCGAGGCCACTCGAGATCGCGTTACCGAACCCCAGGCTGGTCAGCAGCTCACCCACAAATGAGTCTGGTCCTGCCGCGTAAAGCTCATCACTGACCTCAAAATAAACCCGCGCACCCAACCACGATGCATCAACCGACCGCTTGAGAACCCCAAGATCCGATTGCAATTGTGTAAACCGAGCGTCTGCTTCGGCAATACCCAGTGCCTCACCCAACGCGCGGTAGGTACGCGCGAGGTCGGCCATTCGCTTGGGCTCGAGCGCCAAAACAGGTAAACCCAAATCACGCAAACGCGCGATCACACGAGCGGATGGCGCCATCACAATCAAGTCGGGACGCAAGCGCAGAATGGCCTCCAACTGTGGGTCTAAACCACCGCCAACCACGGCGACATTCGCTGTTTCAGGTGGCCAATTGGTGTAACGGTCAATCCCGACTAAACGATCGCAAGCGCCAAGGTCGCAAACAACCTCTGCCAGCGACGGTAGCAAGGTCACCACGCGCGTCGCAGGCTTTGACAGCGTCAAGGCGACACCGTCATCACCTACCACCGTTAAGGCAGAGGCCGGCGATATGGCGAACAAAAGCATCGAAACACCCGCCACGAGCCCCCTATAGAGCGACCGCATCTCAGGCCACCATCCCATGGTCACGTCCCCATTGGCATATAAAGCGGTGCAACTGGGCAACGCCATCGGTCAGTGCTGCAGGGCCAGGCTGCAGAATATCAGCCGACTTGATTTCATACACACGGTCTTCTTGGACAGCGGGGATAACATCCCAGCTCAATCGAGCTTTCACCTTTTCAGGCCTGAATTTTTTACCGCACCAAGAACCCACGATGATGTCGGGTGCACGTTCGATCACCGCGCTGTTATCGGCAATGATGCGGTTCTTACCCAAGCTTTGTTGACCCAACTCTGGAAAACAATCGACACCACCCGCTACGGCGATCAGCTCGGAAACCCATTGAATACCGCTGATCAGGGGGTCATCCCACTCTTCAAAAAACACTTTGGGTTTGCGAGACCACCCCGACGTCAATGCGCGCATGTCTTCCAACGCTGCCTGTCTCTGCGCGATCCACTGTTGGCCCATAGCCGCACAGTCAACGATCGCCGCCACCTGAAACAGCATCGAGAAAATCTCAGGGACACTGCGTTGATTGAACACCGTGACCTGCACACCGGCGCGGATCAACTCAGAGGCAATGTCAGCCTGAAGATCTGAAAAGCCAAACACACAGTCTGGTTTGAGGGCCAAGATTTTGTCGATCTTGGCGCTCAAAAAAGCACTGACACGCGGCTTTTCATGGCGCACTTGCGCGGGCCTAACCGTGTACCCCGAGACCCCCACAATGCGATGCTGCTGACCCAGCAGATACAACCACTCGGTAGTTTCCTCTGTGAGGCAAACGATGCGTTGGGGGCCGTTCATATTCGTTTCGCCTTAGTAACCTTGCCACTTTAGCCCAACGAACCATCGTCGCTCTGGCGCTGCGTTGTAGCCATCGCTGTCGTGGGTTCGATTCGCAGCATTCTCTACCCTCGTCTGCAGTGTCCAATGACGACCTATTGGCCGTGACGCGTGAAGATCAAGCAGGGCATAGCCGCGCAACACCGATGCGCCCGATTCGTAATATCGTTGGCCGACGCCCCGCCACTGCGCGCCAGCCGACCACTGTTGGATTGGCGCGGTTAAGTCCACCGTTGCCGACTCTTTGGGACGATAGTTGAGCAACTTGCCTGTAACTGAATCACGCGCCCGCAGGGCATCAATGTGACCTGAAAGCGTGGCAATTCCTATCTGAGTTTTGCCGCCAAGCGTTAGGCCCTCAACTTTTGCCCTCGAAACGTTGACATAGCAGAACCCACCAGCTGAGCAAGCGCTCCCACCCGTCCCAAACATGTCTCGGTAGTCGGACCGATAGATTGTTAAATCAGCGCTCGAATCACCGCCTCCGTAAGCCAGCCTAACCTCCTTGGAAGTGCCGACCTCGGGGCGCAAGGTTGCTGAACCGTAGGAGCCAGTCGTTTGCTCAATTGTCGGCGCGCGGAAAGCAGTTCCGACACCGGCACTGACACGCCAACTGCTACCAAACGGCATGGAGACTCCGACCGCATTAGAGGCATTTCCACCGAATTTTTCGTCATCATCAAATCGCGAGCTCAGTTTCCAGGAGAGATCCCCTATCTCAAAGGCCCACCCAACAGATGCACCGATCTGCCGACGCTTTTCCGTAATAGCGAGGTTGAAGGTATCACCCGCCGCTTCAAGCTTGTCTAGCTTACTTTCTAAGCCGACGCTAAGCGTTCCACTGCCCGATTCGTGTTGGGCTAGCATGCTGATGTCTCGCCCAGTCGTGACGTGGTTACTCCCATCAGTCCCGTCCGTGCTGATCCTAGAGCCGTTAACGCTGATTTGCGATTGCCATTGATCGCGCCAATCAGCAAACCACGTTAGCCCTGATGTCGTCTGTTTGGAGCGCGTTTGAACGTTCGCCAGTCCATAGGTTTTCCATTTATCGTTCGACTCGGCATACCGTTCGACTGAATTGATGACGTAGCGAACCTTGTGGTCGGCGCGCGGCTTTAATTCAAAAGCCGCGTTGACACTGCTATCGTGCCAAGGCATTGTCGGACCGACGTTCGCGATAGAGGGCTGGGTATCGTAGCCGTCACTGATAGACCGATTGAATCCAATACGGTAGCTGATCTTGTCGTTTAGTGGCCCAGCCGCACCAAAGCCAACCGTACGAAGCGCCTCACTCCCCGCGCCCACGCTGGTCCAAATACCCTCAGGTGCACCGTCCGTAAAAATCTGAATGACACCACCCATTGCTTTCGCACCGTAGGTATCGCTGGCAGGGCCCCGCAATATTTCAATGCGTCGGATCTGCGCCAATTTAATCAGGTCTAAGCGCGGGTTTCCCGATGCCTTGTCCTGCGGATCAATCCGCACCCCATCGACATAAATGACTGTCATATTCGCATTGGCCCCACGGATGAATAACTGGGGAGAGCCAGTATCAACTGACTGGATACCGGGCAATCTCGACAGAATTTCACTTAATGACACCGCGCCGTAGCGCTCAATTTCTGCTCGGTCAATAACCGTGATATCCGAAACGACTTCCTCGATTGACTGCTCAAAGCGAGAGGCGGTAACGACTGTTACAGGTAGCACCGAATCGGCGGCATGGCCCGTTCCAGACAAGGCCAAAGCGAGCGCAACAGCGTACGTGAGTTGACCAACAGGGTTGCGAACGCACGCGCTCGCGAACACGTGATTTTTTAACATAAGAGACACCAACAGATATACCCGCACCGCCTTCCCCGACAGTGATTGGGCGAAACCTGGCGAGAAATCAATCTCACCAGCCGCAGTTGGCCGGTATCCGGGCTGACGGTCGCCATCTATCGCCTTCCCAGGTTCGAGACCCAGTGGCTTGGAGTGATGTGGGTGACAAAGGTCACCGACCGCTTACCGTTGCGGGGGCAGCGCAGGTTAGGCGGTCGGTGACGACGGCCCCCCTGCTTCCCGTTGAACTGTGCCCCCGAACGGGGTCACGAGCACCAACGAATCCATTTTAGCCCCGAAAGGGTTACGACGATCTGACAACCTTGTGCCTAAAATGACACCCATACAGTCCGTTCTACAATGTCCGCTATGGCTACTTCACACCTCATCGAGCAGATCACAGAGCGCGTTGACCGCGTTCTGTTGCGCCAAGAAGAATTGCAGCGCACCAAAGCCTTGTTAACACAGCAGGTGCACGCGTTGACTCAAGAGCGCGATTTGCTTAAGGCAAAACTGAATGCGGCCAAACAGCGACTTGACGCCGTTTTAGCCGAATTGCCAGACGGCGGCGCGAGTCTAATCGAGCCCGCCAGCAATGCCGATGAAGAGGGAATCGCATGAGCCGCGTTGAAGTTTCGATCATGGGCCAAAGTCTGGTCCTCAGCTCTCCCGACGGCGAGGAGGAAGCGCTACGCGAAGCGGCTCAACGAGTCGACAACGCGATGTGCCGCATCCGGGATGCCGGTAAGGTGAAAGCGCGTGAGCGTATTGCCATCTTGGCCAGCCTCAATTTGGTCTTCGAGATGATGAATGCCAAGACCTCAGCAAGTACTGAACCGATGGCAGCCGCAGACACGCCCGTCGGTCCGATCGACGAGGCCGCGCTCAAGGAGCTCTTGGCGCGACTTGATGATGCGTTGCACGAAGACGACTCTTTGATCTGATTGCAAGGCCTACAATACACAGGCCTGTGAATTCGCGCTGGGTTCTATATTTCCTTGAACCAATGCTTACGAGCTAGGGCTTGAAACATACTTGGCTGGTGTGAGCGTCTCGCGTCAGATGAACCCGATGTCAATGTTGATCTCGCCCACCTGAACCCCCGGTTCAGGAATGCAGCCCGGCGGTGTTCGCAGGCACCCTTTCAACGCCGCCCAAAGACGCCATGAACGCCTCCGACTTTTCCCCCTGGATTCTGCTGATCATCGAGTTGGGGGTTCTCGGTCTAGCGACTGGTTTTTTAGCTGGCCTGCTCGGTATTGGGGGCGGCATGATCATGGTGCCGTTTCTGACCTACATCCTGTCCAGCCGTGGCATCAGCGCAGACCTGACGGTCAAGATGGCAATTGCCACCTCAATGGCCACCATTATTTTCACCTCGCTATCCAGCGTACGGGCACATCACAAGCGTGGGGCTGTCCGGTGGGATATCGTTCGCACCCTTGCACCGGGCATCGTCGCCGGCGCCATGGTGGCCAGCCTGGGCGTTTTTGCGGTGATTAAGGGCAACTGGCTCGCATTTATCTTCGCCGGTTTCGTCGGGTTCTCAGCCTACCAAATGCTTCGCAACAAACAACCGAAACCAGGTCGTGGCCTGCCAAGCCCGAAGGGACTTTTTGGGGTGGGCGGCGGCATTGGCTTTTTGTCAGGTTTAGTGGGTGCGGGCGGTGGCTTCGTCAGCGTCCCGTTTTTGGTCTGGTCAAACGTGAGCATGCACAATGCGGTCGCGACCAGCGCCGCGCTGGGGTTCCCAATTGCGCTTGCCAACGCGGTGGGTTACGTCTGGTCCGGTCACGCCGTCGAGGGACTACCGCCAGGTGCTGTGGGATACATCTTCATGCCCGCACTCGTCATCATTGCCGCTACAAGCGTACTGATGGCCCCCTTGGGTGTGCGCATCGCCCACGCACTTCCAGTCGCCAAACTGAAACGTGCATTCGCAGCGGTTCTCTTTTGCTTGGCCGGCTACATGCTCTGGAAGGCTTTGAGCAGCATGTGAGTCCGGTTTGCGAGCGACCCGCTACAAAAACGATAAGTTGATTAACTTTTGTAGCATGGCGTGGGTGGTAGTTACCCTAGCGCATTTTTTAAAATATAATTCTTTAATACTCATTTAATTACTTTTTTTATTTTTTGATTCGCCCCCTCGGAAATAATGAGTGGTTCTCCGTTAGCATCAACCGTCAGGGCATGACGCTTGCACCTCATTCAAGCGACCTGAACCAACAATCATCTGAAAAGGACAAGACAAAATGGCGACAGCAAAAAAAGCAGCCCCCGCGAAACGCGCTCCTAATGCAGCATTCATGAAGCCAATGAACATCAGCCCTGCGTTGGCGGCTGTCATTGGCGCTACGCCCATTCCCCGCACCGAAGTGACGAAAAAGATTTGGGAATACATCAAGAAAAACAACCTGCAAGATGCTGCGAACAAGCGCAACATCAATGCTGACGACAAACTGAAAGTTATTTTTGGTAAGCCACAGGTCACCATGTTCGAGATGACCAAGCTCATCAGCGCCCACCTGTCTTAATCAACACGGCGCGCACAAAAAAGCCACCCGAGGGTGGCTTTTTTCTTGTCTCGTCAAACTCACTGGGTCGTGGCAGCTCGTGTGATCCGTCCCACTTGCAGCGCGACGTATACCGATAGCATCAAAACGACCCCTGCGCCAGCCAAGGTCGTCCCGTACCAGCCACCGTCCATCAACGTGCCAAAAATCAATGGCGAGATCGCAAAGCCGACATCCAAGCCAGAGTAGACGGTGCCATAGACTCGCCCTGTCGCTTCTCGGGGCGTGGCTTTGCGGATCATCATGTCTCGGCTGGGCCCCCCTACCCCCACGGCAAAGCCTGTGACTGCGATTACGACCATCGTGCCTGTGCCATTAAGCCAGCCTGTGGCGCACAGTATCAGCAACAAGGCACCTACCGCCATCGAGCGGGCGACCACCTTATCGCTGTGACTGGCTTTTTGCGTGGCGACCCAACCGCCCACCAACATGCCAAAAGCACCCGACACCATGTAAGCAGACAAGGTCAAAGAGGCGGCTTCAAAGCTGACTTGGTGCACCGCCTGCAGTATTGATGACGCATAGGTTTGCACCACCGCCAGTGTCACTGTTGACAGCAAAAAGAAAGAAAAGCACCACCAAACCGCAGGTAACCGCATAAAGGCCAAGGGATGTGCTGCGACCCCCGTTCGTTGGCTGGGGTTGGCTTTTTCTGCCGCCGCACGCGATTTGGCGGTACTGGTCGCAAGCGCATCACGGTTGAGCCATAGGATCAGCCCGACCACGGCGTACAACGCGACCGCACATAGGTAAGCCACACGCCAATTGGTCGCCGACGATATACCCACCAGAAACAGGGGTGAAAGAGCCCACCCCAGGTTCCCCGTTAACCCGTGCGCGCTGAAGCCGTAGCCAATACGGGCATCGGATACGCGCTGGTTCAGGATGGTGAAGTCGACAGGGTGAAAAGGCGCATTCCCCAATCCTGCAAGCATGACGACGGCCACCAGGCTCCCGTAACCCGTCGCAGTTGCCGCTGTCAGTGCGGCAAGCGCAAACAATGCGATCGACGCGAACATTACCGGACGGGCACCAAAACGGTCCACCACAAAGCCTGACATGGCTTGTCCGGAACCTGAGATGACGAAGAAAAGCGTCATCAGCAGCCCGACATCCGAGAAACTCAAATCGAATTCCCGCATGAACACGGGAAACAGCGGCGCCAACAACAGGTGCGAAAAGTGTGAGGTCGCATGCGCCATGCCAACCAGGCCAATCACGCGCGCGTCGGCTCGCAAGGGGACGGGTGAAATGGGCGCGGTGATTGCTTCTGACATGACGGACCCTAGAGTCAAAACCACTATGTTAGCGCCAACCGAGGCCCCAAAAGGGTCCAGGTGACCCGAGGGTGACCTGGACACACATTAAGCAACCTCAGTCTGGCTGTGCCGCAAAGTGGAATACGCCGGGATCAATCGCCGGATTCACACTGACACTGATCGTTGTATTTGGCGGGAACGCACCTTGTAGGATCAATTTTGACAACGGGTTTTCTATCCGTTGTTGCACAGCCCGTTTGAGTGGGCGAGCTCCGAACACGGGGTCAAAGCCAACTTTTGCCAACTCAGCCATGGCAGCCTCAGAGACATCGAGTTGCAAATCCAAGGCGGCCAAACGCGCCTGTAGCCCCTTTAGCTGGATACCCGCAATCGCGGCGATGTGTTGCGCATCCAAGCTGTGGAACACCACCGTCTCGTCAATGCGATTCAGCAGTTCTGGCCGGAAGTGCTGTTTAAGCTCCTCCCAAACAGCCTCTTTTACCAGCTCGTGGTCCTTGCCCACCATGCTCTGAATCAGGTGAGAACCGATGTTACTGGTCATCACAATCACGGTGTTTTTGAAGTCCACGGTGCGACCTTGCCCATCCGTGAGACGACCATCGTCCAACACTTGCAGCAGGATGTTGAAAACATCCGGGTGGGCCTTTTCGATCTCATCCAACAGCAGCACGCTGTAGGGCTTGCGGCGCACCGCCTCGGTCAGGTAGCCGCCCTCGTCGTAACCGACGTATCCAGGGGGGGCACCGATAAGCCGGCTGACCGAATGCTTCTCCATGAATTCACTCATGTCCATCCGTACCAGGTGCTCTTCGCTGTCAAACAGGAATCCAGCCAAGGCCTTACAAAGTTCGGTTTTACCCACCCCGGTTGGGCCGAGGAACAGGAAAGAACCAGTGGGACGGTTTGGGTCCGATAAACCCGCGCGCGAGCGACGGATCGCATTCGACACCGCCTCAATCGCCTCAGACTGCCCCACCACGCGCTCGTGTAGCCGGCTCTCCATTTGCAACAACTTATCGCGCTCACCCTGCATCAGCTTTGCGACTGGTATGCCCGTCATCCGTGCGACAACCTCAGCGATTTCTTCAGTCCCCACCTGGGTCCGCAGCAAACGCGTCGCAGACGAAGCTGATTTGTTGGCCTCGCTGTCTTGGGCATTCTTCAGCTCTTTTTCAAGCTGCGGCAATTTGCCGTATTGCAACTCTGCGACCTGGTTGAACTCCCCTTTACGCTTGAGCTCTTCAATCTGGAAGCGTGTTTTGTCGATCTCTTCTTTAATGTGGGCAGATCCCTGCGCTGCAGCTTTTTCGGCCTTCCAGACCTCGTTCAAATCGGCGTATTCGCGTGACAGGCGTGCAATTTCATCCTCCAAAAGAGCCATACGCTTGATGGATGCCTCGTCAGTTTCTTTACGCACAGCCTCGCGCTCAATCTTCAACTGAATCAAACGACGATCCAGTTTGTCCATCACCTCGGGCTTGGAATCAATTTCAATCTTGATTTTGGCTGCGGCCTCGTCGATGAGGTCAATCGCTTTATCAGGCAAAAATCGGTCGGTGATGTAACGGTGACTCAACTCGGCAGCAGCAACGATAGCCGGGTCGGTGATATCGACTCCGTGGTGTACTTCGTAGCGCTCTTGCAGGCCGCGCAGAATGGCCACGGTTGCCTCGACCGTAGGTTCACCCACTAACACCTTCTGGAAACGGCGCTCAAGCGCGGCATCCTTCTCGATGTACTTGCGGTACTCGTCCAAGGTGGTGGCGCCCACACAGTGCAACTCGCCGCGTGCCAAGGCAGGCTTGAGCATGTTGCCAGCGTCCATGGCGCCTTCAGCCTTACCAGCGCCCACCATGGTGTGAATCTCGTCGATAAACAGAATAATTCGGCCGTCGTCTTGGGCCACTTCTTTCAGGACGCTCTTGAGACGTTCCTCAAAGTCCCCTCTGAATTTAGCACCTGCAAGCAACCCCGCCATATCCAGCGACAACACCCGTTTATCTTTCAGGGTGTCTGGCACCTCGCCTGCCACGATACGCTGCGCCAAGCCCTCGACGATGGCTGTTTTACCCACACCGGGCTCGCCGATCAATACAGGGTTGTTTTTGGTGCGGCGTTGGAGCACCTGAATGGCACGCCGAATCTCGTCATCACGACCTATCACGGGGTCGAGCTTGCCTTGACGCGCACGCTCAGTCAGGTCGAGGGTGTACTTTTTGAGGGCCTCGCGCTGAGTCTCGGCATCAGGGTTGTCGACGCGCTGTCCACCACGCACTTGATCGATTGCTTTTTCCAGCGTCGCACGATTCAAGCCATGTTTGCGCGCCAATTCGCCCGCAACATCCTTGGCATCTGCCAATACCAAAAAAAACAACTCAGAAGCAACGTATTGATCGCCGCGCTTGATGGCGTCTTTCTCTGCGGCTTGCAGCAGGGTGACAAGATCGCGTCCCACCTGTACCTGAAACTGCCCTTGAACCTGCGGCAAGCGTTTGATTTGCGCCTCCGCCGCCTCATGCAACTGGTTAACCTTGACACCCGCACGCTGTAACAAAGCCACGGGGCCGTCCGTCTGACGCAACATGGCCTGCAGCACGTGTACCGGCTCGATGTAAGCGTGATCGTTACCCAAGGCAATCGTCTGCGCGTCGGATAAGGCCTCTTGAAATTTGGATGTTAATTTATCGGCACGCATCGCGTTCTCCAATCATCTAATGAACTGTTCCTTAGTTGGAGACGGTGTCAGCGATTTCAAGCCATCAACGCGCTACCGATTCTGTGATGCGATACCCCACTTACGCAAAGCCAAATCATCGCTTTCGCGCGCATCCACCCACGTCGCGCCTTGAGCGGTCGCCTCTTTCTTCCAAAATGGCGCCTGCGTTTTGAGGTAGTCCATCAAAAACTCACATGCCTTGAATGACTCACCTCGGTGTGCAGAGGTCACGGCAACCAGAACAATTTGATCGCAAGTGGCCAACTCACCGATACGGTGTATGACCAGGGCATCCATGAAGTCAAAGCGTTGATGGGCCTCAACGATCATGTCTTGAATCGCCCGTTCAGTCATGCCCGGGTAGTGCTCCAGGGTCATGCCCTGCACCGCCTTATCGGCGGCCTGCGGTTGATTCGCGTCAGCTGGATTTTGCCACTCGCGCACGGTACCCACGAAGGCACAGACAGCCCCGACGGCGCGGTTACCCGCGCGTAAGTCGGCAAGCTCCTGAGTGAGGTCAAAATCCTCCGTTTGTATGCGGACTGTATCAGCCATGACCTGTCGCTCCTATTGATGTCGCCCTCGACCTAGCCGCCGGTGACGGGCGGGAAGAAAGCAAGTTCATCTTGCGGCGCCAATGGGGCTGCCGCATCGACCATTTGCTGATTGACCGCAGCGCGCAACACCCGCGATTCCGCCAGCGCCTCCGCCCAGGGTGAGCCACGGGCAACCAGTGCGGCACGCGCCTGCGCGACGGTCGTAGGTGTTGGTATGTCGGTGGGCCACGACTCGCTGGCAATGCCCATTGCCTCACGCACACTGGCGAAATAACGCACCGTCAAACTCATAATTAAGTCCCTGTTTACCTTTGGCAGTGGCGAATAGTCGTCAAGCCATCAGACTGGCTAAAGACCAAAAGGTCACGCGGTCACCCCGCTTAATCACCTGCCCTGGCGGGTTGTCAACCAAACCATCCGCCCAAGCGACGGATGTTAAGACACCCGAGCTCTGGTTGCTGAACAACGATAAATGCCCTTCGGCGTTGCGCTTGACCCTTAAAAACTCACGACGTTTATCGGGAACCGGCCAATCAAAGTCAGCGATCAACTGCATGGGTGTCATCGCGTCGTCGGCATGCGCCAGCTGACCCGATAATTTTTGAATGAACGGTCGCACCAAAACCAAGAAAGTGACAAAGCTCGACACGGGGTTACCTGGCAGGCCGATGAAGTGCGAGGAGCCAGTGGTGTCATTGATCCCGCCGTGGGCAAAAGGCTTGCCGGGCTTGATCGCAATCGACCACAGATCCAAATGGCCCAAAGCCTGCACCGCGGGCTTAACGTGATCCTCCTCGCCCACACTCACCCCGCCGCTGGTCAAAACTACGTCGTGCGCCTCGGCGGCGCGCTGAAATGCCGCTTTGGTCGCCTCAAATTGGTCGGGTAAATTCCCGCCATCGGTGACCTCGCACCCCAAGCGTCTGAGCAATAACGACAAAAAATAAGCGTTTGAACTGTAAATAGCGCCAGGTGGCAGCGCTTCGGGCGGGACGCTACCGGGTTGAATCAACTCATCGCCTGTCGACATGAGAGCGACCCGTAAGCGTCGATAAACTGTGACCTGAGCCTGTCCAATACTCGCCAACAAGCCGATATGGTCGGGGCCTAATCGTGTCCCTTGAGCCACAACGACGTCGCCTTTACGCACATCCTCGCCTCGGCGCCGAATGTTATTCCCAACGATCGGAAGCGTTTTAACCAAGACGCGGCCGTCGTCAAGCACCTCGCACCCCTCTTGCATCACCACGGCATCGGCGCCGGCGGGGACCGGGGCGCCCGTAAAGATACGAGCGACCGTATCGGGCGCCAGTGGCGACCCAAAGTGGCCTGCTGGAATACGCTGTGAGACTGGCAACGCCGAATCCACATGAGCGACCAATGCAGCGGTTGAAACCGCGTAACCGTCCATTGAGGAGTTGTCAAAACCCGGCACGTCCAGCGCTGACAACACGTCGTGCGCCAACACACGCCCGTCCGCCTCGCGCAGGCTGACCACCTCAGTTTCCGTCAACGGTGAGACCGTGGTTAGCAAGGCCTGTAGGGCGTCATCAAGCGGCATTAATGGCTTGCGGCCGGGCGTTGGCGCAGCGGCTTGGGCGGTGTCGGTGGCAGCGGTCATCAGGTATTGGCTTCGATATAGGCTTTGACTTGTTTCACATCCGCAGGCATGTTGAGGACCCGCTTGGGCAACGCCTCTATGCCTTCAAACTTGGCTGGGCGCGGCGGCTCCTGCCCGGTCGCTTCAACGATCGTTTCAGCAAATTTGATCGGCAAAGCCGTTTCAAGCACCAACATCGGGGTCCCAGATTTGACGTGCGCACGCGCGACTTTCACGCCATCGGCCGTATGGGTATCGATCATCTCGCCGTGGCGATTGAACACGTCGCGAATGGTCGCCAAGCGATCCGCGTGCGTACTGGTTCCGCTGACGAAACCGTAACGAGCGGCGGCGGCCTTGAATTCGGGCGTATCGCTCAGATCAAACTGACCGCCTTGGTTGATGGCATCTTGGAACAAGGCCTCCACTCGGGCACCGTCGCGCCCTAACAGGTCATAGATGAATCGCTCGAAATTACTCGCCTTTGAGATGTCCATTGATGGGCTTGATGTTTCATAGGTCTCGGCGCTGGCGCGTACCCGATAAATGCCCGTCCGGAAGAACTCGTCGAGCACGTTATTCTCGTTGGTTGCCACCACCAACTGGTCAATGGGTAAACCCATCATGCGGGCGACATGGCCAGCACACACATTACCAAAGTTACCACTTGGCACAGTGAAGCTCACCCGCTGGTCGTCATCGGTCGTGGCTTGCAAATAGCCCGCAAAGTAGTAAACGACCTGCGCCAGCAACCGCGCCCAGTTGATGGAGTTGACCGTGCCGATACGGTGCTTTGACTTGAACGCGAGGTCGTTCGAAACCGCCTTAACAATGTCTTGGCAGTCATCAAATACGCCTTCAATGGCGATGTTGTGGATGTTCTCATCCAACAGGCTAAACATCTGTGCCTGCTGAAATGGGCTCATGCGGCCCTTCGGGCTGGTCATAAAAACGCGCACGCCCTTCTTGCCGCGCATGGCGTATTCCGCTGCGCTACCGGTGTCACCCGATGTCGCACCTAAGATGTTCAAAATCTCACCACGGCGTGCCAACTCGTATTCAAACAGGTTGCCCAGTAACTGCATGGCCATGTCTTTGAAGGCCAGGGTCGGGCCATTCGACAGCGCTTCAATGTGCAGGTCGCCCGCCAACCGACGAACCGGAACGATGGCTTCGGTACCGAAAACATCAGCGGTATACGTTTTGTGACAAAGCGTCTTTAGATCTTCAGGCGGAATGTCATCGATGTAGAGGGACAAAATTTCAAACGCCAAATCGGCATAAGACAACTGCCGCCATTGACGCAAGGTCGCGCGTTCAACAGTCGGATAACTGACGGGCAAGTACAGACCACCATCAGGCGCTAAGCCCTCAAGCAAGATTTCACAAAAGCGACGAGCCGTTTGGTCGCCACGCGTTGAGATGTAACGCATCAGGCCAACTCCTCTTTTCTGATCCGAACCACGGGCGCAAGCACAGAGGCTAAATTTTGAATGTCTGCCAAGGCCTTCTCGAGCAAACCTTCTTCGACCTCGTGGGTCAAAATGATCAAATCAGTTTGCGCCGTTGACGCGCCACCCACATCCTGCGCTTCGCGCTGCAACATGGCATCAATGCTGATGCCCTGCTTTGCCAGCAAACTGGTGAGATCGGCGAGCACGCCGGCCTTGTCCGACACCCGCAGACGCAGGTAGTAGCAAGACACCACCTGCTGCACGGGCAATATCGGTGCATCGCTCATGGCGTCAGGCTGAAAGGCCAAAGCAGGTACACGCTGGGCAGCCGCGTTGCCTGTCGCACGCGCCACATCCACGACATCAGCAATCACCGCGCTGGCCGTCGCCTCACCCCCGGCACCTTTGCCGTAATAGAGCGTCGTCCCGACCGCATCGCCATGCACGACGACGGCATTCATTGCACCCTCCACGTTGGCAATTAAACGCTTGGTCGGCACCAATGTTGGGTGCACCCTTAACTCGATACCGTTTGCAACCCGCTTGGTGATACCCAGCAATTTAATGCGGTAGCCCAACTGTTCAGCGTAGCGTATGTCCTCGCTAGCCAAGCCTGTAATACCTTGCACATGGGCCTTGTGGAATTGAACCGGCACGCCAAAAGCAATCGCGCTGATCAACGCTAATTTGTGGGCTGCGTCGACACCTTCGATGTCAAAAGTGGGGTCCGCCTCGGCATAACCCAGACGCTGGGCCTCTTTTAAGACCGTATCAAAGTCCAAACCCTTGTCACGCATCTCGGACAAGATGAAGTTGGTCGTGCCGTTGATGATCCCGGCCACCCATTCGATGTGGTTGGCAGTTAAGCCTTCGCGCAACGCCTTGATGATGGGTATCCCGCCGGCAACTGCGGCCTCAAAAGCGACGATGACACCTGCTTTTTGTGCAGCCGCAAAAATTTCGGTCCCATGTTCTGCCAGCAACGCCTTGTTGGCTGTCACAACATGCTTACCCAGGCTGATAGCCTCAAGAACCAGTTGTTTGGCCAAGGTCGTACCACCAATTAGCTCGACCACCACATCAACTTCTGGGTCACGAACCACCGCCCCAGGGTCATCCGTGGTCCGGACGCCTGCGTCAGCCAGCGCTTTGAGGGCGGCGACGTTGCGACGGCTGGCGGCGACAACGCGAATCGCCTGCCCTGCGCGTCGCTCAATTTCGCCGCCGTTACGAGTCAAAACGTCAATCACGCCCTGCCCCACGTTACCAACGCCCAGTAAACCGAGGCGCAAAACGGGCCTCACGCTTGCTTCGTTCGTCGTACTAGCAGTCAGTATGGTCATAAAAAATAAACAGTTAATTAATCAGGTGCAAATGGGTTGGTCAACGGCGAATAGTGCTCAAGTAATGCGCAATGCGCCCTACAGCCTCAGTCAGGTCATCGGTATTGGGAAGGAACACCAAGCGAAAGTGATCAGGCGTCGGGTAATTGAACCCCGTGCCCTGTACAACCAAGACCTTCTCTTGTGCCAACAGGTCGTAAGCAAATTGCTGGTCGTCGGTAATGGGGTACATCTCGGGGTCCAAGCGCGGAAACATGTACAGAGCAGCCTTGGGTTTAACCACGCTGACCCCGGGTATCTCGCTGAGCAGTTGGTAAGCCAAATCTCGCTGCCGGCACAGTCGTCCCGTGGGCGCAACCAGGTCTTGAATACTTTGATAACCGCCCAACGCGGTCTGAATGGCGAGTTGCCCTGGCGTGTTGGCACACAGACGCATGGACGCCAACATATTGAGCCCCTCGATGTAATCACGCGCACTGTGTTTAGCGCCTGACACCACCATCCAACCGGCTCGGTAACCACAAGACCGGTAGTTCTTTGACAGTCCGTTGAAGGTGACAAAGAGCACATCCTCAGCCAATGACGCAATTGACGTATGCTGGTTGCCGTCGAACAAAGTTTTGTCGTAGATTTCGTCTGCAAAAATGATCAGGCCATGCTTGCGCGCCAATTCGATAACAGCGAGCAACACGTCGTTACTGTAGAGTGCGCCGGTTGGATTATTCGGGTTGATGATCACGATGCCCTTGGTCGCGGGCGTGATCTTGCTTGCAATATCCTCGATATCGGGCGCCCACTCGGCTTGCTCGTCGCACATGTAGTGCACGGGCGTGCCGCCGGAAAGTGAAACCGAGGCCGTCCAAAGCGGGTAATCGGGTGCCGGGACCAAGATTTCATCACCCTGATTCAGCAACGCATTCATGCTCATGGTGATGAGCTCACTCGCACCGTTGCCCAAATAAACGTCATCGACAGACACGCCCGAAATGTTTTTTTCTTGCGTGTAGTGAACGATCGATTTTCGGGGTGCAAACAAACCCTTGCTGTCTGTGTAACCCGCTGCCTGCGGCAGATTCCGAATCATGTCTTGCACGATCTCGTCCGGCGGCTCCAAGCCAAACACTGCCAAGTTGCCGATGTTGAGCTTGATGATTTTCTGCCCTTCTTCCTCCATGGCGCGTGCTTTGTCCAAAACGGGGCCACGGATGTCGTAGCAGACGTTATCGAGTTTGGTGGACTTGCGGATCGATTGGACTGGCATATCAGCGCCTTCGTTGGATAGGGTTTTTAAACGGTATAAAAAATCCAAAGGGGATTACCCCTTAAGTTCGAGCGAAAGACTTGGGAAACCTATAATTTCACCATACTTTCGGGGCTTTTCTGACCCGTAAATACAAACAAAACGACCAAAATGAAACTGCAACCAGATCAAGCGCCCACACAGGCCATTCAAGCGGCCGGCGATGGTTGGCTGATGATTGACGGCGTGCACATCACCCGCAGCGTCCTCATCGGTGCAAAAGGTGAGAATGAGGCTTGGGATTGCGACAGTCCCACAAGCGTCTCCGAAACACACTTTCAGCAAATCCTGAAGCACAAGCCCGAGTTGGTCCTATTCGGGAGCGGCACTCGCCAACAGTTCATTCACCCCAAAAATTACCAATGCCTGATCGCAAACGGGATCGGCATTGAAACCATGGATACGCTTGCTGCATGCCGCACGTACAACGTTTTGGCGGGTGAAGGCCGGCACGTCATGGCCGCACTTATATTGAGTTCAACCAAGGAAATCTCATGACACTAAATTGGGAGCGCATTCTGAAATTAGCAGCCGAGGGCAATCTCGAGCCGCCCAAAACTATCCGAAAGTCAAAGGATGAATGGGCCTCGCAACTGTCCCCAGAGGCCTATCACGTGACCCGAAGCCATGGCACAGAGCGTCCGTTTAGCAGCGATATGTGCAGCCGGGTTGAACCAGGTATTTACGACTGCGTGTGCTGCGGCACACCTTTGTTCGACGCAACAGAAAAATTTGACTCAGGTACGGGTTGGCCCTCCTTCACGCAACCGATCGAGGCAAGCGTGGTCGCTTACAAGGCGGATCACTCGTACGGGATGACCCGTATTGAAGCGCTGTGCAACGTGTGCGAGGCCCATCTGGGTCACGTTTTCCCGGATGGACCGGCACCGACCGGTCTGCGTTATTGCATGAATGCGGTCGCACTGGCCAAGCAGCAGGGTTAGGTGAGGCGTGTTAAAATAAGCGATTGATCCGGGTTCAGCGGTGATCCAAAGTTCGCTTTTAAAGTTCGCTTTTGGCCCGCCCGCTCGAGTTGCTCGAGCACCCTGTCACTTACTTAGGCCTCACGTAAGGTGAGGAGCTGACATTCAATTAATACGAAACTCTCACATTAGGATCCGCAGATGACCGTCGTTGTCAACAAACCACTCCCCGAGTTCGAAGCCCTGGCAACAGGAAATGAAAGTCTCTCCAATCAATCCCTCATCGGCCAGACCGTCGTCCTTTACTTCTACCCCAAAGACAACACGCCGGGCTGCACCACGGAAGCCATGCAGTTCCGCGACAAATACAAAGATTTCGTCAAGGCCGGGGCAACGGTATACGGTGTGTCCCGCGACAACATGAAGTCACACGACGACTTCAAAGAAAAACTAGAGCTCCCCTTCGAGCTGATTGCCGACACCGAAGAAAAGATGTGCCACATGTTTGGTGTGGTTAAGAACAAAATTATGTACGGTAAGAAAGTCAAAGGCATCGAGCGAAGCACCTTTTTGATCGGCGCCGATGGCATCTTGAAGCAAGAGTGGCGCGGTTTGAAGGTGCCCGGTCACGTCGAAGAAGTCTTGAAGGCCGTCAAAGCCCTCAAAAAGGCTGAAGTCGCTGCCTAACGCTAGGGAAAATCCTAAACCTTAATGAATGCTGGTGCCACACAAATGGCACAGGGGTTGTGTATAGTGAAGTCATGCCTCTGCTGACCCGTGTCTCACCTGAATCATGTAAAAGCCGCTCCGTCAATCGGGCGGCTTTTTCTTTTAGATCGACTCTTTCTTCATTTTTTGACGCACTCAACGGACAACTACACACATGCCACTGCCACCCGTACCGACAAAAAAAGCCGCACGCATTGCGTCCACGTACATTGAGACAGCACCCAAAGCGTCTCCTCCCCAACCCTTTCAACTACGGGACGTCGCCACAGTTGTCAAGGTCAAGCCTGTAGAGTCGCCCAAAGCCCCCGTCGCCGTTGCCGTGGCCCCGTTCCTGCGAGAGTCGGTCTCCGCAACGACCAGCCAGACCAGGGGAGCCGCCGCGGCCACCAACGACGGGCAAGGCACACCACGTGCCAAGGCTAAATCCAAGCGTGCCAAAACAGGCCGTGTGAAACGCCTGTTTGTGTTGGATACCAATGTCCTCATGCATGATCCCTTGTGCCTTTTCCGCTTTGAAGAGCACGACATTTTCCTGCCCATGGTGGTCTTGGAAGAGCTGGACAGTAACAAGCGCGGTATGAGTGAGGTCGCCCGGAACGCTCGTCAAACCAGTCGCACGTTAGACGCGCTTGCGGCCGTCACATCAGATATCGCCGAGGGTCTCAGCCTCGACGCGATTGGTCATCAAAACGCCAGCGGCAAGTTGTTTTTCCAGACGACAACACTGGATGCCCGTCTGCCACAGAGTCTGCCCCAGGGCAAAGCTGACAACCAAATTTTGGGAGTTGTGCAGGCGCTAAGTGACAACGAGAAAGCCCGCGAAGTGGTCTTGGTATCAAAGGATATCAACATGCGGGTCAAGGCGCGTGCCTTGGGTCTTGCCGCGGAAGACTACGAAAATGACAAGACACTGGACGATGGTGAGTTGCTATACCCGGGCGCATTGGAACTGCCGGCTGACTTCTGGTCTAAGCAAAGCAAAAAGGTTGAAAGCTGGCAAGAAGGCAGTTACACGTTTTACCGGATCAGCGGAGCCATTGTTCAGCAGTTTTACATCAACCAGTTCGTCTATTTTGAGATCCCGGGCGAACCCTCGCTGTACGCCCGCGTCACCGAGATCAGAGATAAATCTGCGGTACTCAAAACCTTGCGTGATTTCGGACACCAAAAGAATGCGGCATGGGGCGTGACCAGTCGAAACCGTGAGCAAAACTTCGCCCTTAACCTGTTGATGGACCCCGAAATTGACTTCGTCACCCTCACTGGTACCGCTGGAACCGGAAAAACATTGCTCGCGCTGGCCAGCGGTCTCACGCAGGTCCTCGATGACCGCCGATACACGGAAATCATCATGACGCGTGCCACGGTCTCTGTGGGCGAAGACATCGGTTTTCTGCCGGGGACTGAAGAAGAGAAAATGGGGCCTTGGATGGGCGCACTTGACGACAACCTCGAATTCTTGGCGAAGGGTGATGGCACCGGCGCGGGCGAGTGGGGTCGAGCCGCTACCAATGAACTCATTCGATCGCGCATCAAAGTGAAGAGCATGAACTTCATGCGAGGACGCACCTTCATGAACAAGTTCGTGATCATCGATGAGGCTCAAAACTTGACCCCTAAGCAGATGAAAACCCTGATCACGCGCGCAGGCCCAGGGACGAAAATGATTTGCATGGGTAACCTTGCGCAAATCGATACGCCCTACCTGACCGAAGGCTCCTCAGGATTGACTTATGTGGTCGACCGATTCAAGGGGTGGTCTAACGGCGGGCATATCACCCTGGCGCGTGGGGAACGGTCACGTCTGGCAGACTTTGCCAGCGATGTCCTGTGAGGTAGTGTCATGGCAATTGGTTGGTTAACCGCTCTGAAGTTAGTCCCGTGGGGCGATGTCATCGAGGCAACGCCGCAAGCAGTCAAAGCCGCGCGTGCTTTGCTCCAAAAGCGCAAAGAGAATCAGGCTGAACCCACCGTTGATGCCAGCGGTGAAGTCCATATCAGCAAGGCTATGCTCACCCAGTGGCGTCAAGAGCAAGTCGTGGCGCTAGAGACCATTGAACGCTTAGCCACCACACAGATGCAACTCATCGCTGAGATAGAGCGCTTGCGCCAGCGGCAGCGACAAACCTCTTGGATGGTTGTGGTGCTTGCGATTGCGCTCATAGCGCTGATCGCTTGGTTGATCGGGCAGCGCTAGATATGCCCACACACGCTAGAAATCGTTGCCAGAGTGGGCCATACTCTCAAATCGCGTTAAGTGATTCAAGAAAGTTAGTCGCACGGTACCGGTCGGACCATTGCGCTGTTTACCGATGATGATCTCCGCAACGCCGGGATCTTTAGTGGTTTCTTTGTTGTAGTACTCGTCGCGATAAATGAACATGATGATGTCCGCATCCTGCTCGATCGCACCCGACTCACGCAAATCACTCATCATGGGACGTTTGTCGGTGCGTTGCTCCACGCTTCGGTTGAGCTGTGACAAAGCAATAACGGGGCATTGAAGCTCTTTTGCCAGCATTTTCAGTCCACGCGAAATCTCGCCCAACTCCGTCGCACGGTTCTCGCCGTCGGATTTTGATCCCGACATCAATTGCAAATAGTCGACCACAATCAGTCCCAACTTGCCGCACGTGCGTGCCAAGCGGCGCGCGTTGGCACGCAACTCACTTGGCGTCAGACCCGCAGTCTCGTCAATGTGCAACGAGACCGTTCGCAAACGCTCGATTGCCTCCGTGAGGCGGGGCCACTCTTCATCCGTTAATTTACCGGTCCGCAGGTGCCCTTGGTGAATGCGTCCAATTGAACCAACAATACGCACGGCCAATTGAGAGGCTCCCATTTCCATCGAAAAAACGGCGACGGGTAAGCCCTCATTGAGGGCCACATGCTCCGCGATGTTGATCGCAAAGGCTGTTTTACCCATGGAGGGACGTGCAGCTAAGACCACGAGGTCGCCGGCCTGCAAGCCAGATGTCAAGCGGTCTAAATCGATAAATCCCGTCGGCACCCCGGTGATGTCGTTCGGGTTATCCGCCATCTCTTGAACGCGGTCTAGCAGGTCAACGACCAGTTGGTCCATGCCTTGAAAGCCCTGCTTCATGCGCGAGCCTTCCTCCCCGATCTGGAAGATTTTTTGCTCCGCCTGATCCAAAACCTGAGCAACGGTTTTGCCCTGGGGATTGAATGCATTGGTCGCGATCTCATCGCTTGCAGCGACCAATTTACGCAATACGCCTCGCTCACGCACTATTTCGGCGTAACGCCGAATATTCGCAGCGCTGGGGACGTACTGGGCTAAATTATTGAGATAGGTTAGACCACCGACCTCTGCGCCTTTGCCCTGCGTTTGCAAGTGTTCATGGACAGTGATCACATCAGCTGGCTTGCTACCATTTACCAGCGTGTAGATCGCACCAAAGATGAGCCGATGCTCATAACGGTAGAAATCGTCCTCGTGCAGCAAGTCGGCCACTCGGTCCCATGCGCTGTTATCAAGGAGAAGGCCCCCCAACACACTCGACTCAGCTTCCAACGAATGCGGCGGAACGCGTAATTGCGCGACCTGGCGATCATGCGCGGCGAATTGCCCCCCATCGTCCATTCCGTCATCCATCGGATTTAGTTCATCAAATTCCATGAGGTTTTATTGTCTTGCTGCAAGTCGTTTGTAGGCGTCCATGTTAACGCCCAGCGCGCCAGTCGCTGTGGATAACACTGTGGAAAAGGAGCTGTAAAAGCCGTGAATTGAATGGGGAAAGACGTGGACAACGCCCGCAAAGGGGTCACGCAAAAAATAAAGCCGCCCGAAGGCGGCTTTGGCACAAGTCCCCCGAAGGGGTTAACTGGCCGACTTAGGCAGCTTCGCCGTCAACCTTGATAGCAAGCTCCAATTGCACATCGGTGTGCAGTGCCACGCTGACCGTGTACTCACCGACCGCCTTGAGGGGGCCATTGGGCATGCGGATCTGCGCTTTAGGCACATCAAATCCTTGTGCTGACAGCTGGACAGAGATGTCGTGGTTGGTGATTGAACCGAACAAACGGCCATCAACGCCTGCCTTTTGCGAAACAACAACGACCACACCGGCCATCTTGTCGGCAACTGCTTGCGCAGCAGCCAGTTTCTCAGCAGCCGCTTTTTCCAATTCAGCGCGACGGGCTTCGAATTCGGCGATTGCAGCTGCGGTGGCGCGGCGCGCACGACCTGAGGGGATCAAGAAGTTACGAGCGTAACCATCTTTGACTTTGACCACGTCGCCTAGGGCGCCAAGGTTCACGATTTTTTCTAAAAGAATAATTTGCATGACTCAGGTCTCCTTAGACGCGGTGCTGGTCGGTGTAGGGCATCAAAGCCAAGAAGCGTGCACGCTTGATGGCGGTTGTGACCTGACGCTGGTAAATCGCGCGAGTACCGGTCAAACGGGCAGGAATGATCTTGCCGTTTTCCGCGATGAAGTCACGCAGGGTGTCGATATCTTTGTAGTCCACTTCTTCAACACCGGCAACGGTGAAGCGGCAGAAACGCTTGCGCTTGAACAACAAAGATTGTGTATTGCGCTTGCGCTTGGGATCAAATTTTTTACGTGGTGCAGCCATGATGAGCTTTCCTTTTGTTAGAGATGCAGACTAGTTGTGCAATTCTTGGATATGAAATACGACGCCTTTGCCATTTCGCGATGTGTTTAGAAAGCCCTTGAATCGGAACGCGGCTTTCAAATCTTGCTTAGAGAGCGTTTGGGCTACCGCGCCAAACGCAACCGCTTTCATCCTTAGATTTACAACCCGTTCAACGCCAGCTTCCTTTGCACGACTTTCGTGGAGTAACCACAAGTCGAGGATTGCAAGCCCGGCGGGGCTGTACCTGAGAGTTTCAAGCGTTTCTATGCTGGCGTTGAGATCAAACTGGTTGATCGACGCAGACATCGCTTCGGGGCCCAATTAGGCGGCGGTCTCCTGCTGTTGGCTCTTGCGAGCTTCTTCGCGCTCGACAGACTTCATCATTGCAGAAGGTGCTGTTTCAGCTTTCTTCTTGACAACGGTCATATGGCGCAAAACGGCATCATTGAACTTGAAGGCATGCTCGAGTTCAGCGACTACTGATTGGTCAGCTTCGATGTTCAAGCACACGTAATGGGCTTTTGTCAGCTTGTTGATCTGGTAGGCCAACTGGCGACGGCCCCAATCTTCTTCGCGGTGAATCTTGCCACCCGCGTTTGTGATCGAGCTTTTGTAACGCTCCAGCATCGCTGGAACTTGCTCGCTTTGGTCGGGGTGGACCAACATAACGATTTCGTAATGACGCATCATTTCTCCTTGTGGATTAAGACAACCACCCCTGAGCGTCAACACAGGGTGTGGCAAGGTTAGCCCGCAATTATAGCCTGAAATCTAGGCAACCACCATCTAGCCCCGCGCGTCACCACGAACTGTCGGCAGCCTCAAGGCGACACATCAGCGCGGGGGTAACGCAATGACTCCACCAAACGCTGAACCCCTGCGGGTGGGGGTGGCGTCAACAAGCTCACGACAACCAAAACGATAAAGCCAACCGGTACGCCGAACAGGCCCGCGGAAATCGGCTCGATTCCCCACCAAAGCTCAACGGGCCCTTCCACCCCAAACACCCCACGCAACCAGGGCTGCGTGGTTATCATGTAATACATTGTGACTAACAATCCCGCTGCCATCCCACTGAGTGCGCCCGCTGCATTTGCCCGCTTCCAGAAAATCCCCAGCATCAAGACCGGAAAAAATGCGGACGCTGCCAGGGAAAACGCCGCAGACACCAAAAAGAGAATGTTTCCCGGTTTTTGTGCCGCTACGTAGGCGGCCGCCAAGGCCACCACCAATAACAACATCTTTGAAATCGTCACGCGCCGCGCCGTACTGGCTTTGGGATCGATGAGCGCGAAGTACACATCGTGGCTCAGGGCATTCGCAATAGTCAACAACAACCCATCGGCGGTGGATAACGCGGCTGCCAGCGCACCTGCCGCAATGAGACCTGCAATCACGTACGGCATGCCTGCAATTTCTGCCGTGGCGAGGACAATGATGTCAGGCCCGATGCTCAGTTCGTTCAGCTGTACACGACCATCCCCGTTTACGTCTTGCAGAGACAACAAGCCAGGATCCACCTTGCTCCACGCAAAAACCCAGCTCGGCAGGTCGCTATATGCCGACCCCACCAAGCCGTTGAATATTTCATACTTCACCATCACCGCCAACGCGGGTGCGCTCAGATACAGCAAAAGAATGAAGACCAGCGCCCACACCACTGACTGCCGCGCTTGATGGACACCAGGGGTGGTGTAGAACCGCGCCAAAATGTGTGGCAACGCCGCGGTGCCAAACACCAAACAGAAGACCAAGGCCATGAAATTTCGACGAGAGGTGTCAAACGCATCTTGCGCAATGGCGTCGCCGTTTGGATCACCGGCAAACGGCTGGGCGTGGCGCGGCATCCCATTCAGAGACTGAGCCTTGCGTTGCGCGATTGCGAGATCAGTTTGCCATCGCGCAACGGCCCCCTCAACCGTACGGGGTACGTTGGCCAGCAGACGCTCAGCAGCCAGTTGTTCATTGATAGGGGCTCGCCGTGAGCGGGCGGCTTGCACACCGGCCTCCGCCTCTTGCCGTAATTGCTGCAACGCAGGTCCCGGCGTGGCCAAGCGCTGATGCAGCACCAATACCTGGTTGGCGAAATACGCTTGCACCGCTAACTCACTGGGGTCATCGATGAGCACCTGCTCACGCGCGGTTACTGCCGCGAGTTGTGTTTGGTAGCTCAGCTGTGGCAACGGGTTACCCGTTTGCTGGATAGACAGCCACGCCACTGGCATCATGAACGCAATGATGAGCACAATGTACTGGGCCACCTGGGTCCAAGTCACTGCGCGCATACCGCCGAGAAAAGAGCACACCAAAATGCCACCAAGGCCTAGGAAGACGCCAAGCTCGAAAGCCACTCCAGCCAGACGTGAGGCAATCAGCCCGACGCCATAAATTTGCGCGACCACATACGTAAACGACACCAATATGACCGCGAACACGCCCAATAAGCGAGGGGCAACACCACCGTAACGCGCACCTAAAAAATCCGGAATGGTGAACCGCCCAAACTTGCGCAGGTAAGGGGCCAAAAAGAGAGCTACTAAACAATAACCGCCAGTCCATCCCAGAACAAATGCCATGCCGCTGTAGCCCGTCAAATAGAGGGTACCTGACAGACCGATGAAGCTGGCCGCCGACATCCAATCCGCACCGATCGCCATACCGTTGTAGGCCGGGGGTACGCTGCGACCCGCGACATAGTAAGCATTCGCGTCGGTTGTGCGACATAACAAACCAATGGTGGCGTAGACGCCAATGGTTACGAATAAAAAGATGAAACCGATCCACTCGCGCGATAAGCCGAGCGTTTCGAAAAACCAAAGTGTGGCGACCAATGCAAGGAACGCCAGCGTGTACAGCAGATACAGGCCGTTGAGACGACTCAACCACAGCCGACTACCCTCACCGCCCGGCACTGGCTGATGCGAAGGCTCTCTCATTCGCCAGTCACCTCATGAACATCGTATCGACGATCCAATCGACCCGCGAGCCAGGCATAGACCATCGTAATCAACAGATAAACCAAGAGACTGCCTTGCGCCACCATCCAATAATTAAATGGCCACCCCAAGAAGCTGAACGCGAGGTCTCGCGAAAAATAAATGGCTACAAACGTGACTAGCACCCACAGCAGTAGCAAACTGAATGTCAACCGCTTCAATCGCACCCAGTGGCTCCGTTTGGCCTGTCGAATATGCGTTTCCGCCATTGATTCTTTTGTCTGCATTGAAGCCCTTCCGCGCGTCCGCCGCCTGCCCGTGCCGTTGCACAAGGCTATTTCGAGTTGAAGTGTAAACTTTATCCATAGCAATTCGCATGCTGCAATCACCCGAGGCATGCGACGTTGCCCCTGAAAGGTGAGTCGTCAAATGAGCCAAAGTGAGTTGAACCACCTAACCCAACCCATCGCGGACCTGGTCACCCGTGCGCCGGTGGAAATTTCACCCGATGCCAGCATCGAAGCAGCGGCCCTACAGATGCAGGCCCACGATGTGTCCTGTCTGCTGTTGACAACCGACGGTGAGCTCACGGGGATTGTCACGGATCGTGACCTTCGTAACCGCGCCGTTGCAAAGGGGCAGCCGACCGATGCCCCGATCAAAATTATCGCCACGCTGACCCCACAAAGTATCGAGGCAACAGCGACTGTTTTTGAAGGTTTGGTCACTATGACCCGTAACCACATTCATCACCTGCCGATCCTGCGTCACGGTAAACCCATCGGTGTGATCACGGCCACCTCGATCATGCAGACGCAAAATACATCACCCGTTGCGCTGGCGAATAGTATCCGTCGTCAACATGATTTAGAGGGCTTAGTCGCGGCAACGGCGAACACGGCGACCCTGCAGCAGAGCTTGGCCAACGCCGATGCGTCGGCATACAGCGTCGGTCATATCATGACAGCGATAACCGACGCAACGACCAACCAACTGCTCGCCATGGCGCACCGGCGGCTTGGACCACCGCCGGTACCTTATGCATGGGTGGCCGCAGGCTCACAAGGGCGACTCGAACAGACCGCCAAAACCGATCAAGACAATTGTTTGATACTGGACGATTCGTTTGAAGAGGCCACTCATGGCGCCTACTTCAAGGCACTCTCAACGTTTGTATGTGATGGCCTAAACGCCTGCGGGTACGTGTACTGCCCGGGGAACATGATGGCTGTTAATCCCCAGTGGCGGGTCACCTTGAGCCAATGGCAAAACTACTTTGAGCGCTGGATCACACAACCAGACCCGAACGCCTTGATGCTGACTTGCGTATTTTTCGATCTCCGATTTATCGGCGGGACCGCCAGCCTTTTTCAATCATTACAAGAAGAGGTCTTCCCGCTTGCCCAGAAAAATGGGATCTTTCTGTCGCACATGGTCGCCAACGCCCTCACCCACCGACCTGCCCTCAACTGGTGGGGGGGCTTGAGTTGGAATCAAGCCAAGCGCCATCCCAAATCGATCAATTTGAAGCACAACGCGATCGTGCCTATTGTTGACTTAGCCCGGGTCTATGCGCTGGCTGAGGGCATTCCGAGCAGTAACACCTATGACCGTTTACTGGCGGCTGACCACAACGTCGCTGTCAGTCGCGCCAGTGCACATGACCTGCGCGACACTCTAGCCTACCTCGGCAAACTGCGCATAAAACACCAAGCGGCGCAAACCAAACGCGGGGAAACGGCGGACAATTACTTGCGGCTCAATAGCCTGTCAAACTTCGAAAACATACGCATCCACCATGCGTTTAAAACTATCAAGCAACTGCAGGAGGCTTTGGCACATCGCTACCAAGCCAGCCGCTTGACTTAATAGGCTAAGCGCGCGTAGTAAGTCTTTTTTGATGCATCCAACGCTTGCTGCAAGGTTGTGATGCCTTGCTCGGCAAGAAGCGGTAGCAGCTTCAAGAAAATTTCTCCGGTCATGAGCGCATCACTCAGCGCATGATGCCGCTCGGCCACGGGAACGCCTAAATACTGAGCCAATGCCGTGAGACCGTGTGTTGGTTGCTCAGGTAACGCGACTGCGGCTAACAGCAGGGTATCAAGCACGGGTTGGTCAAATCGCGTCCCCGTCGAGACCTCTTTCAATTCCAGAAACCGCATATCAAAAGCTGCGTTGTGCGCCACCAGTACAGAGTCAGCTGCAAATATTTTGAATTGCTGTAGCACTGGCCCAATCGCGGGTGCCTCGCGCACATCATCAGGGGTGATGCCGTGAATGGCGATACCCGCCTTGGAAATGGACCGCTTCGGATTCACCAATTGTTCCATCACCTCTGACGTGCGCAACTTATTACCCACGATGCGCACCGCACCAATTTGGATAATCTCGTCCCCCTGCGAGGGATTCAGGCCGGTCGTCTCGGTATCAAAAACGGTATAGGTGAGCGACGCCAGCGACTGATCAGCCAAAACGCCGGTAGCAGGCGTCGCACGAAATAGATCGAAGTCGAAAAACTCCGGGCGAGCCGCCGCATGAAACGGCGGAGCCGAACTTGCCGTTGCAGCGGATGGCGTCGTGACCGTAGGCGCCAGGGTCGGGTTGGGTAACGGCAATTGCCAACGAAAAAACGACTCGTCACGGGTTGACGTGCGGTCAAATAACAGCTGCGCTTTGTGACGGGTCACCACATCACGTACGGACATGGCGATGTGCCCTGACTCGACCACCATCGGGTCAAGCTCCCAGCTCATCGCGGTTTCGGTGCTCATCACATGACCCGTCCACACCAAGTCCAAGTTCGCCTGCCCATCGATGCTCGCGATTCGCAGGGTCAAATAACGCAACGCGAACGCATCCACCAAACACGCGGAGAGATGCGCGAGCGCCTGCATCAGCGAGTAACTGTCAACCTCGAGGACCAGATCCTCCTCCGCGGTCTCTACGATGACGCGAACGCGCAGCCATGACTGGATTTGTCTGGCCGTGACGCTCAAAAAATCGCCAGCAGTCATCTGTTGCAGCGGCCAAGGTCGAATCAAATCGGCTACGGCTCTCGCGCCTGCTTTGCGTAATTGCTCGCTGAATAAGCCGACATCGGCTTGAATTTGCGCCCGTAAGGGCTTCCGCGCCGCTTCAGATATGTCCAGGTGTTGCAGGGCATCAATTGCCGACTTGATACTGCTGAGTCGTGCACGGGAAAAATCAGTGAGCTCATAAAGCCAGGCTTCGCGCTGACTTTGAAGCGCCTGCTCAGCGGACACATCATTGATCATCAGGACGTAGCCAGTTACCGTTGGCGTGGCTGCTGCAGTCGTATCGCGCGTTGTAATCGCTGTCATGTGAACTCGCAGCATGGTGCCTCGATCCGTTAGCCATACAAACTCCGTTGCCGTTTGGCCGGCTAGCCGAGCCACCTGAGCCGACAAAATACCTTGCGCGTGCCGCATCAGATCCAAGTCAACCCACTGGGTGACCAATCGCCCGACCTGAAGGGGTAATTCACCGCCGCTCAATAACTCACGCGCCCGCGCATTGAACAACAATACCTGCCCGTGGGCGTTACACACCACGATGCTTTGCTTGAGCTCCGCCATCAGCGTCGCCAACTGATTGCGCTCAGTCGCCAACTGGGCGGTTGACTCTTCAATGACGATCTGCACCTGGTGACGCAGGGTGTCGCGCTCTTCAAGCAAAGCATTGGCCGCACGGGCCAAGGCTTTTTGTGAGTGCCCCCCTTCGACTGGTAGGGTAACCAGGCGCTCCGCGCGTACCGCCATGGCCAATTGCTCAACCAGACGAGATATCGCGGTCAGGTAGCGAAGTCGAATGTAACGAACCGCAAAAACAACGCCGATCAGCCCGGTGAAACCGCACACCAATAGAAGAATGCCGTGGGATTCCCACACACGGACCAACAGTGCGCGCAACGGTTGTGCATCTTCAGCGGGTAGCGCGGCTAACAGCAACCAGCCGCTGACGGCAAGCCATGCGATGACGAGCCCCAACGTCAGGAGGCTGACCGCCCATGTGGCACGGTCAAAACCCTTAGTGCCTGCCGGTTGTTGCATACGCAGGTGTTGCGTTACTGGCCCGCCAGTCGCTTCCAGGTTTGAACCACGGTATCGGGGTTCAAAGAAATGGAGTTGATGCCGGCGGCCACCAACCATTCCGCAAAATCGGCATGGTCACTGGGCCCCTGACCACAGATACCCACGTATTTACCTTGCTTGCGGCAAGCATCGATTGCGCGCGTGAGCAACGCCTTGACAGCTGGGTCACGCTCATCGAAGTCTGCGGCCAATAGCTCAAGGCCTGAATCTCGGTCCAACCCCAAAGTCAACTGCGTGAGATCATTTGAGCCGATGCTGAAGCCATCGAAATATGCCAGGAACTCATCCGCCAATATGGCATTGCTGGGCACCTCACACATCATGATGATCTTCAACGCGTTCTCACCGCGCTTCAAACCTTTGGTGGCCAGCAATTCTGTGACCGCTTTAGCCTGTCCCAGCGTACGGACGAAGGGCACCATCAGTTGCACGTTGGTGAGACCCATCTCGTCACGAACGCGCTTGAGCGCCTCGCACTCCATCGCGAACGCCTCGCCGAAATCAGCACTGATGTATCGCGATGCACCGCGAAAACCCAACATGGGGTTCTCTTCATCGGGTTCATAACGCGAACCGCCGATCAACTTGCGATATTCGTTGGACTTGAAGTCAGACAAACGCACGATAACGGGCTTCGGCCAGTAGGCCGCAGCAATGGTGGCGACCCCTTCGGCCACTTTGTCAACATAGAAGGCCCGTGGGGATGCGTGTCCCCGCGCGACTGACTCCACAGCCTTTTTCAGATCGGCATCAATATGCGGGTAATCCAAGATGGCCTTCGGATGCACACCGATGTTGTTGTTAATGATGAACTCCAACCGCGCCAACCCCACGCCCGCATTCGGCAGCTGACAGAAATCGAACGCCAACTGGGGATTACCCACATTCATCATGATCTTCACATCGAGTTCGGGCATGTCACCACGCTGAACTTCTGATACGTCTGTTTCGAGCAAGCCCTCGTATATGTTGCCGGTGTCGCCCTCCGCACAACTAACGGTGACCAGCGATCCATCGACGAGGCGCTCAGTCGCATCCCCACACCCCACAACGGCGGGGATGCCCAACTCGCGGGCAATGATGGCGGCGTGACAGGTCCGCCCGCCACGATTGGTCACGATCGCACTCGCCCGTTTCATGACGGGCTCCCAGTTGGGATCGGTCATATCCGTCACCAAAATATCACCCGGCTGAACTTTATCCATATCGGCGATATCGTCGACTAAACGAACCGGGCCGGCGCCAATTTTCTGACCAATCGCACGACCGGAGGCCAAGACTTGGCTTTTGCCCATCAGCGTATAACGCTGCTCAACTTTGCCTTTGGCCTGACTCTTGACCGTTTCAGGACGCGCCTGCAGGATGTATATCTGACCATCGGTGCCGTCTTTACCCCACTCAATGTCCATGGGACGACCGTAGTGCGCCTCGATGACTGTGGCATAGTGCGCCAACTGCGTGACCTCGTCATCGGTCAGGCTATAGCGGTTACGCAATTCACCGGGCACATCTTCCGTCTTCACCAACTTGCCAGAAGCCGCTTTTTCTTCGGCAGAACTGAACACCATCTGAATCAGCTTGGAGCCCAGGTTGCGACGAATCACCGCCTTGTTCCCCGCCTTGAGCATGGGCTTGTGGACGTAAAACTCGTCTGGGTTAACGGCACCCTGCACCACTGTTTCGCCCAAACCGTAGCTTGAAGTGATGAACACCACGTCTTCAAAGCCCGACTCGGTATCAATCGTGAACATGACACCAGCGGCGCCCAAATCCGAACGGACCATGCGCTGCACACCGGCGCTGAGCGCCACATCTGCGTGGGCGAAACCCTTGTGAACCCGGTAACTGATGGCGCGGTCGTTGTAGAGCGACGCGAACACTTCCTTCATTTTGTGAAGTACATCTTCGATGCCGACAACGTTCAGGAAGGTCTCCTGTTGACCTGCGAACGACGCGTCAGGCAAGTCCTCGGCCGTGGCAGAGGAGCGGACGGCAAAACTCGCCTGCAAATTATCACCTGCGAGGGTCTGAAAAGCTGCGCGTATGGCCGCCTCCAAATCGGCGGGGAAAGGCTGCGCCTCTACCATTGCACGAATGTCTGCGCCGGCCTGTGCCAGCGCACGCACATCCTCAACATCCAGGGTGTTCAAACGTGCGTTGATCTTCTCGACCAAGCCATCATGAGCCAGGAAAGCGCGGAACGCGTGAGCCGTCGTTGCAAAGCCCGTCGGCACCCTAACGCCATCAGGCAACTGGGAAATCATCTCGCCCAAACTGGCGTTCTTACCCCCCACCGCTTCGACATCGCTGTTTCGTAACTGTTCAAAAGGAACGACTAACGCAGTTGGACTAAACCTTTCTGATTGCTTAGATTCAGACATACACAAGACTCCACAAAGTTAAAAATGCGGTGTCGCAGTGACAGCAGCAAACAAGGTTTTGGTGTTCTTCTTGTTACCATGATCGGGCTGGATGCGGAATGCCCCAATTGTAGTGGCTGAATCCCACGCCAATCTTGCAAAACGCCCTCTACTCCCGCAGCTACTCGCCGTTATGAAACGGATGTAACCGACTGATTTAAATCGATTTATGCATAACAGAACCGTATTTTTTGTCTCGGATGGTACAGGCATCACCGCAGAAACATTTGGTAACGCGATACTCGCGCAATTCAACATCGACGCTCGGCGAGTGCGTTTACCTTACGTCGACACGGTCGATAAGGCGCACCAAGTCGTCAGACAAATCAACAATACCGCCCAAGTCGAAGGGACACGGCCCATTGTGTTCTCGACACTCGTGAATGCGGAAGTTTTGGACGTCATCAAGAGCAGCTGCAAGGGCAAGTTACTCGATATGTTTGGCACCTTCGTCGAACCGCTGGAGGCGGAATTGGGTGTCAAATCCAACCACAGAGTCGGCCGTTTTTCTGATGTTGCGCAATCAAAGGCCTACCATGATCGCATGGAGGCCATTAATTTCTCCCTGGCGCATGATGACGGTCAGAGCAACCGGGATTTGGCCGGGTCCGATGTGATTTTGATCGGGGTCAGCCGCAGCGGTAAGACGCCGACCTCGCTCTACCTGGCAATGCAATACGGCCTGAAGGCATCCAACTATCCCCTCATCCCAGAAGACTTTGAGCGCCGTGAATTGCCGCCAGCGTTGATGCCCTTCAAAAAGAAGATCTTCGGCCTGACTATTCAGCCGGATCGCCTGAGCGAGATCCGCAACGAACGACGACCCAACTCGAAGTACGCCAGCCTAGAAAACTGCCGCTATGAAGTCCATGAGGCGGAATCAATGATGCGCCGTGAGGGCATACGCTGGCTGTCGACGACCACGAAATCTATCGAAGAGATCGCGACCACCATCCTCCAAGACATGACTTCTGGTCAAGGGTTTTAACGAGCCTCGGCATCCGCGCGGCGCTGGGCGTCGCGCTCGGCGGCTATTTGGGCAGCCTGGTCGGCCAACGCTTTGGCCTTTTTCTCTTCAAGCTCACGCTCTTTCGCCAACTTACGCGCGCTCTTGACCCCCAGGTGGGCATGCCGGCTAATCGCATAGTTAAATATCAATTTGCACCAGATAGTGACGCCCGCCATTGCCGTCCATTCATCTTTGGGCAACGTTGCGGAAACCACGCCGATGATCACACTGAGCGTCACGGTTGCGGCGACCAAGTTGAGCCCTAACGCAAACGGTGCAAATTTCGCAGGGTTTGGAGGCGACTCGCCACCTTTTAATGCCACCGTTGAAAAGTCGCGCTTCACGGCGATGCGCCATGCCTGTCGATACCAAACAAAGGTCATCGGAAACAGGGCTAAGAAAAGAATCCACGTGAGAATCAAATCCACGTATACGTGCATAGCCATAAGGAGAGATACCTTCAAGAAAAAAGCCCTGAAGCACGGGCTGCAGGGCTTTTTATTTTAGATGCACCGGGGCGGTGCCCCAGTGCACGTCACCAGCAGAGCTTAGTGACCAGTTGCTGCACCCGCACCTTTGGGGATACGGATCGATTCCACCAGCTCTTGGATGTGCTCAGGTGGTGGCGCTGTGACCTTACAGACCACATACGCAACCACGAAGTTCACAATCGCACCGATGGTACCAATCGCGTTGGGCTCAATGCCGAACCAGCCGTTCTTGCCGCCGACCAAATCCACAAACTCGGTGCCTTTAATGAACATGATGCCGGTGTGGGCAAACACGTAGAACAAAGTCGCACTCAAGCCTGCAACCATACCGGCGATGGCACCAGCGCTGTTCATACGCTTGGAGAAGATACCCATCAGGATCGCGGGGAACAATGAGCTCGCCGCAATACCGAAGGCCAAAGCCACCGTACCGGCAGCGAAGCCAGGCGGGTTCAGACCCAAATATCCGGCGACGAAAACCGCTGCGCCCATGGAGACCTTGCCGGCAAGCAATTCGCTTTTCTCACTGATCTCAGGGTTGAAAACGCCTTTGATCAAGTCATGCGAAACCGCAGATGAAATCGCCATCAACAAGCCAGCGGCCGTTGACAACGCTGCAGCCAAACCACCGGCCGCAACCAACGCAATCACCCAGTTGGGTAACAACGCGATCTCGGGGTTCGCCAACACGATGATATCGGCGTTCACGCTGAGCTCGTTGCCTTTCCAGCCAGCCGCATCAGTCTTGGCCTTGACAGCCTCGTTCTTGGTTGCGTCGTTGTAGTACTGGATACGACCGTCACCGTTCTTGTCGTCAAACTTCAACAAGCCCGTTACTTCCCAGCGCTTCATCCAATCAGGACGCTCTTCGTACTTGATGCTGTTCTCAGCAGCGAAAAAGTCGCCACCACCCTTGACCGCGGTGTTAACCGTGGCGTGCAGGTTCAACTTGGCCATCGCGCCAACCGCAGGTGCGGTTGTGTACAAAATCGCGATGAAAACCAAAGCCCAGCCCGCTGAGGCACGTGCGTCAGACACCTTTGGAACGGTGAAGAAGCGAACGATCACGTGTGGCAAACCAGCCGTACCAATCATCAGTGACACGGTGTACGAGAACATGTTCAGCATGTCACCGCGACTGTTGGTGGTGTATTGCGGGAAACCCAACTCGGTCACGACCTGGTCAAGCTTGGCCAACAAGGCACCATCGGTACCAGCGAAGTCACTACCCAGACCCAATTGTGGGAAGGGGTTGCCAGTCAAGTTCAATGAAATGAACACGGCAGGCACGGTGTAAGCCAAGATCAATACGATGTATTGCGCGACCTGGGTGTAGGTAATACCCTTCATACCGCCGAACACGGCATACGCGAACACGATCGCCATACCAATGTAGATACCCATTTCTTTCGTGACGCCCAAGAAGCGCGAGAAAGCCACACCCACACCTGTCATCTGACCAATGATGTAGGTGATGGAAGCCACCAGCAAACAAATCACGGCAATGGTGCGTGCACCCTTGCTGTAGAAACGATCGCCGATGAACTCGGGGACGGTGAACTTACCGAACTTACGCAGGTACGGTGCCAGCAACATGGCCAACAACACATAACCGCCGGTCCAGCCCATCAGGAACACGGCGCCGCCGTAGCCCATGTTGGAAATCAGACCCGCCATTGAGATGAATGACGCAGCAGACATCCAGTCCGCCGCGGTAGCCATACCGTTCATGACGGGGTTAACACCACCGCCGGCAACGTAGAACTCGCTGGTACTACCCGCGCGGGCCCAAAACGCGATACCAAGGTAAAGCGCGAATGTAGCACCCACAATGAGGTAGGTAATTGTTTGTAATTCCATTATTGGACTCCTTAGTCTTCGCTCACGCCGAAGGCGCGGTCAATTTCGCCCATCTTTTTGGTGTAGTACCAAATAAGAAGTAGGAAGACCCAAATTGAGCCTTGCTGGGCAAAAAAGAATCCCAACGGGTAACCGCCGAGCTGAATGGTATTAAGTGCAGGTGCAAACAAAATACCGGCGCCATACGAAGCCAAGAACCATACAACCAGGATCTTGCTCAGCAGGCTGAGCGTTGCCGCCCAGTAACCTTTGCTGTCATTCATGTTGGCCATCTCCTTTAGATGTGTTTTCAAATCGCAGCGGGGAATCCGCTGCACTTTGTCCGGAAATCCGCGCGAGAACCCCACACGAAACCCCCAGTGACACCGCACTGTCAGGCCCGACCCTTACGGCTAACTGATAAAAAGCCATTAAAACGCTAAAACTTAGGGTTTATCCTGATCAAGGAAAACCCGAATAAGCCAGAATTCTTGTGCCGAACCGGGGCCGCCGTGCTTACGCGATGTTCAACGCCGCGATACCAGCCTTGGCGACTTGTGCATCCTCATTGGACTTCACACCACTGACGCCAACCGCACCGATACAAACGCCGTCCTTCATGATCGGCACACCACCCTCCAACAAACCGGAAATAGCGGGTGCGCTGAGGAAAGAGGTACGCCCTTGATTGATGACGTCTTCATAGATCTTGCTCTCACGGCAACCCAAAGCGGACGTATTGGCCTTCGCCTGTGCAATGTGCGCTGACACGGCAGGTGTGCCATTCAAACGCTGGAACCCCAACAAATGCCCGCCGTCATCGACCACGGCGATGGCAACGTTCCAATTGTTAGCAACAGCTTCCGCCTCCGCTGCTTGGAGGATGGCCTTGACGTCTGCAGACTCGAGGTAGGACTTGGTTTTCATGGGGATCCTTTTTAGTAAAGAGATAAAGCAAAGCCGTAAGCATAACCATCCCTATCCCCACACCACGGGCCGATTCCCTCCATTTCGGTCACATTAACCCCACAGGGTGTGGCAACAATCGCCCCGATTTCGGAAATTGACACTTATTTAGTAGACTGTTGCTGACACAAATTGTGTGTCGATGACGTCGAAGGAGTATCGCTCTATGAACCAACCCCTCAACACTGCCGACACGTTTGGCGGCAGCATCTCCAGCGCACAGCGCAATAAGGTGCTACGCAACACCTATTGGTTACTCGCCATCAGCTTGTTACCAACCGTGGCGGGGGCGTGGCTGGGTGTAGCAACTGGTATCACCGCTGCTATGAGCGGCATGATGGGCCTGGTCTTGTTCTTAGGTGGTGCTTTCGGCTTCATTTACGCCATTAACAAAACCAAAAATTCAGCGGCTGGCGTTCCCGTTTTGCTGGGCTTCACCTTCTTCATGGGCCTGATGATTTCGCGCCTGATTGCGATGGTTTTGGGCTTCAGCAACGGTGCCGACCTGGTCATGATGGCCTTCGGTGGCACGGCCGCCGTTTTCTTCGCCATGGCAAGCTTGGCGACCGTCGTGAAGCGTGACCTCAGCGGGCTCAACCAGTGGCTCACCATCGGTGTCATTTTGTTGTTGGTCGGCATGGTCATCAACATTTTTGTGGCCAGCTCAACCGGCATGGTGGTTCTGTCCATGCTTGCTGTCGCCATCTTCAGCGCATTCTTGTTGGTCGATATCAAGCGCATCATTGACGGCGGTGAAACCAACTACATCACAGCGACCCTGGCGATCTACTTGAGCCTCGTCAACATCTTCCAAAATCTGTTGGTTTTGCTCGGTGTGTTCGGTGGCGAAGACTAAGCACTGACGCGCTCAAACACCGCAATACTCTCAACGTGTGCCGTGTGTGGGAACATGTTCACCACACCGGCAGACGTCAAGCGGTAATGACCCCCAGCCGTTAGCAAGCCCGCATCACGGGCCAAGGTTGCTGGGTTACAACTCACATAGACAATTCTCACGGGCGGTTGCCACTGGTCGTCTGCGCTTTGTTGGGACTGCGATATCGCATCCACCAGCGCTGTCACAAGCGCCATCGCGCCCTCTCGGGGCGGGTCAACCAACCACTTCTGTGCGGTGCCATCCGCAAGCAGGGTCGCCGCGTCCATTTCGAACAAATTGCGCGCAACAAACGTGGTCGGTGCGGCATTGGGTTGCGTGGTTTTGAAACGCTTGTAATTGTCTATCCCGCGTTGAACCAGGGTGTCTGCACCCTCGACGCCGACCACCTCACCCGCTTGCGTTGCCAGCGGTAAGGTGAAATTACCTAAACCACAAAACCAATCGAAGACGCGTTCGTGCCGCTCAACCTGCAACAGATTCAAAGCGCGGGTGACCAGGACATCGTTGATGTAGGGGTTGACCTGCGTAAAGTCAGCAGGCTTAAACGGCATCGTCACACCAAAGGTCGGGAGGGTGTACTCCAGATCGTGCGGCGCGCCGTCTAAACGCGCAATTGTGTCGGGGCCCTTGGGCTGCAGATACCAAATGATTTCAGGCTTGTTTTGCCCAGCGCTGAATTCCGTTGCAAATGCACGCAAGCGGTCTAAATCAGCCGCTGACAAGGGCTCGAGGTGACGTAACACCAAGCCGGTCTGTGTGGCCGTACAAGCGACCTCTAGCTGGGCGCAGGTGGCGCGCCCGTCCATGCCGTGGAACAACGTGCGCAAGTGCGGCAGCAAATCACTGACCGACTTTGGCAGCACGGCGCAGCTTTGCATATCCGCGACGTAACGGCTTTTGCGCTCATGAAACCCCACCAACACAGTGCCCTTCTTCGGCACGTAGCGCACCGACAACCGTGCCCGGAATCGATAGCCCCAGGTCGGCCCTTCAATGGGTCGCAGAACGAAGGTCGGACGCACTTTTCCCAGGTGCCACAAGTTGTCCTCCAACACGCGCTGTTTGATGGCGACCTGCGTAGCCGGTTGGAGGTGCTGCATCTTGCACCCGCCGCAGCTACCGGCATGCAATCCAGAGTGTGGACACTTAGGCTGTGCCACCCGCTGTGACGATGACTCATGAACGGCCTTCAGTGAGGCCATTTCCCAGTTACTTTTTTTGCGATGTACCTGCGCTGATACCCATTCACCGGGCAGCGCACCGTCTATGAAAACCACCTTACCGTCATCGCGATGGGCGACGCCCTGCGCGTTGAGGTCCATCGAATGAACATACAGCCAGTCGTCAGGCCGACCGTTGCGTGGCGGTGGCGCGGGGCGCGTCGTGGCCGTGGAGGCTGATTGCTGTTCGCTGGCTTTTAAGTCAGGATCGTCGACTTGAATCGGTGCTGTGTTTGAGGGCATCCCTCTATTGTCGCAGGGACTGGCGAGGTCCCGTGAGAAGGCTTAGCGTTTTGGCAAAAAAGCGATTGGGTCGACGGGCTTACCCAAACGCCGCACCTCGAAGTGCAGCTTCACGCGATCAGCATCCGAGCTGCCCATCTGCGCAATCTTGTCGCCTTTTTTAACGACTTGATCCTCCCGCACGGCCAGGGATTGGTTGTGAGCATAGGCCGTTAGAAATGTGTCGTCGTGCTTGAGAATGACCAAGTTGCCATACCCGCGCAAGCCGGAACCTGCGTACACCACACGGCCGTCAGCTGCGGCGACAATCGGATCGCCCAACTGCCCGGCGATACCAATACCCTTGTTGGTCTTGTCGTCAAAAGTGGCAACAATATCGCCCTCAGCGGGCCAACGCAAGTTGAGCTGTGCGGCCAACTGTGCGGTCTCCGTGTCGACCGATTCCGCACTCACGGGCGCCTCCGGAGCGGCAGCAACTGGCGATGGCTTCTCAAGTGGCTTGATCGGTTGAGGGCGGCTGTCAGCGCCCTTGATCGGCTGCACGGTCACAGCCACCGGCTCTTCTGCAGCTTGCGGCGCTTTGGCCACAACCGGGTTGGGCTCAGCCGGCTTCGGGACGGCCGGTTTCACGGGCTGGCCAGATCGCGGAGGGGAAACGCGCAAGACCTGCCCGACCTCTAAATTGTTTGGGTTTGCCAGTTGATTCCAGTTGGCCAAATCACGCCAATCTTGGTTAAAGTTCGCGGCAATACGCGTTAAGGTATCGCCCGGCTGAACCCGGTATTCACCATCTGGCAATGGCGCCGCACTCGCACGCGGTAATGAGCGGGTCTCGACGGGCGCACGTCCTACACGCCCCTGCGCGCAGGCCACCAGTGCCGCCGACACAACCAACAACAAACCGCGCCGCCACCAAGCCTGCTTGATAAGACCCATCGCTGTCAGGTATTGATCCGTCATAAAACTCCAAAGTAATTCATATTTAGGCTACGCCTGATTTTAAAGCCACAAACAAAACCGCCTCTAACTCGTGTTTTACATAACCGTCAGGGGTTCGATCAACCACAACCAAACGCTGCTGGCCGGGACCAATCTGACACGGCGCGACCAAGCGCCCCCCCATCGCCAGTTGATCCAACCAAGCCTGGGGAATCGCCTCACCGCCCGCCGCAGCCACGATACCGGCATACGGTGCGCCGGCTGGGTATCCCAGATGACCGTCGGCCATGATGAGATGGATATTCGGGCGTTGAAAAGGACGCAAGTTGGCGCGTGCGCGGTCATGTAGCCCCTTCAGGCGCTCAATCGAGTACACCTCTTTTGCCAAGTATCCCATCACCGCAGCTTGATAACCGCAGCCGGTGCCAATCTCGAGCAAACGCCCCATCGGCAATTGCTGTCCAGCAACCAACAGGGCAAGCATGCGAGCCACCACGCTGGGTTTGGAAATCGTTTGCCCCAAGCCAATCGGCAAACTGGTGTCTTCGTAGGCTTGGTTGATGAGCGCCGAGTCAACAAATCGGTGTCGCTCGACGCGCAACATCGCATCTCGCACGGCTTCGGAATCCAATCCTTGCGCCATCAGGCGATCCACCATATTGGCCCTTATGCGACTGGAATCAAGCCCGGCCCCCGTCGGCGCAACCCCACTGGGTGCATACAGTTTGGCCTGTGGTCGAGCCACGCTGACCTTATTTGCGGGCGCGCCAGCCGACGCTTTATAGGCGGTCGATAACCACTTTTTTTCCGGTGGTGGCGATTGGGCCATAGGGACTCAATTTCCCGTCTGCTGCACCCTCGCGCGCCACGCGTCCAGGTCGTTGTAGTGAGTCAAGTCAACATGCAAGGGCGTCACGGCGACGTTGCCTTGGCTGGTGGCATGGAAGTCGGTACCAGGCGCGGCATCACGCGCCTCACCCGCTTGGCCAATCCAATACATGGTCTCACCCCGCGGACTGGGCTGCTGGATCACCGCCTGTGCGGCGTGCCGACGACCCAAACGGGTGACCTCGTAGTTGCCTATTTGATCAAAGGCACGATTCGGGATATTTACATTTAACAACCAGGGGAATTCGCAGGTCGCCGGCGTCGCGACCGACGCCACCGGATCGCCTCCCAATGTTGCGAGCAATTGCGCAACCAACTCACCCGCCTTTTCGGCAGCGGCATCTAGGTGCGCCCACCCTTTTTCGACCTGTGAAAACGCGACTGCAGGAATACCGAACAGATAACCCTCCATAGCGGCGCCCACGGTACCCGAGTAAATCGTGTCGTCCCCCATATTGGCGCCATTGTTGATGCCGGACACCACCAAATCCGGCCGCCAATCCAAATACCCCGTGAGCGCAATGTGCACGCAATCGGCGGGCGTGCCGTTCACAAAATGAAAGCCATTACTGCCCTCGTGCACGTATAACGGGGCATTAAGCGTCAGTGAGTTCGACTTCGCGCTGTTGTTGTGCTCAGGCGCGATGACCACCACGTGGGCGTGCGGCTTGATCGCCTCGTAGAGCGCCTTCAAGCCAGGGGCAAGGTAACCGTCGTCGTTGCTGAGTAAGATGTTCATGCAGAAATTGTAGGGGCAGAAAGCCGCACGTGACAGGTCATGCAGAAAAGCATGCTTATTATTGCCGTTGAGTCTTTTTAACGTTTTTATCGGGAGCCCATTTATGTTTGCGTGGCGATGCACCGACCCCACAGGTGTCGAAAATTTATCGTGGACCGAGCTGTCCACGCCGCAGCCTGCTGCAGACGAGGTCTTGATTGAAATCAAAGCGGCCAGCTTAAACTTTCCGGATCTGCTGATCGTTCAGAACAAATATCAATTCAAGCCAACACCCCCCTTTGTGCCAGGCGCCGAATTTGCGGGTGTCGTGACCGCTTGCGGCAGCGAGGTCAGCACGTTAAAGGTCGGTGACCATGTCGCTGCATTACCCAGCGTCGGCGCATTTGCAACCCATGCCTGCATCAAGGCGGCTTTGTGTATTCCCCTGCCGGTCAATTTTCCATTGCCGGAGGCGGCGGCCTTCATCATGGCCTATGCCACCTCTCACCATGCACTGATCGATCGCGCGCAGCTTTTGGCGGGCGAGACGGTGCTTATCTTGGGCGCTGCAGGCGGCGTCGGCAGCTCGGCAATCCAAATTGCCAAGGCGCTCGGTGCGCGCGTCGTTGCAGCGGCCTCCTCAGCGGAAAAATGTGCATTCTGTCGCGAGCTGGGAGCGGATGACACCATCGACTACAGCATCCACACACCTGACACGACACTGCGTGACGCGATCAAGTCAACGTGTGGCGCTGGTGGCCCTCATGTCATCTATGACCCTGTCGGCGGCGCGTTTGCAGAGCCTGCGTTTCGCTCCATTGCATGGCGCGGACGTTACTTGGTCGTTGGCTTCGCAAGCGGTGAAATCCCCAAGCTCCCCTTCAATTTGGCCCTGCTCAAAGGCGCGTCATTGGTGGGTGTCTTTTGGGGCGATTTTGCCAAACGCGAAGCGGCTGCCAATGAGGCCATGATGGCCGAGTTACTGCGCTGGATTCAGGCAGGAACCATCAAACCACCAGTGCAACAATCATTCACGATGACCGACTTACCGAAAGCCTTTGACGTTATGGCACGCAGAGCGATCAATGGCAAGCTGGTACTGACCAATCCGTGACCATTCTGACGCCGGGCAACCATTGAAAAAGCCCTTGGCCAGCAACGACCAAGGGCTTTTGTACAGTGGGGTGACTGACGGGGCTCGAACCCGCGACAACCAGAATCACAATCTGGGACTCTACCAACTGAGCTACAGCCACCGCAGACCAAAATTATAGCATTTCAAATGCCCTGAATCATCTCGCCACGTTAGCAGTTGCCGATGGCTTAGGCACCAATATCTTGGAATTGAAGCGTACTTTCAGACTTGCCAAATACGCGTTCAATTCAGCGCTTGACCATGCTTGTGTGAATTGCTGCACTTCTTGTGCAGCCTGGGTCGCCTCAGGCGCTGGGCGCTTCTCCACTGCAGTCACTTTGATCACAGCGAATCCCTGAAGGCCTTGATCAACAGTGGTCCACGCGGGTAATTGCTTGGCATCAACCCGCAGCGCCGCAGCAATCAAGTTGGGCGATAGCTCGCCTGCTTGGTCACGTGAAACGCTGACCGACTGACCCAGCCTCACATTGGCAACGGGCGCGGTGCTGCCAACCCGCCACTTTGTGAGAGCATCCTGGCCCGTGCTGACCGCCAGCGCTGCAGCCTTTTGGGCGGTCAACAGTGCCTGAACGCGCGTTTTCACCTCTGCGAGGTCACGCGTGCGTGCTGGTTGGTGCGCAGTCACCCGCGCGGCAACCAAACGCGAGCTACCGATATCGATAGCCGCTGTATTGAGCTTCTTTTGGATCGCGTCGTTGGCGAATACGGCTTCACGCAACTTGGCGTTCCCCCAAATCGCATTATCTGCAGCGTTTGATGGCCCTTGGCGGCTCACGGCCTTCGCGGTTTGGATGGTCAAACCCAAACGCTTGGCTGCAGGCTCTAAGCTGTCGGCCTGTTCGTAGACCACGTTTGAGAATGACTCCGCAACCTCCGCAAATTTACGAGCAGCCTGCGAACCACGCAAGTCATCGAGAATCGATGCGCGCATCGCCTCGTAGGGCTTGATCTCTGCTGACTTCACGTCAGTGAGCTGAATGATGTGTAAACCAAAATCCGTGCGCACGATGTCAGAGATCTCGCCCTTCTTCATTGCAAATACGGCATCGTTAAAAGCCTGCACCATCGCGCCCGGCCCGAAGAAGCCCAAGTCGCCGCCATTTTGAGCAGAACCGGGGTCTTGTGAGTTTTCCTTTGCCAATTGCGCGAACTGCGTTGGATCTCCTTTCACCCGAGCGAGCAACTCCTTGGCTTTTTCCTCCGCCGCTTTCACAGCGTCGGCAGACGCACCCGCATCAAGGGTCAGCAGAATATGGCTGGCTCGGCGCTCTTCTGGCCCTGAAAGTCGAGATTTGTTTTGTTCGTAATAGGCCTTTAAATCCGCCTCATTGATTTCGATCGCCTTGGCGATATCAGCCTGATCCAGCACCAAGTAGGCTACATCGACCGTTTCAGGCGCCAAAAAATTAGCCTTGTTGTCGTCGTAGAAAGTCTGAACATCAGCGTCGGTTACTTTCACACTTTCGGTGAATTGCCGGGCATCGAAAAGTGCCACCTGAATCTGACGGCGCTCGAAGTAGGCATCCAGAGTCGCTTTGGCTGCCGCACTTAGTGCCAAGCCCGTGGCTTGAACGCCCTGCGCCACTTGCGCTTGTGCCAAGGCGTAGGCCATTTGAGCGGCATAACTCTCGTCGGTCATGCCGCGAATAGCCAGCTCCTCGCGCACCTGCGCTACGTCAAGATTGCCGCTGGCATCGCGGCGAGCGTTAAGCCAAGGATCGTCACGCAACGCCCGCTGAACTGCACTGTCGCCTGCAACCACGCGGAGCTTACGTACCGACGCGGCCACCAACTCGTCCTGCAACAGGCGCTCTAAAGTGGCATAGCGTGCCTCCGGCGTGTCCAATAATTTGACATCCAGCTGCGGCATCGATTCGCGCAGGTTTTGAATTTCTGCCTCATGCGCTTGATCCCACTGCGCCTGCGTGATGACAGCACCATCTAACTCCGCCACAGTGGGGCTCTTGTCATTGAACGAGCTGTAACCGCTGACCCCGACGAATACGAACGCAATGACCAGCAGGCCGAGCAAAAATATCATCACGATTTTGCTTTGACGGATTGTTTCAAACATGCCGGAAATTCCTCAAGACGGGGTCACTAAAACGAGACTAACAGTTAACCAAAACACACGATATTAACGCGCAATGAAAAAGGCGAACAATGTTCGCCTTTGAAGGGGTGGTGGGTGCTGACGGTCTCGAACCGCCGACCTACGCCGTGTAAAGGCGCCGCTCTACCAACTGAGCTAAGCACCCCACCGCTTGGAAGCTACTGATTAACGACCGTTAATCGCGTCTTTCAAGCCTTTACCTGGACGGAACTTAGGCACTTTAGCGGCCTTGATCTTAATTGTATCGCCAGTGCGTGGGTTGCGACCGGTGCGAGCTGCGCGCTTGCCAACCGCAAAAGTTCCGAAACCGACCAAAGAGACGGTACCGCCCTTTTTCAGGGTTTTGCGAACCGCATCAATCATTGCTTCCAATGAGCGTGCTGCAGACGCTTTTGATGTGTCGGTTGTCTTTGCGATGTGTTCGATCAATTCTGTTTTATTCACGCTAACTCCTTAGATTAAAGATGACCTACGGTATGCAGGATTGTATCCACGTTATTTGGTGCAACCGAAACTTAGAAAAAACTTTTTAAATTTCAGTGCGGCTTCGATTAAACCGAAGTGCGCCAGCGGCGTCAACCGGCGAAACATCGGTAAAACCCTTATTTGACGCCACTTTAAGACAAAAAGTTACGGTGCGAGTAGCGTTGCAATCGCTTCACCGACAGCCTGAGTAGAGGCTGTGCCGCCCAAGTCACGCGTTCGCGGCGCATCCGTACCCGGCTGTAACGACGCTATAACTGCTTCCAAAATTGCGTCGTGCGCATCGCGATATCCTAAAAAGTCCAGCATCATGGCGCCCGCCCAAATTTGCCCGATTGGATTCGCTATATTTTGTCCGGCGATATCGGGGGCAGAGCCATGAACAGGCTCGAACAGGGAGGGGAATTTCCGCTCAGGATTCAGGTTGCCGCTGGGCGCCAAACCAATCGTGCCCATACAAGCTGGCCCCAGATCGCTCAGGATGTCACCAAACAGGTTACTCGCCACCACCACGTCGAACCGGTCGGGTCGCTGCACGAAGTGCGCACACAAAATATCAATGTGGAACTGGTCTATTCTGATATCGGGGAACTCAGCTGCCATCGCCGCGAATCGCTCGTCCCAATAGGGCATGGTGATGGCAATGCCATTGGACTTGGTGGCACTCGTGAGGTGCTTGGCGCCCCGCTTCTGGGCCAACTCAAAGGCAAAACGCAACACACGGTCGACGCCATAGCGTGACATGACCGTCTCTTGCATGACAATTTCACGCGGCGTTCCAGCGTACATGCGGCCACCAATGGACGAGTATTCGCCCTCAGTGTTCTCTCGCACGATCATCATGTCGATCTCACCAGGCTCGCGGGGGCTGCCATCCGGCCGCACCACGGGTGCAATCACGCCTGGCAATAATTTGGCGGGGCGCAAGTTGATGTACTGGTCAAACTCGCGCCGGAACTGCAGCAAGGAACCCCATAGCGATACGTGGTCAGGGATCTTTTCCGGCCAACCCACGGCTCCAAAGAAGATGGCATCAACATCAGCCAACTGGGCTTTCCAGTCATCGGGCAACATCTTGCCGTGGCGCTCGTAGTAGGGCCAGCTGGCCCAATCAAATTGCTTGTAGACGAGATCAATCCCAAAGCGCTCAGCAGCGACGTTCAAAACGCGCAGGCCTTCGGGCATCACCTCTGTGCCAATACCGTCTCCGGCGATTACTGCGATGGTGTGTTGTGTCATAAGTCGTTCGTGTCGATAAATTTTTTTAAATGCTTCGGTTTATACCCTGATTAACTAACTGCGCGGCCTCACCAAGGCGACACCCAGCACCGTGATGGCCATACCCAACAACGTGAGCGGGGTCAACGGCTCGTCAAATAAGAACCACGCAATTACAGCCGTGCAAGGCGGAACCAAATACATGAGACTGCTCACAGCCGCAGCCGCACCGCGCTGAATGAGCAAATACAACAGGGAACTGGCACCCAAACTCAGCGCCAATACAGACCAAGCCATCGCGATCATGACATCTGGCACCCACTGCACGGGTTGATTCTCAATGAGGGCCAGGGGTAACGTAAGCGCCAATGCGGCACTCATTTGAATCACACTGGCAGCGCGCACATCGCATGGCTGTACAAAACGCTTCTGATAAAGCGTACCCGCGGTGATGCTAAGCAGCGCCGTGACGGCCAACGTAATGGTAAGCGGGGTGACCTCCCCCGCATGGTCGAGCTTGTGAAACACCACAAAGAACAAGCCCAACAAACCCAGGGCCAAACCGAACCACTGCCGGGGTGTGACACGACTGCCCACATAGGACAACCAGATGCCCGTCAGCACCGGCTGCAAACCAACAATCAGTGCAGCGAGCCCCGCACCCATACCCACCTTGACAGCAGCCCACACGCCGCCGAGGTAGCCCGCGTGCATCAATAGACCAGTCACTGCGAGGTGCGCCCACGCCCGCCGAGACCGCGGAAACGCCACACCCGAGAGCTTGACCCAAATCAGGAAACAGGCCACTGACAAGCAGTACCGCCAGGTCAGGAAGGCCATCGGCCCTGCATGCGGCATGCCCAAGCGCGCAACGATAAAACCAGTGCTCCAGATGAGTACAAAGACAACGGGCATGGCGGCTATCAGCCGCTGATCGGTTTGCGACATACCGACCAATCAGCGTTCGAGTCCGTCGCGAATCGCGGGCAGTGCTTTTTGCAAGTAGTACACCATGGACCAAACCGTCAGAAGCGCGGCAACCCAAATCAACACATCGCCGACAAGACGCGTATCCAGGAGACCAAACAAAATGCCGTCAAATAGCAAGAACGGGATCGCAACCATTTGGACGGTTGTCTTGAGCTTGCCCAGCATGTGAACCGCGACGTTCTTGTTGGCCCCGATCATGGCCATCCACTCGCGCAATGCCGAAATCGCAATCTCACGGCCAATGATGACAAGCGCTACCACTACGTGAGCGCGATCGAGGTGCACCAAGATGATCAAACTTGCACACACCAAAAATTTGTCGGCGACAGGATCGAGAAACGCCCCGAAAGCAGAGGTTTGGTTGAGCTTACGTGCCAAGTAACCATCGGCCCAGTCAGTCAGCGCGAAGGCCACAAACATCAACGCAGCGATGGTATTTTGCGCAACTTCAGACAGTTCAGGAATGAAAAAAACGCCCACCAGCAAAGGGATTGCGACAATGCGAGCCCAGGTCATGAGCATGGGGATGGTGGTGTACATAAAGTGTCTGTGTATTAACGAAGTGCGTTGTAGATTGTCGTCGCCATTTCGACGGAAACACCGTCGACACTTGCCAAATCTTCAACACTGGCGGAAGCCACCCCTCTGACACCACCAAAGCGTTGCAACAAAGCCGCGCGTCGCTTGGGGCCAACACCGGGAATGGTCTCCAATTGGCTGCCGCCGGTACGCACCTTGGCTCGCGCTGCGCGCATGCCGGTGATTGCAAATCGGTGGGCCTCATCGCGAATCTGGGCGACCAGCATCAGGGCAGCCGAATCGTGGCCCAAATAGGCCTTGGGCCGTCCGTCTGCAAACACCAATTCCTCTAGACCGACTTTACGACCCTCACCTTTCTCGACCCCTACAAGCCGAGAAACATCCAATGACAGGGACTCGAAAACGGCCTTCGCCGTACTGATTTGCCCCTTACCGCCATCAATCAAAACCACATCAGGCATCTGTAACTTGCTGTCGGAATCGGCCTCGACGATTTTGCTGTAGCGTCGTGTCAACACCTGTCGCATAGCTGCGTAGTCATCGCCGCCTGTGATCCCTTCGATGTTGTACCGACGGTACTCGCTGGACTGCATTTTGTGATGGTGAAACACCACGCATGATGCCTGCGTCGCCTCCCCCGCGGTATGTGAGATATCAAAGCACTCGACCCGAAAACTCGCCAAGTCATCTGGTGCGAGATCAAGCGCGTCAACCAACGCGCGGGTGCGGGCCTGTTGCGAACCCTCCTCAGACAACAAGCGCGCCAGCGCAATCTCGGCGTTTCTCTGGGCCATTTCGAGCCAAATTTTTCGCTCCGACTTGGGTTGATACACCCAATGCAGTTTGAAACCGACATGCGCCGAGAGACCATCGGTCAGGGCTTTGGGCAGGCTCGGGCTGCAAACGACCACGCGAGGCGCCGGCGCTTCAATGTAGTGTTGCGCCACAAACGCCGCCAACACACGCTCCTCAACAGACACCCCAACGTCGCCGTCGCTTACGTCACCCATCGCCACGGCGTCGTCCACGTGCGATGGGAAGTAGGCGCGGTCACCTAAATGTCGTCCACCGCGGATCATGGCTAAGTTCACGCAGGCGCGTCCGCCCTGCACCTTCACAGCGAGGACATCGACATCCGTCTCGTCAACCGACTCAATGGACTGCTGGTGCAACACCTTCGACAGGGCAGATATTTGGTTCCGCACCTGTGCCGCCTCCTCAAAAGCCAAGGCATCGGCATGCGCCAGCATCTGCTTTTCCATGGATTTGAGTAACTGCTGTGTTTCACCGCGCAAAAACGCTTGCGCCTTTTCAACGTCAGCGCGGTAAGCGTCTTGACTGATGTGACCGACACACGGCGCAGTGCAACGCTTGATCTGATAAAGCAAACACGGCCGCGACCGGTTGTTATAGACCGAGTCCTCACAGGTCCGCAGCCGGAATACCTTTTGCATCAGTTGGATGGTCTCTTTGACCGCCCAGGCACTGGGGTATGGGCCAAAATAATCGTGTCGTCGGTCAACCGCACCCCGGTAATAAACCATGCGTGGATAGGGCTGACGGCTGAGCTTCAAGTAAGGGTAACTTTTATCGTCCCGAAACAGGATGTTGTATCGGGGGTTCTGGGTTTTGATGAGGTTATTTTCGAGGAGCAGTGCCTCGGCCTCTGATCGAACCACTGTCGTCTGCAGGCGAACAATCTTGCTGACCATGTGGCCAATCCGCGTTCCACCGTGCTGCTTTTGGAAATAGTTGCTGACCCGCTTTTTGAGGTTCTTTGCCTTACCGACATAAAGCAACTGATCTTGCGCGTCAAAGTAGCGATAGACGCCTGGCAGTGCCGGCAGCGCCGCGACCTGCGCCAGCAATTCAGCACTGTGCGCCGGCGTTTCAGCGTCGCTTTGAAGTGGTTGATCTGAGGCGGGGTCAGACGGAACGGTTGGATCGGTCACAAATGGTCTCAAAATACAGGCATTGAATCGTCATATTCTCCTGCACTTTCTCCACAAATTCAGCCAATGCCCACAACCACCCCGCACCCATCAATGGCGGCGCCCCAATCGCGGCGATGGGACATCTACTGCTGGGTGATCGACAACTACGGCGATGTTGGCGTTTGCTGGCGCTTCGCGAGGGCCTTGGTGGCGCGAGGGCATGTGGTTCGCCTGTTCATCAACGACCCAGACCCCCTTCAATGGATGGCAACCACCGAAGAGCGCGCAGCCATTGCCACTCACGCTTGGCCAACGGACGGACCGCACGCCGCTGCCATAGACTGTGGCGATGTCGTGATTGAGGCATTTGGTTGCCAACTTCCTCGCGTGACTGAAGCGGCTATAGCCGCATCAGCCCAAACGGTCTGGATCAACCTTGAATACCTCAGCGCGGAGTCCTATGCGGCGGCCAACCACGGCCTCGCGTCCCCCGTCATGGCTGGACCTGCAAAAGGCTGTACCAAATGGTTTTTTTACCCAGGGTTCACACCAGAATCGGGTGGGCTGCTGGGCCCGACCACCGACGAGATCGCGCCGTGGCCCGAGTCACCGGACGACCGGCTGCGGGTGGGCGTGTTCAGCTACGAATGCCCCGCTCTCGCGAACTTACACGCGCTAGCAAACAGTGCCCGGCTCCACCTCTATGCCGCTGCGGGGCGCAGTGGCGAAGCCTTGAAAGCGCAGTTTGGGCCCAGCCCCGCGCGCACCGATTTGGCGCCGATGTCACAACAGGCATTCGACCGTTTTCTCAGCGCCATGGACCTGAACATTGTGCGTGGCGAGGACTCGCTGGTTCGCGCGCTTTGGGCTGGACAACCCTTTATTTGGCACATCTACCCCCAAACGGATGGCGTTCATTTTGAGAAATTGGCGGCCTTCCTAGATTGGTTGCAACCCCCTACCCCCGTCCGTGAGTTACATGCGGTGTGGAACGACCCGGTACGGGCGGATGAATTGCCCGATCGCTGGAATGCTGCGACCGCCGCTCCCTGCTGGCAAGCGTGGTGCGAGAGGGTGTCGCACACGCGCTCCCGCCTTTGTGCACAACCAACATTGATTGAGCGGCTGGAAGCTTTCGTTGCCCTTAAATCCTGAAAATAGCGCTCAAAAGGCTAAAATACGTGGTTTTCGACACCACCCTCTGCGACCAAGCCAGAGACAACCCGCTAAATTGTTATGAAAATCGCTCAAGAAATTCGCGCCGGTAACGTGATCATGCACGGCAAAGACCCCATGGTCGTCCTGAAAACCGAATACAGCCGCGGCGGTCGTAACTCCGCAACTGTTCGCATGAAGCTCAAGTCCCTGCTGGGCAACATGGGCACCGAAGTCGTCTTCAAAGCCGACGACAAAATGGACAACATCGTGCTCGACAAAAAAGAGTGCACCTACTCGTACTTCGCTGACCCCATGTACATCTTCATGGACGAGGAGTACAACCAGTACGAAGTCGAAGCAGAAAACATGGGCGACGCCCTCAACTACCTCGAAGACGGCATGACTGGCGAAGTCGTGTTTTACGAAGGTAAGGCCATCTCAGTTGAACTCCCCACCTCTGTCGAGCGAGAAGTCACATGGACTGAGCCCGCTGTCAAGGGCGACACCTCAGGCAAGGTCTTGAAGCCTGCCAAGATTGCAACCGGCTTCGAAGTCGCGATTCCCTTGTTTGTTGATCAGGGTGACCGCATCGAAATCGATACCCGCACCGGTGAATATCGCCGCCGCGTCTAACGCCAGCGGATACCAACAAAACAAAGAGGCCTGAGGGCCTCTTTTTTTATGTTCCCGCAAAATGCCGTCAAAATAGTCGGCATGAAATCACTCAACGATCTGAAATCAACCGCGCTCATGGATGCTTGGGCTGATCTACAGTCCATCGCGCACGCGGCTGGCGACTTGGAGCCCGACTCCAATCGAATCGCATTCGCCGACCCTGAATTCTTGCTCCGGCGAGAGGTGCGTGGCATCCGATTTCAACTGGAGCTGTTAAAACCAGATTTAGCTTTTCAGGCGCATCACATTGAAAACACGATTGTTGTGTTTGGCAGTGCGCGCTTCAAACCAGCCGATGTCGCAGCCGCAGATTTAGCTGCCCTCAAAGACAGTGGCGACGCGCAAGCCATCAAAGCCGCTGAACGTGATGTGCGCAATGCGGCCTACTACGAGGCCGCAAGGGCCTTCGGCCATTTGGTAGCCACCTATAGCAATCGTCAACCGCCTGCGGATCAACTCTATATCTGCACCGGTGGTGGCCCGGGCGTGATGGAGGCAGCCAACCGAGGCGCCTCTGAAGCCGGTGCGCCCACCATCGGCCTGAACATCACCCTACCCCACGAGCAACACGTCAACCCGTACGTGACACCGGCGTTGCAATTCCAATTCCACTACTTTGCGCTGCGGAAAATGCACTTCATGATGCGTGCCAAAGCCATGATCGCATTTCCAGGCGGCTTTGGCACTTTGGATGAATTGTTCGAAGTCATTACCCTGGTTCAAACGAAAAAAGCCACCCCCGTGCCCATCATCCTGTTTGGGTCGGACTACTGGCAACGTGTCCTTAACCTCGATTGGTTGGTTGAGGAAGGCACGATCTCTCCGGAGGACCGCGCCCTACTGGTCGTTGTGGACGATGTCGCCGCCGCATGGCAGGCGATCGCTCACTTTTACCACCTCGCAGACTAACCCTTGATGGCGGTCACCTCGGCCTCAATCCGCATGCGCGGATCGAGTAGACCGGCAGAAATCACCATGCACGCTGGTCGGACCTCACCGAAATAGCGCTGCAGCACAGGCCAGCAGGCTTCAAACTCATTGGCATCGGGTAAGACGTAGGTTACCTTCACCACGTCAGCCATGGTTGCTCCGGCTTGCTTCAATGCCGCCTCGATATTCTTCAGGCACTGCTCTGCTTGCGACACCACGTCCTCGGCAATCGTCATGGTCTCGTAATTGAAACCCGTCGTGCCGGACACAAAAACCCAATCGCCGTGCACCACCGCGCGTGAGTAACCGATCGATGCCTCGTAGGGCGAACCTGAACTAATCAATTGACGCTTTGTCATGGTATGAACTCCATAAAAAAACCGCTGTGCGAACACAGCGGTTGAGACTAAAAATTCGTTCTGTGCTGGCCGCTTAATCAGAACGGGAAAATACGGAAGCAAATGATCGCCACCACCGTCGGCAGCAACGCACCCGCCAGCAGCCCCAGGGGGTTGATGGCACCCTCATCGAAGGTTCCCTTCAGGATGGACGCGCCAGCCGGGTTGGGTGCATTCGCAATGATGGTCAAACCACCGCCCGTAACGGCACCGGTCACCAAGGCGTACTTGAAGCCCTCGCTCAACCCCTCAACTTGTGAACCCAAGTAGGTCAAGGCGGCGTTATCGGTGATCGCCGTCAAGGCCGTCGCACCAAAGTAAATTTGGGTTTCATCCATGGCCATCAAAACCGGCTGCAACCACCAGGCTTGCATACCGCCCAGCACGACCAAACCACCCAAGAAAAACGCAACCAACAAGCCTTCGCGCAGAATCAAACGCTCCTGATGTTGGGGGTACGCGGTGGCAACGCCCATGAACAGCAAAAAGATGGCAATGAAGGCCGCTGGGTGGTGAGCGAACACCACGATGCCCAGCAAGAACAAACCGTGCAACGCGATCATCGGCATGGGGACGCCCTTGTAAGGCGAATCGGCTGAGTAGCTCATAGCCTTCAACTCTTTGGCGAACAACAGCGTCAGTACCGTGGCGTTGATGAATACAGCGATCGCAGCCTTCCAGCCAATGTGGGTCAGCATGAATGCCAGGTCATAGTTCCATTTCGCAGCCACCATCAAAACAGGCGGAGCGGCAAAGGGCGTTAAGGTGCCGCCGATTGAAATGTTCACAAACAGGACACCCAAGGTCCCGTATCGCAGGGTCTTGGAGGCATTGGTGAAGATCCGGTCACGCATGAGCAACGCCGCCAACGTCATCGCGGCGGGCTCTGTAATGAACGAACCCAGCAAAGGCACGATGGCCAGCGCGGTGAAGAAGAATGCAATTGGTGCCGGTAGCGGAATCACGCGAACCAAGGCCTGCACCGCCGCTGAAGCCGCCTGCAACACCGGCTTACTGCCTGCGACCACCATGATGGCAAACACAAACATCGGCTCCGTGAAGTTTCGCCCATCCAGGTAACTCACCGCATCCGTCCGCGATGTCATGAACGCCATCACGACGATCATCACCATCGCCCAGAAGCCAAAAACAACTTCCACTTCAGCCAAAAGGTGCCAGACACCGGCGTGCCTGGGACGGGTATGAGCCAAATGCTCAAAATATTTCGTTGAGAAGGTGTGAATCAATGCCAACGCAAAGATCACCGCGGCAACAACTTGGATGCTGGTAGGTGACATAAAAAGTGATGCTCCGAACAGTGACAGTCAGTTTTGGGAATCCAATTCAGAAGGCATTGTAGTAGGTAACGCTCATGGCGCCCCTTGGGGCCCTTGGGTGGGTGGCTCATCGGTGTCGGCAGCCGAGTTGCCGGCAAGCAGTGTATCTGCGCCGCTGTCGCTGAGAGCCTCGACCTGTCGGAGCGCTCGCCCCATCGCGCGGGTCCGGGTTTCCGCGCTATCGATGCTGTTGAGAACCGTTTGCGTCTGCGATTTGACTTTCGCTAGCACCGTACCAAACCGACCAAACTCGGTTTTCACGGCGCCCAAAACCTGCCAAACCTCACTCGAACGCTTTTCAAGTGCGAGCGTTCGGAAACCCATTTGCAGCGAGTTAAGCATGGCCATCAGTGTGGTGGGGCCCACCAACGTCACGCGGTGTTCGCGCTGCAAACCTTCCATGAGACCCGGCACCCGCAGCACCTCCGCATAAAGGCTCTCAGTCGGCAGGAACAGCATGGCAAAGTCCGTGGTGTGCGGTGGCGCCACATATTTTTCGTTGATGGACTTAGCCTCGGCCTTGATGCGCGCAGTCAGCTCTTTGGTCGCTTGCGCCACCGCCACCGGATTGGCCGCTTCCTGCGCCAACAGCAAGCGTTCGTAGTCTTCGGTTGGGAACTTGGCATCGATTGGGAGCCACACCGGGGCGCCGTCATCGCCGCGTCCGGGCAACCGAATGGCAAAGTCAACCTGGTTGCGCGACCCGGGCTTGGTCATGACCTGCTCCGCGTACTGATCGGGGGCCATGACCTGCTCCAGCAAACTTTTCAGCTGCGCCTCGCCAAACATGCCGCGATTCTTAACGTTCGACAACAGGTGCTTGAGGTCGCCAACGCCTTGCGCCAGGGTCTGCATTTCGCCCAGACCCTTGTGTACCTGCTCCAGGCGCTCTGCAACCTGCTTGAAGCTTTCCCCAAGGCGCTGTTCGAGCGTGGCTTGCAACTTTTCATCGACCACCGCACGCATCTCATCCAACTTGGTCGCGTTACTCGCTTGGAGTTGTGCGATTTGCTTATCCAGCGTTTCGCGCACCTCGGCCATACGGCGCGCATTGCCCTCATTCATTTGAGTGAGGCGTTCGGTCAGCGTATCGCCCACGTGCACCTTCAGCGCACTCAACTGATTGGCAAACGCTTCGAGTTGCGCGTTTTGGGTTCTGACCGATTGCGCCACCTGCTCTGACAGACCCAGTTGGAATTGGGTCAAAGACTGCCCCAGTTCCTGCCGCCCGGCGCGCCCAGACTCGGTGAGCTCTTGGCGAATGCCACGCTCGATGGTCTCGAATGCACGCGTGGCATGATCGGATTGACCGCGCCAAACCAACCACACGAGTAACACCAGACAGCACAAGCTGACCAGTAACAAGGCGACCAACAAACTGGTGTTGTCCATTGTCAATCGATCCAATGGGTAAAGGACGACACCGGCTCACGAGGCGTGTAAAACCGATTCACCGTCTCCGACGCCTTGATATACCCCAACGACATGCCACAAACCAGCATCTCAGTCTCACCCGCCCCGATCAGCGGCATGATGATTTTGGCGTAGCCATTCCACGCGGCTTGTGGGCAGGTGTGCAAGCCGTGCGCGCGAGCCGCCAGCATCAGATTCTGTAAAAACATGCCGTAGTCCAGCAGCGAGCCTTGGCCCATCACACGCTCCACGGTAAACATCAAACCCACTGGTGCGTCGAAGAACCGGAAGTTGCGCTGGTGCTGCGCGTGCATCGCATCTTTGTCGCCCTTGCCAATACCCAGCAGGCCGTAAAGCCCCCAGCCATTGGCACGTCGACGGTCAATGAATGGACTCACCCATTCGCGTGGGTAGTAGTCATAGGGCTCTTTGTATCGCTCGGCCAGCGAAGAATCTGCACGTACAGCGTCATGCGCGGCACAAACCTCGTTGATCAACTGGATTCGCTTATCGCCTTGCAAGACATAGATCTTCCAAGGCTGTGTGTTGGTCCCCGAGGGTGCGCGTGCGGCCAAGGCGAAGATCGCCTCAAGGGTCTCGCGTGGCACCGGCGTCGGCTCAAAGGCCCGCATCGATACGCGCGTCTCGATAGCTTCGGGGACCGATCGCGCGGGTTGATTTGAGGGCACGGGGCCGGAAGTCTCGCTCATGTAATTCGCTCCAATAATTGCTTAAGGTGAGCCGGCAAAGGCGTCGGCCGGCGGGTTTTTGCATCGACGTAAACATGGGTGAACTGACCCAAGGCAGCGGACCATTCGGCATCCTTCGCGAAAACGCCTAACTGGTAACGCACGCTTGAAGTGCCCATGTGAGTCACTTGAATCCCAATTTCAACGGGGTCTGGAAAAGCCAGCGAAGAGAAGTAATGACATTGGGTGTGCACGACCAGGCCGATGACCTGGCCATCATGGATATCAAGCGCCTGATTCTCAATCAACCAGCGGTTAACAGCGGTGTCAAACCACGCGTAGTAGACGACGTTGTTGACGTGCCCGTACACATCGTTGTCTTCCCAACGGGTTTGGATGGGGCAAAACACCTTGAACGTATCGCGGGAAACAGGGGTTTGTCGCTTGTCAGTCATCGCTTAATTATGCAAGTTAGTTGTGAACTTGCCAGTCAACCGCGAGCGCCTGCGCAATCTCAAAAGTCTGGAACTGCACACGGACGGTACTGGCAATCTCGTGACCATAGCCACCCGCCATGGCAAACGCGACCGGCAGCCCCTTTGTCTTTGCCCACTCAAACACGACGGTATCACGTGCCCGCATGCCCTCGTCAGTGACCTTTAGACGCCCCAGGCGATCGCCCTCATGGATATCGGCACCGGCCAAGTAAAGCACTAAATCCGGGGCAAAGCGCTGGGTCAAGTGCCCTAAAGCCTCATCCAACGCAGCGAGATAGCCGGCATCATCTAGGCCATCGGGTAACGCTACATCGAGGTCGCCGGGTTCTTTCCGGAAGGGAAAGTTTTTATCGCCATGCAAGGAGAGCGTGAAGACCGTTGGGTCATTGCGAAAAACATGGGCGGTTCCGTTGCCCTGATGGACGTCGCAATCGATGATGGCGACCGCCATGGGACGGGCACGAGGTCCACGCTGCTGCAACCAATCAGACTGCAGCACTCGCGCGGTCACCGCCATGTCATTAAAGACGCAAAAACCGCCGCCTTTGTCAGCGTAAGCATGATGGGTACCCCCGGCGATATTTGCGGCAACCCCCTCAGTCATGGCCACCCGTGCAGCGGCGATACTGGCGCCCACTGAGTGGCGAGCCCGCAGATTCATTTGGGGTGACCATGGAAAACCAATCTCGCGCTGCATCGCCGCAGAAATGCCACCGCTGGCGATGTCCTCGATGTATGCGGGTGTGTGAACCATGGCCAACTGCCCGTCGGTGGCGGCCGGCGCCGCTTGCAACGTGACCCTCGGCAGAGCAGACGCGATAGCATCTCGCAAAAGTGCGTACTTTTGCATCGGAAACCGATGGCCTTCGGGCAGCTTGAGCACAAAATCTGTGGCGTAAAAGGCTTTCATCAGCTAGGAAAGGTGGTTTATCTGACACCCAAAATAGACACATAACACGTTGAAATTAAACACTTTAACGTCAATTTCCGCACAAACTTTGTCGCTTTTTTGCTGCACAGCAACAAAAATGTTGCACCGCGTCATTTTTTCTCTATAATTCGAATCATGTTGCAGCGCAGCAAAGTAGGAATCTACAGGGTCAAGGCCTAGTAAAACCAAGTCGCCGCTCTCAACAACCTGTCACTAAGACCTTTTTGAACTTTACTGGAGTATGACTATGCTAACCGTTGAACAAATCACCGCCGCACAACAAGCCAACCTGAACACCATGTTCGGTTTGACCGCCAAGGCCTTCGAAGGCGTTGAGAAATTAATCGAATTGAACATCCAAGCCTCAAAAGCTGCAATGGCCGAGTCAGCCGACAAAGCCCACGCACTGTTGGCTGTTAAGGACGCCCAAGAACTGATCGCCATGCAAGCTGCAATGGTTCAGCCTTTGGCCGAGAAAGCCGCTGCTTACAGCCGTCACGTTTACGAGATTGCCTCTGGCACCGCTGCTGAATTCAACGCCGCTGCTGAGTCACAGTCTGCTGAAGCTCAGAAGAAATTCATGACTGTCGTCGACAACGCCGCCAAGAACGCACCTGCTGGTTCAGAGACCGCTGTTGCCGTCATGAAGTCTGCTGTTGCTGCTGCAAACAACGCTGTTGAGTCAGTCCAGAAGGCTGTCAAGCAAGCAACTGAGCTGGCTGAAAGCAACATGAACACCTTGGCAGCAACCGCTGTTTCAACTGCTAAAACAACTGCCAAGAAACGTTAATTTTTTGATTATTGTCTCCTGAGATTTTTCGCTGACTAACGCGTCAACGAATCACTCTTTTAAGCCCAGCGACTTCGGTTGTTGGGCTTTTTTTGTTTTTTGAGCAATCAACACCCGTAACCGAGGTAATTCACGTTGCATCGCAACCCGACCCGCCATGATGGCTTGCTTGCGTGAACTGAAGTCAGCGGACCCTACGCCCGCCAGCTGCGGTGTCACGACGACATCGGCCGCTTCCAACTCAAACACATTGAGCTGTTGCCCCATGATGGAGAAGGTCTGTAACACGAGGCCGGTGGTGTCCTTCGCCGGCGTTGCTGACGGTGGGCTGGAAATATTCACCGCAATCACCACTTCGCCCCCCATATCGCGTGCGAAACGCGCAGGTACCGGCGCGACCAATCCCCCATCCACGTATTCTTTGTCTCCAATCGCAACCGGCATGAACACACCCGGTACCGCGGACGATGCACGAACCGCCGTACCTGTGTCGCCCGTCCGGAATACGATGGGTGCCCCGGTGCCAAGGGTGGCCGCAACGATCCCGATCGGCTTGTTTAATGCCTGCAATGGTCGACCGCCAACTTGTTTGTTGATGTAGTTCGCCAAAGCCTCACCTCGGATCATGCCGCGGTTAATTAACGGGAACATCCAATCAGTCAGCGTCGTCTCATCCATGCCCATGGCGGCCCTTTCCAATGCCGCCCCCGTGAGTCCACTCGCATGCAGCGCCGCGACAACGCTGCCCGCTGAAGTCCCGACCACCAGATCCACTGGCACCCCCGCCTCCTCCAACACCTGCAGCACGCCCACGTGCGCAAAGCCGCGTGCAGCGCCACCGCCCAGCGCCAAAGCAATACGCGGCGGCACAAGGATTTCAACCACCTCAGGCGGCGGTGTCACAGGCTCAGGTGCTTTGGTCGGAGCCACCGTACAAGCCACCACCGAGAAAGTCAGCGCAAGCACCAAGCCTAGACGGCTCAACGGATTCATCATGGGAGTCATAAGGGAGACAGCAAGTCCGCAACAGTCAGCGAAGTCGCTACTTTAGCCGCGCTCGCGACTTGCGGTTTGGTTTACACTTTTCGCCATGGATCTGACGTTTACGTTAACGTCAATCAAACGCAAACCACTATCTAATCGCAAGGAGCACGTCATGGACATTCAATCAACCGTATTCATCGTCACTGGGGGTGCCTCTGGGCTGGGCGAGGGCGCGGCTCGCATGCTGGCCGAAAACGGCGCAAAGGTGGTGATCGCCGATATGCAGGTTGAAAAAGGCCAAGCAGTGGCCGCGTCCATTGGGGGCACTTTTGTCAAATGTGATGTCAGCAGCGAGGCGGACGCCCAAGCCGCCGTGGACGCCGCAACGAAAATGGGCCCGCTGTTCGGTTTGATCAACTGCGCGGGCATTGCCCCAGCCGAAAAAACCGTTGGCAAATCAGGCGCGCACAGCCTGAGCACGTTCAGCAAAACCATCAGCGTCAACCTGGTTGGTTCATTCAACATGATCCGTTTGTGTGCCGAGGCCATGAGCCAGAACGCACCGCAAGCGACGGGTGAGCGCGGCGTGCTGATCAGCACGGCTTCTGTAGCCGCGTACGATGGACAAATCGGGCAAGCCGCTTACAGCGCGTCTAAGGGCGGCATTGTGGGCATGACCCTGCCCATTGCGCGAGACTTGGCGCGCAACGGCATTCGTAACATGACTATCGCCCCAGGTATCTTCGGCACGCCCATGCTGTTTGGGATGCCACAAGAAGTGCAAGACGCATTGGCCGCGGGCGTCCCCTTCCCCAGCCGCTTGGGAACCCCTCAGGACTACGCCAAATTGGCCAAGCACATCATCGAAAACGACATGCTGAACGGTGAGGTGATTCGCTTGGACGGCGCGATTCGTTTGGCGCCCCGTTAAGGTACGCATCACGGCCTGCGCTTCGCGCACAATATAGCCGTGGCCATACCCCAATCATTCATCCAAGACTTGCTGGCGCGCACCGATGTGGTGGACGTGGTGGGGAAGCACGTCCAATTAAAGCGCGGGGGCGCGAACTACATGGGCCTGTGCCCATTCCACGGTGAGAAGTCGCCATCGTTCTCCGTCAGCCCATCCAAGCAGTTTTATCACTGCTTTGGTTGCGGTAAAAATGGCAACGCCATTGGCTTCTTGATGGACCACACAGGCGCCTCGTTTGTCGAGGCCGTGCAGGACCTCGCCCAGCAACTCGGTTTAACGGTGCCCGAGGAGCAAACATCTCCAGCCCAGCGCGCGCAAGCCGCCGAGCAACGGTCACGACACAGCCAGCTGGTCGACACCATGACGCAGGCGGCGATAGGCTACCAAAAAGCCCTAAAAGGCAACGCCCGTGCTGTGGCGTATCTCAAAAACAGAGGTCTGACCGGTCAAATCGCCAAGACCTTTGGTCTGGGCTACGCACCCGAGGGTTGGCGTTTCCTCTCAACGGTATTGCCAGACTACCTCGATAGCAAATTGGCCGATTGCGGCATGGTCATCGTCTCCGAGAGCGAGAACAACGATGGTTCCGAGGAGAAACGATACGACCGTTTTCGCGATCGCATCATGTTTCCGATTCGCAATGTGAAAGGCGAAGTCATTGGGTTCGGTGGGCGCGTGCTTGACAAGGGCGAACCGAAGTACCTCAACTCGCCCGAGACCCCCCTGTTCTCGAAAGGACGTGAGCTTTACGGCCTGTTCGAGGGTCGCACGGCGATGCGCGAGCGGGGCTATGCGCTGGTTACAGAGGGGTACATGGACGTTGTTGCGCTCGCGCAAATGGGTTTTGGAAATGCCGTTGCAACACTGGGCACAGCCTGCACCCCAGAGCACATCCATAAACTTTTCCGTTTCACCCACAACATCGTGTTCAGCTTTGACGGCGACGCGGCGGGTCGACGCGCCGCGCGAAAAGCCCTTGAGGCCGCTCTCCCCCACGCTACAGACACGCGAACGCTCAAGTTCCTGTTTTTGCCCAGTGAGCATGACCCCGACAGCTTCATCCGTGCCAATGGCGCACCGGCCTTCGAGCAAGCCGTAGCCAGCGCAACACCGCTGAGCCAATTCTTAATCGATGTGGCGGCACAAGACGTCGACTTGAATCTGCCGGAGGGCCGCGCACACTTTTTAACGCAAGCGCAAGCGCTATGGCAGGCGTTACCCGATGGGGCGCTGAAGCGACAAATGCTCAGCAGCATTGCAGACCAAGCGCAGCTGGGCGGCAATGAGGTCCTTGAGTTGTGGCAGGGTCCATCCCCAAACCGCTCAGGCAAACGCTGGAGCGCGCCAGCCGGGAAAACCAGTACCACGGCCGGTAATGGCATGGGTGCGCCAAACCAAATCAACGCCGCCACCAATCAGGGCCGTGCTTACGGCAAGCAGGCATGGCAACCGCGCGCGGCAGCATCTGGACGAGGCAGCGTGACCAGCCGCGCAGACCATGTCGCCCGGATCGTCCTGACGCACCCCGCGGCTTGGGGGTGGCTCAGCACCGAAGACCAACACATGCTCGCCGAATTACCGCCGCCACACGGTCCCCTGTTCACTTGGTTGGAAAGTCAATGGCACGACCATGGCGCACAGCCATGGGCAGCCCTACAGGTGGCGATTCAATCGCATGCATTTTCAAATCATGCCCTCCGACTGGTTGCGCAAGCCGACACCCTTGGGAGCGAGAATGAAGCTGAAACCCGCGCAGAGCTCGAGCAGCTCCTCAAGCGAATGCTTATCGAGCACCTCAAGCGCGAAGAAGGTCTTGCCATTGAAGCCGGCGAGAGCGAGCGTTACAAGGCGCTGCAGGCGCGACGCTTGGCGCTGCAGTCGGCGGCGTCAGGCGGGTAATTTTTTCATTGACCTAACGACTGAGGCAGTCGATTTGGTATAATCCGTTTTGCCAAGCAAGCGCGACAGCAGCACCTCCGGAACACGGCACCGACCCCCATCGGTCGGCGGGCAACAGGCCCGGCCACTCCACTCCGCAAGGACTGCACCCCAAATGATCGCCCAAACAGTTTGCAAAGCCTTCCCTTTTTAGGCCGCAAGGCCATTCCATCATGACGTGTTGACGTGTCGTCATTGACGCACGCTTGACCGCGTTTAGGAGGTAACTGTTATGCCAGCCAGCAAGTCAAAAGCCGCGGATGCCAAAGGCGCAACGAAGAGCGCCGTAAAAGCCACAGCGAAATCATCGGCAGCCAAGCCAACGGTCAAGCCAGCGACAAAGCCAACGACCGCAAAGTCGGCCGCTAGCAAGCCCGCCGCGAAAGCGACCAAAGTAGCGACCAAGGCAACCGCCACGCCGGTAAAAGCACCGGCAGCCAAGGCCAAAGCGACTGCAAGCAAAACAGCCCCCCCAAGCGCCAAAGTCGCCCCGAAAGCAAAACCTGTGACCGCCAAGAAAACCACTGAGAAAAAAGAAAGCGCCAGCGCAAAAGTTGTTAAAGCTGCCGCAACCGTGAAAGCGGCCAAAGCCCCCGCTGAGGCGAAAAAACCAGCCGCTAAAAAAGCGAGTACAAAAGCAGCCAAACCCAGTAAAACTGCAAAAGATCGCAAGTCATCCGAAGACGATGACATTGACCTGTCTGATATCGAAGACGACATCAACGACGTCGAGGCCGAAGCGGAAACAGATGCCAGCACCGCTAACGACAAGCCCGTTGAAAAGGTCAAACCGCTTCGCATGAAGATCAGCAAGGCGAAAGAGCGCGCCTTGGCAAAAGAATTCGGTCTTGACGACACCGTCCTGTCCGAGGAAGAGACCATGACTCGCCGCGCCCACCTGAAGGCGCTGATGAAGCTCGGTAAAACCCGTGGCTACCTCACACACGGTGAAATCAACGATCACCTGCCGGACAAATTAGTTGAGGCGGAGACGCTCGAAGTCGTCATCTCCCTGTTGAATGACATGGGTGTTGCCGTATACGAACAAACACCAGACGCTGAAACCCTGCTGCTCAACAACACCAGTGGTACAGCCACCAGTGAGGAAGAAGCGGAAGAGGAAGCAGAAGCGGCCCTCTCGACCGTTGACAGCGAGTTTGGTCGCACCACCGACCCCGTGCGCATGTACATGCGTGAAATGGGTACCGTTGAACTGCTGACCCGCGAAGGTGAGATTGAAATCGCCAAGCGCATCGAGCAAGGCTTGACCGATATGGTCGAGTCAATCTCCGAGTCACCGGCAACCATCGCAGCAATTTTTGCAATGGTTGACGAAATTCGCCAGGACAAAGTGGTGATTTCGACCGTGGTAGACGGCTTCTCTGACTCCGACGAAAACGACGACTACGTGGCCGAGGAAGACTTCGACGAAGAGTACGACGACGATGACGGCAAAGGTGGCTCCAAGTCACTGACCAAACTGCTTGAAAAGTTGAAAAACGAGGCCCTCACTCGCTTTGACAACATGGCCACGCACTTCGAAAAATTACGCAAAGCCTACGACAAAGACGGCTGGGGATCACCCAACTACTTGAAGGCGCAAAAAGCCATCACCGAGCAACTCATGACGATTCGCTTTACCGCGAAGACCATTGACAAGCTCAGCAACATGGTTCGCGATCAAGTCGAAACCGTTCGTAAGAAAGAGCGCGAATTACGTCGCATCTTGGTTGACAAATGCGGCATGCCGCAAGAGCGCTTTATCAAAGAGTTCCCGGCTAACCTGCTAAACACCAAGTGGATTGAGAAAGAAGCGGCTGCGGGCAAATCATGGAGCGCCATCATGGAGCGCAACATTCCGCCTGTTCAGGAAATTCAAAACGACTTGGCCGCCTTGCAAGCCAGCGTTGTGGTGCCTTTAGATCAACTGAAGAACATCCACAAGCGCATGATCCAAGGTGAGACCAACTCACGCAATGCCAAGCGTGAAATGATTGAAGCCAACTTGCGTTTGGTGATCTCGATCGCCAAAAAGTACACCAACCGCGGCCTGCAGTTCTTGGATCTGATTCAAGAAGGCAACATTGGTCTGATGAAGGCGGTGGACAAATTCGAATACCGCCGAGGCTATAAGTTCTCCACGTACGCAACCTGGTGGATTCGCCAGGCCATCACCCGCTCTATCGCCGACCAAGCCCGCACGATCCGCATACCGGTGCACATGATCGAGACCATCAACAAAATGAATCGCATCAGCCGTCAACACCTGCAGGAGTTTGGCTTTGAACCTGATGCCAGCGTCTTGGCAGAAAAGATGGAAATCCCTGAGGACAAGATCCGCAAAATCATGAAGATCGCGAAAGAGCCGATCTCGATGGAAACCCCCATTGGTGACGACGACGACTCACACTTGGGTGACTTCATCGAAGACACCGCCAACACGGCACCGCTTGAAGCGGCCATGCAAGCGGGTCTGCGTGATGTGGTGAAGGAAATCCTAGACAGCCTGACCCCACGTGAAGCCAAGGTGCTGCGCATGCGGTTCGGTATCGAGATGTCGACCGACCACACCCTCGAAGAGGTCGGTAAGCAATTTGACGTCACGCGCGAGCGCATCCGTCAAATCGAGTCCAAGGCCGTACGCAAACTGAAGCACCCCAGTCGCAGCGACAAGCTCCGCAGCTTCATGGAATCGGGTAATTAAAAAGACCACAAACGCCCCCTTCACCCGGGGGCGTTTTTTTACCCTTGAAAACGACACTTCCGTCCTTAAATAGGGAGGGTGTCAGGTTTTGCCCCGGCGCAAAGCCCTTTCTACCGATCGAACTACGAATCCCACCATGTCAGACACTGAAAAACAACCCACGCCCCCTGAAGCTGAATCAGCCCCCCCTGAAACCGCATCAACAGAGCCCACCGCAGCTGAAGTCCTTGCCGCTGTCAAAGCCGCTGCAGGCGACACCGCTGAAGCTGTGGCGCCAGAGGTGAGCGTTGAATCGTTACAAGCGCAGCTAAACGAGGCAAACGATGCCTTTTTGCGCGCCAAAGCAGATGTCGAAAACGCCCGCCGCCGTGCTGACGATGAAATCCAAAAGGCTCGCAAATTTGCGGTTGAGGGTTTTGCGGAGAGCTTACTGCCCGTGATCGACAGCCTAGAAGCGGCTCTCACCGTCGAGCAAAACACGATTGAGCAAATGCGCGAGGGCGTCGCCGCCACGCAAAAGCAGTTGCTCAGCGCTTTGGAGCGCAACAAAGTAACTCAGATCAACCCACCCAGTGGCGAGAAGTTCAACCCTCACCAGCACCAAGCCATCAGTGTGGTGCCCGCAGAGCAGGCGCCCAACACCGTCGTGACGGTGCTGCAAAAGGGTTACCTGATCGCCGACCGCGTGTTGCGCCCCGCCCTGGTGACCGTTACCGCACCGAAATAAACATTTTTAGGTTTGAGGGCTTGAAAAAGCCCCCAAAAGACCTACTTACAGTTCAGCTTTACTTTTTTACAAACAACCCGTTTCACGCCAAAAGCGCCAGGAGTTCAACATGGGAAGAATCATCGGTATTGACTTAGGTACCACCAACAGCTGCGTTTCCGTCATGGAAGGCAACACCACGCGTGTGATCGAAAACAGCGAAGGTGCACGCACAACACCGTCCGTCATCGCGTATCAAGAAGACGGCGAAATCTTGGTTGGCGCGCCTGCGAAGCGCCAAGCGGTCACCAACCCCGCCAACACCATCTACGCCGTCAAGCGTTTGATTGGTCGTAAGTTTGCCGAGAAAGAAGTCCAAAAAGACATCGACTTGATGCCCTACAAAATTGCAAAGGCCGACAACGGCGATGCATGGGTGGAAGTCCGTGGCAATAAGTTGGCCCCACCCCAGGTGAGCGCTGAAATTTTGCGCAAGATGAAGAAAACCGCTGAGGACTACCTCGGCGAAGAGGTCACTGAGGCAGTGATCACGGTGCCCGCTTACTTCAACGATGCGCAACGCCAAGCCACCAAAGACGCTGGTCGCATTGCGGGGCTTGATGTCAAGCGCATCATCAACGAACCCACAGCGGCCGCATTGGCCTTCGGTTTGGACAAGCAGTCCAAGGGCGATCGCAAAATTGCCGTCTATGACCTCGGTGGCGGCACCTTTGACGTCTCCATCATCGAAATTGCTGACGTCGATGGCGAAAAGCAATTCGAAGTTTTGTCAACGAACGGCGATACATTCTTGGGCGGTGAAGACTTTGACCAACGCATCATCGACTTCATCATTGCCGAGTTCAAGAAAGAGCAAGGCGTCGACCTCAGTAAAGACGTATTGGCATTGCAGCGCCTGAAGGAAGCCGCTGAAAAAGCCAAGATCGAGCTGTCTAACAGCGCACAGACCGACATCAACCTGCCCTACATAACAGCAGACGCGTCAGGTCCCAAGCACCTGAACATCAAGATGACACGCGCCAAGCTCGAAAGCCTGGTTGACGAGTTGATCGAGCGCACCATTGCCCCCTGCCGTACAGCGATTAAAGACGCTGGCATCAGCGTGAGCGACATCGACGACATCATCTTGGTTGGCGGTATGACCCGCATGCCTAAGGTGCAAGAGAAGGTCAAAGCCTACTTTGGCAAAGACCCCCGCCGTGACGTCAACCCTGACGAGGCGGTCGCTGTTGGCGCGGCAATTCAGGGTCAGGTGCTTTCAGGCGATCGTACCGACGTCTTGTTGCTCGACGTGACCCCCTTGTCTTTGGGTATCGAGACTATGGGCGGTGTGATGAGCAAGATGATCAGCAAGAACACGACCATCCCTACCAAGTTCAGCCAGGTGTTTTCAACCGCCGACGACAACCAGCCTGCGGTGACCATCAAGGTCTACCAGGGTGAGCGTGAGATTGCCTCCGGTAACAAAATGCTGGGCGAATTCAACTTAGAGGGGATCCCACCCGCACCGCGTGGCACCCCTCAGATTGAAGTGACTTTCGACATCGACGCAAACGGCATTTTGCACGTGGGCGCCAAAGATAAAGGCACCGGCAAAGAGAACAAGATCACCATCAAAGCGAACTCTGGTCTGTCAGACGAAGAGATCGAAAAAATGGTTAAAGACGCTGAGCTGAACGCTGACGAAGACAAGAAAAAAGTAGAAATGGTGCAGGCCCGTAATCAAGCCGAAGCCATGATTAACAGTGTTAAAAAGAGCGTCACCGAGCACGGCGACAAGCTGGACGAAGCTGAGAAGACCGCGATTGACGACGCCACCAAAGCACTCGAAGAGGCGCTGAAGGGTGAAGACAAAGACGACATCGAAGCCAAAACCACCGCGTTGATGACGGCTAGCCAAAAGCTAGGCGAGAAGATGTACGCCGACATGCAAGCTGAGCAAGCAACCGCACAAGCGGCCGAGAGCAAGGCTGGTGACGACGACATCGTCGACGCCGAAGTCAAAGAAGTGAAGAAAGACTAAACCAGCTTTCTGAGCACCCAGCGGACGCGCAAGCGTCCGCCAACGCCGCACAAGTGCCCGTCGCTTGGGCGGCGATTGGCATTCAAGACGGACTCATTTAACGGTGCAGTGCAGACACTGCAAACTCAACGCATAGCGAGCTTTTGAATATGGCAAAAAGAGATTTTTACGAAGTTCTGGGAGTTCCCAAAAACGCCAGCGACGACGAAATAAAGAAAGCCTATCGCAAGCTGGCCATGAAATACCACCCTGACCGCAACCAAGGCGATGCCGCGGCTGAGGGGAAGTTCAAAGAGGTCAAAGAAGCCTACGAGATGCTCTCTGACCCCGAAAAGCGAAGCGCGTACGACCAATACGGCCACGCGGGTGTTGACCCCAATATGCGCGGTGGCGCTGGCGGTCCCGGCGGATTTGGTGACGCGTTCGGCGACATCTTTGGTGATATTTTTGGTGGCGGGCAGCGTCGTGGTGGCCGTCAGGTCTACCGTGGCAATGACTTGTCGTACGCCATGGAAATCACACTTGAAGAAGCCGCTGCGGGTAAGGACTCGCAAATTCGGATTCCCTCATGGGATGACTGCAACGCCTGTGACGGCACGGGTGCCAAACCTGGCACACAAGCCAAGACCTGTACGACTTGCCACGGATCGGGTCAGGTCCAAATGCGCCAAGGTTTCTTCAGTGTCCAGCAAACGTGTCCGCATTGCCACGGCAAAGGCAAGATCATTGCAGACCCCTGCGGTACCTGCCACGGACAAGGCAAGAATAAAACCAACAAGACCCTTGAGATCAAGATTCCAGCGGGTATCGATGACGGCATGCGTATCCGCAGCACGGGTAATGGTGAACCCGGTCAAAACGGTGGACCACCCGGTGACTTGTTCATTGAAATCCGTCTGCGCAAGCACGATATCTTTGAACGCGATGGCGATGATCTGCACTGCCAGGTACCCGTCAACATCGCGACCGCCGCTCTGGGCGGCGAAATTGATGTGCCCACGCTCGGCGGTAAAGCGACCATTGAAATCCCCGAGGGCACGCAACACGGTAAAACATTCCGCCTGCGTGGCAAGGGTATCAAAGGCGTGCGATCATCAGTTGCAGGTGATCTCTATTGTCATGTCGCCGTTGAAACGCCCGTTAAGCTGACCGAGCATCAACGAAAACTCCTGAAAGAGTTGGATGAATCGTTCAAAAAAAACCGTGACAAGCACAGCCCGAATGGGGGTGGCTGGTTTGAAAAAGCAAAGACGTTCTTCGGCTAACGCCCTGAAAGGTTAGCCATGAAACGGCTGCTGGTAACCCTCCCCCTGTTGTTCCTCCCGCCCACAAGCTGGGCAGAAACAACTGAGCAATTGCCAGCAGCCTGCGTATCGAAACTGCGCGACAGTGCTTTGAAAGCGGGTGTCGACGGCACATTCTTCGACAACACCCTAGCCAGTGTCACCGCCAAGCCCGAGCTGCTTGAGCGCCTCAACTACCAGCCCGAATTCAAACTCGACATATGGGACTACCTGGCAAGTCTCGTGGACGACGAGCGCGTCAGCGAGGGGCGGATGATGCTGATTCAGTACGAATCCGCACTCGCGCAAATCAGCCGAACCTACGGTGTTGACCCTGAGACGATCGTTGCCGTGTGGGGCGTCGAAAGCAACTACGGCCAAAACACAGGCGGCCGAGACATCGTAGAGTCACTGGCGACCCTCAGCTGTATGGGCCGTCGGCAGGCGTTCTTCTCTAGAGAACTGATCGCGGCTATCCAAATATTGGAATCAGGCGACTTTGAACGCGAACTGTTCAAGGGGTCGTGGGCAGGTGCCTTTGGACAAACGCAGTTCATGCCAACCACGTTTTTGCGCCTCGCGCGCGACGGTGATAACGATGGCAAACGCAACCTGATCACCAACGCAATCGATGCACTGGCATCGACCGCGCACTTCTTGCAGAAAGCTGGTTGGCGCGAAGGCCAAACTTGGGGATTCGAGGTTAAGCTTCCCGACGCCAAGGCGCCACCCGTAGTCGGTCGGCGCTCGCCGCGTGACATCAGCTACTGGGCCGCACAGGGTATCCTCCGTGTCGACGGCAGCCCGCTGGCAGATAGCGACAGCGGCGGCAAAATCACCACCAAAACCGACGCCGCATTGCTGCTGCCTGCTGGCCCCAATGGCCCTGCATTTTTGCTGCTCAATAACTTCAAAGCCATCTACAGTTACAACGCGTCTGAAAGCTATGGCCTCGCCATCGCTCACCTATCGGATCGTTTGCGTGGCGGTCAACTATTCGCAACGCCTTGGCCGACAGATGACGCCGGCTTGTCCCGTGCTGAAAAACGCGAGATACAAACGTTACTGCTGGCGCGTGGCCACGATATCGGCGCCGTAGATGGCGCTTTGGGCAGCCGCTCCCGTGCCGCCATTGAGGTCGAGCAAGCCCGATTGGGCCACGATGTGACCGGGCGCGCCGGTCAAAAGTTACTGCAGGCCCTGCGCGCCAACCAATAGCCACGCCCTAGCGATGATCAAAGTTTCAGCGCTTCGCGGGCCTCGGCGTACTCGCGCTTGAGCTGTGCGACCAGATCAGCCGCGGGCTGCACCTTGTCGATTGCACCAATGCCCTGTCCACAGCCCCAAATGTCTTTCCAAGCTTTCGTGGCATCACTGCTGAAATTCATTTTTGACGGATCGCTCTCAGGCAAATTCGCGGGGTCAAGGCCCGCATTCCGGATGCTTGGCGCCAAGTAATTGCCGTGCACGCCTGTGAACAGGTTGCTGTAGACAATATCGTCACTGTTGCTCTCAACAATAGCTTGCTTGTATGCGGGTACCGCACGGGCCTCATCGGTGGCGATGAAAGCCGAGCCTATGTAGGCAAAGTCGGCGCCCATGGCCTGCGACGCCAAGACCGCACCGCCAGTGGCAATTGAGCCACTGAGCGCGATAGGGCCATCAAACCAGGTACGAATTTCTTGCACCAGTGCAAATGGACTTTTCACGCCTGCGTGACCACCCGCGCCGGCAGCCACCGCAATCAACCCATCGGCGCCTTTTTGAATCGCCTTCTGCGCAAAATGGTTGTTAATGATGTCGTGCAAAACCACACCACCATAGCTGTGAGCCGCCTGATTGATCTCCTCACGAGCACCCAAACTGGTGATGATGATTGGCACCTTGTACTTCACACACAGGGCCATGTCGTGCTCAAGTCGATCGTTGCTCTTGTGCACGATTTGGTTGATCGCGAACGGCGCCGATGGCGCGTCAGGATTCGCGCGGTCATAAGCTGCAAGCGTCTCGGTAATTTCCGCTAACCAGTCATCCAGTTGGGCTTCTGGTCGCGCATTCAATGCAGGCATCGAACCCACAATGCCCGCTTGGCATTGCGCAATCACGAGTTGTGGGTTGCTGATGATAAAAAGCGGCGAACCGATGACCGGAAACGGGACACGTGCCAAAGCACCTGGGAGAGATTTTGCAGCCATGAATGCCGTCCTTTTTGCGCCGACGGCGCGTTGGCTAACTATTTAGAAAGCCTCAAGCGCCAGGCCATTCACGCTGCCCGCACCCGACACGATGCTGTCGCGCATGCCGGGCACTTTGCGCAAGATGTGCTCGGCATAAAACCGACACGTCACGCGCTTAGCCGCCATGAATGCATCTCCAAAGTCTTGATCGACGGGCCCCTGTGCCACCAGCAAAGCACGCGCCATCTGCCAGCCGGCCATCACCATGCCAGTGAGCATGAGGTAGGGCACGCTGCCAGCGAACGCGGCATTGGGATCGGTGCTGGCATTGCTGGCAATGAACCGAGCCGCTTCTTCAAAGGCCTCACGGGATTGTTGCAACGCATCGGCCATAACCTGCGCATCATCGGTGCCAGAGGCACGCAGCGCGGACTCGGTTTGAGCAATTTGACTGGCCAATGAGAGGGCTTGTTGAGCGCCATCGCGGGCCGTTTTGCGACCCACCAAATCGTTGGCTTGGATCGCTGTAGTGCCCTCGTAAATCGTCAGAATCTTGGCATCACGGTAATACTGAGCGGCACCCGTTTCTTCGATGAATCCCATGCCACCGTGTACTTGCACACCAAGGCTGGTCACCTCTAGGCTCATTTCAGTACTGAAGCCCTTGACTAACGGCACCATGAACTCATAGAACGCTTTGTTGGCCTTGCGGGCCGATTCATCTGGGTGGTGATGGGCTGCATCGAAAGCCGCAGCGGCAGCCGTTGCCAATGCACGGCAGCCCTCGGTGTAAGCGCGCATCGTCATCAACATCCGCTTCACGTCTGGGTGATGAATGATGGGCGCTGACTGGTTCATGGACCCATCCACGGGGCGGCTCTGCACTCGCTCACGCGCATAGGTCACCGCCTTTTGATAGGCGCGGTCGGCAATCGCAATGCCTTGAACACCGACCGCGTAACGGGCCGCATTCATCATGATGAACATATACTCCAGACCGCGATTTTCCTCGCCGACCAAATAACCGGTCGCGCCGCCGTTGTCACCAAATTGCAGCACCGCCGTGGGGCTCGCTTTGATCCCCATCTTGTGCTCGATGCTGACGCACTGCACATCGTTGCGTGCACCCAAAGTGCCATCGTTATTGACCAACACCTTGGGCACCACGAACAGGCTGATGCCCTTCACGCCTGCTGGCGCGCCTTCCACGCGAGCCAACACCAAGTGCACGATGTTCTCGGCCATATCGTGCTCACCATAAGTGATGTAAATCTTGGTGCCTGAAATACGGTAGGTACCATCCGCCTGCGGTACCGCTTTGGTCCGCACCAACGCCAAGTCCGAGCCCGCCTGTGGCTCGGTCAGGTTCATGGTGCCGGTCCATTCGCCACTGATTAGTTTGGCGAGGTAATGATCCTTCAATTCATCGCTGGCAGCCGTAATCAGCGCCTCAATCGCGCCGTCCGTCAACAGCGGGCACAGTGCAAAACTCAAGTTGGCAGCGTTCAGCATCTCGCCGCAAGCCGCTCCGATGGTCTTGGGCAAGCCTTGTCCGCCGTAAGCGGGTGGATGCTGCAAACCTTGCCAACCTGCTTGGCCGTATTGCTGGAAGGCCTCTTTGAAACCTGGCGTCGTTTTGACCGCAAAGTTCTCCCAGTGGCTGGGATTTTGGTCTCCTGCCCAGTTCAGCGGGGCAACCACGGCTTCATTGAACTTCGCGCACTCTTCCAGCACGGCCTGCGCTGTGTCAAAGCCGGCATCAGCATAAGCGGGCATCTCGGCGATGGCATCAATGTTCGCGATATGGCGAATATTGAACAACATGTCTTGCGTTGGGGCTTTGTAAGTCACAAGGGGTCTCCGTATACGTGTGCCGTGCGGCGCGCTGGACTAATTAAAGGCTTTTCGTCAACTCAGGTACGGCCTCAAAAAGATCGGCCTCAAGGCCGTAATCGGCAACGCCGAAGATGGGCGCTTCGGGATCTTTATTGATGGCCACAATCACCTTGCTGTCCTTCATGCCAGCCAGGTGTTGAATCGCGCCGCTGATACCGGCAGCAATGTACAACTGTGGCGCCACGATCTTGCCCGTTTGGCCCACTTGCCAATCGTTGGGCGCGTAACCCGCATCAACCGCTGCGCGGCTGGCACCAACGGCAGCCCCCAGCTTGTCGGCCAAGGGAATCATGACCTCGTTGAACTTGTCCTCACTGCCCAACGCACGACCACCGCTCACGATGATTTTGGCTGCAGTCAGTTCGGGGCGATCGTTGGCAGCAATCTCGCTACCAACAAAACTTGATTTACCGGCACCCGTCGCAACGGCGATCGCCTCGACGGCGGCAGACCCACCCGTCGCAGGCGCGGGGTCAAAACCAGTCGTCCGCACGGTAATCACTTTGACGGCATCGCTGCTTTGAACCGTTGCAATGGCGTTACCAGCGTAAATAGGACGCTCGAAGGTATCGGGCGCGTCGACTTTTGAGATGTCAGAAATCTGCGCCACATCCAATTTAGCTGCCACGCGGGGCGCGATGTTTTTACCAGAGGCCGTCGCCGCGAACAGCACGTGGCTGTAGCTGCCCGCCACTGCCAATACCTGCGCAGCGACGTTCTCAGCGAGGGCGTGGGCAAACCCGGCATCGTCCGCGTGCAGCACCTTTGCGACACCGACAATTTGCGCGGCGGCTTGGGCTGCGCCAGCCGCATTCTCGCCGGCAACCAGTACATGGACATCACCACCACAAGCCAGTGCGGCGGTGACGGTGTTCAAGGTAGCGCCTTTGACGCTGGCGTTATCGTGTTCAGCAATTACAAGTGCAGTCATGGTGTTTCCAGTAAAAGAGGGCGATTAACCGAGGACTTTGGCTTCGTTTTTCAACTTGTCGACCAGCGTGGCCACATCAGGCACCTTGATGCCAGCGCTGCGCTTTGCAGGCTCCACCACCTTGAGCGTTTTCAAGCGTGGGGTCACATCGACACCCAGGTCTTCTGGCTTGAAGGTATCGACCGTCTTTTTCTTGGCCTTCATGATGTTCGGCAGCGTCACGTAGCGGGGCTCGTTCAAGCGCAAGTCGGTGGTCACGACGGCTGGCAACTGCAGCGCGAGCGTCTCTAGACCACCGTCAACCTCACGGGTCACGTTCACGGTATCCGCGGTCATTTCCACTTTGCTGGCGAAGGTGGCTTGTGGCCAATCGAGCAGCGCCGCCAACATTTGGCCAGTCTGGTTGCTGTCATCGTCGATGGCTTGTTTGCCCATGATGAACAGGTGTGGTCCTTCTTTTTCAGCAAGGGCTTTCAGGATCTTCGCGACGGCCAGCGGCTGCAACTCAGCGTCGGTCTCTACCAAAATGGCACGGTCAGCACCAATGGCCATGGCCGTGCGCAAGGTCTCGGTGCACTGCGTCACGCCGCATGAAACCGCGATAACCTCCGTCACCACGCCCTTCTCACGCAACCGAACTGCCTCCTCCACCGCGATCTCATCAAACGGGTTCATGCTCATCTTGACGTTTGCGATGTCAACCCCGGTTCCGTCTGACTTCACGCGGACTTTCACGTTGTAGTCAACCACGCGTTTTACGGGCACCAAAACCTTCATGATGAGCACTCCTAGAGGGGTAAAAAAGGAAAACCTTACTGTACACCAACTCAAATGACGTTTACGTAAACGTCAATTTAAAAGTTGGCGCGAAACAAAAAAGCACGACCGTACTTTTTTACAGATTATAAAGGCAAAAGGCTGGTGATCAGCGCGTGTGGACAACGCGCTGCGGGAAGGGGATATCTATCTTGTTTGCCTGCAAAGCAGCCAATACCGCCACGTTCACGTCAGATAACACGTTGGCGCGACCATTTTCTGGGTCATCAATCCAAAAGCCCAGTCGGAAAGTCAAACCATCGGCATCAAACGCCATCAGCGCCGCGCTGGGACGTGGGTCGTTCAACACACGGGGTTGAGCCGACGCCGCACCTTCTAATAGGCTGATAACCTGCGCGACATCGCTGTCATAACCTACCGTCACGTGGGTCGATTGCCACAAGCGTTTGTTCGCCAAAGACAAGTTTTCAACCCGATTAATCAGCAACATTTCATTGGGGACCACGGACTCCTCCCCGCCTGGCGCCTGGATGAGTGTGTAGCGGGCCTTGATGTCGGTGATGTGTCCTTCAAAACCGTCGACCCGCACCAAGTCGCCAATCCGCAGACTGCGCTCCGCCAAAATCACAAAACCACTGATGTAGTTGGCTGCCAGTTTCTGCAAGCCGAAACCGATACCAACCCCCAAAGCACCGCCCAAAACGGACAATGCCGTCAGGTCAATGCCCACCGCTGACAGGGCCATCATCAAGCCCAAAAATACAAACAAAACGCGCACGATGTTGCTGATGGCCTTGCGCACCGACAACTCCGCGCCCACTGCATTCATGAGCAAACGCGTATCCACTGCTGCGGATAGCCACAACGCAACCGCGATCAGGCCGGCGGCCGTGAATGCACCGCCTAACAAATCGCCCAGCGCGAACTGATGCCCACCAATGGCCCACTTCGTTTCATCCAACTCGGCCATCACCAGCGACAGAACGCCACTGAACCAAGCCGCCACGAGAATCCACACCACCCAGACAATCAATTTCCGAGCAGAGGCAAACCAGGGTGATTTGTGAAACGCAAAAGCCAACACCTTTACCGACAAATTGATACTGAGTAGCGCCAAAACAAAGGGAAACGCCAACCGAAGCCCCACGGTATCGAGGCCTGTCGCAATCATGGCAGCGCGCAAAAACACAGTGAGAATCAACCACACCAACGGGAAAATCACGCCGTCGATCACACGGCTTCCAAACAACACGTCGATACCATTCAGCTGCGGGCTGAAGGCGGTTGCCATCCGACGCACCAAGACCCAGCTGATGCCGGCCAGAACCCCGACACCCGCGAGGCCCCACCAAAAATGAGGATGCGCAAACAAGTCCCGCCAGCCGGCGCTATCCGTGAGCGCAGGTAACAAAAGTGAGGCCGTTGAAACAGTGGTTAAAGTCAGCATGAGGGCGCGTGAATTGAAGGTTTAAAGGATCTATCCGGTGCCACTTAAGGCGCGCAAGTGGCTGTCGACACAGGCAGCAAGCGCTGGCAGGTTGTAACCTCCCTCCAAGCAACTCACCAACCGACCCGAGGCGTGCGCATCAGCGACCGCCATCAGTTGCATCGTCATCCAATGGTAGTCGTCTTCGACCAGTGCCATCTGACCAATGTCATCCTGCATATGGGCATCGAAGCCCGCGCTGATAAACAGCAATTCGGGTTTGAATGCGTGCAATCGTGGCAACCATTCCGTCGTGACGATGTCACGGATTGCCGCGCCATCGGTACGCGCTGGCACAGGCACGTTATGAACATTGGCGGCACCCGTGGGGGGCGTGCCTGGGTAAAACGGGTGTTGGTAAAAGCCGAGCATCAGGATGCGCTCATCCCCCGCCACCACATCCTCCGTGCCGTTGCCGTGGTGTACGTCAAAGTCAACAATGGCCACGCGCGCCAGGTTGTGAGCCTCCAACGCATACTTGGCGGCAAGGGCCACATTACTGACCACGCAAAAGCCCATCGCCGTATCGCGAGTCGCATGATGACCCGGCGGACGCACCGCACAAAACGCGTTTTGCAGGCGGCCCGCCATGACCGCGTCGACTGCTGCGATACCAGCCCCCGCAGCACGGCGCACGGCCTGCCAACTGCCACCGCTCAGGCAGGTATCAGGGTCTAAGCGTGCCGTGGCATTGGGATCGTGCGATACCTCATGCGCCAACGCATCAACGGTTCGCATGAGGGAGGCCACGTAACCCGGCGTGTGGGCCAGTGTTAACAGCGACAAATCCACCAGCGGCGGCGCTTCGGCAGCCAAAACATCCCCCAAGCCCGTTGCCTTAAGGCGCTCGTGAATCGCGGTCAAACGACCGGGCGATTCCGGGTGACCAGATCCCATGTGATGCAGCAAACATTCGGGGTGCGAGAAGAAACCCGTCGTGCGGGTTGGCGTGGTCTGCATGTTTAACAGCGTAGGTAAAACGGGTGCGAGAAAAAGACTTTACGAAAGCTTAGCATGGGGTGCACGAGTCGCCTACCGCGTTTAACATTGACGTCACAATTGGCGCTTCAACCCAACCACTCCTCATCCACATGACCGCCTGGCTACTGGCAATCCCCCGCCTCAGCGCAAACCCGCTTCGGGTGTCGGCCGCCCTGCTCGCCGCAGGTTTGCTGAGCGCCCAAGCCAGTGAGATCACCTATAAAACGAACCCTGCCGCGATGGCGTTCGCAGCCGAATGGGCAGCGGCCAACAGTCAACCTGTCGAGTCCGTACAGGCCATCATCGGTGAAGCCAAGCGATTAGACCGAGTCATCAAATACGTCACGCCCGCAGCGACAGGCTTTCAAAAGGACTGGCGCACCTACCGCAGCCGGTTTGTCGAACCCAAACGCATCAAAGCAGGCGTCGCTTTTTGGAAAGCGCACCAAAAAATATTGAAAAAAACTGCCGCCGCAACGGGCATCCCCGCTTGGTTAATTGTTGGCGTCATTGGCGTTGAAACCATCTACGGCCAGCAAACCGGACGGTTTTCGACACTGGACGCCTTGAGCACACTGGCTTTCGACTTCCCAGAATCACACCCAAAAGCCGCCACACGCGCCGCATTTTTTCGTGACGAGTTAGGGCACTTCCTGCAACTGGCAACCGCACAACAAACGCCCATCGATTCGTGGCAAGGCAGCTACGCCGGGGCGCTGGGGCTGCCGCAATTCATGCCATCCAGTTGGGCGAAATACGCGGTGGATGGCGACCAAGATGGCCGCATCGACCTGCGCGGCAGTACCCATGACGCAATCGCTTCTGTCGCCAACTACTTCGTCGCTTTCGGTTGGCGCAGTGGCATGCCCACGCACTACCCTGTCAAGGTGCGCGCCAAAGACAAAGCTCTCGACGACCTGCTCGCGCCCGACATTGTCCCCACCTTTGAACCGAGTGACTTCCATCAACGCGGCGCACGGCTTGGCAAAGCAGGCCAGCGCCACAACGGTAAGTTGGCGCTGGTAAAACTCGAAAACGCGGGCAAACGCGCCGACACCTATTTAGCCGGCACCGACAACTTCTACGTCATCACGCGCTACAACTGGAGCAGCTACTACGCCCTGGCGGTGATTGAGTTGGGTAAGGCGGTCGAGCAGGCTTTGAGCGATAACTCACCAAAGCGCTAACGCACCGCCTCTTCTCGGTGCTGCCAGGCACGCGGTTGGCGATCACGCTCACAAGTCACACCCTCTGGATCGAGGCTCCGCCAAGTGGCAGCGCCACACCACGCTGTCTCAACCCACTGCGTGCCCCACTCATCGCCCGCAGCGGCCCAGCGTCGTTGTACGGCGGCCGCCGGGTGGCGATAACGGTTGCGATACCCCGCCTGCGCAACCACCCAATCAGGACGCAGGGCATCAAGCCATTCAACGCTGTTGGCACTTTGGCTACCGTGGTGACTGGCCATCACCAAGCGGTTCGCGGCCCCCACGTGTTGCCATTGCCCCATTGCCAAGGCGTCAGCACGTCGGGACAGGACCGCCACCTCGGCCGCTTCCGTCATGTCGCCCGTGAGCCAAATCGCCTGCGCCGCATTACTGACTCGCAACACACACGATAGACCGTTGCGTCGCTTGGGCACATCCGCCAACCACGCGGGCTTAAGGCCATCACCAAAGGTTGCAGGCGCGGGGCTCATCACCTCAAACAACACACCATCCCACACCCATTGCACGCCCGCTTGACAAGCAGTCCACGACGGTATCGGTCCCGCCAACGGGTATGGTAAATCAGTGGCGGGAAAGGTCGCCAGTACATCAGCCACTTTGGCCGCGGGTGACGCTATTAGCGCGGTCGCGCCCCCCACGTGATCGGTGTCTGCATGGCTCAACACCACCCGATTCAACGGGGTCTGGTTGCGTAAAAGGTAAGGCAACAGCACCCGCTCACCCACGTCGTAGCCACTGCGATAGCGAGCTCCTGCATCAAACAATAACGTGTGCGTCGCGGTGCGGACCAAAATGGCACTGCCCTGCCCAACATCAAAAGCCAAGGCCTCAAATTCGTTCACAGGCGGGCGCGCTGGCGTGTACATCGCAACCGGCAGTAACACGGCAAACATGAGCGCTTGGCCTGCTCGGTGCGGCCATTGCATGGCCAACATCAACCAAGCGGCGATCGCAATCCCCACGGGCAGCGGCAAAGCAGCGGGTTGCCGCAACCCAAGCGGTGCAGCCGCCGCCCACGCCAGCCCCTCGAAAAACAACTCACCCGACCAAACCAGTGGTGCCACCAACGCATCCGTAAGCACCGAGGCGAATGCAAGCGGCAAAACCAGAAACGTCACCCACGGAATGGCAAGCAAATTAACGACCAAACCCACCCACGCCACTTGGCTAAAAAAGAGCCATGTTAGAGGAGCCAACACCAGCGTCACGCGCCACTGCACGCGCAACACATCCCACGCGCGTTGCAAGATGCCCCCTTTGCCCACCCCTTCGGTCACCCGCCGGTCACTGAACAGCGTCGCCACCGCAATGAAGCTGAGCCAAAACCCCGGGCGCACCAGCCCCCACGGCTCGATCAATAAAACCAACGCCATGGCCAGCAGCCATACCCACCACCACGGCCATCGCACACCCAACAGCTTGAGGCCAATGAAACACCCCAGCATCACCACCGTGCGCTGCGCCGGCAAGCCCCAGCCAGCGAACGCCGCATATGCGGTTCCCAGCACCAGCGCGCCCAACCCCGCCCAAACCGCCTGTCTGACGCGGCCGATCTGTGGCACGCCAAGGCTGACTGCACCCCGCCACAACGCACCAAAAACACCCGCAGCAACCCAAGCGAACAAGCTGATGTGCAAGCCCGATATGCTGACCAAATGGGCAACACCCGTGAGCCGAAACAACGTCCAATCGTCGCGCTGAATGGCGGCTTGGTCACCCACGGTCAATGCGGCGGCAAGTCCGGCAACACGTGGTGAAGCCGCCAGCCGATCCAACACCACCTGCTGCGCCGACGCACGCAAACGCACCCACGTGTGGCCATCGCTCGCCTCTTGCCGAGGTGCGGGTGATGACCGAATGTAGCCCCGCCCTGTCATCCCCTCGGCCCACGGCGCCAAACGACTGTCGCGCCCACCCGGGTTGCGCAAGGCGTGAATGGCTTTGAGGCGAACCGTCCAAGTCCAACGCGAGCCCGCAGTGATTGCAGCGGGCGCCACGGTATCGCGACCGCTGTAATGCGTCAATTGCAAACGAACCGGCCACGGCACCCACTGCCCCGCTGTATCTCGGCGTTGCGACACCGCAAAATCAAACCTGACCGAGCGGCCATCGGCAGCCAAGACTGGCAGGGACACCACGTCACCCTGAAGGCGCAGATCAATCCCCGCCATATCCGGTGGCAGGCTCGCGGCATTTCGAAGAGCACCCTGAACACCCGCATTCACAAAGCCCAAACCAAACACGGCGCATAAAAGCCAAACCGCTTGGCGCGTGCGCCCTTGGTCACGCCACAACCCAAAACCGCAAACGCCTGTGAACATCGCCCCCAGCAGCACATAGGTCATCAGGTCGTAAAGACTGGACTGCGCAACCACGGCAGCCGTGCCAATGATGAACGCGGGCGCGATCAATCCAAAGGTTCTTCGTGCAGATCGCTCGGGGGGCTGGGGCGTCACTTGGGGCAAGGGCCCTCCTCTCCCCTAGAATTAAGCGCTATTTACAGGAGATACCCATGAGTGTTTACGATCGACTTCAAGCATTGAGCATTGAATTACCACCCGTTGCGGTGCCTGCTGCGGCCTACGTGCCCTTCGTGCAGTCTGGCCAACTGGTGTTTTTGAGCGGACACATTGCAAAAAAGAATGGCGCGCCTTGGGTGGGCCAATTGGGCACCGACACCGATACCGCGACCGGCCAGCAAGCGGCACGCGCCGTCGCCATCGATCTCATGGGCACGCTGCATGCGGCCACAGGCGGTGATTTAAACCGCGTCAAGCGCATCGTGAAAGTGATGAGCCTTGTCAACTCGGCCCCCACCTATACCGAGCATCACCTCGTCACCAACGGCTGCTCAGAACTGTTGGGCGAGGTATTCGGCCCCACCGTCGGCGGGCATGCGCGCAGCGCCTTCGGTGTAGCGCAGCTCCCGATGGGATGCTGCGTTGAAATCGAAATGATCGCCGAGCTGAATTAACGCACGGTCACGGTGATCTCGCCGATCCCGTCGACCCGACCGTTCATCACGTCACCCTTGACCACAGCGGCCACACCCTCTGGTGTGCCCGTCATGATCAAGTCGCCAGGCTCCAACGCTTCATATTGAGACAGTTGGGCAATCGACTCGGCGACCGACCAAATCAATTGGTCAATATTCGATGACTGGCGCGGCTGCCCGTTCACCGTCAATGCAATCGTGGCGCTGCTGGGGTGGCCGATCTCGCTCACGGTGCGCAGCGTACCGATGGGTGCCGACTCGGCAAACGCTTTACCAAACTCCCAAGGGCGGCCCTTGTCTTTGGCTTCCCCCTGCAAGTCGCGGCGCGTCATATCCAAACCGACCGCGTAGCCATACACGTGGGCTAAGGCATCCGCCACACTGATGTCACGACCACCCTTGCCAATCGCCACCACCAGCTCAATCTCGTGGTGCAGGTTTTTAGTCATGGGGGGATAGGTCATACCCTGCGGCGTGCTGGCATCGATGATGGCTTGTGGCGGCTTCATGAAAAAGAACGGCGCCTCGCGTGTGGGATCTTTGCCCATCTCAATGGCATGCGCGGCGTAGTTCCGCCCCACGCAAAAAATACGGTTGACGGGGAAACGTTCCGTCTGTCCAGCGATAGCCAAGCTGCGCGTCGCGGCGGGCGGGAAACAAAAGCTCATGGAGACTCCGATCAATTTGATGATTTGAAACAACGACTCGTGCTGATATTACGAGAAAACCTTTGGTGAAGCTGTCAGGAGCGCTAACATCAGACAGACTTTTTTTACCGAGCCATTTAAGCCACCATGCGCGGCAACAGCACCAATACCGCCTATATTCGCCCCAGCTTAAATGCAATCGCGGTCCCCATCGTGGGTGAGTTTCTACTCGGTATCAGCGTCGCCATGTGCGGCCTGTACCTGGCCTCACAGACCTCCGATGCCGCCGCCGGCGCCTTTGGCCTGACCCAACAAGTCCAAGAATCTCTCGCTGTTTTATTCCGTATTTTGGCCATCGGCGTGGGCATTGGCGTCACCCAACAGCTCGGCAGCAACAACATCGCCGCGGCCAAGGCCACAGCGCTCGGCGGCTTGGGTGCCAGCACGTGGGTGGGTGTCATAGCGGCGTTGTGGATGATGTTCGGCAACGGCTTGACCCTGACCGCGCTCAACGCACCCGATGCAGTCAGGCCCATCGCCACAACCTACATGATCTTGTTGGCACCGGCCTTGATCCTCGATGCCTACAACCTCAGCATGGCGTCCTACCTGCGCGCCAATTTGCTGGCCAAAGAATCCTTCATGGTGATGGTGGTCATGCACGGCACCCACCTGCTATTGGCTTGGCTACTGATGCTGGGTTTTTGGGGGTGGTCAGGCATGGGGCTCAACGGCTACGCCATCGCCTTCTTCATCAGCCGTGCCTTGGGCGTCACCGCACACCTGTGGTTCTGGCAATCCAAGCTAGCCCTCAAACCGCAGCGTGAGCATTGGTGGCGCGTGCCGGCGCACATCCTAAAGCCAGTACTCAAAGTGGGCATACCCGGCGCCACCCTAGAGCTTTGCTACCGGTTGGCCTTCCTGGTCTCTCTTGCCGCGACAGCGCGCCTGGGCGTCGCCGAGTTGGCCACCCACGCCTACACGCTGCAAACACTCAAATACGTCGCGCTCATCAGCCTGTCGATTGGGTGGGCCTGCGAAATCATGGCGGGTCGCATGGTGGGCGCGGGTCAATTCAAGGAGGCTTACGCTGTGGTCGTCAAAGGCGCACGCAGCGGCCTGATCGCATCAGGCACCTTGGTCTTAGTCGCCGCCATATTCGCACCCTGGTACATGCCGCTTTTCACCAAAGACGAGCACGTGATCAGCATGGCGTGTACGTTGTTGTGGCTATCGGTTTTCCTAGAGCTGGGGCGCGTATTCAACATGGTGGTGTTGGCGTCGTTGCGCGCCGTGAGTGACTTGCACTACCCGCTTGCCGTCAGCGTCGCGTCGATCGTCTTCATCCTAGGGTTTGGCTCTTATTGGTTTGGTCAATGGTTTGGGCTGATCGGCATCTGGTGCATCTACGTCCTTGACGAGTGCCTGCGTGGCTTCCTCATGTGGCGACGGTGGGTTAAACTCGGCTGGCTTAAAAATGGTAAAAAAAGCTTCAGACGCTTGCGTGCCGAGCGCCGACTCTCGGCTGGCTCAGAACCCGCAGGCGCAGATGCCAAGGCCATGACCGAGAACCGAACCACCTTGCCGTCTGTGAGCTAGTTCAAACAGACGCAAGCGTTTTGCAATGGCCAGCCGTAAAGACCCCCGCCCCACCGATACCCTCCTAACGCCCAAGTCCAACGATCGCTACCAAATGGCCGATCTGGCCCGCTTGGCTGGTGTGTCGACCTCGACCGTATCGCGCGCGCTCGCTGGCAACCCGCTGATCAAAGAGGCCACGCGCCAAAAAATTCAGGCACTGGCGCAGAGCCTGAACTATCAAGTCAACCAAAGTGCCGCCAGCCTGCGCAAGCGCGATATTCCCACCATGGGATTGGTCATCATGGGCGAGAGCAAGCAGTCCATATCCGACCCTTTCATACTCAGCTTGATCGGACACATCGCAGACGCACTCGATGAGCTCGACATGAACATGCTGCTCACGCGCGTCACCCCCGATCGCGCGAAAAATTTTGCGGCGCTCTACGAAACCGGCCAAGTGGCTGGTTTGCTGGTCATTGGTCAATTAACCAATCACAGCCAACTCAACGACTTGTATAACCGCGGTACGCCAATGGTTGTATGGGGTGCGCGCATGCCAGACAGTCACTACCCTGTGGTCGGCGGCGACAACTTTCAAGGGGGCTTTTTGGCTGGGCAGCACTTGGTACAAGCCGGCTGCAAACGCATCGCATTTTTAGGCGACATCAACCACCCGGAGGTCCAGATGCGTCATGCCGGTTTTGTCAAAGCGTTGACCGATGTGGGACAGTCCTTTGACCCTCGTCTTTACATGCCCTTGCTGTTTGGTGACACGGCCCTGCGTGCGGCCATCGGTCAATGGATCGACCAAAAGATCGAATTTGACGGGGTGTTCGCGACCAGCGATGTCGCCGCCCTAACGATCATTGCAGCACTGCAGGAGCGAGGGCTGAAAGTCCCCCGCGATGTCAAAGTCGTGGGCTACGACGATATCCCCCTATCGACGCACATCCATCCGACGCTCACCTCGATTCGGCAACCAACGGAATTAGCTGGACGTGCAATGGTCGCGTTAATGCGACAGCGATTGCAAAACGCGGACGTCGACTCCATCACCTTGCCCACCACACTGGTAGCCCGGGAAAGCACATTGCTCACTTAATGCATACCAAAATATTATCTATAAGGGTTTTTACCAATTTGCAATCGATTGCATTTTAAATTTAATCTCAAATGTCGGCGAAATTCAGACGTCTGGTCGCCGAAGCACCTAACCCTTACTGGAGACATCCATGACTTTCAAATTGAAATCTGCCATCTTGGCAGCCATCGCGCCCGTCGCCCTCATGGCCAGCGCGCAAGCCGCAACCATCACCATTTCTTGCGGCTCTGTCGGTCAAGACTTTGAGTTCTGTAAAAAGCACACATCCGAGTGGGCAGCCAAAACTGGCAACGAAGTCAAACTCTTCACCATCCCCAACTCCACGACTGACATCCTGGCACTGTTCCGCCAGATGTTTGCCGCGAAATCGACCGATCTCGACGTTATCAACGTCGACGTGGTTTGGCCTGGCGTGATCAAAGATCACCTGGTCGATCTGTCGAAGTACAGCAACGGCGCTGAGAAAAACCACTTCCCCGCCATCGTGAAAAACAACACCGTTGACGGCAAACTACTGGCAATGCCTTGGTTCACCGATGCCGGTCTGCTTTATTACCGCAAAGACTTGCTCGCAAAGTACAACGCCAAGGCGCCTGCCACCTGGGAAGAGTTAGCCGTTGTCGCCAAGAAAATCCAAGACGGTGAGCGCGCTGCGGGCAACAATGATTTCCAAGGCTTCGTATTCCAAGCCAAGGCCTATGAAGGCTTGACCTGTGATGCGGTGGAATGGTTGACCAGCTACAACGGCGGCAACATCGTTGATGCGGACGGCAATATCACTGTCAACAACCCCGGTGCAGTCAAAGCGCTGAATACAGCAGCTTCATGGATCGGCACCATCGCACCGCAAGGCGTGCTGAACTACGCTGAAGAAGAAGCGCGTGGCGTGTTCCAAAACGGTAACGCGGCCTTCATGCGCAACTGGCCATACGCTTGGTCGCTGGGTAACGGCAAAGACAGCAAAATCGCCGGCAAGATTGGCGTGTCTGCACTGCCTAAAGGCGGCGCTGACGGCAAGAATGCCGCGACGTTGGGTGGCTGGCAATTAGCGGTTTCAAAGTACTCGAAGAACCAAGAGGCAGCCGCATCTTTGGTGATGTACATGACCAGCCCTGAAGTCCAAAAAGAGCGCGCCATCAAAGGGTCATACAACCCCACCATCGCATCGCTCTACACAGACAAAGACGTGTTGGCCGCCAACCCATTCTTCGGTAGCCTGTACGACGTGTTCACCAACGCTGTACCGCGTCCCGCTACGGCAACGGGTCTGAAGTACCCCGAAGTGTCAGCCGCTTTCTGGAATGCCACCCACGATGTACTGTCGGGCAAAACCAATGCAGAGGACAGCCTGAGGAAGCTTGAGGGCAAGCTCAAGCAAGTCCGCCGCGGCAAGACCTGGTAAGTCATCGCCTAAACGAGCGGCCCGAGCACCACAATGAACCAAAAAACCAGAACCGCATGGCTTTACCTATCGCCAATGCTATTGGTCCTGATTGTGGTCGCGTTGTGGCCGCTCGGGCGAACCATTTGGTTTAGCCTGACCGATGCCAACATCAATGATCTCGATGCGGCGAAATTTGTTGGTCTCGAAAACTACTTTGGCGAATACGGGCTGTTCGCCAACCCCAATTACACCGATGGCTTTTGGGAAAGCGATTGGGGTATTTCGATCATCAACACCCTCAAGTTTTCTGTCGTCTCTGTAACGATAGAAACCCTGTTGGGTCTCGGTGTCGCTTTGTTACTCAACCAAGAATTCAAAGGGCGCGCCTGGGTCCGCGCAGCCGTATTGGTGCCATGGGCCATCCCAACCATCGTCTCCGCAAAAATGTGGGGCTGGATGCTGCACGATCAATTCGGCGTCATCAACCAATGGCTTTATGACCTCGGACTCGTCGCGCAGAAAGTGGCATGGACCGCTGACCCGGACTTCGCCCTGTGGACAGTCGTCGCTGTTGACGTCTGGAAGACCACACCCTTCATGGCGCTGCTTATATTAGCCGCGCTACAAGTGCTACCCAAAGATTGCTACGAAGCCGCCCGCGTCGACGGCGTTCACCCCTTGCGCTTGTTTTGGCGCGTCACGCTGCCATTGATTAAACCGGCTTTGATGGTCGCCGTTATTTTCCGCCTGCTTGACGCATTGCGCATTTTTGACCTCATCTACGTCCTCACCTCGAACAGCAACAGCACCATCAGTATGTCTGGCTTTGTGCGCCGTGAGATGGTTGATAACGGCTACATGGGCTACGGCTCGGCGGCCTCCACCGCCCTGTTCTTAATCATCGGCCTGTGCACGGTTGCCTACATCCGCATCGGACGCATGAAATTGGGAGAAGACTGATGCATCGCAGTCGCTTCGCAACCTTTTCGATCTACGCGCTGGCAGCATTGGTTGTCGTGGTGTCGGTGTTTCCGTTCGTGTATGCCATCTCAACGTCTTTCAAGAGTGGCTCAGCGCTGTTTGACCCCAGCTTACTGCCCAGCAGCGTCTCACTGAAAAACTACATCTCTCTGTTTACCCTCGCCGAGCAACCCTTCGGTCGCCACATCCTGAACTCGATCATGGTGTCCGTCTTGGTGGTGGCCCTGTCATTACTCGTTGGCGTGAGCGCCGCCTATGCCTTGGGGCGCATCAGCTTCAAGGGGCGCGGCTTGCTGCTCACCACGGTGTTGGCTGTCTCGATGTTTCCGCAAGTCGCGGTGTTGGCGGGCATGTTCGAGCTCATCCGCGCATTGGGCATCTACAACAAGGCGCTGGGCTTGGTGTTGCCTTACATGATCTTCACCCTGCCATTCACGGTGTGGGTGCTCACCACCTTTATGAAGCAGCTACCCAAAGAGCTTGAAGAGGCCGCCATCATGGACGGTTGCGGCCCCTTCCGCATCATCAAAGACGTGTTCATGCCACTGCTGTGGCCCGCTTTGGTATCGACCGGATTATTGGCATTCATCGCCGCGTGGAACGAGTTCTTATTTGCGCTGACTTTCGTACTCGACAACAACGAGCGCACGGTACCGGTCTCTATCTCACTGATTTCTGGCGCCAGCAAATACGACATTCCGTGGGGCAACATCATGGCCGCCTCGGTGCTCGTGACGCTGCCGTTGGTTCTTCTCGTTCTCCTCTTTCAGAAAAAAATCGTGTCTGGCCTCACGGCTGGCGCTGTTAAAGGCTAAATCCAAATGAGTATCTCAAAAGCCCCCAATAACGAATGGTGGCGCGGCGGCGTTCTGTATCAAATCTATCCCCGGTCTTACCAAGACAGCAACGGTGACGGCATTGGTGATTTGCCTGGCATCACGCAACGCCTCGACTACATTGCCCAGCTGGGGGCCGATGGTATCTGGCTGTCGCCCTTCTTCAAGTCGCCCATGAAGGACTTCGGTTATGACGTCTCGGACTACCGCGATGTCGATCCGATGTTCGGCACCCTAGATGACTTCAAGGCGCTGGTCGAGCGAGCCCACGCACTGGGCTTGCGGGTCATGATCGACCAGGTCCTGTCCCACACCTCCGATCAACACCCTTGGTTTGCCGAAAGCCGTACCAGTAAAGACAACCCCAAAGCAGACTGGTACGTCTGGGCCGAAGCCAACGAAGATGGCGGCCCACCCAACAACTGGTTGTCTATTTTTGGCGGAAGCGCCTGGCAGTGGGACACCCGTCGCATGCAGTACTACATGCATAACTTCTTGGTGTCGCAGCCCGACCTCAACTTCCACAACCCCGATGTTCAGCAAGCCCTGCTTGATGACGTCCGCTTCTGGCTCGACTTGGGCGTAGATGGTTATCGCCTTGACACCGCAAACTTCTATTTCCACAGCAAATCACTTGAATCCAACCCGCCGCGGGGACGCCCAACCGGCGAGGACCCAGCAGTGAGCGCCGCCAACCCCTACGGTTGGCAATGGCACAAATTCGATAAAAGCCAACCCGAGAACCTGGCGTTCTTGCAGCGCTTGCGCGCCCTGCTCGACAGCTACCCCAACACCTCCATGGTCGGTGAAATCGGGGATGACGACGGGATCGGTCGCATGGCTGAATACACACGCGGCGGCGACAAACTCCACATGGCGTATTGCTTCGACCTACTGGGTACACAACACACCGCACCCTACCTGCACCAGCTATTTGCACGGTTTTTAAATGTGGTTGGCGATGGCTGGCCCTGCTGGGCACTGTCGAACCACGATGTCACACGTGTCGCCACACGATGGGGCGGCGCCACCCCAGATCCCCGCCTGTTGCAACTCGCGGCAGCGCTCCAAATGAGCGTGCGCGGCACCCCCTGCTTGTACCAAGGTGATGAGCTGGGTTTGCCAGAAGCAGACATCGCCTTCGAAGACTTACAGGACCCCTACGGCATCACCATGTGGCCCGAGTTCAAAGGCCGTGACGGCTGCCGAACGCCCATGGTTTGGGATGCCAGCGCCGAAAATGGCGGCTTCGGCTCAGGCCGAACCTGGCTGCCCGTCGCCAGCACCCATAAGCCATTAGCCGTCAACAAGCAACAAGTCACCGAGGGTAGCCTGCTGAAGTTTTACCAGCACTTGCTACACTGGCGCCGTGAACAAAACGCGCTGATCAAAGGCGATATGCACCTCCTGCCAGCGCACCCCCAAGTTCTGGCCTTTGTTCGGGAGTCTGCCGAACAAAAGCTGCTCTGCGCCTTCAACTTCAGCGATGAACCCGTGCAATGGGAACTCTGCAATGAATTTGCGCAAGCGCACCCCGTCAGTGAGAGCGCCGTCAGCGGTGCTGTCATTAAACAAGGTGTCGTGCACTTTGAACCCTGGGGCGGCATTTTCGCGGCGCCCTAAAAACCAGACCCTGTCACCATGTCAAAAATTGAATTTCGAAACGTCAGCAAGCGTTACACACCGCAAGCCTTGACCATCAACGATGCCAATTTAGTCATCGAACACGGTGAATTTTGTGTCTTCGTCGGACCATCAGGCTGCGGAAAGTCAACCCTGTTGCGCATGGTGGCGGGACTTGAAGACATCACAAGTGGTGACATCCTGATTGGGGACGAGCGCGTCAACGACCTGCCACCCGCCAAGCGCGGCGTTGCCATGGTTTTCCAGAGCTATGCCTTGTACCCGCACATGACTGTGCGCGAAAACATGGCCTTTGGCCTGCAAGTATTGGGTTCCGACAAAAAGGCCATTGCACGCAAGGTAGATGAAGCGGCGGAACTGCTGCAACTCACCCCCCTGCTCGATCGACTGCCCAAAGCGCTCTCGGGTGGACAGCGCCAACGGGTCGCGATTGGTCGAGCCATCGTCAAAGAACCCCGCGTTTTCTTGTTTGACGAGCCCCTCTCTAACCTCGATGCAGCCCTGCGCGTGCAGACCCGTTTGGAGATTGCGCGTTTGCACCAGCGCATTGGTTCAGCCAGCATGATCTACGTCACGCACGACCAAGTCGAAGCCATGACCTTGGCCGACAAAATCGTGCTGCTGCACACCGGCGACCGCATCGCCAACCAAGGCTCCATCGCGCAAGTGGGCAGCCCGCTGACGCTCTACCACCGCCCCGCGAGCCTGTTTGTCGCCGAGTTCATCGGTTCCCCCAAAATGAACATCCTGCCGGCGACGCTCACCACGCCAGACGCACAGCGCAGCGCGATCAGAATGGGCACATCGACCCTGCAAGCCTGCGTCGACACGCACACGCTCAACGCTGGCGATACAGTCCATCTGGGTTGCCGCCCCGAGGACATGCAACTGGCCACTGAGCCCGCGCCCAACAGCCTCCCCGGCACTATCAGCCACATAGAAAAGCTGGGTGAAGCCTCCCTCATCTACGTTGACATCAACGGGCAAGACAACCCGATTACCGTGCGCGTCGATGGCACCGCCCGCGAAACGGTCGGTCAAGCCGTACATGTCGTTCTGCCAGAGGCAATGATTCAAGTATTCGACCGCACCGAGCGGGCATGCCACCGAACGGTTGATTTACCGGGTTGATCTGCGGCTAAACCGCTGCGCATCAACAGGCCCGTGCTGCGCGCACGGCACTGCTTTCGGTTGATGCCGTTTTATGGTACAGTTTTTAAAACACTAAAACTGTACCAATATGCAAACACCCCACGTTGAACCACCGCGATTGTCTATCGACGATCTGTGCGCGACCACCGGTTTCACTCGGCGGACCGTCCGCTATTACCTACAAATCGGCCTGATTGACAAGCCACTCGGAGAAAAGCGCGGCTCGTATTACTTGCAGCACCATTTGAGCCAGTTGTTACGTATCAAACAGCTGAGTGAAGCGGGCGTCTCGCTGGAGCGCATTCGACTGGTTCTTGGTGGCGCCGAATCGCCTGTCGCCACCCCCACTCCCGCGATTGGCTCAGTCGCCGTCAAAAGCCACTTATTGCTCGCACCGGGCATCACCGTCGTCATCGATCCACATGAAGCACGCCTGAGCCCGGAAGGCCTACGTGAACTCATCACGGCCCTCACCGACGCACATCAGCACATCACCAAGGTATCCAAATGATTGAAGCAGCCAACCCCGAACTCGCCGGCCCCACCGTCACCACCAGCGGTGATCACCTCCCCGTATTGGAGGGGGTTCACATCGCCACCACCGTCAATGGCTTTGTGATGACCAGCGCGATCAGCCAAACCTATCGCAACGACAGCGATGACGAGATTGAAGTCACGTACACCTTCCCCTTGTCGACAGATGCGGTGTTGACCGACCTAAAAATCACAATCAACGGCAAGACGCTGAACGCGCAGGTACTCCCCAAGAAGACCGCAGAGCGCGATTACGAAGCCGCCATCGAATCGGGCGACACCCCTGTCATGGTTCAAGCCGGTAGGCCTGGGCTCTACAACGCCAGTATCGGTAACCTTTTGCCCGGTGAACGGTTGGTCATCGACATTCACACCGCACAACCCTTGCAGGAAATTGATGGCACCTACCGCCTTCGCATCCCCACCGTCATCGCCCCCAACTACGGCAATGCCCAACGTGACGGTGGCCTCGAACCCCACCAAGTGCCCGTCACCGACCTCACTGCAGCGCATCCCTTTACGCTTGAGGTGCGTCTCATTGGCGCCCTGTCTCAAGGTCAATTGGATAGCCCAACCCATTCGATCACCGAAAGTGATGCCGACGATCAGCGGGTCATTCGCCTCACTGACCCGGCATATCTCGATCGTGACTTCATCCTCCGTATCAGGCCGCAGCAAAGCGCACGGGCAAGTGCCCTGGTCGCACCCCACGACAAATACACCATGGGCATGGTGTCGTTTACACCTCAATTTGCCGATAGCGCGCATCGCAGCCTGGCCCTGAAGGTACTGGTCGATTGCTCGGGCTCCATGAGCGGCGAGCGCATTGAGCAGGCCAAAGCCGCACTCACTGAATTGCTGATGCACCTCGATGCCGATGACCGGCTATCGCTTACGGTCTTTGGGTCGGATGCGCGCCACCTCATCCCAACCCTCACGCCCTGCACGGACACCATGATTCGGCGTACCCGGCAGGTGATCAATCAAATTAATGCCGATCTCGGTGGCACTGAAATGCACGAGGCGCTGGAGACCACCTATGCCATCGAAGGCAATACGCAAGCGTGCACCCCTTGCGATGTGCTGCTCATCACCGACGGCGACATCTGGAACATCGATGCCGTGGTCGCCAGCGCCATCACCAGCAACCACCGCTTATTCGCCCTTGGCGTTGGCAGTGCGCCTGGCGAAAGCTTGCTCACGAACTTGGCCAGTCAAACGGGTGGGCTGTGTGACCTGCTCACCCAACACGAGGACATGACCGCTGCTGTCATCCGCCTGTTCAAACGCATGCGCAGAGGGCAAGCACTCAGCGTTGACATTGACTGGCACAGCAAGCCAGCTTGGCAAAGTCAGTTACCGAGATTGACCGCCCCGGGCGAGACGATCCACGTATTTGCAGCGCTCAAGCAAGCACCAGCCGCATTGCCCATCGTTCAATGGCAAGCTGGCACCACCCAATACACCGAAGCGATTGACAGCGTGACCACTTGCGATGCCGTGGTACCGCTCAGTGCCGCCAGCCGGATCAAAGAAACCACCAACGCTAAAAAGCGTGAAGCGCTGGCACTGGAATTTCAACTCATCAGCGACACCACCAACCTGCTACTCGTCTATGAACGCGCCGAAGATAAAAAAGCCAACGGTGAACCCGTACTTAAAAAGATCCGACAAATGCTCCCCAAGGGATGGGGCGGCACCAGTTATCAGGAGATCTCTGCATCCATGTCCATCTCCCAGAACTACCCGCGCGTTCATCACAGCATGCGTGTGTCAAGCAGTGAGAGAATCAATTACCTATCATCAGGTGGCATGGAGGACTTCGAGGTTCCCGCTTTTCTGCGGAAGTCGGACGATATCGCGCCAAGCCCTAATGAGACTGAGGATGACCTTTTCACCCCCACGATCAAAGGTGAGGTGCCTTACAAGTTACTCACCACACTGATCGGTGCCATTCTCAGCGGGCAAACGCTTGACCCAAATCTCATCGGTAACAACAAGCCGCTCATGGCGGTTTGGTTAGCCTGCCAAGATGACGCAGAAACACCCGACCAGGCATTTGCTGTTTTTATCCTGGCTTTCGAAATGCTGTTGCACCCCAACCTCGCGGCGACCAGTGGCAAAAGCATACCCACCAGCCAACTGAACAAAGTCCGGAAATACGGCGACGTTAAGAGCGAAGCTGCTGTAGTCGCAAGGTACCAAGACTTGAAAGCGGCCTTCCCAGCGGTGACGTTACACGGGTGGTAACCACGCATCCAAAATTCCATTGACGGTCGCGTGCGCCAAGTTATGGCCTTCACCGGGCCATACCGTGACCTGAATTCCAAGCGGCTCGGCAAAAGCCAGTACGCGAGGTGGGTCACTTTGCCAATCCTCCTCACCGACGTGAATTTCGCATTGGCGTGGAATGTTAAATCGACCTTCAGTAGACGCACGCTTGAGGTGATCTGGTTGCGGAGACGAAAAGTAGCGACCGGTCGCATCGTCGGCAAAGCCGCCAACAATCGGTGATAACAACAAAACCTTGCTCGGAAAAGATCGCAGACGCAATTGCAAATGCAAAAACAAGTAAGCGCCAAACGAATTGGCGAGTACCAGCGCACCCTCATGCCAGAAATACGTTTCCAGATCCTCCGCCACAGTCGCCACCTGATCAGAAAAACTCAGGTCATTGAATTCGCCGCGCGTCTCTCTGCCAGCCAGGTCAAAACCCCGACCGATCAGAACTGGACCAAGCCCAGCATCCATTCGACCGCCCTGACCGGGGAGGTAGTAAAGGGTTTTTGCCATGCCGAGCTATTTCCTCGTTTTTTGTGGCTAATTAAACGGCCCAAACGTATCACTCGCAGCGAACCGTCTGATGCTGGTGATGATAGCTTTGTAGGACTGCCCGCGTACAAGCTGCCTGCCTGGCAACTGCTTTTTCTCATTGCGTGGATCTTTAAACGTAACGTCTGCAATATAGCCACGTTTTAACCGCGACTCATAAGACGCAACTGACCACAACTTTGCAGAGACAAAATTGAGTAGGCTCTTTGCGAATCCGTACTGCGGTCTTGCCACCACCCATTCGGGCTCATAACTTTCCCGGCGGAACCAAATTGCGCGGCGGTTGGCTGATGGCGTCGCTTCAGGCAACAGCTCATAGCCAAGCCCCTCTAACTGTTGCGCCAAAAACTGACTGGAATAAGCCTGCACCTCCCAAGGCGTCATCGCAACGGCATCTGTCGATACCAAGTCAGGCGGGTTCACCGGCAAAACGGTCATTGCATCCATCAGCCCCCAGCCGGGCTCGATGACTTGCCACACTGGCTTCGCACCTTTGGCAACGCCAAGCCTTTTTTGCATTGGCATCAGGCAGGCAATACCGTTCGCTTTTTCCGCCAAAGCGAGCAGGCCTTCGTGGTTGCCGTTCATGGCTACGGCGCCATCGATATCGACCAACAGCACAACGAAGAGCTGATTACTCAGGGAGAAGATGAAGTAATCGGTCTCAGTTAATGGACACGAGGGCCAACCGTACCAGTGCAGTGCTCGCCCAAGCGGCTGCTTTCGGATGTGCTGTAGCGCACTCACGAAAAAGGCCTCATCGCGCGGCTCAACGGGGTTCAGCGTGGGGTCGATCGGGCTGGGGGGCTGCATGGTTTCCTCTATTGGTGGGAGTTAAAAAAGGCTTTGGCTGATCACCGTAAATTCGGCCCGGTCGCTTAAGCCATTGACGCCAATGACTTTCAGCTCGTAGGTCCCGTCCGCGGGCACTGCAAGGCGTGATTGCAACAAGTCATCTGCTGGTAACGGCTCACCGTTTAAATACACGCGCACTTGCGCATTCAAACCCGATAGCTTTAGTTGTAATCGACGGTCCGCGGCAGGTCCGTTATTCAGCACCACACTCACGCCGTTCGTGGGGTAAATCAAGCGCACCGGTGGTGCGTCAATTTGCGCCACTGATAACGGCTTAGCCTCCCAGGGTGTCACTGCGCCATCGGCTTTTACGGCATCCGCAATGTCATTGGCCAGACGCAGCGCCGCGTTGCGTCCCGTTTGACCCACAACCGGCGTGCCATCTGGCCTGCCAACCCATACGCCAATGACATACGGTCCCTTCACACCAACTGCCCAAGAGTCCCGGTACCCGTAGCTCGTACCGGTTTTAAAAGATGCTTGGCGTCCACCAGCCAAACGCGCCCGCGTCATCCGCCCATCAATCGCCTCACCTGCTGCCAATATTTGTGTGACTTGGTCAGCGCTGTCTTTGGTCAGCAAAGCTGAGGCGACCAACCGAGTGCTGGCCTCCTTGATGGGCTCGTAGGTCAGCGGCACAACACGACCCGCATTGGCAAATGCACCGTACGCCTGCACCAAGTCTTGCAAACGCGTCCCCACTGCCCCCAATGCCAAACCTAAATTTGCGTCTGCACCCCGTGGCAGCTTCAACTGCAAGCCAGCGTCTTTCCAGGCCTGCTGGAATACGTCAACACCCAGATCCGACAGAATCGCGACGGCGGGGATATTGAGAGACTCTTGCAATGCAACGCCCGCCCGCACCGGTCCCCGGTGCCCTTTGTCGAAGTTACTGGGCGCATAGTCGCCGTAGGCCTTTGGTGTGTCGTGTAAAACCGTCTGGGAATCAATCAAACCGTCATCAAATGACATGCCGTAAATGAAGGGCTTTAGCGTCGACCCAGGCGAGCGTGTTGCGCGCGTCAAATCCATGTAGCCCGCATCGGTGGCCAAACCCAAGCTACCCACATACGCCAGAATTTCGCCCGTCGAACCATTGGTCACCATGACCGACACGTTTTCGTTTGCATTCAAGCGCTTGGCGAACAACTCGGCTTTGCGCACCACGCTGCGCTGGAGTCTTCGATCCAGGCTGGTCGCAATCGCGGCAGTTACACGGTTGCTTTGCTGTGCTGACGCGACCACCCATTTTGAGAAATGCCAAGCCTCATTGGGCACGGGGGCCAAAGCCTCAAATGGCAAATGCCGCAACTCATCCAAATCGGATGCGGGGTAAACACCTGCCGCCACCAGCCGCTGACCAACCCACTGAATCGCCGCCAGCGTCTGGGCTGGTTGACGATCTGGACGGCGTGCCTCAGGGCTCTGGGGAACAGACAACAACAACGCTACCTCAGACAGCGACAGGTTGCGGGGCTCTTTACCCCAATAGCGCAAGCTCGCCGCGCGGATGCCTTCCAAGTTACCCCCCATGGGCACCATCGTCATGTACATCTGCAAAATCTCAGGCTTGGAGTAACGCCATTCCAATTGCATGGCCCGCACAATCTCCAACCACTTGTTACCAACGGTCCGAGGCTTGGGCTCCAGTAGGCGCGCTACCTGCATCGTGATGGTCGAGCCACCGGACACGATGCGACCGGTCAATGCCCACTGCCCAGCGGCCCTGATCATCGCAAACGGGTTAACACCGGGATGCAGCCAAAACCACTGATCCTCATATGCCAACAATGAAGACACATAGCGTGGGTCTACAGATGCATAGGGCGTATCCATGCGGTACGCGTGATCGCTGGATAGAAAAATATTCAACAGCGACCCATCGCGTGCCTGTACCGTGGGCGATACGCGCTCAAATCGGCTCATGTCAAGCGGTGGCAGTGCGACAGCGGTTATCACGGCAGCGCCCGTGAAGAGCGCGGTAACGCCCAGCACACCCCTCACCGCAAAGTGCTTCCAGCGGATGTTCATGGCACCACCGTAATGGGCGCACCACTTGAGCTACTGGTGCGCTCGGGTGCATACATGTCTTCCATCACCGCTTGTGTGGCCAGGTAATTCCCAGGCGTCGTCGCGCGGATCACGTAAGCCACCCGCATTTCATCTCGACGACCCAGGTCTACTAAGTTGGCTGCGAAGAAAGCATCATCAGTGACCTCAGTGACGTCAACATAACTCAGCGATGGCAACCAGTCGAAAGACTCATTCCGAATGGATGGCGTGATCACCGATTCAATCTGAAAGCCCGCTGGCACCGGATCTTTCATCATCACCTGAATCTCATCGCTACCGCGCTGCCGACTGCCCCTCAGCAACACAACGTAACGCTCGTTAACCTTGGCCTTTTTAAAAGAAGCTATGGCTTTGCCACTCTTGAACTCAAACACCTGCCGCTTGATTTCAAACTCACCATCCACTGCTGGTAGATTGACGTTAGGCAATGGTGGCGCACTCACCCGCATCTTGGCGTACACCGGGCGATCCGACAGGGCATGCGCATTCAAGCTCGCCAAGCTACCAAACATCGTGTCTGCATCCATCGGTATCGAGAGACTGCCCAAGCGTGACTCGTACCGCTTGCCCTTCACCTCCAGCGCAAGTGGGCTATTGGTGCTTTGGGCAACCTTGGCTCGCAGCAAAGCGCCCTGCTCATGCACAGACGACCACCACCAATAACGGTAACTCGCCACTTCGGCAACCGCCGCAGTCCAGCTCTCAGCAGCGCGGGGATGGTTGAGGTAAAACAGGTTTTCAGCAAGCTTGGCGCGGCGCGAGGCGTCGCTGTCGTAGTAACCCGGCGTGTGCAAGCGGGGGTTATCCAGCAAGCCACCAATGCGCTCGGTCAAGGCATCCGCCCGACCGTTATCACCAAACCGTCGCAGCGCAACCGCCAGGTTTGACAACGTCAGCACATCGGCTGTGCTTGAACGATCAGCCAAGGAGCGCGCCAACCGCACGGCTCGCTTGGTGTGGGGAGAGATGGCCTTTACCAGCTCTGACCATACATATAACTTTTCGTTCTCTGCCAAATCAGACTCTTCGGTCAAACGGTACGACCAGGCATAGGCAGTGGCAACACTATCGACTGGCAAATCAAAACCACTCAGTTCCGCCGTCACCAAGAAATCAACCAGATACGTTGAGAGCTGGGGGTCAACCAAATCATCGCCCGCGCGCCACAAACCGATCGCCCCATCAGCAGATTGCCGGCTAATGATTCGATCAACATTGGACTGCAACCAAGCCTTAGCCGTCTGCCGATGGACGCGCTTAGCAATGCCTTCGACATAGGACGGGTCGATTTGGAAGGCGCGTATAGCAGGGCCCGCTTTGCTGACCGTTTGCTCCGAACAAGTCCAGGGGTAGCTGATCAGGTCAGTCAGTGCCTCAGCCGCTGAGAAGGTATCCTCATCCGACACATGCATCACACCCGTTCGGCCAAAACGCTGCAGTGATTGCATCCCAACGGATACCACCCCGTAGCCCTGCGCAGGAATAGTTGTTGTCTTGCCTTGCAAGCTGACACCCTGCCCCGCGTAACGTGAGAACAACTCCCAGGTGCGCTTATGACTGAAGCCGTTGCTCGCGCTTACCGACACCTCAATGCCACCGATTCCGGTATCCTCCGCGCGCATCTTCACAAACAATTGCTTGCGTTCGCCCGCTTGCAGGGTTTGGGTGCTCGATGCCTTGCTCAGCAGGTTCAAGCCGCCTGAGGTCATCAATTGCGTTTTAACTTCGGTCGCCTGATCCGTGGTGTTGGCCAGCATCAATGTCGCGATGGTGGCATCACCGGGCGCGAGGTAACGCGGCAACACCAATTCGGCGACGATGGGGTCTCGCACCACCCAATCGGTGGCGGCTGCGCCATAGGCGTCATCGGTCCACACGCTCACCATGGTCCGCAAGGAACCATTGAAGTCGGGTAAGTCAATGGGTACCGTGGCCTGACCATTGGCGTCCAAATTCACGATGCCTGAATAAATCACAACCGACTTCGTGGGCACCACCGGTAGTGACTGCCCACCCGCGCTACCCTGCGCTTCGTCGCTACCTGTTCGGATCTCTCCTAACGCGCCATCACCTCGCAACAACTTGCCATAGTCATCGTAAAAGTCTGCGCTCAACTGACGCTTGGCAAAGAAGTGTGCGTCGGGCGCTGGGGTCTTGAATTTGGTCAGCTGCAAAATCCCCTCGTCCACCGCTTGCACCACCGCATAGCCTTGCTTACCCGCTAACTGAGGCACCTTGATTTGCAGACGCTCCTGCCCGCGTGGCGTGCTGGTGCGCGCTGCTGGCAGCTCTACTTTGAGGCGCCGATTGGCATCCGCCTCTAGGTAAATCAAACCCATGGCACGCACAGGCATGTAGCGCGCCGCACTCAGTACATTGGCATCACCCGCCTTTGTGGGTCTAAAAGCACTGAAAACCACATAGGCCCCTGGAAACCAATTGGCGGCTGTCTTGAGCTCGTAGCGGTTATCGCCTTTTTCTACGGTCACGTTTTGCGCAAACACCTCGCGATCAGTCCATACACTGATCCTTGCCAACCCTGCGAATGGCGCTTTCACGCCCACCGCGACGGATGCGCCAGGCACAAAAGTCTTACCCTGCGCCTTGACCTCTAGGAAGTCGGGTTCTGAGGCATCCGCGTTACTGCTCCACCCGGAGTAAATGGTTTGGCGGTTATAGCTACCCGCAGATTCGTCATAAACCGTCAGCGCGTAGCGACCCCAATCCAACTGCGGCAACTTGATCTCACCAAGCTGCTGATTACCGTTTAAGGGCGCGACTGTGCCCTTTGCGACCACGCGCGACTTGATCTCCTGGCGATAGCGCCAGCGGTTGGCAGAGCGGTCGTAATACCAGTCCCACACCACACGTTGCAGTTGCCACTGCAGATGGCTCACTGCTGCGGGCTTTAAATCGGGTTGCCACTGCTTCACCTGAAATACTGCGGAGGCATTGGTATCTACCCAGCCATCTTGCATGCTTCGCACGCCAATCATTGGCTTATCAGCCATCACAACTTGGCGACCTTGCGCCTTGGTTGTGCGCCCCCCTGGCTCTTGCACGCCAATTGCGACTGTTACCTCTAGGGGAGCGATCGCATCACCAAAGTCTGCAATCGAGGGGAAGCCCACGCTGCTGGTCTGCGCTGATACCGATATGCGGCCTGCCGCATCAGTGGCCTCACTCGATGTACTGAGTGAACGTCCGTTAAACGGTTGAAGTGCATCGCCAAAATCAAATGCACGCGCGCCCGCGCCCGCCAAGGTATCGCCCTGCAACGCACGCACAACGGCGTCGGCCTCAACGCCCAAGCCACTGCCCGGGGCGCCGTATAAGAATTTTGCTGTCGCATCAAACGCGACGGCATCGCTTAGCAGCTGCAGCGTATCGGTTTGGGCCACCGTCACCTTGAGGCGCTCAGGAATGAAGTCCTGCACATCAATCTCAACAGCGCCAACGGTTGCCCCATCCGAGACGGCACGCGCTTCAATCCGCCAACTACCGCGCGGCGCATCCGATGGCAGGGTCAGCGGCTCACTGAAGGCCGCGTTTTGCCCCAACTGCGGCTTCAAAGTTTTGTAAACACTGCCATTCGGGTGCAGCACCACCAAGCTCACGTCCTCAATATCAGCGGTGGTTGCCAGTTGGTTACGAACCAGGCCCGTCAAATGCACGGTCTCACGTGGTCGGTAGATGCCCCGGTCTGTAAACAAGTATGCATCTAAGCGCGTGTTGAGGGCACGACCACGAATATCCAAGGCTGATAAATCCAGCGCCGCATGGTCCAACACCAAAAACGAGAAATCGCGGTTTGACCGCACCACCAAATGCGATGGCGCGTTGGCGCGCGTACCTTTCACTGCAGGCTCGGGCAAATTGACCACACCATCCTTGTCGGTCTGCCCACTGAACACGATGTCGTTGGATTGGGTGATCAAGTCAACCCGTGCATAGCGAATCGGCTCAGCGGTATCCAGTGCCCGCACGTTCACACTCATGCCCCGGCTGAACTTGGCTGCCGATACACCCAGGTTCGTACTCAAAATCCATTGCGCGGTCACGTTACTACTGAGCTTTGGGGTGTTACCCAGTCGCGATGGCAACACAGCTAAAGGGTCGCGTGCATCAGCAGCGACTAATAAAAAGAGCCCCTCGGGCAAGGTATCGATCACCTCATTGATGGGGAGGGCACGCTCCACGCGCACGTTACGGGCTGTCGTGAGTGTGTACTTGCCCTTCCAAACCGGTACGGCTGACTCACCCAATAACTGGTTCAAATCCCAACGGTCGATTGAACCCAAGCCATTGCTCATGCGCGCAATCATTTGGTTGAGTGAGCGCTCAGAGACGCGCACCAGCTCCAAGTCCACCTCACTCATGTTGGTCGTGAAGATCGGCACACCTTTGCTCGACCCCTTTGCCAATACAAACCCACTTTGGGCAAACTCAAGCGATGTCCCGATGTCGCGCACTTCGATCGTCGTTGAGAGAATCGCCCGGGTCTTGACAACCTGCCCCGCCTTGGGCTCAAAGGGCGCTCCCGCTAGTAATTGGAAGTCGTAGTCACGCCCACTCTCTAGGTTCTCAATACACAACTGTCCATCGCGAAGATTGATTTGAATCCGGCTGGCCATCGGTGTTAACCGCACAAACTCCAAAAATTCTGGTGCGGTGGTTTTGGCGGTCGCGCAAGCTTTGGCAAAGCCATCGGAGGCAAACGACACCTCAAAGACGCCCAGACCTGCAGCCAAGCCCGCTGACCTCCCCGGATTCCCACCATCCCCCTTGCTAGCCAAGTCCAGGTCGGGTGCCGGTTGTATGGGGCGTTGGCTGTCAGCCGTGGCAGCCGGCACAACCGGGGGCGTTGCGGCCTTGCCATCGACCTGGTCATCTGGGGCGGGGGAACAAGCGGTCAAGGCGACTGCCCCTGCCAGCAGGCATCCAACTACAAAGCGACTCAACATGGGACCGTCTCCTGAAGGTTAAAATTATTTTTCATTTTTATAAACATAATAGCGCTACCCCAATGCGTGGTCTCTTGGGGTCATCACTGCAAGGGATTGGGCAAAACAAGAATCGTCACCACGTACCCGTTGCGCTCGAGGGCTAAGCCACGGCGCTTTGACAAGCCGTAGCCGCTGGTCTCAAACAGCCAGATTTGGTCCAAACTGCGCTTGCTTGCCAAAAACGGGAGCCACCGGTTGTCCCAAAACACCTGCTTGAAGGAGACGTCACCCAGCAGCTCCAAGGCGTCTTGCACCACTGCCTCGGCATCCTCATCTGACAGCGGCTTGGGGCGAGCCTCAGAAGACACGGGGAGTTGATCAACGCCAACGAAGGCGGCCCGGGGGGAATGCGGTGTCACTTTCATGTTCAGCTCCTAAAAATGATGAAGTGACGGTAGGATGAGGTTTGAAATTGAAGAGAATTTGAAGTGAATGTGAAGTCCACAAAAAGAATCAAAGGTGCCGCGGTATGGACGTTCTGCTAGTCGAGGACGAACCCACCATCGCTGACGCGGTGCTCTACGCGCTGGAGAGTGAGGGGGTCACCTGCACCTGGGCATCCACCGGTGGGGCCGCCCTCACCCACGTCGCCCAGGCGCAACCCAAGTTGGTGTTGCTGGACATCGGCTTACCCGACATGAACGGCTTTGACCTGTTCAAGAAAATCAGGGCGCAATCATCTGCAGCCATCATCTTCTTGACCTCGCGCAATGCCGATATCGACCAGGTTCTGGGCCTTGAGCTGGGTGCTGAGGACTACATCACCAAGCCCTTTAGCCCCCGCGTCCTATCGGCCCGCGTCCGATTACAACTGCGGCGAAAAATTGAAGAGGCTCATGGTGCCGCCGCTCAAGGTGCTACCGCAAGTGCTCCCCTGTTCGCCATAGACGAAACTGCCCACCGCATCGCCCTACGTGGCAAGTGGCTGGACCTCAGCCGATACGAGTACGGCGTCTTGGCAGTGCTACTCAACAACCCCTCACGGATTTACTCGCGCGAACAGTTGATGGAGATGGTTTGGGCATCGCCAGATGAAAGCTTTGATCGCACGGTTGATACCCACATCAAAGTCATTCGGCAAAAAATAAAAGCCCTTGACACCAACCTCAACCCCATCAAAACCCACAGAGGCATTGGCTACAGTTACGAGCCACCGACCGAATGAAAATTCGCACCCGCCTCAACCTAACCATCGTTGCGCTCATCGGCATTGCCATGCTCGCCTTTGTGTATATCGCAGCCGATGAAATCAGCCCGCGTTACCGCGAAGCACAAGAGGAAGTGATGGTTGACTTTGCCGAGACACTCGCCGCGCTCGTCACCCGCACCAGCGTTGAAGTGAATGACAAAGGGGTTGTGAGCATCTCGACCAGTAAGCTCGCAGCGGCCTACCGTGAACTGTCAAGACGCAAACTCGACGCACAAATCTACGCGCTGCGTAAAACCCAAGTCGATACCCGTATCTACGTGACCGACAAAAAAGGCATCGTCATTTTTGATTCAGACAATGACCGCGATGAAGGTGAGAACTACAACAAATGGCGTGACGTCCGCCTAACGTTGCAGGGCAAATACGGCGCACGCACCTCAACCATGGAGTCCATCTACTTAGAAGGCTCAACCATGTACGTTGCAAGGCCCATCACCTATGCGGGTGAAATTGTGGGGGTCTTGGCCGTCGGCAAGCCCACCAAGAACCTCGACACCTTTATTGCCAACTTGTCAGACGGCCTCTGGCTAACCGGCGGCATTGTCGCCGCCATCTTTGCCCTGATCGGCTTTTTTACGTACCGCTCACTCACGCAACCATTGGCAAGGATTCAGCAATACGCAACCGATATCAGCCAGGGCGTCAAAACCACCAAGCCAAACATTGGCAAAAATGAAATCGGCGACGTTGAAGAAGCGCTTGAAGAAATGCGCCGGTCATTGGATGGCAAGCAGTACATCGAAGGCTACATCCAAAGCCTCACCCACGAGCTAAAGGCCCCACTCGCTGGCATACAAGGCGCGGCTGAACTGTTACGAGAAGACTTGCCACCAGAAAAGCGCGTCTTATTCTTAAACAACATCCATGACCAAACCGCGCGGCTGCATGACTTGGTGGAGCGCTTGTTGGTGTTGGCCAAACTAGAAAACGCCGAAACCCTCACCAGTGTTGAGACAGTTGACATCAATGCGTTACTCAACGATGTCACACGAGCTTATCAAGACTACGCCGCCACCAATGCAGTCAGCATCAAGGTAGATCTGCCTGCACAAACACTCACGATGAAAGGCGACCGCTTCCTGCTGCACCAGGCGGTTGGTAATTTGGTGAAAAATGCTATCGAGCACGCGCACGCGCAAACTGAGATTGCCGTTAGTGCGGGTGCCGAGGACAAGTCGCTGCAGATCACAGTCAGCAACATCGGCGAGCCGATACCCGACTACGCCATCGACAAACTGTTTGACCGGTTCTACTCGCTACCCAACCGCAAGGGGCAGAAAGGGAGTGGGATTGGGTTAAGTTTTGTCAGGGAGGTGGCTAAATTGCACTCTGGAAGTGCCTCGATCGGCAACGAACAACCAGCGATTGTCTCCGCATCAGTGACGCTATCTAAAGATCCAAGCCCTAATGCGCTCCGCTAACAAAGAAAGTGCGCTCTCTACATCTACTCGATTCAGCACCAATTGACCCAAAAGAATCGTGCTACGGTAATAGCGAATCAATAAGGAAAGGAAAGGAAAGGAAAGATAGGTTCAAAGTTGTATCTTATTGCGAATAACCGAAGAGGTTAAATCAAATGCTCGGTACCATCATCGGCGATATCATCGGCTCAGCCTACGAGTTCAGTGGCTACAAAAACAAAACCTTCACGCCCTTCTTCCCCACAAAGTCACGCCCTACTAACGACACAATCTGCACTGTTGGCATCGCGCAAGCGTTGCTTGATGACGCGGCGCTGCAACCACCTAGGGGCCAACCGGATGACATCAAAGCAGTCGTCACACGTTTTGATAAACACCAAAGAAAAAAGCCCCCAACTATCTCTAGTTGAGGGCTTTTATTCAGTGTAAATGGTCGGCGTGGCGGGATTCGAACTCGCGACCCCTTGCACCCCATGCAAGTGCGCTACCAGGCTGCGCTACACGCCGACTAAGCCAAGAATTATAGCTTCGTAACCCTGTGTTTCTTGGGCTGGCGGTAACTTTTAGTAAATATTAATCGAGCGAGAGAATCTCGCGGATGCGCAGCAATTCGGAGCGCAGGCCTTGAATATCAGAGGCCCCGCGCATGGCGAGTGGCGTGCTGTTAAGGGCCATAGCTTTTTGGGCAATGATGCTCATGTTTTGCCGTTTGGCGTCGGCAAATGCGGTTGATGTGTCTTCGACCGCACCACGGGTGGCGGTATCGGTGCTGGGTGTATCGTCGTCGTGTAAGCGGTTACGGGCGCCGCTGATGGTGAACCCTTGCCCGTAGAGCAGGTCACGGATGCGGCGGATCATGACGACTTCGTGGTGCTGGTAGTAGCGGCGGTTGCCGCGTCGCTTCATGGGGCGCAGTTGGGTGAATTCCTGCTCCCAGTAACGCAGTACGTGCGGCTTGACGTTGCACAACTCCCCGACCTCACCGATGGTGAAGTATCGCTTGGCGGGAATTGGCGGAAGGGGTGATGACTCGTTCGGTGGCACAGCTGTTTTATCGACAGTAAGGCGCGAAATTTTAGCGCCAAGGTACTGACTTTACAGCAATTTTTCTTTTAGCCAAGCCCACTTTTCAAATTAAAACTTAGGGTTACAGCGTCAAAACACCGGCTTGAACTTGTTCTTTCAGTTTGGGACTGGCATGGAAGGTCACCACCCGGCGGGCCTCGATGGGCACGGGCTCGCCCGTGCGCGGGTTGCGTCCGGGGCGTGATGACTTGCTGCGAATTTGAAAGTTACCGAACCCGGTAATCTTGACGTCATCGCCTGAGACCAAGTGGCCCGTGATGATGTCAAACAGCGCGTCGACCATGTCTTTGGCTTCGCGCTTGTTCAAGCCGATATTGTCGTAGAGCATATCGGCCAGTGCCGCCTTGGTGAGTGCGGGTGACTCTAGTGATTCGAGACCTAATTCCATTTTTTATTCCTCACGCGCGCAACTCGGCACCGAGTTGATCATGCAGGCTTTTTAAAACGCTGGCAACCACCTGCTCCGTCTGCTCGTCGGTGAGCGTGGCATCGTCACTACCCATCACTAAGCGTATCGCCAAACTCTTACGCGTGGGCGCAGGGGCGCCATCGGCCGCTTTGGGGCGATAGATGTCAAACAAGGTAACTTGCTTGAGTAATCCGCCGGTGGGTGTCGCGGTGCTGACATGGATGATCTGGTCGTGCGTGACGCCCTCGTCAACCCAAACCGCCAAGTCGCGCTCAACGCGCTGGCGCTTGGGCACCGGTGTGGCGTGTGGTAACTGGCGTGCCAGCAGCGCGTCGAGTGACAGCTCAAACATGACCGGGGCTTTTGGCAGGTCGTATGACTGGCGCCACTGGGGATGCAACTCCCCCACAAATCCAACTGAAGTACCGTCAACGAAGATCTCGGCGCAACGACCAGGGTGCATGGCGGGGTGCTGTGCGGGCTTGAACGTGCCGGTGTGTGGCGCCAATAAAGCCTCGACGTCGGCTTTGACATCATAGAAGTCAGCGTCGGTGTCTTTGACCGACCACTGGGTCGGCTGGCGGGGGCCGAACGCCAAGCCAGCGATGCGCATGGGCTGATCAAACCCTGCAACGGTGGTGTCGGTGTCTGTGATGGCGGGGTTCTTTTTGAACACACGGCCGAGCTCAAATACGTTGACGCGCTGTGCGCGACGGTCAAGGTTGAACTTGAGCACTTGCACCAGGTTACCCAACAGGCTGGAGCGCATCACGTCCATGTGGCTGGCAATGGGGTTGAGCAAGCGCACGGGGTCGGGGTTACCGGCTAATTCGTTCTCCCAACGGGTTTCAACGAAACTGTAGTTGATGGTTTCGAAGTAACCCAATGCGGCTAAGCGGTGACGCAACGCATAAGCGCCACGGCGTGACTCCGAGCGCACTTGCGGTGTGATGGGTGCCAACGGGGGGGTGTGGGGCAGGTTTTCAAAGCCGACCATGCGCACCACTTCCTCCACCAAGTCTTCTTCGATCTTGATGTCAAAGCGGTTGGGCGGTGCGGTGACCGACAGGGTGTCTGCATCGACAACGGCGACTTGCATACCCAGGCGCGTGAGGGCTTCAACGCATTGGGTTTGTGTCACGGGCATGCCGATGATTTTTGACGCCCGGCTCACGCGCAGTTGCACCGCTGGGTTGGTGGGCACGTTGACTTGGTTGTCTTCGATGGGGCCGGCTTCGCCGCCACAGATGGCCAACACCAAGTCGGTGATGCGCTCGATGTGGGTCACGACGGTGCTGGCGTCGACGCCGCGCTCGAAGCGGTGCCCTGCATCGGTTGAGAAGTTGAAGCGGCGTGAGCGACCAGCAATGGACTCGGGCCACCAGAACGCGGCTTCGATGTAGACGTTCTGGGTGTCATCGGTCACGGCGGTGGCGTCGCCACCCATGATGCCAGCGAGGGACTCGACGGCCACCTCATCGGCGATCACGCCGACGTTCTCATCGAGGGTGACGGTGTTGCCATTCAACAGCTTGAGCGACTCCCCTGCTTTGCCCCAACGCACGGTGAGGCCACCATGGATTTTGTCAAGATCAAAAATGTGCGAGGGACGACCCAGCTCAAACATGACGTAGTTTGAAATGTCGACCAATGGCGCAACCGCACGCTGACCGCAACGCACCAAGCGGGCGACCATCCAGTCAGGCGTGACTGCCGTGGGGTTGATACCGCGCACGATGCGACCTGCAAAGCGGCCACACAAATCAGGGGCGGCAATGGTGACAGGCAGTCGCTGGTCGTGTTGCGCCTGAATGGGGTTGATGGTGGGTTGCTTGAGCGGCGCACCGGTGATGGCGCTCAACTCTTGTGCAACGCCATAAACGCTGAGGCAATGCGCCAAGTTGGGCGTGAGCTTGAGCGTGAACAGCTGGTCATCGAGGTTGAGGTAGGCGCGGATGTCTTGACCCACGGGCGCGTCAGCGGCGAGTTCGTACAAGCCATCGGGGGCGTCGATGTCGATACCCAATTCAGTGTGCGAGCACAGCATGCCGTGACTCTCAACGCCACGCAGCTTGCCGACCTTAATTTGAAACGGTTTGCCATCGGCACCGGAGGGCAACAACGCGCCCACGGTGGCACAGGGCACGCGAATACCAGGGCGCGCATTGGGCGCACCGCACACGATGGTGAGCGGTTCGGGTTGACCAATTGACACTTGGCACACGCGCAAACGGTCGGCATCGGGGTGTTGCTCGGTGCTGAGAATTTCACCGACCACCACGCCAGAAAATGTGGGGGCTACCGGCGCCAACTCTTCGACTTCAAGGCCAGCCATGGTGAGGGCGTCAGCCAACTGCTGGGTATCAAGCGGCGGGTTACAGAACTCGCGCAACCAGGATTCAGGGAACTGCATGCTGTGATCTCAAATGCAAAAATTAATGGGGCAGGCTTGGGACGTGATTGGCTTATTGGAACTGGCTCAAGAAGCGCAGGTCGCCATCAAAGAACAGACGCAAGTCGTTCACGCCGTAACGCAGCATGGTGAGGCGGTCTGGGCCCATACCGAACGCGAAGCCGATGTAATGCTCGGGGTCCAGCCCCATGTTGCGCACCACGTTGGGGTGCACTTGGCCGCAGCCGGCAACTTCGAGCCAACGTCCTGCTAATGGGCCACTGGCAAATTGAATGTCGACTTCGGCACTGGGTTCAGTGAACGGGAAAAAGCTCGGGCGGAAGCGCAGTACCAAGTCGTCTGACTCGAAGTAGGTGCGACAGAATTCGGTAAAGATGACCCGCAAGTCTTTGAAGCTGACGTTACGGCCAATCCACAACCCCTCGCACTGGTGGAACATGGGCGAGTGCGTGGCGTCGCTGTCTACGCGGTAGGTGCGACCGGGGGCGATGACGCGGATCTCAGGCATGTCTTGCCCGGCATCGATCAGGGCGAGGTATTTTTTGACGTGCTGTACCGCATGGCGGATTTGCATCGGGCTGGTGTGGGTACGCAGCAGGTTGGGCGCTTCGGCAGAGCCGCCTTCGACGTAGAAGGTGTCGTGCATGGAGCGCGCGGGGTGATCGGCTGGCGTGTTGAGCGCGGTGAAGTTGAACCAGTCCGATTCAATTTCGGGGCCGTCGGCGACGTCAAAGCCCATAGAGTTAAAGATGGCTTCGATGCGCTCGATGGTTCGGCTAACGGGATGCAGACCACCGATGCCGGCTTGACGACCGGGTAAGGTGACGTCGAGGGCTTCGGCCTTCAACTGAATTTCGAGTTCGGCACGCGCCAATGCGGCACGGCGGTTTTGTAGCGCAGCCTCGATGGCTTGCTTGGCTTGGTTGATGACGGCACCTTGTGCCTTTTTTTCCTCGACGCTGAGTTTGGCGATGCCTTTCATCAACTCGGTCACACGACCGCTTTTGCCCAGAAATTGCGCTTTCGCGTTCTCTAGGTCAGTAACTGTTGTGGCTTGTTCAAACTGGGCGGTTGCGGTTTGAACCAAAGCATCCAATTCATTCATTGGTTTCTCGACTTTGTCTGAGTAGAGCGATGGCGCTCGGGAGGTTGCGTGCGAAATGAAAAAGGGCTAGTGCTGTCGGCTGGTAAGCCAAGCGCTAGCCCTCATCTTTTGCACCGGGCCCACTTGCGAGGACCCGACTGGTCATCAAGCAGCCAATTTGGCTTTCACTTGATCAACAATAACGGCAAAACCCGCTTTATCGTGCACAGCCATGTCGGCCAACACTTTACGGTCAATCTCAATAGCCGCCTTCTTCAAGCCGTTCGCAAATTGGCTGTAGGTCATACCCAATTCACGCACACCGGCGTTGATACGGGCAATCCACAACTGACGGAACACGCGCTTTTTATTGCGACGGTCACGGTATGCGTACTGACCCGCCTTCATTACCGCCTGTTTGGCGATACGGAAGACATTACCGCGACGACCGCGGAAACCTTTTGCAAGGGCTAATACTTTTTTGTGGCGGGCGCGAGCCGTAACACCACGTTTTACGCGAGGCATAGTTTTCTCCTAGTTCGTCGCTAAATCAAAGACCGGCGTATGGCAGAACCGCTGCGATGTTGCCTAAATCGGCCTTCGCAACATTGGTCGCACCACGCAAATGACGTTTAGCTTTAGTGGTCTTCTTGGTCAGAATGTGACGTTTGAAGGCTTGACCGCGTTTAACGGTACCACCGGGACGAACGCGGAAACGCTTTTTAGCCGCGCTCTTGGTCTTCATCTTGGGCATTTAAATGCTCCTCTTACATTGTGCTCGTGAGGCGCTGTGAACCTTCCACAGACTTGTTGGCCCCGAGACACTTTTTTTCAGGCCTTTCAGCCTGTATGTTCGCCATTGTGGTGTCTTGCAACACCGCATCGGCAAATTTGAAACACCGCTCGGCTTACGCCTCTGCTGTGTCGCTGGTGGCGTCGGTCGCTGATTTCTCAGCGGCTGGTTTGCCACCACCTGGCTTTTTACGGCCTGGTGCAATCATCATGACCATTTGACGGCCTTCCAACTTGGGAAACTGCTCGACAACGATCACATCTGCTAATTCGTCACGTAGACGATTCAGCAGGTCTAAACCCAACTGTTGGTGCGTGATCTCACGACCGCGAAACCGCAGCGTGATCTTGCACTTGTCACCGTCATCAAGGAAGCGACGAATGTTGCGAACCTTGATGTTGTAGTCACCGTCATCGGTACCGGGACGGAACTTAACTTCCTTAACCTCAATAACCTTCTGCTTCGATTTCGCTTCTGCGGCCTTCTTTTGTTCTTGGTATTTGAACTTGCCGTAGTCCATTAAGCGGCACACCGGTGGTGCTGCGTTTGGAGAGATCTCCACCAAGTCCACATCCAACTCGCCAGCCATGTTCAACGCTTCTGCGATGGTCATGATGCCTAAGGGTTCGTTGGTTGGGCCGCTCACGCGGACCTCGGGGGCCATAATTTCACGGTTTAAGCGATGCTTTCGCTCTTCACGCTGGCGACGATCACGAAATTCGGTAGCGATGGTTCAATCCTTTTTGGCGGCATTCGCCGCATTCATTCGATAGCTTGGACGCGTTTCCTATGCGTGCCCTTGCCCCTTGTGGTTCAAAACGTTAAGACTTTTCGCTCACGGCTTTTGACACCAATTCAGCAAAGGCTTGGATAGACATCACACCCAAATCTTGGTTGCCGCGTGCACGCACAGCGACAGAGCCTGCAGCCATTTCCTTGTCGCCAACAACAGCGATATAAGGCACCTTCTGCATAGCCCAACTGCGTATTTTAGCCGTAATTTTCTCGTTTCGGGTGTCTACCTCAGTCCTAAGCCCTTGATTGCGGAGCATTTTTGCAATTTCGCGACTGTAGTCACCCTGCGAATCGGTGATATTCAGGAGGGCGACCTGGGTCGGAGCCAGCCAAGTTGGCAGGGCCCCCGCATGCTCCTCGATGAGGATGCCGATAAAGCGCTCAAGGCTTCCCACAATGGCACGGTGCAGCATCACCGGGCGGTGGCGGGCCCCGTCTTCACCCACGTACTCGGCGTCCAGACGCTCGGTCATGAAGAAGTCCACCTGCATGGTGCCGCACTGCCACTGGCGACCGATGGCGTCTTTCAGGGTGTATTCGATCTTGGGGCCATAAAAGGCACCGTCGCCGGGTGAGACCTCGAATTCGCAGCCTGAGCGGCGCAGGCTCTCCATGAGGGCGTGCTCGGCTTTGTCCCAACTTTCGTCAGAGCCAATGCGCTGTTCGGGGCGCGTCGCGACCTTGTAGATGATGTTGTTGAAGCCAAAGTCTTTGTAGACTTTTTGCAACAAGGTGGTGTAGGTCTCGCACTCGTTGAGGATGTCGTCTTCGGTACAGAAGATGTGGCCATCGTCTTGCGTGAATGCTCGCACCCGCATGATGCCATGCAAGCCGCCTGTGGGCTCGTTGCGGTGGCATTGGCCAAACTCGCCGTAGCGCAGTGGCAGGTCACGGTAGCTTTTGATGCCCTGCTTGAAGATCTGGATGTGGCCCGGGCAGTTCATGGGCTTGAGGGCGTACTCGCGCTTTTCACTCTCGGTGGTGAACATGTTGTCGCGGTACTTATCCCAGTGGCCGGTTTTTTCCCACAGGCCTTTGTCCAGAATCTGGGGGCCCTTGACTTCCAAGTAGCCGTTGTCGCGGTAGACCGCGCGCATGTACTGCTCAACTTCTTGCCACAGCGTCCAGCCTTTGGGGTGCCAGAACACGGTGCCAGGCGAGTGTTCATCGATGTGGAACAGGTCGAGCTCGCGGCCCAACTTGCGGTGGTCTCGCTTTTCGGCCTCTTCCAACATGGTGAGGTACTGTTGCAACTCGTCTTTGGTGGCCCAAGCGGTGCCGTAAATGCGTTGCAGCATTTCGTTGCGGTGGTCACCACGCCAATAGGCGCCCGCCACTTTCATCAGTTTGAAATGCTTGAGTTTGCCAGTGCTCGGGACGTGAGGGCCACGGCACAAATCCTCAAAACCACCCTCACTGTAGAGGCTCACGGCTTGATCGGCGGGGATGCTGCCGATGATTTCAGCCTTGTAGGCCTCGCCCATTTGTTTGAAGTGTTCAACCGCCTGATCGCGCGGCAACACGCGGCGCACCACGGGCTCGTCTTTGGCCGCCAGCGCGGTCATGCGCTTTTCGATTTCCACCAAATCTTCAGGGGTGAAGGGGCGCTTGTAGGCAAAGTCGTAATAGAAGCCGTTTTCGATCACAGGGCCGATCGTGACCTGCGCATCCGGGAACAGCTCTTTAACGGCGTAGGCCAAGAGGTGGGCGGTGGAGTGGCGGATGAGCTCCAAGCCTTCGGCATCTTTAGCGGTGACGATGGCGAGGCGGGCGTCGGCCTCGATCCGGTAGCTGGCATCAACCAATACCCCATCGACTTTGCCACCCAGAGTCGCTTTGGCCAACCCCGTGCCAATCGAGGCAGCAACCTCGGCAACCGTTACGGCTTGATCGAATTGACGGACGGCGCCGTCAGGGAGCGTGATATGGACAGTCATGGGTTTTGTGCGGTCGGGCAGATGCCAAAACCCACTATTTTAGCGGCTACCGCGCCCGCTTCGGGAGAACTACTTGGCCAGTTGGCGCGCTAAAAAGTCCAAGCGGTCTTGGCCCCAGTAGAGCGCACCGGCGCAGACATACGTCGGCGAGCCAAAAACGCCAATTGCCAGTGCCTCGTCGGTGTTGGCTTGGAAACGGGCCAACGTCGCCTCGCTTTGTGCGGCGGCCATGAGGCTGTCGGGCAACTGCCGGTCATGGAGTTTGCGCTGCAAGAGCTCGTCGTCGTTGATGTCTTCCTCATTTACCCAGACGGCACGCAGCAGGTCACCGGCGAAGGCCATGGCGGTGGCGTCGCCATGCGCCAGTTGCACTGCCACGATGAGGGTGCACGCACGGTCGCCCGGGACCGGGAAAAATCGAGGCTGTATGTTGATGGGAATGGCCAGGGCTTCGCTGAAGCGCTTCAGCTCGACCAGCCGATAGGCTTGTCGCTGTGGCGCACGTTGCCCCAGTGGCAAGCCACCAGACGCAGGGAAAATTTGCCCACCCAAATCGATCGGCTTGATGCGAATTTCAGCGCCATGTTGGGCGGCGAGTGCCGCCAATCGGTCATGCCCAAAGTAAGTCCAGGGGCTGTTGGGGACCATGAAGTAGTCGATTACGGGGGCCATGGGTGTGCGCGTGTCGTTATTTAAATTGAGCCGCAGACGATAGCAGTGCCCGCCAAGAAAATCAAATCCAGTGAAACGCGTAGGTGACTTCGTCTATGTAAGTCTCTCCTGCCCGGAGCACCGCGGAGGGGAAGTGCGCGTGGTTTGGCGCATCGGGGTAGCCCTGTGGCTCCAAGCAAATCCCCGCGCGCGGGCCATACACCTGCCCTGCTTTGCCTGCGTGTTTGGGCAGGCTGCCATCTAAGGCGCCGCCTGTGTAAACCTGCAAACTCGGCGCGGCCGAGTACACCGATAGCGCCAGCCCCGAAGTGGCGCCGATTAAGGTGGCTTGCAGGCGCGGGCTTGCCGCACGCTCGGGCCATACCCACGGTGCATCGAAGCCCACACCCCCTTGACCATCGAGCCAACCCGGTTGCATGGCAAGCACGTCGCTGGTTCGCAAGTCAAAACGGGTACCGGCGACTGGAACAACCGCACCGGTCGGCAGTCGCTCGGCGTCAAGCGCCAAAACAGCGGGCGCGTTCACTTGCAGGCGATGGCCGTCGATGGGGCCACTACCCGCGCTGTCTAAATTGAAAAATGCATGGCTGGTGAAGCTGCCCACGGTATCGGCGTCGAGCGCACGCGCCTCGAACCGAATGCGAATGGTCTGTGGCGCTTCGATGGCGTAGGTCACCCGAAAATCCAAGTCACCGGGAAATCCATCAACCGATGAGCGAAACCGGTGCGCCAAAGTGACGCTGTGAGGCTGCTGGTCAACCACCTCAAACACCTGATGGCGCGTACCGCCAACGCCACCGTGCAGGCAATGCGCGCCCTCGTTGGCGGGCAAGTGCCACCGCTGGCCATTGAGACTGAATTGCGCCTGCCGAATCCGGTTGGCATAGCGCCCAATGATGCACCCCATAGACAGCACGCCTTCCCGCACACCGTCTAGGCTGTCAGCGCCCAACACCGCGTCAATGGGCGCACCACTTGCATTCGGGATCAAGGCCTGCAACCAGCGCGCGCCCAACGTGCAGATGCCGATTGAGACACCGGCGCCACCTTCGACGGTAATCAGCGAGACGGGCTTGCCATCCACCGTGCCCACGAATCGGCGTGCGTCGAGTGGCTGTGGTGTGCGACTCATTAGGGGATCAGGTAATTGGAGCGGGATTGAACAAGACCCGTTGGTTGTGTAACCCCCAATGTTCAGCCCACGACTTGCGACGACCGCTGGCAACATCGACCATGAGGGTAAAGAGCGTCAAGGCCATTTCGTCGAGGGTGCACTCGCCGTCTGCAATACAGCCTGCATTGACGTCCATGAGGTCGTGCCAACGATTAGCCAAGTCGGTGCGCGTGGCGATTTTTAGGACTGGGCATTCAGCCAAGCCATAAGGGGTTCCGCGTCCCGTGGTGAAAAGATGCAGGTTCATACCGGCAGCCAATTGCAAGGTGCCACAGATAAAGTCGCTGGCAGGCGTCGCCGCAAAGACCAAGCCTTTTTGCGTGGGCTTGAGCTTTTCGCCAGGGCTGAGCACGTGGTCAATGGCGCGGTGACCGCTCTTTACAATCGATCCCATCGCCTTTTCGGTGATATTCGACAAACCGCCGGCTTTATTCCCCGGCGTGGTGTTGGCGCTGCGGTCAACTTGGCCGCGTTGCAGGTAGGCGTCGTACCAAGCCAATTCGCGCACGATGGCATCAGCCACCTCGACAGTCGCAGCGCGCGCGGTGAGTTGGTCAACCGCATCCCGTACCTCGGTGTTTTCGCTGAACATAACGGTCGCACCCGCACCAACCAACCAATCGGTCACACGCCCGACCAATGGGTTGGCAGTGACACCGCTGAGCGCATCACTGCCCCCGCATTGCACGCCCACGACCAACTCGCTGATGGGTACTGGCTCGCGGCGGCGTGTATTTAACCGCTGTAAATGGCGATCGGCTGCATCAACGATAGCCTGGATCATGGCCTGAAAGCCAAGGTGCTGGTTGTCCTGCAGTCGAACGACATCAAGGCCCGGCACCTCACAGGCACCGTCCGAAACGGCCGCGACCGGAATACTGCCCAGGGGCAACAGTCTTTCAGGTTGTAATTTCTCGCAGCCCAAACTCACCACCATGAGCTCACCCCCGAAGTTGGGATTGAGGCTGATATTACGCACCGTGCGGATGGGAATGATCGCATCAGGCGCGTCAATCGCAACACCACAACCGTAGGCATGATCAAGCGCTACCGCACCGTCCACATTCGGGTATTTCGGTAGCAACTCTTGCGTAATACGTGTCATGGCATTCGCTAGCACACCCGCCACACACTGCACTGTGGTGGTGATGCCCAGCAGGTTGCGCGTGCCCACCGAACCATCGGGGTTGCGGTAGCCCATGAAGGTGGCGCGCGCCACCGTATCGGGCACCTGCATTGCCGCGCCGGTCGCTGCCGTTCGGGTGGCTTTGGGGAGGTCGGTCAGCCCAGGCGCTGCGGGCATGGACAACAAGCGGTCGTGTACCCACCGACCGGCTGCGAGATCTTGCGTGGCATAACCAATCACGACGCCGTAACGGCGCACGGGTTCGCCCTGCGCAATCGCAGACAAGGTCACTTTGTGTGCCTGCGGCACCGCATCGATAAGCGTGGTGCCATCGGGCAACACCGCCCCTAAAGGCAGACCACCCGCGTTGCCGACAATCGCGACGTTGTCGTCGGGGCTCATTTGCAGCAGCACAGGCGCGAGGGCCATGATCAGAGCGCGCCTTGCACGTTAACGAAGAGGCTGTAGATCGAATGTGAGCTGGCCATGAACAAGCGGTTGCGGTGGCGCCCCCCGAAGCAGACATTGGCGCAGCGTTCAGGCAAGTGGATGTGGCCAATGGGGCGACCATCACGGTCGAACACGCGCACACCATCGAGGTCTTCGAGGTCGGCATCTAACTGACCCGAGCTGCCGAAACCCGCCCAAACATTGCCCTGTACGTCGATCGCGATGCCATCAAGCGCGCCATAGCAAGCGGGGTCAATGTGCAAGCGCTTGTTGCTGAGGCGACCGTTGGGCCCGACGTCATAGGCCCACAGCAAGCGATGGGGCTCCGAGCGACTTTCGACCACGTAGAGAATTTTTTCATCGGGCGAGAACGCCAAGCCATTGGGCCCTGCCAAGTCATCAATGACGGGGCCGACGGCGCCCGTAACGGGGTCAATGCGGTACACCGCATGCGGTAACTCGGGGTTAGCGAACTCCCCTTCCCACCAACCCGATATGCCGAATGTAGGGTCGGTAAACCAAATGCTGCCGTCCGATTGGCAAATGATGTCGTTGGGTGAATTGAAACGCTTGCCGTCAAACTGATCAGCCAGCACCGTGATACGGCCGTCGTATTCGGTCCGCGTGATGCGCCGCGTCAGGTGCTCGCAACTGATGAGCCGCCCTTGCCGATCACGCGCATGGCCGTTGGCATTGTTAGACGGTTCGCGGAACACGCTCAGCGCCCCTGAGGTTTCATCCCACCGCATGATGCGGTTGTTCGGAATATCCGAGACCAAGAGATAGCGCCCATCGCCAAACCACACCGGGCCTTCCGCCCAACGCAAACCGGTGGCCAGCTGCTCCACACTGGAGCTGAACAAGCGCAATGCTTTGAACCGATCATCCAACACCCGAACAGCGGGGTCTGGGTAACGGGAATTGGGGGTGAAGGCCACGTTCACGGCACTGCCCATCGCGACGGTCATAAGGACTCCTCTGGTTCAAAACGTTGATGATGCCCTGAAATTCAGAAAGGCGGGTATCATCAGTTGTCGTACAACTATCCTACACCACCGCACTGGCGCTTTCTTCTATCCATGTCGCCTACCTCGCCATCAAAAACTCGCTCGACGACACTGGCTGAACAAATCCGCCAGCGCATCAACGAGCACATCTACGCGCCAGGTAGCAAGTTACCCACAGAGGCGCGCATCATGACTGAGTTTGGCGTCAGCCGTACCGTTGTGCGTGAGGCGTTATCCCACCTACAGGCGCACGGCTTGGTCTACACCCGCCACGGTATCGGATCATTTGTCACTGTCCCCATTGAGGCATCGCCTTTCAGTTTTTCAGCTGATCAAGCCGATTCGTTACGCGACACCATCGCCCTCTTGGAACTGCGTATCGCGCTTGAGACCGAGGCGGCTGTTCTGGCCGCTATGCGGCGCACCATGGTCAATGTGACCCGACTGGAGGCGGCGCACGCCGCGTTTGGTCAGGCGATCATCGAGGGGCATGATGCGGTGGATGCCGACTTCGCTTTCCATTGCGAAATCGCAAAGGCCACTCAAAACAACCACTTTGCCAATTTCATGCAACAAGTCGGCGAGACCTTGATCCCCCGCGCGCGCGCCAAGCAACGAACGCCCATTGATGCGACCAAGCGAGCCTACTTGCGACGCGTCCACGATGAGCACGCCAGCTTATTAAACGCCATCAAAAACCAAGATATCGAAGCGGCACGTGCCGCATCACGCACCCATCTGTCCAATAGCCGCGATCGCTTGAGAGGCCGCCAATCCACTTTGTCGTGACACCTCACGACACCATCCAATAGCAGTTGTATGATGACTAAACTTACCCAGCAAGACGCCCCCCGTGTGACAAAGATGCAGGTCATCCCCGTGGCTGGGCGCGATCACATGCTGCTTAACCTCAGTGGTGCACATGGCCCATTTTTCACCCGTAACGTGGTAGTACTTGAAGACCACACGGGTCGCCACGGGGTTGGTGAAGTGCCAGGCGGCGAGAAAATCCGGCAAACGCTTGAAGACGCAAAGGCTTTGGTTGTGGGACAACCCATCGGCCAGTACAACGGGATTCTGAATCAGGTACGTGCTGCTTACGCCGATCGTGACAGCGGCGGGCGTGGTAACCAAACCTTTGACCTGCGCACCACCATTCACGCGGTCACCGCGCTTGAAAGCGCCCTGCTCGACTTGCTCGGTCAATTTTTAGATGCGCCGGTGGCAGCCCTCCTGGGCGATGGGCAGCAACGCGCGCGTGTGCAAGTGCTGGGTTACTTGTTTTATGTCGGCGATCGCCGCCAGACCGATCTCCCCTACCCCGTCGATGAGGCGCCCACTGACGACTGGATGCAGCGCCGCAGCGAACCTGCCTTGACGCCTGAAGCCGTGGTCAAACTAGCCGAGGCGGCGCAGGCCCGCTATGGCTTTCAAGACTTCAAGCTCAAGGGCGGCGTGTTCAGCGGCGAAGTAGAAGTGGAAGCCGTGCGCGCCCTGCACGAACGCTTCCCTACGGCGCGAATCACCCTTGACCCCAATGGCGGCTGGTTACTGAAGGACGCGGTTCGATTGCTGCGCGACCAGCATGGCACCTTGGCCTATGCCGAGGACCCTTGCGGCGCAGAGGGCAATTATTCAGGGCGTGAGGTCATGGCGGAGTTCAAACGGGCCACCGGCTTGCCAACCGCTACCAACATGGTGGCGACCGATTGGCGTGAAATGGCGCACAGCATTCAGTTGCAGGCGGTCGATATCCCACTGGCTGATCCCCACTTTTGGACGCTACAGGGATCGGTGCGGGTGGCGCAATTGTGCAAAATGTTCGACCTCACGTGGGGATCGCATTCGAACAACCACTTTGACATTTCGCTGGCAATGTTCACGCATTGCGCCGCGGCGGCACCGGGTAAGGTCACTGCGATTGACACCCATTGGATTTGGCAGGACGGGCAACACCTGACCACCAATCCTCTCCCCATCAAAGACGGCTATATCGACGTACCCACGCGCGCCGGTTTGGGCGTGGACCTCGACTGGGATGCGCTGAAAGCCGCGAACGCGCTTTATTTGCAACACGGCTTGGGCGCGCGTAACGATGCCATGGCCATGCAATACCTCATCCCGGGTTGGACCTTCAACCCCAAATCACCCGCAATGGTTCGCTGACAGCGGCCCCCTTTGGAGAACCCCATGGACTTACCCGTTAATCATTTCAAACGCGCCTTACTCAACCAGCAGTCACAAATTGGTTTGTGGTCGCACCTGAGCAGTCACATCAGCACCGAAATTTTGGCCCACAGCGGTTTCGATTGGCTGGTCCTGGACATGGAGCACTCACCCAATGAGCTGCCCGATATCCTCAGTCAATTGCAAGCGATTAACGGCAGCATAACCCATGCCGTGGTGCGCCCACCTTGGAACGACATGGTGACCTTCAAACGTCTGCTGGACATCGGTGTCCAGACACTGTTGGTCCCTTACATACAAACCGCCGAAGAGGCGCGTGATGCGGTAGCTTTCACGCGCTACCCGCCACACGGCGTACGCGGTTTTGCCGGTGCGCCGAGAGCGAGCGGTTACGGGCGCATACCCGACTACGCCAAACGATGCGCCGACGAGTTGTGCGTGCTATTACAAGTTGAGACGGTGCAAGGTCTTGAAAATTTAGAGGCGATTGCGAATACCCCCGGCGTCGACGGTGTGTTCATCGGGCCCGGCGACTTGTCTGCCGCTTTGGGTCATTTGGGCAACCCCAAACACCCTGATGTTTTGGCGGTGATTGACCGCGCTATCGCGACTATTCGCGCCTGTGGCAAAGCCCCAGGTATCCTGACCGGTGATGAGACTTTGGCCAAACATTATCTGGCTCAAGGCTGCTTGTTTGTTGCGGTGGGCGCAGACCAAAACCTATTGCGCGACAGCGCGCAAGCGTTGTCCAAACGCATGAAAGCCTGAGCACCACATCAAAGGAAATCCCATGTTGAAAAAGCCCGCAACGCCTCTTCAATTCAATCGCATCCTGCTAACCGGTGCTGCGGGTAATTTGGGGCAGGTCCTGCGCCCGCGCTTGAAGGCTTACTGCAACGTGCTGCGCGTCAGTGACCAAGCCGACATCGGCGCGCCAGGTGCAGGCGAGGAAGTGATGCGCGTGGCACTTGAGGATGCCGACGCTGTCATCGCCTTGCTGCAAGGCGTTGATGCGGTGGTACATATGGGCGGCGTTTCAACCGAACAACCCTGGGAGCCCATTCTGGCGGGCAACATCAGGGGCATGATCAACTTGTACGAGGCTGCGCGCAAGGCGGGCACCAAGCGAATCATCTTCGCCAGTTCCAATCATGCGACGGGGTTTTACAAGCAATCAGAAACCATCACCCCCAACGCACAGCCAAAGCCAGATGGCTTCTACGGCTTGTCCAAAGCCTTCGGCGAGAACGTGGCGCAGATGTATTGGGACCGTTGGGGTATCGAGACGGTGAGCGTGCGCATTGGCTCGTCGTTCCCCGAACCCAAAGACCGCCGCATGCTGGCGACTTGGCTCAGCTATGACGACTTAGAGCGTTTGGTGATGGCCGGATTGACCTCACCCATCGTCGGTCACTCGGTGATTTACGGCATGTCAGACAACCAACACACGTGGTGGGACAACACGCCGGCCAAACACATTGGGTACCGCCCGCAAGACAGCTCGGATGTCTTCCGTGATGCCGTAGAGGCCCGCCAACCGACCATAGACATCACCGATCCTGCAGCGATTTATCAGGGTGGCGCCTTCGTCAAAATGGCGCCCCACGATTGAGGTCAGGCGTCAAACGCGATCTGTACTTTCAACGACTTCGATTTGTCGGCTGCCATGTCAAATGCAGCGACGGCGGCACTGAGTGGTTGCGTGCTGGTGATAACGGGGCGACCATCGACCAAGCGATCGTTCAGGAAGCGAACCGCAGTCGCGAATTCTGAATGGAAGCGGAAGGTCCCCCGCACGTCGACTTCTTTGGCCACGATTTGGCTGAGGGGTAAATTCACTTCAGCACCCACGCCCACCACCACGACCACACCCCGCGCGCGCACCACGTCGAGCGCATTCATGAATGCTGGCGCGCTACCGGAGGCTTCAAAGACCACATCAAATTGGCCTTTGTCTGCTTTGTAGGCGGCGAGCGCATCTGGTGTTTTCATCAAGTTGATGGTGTGATCAGCGCCCATTGCCTTGGCGCAGGTCAAAGGCAGGTCAGCCACATCGGCAGCCACAATGGTCTGCGCGCCTGCACGGCGTAACGCACCGATCAGCAAGCTGCCGATGGGGCCACAGCCGGTTACCAAGACGTTGGCCCCCATCACAGAGCCAGAGCGTTGAATCGCATGCAAGCCGACTGATAACGGCTCGGCGAGCGCGGCCTCCGACAGGCTGAGGTGATCAGCAATCGGGTGTACCTGATGCGGGTAAACCAATATGTACTCGCAGAATGCCCCTTGGATGTGCGGGAACGGCATGGCGCTGCCATAAAAGCGCATGTTCAAACACTGGTTATGTATGCCCATTTGACAGAAGCGGCAATGGCCGCAGGGCCGCGATGGGCTGATCGCAATGCGTTGCCCAACGGTGTGCCCTGTCACGTCTGGCGCGATGGATTCAATCACCCCCGAGACCTCATGCCCCAACGCCATGGGCTCTTTGATACGCACGGTACCAAAGCCACCGTGTTGGTAGTAATGCAGGTCGGAGCCACAGATGCCGCCGAAGGCGATTTTCACGCGAATCATGCCAGCGGTAAGTTCGGGCGTTGGCGTTTCCTGAACGGATAACTGGCGTTCGCCAGCACAAATAATGGCTTGCATTGTGAGTCCTAAAGTGTGGCGGTCACGCCGCCGTCAACGTACAAAATATGACCATTCATAAAGCTGGAGGCCTCGCTAGCCAGTAACACAGCGGCGGGGCCCAACTCGTCAACATCGCCCCAACGCCGACTGGGCGTGCGCTTGACCAACCAATCGGTGAAAGCCGGATCTGCAACCAGTTTCTCATTGAGCTCTGTTTTGAAATAGCCGGGGCCGATGCCATTGACCTGCAAGCCTAAAGGACCCCAGTCAATCGCCATGCCTTTCGTGAGCATTTTCAACGCGCCCTTGGTGGCCATGTAGGGTGCGATGCCCGGCCGACCCAACTCGCTTTGCACCGAGCAAATGTTGATGATCTTTCCCTGCCCACGCGCGATCATGCCTTGTGCGACCGCTTGGCCCACGTAAAACGCGCTGTCGAGGTTGGTTTGCATGATGCGACGCCAATCGGCAGGGTCGTAGTCCTGCAGCGGTCCGCGCAGTTGCATGCCCGCGTTGTTGATCAAGATATCCAACGGTTGCCGAGACTCGATCGCCGCTACAGCCGCTTTAACCGACGCTTCATCCGTGACATCAAACACCTGCGTGCTCACCGCGTGTCCCTCAGCAGTTAACGCCGCTGCCGCTTGCTGTAATTTAGTCGCGTCGCGGCCATTCAAGACCACGTGTGCGCCCGCCTCACACAGCGCGCGCGCCAAGCCGAAACCGATACCCGCAGAGGAGCCAGTGATAAGGGCACAGCGGCCATTGAGACGAAAGCGATCCAAAACGGACATGGGGTTGGTTCCTGTGTGGTGTTTAGGTGGTCCAGCGCGGCCGCAACTGCGCGACCATTTGTTCAGTCGACAAGGTCAGTGATATGGGCACGACATCACCCTCGTCTGCAGTGGGGACCTCTAGCGTTTGAAACTGTGTTTCGAGTAACGAGCTGGGCATGTAATGCCCTTTGCGTTGACTCAACCGAGCCATTATCGTGTCGAAAGTGCCGTGCAAAAACAAAAACTCAACGCCGGGCACCAACCCGCGCAGTTGATCGCGATACGCCCGTTTGAGCGCCGAGCAAGCCACCACGCGACCCGACGTGCCCGTGAGTGGCGCAATCAGGGCATCGCCTACGGCTTGCAACCACGGTTGCCGGTCGGCATCTGTGAGCGGCGTGCCTTCACGCATTTTGGCAACGTTGGTCGCTGGGTGCAGATCGTCCGCATCCAGCACGTGCCAATCTAAAGTCGCACCCAAGGCCTCGGCTAATGTCGTCTTGCCACAACCCGACACGCCCATGACCACGACTCGGGCGGCGTCCGAGGGGTTTGAGTGGTCATGCACGGGCTCAGGTGGCGGCATGGTTCAGCTCACTTGAGCAGGCCGCGAGCCGCCAAATTGCGCATCAACGATCGAACGCCAAACGCCCATGGCGGTGCGGTTTCGGCGTGCGTTACCGTGTTGCACAGCTCGCCTAACCAACGGCTGCGAATGCGCACCACATCGCCCAAGTGGTGGGTGAAGCCAGTGCCCACTGCATCACGGTCTTTCGTAGGGGCAAAAAGCGTCCCCGTGAATAACATGAAGCCGTCGGGATACTGGTGTGCCTTGATGGTTTGCGCGATCAAATCGAGCGGGTCACGGCTGATGCGAGCCATCTGGTTGACGCCCTGAAGGTTGTAGCCATCGGTGCCGTCGACCTCTAATTCGAGTTCCATCTGACGCACCTCATCGAGCGAGAACGTGTCGTCAAACAGCCGTATAAACGGCCCGATCGCACACGATGCGTTGTTGTCTTTGGCCTTGCCCAACAGCAACGCACTGCGACCTTCAATATCGCGTAAATTAACGTCGTTACCCAAGCTCACACCCACCAATGTGCCGTGGGCGTTGACCGCCAGCACGACCTCAGGCTCGGGGTTATTCCATGAGGAATCACTGCGAATACCCACCATCGCGCCCGGGCCGACTGCGCCTAAAACAGGCGCCTTGGTGAATACCTCTGCATCGGGACCGATTCCAACCTCTAAATAAGGAGACCACCAGCCCTGCGCTTGCAACACCGCTTTGAGCGCCATGGCCGCATCAGACCCGGGCTTTAGACCCTCCAAGTTATCCCCGAGAACGCCCGCAATTTCTGCACGTACGCGCGCCGCGCCCGCTGCATCCCCCTTCGCGCGTTCTTCGATCACGCGCTCCAACATGCTGTCGGCAAAGGTCACGCCGCAGGCTTTGATGACCTGCACGTCCACCGGCGCTAAAAAGCGCATCACGGGCGTATCGGCGGGCTGATGGCTGTTGGCGAGCAAGTCAGCCACAGACGCGAGTCGGGTACCGCCTGCCGCACGCAAAGCTGCGGCAGGGGTGGCATGGTCCAGCAAGTCGGCCACCGTTGGGAATTGATCGGTGATGTCAAACACCCCCGCCTCCCGCACGGCCACGACCATCGGGCCAGCGTGTGGGCCAGATGGGTTCCACACACGGCCCACGAGCGCACCAGCGAAGCCATCATCTGGTAAGAATTTTTCTATTGTTTGCATATCAAGCGTGTGCCGTCTGAGCGGACCATTGTGTGATGCCGACTGCCGCCGCAACGCGGTCCAGTTCGCTCATGGTGAACGGGTCGACTTTAATCCCTGCGCTACTCCGCAACGCATGGGTGTGTCGTTCAGGGTCGCCTGCGGTAAGCAACTGATCGGTTTCGGGCGCAGTGGGCGAGGCCTTCAGCCAGCTCATGAATTGATCGGCATCGCGGTCGAAGTCAACCGAACTACCCAACTTTTTCGGATCAATCAAAATGGTGAGCATGCCGTTGTAGACCGCACGTTTGGCTACACGCTCGGCGTTCCAGGTGCCGCCCCCCGTGAGGGCGCCGCCCAACAACTCTGCCGCAACTGCCAAGCCGAAACCTTTGTGCTCGCCGAACGTCATCAGGGCGCCCAACACATTACCCAATGGGCCTGGGGTTTGAGGCACCACCACCACACCGGGCTCAGTCGTGGGGTTACCTTGAGGGTCGATCAGATAACCCAAAGGCACCTGGCGGCCTTCGCTGTAAGCCACGCGCATCTTGCCTTGTGCGACTCGGCTGGTGGCGAAATCCAAGATGAAGGGATCGCGTCCTTGTAACGGCAGCCCGATACAAATGGGGTTGGTTCCAAAGCGACCGTCGGCACCGCCCCAGGCCGCAACCACCGGTGGTGCCAATACGTTGACGAAATGAAGCGAGACCAATCCCGCGTCAACAGCCATTTCTGCCCAGTGTCCAATGCGTCCAAGGTGGTGCGATTGCCCCACCGTCATGATGCAGGAGCCGTGGGTTTGCGCCCGCTCGATACCCATGTGCATGGCTTGTTCACCAATCACTTGGCCATAGCCGCGTTGACCGTCCAAGGTCAACATCGTGCCGGTATCTAATTGCACTGCAACGCCGGTATTGGGCTGCAAACCGCCCTCTAACACGGCGTCGATGTAGCGCGGCAGCATGCCAATACCGTGCGAGTCATGCCCTTTCAAATTGGCCATGACGAGGTTGTCAGCAACCGCTTTTGCTTCTTCCGCTGAGCTACCAGCGGCCGCCACGATGGTTGCGCCCGCATGGCGCAGTGCGTCAACGGTCCATAAGGTGTCTTGTGTGGTCATCGTCGGCTCGCTTTACATCACGGCGCCGAGTTGCCACGGCACAAATTCGCTTTGACCGTAGCCGTGCGCCTCGCTCTTACTGGGTTTGCCCGATGCCAAATCAATGAGGGCTTGAAAAATACGCTCACCCAATTCATCAATGGAAGCCGTGCCGTCAACGATGTCACCACAATTAATATCCATGTCATCGCCCTGCTTCTCCCACAGCGCGGTATTGGTGGACAGTTTCAAGGACGGCGACGGCGCACAGCCATACGCCGACCCACGCCCGGTCGTGAAGCAAATCAAGTTCGCACCACCAGCGACCTGTCCGGTCGCACTCACCGGGTCATAGCCCGGGGTGTCCATGAAGACAAAGCCGTGCTTGTCAACCAACTCAGCGTATTCGTACACGGCTTCAAGGTTGGTGGTTCCGCCTTTGGCGACCGCACCCAATGACTTTTCAAGAATGGTGGTCAGTCCACCGGCCTTGTTACCCGGCGAGGGGTTGTTGTTCATCTCGCCGCCATTGCGCTCCGTATAGCCCTCCCACCAGTGGATCCGCTCAATCAATTTATGCGCAACCGCCGGGTCACTCGCGCGCCGCGTCAAGAGGTGTTCGGCGCCATAGATTTCAGGGGTCTCGCTCAAAATCGCAGTACCGCCATGGGCCACCAAGCGGTCAACTGCTGCGCCCAGCGCGGGGTTGGCGCTGATACCTGAGTAACCATCCGAGCCACCGCACTGCAAGCCCACCTTCAAATGCGACACGCTGCAGGGTTCGCGCTGCGCGGTATTGGCGCTGACCAAAATCTCTTTAACAAATGCGATGCCTTGCGCCACAGCCGCCCGGGTACCGCCCACGTTTTGGATGTTGTAGGTACGCAGGTTAACGCTCTCGCTGAGGCCAGAGGCCCTCAACCACGCGCCGATTTGGTTGCCCTCGCAACCCAGGCCAATCACCAGTACCCCCGCAAAGTTGGGGTGGACGGCGTAACCCGTGAGGGTGCGACGCAGCACGTCCATGCCCTCGCCTTCACTGGCCATGCCACAACCCGTTCCGTGAGTCAGTGCAATGACACCATCGACATTCTTGAAGGCGTCCAAATCACCCGAGTGCCTGAAATGGTCAGAGATCGCGCGTGCGACCGTGGCTGAGCAATTGACGCTGGACAAAATACCGATGTAGTTGCGGGTCGCCACGCGGCCATCGGCACGTCGGTAGCCCATGAATGAGGCCTCTTGACGCGGCGCGGGCGCCTGACAATCCGCACCGATGGCGTAGTCTCGCGCAAAGGCGCCACCCTCCGGCCCCATATTGAGGTTGTGGGTATGGATGTGTTCGCCCACACGGATCGCCCGGGACGCGAAGCCAATGATCTGGTTGTACCGCAACACGGGCTGGCCTTCCGCAATGTCGCGCACAGCAATTTTGTGGCCCGCAGGGACCATGCCACGCACGGTGACATCACCGAGTTGCTGCCCGCTCAGCAGTTGTTGACGAGCGATCAAGACGTCGTCTGCGGGATGGAGTTTCAAAAATAAATCAGTCACTCGTTTGCTCTTTGAGGGGTTGAAAAATTAAAAAGAAGACAGGTCTTACCAACTGACCAATGTACCGTCATGCTTCAAGCGATTGACCGGCAGATAGGCGGGCTTATAGGGGTATTTTGCGGCCAATTTTTCGTCAATCGATACGCCGTGACCGGGTGATTCACCGCAGTACAAGTAGCCCGCCTCAAACCGGTAGTCATGGGGGAACACGGCCATCATTAACTCGTCGTGCATCATGTATTCTTGGATGCCAAAGTTAGGCACCCAGGTATCAAAATGCAGCGCCGCGCCCATACACACAGGGCTTAAATCGGTTGGACCATGACAGCCCGTTCGGACCTGATAAAGACTTGCAAAGTCAGCAATGCGCCGCAACCCCGTGATACCGCCTGCGTGGGTCAGGGTGGCACGGATGTAATCGATGAGTTGCTCTTCGATGAGTTGTTTGCAATCCCAGATAGAGTTGAACACCTCCCCCACCGCCAACGGGGTGAGCGTCGCCTGCCGAATCAGCCGGAAAGCGGCTTGGTTTTCGGCGGGTGTGGCATCTTCGAGCCAGAACAGGCGATAGGGTTCGAGGTCTTTACCCAAGCGACCCGCTTCGATGGGTGTTAACCGGTGATGGACGTCGTGCAACAGGTGAACGTCTGGCCCGACGGCGTCGCGGACCGCCTCGAATAATTGGGGGGCGTGGCGGAGGTATTTTTCTGAGCTCCAATCATGCTCAGTCGGTAGCGCGCTGTCGGCGGGTTCATAAAAACGCTGCCCCTTGGCCACCCCATACACCTTCTCCAAACCCGGCACACCCGATTGCGCGCGGATGGCCTCAAAACCCATCTCTCGGTGGCGTAAAACCTCCTCAACCGTCTGCGCAATATCGAGGCCATTGGCATGCGCATACACGAGAACCCGGGACCGACTGCGCCCCCCAAGGAGCTGATACAGCGGCATGTTTGCCGCCTTGGCTTTGATATCCCACAGGGCCATATCAACGGCGCCGATCGCGCTCATGGTCACCGGACCACGACGCCAATAAGCCCCTTTGTAGAGGTACTGCCAAATGTCCTCAATCTGGTGGGCATCGCGGCCAATGAGGCAAGGGACCACGTGGTCCGTCAGATAGCTGGCGACCGCTAACTCACGGCCATTTAGGGTGGCATCACCGTAGCCAATGAGCCCTTCATCGGTTTCGATTTTCAAGGTCACAAAGTTGCGACCCGGTGAGCAGACGATGACTTTTACAGCAGTAATTTTCATGATCAGGATGCGTGATTAGGGGCCGACTGGGCAACGGATTCAACCGCTGTTTGGATGCCGTGCTGCGCAATTGCGTGATAGGCGCTCACGACGGCATCAATCCATTCGTCGTGGGTTGTGAGTGCTGAAGTCCAAATGCGTTCGATACCCAACAGACTCCGAACAAGGCGCGTACCGTCATGACCGTCGGCTTCTATGGACGCAACAAGGTCGATGGCGAGCGGGTCGTTGATGGGCTGGTTGTCTGCGCGCCATTTTTTTAGGCAATGCACCCACGCGGCGCTGGTAATGGCCATGTGCTTCGGTATGCGGCCCGTTGCCAGAATCGCGCTGATCACAGGCACCCAACGCTGTTTGATTTTTTGGCTCGAATCTGAAGCGATCTGCGCCGTTTTATGCGCCAAGGCGGGGTTCGCAAAGCGCTCGAGTAGTTGCGCGATGTAATCTGGTGTGTTGGGGCGCGTGATGCCCCACTGCAACTCCTCCTCCATCATCAATCGCAACCACCGCGACAGCCACGGCTGCGACATGGCTTGGAAGACGGTTTCCAAACCCGCCAGCACACCCACGAATGCAATCGTGCTGTGCGCACCGTTTAACAACTGCAACTTGGCAAACTCGTAGGGGGACACATCGTCGACAACGGTTACACCTACGCGAGCTAACACCTCAGCATCAGTCGGATCACAGAAATCGTGCTCAATCACCCATTCCCAAAATGGCTCGGCGACCACCGCACCTGCCGCAGGTTCACCCAGCGCTTGTGTCGCCATGGCCACCACCTCAGGCGTCGGCGCCGGCACGATGCGATCAACCATGCTGTTTGGAAATCGGCAATTCAAATGAATCCAATGCGCTAATTTCGGCGACAAGGCCTCGGCAACTTCCTCGCAACAGGCCTTCAAATGGCGGCCGTTGCCGCGTAAGTTGTCACAGCTCGCAATGGTGAGACCGTCCAAGCCGCGAGTAAATCGATGCGATAAGCCGTCGACGATCAAATCAGCCAACCACGGCGTGTAGCCTTTTTCTGTGACCGTGAGCGTCAGCCAACGGGTATCGGGAGCTGCGATGGCTTCGACGGCCTGCGCGCGATTCGCCGAGACAACGCCTGTTTCCCAAATACTGCCCACCCAGCGCCAAGCGTGGGGTGGCGCGTTGGTTGACACCGGGAACCAACCGTCAGCATCGGCCAAGACAGCCGACACGCGATCCGATTGCATACCAAACGCCGCGATACCCCAACGCGTATCGCCCGACCTCAAGAGGTCATCAAAGACGATGGCTTGATGCGCGCGGTGAAACGCACCCAACCCCAGATGCACGACACCTGGCGACTGCGCGGGACCATAGGCCAAACGCGACACACCACGGGGGGAAGGAGGCATCATTGCAACCCTAGCGCATCAAATTGGGTAGCCACAACACCACTTGCGGCACATAGGTGATGATGAGCAAGCTGATCAACAGCGGCGCAAACCACGGCAGGATGGCCACGATGGTTCGCTCAATACTCATTTGCGAGATCCGCGCCATGATGAAAAGCACCAATCCCACTGGCGGTGTGAGCAAGCCAATCATGAGGTTCAGCACCATGACCAGACCGAAGTGCATGGGGTCGATGCCCAGCTGTTGGGCAACGGGCACCAAGATGGGTACCAAAATCGTGATGGCGGCTACCGGCTCTAAGAAACAACCAATCAACAGCATCAGCACGTTTGCGAGCAACAAGAACATCCACGCTTCAGTGGTCACACCCAAAATCCATGATGCGATATCGGCGGTGATCCCCTCAGCCGTCAACATCCAACTGAAAATACTGGAAGCTGCGACGATGAACATCACAACGGCAGTGGTCTCGACCGTTTCAATGGAGATACGCACGAACTGCTTCAAGTTCATGGAGCGGTACCAAAACAGACCTAAAAATAGCGCCCAGATACACGCAGCGATCGCACCCTCGGTGGGTGTGAACAAGCCCACCGTCATGCCGCCGATCAGCAAAATCGGCGTGAGCATGGGCATGACCGCGACAAACTTGAACTTGTAATCGGCCAGCAACAGCAGCAACAAACCAATGAACACGGTGGTACGGGGTGGTGCGCCGATCTCGACGGCGTACCACAAGCCCACCGGCCAACCGATCACGATGGCTAACTCTAAAAGGCCTCGCCCAAACAACTTGGGGTTAAAGAAGATGTCACTGCCCCACTGGTTTTTCCAGGCGAAGTAGCTGACCGTCGACATGATGAGGACCGCGATGATGAGACCCGGGATGATGCCGCCTAAAAACATGCCGCCAACCGAGACGTTGGCCAACATGGCGTAAATCACGATGGGTAAGCTGGGCGGAATGATGGGGCCCAGTGTGGCGGACGCTGCGGTTACACCGACTGCAAATTCGGTGGGGTAGCCTTGGTCCTTCATGGCCTTGATTTCGACCGTACCCAGACCGGCAGCATCGGCAATGGCTGTGCCGCTCATCCCCGAGAAGATGATGGATGCCACCACGTTCACATGCCCCAACCCGCCACGTAACCACCCCACCAGTGCGGTTGCGATTTCAAAAATTCGATTGGTGATGCCCGCGTTGTTCATCAGGTTGCCAGCCAAGATGAAGAACGGCACGGCCAGTAATGGAAAGCTATCGATGCCACTGATCATTCGGTGAATGACAACGAATGGCGGCAGGTTGCCCGTTGCGATCACGTAGATCAACGAAGCCCCCGACATCGCAATCGCGATGGGTACACCCGCGATGGTTAAAAACAAAAAGAGTGACTGCAGCATGGTTATAACCTCGAGCTTGTACTGGTTGAATTAAAACGACGTTTAAAGTTCATCGACGCCGCTATAAGTGCTGTTCCAATGCCGCCAAGCCACTTGCAGGCTGCGAAACGCGCAGAGAATAAAGCCCCCCCAACACACGCCGTAAACGATGTTCATGGGCAGGTCAACAATGGTCATTTGGTAGTTACCCAACTTCTCCATAAGAAGCCAGGTCAGCCAGACACAGGCTAAATAAAACGCTGAATTGATCACGTCGACGGTCAACGCCAAGACACGTGATGCTTTAGCTGGTAAGAATCTGTAAAAGAAATCGACCCGGATATGGTCGTGCTTAACCACCGCAATCGCCATGCCCACAAAGACGCTGGCAATCAGCAGGTAGCGCGCAATTTCCTCAGTCCAAGCGGCTGAGTCGTTCAACACGTAGCGGGTGAAGAACTGATAAAAAACGGTCGCCCCCAAAATCCAGAAAAAGAACACCGCGATCCAAGACTCAATGCCGTACTGAGACAAGTCCACATCGTTGTCCTCAACGTGAAAAACCTTGATGTCTTCAGCTTGTCGGATTTTCTTTTTTTGCATGGTGTCAACCTAATGAGGGGAATGGGGGCATCAATTCAAACCGTCACTCGGCGCACCGAAAAGACCCGCCGTGTCCGGAGACAGCGGTGGGTCTTTCAGATTAGCCAAGAGACCTGGCGCTTACTTGGCGGCCTGGATGGCGTCGTAGTCAGCGCGTGTGAAGCCCATAGAGTCCAACGGTACGTTTTTCAGAACAGCTGAACGGAAGCTTTCGCGATCCACATCAACCACTTGCAGACCCTTTGAACGGAACACGTCGGCCAGCTTAGACTCGCGCTCTTTGATTTTTGCAGTCGCACGGGCAGCCGCTTCACGCGTGACTTCAGTGAACATGGTCCGCTCAGCCGCGCTCAGCTTGTTCCAAACGTGAGGCGCAATCTGAGTGGTCAAGCCGTCGACGATGTGACCCGTCAACATGATGGCTTTTTGCACCTCGAAGAACTTCTTGGCCTCAATCGTGGTCAAGGGATTCTCTTGCGCTTCGACCGTTCCGTTTTGCAACGCCAAATACACCTCAGAGAAAGCGATTGGTGTTGGGTTGGCACCGCATGCACGTGGCGTGGCGGTGTAGGCAGGCACGTCTGGCACGCGGATCTTCAGGCCTTTCATACCGGCGCAGTCCTTGAACACCTTTTGTGAGGTGGTGTGGCGCGCGCCGTAGTAGGTGTAAGCCGTGATTTGAATGCCTGACTTCGCACGGAATTCATCAACCATGCTTTGGAACACAGGGCTCTTCGCATAGGCCAGCAGGTGGTCACCATCACGGAAGATGAAGGGGTAGTACGCAATACCCAAGCGTGGGTAGGTACGCGCCGCAAACGAGGGACCACTGATGATCATGTCAACGGTACCAAGGGTCAGACCTTGGTTGATATCTGTTTCTTTACCCAGCGATGACGCGGGGAAAACCTGAATATCAAACTTGCCGTTACTGCGCTTCTTGATCTCTTCAGCCGCCCATACCGACTCGGTGTGATAGGGCTCACTGGTTTCATACACGTGGGCCCACTTCAGCTTGGTTTGGGCTGCGGCTGTGCCGACACCCACACCCAAAACCGCGGCCATTACCAGCGCCTTGATCGCATTTCTCTTTTGCATCACTGTCTCCTATTTACATACAAAGGTCAAAATGACAGCGCGGTTACGCTGCCGGTAGCTTCCAGCTTGCGCTGTAGCGTTTGGTTGCGTTACGCAAATGCGTTTGCATTGCGCGGCGCGCACCACTGACGTCGTGCACTTCAATGGCCCGCAGGACCACCTCATGCTCGTCAATGGCTTTTTTCCATGCGGGCGGGTTTTCAAAGTAGTCACCCAATCGCTCAAACAAAGCACCGTCACGGGCCATCCAAGTTCGTTGCACCATGTCGAATAAAACGTCGTTGCCACAGGCCCGCGCGACGGCAACGTGAAAGGCCTCGTCACCACGACGCGGTACCTCGCCATTGGCCGCCTCTTCACGCATCATCTGCAGGCTCTCGTGCATCAATGCGATCTCACTTTTCCGCGCATTGGCGGCTGCCATCGCGGCAACCTCGACCTCAATCACCTGGCGGGCGCGCATGACCTCAAGCGGCCCCCAGTCAACGTCGCTGTTCGTAGAGGCGGACAGGTTGCCAGCTGGGTGCGCGGCGCGAACGTAGACACCGGACCCGGTTCGTACCTCCACGATCCCCTCGACTTCAAGGGCGATCAGGGCTTCACGCAAAGAGGGACGACTCACCCCCAGGGCCAGCGACAGGTCACGCTCGGGTGGCAACCGGGTGCCGACTGGCCACTCGCCACGCAGCACACCCCCCCGAATGCGCTCTGCAATTCGGCGATAAAGGCGTTGTGGTTCAGCGAGTTTCATGGGCGGGTAAACGATAATTGGTCAATTGGTATGACCAATTGATAATCGATCGTCGCCTTTATGATTGGCTTTGTCAATCCCAAAAGACTCAGCAATTACCCCAACAAAACACGATATGGAGCCCCTTATGCGTCTTTCAGGAAAAACCGTTCTCGTCACTGCCGCAGGGCAAGGCATTGGTCGCGCGAGCGCGCTCGCAATGGCCAAGGAAGGCGCAACCGTATGGGCCACCGACATCAACCCGGCATTGCTCGACACCCTCAAGGACACCCCCAACATCCACACCCGTGTGGTCAATGTGTTGGATAAGGCCGCCATCCACGAAATCGTCGCGGAGATGCCCGTAATGGATGCGCTGTTTAACTGCGCGGGAATTGTGCACGCCGGCAATATCGAGGTCGCGACCGACGACCAATGGACGATGGGGTTTGACCTAAACGTGCGCGCGCAGTTTTGGATGATTCAAGCGGCATTGCCCAAGTTGCTCGACAGCGCCAAAACGCGTGGCGGCGCCAGCATCATCAACATGGCCAGCGTGTGCAGCAGCATCAAGGGCCTGCCCAACCGTTTCATTTACGGTGCGACCAAAGCCGCAGTGATTGGTTTGACCAAAAGTGTGGCCGTCGACTACGTTGCCCAAGGCGTGCGCTGCAACGCCGTTTGCCCAGGTACCGTCGAGACCCCTTCCCTGCACGAACGCATCAATGCCCAGCCGGACCCCGTCGTGGCACGGCAGCAATTCATTGCCCGTCAACCGATGGGACGATTGGCACAGGCGGATGAGATCGCGCCGCTGGTCGTGTTCTTGGCATCCGATGAATCCGCGTTTGTAACGGGACAGGCTTACGCCATCGACGGTGGTATTGCGATCTGACCCCATGAGTCGTCTTCTGTGCTTGGGCGAGTGCATGCTCGAGCTGTCGAGCCCCTCCGACAACGCTTGGCACTTGGGCGTTGCAGGCGATACCTTGAACACGGCGTGGTACGCGCGTCGGTGTCTACCCGAAACGAATTGGACCGTTGCCTACGGTACGCGGATCGGTGTTGATTTATTTTCTGAGCGGGTGCATCGATTTTTGAGCGAAGCCCGTATCGAAACCGATTGGGTGCAACGCGACCCGCAACGCACGGTGGGGCTTTACGCCATCAGCCTAGAAAATGGCGAGCGTCATTTCACCTATTGGCGCGGACAATCTGCGGCGCGTCATTTGGCCGACGATTCCGCCGCTCTTGACGCCGCGCTCCATGCGGCGAATGTGGTTTATTACTCGGGCATCACGCTTGCCATTTTGGCGCCTGAGGCCAGGGCCAAGCTCTTGCAGGCGTTGGCTGCGGCTCGAAGCCGAGGTTGCCGGGTGGCTTTTGACCCCAACCACCGGCCACGCTTGTGGGACCACACCGACACCATGGTCCAAGAGACCCTCAAGGCAGCGGCGATCGCCGATTGGGTGCTCCCCAGCTTTGACGACGAGCGGCGTTTTTTTGGTGACGACAGTCTGCAAGCCTGCGCACAACGCTACCTGGCAGCGGGGGCCCGCGAGGTCGTAGTCAAAAATGCGGGCGATGCCATGGTCGTCGCCGATGCCGCGCATCAGCAGGTGATCGACCAGGGTCCGCCGCAAGTACCCGTTGATTCAACCGCGGCAGGCGATGCCTTCAATGCCGCCTATTTGGGTGCACGCCTTGCGGATCAACCCGCAACAGAAGCGGCTCGCGCGGGTCATGCATTGGCAAGTCGGGTAATCGGCGCTCATGGGGCATTGGTTGCGCTTGACGCCTAAATGACATTCATCCTACGATAATACAAAACACAATCAAGCAATTAACCAAGGAATCAATATGAGCGAGCGCGTTGGATTTATAGGGGTGGGGTTCATGGGCGAAGGTATGGCCCACAACATCGTGACCAAAGGCTACCCCCTCGCCGTGATGGCGCACCGCAACCGCGAACCCGTCGAACGTTTGGTGGCCGCCGGTGCAACCGAGGTGACCAGTGCCGCTGAAATGGCCAAGCAATGCAGCGTGATTTTCTTGTGCGTGACGGGGTCTCCCCAAGTCGAGGCGTTGGTGCTGGGCGCCGATGGTATTTTGGCCAATGCCCAACCCGGTACTGTCATCGTTGACTGCTCGACATCGGACCCCGTATCAACGGGCAAACTCGACGCCGCCGCGCGCGCGGTCAATATGCACTTTGCGGATGCACCGCTCGGTGGTACGCCCAAAGAGGCGGCAATCGGTGCACTAAGTGCAATGGTTGGCGCCGATGATGACGTCTTCAAACGCATCCAACCCGTCATCGCGACGTGGGCCGCGAACATCACTCATTTGGGCAAAGTGGGTCTGGGCCACACCGTTAAGTTGGTCAATAACTACGTGGCCATGGGCTATGGGGCGATCTACGCGGAGGCCCTGGCCTTAGCCAGAAAAGCAGGGCTCAGCGCTGAGCAATTCAACGCCGTTATTGGATCTGGTCGTATGCGCTGCGGCTTCTATGACACCTTCATGAAGTGGACCATTGAGGGTGACCCCAACGCCCATTTATTCACCATCACCAACGCGCACAAAGACATGCGCTACGCATCCAATTTAGCCAACGACTTAGGGGTCGTGACACCGATACAATCGCTCGTCCGGGCTAGCTTTGCAGCGATGGATGCATCTGGTCAAGGGCAAAAATTTGTACCGATGTTGGCCGACTTTGTCGCCACCGCTAACGGGCTTTCAGCAACCGAAGAACGCTTGAAGCTCCCCACTAAGGATTGAGTCCCCCATGAAACCAACGCTACTCGCTGCATCGCCACTGAACCCGCTGTTCGTCAAGGCGCTCGAAACCAAGTACACCGTGATCGGGCCGATGGCGCATGACGCGTTGATGGCGCATCCCGACCGCGAATCCATTCAAGTAATTGCGGCCGGGGGTGAGTCCAAAGTACCGGCCACCATGATGGATGCCCTGCCCGGCTTGAAGCTGATCTCGGTCATGGGCGTGGGCTATGACGGCGTCGATGTGCCGCATGCAATCGGGCGTGGCGCCATGGTCACCCACACCCCCAACGTGCTCAACGACGACGTTGCCGACTTAGCCATCGCCTTGATGCTGAACGTGACCCGCCGCATCCCACAAGCCCATCAGTTTGTGCAAGGCGGCGGATGGGCGAAGGGTGGTTTACCACTGGCTACCAAATTATCTGGCCTGCGTTTGGGCATTGTCGGTATGGGCCGTATCGGACAAGCCATTGCCCACCGCGCAGCGGCTTTCGGTATGCCGATCGCTTACACCGCACGCAGCGCAAAAAGCAACTTGCCCTACGCTTTCGTGGCGAATGTTGAAAACCTCGCCGCTCAAGTGGATGTGCTGACGCTCATCACACCCGGCGGCGCCGGTACGCACCACATGGTCAACGCTGCTGTGCTGAAAGCGCTGGGTCCCAAAGGATACGTCGTCAACGTGGCACGCGGCTCTGTGATCGATGAAGCGGCGTTGGTCGAGGCTTTGCAAAACGGCACCATCGCGGGCGCCGGCTTGGATGTATTCGAAAACGAACCACACCCCCTGCCCGCGCTGCTGACCATGGATAACGTCGTCCTCACCCCGCATGTGGGCAGTGCGACAGATTCCACTCGACAAGCGATGGCTGATTTGGCGACCACCAACATTGACCGCCACTTTGCCGGACAGGCCCTGGAAACGCCCGTACCTGAATGCTAAAAGACAAGATCAAAAACATTCACGGCGGCACTTTAGATGCCCTGGGCATGGCCATCATCGGTGGCCAGTATGCACCGGGTGACAAGCTGCCGCCCGAGCAAAAGCTTTGCGAAGCGCTCGGCGTCTCGCGCACCATCCTGCGCGAGGTCGTGAAGTCTTTGGTCGCCAAGGGCCTGATCAGCACGGGGCCAAAGATCGGCACCATCGTGTTGCCATCTGAACGTTGGAACTGGTTTGACGAGCAGGTTGTTGGCTGGCAAGGCCGCATTGGCTTTGAGCCCAAGCTGTTGGAAGATTTGCAAGAGTTACGCAGTGTCATCGAGCCTGAGGCCGTGCGTCTCGCGGCGAAGCGCGCAACGGCAGACCACATCCTTGCACTAGAGACCGCTTACCACGCCATGGCTGCTGCTGTCGACGCTGGCAATGAAGAAGACTACATTCAGGCCGACTACGCGTTTCACAATGGTCTCTTACGAGCCAGCCAAAATGCGATGTTCATCCAAGTCGGTCGAGCCATTGGCAGCATGTTGCGTGAGGTGTTTTTAATCACAACGCGCACGCCTGACGACGGCATCGCACGTTCCCTACCCCTTCACTGGGAAATCGTCGAAAAAATCCGTGCCCGCGACAGTGAAGGTGCCTACGCCTGCTCTAAGTTTCAAATCGATCAGTCGCGCCAAGACTTGGCAGCGGGCATGTCACAAAACGCTTCAACCCCATCATGATCTCTATCGAGTCTGCGCCACACGAGCGCCTCCGCCATGTGGCATGAGGACTCCGCGGCGAATCGCCGTACCGGCATTCTCCTAGTCTCCCTCGCCACACTCTCCTTTTCGATGTTGGACACCACTGTCAAGTGGTTGCTCCAGCTGCAAACGATACCGTTAATTGAAATCATTTGGCTGCGCTTTTTAAGTCAAGCCGTCGTCTCTGGTGTGGTGCTGGCCCCGCGTTACAAGGGGGCGATGTTCAAGATTCAAAAGAAGCGCTTACAACTCTTCCGTGCCGTTCTTTTGGGCACCATGACTGCCTGTAACTTTTGGTCAATTCAGTTTCTACAACTCACCGAGACCGCGTCCATTTTGTTTTCTGCGCCGCTGATCGTGGCAGTGATCAGCCACTTTTGGCTGCAGCAACGGCTGCGCAAGGCCCAGTGGATCACCATCATCACAGGCTTCATCGGCGTTTTGATTGTGGTCCGCCCCTCGTCAAGCGCCATTCACCCCGCTATTTTACTGATGGTGTTCAACGCCGTGTTGTTCGCTATCTTCAACTTGCTCACGCGTCACTTGGCGCAATATGAAAATCCGGCAGCCATGCAATGGTATTCGGCCATGGGCCCCGTGGTGCTGTTTGCGCCGTGGGCACTGCCCGGTTTTGTCATGCCCCACAACACCTTCGAACTGGTGCTGGTCATCAGCGCAGGCCTGTGGGGTGGACTGGGCCACTATGTGTGGGCTCGGGCTCACCAATACGCCAACGCTGCCACGCTGGCGCCCTTCAATTACCAGCAACTGCTGTACATGGCTTTCTGGGGTTGGTTGGTCTTTGGTGACGTGCCACCCTCTGCCGTCTTCGTTGGGGGAAGCATCATTGCGGCCAGCGGGATCTATTTGTTGTGGGAGCAAAAGCGCGTGCCCCCCACCATCCCGCCAAGCGCTTAATAGGTGCCGCGGCCGCCTGAAATATCAAAGACGGCGCCAGTTGAGAACGAGCAGTCCTCGCTGGCCAGCCACGTCGCCATGGCAGCAATTTCATCAACTTCTACAAACCGACCCATGGGGATCTTGGACAGCATGAAGTCAATGTGGGCTTGCGTCATGGTGGCGAACAAAGGCGTTTGAGCTGCCGCCGGGGTGATGGCGTTCACCAAGATACCTTTTTGTGCCAGCTCTTTACCGAGCGATTTGGTCAATGCAATCAGACCTGCTTTAGAGGCACTGTAATGCGATGCATTGGGATTCCCCTCCTTGCCCGCGATCGACGCAATATTGACGATGCGGCCATAGCCTGCCTCAATCATGGATGGGACCAACGCCTTGCAAACGAAGAAAGGCGCGACCAAGTTGATGTGAATGACGTCTTGCCAAACCTGGCTGTCCAATTCCCATGTGGTGGCATTGCCGCCGGTAATGCCGGCGTTGTTAACCACAATATCGACGCGTTTGTGCGCAGCGAGTGTCCGGGCAGCGGCCGCTTGCACGCTGGCTTCATCACCCAACTCAACCACTTCCGTGCGCACCACACCTTTGCTGCGCAGTGCCTCAGCGGCCTCGTGCAGCGTGGCTTCATTACGGTCCCACAAGACCACTTGCGCACCAGATGACAACATGCGCTCCGCAGTGCCGTAACCAATGCCTTGTGCGCCACCAGTGATGACCGCGATGCGGCCTTTCAAATCAATTTGGTTCATGCCAAACCTTTCAACGCCGTTGCTGTTTGCCCAGCCAGACGCATGTCGTCAATATATTGTTGAATGATGGCGTCGAATGAGGCGTCACCTGGAAAGCCCAATACATCGGTCGCCGTTGTGGCCTTGGCTGCGCGCGGCCAATTCGCGACGATGCCTGCGATGCGTGCGTCGTGTTCGAAGCGTACCCGCGCGCGTACCGCAGGGCCCGCAACGCGCTCTAGCGCGTCGAGCATCTGAGCGACTGTCACGTTCACAGCGGGCAGCGTGACTGCCAGCCGCCGCTTCAAGACGTCACGTGGTGCGGTCATCAAGCCAACCAGACTCAAGACGGTCGACTGCGGAGAAGCGATGGGGTGCGCCGTACTGGGATCGACGGGACAAACCGCCTCAACACCGGCAAGCGGCTCGCGGATGATGCCGCTGAAAAATGATGACGCTGCGCCATTGGGTTTACCCGGACGTACCGCCACCGTCATGAGACGGGCGCTGCGACCATCAATAAAGCCCTTACGGGTGTAATCCGCAATGAGGTACTCGCACATCAACTTGTGCGTGCCGTACGAGGTTTGTGGCGCTGGTAACGTGTCTTCGTCAACCACTGCCGGCATGGCCAAACCAGGGTCAGGGCCGTATACCGCAATCGAGCTGGAAAACACCACCGTGGGCTGGTTACCCGCTTGGCGCAGGCCCTCCAGCAAAATGCGTGTGCCGTCCAAGTTAGAGCGCAAGCCCAGTTCGAAATCAAGCTCACATTCGCCCGATACCGCTGATGCCAAATGGAATACCGCGTCAAACCCCGACGCAAATAGCGCCGCTTGGTCACCCAAGGGACCGATCACCTCAGTCACGCGGGGATCGGCAGCGAGGTCAGCGGGTAACGGGTACTGGTCGGTCAGCGCCAGGGCCGGCGCACCGCCCCACGTCGCAGGGGGGTGGGCCAGTAAGTGACGCGCTAATCGCGCGCCCACAAATCCGCCAGCCCCCGTGATGAGTACCCGTTTCATGCGCGCTCCTTGCTGTGTGATGTGCTGGTTTAAACGACTGCGTCGATGCGCGCAGGGTCCCACGCCACCACGTGCTGTGACTGCTCGCCCAAACCGTCAATGCCTAAACGCATATGGTCACCTGGCTTCAAGAAAACCGAAGCGGGCTTAACACCCATGCCCACACCGGGTGGGGTACCCGTTGAGATGATGTCACCGGGATACAGCGTCATGAACTTGCTGACGTAAGACACCAATTCGGCAACGCCAAAAATCATGGTCTTGGTGTTACCTGTTTGGTAGCGCTTGCCGTTGACGTCAAGCCACATCCCCAAGCTCTGCGGATCTGGCACCTCGTCGCAGGTGACTAACCACGGGCCAACAGGACCGAAGGTGTCGCAACCCTTGCCCTTATCCCATGTGCCGCCCCGCTCAATTTGGTATTCACGCTCAGAGACGTCATTCACCACGCAATAACCGGCGACGTGGGCCAACGCATCCGCTTGCGACACATAACGTGCGGTCTGGCCGATCACCACGCCCAGCTCGACCTCCCAGTCAGACTTAACTGAACCTTGGGGCAACACCACATCGTGGTTGGGGCCCACGCGCGCGTCGATGGACTTGGTGAAGATGATGGGCTCAGCCGGAATGGGCAAACCTGACTCCGCTGCGTGGTCGGCATAGTTCAGACCAATACACACGAATTTCTTGCAGTCGGCCCAGGGTGCCAGCAGCGGCGCATCTGCCGCAATTTCTGGCAACGCTGACAAGTCAGCGTTTTGAATGGCTGCCAAACCAGCGCCCGACAGCGATTGTGTCGTGACATCAGCAACCAGTGAGCTGATGTTGCGACGCACGCCTTGGCTGTCCAAGACTCCCGGCACTGTTGCGCCATTTACCCATACACGTAAAAACTTCATTGTCGATACTCCCCGTAAAAAAGCGTTAACCGCGGCCCACGTATGGCATCCCTGTTGCCATGACGGTAACCGTGAAAATGTTTGACTCTAATGGCAGATTAACCATCGCCATAAAGGTGCTCGCGACGCCACTCATGTCCATACGCGCCTCCGCGCGGACACTGCCGTCGGCTTGCAACACGCCCGCCGCCATGCGCTCCGTCATGGCGCTGGCCACATTGCCAATGTCAATTTGACCCACAGCGATGTTCAAGGCACGGCCGTCAAGCGCGGCACCGCGCGTCAAACCGGTAATGGCTGACTTACTCGCCGCATACGCAATCGAACACGGCCGCGGTGTGTGCGCTGAAATCGAACCGTTGTTGATGATTCGACCACCCTGTGGGCTTTGGTGCCGCATGATGCGGAACGCGTTAGACAGGCAATAGAACGCGCCGTCGAGATTAGTCCCCACCACCTTGCGCCAATCGTCGGCGCTCAGTTCATCAGGGGTGACGGCGGCTTGGTTGACGCCCGCGTTGTTGAACAACAAGTCAAGGCGACCATGGCGCGCGGCAACGTCATCGAACAATTGCTTCACGGCATCAGCGTTGGTGACATCACAGACTGCGGTCTCGGCAAGTGCCTGCTGATCAGCGGGCAAGGCAGCTACCGCCGCGTGCAGCTTGGTACCATCGCGCCCCACGAACACCGTGGTCCACCCCTCAGCGACCAAGGCGGTTGCACAGGCCTGACCGATACCGGCACTGGCACCTGTCACCACAGCAATCTTTGAATTCATCTCGAAACTCCAATCAGAACAATCGTTGCCGGCCGCTGCAAACCCAACGCTCAGTGGTTATCTTTTGGCACAAACGCGCCACGCTGGCCCACTAAGAAGTCAAAATCTGCGCCCTGGTCGGCTTGTAAAACATGGTCAACATACAAGCGCCAATAGCCGCTCGATAGCGGGGGCTCAGGCGCTTGCCACTCCTTTAAACGGGCCGCAAGTTCGGCATCGTCTACATGCAAATGTAAGCGACGCGCGGCGACATCGAGGGTGATCATGTCACCATTGCGAACCACGGCCAGCGGGCCGCCTGCTGCCGCCTCGGGCGCGGTGTGCAGCACGACGGTACCGTAAGCAGTGCCGCTCATGCGGGCATCGGAAATGCGGACCATGTCGGTCACACCCTTGCGCAGGATCTTTGGCGGTAACGGCATGTTGCCCACCTCAGCCATACCGGGGTAGCCCTTGGGGCCACAGTTCTTGAGCACCAAAATACACGTCTCGTCCACGTCCAATGACTCGTCATCAATGCGGGCGTGGAAGTCGTCTGAGTCTTCAAACACCACGGCGCGCCCCGTGTGGTTCAGCAAATGGGGGCTGGCGGCGCTGGGCTTGATAACTGCGCCGCGAGGGGCCAAATTACCTTTGAGCACAGCGATACCCGCCTCAGGCTTGAAGGGCTCAGCCATGGTTTTAATAACGCGGGGATCAAAGTTTTCGGCGCCAGCGATGTTCTCGCCGACCGTACGCCCTGACGCCGTCGGAATATCCAGGTGCAACTCGCTGGCAATGGCGTTCATGACCGCGGGAATACCGCCGGCGTAGCAGAAGTCCTCCATCAAGTGCTCGCCCGAGGGCTGCAAATTAACCAGACAGGGCATGCGGCTACCGATGCGGTCGAAGTCTTCTAAATCCAGTTCGACGCCCAGGCGCCCTGCAATGGCTGTCAGGTGAATGACCGCATTGGTCGAGCCACCAATTGCGGCAAGCGTTTTGATGGCGTTCTCAAACGCGTGGCGGGTCAGGATGTCACCAATCTTGATGTCTTGGCGCACCATGTCGACAATACGCCGCCCTGCATCACGCGCCAACACGTTGCGGCGCCCATCGACCGCGGGATACGCCGCGTTGCCCGGCAACCCGATACCGAGCGATTCGACCATACTGGCCATGGTCGAGGCGGTACCCATGGTCATGCAATGACCATGCGAGCGGTGCATACCCGACTCCGCGTCGAAGAAATCTTGGAGCTTCATGGTGCCAGCACGTACCTGCTCGCTCATGCTCCATACGCCTGTCCCAGAGCCCAATTCTTTACCGCGCCATTTGCCATTAAGCATGGGGCCTCCGCTGACCCCGACCGTTGGTAAGTTGGCGCTGGAGGCACCCATCAAAAGTGCAGGAGTCGTCTTGTCGCAGCCCATCAGCAGCACCACACCATCGATGGGGTTGCCCCGAATGCTCTCCTCGACATCCATGGAGGCCAAGTTGCGGTACAGCATGGCGGTGGGTCGCAACAGCGTTTCACCCAAAGACATGACAGGAAATTCAAGCGGGAAACCCCCGGCCTCGTAAATACCGATCTTGACTTGTTCGGCCAGCGTTCTGAAGTGCGAGTTACAAGGGGTCAACTCGGAAAACGTATTGCAAATGCCAATCACGGGACGACCGTCAAATTGGTCGTGTGGCACCCCTTTGCCCTTCACCCAACTGCGGTAAGCGAAACCATCACGGTCTTGACGCCCGAACCACGCTTGGCTGCGCAGGGGCTTGTCTTTGGGGCTACTCATGGCGCAAGTCTCCAACAAAAATAATTTGATGTAATGATATTACCAAAGACAATCGCGCGCACTACTCAGGTAAACCCCAAGAAGCCAAGCCGGCTTACAAGACTTTGCGGATTCGATCGATCGCGCGCTCGATGTTCTCGGCACTGTTGGCGTACGAGAAGCGCACAAAGCCCTCGCCCCAAGCGCCAAAACTGGTGCCCGATACGGTGGCCACATTGGCTTTATTCAGGAACAAGTCTTGGGCCTCGCGTGCCGTCATGCCGGTACCCGAAATATTGGGGAAGGCGTAAAACGCACCGGCTGCATCTGCACAACGCACACCCGGCAGGCTGTTGAGCGCATCCACGATCAACGTCCGGCGCTGGTTGAAAGCCACCATCATTTCGGCCACGGCATCTTGCGGCCCTGTGAGCGCGGCCAGACCGGCGTATTGGGCCGATGCGTTGACGCAAGAGTGGTCGTTGATACACAAGCGGGTGACCTCGCTCACCAAGCTCTTCGGCCAAACGGCGAAACCCAAACGCCAGCCCGTCATGGCGTAGGTCTTACTCCAGCCGTCCAACAGAATGAGGCGGTCGCGGATTTCTGGGTAGTTGAGTAACGAGACGTGCTGACGACCGCCGTAAAGCATTTGGCTGTAGATCTCATCTGACAGTAGCGCCACGTGCGGGTGCTTCGCCAAGCCCGCCACCAGCTTGTCAATTTCAGCTTTGGGCGTCACGCCGCCGGTTGGGTTAGCGGGACTGTTGATGATGATCAAGCGGGTCGCCGGGGTAATTTGCGACAGCACGGTATCGGCGTCGAAGGCAAAGCCCTTGTCTTCGCGCAGCTCAATGGGGACGGGGGTCGCGCCACTGTACTTGATGACCGATTCGTAAATCGGGAAACCGGGGTTGGGGTACATGATCTCTGCGCCCGGCTCACCAAACATCAGCACTGCAAAAAACATGGTGGGTTTACCGCCGGGCACGATGACAACGCAATCGGGATCAACGCTGGACCCGTGGCGGCGTTCCAAGTCGGCGGCGACGGCCTCGCGCAATGCGGGGATGCCGTTCGCAGGCGTATAACCATGGTGACCATCGCGCAGTGCCTGAATACCCGCCTCGACGATGTGCGCCGGGGTCTTGAAATCAGGTTGCCCAATCCCTAGGTTAATGATGTCTTTGCCCTCTGCCATCAACGCCTGCGCGCGGGCCAAAACCTCAAAAGCAGATTCGGTACCCAAACGTGACAGGGAGGCTGCAGTTTTCAACATGGTGGTAATCCTCAGAAATTTGGTGACGCACTGGGGCGCAAAAACGTGCGCTGAAGTTTACCTGTTAAGCGGGGCGCGTGTGTCACAGGGCCGTCAAGTGCGGGGCTACTATACTGTCGACCTTCGCCAAGCTGGCGCTCACTCGCCCCTCTGACCCCATGCGCCGACTCAAGTGGTACCAAGCCGCCCTCTGGCAAATACAGGCCCGCCGACGATTCGTTGCGCTCGGTCTCATTTGCATGACACTCGGCATCGCCTCGGCAGAACGGTCAGGCCTTGCCGTGGCTGCGCCCGAGTTATCCGTCGCGCTTAACTTGGGGCCCAGCGATTTAGGTTGGTTGTTTTCTGCGTTCTCTTGGACCTATGTGGTCGCGCAAATTCCGGCGGGACTATTGGTCGAGCGATTTGGCGTGCGCCCCATCATCGGCAGTGGTTTGGCTATCAGTGCCCTGTGTAGCCTGCTGATGGCGTTGGCGGGTGCACCGCAATTACTGACCTATGCGTGGGGTCTCATTCTGATCGCACGGCTGCTGTTGGGTGTATCGCAAAGCCCCTTGGGCGGCAGCTCCGGGATGGTGTTGGCGACCTGGTTTCCCAAACAGGAACGGGGCGTGGCCGGTGCCATTTATGCCAGCATGCCCTACTTTGCGATCGCGATTTTCAACCCCTTGCTGGCATGGGTGGTCAACCACTTGGGCTGGGCAATGTCTTTCGTGGTGTTGGCCCTGCTGGGCATGACAGGCTCCGCCATCTGGAGCAGCGTTTTTAGAACACCGCAGCAGCACAAACGCTTGTCGGCCAAAGAGCGACGCCTGTTGATTTCAGGCGGCGCGTTGTGGGGTGCGCCCAAAACTGAGCGTGCACCAACGTCCTCGCCCCCCAACGAGGATGTGCCACCAACGCCCGGTAGCAACACGAACAGTTTGGTCAACGACTTGCGTCAACTGTTCTCGCAGCGCTTGTTTAAGGGCGTGGTGGTGGCCCAGTATGCGATCGCATCCATCACGTGGTTTTTTTTGGCGTGGTTCCCGGCCTACTTGGTGCTTGACCTGGGCTTGTCATTGGCAGAAGCGGGCGCCCTGTCAGCCTTTCCCGCCATTGGTGGATTTATTGGCGGTACGGTCGCGGGCGTTTTCTCTGACAGATTGCTGCGACGCACCCACTCCCTCAGCATCGCGCGTAAAACCCCCGTCTACGTGGGCATGAGTTTAGTTATCGTGGGGTTCTTGGCTTGCCTGTTCACGCGCGATCCGACTTGGGTCGCTATCTTTATGACCATTGCCTTTTTTGGCAAGAGCGTCGGCACCATGATCTGGACTTTGGTCAGCGATTTGGCACCTGCCAACCGCGTCGGTTTAACGGGCTCCGTTGTCAACGCTTTTACAAACTTATCAGGCATCATTACCCCCGTGCTGGTCGGTTACGCGGTCGCGCTTTACGGCAACTTCGACCTCGCGTTATGGTTGGTCGCTGGACATGCCGCACTGGCCATTGCCATGAACCATTGGGTCATGGGTCACCTCCAACGCATGCCCGATCTTCAGAGTCCGAATCCATGACACCCAATCCGCCCGATCTGAACAACGCCCCCTTAGGTAAGCGCAGCGATACCCCGGCGCATTACGACCCCTCGTTGCTGTTTCCCATGCCACGCAGCATGGCGCGTGACGCGCTCGCTCTGGGACCAACGCTGCCATTTATGGGTGCCGACTTTTGGACGGGCTACGAGCTCGGCTGGCTGAATGCCAAAGGCAAACCCCAAGTCGGTATCTTGCAAGTCAGTGTGCCGTGTGAAACACCATTCATCATCGAGAGTAAGTCTTTCAAGCTCTACCTCAACAGCTTGAACAACCACCGCGTACCCAGCGTCGACGCACTCACCAACTTAATTGCCAATGACGTGAACCCCGCACTGTGGGGCGACACCACGCCGAGCGGGCAAGCGCTGGTCAAGGTCATCACGCCTGAGGCATTCGAAGCTGAAAAAATCACCACCCTGCCCGGCCTGAGCATTGACCGCTTGGACATCGAGATCGACCACCCGGCCTACGACCCCAGCCTGTTGCACGTGCATACAGATGAAGGTGTGGTTGAGGAGACCTTAACCAGCAATCTGCTGCGCGCGCTGTGCCGCGTGACGGGCCAGCCCGATTGGGGCAGTGTGCAAATTGACTATGCGGGCAAACCCATCGACCAAGCCGGTCTGCTGCAATACCTCATCGGGTTTCGCGATCAACAGGAGTTCCATGAGCCTTTGGCCGAGCGGATCTTTGTCGACATCTTGCGGCAATGTCAGCCGACTCGATTGCGCGTGAAAATTCAATTCACACGCCGTGGCGGATTGGATATCAACCCTGTGCGCCAAAACTTCCCGAGCGCCATCAAAGCGATGTCCCGTTTGGCCCGCCAGTAAGTAAGGTCACGGCGTACGCGCCGTGGCTTTTCAGTTGGGTCCGTCTATGCGCGTTCGCAGCATCACATCGGTGAGCTTGCAGTAGAAGGCACGGCCCAAGCGGCCCAGTGGGCGCATGGCACTCTCCTTCAGCAGATCAACGCGGTGACGTTTGCCATCGCGTTCGCCTTGGTACACCTGCTCCAGGATGTGCACCTTCACCACGTCGCCCATCACCCAATGGTTTTTCCCCAAGGGCAAGATGTCCTTGACTCGGCACTCAAAGGCCACTGGAGTCTTGGCGACGCGTCGAGGCTTGATGAGATCACACGGAAAACTCTCGATACCCAACGCATCGAATTCACTGATGTTCGGGGGCAAGTCCTGCGCGCTGTCCACCATGGGCTCAAACAAGCCCTCAGGCGAGATGTTGATGACGAACTCGCCGGTATCACGAATGTTTTGCAGAGTGTCTTTGGAGACGATCGCTTCCAGATCGTGGTTGTCACCGCGCGGCCCACACGAAAAACCCATGACTGGCGGCGATGGGCAACACACGTTGAAAAAGCTGAAGGGGGCGAGGTTGTGCACGCCGGCCACGCTCACAGTAGACACCCAAGCGATCGGGCGCGGCAACACCGAATCGCGCAATAAAAAGTACATCTCGCTCGGATTGAAATCATCGACAGAGAGCGAAATAAAGGAGTCGGGCGTGGTGGCGTTAGTCATGTGTCATGGCCGGTGGTCAAGACCGGCTGAAAATAATGCGAAGACCCAGCACCACGAAGACGGTACCGGCTAAGCGGTCAAGGAAAAATCCCGCGTTGGGACGTCGATTCAACCAGCCACCAATGTGGCCTGCAAACCAACCCAAGCTGCCAAAAATCAGCATGGCTTGAAGCGTGAACAACACCCCCAATTGGCCTAACTGCCAAGCAGTCGCGCCTGCTTGCACGTCCACAAACTGGGGCAGGAAAGACAGGAAAAAAATCACCACCTTGGGATTCACGGCGTTGGCCATCATCCCTTTGAAGAACAGCTGCTTTAGTGACGGATCATGAAGCGCTGCGTTGGCTTGCACCGTCACGGCACCCGCGTGACGCCAAGCCTGCCAGCCCAGCCACACCAGGTACCCACCGCCCACCCACTTGAGGACGGTGAAGGCGACAGGCGATGCCACCAGCAACGCACTGACACCCAACACGGCCAGCGCAGTATGACTCAAACACCCAACCGCACAACCCAAGCCAAACGCCACGCCTTGGCGCCGTCCCTTGCTGATGCCAAAACTTAGCACCATTAAGTTATCGGGACCGGGCGATAGTGTGATGAGGCTGGCAGCCAGCAAAAATGACAGGGTTTGCGTGAGCGAAAGCATCACGCAAATATACCGCTTGTTTGTGTCACAACCGCTCGGACTGCGCGGTCTTAGGTTGCCAAACCATTAATCGCTTTTCAACCGCGCCAACCAACGAATCCAAGAAGAGCGCGAAGGCGGTCAGCACGACGATACCGGCGAAAACGGTGTTGACATCGAAGTTCCCCTCGGCCTCCAAGATCAAGTAGCCCACGCCACCTGCGGACCCCAGATATTCACCAACGACGGCGCCAACAAACGCCAAGCCCACGCTGGTATGAAGGCTTGAGAACACCCAGCTGGTCGCACTCGGTAAATAAACGCTGCGCAGCAACTGCCGCTGGTTAGCACCCAGCATGCGGGCATTCGCCAGCAGTGTGGGACTCACCTCACGTACGCCTTGGTATACGTTGAAGAACACAATGAAAAAGACAAGGGTCACACCAAGCGCGACCTTCGACCACACACCTAAACCGAACCACACCGCAAAGATGGGCGCCAAAATCACGCGAGGCATGGAATTAAGGGCCTTGATGTACGGATCCAAAATAGCCGAAGCGTTATCGTTCAAGGCCAGCCACAAGCCCATGCCCAAGCCAGATACCGTGCCGATGAAAAAGGCCATGAAGGTTTCAAATAACGTGATCCCCAAATGGCGATAAATCTCACCACTGGCAAACCAATGCCACACCCGGCTAGCCACTTCCAGCGGTCGTCCAAAGAAAAAGGCCGCCTGATCAGCGTTGTCGAAATAAATGGGGGGCAACAGATCGGGGTCAGTGAAGACGTGCCACATCAAAATGATGGCGCCCAGCAAACCAAATTGCGCGGTACGCAACCGCCAGCCTTTAATTCCGCCGCTGCTCATGCTGAAACCTCCATCTGGCGGGCATAGCCTTTCAAAACTTCCTCACGCAGGACCGACCAAATTTGCTCATGCAACTCAATGAAGCGCGGATGAACGCGAATCTCGGCCACATCACGGGGTCGTTCTAAATCAATCACAAACTCACCGATTGGCCGTGTCGCGGGGCCAGCTGACAACACCACAACGCGGTCGGACATCGCGATGGCTTCGTCCAGGTCATGCGTGATGAAGAGCACCGCCTTACGCTTGGCCTGCCACAACGCCAACACCTCGTTTTCCATGAGTTGACGCGTTTGAATGTCCAATGCCGAGAAGGGCTCATCCATCAAGATGATGTCTGGATCAAGAATCAGCGTTTGCGCCAGCGCGGTGCGCTTGCGCATACCACCTGACATTTGGTGCGGATAGCGGTTCTCAAAGCCCCCTAAACCCACGCGCTTGAGCCATTCGCCGGCCGCTTTTGCTGCCTCAGCCTCACTGACGCCCCGGAATTCCAACCCTGCGGCAACGTTACCGATCGCATTACGCCAAGGCATGAGGGCCTCTGCTTGGAACATGTAACCTGCCCGGGCATTGATGCCCGTGAGGGGCTCTCCAAACACCTCCACACTGCCGGACGAGGGCTCCAGCAAACCCGCCGCTACGTTGAGTAGCGTGGATTTACCGCAGCCTGTTGGACCGACGACGGACACAAACTCACCAGGCGCCACGTGTAACGTCGTGTCACCAACGGCGATGTACCGTTCACCCGCTCGCTCATTGGAGGCGAACACGCATGAGATGCCATTGAACGCCAATGCAGGCGCCTGATTATTTGTAGTCATCATTTACTTGGGAGCGCGTTTGACGAACTCGTTGGTGAAGGTTCGGTTGAGATCAATCGCGTCAGCCTTGATTTTGTCGTCAAAGGCCACCAAGGACTTCAGCGCTGTCTTGGTGCCTTCCTCAGAAATCATGCCGTCGGGTGACATCGCCTCCTTCAAGCTGTTGAAGGTCAACTTGTAAAGCTCAGGGTCGCCCATGCTGTAGCTAGCGGGGACTGTTTTGAGGACGTCATCAGCGCTGGCCTGCTGAATCCAACGAGCGGCTTTGACCATCGCGTTGGTCATACCTTGCACGGTTTTGGGGTTGGCCTTGATAAAAGTCTCAGGCGCGTAAAGTGAACCGGCGGGCATGTCGCCGCCGAATACCTCACGTGTGGCTGACATCTTGCGCGTATCGACCAAAACCTTGATCGCACCATCGCGCTCCAATGAGGAAATCACTGGGTCAAGGTTCGCGATCGCGTCAATCTGACCCGTCTTCATAGCGGCCACGGCACCAGAACCGGCGCCCACACCAATGAACGACACCTCTTTTGAGTTAACGCCTGCGCCGTCCAACACGAAGCTAGCGACCATGTTGGTCGAGGAGCCTGGCGCGGTCACACCGATCTTTTTACCTCTTAAGTCGGCCAAGGTTTTGTAATTAGGCATGGTCTTTGTCGAGACAGCCAACACAATTTGGGGCGCGCGCGCTTGCTGCACAAACGCAGTGAAATACTGCTTCTTCCCTTGTAATTTAATGGTGTGCTCATAGGCACCTGACACCACATCAGCAGAGCCGCCAACGACGGCTTGCAACGCCTTAGAACCGCCTGCAAAGTCAACAATCTCGACGTTGACCCCTTCTTCCTTAAAGTAGCCACGCTGCTCGGCAATAGTCAAAGGCAGGTAATAAAACAGCGATTTACCGCCAACGGCGATCGTCACTTTTTCGACCTCTGCGTGGGCAGCGCCTTGGAACGCCATCAACGCAACTGCGGTGGTTAGGCCAATGGCAAAACGTCTTGTGAATTTCATTGTTGTCTCCCGATTCGTGATAAAAGTTTGTGTCTAATTTCGTCAATTTGAGATTTGACAGTCGGAATCTATAAAGAATTTAGGCTGACGCGAGTCACCTAGGTGAAACCATAACCCCCCGATTACCGTAAGGAATTTCCTGTGCTTACTTTCGCGCTCGCCGTGTTTTTTTTGATCATCACCCCCGGGCCCGGAGTGCTATCGGTCGCGGGCGTGGGCGCCTCTTTTGGGGCGCGGCCGGGTGCGCGTTACATAGCGGGGTTATTCATTGGCACCAATTTGGTGGGATTGGCGGTGGTCTCAGGACTTGCCGCCATTCTGCTGGCCAGCGACCAGATTAGAACCGGGCTGCTGATCGCCTCGGTCGGCTACCTGTTTTACCTGGCAGCCAAGATTGCCTTTGCGGGGAGTCAAATCGCTTTCAAGGAAGCTGCAAAGGCACCAGGCATTCGCGATGGCTTGATGCTTCAAGCGGTGAACCCGAAGGCCTATGCGGTGAACACAACTTTGTTTATGGGCTTTGCTTTCATGCCCGACAACCTCATGCTTGAGACGGCACTGAAGTTTCTAATCATGAACGCAATTTGGGTCCCCATTCACTTTGCGTGGCTGTTTTTAGGCATCACTTTGCGCCGCCTCAATTTAGCGCCAGCAGCGCAACGCCGCATCAACGTCGCGATGGCCTTGGCCATGCTCACCGTCGTGGGCTTGGCGCTGATGGCTCCGAAATAGCCGGCCTACTCATGCGACCGCATCAACCGCGTAGCCGAATTGCGGTGTCAACTCGCCCCCTTTGGTGATGCGTACAGCACAGTACTTGAACTCGGGGATTTTGCCGAACGGGTCGAGTGCGGGGTTGGTCAACTTGTTAATTGCCGCCTCGTAATAGGCGAACGGCACAAACACAGCCCCTGCGGGTGTGCCCTCATCCAGACGCGCAATCAAACTCACAGAACCCCGGCGTGTTGCCAGCGTCACCACATCACCGGGGATCACACCCAGCTCCCGCATGTCCGCCGCACACAAGCTGGCAGTAGCTTGGGGCTCGATGGCATCCAGCACCGCTGCGCGGCGCGTCATGCTACCGGTGTGCCAATGCTCCAATTGACGTCCTGTAATGAGCACGTGCGCATAGGCATCGTCAGGTCGCTCGTTGGCAGGAATCAAATCAGCAGGGACTAATTTGGCGCGACCTGTTGGCGTTGGGAAGTCATCAATAAACACAGTGGGCTGACCAGCATCCGTATCTGACAAACAAGGGTAGGTGACACTGGACTCACGGACCAGTCGCTCCCATGTAATGCCCGCAATCACCTCGTGCATGGCTTGGCGCATCTCCTCATAGACCGCTGCGGCACCGCCATGGGCACCGGGGTAGTTCCAGTCCAAGCCCATACGCTGTGCGATGGCTTGGATGATGCTGAGATCGAGGCGCGCTTGTCCGGGCGGACTCACCGCAGGCTGACCCAACTGAACCATGCGATCGGTGTTGCTTACGGTGCCTAGCTTTTCAGGCCAAGCGGAGGCGGGCAAGACCACATCGGCTAGCCAAGCGGTCTCGGTCATGAAGATGTCTTGAACCACCAAGTGCGAGAGCGATGCAAGCGCGTGACGCGCGTGATTGAGATCGGGGTCGCTCATCGCGGGGTTTTCGCCCATCACATACATGCCACGAATTTTGTGGGGATCGTCCTCAGGTGCCAACACCTTGTCCATCACCTCGACCACCGTGTAACCCGGCTGATCGTCCAACGGGGTACCCCAGAAAGATTCGAACCAAGCATGGGCCTTGGGGTCGGTCACGCGCTGGTAGTTGGGGTACATCATCGGAATCAAACCCGCATCACTTGCGCCCTGCACGTTGTTTTGTCCCCGAAGCGGGTGCAAACCCGAGCCGGGTTTACCAATCTGTCCGGTCACGGAGACCAAGGCAATCAGGCAACGCACGTTATCCGTGCCATGCACGTGTTGGCTCACGCCCATGCCCCACAACACCATGGCGCTTTTGGCCGTTGCGAACGCACGCGCCACTTCGCGAATAGTGTCAGCCGGGATGCCGCAAATGGGCGCCATGGCCTCTGGGCTGTAGCCTTTAACGTTGGCGACCAGCGCGTCGTAGTTTTCCGTGCGGGTGGCGATGAAGTCAGGATCGACCAGGTTTTCTTCAATGATGACGTGCAACATGGCATTGAGTAACGCCACATCGGTATCCGCCTTAAACGGCAAAACGCGCCAGGCATGGCGTGCGATGTCGGTCACACGGGGGTCGGCCAACACAATGCGCGCGCCACGTTGGGCGGCGTTCTTCATCCAGGTTGCGGCGACGGGGTGGTTCGCCGTTGGGTTCGAGCCGATGATGAAAATCAAATCGGCATGCGCCACATCGTTCACCTGGTTGCTCACTGCACCAGAGCCCACGCCCTCTAACAGCGCCGCAACGCTCGATGCATGACACAGGCGCGTGCAGTGGTCGACGTTGTTCGAACCAAAGCTGGTCCGTACCAATTTTTGAAACAGATAGGCCTCTTCATTCGAGCCTTTCGCCGAGCCAAAGCCAGCCAAGGCTTTGGGTCCGTGCTGCGCTTTGAGGGTGTTCAGACCACCGGCGGCCATATCCAAGGCCTCCTCCCAGGTGGCTTCCCTGAATACCAGCGACCAGTTGCGCGAATCGCGGCTCAAGGCCTCAAGTTGCGCGGGATCTTTGGCCGCGTCTGCACGGCGGATCAAGGGTGTCGTAAGGCGGTGGGGGTGGTGTGCGTAATCAAAACCGAAACGTCCCTTCACGCACAGACGTGACTCGTTGGCGGGACCTTCACGGCCCTTCACGCCCACAATCTTTTCGTCACGAACCTGGTAGGTGAGTAAACAGCCGACACCACAGAACGGGCAGACCGAATCGACTTCACGATCCACCGATTGATTACCGACAAGCGTCTTGGGCAACAGCGCGCCCGTCGGGCAAGCTTGCACGCACTCGCCACACGCCACACAACTGCTCTCGCCCATCGGGTCGTTCAGGTCAAACGTGATCTGGCTCTCGGCACCCCTGAAGGCGTAGCCGATGACGTCGTTCACTTGAACCTCACGGCACGCCCGCACGCAACGGTTGCATTGGATGCACGCATCCAGCTGTACCAGCATCGCGGGATGCGATGCATCGGCCTGCGGTTGGCGGCGCGCAATGCCTTTCAGACTGGGGCGTACAGTCACGCCGGTGCGTGCTGCCCAATCCGACAATTCCCCGTAGCCGCCCGACGCCGGCGCATCCGCATCCCATTTACGGGGCGCGTCTGGCATGTCGGCTAAAAGCATTTCCAACACCATTTGCTGGCTTTTCTGGGCACGCTCACTGTTGGTTTGCACCTTCATGCCCGCAACAGGTGCTCGGCAACAGCTGGGGGCCAACACGCGCTCCCCTTCGACCTCCACCACACAAGAGCGGCAATTGCCGTCAGCGCGATAACCTGGCTTGTGACACAAACGGGGTACTTCGATACCCATGCGATCCGCAACATCTAACAAGGTTTCACCAGGCGCAGCGGTGACCGCTTGGCCATTGAGCTCGAATTGGACAGGGGATGAATTCACTTGCGTCATATCAGCGCACCTCATGCGCAAAGTGGGTTGCCACGCACCGGATGGGGTTGGGAACGGCTTGGCCTAAACCGCAGATGGATGCATCGGCCATGACGGCCGCCAGGTCATTCAGCGTGTCCCAATCCCATTGTTTCTCTGCCATTAACGTGGCGGCTTTGTCTGTGCCCACGCGGCATGGTGTGCATTGCCCACAACTTTCGTGGGTGAAAAAACGCAAGGTGTTGAGGGCTGCATCGCTGGCGCGGTCTTGATCGCTCAACACCACAATCGCCGCCGAACCGATGAAGCAACCATGCGGTTGCAAGGTGTCAAAGTCGAGCGGCACATCCGCGAGACGGGCCGGCAGAATCCCACCTGACGCGCCACCCGGAAAGTAGGCATACAGCGTATGGCCTGGCAACATGCCGCCACAGTAGGTGTCGATCAGCTCACGCAGGGTGATGCCTGCAGAGGCCAACTTCACGCCGGGCTGTTGCACTCGGCCGCTGACGCTGAACGATCGCAAACCTTGGCGGTCATTCCGACCAAAGCTGCTGAACCATGCCGCGCCCCGTTGCACGATGTCGCGAACCCAGTAGAGGGTTTCAAAGTTGTGCTCCAGCGTTGGGCGTCCAAACAAACCAACCTCGGCGATGTACGGCGGACGCATCCGCGGCTCGCCGCGCTTGCCCTCAATGCTCTCAATCATTGCCGACTCTTCGCCGCAGATGTACGCACCAGCACCGCGACGCAACTCGATCAGGGGCAAGGGCATCGGCGCCCACTCGCGTAACTGCTTCAAGGCTTGGGTTAACAATGCACGACAGCCGTGGTACTCATCACGCAGATAGATGTAGATGGCGTCGATACCCACTGTGGCTGCGGCAACCAACATACCCTCTAAAAAGCGATGCGGATCACGCTCCAAATAGGTGCGATCTTTGAAGGTACCTGGCTCACCCTCGTCTATGTTGACAGCCAACAAGCGCGGCGCAGGCTGGCTAGAGACGATTTGCCATTTGCGACCTGCAGGGAAACCAGCGCCGCCCAATCCGCGCAGGCCCGAATCTGTCATGGCCTGCAGCACCGACTCTTTCGTGACACGCCCGTCATGGACGTCGCGCAGTAGCTGATAGCCACCATGGTGCAAGTAATTTTGGAAGCCAACGTAAGCCGGCGCGATACCGCTGTTGTCGTCGGTTGTCACGACACTGGACTCCACGTGAGTCACCGGGTCAAAGTCGCCCTCAGGCGATGCCTCGGGATGGGTGCGCTCATCGCGTGCGATGCATTGCATCACCGCCTCGCTGGTGGCGTGGATCACAGGACGTTGATGCACAACCGCCACGGGGGCTTGCTCGCAACGCCCCACGCAAGGCGCGCGAATCAGGCGCACATCTGGATTTTGATTCAGACGTTCAATCTCAGCCAACAGCGTCTCGGCACCTGCCAATGCACAGCTGAGGCCATCACAGACGCGAACCGTCAGGCTTGCGGCCTTTTCATCGCCTTTAAGCAAATCGAAGTGGTGATAGAAAGTGGCGACCTCAAAAACCTCTGCGGTCGATAGGCGCATCCAATCTGCCAAGGCGGTCAAATGATCCTCGGACAAGCCCAAGTAAGCATCTTGAATGCGATGCAAATACTCAATCAATAAATCACGCCGTGGCGCCTCGCCACCCGTCAATTCAGCGATGACTGCGCGGGCAGAAATGGTCGGTTGCCGTCCCTTGAGCGTGGGGCGAGGCTTGTGAATACGAATGGGCTGTGCGACGGTCATTGAGGAGGCCTGTGATCAGAGGCCTCCATTATCTCAAACCGTCGCAATGGGATTAACCGGGGAGCCAACGGCGCCCGGTAAGTGCAGCGGCGGTGCCGTCAGCAGGAATCGACTCCGACCATTTGCCCGCAACCAATTAGCCAACGGTGTGAGGTACCACAATTCGCCCAAATGGATGCCGTTCTTAAACAAACAGTGCGCATGTAACGGTAACTTCGGCCTTCTGATCGGCGCCATCCAGCGGCTGGGAATAATCTCCACCGCATAGTTATCGGCGATCAAGGCAGCCACGCCCGAATCCGTAATCCATTGCAGCAAGCGTTCGTCCTCACCATCCAAACCGGTGCAGGTGTGATGCAATTTCTCCGGGTCGGGGTTGCGATTCATTTCCAGCAACATTTCTGCAAAACCCGTGTGAAAGCACACCATGTCACCCACACCAATCTCAACGCGATCAGCCTCTAAGACCCGCATCAAATGGTCGTAGCCAATCTTGATCCGCTCACGCCCGAAGTGGGCATGCAAATCAACCAACACACCGCGCCCTTGTGCGCCGTGTTGTGCCAAGTTCTCGATGCCCAAGGCGGTGGCCTTTGGGTTCTTAAAGGCAAATAAATCAGTGGTGTCCGATGCGACATCGGCGGCGGGCTTAATGTGGGCGTTGGCACGGTAGCCGTTGTAAAACACCTTTTCCTCCACACCGTCGCCATCGGCGTCAAAGTAACTGCCCACGTGCGCGAACGAGTCCCATTGCGTCGAGTACTGTGTGGCCAAAATAGCAATGTCATCACACACCACATCGGTGGCGTTGGGCTCTAGGTAGTCGAGACCCAGCACGTAGTTTTCGGGCCCCTCTGGTCCGCCACGTCGTGTCGAGACCAATCGCGGTGGAAAGCGCGCGGGATTGAGCGCGTTACCGCCGGGAAAATCCAAAGGCAAAGACAAAGAGAAGGTTTGCCCGGTTTTGACCTCCGCAATGCCTGACAAGACCTGCGCTGGTCCCACCAAGTTCATGCGACCCCGCTGGTCGTCAGCACCGAACTGCCCCCAGTTGCTGTTAGCGGGTGCTTGTTTCCATCGCTGTGTCATGCCAGACCTCCGAACGTGTTGATTAATTTTTGATCGTCCCACCGCCGCGTGAGGCTCGCTGTCACCTCCGGAACGGTTTATGGCAATTTTGCTAACATGGCCTCTTTTTGATCAACCCAACTTCAACCGACATGAGTACCCCCTCCCCTCGTACCGCTGACGCTGCCATTGACCCCGTTTACCTGAACCGTTGGTCGCCCCGCTCCTTCGACGACACCCCCATGACCGAGACTGAGCTCAAAGCCATCTTGGAGGCGGCGCGCTGGGCTCCCTCTGCGATGAACGCACAACCTTGGCGATTCGCCTACACCCTGCGCGGCGACAGCGCATGGCCCGCGATCCACGGCGGCTTGGTGCCCGGTAACCAGTTGTGGGCAGGCAAAGCCGCAGCCTTGGTCGTGATCGCCTCCTACACCAAACTCACGCCCCCGACGGGCGGTGACCCCGTTCCCAATGCCAGCCACGCCTTTGACGCCGGCGCGGCATGGGCATTGTTGGCACTCAATGCCACCCAGCAAGGCTGGTTCACGCACGCCATGGGTGGCTTCGATGCCGCCGCCATCGCCGCCGCAGTCAACCTACCTGCTGACACCGTTGTTCATGCCGTTGTCGCGATCGGTAAACAAGGTCCAGCGGACGTGTTGCCCGAAGCTTTGCAAGCCCGCGAGAAGCCATCTCCCCGACACCCGCTCTCAGCGTTGGCCTTCCACGGTCGCTTCTGATTTTTGTTTGACACCAACCCGGATAGCCCATGACATTTTCTGAACTCATCAAAGCACGCAGAAGTGTTCGGGGCTACCGACCTGACCCCGTGCCTCGCGAGGTCATCGAGGAAATCATCTCGGTTGCCAAATGGGCGCCCTCGTCCATGAACACGCAGCCCTGGCACGTGCACGTGGTCACCGGCGAGCCACTGGATAACATTCGGCGCGGCAACACAGAAAACATGTTGGCAGGTGTACCGCCCAAGCGTGAATTTCCCATGCGCGAGAGTTACGAGGGCATCCATCGCAAGCGTCAAGTCGAAGTCGCGGTGCAGTTATTTGATGCCATGGGTATTGCCCGTGAAGACACAGAGCGGCGTACCGATTGGGTCATGCGCGGCTTCCGTCAGTTTGATGCGCCAGTGTCATTGGTACTGACCTATGACAAATACCTCGAACCTGCCGCCATCAGCCAATTCGATTTAGGCGCGTTCTCACACGCCATCGTATTAGCGGCGTGGGAGCGCGGCTTAGGCTGCGTCATCAATGGCCAAGGCATCATGCAGTCGCATGTGGTGCGCACGCATGCACAAATCCCTGATGATCAAGTCATCATGATTTGCATTGCCATGGGCTACCCCGACGATAGCTTCGTGGCAAACGACGTGAAGTCCCGTCGCGAGGACAACAAAAACTTTGTACGCTATGTTGGCTTTGATGATTAAACCCGTACGTCGCCTGCTACTGGCGTTGCTCTGTGCGTTGCCCGTCGCCAGTTGGGCCACAGATGATGTGTTGTCCGCTGCCATCAAGAAGATCAACGGTAACGTCGTCTTCATGCGGCACGCCATCGCGCCCGGATACGGCGACCCCGATAACTTCAAAATTGGCGACTGCAGCACGCAACGCAACTTAGATGACACGGGACGATCACAAGCGCGCGCCATTGGCAAAGCCTTGTCGCAAAGTCGGACCCAATTTGCAGAGATATTGTCCAGCGAATGGTGCCGCTGCCAAGAAACCACCACCCTGCTGGGGCTTGGCAAGTGGGCCACCTTCGAAGGGCTTAATTCGTTTTTTCAAGGCTACGCGGATGCAGATACCACCATCCCCAAGCTCCAAAAAAAGCTGGCGACATTAAAACCTGGCGTGACCTTGATGGTGTCGCACCAAGTCGTCATCAGCCGGATCACGGGCGTGTCGCCCAGCAGCGGCGGACTCGTCGTTTACAACACCCAAACCAAACAAGCGACCCGCGTCACGCTGAATTGACCGGATGAGCGCCTACACCTGGACACCCGTCATAGCGGGACACGCAACTGCCGCCATCACCTCGCTACTCATTGGCGGCATGATGCTTTACCGCACAAAGGGCACGCCAGCGCACCGACTGTGGGGCAGGATATGGGTGGGGATGATGCTCGTGATCGTCCTCACCTCCCTGTTCATCTACCGCGATCACTACAGCTGGATTCACGGGCTCTCGTTCTTCACCTTGATCATGCTGCCCTACGGCGTTTACATGGCGCGCAAGCGCAATATCAAGGGACACAGAATGACGATGGTCAGCATGTACTTTGGGGCGTTGGTGATAGCGGGGATCTTTACGCTATCGCCCAACCGGCTTTTGGGGGACGCGGTTTGGAGTTGGTTGGGGTTGTGAGCGCGGTTGGGGTTGTGAGCGCGGTTGGTAGGTAATCTTGCCTAGCCCACGGCTCTGGTACGCCAGCCCAATCGACAGAATCCATAAGGTGCAATAAACCCAACCCAAAGCCCGAGGAGCATGTACCGAACAAAATCGGCAACTTCAGGGATCAAACCAACCGTTGAAAACAGTGCTTTCAACCCGATCCAAATGACCAGCAGCCCGACATAGCCTAAGGTGATGATGCCCGCAAGTGATTTCATGTCAGTAGCGGTGCTTTGCTTTCGGCGATAGTCAAAGTTCACATACCTTTTCTCGTAGAGAACCGCCGTGGCAAATCCAAAGAACACCCCGGCGCCCTTGATCTCTGCACCCGTCAAGGCATGCGGAACCAAGAAGAAGCACATGATCGACACAAACAAAATGACGCTCTGCATCGCAGGCGCAAGTGCGTTCCACTTTGTATGCTTCGCCGTCGTTGCAAAGCAATATCCGAACAGTGTCAAAAGACCAATGAAAATTCCGGCCAACACATCGACTGGGTAATGAACACCCAGATAAATTCGGGAGAATCCGATGGCAAGGATGATGGCGGCTGCAATCGGATAAACAAATTTTGACAAGTTGATCAAATCAGTTTTTCCTACCGGACGAGACTGATTCACAGCCAGCTGTTTAAGCTCGTAGGCCAACCACCCCCACACCACCGTCGAGTATTGCGCATGCCCACTGGGGAACGACTAATCGCCAACCTCGACCATCACCAAATGCTCAATGAGTGGACGAGGAATTTCAAACAGGTTTTTCAACCAAGCGTTAAAGAAAACACTGAAAAATATCACCACCCCTGCCCGGGCCAAAATGGACTTATTCCACAGCCAATACGACACGGGGAAGAACACGATAAAAAACACCTCATCCCCCAAAAAGGTAAACCCTTTCATGACAGCTGTCAGCCAATCACTGCGGAGCGGGAGGATAAAACTCAAGTAATTGAGTGAAAAAAGTGATTCCATATCTCGATGTTTATAGACGAATTACCCGTGATGAATCTTGTAAATGTAAGAAGCCACCTGACACCGAAGCATCAGATGGCTTTTCTGTAACGGCGCCCAGCGAGGCGCCTTTACAAACAGGACTTAGTGGAACTGTTCTTCTTCAGTCGACCCGGTCAGGGCCTTCACCGATGAAGCGCCCCCTTGAATCACGGTGGTCACTTCGTCAAAGTAGCCTGCGCCCACTTCTTGTTGGTGTGACACGAAGGTGTAGCCATCTTCACGTGCTTTGAACTCGGGCTCTTGCACCATCTCGGTGTAGTGCTTCATGCCCTCGCCGCCTGCGTAGGCCTTGGCGAACTTGAAGGTGTTGTACCAGTTGATGTGGATACCGGCCAAGGTGATGAACTGGTACTTGTAGCCCAACGCTGACAGCTCGTCTTGGAATGAGGCAATCTGGCTGTCGTTGAGGTTCTTCTTCCAGTTGAATGAAGGTGAGCAGTTGTAAGACAACAGCTTGCCAGGACATGCCGCGTGAACCGCTTGCGCGAATTCGCGAGCGAAACCGATGTCGGGTACGCCGGTTTCACACCACACCAAATCGGCGTGCGGCGCGTAAGCGACGCCACGGCTGATGGCTTGCTCAAGACCGTTGTTGACACGGTAGAAGCCTTCGGGTGTGCGCTCCCCCGTGAGGAAGGGGCGATCGTTGGCATCGTGGTCAGAGGTGATGAGGTTGGCGGCTTCTGCATCGGTACGCGCCAAGACGATGGTGGGCACGCCCATGACGTCGGCGGCAAAGCGTGCGGCCGTGAGCTTTTGGACCGCTTCGCTGGTCGGCACCAAGACCTTGCCCCCCATGTGACCGCATTTTTTAACAGCGGCCAATTGGTCTTCGAAGTGAACGCCTGCGGCACCGGCAGCGATCATGTTTTTCATCAGCTCAAAAGCGTTCAGGACGCCACCGAAACCGGCTTCAGCATCAGCCACGATGGGCAGGAAGTAGTCGATGAAACCGTCGTCACCGGGGTTGATGCCACGTGACCATTGGATTTCATCCGCACGCTTGAAGGTGTTGTTGATGCGACGGACCATGGTGGGCACGGAGTCGTAGGCGTAAAGCGACTGGTCGGGGTACATGGTTTCCGAGGTGTTACCGTCGGCGGCAACCTGCCAGCCAGACAGGTAAACGGCCTCCAAGCCGGCTTTGGCCTGTTGCATGGCTTGACCGGCGCTGATGGCACCGAATGCGTTGACGTAGCCTTTCTTGGCGCCGCCATTAACTAATTCCCACAGGCGCTCCGCACCGTTGGCAGCCAAGGTGTACTCGGGCTGCAAGCTACCACGCAAACGCACCACGTCAGCGGCGGAGTAAGGACGCGTCACCGACTTCCAACGGGGGTTTTCGGCCCAGTCTTTTTCGAGTGCTGCGATTTGTTGTTCACGTGTGAGTTTTGCCATGGTGAGACTCCTTGAGGGATGGTTTGTTTAAAGTGGGGGCGCTACAGTTTTGTTTCGCCATGGGACTTACTATAAGTCTTATATAAGACTAATTTCGATTCTTATGTCTTATATAAGACAATTATTTTCTTATTAGAAAGCATAGACATAAATCCAGTATTTCACGATGTAGTATGCATTTTTCCACAATGAGAAATTTTGCGGCGCCGCAGCAATTGCCAATCCGGTGTTATTTCACATTAAGAAACGAAATTTTCGTTTTGTGAAATATCGTAAGCTAACGCCCATGAAAACTTGGCTCGCATACGGCTGTTTGGGGCTCAGCATGGCGCTGGTGGGCTCTTACGTCGCGGTCTCCAAACCGTTGGTCGCGGCGTTCCCTGTGCTGCTACTAGCCTGGTTGCGTTTCGGCGCCGCAACCGTGCTCATGGCGCACTGGCTGAAGCCCGAGCCAGGCGCACGCCCCCTCTCCGCCCGCCTGCACAAATTGCTGTTCTTGGAATCTTTCCTCGGCAACTTCTTATTTTCAATTTGCATGCTGTATGGCGTCAGCCAAACCAGCGCGACGTCGGCCGGTGTGATCATGTCCGCCATCCCCGCCGTCGTTGCGCTGATGAGCGCTGTGATGCTGAAGGAGCGGTTGAGTGCCCGGGCAATAGCGGCCATCGCCTGCGCTTTTATTGGCATCGGCCTGTATGCCAATAACCGACACACATCGACCGATATGGCTTATCCCAATGCGGTTTGGGGCAACTTATTGGTGTTTTGTGCCGTGTGTTGCGAAGCCGCCTACGCCGTCATTGGCAAACACCTGACTGCACACTTGTCGCCCAAGCGCATCGCCGCAACCATCAACGTATGGGGACTGGCACTGACGACGCCGTTTGGAATTTATTTGGCTTGGCAATTCGACTTCTCTGCCATCACGCTGGGCAGCTGGTCGCTACTGGCGTTTTATGCCACCGCGGCCAGCGTGGTCACGGTGTGGTTGTGGATGACCGGGCTGAAACACGTGCACGCGCACCAAGCGGGTGTTTTCACGGTGTTCTTGCCAATTTCTGCGGCGACGATTGGCGTGGTCTTTTTTGGTGAGGTGATGACACCGATTCAGGTGCTTGCGTTCGCGATTGCTTTGTTTGGTGTGGTGTTGGCCACCACAACTAGGCACACCACAACCCAGTCGGTGACGTGAGGCCCATATAAATCGCCCACAGCGATAACGACATCAACGCCAAGCCAGCGGCACGCATGGCCCAAGGGCCAGATGGACGCAGGTTCATCCGCAACAACCACCACGCGCCAAACGTCATCGATACACCGCTGCCGAACGCAAAGATAGCCATGGTCAAGCCACCGTGCCAAGCACTGCTTTGTAAGGCTGCCAACATCAACGCGGCATACAGCAACCCACACGGCATGAGTGCCCATGCGGCGCCGACCAACGCGGGGGCGTTCGAGCCGACACCGCCCATGCGTTGTCGTACCACCCGCCAAACCCGCTGTGCAAATCCGTCAATCCAATAAGGTTGGCGACCCAGCATCAGCAGCGTCAGCCCCAACAAAGCCGCAGCCACATGGAAGCTCATCCAAAGGGGACGAATGATGGTTGTATTTGCACCCAGCCACCCCATGGCCTGCACCGATCCCGCAGCCACCGCACCTAACACGGCATAACCCACCACTCGCCCCAACTGAAATTGAAGTAGCGCGAGGTTCAACCGCTTGTTGCTGGGCTGATCGACACCGGTGCTTGCACGCGCCACACCAGCGCAAGCCGCGCTGCACATGGCAATGCAATGCGGCCCACCCAACAAGCCCATAGAGAGCGCGGCGAATGCGGGTGCGAGCAAGAGCGATAAATCTGTCATAGGCAACGGTGTTGGAAAAGCCAGCTTCAATGCAACCAGCTTAGCCCTTTCCTGGATCGCCTCCAAAAGCCGCAGGGCGCTTAGCGATGAAGGCCTCAATGCCCTCACGATGTTCTGCACTGCCCGCGTACCGATAAGCGTCTGTGGGGTCGGTCGTCTTCAAATCCAACAGCGCTGGGAACGCACCGCGCAACGCCTGCTTGTTGAGCCGCGCAGCCTGCGGCGACAAGCGGCATTGGCGTTCGATCACCTCCTCGATCGCACGGTCAAAGTCGGCAGGGTCGTGGACCGCCATCAAGAAGCCGTTGTTGATCAGCGCCTCGGCTTTAACCGTTGAGGCTTGCAGCAATACCTGTCGGGACAACGAGGCGCCCAGCACGCTGGTGACCAAAGCCGCTTCGCGGGGTGCCATCGGAAAACCAAGTTTGGCAATCGGTGCGCCAAAGACCGCACCCGCCGTCGCCACGCGGATGTCGGCACAACACGCCATTTCTAATCCCGCGCCCATGCACGTGCCATTGATGGCTGCGATCACCGGTATATCGCAATTCAAAATGGCTGCGAGGCCGCCCCACACCTGTATTTCATGAAAATGCGCCAACGTTTTGGGGTCATAGCGAAAGCTGGGGTATTCATGGATATCGCCACCCGCGCAAAACGCCTGCCCTGCCTCATCGCCGGTCAGCACGATGGCTTTAAGGGGCTGCTCGGCGAGGTTGTCAAAGACGGTCTTGAGCTCCAACCACATCGCCACATTCATGGCGTTCATACGCGCTGGGCTGCTGATCGTGACCCACGCAACGCCCAGCTGATCGTGGCTGACCTGAATCACCGACGCGCCCATCGCATCAACCACAGACCGGCCAGCACCATCGGCACGCACAACCATTGCCCCATGCTGAGGCCTAAATTGAGGAGGCCGAGGTGCGCATCGGGTTCGCGGAAATACTCAGCGATGAATCGGAAAATGCCGTACCCGATCAAAAACACGGCAGAGACCTCGCCGGTACGACGCGGCTTGCGCGCGTAGACCCACAGAATGACGAATAACAGCAAGCCCTCCAACACCAGTTGGTAAAGCTGCGAGGGGTGGCGCGGTAAATCGCCTGCACCTCGAAACACCATGCCCCACGGTAACGCCGGGTCTGCCAAACGCCCCCACAACTCACCGTTGATGAAGTTACCCAGGCGCCCTGCAGCCAGACCTGTGGGCACGCACGGTGCGACTAAATCCATCACGGTTAAAAAGCGGACGTGACGGGTTCGCGCAAACCACACCATCGCCAGCAGCACCCCCAGCAAGCCACCGTGGAAGCTCATACCGCCCTGCCAGACCGCAAAGATCTCAAGGGGGTTCGCCGCGTAGTACGCGGGTTTGTAAAACAGGCAGTACCCCAACCGACCGCCCAGAATCACACCCAAAACACCTAAAAATAAGATGTCCTCGATGTCGGTACGCAGCCAATCGCGACCATCGGCGCGCTGGTTATACGGCACGTGTGCCAAACGCGCCCGCCCGAGTAATACAAATAAGACGAAGGCCAGCAGGTAGGTCAGGCCATACCAATGCACGGCTAAGGGTCCGATGGCAATGGCGACGGGGTCAATTTGGGGATGAATAAGCATGCTGCTATTTTGCCCGCCATTTCGTCAAATTAGATGGGGCGACAGCAGGGCACTACCAATGCCCATAAAATGAGGGTTGGCTGCCTCTTTCGCAGAGGCTTTGCGTTTTTTAATTTTCACCACCGGAACAACCGTCATGACCGATCCGAAGCCCCTCAAGATTAACCGTCGCTCTGCCAACATCACGGAAGGTAAGTCACGCGCGCCCAACCGTTCGATGTATTACGCGATGGGCTACGAAAAGGAAGACTTCAAAAAGCCCATGATCGGTGTGGCCAACGGCCATAGCACGATCACGCCCTGTAATGCCGGCATTCAGCGTTTGGCTGATGCGGCCATTGATGCCATTGAGGCGGCTGGCGGTAACGCCCAGGTGTTCGGCACCCCCACTATTTCAGACGGCATGGCGATGGGCACCGAGGGTATGAAGTACTCATTGGTCAGCCGCGAGGTGATCTCGGATTGTGTGGAAACCAGCGTTCAAGGCCAATGGATGGACGGCGTGGTGGTGATCGGTGGCTGCGACAAGAACATGCCCGGCGGCATGATGGGCATGTTGCGCGCCAACGTACCTGCCATCTATGTATACGGCGGCACGATTCTGCCCGGCAGCTACAAGGGCCAAGATCTGAACATCGTTAGCGTTTTTGAGGCGGTTGGTCAAAACGCGGCCGGTAACCTGTCCGACGAGGATTTGGAACAAATCGAGCGACGCGCCATTCCCAGCACGGGCTCCTGCGGCGGTATGTACACGGCCAACACGATGTCCAGCTCCTTCGAAGCGCTGGGTATGAGCCTGCCCTACTCCTCGACGATGGCCAGTCCCCATGATGAAATCGTTGGCTCTGCCACCGCGTCGGCGCGGGTCTTGATTGAGGCTGTAAAAAATGATTTGAAGCCCCGCGACATTGTCACCAAGAAGGCGATCGAGAATGCCGTGGCGCTGACCATGGCGACGGGTGGTTCAACCAACGCCGTGTTGCACTTCCTGGCCATTGCCCACGCCGCAGGGGTGGAATGGACCATCGACGATTTTGAGCGTATCCGCAAGGTAACGCCTGTGTTGTGCGACTTGAAGCCCAGCGGTAAGTACCTCGCCGTCGACTTGCACAAAGCAGGCGGTATCCCGCAGGTCATGAAGATTTTGTTGAAAGCCGGCTTGTTGCACGGCGACTGCATGACCATCACGGGTAAAACAATTGCCGAGCAATTGGCAGACGTTCCTGATGAGCCACGCGCCGACCAAGACGTGATCCGTCCCATCAGCAACCCGATGTACAAGCAGGGTCACTTGGCGATCCTTAAAGGGAACCTCAGCCCTGAGGGTTGTGTCGCCAAAATCACTGGCCTCAAGAATCCGGTCATCACGGGCCCTGCCCGCGTGTTTGACGATGAGCAGTCGGCACTGAAGGCCATCTTGGATGGCAAGATTGTTGCGGGCGACGTGATGGTGTTGCGTTACCTCGGCCCCAAAGGGGGTCCTGGCATGCCCGAAATGCTCGCCCCGACGGGCGCACTCATTGGCGCCGGCTTGGGTGAGTCAGTGGGCCTCATCACGGATGGCCGCTTCTCTGGCGGCACCTGGGGTATGGTTGTGGGTCACGTGGCGCCTGAGGCGGCTGTGGGCGGCAACATCGCCTTGATTGAGGAAGGTGACACGATCACCATCGATGCAACACAACTCAAGCTGGAGCTGCACGTCAGCGACGCTGACCTGCAAACACGCCGTGCCAAGTGGAAGGCGCCCGCACCTCGCTATGTCCGCGGCGTTCAGGCGAAGTTTGCCTTCAACGCTGCCAGCGCGAGCAAGGGCGCGGTGCTCGATAACTTTTAAGGCTTTCAAACGAAAATCCCCTGACCTGCAGGGGGTTGTAAAATTTGTGTAAATTCTTGATCACGTCAAACCCAAAAGGAACCCCTATGAAACGCATCCTGATCGCAATCGCTGCGACGACCGTCTTAGCCGCACCAGCGATGGCTGATATGGTGCTCGCCAAGTCCAAAAACTGCATGGCTTGCCACGCAGTCGACAAAAAATTGGTGGGCCCCTCTTACAAAGACGTCGCTGGAAAATACGCGGGCGACAAAGAAGCTGCTGCCAAATTGGCTACCAAGATCATGAAGGGTGGCGCTGGCGTTTGGGGTGCGATCCCCATGCCTGCAAACCCACAAGTTTCAGCTGAAGAAGCCAAGAAATTGGCTGACTGGATCTTGGCAACCAAGTAATCCACAAGCCCAATAAAAAGCCCGCGACCCCTAGGGATCGCGGGCTTTTTTGTGCCCGTTGGTTTTAAAGCCGGTTTACAGCGCTTTGGCCAGTTGCTCGAGGATGGCAGGGTTCTCAAGCGTGCTGGTGTCCTGCGTAATCGTCTCGCCCTTGGCCAAGGTCCGCAGCAAACGGCGCATGATTTTGCCGGAGCGTGTCTTTGGCAAGTTATCGCCAAAACGTACCTCCTTGGGCTTGGCAATCGGGCCAATCTCGGTAGCCACCCAATCACGCAAGATCTTGGCAATGCGCTGAGCCTCCTCGCCCTCCGGACGTGCCCCTTTGAGCACCACGAAGGCCACAATGGCCTCCCCTGTGACGTCATCGGGACGACCGACAACCGCGGCCTCAGCGACCAGGTCGGTCTTGGCAACCAGCGCGGATTCGATCTCCATGGTGCCCATGCGGTGGCCAGAGACGTTCAAGACATCATCAATGCGGCCGGTGATTCGGAAGTAGCCACGGTCTTCGCTGCGGACTGCACCGTCACCCGCCAGGTACATCGTGCCGCCGAGTTCCTCGGGGAAATAGCTCTTCTTGAAGCGCTCAGAGTCGCCCCAAATGTTGCGGATCATGCTGGGCCAAGGCCGCTTGACCACCAACATGCCACCCGCCCCGTTGGGCATGTCATTACCAGACTCGTCCACGATGGCAGCCATGATGCCCGGCAGGGGCAAGGTGCAAGAGCCCGGGACCAACGGTGTGGCACCAGGCAGCGGTGTGATCATGTGTCCACCGGTTTCTGTTTGCCAGAACGTGTCAACGATGGGGCAGCGCTCACCGCCGACATTGCGGTGGTACCACATCCATGCTTCGGGGTTGATCGGCTCGCCGACGGAACCCAAGATGCGCAGGCTGCTGAGGTCACTGTTCTTAGGGTGCACCGCCTCATTGCTTTCTGCAGCCTTAATCAGGGAACGGATCGCGGTTGGGGCGGTGTAGAAGATGCTGCACTTGTGGCGTTCAATCATCTGCCAGAAGCGACCGGCATTGGGATAGGTGGGTACACCTTCGAACACGATTTGCGTGGCGCCTGCAGCCAGCGGGCCATAGGCCACGTAGGTGTGACCCGTGATCCAACCGATGTCTGCAGTGCACCAGAAAACATCGGTGGGCTTCAGATCGAACGTCCATTTCATGGTCATGCGCGCCCACAGCAGGTAACCGGCAGTGGAATGCTGAACGCCCTTAGGTTTGCCTGTTGACCCAGAGGTGTAGAGCACGAACAGGGGATGCTCGGCGTTCACCACTTGGGGTGCGCAGACATCGCTCTCTTTGGCCATCAACTCATGCATGAAATGATCGCGACCCGCCACCATGTTCACGCTGGAGGCCGTGCGTTGGTAGACGATGACCGACTTGACGGCCTCGCAACCACCCAAAGACAGCGCTTCATCGACGATGCTTTTCAGTGGCAGCTCTTTGCCACCGCGCATCTGGAAATTGGCGGTCACCACCGCGCAAGCACCCACGTCGATAATGCGTTCTTGCAAGGCTTTGGCGGAGAAACCACCAAACACCACCGAGTGTGTCGCGCCGATGCGGGCACAAGCTTGCATCGCAACCACGCCCTCAATGGTCATGGGCATGTAGATGATCACGCGGTCACCGCAAGCCACGCCTTGAGACTTCAAAACATTGGCGAATTGCGAGACACGGCCCAACAACTCTTTGTAGGTGATCTGAGTCACGGCGCCGTCGTCGGCTTCAAAAATGATCGCCGTCTTGTTCTCGGTCGGCGTGCCCATGTGGCGGTCCAGGCAGTTGGCGGAGGCGTTCAACTCGCCATCGCTGAACCACTTGTAAAACGGCGCGTTGCTCTCGTCGAGCACGGTGTTGAAGGGCTTGGTCCAGACCAGGTTGTCCTTGGCGCGTTTGGCCCAGAAACCCTCTAAGTCCGTAGCGGCTTCGTTCACCAGGGCTTCGTATGCTGCCATCCCAGAAACCGCTGCGCCGTCTTTGGCTGCGGCACTGGGCTCGAATACGCGGTTTTCAACCAAGGTGGATTCAATCGCCGAATTGCTACCTGACATGGGGTGATCTCCTTTAAGAATGAGGCCGTGCGCGCACAGTCGCACTTTGCAGATGGCTGCAACTGTGCATCGGCGCTCTTACGACCCACTTACACGATTTTTACCACCAAATGCCAGCGCACCCAAACCGCACCCAAACCGCACCCAAACCGCGCCGAAATCTGAGCGCTCTACAATTGGCGATTGATAACCCCGTCTTGAATTGCCCACCGAGAACCCGTTTATGACGCAAGCAACCACCATCAAAGAAGCCGATTTAATCGAATCAGTAGCCGCAGCGCTGCAGTACATCAGTTATTACCACCCTGCGGATTACATCAGCCACCTCGCCCGGGCCTACGACCGCGAGCAAGCCCCCGCAGCGAAAGACGCGATGGCGCAAATCTTGACGAACAGCTACATGAGTGCCACGGGTAAACGTCCGATTTGCCAGGATACGGGTATCGTTAACGTGTTCTTGAAGATCGGTATGGATGTGCGCTTTGAAGGCTTCAGTGCAGGGCTTGACGACGCGATCAACGGGGGCGTTCGCCGTGGTTACGCGATGGCCGGTAACCCACTGCGGGCAAGCGTCGTGGATGACCCGCAATTTAGCCGCAAAAACACAAAGGACAACACCCCGGCTGTCATCAGCGTGCAAATGGTGCCGGGCACTACGCTGGACGTCATCGTCTCCGCAAAGGGTGGCGGCAGCGAGAACAAATCGAAATTGGTCATGCTCAACCCCAGCGACTCTTTGGTCGACTGGGTCCTGAAAACAGTACCCACCATGGGCGCAGGTTGGTGCCCACCTGGCATGCTGGGTATTGGCATTGGCGGGACCGCTGAGAAGGCCATGCTGAGTGCCAAAGAGTCCTTGATGGAGGATTTGGACATGTACGAATTGCTGGAAAAATCCAGTAAAGGCCAGGTACTGACCCCCGTCGAAGAGCTCCGTTTGGAACTCTACGAGAAAGTCAATGCATTGGGCATTGGCGCGCAGGGTTTGGGCGGCCTCACCACGGTGCTTGACGTGAAAATCAAGCAGTATCCCACCCACGCTGCCAGCAAGCCTGTGGCCATGATTCCCAATTGCGCCGCCACACGCCACGCGCATTTCGTCATGGACGGCTCAGGCCCGGTCTACCTGACGCCACCGAGTTTAGACACCTGGCCCAAGGTCAATTGGATGCCCAACACGCAACAAAGTAAGCGGGTCGATTTGAATACCTTGACGAAGGAAGAAGTCGCCAGCTGGAAGCCCGGCCAAACCCTTTTGCTCAACGGCAAAATGCTCACGGGCCGCGATGCGGCGCACAAACGCATCAGCGACATGTTGGCAAAAGGCGAGCCGCTGCCGGTTGACTTTAAAAACCGCGTGATCTACTACGTGGGCCCCGTTGATCCGGTTGGCGACGAGGTCGTCGGTCCAGCGGGCCCGACCACCTCGACCCGGATGGACAAGTTCACCGAGATGATGTTGGCCCAAACGGGCTTGATTGCCATGGTGGGTAAAGCCGAACGCGGCCCCGCAGCGATTGAAGCCATCCAAAAGCACCAAAGCGCCTACCTCATGGCGGTTGGTGGTGCGGCCTACTTGGTGTCAAAAGCCATCAAGGCGTCGAAGGTTGTGGCGTTTGCGGACCTGGGGATGGAGGCCATCTACGAGTTCGACATCGAAGACATGCCGGTGACCGTAGCAGTTGATGCAGGCGGCACCAGCGTGCACAACACCGGTCCCGCCGAGTGGCAAAAGCGGATTGCCTCAGGCGAATTCAAGTCGATTCCGGTGGTGCCGGCCTGACGACTGGTTAGTCGTTAGTGGCTTGTGCGGCACGGCGACCCCGTGCCATGTCGAGCGGTATCAGGCAAAGCAGTCCTGCCACGAACAGGGCTGTGGTGGCAAAGATGGCGGTGCGCTGATCACCCTCGGTCGCCCATGTGATGGCGCCATACATGACCGGACCAGCAATCGCTGCCAATCGGGTTGCGAAAGACCAGAGCCCATAGAACTCGGCCAGTTGGTGCGCTGGCGCCAGTAAACCCGCCATCGCACGCCCACTGGACTGACTGGAGCCCATACAAATACCGGCCAACCAAGCCGCGCCCCAGAAGGTGGCTTTGTCGGTGGCCAACCCGGCCCAAACGCAGGTGACTGCCCATCCCACCAGCGTCAACGCCAAGGTGAGTCGGTGACCGATGCGGTCTTGCACATAGCCAAATGCCAGCGCGCCAGCCATTGCCGCCGCATTGATCACAAACACCAAAATCATGACCTCATCGGCCTGAAAACCAATAACCTGTTGGGCATAAATAGCGGCCAAAGTGATCGCCACCGCAACACCACCTTGATAGAAAAACGCGCTGGTCAGTAACCAAGAGAAATCGCGATACTGGCGCGAAGCCTGCCACGTCGACCGCAGTCGAGCCAAAGAGGCTCGCACGCCCGACGCCTGAGCGACCGCCACTTGAGGCTCGGCGCGCTCCTTCAGTAAAGCGAAAGTGAAGAGCGAAGCAGCGCCATACATCCCTGCGGTGATCAACATAGTGACTGGTACAAAATCGCCCGCCGTTTCGCCCCGCGCTTGGGCGCTCAGCACGTAGGCGAGGCACAGACCCAGGGTCAGCATTCCGCCGGCATAACCCAGGCCCCAGCCCCAGCCGCTGACCTTGCCAATTGCTTCGGGTGTTGCGATTTCAGGCAAAAAAGCATAGGACGTGGACTCGCCCCAGCTGTAGGTTGTATTCGCCAAAATCAGCAGCACAATGGCCAGCCACAAGTCTCCTGGGCCTACCAATGCAAGCGCAGCTGTGGTCAAAACACACAGCGCCGTTACCACCGCCAACAGACGTTTCTTGGCAGCGCGTAAATCAGCCCAGGCGCCGAGCGCGGGCATGGTCAACATGACCAGGGCATAAGACACACCCAAAGTGGCTGTCCATGCAAAGGCGCCCCATGGCGCACCTTGCGCGACGGCACCGACAAAATAAGCTGAAAAAACCGCCGTGATCACGACGGTCGTGAAGCCCGAATTGGCGAAGTCGTACATCGCCCAACCGAATACCTCGCGCTTGGCGACGCCTGGCTGGCGTGCTTGCGGCTTCATGCGTGCACGCTCTGACTAGCGGTTCAGTGCAGGTGACGCGGTTTGCGTCCACCAGCGCCATGGCCTGAGCCACCGCGGGGTGAGCGGCCAATCTGCATGGAGGTTTCGAGGTCGTTAAAGCGCTGCTGGAACAGCGCGTCGATCACGCCAACGATGGGGCTAAGCTCGGATGCATCGAAGTGACGCTCCATCACATGAACCACATCCTGCACCAGCATATCTCGCTGAATTTCCATGATGGCCAGCGGCGTAGGGCCCACAAAACACATTAAAAAGTCGTCTCGCGACTCCCCTTCTGGGCCACGCCCTGCGCCCTCTTCGTCGTCAAACTCGGTGTCGTAGAACGAGACCTCAATGGCAGCCCCTCGCTCGGCAATATCGTTGAGGCCCATGCAGGTGTCTTCGATGGCTTGGCGAAAATCCTCATCGCCCGCCACCGTCCAGCATATTTGCAGCTTGTGCGCGATGGGGTCGAAATGCAAACCTGGCTCCTCCTCGTAGCTGCTGGCCGCACCCGCTAAAAAAGAATCGGCGCCACTGTATTTCCACAAAGGCATCAATGCTTCTTGTACTTGCTCGACTGTCGCATTGGGACTGAGCACCACATCCCCGTGAACATGGATTTCAAACGGCGCTTGATAACGAGCCATAAACAACAACCTTCCGAGCGATCTAGATCCGTGATGAGCTTCATCATAACGCCGTAAACCAACAAAAAAGCACTCCTTTTGGGAGTGCTTTTCAAGGATTGGCTTAGTCGGCCTGATTTGGTGCCTCGGGCCGGAATCGAACCGGCACGCCCGCTATGAACGAAGCGACGGATTTTAAGTCCGTTGTGTCTACCAATTTCACCACCGAGGCATACCCAATATTATGGCACCTCAAGCGTGGCTATTTCGGTGCCAATGTCACATGATAAAAATTTAACCGCGGCGACACGGGCCCGCAACCGCTTATCATGCAACGCATGATTTATTGGTTCAAAATTTTGCCGGCTCTGTTGATGCCAACCACAATTGTCGCGGCTTTGCTGGTTGCCAGCTTGCTCTTCAAGCGGCGTGCCCTCGCCCTACTCGCGCTGTTGCTTCTGGGTCTCTCATCAAACGCTTTTGTTGCCAACCACATGATGGCGTTCGCAGAGCGTGGCCGACTGCATCAGGCGCCTGATCAGTTGCCGCCCGTCGACGCGATCGTGGTGCTGAGTGGCATGATCCGAGACGTCGCAACAGCGCAAGGCGGTACGGTGCCAGAGTGGGGCGATGCTGCGGATCGATTTGAAGCTGGCATCACCCTGATGCAGCTTGGCAAAGCGCCAGTGATTGCGTTTACAGGTGGCCGTTTACCCTGGTCAGCCACGGATGAAACGGAAGGTTCGGTGTTGAGGTCACGGGCGATTGCGCGAGGCGTCAACCCCAGCCAGATCTACCTGACGACCGACGTAGAAAATACCGCGCAAGAGGCAGCGGCAATTAAACAATGGCTTGCAAGCCGCCATGAGAACACGCAACCACGCGTCCTGTTGGTGACCTCGGCGTTTCACATGACTCGGGCGCAAAGCCTGTTTGCGCGCGCCGGGCTCTCAGTGGTGCCGTATGCGGTGGATTTTCAAAACGGAGCCGGCGCCCTCAGTCCATCCGACTGGTTTCCGAACGCAAACGCGCTGGGTAAGTTCGAAACCGCTTGGCGCGAGATTCTAGGCCAGGCGTTTTACGCAATACGCTACTTTTAGCGCAATACGGCAGCGTTGGTGACGGGGGTGTTGAGGTTGACGATTTCAGCGCGTTTAGTCGTCGCGCTGACGCACACACTTTGGCTGTCCAAGGCGCGGAACATCGAGCAGTCTTGACCGGCCACGCCGCTGACCGCGTGGTCTGATGGGGTTTTACCGGTGGTGCCCCATACCGCCAAGCTGGCAATCGTCGCCGGGGCGGTCAACAAGGCGCCGCAACCAGACAGCGGCACCCCGATGGCTACCACGGCGAGGGTTATCAAACGCCTAAAAGTCACAGGCCTATCAATCATTTTCAATATAAATCAACCATATAGCCATTAAAAGTGAGGCTAATCATGGGTTGATTATAGGCATGCGATTGATTTCGACAAGCCCCGGCAATGAATCAACTTCAGCCAGCCCCCTAACCGAGGCCAAACAGCCCATTCAACGCGGGGTGCGGTTTGAAATCCAAAACGCCGCCAGAGGTGATTTGTGTGGGCGACAGCGCCAGTGACCGCTCCAAGACTTTGGCGTAGACCGCGTTGATGTCGATGGTTGCGGGTAAGTCGCGCTCTTCAAACAGGGCGCGCTTTTCAAGACCGCGCCAATCGGCGTACACCTTGGATTCGGTCACCAAACCACCCGCAAGGAAGCAGCAAGTACCGACGCCATGGTCCGTGCCTGTTGTGCCGTTTTCTGCCGCTGTGCGACCAAACTCAGTTACGGTGACAACCAAACTGTGCGCCCAGCGCTCACCCATGGCCTCCTTGAAAGAGGCGACTAGGGTGTCAAGATCCCTCAGACGGTCCGCGTGTCCGCCTTTCTCCGCACCCTGGCTCGCATGGGTATCGAAGCCATTGCGCATATCAATCAAGCCGACACGGGGGCCACCGTCCTCTCGCATTTGTGCGGCGGCTACTCGTGCCAACCCACGCATGGACTTCGCATCTTCAAACGCCTCTTTTCCCATACCGCGTGTTTGCATGCCGTCGTTGGCCAATTGAATAGCGTCGGTGAACGGCGCCAACAGCGGCTCATTGGCCCAAAGCTTTTTGACGGCATCGGTATCTGTGGCGCGCAACATCGGCATCCAATTGGGAAAGTCGGTTGTCGCACGCGTATTACCGCGCAGAATCAGCGGCATCGGAATGGAAATGGCAACGCCGCTGTCGATCGCGGCACGCTCCATGCCGCGCCCGACCCAGCCTGAATTGACGGCATAAGGGGTCATGATGCCGGTTTGCATCACATCTTGCCCCTCAAAGTGGGAGCGCCCGGTGTAGGCAAACCCTGTACTGTGCACGACCGCCAAATGCCCCTCGCCCCACAGGCGGTGCAAGGTACCCAACGCTGGATGCAGACCAAAGTCAGCATTCAAACGCAAGGCCTTTTGAATGCCGATGGTGGGACGAATTTGGTCGTAGTCACGGTCCCCAATCGGCGGGGCCGCTGTCAAGCCGTCCATACCCCCACGCAGCAAGACATACAGCACCCGTGGCGTGTCGACGGCATCATTTGCCCAAGTTGAGGGGATGCCAGTAAAGCTGAGGGTAGCTAACCCCGCGGTCTTTAAAAGGAATGTTCTGCGTTGCATGGCTTAGCTCCACAAAATATCGGGACTGGCGAAAAAAGCAACCAACCCCAGTCGCAAATCATTGAACATATCAGCCTGCTTGAAAAGCGGTAAAGCCGGCGATTCGGGGGATAGGTCGCGACGTGCCGCCATGCTGACTTTGACCCGCATGTCAAGGCTGCGACCCGCGCGTCGCTCTTCACCGCCAATCACACTCAACACCCGCAGGCGGCGATCGAGCATTTCCTTGGATATCCAATCAATCGAGCGTATGGGCCATCCGTTCGGTTGCGGGCAGCGCGGTATCTCTTGACCCAGATCACCCAGCAGGTAGGGCGTTTTGATGCCGCGTACCTCGCGCGTCAATGGGATGGTGCGCGGTGGCTCGGCGCCCGCCAAGGTCAGAACCTGCAAGAACCACGTCTCTGGCGATGCAAATTTTCGTGTCGTCTCAATCGTCTCCCAACAGGCCGCAATGACGGCTTGATGGACGGTCGGTAAGTCGCCCTTGCTGTTGATGAACGCCGCCTCTACCTTCGCGACGGCTTCGGCAGGTGGGTCATCGTCGATAAAGTAAACACACAGCTTATGCGCCAGATGCCGGGCTGTCGCCGGGTGGTTTGCCAAATCAGTGACCAGATCCTCAAGTTTCGCCGACGGCTTAAAAAACGCGGTGTATTTTTTGCCCAATACGGTTTGTGAGCCGGGCTCGTGGCGATCGAAATCAAAGTAGGTGCCCAGCCGCTGGCCCTTGTGCCATTTGTCTGGTTTCATGTCCCGCCATCCCGTCAGGATCAGCGTGGTGCCCTCAACGTCTTGCTGCGTATAACCAGCGCTGGGGCTGATCGTAAACAGCTCAAGCAGCTCACGCCCCAAGTTTTCGTTGATGCTGTCGGTGGTCCACTTTTCACGGGCGGCTTTTGAACGAGGCCCCGTGTTGCGGTTGTTATCCAAATACACCAGCATCGAGGGATGTGTAACGGCCTGCCACAGCATTTCGCGGTAGCTGCCCATCATCAGCGGGCGCAGCGCACGCTGATAAGGGCCGATCAGTGTGTCGTTGTTCTGGTTCCCCGGCGCCACCATGAAGTGGTTGGTCCAAAAATGCCAAAACCGCTCAAACACAGGCGCGCCGCCAAACAGCGCGGTAGTCTCCCGCGCTTGGACTTCTTTCCAATGTTCTAAGCGCCAATACGGGGTCCCCACCGTACGCTCCCGATAGGCTTCGTACTCGCGTGGGCTCAGGGACTTGGCTTTTTCGAAGGACTCTTTCTCAATGCGTTGATGGTCGACAAACGCGTGCATGACCTCGTCCATGTCGCTCAGTAGCTTCATGTCCGCAGGTAAGTCAGCGCGGCGCGTCCCGTCGCGCTCAAGGATGTCGATAGGGGGCACGCTTCGCAACTGGCTCATTGCCCAAGCGACCGGATCCTCGGGTAGGCTTTGACCGCCGGGCAAACCGAAGGCGACGCGCCGGGTGAATTTCGAAATCAGTTGTTGCTGCATGCAGCCCCCCAATGAATCATGCGGGATTCAAAATTGAACCCTGGCCTCCCCAATGTCCGCAAAGGACACCACGACATGGTCGCCCGGGGCAGCTCGGTAAACACCGTTCCACGATCCGGTCGTCACAATGCACCCGGCGTCCAAAGTGTGCCCCTCGCGCGTGGCGTGTCTGACAAACGCGGGCAAGCCCCAGGTTGGGTGACCGAGCGGGTGCGTACCTGTACGGGTATCCACCCCGATACTGTTTATTTTGATATCAAAGCGCTGGGTCGTCCAGTCAAGGTCACGCCAAGGCTGCCATTCACCCAATACCAGCGCGCCATGCGCCTGTAAATCCGCCAGCTTCAACCAGGCGGGCGTGTCATACCCCTGATCCCAGTGGGTATTTATGACTTCAATCGCGACCGTCATATCACTGACCCACGCTTGCGCCATGGCCTGATCGGCTTTCGCGGCCATCGCAGGCGTTATATCGCAGCCCAATCGAATGGCTATTTCCGCTTCAACCCCGTGCAGGTGTAGCGGCCAGTCACCAGCGGCCGCAGGGCTTTGCCAAATGCCATTTGGCGGTAACGCAGCGTGCGTGATGACGGCATCCCGCGCCGCACCGCCCGACTTCCAATGGCGCCCCGGTTGATCACCATGCCAGCCTAACGCAGAGGCTACCAGGGCTTGTACCGCATACGCGGACGGTGCATCGGGAACAGCATCGGCAAATGCGGCAGTCGGCGCGACGGCTCCGCTCGCACGCGCAGTCAACAGGGCTTGTGCAACGTCGGCAAGTTTTACGGACATGGCGTTTCCTTTGGGGTTTGGGTTGGGTCGTTAGTTTGCCACGCGGCGATGACATCGCGCACGCGATCCCCCACCCGTACCCCCATGGCGGCCGCCAAGGCATTGACATGCGTGACAATGCCATTGTTATACCCATCAGCCGCATCACCGATTCGGGCCGACGTATGCGCGTAGGTGGCGCATGGCACCCGAATACCGGCCAGCAATGACAACGCCACAATACCCGCATCGTCTTTGCCACCACCGGCATCGTTATAAAAAACAATTTTTGGCTGGATGCCGATGTCCAAAACAAATTTCGCTGCTGACGCACCACCATGCGACCCCGACACCACGATAAAACCCGCAGCATCTTTTTCGATCAAGGCGATGGAGTCCAACAGGATGAGGTTTGTACAAGGTTCAGAGGACATTTCAATCTGTTCAAAATTTAGGTTGAACCTAGGGGTTTCACTCACACCAAAAAAAATAAACACACTTATTCTTACGCTAAATCGTTATAACTCGAATCGTCAAGGGACCCTGATTGGAACTGCTGCAGTTATTGGTAAGCGGTATTGCGCAAGGCTGTGTCTACGGTTTGATCGCATTGGGTTTCGTGCTGATTTACAAGGCGACTGAAACCGTCACCTTTGCACAGGGTGACCTGATGATGCTGGGCGCCTTCGGGGGCTTCATCGCGATGTCCGCCATGGGCCTGCCTTTTTGGGCCGCTGCGATCGCCACCGTCATCGTAATGACGCTGCTGGGCGTCGGGTTGGAGCGGGTGGTCATCAGGCCGATCTTGGGGCAACCCGCATTCTCAATCATCATGTTGACCATCGGCGTGGCTTACGTCCTGCGCGGCGCCATCACCATGATCCCGGTGATTGGCACCGAAACCCATCCGCTCGATGCGCCCTACGCGGGTCAGGTTATTGAGGTGGCGGGCTTGGTGCTCGCTGCCGAGCAGGTGGTGGTGATTTTGGTGACAGCCGTTCTGTGCGGCGTGCTCACCCTGCTGTTCCGCCACAGCAAATTGGGTATCGCCATGCAGGCGTCGGCGCAAAACCAATTGGCCGCTTATTACATGGGCATACCGGTGCGACGCATCAACGGCCTGATCTGGGGCTTGGCCGCAGCGGTCGCCACAGTTGCAGGCTTGCTGATAGCGCCGATCACGTTCGTACACGCCAACATGGGCTTCATTGGGCTCAAGGCCTTCCCTGCCGCGGTGGTGGGTGGTTTTACCAGCCTGCCCGGTGCGATTGTGGGTGGGTTGATTATTGGCATCACCGAGTCTGTGGCGGGCTTCTACCTAGAAGAGGGCTTCAAAGACATTGCCCCTTATGTAGTCGTGCTTTTGATGCTCGCCATTCGGCCCAACGGCTTATTTGGCGAACGCATGCGTAAGAAAGTCTGACCCATGCGTTTTATCTTTAAGACTGATTACGCCCAGGACATCAATCTGGCCAAACACGGTGGCCATGTCGGCTGGTACGGCGCACTGATCTGCGCGCTCATTCTGAGCCCATGGCTACTCGATGATTACTGGCTGGCGCAACTCACACTGATTTTGATCTACAGCATAGTGGGCTTAGGCCTCATGCTCTTGGCGGGCTTCACGGGGCAGTTCTCGTTGGGACACGCGGCTTTTTTAGGCATTGGCGCGTACACCCAAGCGGTTGCAATCAACGCGGGCTTGCCGCTCATCGTGGCATTGGTGGGGGCGATGGCATTCGCGGCGCTCATTGGGGTCATCGTCGCCATCCCGGCCTTGCGGGTGCGTGGTGTATTTTTAGGGATGGCCACGCTGGCGCTGGGCATCATCCTCGAAGAGGCCTTCGCGCGCTGGGAGAGCGTGACGGGTGGCAATGCGGGGCTATTTGTACAGAGTCCCACACTGTTTGGCTTTGAAATCAATGAGGCAACGCCTTACTACTTCCTGTGCTTGATCCTCACCATCTTGGTGACGTTAGGCGTGGCAAATCTGCTGCGCTCACCAACAGGGCGTGCCTTTGTAGCGATTCGCGATTCAGAGATATCGGCGCAAAGCATGGGCATCCCTTTGGCCCGTTACAAAACACTGGCTTTCGCGATCTCTGCCGCATTGACCGGCTTGGGCGGCGCCCTGTACGCGCACAAAATTCAATTCCTCACGCCCGAACAATTCGGCATCATTCAATCGATTGATTTGTTGTTGCTCATCGTGATTGGTGGCCTGGGTTCGATACACGGCGCCTTTTTGGGGGCCATCTTCCTGATCACCATGCCCCAGATCATCTCGATTGGTAAAGACTACCTACCGGCAGGCATCGGCGAGTCACCGGGCCTATCCGCCATGGTCTATGGCGTGGTGCTGGTGTTGTTCGTCTTGTTTGAACCGTTGGGTTTGTACGGGCGTTGGCTCAAGGTACGGGCTTACATTCAGCTCTTCCCGTTGTATCGCCGTGGGATGTTTGAGCGTCAAAAGAGCTTCCAGAAGTCGGAGCGTCTGAAATGAACCGGATGACGGATACCGACGACGACGTCTTGCTGCGCGCCCGTAACCTCAGCCTGAGCTTTGGCGGTGTGCTGGCGGTTAATGACGTGAGCTTCGATGTGCGCCGAGGTGAGATCTTCACCCTCATCGGCCCCAACGGTGCCGGCAAGACCACCGTCTTCAACATCATCAGTGGTATTTACCCGCCAAGCAAAGGGTCGCTGCACTACTACGGCACCGGCACCGAGATCGCCCTCACCCGTTTAGCACCGCACGACATCGCGGCCACGGGCATCGCCCGAACCTTTCAAAACATTGAGTTGTTCGAGCACGCCAGTGTGTTGCAAAACTTATTGATCGGTCGTCACCGCCACCAAAAGAGTGGCTTCTGGCAACAGGTGTTTTTCACTAAAACTGTCCGTGACGCCGAGATCACGGCGCGGCGCCATGTGGAGACGGTCATCGAGCTTCTCGACCTGCAGCACTACCGAGACACGATGGTCGCCGGTCTGCCGTATGGCATTCGGAAAGTCGTCGAACTCGCGCGCGCATTGTGCGCCGAGCCTTCGCTGCTGCTGCTTGACGAGCCCTCCTCGGGCCTGAACGTGGAAGAAACCGAAGACATGGCATTTTGGATCATGGACATCAAGGAAGAATTGGGTGTCACCGTGCTCATGGTCGAGCATGACATGTCGCTGGTCTCGCGCGTGTCGGACCGCGTGTTTGCCATGAGCCAAGGCCAAGAATTGGCCAGTGGCACGCCCCGAGAAGTCCAAACCAATGCAGCCGTCATCGAGGCCTACCTGGGTACCGCCGACGATGTCACCAGTTTGCGGCGCCCGGCCGCGCAAGGGTCCACATGACCCACATGCTCACGCTCACCAACGTCGAGAGCACCTATGGGCCCGTGCGCGCCCTGCGCGGTGTCAGCCTGGAGGTACCCGAGGGACAGATCGTTACCGTGCTCGGCTCGAATGGTGCGGGTAAGACCACGATCCTGAAAACCGTGTCCGGCATCATCGACCCACGTAAGGGACACATTCATTTCGAAGGGGCCGAGATCACAGCCAAAGACCCCTCATGGATCGTTAAACAAGGGCTGTGCCACGTACCGGAAGGTCGTGAGGTTTTCCCCTTGTTATCCGTTCAAAACAATTTGCTCATGGGCGCTTACACGCGTGATGACCGAGACGGTGTCGCGCGTGACTTGGAGATGGTTTACAACTACTTCCCGATCCTGCGGGAACGCGCCAAGCAAGACGCCGGTTTGTTGTCAGGGGGTCAGCAACAGATGTTGGCCATTTCGCGCGCGTTGATGGCGAACCCCAAGTTGATTCTGCTGGACGAACCCAGCCTGGGCTTGAGCCCAAAACTCACCAAAGAAATTTTCGAAATCGTCGTACGCATCAACCGCGAGCGCGGGACCGCCATGTTGCTCGTCGAGCAAAACGCCAACATGGCGCTGAATGCCGCCGACTACGGCTACGTTCTAGAGAACGGCCGTATCGTGGCAAACGACACGGCGGCCTCGTTGCGTGAGCAAGAAAACATCAAAGAGTTTTACCTGGGCATGCACAGCGATCAAACCGCGGATCAGCGGCGCTGGAAAAAGAAGAAGACGTGGCGCTAACCGCATATGAAGAACCTGTGGAACCTTGACGACCTGACTGGCAACCCCGATATCGTGGTGCCGGGTGAGACCATTCCACAGATTTTTTGGAATGCGGTTCAGTTGCGTCAAAACCAAATTTGGCTACGCCAAAAACAACTGGGTATTTGGCGAAGCTGGACATGGGCGGAAGTGGCCAACGAAGTCACCGCGATTGGTCATGGCTTGCTTGCTCTGGGTCTAGCGCCCAAAGAGTGTGTATCCATCTTGTCCAACACCAATGCCAATTGGGTACTCACTGATTTGGCGATCCTTTGCAGTGGTGGCGTGTGCAGCGGTATCTACCCGACCGATGCCGCTGAGCAAGTGGCCTACCTGTGTGCCGACTCGGATACGCGCGTGCTGTTTGTTGAGGATGACGAACAGCTCGACAAAGCCTTTGAGGCGCGCTCCAGCTTGCCCAACTTGCGCCATATCGTGGTGTTCGACATGAAGGGCCTGCGCCACTTGGATGACCCCCAAGTGATTAGCCTCGAGCAGCTCAAGGGCATGGGTCGCGCGCACCAAGCCACGCACGCAGGTCTGCTTCAAGCCCGCTCGGAGGCGGTCACGCCCGAGGATCTCGCCATCTTGGTGTACACCTCTGGCACCACTGGCAAACCCAAAGGGGCCATGCATGTACACGCTGGCCTGGTGTTCACGATCCGCGGATACAACGCTGTATTGGCGTCGTCAGACACCGATGAAAAGATGTGCTTCTTGCCGTTGTGTCACATCGTCGAACGCATGGGCGGTGAGTACAACTCCTTGTACAGCGGCGCGCGACTGAACTTTGTCGAGAACCCCGACACCGTGCCCGAAAATGTGCGCGAAATCGCCCCCACACAACTGGCCGCCGTCCCGCGTGTGTGGGAGAAGTTTTACTCAGCCATCACGATCTCAATCAAAGAGTCCACCCTGATTCAGCAGTTGGCCTACAGCTGGGCGATCAGCGTTGGTCGCACCGTTACCGAACAAGTCTTGGCAGGCCAGTCCGTGGCATGGCACCTGAAGCTCCGGTTCATTGCGGCACGTTTGCTGGTCCTGAACAATATCCGCAAGCTCATAGGGATCAACCGCTGCCGGTTCATCGCCAGTGGTGCGGCCCCAATTTCACCTGAACTGATCCGCTGGTACATGGCGCTCGGTGTCCCCATGTTTGAGGCGTGGGGCATGACCGAAACCTGCGGCCTTTCCACGGCCAACAGCAGTGTGGGCTTCAAGCCCGGTACCATCGGTCGCCCCGCGGACTACAACGAAGTGCGCATTGACGCTGACACCAGTGAAATTCGCGTGCGCGGCAAAAACGTGTTTCGAGGCTACCTCAACCAACCCGAGAAAACGGCTGAAACCATTGACGCAGACGGCTGGTTACACACCGGCGATATCGGCACCATTGATGCAGATGGATTCTTCCGCATCACCGACCGCATGAAAGACATCATCATCACGGCCGGTGGCAAGAACGTGACGCCCAGCGAATGGGAAAACGAATTGAAGTTTTCCCCCTATGTCACCGACGCCGTTGTCGTGGGTGACCAAAAGCCTTATTTGGTCTGTCTGATCATGATTGACCTCGACACCGTCGAGAAATTTGCCCAAGACAGCGACATCCCTTTCAGTAATTACGCCAGCTTGACAAGAGCGGTGGAAGTGCGAAAACTCATTCAGGCGGAGGTCGATAAGGTCAACGGTAAGTTTGCGCGCGTCGAACAAATCAAGAAGTTCTTCCTGATCGATGTGCAACTCACCGCTGAAGATGAAGAATTGACCCCCACCATGAAGCTGAAGCGAAAGCTGGTCGAACGGAAGTACGCTGCCCAGATCGAAGCCATGTATGAATGAGCCCAACCAAGAGGCCACTGTCAGTATCACCTCACCATAAAAGGAGACAACACCAATGAAATCAAAATCAACTCTCGTTGCGCTGAGCCTACTGGCCAGCGTATCGATGGCTCACGCCGCACAAGGTGTGACCAGCGACAAAATAACGGTCGGCTCGTTGCAAGACTTGTCAGGGCCGATCGCCGGTTTCGGCAAACAAATTCGCTTCGGCATGACACTGCGTATGCAAGAGATCAACGAGCAAGGCGGCATCAATGGTCGCATGCTGGATATCAAATTTGAAGACACCCAATATGACCCGAAGAAGGCTGTACTCGGTGCGCAAAAGCTGGTCAACCAGGACAAGATTTTTGCCATGCTGGGCTCCCTCGGTACCGCGACTAACATGGCCGCTATGCCCGTGCAGTTCTCAAAAAATGTCATCAACTTCTTCCCGGTGACGGCCGCACGCCAAATGTACGAACCCTTTCATAAGTTGAAGTTCTCTTTTGCCGTGCCTTATTACGATCAAATGCGCATATACACCGGCAAGCTGGCGAAAGAAAAAGGTGCCAATAAAGTCTGCGCCATGTATCAAGACGATGACTTCGGCTCAGAGGTTCTGGAGGGCGCCAAAGACGGCCTGGCAGACTACGGTATGAGCATGGCAGTGACCACCAGCTTCAAGCGTGGCGCGACCGATTTCTCATCGCAAATGCAAAAGCTTGCGTCGGAGAAATGCGACATGGTTGTGTTGGGTACCATCATCCGGGAGACCATTGGTGGCATCGCGACGGCACGCCGCATGGGTTTCAACCCCATTTTCTTGGGCTCATCAGCCGCCTACACCGACCTGATCCACAAGCTGGGTAAAGGCGCGATGGATGGCCTGTATGCCACCATGTCATCTGCCAACCCCTACTTGGATGCCGCTGATAAAAACGTCAGCCGCTGGGCTGTGAAATACAAAACGGCGTTCAATGAAGATCCCACGGTCTTCTCGGTTTACGGTTACACCTTGGTCGATACGTTTGCTGAGGCCGCAACACAAGCCGGTAAAAACCTGACGCCAGACACCTTCGTCAAAGCGATGGAAACCATGAAGATCTCAAACGATATCTTCGGTAGTCCAACTCTGAGCTTTGGTCCCAAGAAGCGCCTGGGTAGTAACGAGACGCGTTTGTCCCAACTGCAAAAAGAGCGCTGGGTGGTTATCAGCCCCTACGCTTCATTGAGTAAGTAACGCCAGAGGCGAATCTTCCGCCACAAAAAAGCCCCGATAAATCGGGGCTTTTTTTTCGCCCTCGTTTTTAGGCTCAAGCTTTCTTGTTGTACGCAGAGCACCAGCCCTTCGCTGCAACTTGTTTGCCTGGGAAGATCCCGCAACCACCGGCAGCCGCACCCGCCGCACCTTGGTACAGCATGCAGTTGCTACAGGCCTGGTTCGCTGCATGCTTGGGGAATTTTGATTTGTTGACCTTGTTGGTGTCGGCAACGTAACCCAAGGCGGCGGCTTGCGGATCAGACTCGCTGACCATGGATTGCGCGCTTGCATCGACGGCCATCAATACAACAGCAGAGGCGACCGCATTCTGAATCATGAAAACACGGCGAGTGGTTTTTTTCTGGGTGCTCATAGAGGCTCCTGTAGGTTGATTGGTTTTGAAGACTATCCTCATTTCGACGACAAACAGTTTACCCAACAAATAAATCCCCGACGGCGCGCGACCGACGAATTTCTCACTCGGAAAAAGAGTGTCAATTCACACCAAGGTGAAATGTGTCATTTTTTATTGACATCTATTAATGTCCCGATATAGTGACATGAACGCACTCGTTACGCGTGAACCGTCATTTAGGGGGGCATATGAGCCTTTACAACCGCGCAGAAGCCGCACTGCAAATCAATTTCAAAAAGGCCGCAGGCGTCGGCACCCCGCCGCGCCTTGAAGATGCGATGCACCATGCGGTCTTCAATGGCGGCGCTCGGATTCGCCCGCAACTGTGTCTGGCAGTCGCCACTGCCTGCGGCGACGACGCACCCGCGTTGACCGATGCCGCAGCGGTCGCCCTTGAGCTGATGCACTGCGCCTCTCTGGTGCACGACGATATGCCGGCATTCGACAACGCCGACCTGCGCCGGGGTAAACCCACCGTACACAAGCTGTTTGGGGAGCCTTTGGCGCTGTTGACCGGCGATGGGCTGATCGTCATGGCCTATCAGGTGCTGTTGCAAGTTGGCACGACACACCCCGAACGGCTAATCGCATTGATGCGCAATCTCACAGAAGGTGTCGGCATACCAAACGGTATCGTGGCGGGCCAATCGTGGGAGTGCGAGACGACAGCAGACCTGGCACGTTACCAGCGATCCAAGACTGGCGCCCTCTTTGTATCCGCCACCTGCGCGGGCGCCATTGCCAGCGGTCAGTCGCCGAAGCCTTGGACGGATCTCGGCGCCTTTCTGGGCGAGGCTTACCAAGTCGCCGATGACATTCGGGATGTGCTCGGCGATGTCGCCAATCTGGGCAAACCCGTCGGTCAAGACGCTGTCCACGACCGCCCCAGCTCCGCGCAAGCCATGGGCTTGGATGGTGCGATCCGCCACTTCGACGACCTCATCGCCAAGGCGGGCAAGTCAATTCCGCATTGCGCCTGCCGCGAGATGCTCCAGCAACTGGTTCTGAGTGAGTCCGAGCGACTGGTACCGAAATCGATGTGCGCCAGCTACCGCCAGCACGCCACTTCTGGGGCCCGCTCCAAACCGATCAAGCGGCCCCAAACCTCGGTTACCAAGGTTTCAGCGACCAGTAAGAGCGTCCGATGAGCGCCCCAATGGACCTCCCCAACCTGTCCCCGCGCTTGCATGGTGTTAAACCGTGGCGTGATCGCCTAATGCAGTGGCTAGAACGCGTCTATGCCAACCCAACACTGTATCGATGGTCATTGCAAACCCCCCTCACACGCTGGGTAACCAAGCGTCGAACACAAAAGATATTCGATCTCATGGCGGGTTTCGTGTACAGCCAAGTGCTGTTGGGTTGCGTGCGCTTGGACCTGTTCCGCATGCTTCAAAACGCACCTGCGGACTGCCAGCACATTGCGCAACGGGTGGGCGTACCCGCTGAAACATTAGAGCGCTTGTTGCTATCGGCCGTCGCACTGGATCTGCTTGAACACCGCAGCCACGGGCGATTTGGACTGGGGCCGCTCGGTGTACCGATGGCACTCCACCCGGGCATCGGCGCCATGGCGGAACACAACCACCTGTTGTACCGGGACATGCAAAACCCGATTGGTTTTTTGAACGATGCGTGGCAAGGACAGATGGCCGATTACTGGCCCTACGCGCATGATGCGCAAGCGGCCCAGCGCGCAGCCCCTGAAAAATTCAGCGCTTATTCCGATCTGATGGCGTCGTCACAGGGCTTCGTCGTCCAAGAAATCTTAAACACCTACCCCTTCCATGAACACCAGTGCGTGCTCGATGTCGGCGCAGGGAAAGCGCGATTTGCCAGCGAGCTGGCCCTGCACGCCCCCAACCTCACGTTGAAGCTTTTCGACCTGCCGCCCGTATTGGCGCTGGCTGAGGCGAATTTGAAAACGAAGAACCTGTTGAGCCGAGCCACGCTCTACCCGGGTAGCTTCCTGCATGACCCCTTACCCACCGGGGCCGACCTCGTCACGCTGGTCCGAGTCGCCCATGACCATCCCGACGATGTGGTGCAGGCGTTACTGGCCAAAATCCACGCCGCGCTGCCCACCAATGGTCGACTGTTGTTGGCAGAACCCATGGCCCAAACGCTCGGCGATTCAAGAAGTGGTGCCCAGCAAACCGATGCCTATTTCCACTTTTACCTGCTCGCCATGGGAGCGGGTCGCCTGCGTACGCCCGACGAGTTGATGCGCCTGATGCGTGCCGCAGGCTTCAGTGGCGTGACCCGGTTGAACAACCAGCTACCCATTCATGCCCAACTGCTGGTCGGCACCAAAACCTAGTGTTTACCCTATAAAACGATAAATACTGTAAATCTTATTTGACACAAATTACTGTAAACATAAAAATACATCACATGAGGTCGTCCGCCATCACTTTCACCAGCCCGAAGCAAATGTGTTTGCGTTCGTTGCCATTGTCTGGCCTGGCTGAGGGACAAGTTGCGGTCGTTGTCCAGTACAGCGGCATCAGCACCAGCACCGAACGCTTGCTATGGGATGGCCGTTTTGCCCCGCTTGAAACAGCTGGTTACCCGGTTGTTCCGGGCTACGAAACGGTCGGTCAAGTCATTGAGACGGGGCCTAACTCAGCCCTCCAAACAGGTCAAACGGTGTTTGTACCCGGTGCCAATTGCTTTGAAGGCGTCAGTAGTTTGTACGGTGCGTCGGCCTCCCACTTGGTGGTATCCGACCGCGTCGCCCTGCCGTTGGCCCGAGACGCACAAACAGACGATGTTTTACTGGCTCTCGCCGCCACCGCGTATCACGCGGTTTCAGGTGGCGGCCAGCAGGCGCCACACACACCACCCGACTTGATCATTGGTCACAGCGTGATGGGCCGCTTATTGGCGCGCCTGACTGTTGCGGCAGGCTACCCAGCACCCACCGTCTGGGAGAGCAATTCGGCGTTAATGGACAGCCCAGAGGGGTATCGCGTTTTGCGCCCACAAGATGATGATCGCCACGATTACAAGGCCATCTACGACGTCACCGGACAGGCCGATGACCTTGACCAATGGTTACAACGGATTCAGCCCGCCGGCGACATCGTATTGGCTGGCTTCTACGCCAATCGATTGGATTTTTCACACGCCCAAGCGTACAAAAAAGAAGCGCGTCTTCGCGTGACCTCGCAATGGACACGTGCGGATCTCCTTGCTGTCAATCAGTTGGTCCAATCCGGCCGGCTCTCATTGCAGGGGCTCATTACTCACGCGGCATCCGCTGCCTCAGCCACCGACGCTTATCAGACGGCGTTTGGTGATGTTTCTTGTCTCAAGATGGTTCTGGACTGGAGCGCCTACGCATGACTGCATCTGCTAACAGCAACGAAAAAACCGTTCAATTTGTTGAACGCCTCCGCACCGAGGCCGCAACGCCTGATGCCCCCGTCAACACCGACGCACCAACCAAGGAGACACAGATCATCGCGATCTATGGCAAGGGTGGCATCGGCAAAAGCTTCACGTTAGCCAACCTGAGCTACATGATGGCGCAGCAGGGCAAAAAAGTTCTGCTTATCGGCTGCGATCCAAAAAGTGACACCACCAGCTTGCTATTCGGAGGTCGCGCCTGCCCCACCATCATTGAAACCTCATCGAAGAAAAAGCTCGCTGGTGAAGCGGTCGCGATTGGCGACGTCTGCTTCAAGCGCGATGGCGTCTACGCGATGGAGTTGGGTGGCCCTGAAGTGGGTCGCGGCTGCGGTGGACGCGGCATCATCCACGGTTTCGAGCTGCTCGAAAAGTTAGGTTTTCACGAGTGGGGATTCGACTACGTTCTGCTCGACTTCTTGGGTGACGTGGTGTGCGGTGGCTTTGGTCTGCCGATTGCCCGCGACATGTGTCAAAAAGTGATTGTGGTGGCTAGCAATGACCTGCAGTCGCTCTACGTCGCCAACAACGTGTGTTCAGCGGTTGAATACTTCCGCAAGCTGGGCGGCAATGTGGGCGTCGCCGGTATGGTCATTAACCGCGATGACGGCACCGGCGAAGCCGCCAACTTCGCGCAGCAAGTGGGCATTCCCGTGCTGTCCACGATTCCCGCTAACGAGGACATCCGCCGCAAGAGCGCCAGCTACGAGATCATTGGCCGCCCAGACTCGGTATGGGGTCCGATGTTTGCCGAGTTGGCAGAAAACGTCGCCACCTCAGAACCCATGCGACCGAAGCCCATGAGCCAAGAAGAACTCCTCGGACTGTTCGCAGCGGCAGCGGTCGGTCGCGATGTGGTGCTGGAGCCCGCCACGCAATTCGACATGTGCGGCAAAACCGATACCACCAAGCCCACGCTTGAAGTGGTGTATGACGAGGTCTAGGATCATGGCCAAAACCATTCCCATCATCCCAACGTCTGAAGCAGCTAATCCCGCTGTCCAGACCGCAATCGAGGGTGACGGTATGGGTTGCCACGCCGGTGGCGAAAAAATGCTCGCTGCGGCCAAGTCGGCCGGTAAATCAGCGGTTCTGGAGCAATACGCCAAAGACTACCCGACAGACCCCAACGCCGGACCACATGACCAGCCGCAAAGCATGTGCCCCGCTTTTGGCTCATTGCGTGTGGGATTACGGATGCGCCGCACCGCCACGATTTTGTCTGGCTCGGCTTGCTGTGTGTATGGCCTCACCTTTACCTCACATTTTTACGGCGCCAAACGCAGCGTCGGCTACGTGCCTTTCAACTCCGAGTCATTGGTGACCGGCAAGCTGTTCGAAGACATCCGTGAAGCGGTCTACGCGGAAGCCAATCCAGACAATTACGACGCCATTGTCATCATCAATTTGTGTGTCCCGACCGCCAGCGGTGTGCCACTGCAATTGCTGCCAAAAGAGATCAACGGTGTTCGCGTGATCGGCATCGACGTCCCTGGTTTTGGTGTTCCCACCCATGCCGAGGCTAAAGACATCTTGGCTGGTGCGATGTTGAAATACGCTCGCGAAGAAATCCAAGCAGGGCCAGTGCAAGCGCCGCGTACGGGCGTGACCGATAAACCCACGATCACGTTGTTGGGCGAGATGTTCCCGGCAGACCCCATCATCATCGGGCGCATGCTCGCGCCGATGGGCTTAGACGTGGGACCCGTGGTACCGACCCGTGAATGGCGAGAGCTTTACGCCGCGCTCGACTGCACTGCGGTTGGCGCCATCCACCCGTTCTACACCGCCAGCATCCGCGAGTTCGAGGCTGCAGGGCGCCCCATCGTTGGCTCTGCGCCAGTCGGCCACGACGGTACCGAGGCATGGCTGCAACAAATTGGTCAAGCGGCCAACGTGCCACAAGCCCAAATTGACGCCGTTAAAAACGCCATGCTCGGTGCCATTAAGGGCGCGTTGGCGCAAGCCCCTATCAAGGGTCGTATCACGCTTAGCGGCTACGAAGGCTCAGAACTCTTGGTCGCTCGCTTGTTGGTTGAAAGCGGCGCTGACCTGCGCTACGTCGGCAGTGCTTGTCCGCGCACACCCTGGAGTGCGGCAGATTGCGCGTGGCTAGAGGCCCATGGGGTACACGTGCAATACCGTGCCTCACTTGAGCAAGATTTAGCTGCCATCAAAGAGTGGCAACCCGATTTAGCGATCGGCACGACCCCTGTGGTCCAGGCCGCCAAACAGGGCGGCATACCCAGCCTTTATTTCACAAACTTGATTTCTGCCCGCCCCCTGATGGGCCCCGCTGGCGCCGGTTCCTTGGCGCAGGTGATCAATGCCGCCATCGGCAACAAGAACCGCTTTGATGAGATGAAGGCCTTCTTCGGTGATACCGGATCGGGTCATGCCGCAGGCGTTTGGGAAAGCGCAAATGGCGTGCCACAAGACCGACCTGAGTTCGAAGCGGACACCAAGCGACAGCTCGAAAAGCAAGCCAAAAAACGCAACGCGGAGGCCATGATCTGATGCTAGTCCTTGACCACGATCGTGCTGGCGGCTACTGGGGCGCGGTGTATGTATTCACCGCTATCAAAGGCCTGCAAGTGGTCATCGACGGACCCGTCGGTTGTGAGAATCTGCCCGTGACATCGGTGCTGCATTACACCGATGCGCTGCCACCACACGAGTTACCTATCGTTGTCACCGGTCTGGCAGAAGAGCAATTGGGACGCGAAGGCACCGAGGGCTCCATGCGCCGGGCCCACGCCACGCTCAACCCGCATTTGCCATCGGTGGTCGTCACCGGTTCCATCGCCGAAATGATTGGCGGTGGCGTGACCCCTGAAGACACCAATCTACAGCGCTTCCTGCCGCGCACCATTGACGAAGACCAATGGCAATGCGCCAACCGCGCCATGTATTGGCTCTGGCAGCAATACGGTATGAAGCGCGTGCCTAAGCGCGTTCGCAAGGACGGCGAGCGACCGCGCGTCAATATTATTGGCCCCAGCTACGGCACTTTCAACTCACCCAGCGACCTCGCGGAAATCCGCCGACTGGTGCAGGGCATTGGTGCTGAGGTGAACATGGTGTTCCCACTCGGCTCTCACCTCGCCGATGTCTCGCGGTTGGTCGAAGCGGACGTGAACATTTGCATGTACCGCGAATTCGGACGCATGTTGTGCGAGGCCCTTGAACGGCCTTACTTGCAGGCCCCCATTGGTCTGCACAGCACGACCAAGTTTTTACGCACCTTGGGCGAGTTATTGGGTCTTGATCCAGAGCCCTTCATCGAGCGTGAAAAGCACACCACCATCAAACCCATCTGGGATCTGTGGCGCTCTGTGACGCAAGACTTCTTTGGCACCGCTAACTTTGGTGTCGTCGCCAATGAGACCTACACCCGCGGCATTCGTCACTTCCTCGAAGACGAGATGGGTTTGCCGTGCAACTTTGCGATCGCGCGCGTGGCGGGGGCTAAAACTGACAACGCCGAGGTCAGGAAATTGGTCACCGAAAAAACCCCACTGGTTTTATACGGGAGTTACAACGAACGCATCTACCTGGCGGAGTGCGGCGGTGGCGGCATGATGAAGACGAGTTTCATCCCTGCCAGCTTCCCCCTACCAATCATTCGGCGCCATACAGGCACGCCCTTTATGGGCTACGCCGGTGCGACCTACATCATTCAAGAGTTTTGTAACGGCTTGTTTGATGCGCTCTTCCACATCCTGCCGTTGGGCACCGAGATGGACAAGATTGACGGCACATTAGGCCGCGCCACGCCAGCCAACACCATGCCTTGGGAACCCGAAGCCCAAGACTGCATGGATGCCCTCCTTGAGACGCAACCGATTTTGGTACGTATCTCTGCGGCAAAGCGGTATCGCGATCAAGCAGAGCGCGATGCCCGTGAAACCGGTCGCTCGCGCGTTGAAGCGAAGCGATTCACTGAATTGTTCGGGCAGTCAACCACGGGAGAGCATGCATGAAAGATGTCCTCACGTATTGCCTGTGCGCGCAATCCTCCGACTCGTCGGGGGTCCATCTGTGGCGGCTTAACGGCCAAAGCAGTCCGTCCTGTTACCGCAAGGTTGCAGGGATTCGCCGCAAGGCATTTTGAGAGAGGCACTAACTATGACTGATGCAGCTAACCCTTCGGGGCTGACAGACGCAGAAGCCCAAGAGTTCCACACGTACTACATACAAGGGTACTTGTTGTGGGCTGCGGGCGCATTCTTCGCCCACAGCTTGGTGTGGATCTGGCGTCCCTGGTTCTAAAAAAACCAAACAACGGAGGTATCTATGACTGATTCAACTTACAGAAAATCCAACGACATTCCCAATGACCACTACCAAAGTTATTGGACAACGTTTGGATTGCTCTTCATCGTGTTTGGGGCAATCGCTTTGATTGGCCAATTACTGTTCCTTAATTGGCGCAGCTGGTTACCCGGAGCGGAAGGTTCGAAGTCCACTTTAGAGGGCGTAAGAGCTTCAGTGGATACCGTTATTTCTCAATTGTGTTAAGAGAGGAAATTACTATGTGGCGCATTTGGCGTGTGATAGATCCCCGCAAGGCTATTGTCCTCACCGGACTTTTGATTGCCTTTATTTCAACCTCGATTCACCTGATCCAGATCAGCGGCGATCGATACAACATCAACAGCTGGCACCCCGACACGGCCAAGGCCGCGGCGGCTCGTATCCAGTCTCAGAACGCGGCGTTGCCGCAAAAGTCATAAAGGCGCGAGTCTTTGTGAGACAGGTGCTTTGTTCTTTTTTGAACATCGCGCCTGTCACCTTCGAATATTTGTAAAGACACCTACAGGGCCCTTAATTCAGCCAATTGGGCGGAGGATACAACCATGTCCATGTTAAGTTTTGAACGCAAATACCGTGTACGCGGTGGGACCCTGTTTGGGGGTGACCTTTTTGATTTTTGGGTCGGTCCGTTTTACGTCGGTTTCTTTGGTATCACCACCATCTTTTTCACACTCACCGGAACCGTCATGATTCTGTGGGGTGCGGCCATGGGTCCCACGTGGAACCTTTGGCAAATCAACATTGCCCCGCCAGACATTTCGTATGGGCTTAAATTCGCACCGATGATGGAGGGCGGCCTGTGGCAGCTCATCACGGTGTGTGCGCTGGGTGCTTTCGGCTCGTGGGCACTTCGAGAGGTTGAGATTTGTCGCAAGTTGGGTATGGGCCTGCACGTTCCGGTCGCCTTCAGTATGGCGATCTTGGCTTACGTCAGTTTGCAGGTGATTCGCCCCGTCCTGATGGGCGCTTGGGGACACGCATTCCCCTACGGTATTTACAGCCACTTGGACTGGGTCAGCAACACGGCCTACCAATATCTGCACTTCCACTACAACCCCTGGCACATGATCGCGGCCAGCCTGTTTTTTGCGACCACATTAGCCCTGTCAATGCACGGTGGATTGGTGTTGTCTGCAACCAATCCTGGCAAGGGTGAAGTCGTTAAAACACCTGAGCACGAGGACACCTTTTTCCGTGACCTGATCGGCTACTCGGTCGGCACCCTCGGTATTCACCGCTTGGGTTTATTCCTCGCACTGGCGGGCGTCTGGTTTGGCATCGTTTGTATCGTGGTGAGCGGCCCCTTCTGGACAGGTGCTTGGCCTGAGTGGTGGAGCTGGTGGCTCAACATGCCAATTTGGCGCACCTGATTAAAAAAGAGAGGAAATTGAAATGGCTCAATATCAAAATCTTTTCACCTCGGTGCAGCCGGTTGGCCCGCTGCACGATGGCGTCGAGTTACCGCGTGGTGACGACAAGCGCCTGGGTAAACCGTTCCTATTCCACCTGCTGGGGCGCATTGGTAACGCACAGATTGGTCCTATTTATTTGGGCACCTTGGGCGTCGCCTCTCTGCTGTTCGGTATCGCGGCGTTCAACATCATCGGCTTCAACATGTTGGCCTCGGTTGATTGGGACCCGATTCAACTGATCCGTCAGTTATTTTGGTTGGCACTCGAACCGCCAGCTCCCGCCTATGGCCTGGGCTTCCCTCCCCTTGAACAAGGTGGTTGGTGGTTGATCGTCGGCTTCATGCTCACCACATCCATCATCCTGTGGTGGGTGAGAACCTACCGGCGAGCTCGACAACTGGGCATGGGCACCCACATCGCGTGGGCGTTTGCGGCCGCAATCTGGTTGTACTTGGTTTGTGGTTTCTTCCGCCCCATCATGATGGGCAGCTGGTCAGAGGCGGTGCCGTTTGGTATCTTCCCGCACCTCGATTGGGTGTCGGCGCTCTCGCTGCGCCATGGGAACCTGTTCTACAACCCCTTCCACGCCTTATCGATCGTGTTCCTTTACGGCTCGGTGCTGTTGTTCGCCATGCACGGCGCAACCATCTTGGCCGTCACCCGCTACGGCGGTGAACGCGAGATTGAGCAAATCGTTGACCGAGGTACCGCGTCCGAGCGCGCGGCACTTTTCTGGCGCTGGACGATGGGCTTCAACGCCACCATGGAATCGATCCACCGCTGGGCATGGTGGTTCGCGGTCCTGAGTCCGCTGGTTGGTGGTATCGGCATCTTGCTGACCGGCCCAGTGGTTGACAACTGGTACCTCTGGTCCATCAAGCACGGCGTGGTGCCTGCCTATCCGATTGATGGTGCTGTGGTGATGGATCCCGCACTCATGGGAGCGAAATAATGAAATACCTTTCAAAAATCGCCTTAATGCTGGCAGCCGTGGTGATGCTGTCAGCCTGCGAACGACCCCCCATCGTCACGGTCCAAACGGGCTATCGCGGCACGGGTATGGAGCAGGTTTATAACCCCCGTACCTTGGCTAAAGAAGCGACACTAAACCAAGCCCCCGCCCCTGCGCCAGAGGCATCACCCGACGGCCCCAAAGCCAGTCAGGTGTACCAAAACGTGCAGGTTCTGGGTGACTTGAGTGTGGGACAGTTCGTCCGTCACATGACGTCCATCACCGAGTGGGTCGCACCCAAAGAAGGTTGCGCCTACTGCCACAACGTACAGAACTTCGCTGAAGATTCAAAGTACACCAAGATCGTGGCGCGGCGCATGATCCAAATGACGCAAAAGGTAAACCAAGACTGGAAGACTCACGTGGCTGACACCGGCGTGACGTGCTACACCTGTCACCGTGGAAACAACATCCCACAGCAGGTCTGGATGGCACCGAAAGACCGCAAGTACGTCAACAGTCTCTTGGGTGATCTGGCAGGTCAAAACATCGCCACGGAGGCGGCTGGTCTGAGCTCCTTGCCCTTCGATCCCTTCACCCCCTACCTGCAGGACGCACTGCCGATTCGTGTGAATGGGAATGAGGCCATGGCTGGTGTGAGCAGTAACGCCAACCGTGCGTCGCTGAAGCAGACCGAATGGACCTATTCGCTGATGATGCACATGTCCGACTCGCTGGGTGTGAACTGTACTTATTGTCACAACACGCGCGCGTTCCAATCATGGGAAGAATCACGGCCACAACGTGTGACCTCGTGGTACGGCATCCGCATGGCGCGCGAGCTGAACAACGAGTACATCATCCCGCTCACGGATCAGTTCCCGGCGTCACGCTTAGGCCCCAAGGGCGACGTCGCCAAGGTTAACTGCAGCACTTGCCACCAAGGCGCGTTCAAGCCGCTCTACGGTGCCGAGATGGCCAAGCACTATCCAGAGCTTCAAACCGTCAGCAAGCCTTAATCTTTAAGGCCTAAAGGACCTGCACCCTCATCGGTACAGGTCCTTTTTTTATTTAAAAATTCATCACCTATGCAGGCGCCCCGTTCAATCAACCCGTTGGCGCAAACCGCTGTTTTGTTGCTGGCCGACATCGCGTCGCAGCACCGCCTGTGGGGATGGTCACGCTTAGCGCGTGGCACGAACGCGCTGACTGCTGCACCAGGATTGATGTTTTCCAAGATACTCGGATCGGGCTATGAGGGTGGCTTCGGCCTCAAGCCCAGCGCCTCGCGCCAAGGTGTCTTTGCCCTGTTCGAGACCCCCGCAGCCGCAGACGACTTTCTCAACGGCAGCGCAGTGGTTAAGGGATACCAAGAACGCGCCAACGAGTTTTTTTGTATATCGCTACAGGCCTGGTCCTGCCGAGGCACTTGGGATGGCCAAGCCATTGAAGTGGGTACAGAGCCACAAGCGACAGGGCCCATCGCAGCGCTGACACGCGCCTCCATTCACGTCAAGAAAGCGAACGCTTTTTGGCGCTATGCACCCCCCTCACAGGCTGCACTGGAAAAAGTCGATGGCTGTCAATTGGCAGTCGGCTTGGGCGAAGCCCCCTTCTTGCGGCAAGCCACCTTCACCGTTTGGGACAGTGTGGCGCACATGGATGCCTATGCCCGCAGCGGTGCCCACCTAGAGGCGATCAAAGCGGCACAACAGCGCGGTTACTTTTCGGAATCAATGTTTGCGCGGTTCCAGCCTTTAACCATGCGTGGCGTCTGGCGCGGGACACGCTATGGATAGCCGTGCAAAGGGAAACCGAGTTGTCGTCATCGGTGCAGGCATTGGCGGGCTGGTGTCCGCATTGGTATTGGCGCATCGCGGACTCGAGGTACACCTCATCGAGAGCAACGATGCACCGGGCGGAAAGATCCGCCAAATACAGGTCGGCGGTGTGGGCGTTGATTCGGGCCCAACGGTTTTCACGATGCGTTGGGTCTTTGATCAGATGCTGGCTGAAATGGGTACATCGCTGGGCGAAATCTTGCAACTTGAACCGCTCAGTGTGCTGGCAAGACATGCATGGGATGGGCAACCCGATACCCTGGATCTCTACGCCGATACGGCACAGTCTGCCGATGCGATCGCACGCTTCAGCTCGCCCCAAGAGTCACGACGCTTTTTGGCCTTTTGCGCAGAAGCACGGGCACTGTACGACACGCTGGAGAAGCCGTATATCCGAAGTGAGCGGCCAAACCTGCTCAGCATCATGGGTGACCTCGGCCCACGTGGGTTGGCGACGCTGGGCGGCTTGGGGCCCTTTGCCACCTTATGGAAACGATTGGGTCAGCACTTTCACGACCCTCGCCTGCAACAACTGTTCGGCCGCTACGCCACCTATTGTGGCTCGTCGCCGTGGTCTGCGCCGGCGACCCTTATGTTGATTGCACAAGTCGAGATGGATGGCGTCTGGTCTGTCAATGGTGGCATGCTGCAAATCGCCAAAGCCTTGGCCGATTTAGGTGAGCGAAATGGCGTGATGGCGCGCTACAACCAAGCCTGCACCGCCATCTCAACCAGTGGCGGCCGTGTGAGCGGTGTGACCTTGGCCAATGGGGAATTCATTGCCGCCGATCACGTCGTCTTTAATGGGGATACCGCTGCGCTTGCAGCCGGATTGATGGGTGACGCGGTCAGCGGTTCTGCGAGCCAACGGCCACCCAGCAACCGCTCACTGTCGGCCGTTACTTTCTCGATACACGCACGGGCGACAGGCTTTCCCCTCGTGCGCCATAACGTCTTTTTCAATCGCAACTACGCGAGCGAATTTAATGATATTTTCAATCGTCAGCAACTGCCCCAAGAGGGGACGGTTTATGTTTGTGCGCAAGACCGCACCGACAGCGGCTTACAACCATCGACACCTGAGAAGATTTTTTGTTTGGTTAACGCGCCCGCTAATGGCGACCGCGTTGCCCCTGAAGCGGCGGAGATAAAGCAATGGGAATTGAACGCTTTTGCGATGATGCAGCGTTGTGGCTTAACCCTCGAAGCGGAGACGCAAGCCGTCGTCCGAACCATGCCGCAGCAATTTGCACAGCGCTTCCCGGGCAGCGCAGGGGCACTTTATGGCCAAGCAACCCACGGTTGGATGTCGGCCTTTGCGCGTCCCTCAGCGCGGAGCAAAATACGGGGCCTCTATTTGGCGGGGGGCAGCGTTCACCCGGGCCCGGGGGTTCCGATGGCGGCGATGTCAGGTCGGTTGGCGGCCGCGACGCTGATGGCGGACCTCGGTTTGACCAAGTCGTCCCGCCGGGTGGTTATCTCTGGTGGTATGTCGACGCGTTGAGTGACTGCGGTCAGTACGGTCTGACGGTCATCGCCTTTGTCGGCAGTGTGTTTTCGCCCTACTATGCGTGGGCGCGGCAACGCCTAGCTGACCGTGTCGACCCAGAGAATTTTTGCGCCATCAACGTCGCACTGTATGGACGAGGAGGCCGCCGATGGACCATGACCGAACGGGGTAAGCGTCACGTGATGCGTGATGCCCGACATTTCCAGGTAGGGCCGAGCAGCCTCCACTGGAATGGCGATACGCTCACCATTGACATCGATGAAATCAATGTACCGATCCCCCGCCGCGTAAGAGGTCGTGTGACTGTGAAGCCCGAGTGTCTCTCGCAATTTGTCACCGCACTCGACAACGAGGGCCTACACCGCTGGGGACCATTGGCTCCGTGCTCCCGGGTGTCGGTGGAAATGGATAACCCCCAATTGAATTGGGTCGGTCATGCCTACATGGATTCCAATGAAGGCGATGAGCCCGTTGAAAACGGCTTCAAGGACTGGGACTGGGCACGCTGTGAAATGGCTAACGGTGACACCTGCGTGGTCTATGACGTGCGGCCACAACGCGGCCCTCATCGCGTGGTGGCACAGCGCTTCTCCCCCAACGGTGACCACGAACCGTTCACACCCGGGCAGCGATTCGCCTTGCCCGCATCCGGTTGGCGCATTCCACGCGGCATGTGCAACGAGATCAATGAGGCGCCGCAAATCATCAGTACCCTTGAAGACACCCCTTTTTACGCGCGCTCACTCTTGCGCACCACCCTCATGGGTGAACCAGTCACCGCCATGCACGAGTCTTTGGATATCCCGCGCTTGGTTTCGTTACCAGTACGCCTCATGTTGCCTTGGCGTATGCCCAGACGGTCTTGATTAGCTGCCTTGATTAGCTGGCTTGCTGACGTCGGCGTTCTGCGCTGCGCTCACGCTCACGGGGACCAAAGCTGGATGCCAATGCACCCTCACTGCCCAAGCCCTCTAAATAAAAGGCCTCAATCTCAGGCGCGGCACTCAATAAGGCACGCTCAGCAAACGGCATATGTAGCAGCGACCGAATGGCATACAACCCGCGCAACCAACCGGGTAGCCATAGGCGACGCTTGCGAGCCACCATACCGGCGACCAACACAGTCGCTGCCTCGTCAGCGGTCACTTCGCGATTAAGCAGCCCGGGCATGGTGGCACGCAAGCGAACAAAGGCGGGGTGTAATGCGCCCTCTTCGACCAACGGCGTGCGAACCCAACCCGCGTAAAACAACCCAACCTGCACCTGGTGCGCCGCCAATTCAATGCGCCACGCGTTACCCATCGCCTCAATAGCCGATTTACTGGCGGCATAAGCCGACATCACCGGTGCATGGGCCAACGCCGACATCGAGACATTAATCAGGATGTAGCCGCGAGTCGCTTTGATGGCGGGCAACGCGGTACGAACGGTGTTGAACACCCCTTTGACGTTCACCTCCACGCAACGCCACCAAGCAGCGGGCTCCACATGTGAAACGGGTCCAAAGGCCGCAATACCCGCGTTGGCAAAGACCACGTCGATACGACCCAGTTGGCCGCAGACCGCATCAACCATCGCTTGCATGGCATCGAGATCGGATACGTCAACCACGAATGAAAGCGCGCGATCACCACACGTACTGACCACCGATGCCAACGGTTGGGCATCACAGTCAACCAACACCGGGATACCACCGTGGGCTGCAACCGCACGCGCGGTCGCTGCGCCGATACCCGAAGCAGCCCCCGTAATGAGTACGACCCGATCTTGCATGGTCTGCCCTTCAATCACACGGACTTGGTCACCATCAGATAGACGATCGGCAAAGGTAGCAGCGTCGCAACACCGCCGGCGATTTGCCAAATGCGCGATAAGCGCCAATAGGCTGGTGTAAGGGTATCGCTTTCGCGTAAAAGCGACCGCTGCTTCAATTGAATCGGAACCAGTACAAACAGCCAAATGAGGCCAGACAGCGCCAACAAGCCGTAAGACCACTGAATCCAGAGATGCCCTTGGTAACCGCCAAAGTTTTGCGATAAACCGAAGCCGGTCCACACGACGCCAATAGAACCGAAGAAGGTGAAGATCAAGTCCGTGATGAGGACCACCCGGTTACTGAATTGAACAACGGTGTGGTTGCGCGTGCGCTCGGCTAACACCGCCCAAATACCACTCACGATGATGTTGCCCAAAAAGAGGCAGGCACAGACCAAATGAATGATCTTGAGGTTAGCGCTCATCGGTATTTCTAGCCTCGTCAGCTTGCTTTTTATGTGCTTGACGTTGCGTCTCTTCGCGTGCGCGGCGCAAGTCTCGAAATTGCCAAATCACAAAGGCAATGCCCGCAACGACCAACACGCCGACTTCGACTGCCTTGAGCCACATACAACCTCACCTGGCCGTGCGGCCGCGCTGCTCCAGACGCTCGAACAGGTCGACCATCCACTCAATGCGCTCATCAAAGCTGCGACGCGGCACGCCTGTGCGTTCGACTTCATCGGCATCGCCACGGTCAAAACGAACAATATCAACGAGGTAATGAATCGCAGGCACGGGGCTCAACGGTACCGCGGGTACCGCCGGCGCCCGGAGCGCTGTCGCGGTGGCGCGCGCAATCAATGCGAGCTTGCGCCGCATAGGCACCACGCTGCGGTGGTCCACGGAATTGAGCCCTGTACGTTCGAGCTGGTGGCCAATTTCTGCATAGACCAAACGGGCCGCTTGAATGGCCGGTCGGCAGTCACGCGGTAATTCGATGAGACCGAATTCACCACGCCGATACAGTGCGTCCGCGCGCAGTAAAAGTCGTTGGGCGAAGCCGCCAATGCGGGCATCAAAATGCGGGTTTGCTAACCAGTCATCTGCATCCATGCCGATTTCCCGGAACCAAGTTCGCGGAATGTACAAACGACCACTGCGGGCATCCTCGCCAATGTCACGGGCGATATTGGTCAGTTGCATGGCCACGCCTAATTCGCATGCACGGGCAATCGCAGTCTGGGAAGCCGCCCCCATGATCAGTGACATCATGGCGCCAACGGTACCCGCTACCCGCGCACCATAGGCCTCGACATCGGCCAGCGTCTCATAGCGTCGCCCCTCGGAGTCCCACAGAAAACCGTCTAACAAGGCCGCGACTAAACCCATTGGAATGCGGTAGCGGTGGACCACCACCGTTAATGCCCGGTCGGCGTCTTCACGACCGGGGCGGCCTGCGTAGATCGCAGCCAATCGTGCTTTGAGGTCCCGCATCGCCGCCTTTTGATCGGTCCCGTTGTCAATCGCGTCATCCGCCAATCGGCAAAAAGCGTAGAGGGCAATCGCGGGGGCCCGCACCCGAGCGGGTAACAATCGAGACGCGGCAAAGAATGACTTAGACCCACCGCGCATCAGTTCGGTACAAGCCTCGATGTCGTAATCGATCGCGAGCGGCTCTACGGCAGTCGGCGGTACGGCGCGTTGAGCGCTCGTTTCATCGCGGTCAAGCGTAAGATTTGACATGGGGAACCACCTGTTCAAGCATTTTGGCTGACATCAACACACTGGGTACACCAGCACCGGGTTGGCTACTGGCACCGACCATGTACAAACCTGCCACATCCTCACTGCGGTTGTGCGGACGAAACCAGGCACTCTGAATAAGGATGGGTTCCAAGCCGAAGCCTGCACCTTTGTATGACCACAATCGATCCTGAAAATCTTGTGGGGTCGTCACCCGTGAGGAAACCACGTGTTGTCTGAGATCAGGCAGCACACTGGCCTCTAAGGCGCCCGCAATCGCATCTTGGTACTGTGCTGACACAGCGGGCCAATCCGTCCCACTGCTGAGATTCGGTACCACCGACAACACATAAAAACTATCGCAGCCAGGTGGTGCCAGCGATGGATCTGTCGCCGTTGGGCGATACAGATACAGGCTGAAGTCCTCAGAGAGCGTGTGATTTTTGAAAATATCTTGCAGTAAGCCCTTGTAACGAGGCCCCAAAACCATCATGTGGTGTGGCACGTCCTCGTAACGCCGATTGGTACCGAAATACCAAACAAACAGGCCGGACGAGTACTTCCCTTTGGCGATGCGGCGATCCGTCCAGTGACGGCGGTACTGTGGCTCGACCAGGTGCCGGTAGGTCCAGGCCGCGTCGCCATTACTCACCACGATATCGGCATTTAGAACCTCGCCATTTTCCAATTCGACACCAGTTGCGCGCCCATCGGTGACACAAATACGGGTCACTGGTGCGTTGTAGCGAATGGGTACTTTTCGGCCCTCTAGCAACTTGACCAAGGCGTTCACAATGGCGCCGGTTCCACCCATCGCAGAATGCACGCCCCATCGTCGCTCAAGCGAGTGAATCAGGGCATACACACAGGTCACGGAATACGGATTCCCACCAATTAACAGCGGGTGGAAACTCATGACGATGCGCAGCTTAGGGTGCTTGATGTGCTGCGCCACCAAACTGTAGATGGTACGCCACGCCTTCATGCGAATAAGGTTGGGCATGGCTTTCACCACATCGCCAAAAGTCTCAAAAGGCACCATGCCCAGTTCGACAAAGCCGAGCTGAAAACACTGCTCGGAGGCGCGCATCAAACGCTTGAATCCCTCAACATCCTCTGGGCTGATGCGGGCGATCTGCTCCAGCATCGCGTCATCGTTATTGCTGTAATCAAAGTGCGTTCCGTCAGAAAATCGGATGCGGTAGAAAGGCGCCATCAAACGCAAATCGACATGGTCTTTCATGTCTTCGCCACACAGTGTGAAAAGCTCCTCAATCAAATGCGGCAAGGTGATGATCGTCGGCCCCGCATCAAAGGTGAAGCCGTCTTGCTTATGCACATAAGCCCGACCACCTGGGGCATCAAGCTTTTCGACCATCTGCACGGCATAGCCCTTGACGCTCAGCCGTATCGCGGCCGCCAAGCCACCGAAGCCGGTCCCAATGACGATCGCAGTCGGGGCGCGCCGCTGCCCGCCCACCGAACCCTCGACTGAACGATCAGTTGACTTGGAAGGACTTCTCATGAGGCTCCAATTTTTTAGCCGGCTGTTTGCGAATAGCCCATCGCCACAATGCGGTGGTATCGACCGGCAACACCAACATCAGGTGCTCCACGATCGCTAACGCCAAAAGCGTACTGACCAAGACCGTGCCAACGACCGTCGGGGTATCGGTGACCGGGTTACTGGCGTGCCCCACCATGGCCCACAGCACAGCACTGGCAAACAAGACTGCAAATGGAAAGAATGCGTTCATAGTCCGCCGTTTAAAAAAGCTCTCAAGGTAGGCCAGGTGCGTTGGTAAAAACGCCTCACTCAAATTACGGACACCAAAAAATAGATTCAGCTTGGCGCTGGTTCGCATCACCCACAGCACGAGGTAGGTTGCGGTGCCGACTTGGTTCGGGGCATCCCACGTGATGGCAACAATGGCCAGGCCCACACCCAAGATAGCCAACTCGTGCCAGACCACCGCTTTGACAGAGACCCAAAAGCGCAACCACCCCTTGGTATCCGCTGACATGGGCGTCTTCTGAGGACCCGTGATCCAGCCAGTTAGGAACGTCAATTCGTTCCAACCCCACACCAACAGTGCCGAGGTGAACGCGCAGTAACTGGCGGTCACAGAGGTCTGATTAGCTGTATGCGCCAACCCAACCAAGGCACCGATGCCCACCACCGATGAAATGCACAAGCTCAGCACAATCGCCGTCTTCGACATGCGATTGAGCAGGATCACGACCCCGGTGCTGAACCACCAGGTGAAGATCGCAAATCCAAGGGCCATGCTGATATCGGTCATCCTTGGCTTTCTGTGTCAGCTGAGTGGCTTACCACGCGGGCACCATGCGCACCTGCTCGGGTAGGGCGTGGTGTTTGACCGGTAGGAAGTACAAGCGTGCAAATGTGGCCGCACCCGCAACCGCCCAACGCGCCCGTTGCAATCCACCCATCACACCCCCGCGCGCCTTTGCCAGATCCATTTGCGTCTGCACGTGGAATAAGCGTGCCATGCAAGCGCGGAAAGCCGGGCTGTCAATGTCCAAGCTGATTGGGAAGACCTGTTTGGTAATTTCGTTGGTAATCCGGAAAACTTCGTAGTCGTAGGTGGTGGAGTCCAACCCCATTTCCTCATGCAGCATCGGGCGGCAGTGATCCCTTACGTACATCGTCGCGTAAACAGCCACCAAGAAGAAACGTATCCAATAGACGTTGCCGCCGCGCAGCAGATGCGGGTTGGCACGCATGATCAAGGCGAAGGATTCGCCGTGACGAAACTCATCGTTGCACCAGCGCTCAAACCACCGGAAGATCGGATGGAATCGCTTCTCTGGGTGACGCTCTAGTTGACGGTAGATGCTGATGTAGCGCGCATAACCAATCTTCTCTGACAGGTAGGTCGCGTAAAAAATGTACTTGGGTTTGAAATAGGTGTAGGCCTTGGTGCGCTTTAAGTTACCGAGATCAATGCCCAAGCCAAAGTCTTTCAGCGACTGATTGAGGAAACTGGCATGGCGGGACTCGTCCCGTGCCATGTACCGCATGAGCTGTTTGATATCGGGGTTTTGTACATTCTTAAAAATTTCGTTGTACAAGATGCAGCCAGAAAACTCCGAAGTCAGCGAAGAGATCAGGAAGTCCAAAAACTCCTGCCGCATTTCGGGGCTCACTTGCGAGAAACGCTGGGCCACCTCATCTGCAAACTGGGCATCGCGCTGGAAGTGATCGTGGTTGTTATCTCCCTCGTACTCCGCCATCATCTTGTCCCAATCGGCGCGAACAGATGACATGTCCAAACGGTCCATCGCATCAAAATCCGTGGTGTAAAACCGTGGACTCAGCATGGTGCTCTCAACCGCCTTTTTCGAGGCTTTCTCTGCGCTGTCAATGGTCGGTGTCGCTTCCATGGTCTTCTTCTCCCAGTCAGTTATTCAAGTCATCAAACGTCTAGTGCATCGGCGCCATGTCCAGAAACCGACGGAATTCTCCGGCGTTCTGTGGCCCAAACGACTCCAAATCAACCCGCTTGTTTGTGCTGGGGTCATTCAGGGTGAGGCGTCCATCCGCCCGTGCGATCAACTCAAAAGGTTGATCTGATCCAATCCCCCGCGCAAAGCGCTCTCTCGCCAGCGCACGCAAGGCGCCTCTCACAAACCCCTGCTCGCCTTGCAGTACGGTGAGCGTGGTGCCCGTCTTCCCATCGACAACCCGCACCCCACCGTCGCTGCCATCCTTGAAGATCAAGTCGCGTTGTGCGACCGCACGCGCAGCCAACTGATCAGGGCCATTACCCGTAAGCCGCACCAGACCCACCGATAGCAGCGATATCGCGATCAAGGCAGCGGCAAAATAAAGGATTGCCTTGGGAAAGGTGTCGGGCGCCAAAGCGGGCCCAGCGGCTGTACGGTAGCTTCGGTTCATGTCAGATTCACCTGCAGGTTGGTTACGCCGCGCTGCTTGTCGACCGTTTCAACGGCTGCATTGGCGGGCAGGCCCGTGGTGTGGGTCCAGGCATCACGTAGCTTGGCGGCCACCGCATTCGCATCGGGTATCGCGCGCAACGTGGGCTCGGTTTTCCGGATGCGCCATGCACGCACGCTGGGCCACAAGTGGATCCACGCGATCCGATCGGAACCCTTCAGTGCCAATGTGATGTCACCGAAGCGGTCACCTAAATCGCGAATATCCGCCGACGCGATCTGTTTGAGCGGTAGGTTGAATGTGACCGTTAAGACAATGCCCACGCGCAACACCACACGCTTGTTGGTGATCGTGTAGACGGTGGTACGCGCTGTCATGAATGCCAGCGCCCAGATCGTAGCCAAGGTCAATGCCGCAAGAGGGAGTACCCACTTAACAGCATCCAGGGCAGTCATGATGTCAGCGCCGCGTTGCAGCGGCAACCAAACACACACGGCGACCAGCGCCAAAAAGTACAGCGTCAATTTTCGAATGTGAAACGCGGTAACTGCCAGTGTGTTGACATCCGGCGATCCCTGCCAAACCAGGTATTCATCGCGCGGCAGCCGTTCGGGCAAGCCGTATTGCGGTTCAAATTCGTGTTCGTGGCCTAAGTTATCAATCGGCATGGTTTAGTCCTCAATAGATACCGACTTAAATCAGGGGCTCGCTTCGCTGGGGGTCCGCGTAGAGCGTGCCCGCACCGTAATAAGCACTGATTTGCTCCTCTTCCAGCTTGGTAATCTGGTTCGGATTTTTCAGCGCTGGAACCTCAGCAAAGTGGTGAGCATAGACAGACTCAACCTCAATTTGGTTGCGGCGAACCAAGGCAAAGTTCATGGGTAACAACACGGTTTTGCCACCACCGATATCCACTTCAAGGTAGCGGAACATCATTTCTGCGGCATCGATCCAGATGTCTTTCACCGTGCCGGCGTTCTTACCATCGCCTGCCGTCACCGGCAGACCACGGGGATCAACATCTTGCGGCGCAACGCTGTAATCCGTGGCAATGCGCAACGGTTGCAGTAAGGGCGTACCGTGTGAGGTCATCTCAGGCACGTCCTCACGCAAGGTGTAGGCGCCTGCACCGACGCCAGCCAACATGGGGTTGCCCGTGGGCGTGATGGGATCACCCGAGCTGCCGCCAGTCGCTGCCGCTTTATAGGCGGGCTCACCACGGGACAGGTCAGGCACCGTCACACTGCGTCCACCCTCAAGCAGAAAGGTCTTGGGCTCAGGAATTGGGAAACCCTTCACCACCGCTCGGGGGTTACTGGATTCCATGGGGTAGCCTTCGCGGTGACTTTCGCGGGCAAGGTAATAAATCAGGCCGGCAAAAAATATCCAGAACGCATACAAGAGTAATTGCGCGACATCGACATAGCCGGTTATGTTTCCAACGGTTTGCATAGCGACTTCTCCTTGTAAAAAACTAGATGCGAGACTCGGTTAAACCGAGGGGTTGCGGGGGATGAGGTGGTGTAAAGGGACGGCGTTTGACCAAGGGTCCAACTGCCACGAGAGTTAAGAACAAAAGGAGCATTTCCAGGTGATAAACCATGCTGTACGCGACTGCCGCATCCGACAGGGCTTCACCCAAGACCCCTTGAGTCGTGACCCCGTGCATGCTGTCGCGCAAGGCACCGCCTAGAAACATGGCGATTCCGGCGGAGGCCGACTGCACAGCGCCCCATGCACCGAGCGCCAAGCCGATGTAGGCTTTCTCGATGCGCATGGCTGTAAACAAGGTACCCACTGCAAACAAGCCACCGCCCAAGCCAATACCCAGGGCGCCGCAACGGAACAGCCAACCCGCCTGCATTGGGGCTGAGAAGATGACGGCTGAAAACGCAGGTAGCGCCGCCAATAAGCCGTAAGCCGCGACCCGCATGGGATCAACCCCTTTTGCAAGCTGACGACCCGCGATGTAAAAGCCCAACAAGCCGCCGGTGGCCAACAAGCCTGTCAGGGCGCTGGTCGCGCCGACACTCAGATTCAGAATCTCGCCGCCATACGGCTCCAGCACAATGTCTTGCATATGGAAAGCCATGGTGCCCAGCGATGTCGCACACAGAAAGCGTTTGGCCTGTGGTAATGCGATGAAATCAGCCCAAGCCTCTTTGAAGGGGCGTCGCACCTCGGCACGCATCGCAGCCACTCTTGCGGGATTGCGAGCCTCTTGCTTCCACAAGGCGATGGCATTGAGCACCAACACGGCCATTGCAGTGCCTTGCACCACTTGAACCAAAATTTCGGGCGTGAAATCAGATAGCAAATAGCTGTAAGCGATGCTACCCGTCACGGCACCGATGAGGAGCATGGTGTAAAGCATGGTGACCACACGCGGACGGGTTTCCTCACTGGCTTGATCGGTTGCCAAGGCCAAGCCCGCCGTTTGCGAGGTTTGCAAACCAGCGCCAACCATCAGGAAAGCAATGGCCGCAGCACCCGGTCCCACCCACGACGGGACGGCAACGGCGCCCCCACCCGATAACACCAACAGGGCGAACGGCATGACAGCCAACCCTAAAAATTGAATCAGCGTACCGCCCCACATGTAGGGCACTCGGCGCCAGCCGAAGGCAGAGACATGGACGTCCGAGTGATAACCCGTGACGGCCCGAAATGGTGCCACCAATAACGGCAAGGCCAACATCATAGAGACCAACCAAGCCGCCACGCCCAACTCAACGATCATGACGCGGTTGAGCGTACCAATCATGAGTGCGGTGGTGATGCCCATCGTGAACTTAAACAGCGACAGCCTTAGAAGGCGTGGCATCGGCAAGCCAGCACTCGCCGCGTCAGCAAATGGCAACCAACTAACCGGTATTTGCTTGGCGAATTTGGAGAAGGTTTTTGCTCTCATGTGCGAACCCATTCCATGGCTTGTGATTTGTAGAAACCGCTGGAAACACGCTGGCCCCGCACACATGCCCAGTCAGTCAGGCTCTCGTGGAGATCCATCAACGCCGTGATGTCTTTTTCAGCCATCGGCTGCAACCACGGTGCGCGGTCGCGCTTTGGCAGCAACCGACCCACCGAAATCATGGCCGCCAAGAAGGGCGTACGGGGTGCAAAGGTGAAGAGAATGCTGTGGCGCGTACGCGGCGCCAACTGCGCCAGTGCCTTCACGGCATCGGCGGTTTGGTAATGGATGATGGAGTCCATCGCCACCACATGATCGAACTCGCCTAGGGCCTCGTCCAGCATGTCACCGCTGAGAAAGGTCACCCGATCGGCGACGTCAGGAGGAATGCGAGAACGCGCCAAATCGACGAGTGTGGGCGACAGGTCGATGGCAACCACCGAGGCCCCCCGACGTGCAGCCTCAACCGCTAGCGCGCCTGTGCCACAACCGGCGTCAAGAATGCGCTTACCCGCCAAGTCATGCCCCAACCACGACAGCAAGGTGGCGCGCATTTCATCGCGCCCTGCCCTGACCGTTTGCCGGATGCGTCCGACGGGCGCATCTGACGTGAGCTTCTCCCACGCCGCAACCGCAGTGCGATCGAAGTAATGTTCGATCTCGCCGCGTCGCTGTTCGTAGGTCACATCACGCATCTGCTTATCCTTCAGTCAAATCCCAAGAGATCAAAGATGTCGCGGTCTTTCATCGGTACAGCCGAGTACTTCTCGCCGCCTGTCCATAAATTTGCTGCGAGACGCATGTACTCTTTTTGCACCGCCTCCAACTCGGGCGAGTGCTCCATCTCAAACAACGTTGACTTCTTCAAACGACTGCGGCGGATCACGTCAAGATCAGGAAAGTGCGCCGCCAATTTGAGGCCAATTTGATCGTTGTATTTATCGATTTGGTCGGTTGCCGCACTGCGGTTAGCGATCACACCGCCCAAGCGCACGTTGTAGTTTTTGGCTTTCGCACCAATCGCTTGAACGATGCGGTTCATCGCAAAGATCGAGTCGAAATCATTGGCAGTCACGATCATGGCGCGGTCGGCGTGCTGCAGCGGTGCAGCAAATCCACCACACACCACATCGCCGAGTACATCAAAGATCACCACGTCTGTGTCTTCCAACAGGTGATGCTCTTTGAGCAACTTCACCGTCTGCCCGACCACGTAGCCACCACAGCCGGTACCCGCTGGTGGGCCGCCTGCTTCCACACACATCACGCCGTTATAGCCCTCGAACACAAAGTCTTCGACACGCAATTCCTCAGCGTGAAAGTCGACGGTCTCCAACACGTCGATCACCGTCGGCAACATTTTCTTGGTGAGCGTGAAAGTGCTGTCATGTTTGGGGTCACAGCCGATTTGCAGGACCCGTTTCCCCATCTTGGAAAAGGCCGCTGACAAATTCGATGAGGTGGTGCTCTTGCCGATACCACCCTTGCCGTAAATCGCAAAGACCTTGGCGTTGCCAATCTTGACGTTCGGGTCGAGCTGAACTTGCACGCTACCCTCACCGTCTAATTTCGAATTTTTACGAACTGTCGGAAAAGGTAATGTTTCAACCGTTGTCATACATGGACTCCCTCAAATACGCCTTCGAGGCGGTCTTCTAATTCTTCGCTTGCGAGGCGAAGGGCTTTTAATGTTTCGGCATCGGGCTGCCAGTAGTTGCGCTCACACGCCTCCAGCAAACGATTCGCGACGCGGGCGGAAGCGGTGGGATTCAATTGCGCCAAGCGGTTACGCATGGCGGGATCCAACATGAAGGTTTCAGATAACTGCTTGTAGATCCAGGGCTGCACCTGACCGGTGGTGGCTGACCAACCCATCGTGTTCATCATGTGTGTTTCAAGCTGACGCACACCCTCATAACCGTGCTCCAACATGCCCTCGTACCACTTGGGGTTCAGCATGCGTGTGCGGGTCTCAAGGGCAACCTGTTCGTCGAGCGTTCGCACCGACGCGTTGCCGGTTGTTTGGTCACCGATGAACACGGGCGGTGCCTTCCCGCCCTGCGCGACCTTGACCGCCTGCGTGATGCCACCCAAGGTGTCGAAGTAGTTATCAACCGTCGTCACGCCCAACTCCACAGAGTCGAGGTTTTGGTAGGTCAGTTGCACATCGGCCAAGGCGCTCTGCAACAGGGCGGTGTGTTGCTCAGCACGCCCCGTTCGGCCATACGCAAAGCCTTTGCGACGCTTGTAGGTTTCTGCAAGCTCTTCCTCTTGATCCCACCGACTGCTTTCAACCAAGTTGTTGACATTGGCACCGTATGCGCCTTCGGCATTCCCATAAACGCGCAGTGCAGCGGTCTCTAGGGAACAAGCATGGGCCGCCTGATAGGCCAGTGCATGCTTGCGAACCCAGTTCATCTCGACCGGTTCATCGGCTGAGGCAGCCAAGTACGCGGCATCAGCCAACAGGCGAATTTGTAACGGCATGAGGTCACGGAAAATGCCAGACAAAGTCATGACCACATCAATGCGGGGGCGACCCAGGGTTTCAAGCGGAATCAGTGAAGCCCCTGCGATGCGCCCGTAGCTATCGAAGCGGGGTAACGCCCCCATGAGCGCTAACGCCTGCGCAATCGGCGCACCCTCGTTCTTCAAGTTATCACTGCCCCACAGCACCATGGCAATGGACTCAGGCAGTGGGCTGCCATCGGCACAGTAGCGCTCAATCAGCAAATCTGCTTGCTGCTTGCCATCACGAACAGCCAATGCGCTGGGGATTCGGAATGGGTCATAGCCGTGGATGTTGCGTCCGGTGGGTAAGACAGCGGGGGTACGCAGAATGTCTCCACCTGGCGCGGGTCGGATGTAGCCCCCATCGAGCGCGTGCAGCAATGACGTGACCTCGCTGTCAACCGCCAAGTGCGCGAGTGGTTCCACCAAGGCCTGTAAAGCTGCCAAATGACGGTCATCATGGGGCGGCGCACCGGCGGCCAGAGCGCGCTCAGGGCTTTGGCCATTGACCAACGCCTCCACCGCTTTTCGGTCAAGTTGGATGTCGTGACTGGCCTGCGCCATGGCCAGCAACATGTCCACCCGTTGCGCCACGCTGGTGGGTCGTCCTGCGACATGCAGGCCATGCGGAATCAGCGTGTACTCCAAAGTCAACAGCGAATCAGACAACGACAACACCGCTCGTTCAAGGGCATCAGGCCCCAACGCCTCAAACCAATCCGGTGTCGCAGGCACCAAGTCCAATGCAACGGCTTGTGCCTGCAATGTGGTGACCATCTCCCGGCGTTCAGGGTTATCGGTAGCCAGTTGGCGCCAACGATCAATCGACGCCTTTAGTTCATTCAGCCCCTTGTACAAACCGGCTTGTGCAATGGGGGGGGTGAGATAGCTCACCAAGGTCGCGCCTGAACGCCGTTTGGCGATGGCGCCCTCAGACGAATTGTTTGACGCGTAGAAATAAATGTTTGGCAGGTCGTCAATCAACCGATCGGGCCAACAGTTACCGCCCATACCCGATTGCTTGCCCGGCATGAACTCAAGCGCGCCGTGGGTGCCGAAGTGCAATACCGCGTGGGCATTGAAGTCCTCCCGCAAGTAGCGATAGAAGGCCGAGAAGGCATGCGTGGGTGTGAGGCCTTTCTCGAATAAGAGACGCATCGGATCGCCCTCGTACCCGAACGCGGGCTGCACACTCACCAACACATTGCCGTATTGCTTACCCAAAATAAAGATGTCACGGCCATTGCTGAGTTGACGCCCGGGCGCGGGCCCCCACTGGGCTTCAATGGCGCTGAGCCAACGCTCACGACGAACATGGTCGTCTGCCGAAATCAGGGTGTGCACGTTGGCGTTGGCACCATGTTGCGCGGCATTTCCGTGCAACAAACCCTCGCGCAATGCATCAACCGAATCGGGTACGTCGACGGTATAACCCTGCGCCTTCATGGCATTGAGGGTATGCCACAAAGATTCAAAAACGGACAAGTGTGCGGCGCTGCCAATACTGCCGGCGTTTGGGGGGAAGTTGAACAGCACAATACCCACGCGGCGGTTCTGCCGCTCGCTGCGCTTGAGTGTGATTAATTTCTTCACACGTGCCGCCAACATCATGGCCCGCTCTGGGCACGAGTGCATGTCCTGTACCGTGTGGCTCTCACCGAAGGTACAGGCATGGTCGCAACCGGTGCAGGTCACACCAATGGCACCGGGTCGCCCGCCGAACACCATCGGGCTGGTCGAGCCATCCAACTCTGGGATGGCAACCATGATCGTATTCTCGACCGGTAACAAGCCGCGTTCGGAACCACCCCATTGGTCAATGGTTTGGAACTCGACCGGGTGTGCCGCAACGTAGGGAACATCCAAACTGGCCAGCACCTCTTCAGCGGCTTTGGCGTCGTTGTAGGCAGGACCGCCCACCAATGAGAAGCCAGTCAACGAGACCACGGCATCGACCGTGACACGTCCGTTTTTAATGAAGAACGCATCGATCGCCGGACGCGAATCCAGTCCCGCTGCAAATGCAGGAATGACGCGCAAGCCGCGCGCCTCCAATGCCGCGATCACACCGTCGTAGTGACCCGAATTTTTCGATAGTAAATAAGACCGTAAAAGTAAAACGCCGACCGTTCCGAGAGCCGGTGCGCCTGACGGCTTAGGCAGTGCGGCGACATCTTCTGCGTAACGCCCTGCCATGCGCGGGTGATACACACCGACCTCTGGGTAATCCACTGGCGGCGACGCTTTAACCAAGCCCTTCAGTACCTGACGCTCGCCTTGTGACCCGCAGTCAATCACGTGACGGACGAGATTAAGCAAGTTTTCATCGGAACCGCCCAACCAGTACTGCAGGGTGATGAAGTACGCCCGAACATCTTGTGCCGTGCCTGGAATAAAGCGTAACAACTGGGGCAAGCGACGCAGCATTTTCATTTGCGCGGCCCCACCGGTTTGGGCCTTTTCCTTACTACCGCGTAATTTCTTGAGCAGCGCCATGGGGCCGCTGGCGGGCTTACTCATGTCGAACTTACCCAAACGTGTCAGTTGCGTTACCTCGGTTGCACTGGCCAGACAAATCATGGCATCACACTGCATGCGGCGGGCGCGTAACGCAGGCAATATCGGTAAGAAATGATCCTCAAGAAACAACATACCGCACACCACGATGTCGGCTGTTTCGATATCGGCGATACACGCTTTCGTCCGCTCGTCATGCCCGGTGTACTCCGAGGCCGCATGTAAGCGCCAATCGAGGCCTGGATAGTCACGGTGCAAAGTGGCGTTGGCGCGCGCAAATGAACTCGCAAAGTGCGTATCCATGGTGACGACCACCAACCGAATGGGCGTTGCGCTGGGTTTCACCGATTCAGTGCCCTGAGTAATAAGCTTTTGACTCATACAGGGTCTCCGTCGTGATCAGTGCCACGCCACGTTGCAAGGCGTAAGCCTCGGTGTTTCGCCGCGCTTTGGCACGGACGAAAAAGGGGATTTTTTTCAATTCTTTTTCCGCACCGGTATCCCAACTCGCGACGGTGATCTGGGCATCAGGGGCCGTTGATACGGTTGCCGCTGGCGCAGCCGCCTGCGCCGGGCTGTGGACGCCACCGCCCAAGTGCGACGGCGCAGCATCCTCGTGGAATTCAGCGTCACCACGGAACATGCCAATCAGGTGTTCCTCCAGCCCCATCATGAGTGGGTGCACCCAGGTGTCGAACAGCACGTTAGCGCCTTCAAAACCCATTTGCGGTGAGTAACGCGCCGGGAAATCCTGAACATGCACGGGCGCTGAAATCACCGCGCAAGGCACACCCAATCGTTTGGCAATGTGGCGCTCCATCTGGGTGCCCAAGACCAACTCAGGGTTCAGTGCGGCAATACACGCCTCAATTTCTAGGTAGTCATCGCTGATCAAGGCCTCAACACCATAAGTGGTAGCCGCAGCGCGAACCTCGCGGGCAAATTCACGACTATACGTGCCGATACCTACTACTGTGAAGCCCATTTCTTGCGCCGCGACGCGCGCGGCAGCCACCGCGTGTGTGGCGTCACCAAATACAAAGACGCGCTTACCGGTGAGGTACGTCGAATCCACAGACCGTGCGTACCACGCGGCACGTGACGTCGCGTTGGCAACGGCGACCTCGGGGTCCAGTCCTGCCAACGTGGCAACTTCTCGAATGAATTCCAGCGTCGCTGTTGTGCCGATCGGTATGGTTTTGGTGAATGGCTGTTTGAATTGTCGCTGTAACCACTGCGCACTGAGCTGTGCAATTTCGGGGTACATCACCACGTTAAAGTCGGCATCCGCTAAGCGTGCAATGTCGTCCGGCGTGGCAGACAGTGGCGCCACAACATTGATATCCACGCCCATTTGCGTGAGCAGCTGGGTTATTTCTTTCACGTCATCGCGATGACGGAAACCCAAGGCGGTGGGCCCCAGCAGGTTGCAACGCGGCTTCGCGTTGGCTGATCTCTCGCCCACCTGCGTTGCGGGCTTTGCCAACGCACGCACCAGTTGGTAGAACGTTTCCGAAGCGCCCCAATTTTCTTTCCGTTGGTAAGACGGCAATTCCAAGGCCACCACCGGTACTGGCAACGCCAGTGCCTGACACAGGCCACCAGGGTCGTCTTGAATTAACTCTGCGGTGCACGAAGAACCGACCAACATGGCTTTGGGCTTGAATCGCGCAAATGCCTCACGTGCGGCTGTTTTGAACAACTCGGCGGTATCGCCGCCCAGATCACGTGCCTGGAACGTGGTGTAAGTCACCGGGGGACGTTTCTGCAGTCGTTCAATCATGGTGAACAACAGGTCCGCATAGGTGTCGCCCTGAGGTGCATGCAGTACGTAATGCACGTCGTTCATGGCGGTGGCGATGCGCATCGCGCCGACGTGGGGTGGGCCTTCGTATGTCCAGAGCGTGAGTTGCATGTCGGTTGATCCTCAGGCAGCCAGGCGCGTACGACGCACCAGGGGACGGGCAAACAATTCGGCCAAATCACCGGCTTGGTCAAAGCCTTGAATGGGTGTGAAAACCAGCTCAATAGCCCACTTGGTGGTCATACCCTCTGACTCCAATGGGTTCGCTAAACCGAGGCCACACACGACCATGTCGGGGGCCATGCGTCGGCAGCGGTCGAGTTGTTTCTCAACGTCTTGGCCTTCAGATATCGAGGTCGTTGACGGCAACAGTGCGAGCTCTCTTGCCAGATGTTGGCGATGCAAATAAGGCGTGCCGACCTCTAGCAGCGTCATGCCCATTTCGCGAGATAAGAAACGGGCCAAAGGAATCTCAAGTTGAGAATCAGGGAAGAAGAAAATCGACTTGCCCTCAAGCTGTGTCCGTGCGCGAGAGAGCGACGCATGCGCCCGCGCCACTGGTGCGGCAATCGCCGCTTCGAACCGCTCGGGCGCAACCTCGAAGGCATCCGCCGCAGCCTTGAGCCATGCCGTGGTTCCCTCGATCCCCAACGGAAATGGCGCTGACAACAAGGTCGCACCACGGCCTTGCAGCACGCGGGCCGTATCACCGAGAAACGGTTGTGCCAACAGCAGCCGGGTATTCGGTCCGATAGGCGCCTGATCGTCCGCACGACGAGGCGGGAAGAAACGAACACGGTCAATGCCCATTTCAGTGAACAGGCGCATGAACTGGTCTTCCACCACATCGGCCAAGGTGCCAACCAACAACAGCTCGGCGGCGGCATCTGCCGGCTGCGCGGGCAGCGTGGGCACCATTGACGCCAAGCACGCATCCTCCCCTTGGGTAAAGGTGGTCTCGATGCCACTACCCGAGTAATTCAAAACCCGAACCTGTGGCGAATGCAAAGCCGATAGGCGGCTTGCGGCACGCGATAAATCGAGTTTGATGACCTCGGACGGGCACGAACCCACCAAGAACAACAACTTGATTTCGGGGCGACGCGCGAGCAGTTGGTTAACCACCTTGTCAAGTTCGTCGTTGGCGTCAGCCAGTCCGGCGAGATCACGCTCGTCGATGATGGCGGTCGCAAAACGCGGCTCCGCGAAAATCATCACACCGGCGGCTGATTGGATCAGATGCGCGCAAGTGCGCGAACCAACCACTAGAAAGAAAGCGTCTTGAATCTTGCGATGCAACCAAATGATGCCTGTTAATCCGCAGAAAACTTCGCGTTGGCCGCGTTCGACGAGCGGAACGACATCGGTACAACCTTGGCTAGGCGCCGGTTGGATCGGGATAAAGGCATTCATAGGCTCACCTGTACGCCTGATGCGGGGCCTTGTATAACGGGCCTTTGCAAGCGCGCCATACGGAACTTGCGGATGTATTGAGCCGCGTTGACGCCGTAGGTGCCGTAGGCCACCAGTGCCAACCACAACTGCTCGGTGGCCGACCACTGCCCTTGCCACCACACCCATAGGTACGCCGTATGCAGCGCCAACACCACCATGCTGACGACGTCTTCCCAAAAGAATGGGCCTGCAAACAGGTATTGGCCAAACACCGCTTTTTCCCAAATCGCACCGGTCACCATGATCGCGTAGAGCACCAGCGTCTTGATCACAACCGAGATCAAGGCCCAATCTGTGTGTAAGCCACTGCTGAGACTGGTCATGACGAGGTACAAGCTAATCAGGAAGATCACAAATTGAACCGGCGCCAAAACCCCTTGAACCAGAGTCCAGCGGGTTGCATCACGTCGGGCGCGTTGCGCCGGCGTATACAAGACCGGAAGCGGGGTGGGAGGCATGTGTGACTTTCACGTTGACCAGAATTAAGAACACTTTACGTTTTGACACCCTTTGTGTCAATATAAATTGACACCATTTTTGTACCTTAGGGTTTACACGTAATGCAGTCCTAGACAAAATCAAAGACACTACTTTGGTCTGTCTTATCAAAAGGTGAACGATGTGGCTCAGTTCAACACGGAAAGTACAGGGCGCTCAAGGAGCCCGCCCTGGGAGCCACAAAAAGAGGCTTTGAAAGCGCGGGTATCGCCCGACAGCAGCCCAAGGCTGGTCGGGGGGACCGACTTCGACCCCGACGCGCACCTCGATGCCAACCAAATTGCCGCGCTGGCTAAAGCGAGTCTTAGGGGTATTGATGAGTCCCGTAAGGTCATGCTCAATTGGCACCGGCAGGGGCAGTCGTTCGCCGACATCTACATCAATGGCATCGCGCCTGCCGCGCGGCTATTGGGCACCCAATGGACAGCGGATTCGGTGGATTTTGTCGATCTCACCATTGCCGTCTCCCACCTGCAAACATTGATGCACGAGTTCAGCGCAGCCTTCTTGGCCGAGGACGGCGCAGAGCCCAACGGTTTGAGCCTGTTGGTCATGACAGAGCCCAACGCCCAGCACACCCTGGGATCATTCATGTTGGGCGAGTTTTTCCGTCGCGCCGGCTGGACCGTTACCCTGGGTACGCCCCAAGACATGGTCGATTTCGAACGGACCTTTCAATCCGATTGGTTTGATGCCGTCATGCTCTCCATCGCAAGCGATCGCTCGATCGATGCGATCGCGACGGCGCTACCCCAGCTGTTGGCTGACGCGATCAACCCTGAGTTACGAACCTACGTCGGGGGCCCCATGGCCACATTGAACCCCGAGAAATTAAAATGGCGTGGTACCACATGTCTGACAGTTGATGCCGAACAGGCAGTTGACATTGTGACGAAGCACACTAAGAAAAGTGTGCCCCACAGTCATGTATAACCAGATACTTATTAAATAGAGAGTGAGCCACGTCAAATTGCATGTAAGCTAGGAAATAAGCCCTATACAAGCGATTAGCTCTAAAATTAAACCCCAGAATGAACCCAAAAGAACTCGATTCCACAACGTTTTCTGCGCTGTTAGGCGCGGTCTCAGACGTGAGTCTCACCATTGGTGGGGATGGAATCGTTGAGGAAGTGTCCACTGGACAGGACATGATGGCGACTTTGGGGTGTCAAGCTTGGCTCGGCAAGGCTTGGATCGATACCGTGACCGTTGAGAGTAAAAAGAAAATCCAAGAGCTGCTGGCTGCCGATAAGGCCCCCACAGACCTCACCTGGCGACATGTCAACCACCCGACTCCCGCAGGTAACGAGGCAGCCATCCAGTACATCACCGTTCAACTCAAGGACAACAAGCGCTTGGCCGTCGGGCGCAACCTGGAGCGCTTGGCAGAATTACAGCGTCGTCTGGTCGAAACCCAACAATCGGTCGAGCGAGACTACCTGCGCTTGCGCCACATCGAGGCCCGTTATCGCGTGCTGTTTGAATCCTCCCCCGAGGCGGTGATCATGGTGGATGCGAAATCCAATCGCATCGTCGAGGCCAACATGGGCGTTCAAACCCTGCTCAAAGACGCCAGCAAACGACTGGTCGGCCGTGACTTTAGGGACTGCTTCAACACGCATAGCCTCGGCGATGTCGACACCCTCCTGCGAACGGCTTTGGCAACCGGCCGGGTGGAAATCTGTACCGCTAAATTAGCAGGTATCCCCTCAGCCGTGAGCGTATCGGCCATCGTGTTCCGCCAAGAAGGCGGTGCGCAATTCTTGGTGCGTCTCAGCCGTCAAGCGGCAGAAGACCCCGTTTCCGAAAACTCCAACACCGCTGCGGTACTGAGCATGGCGATGGCCAGCTTTCCAGATGGCTGGGTGTTAACGGACCACACCGGCACCGTGAAAAGCATCAACGAGGAAGGCATGGCCTTATTCGGACTGACCGCTGCCTCACAAGTGATTGGTCAACCCATTGAACGCTGGTTCGCCCGAGGCGGTGTGGATTGGGGCGTGTTCACCACCTCGCTCAAGCAACAGGTACCCGTGCGCAATTTCGCAACGGAACTTAAAACACTATCCGGTATGACCCTGCCGGTCGAAGTCTCGGCGGTGCCGCTCGCCAAGCCCGAATCGCTCTACGCGTTTTTTGTCCGCGATATGGACAGGCGCATGCAAAGTACCAACCTGTCACAACCCCTGCCAGCCCCGCTGGCGGAGCTGTCGCAGTTGGTCGGGCGCCGCCCCATGAAAGACATCGTCGGTGAAACCGTCGATACGATTGAGCGTATTTGCATTGAGGCGGCCCTCGAACTCACCCATAACAACCGCGCTTCAGCGGCTGAAATGCTGGGTTTGTCCAGGCAAAGCCTGTACGTTAAGTTGCGCCGTTTCGGCATCTTGTCTGAAAACGATACCGACGCCGCTTTGAGCTGAGGCAATTAGTCGTTTTTGGTTGACAAATAAGTGTCAACCTTAATTGACAAGCTGTGGGTTCTTCTCATAATGAAGACATGGACCCCCAGAGCCTCGCCCTTCCGCCAACCGTTCGGACCCCGCGTCTGCGAACCGTGGCGGAACTACTCAAACCAATCACGTGGTTTCCACCCATGTGGGCCTTCACGTGTGGAGTGGTGGCATCGGGGCAAAGCTTCGCAGACAACTGGTCGCTGTTGGTGCTGGGTTTGGTTTTGACAGGCCCATTGGTATGCGCCAGCAGTCAGGCCGTGAACGATTGGTTTGACCGACACGTCGATGCGATCAACGAACCGCACCGCCCCATTCCGTCAGGTCGAATGCCAGGGCGATGGGGGCTGGGCATCGCGATTGCGTGGACGCTGCTGTCTTTGGCCTGGGCAACGCTGATGGGGCCCTGGGGCTTCGCCGCATGCGCGCTTGCGATTGCATTTTCGTGGGCCTACAGCATGCCCCCCATCCGACTGAAAAACAATGGCTGGTTCGGCAATGCCGCCTGCGCCTTGAGCTACGAAGGTTTGGCGTGGATCACCGGCGCCGCTGTCATGCTGGGCGGCGTATGGCCCGGTGCCCACACCCTTACCCTTGCCCTGCTCTACAGCTTTGGTGCCCACGGCATCATGACCTTGAACGACTTCAAAGCCATTGAGGGCGATCGTCAGATGGGCGTCGCCTCGTTGCCGGTTCAACTCGGGGCCGTTCGTGCGGCGCAGGTGGCCTGTCTCATGATGTGGCTCCCACAAGCCGTCGTTGCCGTGTTGCTGTGGCAATGGGCACTGCCTTGGCACAGCGCTGCTGTCTTGATTCTGAGCCTGCTGCAATGGCCTTTGATGGCTCGCTTCATCCAACAACCGATTGCCCGCGCCCTGCACGTCAGCGCCTTTGGTGTCCCGCTGTTTGTCAGCGGCATGATGGTGAGCGCTTGGGGTCTGCGACAACTTCACCATACGGGCATGCTATGACGACACCGGGTTTTGGCTGGCTACAAATCATCCGTTTGGGACTGATTCAGGCGTGCCTCGGCGCGGTGGTAGTGGTCACCACATCCACCCTCAACCGCATCATGGTGGTCGAGTTAGCGCTGCCTGCGTTGCTGCCAGGCTTCCTCGTCGCATGGCACTACGCGGTACAAATTGTGCGGCCGCGCATGGGCTACGGTGCAGACAAAGGTCGACGCAGTACACCGTGGATGATGGGCGGCATGGTGGTGCTGAGTTGTGGCGGCGTGATGGCCGCCTTCGCCACGATCTGGATGCAAACCGCAACCATCGCCGGCATCGCGCTGGCCGTGCTTTCGTTCAGTCTGATCGGATTAGGCGTCAGTGCCTGTGGCACCTCATTGTTGGCTCTGATGGCCAAACAAGTACCGGATGATCGCCGGGCCCAAGCCGCAACGGTGGTGTGGCTCATGATGATCATGGGCTTCGCCGTTACGGCGGGAACCGTGGGGCAATTGATTGACCCCTATTCACCTGCAGTGCTCCTGAAGGTATCTGCCGGTTTGAGCGTCTTGACGGTCATCATTACCGCGCTGTGTTTGTGGGGTCTCGAAAAGTCAGGTGGTACGGTCAAGGCTGAAACGCCCAAAAATTTTGACAGCTTCAAAGCGGCTTTTAAAGAAGTTGCGTCAGAGCCCACCGCACGAACGTTCACCATCTTCGTGTTCTTGTCGATGCTGGCTTACAGCGCGCAAGACCTCATCCTGGAGCCCTTTGCGGGCGTCGTTCATGGCCTGTCACCCGGTAAAACCACCCAGCTATCCGGCTGGCACCACAGCGGGGTGCTCGTCGGCATGCTGGCCGTCGCGGGCGCCAGCACGAAGTGGGTGAACGGCCGCTTAGGGAGCGTCAGTGCGTGGATGCTGGGCGGCTGCGTCCTGTCCGCGGTGGCAACGATTGGGCTGTCACTCTCGGCCCTCGCGGCCCTGTCACCCGTATGGCCCTTGCAGGCCAACGTGGTGTTTTTGGGCGTCGCCAACGGCGCATTCTCCATTGCAGCGATCGCCACCATGATGCGTCTGGCTGGCGAAGGTGGCCCCGGTAAAGAAGGCACACGGATGGGGCTTTGGGGTGCAGCCCAAGCTATCGCTTTCGGTTTAGGGGGCATCGTCGGCACCGCTGCCAGCGATATCGCACACGCCATCTTCGGTGACTCGCGCTTGGCTTACCTCAGCGTTTTCATCTTTCAAGCGATGCTGTTTATGGCATCGGCCCTCGTCGCATACCGCATGCGTAGCAACACCAAACCGGTCGACGCCATACGTCGACCACATCCAATCCAGTGGCGAGAGGGGTCTGCGACATGAACCAAGTCGACTTTGATTTTGTAGTGGTCGGAGGAGGCCCATCGGGCGCCACTGCCGCGAATGACTTAGCTGTTGAGGGTTGGCGCGTGTTACTCCTCGACCGCGAGGGTCGCCCCAAGCCCTGTGGCGGCGCGATTCCACCCCGACTCATCAAAGATTTTGCGATTCCCGACGAACTATTGGTCGCTAAGATTCGCTGCGCACGCATGATCTCACCCAAGGACAACAAGGTCGACATCCCGATCGAAGATGGGTTTGTTGGCATGGTTGATCGTCAGGACTTCGATCAATTCTTACGCGACCGCGCGGCGGCATCCGGTGCATTCAGACAGCAAGCGGTTTTTGAAAAGGTTGAGCGCGACGAAGTCGGTGGCTTGTGGGTTTACTACACCCCTGTCACAGGCAAGCCGTTGGAGCCTGGGCAAACGGCACAGCGCGTGCGGGTCTCCACGCGAATGGTGATTGGGGCCGATGGCGCGCGATCACCCATTGCCAGAGCGCACATTCCCAAAGCCGACAAGACCAAATACGTCTTCGCGTATCACGAGATCATTGCGTCGCCCGATCCGTCGCTTACCCACGATGCGGAGCGCTGCGACGTGTATTACCAAGGCGAGGTCTCGCCTGACTTTTACGGCTGGGTTTTCCCACATGGGAAAACTACCAGCGTCGGCACCGGTAGCGCGGACAAGGGCTTTTCTCTGCGAACAGCGACCGGACACCTGCGCGGGATCGCTGGCTTGAGCGATCAAGCGATCTTGCGTCGTGAAGGCGCCCCGATCCCATTGAAGCCGCTACCACACTGGGACAACGGCCGCGATATTCTGGTGGTGGGTGATGCCGCAGGCGTGGTTGCCCCCTCATCGGGTGAAGGCATTTACTACGCCATGGACTGCGGTCGAACCATGGCCCGCGCTGCGCATGAAGCGTTGAAAACGGGTAATCCGAAGTGCTTGGCTCAGGGTCGTAAGCGTTTCATGAAGCAACACGGCAAAGTCTTTTGGATCTTGGGCGTCATGCAGTACTTCTGGTATCAAAACGACAAGCGCCGCGAAAAATTCGTGAAGATTTGCGAAGACAAAGATGTGCAAAAACTCACCTTCGACGCCTACATGAACAAAGAGCTGGCCAAGCGAGACCCCGTCGCCCACGTGCGTATCTTTTTAAAGGACATGGCTCACCTGTTGGGCTTTGCCAAGACAAGCTAGCCTGAGAGACAGCGCAGCGCGTCACATAAGTCGACCCTTGTGGTAGACAAACATGACGGGTTCTGGAGCATTGAAAAGGCGTTTAAATTTATTTATATTCGTGCGAATCAACGGATCGGCACGCTATCTTGCTGGTGACCACCCACCCCGATCTCCCGCCAATTCAGGGCACGTTGTTGTTTTGCAAGGTTTTTGCATGTCTAAGTTACAAAACTTAGATGGGTTTTCGAGGCGAATTCAAAACACGTCGCCAGATGACGACAGCTGTAAAGAGTCGCTCGTAGACGTCATCGAGACCCAACTGATTCCGAGGCTTTTGCAGTCGGAAAACTACAACGCGCGCATGGCGAACCAAGCGTCGGTTTTCGCACCGCTCGATCCCCTGCCACAACTGGACGCCTTTGCGATGGCTTGCCGCAATGGTGACTCGTTGCGCGTCAACGCCATCATCGATGGGTTACTGTCCTCCGGACACCCGCACCAGCAGATTTTTCTGAACCTCATCACACCGGCTGCGCAACAGCTCGGTGACTTGTGGGAAAAAGACCTCTGCAGTTTCAGCGATGTCACGTGTGGCCTGGCCATCATGCATCAAATCACCTACCGGCTGGGATACGAGTACCGTGACGGCCCACAATCTGAGGGGTTAGAGCGTCACGTCATGCTGTGCGCGGCGCCCGGCTCACTTCACATTTTGGGCGTCACCATCGTGGCCGATCTGTTCAAGCGCGAAGGGGCATCGGTGGTCATCGACATCTCCGCCTCTGAGGAGGAATTGGTGCGATCGGTTGCCAATGAGTGGTTCGATTTGATCGGCATATCGGTGGCCATTGAATCACAGTTGTATAAGCTCAAATCACTCATAGAAAATCTGCGTGCGCACTCGGGCAACCCGGACGCCAAGGTCCTGTTGGGCGGCCCCATCTTCTCACTGGTAGATGCCACAGCGGATATGTTTGGCGCCGACCTGATCAGCACCAGCCCCCTCGACGTGCTGGCGATGCTCAAAGCCAACCCGCACGGCTAGCTGCGATTCAATTCGATCGGTTGATACCGTAGGCGGCACACAGGTGCCTTGCGGTGTCCACCGGCTGCTCTTCGTGTGCCAAATGACCCAAACCGATCTGCTGATGCAAAGTGGCCTGCGGCATCACGCGGCACGCGTCATGCGCCAGTGATGGCGGAATGGTTTTGTCATTCGTGCCCACCAACATCGTGACTGGGTTTTTCAACGTGGCCAACGCATCAGTCAAGCCTGCGAGCTTCCACGATGCCATCATGCCCAACACGCTATGCACGTGTCCCGTGTGCGTGAAGACGGCTTGGTACAACGCGATACCGGCTGGCGAGAGGTGCGATCCGGTTTGCGCCACTGACTTGGCAATCACACCAGGCCGTTTGGCAAAACGCACCGTCGCCCATGCAGACAGCGGATTCAAGGCTGCTAGCTTCGCAGCCGGACCAAAAATCCATGCGGGGACACCAGGCAACGGCAACCACGCCGGGTTCAACCCCATCAGGTGGGTATCAGCCAGCCGCGGCTCCTGCACCATCATTTGCGCCGCGATCGCAGCACCGGCAGAGTGACCCACAATCGCCGCGGGCGTGATGCCCAACTGCTGCAACAAGGCCAACACACCGCTACTCATACCCTTCAATGAAAGAGATTGATCAGAACCCCGTGTGGTGAACGCGTGGCCCGGTAAATCGGGCGCGATCAATGTGAAATGCGGGGTTAAAACGGGTAACAGATCACGCCAACTGAAATTGCCAGAACCCGTCCCGTGCAACAACAACAACGCCGGTCCTTGACCCGCCATTTGCACATGCCATTTGATACCGCCCGCATGTACAAATTGGCTCCAATGTGCGTTCGGCCACTCGTGACGGTAATCCGTCCACTGCATGCCAGGATACAAGCGATCAAACATGGTCGCGGTTCTGCTGCCTGAGGTGATCCATCGCGGCGGCCATGCGGTGCGCGTGGGCTTGCGGCATCGGCATATAGCGCCCCCCCATGGCGTACGCCAGCGTTTGCACCTGCGGATCGGGTTGAACCGAGGTGTCAATCCAAAGGGATTGATGCCCGGAGGCCCGCCATTGATCGCACCATGACTGCGCGTCTGCAAGCGCTTGGGTACGGCCACCCAAGCCATCCAATGTCACATTCGCACGGCCATCGCTCAAGATAACCAACAAGGGCGTGATCCCTTGTCGCTGCAAAAGCATGGCTTGCTCGTACGCCAGTTTTAATCCTGATGCCAGCGGCGTCCCGCCGCCGCCTGGCAAGCCGGTCATGGCACGCTTGGCGCGGACCAAGGACCGCGTCATCGGCAACAACAACTCGGCTTTCGCGCCCTTAAAAGACACAATGCATACGCTGTCGCGGCGGGCATAGGATTGTTGCAACAACAACTCGACAGCCCCCTTCGCCTCGGCCAAGCGCTGCAGCGCCGCTGAGCCGGATGCATCCAGCGCCAGCAACACACAGCTCGCACTGCTTTGTTGGTAGCGTCGCACATGAAAGTCCTCGGACCGGATCGCTACCCCACCAGAAGGTGGCTTGCTGCGTAAACGTTGCTTGGGCGCTGCGGCGCGCAAAGTTGCCAACACGTGCAACCGCGCGTGGCCTCCCACTGAACCCGGTCGTGGAGGTAGCGGCCGTCCGCGTTGCGCCCCTGTTCTGAACTGACCACTGCGCCCTGTGCGGCTGGCAGCGCTGCGTGCTGAACGCGTCAACAAACGATCAAGGACATCGTTGGGCAAGCTGGCCAAAGCGGCCGCCACCAGTATTTCCTCCGGTGTGGGCTCTGGGGGGGTGGCCGCATCGGTCAGGTCATTTGAAGACGCTTCAGGCACCGGTGGTGGCGGTGCTTCATCACCGTTGTCATGGTGGGTGTTGTCACGTTCGTCCGCGTTCGATTCGGTGTCGGAGTCCGGCGCCTCATTCGGTTCCGTCTCGGCGTGGGCTGTCGTCTCGGGCCCCTGCAATACCCGTGGTGCCAGCACGCGACGCGCGGCGAACGCCATGTCCTCGTCGGCCACCTCAACCCGACCATTCAATACGGCATGCGCGCACGCCACGCGCAGCGCCAGTGTGGGCACCCGCAGCGAGGTAATGCCCAGCGCAACCGCGGCGGCGCACAATGCGCTCAATTGGCTGTCGCTCACCGAGACCCGCGGTAACGCCTGACGCATGGCCTCGCACGCTGCCTCGGACAGGCGTAAGTCCAACGGTGCGACGGGCTCCCAAGCCTGTCCAACGATGTCGGCCGGCGCGATGTCGTGCAAATCAATCCACAGGCCCAAACGCTCCCGTAACGCCGGATTGAGCGTGGCCTCCTCAGCGTCCGACTCATCCAACGCCACGACGCCAAATGCGGTGCGGTGGTGGTCCCCGTCAGGCAGGCTGCGTGTGTCCAGCGTTTGAACCAGCGGCGCCGTTAAGGCGTCAGGAAACCGCTCAGCCATGGGGATGCAGACGACACCACCATCCGCTTGCGCAAGTAGGCCAGCTTGCCAGCGCAGCTGCCCCTGTTGCAAGGTCGCAGACAGGTCAATACCGCCCAGTAAACGCTCACGATCCAAGTGGCCGGGCAGTTTCGTTATCGACAGGCCCATCGTTCCCAACTGCTGTAACCACTGCGCGCGCACTGGACCGTATGGTGCCCTCACCACGATGCCTCCAAATCCGCTCGGGTCGATTTGCAGCAACTGCAACGATGTCATGGCATCGTTCCAAGTATCCAGCCACTGCATCGTGTCTGCCATGGGCAAACCTCAGGCGGCCAAAAGGTCATCCAGACAGCGTTTCACGCGCTGGCTGGAGTCAGTGTCATCAAGGGGGTTGCGACGTAAACGATGACTCAGCGCCATGGGGGCGATGGCTTTGAGGTGATCCCGCTTGACCTTTTTATGCCCCTGAAGCGCCGCCAACGCGCGCATCGCTCGCATCAGCGTGAGCTCGGCACGCAGACCATCGGTGCCGAGTGCTTGGCACAGACGCGCGCACAGCGTCAGCATCTCGTCGTCCACCACCACGGCGTCAAGCGACTTACGCGCTTTCACAATCCGCTTTTGAAGACGGTCATTTTCAGCCTGCCATTGCGCCTTGTAGCCTTCAGGGTCGCGGTCAAATGCGTCACGCCGCTTGATCACGGCGACGCGCAAATCAATATCTTGCGGTGTTTTAACCTGCACCGATAAACCAAAACGGTCTAACAACTGGGGACGTAACTCGCCCTCCTCCGGGTTACCGCTGCCCACCAGCACAAAGCGCGCAGGATGCCGGACGCTCAGGCCCTCACGCTCGACCAGGTTTTCTCCCGACGCAGCAACGTCGATCAACAAGTCCACCAAATGGTCTTCCAGCAAGTTGACCTCGTCGATGTAGAGGAAGCCACGGTGCGCTTGGGCCAACAGCCCTGGGGCAAATTCTTTAACGCCCTGCGAGAGTGCTTTTTCAAGGTCAAGGGCCCCAACAATACGGTCTTCGGTGGAGCCCAGAGGCAGGTCGACCACACGCACGGGCCGTGTTTCGGTGGCGCGCTTGCGGGGCTTGGCGCCAGCGGCTACGGGTGTATCCTGGCAGATCGCACAGGCCTGTGCCGGTGCGGCAGGGTCACATTTATAGGGGCAACCTTTGACCACTTGGATCGGGGGTAGCAAGTCAGCCAATGCCCTTACCGCGGTGGACTTACCTGTGCCGCGGTCGCCCAACACCAAGACCCCTCCGACCGCTGGATCGATGGCTACCACCTGGATTGCGAGGGTCATTTCGTCTTGGCCAACGATGGCGGCAAAGGGAAAAGTGGATGCCATGTACGTCTTATTTAAGTGAGGGAGGGTGCTCTGATCATCCAAAAGCACGCATAAACTGTCAAGTAAAATTTACACTTTTTCAGTAACATCCCTCATGGCGCGTGAGTGTTTGTGCACCGCTTCGACGAGAGCAGCCACGTTCTCCGGTGGCGTGAGCTGGTTAATCCCATGGCCCAAGTTGAAAATATGAGTCGGGCCCGTCGTGCTGGGATCGGTATGCGGCGTGCCAAAGCTGGCGAGTACCTGCTGCACCGCCGCGTCAATCTGCTCGGGGTTCGCAAACAACACCATCGGGTCGATGTTGCCTTGGAGCGCTTTGCCAGGACCGCCCTCGGTGCCACCCACTAAATGCCGGGCACGGCCCAGGTTCATCGTCCAATCCAGCCCCAAAACGTCGCAATCCAAAGCGGCCATCTCTGACAACCACAGTCCGCCACCCTTCGTGAAAACGAGTCGCGGAATCACCTTTCCCTCGTGGCCGCGCCGCAAGTGCGACAACACCATGGCGGTGTAGCGCAGGCTGAACTGTTGGAAGGCACCGTCTGCCAACACCCCACCCCAGCTGTCAAAAATCATCACCGCTTGGGCGCCCGCCTCAATCTGCGCATTCAAATAGGCGGCAACCGACAGCGCGTTGACCTCCAGAATTCGGTGCATCAGGTCTGGACGGCTATACATCAACGTCTTGACCGCGCGGTAGTCGTCAGAACCACGACCCTCAACCATGTAGCAAGCCAAAGTCCACGGGCTACCGGCAAACCCAATCAGCGGCACACGGCCGTTCAACGCCTTTCGAATGGAGGTGACCGCGTCGAAAACGTAGCGCAACTTGGCCATGTCAGGCACCGCTAGGGCAGCGACGCTGGCCTCGTCGCGAGTCGTTTTGGCGAAGCGGGGCCCCTCACCAGCCTCAAAACTCAACCCGAGCCCCATGGCATCGGGCACGGTCAAGATGTCGGAAAACAAGATGGCTGCATCCAGCGGATAGAGATCCAGTGGCTGCAGCGTGACTTCGGTCGCGAAGTCGGTATTGGTCGCCAGCCCCATGAAGCTGCCGGCTTTGGCCCGTGTTTGGCAGTACTCGGGCAAGTAACGCCCCGCCTGCCGCATCAACCACACGGGCGTGTAAGGGGTGGCTTGGCGCAAGCAGGCGCGTAGAAAGTGATCATTTTGTAGGATGGTGGCCAATTCAGCGCCTCACAGTGTCAAGTCAAATTTCATAGAAGTGTCAATTTAACTTGACGTTTTGTCAAATATCTGTAAATTCAACACTGAACTACCTACTTCGGGCCCGACATGGAAGCTTTGCTGGATTGGATCAAGTCGCCGCTGCAATTGCGCAAGCTTTCCCGTGAGAGCCTGCCGGGCTTGGCGCATGAGTTGCGCGAGCGCCTCATTCAAACCGTATCGCAAACGGGGGGGCACTTCAGTTCCAACTTGGGAACCATTGAGCTCACGATCGCGCTGCACTACGTTTACAACACCCCCGAGGACCGACTGGTTTGGGACGTGGGCCACCAAACCTACCCCCACAAAATGTTGACCGGTCGTTTGGACCAAATGGGCAGCCTGCGTCAACAAGGGGGCCTAAGTGGTTTTCCCCGCCGCGAAGAAAGCATCTACGACACGTTCGGCACCGCGCACTCATCCACCAGTATCTCTGCGGCATTTGGTATGGCGGTCGCTGCCAAGCAATGTGGCTCAAACCGAAAGGCCGTGGCCATCATTGGCGATGGCGCGCTGACCGCCGGCATGGCTTTTGAAGCCATGAACAACGCCGGTAACGCGGATGCAGACTTGCTGGTTATATTGAATGACAACGATATGTCGATCAGCCCGCCCGTCGGGGCGCTGAATCAATACCTCGCGGGCCTGATGTCCGGACGGTTTTATGCGGAAGCCAAAAAGATCGGGCAACAATTCCTGCGTAACGCGCCGCCGCTATTCGAACTCGCAAGGCGTATCGAGCAGCAAACCCAGCAACTCATACAGCCCGATACGCTGTTCGAAAAACTGGGCTTTACTTATACAGGCCCCATTGATGGCCACGATGTCGATGGGTTGGTCACCGCGTTACAAGCGGTCAAGGCCAAATCGGGGCCTCAGTTCCTGCATGTCGTGACACGCAAGGGAAAAGGCTATGCCAAGGCCGAGGTCGACCCGATCAGCTACCACGGTCCCGGCAAGTTCGACCCAGCGGTTGGACTGGTCCCCGGTGCGCCGGGTAAAACAACCTTCACGCAGGTGTTTGGTCAATGGCTTTGCGACATGGCAGATAAAGACCCGCGGTTGGTCGGTATCACGCCGGCCATGCGCGAGGGGTCAGGCATGGTCGCTTTCAGCGAGCGCTTTGCATCGCGCTACCACGACGTGGGTATTGCCGAGCAACACGCGGTCACGTTCGCCGCTGGCATGGCTTGCGAGGGCATGAAGCCCGTCGTCGCCATCTACTCCACCTTTCTGCAACGCGCCTACGACCAATTGATCCACGACGTGGCATTACAAAACTTACCCGTTGTCTTCGCCCTCGACCGTGCGGGGTTGGTAGGTGCCGATGGCGCGACGCACGCGGGGATGTTTGACATCGCGTTCACCCGCTGCATTCCCAATATGGCTGTGGCATGCCCCGCAGACGAGAACGAATGTCGTCAATTACTCAGCTCCGCTTACGCGCAAGACCACCCCGTTACCGTGCGCTATCCGCGCGGTGCTGGCGTTGGCGCGACGGTCAATCCGACATTGCAGCCCTTGCCTTACGGCCAAGCCGCTATTCAACGCCAAGGTCAGGACGTGGCATTTCTGGCGTTCGGGCCGTTGATGCACGAGGCACTCAAAGTGGCTGAAAGTATCGATGCGACGGTTGTCAACATGCGCTGGGCCAAGCCACTCGATACCGCCATGCTGAAACAAATCGCCGAGACCCATACCCGCTTGGTCACGATAGAAGATGGCGCTCGCATGGGCGGCGCTGGTGCTGCGGTGCTAGAGGCGCTGCAAGACATGCAGTTGCACAACACAACCTTGGTGTTGGGCTTTGAAGATGCCTTCACCGAACACGGTGACCCGCAAAAGCTCATGGCGCACTACGGCCTCACCGCACCCGGCATCCACAAAAAATTGGGCGAGCGATGGCCAGACCTGGCCGCACAACCCCCACTGCGACGGGTGGTTTAAATGACCGTTTGGACGCTCGGCTTAAACCACCGCACCGCACCGATCGAGTTGCGTGAGCGGTTTTCTTTCGCGTCCGAGCAGCTCGAACAGTCTTTGAGGACCTTGCGTCAGCGTTTCGACACCCACAAAGAAGTGGCCATTCTGTCTACCTGTAACCGCACTGAAATTTATTGCGCAGGCGAAGCCGCGTCGCTGCCAGAAACGCTCAGTTGGTTGGCTGAAAGCGGCCGTACCAAAGTTGATTTACTGCAGAATCACACCTACAAATTAGAGGGCATCGCGTCCGCACGGCACGCGTTTCGAGTCGCCAGTGGACTCGATTCCATGGTGTTGGGTGAGTCGCAAATTTTGGGGCAACTGAAAGATGCCGTGCGCTTGGCAGCCGATACGGGCGCGCTTGGTACCACGCTGAACCAAATGTTCCAGCGCTCATTTGCAGTCGCTAAAGAGGTGCGCAGCAACACCGAGATCGGCGCCCACTCCATCAGCATGGCCGCCGCCAGCGTGCGACTAGCCAGCCGCATTTTTGAAAACATCAAAGACACCAATATCCTGTTCATCGGTGCTGGGGAGATGACGGCCTTGTGTGTGACCCACTTTGCCGCGAAGTCGCCGCGCGGTATTACCATCGCCAACCGAACCCCTGCGCGTGCCAGCGAACTGGCCGCCGCGCACGGTGCCAAAACAATGGCCTTGGCTGATATCGAGACCCGCTTGGCTGAGTTCGATATCGTCGTCAGTTGCACCGCTAGCCCCGTGCCTTTGTTGCGCCTGGCAGCGGTCAAGGCCGCTTTGCGTCACCGCAAATGCCGGCCCATTTTTATGGTCGACCTGGCAGTTCCGCGCGACATCGCACCAGAAGTAAAAAACTTACAAGACGTCTACCTCTACTCCGTTGACGACCTGACCACCGTCATCAATAACGCCCAAAGCCAGCGCATGGGTGCGGTTGTGAACGCGGAGGTCATCATTGACGAGGGGGTCCAAAAGTTCATGGCTTGGCTGTCTTCCCGAAACCATGTACCCATGATCCAACAACTCAACGCACAAGCTGATGGATGGCGTCAAGCGGAGTTGGCACGTGCCCGCAAGCGGATCGAGAAAGGTCAATCGATTGACGAAGTGCTCGAAGGCTTATCCGTCGGTTTGATGAAAAAAATGCTCAATGGTCCCTTGCGCGAGTTGCACCACCCAGAGGCTATCCAGCGGCGCAAAGCCCTTGAGGCGGTTAAGCAAATGTTCTTGAGCACATGACCACATGCTTCATATTTCTAACCTTGGATGTCACAAAGGAGATCGCCTGCTCTTTTCAGACGTCTCTTTTGAGCTGAAGCCAGGTGAGTGGTTGCACCTGCAGGGTGACAACGGCAGCGGCAAAACCAGTCTGTTGCGTTTGGTATCGGGCTTGGCAGCACACAGCATCGGACACATTACTTGGAACGGACCACCACCCGATGCTGAACCCACACCTCCCTCACGCGCCGATATGCGCGCGCATGTGGTTTACATGGGGCATCAGTTGGCACTCAAAGACGATCTGTCAGCGTTTGAAAATTTACAGACCCACGCACAGATCAACGCCCAGACGATTGACGATAGCCAAGCCATGGATGCACTCGCACAACTGGGGCTTCGGGGGCGCGAGCACCTCGCGGTCAAGGTGTTATCGCAGGGCCAAAAGCGGCGTGCCGCGCTGGCTCGGTTGCTGGTCAGCCCTGCACCCTTGTGGCTATTGGACGAGCCCTTCGTCGCTCTGGATACCAAAGCCTGCGACCGCCTCACCCATCTCATCAATCAACACATCGATCGCGGCGGCATGGTGCTACTCACCAGCCACCAAGCAGTCACATTCACCGGTCAAGGGCATGCTTACAGGTTGGCAGCATGAGTGGGTTCACCGCCGTGGTCAAACGCGACGTCACGTTGGCGATGCGCCGAAAGACGGAGGTCATCACGGCCATCTTTTTCTTTGTTGTGGTCGCCGCGCTATTCCCGCTAGGGATCGGACCAGAAATGACCACTTTGCGCTTGGTCGCACCGGGCATTCTGTGGGTGGGCGCATTGCTGGCCAGCATGCTGTCGCTGGGGCGCTTGTTTGCCGCCGACTACGCCGACGGCACACTCGAGCAAATGGCGTTGGCGCCCACTGGCCTCACCGTTCTGGTGGCGGCCAAGGTGGTCGCACATTGGCTCTTATCCGGCTTGCCATTGGTCGTGTTGGCGCCCGTGTTGGGGATGCAATTCAACTTGCCAGCCGACGCCTTGTGGATTCTGACGTTGAGTCTACTGATTGGCACACCGGTTTTATCGCTGATCGGCGCCATTGGAGCCGCCCTGACGCTGGGCGTTCGAGGGGGCGATGTTTTGATCGCCTTGTTGGTGCTACCACTGTACGTGCCCACCCTGATTTTTGGGGCCGGCGCGGTACAGGCCGAGATCAGCGGCTTAGGCGCATCGGCACACCTGTCTATCTTGATGGCCATGGCACTGATCGCCGCTGTTCTCAGTCCTTGGGCCAGTGCCGCCGCGTTGCGCTTGGCACTTGAGTCATAAATATCTACACGCCCATGTTGTCCAAGTTTTTTTACCACTACGCCTCACCCCAACACTTTTATCAGTTGGCCGGTCGGCTTTGGCCATGGTTTGCGCTGGGCGCGGCGGGCTTGGGTCTCTGGGGCTTGTGGCTGGGCTTCTTTGTGGCACCCACCGATTTTCAACAAGGCGAGGGCTACCGCATCATCTTCGTACATGTGCCGGTATCTTGGATGTCCATGATCATCTACCTTGCCATGGCGTTCTGGGCCCTGTTGGGGCTCACGCTCAACACGCGGTTATCAGGGATGATGTGCCGCGCGTTGGCCCCCACGGGCGCGATCTGCGCGTTCTTATCGCTCTGGACCGGCGCACTGTGGGGTAAGCCCATGTGGGGCACGTGGTGGGTATGGGATGCACGACTCACGTCGGAGCTGATTTTGTTTTTCTTGTACCTTGGCTATATCGCCTTGACGAACGCGATTGAGGACCCACGCCGTGCCGATAAGGCGGGTGGCATTCTGGCCTTAGTCGGCGCATTGAACGTCCCCGTTATTTACTTCTCTGTGAAATGGTGGAACACCCTCCACCAAGGCGCATCGGTATCACTCAGTCGCGGCTCCAGCATGGAACAAACCATGCTGACTGCCATGCTCGTCATGGCACTTGCATTCTGGCTGTACACCATTGCGATGGCCTTATACCGGGTACGCGGCATCATTTTGCATCGCGAACGTGACGCCAAGTGGGTACGCACATTGCCCGACGTCGCGATGGTCACAAATGGGGGCACCAAATGATTTGGGAGAGTGCGTCTGCCTTTTGGGCGATGGGCGGTTACGGCCTATACGTGTGGGGTAGCTTCGGCATGACCGCTCTGGTAATGATTGGCGAGGCGTGGTGGGCAAAACACGCGCAGCGACAGGCCATTAGACAACTGCAAACAACAGCGGCTCTTGATGCAGCTGCAACGAACGAATGGGCATGATGAAACCTCGACACCAACGACTGCTCTGGATCACCGCTGGCATCTTCATGCTCGCAGCGGCGGGTGTCTTCATCTTGAATGCCTTTCAAAGTAATTTGGTCTTCTTCTTTTCACCCTCACAGGTCTATCAAGGCGAGGCGCCGAAGGGGCAAACCTTCCGCGTGGGCGGTATGGTGAAGGCGGGCAGTCTCAAAAAAGATGGCGAGAACGTGGCCTTCATCGTCACCGACTTCGCGCACGAGGTGCCAGTCACCTACACAGGCATCTTGCCCGACCTCTTCAAAGAGGGTAAGGGTGTAGTTGCGCAAGGTCAGCTTTCCAAGACCGGAGGATTTGCCGCCTCCGAGGTCCTCGCAAAGCACGACGAAAACTACATGCCACCTGAGGCGCAACACGCGCTTGATCAAGCGGCTGCTGCAAAAAGCGGTCAAGTTAACGGGGCAACGCCCATCGCTCAAAGGGCACCCGAATGATTGTTGAACTTGGCCACTTCGCCCTGATCCTCGCGACCTGCGTGGCCTTTATCCAGGGCACGCTGCCGCTGGCGGGTACCCTGCGTGACAACGTGCGATGGCAAAACGCCGCACGCCCTGCCGCACTGCTGCAATTCACCCTGATCGCATTGGCCTACGGCATCCTGACCTACGCTGCAGTCACGAACGATTTCTCTGTGCGCTACATCGCCGCGCAGTCGAATCTGTTGTTACCGCTGCCGTACAAAGTTGCCAGTGTGTGGGGCGGCCATGAAGGTTCGCTGTTGCTATGGGTGCTGATGCTGTCAGGCTGGACCCTCGCCGTCGCCCTGTTCTCTGAGCGTCTACCGTTGGCGATGGTGGCGCGCGTCATCTCCGTCTTGGGGCTGATTGCTGTCGGCTTTTTACTCTTCATTCTTTTCACATCCAGCCCCTTTGAGCGCCTCTTGCCAGCCCCTGCAGATGGCCGGGATTTGAACCCCTTGCTGCAAGACCCGGGGTTGGTCATTCACCCCCCCATGCTGTACATGGGCTACGTCGGTTTCTCTGTGGCGTTCGCTTTCGCGGTCGCCGCCTTGTTATCCGGACGAATGGACGCCGCATGGGCGCGCTGGTCTCGGCCCTGGACCGTCGTCGCTTGGGTCTTCATGACGACCGGCATCGCATTGGGCTCCTGGTGGGCGTATTACGAACTGGGCTGGGGCGGTTGGTGGTTTTGGGACCCAGTCGAGAACGCCTCTCTCATGCCCTGGCTGTTTGGCACCGCATTGATCCACGCACTCATGGTGACCGATAAGCGCGGTGGCTTCAAAGCGTGGTCTGTGCTGCTGGCCATTGGTGCGTTTTCGCTGTGCCTACTCGGGACCTTCCTCGTTCGTTCCGGTGTACTGACTTCCGTACACGCCTTCGCTAACGACCCCGAGCGGGGCATCTTTATCTTGATCTTGTTGGCGCTGGTGGTCGGCATCTCTCTCATGCTGTTTGCTTGGCGGGCGCCTAAAGCCACGCTGGGCGGTGACATTGGCTTGGTATCGCGAGAGTCTTTACTCCTGACCAACAGTGTGCTGCTGGTCGTTGCCACCGCCGCCGTACTGCTAGGCACCATTTATCCCCTCATCATCGATGCACTCAACCTCGGCAAACTGTCGGTTGGCGCGCCCTACTTCAACGCGGTATTTGTGCCATTGATGGTGCCCGTTATTTTTTTAATGGTACCGGGGGGCATTGCGCACTGGCGTGAAAACCGACTGCGTGCATTGGCTAACGACATGCGCGTCCCAGCCATCGCGGCCATCGCAACCGGTGCAGCTGTCTGGCTATTCACCGATCGTGGTACCTGGCTCAGCGGCATGGGCAGCGCTTTAGCCGCATGGGTCGTCGTTGGTTTATGTGTACAAATCATTACGCGTTTACAAAAGCCCGGCCGCATCGCGCCGTCGTTTTGGGGTATGCATTTGGCGCACTTAGGTATCGCGGTGATTGTCATCGGGATCACGTTTGTCAAAGGCTACGAAGAGGAGCGTGACGTCCGCATGTCGATTGGCGACACCGTCAGTCTTTCAAACTACCGTTTCCAATTGACGGATGTTGCCATCGCAGATGGCCCCAACTACAAGGCACTGCGTGCATCGGTAGAGGTGTCAAAGGATGGTCGCGTGATCGAGGTCCTTGAGCCTGAGAAGCGCAAGTACTTCTCCTCTGCCATGCCCATGACAGAGGCCGCGATTGATTACGGTTGGTTCCGCGATCTGTATGTGGCACTGGGTGACCCCATTCAAGGGGGCGCACCGCAGTGGAGTATGCGGGTGTACTACAAGCCCTTTGTGTCATGGTTGTGGGGTGGGGCCGTTCTCATGGTGCTCGGCGGTTTATTCTCAATCAGCGATCGGCGTTACCGCAAAGGTAGCGCCCCGCAGATCGCATAGCGAAGGCCCACGCTATGAAAAAATTTCTCATTCCCTTCGGACTGTTCATGGTGCTGATCGCATTCTTGGCCATTGGCCTGAAGCGTGACCCCAAAGAGATTCCGTCACCATTGGTGGGACGCGTTGCGCCCGCTTTTGAACTCGCCACACTCGACCCTGCCGCACCGCCCTTCTCCCCACAGCGGATGCGCGGACAAGTCTGGATGTTGAACGTCTGGGCCACGTGGTGTGTGGCCTGCCGCCAAGAGCACCCTTTGTTGGTTGCATTTTCACGCGCCAACCAACTCCCCATCGTGGGCCTGAATTACAAGGAAGTTCAAGTGCAAGACAGACCGCAAGGCGTTGCTGTGGATGCAGAGGGTCAGTTGGCCTTGGCGCGCCAAAAAGGGGGCACTTGGCTTCAACGCTACGGCAACCCCTATGTCGCAACTGCATTTGATTTGGATGGACGGGTGGGCATCAACTACGGTGTCTACGGCGTACCAGAGACTTACCTGATCGATCAGGCCGGTGTGATTCGATACAAACAGATCGGGGTACTCACACCCGAGATTCTGCAGGACCGAATTTTGCCGTTGGTCAAACAGCTCACTGCGGCGGGGGGCTGATATGCATCGACGACTCACGCTGCCTCAAGGTCTGTTTCATCCCCAGCTTCATCGTCTGCTGCTAGGAATTAGCCTCGCAGCCGCTCTGCTAACGAGTACCCTATCGACCGCTGGTGAAGCCCAGCCAATGGCGAAAGACCCACAAGTTGAGCAACGTTTGAATCACATCTCCGAAGAGTTACGCTGCCTGGTGTGTCAAAACGAGTCGCTGGCGTCCTCGCGCGCGGAGTTGGCCAACGACCTGCGTGAAGAGGTCAGAAAACTCATCGTCGATGGCATGGACGATGCCACTATCAAAACCTATCTCGTCGATCGTTACGGTGACTTTGTGCTGTACCGTCCCACCGTTAAACCGCTCACCTGGGTCTTGTGGTTTGGACCATTTTTGGCGCTGGTCTTAGGGGTTGCAGGGATGACGCTGTATTTGCGAGCTCGCCGTGCAGCGCAAGTCCCCGCAGAACCGCTGACCGATACGCAGCGTCAAAAAGTCAATGCCATCTTGAATGCGGGAGACGCCCCATGATGGCGAACATGCTTTTTTTGACCACTGCCATCGTGATGGCACTGGCGGTTGCCGGCGTGCTGGTGTGGGCTGTCGTCCGCAAACCTTCTGACGTACCCCGTGACAACGTGGCGGACGCAAATGCCGCGGTTTACCGCAGCCAAATCGCAGACCTCGATGCCGCTTACCGAAACCGTCTAATCAGCGAGCAGGAGTGGCACCAATCACGCGACGAATTGAGTGTCCGCTTACTCGAAGACACGGTCGATGCGTCAGCCGCTGATCAGCCTGCCGATAGGGTCACTCGCGCCCCGGCATGGGGCGTTGCGGTGAGCGTGTTGGTCGCTGTACCGATCGCATCGTTGGCGTTGTATTTGTCATTGGGCACACCGGATGCGTTGGCGCCAGCCCCTGAGGTAGCCGCCAACAGTCCCCAGCAAGAGCTCATCAAAATGGCCGACGGTCTGGCGCAACGGCTGGCGACAGAGCCGGATAACGTGCAAGGCTGGGTCATGCTCGGTCGCACCTACCGCACGCTGGGGCAATACAGCGCTGCGCTGCAAGCCTATGACCGCGCCACTAGGCTGGACACTGGTGATGACCTGAAGTTGGAGCGTGCCGAAGTTTTAGCGGCGAGTAACGAGGGCTCTTTTGAGGGTGAGCCCTGGCGCGTGATCAAAGCGATTTTGCAAGCGCAGCCGCAACACATCGGTGCCTTGCTGTTGGCGGGTAGCGCTGCCTATGCCGACCAGCAACTCCCTGATGCCTTGGCCTACTGGCAACAAGCCCGTGCCCGCATGACCAACGAGCACCCTGATGTGCCAGCCCTAGAAAGCGCCATTGCAGAGGTCCAACAGCAATTGGGCGTTGCCCCGGCTGCGGCTGCCAGCGACGGGGCATCGACGCTCACCGGACAAGTGAGCCTCGCAGCGACGCTGCAGTCGGCAGCCAGTCCGAGCGATACCGTGTTTGTATATGCCGTGCAAGTCAATGGACCGCGCATGCCCGTCGCCATCGTCCGAACGACCGTATCGCAGCTTCCCATGGCGTTCACCTTGGATGACCGTACGGCCATGAATCCCGCCTTCAAACTCTCCACGCTGAAAGAGGTTGTGGTGAAGGCGCGGATCTCAAAGTCGGGCGGAGCCATGCCACAGCCGGGCGACCTGATCGGTTCACTGGGGCCCGTTGCCGTGGGGACAACGGGTCTTGATATCACCATCTCTGAGCGCATGCCATGAAGGTGTTATTGCTTGGCGCCACAGGCACCATCGGTGCCAGCACCGCGCGCGCACTGCATCAGCAAGGCCACGAAACCGTCTGCGTGTTGCGCGCACCGTCTGCCCAACTACTGCACGCCACCTGCGTTTTCGCGGACCCCTGTGACCCGAAAACTTGGGGCGGGACACTGCGCGAGGGGGCGCCGTTTGACGCGGTCATCTCTTGCCTCGCCTCCCGCACTGGTGCACCGTGCGATGCCTGGCGAGTCGACTATCAAGCGCATATCGACATCCTTGAGGCCGTGCAACAAGCCGGCATCAAACACTTTGTCCTGCTCTCGGCCATCTGCGTGCAAAAACCACGGTTGGCGTTTCAAAAAGCCAAGCTGCGTTTCGAACAAGCGCTGATGGCGACGGGCATGACCTACAGCATCGTGCGGCCCACTGCTTATTTCAAATCGCTGTCAGGTCAGTTGGAACGGGTTAAAAATGGGAAAGCTTTTTTGGTTTTCGGTGATGGCTTGGGTACAGCCTGTAAACCCATCAGTGACCGTGACTTAGCCGATTACCTTACCGGCTGCTTGACCGACCCCAACCGCCAACAAAAGATACTGCCCATCGGTGGACCGGGTGACGCGATTACGCCGATAGCCCAGGGCGAAGCCCTTTTCAAAGCGCTGGGGCAGCCCGCCCGCTTCACCCATGTACCGGTGCGCCTGTTGGATGTGATTATTGGGGTGCTGAGCGTTATGGGACGCCTCTTCCCCGCTGCCGCTGACAAAGCAGAGCTTGCAAAGATTGGTCGCTACTACGCCACCGAATCCATGCTGGTGTGGGACCCGCAGACCAACCAGTACAGCGCCGACGCCACGCCAAGCCATGGCCGAGACCACTTATTTGATGCCTACGCTCACTGGGCGCACGGCGAAGCCGTACCCGAGCGGCGCGAGCACGCCGTTTTCTGAACGGTTAGCTGCGCCAGTCGATCACCATCTTTAAACAAGCAGGATCGCCGAAGGCTACTTCGTAGGCATGCTGCGCACGAGTAGCTTTTTCCGTGTGGGTGATCAACCCTTCCAGCGACAACCCATCCCCGTGAAACATGGCAACGACTGCGTCTAAATCATGTTTTTGCCATTGCGCTGCCACACGAATACGTGCTTCGCGCATGAACGCAGGCGCATAAGCAAAAGACAAATCTTGCTTGTAAAAGCCCGCCAAGATCACCTCACCGCCCGCCACCATCTTGGGTATGACACGGTTCAAAATCGCTGCGTCACCACTCACATCACAAATGCAACGATAGTCTTTGCGGGGGTCATCATCGGGGTGCGTGACGGTATAGCCGACCGCTCCCGACTGGCGAATCGGCTGGGTTTCCCACACAACGGGGGCGGGCTGCCCTGCGGCGACTACCATGCGCGCCAGCAAGCGGCCCATGATGCCGTGGCCAATAATCAGATCGGGGTACACCAACTGCGTGGGCGAATGGCCTGAGGTAAAAACGTGGTGCGCAGTCGCTGCCAACGCCAACAAAATGCCATTGGCGCCAAGCGTACTGTCAAGTTTGACAGCGCGGTCCTGAGGTGCCACCAGACGCTCACCCGCGCCACCGAACAGGTTTTGAACCCCTTGAAAAGCATACGAACCGGGTAAGAACACCGTATCACCCACTGCCAGCGTCGATACATCGTTGCCGATGGCCACGACCCGACCGACCGTCTCGTAACCAGGCACCAGGGGATAAGCCAAGCCAGGGAACGGTGGCATCGTGCCCTCCCACAGCAAGCGCTCTGTGCCGGTGCTGATACCACTGAAATCAACCGCTACGGTGATGTCAGTTGGGCCCATCGGCGCCAACGCGAGTTCACGCACCTGCAGGGATAAAGGGGCCTCAAAAACAATGGCTTTAGCGTTCATACGGCTATTTTGACTGGAATTACAAAGGGTCTGCTGCCGAGTGCTTCAGCGTCCGACCTCGGGCGATACATCGGCTGCAGCGGCGTCAATCCATGCTTTAGCCGCTTGCGCATCATCAAAACGATTCATCGCCAACAACGCCAATCGCGCCAGGAAGAGTTGGGCGTCCGGTTCACCGATGCGCGTCATGGTGTGGCACAGGTGGGTATACGCCTGATCAAGCTCTGATGAATTCATGCGGTCACTCCGGTGGATGTTGACAGATCGGCGGTAAGGCGCTGCTGCAGCCACGTTGAAACTGCGGCAAGACCTTGATCGTTGGCGTCACGCCAACGCGCCATGACGTGACCATCAGGACGAATCAAAAGTACCCCGCCCAATCTCGCACCCAGCAACTGGGGCAGCTGCCCCGTGTGATCCCACAACACGTCATCGACATCGGGATGGGGGGCGTCCAAGGCCACCGCTTGCACGGCGACCGACGACTCACCATCCCCGCGCCGCCAAGCGGGCGGTAATACGCCGTCAGCGGTGAATACGAGGGCCTTGAAGCCATGACCCGCTTGATCACTTAAAAATACGGCACGGTGCGCACTCGCACTGATTTGCGTCAAGGGGCACTCGGGCAATACGGTGCCCGGGCGGGGACCAAGCGCACCCCATTCATCGGGGCCATTCAAAGGAGATGCACTGTACGTAATTGGGGCGCTTTGCCGCGGGTTGATGAGTGATCGCAATTCAGGATGCGCGACCGCCAAGCTCAGTACAGCACGACGCATGAGGTCGAAAGCGAAGGACGGTGGTGCCATAAACTCGGTGCTCTTCGTGCCATAGCTCAGGTTTTCATGTGTCGCGGCAACGCGCTCGGAAGAATAGGTATCGAGTAAAGCGGGCGCGGCACAACCGCTGACCACCTGCCCCAACTTCCATGACAGGTTATCGGCGTCATCGATGCCCGAGTTGAAACCGCGCACACCAAAAATGGGTACCAAGTGCGCGGCATCACCGGCAAATAAGACACGGCCGTGGCGATAGCGCTCAAGGGTCAGGGCGTTCGCTTTGTACAGACCCACCCATATCGGATTCCATGGCGCGGTTTCGCCCATCATGTCCAGCAGCGACTGCACCCGCGGCATCACCTGCTCGGGCAGGATGGCTTGGTCGGGATCTTCACCATCGCGCAGCTGGTAATCAATACGCCAGACATCGCCCGGCTGCTTGTGCACCAGCACCGTTGATCCGGGGTTACACGGTGGATCAAAGTACGCCAAGCGCTCGGCGGGGCGCGGGCTCTTCATAAGGATGTCAACGATGACATAACGCCCCTCATAGCTCGTCCCCTGCAAACGCAGCCCCATGGTCTCCCGAATCGCACTGCGACCACCATCAGCGGCGACCAGCCAATCCGTGTGCAATTGATAGGCACCGGTGGGCGTCTTCACTGCGAGGCTGACCCCCGCTTCATCTTGTGACATACCGGTCACCGCCGTTTGCCAGCGAACGTCAATCAAGTTGGCGTTAGCCTGCACCCCATCGAGCAAGGTTTGCTCAATGCTGTACTGAGCCATGTTGACCATGGGGGCAAATTGTTGGTTATCGTCCTGCGGCATCTCAAACCGCAGAACCTCTTGTCCTTGGTAAAAGCTACGACCACCCGTCCAAGGTAAACCAATCGAATCAAAACCAGCGCCCACACCCAAGCGGTGCAGTATTTCGAGACTGCGTCGTGACACGCAAATAGCCCGACTCCCAAAACAAACCGAGTCGTCGGCCTCAAGCACAACACTCGCAACCCCCTGCTTTGCTAACCCTAATGCGGTCGCGAACCCAACCGGTCTCCCGCCTGCAATCAACACACGGTGGCGCTGATCCTCTAGACCATCAGTACAAATGGGGTGTCTGGCGAGATGGCGTTCAGCTTGAAAAGGGTAAGGAACAAAGTCAGGGTAATTGGCCATCAATCAGAGTCGCGCTAATTTTTGCTGAGCGCCAGCATACAACACGTCGCGCATGGCGGTTGACGCCTTTTCATGAAATGCGACGGACTCTGGATCCATGTCAAAGCGTGGACGCGGCGCGTGTACGAAGTGCTGATAGGTATCCACCCCTCGAACCAGCGATGCACAATCCCATGACCCAACCACTTGGCTCGTCTCGGGCGGCATGAAGTGCATCGAGACACCCATACGCCTGTCAGCCGAGACATTGGGCCCTGAGCCGTGCGCCAAGCAATAGTTGTGCAACGACATTTGGCCCGCCCGTAGCGGCATGAGCACGGCTTTGTCTTTATCCAAATTCATAATGCGCTGCCCCCGCGACAGCATGTTGTTTTTGTGATAGGTGTCTTCGTGCGCCAAGGTGTCGCCGTTGTGCGTCCCCGGGATGACGCCCATACACCCCGCCTCTGTGCTGGCATCTGAAATTGCAAACCATGCGGTCACCACACGGCGACTTGATAGCCCCCAATAGGTGTTGTCTTGATGCCAATCAACAAAGCTCTGCGACCCCGCTTCCTTGATCCAAAAAATGGTGCTCCAACACAGGATGTTCGGACCAATCAGTTGCTCAATGGGATCCAGCACACGTGGATCGCGAATCAAATCGTCAAGCCACTTGAACAACAAAAATGCGCGGCTCCGTTGCGAGGCGTCTAACTGACCTCCCTGCGTCGCCTCGAAAGCTTCGAGAGAACGCCGAATCTCCAACGCTTCGTCAGCCGACATCACATCAACGGCGGGTATGAACCCCACCTGCTCATAGTTCAGCAATTGTTCATTTGAAAGCACTGCACACTCCTTCAGTTCACGGTCAACTCGCACAACTTCAGGCGACCAATGGCGCCCCAGTCCCATTCAATTCCAAGCCCTGGCGTTTGTGGTGGTATGGCATAGCCATCGTCAATCTCAAGCCGCGAGGTGGTGATTCGATCGAGCTGTGGGATGTACTCAACCCACGAGGCGTTGGGTACAGCCGCACACAAGCTGACGTGTATTTCCATTAAAAAGTGGGGGCACACCGGCACATTGAAGGCCTCGGCAAGGTGCGCCGTTTTCAACCAAGGCGTGATACCGCCAATACGAGCCACATCAGGCTGAACGATGCTGCATGCACCGCGCTCAAGGTACTCTCGGAATTGCGAAAGGTGGTACATCGACTCCCCCACCGCCACAGGGATACTGGTTTGCGCACGTAACAGCGCGTGCCCCTGCACATCCTCTGCGGGATAAGGCTCTTCGATCCAAGCTAAGTCAAGACCATCAAACGCGCGGGCCCGCCGGATCGCCTCTTGTCGATAAAAGCCTTGGTTTGCATCCGTCATCAAATCGAACGATGGCCCTACCGCCTCGCGCACGGCTTCGAGACGGCTCACGTCCTCACTCACATGCGGGCGACCGATCTTGATCTTGGCGCCCTTAAAACCATCTGCCTGCGCCGCCAAGGTCTGATCGACCAATGCCTCAGGACTCAGGTGCAACCAGCCGCCCTCTGTGGTGTACAGCGGCACACGATCTTGCGCACCACCCAACAACACCCATAACGGCATGTCTTGTTGGCGCGAGCGCCAATCCCACAATGCCGTATCGATGCAGCACAAGGCCAAGCTGGTGATTGCCCCTACCGCAGTGGCGTGCGTGGCGTAAAACAAATCGCGCCAAATCGCCTCCACATGCGCAGGGTCGCGCCCCACCAGACGGGGCGCCAAATGATCGGCAAGCAGTGCCACCACCGACGAACCCCCTGTACCAATCGTGTAGGCATAGCCTGTTCCAACGATCCCATCGCTGCAGTGCAAAGAGACCAAAATGGTCTCCTGCGTCACAAAGGATTGAATGGCGTCAGTGCGCACCACCGGCGGCGGCAAATTGACCTGACGGATGGTAACGCGCTCAATACGTATGTCTGACACCGAGACTCCTCATCAACGGAGAAATCTGCATGATAGGTACACGCGGTGGAAAAGCAAATTGGGGAATGCGAGCGACCGCGGACAATCCGCTCAAACTTTGTTACCAAGACCTCGATGATTTGTTAATAGATAAATTCAGACTATTTCAAAATCTCAGGTGTACAAATTAGATTATTTTGTTTATTTTTTTATGAAAAAAATTAGAAAATTTACTAAATAATAGTAATTATATTATGGGTTTTTTTGCCAAATTAAATATTTGAAACTAAAGAAATAATTAATAAAGTCGATTCAGTGTCTGATAAACCAAACTTCATGCCACTGATCGTTGAAAGCCCGTCTCCTCCACCTCCTTCTGCCATGCGTCTTATTTTTCGCGACATTAATCGCCGCGACGACTGTCTGCGCGCAAGAAACTTCAATCGCTGGTGAGTTGGACTATGCGACCGAAGCCGAAGCGGAATTAATAAGGCGCGGGCACATCTTCTTCCCACCCAAGAAACTGCGACCCTTAAAAGCCCCACCGCCTCAGCTCCCCCCCGCATCGCTCGCAGAGATAGATCAAGCTCTCCGAGCGCTGGGCTTACCCGGAATAAAACTGGCTCCCTTGCCGCCACCACCGCCACCTGGATATCAAAGTGAGGCAGTGGATGCCCTCCAGGAACTCGGCTTAGCGCAGGAGAAGAACGCGCCGCTGGCCAACCCACAAACCCAGCCCGTTCTCCCGCGTGCAAATCCCGTTGCGACCTCTGAAAAACAGACACCCGATATGTTGGGAAAAGCGAGGCCATTGGACACTCAAGTACTGCAAAACAGCTTAATTGACAGTGTGGGCCCTATCAACATCGGTAGCGGTCGCGAAATTCGAGTTGCCAGTGATCGGATTGAAACTAATTTGTCGACGACAAACATTAACCGTATTTTTAAATTTGGTATCCGTCGTAATAGTGCATCAACTGCGAAATGGGGGCTCTATGTCGCCTACGCGCAACCGATTAATGAATTCATCTCGTCAGGTTTATCCTTGGAGAAATCCAACTCGACAATCGACTACAGCTTAACCACCCAAATTACAAACGCGTCAAAAACGCTGTCATTGGTAGGTGCACTAGATCAAATGCAAGGCGATATCCCCTTCGCCTTTCAGACAGGATCAGCAGATGTTTCGATCGTTCAGAGGAGTAAGCTTTTATCGTTGCGATGGTTGCCGTGGGCCGATAAATTCCCATTAAGTCCAAGCTTTGGGCTAACTGGTTGGAACTCGCGCGCACAACAAACGAGTTTTCTCAGTCCGATCGATTACACCGTCGATACTGGCGCATCAATCGATACATACACTGACGCACGAACCCTATCCCTAGGATCAAGCGATGGCTATTACGCAAATTTAAAGTTACCGATAACAGAATTTATTTTCTTGGATCATTCGGTTGGCCAGACAAAAACTGACTTTAGCGACGATACGCTTGGATTGAGCAAACGTACGGCGTCCATCACTTCACTCAGCTTTAGATCCAACACTGGTTTTACTGCACTCACCAGGAAAAACAACGCGTCAGAGACCTCTACCGATATCAGTTACGAGGGGAGTAATTGGAATTTTGGGCTAAGCAAAGCGACGTCAAAGGTTACCGATGCGAGCAACTGGAAGCTCTATTTTGGCGTCACCAGTCTTTTAGGTCCCGGCACGAACAGCGCATCGCCAGCCATTCAAAATAGAGTTTTCAACACCGCGCAGGCGCTGGCGCATGCGGATCTCGTACAACTGTCCTCCCGACCAAAGGAGTTTGACAATACATTTCTGGCTAAAGTGAATCCCAATGCGGTCACGCTTAAGTCCTCAGTACTTAAAAACAGTGCGGCCCCGGTAGCCTCAGCCGGCACGTCACAAATTGTTTCGGCTGGAAGTCTTGTCACACTTGACGCTTCGTCATCGACTGATGCAGACGGTCAAACGCTGACCTATGCCTGGACACAGAACTCGGGAATCGCTGTCACGCTGAGTAGCGCTACAGATGCATCGCCAACTTTTGAGGCACCCAGCATGGACGTTGGGGATCCTGATATCACCCTGACATTCTCTGTGGCAGTAAGCGATGGGGCATTCACCGACTCTAGTAGCGTCACCATCACTGTGACGGCAGCTTCGACCAACAGCAACACGCCTTTCGCGTCGGCTGGTACGGCTCAATCCGTTGTCGCCGGCTCGTTGGTTTCATTGGATGGTTCAGCCTCATCGGATGCGGACGGCCAACCACTCACCTATGCCTGGGTCCAAACTGGCGGACCGACAGTGACCTTGAGTGACAGTGCGCTAGCATCACCCACATTTACAGCTCCGACTCTGAATTTGGGTGATTCACCAATAGCGCTCGTGTTCACGCTTACCGTCAGCGATGGCAGCTTGAACAGTAGCAATTCTGTGACGGTTACTGTCAATGCGCCACAGTCAAATAACAATCCACCCGTAGCCTCGACTGGTAACTCTCAGACCGTAAATGCAGGCTCCACAGTTACTTTGGATGCTTCGAATTCATCAGATGCCGATGGTCAGACGCTGAGTTACGCCTGGACACAAACAGCAGGAACCGTGGTGACACTCAACAATCCGACGCTTGTTTCCCCAACATTTGTTGCGCCGACCATGACCAGTGGGGACGCCGATCTCATCCTCGTGTTCTCCGTTACCGCTAGCGATGGAACCTACTCCAGCAGTGATTCTGTGACCATTACGGTTACAGCACCAACGACCAATGCGTCCTCCCCAGTGGCCTCGGCTGGAAGCAGTCAATCAGTCAGCGCTGGGCAGACCGTCACGCTCGACGCGTCGGCTTCTTCTGATGCAGATGGCCAAACGCTCACCTACGCTTGGACGCAAACCGCAGGTACCGCAGTGACCTTAAGCGGTGCTTCCTCAGTCGCTCCGACCTTCACCGCACCCACTATGACCATTGGAGATGCCAACATCACACTGGCATTTACGGTCACGGTGAGCGATGGCACCAATTCAAGCAGTAGCGCGGTGTCTATCACCGTGAGCGCGCCAAGCTCCAATGCCTCAGCCCCGGTAGCTGTCGCAGGGAACGACCAAACTGTCGCAGCAGGTGCCAGTGTCACTTTGAATGCATCGGCCTCTTATGATGCAGATGGCCAGTCCATTACTTACTCTTGGACTCAAACCTCAGGCATCGATGTCTCATTGAGTAGCACTACCTCTGCAACGCCTAGCTTCATAGCACCGACGATGGCAATAGGCGATCCTGATCAAGTACTCTCTTTCTATGTGACCGTTAGTGACGGTATTTTGAGTAATTCGGACGTTGTCGTGATCACCGTCCAAGCGCCCGGTACAAATTTGTACACACCAGTGGCGACCGCTGGCATCGCGCAATCGGCAGTTTCAGGAGCTACCGTTACACTCAATGGCGGTGAGTCAACCGATGCAGACGGCCAACCTTTATCCTTCTCCTGGGCGCAATCCTCAGGTACGAGTGTGACCCTGAGCAGTGCGACCGCCGCCTCTCCAACATTCGTTGCGCCGACTCTCAATATTGGCGATGCGGATACAGTACTCGTTTTCACACTGACTGTAAGCGACGGCGTTTATTCCAGCAGCGATACCGTCCAGATCACAACCACCGCTCCCCTCAACACTGCTGCACCTGTCGCGTCAGCTGGCAGCTCTCGATCCGTTGCCTCTGGCTCGACAATTACTTTAGATGGATCAAATTCCTCTGATGTGGATGGTCAAACACTGAGCTACGCCTGGACACAAACATCAGGAACTTTGGTAACCCTCAACGATGCGAATTTGGCGTCACCGACATTTAATGCGCCTGCGCGGAATATAGGCGATGCAAACCTCAGTTTGGTATTCCAACTCACCGTTAGCGACGGAACATACACCAACAATGCGACGGTCACGATCACTGTTCTCGCTCCATCAAACACATCAACGCCGGTGGCATCGGCAGGTAGTCCACAAACTGTTCGTGCGGGTGAGAATGTCAGACTTGACGCATCAGGCTCAACCGACCTAGATGGTCAGACGCTCTCTTATGCTTGGAGCCAAACGGCTGGACAATCCGTGTCGTTTATAAGTCCAACGAACGTTGCTTCCCCAACATTTATTGCGCCGACCATGACCAGTGGGGACGCCGATCTCATCCTCGTGTTCTCCGTTACCGCTAGCGATGGAACCTACTCCAGCAGTGATTCTGTGACCATTACGGTTACAGCACCAACGACCAATGCGTCCTCCCCAGTGGCCTCGGCTGGAAGCAGTCAATCAGTCAGCGCTGGGCAGACCGTCACGCTCGACGCGTCGGCTTCTTCTGATGCAGATGGCCAAACGCTCACCTACGCTTGGACGCAAACCGCAGGTACCGCAGTGACCTTAAGCGGTGCTTCCTCAGTCGCTCCGACCTTCACCGCACCCACTATGACCATTGGAGATGCCAACATCACACTGGCATTTACGGTCACGGTGAGCGATGGCACCAATTCAAGCAGTAGCGCGGTGTCTATCACCGTGAGCGCGCCAAGCTCCAATGCCTCAGCCCCGGTAGCTGTCGCAGGGAACGACCAAACTGTCGCAGCAGGTGCCAGTGTCACTTTGAATGCATCGGCCTCTTATGATGCAGATGGCCAGTCCATTACTTACTCTTGGACTCAAACCTCAGGCATCGATGTCTCATTGAGTAGCACTACCTCTGCAACGCCGACTTTTACTGCGCCTAACAGAAACAGCGGCGACCCGAATCACACCTTGGTATTCTTTGTGACAGTTAGCGACGGTGCGCTTGCAAGCTCAGACTCCATTTCAGTTACTGTAATAGCCCCCTAATTTTTAAAGCGATTGAGCTTGTCTGAAGCGCCGAATGGTACTGCCACTTGCAGTGAGGCTGGTAATCTTTCCTATCCCTGTCCCGTCCTTTTTAACCTGACGGACAAAAACTAACCACAAACAAAAATAGCCCCCGAAGGAGCTATTTTCTTGATTCCAAAAGAAGATTTTGGAGGCGCGATCCAGAGTCGAACTGGACTAGACGGATTTGCAATCCGTTGCATAGGGGTTTTACCCCTGCACCAACAATAAAGAAATCAAGAAGTTAGCTTGCGTATGGGTTGACTCTACCGACGCTCAGTTGGACAGAAATTGGACAGGAAAGAATACCAGTTCCGTTTGATCAGTCAAGCCGACTGCGTCGGTAACTATGCCGCGCACCATACGCATACTAGCTGGCAGGGAGGGGCCCTTCAAAACGGAGCGCCGCCGACCCCCACCGTACCCCCAGCCCCCACTTTCTCAAATGGGTCCCCCAAACACTTGTACTGTGTTTCGCTCAAATGATTTAGAAACTGAGGACTTCTGTCTAACGTTAAACGTACGCTTGTTGCTGGTACTCTTCAGAATACTTGCTGCAGAGCAAAAAGCAAAGTCTGCTTATCCTTCACCGATTGATTGGACGTGCCTGAGACGACCTTCAGGTCTAGAGAATATCTGGCCTTACCCACGCTAGCAGCGTACCCAATACCTAATGTGAGTGGCACGCGCGATGAACTTAGATCGTACGTCTTCTGCGATGAGAAATAGGATCCATCAGGTGCGTAGCCGTCGATTGTATTTATCGACATGTCCGCTTTCCTGACTTTGAATGGCATCATCACTGAAAATTTCATGCGGTCGTCAGCACCAAAAACATCCTTTATAGCCAAATCAGCTGTCGCTTGCTCACCAACTATCGGACTCATGGAGATGAAATTGGCGTGTTTGAATGAGACCGAAGTTAGTGACTTGCCGATACTTAAAGTCGAGTTAACTCTCTCACTAAAGTCATAGCTGAGGCGTGCTCGCAAATACTGGGTGTTACTCGGAGCGTTAAGTTCAAACGCCCCAGTGCTTTTGCTACCCAAGAAGCTATTTCTTTCCCGGTATGAACCAACGTCCAATCCAGCTAAAAACTCATCCCCCGTCTTCTGAAAAGACACTTTGTATTCCGAAAAATAATCTCCTCCTGCCTTTCCAGCAAAGCTCGCGAACTCAGCAGCAAATCTATTCGGCAGGCGAATAGCCGTACGCAAAACTCCGACCCCAGTGAGATCGTTACCCAAGTTTGAAGCAAACGAGTCAATTGGAGAGCTTTGAGTAATTGGTCCGTTAGAGCTCACTCGTTCGCTGAAAGCGGAAACTACTGAGCCATCATAAAAAGCAATTTCGTAGGAACCAATCCTCTTAGACGTACCTGAACCTGTTGTTCCAAACGTTACCCTAGTGTCTAGCTCACCAAATTCAGCTGTGGTCGACGACGCTTCACTTGATTCAACATAGTCGGCCAAATTTTGAGCATTTTTTGATTGCGAAATACTTAATGGAAGCCAGTTGTAGGCTCGATCGTAAGAGTCTAGAACCCCAACTTCAACCTTGCTCGGATCGGTCGTGAAAACGTTAGAAAGTGAAATACCTGAAGTATCGACAGTGTAGTTTCCTACTCGTAAGCCAGATAGACCAGACAGATTTAAAGTGCCGTGCGGCGTTGTCGCCGCGCTAAGATTTAACATACCAACTCCGTACACTGGGTCTGTTCCGGTCGCGCCAAGATCTGTCGCTGTTGAAAGTATCAAAGTAACCAACTGCTGAGGTGTTAGGTTGGGGAATTGCTGCTTCAACAATGCGATGGCACCTGCAACATGCGGTGCTGCAAATGATGTCCCGTCAGCAGTCCCGTAACCACCTGAGGGTGAGTAACCCGATCCTGAGTATGCTAGGTCTACTGTCGAATATATGCCTGATCCAGGGGCTGAAATACAAAACGCTTGAGCGTCGCCACAGCCGTTGCTGTAGCTTGCAATAACGTTAGATGAGTCCAAAGCGGCGACCGTCAGCCATGCCCCGGCTAAGTTACTGTTTACGAGCGGCTGCCGCCCTTCCGTACTTGCAACATTCAATGTCGTGGGGACGCTCCCAATATATCCGGTAGATGTGCCGTTTGACGCGTTTGCGGAACTGTTCCAGATGGGCACCCTACCAGTGGCAGAATTGAGTCCATCGTTACCATTTGCAAAAACGACAACAGTCGTTGCAACTGCCGTTTGAAAGGCTGCGTTTACGGCCGTCGCGAGTGCTGATTGGGTTGGCGATCTGTAATAGACGGTTGATCCGTTATAGACACCACTTGTAATTGACGAACTACCCCAACTATTGTTCATGACAGCAATACCGCTGCCACTACCAGCGGCGACAGCGTTAGCTAATTGCGCGGATGTGACGTTATACGTCCCAGAACTGTTAAAAATCGTAACCGGCTTAATGGTGGCACCGTATGCAACTCCATGCATTCCTGTGCTGTTTTTTTGAGCTGCAATAATCCCAGATACGAAGGTTCCATGCGTTGAGGTACACGCACCGGGAGTACATGCAACATTCGTTGATCCGTCGCTGCCGTTGTATCCAGTCGTAAACTTACCTGCCAAGTCTGGATGATCCGTGTCAAACGGACTATCAAGAACTGAAACCGTAACACCTGCCCCGGTATAACCCCGTGCATAGGCAGTAGAGGCGCTTATTTTGCCCAGACCGTATTGAGCGGAATATTCTGAAGTTTCGTATTGTCCTGTATTGAGACCGCTGCCTCCACCTCCACCTCCGCCTCCAGCCCCCAAGGCGAGTAACGGTAGCGCGTAAATTAAATCCCCAAACTCCGTTTCAGAGGCCTTTTGTTTAGCAGTATGGTCCACAGATTCAACAATCTCAAGGCTTCCTTTTTCGGCTAAAACCGTTTGAACCCTAGCGAGGGCTATCCCAAAGTCCAAGGTCAGTTTAGATAAAAATTCAAACTTAAATTCTTTTTCATTAAAGCCTTCAGTGCCAAGCAGCGAATTGAAGCGATCAATGACTCTCTGTGGATGGTTTTCAGAGAAATCTGGATCCGCGGTTTGAAAACTCACAGTAAGTTCTTCAAGTTGAGCCTCAGTGAGAAAGGCTGACAAGACATATATCGTCGAACCGATTAGTGCCTCACTGTTCGTGAAGTCGATCGCCATTAGATCGTTGACAGATATTTGAGTGCTGTTGGCTGTGCGACTCAAATTCGGCGCAAGTACTAATTCAGCCGATTCAGGAGGTGGAGTTTTTTCGGCAGCCGCATTATTCGCCGTCAAAAAGACACAAGCCCCGAGGGCTAAAAATTGCTTGTTGAAAAGTTTGCTCATGCTCGCTCCGCGTTCGTGGGGTAAATCGAACGCTAGTTGGCATTCGAGCTTGCATATAGTTATCAAAAATAAATATATACCCGACAACTTATCGGGCTTTTGATCTGATGTCAACCTCTCCTACCCGGTGTCCGGGCGCCACGCAATATCCCCAGCAGGTGACCGAGGTCTTCTAAGTCCCGAAGCCGACGCATACCAAGTGCCCGTTCGGTTCGCGCTTGGCGCGCTTCAAAGCCGTGAATTGTCTTAGCCGCAGCGCAGCGTTGTCGGCCCTCTGGGGTTCTGGGTCCCGTCGACGCCCCCCCGTGGAATCTGCACTTTGTCTTACCTTTCGATGCAGGCGCAGCACACTGCTGCTTGGTGCGTTTAGACATGGCTTGGCAACGGTCACAGGTAATTCGACCGCCTGCCGTCAGTAGCTTGGATTGTTTTGACATTCAGTTACACCTTGTTAGGGGCTGCTTCGCCCTTAGCGGCCGTATTTCGCGCAGGACCTTTTGAACCGACAAATAAAGTAAGACGCCCCTGTCCCAGCGGGCAGCGTTAGTCCCGCTAGGGACGTAGTAGAGAAAATACCGCGTAACATGTTGTTTCCATTGAATAAAATGCGGTATTTCTTGATCGAATATTCGTCCAACTCGCACGCCACATAACTTGTTGATTTAACTGCAAAAAAGTGGGGCAGAGCCATCTTGTGGGGTACCCCGCATTACGTTTTAGCTCAACGGCACGAGCACTTCTCGTACAGCACCACCGAGTCTGTGTTGTTTGCGTTCATCCGGCGAAGGCGCGCGACGTTCTAATAATCCGTCATCGAGCATGGCCCCAACCTCCACGCGTACTTTTTGGTCCGATGCCTTTAGAGGACCGTCCTTCCCCGCCATATCACGAAGTTTGCGTTCGGTAACGCCTCCCGGCTTCTTGCGTACCTCGGCTAGTATCCGATCACGTAGCGCACCAACACCCTTAGCTTCAAACATGCTCTTTGAATGAAGGTACGTTTGTTCCAAAACAGCGACATCCCAGCCGGGCATAAAGACTCGTTTGAACCAGTAACCTCCACCAGTTCTTGCGTAGTTCGCCTTCACGTTCTCTAGCCTGACGTAGTCCATCCGCTCAAATAGTGGGACATGATGTGCTTTTGCTTCGTCTTCGCGCATAGTCCACATCATGAATGCAGCTCTTGCGTTATCGACAAAGGCGGATGACCCAGCAATGTCAGCCGCATTAATCTCACTGCCAGCCTTCGCAATGATCGACTTCGGGCTGTGGGCGAGCAAAAACACAGCAGCCCCCGTTGATCTGGCAATATTCGTCAATACCCTCGTCAGCTGCGTGACGTCTTCAGCGTTATTTGGGTCACCGCCTAGAACTAAACGAGCGTGGTCGAAAACTATCATGCTCAAAGGCACCCCAGCCTCTCGCTCATGATCCTTCGCAATCCTGATCACCTCTTCGCCCAACTGCGTCTCGTGTGCGTTGGCATCGACTTTCTGCGTTAGCCGGATATCTAAACCAGCAGCACCGTAGCACTTAACCAGCTTTTCAACGGTAGCTCTGTCTGCGTTCGCACGCTTACATATGGCTCCGAAACGTCGATCCCTCTCTGCAGTATCCTCCTCGCCCAGAAATAGCAGTGATGATCCGTTGGACACACTAAGGGTGCCGAGACTAGACCCAACAGCTGCAGCAACGCAAGTTTGCATCAATAGCATAGTTTTAGAGACTCCACCTTGCCCACCTAAGACACTCAGAGTCCCAGCCGTTACTTGCCCTGCAAAAATGTAATTCCGCGCTGAAGGTGGCTGATCGGAGATCGAAGGGCGTCCACCACTTTCACAGACCCCACCAACGGGTGCATCTTCGCCAGCAGCAAATATATGAGCGACAGACTGATGCCGGTACCTTTCGCACACGTTAATCACCTCAGCCTCCTCAAGCGGTGGGCTGCACAGCTGTTGGTTAACGGCCAAAGCTAACGTCTGAATTTCAGCCTCATTCAACCCCTTTTTCCTCAGATTTCCGACATACCGCAACACGATGTCATTGCGCCCGCCTTCGCTAATTGCATTCACTGGTAGCTTGAATCCAGCACTAAAAAACGGGTCTAACGTTTGAGAAAATTGTTGGGTTTTAACGAGCGACAAAGGTGGATACATCCGCAACATTTCATCCACACATAAAACATCCGCCTGATGCCTGTAGGTGACAGAAGACTTAAGTGGGGTATATATGGGCTGCGTTGCTCGATAAACCGATGCGTCAAACGTTATCAGGTCAATACCAATTGCACCTTCGATGCATGCCTGCACTGCTTCGCCAAGGCGCACGCCTTCATCTGGAGTGACTTCACGGCTCAGCTCAAGAATCGCTCGAGCTCTCGGCTTACCTGGCGTATGAGACGCTGTGGTGTATACGAGGCAGTTCCACCTGAGTAGAAAGTCACGTAAGCGCTCGAATACCTCTGGTGTCTCAAACCCGTCGAAATCGAATGCAAGAAAGCGACGCTTCTGTCCGTAGTTTTTTAATCGCCAGTGACTGATGCCCTGGTACTTTTCAGGATCCTGATAATGGACACCCGCGTCTAACCCGGCACAAATATAAGTCGCCCCCTTTTGGATAGCCGGATCTTTTAGTATTTCGTCGACGAAGGCGCTGAAGTCGTCCACCGTTAGTTGGACCGGAGAGTTATCAAAGGTGTCGGTACCGCGTGAGAATTTTATTAATGCCATTATCAGCTCCAAGTTTTGTGTAGAAAACGTTGGAGGCCGAAAGGAAAAGCGCGGCCCCCAACAATTAAGTTGAAGACCATCTTTTCGTATGTCGGTCAGTCGGCTTAGAGCACCAGACTCGTACGGGCTTATTCACGCTATGCGCTTCGGGACAGCCACCCCTGTCGATGGTTGCTACCGTTTTTTAACGGTAACGACCTCACTATACCAACTGTTTTTTAACAATCAAGGCAATACGGGGCGGGATTTAGCTCACGCCAGCCTTGAAAGCAGGCCTTCCGGACGCAAGTGCGTATAGCGCTGCAGCATGCTGATCGACCTGTGCCCGCTAATCATTCCAACCTCTATTGGGTTCAGCCCCTTCTCGAATAGCCGTGTTACTGCTTCATGGCGTAGGTCGTGAAAACGCAAATCTGAACCGAATCCAGAGCGCTTCAATACAGCGCCGAACGCGGCACGGATAGTTCCACGGTGTTGTGCAAATACTTTCACTCCATCTGACGAAAAGAGACGATTTAGTGCCTCAAGTGCGCGCGTTGACAGCGGCACAGTCCTCGGATGACCGTTCTTGGTATCAGGTAAGTGGATCGTCCGCGCCGTGAGGTCAACCTTATCCCAAGTGATGGACACCAGCTCTCCAAAACGCATCCCGGTCTCGATGGCCATAACCACCAACGAGTGCAAATACGTCGCGCTGGATGCAGCGCACGCCGTCAATAGAGCATCTTCCTCGCCGGGACCTAGTCGGCGTTGTCTGGGCTTACCGGGCTTGGGTATGCGTATCAGCTTGACTGGATTACTGACCTTATAGCCCCACTCTTTTGCGCACTGCTCGAATACGACACTGATGAATGCCAGCTCAAGCCTGACTGTGTTGTTCGAGACCTCACGTAAGCGCCCATCACGGTATTTGGAAATCACCTCGCTTGTGATCTTATCGAGCTGCATTGACCCGAGAGGTGTTCTGGCGATCTGGCGACCACGGTTTAGCTCTTGTGCGGCCCCCTTCTTACTCGGCGTAACCTCAGCCAAATACCTCTCCACTATGCGTATGAGTGACGGCATCGCCTTTTTCGGAGCTAACGTGCCCAAATCAAGCTGAGACTCGGTGTGCCTTGCCCACTTCATAGCGTCGGCTTTGGTATTGAAGGACTTGACCACTGGGCTGTGGTCCTTGCGGTGGACTCGTGCTTGCCACTTATCACCACGTTTTCTAAAACTTGCCATGCTCACCCCTTGTTGGACGAGCGTTGGACAGACACTTTCCCACCACAAACAAAAATAGCCCCCGAAGGAGCTATTTTCTTGATTCCAAAAGAAGATTTTGGAGGCGCGATCCAGAGTCGAACTGGACTAGACGGATTTGCAATCCGTTGCATAACCGCTTTGCTATCGCGCCGGTTATTTATGTTGCAATGCTTTGACGAAAAAGGGAAGCATCTAGCTTCCCTTTTTACTTATTTGGAGCGGGAAACGAGGCTCGAACTCGCGACCTCAACCTTGGCAAGGTTGCGCTCTACCAACTGAGCTATTCCCGCATATCTTTGGAAACTTTTTAGCTTTTCAACTAGGCTGCGTCCGCTGAAGCTAGAAGTATAACCAATTTTTTTGACACTTTTAAAGTGCCGCAAAAAAATTTTTAGTGCTTCGCCGCGCCTTTCGATTCGGTCGTTGTCGTAGCTGCACGGGCAGCCGCAGCCGCAGCGATTTGTGCTTCGGAGAGGGGCTCTGGTTCGCGTTCGAGCGCGACTTTCAACACCTGGTCAATCCACTTGACGGGGATGATCTCAAGGCCGTTTTTCACGTTGTCGGGGATCTCTGTGAGGTCCTTGACGTTCTCTTCGGGGATCAAGACCGTCTCGATACCGCCGCGCAAGGCCGCCAGCAGTTTTTCCTTCAGACCACCGATCGCCGTGACTTCACCACGCAGGGTAATTTCACCGGTCATGGCCACCGTGCACTTGATGGGAATTTGCGTCAAAGTCGAGACCAGCGCTGTCACCATGGCTGCGCCGGCACTTGGTCCGTCCTTGGGTGTCGCGCCATCGGGCACGTGGATGTGGATGTCACGTTTCTCAAACATTTCCTCAGGGATGCCCAAGGCGTTCGCGCGACTGCGCACCACGGTTCGTGCGGCTTCGACAGACTCTTTCATCACGTCGCCCAACGAACCCGTGCGAGTGATCACACCTTTGCCTGGCATCAAAGCGGCTTCGATGGTGAGCAAGTCACCGCCAACTTCCGTCCACGCCAAACCGACCACTTGGCCCACTTGGTTTTTCTGCTCCGCACGGCCGTAACTGAACTTGCGTACACCCAGGTAATCAGGCAAGTTATCAGCCGAAACGACCACAGTGGGCGTCATCGTTTTGAGCAACAACCCCTTCACAACCTTGCGGCAGATTTTAGAAATTTCACGCTCAAGCGAGCGCACGCCGGCCTCACGGGTGTAGTACCGCACGACATCGCGCAACGCGTCTTCGCGCACTTCCAACTCGCCTTCTTTCAGGCCGTTGTTGGTCAGTTGTTTTGGCAACAGATACTTCAGCGCAATGTGTGTTTTTTCGTCTTCGGTGTAACCACTCAAACGAATCACTTCCATCCGGTCCAGCAGCGCTGCTGGGATGTTCATGGAGTTAGAGGTCGCCACGAACATCACGTCGCTCAGGTCGAAATCAACCTCAACGTAGTGATCGCTGAAGGTGTGGTTTTGCTCGGGGTCGAGTACCTCAAGCAACGCGCTTGATGGATCACCACGGAAGTCGGTTCCCAGCTTGTCGATTTCGTCAAGCAAGAACAAGGGGTTACGGGTACCCGTTTTGCTGAGGTTTTGTAGCACCTTACCGGGCAGTGCGCCAATGTAAGTGCGGCGGTGGCCACGAATCTCGGCTTCATCACGTACACCACCCAAAGCCATGCGCACGTACTTACGACCCGTCGCTTTGGCGATGGACTGACCCAGCGACGTTTTACCCACGCCAGGAGGCCCCACCAAACACAGGATCGGCGCCTTCACCTTGTCAACACGCTGCTGCACCGCGAGATATTCCAAGATGCGTTCCTTGACCTTCTCAAGCCCAAAGTGATCGGCATTGAGGGTGTCATCGGCCAACGCCAAATCGTGTTTGATCTTGGTCTTTTTGCTCCAAGGCAAACCCAGCAATACCTCAAGGTAGTTGCGCACAACCGATGCCTCGGCGGACATGGGCGACATGAGCTTGAGCTTCTTCAGCTCTGCCTCTGCCTTGGTACGCGCCTCTTTGGGCATACGCGCCAGCTTGATCTTCTTCTCGATTTCTTCAATGTCGGCACCGTCTTCGCCCTCACCCAGTTCTTTCTGGATGGCTTTGACTTGCTCGTTTAAGTAGAAATCGCGCTGGTTCTTTTCCATTTGGCGCTTCACGCGACCGCGGATCCGCTTGTCGACGTTGAGCACCTCAACTTCCGACTCGACCTGACCGAACAACCGCTCTAAGCGCTCGCGAATGGGTACCAGTGCGAGCACCGATTGCTTGTCATCAAGCTTCAGGGGCAAGTGCGCTGCGATGGTGTCAGCCAAACGGCCGGGCTCATCAATGCTGGCGATCGACGTCAGAATTTCGGATGGAATCTTTTTGTTCAATTTGACATATTGGTCAAATTGTTGCATCAGTGCGCGGCGCAGCGCCTCGATCTCAGTCTCGTCATCTTCGATGCGTTCATCTGCAACCGCGACGGGCAATAACGTGGCAGTGAAGTGCTCTTCGCCATCTACGATGCGTTCAACATGCGCGCGCTGAAAGCCCTCGACTAACACCTTCACCGTGCCATCGGGTAGTTTGAGCATCTGCAGAATGCTGGCCACACAGCCCATCTCGAACATGTCGCCGGCACTGGGTTCATCTTTGGCGGCAGCCTTCTGGGCCACCAACATGATGCGGCGATCGGCCGCCATCGCGGTCTCTAGGGCTTTGATACTTTTGGCGCGTCCCACAAACAGGGGGATGACCATATGCGGAAACACCACCACGTCACGCAGGGGTAACAGTGGCAAATCAATCGATGAGGACGGTAACAATTCTTGTCCAGACATGGCGTAACCTTTAACTTCTAATTAGGCCTTTTTGGCCTCTTCGCGATAGACCAACAAAGGCGCCTTGCCGTCATCAATGGTGGTCTCATCGACCACAACAGATGACACGTTATTTAGGCTGGGTAACTCAAACATGGTGTCGATCAAGGCTTGCTCAAGGATTGAGCGCAAGCCGCGCGCACCCGTTTTACGCTTCAGCGCCTTTTTGGCGATCGCACGTAACGCACTGGGTCGCACATCAAGCTCGGCACCTTCAAGTGACAACAGTTTCGTAAACTGTTTCACCACTGCATTCTTAGGCTGGGTGAGGATGTCGATCAGCGCATCTTCTTCCAGTTCATCAAGCGTTGCCACGACCGGCAAACGACCGACCAGCTCAGGGATGATGCCAAACTTCACCAAATCCTCAGGCTCGACCTCTCGGAAGGCCTCAGTCAGGGTACGGCTTTGCTTGGACCGCACCGCCGCGCCAAAACCGATGCCAGAGGCCGCAGTGCGGTTTTCGATAACCTTTTCGAGACCCGCAAATGCGCCACCGCAGATGAACAAGATGTTCGTGGTATCGACCTGTAGGAAATCTTGGTTGGGGTGCTTACGGCCGCCTTGGGGCGGGATCGATGCAACCGTGCCTTCGATCAGCTTCAGCAAGGCTTGCTGTACGCCTTCGCCTGACACGTCACGCGTGATAGACGGGTTATCAGATTTGCGAGAAATCTTGTCGATTTCATCGATGTAAACAATACCGCGCTGCGCCCGTTGAATATCGTATTCGCAGGTTTGCAGCAGTTTGACCACGATGTTCTCGACGTCCTCGCCCACATAACCGGCCTCGGTCAGGGTGGTAGCGTCAGCCATCACAAACGGGACGTTCAGCATGCGCGCCAAGGTTTGCGCCAACAAGGTCTTACCCGAGCCGGTGGGGCCGATCAGCAAAATGTTGCTTTTGACCAGCTCGACATCTTCTTTTTTGGCAGTCTCTTTGTGGCGTAGGCGCTTGTAATGGTTGTACACCGCCACCGCCAAAGCGCGCTTGGCACGCTCTTGCCCAATCACGTAGTTGTCTAGGTTGCCCTTCAGCTCCACAGGGGTGGGTAAGGCATCGGCTTCGGCTTTGCCCAGCTCGGTGTTGGGTAGCTCATCGCGAACGATGTCATTGCACAGGTCAATGCATTCATCGCAAATGAAAACAGCGGGACCCGCGATCAGCTTTTTGACCTCGTGCTGGCTCTTACCGCAAAACGAGCAGTAGAGGTTTTTCTCTGATCCTGCGTCTTTTTTATCCGCCATGGTCTTACTCTGCTATTGATGAAAATCTGCGCTCAATGATAACCCCTCATAGGTGCCATGGACACCCATGCAATCGGGCCATTAAGCGCCTTCAGCCTTGGCTGCGCTATCGCGTGTGGTAATCACTTTATCGACCAAACCATAGGCAGCCGCTTCGTCGGCAGACATGAAGTAGTCGCGCTCGGTATCACGCTCAATTTTGTCCAGTGGCTGACCGGTGCGCTCAGCCAAAATGCCATTCAGGACACCGCGCAAACGCAAAATTTCACGGGCATGGATTTCGATGTCGGTTGCTTGACCTTGCGCACCACCCAGTGGCTGGTGAATCATCACGCGGGAGTTGGGCAATGAGAAGCGCTTACCTTTGGCACCAGCTGCCAACAAGAAAGCACCCATGCTGGCAGCCATACCGGTACACAGCGTTGATACATCGGGTTTGATGAAGTTCATGGTGTCAAAGATCGCCATGCCGGCACTCACAGAACCACCGGGTGAATTGATGTAAAAGTGGATGTCCTTGTCGGGGTTCTCGCTCTCGAGAAACAACAACTGAGCCACTACCAAGTTGGCGGATTGGTCGTTTACCGGCCCCACCAAAAAGACAACACGCTCTTTCAACAGGCGCGAATAAATGTCGTAGCTGCGCTCACCGCGGCCCGACTGCTCGATCACCATGGGGACCATACCCAAAGCTTGTGTATCCAAAGCGCTCATTGCGACTTCTCCAAAGGTTGTGTCTCTAAAAATGACACTTTAACGAATTTCTAGCACCTTCTTTACATGAGGGCGATAGGACCAAAAACAAAGTGGGTCTACAAACAACAAAAGGGCCTCACAGCCCTTTTGTTGATGAGCTCAGAGGCTCGGCTGCATTTAATTACTGCTGCGCCATCAGTTCATCAAAGTCGACCGCTTTTTCGGTCACTTTAGCCTTTGACAGAATGAACTCAGTCACGTTGTTTTCGATCACAACTGCCTCAACCTCGGCCATGCGCTGCTGGTCACCGGTGTACCACTTCACCACGTCAGCGGGACGCTCGTAGGCGGCAGCCATCTCGTCGATGTGGGCTTCGATTTGGTCACGGGTCGCGTTGAGGTTCTCAGCACGCACCAGCTCAGCAACCACCAAGCCCAAACGAACACGGCGCTCGGCTTGTGGGCGGAAGATGTCATCGGGGATTGGGGCTTTTTCGGCATCCTTGATACCGCGCTGCTTCAGGTCGGCGCGAGCGGCAGCAACCATGCGGTCCAATTCGGCTTGCACGGGAGCCTTGGGCAAGTCCAGCTCGGCTTTTGCAACCATGGCATCCATCGCGGCAGCCTTGTTGCGGGCCTGCAAGCGGCTCTTCACCTCACGCTCGAGGTTTTTACGGATGTCGGCGCGCAGGGCTTCAACGGTCGGCTCAGTCACGCCCAACGTCTTGACGAACTCTTCGTTGACTTCGGGCAGATTGGCAGCTTCGATTTTATGCACGGTAACGAGGAAGTCAGCCGTTTTGCCTGCCACATCCTTACCGTGGTAGTCCTCGGGGAACGCCAGGGGGAATGTCTTGCTCTCGCCAGACTTCATGCCACGGCACGCGTCTTCGAACTCTTTCAACATCTGGCCATCGCCAACGATGAATTGGAAGCCATCAGCTTTACCGCCTTCAAAAGGCACGCCGTCAATGGAACCTGCGAAGTCAATCGTGACACGGTCACCGTCTACAGCGGCCTCAGCAGCGGGGCGCTGCGCGAAGGTACGGCGCTGTTTACGAAGAATGTCCACGGTTTTGTCGATGGCTTCTTCAGTCACGGCAGCAGTGAGCTTCTCGACTTCAACGGTCGTCAGATCGGCCAGCTTCACTTCGGGATAGACCTCGAAGATCGCTTCAAACGCCATTTCGCCGTCGGCAGCTGAATCCTTTTGATTAATCTGGGGAGCGCCAGCAACCTGCAACTTGGCCTCGGTGGCAACCGCCGCGAAAGCCTCGCCCACTTTGTCGTTCATGACTTCGTACTGCACTGACGCGCCGTACATTTGAGCGACCACCTTGGCGGGCACTTTGCCGGGACGGAAACCGTCCACTTTCACTTGACGAGCCAAGCGCTTGAGACGGTTCTCTACTTCGGTCTCAATCGCGCTCACGGGCAAAGTCAGAGTGACTTTACGCTCGAGCTTCTCCAGTGTCTCCACATTCACAGCCATCACAAACTCCTGCTAAGCGGCCCCGCATGGCCCGACCCGATGTCCGGCTCAGACGAGGCTCAAAAACTGATTGGATCGCATTGGGCGGGGATTCGCTAAGGTCACAACGACAGCACCCAATACGCGTGGTTTCTAACGGGAACCCGGGTAAAGCCGAGCTCCTGCAAAGCTTTCCATTGTATCAATATCCCAGCCCTCAAAATTAGGGGAAGCAATGAGGGGGACTTGGTGCAAGCTTGCCACCGTTTAGTTCTTTCGTATTGGTTTGAGGCCCGGGGGCCCTACCCGAAAGAGGGGGTGGTGCGACTGACTGGACTCGAACCAGCACACTCTTAACGAGCGAGAGGACCTAAACCTCTTGCGTCTACCAATTTCGCCACAGTCGCAACGACACGCTGCCGCCATTGTAATCGCGAGAAAGGGGCGTTTTGCGCATCGGCGACAATACGGCCATGCGCTCGAACCAGACTGGGGTGGACCACTATGAAAACTTCCCCGTGGCAAGTTGGCTTTGCCCGGCAAGCCTGCGTGCACCTATTCGCGCCATTTACTACTTCGCACGCGCTGCTGACGACGTCGCCGATGAGGGCGATGACCGCGCCGATCAGCGGCTAGCCAAGTTAGCGCAACTTCAAGACGACCTGCAGCGGGTCGCAGCTGGCGAAAAGGCGACGACGCCCTACGCTGAAGTGGTCGAGCCGTTAAGGCCTTACCTCGCCGCCGGTCTACCGAAGGGCCTGCTAGAGGACTTGCTCAGTGCCTTCATGCAAGACGTGACCTACACCGCCCAAAACCAGCGTTACCAGAACTGGCCTGATTTGTTGGACTACTGTCAACGCTCTGCCAACCCGATTGGGCGCTTGCTTTTGCACTTGTACGACGTCAACAAGCCACCGGCACTGATTGCCAGTGACGCCGTCTGCTCGGCCTTGCAACTCATTAACTTTTGGCAAGACTTATCGCAGGACATCCCACGCGGTCGTTTTTATATTCCAGTCTCCGTGCTGGCACAGCATGGTCTCCCGCCACAAACCCAACTTGATCGCGTACCACCCGACATCGGCAAAGCCGTGGTGCGCACCCTGGTCGACCATGCCCGAACCCTCATGCAGGCGGGCATCCCAGTGGTCAAAGCGGTCAAAGGCAGAGGCTGCTGGGAATTAGCCGTTGTCATTGAAGGGGGTTTACAGGTCCTACGTAAAATAGACCGGCGCGGTTTTGACGCGGCCCACAAGCGCGTCAAACTAAATGCCCTCGATGGTGTTGAGGTGGTGTGTCGTGCGCTCATCCTTAAGTGCCTCAGTTGGTTCCGATAGGCACGCCATATTTTCTGTCAACATAAATAAAGCCTTTACTATGCGCCGTACGTTCGCCCCTATTCGACTGGTTCCGCTTGCCTTGCCCATGTTGTCAATGGCCTTGGCATTGCCAACAACCGCGACTGCACAAAGCAGTGTTGCCGTCAAAACGGCCTTATTCAAAGACATTGCCAGCTACCCTGAGCAGAATGTGCCGGCGCAAGTCGTCGCAGCCAACCAAGTCCTGATTGCGGCGCAAATTTCAGGCGTTGTGCAAACTTGGCGCGTCGACGCGGGCGCCAGAGTCAACCGTGGCACGACCTTGGCACAACTCGACCCACGCGACATGAGCCTGGTTTTGGCTCAAGCGCAAGCGGCCCAGAAAGCGGCGCAAGCCCGCCTGGATCTCGCCAAGCAACAACTGGCCCGCGCGAAGGAATTAGTCAAGCAAGGCTTCTACTCCAGCGAAGCCCTCAACCAGCGTGAAACTGAAGTCGCGCTGCTCGATGCCGACCTGAGCGCCCGCACCGCAGCGGTGGCAAGCGCGAAGCACACCCTCACAAAAACGAATATCACGGCGCCCTTCAATGCCGTCGTGGTGCAGCGCATGGCCCAGGTGGGCAACACCGTTGCGCCTGGCACCCCACTTTTTGAGCTTGTAGATACAGCCCCCCCAGAAATCACCACCGACCTCTCGGTTGCGCAAGCCAACAGCCTGAAGCGGGCGACCAATATTCGGTGGGTCACCCCGGGTCAAACAGCCACCCAAAGCGTCGCGCTGCTGCGCGTCATTGCCACCGTTGACAGCCGCACCCGTAATCAAACGGCGCGCTTGAAGTTCACGCGATACGGCAAGACCGCACCCCTGCCCGGCGCAAACGGCAGCCTCCGTTGGAAGGACAGCCAGCCCCACCTCTCGCCCAGTGCCTTGGTCCGTCGTGGAGCGCACATGGGCTTCTTCACCATCGTCGATGGGCGCGCCGTCTTTAACCCTTTGCCCAACGCACAGGAAAGCCGGCCTGCCCCCATTGACCTCGCGCCTGAAACCGCCATCATCATCCAAGGCCAAGCGCAATTGCAAGACGGTCAAGCGGTGACGGCGCTATGAGCTTTTATCGCCGCCTCATTGCTAACCACCCCTCGGCCAACATCGCCTTTGTGGTGGTGATCCTGCTGGGCATCTTGAGCTACAGCTCGATGCCCCGCGAGCAAGACCCCGAGATCAACTTCAACTGGGTCAACATCACCACTGACCTACCGGGTGCCACGGCCGAGGAGGTCGAGCGCCTTGTGACCAACCCACTCGAAGACGCGGTGCGCGGCGTTGCCGACATTCGGTTCGTGCAATCCAACTCACGACCCGCCGTGTCCAGCTTGTTGGTGCGCTTCCGCGAACTCTCGGATGCCGCGTTCGATAAGCGCATCACGGACCTGCGCCGCGAAGTCCAAAACAAAGCAGCGAGCGAACTCCCTGATGCGGCCAGCGAACCGCGCGTCATGGAGATGACCACCTCCAACGGTTTCCCGACCGCCTCTATCTTGTTGCAAGGACAAGCGGATGATGAAAACCTGCGCCTCAACGCGCGCCGCATTAAGGAAGAAATCGAGCGCATCAGCGGCGTCGACCGGGTCTCTGCCAATGGACTGCGGACGCCTGAACTGAGAGTCATCCCCGATGCCCAGGCCCTTGCCGCACGTGGCCTCAACGCCGCCGATGTTGCCGATAGTCTGCGGTCGCTGTGGCGTGACACATCGGCCGGCACCATCCGCACCACCGATGGCAGCTGGTCAGTGAGCGTCAACGGTGTTACCACCGATGCCGAAGTCATAGCTGCGTGGCCCGTGCTGTCGAGCACGCGTCCTGGTGTGTCAGCGCGACTGGAAGATGTGGCCCGCATCGAGCAAAGCCGTGGCAAAGCGGTGCAATACGCCAGCAGCAATGGTTTGCCCGCCGTATCGATGGCGGTTACCAAAAAGTCAGGTACCAACACTTTGGCCTTGGTTGACCGTCTTGATGCGTACGTCCAGCAAAAGAACCCCAGCCTCGCCGAGCAAGGCCTCAGCCTGACCCTCAGCGACGATCAAACCATCCCCACCAAACGCGCCATCGGCATCATGGAAACCAACGCCCTGTTGGGTGCCATCATGGTGTTGGCTGTCTGCTGGTTGTTCTTGGGTTTAAAGGTCGGTCTGCTGATCGCGCTGGGCATCCCGTTTTCGTTGTTGGGTACCTTCGCCATCCTCAACGGCATTGATAACACCGTCAACGTCTCGGTCCTTTTGGGCGTCGTAATTGCTCTGGGTATGTTGGTCGACGACGCGGTGGTCGTGGCCGAGTCAATCTATTACCGCATACAGCGCGGACAAGACACCATGCAAGCGTGTATTGACGGCGTCTCCGAGGTCGCCACGCCCGTCGTGGCCTCAGTCGCGACCACCATGGCGGCGTTCTTGCCGCTCATGCTGTTGCCCGGTATTTTGGGCAAGTTCTTGTTTGTGATTCCCTTCGTCGTCACCATTGCGTTGGCTATTTCGTTGATCGAAGCCTTTTGGATGATGCCCGTCCACATCGCCAGCCTGAAGCCCGCCAAAGCCAGTCTTGAGAAGGAAGATTGGCGCAAACGCCTGAATCGCAAAATCCGCTTGCGCTACGGCAAAGCCTTGGCCTACGCCCTGCGTCGCCCCAAGCGGTTGGCGTTAGTCAGCCTCATGGTCGTGGTGTCTGCCGGCGCGCTATTGGCTAGCGGCGTGGTGCGGGTACAGTTCTTCGCGTTCGATCCTATTCGCATCTTCTACGTTAACGTGGACATGCCTTCCAACGCCTCGTTAGACGAAACCATCAGCGCCGTCAACCAACTGGAAGCCCGCGTGCGTGAGCGGGTCAATGGCGTGGGCGATGGACTTGAAGCCCGTGCCATCACCGGTTTAGCTGGCGTCAAGTTCACCGATACAGCGCCCGTCTACGGCGACTCATATGGGCAGATCATGGTGGCGCTCAACCCGCTCGGCCCACAGTCGCGTTCGGTCGAAGCCATCATCGCTGGTATGCGTGAGGCCGTCGAAACAGCGCCCAGCGCAGGTAAAAAAACATTCACAACGCTGTCGGGTGGTCCACCAGCGGGTAAAGCCGTAGCCGTCAAAGTGCGCGGCGATGACTTTGATGAAATTCAACGCGCCGCCGAAGCCCTCAAGGCCTTGGCGCGTGACATTCCGGGCATATCGGATGTGCAAGACGATAACTTGCCGGGCAAGCCACAGTTCACGCTGCGTGCCAACCCTGATGCACTGCGCGATAACCACGTGAATGCCGCGTTGCTTGCAAGGTTGGTCCGGATCAGTATTGACGGCGAGCTCGTCGCCTTCACCCGAGACGCGGGCGACAAAGTTGAACTGCGGGTCATCGCCAACCGCAACGGCAGCGACGCTGACCTGCGCAGCATCGACACCGTACTCGATACGCCCATCGCCCTGCCCAACGGCTCGGTCACCCGATTGGGCGCGCTGGTTGAGACCGACATGAAGCCCTCGCGCGGCATCATCAAGCATTACAACTTCAAGCGTACCGTTACCGTTGAGGCTAATCTTGATAAAACCATCACTGACACCGCGGTTGCCAACCAAATCCTCAAAGATGGCTGGGCTACCATTGCCGACCAATACCCAGCAATCAGCCTCGATTTCTCCGGCGAACTGGAGGACATCGAGGAAAGCCTGAACGCCATGAAAGTGCTGTTCCTGCTGGGTATCGGCATCATGTTCTTGATCTTGGCGGCGCAATTCTCCAGCTATTTCCAACCGCTGATGATCCTCATGACCGTACCACTCGCCTTCACCGGCGTGGCTTTTGGCTTGGCTATCTCGGGTAACCCACTGTCGCTGTACACCATGTACGGTGTGATCGCGCTAACCGGTATTGCCGTCAACTCGGCTATTGTGCTGATTGATGCGGCCAACGAGCGCAAGCGTGCCGGTTTCACCACCACCCACGCCATCGTGCAAGCGGCACGCCGCCGCGTCATGCCTATACTCATCACCAGTACCACCACCATTGGTGGCCTGTTCTCGTTGGCGTTCGGTATCGGTGGCAAGAGCCTCTTGTGGGGGCCTGTGGCAGCCAGTATCGTGTGGGGATTGGCATTCTCAACCGTCCTCACGCTGTTCGTGGTCCCGTTGCTGTACCTGACGTTCATGCGTGATCGCAAGTCCAAAACACCTCAACCGGCATGACCCCACAAGCCTACGTTCAACAAAAAGCCGCCGCTTCAGGCAGTAGCTTTTACTACGCGTTCTTGTTTTTGCCACCGCCAAAGCGATCGGCCATCACGGCGTTCTACGCCTTCTGCCGCGAAATAGACGACGTCGTCGATGAGGTCACCGACCCCTCGGTGGCCCAAGCCAAACTGGGCTGGTGGCGGACCGAGGTGGCTCGCCTCATGCAAGGTGCACCCACCCACCCGGCGATGCAGGCGCTTGAGCCGCATCTCAGCAACTACCGCATCACGCCCGAACACCTCAACGCCATCATTGATGGCTGCGAGATGGACCTGACCCAAAACCGCTACCTCGACTACGCCAACCTGCAAACATACTGCCACTTGGTCGCCGGTGTCGTGGGCGAAGTCGCCGCACGTATTTTTGGTCAGAGTCAGCCTGAAACCACCGCCTACGCACACGCCATGGGCCAGGCCTTTCAGCTCACCAACATCATTCGCGACGTTGGCGAAGATGCCATGCGCGGTCGCATCTATCTACCCATCAACGAGCTGCAACAGTTTGACGTGAAAGCGCACGAAATCTTGAATCGCCAAATGTCTGATCGCTTCCAGGCGCTCATGCGCTTTCAAGCCGAACGCGCGCACGGCCTATACGATCAAGCCCTTACCCTGCTGCCGTTGGGCGACTACCGCTCACAAAAACCTGGCCTCATGATGGCCAACATCTACCGCAGCTTGTTGCGCGAGATTGAGCGTGACGGCTTTACCGTTCTCGACCGCCGCACCAGCCTCACGCCTTTGCGCAAGCTCTGGCTGGCCTGGAAAACACAAGCCTTCGGTTGGGTGGCATGACCGCTCACGCCAGACATACCGCCGTCATTGGTGCCGGTTGGGCGGGCTGTGCCGCCGCCATTCGCGCCATTGATCAAGGCGATCAAGTCACCCTGTTTGAGGTCAGTCAGCAGGTCGGTGGTCGTGCGCGAGCGCTTGAGGGCGCGCCGGGTTTCGACAACGGTCAACACATCCTGATAGGCGCATACACCGCCACACTGCAACTCATGCAGCGCGTGGGCATCGACCCCAGCGCCCTGCTGGTGCGTGCCCCGCTCGACCTACGCGATTGGCTGCAACGCGGTTTCGCCATGCCTGCACGGTCCGGCACAAGGCCTGCGCGTGCGGCGGCGTGGGGCATCTGGCAATCACCATGGCGATCCAGTAGTCGTTTGCGTACGCTTTGGCGCATGGCGCAGTGGCAGTGGCGTGGTTTTCAATGTGAGCCCCACCAAACCGTTACCGATCTGTGCCAAGGTTTGCCCACTGAGGTCATGCAAGGGCTCATCGATCCGCTTTGCATCAGCGCACTCAACCTACCGCCATCGCAAGCCAGCGGTGCGGTGTTTTTAGGGGTCCTGCGTGACGCCGTAATGAGTGCGCCGGGTAGCAGCGATAGCCTCATCCCGCGTGTTGACTTGGGCGCCTTGCTACCTGCGCCTGCAATCGCTTACCTGCGTCAGCGCGGCGCACACATCAAGTTGGCACACACCGTGACAGCGGTTCAACGCAATGTCGTTTCAAACAAGTGGCACATCAATACACAGCAGTCAAACCTGTACCCCGACGCATTTGAACGCGTGGTGATTGCCACCCCTGCCCCCGTGGCGGCACGTTTGGTTGCCGGCATCGCACCCGAATGGGCCGAAACCGCTGCAGCCTTGCAGCACACGGCCATCGCCACGGTCTATGCGCGCATCGAAGGAGGCTTGCCGCGCCCCATGGTGGCGACGCCCAGCGACAACCCGGATGCTGCACAGTTTTTCTTTGACCGAGGCGCACTATTGGGCGCCTCACAAGCCGGGGTGGTTGCCGGTGTCGTGAGCCATGCAGTCGGCAGCCGCGAGTCCATTACCGACGCCGTCATGGCCCAACTCAACGCCCATTTACTCGCTACTGCACCGCGCGCTCAATGGCTGCAAACCGTGATCGAAAAACGAGCCTGCTTTGCATGCACCCCCAATGTAAAACGCCCTTCGCCGAAGATCAGCGAAGGGCTTTTAGCCTGCGGCGATTATGTGCAAGGCCCCTACCCCTCAACACTTGAGGGGGCGGTGCGAAGCGCCGAAGTGGTTTAGATCACAGAGATCGCGTCCTCTTGAGGGGGAACCATGGCACCAATGATGTCTGACATCGTGATGATGCCCATCAACTTACCCTTTGAGTTCACGACATTAGCGGTCTCTTTGCCCTCGGCACTCATGATGCGCGCAGCCTCTTCGATCACCAAGCTGGCGTCGACGGTTGGTCCGTCAACACCCTCGCCGGGGGTCATCAAAGTCTTGCAGCGAATCACGCGGCCGCGGTTCACATCACGCACAAAGCTGGAGATGTAATCATCCGCCGGCTTTAGTACGATCTGCTGCGCCGTGCCCTGCTGAATCAATTGGCCATCACGCAAAATCGCCACTTGGTCGCCCAAGCGCAAGGCTTCGTCGAGGTCGTGGGTAATGAACACAATCGTCTTGCCCAACTCTTGTTGCAGGTCCAACAGCACCGACTGCATGTCGGTACGAATCAGGGGATCCAGCGCCGAGAAGGCCTCGTCCATCAACAAAATCGGGGAGTCATTTGCCAATGCGCGGGCCAATCCCACACGCTGCTGCATACCACCCGACAGTTGATTGGGGTAGCTGCCTTCGTAGCCACCCAAACCCACACGCTCAATCCAACGCATGGATTCAGTGTGACGCTTTTTGCGCGAAACACCCTTGATCTCAAGACCAAACTCGGTGTTCTGAAGCACCGTGTAATGCGGCATCAAGGCAAACTTTTGAAACACCATCGCGGTCTGAGCTCGGCGGAACGCGCGGAGTTGGGTTTCGTTCATTTGCACCACATCTTCGTTACCCACCAGCACCTCACCTGCGGTGGGGTCAATGAGGCGGTTGATGTGACGAATGAGGGTACTTTTGCCAGAACCTGACAACCCCATCACCACTTGAATACCACCGGGTTTGATGTCCAGATTGATATCACGCAAACCCAGCACGTGGCCATGGGTGTCGCGCAACTCGTCTTTCGTCATGCCGCCCTTCACATCCTCTAAAAAACGCTCTGGCGTAGGGCCAAAAATCTTGTAGAGGTTGCGAATTTGAATACCGACAGAATTATTTTGATCAACCATGGACGACCTCCAAATGACGTTGCAGGCGCTTGCCATAGGCTTGTGAGGCGCGGTCGAAAATAATCGCAATGCCCACAATGGCCAATCCATTAAACATACCCAGCGTGAAGTACTGATTGGCAATCGCCTTCAATACCGGCTGACCCAAACCTTGCACACCGATCATGGATGCAATCACCACCATCGCCAATGACAACATGATGGTCTGGTTCACACCCGCCATGATGGTTGGCAACGCCAACGGCAATTGCACCTTCGTCATTTTTTGCCAAGCAGAGGTACCAAAGGCCTCGGAGGCCTCCAGCACATCGGCCGGCACCAAACGAATGCCCAAGTTGGTAAAGCGAATAATGGGCGGAATGGCGTAAATCACCACAGCAATCAAGCCGGGCACCTTGCCAATGCCCAACAGCATCACCACAGGAATCAGGTACACAAAGCTAGGCATCGTTTGCATGATGTCCAGCGTGGGGTTAACGATGCGTTGCATCCCATCAAAGCGGCTCATGAGCACGCCAATCGGCAAGCCCAACACAATCGCTGTGATCGTACAAACAAAGATCATGGACACCGTGCGCATGGTGTCTTCCCACATGCCAAAGTAGCCAATCAATAACAAGGTAATAACGGTGCCGATCGCGATTTTTAAAGAACGCGAGGCGAACCAGGCCATACCGGCGATCACCGCAATAACGATGGGCCAGGGCGTATCAGTAAGTAACTGTTCAGAAAATATAAGAAATTGCTTGAGCGGATCAAAAATCTGCTCCATCAACTCGCCATGCTCTCGTGTGAAATCACGAAAACTGCCGTCGATACTTTTTTTCAGTGCTCTGAGCGCTGATGACCCCATTTCGGGGAATTCATAAAACCAATCCATTTGGATCTCCTTCTGACACAAAAACGCCTGCATGGACCCATGCAGGCGAGGCCATCAGCCCACCCGGGCCGATAGCGTTCAGAAGAAACTTACAAAGCTGCCTTGACTTTTTTGGCAACGTCGGCTGAAACCCAATTGGTCCAGACCGATTCATTGGTCTTCAAGAAGTGGATGGCACCGTCTTCACCAGTCGCTTGGTTGTCAGACATCCATGCCAACAACGTGTTGACAGTCTGGTTGCCCCAGTTACGCTTGGTCAAGTAGTTGTAGGCGTCGCCACCCTGCTTTTGGAAGCGCGTGGTCACAACGGTGTAAACCTCAGCGGTAGGCCATGAATTCTTCTGTGGGTTGGCACAGTCTTCCTTCACGTTACAAGCCGCCCAAGCCTTTGCGTCGTGCTTGACGCCCTCGTCCAGCTTGACCATTTCGTACTTACCCAAAATTGAGGTAGGCGCCCAGTAGTAACCCAACCAACCTTGCTTACGCTCGTAGGCCTTCGCGATTGAACCGTCGAGGCCAGCTGAAGAACCGGTGTCCACCAAAGTGAAACCATTCTTCTCGCCACCCCAAGCCTTGAAGGCGTTGCCGGTGTTGATCTGGCAAGCCCAGCCAGATGGGCAGTTGTGCAGGGCACCCTTGCTCTTGTCTTCAGGCGCGGGGAACAAATCGGGGCGCTTGAAAGCGTCAGCGACTGTTTTGATCTCGGGGTGCTTGTCAGCGATGTACTTGGGCATCCAAATGCCTTCAACACCACCATCCTTCAGCGCCATGATTGACATCACCAAGCGGCCTTCAGCAACCGCTTTACCCAGGGGTTCTTTAACGGCGTTAATCCATGACTCGGGCGCCACGTCGGGCTGGCCCTTCTCCATCATGGAGGTCAAGGTGGGCATGGTGTCGCCTGGCACCAACTCGGCCTTACAGCCATATCCCTCAGAGAGAATGAATTTGTCGATCTCAGCCAGCACTTCGGCTGATTGCCAGTTCATGCTGGCGATGGTCACGGTACCGCACTTTGCTGCTGCCTGACCTGCGCCCAACATTGCCACTGCGCTGACAGCCCCGATTAGCCATTTGCGTTGAATTGTCATACTTTCTCCAGTTGGTTAACGAAACCCCCGGAGCGCCCGCGTACTGGCAGCTCTTGGGGTGAATGCCCAAAAACGACCTGCGGGGATAAAAGAACGACTCTGAATAAATTTGATTTAGCCGCTCAACCAACAGGACGTTGGATTGAACTCACCCCGCTAATATACCCCGAGATCTAAGACACTACTACTTACTGCGTTATTAGATATATAGGAATATTTAATAAAACTAAATAGCTCAAAAAAACCAGTTAAAAAGAAAACTTATAACGCTAAAAAACTCAAGTGTTTAAACAGGTCTTTTTGTCAATAAGTCATATGACTACCCGTGTAGCACCCAATCCTCGGCAAAGCCTTACGGGGCGTGGGGTTGCGCTGGACTACCAAATAGCTAGTCAGTGATTACCCTAAAGGCTCAGCACCCCAAAAGGGCATCTCGCATCGGCGACAATTGGGGGATGCCCTTTCAACCCGAACCCTCCCACTCGCACGGTCAAGCCCCCAAAACAGCGGTTTTGTGGTGCAACCTTGGTACGCCCGCTGCGCCTACTGCGCCCGCCCTGCGTACCTACTTGGCTCAGTTTTTGGGTGATCACCGCGTGGTGGAAATCCCCAAAGCGCTGTGGTGGCTCATTCTGCACGGCATCATCTTGCGGGTTCGCCCGGCCAAGTCGGCGGCTAAATATGCCAGCATCTGGGCCGAGGGCGGCTCACCCCTAAAAATCGGGACCGAACTGCAGGCCAACGCGCTTGGCGAAAAGCTCAAGACCATGGGTCATGAGGTCAGTGTTCATATGGTGATGCGCTACGGCCAGCCCAGTATGGCCAGCGTGCTCGATCAACTCAAAACTCAAGGGGTCACCCGCGTATTGGTCATGACGGCCTACCCCCAATACAGTGGCACCACCACTGCCAGCGTGTTTGACGACGTTTATCGCTGGGGACTCAAAGTGCGTTGGCTGCCCGAAATGCGCTTTATAAACCAATACCACGACCATGCCGGCTACATCCAAGCCCTCGCCGCTAAGGTGCGTGCGCACTGGGCCGCCAACGGCAAGGCAGACAAATTAGTCATGAGTTTTCACGGCGTGCCCGAGCGCACCCTATTCCTAGGCGACCCCTACCACTGCCAGTGTTACAAAACCGCCCGCTTGCTGGGCGAAGCCCTGGGCATTGGTAAAGACGAGTACATGGTGACCTTCCAGTCCCGTTTCGGTAAAGCCAAATGGCTAGAGCCCTACACCGAACCCACCCTAGAAGCGCTCGCCCAAGCGGGCACCAAGCGTGTGGACGTCATGTGCCCTGGCTTCACCAGCGACTGCCTAGAGACCCTCGAAGAAATCAAGATGGAGGCCATGGAAGCCTTTATGCACGCGGGGGGCGAAAGCTTCAACTACATCGACTGCCTGAACGACAGCCCCGAGTGGATCGACGGCATGGCCCAAATCGCCACCCAGCACCTGCAAGGCTGGCCCACTGGCGCGCCGGACACCGCAGCCCTCGCCGTCACGCGCGCCGAAGCCCTTGCCGTGGGCGCCAAAGACTAAGCGCAACGCATGGCGAAAGGCGCACCCCACACCGCTGACGACGACGTTAAGTACCGACTCGATAAATGGATATGGGCAGCGCGCTTCTTTAAAACCCGAGCCCTCGCCACCGAAGCCGCCAACAAAGGCCGCGTAAAGGTGAATGGCGCGCTCGCCAAACCCGGGCGCGAAGTGCGGGTGGGTGACAGCATTGAAATGCTCATCCAGCAAAGCACCTGGACCGTCAAAGTGCTGGGCCTCAGCAACGTGCGCGGCAGCGCCCCCATTGCACAAGCGCTTTACAAAGAAGACGCCGACTCAATGAAGCGCCGACTGGAAGCGCAAGAAAGTCGAAAACTGGTACCCGAACCCGCCCAAGCCATTCGCCATGGCCGCCCCACCAAACGTGACCGCCGCGAACTGGAAAATGCGCGTGGGCGAAAAGGTGTGGGGGATTGGGATGACCGTTGGGGGGCGGGGATTGATTAAGCGCTCAAGACGTTCCCGTGGCAGAACTAAGGCGTTTCCTCGATAGATCCTACTGTTCCGGTTCAATACAAGCGACACAACCAACGATCAGCGTAGTCGGCCACTTTCGTGATGCCTGCCCGACCGCGTCTTCAAAACTTTTATGGGTGCCTAACTCACGGAGTGTAAACGCTGGTCGCATTTGGCTGCAGCTTGAATTGAGCTGATTCACCTTGTGGGCGCTACCCAAGCCCCTGCCTCGGCTTTCACCGCATCGATTAACGCGATTGCCGCAGGCGCGAGGGTGACGCCCGCGCGGGTGATGAGGTTGAGGCGTCGCACGTAGCGCTTGGACTGACACGGCAACGTGACCAAGGTGCCATCGTTGGGTACGGCCAAGGCGGGTAACAGGGTGACGCCCATCGCGGCGCGCACGAAGCCGAGCAATGAGGTGGTGCTGAGCAGCATGAGGTTGGCCCGCTGCACCAAAGCGTCTAGCTGCGGCACACCTAAGCCAGCGCACAAGCCATTGGCGATGAAGTCATCGGGCTCAATATCCTCCCAACGCACGTTACGGCGCAGTTTGGTGAGGGGGTGCCCGGGCGGGCAGACCCATACAAAGGGGTCAAGCAGTAAGGTAGAGACGCTGAGGTCGGGCTGGTTGCCCACCACGGTAGCGATGCCAACGTCGACGCTTTCCTCCAACACAGCCTTGATGACGGCGCTGGAGTCAATGTCGCGCAGCTGCACGCGGACATCGGGGCGCAGTGTGCGCAGTCGGCGCAGGGCTTTGGGTAACAGCAGCGCCGCTGCCGACGGGACGGCCGCGACCTGTACCAGCCCCGAGCGCCCCATGGCGAAATGCTTCATTTCGCTGACGGCGTTGGCACACAGACTCACCACGGGGCGAGATTGCTCCAGCGCGAATTGGCCCAGCGGTGTGAGGCGGCCTTTGCGCTCGTTTTCAAAGAGGCTGCCGCCCAGCTCGTCTTCCAGTTGTTTAAGCGTCATGGATAACGCGGCAGGGGTGCGCCCGAGGTGGGCAGCGGCTTGCTGCAACTCCCCCGCTTCTGCCACGGCCACGAAAACCCTTAAGTGTTCGACCTTAACCATCTTGTAACTTCAGTTTTTCTTAAATTTATTACACATAAATTAGTTTGACTGAAATTACAGGAACCGTCAACATCGCGGCACCGATTAAACAGATTGACCCCTAATGAAGCTAGAGACTCGTAACTACATCGCCGGTGAGTGGCTTGACGGTGAAAGCACCGTCGCCAACATCAACCCTTCAGACTTAAGCGATGTGATTGGCCACTTTGCACAGGCCAGCGCCGCGCAACTGAACGATGCCTTAGCGGCTGCACGCCAAGCCCAGCCCCTGTGGGAGCGCACCTCGCTTGAAAAGCGCCAAAACGCCTTGATGGGCATTGGGCAAGAGATGATGGCGCGCGCTGATGAGTTGGGTGAGTTGTTGTCACGCGAGGAAGGCAAGCCGTTTGCCGAGGGTCGTGGCGAGGTGTATCGCGCAGGTCAGTTTTTCACGTATTACGCCGCAGAGGTGTTGCGCCAAATCGGCGATAACGCCGACTCGGTGCGCGATGGCGTCGAGGTGGATGTGCGCCGTGAAGCGGTGGGTGTGGTGGCGATTGTGTCGCCCTGGAACTTCCCCACTGCGACAGCCGCTTGGAAGATTGCACCCGCTTTGGCGTTTGGTAATGCCGTTATTTGGAAGCCCGCCAACTTGGTGCCCGCATCAGCGGTGGCGCTGACCGACATCATTTCACGCCACGGCTTACCCGCCGGTACGTTTAACTTGGTGATGGGCTCAGGCCGCAGCGTGGGCCAGCAACTGATTGAAAGCCCCCACATTGATGCCATCAGCTTCACAGGCTCTGGACCAGTAGGACGTGGGATTGCCGTGGCTGCCGCTGGCAACTTCACACGCGTGCAGTTGGAGATGGGCTCAAAGAACGCCCTGGTAGTGATGGATGACGCCGACATGGACAGCGCCGTAGCCTGCGCCTTGAACGGTGCGTTTGGTGGCACCGGACAAAAATGCACCGCGTCGTCACGCTTGGTGGTCCACGCCGCCGTCCATGACGAGTTCGTATCTCGGTTGGTCGCGGGTGCGAAGGCCTTGAAGGTCGGCAACGCCCTCGACCGCACCACCCAGATGGGCCCAGTCGTCAGCGCCGAGCAGTTGGCACAAAACGTTGCCAGCGTCGCGATGGCCAAGGCCAATGGTGGTGAGCTGGCGTGCGGCGGCGATGTCCTGACGATGCCCACTGAGGGCTACTACATGGCCCCGACTGTTTTTGTGGGCACACGCAACGAATGGGAAGTGAACCAAGAAGAGTTGTTTGCACCAATGGCCTGCGTCATCAAGGTAGACAGCTATGCCGAGGCGTTGGCGACCGTGAATGACACGCGCTTTGGTCTAACCGCAGGCATCATGACGCGCGACTTGGCACGCGCCACCCACTTCCGCCGCAACGCACGCACGGGTTGCGTGATGGTGAACCTCCCGACCGCTGGCACCGATTACCACGTGCCCTTTGGTGGTCGAGGCGAGAGTTCATACGGGCCACGCGAGCAGGGGCAATACGCCAAAGATTTTTATACGGTGGTGAAAACCGCTTACATCAAAGCCAACGAGCCGGTTTAAGGCAAGGGAGTTTGAAAGTAATGGCAAAACGAGCGTTTCGAATTGATGGCCTCCAGTACAACAACTGGTCACCAGAGATCTTTCAACAAATGAAAGTGGGCGGCGTCGATGCCGTACACGTAACGATTGCGTATCACGAGAATCTGCGTGAAACGATTTTGAAAATCGAACAGTGGAACCGCTGGTTTGAGATGTATTCCGATCGCATCATGATGGGGCGCACTGGTGACGACGTGCGCCGCGCGCGCGAGACTGGTCGCACCGCCATTTTCTTTGGCTTCCAAAATCCCTCCCCCATCGAGGATGACATAGGTCTGGTGGAAATCGTGCACACCTTGGGCGCACGCTTCATGCAATTGACCTACAACAACCAGTCCTTATTAGCGACCGGTTGTTACGAGAGCCAAGACAGCGGCATCACCCGCATGGGCAAGCAGGTAATCAAAGAGATGAACCGCGTGGGCTTGGTCATCGACATGAGCCACTCAGCCGAGCGCTCAACGCTTGAGGCGATTGATTTGTCGGCACGCCCCATCGTGATTTCACACGCGAACCCCAGTGCTTGGGCCCCCGCGCTTCGCAATAAAAGCGACACCGTGATCAAGGCCTTGGCCGCGCGGGGCGGTATGTTCGGCTTCTCGCTGTACCCCCACCACTTGAAAGACAAATCAGCCTGCACGCTCGATAGCTTCTGCAGCATGGTGGCTCGCATGGCTGAGTTGGTCGGTGTCGAGCACTTGGGTATGGGCACCGATTTGTGCCAAGGGCAACCCGATAGTGTGGTGGAGTGGATGCGTAAAGGGCGCTACACCAAAGAGACCGACTACGGCGAGGGATCTGCCAGCAACCCCGGCTTCCCGCCCATGCCTTCATGGTTCGAAGACAACCGTGACTTTGACAAAGTGGCTACCGGCCTGCACGCCATTGGCTTTACTGAGCGCGATGTGGACGCCATTTTGGGTGAAAACTGGCTGCGCTTTTTTGATCAGAATTTCGGTCCTGTTGCATCGGAACGGGACGAGATAGAACGCCAAGCAATTGGCATAACCGCAACGCACTAAAAAAACGTTTAAAGGAGACATACCGTGTCAACCTCACCCCAAATGGCCGCCGGCGGGCAGCCAACCAACAAGCCGCTCTTCGCTCTGTCGGGCGGCTTCATCGCATTGTTTTGCCTCTGGGCGCTGGTTGACCTGAAAGGGTTGTCTGGCGCGGTGGATGCGGGCTTTGCGTTCTCCGCACGCTACTTCGGTTTGTACTGGCAGCTATTGCTGTTGGGTACTTTCGTGATTAGCTTGTTGATTTGTGTGATGCCTGGCGCCAAAGCGCGTATGGGTAACTTGGCAAAACCTGAGTTCACCACCTTCCAGTGGGGCTCCATGGTGATGTGTACGTTGTTGGCGGGTGGCGGCGTTTTCTGGGCCGCTGGCGAGCCCATGGCGCACTTCATCTCATCGCCGCCGCTCTTTGGTGCAGAGGGCAAGTCAGCCGCAGCAGCTTGGCCTGCGTTGGCGCAGTCCTATATGCATTGGGGCTTCTTGGCTTGGGCCATTTTGGGCTCCTTGGGCGCCATCATGCTGATGTACTACCACTACGAAAAGGGCTTGCCGTTGGCACCCCGTACGTTGCTTTACCCCGTGTTTGGTGACAAGGCCATCAATGGCGTGATCGGTACCGTTGCCGATGCAGCGTGTGTGATCGCAGTGGTCGCGGGTACCGTCGGCCCAATTGGCTTTTTGGGCTTGCAAATCTCGTATGGCTTGAACGCGTTGTTCGGTATCCCCAATGCATTCGCCACGCAAGCGATTGTGATTTTGGTGCTGGTAGCCATCTACACCCTGTCAGCGGTGAGCGGCATTACCAGAGGCATTCAGGCCATGAGTACCGCCAACATTTGGCTGGCCGGTATCTTGATGGCTTACATGTTGATTGCTGGCCCAACCGCGTTCATCTTCGAAGGTTTCTTCAAAGGCTTGGGTGTTTACTTCACGAACTTCTTCCCAATGGCCATGTACCGCGGCGATGCAGCGGTGTTTGGTGAGCCAGGCTGGTTAGGCTGGTGGACCGTGTTCTTCTGGGGATGGTTCTTGGGTTACGGCCCATTGATGGCTGTGTTCGTTGCACGCATCAGCCGTGGTCGCTCTATCCGCGCCATCATCCTGTTGTTGTCAGTGGTAGCACCGCTAGTGACCAACTTCTGGTTCACGATTGTGGGCGGCACAGGCATTGCAATGGAATTGGCGCAAGCAGGCTCGGTATCGGCAGCCTTTGAGGGCTTTAATTTACCCGCAGCTTTGTTGGCTATTACGCAAAACTTGCCAATGGGCTTCTTGGTCTCTATTCTGTTCATGATCTTGACGTTCATCTTCGTCGCCACCACGGGTGACTCGATGACTTACGTGATCGCCAAGACCATGTCGAACGACGAAGAACCCGCTACATCGGTTCGCGCCTTCTGGGCCGTTGCGATGGGTGTAACCGCCATCATCTTGGTGTCTTTGGGCTCCAACGGTGTGGGCAAATTGCAGAGCTTTATTGTGATTACTGCGGTACCTGTTTCGCTGATCTTATTGCCCTCATTGTGGGATGCCTGGCGCATCGCCCGCTTGAAGGGTGCCGAGCAGGCGTAACGTAAATGTCAGGACGGATGCACCCCATGAACTCAAACCTTTCCCCTGCAGCCATGCCATTGCGGCCCCCGGCACAGGTGATGCGTTTGGCGCGAATGGGGGCATCCCACCGCACCCGACTTAGTTTTTTGCGCGCGCTGCTGCGACGCATCGAAACCGAGCAATGGCGGTTTGAACGCCGTGAGTTTGCACTCGACAGTCGCGGTGTGGGCCATGCGGTTTACACCGTACACACCCCGCTACGGGCCTATAGCCTTGTAGCGTTTTCACACGATTTACCTGACGACATGCGCTCAGACCGCGTGATTGCAACGGCATGGGATGCCACGTTCACGCTGTTTGACGGCATTCCGTCTGAGCAAGATATTGAGCGTTTGGGCGACAACGTACCTAAACAAGAGATGGGACGCGTCAGCGACCGCGAGTTAACGTTGGCACGCGCCAACCGTTCTGTCCGGTTGTGGGATAGCGTCATTGAATCGCTGGCAAAGGGCCAGCAACCAGATATGGATGCCGTGGCGCAAGTGGGTTACCTGATGCGCACCACGGCGGTTTATGGATCAGGCAAATTTGGTGCAGCAGACCGCAGCCACACAGCTTGGCGCGAGGAGTTCGCTGCCCCCTTCCGAGCGGAGATGCTCACTGTTTGGTTGATCCGTCAGTTCACGTTGGATTGCGTGTCCCACATGGCCAAACAACGTGGCGGCGAACACGCGGTTGGCTTGACGCCCGAGAACGCTCGTCGTATCGGTGTAGGCAATTCGACGGGGTTAGGCATGGCGCCGTTCCTATTGAACCACCCGGCTTTGTTGCACCAATGGATCGTCTGTCGTGAGACAGCGCTGGCGCGGGTTCGTGCGGTCGATACCGCAAGCGCCACAGATATTGTGGCCTTCAGCGACGCGCTGGCATCGGCAACCCAGAATGCAACTGAATGGTTTAGTGAGCACCCACTTCAAGTGAAGCGACTGGCCGCTTTGCGCCAAGATATGGCCGCTCTGACTGCCCACGTGTCTGACTTTGACTTTAAACAACCCCGTCCGTGGAACGCCCTGTTCACCTGGGGTGAAGCGCAATTAGGCTTTGAGGGCCAAGAGCAATTAGCCGCCCTGCTGATCGAGCCCTTTGGTGCATTGGTGGACGACTTAGCCGAGCAAATGGGTGTGGATGAGGGTGCCAGCTTCAGTATCAACGGCCAGATGCCGCTAAGCGAGTTGGTTGGTATTTTGAATGAGCATTACCCGTGGGTAAACGACATCACCTATGACTCAGAGGCCTCTGAGGCCCGCTTTTGGTATGTGTCAGAAGAAAAGTTAGAGCCCCGTTTAGGTGAACGCTTCACCGAGAGCGGAGCTGAGTTGGAGTTACCGCTGTGCAGCGCCAAACACATCAAAGCGTTGCAAGCCGATTTGCAACGAGGTGGTTACGCACATGTCGCCGAATTTTTGCTGGCGCACCCTGAACACCGGCTAGCGGTACGACGGGCGCAAATCAGTGCGTGCTACCCCTATGCTGAAATTCAAGACAACTTGGTGGGCGCCGACATGCTGCCCATTGACTTGTTGCGCTGTAAGTTGGCATTTTTTGGCGCCACCAAATTTGACCCCCGTAGTGACCGCTGGGTGCGTATCAGTCTGTACCAAGACGCCCCATTACCCGCTGACATTTGCAAACGCGTAACAGCGAGCAGCACGACACAATTAAATGATGCCACTGATGCCGCAGGCACAACCGCTCCCCGGTATTCGCTGGCAGAAATTGAGGCTCTGAGCAAACGCGCAGCACGCGGTGCCGGTCTGAGCTGGGGTCTTGCCGAGGAGGCGGGTAAAGCTGTGCGCTGGTTGCATGCTCACCAGCAACCGGGCGTCAGCGCCTTGAACGCGCTGCTTCGGTCCAATGACGGCATGAGCTTCAATGAGCTGTGCCCCCAGTTACGGGATGGCACCTGGGCTGCCGCCGCTGGGGCGTTGTGCCCGCTGATTGCGGGTGCAACTGTGCTTGACCACGCCTCGCTCGACGAGCAATGGCCGCTGACGTTACAGCAGCTCCGTAACCCTTTGCTACTCGTGCCATTCGTGGCGCGGGCGGCTTTTTTATCTGGTGTACCTTTGGTGATGAGCGGTGCGCACGAGCACCTGCTGTTCTCGCCCACCGGCACGATCAAGGGTCACTTGCCACTGGCGCGAACCGACGATAGCGTCGCCGATGAAGACGTGGTGGCGCAATTGGTGCTACGCCGCGCAACGCCAGCTGAGGTCGCGACGATGGGCTACGGCGTTTGGCGAAAAAGCGCACTGGCTCAACCCATTGCGCCGAGCGAATGGTCCGCCCTCGAGTTGATGGCACACCGTACTTTGGTTCCTGCCAGCGACGCATCGCGCGCCGGCGCAGGCAGCACAGCGGGCGACAACGATTAACCTCGACTCTTAACTTTGATAGCTGATTAAATGACTGCAATTACACGACTCCACACCCAAACACGGATGAGCAAAACCGTTGTTCACGGCGATACGATTTACTTGTGTGGCCAAACATCGGGGGGCTCAGATGCCGTCACCATGGCAGAACAAACGCAAGAGGCGCTGAGCCGCGTCGACGCGCTGTTGGCAGAAGTGGGTAGCAGCAAATCGCACCTGCTGAGCGCGCTGATTCATATCAGCGACATGGCTGAGTTTGCCGAGATGAACGCGGTGTGGGACGCCTGGCTGCCCGAGGGCTGCGCGCCCGCGCGCACCACGGTGGAATCAGCGCTCGCTCGCCCCGAGCTGCGCTTCGAAGTAACCGTGGTTGCTGCAAAGCCCTGAGTGAGTGCAGTTTTGGGTTAGGTTCGGCGCTGGAAGAACAGCGTGACCTCGCCCAGGGTGATGCCCCATTTGCTCATGACCGCTTTGTTGACCATGACTTGGTCATCCATCAGAAACATCCAGTCATCGAACTGGACATGCCATGTCCGGCCATCAACCGGCAGCGCCAGCGTGTAGCCCCAGCGAAATGCGTTGCCACTGGTCTGGCCAGAGGCCTCGCCAATCACGTCATCGGCACGACCGGTGAAGCGACCGTCAGGCCCGGCGGTTAGACGCCAGATACGCCGCTGGGTGGTGCCATCGGCATAGGTGAAGGCCTCGTCTAACACCCCCTCGTTACCGGTCCACTTGCAGTCCATGACCACCTTGAAGCGTTTCACCACCGCCCCACTTCGATCGGTGAACATACCCCAGGCATCTACGGTGCCATTGAAGTATTCGCGAAGGTCAAGTTTGGGTGACTGATCGGCGTAATCCGTCACTTGTGGGCCTGCGCAACCCGATAACAACAGTGGCGCCGCAGCCGCTGCCGGCAACAGCGCCAAGCGCCCTAGCATGCGGCGGCGGGTCGGTTGTTTGAGCGTTTGTAATGTCATGCGGATTCTCCATTGTGAGTGGGATTGATAAACCAACGACTGATGACGAAGGCGGCCATTAATTTGAGGGCGCACGGTACAGCACCATAAGCAAAACTAAGTGCCCAGAGGGCCTGCGCGTCTTGCTGCCCGGGTTGGTAGCCCAGCCACCCCAACAAGGGCAATGAGAGGCCAGCGGCCAGCGCTAAGTTCATTTTGGTAACGAGGTTCCACCATCCAACGAATGCGGCGTCGCTCTTTTGGCGCTCACCGCAGTCGTCAATGAGTTGGTTGAGCAAGGCGCCGGGGACCGCGAGGTCGGCACCCAACGCCAAACCTGACGCGCAGCAAATGACCAAGAACGCGTAGAGGTCACCCGCCCCCAGTGACAAAACGCCCACGAACGCCAGTACCGATATGAACATACCCAAGCGCCAGGTTTTAGCCAAGCCAAACCGTGTAATGAGGCGGAGCCATAGCGGCAATGACAACGCGCCAGCGGCGAAATAGGCGCCCAAGTACAGGGCTTCCCACTGACGAGGGGCTTGGAGCCCATCTTGTACAAAGAACAAAACCAATGTCGCGGGTATGGCGCTGGCAAAGCCATTCAGCAAGAATAGCAACAGCAAACGTTTAAATGCCGAAAACCGCAGTGGCGATGCCGATACGGTGGTGGCGATGGTGGCGCTTGCAGGCGCAATCAGCGCTGGCTGGTGCCCTACCAACCGACGCGACCACGCCCAAACGCCTGCCGAGAGCAATACGACCAATACAGCCGTGGTGTTAGCCCATCCCATGAGGGTGGGCAATGTGCTGGCCAGCAGCACACCGAGCAAACCCAGACCCTCGCGCCAAGTAACCCACCGGCTTTGTGCAACCTCACCCCCACCCTGGCGAGCCGCCCAAGCTTGATGCAAAATGCCCAGCCCGCTGTAAGCCAAGTGACTGATCAGTAGCGCGCCAATGAGCCACGCGAGCTGCTCTGTATCGGAGGTGAGTGCCACTGGTGGCAAAAAAAGCGCCGCAAACCCAATAGCCAATAGCAGGGCAAGCACCAACGCAACCCAGATGACGTGGCGACGACTGTGCTGGTAGACCGCATCCATACGGCGTCCCAACCACGGATCGATCAAACCGTCAAAACACCGCGTGAGCAACAGGATGGCACCCAAGACACCCAGCGACATACTGAAGGTTTGCGCGTAAAAATTGGGCAGATGCACGTAAACGGGTAAGGCGACAAAAGCCAGCGGCAAGCCGAGCAAGCCATATTGCAAGCCCTGAAGGGGCGGGATGATGGGGGCGTTATCGCGCATAGTCACCTATTGTGAAGCCTTGCAAGGCCTCGGTAATCGGGGCGCGATAATAGCCACAGAAGTTCAACCCTTACCCCTGACGAGGAGCCCCCATGGCCGATTGGATCAAAGTCATGCCCGCCGATGAAATACCCAGCGATGATGTGCTGGCTGTGACGATAGATGGACGTGAATTTGCCATATACGGCGTAGAAGGCGAAGCCTTTGCCACCGACGTCATGTGTACCCACGGCGATGCGAGACTGTGCGATGGCTTTTTAATTGGCCACGAGATCGAGTGCCCCTTTCACCAAGGGCGGTTTGATGTTCGGTCTGGCCAAGCGACATTTGGCCCCGCCTGCGAACCCATCAAGACTTACGGCACAAAGGTCAAAGACGGCGTTTTGTGGCTCTGGCCTGAGGCTGATAATTGATGCTCAGTCCCGCAGGGAGCTGACGGGTTAGGTCAGCCTGCCAATGAACAGCGCAACCAGCATCCAACTCAGGATGAATAGCGCTTCAAAGACGAACAGGGCGATGGGTCGCCAACCTAATTTGGATAATTTTTCCAGCGAGGTCTTGACGCCGAGCGCGGCGATCGAGACGACCAAGCACCAACCCGATAAGTCCGTGAGGGTGCTCACTGCTAAAGGTGGCAGCGCGACCGTGTTGTTCAAAACCGCCAGCGCGATAAACACCAGCAGAAATACCGGTGTGACTTGCGTGAATGAGACCTTGGCGCCAGGGCTGGCTGCTGCGCGGCTGCTGCGAAAAATCATGGCCATTGCGACCACAACTGGCATGAGCATGGCGACCCGAAACATTTTCGTCAGCGTCGCAAAATCCGCCGCATCTGGCGAGATGATGTAACCAGCGCCAACGACCTGCGCTACATCATGGATCGCTCCGCCGAGCATGAAACCAGCTTCATTGGTCGTCAAGCCAAATGACGCAACGATCAAGGGATAGGTCACCATCGCGAGGGTCGAAAACGCGGCGATGCCGATCGCGGTGAGCAGCGTCATCTGCTCAACTTCTTCGGTTTGAGGCAGCGTGGCTGAAATGGCGAGGGTAGCGGAGATACCGCAGATGCCTGTGCCGCCCCCACTCAAGATACCCAGACTTTTGGGCAAACCCAAACGCCCTGCACACCAAATACCGAAAAAGATTGTCGCTACCAGACCAGTCGCCAGCGCGAGGGCGCCGAACACGCCCAAGTCGTGCAGGTCGCCGACCAAGATGCGCAGCCCGAGCAGGGCGACACCGATTCGAACGAGTTTTTTCGCTGCAAACTCGATACCTGGGGTGTAGCGATCAACGCCTGACAGGTGATGAAATGCCATTCCCATTAAGAGGGCATAGATGTATTTGGGACCGCCGTAGTGCTCAGAGACGAAGGTCGCAGACAGCGCAAGGACGAGCGCAAGGGAAACCCCTGGGCTTAATTGCTGTAGATGTCTTGACGGAGCACCCGCCCCAAAAAAAAGAGCCATGAGAAGATCATGCATTAAAAAATCAACAGTTTTGCATGTGGAGCTCACTGGCCCAGTCTCGTAAACCAATGCGTACGGTGACGCCGCCCAGTTTGCCCCCTTCGAAGGCCGTATCGTATGTAATTTATGGGCCAGCAAACGGTATCACCGTGGGTAATTGACTGCTGCCTAGGTGACTAATTCTGTATTCTGTATACAGAAAAACGAGCTAAAGTATAGGCAAATTCACCGCAAAGCCCAAGCCATGACCGATACACCGAAACGCGAATCCATCTACCAGCCCACGCAAGAGGGTGTGCTGTTCCCCGTGTTACCCAAGTTCGATAACCCAGCAGACGAGCGCCTGCACCGAAAGCAGCGCTTGGTTGGTGCTTGCCGCGCTTTCGCGCTGGAGGGTTTTGACTATGGTTTCGCGGGCCATTTAACAGTCCGTGACCCCGAGCGCCCCGAACTGTACTGGACCAACCCCATGTGTGTGCACTTCGCGCAAGTGAAGTTGTCGAACCTAATTTTGGTCGATCACACGGGTAAGGTCATTGAGGGCGACTATGCCGTGAACCGTGCGGGCTTTGTATTACACGCCGCGGTGCATGAGGCCCACCCTGACATCATTTCGATGTGCCATGCGCACACTGTTTATGGCACTGCGTTTGCCAGCTTAGGGCGCCCACTGGACCCGATCTCCCAAGATGCAGCCGCGTTCTTTGAGGACCACGTGGTCATTCGCAGTGAAGCGGGACAAGTCGCGGTGGAAGAAAAAGCGGGCTTGAAGGTGGCCGATTGGTTCAAGGGAGTGAAGGCCGCGATCCACCAGAACCACGGGTTATTGACCGCCAGCCGCCACAGCATTGAAGCGGCCGCATTTTGGTTCATCGCGCTGGAGCGGTGCTGCAAGCAACAGATGATCGTAGAGGCAACCGGCATCACGCCGCTGATGGTGCCGCCTGACAAGTCACGCTACAGCAGAGAGCACGTGGGCAGTGAGTACATTGGTTGGTTGCACTTCCAAACGATTTGGAATCATTTGGTTCACACGCAACCGGACATGTTTGACTAAAGCCGACGGGTCTCAGCGAAAAACCGCCTCAAACCGAGCGCAACGGCAACGCCCAGCATTTGCGCCACAGAAAAGCCCACCGCGTCAGTAGGCCTGATGCCTGCAAAGGTGTCTGATAACATGCGGCCGAACACGGCAGCGGGGTTCGCGAATGAGGTACTGGCCGTGAACCAGTAAGCGGCCCCGATGTAGGCCGCCACGCCCATTGCGACGGCTTCTTTTCGCATCCGGAAAATAACCAACAATAAGCCAGTTGTGGCGACCACCTCTGCAAGCCACTGTGATGGCCCCGTACGCACCTTGCTGGCGGTTTGCAGAATCTCTAGATCAAACATGGCGTGCGCAACCCACGCGCCCAATACAGCACCTACCAGTTGCACCCCGACATACGCAGCAAAATCGAGACGACCGAGCTGGCCTGTCAACCACATGGCCAACGACACGGCGGGGTTGAAATGCGCCCCACTGATGGGACCGAATACCTCGATCAGCACAAACAAGGCGAAGACCGTCGCCAAGGTGTTGGCCAACATTGCGATCGCCACGTTACCACCCGCCAAATTCTCGCCCATGATGCCGGAACCAATGACCGCGCAGAGCAGGCCTGCGGTGCCCAAACATTCGGCTGCATAACGACGCAATGGGCTATACATGATCAAGCGATTGAATTGCCACGCGCAGGGCATCACCCTTCAGTTGCGGAAGTGGCAGTGCCAAAAAGGCACGAATACGCCTCTCGATGGCGAGGAGCGTGTCCTCAAAAGCTTGCTGGACAACAGACGGGGCCGCGTTACCAGCAGAGGGGTCAGGATAGCCCCAGTGAACGGTGGCGGGATGCCCCGGCCAGATGGGGCAAACTTCGCCCGCCGCGTTGTCGCATACTGTGATGATGACATCCATTTGGGGCGCGTTAGCCTGGGCAAAAACGTCCCAACTGTTACTTGACAAATCCGCGGTAGCGATACCTCGCTTCTCAAGCGCAGCGAGACCCATTGGGTGGGGCATTTGGTTTTCGCGCGGCGAACTGCCAGCGGAATAGGCTTTCACCAGCGGCGCGCCCAGATGGTTCAATAGCGCCTCAGCCAATATGCTGCGCGCCGAATTGTGGGTACACAAAAATAGAACGTTCATGGCAAAACCCCCTGCAATGCAGGGGGCCTGTTGGATTAGTTTTTAATCTGTGTCCAGACAGACTTGCGAATGTAGTCAGTCGCTGCCTGTGGCATGGCCACGTAGTCGAGCTCGTCGGCCAG
>JAUJFZ010000004.1 GCA_030441535.1 Betaproteobacteria bacterium LSUCC0117
TAAACTTTGAAACCAATGAGCCAATCTCTCCTTTGAGAAATTAACCCATCTGTCTCAAACCATTTGAAGACGGACAGTGTGAACTTCAACTCCCTGACAAAGCGCAAGCTTCAAGAGCCCTGACGGTTGATGTCCTGATAGTTGTATGTTTGTAACGTCTGCCAGTACTTTGTATTTGCTGGCTATGCTATTTCGACACCACTACTCACGTATTTCCACGCTGGTTTTGTTAGGTCTTCCATGGCTACGTTGGGCGAATCACTCGGTTCAATCGGCATAGCCGGGCAACTCACGATCGACAATGCGTTTGACAGCTTCAAAGTAAAGATGCTCTCGCAAGGCTTTCGGGTGCCGATCATTGGGAGACGGCGTGTTGACCCGATCAATTACCAATTGGCTCAACTCGGCAAGAGGTTGTCCTGTTGACATTGCCAATATCTGCGCTCGGCACACTCGCTCAAGTTTGTACATTCGACGATAGGCCTGCGCAATGTTGTCGCCTGTCACAACGATACCGTGGTTCTTCATAAACAAGATTGATTTATCACCCAGGCAGGCTGCGAGACGCTCACCTTCCTCCACACTACACGCTAGCCCCTGATAATCGTCGTCGTAGGCGATCTGGTTGTAAAAAAACGCCGCTGTTTGAGAGGTGTAGCGTAAGCGGTTATCCGACAGCATGTTCAGCGTCAATGCCCAGTTCTGGTGGGTGTGTAACACCACATTTTTACCACTCACGCGGTGCAACGGCGCATGGATGCATTGTGCAGTGAGCTCGACCACGCCTGCCCCCTCAAGGGTCTCACCCGCTTCATTGAATACAATTAAATCGCTCGCACGTGCCTCTGACCAATGACGACCAAAGGGCAATACAAAATATTGGTCTGTTCGGCCGGGAACAGCCACAGTGAAATGGTTATCTATGCCCTCATGAAAGTCATCTAAGACAGCCATGCGCAGGCAGGCAGCGAGGTCAACTTTTACCTGTTGGACGCTGTCATCCTTTGCAGCGTCACTCATTTGTTTTTCAGTCATACAGCGTCTCCTGACGGGAGGTTGTTCTGGTGTACATGCTAGCTCTCAATCGACTATCGTTAAAGGTTGTAAGAGTCACAACCAAGACACGGGGCGATTCAGCTCGAAAAAATCAATGCGATGGATCAATAATCGGCGGTGCATCCATTTAAGGAGAGATCACCATGCTCATCGGTTTACGAACCGCGATTTACCCGGTCGCTGATTTGGCGGCGGCTAAGGATTGGTATGTTCAGGTGCTTGGACAGCAACCTTATTTTGACCAGCCGTTTTACGTTGGTTTTTCAGTGGGTGGCTTCGAGCTGGGGCTCGTTCCTCTGGGGGAGGCATCAACGCAGGGCCCCCAACCGCTTTGGGGTGTCGCTAATATCGAGGTGGCTTTTCAACATTTGACTGCGCGAGGGGCCACCCCGCTTGAGCCAGTCACTGAGGTCGGCGAGGGCATCAAAGTAGCGGCGGTGGTTGACCCGTTTGGGAACCGGCTCGGTATCATCCAAAACGCGCACTTTGATCCTGGGAAAGTGATGTAGTTGCATGTGCCTTTCAGCTACATGCTAGGCTGGTATCGCCGGTATCCCATCACCCGTATAGTTCAACCAACTGTGACAAGGCGATGCGCCAGCCTTGATCAAATCCCATTTGCTCGTGTTTGGCCTTCCCTTCGGCATCGCTGTGCATCACCAGTGCATTGAACCGGCTCCCACCCGTCTGTAGCGCGGTGAAACTTAGATCGCATACGAAACCGAAATCGAGTTCCTTCTGCGCCTGTGGTCTGAAGCCTCTAGACAAGACGCCCGTCCAAATGATGCGATGAGGCGGCTCAACCAGTAAAAAACATCCCTCGTTTCGGGGTAGACGCACGCCCTCAGGCGACTGCATGACATTGGCAAAAACGCCGCCTGGGCGAGGATCAATTTCACACTCAACGACCTGCCATGGACGCGGGCAAAACCATTTCGGCAACATCTGCGGGTTGGTCCAACCGGCGAAGAGTTGTTCGGGCGTTAGTGGGACGTCAACGGTTAGTTCAAGATCAAGATCGGGGCGGTCGGTGGATTGCATACTTGGGAATTACACGGCTTTGACATCGAATTGCAACGTTGGTTAGTTGAGTCGCGCTCAGCCCACTATTTTGTCGTCTCGCCATCCCCGCGCCATTGGGGAAATTCCTCGCTTGTCACGGCATCCAGCTTTTCTTAAACTGCAAGTGACATCAGAGATCTTCAGGATCTCAAAGTGTCAATTAGGAGCATGACGTGATGTTGCGCCTAATGCGGGTTTCATCAACGTTCGCTCCCGAAAAACTACTGGGCCAATCGCCCAGCGGTCGACGTAACTGAATGCGTTGACAGACCCAGTAAGCGCCGCTGCAGGTGGTGCTTGCTGGGTTTCTTTTGGGTCGTTGGGCTTTCTAACCGGCCGGATCATGCACCACTCCATTCCACTATTTCCCCTGTCAACCAGTTTGTTCCCTGAGGGAATGCTCCAACTTCAAATTTTTGAAGTGCGTTACCTCGACCTCATTAAGCGGTGCCATCAACAGAAACAACCTTTTGGAGTGGTATCGATTAAACAGGGCAAAGAAGTTCAGGTGCCTGGTGAAGTACCCACTCTTCACGGCGTTGGTTGCCTGGCACACATACGGAAATTTGAGCCAGTGCAACCCACCTTCTTTCGTGTGCTGTGCCAAGGGGGAGTGCGCTTTGAATTGCATAACGTCACAGCCGGTGCCCTTGGCGTGTGGCAGGGTGATGTCACTTATTTGCCGGAAGATCCATCGACGGAAGTGCCCAGTCACTTGAAAGTTCATGCCGACAGACTTGGAAAAGTCATCGCATCGGCTCAACAACAAGGTGTGATCGATAAGTTACCTATCTTTCCACCGTATCAGTTGGATGACTGTGGGTGGCTAGCTAATCGCTATGCAGAGGCCTTACCCGTTAGCGCAGAAGTCAAACTGCAACTCCTCAGTGAATCAGACCCCCTGAAAAGATTAGAGCAGGTTATCCGCTTATCGAAGGGTGGGTAGCGCGTTGCCAAAGCTGCATTTTTGAAAAATGCGAAAACCGTGTGAGGAGCGGACTGACAAGAAGCGGACCTACATTCAAAACTTCAATAAATTCAAAGGCGTCGTACTACGGATGGGGCAACCATAGTGACACTGGCGTTTAAAGCTTTTGGTTGCGAATAAGCGACACCGCGACTGAATGCGTGGTGGTAATTTCCGTATCTATGCGAAAGATTTTCGATATTTCACCGGCCGTTCATTCTGATGCCCCAGTCTTCCCTGGGGACACAGCCTACCAGCAAGCGGTTCATTTTTCACACGGGCCCGGGTGTCCGGTCACCGTGCACACCATCAAAATGTCTCCGCATACGGGGGCGCATGCTGACGCACCCATGCATTACCACGCTGAGGGTGCTGGTATCGGTACGCTTGCTTTAGACGCGTATATCGGCCATTGCCGGGTGATTGATTGCGCAAGGTCTATCGGGCTCGTCGAGCCAGCAGACGTGGCGCACGCTCTACACGACTTGCCACCTCGTGTGCTAATTAAAACATCGGTAACCGCCAGCCAGTCGTGGCAATTGTTCACCGCTATTGCGCCAGCAACCTTGCACGCCTTGAAGGCGGTGTGTAAGGATTTTTGTCTTATTGGGACCGACACGCCAAGTCTTGATCCCGCTGAAAGCAAGGACTTGGCGAGCCATATGACGTTGTTCGATCTTGATCTTCGTGTTCTCGAGAACCTGGTGCTTGATGGTATCGAAGAGGGTGATTACGAGCTGATTGCCTTGCCTCTAAAGTTGACTCACTGCGATGCGGCGCCCGTGCGCGCCGTCCTCAGAACCTTAAATTAATGACTCTATGAATACCGCGATTAGCCGTGACGACTGTTTAGCCTTGGATCAGGCAGATCCATTACGGGCATTACGTAGTTTTTTTGACCTACCCAAGCAGTCCCAACCCACCATATATCTAGACGGCAATTCCCTCGGTGCATTGCCAAAGGCAACACCCACAGCGGTGGCGCAGGTCATTACCCAAGAATGGGGGCAGGACTTGATTCAAAGCTGGAACAAGGCTGGATGGTTCAACATGCCACAGCGATTGGGGGATCAACTCGCGCCGCTCATTGGCGCTGGTCATGGTGAGGTGGTGATGACCGACACCACCAGCGTGAATTTATACAAAGTGCTCTGCGCAGCTGCTGAGTTAGCGCAGCAGCGGCATCCGGAAAAAAGAGTTTTATTGAGCGAGACAAGTAATTTCCCAACAGACCTCTACATCGCACAATCGGTCTGCAATCAATACCAGTTGCGGCTGGTACTTGTTGACGCTTCTGCCGTAAAAGAGGCGCTGACTGCGGATGTCGCGCTGGTGATGCTGACTCATGTAAATTACCGGACAGGTGCCATGTACGAGATGGCCGAAATCACGGAGTTAGCGCACAGGGTTGGCGCATTGACAGTATGGGATTTGGCGCACAGTGCAGGCGCTGTTCCCGTAGACCTGCGTGAGGCAAACGCTGATTACGCGGTCGGTTGCGGATACAAGTACCTAAACGGTGGTCCCGGTGCGCCGGCTTTTGTGTGGGTCAATTCACAGGTTCTGGGGACAACGACGCAACCGCTCTCCGGTTGGTGGGGGCACGTACGGCCATTCGCATTTGACACCAACTATGAGCCTCAGCCCGGTATCGCTCAGTACCTCTGTGGCACACAGTCCATGCTGGCATTGACTGCCATGCGCTGCGGCCTCGATATTTTCGACCACGCGAAAACACTGGGCGGCATGACTGCCATACGGAAAAAATCACTTGCACTGACTGATCTATTTATGGCGCTGTGCGCGTCGCGTTGCGCAGCCTTCGGCTTACAAAATGTAACGCCAACTGACCCATGTTATCGGGGCTCTCATGTCAGTCTCGCTGCTGCTAACGATGGGTATGCCATGATGCAGGCCCTCATCGCACGCGGCGTTATTGGTGATTTTCGTCGTGGCGATGCGGCGGGTGAACCTGACTTACTCCGTTTCGGATTCACACCGCTTTACACCCGATTTGTTGATGTGTGGGATGCCGTACAGCAGCTGGTGGAAATGTTACAAAACGCTGAGTGGAAGCGGCCCGAATTCAATCGCGAGCAGGTGGTGACATGAGTACACCAATCGATATCGTGGCACGCGAGGGCGCGAAGCTTGATTACACGAATGACATGACATATGGCGATTACCTGCACCTGGACTCGCTCCTAAGTTCGCAGCAACCGCTGTCAAATCTGCACGATGAAATGCTATTCATCGTGCAGCACCAAACGAGTGAACTCTGGATGAAGCTGATGCTTCATGAGCTACAAGCAGCCATGAATGCGTTGGTGGAGGGGAACAGTGCATTGGCTTTTAAAATGATGGCGCGTGTCAGCCGCATCATGGCTCAACTGGTATCAGCGTGGGATGTATTGGCAACCATGACACCGCCTGAGTACAGTGCGCTGCGGCCACATCTGGCTAACTCCAGCGGATTTCAAAGTGCGCAATATCGCTGTATTGAATTTACATTGGGTAATAAAAATGCGGCGATGCTAAAGCCGCACGCGCATCGGCCCGAACTACTCGCGACGGTTCAAAAAGCGTTTGACAGTCCTTCGCTCTACGACATTGCAATTGCCCGATTGGCGGCAGCCGGACTACCCATTGATGCCGTGCATTTGAAGCGCGACTGGCGTGTGAGTCACACAAGTAGCGCGAATGTGCAATCAGCGTGGAAGGTGGTTTATCAGGCGCCAGATCGCTACTGGGACCTGTATCAGCTCGGCGAAAAACTCACTGATATTGAAGATACCTTCAGGCAATGGCGCTTTCGGCATTTGACGACGGTCGAGCGTGTTATCGGAATGCGTCGAGGCACCGGCGGTACCAGTGGTACAGGCTATCTCCGTGCGATGTTAGACGTGGTTTTATTTCCAGAAATTTGGCAGATGCGCAGCGAGTTGTAACGCTAGTCCCTTGCGTGTCACCGGAATATGACAGCGGTTGCCTCTATCTCCAACAGTGCGCGATCCTCCACCAACCCGGAAACCACCACCATCGTCATTGCGGGGAAGTGTCGGCCCATGATGTCGCGGTATGCCTTCCCGACCTCTGCCTGACGCGCCAGATATTCTCGTTTATCAATCACGTACCAGGTGAGTCTGACGATGTCTTCCACACTGGCACCTGCCGCATTGAGTACAGCCACGATATTTTGCAGCGTTTGCCGCATTTGCAATATGAAGTCATCACTTTCAAATTGTTGCTGGGCATTCCAGCCGATTTGTCCACCAATGTATAGATGTCCGTCGATAGTGAATATGCCATTGGCGTAGCCTTTTGCTGGAAGCCATCCGTGGGGGTGAACAACGGTATTCATGATTAGTCAGTCGGTTTTAGAAACGTGGATCGACAAAGTTTAAGATTTGCGACATCAAGCTGCACTAGGGTATTTACGTACTTTGTTTGAATTTAATTAGTTTAAGCTAAAACTATTCTTGAAAAAAGTAAAGCCCAGCCGAGAGCGCCACGTAGCAGGTAAAAAGAGATGCGAGGCGTTCACCTGTTAGCACCTGAGCAGCACTATGAACTTGAAAAATGGTACGGCCACGCACGCGGTCGTCACGGGCGGCGGTAGTGGCGCGGGTGCAGATATTGCACTTGAGCTGGCCCGAGCAGGGTATTCAGTCACGGTAATCGGCCGGACAAAAGAAACGCTGATTGCAACTTGCGCGGGGCGCAAGAATGTCGCATTTCAGGTAGCAGATGTCACTGATGCGCTTGGGCTCGGTAAGGCAATTGATGCGGCCAGAGAGACATTTGGGCCTGTATCCATAGCGGTTGCAAATGCTGGCGTTTCCCAGAGCGCCCGACTGGAAGATACAAGCCTGTCGATGCTGCAAAAGACCATGGACGTTAACTTTCACGGGACCTTCAATTTGTGGCAGGCAACCGTCGGCGACATGAAGCGCGACGGATTTGGTCGGCTGATTGCCGTGTGTTCGACCGCAGGCTTAAAGGGGTACGGCTACGTGAGCGCCTATGTCGCGTCCAAGCACGCCGTTGTTGGCTTGACCCGCGCCCTGTCGATAGAGCTCGCGACGAGTGGGGTGACCGTCAATGCGGTTTGTCCTGGCTTTATGGACACGCCCATGCTACAGGCCTCAATTGACAATATTGTGTCGTCGACAGGCAGAACCCCCGAGCAAGCGGCCCAGGCATTGCGGTCTTTTAACCCGCAGCGCCGATTCATAAAGACCGCTGCGGTGGCCCGCGCAGTGTGTTGGCTGGCCAGTCCGGAGGCGTCAGATATGAACGGGCACGCTTTAGCCCTGTCTGGAGGTGAGGTATGAAAAACCATACGCAATTGACACTCGGCATTTCGGCTCATGCCGATGAATTCACCCGCAGGAACCTACCACCGCCCGCCTTATGGCCGCAATTCACGAGTGGTATTGAGGCCTATCCCGATCGCCTGAATGCGGCAGTGGAATTGACCGACGCGATGGTTGAGAAGGGCTTTGGTGATCGTACGGCGTTGATTGGGCAGGGGCGAGCGCGCACCTACAGTGAGCTGACCCTTTGGAGCAATCAACTGGCCAACGCGCTGCAGAGAGAATATGGCGTGCGTCCCGGTGAGCGGGTCATGATTCGATCGGCGAACAATCCAGCCATGGTCGCCTGCTGGTTAGCCGTCACGAAGGTTGGTGCGGTTGCGGTAAACACGATGCCAATGCTCCGTGCGAAGGAGTTACAGCAAGTGATTGACAAAGCGAGCGTTACGCTGGTGCTTTGTGATGCTCGCTTACTCGAAGAGTTAAGCACATGCGTCGATGTATCAGGACAGGCTGTGCGTGTGGTTGCCTTTGATGGAACAGCCAGTCAGGAGGAAGCCTTGGATCGCGCCGCATTGGCGCAGCCGGGTGTTTTCAACGCCTTGGCTACCAGCCAAGACGATGTGGCGCTGTTGGGCTTTACGTCGGGCACCACGGGCCAGCCAAAAGCAACCATGCATTTCCACCGTGATTTACTGGCAGTGTGCGATAGCTATGCGAAAGAGGTTTTGCAAGTGCAGTCGACCGATGTATTCGTAGGTTCTCCACCGCTGGCTTTCACCTTTGGTCTAGGTGGCTTGACTTTGTTCCCGCTACGCTACGGTGCTTGTGCGGTGCTGTTAGAGAATGCCTCCCCTCCCAACCTCATCGACATTATTCAGCGATACAAGGCGACGATTTGCTTTACCTCCCCAACCGCATACCGTGCCATGCTCGCGGCTATGGATACCGGCGTTGATTTGTCCAGCTTAAGGGTTGCGGTGTCCGCAGGTGAGACCTTGCCTGCACCAACTTATAACGATTGGCTGGCTAAAACGGGTAAGCCGATGCTGGACGGTATTGGATCAACCGAAATGCTGCATATTTTTATCAGTAACCGGCTCAACGACAGCAAGCCTGGCTGCACGGGCAAACCAGTCACCGGTTACGAGGCCAAGATTCTGGGTAAGGATGGACAGGAGGCACCCATTGGTCAGCCGGGTGCCTTGGCGGTTCGTGGGCTAACAGGTTGTCGTTATCTAGACGACCCGAGACAAGCCAAGTATGTGCAAAACGGTTGGAACATCACGGGTGATACGTTCTACCAAGACGATCAAGGCTACTTTTACTTTGTCGCGCGAAATGACGACATGATTATCTCGGGCGGTTACAACATTTCAGGTCCCGAGGTTGAGGCTGCCCTGATGTCACACGAGGCGGTTGCAGAGTGCGCCGTGGTGGCGTCGCCCGATGTGGCACGGGGTAGCTTGGTTTGCGCCCACGTGGTGCTGCGCAACGGTTGGGCCGAGAGCGATGCGACTACGAAAGTGCTTCAGGAACACGTGAAGGCGACGATTGCACCTTACAAGTATCCGCGGCGAATTGTGTTTACAGCTGCATTACCAAAGACTGCTACTGGGAAAATACAGCGGTTTGTACTGCGGCAGCTTGAGGCGAAGTCATGACTTTTTGTATCGCTCAGCTTGGCTGAGTTGGCTTCGCTTCAAGGTTCCCAAGATCTGATAAAGCTGTGCATGTTGGTTGTCACTGAGGCCGTCAAACGCATCCACAATCCATTTCTCGTGGGCAGTGGCCATCTTGGCAAAGAGCTTTCTGCCCTTGGCTGTCAACCTGATGCGTATGACCCGTCTGTCCGACTCATTTGCCTCTCGCTCTACCAAGCCTTCCGATGTGAGCTGGTCCGTTATCGTCGTGATGTTACCGCCCGACACCATGAGTCGCTGTGACAGCTCTTTCATTTTTAGTCCTTGCGGATTTCGTTCTAACTGGGCCATCAGGTCAAATCGTGGCAATGTGGTGGCGAAATCCTCGCGGAGTTTGGTGCGAACCATCCGTTCAACCATTGAGGAGCAACTGAGTAGTCGCAGCCATAGGCGTAACGCCATCGCGTGTTCGCTGTGTGATCGCGCTTCTAAATCGAGCGTTGGATTCGGTTGATCGCGCATATAAATCGTGTTTTGACTACTTTGTAGCGGGCCATTTTTAGTGCTATCGGATTAGCTATTGCTGATTCTAAATAATAGTTTAAACTTAAAACAATAAAATAAAAATCATATGCTGCAAGTTTAACGTGCCACGCATATTCCAAGAGGCAATTACATGAATATCGTCTGCATAGGCGGCGGACCCGCTGGTTTGTATTTTGGTTTGCTCATGAAAAAGCGCAATCCAAATCACCGTGTACGGGTGATCGAACGAAATAAACCATACGACACGTTTGGCTGGGGCGTTGTCTTCTCAGATGCAACCATGGTTAACATGCGCGAGTGGGACAGCGAAACAGCAACCCAGATCGAAGAGGCATTTAATCACTGGGATGATATCGAGCTGCTTTTCAAAGGTCGCGTTATACGTTCAGGCGGCCATGGATTCGTTGGTATTGGTCGAAAAAAGCTGTTAAACATTTTACAAGAGCGCTGTATGGCGCTTGGTGTGGAGTTGATGTTTGACTCGGATGTTGACAGCGATCTGGATTTTCCGGATGCCGATTTGATCGTTGCGAGTGACGGGGTTAATTCCCGTATCCGTAGCCGGTACGTTGACACATTCAAGCCTGACATCGTGACCCGACCCAATCGCTTTATTTGGATGGGCACGAATAAGCTGTACGACGCGTTCACCTTTGACTTTCAGAAAACAGAGCACGGTTGGTTTCAGGCTCATATTTACAAATTTGACGCGACAACCTCCACCTTTATTGTGGAATGCCCAGAGTCAGTCTGGTTGGCGCACGGGCTAGACCGCATGAGTCAAGCGGATTCAGTCGCGTTTTGTGAAACCCTGTTTGCCAACACGTTAGACGGGCATCAGTTAATGACCAATGCGCGTCATATGCGAGGCTCCGCATGGATTAACTTCCAACGCGTGGCCTGTGAGCAGTGGTCGCTACAAAATGACAACGGTAGTCATGTCGTGTTGATGGGGGATGCGGTACACACAGCGCATTTCGCCATTGGGTCAGGTACGAAATTAGCGATTGAAGACGCCATCGAGTTAACTCGCCAGATCGCTTTGTTGGGTGACGAGCCAGTGCACCTACCGCAAATACTCGCCAACTACCAAGCGCTTCGTCGAGTGGAAACTTTGCGCTTGCAAAATGCCGCGTGGAATGCGATGGAGTGGTTTGAGGTTTGCGGTGATCGTTATTGCGACCAACTGGCGCCTGAACAATTCATGTACTCGCTGCTCACCCGCAGTCAGCGTATCAGCCATGAGAACTTACGCGTACGTGATGCGGCATGGCTTGAGGGTTATGAGCGTTGGTTTGCGGAACACAACAGTGTCTTGGCTAACGCGGGCCCGCCCGGCAAGCCTGTTCCACCCATGTTCACACCGTACAAGGTTAGAGAGGTGGTGTTGCCGAACCGAATTGTGGTGTCGCCGATGGCGCAGTACAGTGCAGTCGATGGCATCGTGGGTGACTATCATTTGGTGCACTTGGGCGCGCGTGCCATGGGCGGCGCTGGATTGGTATTCGCCGAGATGACTTGCGTCAGTGAGACAGGACGAATCACGCCGGGTTGCCCCGGTTTGTACACAGATACGCAAGCGAACGCTTGGCAGCGGATTGTTGATTGGGTGCATCAGAATACACATGCAAAGATCGGTATGCAATTGGGCCATGCAGGCGCCAAGGGCTCGACAAAGCTGGCGTGGGAGGGTATTGATCAGCCGCTTGATCAAGGCAATTGGCCGCTGTTATCCGCCTCACCCCAACGTTATATTGAAGGGGTTAGCGATACCTCCGCAGCCATGAGCCGCTCAGAGATGGATGAGGTTTTGGCGCAGTTTGTGGTGGCAGCACAGCGTGCCAAGGTGATCGGGTTTGACTGGTTAGAGCTTCACTGCGCTCATGGCTATCTGTTATCGAGTTTCATATCGCCATTGACCAATCAGCGCGATGACGAATACGGTGGCAGTTTACAAAATCGTTTGCGTTACCCGCTGGAGGTGTTCGCAGCCGTACGAGCAGTTTGGCCTGTAGAAAAGCCCATGTCCGTGCGAATTTCGGCGCATGACTGGGTGCCGGGCGGCATCACGCCCATCGATGCCGTTGAGATTGCAAAGGCCTTCAAAGCTGCGGGCGCCGACATGATTGATTGCTCCTCGGGTCAAGTCAGTAAGCAGGAAAAACCCGTATACGGCAGAATGTTTCAGACGCCTTTTGCGGATCAGATTCGGCAGGAGGCCGGTATCCCCACCATTGCTGTGGGGGCCATCAGTGAAGCGGATCATGCCAACAGCATATTGGCAGCTGGCCGTGCTGACTTGTGCGCGATCGCGAGACCGCATCTGGCGAATCCAGCGTGGACGCTAACGGAGGCCGCCAAGATTGGCTTCACATTGCAGCCGTGGCCAAAACAGTATGTATCAGCGAAACGCCAGATGGAAGCCAACTTTGAGCGGGAGCGGGCACAGCGCTGACGCGTGCACGCCCGCTCGAAACATCGTCAGAGGAGTCATATGAGCACGAACACCGAACCGACCCACAATGCAGATCAAATGCCGGCAAACCTCTCCCAAGGCAATACCCGGCAGTTGAGCGGCTACGCAGCAAAACATTTTTTATGGTCTGTCGCGGATGGTGTCGCCACCATCACGCTCAACCGCCCAGAGCGCAAAAACCCCATCACGTTTGAGAGCTATGCGGAACTTCGAGACCTGTTTGCCAGCCTGAAGTGGGCAACAGACGTTCATTCGGTCGTGATCAACGGGGCGGGTGGTAACTTTAGCTCTGGCGGCGATGTGCACGATATCATCGGCCCCTTGGTGCAGCTCAAAATGCCAGAGCTGCTGACGTTTACACGCATGACTGGCGATGTCGTAAAGCACATGCGCGCTTGCCCCCAACCGATTATTTCTGCGGTTGATGGCGTGTGTGCTGGCGCTGGTGCGATTTTGGCTATGGCCAGTGACATGCGCTTGGGTACTTCGCGCAGCAAGGTCGCATTCTTATTCAACAAGGTCGGCTTAGCGGGGTGTGACATGGGGGCCTGTGCCATATTGCCTCGTCTGATTGGTCAAGGTCGCGCCAGCGAACTTTTATTGACTGGACGTAGTATGGGCGGCGAGGAGGCCTATCAGTGGGGTTTCTTCAACCGCGTCTGCGAGCCCGAGCAGTTATTAGAGAGCTCGCAAGCCCTTGCCCGCGATATCGCCGATGGCCCCACTTTCGCGAACGGCATCACAAAAGCAATGCTTCACCAAGAATGGTCCATGACCATTGACCAAGCGATCGAGTCGGAGGCGCAGGCACAGGCGATCTGCATGATGACTGAGGATTTCAACCGGGCCTATCAAGCATTTCTAAACAAACGTAAACCGGTATTCGAAGGAAACTGACCCATGGGTAACGCGCACCTCGAATGGCCTTTTTTTGACACGCATCATCGGGCTCTGGTCGATCAGCTTGACACGTGGGCCGGTGAAAATGTCGCACAGATCCATAGCGACGACACCGATGGTGACTGTAAGCGACTTGTGCGCTTGATGGGGGAGGCGGGGTGGCTCCGATATGCGGTGGCCGGGATGGCCTACGGCGGCGTGACGGATGCTATCGATACACGTGCGGTGTGCTTGATTCGCGAAACACTGGCAATGCACAACGGTCTTGCCGACTTTTCGTTTGCCATGCAAGGCTTGGGCTCGGGCGCGATCTCGTTAGATGGCAGCGACGCGCAAAAACTTGCGTATTTACCGCGCGTGGCCAGCGGTAAAGCCATCGCGGCGTTTGCGTTATCAGAGCCAAACGCGGGATCAGATGTATCTGCCATGACGTGTGCAGCCGAGGACCATGGTGATCATTACGTTCTTAATGGCGAAAAAACCTGGATTTCCAACGGTGGTATTGCGGATTTTTACGTGGTCTTCGCACGCACAGGCGAGGCACCAGGCGCGCGCGGAATTTCAGCGTTTATTGTGGATGCAGACACCCCCGGTTTTATAGTATCGAACCGCATTCGGGTGATGGCGCCCCATCCTTTGGCGACCATTCGCTTCGAACAATGTCGCATCCCACAGTCCCAACGTATTGGCGAGGCGGGACAAGGTTTTAAGGTTGCCATGCGCACCCTCGATGTGTTTCGTACGTCAGTTGCCGCGGCTGCTTTGGGGTTTGCAAAGCGCGCATTGCAGGAGGCATTGGCACGAGCGAAGTCACGAGATATGTTTGGGGGCAAGCTCGCAGACTTCCAGCTGACACAGGCGACGCTGGCCGATATGGCATTGTCTGTTGACAGCGCGAGCCTACTTACTTACCGAGCCGCATGGCAGCGTGACCAAGGCCTCAACGTGACGAAAGAGGCCGCCATGGCGAAGCTGGCTGCGACGGAGCAAGCACAACGCGTCATTGATGCAGCGGTGCAAATGTGGGGAGGTATGGGGGTGGTGTCTGGCGTGATGGTGGAGCGCCTGTACCGCGAGATCCGCGCACTTCGTATTTACGAAGGCGCTACCGCCGTACAACAACTGATCATTGCGCGCGAATTACTCAAGCATGCCTAAATTGCTTGGATTTCCCCATCAAGTCAGTGCAATAGGTCGTATAACATAACGCTAAGGTAACGCGTTCATGCCGTGTGTGCGAAGCACGCGGCTGATATTTTTAAAAACAAACGACTGACAGGAGACTCAATCATGACCAAAGCTATTCGCTTCCATACATCTGGCGGCCCTGAAGTGTTGCAGTTGGACGATATACAGGTAGGCGACCCTGGGCCGGGGCAGGTCCGCATCCGTCACACTGCCATGGGTGTGAATTTCGTCGATACCTATCAACGAACGGGGCTCTATCCCATGCAGATGCCTGCTGTTGCGGGTAACGAGGGCGCGGGTATTGTTGAAGCACTCGGTAGCGGGGTGTCTGACTTGAAGGTGGGCGACCGCATCTGCTACACCGGCTTGCCCGGTTCCTATTGCGAGGAGCGGCTTGCGCCTGCAGATCGTTTGGTGAAACTGCCAGCGGATATCAGCGACGCGCAAGCTGCCTCGATGTTGTTGAAGGGACTCACTGTTCACTACCTCATTTTCACGACTTACGCTGTGAAGAAGGGTGAGACTGTCTTGTGGCACGCAGGTGCGGGGGGTGTCGGTTTGATCGCGTGCCAGTGGCTAAATGAACTTGGCGTAACCACGATCGCAACGGCTGGCTCTGACGATAAGCTCGCTTTGGCCAAAGCCCACGGTGCGCATCACTTGATCAATTACACGACTGAGAATTTTGTCGAACGCGTGAAAGCACTGACAGATGGCAAAGGGGTGCCGGTCGTATATGACTCCGTGGGGGAGAGCACTTGGGCAGGTTCGCTGGACTGCTTGAGCCCGCGCGGGTTAATGGTCAGTTTCGGTAATGCATCTGGTCCGGTGGCACCCGTTAATTTGGGTATCCTAGCGGCCAAAGGCTCTATCTATGTGACGCGACCGACGCTGGCCACTCACATCGCTTCGCGGGCAGACCTTGAGACGCGGTGTAATGCACTGTTTGATATGGTGAGAGCCGGCAAGGTGAAGATTGACGCGTCCGCGACCTATCAGCTCGCTGACGCGGCACAAGCGCACCGTGATCTTGAGGGAAGAAAGACGACGGGGTCTGTCATCTTGGTTCCTTGACGGTCGCGGCAGATTCACCCGCCTTCATTTGCCCGACTTGAACTTTTGTATGGCCTCCTTCAAATCTGAATACTCGTCACAACCAAAGAGACAGACTTTGTCGAGTGTGGCTAGTAGTGCTTCAGCCCCAGCCAAGTCCCCTGTCATGAGCTTCAATTCACCCAGGTACTCAAGCGCACCGCGATGCCTTGGGTCTATTTCCAGGGCGCGCTCGTAATGTTTTGCTGCCCCAGAAAAATCAGATGGTTTATTTTTACGAAGGCTGTAGCCCATTAAGTTATTCCAATCTGCTGAATTTGTTTTGTTGGCTGCTTGGAGAGCTGCGATGGCTTGCGCGTATGCCTCCTTCGCAATGTGACCCCTAGATTCACTTAGCCAGACGGGCTCTTTTTTGGCAGGTTCAGGGTCACTGTCCGCGGCGAAAATATTTCCCAAAAATGACAGTAAAACTAAAAATAGGATAGATAAATAGGGCATGAAACTCTCCTTTTTTAATGTCTTTACTGTAATCCGATTTGTTGATCCCGGTTGATTCTGATGGGCACCCATTGGATCATTATCCCAGCGGGTAGATACGCCTTTTTGTACGTTTGAGTGGTATGGAAACACAAGCTGTCGCGCTTATCTTGTAGGTACTCAATTCTTTGCACATTGAACTTACGGTCTTCGGAGGGCGCTATCGCGTTGCAAAAGCCGCATTTTTGAAGAATACTAAAACCGCGTGCGAAGCGGACTTACAAGAAGCATACTTACATTTAGAACTTCAATAAATTCAGAGGAGCGATCGTATGGATGGGTCAACCATAGTGACATTGGCGTTTGCAGCGTTCTTTATTGTGCTGGCTTGGTCAGCCATTAAGGTTGTGCCGCAATCGAAGGTATTCGTCGTTGAGCGATTTGGGAAATTCTCAAAGACGTTACCTGCTGGTATCAACATCATTATTCCCATCATTGATCAGGTGCGTCACCGAATATCGATACTGGAGCGCCAACTCCCCGCTTTTGATATCAGCGTCATCACGAAGGATAACGTTGAGGTTGTGTTGGAGGCAACGAACTTTTACCGAATCACAGATGCCGCTCGCTCGGTCTATCGCATCGAGAACATTGACCGCGCAATCCAGACGACAGCCGAATCGATCGTTCGTTCCGCAGCGGGAAAATTAGACCTTGATGAACTGCAGTCCTCCCGCCAACAGATGAACGAGGAAATTCTCAGAAATCTGCAAAACGCCGCGGAGGTCTGGGGAATCGAAATCACTAGGACTGAGATTACGGATGTCCGCGTTGACGAACAAACAAAAGACGCCCAGCGGCAGCAATTGAATGCAGAGCGACAGCGGCGTGCAGTCGTGGCGCAGGCCGAAGGCGAGAAGCGATCTGTTGAGTTAAGTGCAGATGCCGAACTCTACTCAGCACAAAAACAGGCGGAAGCGGTCAGAGTTGCCGCTGACGCCGAGGCCTATGCCATCAAAGTCAAAGCAGCAGCCACAGCGGAGCAAACACGGATGATCTCCGAGGCGATTAACAATGGTGGACAGTCTGCAATTAACTTTGATATTTTGCAAAAACAGGTTGTCGCGTTGTCGCAGGTCGCCTCATCGAACAACTCCAAAACGGTGATCATGCCGACCGACATCACAAAAGCGATCGGGTCATTGGAGCTACTGGTTCAAACCGTCGCATCAGGAGTTAACAGCAAATGAGTGAGTTATTTGGCGATGGAAATGGTTGGCTTATTTGTGGCCTTGTATTCATCATTGTTGAGATGTTGATGAACTTGGGGTATGTGTCGATCAGTTTTGGTGTTGGGTCCCTTCTGACAGGTCTTCTGATCAAAATCGACTCGCTTCCCACAACCTTTGACACGGGATTTATTGACGAACTCTTTGTTGCTGCAGTGTTGTCGGTCTGCGCGCTCATTTTGATTCGTAAGTTTTTTAAATCGCGTTCGCTTAACGATATCAATGACTACTAGCCCCCGGTTGCCATTGCGCCTCAGTCCGGTCCAGCGAAATGAGTTGAATGTTAAGCGTAATCGTTGCATGATTGCTTGAAATGCGAAGTGTGCCTATTTGTACTATTTGTAAATAGGCGATGATGTAAACAGACGCGCGTAAGGGAGTTGCGGCATGGCAGCGGTTGGAAGCAGTGAACGTGGCACAAATTTGTATGACCAGGAGATGGCTGAAAAGACCAATGCGGTCGCAGCCGTCTTCGCGGCGCACGGTCATGATGTCGATAAATACGTTTCCGACTTTGAGCATGCCGTCGAAGAGCGGTGGGTGCCTGAGAATGGCGCCCGTGTTGTCGCCAAGGCTTGGACCGATGCCGCCTTTCGCGAGCGGCTGTTAGCGAATGGGCATCAAGCTGTGACCGAGCTGGGCTTGCCAATGCCCGCGCATCACCGGCACCTAGTGGCGTTGGAGAATACGGACAAGATCCACAACGTCATCTGTTGCACGCTCTGTTCGTGCACTGCCTTTTCTATCATCGGATTGCCGCCCGATTGGTACAAAGATTTGGAATACCGTGCGCGCATTGTTCGAGAGTCCAGAACCGTCTTAAAAGAGATGGGGCTTGATTTACCGAGCGATGTCGAGATAAGGGTGTGGGACACCACCGCCGACACCCGTTACATGGTGATACCGCAGCGCCCCGCCAACACAGCGGGGTGGAGTGAGGAAAAGCTTGCCGCCATGGTCAGCAAAGACGCCATGTTTGGTGTTGCGCTTATTTAGGAGTTGGGTATGGACGGCATGCATGACCTAGGGGGCAAACAAGGTTTTGGCCCGGTACGTTTCGTTCCGAATGCACCGGTTTTTCACGCCGATTGGGAGGTTCGTGCGAACGCAATGTACCCAATGGCCGTTGCGGTCGGGCTCATCAATATGGACGAGTATCGCTACGCGATTGAGCGTATGGAGCCACGCCATTACGTTGCAGCGACCTACTATGAGAGGTCGTTAACCAGCGTGGCTTCACTGATGGTCGAGAAAGGTTGGGTTTCTGCAGCCGATCTGGCGCAAAAAGCGGGATGTGTATTCCCGCTCGCAAAGCCGGGGGTAGCAGGGCGATCTAATCTGCCGAACGCACAGAACTATACCGTTGGTGATCGTGTCAAGGTTCGAGGCGATCTTGTCGCCGGGCACGTGCGTTTGCCAGCCTATCTGCGTGGCAAGCGCGGAGAGGTTGTGGGATGCTCGCCCAGTTACCCATTCCCTGACGGGCATGCACACGGCGTCCCTTCAGAGCCCGAACCCACATTCGATGTTCGATTTCGCGCGCAAGATCTTTGGCCAGAATCGGCTGACGACGCTTTCGTGCATGCCGCCATATTTCGCAGCTACCTGCAGCCTGATCGGTGAAACTTATGAGTCGTCCCCATGAAATCGTAATTGTCGGTGGCGGCGCTGGCGGGCTGGAGCTCGCAACGCGACTGGGACGAAAGTACCGCGGATCAGGTCGTGTCCAGGTCACGCTAGTCGATAAAAAACGCACGCACATCTGGAAGCCGAAGTTACATGAAATTGCGGCGGGTAGCATGGATACGGGACACCACGAAGTCGACTACATGGCGCAGGCCCACTGGAATCACTTCATTTTTCGACTCGGTGCATTAGAAGCGATCGATCGCGCACAGAAGACCGTTGAGCTGGCGTCCTATCTGGATGAGGATGGTCGGGCGGTGACCCCCATCCAGCACCTCAGCTACGACACCCTGATCATTTGCATCGGTAGCATGAGCAATGACTTTGGTACGCGTGGCGTGAGAGAGCACGCATTAAAACTTGAGACCCAGCACGATGCCAAGGTTTTCCACTCGCGGATGGTCAATGCTTGCATAAGGGCGCATAACCAAATCGACGCGATCCATGATCGACAATTGCACGTCGCCATCATCGGTGCGGGGGCCACTGGTGTTGAACTTGCGGCTGAGTTACACCGAACGACGCGTGAAGTAGTGGCTTTCGGACTTGACCGCATCGACACGCAAAAAGACATAAAAGTCACATTAATCGAGGCGGCAGATCGAATTTTGCCGGCTTTGCATCCCCGCTTGTCGAACGCTACCGAGGCCTTACTGACGCGCTTGGGGGTGCAGGTGCTGACCAGCTCCAAAGTGACTGAGGTCACGGCAACCGACGTCCGACTATCTAATGGTCAGGTGATCGAGTCCGAGATGGTTGTCTGGGCGGCGGGCGTCAAAGCGCCTGAGTTTTTGAAGGATTTCGGGGGGTTGGAAACGAACCGCCTCAACCAGTTAGTTGTTTCGAATACGCTTCAATCAACACGTGACGAGAATATTTTTGCGTTGGGCGATTGCGCTGCATGTCCCTGTCCGGACGAAGATGGGGGGCGTGGTGGTGTCGTGCCACCCCGGGCGCAAGCGGCCCACCAACAGGCTTCACACATGTTGAGTCAAATCAGCCGACGATTATCTGGCGCGCCGTTGAAGCCCTATAGATACCGAGATTTCGGATCATTGGTATCGCTCGGTAAATACTCGACCGTCGGGAATCTGATGGGTGGCGTCGTTGGGAAAAATCTGATGCTTGAAGGGTATTTTGCAAAAATGATGTACCTGTCGCTTTACAAGCTGCACGAGCTTGCCATACACGGCGTCATCAAAACAATCATGCATACCGTGGCCCGTGCGATCACAAAACAAGCAAATCCAACCGTGAAGCTCCACTGATGGCATTCCTTCTATCGGTCGACACCGGTGATATTGGAAAGAAAACTGACGGTCGATCAGGTGCACTTCAGTCGTCGCTTGTCGACGAGTGTCTTTATTTCCCGATACACTGGATTTCGACCTCGGCCTTCGCTTACCTCTGCTAACTTGGCGGTGACGACCACACCCGATGCGGTCTTGACCTGAACCGGCTCTACCGGTTCTCCTGTTTCGCTAGACGCGATATTCAACCGAGGTCCGCCTTCCTTCTTGATCCAGCGGTCGGACCATTGGACCAGAAAGATAAGCATTGGGAATAAGTCGTGCCCCTTGGCTGTCAGACGGTAATCCACTGCACGCCCGTCGTTCTTGACTGATGTCTTTTCGAAGATCCCAGCCTCAACCAGTTCCGTCAGCCGCTTGGTGAGCACGTTCGAAGCAACGCCCAGTTGCGCAGCAAAGTCATCAAATCGGGTCATCCCATTGAAGGCGTTTCGAATGATCACGAACTTCCACTTATCCGCCAATTGCTCAGCGGCCAGGGCGATGGGGCAATCAATTTCAGCAAATGACGAACGAGGCATTTTGTATTCTTTTTCGATTCAGAGATGACGAGGTGACTATTTTAGAAGCACAAACAATCTTTTTTACTTGCTTAAGAAAAGTTAAAAGTGTAGTCTCAAAAGCGTCGATTCGACATAAACCAAAAAAAGGAGACAAGCATGGCAATCATTTCTAGGCGTGTCGCAACGCCGCTGCCCGGAAAAGCGGCTTTAACGATTTTCAGAGCGAAGTCGCTGGCGGAAATCATGGTGAGGGCCGGTGGAGGCGCTAGAGTGAGAAAGGTTATTTTTGGCGATGGTGCAGGCGACATTCACCTTTACGGCACCTTCACCGATTTCACCAGCGGCACCAAATCAGCGGCGGCCATGAGCAAAGACCCGCAAATGGCCAAATGGCAGGCGGAGCGTGAGGCGGAGCCATCGTCCCACCTGAGAGGACCAGAGGTCTATCGCACGGCATTTGGTGAGCCGTCAATGAAACCTGTGATCCTGCAGAGGACCTACAGCATCGACCGAGCAAACGTTCAAAATGCCTTGGCGCTGATGCCCGAGCTGCAAGGTATTGTCGGTGAAACGCCACTTATGGCGGTTTTGCCCACGATTGCCAGTGCGATGGACGAGATGCTCATTGTTTATTACTTCGACTCGCTTGAGCACTTCGGCGTTCAGCTTGACGAGGTCGCTATGTCACCGGAATTTCAGAAACTGGTTACTAAAGCCAGCACCTATGGGACTCTGAAAAATTCACGGTTGTTGGCAGCCGTCGATTGAACTTACGAGCGGGAAATGGGGAGTCCCGCCACTAAAGCCCCCTGACATCCAGTTATTGTCTATTTCGATTACAAATAGACAATATGGATTCAGTCACACAAATACTTTTAGGTGCGTCTGTTGGCGTGGCCGTTATGGGTCGGCGAACCGCCGTTTGGAAGTCTGCACTTTGGGGGGGCGTTGCGGGCTTGTTGCCCGACCTTGACGTGCTGCTGGACCATGGCGATCCTGTGCTCAACATGGTGCGTCACCGTGCTGTAACCCACGCGTTGCTGCTATTGACGCTCTTCGCGATACCGTTTGCCGGGGTCGTGAGTCGTTTGAATAAACAGCAGGATTTATTCGGTTGGTGGTTTATCGCACTCGCGTTGGCGCTCGTCACGCACCCACTGTTAGACCTCTTGACCATTTACGGCACGCAAGTATTTCAGCCGTTTACAGACGAAGCTTATGGCCTGGGTAGCATGTTCATCGTTGACCCGGTTTACTCTCTGGCACTACTGCTGGGTTTGGCCGCAGCCCTGCGCGCCAGGGTGCCGGCGCGCGGCTTACGGTTCAACCAATGGGGTTTGGCGTTTAGTACGTTTTATCTGGCTTGGAGTATGGCCACACAAGCCTGGGTGACGCAACATGCGCGTCAATCTCTACAGGCGCTCGGTTTACCAACCGCGCAAGTGCTGGTGACGCCAGCGCCACTGACCACCTTGCTTTGGCGTGTGGTGTCTATCGATGGTAACCAATTTCACGAGGGCTTTTACGCGCTATTGGATCGTGGTAGGCCCATGCGTTTTGAAGCGTTTGAGCGCGGGATAGACCTTGCGCAGCCGTATACCGAACACCCCCATATGCAGCGCTTGGCGCGGTTTAGTGATGGTTTCCTCAAGCTTCAACGCAACGGCGGCAACTTGGTGGTCACGGATTTGCGTATGGGGCAAGAACCCAACTATGTGTTCTCGTTCGACATTGGACCACCAATTGAAGCGGGAGCGGTTCAACCCGTTGCATCGCAAATGCCTTATGGCCTGGATACCGGTCGGGCGCTCGAGTGGTTGGGTCAGCGGTTGCTCGGGCGGGACGTGCGGCCGCCGGGTTTGTGAAGAATTGATTTCGCTCTTTACGCTAAATTCCGAATCCAATTGGCCACCTCGTGGCTGAGTATCTTGGCGTCACGAACCAACTGATCAAAGTGGCGCGTGAGCTCTTCAACGTGTTTGCGGGTGTTGAATACGAAGTAGGCGCTGCCCACGTAAATGACCGCGCGCCGCTGACCGAACACGACGATTGGCGCGCTGTAATGCGCTGCGGCATCAAACAAATGCAGGCGGGTGCTGGGGTAGAGTTCGTCGCACAGGTCGGCAATCAAAATCAGCTGTTCCTTGACCTGCGCAGCAGTGAGATCGGCCCACAGCCCTGCTCGGTTGGCGAGGTCGTGTAGCGTCTGTATGGGCATCGCCATTTCACAGTCCATGCCCACCATGCGGGTCAGACGCAGCCGCTTATCTTGGTGCAAGCCGGCCTGCTGGGGTGTTTTACCGGCATAGGAGGCAAACTCAAGCTGTCACACCGCTTGCGTTTTCATGAACTCCGGTAGGGTGGTCGGCACGCCGCGGATCTTGGCGCCGATCGATTCACGCAACCAACGCTCGATGTGATCATCTGCATGGCCTGGCGAGGTTGGCGCCACCTCCAGCGACTCCTTCAAGATTTCCCCTGGCGACTGCGTGGAGTTGGCAAGGCCCAGTAACCAGTCGGTGCTGACCCCTAGCGCCGCAGCCAAGTCGGCGACCACATGCCCCGAGGGTAATCGCACATGATGTTCATTTAATAAAGCGGAGATCGTCGAGCGATCGACACCTGCCAGCAGGCTTAGGCTGGTTCGATTGAGCGCTCGCTTGAGCATGCTGGCACTCAAACGTTCTCTGAATAATGCGCAGCGTTCAGATTTGGTTAGCATGTGCGAATTGTCTCATGACGTGATAATTCACATTAAATTTAATAAAAAAAGACAAACCTAACGTTGAATCACGGTGTGACTCTTTGGAGAATGGCCCCATGGAACTTAAAAAACGCGCTTTCACCAAGGCCCTGACGTGGCAGCTCATCGGTTTCGTCGTGATGACGGCGATTAACTACGCCTACATCGGCGATTTTCAAAGTGGGTTGGGTCTGTCAAGCCTGCTCACGGCTGTGGGCGTGGTCAGCTACTACTTTCATGAGCGCCTCAGGTCTCACCTGGAGTGGGGCTTGAGCGACGGTGGTTGATGTGCGATAACTGCTGTACGGCGTCAAAAGTGTCTCGTTTTCGTTGACAAATTCATACCGTGCGGGAAAGATCAGCCGCACGGGGCGAAGGTATCGCCCAGTTGCTTGAAAGGCGCTCATGAGTAACCAACAGTACTGGGATGAGGTTTACGAGACCAAAGCGCGCGATGCCGTTAGCTGGTACGCGCCTCGATTCAGCACGTCGGTCAGCCTGATTCAGCGGGTCACTGCGGCCAACAAAAGCGCACCGATCATCGACATTGGGGCAGGGCAAGCCACATTGGTCGACGAATTGCTAGCCGATGGCTTTTCTGACCTGAGCGCTTTGGACATTTCAGGTGAGGCGATCGCAAAATCAAAACACCGACTGGGCCCGGCGCATGAGCGGGTCGGTTGGTATTGCGCCGACATCACAACCGCCTCGCTGCCCGCCAATCGGTTTGATGTTTGGCACGACCGCGCCGTTTTTCATTTTTTAACGCTTGCGCCGCATCGTGAATGTTACGTAGCCCAAGCGCGTGACGCCGTGAGGCCCGGTGGGCATGTGGTGTTGGCGACCTTCGGCCCTGATGGCCCCCTGCAATGCAGTGGTCTGCCGGTGGTGCGTTACGACAGCACCCAGCTTGCTGCGGTTTTTAAGGATGCGTTTGAGTTAACCGACAGTGCGCTTGAAAATCACACCACGCCGGCGGGTAAAACCCAACAATTTCTATACGCCGTTTTAAGGCGTCTTTGAAGCGTTTTTAAGGCCGCGCAAAGAGTTGCCGAACCTTATCCCGCACCCACAGTTGCTCACTGTCGAAGTCGGTACTGGCGTGCCAGAGCAGATTGACCGCATAGCCAGGCCCCTGAACGGGTAACTCCCAAATCCGTAACGGCTGGTTCTGTGCCATCCGCTCGGCGTACATCGTTGGGACAATGGCGAGCAGGTCGGTATTGACGGTGAGCTCGGGTATGGCGCCGAAATGCCGCGTCCGCAAGACCACCCGCCCTGTGAGTTGGTGCGACTTGAGGATTCGTTCAATACCACTGTGGAACGTCGCGGTTGGCGAGGCAACCACGAGCTTGGCCTCCCGCAGTTGCGCGCCATTTATCTTGCTGCGCGACGCCGAGCTTTTTGGGCGCCAACCCATAGCGGTGACCGCCACGTAATTCTCCTCGAACAGTTTCTCTGAACGCACGCTGTGGTGACGGGATTGAAGGATGCCGATGGAGAAGTCGATCTCTCGCGCGATCAGTGCGCGCGGGACTTCAGCGGCGTCGACCGCAACATTGGAGATCTGCGCCAGTGGCGCTTCATCACGAAGGGTTTTGGCGAGCGCGGGCAGGAACATCATCTCACCTAAATCAGACAAGGAGACCCGCCAGTGGACGGCACTGGTTTGGGGGTTAAACGGTTGGGCTGCCCAAAAGGTGGATTCGAGTTGCGCCAACTGCGCGGTTAATTGCGGCGCAAGTTGTTGGCACAGCTTTGTCGGCTTTAAGCCTTTGGCGCTACGAACAAATAGTTCGTCATCGAGGGCGTGTCGGAGTTTCGCGAGCGCGTGGCTGGTTGCGGGTTGCGACAACGCCAGCGCTTGCCCCGCGAGCGTGACCGATCCCGTTCGATGCAACGCCACCAAAACACGCAACAAATTGAGGTCGAGCTGCCTGAATTTCATAATGAATCGATATAAGTGAAATCCCTAATTATTCGAAAAGTGAATAATACAAATTCTAAACTTCTATTTGCAATTGGGGCTGACTCAACCTAAATTGCGAGTCAGAGAGGGCTTGCAACCGTGGAAGTTTCGTTTAAAAAAGAGATTGAGAATCTCAAGCTCGGACAAGGGCAAACCTTTTACGGCGAGGGTATCTTGGCAGTGACCAAGGCGCTACTGCAATCGGGGGTGACCTATGTGGGGGGCTACCAAGGCTCGCCCATTTCTCATTTGCTGGACGTGATGGTGCAAGCGCGTCCGTATTTGGATACGCTCGGCGTCCACGTCGAAGCCTGCACAAACGAGTCATCGGCGGCAGCCATGCTCGGGGCGTCCATCATGTACCCCGTGCGGGGTGCGGTGACTTGGAAATCAATCGTCGGTACGAACGTGGCTTCCGATGCGTTGTCGAATTTGGCTTCGCCGGGGGTTATGGGTGGCGCGCTGATTGTCGTTGGCGAGGACTACGGCGAAGGTGCCAGCGTCATCCAAGAACGAACGCATGCGTTTGCCCTGAAGTCGGCCATTTGGCTCATGGATCCGCGCCCCAACTTAACCAGCATCGTCAACTTGGTTGAAAAGGCTTTCGAGCTGTCAGAGGCGTCCAACACGCCCGTCATGATGGAGTTGCGCATTCGAACTTGTCACGTCCAAGGGCGTTTCGAGACCAAAGACAACGTTGCGCCAAAGATCTCCAGTGCCCAGTTACAGCAAACCGCACCGGCATTCGACTATGCCAAGTTGGCCCATCCGCCTGCGACCTACGCCCACGAAAAGCTGAAGTACGAATCGCGTATGCCCGCCGCACGGCAATTCATCGAGGCATCGGGGCTCAATGAGACATGGGCTGGCGATATTACCAACATCGGCGTCGTCATCCAGGGGGGGCTTTACAACACCCTCATGCGGGCACTCGATGTTTTAGGTCTCGTCAACGAGGCCGGTGAGTCCCGTATTCCGTTGCTGGTGCTGAACGTGGTCTATCCCTTGGTGCCGAATCAAATTGAGTCGTTTTGTTCGGACAAGGCCAGTGTCTTGATCGTTGAGGAAGGGCAACCTGAATTCATCGAGCAGGAGGTTGCAACGCACCTTCAGCGGCGCAAAATCAGAACGGCGCTTCACGGCAAAGATGTGTTGAGTATGGGGGGAGAGTATTCGGCTGAGGTCGTCATTCGCGGGGTGGAGACTTGGGTTGCGCAATACGCCAATGAATCGCTGCAGCTTGATCGCCCCAGTTATTTGAATACGCTCGCCCACGTTCGCGCGCAAGCTGCAGAGATTCTCGGCAGCCCCTTGCCAGCTAGGCCACCCAACTTTTGTACCGGTTGCCCCGAGCGGCCTGTCTTTGCAGCGCTGAAATTGGTTGAGCGCGATTTCGGTAAGTTACACATTGCCGCTGATATTGGGTGTCACGCGTTGGCGACGTTTGCACCGTTCTCGTTCGGTCATTCGATCTTGGGTTACGGGATGAGTATGGCGTCCAATGCGGCGGTCAAAAACTTTTCAGCCAACCGCCCCATTGCCATCATGGGGGACGGGGGCTTCTGGCATAACGGTTTGCTGTCGGGGGTCTCCTCAACGCTTTTGAACGAAGGCGATGGGGTTCTGGTGATCATGAAGAATGGTTACACCTCAGCGACCGGGACCCAGGAAACGGTGTCGTCACCCACATCACAAAGCAAGCTAGTAGCGGAGGGGCGTAGCGCAACGGGTGTTGAGCTCACGATCGAAAAGACCCTCAAAGGCATGGGTGTGAAGTGGTTAAAAACGGTTCACAACTATCACGTCGCGACGGTGCGCGACACCGTGCGACAAGCCCTGAACTCGCCGTTCAAAGGACTGAAGGTCATCATCGCCGAGGGCGAGTGCCAACTTGAAAGACAGCGTCGCATCAAGCCCATTCAGGCGGCACGCCTCAAGCAGGGGTTGCGCACACTCAGGACCCGATACGGCATCGATGAAGACACCTGCACGGGGGATCACTCCTGTATCCGGCTCTCCGGGTGTCCTACGCTGACGGTTAAAGACAGTGCCGACCCACTCAAAACCGCGCCGGTTGCGCACGTCACGAACGATTGCGTGGGTTGCGGTCTGTGCGGCGAGGTAGCGGATGCGGCGGTCCTGTGCCCATCGTTTCACAAGATCGAAATCATCTCCAACCCCAATTGGTGGGACCGGTTGATCAACCGGATTAATCAATGGGCCATTCAACGACTTCAGGTGCAAGCATGAGGCAGATTCCCATCAAACGGGTGCTGATTGCCGCGCTGGGCGGCGAGGGTGGTGGCGTACTAGCGGGCTGGTTGGTCAGATGTGCTCGTGAATCCGGGCGTGCGGTGCAAGCCACGTCAGTGCCCGGTGTGGCACAGCGCACGGGTGCCACCAGTTATTACCTGGAGTGGACGGCTGAGCCCGTTGACAACTCCGATGCCCCAACGTTTGCGATGTCACCCGTGCCCGCCTGTGTTGACGTGGTCGTTGCCAGTGAAAGCTTAGAGGCGGCACGGATGCTGGAGCGCGGTTTCGTCACGCCAGACCTCACGTGTTTGATCGCCTCGACGAGCCGTGTCTACACGACCGCCGAGAAGATGCACATGGTTGATGGCCGCCTTGATGACAGCCTGATTCATACGCTCACCCAAACGTTGGCGCGCGAAGCCATCCTGATGGATATGGAGTCGATTCGCAAAGCCCACCAAACGGCGATTTCGGCGGTTTTGTTTGGCGCGATGAGCGGTGCCAGTGTATTGCCGTGGTCTGTAGAGGCTTGCGAGGCCGTCATCACCGCTTCCGGCAAAGGCGTGGCCGCCAGCCTCGCTGGTTTCCATGCGGCCCGGCAGCGCGCGCTGGACGCAAAAAATGCCGTTGCCGTTGAACAGCCGGTATCCCCCACACAGCTCAAGTTGGCGGAGGTGTGTACGCTCGGTGAGGCCCGCTGTCTCGACTATCAGGATGCGGCCTATGCGACTGAATACCGAGACCTGGTGTCACAAGCGTGCGCCAGCCAAGGGATGAGTGATGAGCTGACGGCGGCTTGGACAGAGGGGGCTCGCCACTTGGCGCTTTGGATGTGTTACGAGGACTTGATTCGTGTCGCAGACCTCAAGACCAAGCCCGAGCGGATCGCTCGTATTCGGGCCGAGGCACAAGCAAGGGATGGTCAATTGGTGCGCGTGACCGAGCACTTCAAACCGGGGATCGAGGAGATCGCATCGGTTTTGCCGCAACGCTTGGGGCGGCTGTTGATTCAAAAAACCAGTGAACGGCAGAAGAAGAAATTTCAATTTGGATTGCACGTGCGATCCACTAGTCTGTGGGGCTACCTGATGCTGCGTGGTTTGGCACGCATGCGGCCGTTGAGAAGGCGTAGCCTGCGTTACCACGAGGAGGCGACTGCTCGCCATGCGTGGTGGGAGGCCATGCGCGAATTGGCGCCGAAATCACCCACATTTGGACTGGCACTAGCCAGTTTGCCGCAGGTCCTGAAGGGGTACGGCGACACCCAAAAACGAGGCAGAGAAAACTACGATCGGTTGTGGCGCACGTGTGTTGAGCCCGCGCTGACGGCTCCAGAGGGGTTAGATGCGGCGGGCAAGCATTTGGCTGAAGCCATCAAGGCCACGCTTTCGAATCCCGATGCGCATGTGGCGCCTTCGCCGCAGTCGCAGCCGATCCGGTGGTTCAAACAGGTTCCCAATTGAGCCGTGTTAACTTTTTTGAGAAGAGCGTGAAAAGGGTAATCCCCGCTGTGGAAAGTGCGCTAAAACTGTTTAATGTTAGGTGCACTTTTGATTTGTAAGATTTTTTAACGTGCTAGAAAGAAGGAGACAGACAGATGAAAATTTCCAACCATTTAAAGCGTGCCGCGTTGCTCACCAGCCTCGCCCTAAGTGCCTCATTTGCCACGCAAGCAGCCGACGCGCCCGTGGAGTTGCGGTTTGCGCACTGGGTGCCTGCCCAGCACGCTTTGGCCCGACTCGGCATCATCCCTTGGGGCAAGTCGATTGAAGAGGCCTCTGGCGGCACCATCAAAGTCAGCATTTTCCCTGCGCAACAGTTGGGTAAGGCGCCTGACCACTACGACATGGTGCGCGATGGCATTGCGGACATGGCCTTTGTGAACCCCGGCTATCAGGCGGGACGGTTCCCTATTTTTGCCGCAGCCGAGCTGCCCTTCATGTTTCAAAAGCCTGGCCCCGCCTCGGCTGCAGTCGATCGTTGGTATGGGAAGTACGCGACGACCGAAATGAAGGATGTCAAAGTTTGCTTGGCACACCTGCACATCGGCACCATTCACTCCAAGAAGCCGATCACCTCACCCGATCAAATTCGTGGCATGAAGATTCGCCCGGCGAACGGCACAGTTGCCCAGATGGTCAACGTATTGGGCGGCTCAGCCGTTCAGGTGTCAGCGCCTGAGTCGCGCGACGCGTTGTCCAAGGGTATTGCTGATGCGATCACGTTCCCTTGGGAATCGATTCTGAGCTTCAAGATTGACAAGGTCACGACCTACCACACCGATATGCGCCTCTACGCTGCCGCGTTCGTCTGGCCCATGAACAAGGCTTGGTACGACAAGTTGAGCGCGAATCAAAAGAAGGTCATGGATGACCACTGCAATAACAAGTGGGCAGCCAAGATTGGCGCGGACTGGGGTGACTACGAAGATGCGGGCCAGAAAAAGTTCGCTTCGATGAGTGAACACACCATCGTGCCGCTGACGACTGATCAGGTCAATGCATGGAAAACGGCGACTCGCCCTGTGTATGACCAGTGGGAAGCCAGCATGAAGAAGCTCGGACTTGACGGTAAGCAAGTACTGTCTGAGTTGAAAGAGTGATTGAGTCAACCAGTCCCAGCTGAAAGGGTACCTAATGAAACGTTTGCTCGCCGCTACCGAGACAACTGCGGCATTTTTCCTGCTGCTGATTGCACTCCTCACGGCGAGCAACGTTTTTGTTAGGTATGTTTTTGGTTTCCAAATCCCCGATTGGTTTGATGGCGCGAGCATGCTGCAGGCCATCGCGCTGTCTTGGGGATTTGCGTTGGCAACTTATTACGGTAGTCATATTTGTGTTGACTTGTTTTGGGAGCTGAGCAGTCCAGCCACCAAACGCCGCATTGATTTATTTGCAACTGCGCTCACGCTCGTATTTTCCACCGCGATGGCGTGGATGATGTGGGTGAAATCCTTGAGCACCGGCGGCCAGACCACCATGGATCTTTTGCTGCCCCTAGATTGGTTCTTTATTCCCGCTTCATTTGGTCTATCTGTAGGTGCGGTGCTTTGCGCGCTCCGGTTGGTGAAACTGTGGCGCGGTGAGGCTGAGGATTTGATGCCCGAGGAAATGGCTTAAATGGAACGCGAACTCTTAGTCATATTGGGCTTTTCGGGGATGTTTGGCCTCATGGCCTTGCGCGTCCCCGTGGCGATTGCAATGGGTGTCACAGGCATAGCGGGCTTTGGCGCCGTTGCCGGTTGGATGCCTGCGATCAACTTATTGGCGAACGTGCCGCTGTCCGTCATCACGGATTACAACCTCAGCGTGATTCCGATGTTCGTTTTGATGGGCGCATTTGCGTCTTACGGCGGCATGAGTCGGGAGTTGTACGAGGCGGGCCGTACGTGGCTGGGTCACTTCCGAGGGGGCTTGGCGTTGGCCTCGGTTTTCTCGTGTGCTGGTTTTGCGGCGATCAATGGATCGTCTGTCGCAACGACCGCGACCATGACCCAAATTGCCCTGCCAGAGATGCGACGCGGTGGTTATGACGCTGGCTTATCGGCGGGCATGATCGCGGCGGGTGGTACCTTGGGGATCATGATCCCGCCCTCGGTCATCTTCGTGCTCTACGGGATCATGACCGAAATTGAGATCACCGAGCTCTTTGCTGCTGGGGTGATTCCCGGGCTCATGGCGGTTGTGTTTTACAGCCTGCTCATTTCTTACCTATCCAAGAAATACCCGCACCTGTTGCCGCGTGGTGAAAAGTTCAGTTGGGCCGAGCGGTGGCATTCGGTGCGAGGTCTCTGGGCGATTTTCTTTTTGTTCCTGATGGTCTTAGGCGGCATTTACTCGGGCATCTTCACGGTGCAAGAGGCTGCAGGCGTTGGCGCGATTGGCGCCTTGGTGATCGGGGTGATTCGGGGGCAACTCAGGATGCCCGAAATTCGGGGGGCCTTGGTCCAGGCGCTGCGCGTGTCATCAGCGATCATGCTGATTGTCATTGGCGCCTACTTGTTTGGTTATTTTTTAACGGTCACGCAGTTCACTCAAAACGCCGTTGAGTTTTTGGTCGAACTACCGATCGGCGCGTATGGCGTGTTGACCCTCATCATGCTGTGTTACCTGGTGCTTGGGGCGGTGATGGATGAGTTGGCCATGCTGCTGTTAACTGTGCCCATTGTGGTCCCGGCGATCGTTGCGCTCGGTTTTGACCCCGTTTGGTTCGGCGTTATTTTGGTCATGGCTGTGACCTTGGGTTTGATCAGCCCGCCGGTGGGAATGAATGTGTTCGTGATCAACAGCATTGCGCGTGATGTTCCCTTGGTGTCGATTTACAAGGGCACGCTGCCGTTCATCTCAATGGACATCATTCGGTTGATCATCCTGTGTGCGTTCCCCGCGCTGTCCCTTTGGTTGCCCGGCATACTGACTTAGTGATTTGGTACCTGACCCCGCGATGACACCCAATACCTTACCCAAGCCCGAGTTAACCCACGTCTTTGACGTGGCGGTCACGATTGCGCCGCCAATCGAGATCGGACAAACGCCAGCGGGGCGTCGCCGCATCATTCCCATTACTGGGGGCGTTGTGGATGGACCCAGTGGGAAGGGGCGGGTGCTGGCGGGTGGCGCGGACTACCAATTGATCGTCGCCCAAGATACGCAGGCGCATTTGGATGCGCGCTATGCGATCGAAATGGTCGATGGTGCGGTCATCTTCGTCGAGAACATCGCATTGCGGGTGGCGTCACAGGCGGACTCCAGAAAGATCATGGAAGGTATTCCGGTCGACCCCAGCGCCATTTATTTTCGTTGCCAACCCCGCTTTGAGACTGCACACCCCGATTGGCAGTGGTTGCACGAATCGCAATTCATCGGGACGGGGGTCCGGCGCCCGGATGGGGTGCTGTTGAGTATCTACAAGGTGCTTTAACCACCCGCCGGCTTGACCCAATTGCAGCGACCTTGTGCGCTTGCCAGTCCCCGAAAGTCGCTGGTCCATGTCAGGGTGGCGGCGTTGATTTGAATCCGCTCGTTGTCCAGTGCGGTGAAGATCCAGGTGTCGTTCACCTCAAAGGTGTAGACCTTGAGGCCATCAATCCGCACGGTTTTAATGCGCGCGTCATCGTATTCAATGGCTACCTCGCGTTGCCACACCGCCCGCGTGGGCATGTAAACCGCATCACACAACAAGCGCGCCTCATCAGCGGGTGGCTGTGCTGCAGGGACCGCTAACGGGAGCAGCAGCATGGCGATAGAGAAAGCTAATTTCATGGCGTGGGGTAGCTTGTTTTTAGGCGGTTGCCAATGGTAGCCCGTCTTGCCGGTGGCGTAAGATGCCAACCGATAACGTACCCCGGTCGAGGGTCAATCAACCGCATTTAGCCCGCTAATGGCCGCTACCCATCAATCTATCGTCATTCGCTTGGTGATTGCGCAGATATGCGTACACGGCACCATGTCGGGCTTGCGCATGGCCGCCCCGTTGCTCGCGTTGCGGGTGGGATATGACGCGATGAGTGTGGGTTTGTTGCTGGCACTCTTTGGTGTGGCGCAGCTATTCCTGGCATTACCAATCGGCCGATACGCCGATAAGCACGGCTCTCGAAAACCGATTGTGATGGCGGCCTCGGTATCTGCCATCAGCTTGTTGGTGCTGGGAATCTGGCCTGTTTTTGAGGTCGCCTGCTTTGCGGCCGTGATGAACGGGGCGGCCGCTGGAACCGCGATGATCTCGGTCCAAAGGCATGCGGGGCAACTCAGCACGGACCATCATGAGATGAAAAAGATCTTCAGTTGGATCGCCGTTGCACCGACCCTGTCGAACTTTTTTGGCCCTTTACTCGCCGGTGTCTTGATCGACGCCTTCGACTTTCAGATCACTTTCCTCATGCTGTGTGGTGTGCCGCCCATCGCAGTCATTGCGCTCAGGGGGCTGACGGAGCCCGCCCAGCGCCCACGTCCTGCGGAAGACCAACTGTACCGGGGCTCCCCGTTTGCCCTGTTGAAGAGCAGTGCCCTGCGCAGACTGTTGATTGTGAATCTCGCGATCTCTGCGGGTTGGGATGTGCTGTCTTTTATGCTGCCCCTCAGGGGACACGACTTGGGCTTGAGCGCCTCGGCGATTGGGATGGTTCTGGCATCGGTTGCGATCGCCGCCACGGCGTCGCGGTTGATGATGCCTTGGGTCTTTCGCCGCGCACATGACATGTGGATCGTCTATGTCTCAATGGTGATCACAGGCGTGCTCTTTTGCTTCGTGCCCCTCGCATCAAGCGCGATTTGGCTGGGGTGCCTGTCCGCACTATTGGGCGCGTTCTTGGGCTCGGTTCAGCCGCTCATCATGAGTGTGCTCCACAAAATGACACCGCCGCAGCGCCAAGGCGAGGCGCTGGGTCTGCGCACCATGAGCATCTACATATCAAGCATCACCATCCCCATCCTGTCGGGGACGATTGGCGCAGCGGTGGGGACTGTCGCGGTCTTTTTATTGGTTGGCGCAGTCATCGGTGCGACGTCACGCGTGGCTCGTAGTTTGATTGATTAGATCGAGCGCCACGCCAGTTGTGGCAATATGGCGCGAAGTCCTGCGCTGACCGCCTGGAGCCGCCCGATGAGTAACATTCAAAACCTTGGTTTTCACACACTGACCGCGCTTGAGATGCTGGGGACGGGGGCTTTCGCGGTGTCCGGTGTTATCAGCGCGATGCGCAAAAACATGGACGTGGTGGGCATCGTCGTTTGTGGCTTCTTAGCCGCTTTTGGCGGTGGCACCCTGCGCGATGTGTTGATTGATCGCCGCCCCTTTTTTTGGGTGGATCACCAACTGGTATTGATGGGGGTGTTGTTGCTGTGCGTGGCGTGCGCTTCTTTTTTTCAGCAACGTGATTTGGAGAGCCGCGAAAAGCTGCTGCAGGTGCCCGATGCGATTGGTTTGGGTCTGTTTTGTGCAACGGGGTTACATCTCTCATGGACGATGGGGCAGCCGCCCGGTGTTGCCATCATGATGGGTGTGATTACAGGAACGTTTGGCGGGGTGTTGCGCGACATGGTTTGCAACGAGATCCCCAGCTTGTTCCGCGACCATCGACCCTACGCCATTTGTGCCGTAGCCGGCGGGTTGGTCTACGCGCTTTTGCGTTGGCTGGACGCGCCGCCAGCGTTGGCGCTGGGCGCGTGTGCCCTGATGACTACAGGCACGCGCTTGTTAGTCCTCTGGCGAAATATCACATTACCCGCCATTCGCACGCAATGATGGCAGCAGATTAATGCCGCAAACTGCCATCATTCGGGCGGACTGCTGATCGGTAGGATCAGCTCTTTTTCGCGACCAGCGTCAGGATGTCGTAGCTGGCCACCACGTCGCCGTCTTGGTTGGTCACCTCGACATCCCAGGCCACAACCCCTTGTCCCACGCCGTTGGCGTCTTTTCTGTTGCGGTCGATTTTTCGCTTGGCGGTTAAACGCGCTCTGATCGTGTCACCGATACCCACTGGCTTCACGAAGCGCAGGGTGTCCAGACCATAGTTGGCCAGCACGGGTCCGGGTGCGGGTGATACAAACAAACCCGCTGCCGCTGACAGCACGAAGTAGCCATGTGCAATGCGCTTACCGAATGGCGAGTCTTTGGCTGCGATTTCGTCAAAATGCATGTAGAAATAGTCACCTGACAGACCGCCAAACGCCACGATATCGGCCTCGCTAACGGTGCGCCGATGCGTCAGTAAACTTTCGCCGATTTGCAGGTCTTCAAAGTGGCGGCGGAAGGGGTGGACCTCGGTCTCGATCAACTGCGCTCCCCGCATGTATTCGCCCGTAACGGCGGCGATCATGTTTGGGCTGCCTTGTAAAGCGGTGCGCTGCATCAGATGCCTGACGGCGCGCATACCACCCAACTCTTCGCCACCGCCAGCGCGGCCGGGACCCCCATGTTTGAGGGCCGGCAGCGGCGAGCCATGACCCGTTGATTCCACGGCGGCTTCGCGGTCAAGAATGTGCAAGCGACCATGCAGGGCCGCAGCGACGGGAATCATGCGGGCCGCCACTTGCGGGTTATGCGTGACCAGGGTGCCCACCAAGCTGCCTTGGCCGCGGGCGGCTAATTGCAAGGCCTCATCTTCGCTGTCATAGGGCATCAGTGTGCTGACGGGGCCAAAGGCTTCGACGTCATGGACGCTATCGGTTTCAAGTGGCTTTTGGCACAGCAGCAATGTGGGCTGGAAGAACGCGCCATTGGCCACGCCGTCGCCCACCGGGTTGAAGTCCTGCCCGCCACCAAAGACCAATTCAGCGCTTTGGCGCAACAGGGCCACACGCTCTGCCAAGTCAGTTTGTTGCGCGTGTGAGGCGAGGGCGCCCATGTTTACGCCCTCGACCGATGAATCGCCGACCACAACCTTCGCGAGACGGGCTTTGAGCTTTTCTGCGACGGCATCGAGGTACTGGCGCGGCACGATCGCACGGCGAATCGCGGTGCACTTTTGACCGGCTTTGACCGTCATCTCACGCGCCACTTCTTTCACGAACAAGTCGAATTCTTCGTCATCAGGGGTGACGTCTGGGCCGAGGATAGCGCAGTTGAGTGAGTCCGCTTCCGCGTTGAATGGAATGCTGTTCTTGACCACATTGGGGTGGACGCGCAGCTTCGCTGCGGTGTCTGCAGAGCCGGTGAAGGTCACCACATCTTGTCCGTTCAGGCGATCCAACAGGTCACCCGTGGAGCCCACGACCAATTGCAGCGCACCCGCGGGCAAGATGCCTGATTGCACGATCAACCGAACCATGGCCTCCGTCAGATAGCTGGTTGCCGTAGCGGGTTTACCAATGCAGGGCATGCCCGCCAAGAAGCTGGGGGCGAATTTTTCGAGTAGGCCCCAGACGGGGAAGTTGAAGGCGTTGATATGGACCGCGATGCCACCGCGCGGCACTAAAATATGTGTACCCGCGAAGCCGCCTTTTTTACCGAGCGCGAAGGCAGGCCCCTCGTGGATTAGGTTGCCGCTGGGCAACTCGTTACTGCCCATACCGGCATACGCGAACAAGGTGCCCGCACCCCCTTCAATGTCGACCCAACTGTCAACGCGTGTTGCACCCGTGTGGGCGGAGATGGCGTACAGGGTTTCTTTGTGTTCCCCGAGGTATTTGGCCAACGCTTTCAGTCGTTGCGCTCGTTCTTGGAAGTCCAGCTTCAGCAGGTTCGGTAGGCCGACCGTGCGCGCGTGGTGGACGGCCTCGCCGAAGTCGATGGTTTCGCTGTGCGTTTGGGCAACCTCACTGCCGTTAATGGCACTGTGAAGTGATTGGGCCGCCTGCTGACCGACCCAGCGATCTGCGATAAAACTTTGTAAAACCAACGACATTCAACCCTACTTTCTGAATCAACTTAACAAAAATAAGTGGAATTCTATGCCACGGGTGGTGACAGCCCCGGCACGCTTTTTTTGGCATGATGTGATGATTAAAAGGAACGCCATGACACCTGAGCGCGCCAGCCAGATTGCGGAGCACTTTGATCTGCGTGATTTGCCGCCTGATTTTTACGCCGACCCCTACCCGGTTTACGCGGCGCTGCAGCGCAGCCAACCCGTGCGCCGCATGCCCGATGGCAGTTACTTCCTGACCCGGTATTCGGATTTGGTGCGTGTCTACAGAGACGCCGATACATTCAGCTCGGATAAGCGGGTGGAGTTTGGCCCCAAGTACAACATTGATCCATTCGACCCGCAGCGTCCCGCGCCGCTGTTCGAACACCACACAACCAGCTTGGTGTTCAATGACCCACCGCTGCACACGCGCGTGCGCAAACTCATCATGGGTGCGTTCACGCGCCGTGCCATTGCCGAAATGGAGGGTGGATTGGTCACGCTGGTCGACGGCTTGCTCGATGCGCTGGCGGCAACAGGTGGGGGTGACCTTATCGAGGACTTTGCTGCCGCGATTCCGGTCGAGGTTATTGGTAATTTGCTGGGTGTTCCGCACGTAGATCGAGGGCCACTTCGAGCTTGGTCTTTAGCGATTTTGGGCGCCCTTGAGCCCAAGCTCAGTGCGGAACAACATGCAGCGGGTAACCAGGCGGTGACCGATATGCTCGACTACCTGAAGAGGTTGGTTCAGGACCGCCGACGCCATCCAGGTAATCCAGACCACGACGTGTTGACACGGCTCACACAAGGCGAAACGGATGGTGAGTCGCTTAGTGAGACGGAGTTACTGCAGAACTGCATCTTCATCTTGAACGCGGGGCACGAGACAACGACCAATTTGATTGGTAATGCCCTCGTTTGCTTGGACGAGCACCCCGAGGTGTCCGCAACCTTCCGCGCACAACTTGAGGCGACTCAACACGACACGGTGTCCCATCAGTCCTTATTGACGTCGGCGGTGGAAGAGTTTTTACGCTTTGAGCCCTCTAATCAATTGGGTAACCGGCGTGCGGCGATCGCTTGTGAGGTGGGGGGGGAGCGGTTGCCTGCGGGTGCGCTGGTCACGTTGTGTATTGGTGCTGCGAACCGCGATCCGGAACAATTCGAAGCCCCCAATGTGTTGCAACTGGACCGCGCGAATAACCGCCATTTGGCGTTTGGTTTTGGTGTCCACCAGTGTGCAGGCTTGAGTTTGGCACGACTGGAGGGGCGCATCGCCATTGGCCGGTTCTTGTTGCGTTTTCCAAATTACCGTCTCACGCAAGCGCCAACCCGAGGGGGTAGAGCGCGATTCCGAGGATTTTTACGCGCGCCATTCGTGGCGTGATCATCACTTATGACCCAATACATCACTGCTAATGGCATCAATTTCGCCTATCTGACTGAAGGGTCGGGTCCATTGGTTCTTCTGCTTCACGGTTTCCCTGATAACGCGCACACGTGGAGTCACCAAATGCCGGCGCTCGCGGCTCAGGGCTACCGAGTCGTCGCGCCTTTTTTGAAGGGGTATGCGCCCACGGACGCGCCCGCTGTTAGCGGTTACGACAAGGCAGCGTTGGTCGATGACATCAGTGCGTTGGTCAGGCAATTAAGCCCCGATCAACCCAGCTACTTCGTGGGTCAAGATTGGGGTGCCATCATCGGCTACGCCTTGCTTGCCACCTACCCCGAGCGATTTAAAAGCGCGGTGCTGATGGCGGTCCCTCACCCCGCAGAGGTGGCCAAAAGTTTGCTGATACCCAAACACCTACACCGCTCGTTCCATTGGTGGTTTTTCCAGATGAAGGATTTGCCTGAAGCCGCCTTAAGCCACGACGATATGGCCTTCATCGACTACCTGTGGTCTTACTGGACGACCGAGGGTTATACCGACGAGGCTCACATTCGTTCAGTCAAAGACACACTCAAGCAACCGGGTGTTTTGAGTGCATCGCTGGCTTACTACCGCGCCATGTTTGACGCATCGAAAACCGATCCGACGCATGATTCAGTGCGGGCCCTGATGAGCCGTCCGATTAGAGTGCCCACGCTGGCGTTGTGTGGCGCCGATGATTTGCGTGCCGAACTCATGCACGATCAGGGGGGCTATTTCGAGGCGCCCTACACGTTCAAGTTGATTGACCGGGCAGGGCACTTTTTACACCGAGAGCAACCGCAAGCGGTGACGCAGCAGATCCTCGATTGGTTCGCGCGGTGAGCCGTCGAAGCGCTGCGCCTCCGGTGGCTGTCAATGCTTGCGGGTTGCTTTGTCGAGTAGACCCATAGCGACGGCAGAGGCCACGAACGTCAGGTGCATCACGACGAACCACAGCAGTTTGTCGTTATCAACGTTGTTGGCGTTGACGAAGATCTTGAGCAAGTGAATTGACGAGATCGCGACGATGGACGCCGCCACCTTGCTTTTCAGTGTTGTGGTGTCCAGCGTTCCCAACCACGACAGCTTCTCGGTTTCCTCTTTCAGCTCAAGCCGAGAGACGAAGTTCTCGTAGCTGGTGAACATCACCATGATGATGAGGCCTGAGACCAACGCGATATCGATCAGAGACAGGACGATCAGCACGACGTCTGCCTCGGTCATCTCAAGCACATGGGGGATCAGGTGAAAAACCTCTTGAAAAAACTTGATGCCCAGCGCCACCAAGGTCAGGCTGAGTCCGATATAGATGGGCGCGAGTAGCCAACGTGCGGCATACATGGTTCGCTCGATAATTGATCCCAAGTGATAACTCCTGAGGGTAAGTTGGCTGGTGTGCCAATTTTCAGAAATGCGATTTTAGAGTCCTTCGACCCTTCGCTCGCCTTCAGCCCTAAAATTCACCACCCTCAACCGGATCTCTCGATGGATTTCACACTGCTTTATTTTTTCATTCCCGTGTTTGCCGCGATCTCGATCACGCCGGGGTTGTGCATGACCCTTGCGTTGACCATGGGGATGCGCATTGGCGTTCGCCACACCATGAAGATGATGGTGGGCGAGTTGGTCGGCGTGCTGTTGATCGTGACGGTCGTGGTGGTAGGGGGTGGTGGCTTTATCGCCTCGCACCCGCTCTTACTGACCGTATTCAAGTACGTCGGGGGTGCTTATTTGGTGTTTGTTGGCATCCAAATGATGCAATCTCTGGGGGTGATGGCGGTGCGCCCCGATGATGTCGCGACCTTTAAATTGGGCTTTGTGAATTTAGCTGGTCAGGGCTTCATCACAGCCGTTGCCAACCCAAAGGGTTGGGCTTTTTTTCTGGCACTGGCTCCCGGTTTTATCAATTACGAGGTCAACATTTGGCCCCAGACCCTGGCGATGTTGCTGATTGTCTTGGTCCTTGAATTCATCTCACTGATGCTCTATGCGACCAGTGGGCAGATTTTGGGTAAGTTGCTCATTCAAGCCAACAATGTCGCACGCCTGAATCGCGTCGCTGGCGTCATGATGATCTCCGTGGGTGTGTGGCTGGCCTTGAGCTGATCGGCCCGCCACAGCGCGGCACATGGTAAATCGGTTTTCCGTAAACTGAGGGAGACGCGGCCAATGCCGCATGGCAAAAATCGACAGAAGAGGAGCGCGGGATGCAAGACGACGAGCGGTGCTGTGGCACAGGAACCTGCATCATCAATGCAGAAGGTGTGTGTTGGTGCGGACAAAAGTGGGACGGCGAAAAGATGTGCTTCCCTCAAGATGAGAACGCCCCGAACGCCTCGGGCGCAGAATAGGGCGGCGAAGCGCCACCTTCACAGAAAAGCTAGATCCCTGAGTGACTGCTGCGCGCACCATGAAAGCCGTCGTGACCATGGGTCAAGGCGGCTTAGATCAGCTGGTTTACAAAGACGTGCCCGTCCCGGTCCTTGGTGCGGGGGAGGTCTTGGTTCGTGTGCTTGCCGCCGGCATGAACAACACCGATATCAACACCCGCATGGGTTGGTACGCGGATGACGTCACCGCATCCACCGCCGATTTGGCGCACCAACCACTCGCGACGCAGGCTGTTGGGGGTGGTTGGAGACAGGCGACACCGTTTCCGTTGATTCAAGGAACCGACTGCTGCGGGGTCGTCGTGGCCGTCGCCCCCGGTGAGCAGGGCGGGTTGCTCGATAAGCGGGTGTTGATTCGACCTTGCATGCGGACCAATGGGTTTGCGGATTTCGACAACGTCTGGATGGCCTCTGACTTTGATGGCGCATTTGCGGAATACGTCAAGGTGCCCGCGACGGAGGTCTTTCCCATTGAATCCCGTTGGAGCGATGTCGAGCTCGCCAGCCTGCCCTGTGCCTACGGGACCGCCGAAAACATGCTGCACCGCGCACAAGTGGAGCCTGCTGACACCGTGCTGGTCATGGGAGCTTCGGGCGGCGTGGGCTCAGCTGCGGTGCAGTTGGCTAAACGCCGAGGCGCCGAGGTGATCGCTGTGGCATCAGCTAATAGCCATCCGCACTTACGCGCGCTACAGGTCGACCACGTGTATGCACGCGGAGCCGACCTCCTTGAAATACTGGGCGCCCATCGCGTTGATGTCGTGGTTGACAACGTGGCGGGTGAGGCTTTTGGTTGTAACCTGCAGCTGCTCAAGCGGGGTGGCCGATTGGTCACGTCTGGCGCTATCGCAGGCCCTGCGGTTCGATTGGATTTGCGCCAGCTTTATCTGAAAGACATCACGCTCATCGGAAGCACGGCGTGGGACGAGCCCGTCTTTCCCAATCTCTTGGCGCTGGTCGAGCGCAATGAAATTCAGCCCCTAGTGGCCAAGGTTTTCCCGCTCTCACAGATCGCGCAGGCACAGACCGAGTTCATGCAGAAGCAGCATTTCGGGAAATTCGTGCTGGTTCCTTGAGGCGCATGGCGCCGCCATAACCCCCTCAGCTTCTAGGGTTTTCACTTAAAAAATCCTTCTGCAGAGGGGTTGTAATTATTTATGAAACATAACAATAATTCAGGCGGCGATCAGACGCTTATGTCTGATGTTGCCGTCATGCGCGGCGATGCGCGAGGGATCTTAGATCCGGACGGTTCGTGCTAAGTGGGCGGTTCTCAACAAATGAAGGAGATAGTCATGAAGTTAAAACAAACACTGGTGGCCATGGTCACCATGGGGGCGATGAGTACGGCCGCTTGGGCCGACATCACCATTGGCGTAAACCTCTCGCTGACGGGTGGTGGCGCCGCTTTGGGCCTGCCCATGCAGAGCATGATCAAGACGTTTCCCAGCTCGATTGCTGGTGAAAAAGTGAACGTGATCGTTCTTGACGACGCATCTGACCCTGGTAAAGCGGCGCAAAACGCGCGTCGCTTTGTTAATCAAGACAAAGTTGACGTGATTTTCGGCGGTAACTTGACGCCCACGACCATGGCAATTGGTCCGATTGCGACCGAGGCAAAAACGGTACAAATTTCAGGCGCGCCGGGTAAGGATGGTGAGTTTGTCTTCATCCTGCCGCAGGGCTTTAGCGTGATGGCGCACGCCATGATGCAACACATCAAGGCCAAGGGTGTTAAGACCTTGGGCTTTATTGGTTACTCTGACGGTTACGGCGAGGGTTGGCTCAAGGCCATGGAGCCCATGCTCAAGGAGGCCAATATCAAATTGGTTGGTGTGGAGCGTTTCGCACGCACAGATACCAGTGTGACGCCTCAGGCCCTGAAGCTGGTTGCCGCCAACCCCGATGCGGTTTTGGTGGTGGCCTCTGGCTCTATTGCGCCGATGCCTGAGATTGCGCTTCGTGACCGTGGTTACAAGGGCCTCACATATCAAACACACGGCGCAGCCAGTCCTGACTTGATGCGCATTGGTGGCAAGGCCGTGGAGGGTACTTTTGTGGTGTCAGGGCCAGCGATCTTCGCGGACAAATTGCCCGCTGGTCACCCCTCTAGACCTGTATCAATGGACTTCGCCAAGAAATTCAAAGAGGCGACAGGTAGCGATAAGCTGAGTCCGTTTGCTGGCCATTCATACGACTTCATGGTCGTGATGGAAAAAGCCGTTCCGATCGCGTTGAAGAAGGCGAAGCCAGGTACCGAGGCTTTCCGCTTGGCTTTACTTGATGCGCTGAACACCATGGGCCGTACCGTGATTTCCCACGGCGTGATGAACTGGAGTGCCAGCGATCATTGGGGCTACACCAATGAAACGGGTGTGATGGTCGTCGTGAAAAACGGCGCCTTTGAAGTCCTGAATTAAGCGGCGACGTCAGACGGGATCACCATGGACATCACGATTGCAGGCATGCTGGCCGTCGATGGCCTGACCAACGGCGCGATTTATGCGTTGCTTGGTTTGGCCACTGTCATGGTGTTTGCGGTGACCCGTGTCATTTTCATTCCACAGGGTGAGTTCGTCGCATTTGGTGCGCTCACCTTGGCGATGTTTATCGATCACAAGGTGCCCGGCACTGTGTGGTTGCTTCTCATCATGGCGTTGGTGGTAGCCCTGCAAGAGGGCGTTGGTGCTGTGCGAGCGGGGGCTCCCTTTCAACAGGCGCTGACCCGTGCGGTCAAGCCATTGCTCATTCCGTTCACGACGGCTGGGCTTTCGATTTGGCTGGCACCTCATGAGCTTCCCATGTGGTCGATGGTCTTGCTCAGCCTCGCACTCGTTACCGCGATGGGCCCGCTGCTTTATCGTCTGGCATATCAATCGCTGGAGTCGGCCACGCCGCTTGTTTTGCTCATCGTGTCGGTGGGTGTGCACTTTGCGTTAACCGGGCTGGCACTGCTGTTTTTTGGCCCTGAGGGTTTTCGTAACCCGGCCTTTTGGGATGAACGCCTGCAGATCGGTACCGTACCGATCAATGGACAGGCCGTGATTATTTTTGTAACGGCATTGCTGTTCATCGTGGCGCTGTGGTACTTCTTCGGGAACACGCTGTTTGGAAAAGCGCTGCGTGCGACAGCCGTCAATCGCAACGGCGCACGCCTGATGGGTATCTCGACCCACACGGCTGGACAACTCACTTTCACTTTGGCGGCATTTATCGGTGCCTTGTCTGGCCTGCTGATAGGGCCCACAACAACCATCCTCTACGACTCGGGCTTTTTAATTGGGCTCAAGGGTTTTGTTGCGGCGGTCATTGCGGGGCTAGCCAGTTATCCCGGCGCGCTTGTGGTTGCCTTGGGTGTGGGGTTGGTGGAAGCGTTTAGCTCTTTTTGGGCGAGCGCATTCAAGGAGGTGATTGTGTTTGCGCTCATCCTTCCTGCGCTGTGGCTGCGTTCGCGCCACGTGACGGACGATGAGGAGGAGCATTGAGGTGAGCCGGTTACGTCGATACAACCTCTGGGTGGTTCTAGCCGTTATTGTGCTGCTCTCCCTCTTACCGTTACCCGCTTTCTGGGTCGCGCAACTGAATTACACCGGCCTGTTTGCACTGACTTGTCTCGGGTTGGTTTTATTAACGGGTGTGGCCGGATTGACGTCCTTCGGGCAAGCTGCATTCGTCGGTATTGGCGCTTACACAGCGGCATGGTGCTCGCTTAACTTAGGGTGGCCGCCGACTGTGACGTTGATTCTGGGCGTCACCCTGACGGGTGTCAGTGCTTGGGTGATCGGTCGCATCACCTTGCGCTTGTCCGGGCACTACCTACCGCTCGCCACCATCGCGTGGGGACTGTCGCTCTACTACCTAATGGGTAATTTAGAGGCGTTGGGTAAATACGATGGTTTGATTGGATTGAATAGCTTGACTTTGTTTGGGCATGAGATTGGTCAAGGTCGGGGCTTCTTTGTGGTCTCTTGGAGTTTGCTCTGGGTGGCAACTGTCGCGCTGACTTTTTTATTGAATTCAAGGCCTGGACGTGCGATTCGCGCTCTGAAAGACGGCCGACAAATGGCCGAAGCGATGGGTGTCGATACATTTGGCTACAAAGTGACTATTTTTGTAATCGCTGCGGTATTGGCCAGTGTGGCGGGCTGGCTCATGGCCTACTACCAACGCGCGGTTAATCCGTCGGCATTCGGATTGAAGTGGGGTATCGAGTACCTGTTCATGGTTGTGGTTGGTGGGGCGGGTAGCCTCTGGGGTGCTTGGCTGGGCGCTGGCGTGGTACGTGTGCTTGATGAGCAGTTGCAGGCGTGGCTGCCGCAGTTGCTGGGGATGAGTGGGAGCTTTGAGAGCATCGTTTTTGGTGTGATGCTGGTGCTCATTCTGAAGTATCGACCAGACGGTCTGTGGTCATGGGTGCAGCAGGGTCTCGGTAAGACCGAGCGAACACGTGACTGGGATGACGCCGACGTACTCACACAGCGTACCAAGCCAGCCATGGGGGACGTGGTGCTGGACGTCCAAAAAATCAGAAAGAGTTTTGGCGGACTGGTCGCGGTCAATGACATCAGCTTCCAAGTGCGCGCAGGACAGATCGTGGGGTTGATTGGACCTAACGGCGCGGGTAAATCGACAACCTTCAACCTCATTACGGGTACGTTGCCATTGAGTGCTGGAGAGGTGTATTTTGGCGGTCAGCCGGTGCATGGCTTGCATGCGCGCGATATCGCAAAGCGTGGTTTGATGCGCACCTTCCAGCACGTCAAGATGATTCCTGAGATGAGTGTGTTGGATAACGTAGCCATTGGTGCCCATTCCCGCAGCAAAGGGGAAGTGTTCAGCGCCATTTTGCGGCGCAACCGTGGTGAGGAGAAATCCATCATGGCCGAAGCCGAGCGTCAGCTGAAGCGGGTCGGTTTGGGTGACTGGATACACGAGCAAGCGGCCAATTTGCCGATGGGGCAACAGCGTCTGATGGAAATCGCTCGCGCCCTATGCGCTGACCCGACATTGCTTCTACTCGACGAACCAGCCGCCGGCTTACGCTATCTAGAAAAGCAAGAATTGATGCGTGTGTTGCGCCAACTGCAATCTGAAGGGATGAGCATCTTGCTGGTGGAACACGATATGGACTTGGTGATGGACGTGTGCGAGACCATCGTTGTGATGGAGTTTGGCACCTACCTCACGCAGGGGACGCCCGACGAGGTACAAGCAGATCCCAAAGTGCGGGCAGCCTATTTAGGAACGGAGCATTGACCATGACCGTTCCAATTTTGAAAGTGACCAACATGCATGCCGGCTTCGGCAAGGCAGAGGTGTTGCACGGTATCAGCTTGGAGGTGATGCCGGGCGGGGTCATCACCGTGATTGGCCCCAACGGCGCCGGTAAATCTACTACTCTGAATGCGCTCATGGGCCTGTTGAAAGCGAATGGTGGCATTGAGTTCAATGGACAAGCTATCGATGGCACCACGCTTGAAGAGCGCGTGATGCTGGGAATTGCTTTGGTGCCTGAGCGTCGGGAGCTTTTTACCACTATGTCGGTGGCTGACAATTTGTTATTGGGCGGTTATCGCCCAATGAAGCTCGGGGATCGTCAATGGCGGGATGGGCTGGATCAGGTCTACAGCCTTTTTCCAAGGCTGAAGGAGCGTGAGCGACAGATGGCGGGGACCCTATCGGGCGGGGAACGTCAAATGCTGGCAGTTGCGCGCGCCCTGATGGGACAACCCAAACTGCTCATGCTGGATGAGCCCAGTTTGGGCTTGGCGCCGCGAGTAGTGAAGGAAATTTTCAATATTATCGAGCGCCTGCGTGAGAGTGGCGTCAGCATCTTGCTGGTTGAGCAAAATGCCCGCGCCGCGTTGGCTGTGGCTGATCATGCCTACGTGCTCGAAACAGGTGATATCAGTTTACAAGGCCCTGCAGGCGAGTTGGCTAAAGATCCACGAGTCATCGAGACTTACCTCGGATCGGGCAAGAGCAAATCAGCCGCTTGATCACAATAGATAACAACTTGACTTGAAATTGGCATATGCAGTTTTATAGAGATGGTTTTCGTGGCGGCAATCCAGATATCAAACAAGCCGCCCCCAATCGACGTAACCGCGGGCCGCATGAGCCCTTGCCAGAAACCGTTGATGTGCTGATCGCGGGCACTGGCCCAGCCGGTCTGTGCCTGGCGGCGCAGCTGGCGCAATTCCCCGAGATCGAGACCTTAATTGTTGAGCGCATGCCCAGCAACATCATCAAGGGCAAAGCCGACGGCATTAACACCCGGTCGATGGAGATGTTCCAAGCCTTTGGCTTTGCAGACAAGGTCAAACGAGAGACTTATTGGGTGAATCAAACGGCATTCTGGATGCCCGACCCCGCTAATCCGTCGCACATCAAGCGGGTGGGGCGTGTACAAGACGTGGCCGACGACAGCTCAGAGATGCCGCACATCTTGATTAACCAAGCACGCTTGCACGAGCTGTTTTTGGAGGTCATGAAAAATTCACCTTCCCGTTTGGAGCCTGACTACGGCTGGGAGATATTGAATGTCGAGATTGACCCGGCCACCGATGACCATCCCGTGACGGTGACGCTGCGTGACGCCTCGGGCTTGAATTGGGGGGCGACCCGTCAGGTTCGGGCCAACTACGTTGTCGGTTGCGATGGCGCGCATTCAGCCGTTCGCAAAGCGATTGGTGGTGAGTTACACGGCGATGCCGCCAACCAGGCCTGGGGGGTGATTGACCTTTTGGCCAACACGGATTTCCCAGATGTTCGTCAAAAGTGTTTGATCTCTTCAGCCAGCGAGGGCAACTTGTTACTCCTGCCGCGCGAGGGAGGCTATATCTTCCGCATCTATGTCGAGCTCGATAAGCTCAACGTGGGCGAGCGGGCGGCGCAGCGCAAGCTGTCGCAAGCGGACATGCTGGCGGCTGCCAATCGCATCATTAGCCCTTATTCGTTCGAGGTTAAAGAGGTGGTTTGGTGGTCGATTTATGACATTGGACACAGCATCACGGATAAGTTTGATGATGTCCCAGAGGGCGTTGATCGCAACCCCCGCGTCTTCACCGCAGGGGACGCTTGCCATACCCACTCGCCGAAAGCGGGACAGGGGATGAACGTATCCATGCAAGACACGTTTAACCTGGGTTGGAAGTTGGTGCAGGTGCTGCAAGGCCGCGCTGACGCCCAACTGTTACGCAGCTACTCGAAAGAGCGCTTCACAGAGGCTAAGCGTCTGGTCGAGACTGATCACAAGTGGGCACGCGTGATGTCAGCGCCTACCACACCGGCTGAGCGTGAGGGGCTGGAGGAGCCGCGCATCATCCGGCAATTTAAAGACAATTTAGAGTTCACAGGCGGCAATGCCGTTCACTACGATGCCTCTGACTTGTTTGCAGGCGATGCGCATCAAGCGTTGGCTACGGGGGAGGTGGTTGGGCGTCGGTTTCACTCGGCACCCGTCGTACGCTTGGCTGATGCCAAGCAGATGCAGTTGGGCCATGTGGCGCAAGCTGATGCCCGGTGGCGACTGTATGTGTTTGCTGGTCAAGGTGACTGCGCTGAGCCGGGCTCAGCGGTTTGCAAGCTGGCTGATTGGTTGGCTTCGGCGGCAGATTCGCCCGTTGTGCGCCACACCCGTCCCGACGAGGACATCGACGCCGTCATCGATGTGCGTGTGATTTTTCAGCAGACCTTTGATCAATTGGCTTACGAAAAGATGCCTGGCTTGCTGCGCCCCAAAACCGGCAAACTGGGTTTACAAGACCATGAAAAGGTCTTTTGCGTTGACCACAAAGGGGGGGGGGACATCTTCGATATGCGTGGTATTGACCGCACGCAAGGCTGCATGGTCGTGGTGCGACCCGATCAATACGTGGCCCACGTTTTGCCGTTGGATGCCTATGCGGCGTTATCGCAATTCTTTGCCGGTATTTTGAAAAGCTGCCGCTGATTTATTTAGGCTGGTAAATCTTCATCAGTAACCGGCGCAGGGTAGCCAGCTCGGCTTTGGTGAGTTTGGCAACAGCGTCGTTGTCCGATGCCGCGGCGGCGGCTTCGGCCTCTTTCATGAGTGCCATACCTTCCGGCGTCAGAGACAGACCAATTGCCCGACCATCCGTCGGGTGCGGGCTGCGCTTAATCAGGTGACGCTTCTCAAAGGTGCGCAGGAAAACCACCATGTTGGGGGGTAACAGGTTGAGCGCTAGGCAAAGCTGTCGCGAGGTGACCCCTGGGTTGTGGTGTATGACAGATAACACCGAAAAATCAACGGGGCTCAATTCGAATCGCGCCATGTTCTCAGTGAAGCGCCCAATAATCGTGAGTGCGGCGCGTCGTGCGTTGTACCCAACCAATGATTCGAGCGCGGTTAGGTCGAGCGAATCACTCATAGTGCGGCAAACTGCGTCTGAATAATGGTCAAGCGCATATTGAATTCCGGTAAAACCCATGATTTTAAAGCTTGGTCCTGTCCTGTCCACCGAGGATCATCCGCTTCGATTGCCGCCCTGATTCGGCGCCATGCCCAGCCCATTAGGGCAAGGTGAGTGAGGCGGAGGTAGTCGCCTGCAATGGCACTCAAGGTTGTGGCGCCGGTGGGTTGCTGAGCCACTTCAATAGCCTGCGCCGTGATTGCCCGCAATTGATTGAGTTGCGTTATGGCGTGTGCGCCATCAGCCTCAGTACCATCGATATCAAGAATCAGCTGGTCGCACAGTTGGACCAGGTTTGCGCCACCATCAACCAGTACCTTGCGCATCAGTAAGTCGAGCGCTTGGATTTCATTCGTACCCTCGTAGATCATGGCAATCCGCGCGTCTCTGACGTGTTGCTCAATACCCCACTCGCGTATGTAGCCGTGTCCACCAAAGACTTGTAGGCACTCGCTCGCGCCATGGAACCCCTGATCTGTGCAGGCTGACTTTAAGACAGGGGTTACGAGGGCGCACCACCGATTAGCCGCCTCTCGCTGGTTGGCATCAGGGTGGTGCTTGGCGATGTCAAGTGCCAAACTGGTCTCATAAGCCAATACCCGCGAGGTATCGATCCAGGCTCGCTGTGTATCCAGCACGCGCCGGATGGCAGGGTGCGCGATGATCAGGTCGGGCCCTTGGTGATCTTGTTTATTTGGGTGCTGCGTTTCGAGTGCTTTCGGGGCACGCATTTGCCGCCGCTCATGGGCATAGGCGTTGGCCTTTTGCCAAGCGGCATCCAACAAGCCAACCCCTTGCAAAGCGACATGCAAGCGGGCTGCATTCATCATGATGAACATGGCGTTCAGGCCCTTATTGGCCTCGCCGACCATCCAACCCAACGCGTCATCAAATCGCATCACACACGTTGGACTGGCATGAATGCCCATCTTTTCTTCAATCCGCTCGCAGTAGACCGCGCTGCGCGTGCCATCGTTATAAAACTTAGGCACCAAGAAAAGTGAAAGCCCCTTTGGCCCTGGTGGCGCGTCGGGTAGGCGTGCCAGCACCAAGTGCACGATGTTATCTGTGAGGTCGTGCTCGCCGCCTGAGATAAAAATCTTGGTTCCGTTGATACGGAATTGAGCATCCGTTGTGGGGTGGGCTTTGGTGTGAACACTCCCCAAGTCGCTGCCGGCGTGTGGCTCGGTTAGGCACATGGTAGCAAGCCATTCACCCGAGCCAATTTTGCTGAGATAAGCGGTTTTTAGTTCGTCGCTGGCGTGATGTTTGATGCATTCATATGCGCCGTGCAACAGGCCTGGTGCCATGGTCCATCCATGGTTAGCTGCCGACAGCCATTCGTATAACACGCCGTCCAGTAGTGCAGGGAGACCCTGTCCGCCATCTTCTGTATCTGCTGTCAGCGATGCCCAGCCAGCGCGCCAAAACGCTTGATAAGCGGCGGCGAATCCTGGAGGCATGGTGACTTGGCCCTGGCTGAATTTGGCCCCTTCCGAATCACCTGTTTGGTTGAGTGGCGCGATCTCGTCACTGATGAATTTCCCAGCTTCTTCTAAGATTTGCATCATCAGCGCCGCATCGACTTCTTGGAATAGGGGTAACTCGGCCAATCGCTCGGACGCGTTCAGCACCGTCTCCATGAAGAAGATGGCTTCCGAGGCCTGTGGCTGGTAGTTCATCCGGGGTCGATGCGATGAAGTCGGTCAGCGGGGTGCCATGCGCAGTGCACCGTCTAGACGGATGACTTCCCCATTCAGGTGATCATTGTTGACGATATGGCAAGCCAATTGGGCGAATTCTGCTGGCTTACCTAGCCGTGCTGGGAATGGTATCGACGCTGCAAGTGATTGTTGGACGGGCTCGGGCAGCGTCGCCATCAAGGGGGTTGCAAATAAGCCAGGCGCAATCGTACAGACGCGAATGCCATGCTGCGCCAAGTCGCGTGCCATCGGCAATGTCATGCTTACTAAGCCACCTTTTGACGCGCTGTAGGCTTGCTGTCCGACTTGGCCATCATAGGCAGCAACCGATGCCGTGAATAAAAGGACACCGCGCTGCCCATCTTCACCAGGTGACAGCTTTGCGCAGGTCGCTGCAAACAAGCGACTGATGTTGTAAGCACCCAGCAGGTTTACATTGATCACGCGCGCGAAATCTTCGAGGGGGGCCGCGTTACCGTCTTTGCCAACCACGCGTTTTGCTGTGCCGATACCGGCAATGTTCATGAGAATACGCGCTGGGCCGTGTGCGTTGGTTGCCGCCGCCAGTGCGGACTCGACGCTTGCGGTGTCCGTAATATCGCACTCGCAGGCGATCCCCCCAATCTCGGCAGCGACCTGTTGGGCCTGACCCAGATTGACATCGAGCACGGCGACTTTCGCGCCCAGTCGCGCTAGTTCGCGAGCGGTGGCCTCACCCAACCCCGATGCGCCGCCCGTGACGAGTGCGGCCTGTCCTTGGATGTTCATAAAATCACCTGCCTAATTTCATTGAGGTTGAATGATGTGATCAGCCGTGCCGTTGTAGAGGGCCTCGACCAGTTGATCACGGTGTTTAAGCACCGCGCGCTGGTTGATTGAGCCCTTGTCAGTGACTTCGCCTTTATCGATTGAGGGCGGTTCGCTTAGCAACACGGCACGGGCGATGCGCGTGGCACTGCCAGTCGCTGTCGCGGCCAATTGATTGAGGACCTGTTGGAAATGCGCCTGCACTGGCGGGCTGGCGAGCACATCGGCGAGAGAAGCCGACGCTTCCAGTTGTTCCAGCGACCGAATAGCGGCGGTGGGAAATATGAGGGCGCCCACTTCATTGCGATTCAATCCAGTGACCACCACATCCTGCACGTAAGGCGCACCCGCGGCGATGACACGCGCGCGCAGCGGCCCAACACTCACAAAGGTACCCGTTGTGAGCTTGAAGTCTTCGGCAATGCGCCCATCGAACTTCAGGCCCTTGTGAATGTTTTGAGGGTCGATCCATTTAACCGCGTCGCCCGACCGGAAATAGCCTTCTTCGTCAAAGCTGGCGGCCGTCTCTTCAGGGGCTCGCCAATAACCCGTGGTGATGTTGGGGCCCTTGTAACGGACTTCGATTTTGTCCCCGTCGGGCACCAATTTAACGGTGATACCCGGTGCTGGAATACCCAAGTCACCTGCCGCCACATTGGGACTGGTCACAAAGAGGGCGAAGGGGCCGGACTCGGTCATACCCAGACCCGTCGTCATGGCAATACGTTCGCCCAGCTCGGCTTCTTGGCATTCGTAAAGGCGGTCCCAAACCGGTTGGGGTAGGGCTGCGCCGGCGTAGAAAAACATATGCACACGGCTCAGCAGATTTTTTCGCAGGACGCTATCCGCCTTCATGGCGTTCGCGATTTGCTCAAACCCTGTTGGCACGTTGAAGTACACCGTGGGCGCGATCTCGCGCAGGTTACGCAGGGTTTCCTGTATCAGCGCAGGCGTTGGTTTCCCGTCATCGATGTACATCGTTCCACCGTTGTAGATCACCATCCCAAAGTTGTGATTGCCGCCAAAGGTATGGTTCCATGGCAGCCAATCGATCAACACGGGTGGAACGTCTTTCAGGACCGGCATGGATTGACACATCTGCTGTTGGTTTGCGCACCACATGCCCTGCGTGTTGATCACGGCTTTAGGCAGTTTGGTGGACCCGGATGTGAATAGGAATTTTGCAACGGTATCGCCATTGACCGTCTCCATGCGGGCTTGCACCTCGGGGGTGACGGGGGTCGCGCACAGGGACTCAAAGGTGGTGCAGGTGCGGTCATCGAGGGTACCGCGCGTGAGGACCACTTCCATGTCGGGGCTGAGCGCGCTGAGGATGGCCTTGCCGTAGCGCGTGGCATCGGCGGCAAATACCAACCCTGGCGTGATGGTGTGGGCGATGTGACGCAGTTTTTCGAAGTCTTGGCTAATGGTTGAGTAGGCGGGAGAGGCGGGACAAAACGGAATCCCCACCATCAGGCAACCCAATGCAAGCAATGCATGCTCTAGGTCGTTTTCCGACAGGATGAGGACGGGTTTGTCGACACTTAAGCCCCGGTTAATGAGACCCTGAGCGATGTGCTGCGCCGTCTCATAAGCCTGTTTGTAGTTGACGTGACGCCACTCGCCAAAGGTGCCATCTTCGTTTTTCTCACGGCGCGCGAACAGCGTTTTCTCGGGCGATTGCGCTGCCCACTGAATCAGGCGATCCGTCAGACGCGTGGGGTAAGGGGCCAAGGGTTGGGGTGCTGTAAGGTACGTGATGCCGTCGGCCTCCTGACGCAGGTCGACCTCGGTCACACCAAAATCAAGTTTGCGGAATTTAGCTGTGTGCATGGCTGGTATGGTCCCCTGTTTTATTGCTTGCTGACCTTGGCGGCCCGTCCTTCGAGGAAATCGCGCACCCGTTGTTTGGCTTCTGGGGCTGCTTGTGCGATCGCCGACATCATGGACTCGGTAATGAAGCCTTGATCGGCGGGCTGATCGGCGATGCGTGGGAGCACGTGTGTGAGTGCGTAGTTGGTCAGCGGCGCGTTGGTCGCGACGCGTTGCGCCAACTGCATGGCTTGCTCGAAAGCAGTGCCTGTTGGCACCAGGTATTGTGCGAAGCCTGCACGCTCGCCGTCAACGGCGTTATAAACGCGCCCGGTGAGCATCATGTCGGTCATGCGTGGGACGCCGATGAGACGGGGAATCCGCACGGAGCCACCGCCGCCGACAAAAATGCCCCGCGTACCTTCCGGCAGGGCATAAAAAGCGGATTCGTCAGCGACCCGGATATGGCAGGCACTGGCTAGTTCGAGGCCGCCGCCCACGACCGCGCCATGCAATGCAGCCACCACGGGCACGGGGCCGTATTGGATGCGCTCGAGTGCGATGTGCCATGAGCGCGAGTGATGCATCCCTTCGCCAGCATCACGCTCTTTTAAGTCGCTGAGGTCGAGGCCTGCACAAAAGTGATCCCCTTCACCACTGATGACGGCGGCACGCGTTTCGGGCGGGAGGTTTTCAAAGAGGTGGCGCAGTGAGGCGATCAAAGCATCGTTCAGTGCGTTGCGTTTTTTCGCGCGGGTGAGCGTAACCACCGCAATGTCATGACGCATTTCGAAGCGGATGTCAGGGTTATTTTGCATAGGACTTATACGGGGTTGCGTTTGAAGTTTTGATGCAGTATAGTTATTTTTAATAACTAAAAAATGCGGAATTACCCTAGGAAACACCCATCAGAAAGGCTACGGATTCGCCGTGAACTACAAAGACCTTATTGCCATTGACATCCACACCCATGCCGAGGTGAGTTGCCGCAATCCATTTGACAACTACGGCGAAGAATACGACCGCGCGGCGGACAAGTATTTCGGCAGTAGCAACCGCCCCACCATTGAAGAGACCGTTGCGTATTACCGTGAACGCAAGTTGGGTTTGGTGATGTTTACGGTGGACAGTGAGTCGCAAACGGGTCGCCGTCGCATCTCCAACGAGGAGATTGCAGATGCGGCCAAGAAAAACAGCGACATGATGATCGCGTTTGGCAGCATCGATCCGCATAAAGGAAAAATGGGTGCGCGAGAGGCCGAGCGCTTAATTAAAGAAGAGGGGATCAAGGGCTTCAAGTTTCACCCAACGGTGCAGGGCTATCACCCCTATGACCGCATGGCCTGGCCTATTTACGAGGTGATCAACGCTTATAAATTACCGGTCATTTTTCACACTGGTCACAGCGGCATCGGCAGCGGTATGAGATGCGGGGGCGGTTTACGGTTGGCCTACAGCAATCCCATGCATCTTGATGATGTCGCGATTGATTGGCCCGATATGCAAATCGTGATGGCACACCCCAGTTTCCCTTGGCAAGATGAGGCGCTGAGTGTGGCCATGCACAAACCCAACGTGTGGATTGACTTGTCGGGGTGGAGCCCTAAATATTTCCCGAAGCAACTCGTGCAGTACGCCAACACCCTTCTGAAAGACCGTGTGTTGTTCGGCAGCGATTACCCCCTGATCACACCTGAGCGGTGGATGAAAGACTTTGAGGTTGCAGGCTTCAGGCCCGAAGTGATGCCCGGAATCCTGAAAGACAACGCCGTGCGTTTGTTAGGTTTGGATGTTTGAAGGTTTTCAGGTCCACGATATCCCCACCAACGGCACCACCCTTCGGTGCCGCGTAGCGGGGCGGGGACCGGCCTTATTGCTGCTGCACGGGCATCCGCAAAGTCACGTCATGTGGCACCGCGTGGCGCCTGCTTTGACCGCGCACTTCACCGTGATCTGTGCGGATTTGCGTGGCTATGGTGATTCAAAACGGCATGCCGCCGATACCGATCACGTGGCACACACGAAGCGCACTATGGCGGCAGATTTGGTCGGGTTGATGGCTCATTTTGGTTTTGAGACATTCCGCATTGCCGCGCATGACCGTGGCGCGCGGGTGGCCCATCGATTAGCGCTCGATTACCCCAATCACGTGTCGCAACTGCTGTTCCTCGGCATTGCGCCAACGCTCGCCATGTATGAGCAGACGTCCGATGCGTTCGCGCGGGCTTATTGGCATTGGTTTTTTCTTATTCAACCCGCACCATTGCCGGAGCGGCTCATCGAAGCCGATCCAGTGGCCTACATCCGCGACGTGATGGGGCGTCGGCATGCGGGGTTGGCTGCCTTTGCGCCTGAAGCGTGGGCAGAGTACGCCCGTTGCATCGCGCTACCGGGTACCGCAACTGCTATCTGTGAAGACTACTGTGCCTCCGCTACCACTGACCTGGTGCATGACCGCGCAGATCGATTGGCAGGAAACAGCATTCGCGCGCCTTTGCGGGTTTTATGGGGTTCGCAGGGCGCGGTGGGACGGTGCTTTGACGTGCTACCCCTGTGGCAGTCAGTGGCGACCGATGTGTCGGGGCGCTCGCTGGATTGCGGGCATTACATCGCCGAGGAGAGCCCGGAGGCCCTGCTCGAAGAGATGGTGGCCTTTTTCCAAACGCACTAACCGCGCCACTTGGCCTCGGCCTTGTCCCAAGCCTCTAGGGCTTGTAAGTCGGGCACCCACGCGAGCCCCGATTTTGCATCCGACGATACGGCCTCCGGCGTCACCAAAACATCCAGTAAAGCAGGGCGGTTTTGCAGGGCTGTTTGAATGGCTGCAGGTAGGTCCTCGGCTTTTTCGACACGCTGCGCATGCAGACCGAACGCGCGCGCCATGGCGGCATGGTCTGCAAACTGTAAACGCGTGCCGACCACACGCCCATGCGTCTCTTGTTGATCGCGTACCTCAATGGCCCAAGAGCCATTGTTCGCGACAACAATCAGTAACGGGGCTTGGTGTCGAACGGCGGTGTCGATCTCCATTGCATTGAAGCCAAACGCGCCGTCACCCGTTGCAACCACGACTGTTTTGTCGGGGCATGCCAAGCTGGCGGCGATGCCAAAGGGGGTGCCCACGCCAATGCATCCCAGTGGGCCCGGGTCTAAATAGGTCGATGCGGGTAGGCCGACGCGTGCGAAGCTCAGGAAGTCACCGCCGTCGGCCACCACGACGCTGTCCTCGCCGATTGCCTCCCGCAGGGCCCCCAATACTTGGTTGGGATGCATCAAACCATCTTGACCCGTCGGCGCGTCGCGCATGGTTCGCTGGTATTTGTCAGCGCGCATGGTGTGCTCGGTTCGTAACCCTTGAAGCCACTGTGCATCGGCCGCGCTTTGGCGGTCTCCCGCTGCATCGAGGATGGCCTCCAATGCCGTCTCCACGCTACTCAGAACCTCGACTGCACCGCGACGGTTATCCCGCAGTTCGGACGGGTAGGGGGCGATTCGCACCCACTTGGCATCGCCAAACACGGCGGGCGAGCCGTAGGCCAATTGGAAGTCCAATTTACGACCCAGGACCAAAACTAAATCCACTTGTCCCATCACGGCGCCGCGCATGGCGGCGACCACGGAGGGGTGGCTATCGGGTACCAACCCACGGCTTTCACCGGTGTCGAGGTAGGCGGCACCCAAACGGTCCAGCAGTTTGATGAGCGGCGCCGATGCCTGGCGCGCACCGCGACCGGTGATGACCAAGGGGCGTTTGGCGGCCCATAGCAGGTCGACCACCTGCTGGATATCGTGGGGTGCGGGATACAGCGTGGGCGATGCCCGGCGTTGAAAGCGCTCGGGTAATTGCACCGCGGGGCTGGGTATGGCGCGTTGCGTATCGACCGGGAAATCCAAAAAGACGGGGCCTGGTTCCGTGCCGTGCCCGAGCGCTCTGGCGCTGGCTTCATCCAGTTCTTGAAGCACCAAATCAGGGTCTCTCACCGTGCGCGCATAATGGGTGAGGGGTTTGACGAAGTCAATGTGCGCCATGTCTTGCAGCGCGCCGCGGTTTTCTTGCTGCTGCGGGGGGGTGCCCGAGAGCACCAACACGCTGGCCCGGCTCACGTGCGCATTGGCAATGCCCGTCATCGCGTTGGTCACACCCGGGCCTGCGGTGACCAATGCCACCCCCAACTCACCCGTGAGCTCGCTGTGGGCATGGGCCATGTAGACGGCAGCGCGTTCATCGCGGACATCGACGATGGGGATACCGAGGGCATCGAGGGACATCCAGACGGGCATGATGTGTCCGCCGCACAGGGCAAAAACGCGGCTCACCCCCTGGGATTTGAGGTATTTCGCGATGACGGCAGCGACTGAATTGGGGAGGACGGCTGGGTTGCTCATGGGTTCTTGACCTTTTTGAGTTCTGAATTCAGAATTCAATATATCAAAACCAACCAATGTTCGCAACCGAGGAAAAAATGAACCGCCTGCTCACCCTGTCCGATGTCTTAGCCAGTCATGCACGCCTGAAACCTGATGCCATTGGTGTGCGGGACTCCCGCCGTGAAATGAGCTTCAGCGCTTGGAACAACCGCGCGTCGCGGTTGGCAAATGGTCTATTGGCGTTGGGGCTGCGCAAGGGGGACCGGGTCGCGGTGTTGGCTTTCAATTGCGCCGAGTGGATGGAAATTTATGCCGCAATGGCGCGCGCTGGTTTGGTGGTGGTCCCCATCAATTTCCGGCTGACTGCACCAGAGGTCGCCTATATCCTCGGCGACGCCGAGGCACGTTGCGTGATCGCGCAGACGGCGTTAACCGACCGCGTCGCTGCGCCAGGTGTCGCGCCAGACTTGGTGCGAATCAGCATGGGAACGGAACCCCTCGATGGCTGGCAAGACTACGAACAGTTGATTGAAACTGCCTCGCAGCAGTCCGTGCCGGTGACGGTGCTGCCATCGGATACCAGTGCCCTCATGTACACCTCAGGGACCACCGGTAAACCGAAAGGCGTGATTCGCAGCCATGAGGGCAGCACCTTGATTGCCATGGCCACGGCTTTGGAAATGGGCTTTACCCATCAAGATATCGCGCTGTTGGTGATGCCCATGTGCCATGCCAATTCACTTTACTTCAGCCACACCTTTGCGCACTTGGGCGCGACTTGCGTGATCGATGACAGTCAGCACTTTGAGCCAGAGAAACTGCTGCGCACGTTGGCGCGAGAACGCATTACGTTCACATCGCTGGTCCCCACCCACTTCATCATGATGCTCGGCTTGCCCGAGGCGGTGAAAGCGCAGCACGACGTGTCGGCCGTTGGGCGGTTGATGATCTCCTCGGCGCCCGCGCGTAAAGACACCAAGCTGGCGATTCTGGACTTCTTCAAAAATGGCCGACTGTACGAGTTGTATGGCTCGACCGAAGCGGGCTGGGTCACGTTGCTGCGACCCCACGAGCAGTTGACGCAACTGGGCTCGGTGGGTCGCGAGTGGGCGATGTCGGGCCCGATCCGATTTTTGGATGCCGATGGACAGGATGTGCCGGATGGCGAGGTCGGCGAACTGTTCTCTCGGACCGCGTATTCATTCGATGGCTACTGGAAAAACGAGGAGAAAACGCAAGCTGCCTACGCTGGGAATTGGTGTTCCGTTGGTGACCTCGGTTACCGTGATTCAAACGGTTTTATCCACCTGGTCGATCGAAAAAGCAACATGATCATCTCGGGCGGTGAGAACGTCTATCCCTCGGAAGTGGAGGGGGTCTTGGGGACGCACCCGGTTGTGAAAGACGTTGCGGTCATTGGGATTCCCGATGAGAAATGGGGTGAAGCCGTGCATGCGTTTGTCGTGCTGCATGACGAGACAGGCGTGGATTCGCGCGGCTTGGTTGCATGGTGCCGTGAGCGCTTGGCGGGTTACAAGTGTCCCAAGCAGGTGACGCTTATTCAAGACCACGAAATGCCTCGTAACCCAACCGGCAAATTACTCCACCGCGTTCTTCGGGAACGCTACGCGGCTTGATGCGTGCACTGCGCTAGACTTGCCGCATATGAAAACGATCGCCCCCCAACCCAATCTCGTCGACCAGGTTAAAGAGGCCTTGCTGGAGGAGGTCTTGTCGGGGCGTATCAAGCCGGGTGAACGCGTCATACAAGAGCAAATCGCCCAAGCGCTGGGTGTCTCGCGACAGCCGGTACAACAGGCGTTTTTGCTGCTGCGTAACCAAGGTTTGTTCGAAGAAGCTGTCGGCCGCGGCGTGGTGGTGGCGCACCTGAACCCCAAGCATGTGCGCGATGTGTATGACATCCGCGCGGCCATTGAGGGGATGGCTTGTCGGCGTGCCGCCAACTTGGTCACGGATGCCCAAATTGCGCAGGGCCATGCGCTTCTGTATGCGGGACGCAAAGGCGTTGCCGCAGGCCATGTGACCCAGATGATTGCGTCGGACATCAAGTTCCACGAACTGATTTACAAAGTCAGTGGCAACCAGCTGGTCGAGGCCACCATGGCCACGCACCTGACCTACACCATGCGCGTGATGAGTGAGGTGTTGTTGAAGGACGAAGAGCCCCGTGACATCTGGGCGCAGCACACTGAGATATGGGAGGCCATTGAGCGCCGCGATGGCGAAGCCGCCGAAAGGCTCGCCACCACCCACTTGCTCACCGCCTGCGATTTCATGGTGCGGCGCTTGATGCCGTCAGCCTAGGCTTTACCGCGGCTCGCCTCACGAATTTCGGCCAGTGTTGAGCGCGGCGTGATGACTTCAGGGTCGAGGACCAGATCGATCAATGCGCCGCCGGGGTGTGCCCAAGCGCGCGTCCAGGCTGCTTCAAAGTCTGCGGTGTGTGTGACCCGCTCGGCGTGGTAGCCATAGCCTTGCGCGAGCAAACAAAAGTCGGGGTTACGCAGTCCGGAACCCGATACCCGTCCCGGAAATTCACGTTCTTGGTGCATGCGTATCGTGCCGTACATCCCATTGTTCAGAAGCAGAACAACTGTTTTGACGCCCTCGGCGCTTGCGGTGGCCAGCTCTTGGCCGTTCATCAAAAAGTCACCATCACCTGCTATCGTGAATACGGGGCGACCCGACGCAATCGCTGCCGCAACGCCTGCGGGTACGCCATACCCCATTGATCCGTTGGTGGGCGCTAGTTGGTAGCGTTGGCCGCTGTCAAACCCCGGAAGCTTGTGGAAACGGTGTAACCACGTCGCAAAGTTACCGGCGCCATTGGTGCAAATCACGTTGGCAGGTAACGTGCGCGAAACCGTTTGTATGACGCTGAACATGTCAACATTGCCCGGCATCGGACGGCGCGCCGCTTCTGCATCGCTGTGTGTGCGGAAGGCATTCGTTATGCGGTCAGTCCAGTCGCGCCAATTGCAGGCTGTAGGAGAAGCTGCACCAGCCATGGCCGATGCGATGGCGGGCATACCGGCGCAAAGCGCCAGCTCTGGGGTGTACACGCGGTTGAGTTCTTCAGGGTCGGCATGCACGTGAATCAGGCCTTGCCGTTGGCTGCCCACCGGGATCAGGCTGTAGCCACCGCTACTGGCTTCACCCATTCGGGCGCCGATGACCAACAAAACGTCTGCTTCACGGATGGCGTTTGCCAAGCCTGCGCCAATGCCCAAGCCGACGTCACCGGCGTATAGCGAGTCACGGTTATCGAAGAGATCTTGAAAGCGGAAGGTGCAGCCAACCGGGATTTGCCATGCTTGTGCGAAGCGGCGAATATCCGCAGCGGCCGCGGCGGTCCAGCCGCCGCCGCCCAAAATCATCAGGGGTTTTGTTGCCTGCCTCAACCGGGTGAGGACCTGTTCGAGCTTTTGCAAGTCAGCGCCACCGCGCACCGGCTCCACGCGTGGCAACACGGTGGCTGCGCAAGTGCGCGTCAGCATGTCCTCGGGTAAAACCAACACCACCGGACCAGGTCGACCATTGAGTGCGGTTGCGAACGCACGTTGGACATACTCAGGGATGCGCTCGGGGTCATCAATTCGCTCCACCCGTTTCGCGAGTGGTGTGAACATGCCGACGAAGTCGACTTCTTGGAAGGCCTCACGATCGCGCGCGTCCTGCGCGACGTCACCGATTAGAAGCACCATCGGCGTTGAGTCCTGAAAAGCGGTGTGAACCCCGATACACGCATTGGTTGCGCCAGGGCCTCTTGTGACAAAACACACGCCCGGTCGACCTGTGAGCTTGCCCTCAGCCTCCGCCATGTAGGCCGCGCCGCCCTCTTGTCGGGTGACGATGAACTTGATTGCATCTGCAAATTGGGTGAAGCCATCAAGGGCTGCGAGGTAACTCTCACCCGGTACCCCGTAAACCCGAGAAACGCCTTGAGTGACCAAAGCTTCAATAAGAACATGCCCGGCAATGCGGGTGCTGGAGGTTGATTGCATTTCGTGCGTTTTTCAGTGTGCGTTTGCAGAGGTGGGTTGGAGTCGCCATTGAGACCACAGCGGTAGTAACGCGATTACAAAGCCAATTAAATCGCTTTCCCAACCGGGTTTAATCAGACAAATAGCTGCGATAAACAGCAAGATTTGTTGCCAAGGTGCGCAGGCCCTTCGTAGAAAACCAAACAGGCTGGCAGACAGCAAGATAGTGCCGATCAAAGCCGTACTCACTGCGCCTAGGATGATCAAGGGATCGCCAATCATTAACAGCGCAGGCTGGTAAACAAACATGAAGGGAACGATGTAGGCGGGCGCTGCAACGCGAACTGCAGCCCACCCGGCCTCCCACATGCTTGCTTTAGCAAGACCTGCGGCTGCGAAAACCGCCAATGCAACTGGCGGGGTAATTGAAGAGAGAATCGCGAAGTACAGCGCGAACATGTGGGCAGCGGGCAGAGCAGCGCCGAGTTTTACAAGCGCCGGTACCAGTAACGCAACCATGACGATGTAGGCCGGCGTGGTGGGCATACCCATACCCAATATGATGCCTGCGAGAGCGGTCAAGATAAGGGCTAGCAACAGATAGTCTTTCGACAAAGCGATGACGACTTGTGTAAAGGTAATCCCCAAACCAGTGATGGTGACACATCCGATTACGATTCCAGCACACGCGCACGCGACCGCAACTGCCAGGGTGTTCTTGGCACCTTCTTGGAGCGCCTCGAATACGCTTCGCCAAGTGATCCCCACACGCGTTGTGGCTCGGAGCAACGCCATCGGTAAGCACAATAGCGCAGCGGCCAGCGCGCACAAAGGCGCTGAATACCCAAGGATTAGGCCGAAGAACACAATCAGGATGGGGATGAACAGATGCCCCCGTTCGATCAACACTGTCAAAAAGCGGGGTAGCTCAGCCTTCGGTATACCCAGCAGGCCATCGCGCTTCGCAATCAGGTGAACAGCGAAAAAAACAGAAGCGTAGTAGAGAAGAGCAGGTATGGCCGCCCAAAGCGTAACTTGAAAATAGGACACCGCCAGGAACTCGGCCATCACAAACGCCGCGGCGCCCATGACCGGTGGCATGAGCTGCCCGCCCGTTGATGCGACAGCCTCGATCGCCGCGGCATTGGGTGGTTTAAAGCCCGTGCGCTTCATTAGCGGTATCGTCATAGGGCCATCGACCATGACATTGGCTACGGCGCTACCCGAAACAGTCCCGAACATACTTGAACTGATGACCGCGACTTTACCTGGGCCACCTGCCGTATGACCGGTGATGGATAACGCGAAGTCCATGAACAGGCGTCCTGTTCCGCTGCGCTCCATGAAAGCACCGAAGAGAACGAACAGCATGACATAGGAGGCCGATACGCCCAGTGTCGAGCCAAAAACCCCTTCTGTAGATAAATACAACTGCTCCATCAAGACTGCAGGAGTGACCTGCGTGAAACCAATGGCGTAGATCAAGAAGACACTCGCCGTGATGGGTAGTGCCCATCCGATCACGCGACGAGTGCCCTCGAGGACCAGCGCGATTGCAATGACTGCGTTGAACATGTCACCTGGGGTGAGGTCGTCGATGTAGATGATGCGATTTATGAAGGCTTCGTAGTTCAGAAAGATATGCAGGATGAAGCTCCAACAGCCGGCGAGCAAAAGAACATCAAAGCAGCGCCATTTGAGACCGCCATTTGGTTTCGACGGGTAGAGGAGAAATACCAGAGTGAGTGCGAAAAGCAAGTGTGTGCCGCGGAAGATCAATGCTTCCGGCGGACCAAACCCCGCCACATACATGTGATAAAGCGACATGCACACGGCAACTAACATGATTAACCAGCCAAGGGGCCGCGACTGTATCGGGGTGGTGGGATTCTCGTCAGGGAGTATCATGAGCGCGTCATCGACTAGATGCGAGATAGGAAAACGGGACGCCTGGTGTCGTCCCGTTGATTGTTGACCCGGTTACGCCAATGGCGCAACCGAGACTGGCCATTACATGGCCCCTGCTTCTTTGTAAAACTTCACCGCGCCCTTATGGAAGGGCACACCGATGTCCACACTCATGTCCTTTGGTGTAATACCGTTCATGGATTTCACGATGGAGCCGAGGGTGGACACGTTACCCGCTAAGATTTTGGTCATCTGGTACACCGTGTCCTCCGGCAAATCGCAGGCCACAACCAAATGAGTTGAGTACGCGATAACTGGAACATCTTTGTCTTGCTTCGGGTAGGTGCCGGCCTTGATATTCATCTTGAAATAGCCCGGATTGAGTTGACTTAAACCGGCCATTGTCTTGTCATCCACTGGCACCAAGCTGATATCCCGGGCACTGGCCAAATCCATGACGGCTGATGCGGGCGCCGTGGTACCCAGCGTGAAAGCGTCTGCGTGACCATCTTTCATAATTGAAACCGCGTCTGTGTAGCCAGCCTGGAAGTTGACCTTTTTCATTGCGTCGTAACCCATACCGTTCAGCTTGAGTACTGTGCTGGTGAGGATTTCTGCGGTGTTGCCTTTCGGCTGAACGACCAAATTTTTCCCTTTCAAGTCTGCGAATGTGTTGATATTGGTCCCTTGTAGGGCAACCACTTGAAAATACTGCGGATAGAGGTTCGCCATCTGGCAGACATTTTTTGCTTGTCGTGGAAAGGGCGCGCGCCCCGCTACGCCATCCACAGTTGTAGCCGAGTTGGCGAGGGCTACTTTCGCTTTGCCCTCATCAACACCTCGAACGTTCGCAATACCCGCGCCCGGTGTTTGCTGAATTTGCAGGCCTGCAATGTCTTTTTCCCACAAGCCTTTGAGTGCGCCACCTAAAGGTATCCAAGATCCCCCCTGTGGTCCGGTCATGAAGGTAACCTGCTGCGCTGTTGCCAGCGTGGGAGAAATTAGCGCTGCGGCGACCGCTAAAGAACTCAGCGTGTATTTGATTTTTGAAGGCATCTGTTACTCCAAGTAGGGTTTTTGGTTGATCCATTCCTACCCGCCTGCAGCGTACGCCACAACACGAGCTCGCTTGAATTTAATCCCACATGGTGCTTATCCAACTTGGTATTTACCCAGATAAATTGAGTCAACTTGGTGACAGTTGAGCACCCTTAGTTAGGCGCTCTATCTCCTCTCAGCGTGCAACCGTTTGCCGTACGGCTTGCTCCCATTCAGCCATGCGGCTAGCCGCATGCTCACGCGACATTTGAGGCTCAAAGCGCCGCTCGACTTGCCATAAATGACTGAGCTCCTCGGTGTTGGCGAAGATGCCCGTGTGCAAGCCCGCCAAATAGGCAGCGCCTAGGGCCGTGGTCTCGGTGACCTTTGGGCGTATCACACTGATGCCCAGGAGGTCGGCTTGAAACTGCATGAGAAAGTCGTTGACGCAGGCGCCGCCATCGACCCGTAACTCGTTCACAGGAGGGGCGCCGGTGGCGAGGGCATCTCGGTTCATGGCCTGCAGCAGGGCTGCACTTTGAAATGCGATGCTCTCAAGTGCGGCACGCGCGATGTGTGCCATCGTGGTCCCTCGCGTAAGACCCGTGATCGTGCCGCGCGCGTTGGCGTCCCAATAAGGCGCCCCCAAGCCGGTGAATGCGGGGACAACCACGACCCCACCGGTGTCGCAGACTTGTGCTGCCAATGCCTCGACTGCACTGCTGGACTCTATGGCGTGCAGACCATCCCGCAACCATTGCACAACTGATCCCCCAATAAAAACGCTGCCCTCGATTGCAAATTGTGGGGTGCCTGTCGGCTGTGCCGCTGCGGTGGTGATTAGGCCGTTTTGGCTACTGGGTGCATGCGAGCCGGTTTGCGTGAGCATGAAGCAGCCGGTGCCGTAGGTGTTTTTGGCTTGTCCCGCATGGAAACACGCTTGGCCAAACAGGGCACTTTGCTGGTCGCCCGCGACACCGCCGATGGGAATGGCATGCCCAAGGATGTCGACATCGGTGTGACCGAAGTCGGCCGCCGAAGGCAGCACCTCCGGCATCATGGATTTCGGAATATCCAGCAGGGCGAGCAACTCATCGTCCCACGTGTTTTTGTGGATGTTGAACAGCATGGTCCTCGATGCATTCGAGACATCGGTGACGTGTCGCTTGCCACCAGAGAGTTGCCAAATCAGCCAGGTATCCACCGTACCAAATGCCAGGTGTCCTTGGTTGGCTTGCGTGCGGGCGTTCGGGACATTCTCCAGAAGCCAGTGCAGTTTGGTGGCTGAGAAATAGGCGTCAATCCGCAGCCCTGTTTTTGATTCAACCAGCGCCTGGTGACCACTCTCCCGCAATCGCACGCAGGTCTGCTCTGCACGACGGTCTTGCCAGACAATGGCGTTGTAGATGGGTTCCCCGGTGCGGCGGTCCCATACCAAAGTTGTCTCGCGTTGGTTGGTGATACCCAAACAAGACAAAGCCTGCGGCGCGATGCCTGAGCGGCTGATCGCGTCGCGAAGTGTGGTGAGCTGGCTTTGCCAGATCTCCTTGGGGTCATGCTCAACCCATCCGGGCTTTGGGAAAATCTGCGTGAACTCTTGTTGCGCGATCGTTTTGATTTGACCCGCTTGGTCAAAAACGATGGTGCGTGAGCTGGTGGTGCCTTGGTCGAGTGCGAGGATGTAGGTCATGGTCTCAAAGGGGGTAGCGTTGCTCAGGCGATGATGCAGTCCACGTCATGGCGTTGCAAGATTTCTCGTATGTCAGGTGGGGGCGCTTGATCGGTAAATAGCCGATCAATCTCCCGCAGCTCAGCAAGCTTGACCATTGCATCTCGCTTGAATTTTGTGTGATCGGTGGCCAGCCAAACCTCTCTGGATTGCTCAATGATGGTCCGGGCGACACGGACCTCGCGGTAATCGTAGTCACGCAACGTGCCATCCATCTCGATGCCGCTGATACCGATCAAGCCGATATCTACCTTGAACTGGCGAATGAAATCCACGGTAGCTTCACCGGTGATGGCCTGATCACTGGCGCGCACAACCCCACCCGCCACAATTACTTCGCAACTTTGGTTGGTGCTCAAGAGTGCGGCTACGTTGAGGTTGTTGGTAATCACGCGCAGGCCGGTGTGGTTGCGCAGCTCGTAGGCCACTGCCTCGATGGTCGTGCCCACGTTCATCACTAATGAGCAGCCGTTGGGGACGCGTTGCGCGACGGCTTGTGCGATTCGACGCTTTTCTTGCGCTGCGATCGCTTGGCGCTTTCGGTAGGCGATGTTTTCGGTGGTGGATTCGGGCATCCGAACGCCACCATGAAAACGCGCAAGCAAGCCGGCGTCGGCCAAACGCGTGACATCCCTGCGAACGGTCTGGAGGGTCACATCGAACATGTCAGCCAGCGCCTCAATGGTTTGAGGCCCCCGCTCGTTAACGGCTGAAATGATCCCTGATTGTCGAGGTGTAGGTGTCATCGGGCTCGTTTTCTCTCAAAGTAAATTGATGTTAAACGATAAGGAGTGGTGATTGTTTAGGGAAAATACCGCCTAAAACGGTCATAAAAACGCGTATATTTTTATAATAAATGAAATAAAGAATAAAAACGATCAATAACGAACATATTGACATCCGGCTCAATGAATCGAAATGAATCCTTATATTCACTCGCGCACGCGGGTGTGGTGGATCTCGCCATCGTCGGTGGTGGTGCGACCGGTTTAGGTGTTGCGTTGGATGCCGCTTTAAGGGGCTATAGCGTGGCCTTACTAGAGTCGCATGACTTCGCAGGTGGAACGTCGTCGCGCTCGACGAAACTACTCCACGGGGGGGTGCGGTATTTGGCGCAGGGCAACGTGGCCTTGGTGCGCGAAGCGCTGCATGAGCGTCAGTCGATCCTCGCGATTGCGCCGCATTTGGCAGCACCCCTGTCTTTTGTGATGCCGGCCTATGCCTGGTGGAAACTTCCGTTCTACACCATTGGTTTGAAGCTGTACGACCTTCTCGCAGGACGGGCGGGGTTAGGGGCTACCGAGTGGCTGTCGCGCCGAGAGACGGCGCAGGCGTTGCCGGGTGTGCAAGTCCGCGGTTTGCATGGTGGTGTGAGGTACTGGGATGCCCAGTTTGACGATGCCCGTTTGGCGCTCGCCATTGCGCACACCGCAAGGGCGGCAGGGGCGAATGTGCTCAACCATGTGAAGGTTGCAAACCTACAAGCCCTAGAAGGGCAGAGCGACGGTGCCAAGTGGGCACTTGATTGGCAAAATCAAAGAGGTGTCGAGCAAGGCGTTTTACGCGCCAAGTGTGTTGTGAATGCGGCGGGCGTTTGGGTGGATGACGTGCTGGCGAAGGTCAAGGGGCATGTGCCGACGCGACGCATTGTGACCCCCAGTCAAGGCGTTCATTTGGTAGTGGATCGTCGCTTTTTAGCGGGTAAAAGCGCACTGTTAGTGCCCAAAACCACGGATGGCCGGGTGCTGTTTGCGGTGCCGTGGTTGGGATCGTTAATTTTAGGCACGACCGACACGGTGCGCGAAGATGCGCCGCGTGAGCCCTTACCACTCGAGCAAGAAGTTGACTTTATCTTGCGCGAGGCCGCGCATGTGCTTGCAGATGCGCCGCAGCGCGCGGACGTGCGGTCTGTTTGGGTTGGGCTGCGACCACTGGTCAGCCCCTCCAGTCAAAAGGCAACGCGCTCGATTTCGCGCGAGCACACCATCGTGGTGTCCGATCAGGGATTGGTGACGGTGACGGGCGGCAAATGGACGACCTACCGCGCCATGGCAACCGATGTCATGGCACAAATTGAGTCCGCTCGTTTGTTGCCGTCAAAGCCCGTTGTGCAAACCGATGAACACCAGTTAGTCGGCGGTGGGCAACCCAGCGGTAGCGATCTGACCGAAGCACCAGGCATCCATTTGTTTGGCGACCGGGCACCGGTGGTGAGTGCGTGCGTGGGCAGCGACAAACCGCTTGCGCTCGGGTTGACTGAGGCAATGGTTCGCTATGCAGTGCGCTCGGAGTTCGCGCTGACAGTCGAGGATGTTTTGGCGCGACGGTGGCGTGCGCTGTTTTTGGATGCGCGGGTTGCGCTGGCGATCGCGCCTCGTGTCGCCGAGATCATCACCGAAGAAACGGGACAAGACGCTGACTTACTGAGTTTCCAGAAACTGTGTCAGCAGTATGTGTTGAACGATCGGCGGGTTTGAGCGTGGCATTAGACGCCGTCTTCAGCCCACCCTCAGCATACCCTTTCGCTCGATATAAGCCACCACGTCGGTTAAACCTTCTTTCGTTTTTAAGTTGGTCATGACCCACGGGCGCAGTTCAGGGTCGGGTCGCATGCGATGCGTGTCGGCGCGCATCACATCCAAGTTGGCACCGACCATCGGTGCGAGATCGGTTTTGTTGATGACGAATAGGTCGCTCTTTGTGATTCCCGGTCCGCCTTTACGTGGGATTTTTTCGCCGGCAGCCACATCAATAACGTAAATAGTCAAGTCGCTCAATTCCGGGCTAAAAGTGGCAGCGAGGTTGTCTCCGCCGCTCTCAATGAAGACCACGTCAGCATTTGGGAACCTTTCGAGCATTCGATCAATTGCTTCGAGGTTGATCGAGGCATCCTCGCGAATGGCGGTATGCGGGCAGCCGCCGGTTTCAACGCCCAAAATGCGCTCTGCTGGCAAGGCGCCACTCACAGTAAGCAGGCGCTGATCTTCTTTGGTGTAGATGTCGTTGGTGATGGCGATCAGATCCCAGCGCGTTCGCATCTCTTTGCAGAGCATCTCTAATAATGTGGTTTTTCCAGATCCAACAGGACCGCCGATACCCACGCGGAGGGGCGGGAGCTTTTTGGTGCGATTGGGGATGTGGTGCAGGGCTGTGATCATGATCTGAATAGTCTGGAGTATTGATGTTCGTGTCGGCTAGAGAGAATTGCCAAGCGCGGCGCGAAGGAGACACGTTCATCCTCGGGGAGCGCAATGGCGCGGGCAACGGCACTCGGTATCGCGCGTGCCAAAGTCATGAGCATCCGTTGTCCAGCACTTTGGCCAAGCGGAATGGTTTTGATCGCTGCCTGCGTCATGTTTTCAGCCCAGCCGAAGCCGTAGGCGTGTAGGGCATTGGTGACGCTGGCGTCGTCATTGGCGAATGCCAAGGCCATCATCATCGGTAATGTCGCGGTGTGGTTGTCTACCCAACGCGCTTGGTCTGATGTGAGTCGGTCTAGGTTGCGCAGCAGCTCTAATAACGAGCGTCCCATTTGTACGGACTGCAGGCGCATCTCAGCGGTTTCGCGAGTCATCAGTACCCATTGGTTAAGTCGAGACGCCGCTGGAAAGTCATTGGTTTTCCAAGCCGGTATCGCTTTGGCAATCAGCGCCATGTCGCTGCGCGCTTGGACCAGTTCGAGTTGACTGATGAGCCAAGCTGTGGCGGATGCCTCGTTCGCCACCAAGCCATGGTCGACCGCGGCCTCAAGTCCCTCTGAGTAAGAAAACCCGCCGATGGGCAACGCTGGCGATGCCAGCCACATCAGCGAGAGCAGGGCACTAATGGGGGCATCAAGTGCCTGCTCAGTGGGCATGGCCATGGTCACCATAAGCACCGCTTTCAGGTTCAAAGGGTGCCGAGATCTCATGAACGATCAAATGCATCGCACGAAGCATTTCGGCAAGTACGTGATCGGGTTCAATTTTGAGGTGATCGGGCCTGAGCTCTATCGGTACGTGGCGATTACCGAGGTGATAAGCCGCGCGCACCAAATCGAACGGCGTGCCGTGCGTGGTGCAGGGCGTGATGCGCAAGACGGCCTGCGAGGCAGACTGGATGCAGATTAGGCGACCGTCCTCGGCGACCAAGATATCACCACCGCGTGCGGTTGTACCCCTGGGCAGGAAGACGGCGATAGCCAGGCCTGCCTGCGTTTGCGCGTCGAAGCGGCTTTTTTGGCGGGTATCCCAAGTCAATGCAACCGAGTCAGCGCGGCTGATTAGCGATTGGGAAAGCCCTTGGCCCTGCGGTAACAGTTTTGAGCAGATCAGCATCAGAAGAGAAAATAGCGCTGCGCCATGGGTAATGTATGTGCGGGCTCACAGGTCAATAATTGACCGTCCGCCCGCACGATATAGGTTTGCGCATCCACCTCCATAACTGGGGTGTAATCGTTGTGAATCATGTGCCGCTTTTGTACCGAACGGATCCCCTTCACAGCAGATACGGTCTTTTGTAAGCCGTACTGTTGATGTACGCCTGCAGACTGCGCCGCTTGCGATATGAAGGTGAGGGAGCCACGTGCCAATGATCCACCGAAGCTGCCAAACATGGGGCGGTAATGCACGGGTTGAGGGGTCGGTATCGAGGCGTTAGGGTCGCCCATTGCAGCTAAGGCGATACACCCACCTTTTAAAACCAAGGCAGGCTTGACGCCAAAGAAGGCTGGTTTCCAGACCACGATATCGGCCCACTTGCCTACTTCTAGGCTCCCGACTTCATGGCTGATGCCGTGCGCAATCGCCGGATTGATCGTGTATTTCGCGATGTACCGTTTAATCCGTGCGTTATCGTGTCGGTGCGTGTCATCAAGCAGAGGACCACGTTGCTGTTTCATTTTGTGGGCGGTCTGCCATGTGCGCAAAATCACTTCCCCCACACGCCCCATCGCTTGGCTGTCGCTCGACATCATGCTAATGGCTCCGAGGTCATGCAAGATGTCCTCGGCAGCAATCGTCTCCTTGCGGATTCGGCTTTCAGCGAAAGCCAAGTCCTCGGCAATCGCGGGGTCGAGGTGATGACAGACCATTAGCATGTCGACGTGCTCATCAAGGGTGTTGATGGTGTAGGGGCGCGTCGGGTTGGTCGAGGAGGGTAGAACATTCGATTCACCCACGACTTTCAAAATATCGGGTGCATGGCCGCCACCTGCGCCCTCTGTATGGAAGGTGTGAATTGTTCGGCCCTTGAAGGCTGCAATGGTGTCCTCTACAAAGCCTGATTCATTCAATGTGTCGGTATGAATTGCAACCTGTGTGTCGGTCTCCTCTGCCACTGTCAGGCAATTGTCAATCGCAGCTGGGGTCGTGCCCCAATCTTCATGCAGTTTCATACCGATGGCGCCCGCGCTGATTTGTTCACGCAGGGCTTCGGGTAATGTCGCGTTGCCTTTACCAAGAAAGCCCAGATTCATGGGAAACGCATCCGCGGCTTGTAACATCCGCTCGAGGTGCCATGAACCGGGTGTGCAGGTCGTTGCAAAAGTGCCCGTTGCAGGTCCAGTACCACCGCCCAACATGGTGGTGATACCGGAAGCCAATGCTTCATCGATTTGCTGCGGTGCGATGAAGTGGATGTGACTGTCAATGCCACCTGCCGTGACGATATTTCCCTCGCAGCTAATGACCTCGGTGCCCGGGCCAATGATGATATCCACACCCGTTTGGGTATCGGGGTTTCCAGCCTTTCCGATCGCAACGATACGAGAGTCTCGAATCCCGATATCCGCTTTGACGATACCCCAATGATCGACGATGAGTGCATTGGTCATCACCGTGTCTACAGCGCCCTCGGCGCGCGTGCGCTGCGATTGGGCCATTCCGTCGCGAATCGTTTTACCACCGCCAAACTTAACTTCTTCGCCGTAGCCAGCGGCCCGGGTGATGTAGTCCGCTTCTACCTGCAGGAACAGGTCGGTGTCCGCCAGTCGCACCCTATCGCCAATCGTAGGGCCATACATTTCAGCATAGGCTCGCTTTTCGACGTTTGCCATCGTATTCCTTAGGTTGAGAGCCGACCGTTTACCAGACCGCGGAAACCGTAAACCTTACGATCACCGGCATAGTCCACCAGGGTGACGGTTCGCTGCTGTCCCGGCTCGAATCGAATCGCAGTGCCTGCCGCGATATTGAGACGCATGCCACGTGCCGATTCGCGATCAAAGGTCAGCGCGGAGTTAACCTCTGCAAAATGGTAGTGGGAACCTACTTGGATAGGGCGGTCACCCGCATTGACGACGACCAAGCGTACCGTGCGTCGATCCGTATTGATATCGAGATGCCCATCGTCCGTCAAAAGTTCACCGGGAATCATGACGTGATCCCTGTGTTACGAGCAAGGCTTGCGCTGCGGCAGACGAGCTGGCCGATTGCGTAGCCGATTGATTGCAGAAGTAGACTACCGATCAGCAGGCCGGCAGTGGTTGCTAAATCAGGCGCCGCAGGCAAGGACATGCCGTGAGCGGCACCGTGTGCGATCGCAAAGATCCCAACCACGCCCATCTGAAGGGTTGGATTGATGCGAGTCTTTGCCCATGTCAAAGCGGCAAACACCGCGACAGAGCCCATTACCCAAGGCTCTACATTCATGGCCGCATTGAGCCATCCCGTTCCGAGTGTTCCGATGAGTAGTCCAAACGAGAAGACCAAGGGCAAGGATAGTTTGGTTTTTGGTGTCAAAGCCGCCGTCATACCGATCAAGAGCATCGCGAGTAAATGGTCGATACCTGTGAACGGGTGCAGGAGACTGATTTGGAAGGACATCTGCGGCAATGGGTCGGTGTGAGCCTGCGCCTGGAAAGAGGCCAGGAGCAGCAATGCAAACCATTTGATCTTTGTGTTGAACATCTCTGTTTCCTTGCTTGGTGTCGCTCTACTCGATCGGCTGGTGTACGGTGACTAATTTCGTACCATCTGGGAATGTCGCTTCCACTTGGATATCTGGAATCATCTCGGGGATACCCTCCATCACGTCGCTGCGCGTCAAGATCTTTCGACCATCACTCATGAGCTGTGCAACAGTTTTGCCGTCACGCGCGCCTTCCATGACAGAAGCGCTGATCAGAGCGATCGCCTCTGGGTAATTCAGCTTCAATCCTCGGGCAAGGCGTCGCTCGGCCAGCAGCGCTGCTGTAAATAGCAGGAGTTTGTCTTTTTCGCGCGGTGTCAGTTCCATCGTGGGGCAGTCAGCGGTTCAGCTCAGAGAATTTAATATGTACTGTGATAGCAAGACGCATGCCGCAATCGTCACTAGAGACGCCAGAGCCTCGGCTCGTTCGAGGGCAGGTTCCAAAGCAGTGCACGCCAGGCGGCCCATACTTGCCGGAGTAAATCAAGACTTGGCTCGACTTGTGCCGATAACGTACGAAGCACGATGATTTGCTCGTTCGGTTGCGTGACGCCAGCTTGCTTGCACAAATCATGTGCGGATATTAGGTTCATGCACGCAGTTAGTGCCGCTTCGACCCGTTTTGGAGCGATTGATCGCCCAGAGGCGAACACCAAGGTACCAGCGCAGCGATGCCCATCTAATCCAAGTGCACTGTTCAGGAGATAGTCATCGTTGCCGACGATATCACCTCTTTCTAGCCACACGCCTTCCACTTCGAGGTGTTGTCGCAACGTGCCGTTTTCAAAAGGCTGACCCGCTAGGGGGAGGCCTAGCGCGGTCAGATCCCAGGCGATCAGCTCAGAGTCCCCAGCCAACGAGAAGCGCGCCGTGTTTCGGGCTTTGCAGTTGTTGTAAGCCAGTGTCTCGAGTGGTAGCCATTCAAACCGAGCGCCATCTGCCAGATGGGCGTGCACTTGCTGCGTGGCCCAATCGCCAGTTGAACGGTAAAAGCGGGAGGCTCCTGGTGTGGTAACCAATGCGTGTGCGCCAGGACCTACACTGACCGCTATGTCAATGGTGTCACCGCCAACGAGCCCGCTAGGCGGATGGACCAGTACGCTGTGACAAATTGCATCGCCCTCGGGATATAGGCTCTTCAAAATACGGACCGGCCCGGTATGCGCGTGCGCGACCGCAGTGCGACCCGACTTGCGTGTGTAGTCGAGTTGCAGCGATGCAAGCCAAGTGGTCGACCCTGTTTCCATGAAGCCGCAGTTTAGCGTCTACCGGGCTACACGAGGCTAAGGGGAGTCAGAGTTTGTGGCTCCGTAGTTCGGAAGGCGTTCGCGAGTTTCGCCGCAGGGGGGGGCGCGTATCCGCCCAGTCGCGAGGTTTTTAGCCCTAGTTTGACCATGCTCTCTGCCAGCGCAATCGCACACGCCAAGCCATCGAGTACCGGCAAACCGTGCCGGTGTGACAGGCTGTTGGCTAGATTGGCCATACCCGCACAACCCAAAACAATCGCCTCGGCTCGGTCTTCAAGAATAGCTTTCGCAATCTCGCCGTCGATTTTCGCGCACGCAGCTGGGTTGTTTGATTCCAGTTCGAGTACAGCAACTTCAGACGAACGCACTTTGACACATTGACCGTAGAGACCATAGCGTTTAAGGTTGTGTTCCAGTGCCGGAACCGAGCGGGCCAACGTCGTAACGACTGAAAACTTGTTGGCAATCATGGCGGCGTAGCGATACGCAGCCTCACCAATACCGATCACGGGCTTATCGGTAAGGCAGCGTGCGGCATCAAGACCGGTGTCGTCAAAACAGGCGATGACGATGGCATCAATATCATCGGCCTCATGGATGGTGCGCAAGAGGCCTTTCAAGCTGAGTGCCTCGTCAAAATAACCTTCGATAGAGACAGGGCCCTCTGCCGATGTTTGGGCAACTATTTCTGTGCCAGGACTCGCAACTGCTTCAGCGGCAATCTCTATAGCCGCTGTCATGCCAGCGGTACTGTTTGGGTTGATAACCAATATACGCATTATCTTTTACACCTCCGCACCCAAATAGGCTGCTTTGATACGGTCGTCATTGATTAAAGATTTCGAATCACCGCTTAATACGATTGAACCGGTTGACAACGCATAGGCACGTTTGGATATGGAAAGCGCCATTCGGCTGTTCTGCTCCACCAACAACACACTGACTTTTTCGTCGCGCGAGATGGCAACAATTGAACGCGCAATATCTTGTACCAATTTCGGAGCGATGCCTAAGCTTGGCTCGTCTAAAAGCAGCAATTTGGGTTTGGCCATCAGTGCACGGCCAATCACCATCATCTGTTGTTCACCACCCGAAAGCGTGCCCGCTTGCTGCTTGAACCGCTCTCGTAACCTTGGAAAACGGGTCAATACGCTATCAAGACTACGTTGTACTTCTGCTTTGTCATGCCGCGTGAAGGCCCCCATCAGCAAGTTATCTTGCACAGACATGTAGGGGAATACGCGACGCCCCTCAGGCACCATCGATATGCCCATTTCCACAATCTTGGCGGCTTGCGTGCCATCGAGTCGCTCGCCCAGATAGTGAATTTCACCCGATTTGATAGGGGCTAATCCGGTAATGGCTCGCAGGATAGAAGACTTACCTGCGCCGTTGGCGCCGATGAGCGCGACCGTCTCACCCTCATCAACTTGTATGGATACGCCTTTCAAAGCGTAAACATGGTCGTAATAAAGTTCAACATTTTTAAAGTCGAGAATAGCTGTCATGGTTTACATCCCAATCGCAGCGTCTTCTGAACCCAAATAGGCTTCGATGACTCGTTCATTATTTTGAATTTCCAGTGGTGTTCCCTCAGCGATCTTTTCGCCGAAATTCAGCACCACAATACGATCTGAAATTTTCATAACGGCAGGCATGTCATGTTCGACAAGTAGCACCGTGACACTTCGCTCATCACGGAGGCGTCGCACCAAATCAACCATGTGCATGGTTTCGTCATGGTTCATGCCGGCGAAGGGCTCATCAAGCAACAGCACCTTCGGATCTGTCGCGAGGCCAATCGCCATACCCAGTGCCCTTAGGTGACCTTGCGGTAGTGTCGACGCGAGCTCGTTGCGGATGGCTTGAAGGCCTAAAAAATCAATGATGTTGTCAGCCGATTGTCCGAAAGATTGCTCATCGGCCTTTGCGACCTTACTGCCGAGGAAAAAGCCCCATAGCGATGCACGTGACCGCAGGTGATGCGACACGATGATGTTCTCGCGAACCGTCATCGAACGGAAAATTGTAGTTTCTTGAAAGGTCCGCACCACACCTTTCCGCGCGACGATATGCGGCGCTAAATTGTTGATGCGTTCGCCTGCGAGCCTGACATCGCCACTGCTGGTCGATAGGAAGGAGGAGATGAGTTTAAACAGTGTGGACTTTCCAGCGCCATTCGGCCCGATCACACTGAGGATTTCACCCTGGTTCACAGCGAAACTCACATCGTTGACGGCCGTTAGTCCGCCGAACCGTTTGGTCACATGATTGACTTCAAGGATTTTTGTCATGGTTGGGCTTTCTTTCTATCCAACAAGCTCAAAACGCCATTGGGTAATGCCAGCATGAGGGCTATCAACAATGAAGCGTAAATGAGCAGCTGGTACTCACCCGTTGTGAACAACAGATCCCAACCAAAGTAAAGCATCAAGGTGCCTAACATCGGACCAAAAACATAGCCTAGGCCGCCAAGGAAGCAATTCAGCATGAAGTTCACGCTGTCGGTCACCTGAAAAGATGACGGATAAATGGATTGGGAAATAGCAATAAAGCTCGCGCCCGCAATACCACCCAAGAAAGACGAGATCGAATAAGCAATGACGCGGAGGTAGGCGGTGTTAACCCCGATAGAGGAGGCCAACTCCTCGTTCTGTTGGAGCGAGCGACACAGATGCCCCAGTCGCGAGTTCACGATACGCCACAGAACAGCGTACGCAAACACCATGAATGTGACGGCCATCCAATAGAAACCGATTTTTGGGTTTTCGAGTGTCGCAAAGTCTGGAATCAGCGTGATCCCGAATAAGCTCAATTCACCCGGCAGCGGGATCGAGGTAATGCCTTTGGCACCCTGCGTGATGGGTAACGCCAGGGCGGTCAGCCGCATCACTTCCGTCAGTACCAAGGTCACCATTGCAAAGTAGACACCGCGCAGCCGCAGAATGGGCAGCCCGATGAGAACGGCCAATACCGCACAGAAGATCCCCGCGACGGGCAGCGTGGTCCAGAAGCTGAGACCGTACTGTGTCATCAAAATCGCAGATACGTAACCTCCAGCGAGCGCGTAGGCACCCTGGCCAATGTTGATTCGGCCAATGTAGAAGGTCAACCAAACGCCAGCTGACGCGATGGATAGCAAGGCGACCGAGGTCAATGTGTAGTAGAAGTCCGTGCGGCCTGAGGCGGCAATAGCCCAAGGCACGCCGATGTAAATGGCGAGGAAGAAGGCCGCTATCGCGGCGAGTTTTTGTTTGTTCATGCGATCAACCCCAGGGTTTGCCCATCAGACCTTGGGGCCGGAATGACAAGAAAACCATCAACGTTGCGAAGATCACCAGGTAGGTGATGTCGCCATACTCCGAGAGCACGGTGAGGCCAACGCTCTCCATCATTCCCAGGATAAAACCGCCTGCTATTGCCCCAGAGATGACCCCCGCACCGCCAATCATGATCATCATGAAAGCCTTAATGGATGCAGGCCCCCCCATGCCTAAGTTGATGCCGGTGATCGTGACGAGCAAGCCACCGACCAGCCCCGCTAGGGCCGCGCCAAGCGCAAACCCAAACATCGCGTAGCGGTCCACGGCGACGCCCATAAGGGTTGCCGCTACTTTGTCCTGCGCAAGTGCGCGCATAGCCCGTCCCGCTCTGGAAAACTGCATGAACAGGATGAACGCCGCGATCATAAATATCGCTAAGCAGCCAATCAGAATTCGGTCGTAGGGCATGATAACGATGAAGTCCCAATTGAAGACGCCATCAATAATTTTTGGAACGCCGCGCTGCTTTTCACCAAAAACCAGCAGGATGACTGCATCAAGAAAAAAGGCGATACCAGCGGCAAGAAGCATGGTGCTCTCTTCGCGACGAGATTTTTTAATGACAGGTCGAAATAGATACTTCTCGACCAACGCGCCAACAATCGCCAGCGCCACTGCAGAGCAGATCAACCCCACGATAAACGGTAATTGAAATTGAGCTACGACTGTATACGTGACAAATCCGCCAAGGACATACATCTGTCCATGCGCGAAGTTAAGCACGTTCATCAACGAGAAGATCAGCGTCAGACCAAGCGCGATCAGCGCGTACTGGGCGCCCAGATACAGCCCGTTAACTAGGATTTGTTCCATTTTTGATTTACTTTGTGAAACGTAGCGGTCGCAAGCCTGCGACCGCTACGTTTTAGTGCGGACTGCTGTCCTTAGTCGACTTGTGCAACGAACAAGGTCTCAAACTTACCGCCCTTGTAGACGTTAACAACCAGTGGCACAGACACTTGGCGTTTCTGTCCGAAAGATGACATGCCGACATACTTTAGCTTGGCGTTACCGACCATGTAGGGATTGGGCGCTTCAAAAGTATCCATCGTCTTTTGGAAGACTTTCACATCCTTCATCCCTTTGGGGTTGGCCTTAAGCGTTTCCAGGATGTATTCGAGTGCATAGACTTTGGTGTTTGATTCATCGTTGTACTCGCCGAACATCTTGGTGTAGCGGGTGACGAATTCACGCATCTTGTCAGAGGCCAGTTGTGGTGTTGATGCACCACCGACTGAGATGAAGCCATCAGCGAGAGCGCCAGCGCCTTCTTTCAGTACGTTGGCGTCTTGCGCAGTCTCAGTCGAGATGAGGCCCTTGTAGCCCAGTTCGCGGGCAGAGCGGATCAGTTGAGGTGCGTTAGCTGGCGAGACGCCTGACAGGACCAACAAGTCTGGCTTGGTTTTCAAGACGGGCAACAACACGGGGGTAAAGTCAGTTGTGTCGACCTGGTAGGTCACGTTGCTCGACGTCACTTTGAGCCCAAGTGCCTTGGCGGCCTGAACGCCACCATCGCGCTGGCTCAGCGGATCAGATTCGTTCGCTGCGACAAAGGCGACGCTCTTCACGCCGTTGTTCTTCATCAGGTGCTTGTAAATCGCAGGGCCGGACTGGTAGTTAGCGACCATGCCCAGGACAGCGTTCGAAGCGGGTTTGGTGTAAAGCTCCTTCGGGAAAGCATAAGGGAAGTACATGATGCCTTTTTGCTCTGCCACGGGACGAACGGCTGCGGCTCCGTCGTCAACGTTAGGGCCGACCACGTAGTGGATACCCTCTTGTGCCATCTTTTCCATGCCTGCGATCGCTCGCTTCGGGTCTTTTTGGTCGTCAAATGCGACGATTTCGACGTTGTATGTCGTGCCGCCGATCTTTACGCCGCCCGTTTCATTGATCCATGCGGCACGTGTCTCCATCGAGCGCTGATTTGAGATGCCCCAAGCAGCGGCAGGGCCTGACGTGACCCCAACGAATCCGATTTTCAGGACAGGATTAGCCGCCAATGCTGAAGTCGATAGGGCTGCAGCTGCTAGGCCGGCGACGAGGGTGCTTTTGAGGAAGTAGCGTTTCTTCATTGACATTTCTCCAAAGGGTGAGTTGCGAAATTCCAACCCGGGAATTGAGTCAGTTACGGTTGGTATCCTGACTATGAACATTGTTAACAAAGTTTGTAATTAGTGTAAACACTGATGTTTTCATATCCCTAACAGCTGTGTTAGCACGGATTGTGCCAATAGGGCCTGAGGGGCTTAGGGCGCTGCGTTGCACTACTTTTGTTCACGATCGACCTAGAAGTGTGCATTGCTCGATTAACATAAAGCAGTGCATGTGATGTGCGCACCCCACTGGTGCAAAGGGAGTTGGCATGACCGTTAGTTTGAAGAGCGAAAAGGCCGAAGAAGAGGCCATAGTTGAAAAGATATATGCCGCGCTGATAAATCAACGACTAGCGCCTGGAACCAAGCTATCGGAGGCGCTGCTCTGTGAGGCATTCGGCGTTGGTCGTATGCGGGTGAGACGCGTCTTGTTACTACTCGCGAATCGTGAATTGGTTGATCTACAACCTAACAAAGGTGCCTTTGTGGCGCGCCCGACACCGAAGCAAGCACAAGAAGTTTTTGAGGCGCGACTGCTAATTGAGCCGTCGCTGGCGCGCATCGCTGCGTCGAACGTCAAAGCGAAAGACTTGAAAGTACTCGAGAAGCACTTGATTAAAGAGTCGGCTGCACATGCAACTGGCGATCGTCATGAAGCGATTCGATTGTCTGGTGAATTCCACGGCTACTTGGCTGAGTTATCCAACAATGCGGTGCTGTTGCGTGTAGTAAAGGATTTGATCACGCGATCGTCGTTGATCATTGGTATGTTCGGTGAGAAAGGTGTGATCAACTGCCGGGATGATGAGCACGCAGGGATCATTCAGGCGCTACGAGCAGGTGACTCTTCGCGCGCCGAGTCCTTGATGCACCACCATATAGATCACTTGCGCAACAACATCGATTTTGGTCGGTCACGGACAACTTCAGAAGACTTGATTTCTGTTTTTAAGGGTGACTGAATAGTCTCGCTGGTCGTTAGCACTCTCAAAGCACCGCCTCGCACTCGATCTCCACACGCATACGCGGGTCTACCAATGCAGTGACTTCAACCAGCGTTGAAGCGGGTAGGTTCTCGCCAAAGTCTCGAATGCGCCGAGGATTGATGGCGGCACGCTCGGTGATATCCGTCATGAAAATGCGTACCTTGGTCACTTTATCCAAGTCCGACCCCGCCGCCCGTAAGCAGGCTCGGAGGTCATCCATGGCAATATCGAATTGAGCAACTGTGTTGTCAGGTATGGTCCCATCGGCGCGCATGCCAACCAAACCTGATACCCAGACAATGCCGTTGGCCTCAACTGCATGGCAGTAATGACTCACGGGCTTGAGTAGACCGTCTAATAAGATGCGGTTGATCATAGTTTCTCTCCTTGCTTGTCTTTACTTGACGACCGGTCTAACCATCGCCAGTGCCCGATGGATGCCAGCGTTCGGTAATAGGCCCACAGCAACAGCAGGGGTAAAACCAGCGTCTGCAGGATGAAGATCACCAGCAAAGAGACGACGCTCTCAACGGCCTGGTCGACCATATCCCGAAGCTCGGCGAGCTCGCTTTTAAGCGTTTCGATAGGCGCTTTCAGGCTGGGTGTTAAATCGGCGGATGTGCCTACCAGAACGGCCTGATTTTGGGCGTAGTCGTTAGCCGAATAGATGTCAAAAATGGCACCACTACCAATGGTCACCAGAGGCATTGCAAACCGCAGGAAAACCACCATCAAGACCAGCTTGGACAGCCAGGTCGGACACGTTTGCCGCCAATAGAGCACGAGCCACGCACCCAATACAGCCGTGACCAGAGCTGAGACAGCCCAGTTGCCGAAGAATGTGAGTAAAAATTTCTCGACGCCGAATACCAGTGTGGCGGTCAGCATGAGGTCAGAGAATTGCTCGACCAAGTCATTCACGGGGTCAAGCACTTGGCCCACTGATAACGTGACGCCAAATCCGAGCGGCTGCGCCACCACCTCAGTGCCCTGTAGGATTGAAATGACCCCGTTTAACACGCGCGCCGAGCCAAAGGTAACCAAGGCGCGCTTGAGGCCAGCGTCTACTTGTGCAGACGCCAATTCGTTGGTTTGGGGTAACCAGCTGAGGGCGATCAGCGCTGTGACCAATGCCGTCAGAAGGATTCGGTACGCCTTCATCGCTCCATGATAGTGCGATTGTGGGCGTCTGCACAGCCGTCTGACGGTGGCTGTTCTGAGTTACATACCGAGCAACTTCTTCGCGTCGCCAAGCGCCTTCATGGATGCCGCGTGTTGGCCTGACTTGTGAAGCTTCTCGCCCTCGTCACGCAGGGCTTTTACCTTGGAAGCATCTGCCTCAGCTAGCATCGCACTGGGCATTTTGGCGTCAATCGCACGCATCTCGCCGGGGCACCCATGCGCAGCGGCGTAGGCGGACATACAGATCAATGCGGCTGCAATAAATGGCTTTTTCATAACGATCTCCATAAAGGGTTGAAAGGGACCTCTAGCGTACGTTGGCTTTTATCCGTGTACTGCATCCAAAACAATAACCGTTGGCCGAGTAATGGTTATGGCGCGGGGTGCACGTGGATGTGGCTTACGCCATTGAGACGATGTGTGGAGGCGTTCAGCGATATCATTATTTCAATGCCTGTTTTGCTGCATGACGAAAACTGGGTGCAGCGTAATCATATTTTTGGAGTTTGCTCATGATCGAGCGCACCCTGTTTGACGCTGATCACCTGGCGTTCAAAGATGCCTTTGAGCGCTTTGTTGATAAGGAGATAGCCCCGCACCATGCTGAATGGGAGGTACAGGGCTATGTTGATAAATCCGTATGGCGTCAGGCCGGTGAGAACGGTTTCCTGTGCATGACCATGCCTGAGGCTTATGGCGGCGCGTTGGATGACAAGCGCTATTCGGTCATCCAGATGGAGGTGCTGGCTGCAGGGGGCTACTCGGGCATTGGCTTCGGTTTGCACAGCGAGATCGTTGCCCCCTATTTGCTGCACTACGGCACCGACGCGCAAAAGGAAAAATACTTGCCAAAGCTCGCCAGCGGTGAGCTGATCGGTGCCATCGCCATGACTGAACCGGAAGCAGGTAGCGACCTGCAGGGAGTCAAGACCACGGCGGTTCGCGACGGCGATGACTTCATCATCAATGGCAGTAAGACGTTCATCACCAACGGCTGGAACGCTGGTTTGGTGATTGTGGTGGCCAAAACCGATCCGAGTGCCGGTGCGAAAGGCACCAGTCTTTTTCTGGTGGAGGCGGGGACCCCTGGTTTTGAAAAAGGCCAACGCCTGAAAAAATTAGGCATGAAAGCCCAAGACACCTCAGAGTTGTTTTTTCAAAACGTGCGGGTCAGCGCAGACAAGCTCTTAGGGGGCGCCGCGCATTTGAATCGTGGCTTCATCGCGCTCATGGAGCAGCTGCCATGGGAGCGTTTGCAGATTGCCGTGACCGCGGTCGCGGCCGCGCAGTCGGTCATCGAGCAGACGGTCGCCTATGTAAAAGAGCGTCATGTGTTCGGGCAACCCGTTGCCAGTTACCAAAACACCCGCTACACGCTTGCCGAACTTCAAACGGAGGTGCAGGTTGCGCGTGTTTTTGTGGATAAGTGTATTGAGCTGGTCATGGCTGATCAGCTCGATAGCGCGACTGCCAGTATGGCGAAATACTGGTGTACTGACTTGCAATGCAAGGTGATGGATGCGTGTGTGCAGTTACACGGTGGCTACGGCTACATGTGGGAATATGCGGTGACCCGCCAGTACGCGGATGCACGTGTTCAGCGCATTTACGGTGGTACCAACGAGATCATGAAAGAGTTGATCAGCCGCCAAATGGGTTTGAGTGCCCGTTAAGGATTCGATCATTTGAGGATGCGCCATGACTGATGTGTATATCTTCGACAGCGTACGCACGCCTCGGGGTAAAGGTAAAAAAGACGGCTCGCTACATGAGGTCAAACCCATTGATTTAGGGGTGACTGTCTTAGAAGCCCTGCGTGAACGCAATGGCTTTGACCCCGCGCAAGTCGATGACATTGTGATGGGGGTGGTATCGCCAATTGGTGAGCAGGGCTCGGTGTTGCCGAAGATTGCCGCCCTCAAAGCCGGCTGGGATGTGCGTTGCTCGGGCGTGCAGATCAATCGGTTTTGTGCGTCGGGGTTAGAGGCGGTCAACATGGCGGCCCAAAAAGTCGCCAGCGGTTGGGAGGACCTGGTTGTTGCAGGTGGCGTGGAGAGTATGAGTCGCGTGCCCATTGGCGCCGATGGCGGGGCTTGGGCGCAAGACCCGACGACGAATTTTGAGACTTTGTTTGTGCCCCAAGGGGTAGGGGCTGACCTCATTGCAACCCTTGAGGGATTCACGCGAACCGATGTTGACGCCTTCGCCACCGAGAGCCAGCGTCGCGCGGCCCATGCCCGCGCGAGTGGCTACTTTGACGGCTCGATGGTGCCGGTTAAAGACACGCTGGGGCAAGTGATTTTGGCGCAGGATGAATTCATTAAACCCAACACCACGGTCGACACGCTCGCCGCCTTAAAGCCATCGTTTGAGGGGTTGGGTGACTTGGGCTTTGATGCGGTCGCCTTGACGCGTTATCCGCAGGTCGCACGTATCAATCATGTCCACCACGCGGGTAATTCATCGGGCATTGTCGATGGTGCCTGTGCCATTTTGGTTGGCAGCGAATCGACGGCCAAGCAATGGGGCCTGACGCCTCGCGCGCGCATCGTTGCGACCGCACTCAGCGGTGCGGATCCCACGATCATGCTGACGGGCCCCACACCGGCTGCACGTAAAGCGTTGGCCAAAGCCAATTTGGATGTGGGTGATATTGACTTGGTCGAGATCAACGAGGCGTTTGCGGCTGTCGCGATGAAGTTCATGAAGGACATGGGGTTTCATACCGAGCAAACCAATGTCAATGGCGGGGCGATTGCGATGGGGCACCCACTCGGTGCGACGGGGGCCATGATCCTAAGCACCCTGATCGACGAACTGCATCGCCGTCAGTTGCGTTACGGTCTCGCGACCCTGTGCGTGGGCGGTGGTATGGGCATCTGCACCATCGTCGAACGCGTCTGAGCCCACTGCGTAGCACACCACCTTTCAACAAGAGTAGACATGATGACTGAGACCATTCGATTTGATCTATCCGATGGCATTGCGACATTGACGATGGATGAGACCGGGTCATCCGTCAACACCATGTGTGCTCAATGGCAACGGGACCTCGACGCCGTGACACAGCAAGTGGTGCGCGAGCGTGCCGGTATTCGCGGGGTGATCTTGGCCTCGGCCAAAACGTCTTTCTTCGCCGGAGCCGATCTCACGCAGGTCATCAATGCCACTGCAGACGACGCCATAGCGGTTTTTCACGAGGTGGAGCAGATCAAGCAACATTTTCGAACGCTGGAGACATTGGGTATCCCAGTCGTCACGTGTATCAACGGTCACGCCTTAGGGGGCGGTTGGGAGGTGGCGTTGGTCGGGCATTACCGCGTTGCTATCGACGACCCACACATTCAATTGGGGCTACCAGAGGTCACCTTGGGATTGATCCCCGGTGGGTCTGGCATCACGAAAATGACTAGGTTATTGGGGCTGACGAAAGCACAACCCTTTTTAGTTGAGGGGCAGCTTTTCACGCCCGCGCGGGCTCAGGCGATGGGGCTGGTGGGCGCCCTGGTGGCGCCAGGCGCCAACGCCCAGGCCGAGATGCGTGCTTTGGCTATTGAGTGGATCAACGCGAACCCCGCAAGCCAACAGCCGTGGGACGTCAATGGCTATCGCATACCCGGGGGCGGCCCGCTCTCGCCTAGGCTCGCCGGTGCCATCTCGGTTGCGCCCGCGATGCTGCGTAAAAAAACGCGTGGATTGCTACCTGCACCCGAATACGCGTTGGCCTGTATGGTCGAGGGCGCATTGGTTGATTTCGATACCGCCTTGCGCATTGAGTCGCGTTACTTGGCGAGGCTTTGGACCGGTCCAGTCGCCCGCAACCTGATCAATACCTTTTTCTTTAACATGAATGCGATCAAAGCCGGCGGCAGCCGTCCTGCTGCCGTTCCTCGGCATCGCGTTCAAAAAGTGGGCGTGTTGGGCGCGGGGATGATGGGGGCAGGAATTGCGTACGCGCAGGCGCGCAAGGGGATTCAAACGGTGCTGCTCGATCAAACCGAAGCGGTGGCCGAGCGCGGAAAACTGCACAGCGAGCGATTGAGCAGTGCATTGGTTCGCCAAGGGCGGCTGCCGGAGGCAGCGCAAAAGACGTTGTTATCGCTCATCGAGCCCACTGACGATTATGGTGCTTTGACGGGGTGTGACCTCATCATTGAGGCGGTTTACGAGAATCGGGCGGTGAAGGAGGCGGTGACCCGCGAGGCTTTGCCGCACCTCAGTGCCGATGGCTTCTTTGCTTCCAACACCTCGACCCTGCCCATTTCAGGTTTAGCCCAAACCGTGCGCCAACCGAATCGGTTTATCGGCATCCATTTTTTCAGCCCCGTCGACAAGATGCGAGTGGTCGAGATCATTCGGGGCGAGCAGACGGATGACGACACCTTGGCGAAGGCCTACGACTATGTGCAGCAGATTGGCAAATTACCCATTGTGGTCAACGATGCGCGCGGCTTTTACACCAGCCGGACGTTTGGCACTTTTGTGATGGAGGGCGCTGCCATGCTGGGTGAGGGTATTCCGGCGGCGGTGATCGAAAATGCGGCCATGCAATGTGGGATGCCGGTGGGGCCGTTGGCGGTACTCGACGAGACGGCGTTGTCGCTGTCCGTGCAGGTACTGGACCAGACCCGCAGTGATTACAAAGCCATGGGTAAAACCTACCAGGCCAGCGCTGGCGAACTGCTGGTCGAGCGCATGGTAAAGGTGCACAACCGCAGCGGACGGGCTGCGGGGGCGGGGTTCTACGATTACCCGGAAGGCGCGAAAAAGCAGTTGTGGCCCGATCTGAAGACGCTATTTGAACGGCCCGACGCGACGGTCGACATCCCAACCATCCAAGACCGCATTTTGTATCGCCAAGCGGTCGAAACGGCCCGCTGCCTCGATGAGGGCGTCCTACAAAGTGTGCATGACGCCAACATCGGATCCCTATTTGCGGTGGGGTTTCCCATTTGGACGGGCGGCACCATGCAGTTCATTTACGGGCAGGGCATCGCGGCTTTCGAGGCCAAATGCGCGGTTCTAGCAGATCAGTTTGGCGCCGGTTTTCATTTGAGCGAGTCCGTTAAAGCAACCATCGCACGATTCAAGCCGCTTTATCAGTCGTGACGCGTTTCGGCACTGTTTTGGACTTTTATGTCGATTACAGGTGCCAATTTAGTCAAAAATTCAGAGATTGGTATCAATACTAATTTTTAATTTGTGAGATGTCGTGTCAAAATCGCAGATTCCAAAAAACTACAGGAGCAACTATGAAGAAACTTTTCACCGTTACCGCGCTGACGGCCGCACTGATCGGCACAGCGCACGCTGACACCATCAAGATCGGCGTTGCACTCGGCTTCACCGGTCCAGCGGAATCCTTGGCGGGACCTATGGCGGCTGGCGCTGAAATGGCACTGAAAGAGGCCAGCGACAGCGGTGCCTTTTTGGGCGGAACGAAAATCACTGCCGTTCGCGCAGACAGCACCTGTATCGATGCTGCTGCTGCGACAGCCGCTGCTGAGCGTTTGGTGAGCTCTGAGCAAGTCAAGGCGATCATCGGTGGTTTGTGCTCCGGTGCGACAACGGCGATGCTCAAGAACGTGGCCATGCCCAAAGGCGTTGTGTTGTTCTCGCCCTCCGCGACATCACCTGCGTTGACCACTATCCCTGACAACGACCTGTTCTTCCGTGCCTCGCCCTCAGACGCTCGTCAAGGTCAGATCATTGCGCAAATGCTGAAAGAAAAAGGCATCAAGTCAGCCGCATTGACATACACCAACAACGACTACGGCAAGGGTTTGGCTGACAGCATCAAAACGAACGTCGAAGCTACCGGTGGCAAGATTACGATTTACGCTTCACACGAAGACGGTAAGGGTGACTACACCGCCGAAGTGGGCGCGCTGGCCTCTGCCGGTGGTGACATTCTGATTGTTGCGGGCTACTTGGACCAAGGCGGCCGCGGCATCATCCGCTCTGCGCTGGATACCGGTGCGTTCGAGCGCTTCTTCTTGCCCGACGCCATGATCGGCGACAGCCTGACTGCGGCAATTGGCAAGGGTTTGAACGGCTCATTCGGTGTGGTTCCAGGAACCGACAGCCCTGGCGCCAAGCAGTACACCGCACTGGCAGCCAAGGCTGGCTTTAAAGATGGTCCTTACTCGCCCGAGTCATACGATGCAGCTGCACTGACCATCCTCGCGATGCAGGCCGCTAAGTCAACCGACAGCAGCAAGTTCAAGAACAAGGTTTTTGAAGTCGCTAACGCACCTGGCGAAAAAATCTACCCTGGACAACTTGCCAAAGCTCTGGCAATTTTGGCCAAAGGTGGTGACATCGATTACGTCGGTGCATCAGCTGTTGAATTGATTGCCCCAGGCGAAAGCGCAGGTAGCTACCGCGAAGTCGTCGTTAAGGGCAGCAAATTCGAGACCGTCGGCTACCGTTAATTTGAGCCGAGTGAGGCGCTGCGCGCCTCACCTCAGTCGACACATGAATGGCCCGGACCGCCACAGGTCTGGGCCGTTTATTTTATCTATCCCATGATTGAAGTTAAAAACCTCAAGATGCACTTCGGTGGCATTCATGCCGTCGACGACGTGTCGTTATCGCTACAAACAGGGCGGATTACCGGGCTGATTGGCCCTAACGGTGCGGGCAAGACAACGCTGTTCAACGTGATTGCCGGGCACTACAAACCAACATCGGGTCACGTGTACCTCGATGGCGAAGACATTACCGGTTTGGAGCCCCACCAGTTGTTTGCCAAGGGGATGCTGCGCACCTTCCAAATTGCGCACGAGTTTTCCACCTTGAGCGTTCGCGAGAATTTAATGATGGTGCCTGGTAATCAATCAGGGGAGCGCCTGATTGACGCTTGGTTACGCCCGAATCTTGTCAAAGAAGAAGAAGCGCGTGTGCGTGAGAAGGCTAACGCTGTGATCCGATTCCTGGAGATCGAACACGTCGCTGACGAGCTCGCCGGGAATTTGTCGGGTGGTCAAAAAAAGCTGCTCGAATTGGGTCGCACGATGATGACCGATGCCAAGATTGTCTTCTTGGACGAGGTCGGTGCCGGTGTTAACCGCACGTTGCTGAATACCTTGGGTGACGCCATCATTCGGCTGAACAAAGAGCGCGGCTACACCTTCTGCATGATCGAGCACGACATGGACTTCATCGGACGTTTGTGCGAGTCGGTCATTGTGATGGCCGAAGGGCATGTCTTGGCGCAAGGCACCGCTGCCGAGGTCACTGCGAATGAGCAGGTGATCGAGGCCTATCTCGGGCGCGGTCTCAAAAATAAGACGGGAGCAAAGTCATGAGCTTTCTAATCGGCGAAAGCATGACAGGCGGCTACGGTGCCGCCGATATTCTGAATGGTTGCACGATTGCGGTTGAGCGCGGTGAAATCGCAGTGATCGTGGGACCAAACGGTGCGGGTAAATCAACCGCTATGAAGGCGTTGTTCGGCATGCTCAAGTTGCGGGCAGGCGCGGTCAAACTCGAAGGTCAAGACATCACCGGACTAACGCCACAGGATCGTGTGGCAATCGGTATGGGCTTTGTGCCACAAACCCACAACGTGTTCACCTCGATGTCTGTTGAGGAGAACCTTGAAATGGGGGCGTTCCTCCGCAAAGGTGATTTCAAAGATACGATCGCGCAGGTTTACGATCTGTTCCCGATTTTGAAAGAAAAGAGGCGGCAACCAGCGGGTCAACTATCGGGCGGACAGCGCCAGCAAGTTGCCGTCGGACGCGCCATGATGACGCAGCCTAAAGTCCTGATGCTTGATGAGCCGACTGCTGGCGTATCACCGATCGTGATGGATGAGCTGTTCGACAGGATCATCGAAATCGCTCGAACCGGTATTGCGATACTGATGGTCGAGCAAAACGCAAGACAAGCGCTGAACATCGCCGACAAGGGCTATGTTCTGGTGCAAGGTAGCAACCGTTACACCGACACAGGGGAGGCGCTGATGGCCAATCCCGATGTGCGCCGAACCTTCTTGGGGGGTAGGTAAATGCAAGACTTCCTGAATGGGTTGATGCTCCTCAGCAACTTCCTTATCGTTCCTGCGACCGCCTACGGGAGCCAACTGGCGCTTGGCGCGCTTGGTGTCACGCTGGTCTACGGCATTTTGCGATTTTCTAATTTCGCACACGGCGACACCATGGCCTTTGGCACCATGGTTGTGATTCTGGTCACCGCCTTGTTTCAAAAGATGGGTATCAGCATTGACCCCTTACCGACGGCATTGTTGGCGATTCCTTTTGGTATCGCTGCGACGACGCTAATGGTCTTGATATCGGATCGACTGGTCTACCGCCATCAACGCAAGGTCAAGGCCGCGCCGGTGGTATTCCTGATTTCATCGATCGGTTTGATGTTTGTTTTGAACGGCTTGGTGCGATTTGTGATCGGCACTGGGGATCAGCGCTTCAGTGACGGGGAACGCTTCATTATTCGATTTGGGGAGTTCAAGGAACTCACGGGTTTAGACGAAGGTATCGCGTTCAAGACAAGCCAAGGACTGACGATTCTGACGGCCATCATCGTCGTTGCGGCATTGTTCTGGTTTTTGGAGCGTACGCGTGCCGGTAAATCGATGCGTGCGTATTCAGACAACGAAGATCTGGCGCTCCTTTCAGGTATCAGCCCAGAGCGCGTGGTCATGATCACCTGGATTTTGTCCGCGACTTTGGCAACGATCGCCGGTACCCTTTACGGCTTAGACAAAGGTTTCAAGCCGTTCACATACTTCCAATTGCTGCTTCCCATTTTTGCAGCGGCGATTGTTGGCGGCTTGGGTAACCCGGTGGGTGCCATTGCGGGTGGATTCGTCATTGCATTTTCAGAAGTGACCGTCACATACGCCTACAAAAAATTTCTAACGTACTGGGTCCCCGAAAGTTGGGCACCGGAGGGGTTGGTGCAACTGTTATCCACTGATTACAAGTTCGCCGTGTCCTTTGTGATTTTGGTTTTGGTCCTCTTGTTTAGGCCAACAGGTATTTTTGCGGGGAAATCCGTATGACGATTACAAAACAACAAGCACCGCTGGCATTCGCCTTTATGGCCCTTGCGTTGGTGATGGTCGGCGTATTCCAGAGTTGGTCTCTTTCGCTCACCATTCTCAATTACTGCCTGATCGCCTCCATCATGGCACTCGGTCTGAACATCCAGTGGGGTTACGCCGGCTTGTTCAACGTCGGTCTGATGGGTTTTGCTGCGCTCGGTGGGATATCGGCCGTATTGGTCAGCATGAAACCGGTGCCGGAGGCTTGGGCGCTTGGCGGCGCTGGAATTGGGTTAGGCGTATTGGTAGCCGTCGCGACCATATTTTTGGCGGTCGGTGCGTATCACCGATTACCCAAAGGCTACATCCGTGGTTGGGGGATGGCCGTTATCGTGATCGGCGGTTACTTTGCGGCGCGCTACTTTTTTGACCCTGCGACCAATTTGATCGAGTCGGTCAACCCAGCGCAAACGGGTTTCTTGGGTGGCCTGGGCTTGCCCGTGCTGTTGTCTTGGGTGGTCGGTGGGGTGCTCGCTGCGAGTGTGGCGTGGGTGATTGGAAAAGTCACGTTGGGGTTGCGCTCCGATTATCTGGCGATTGCCACACTGGGTATCTCCGAGATCATCATTGCCGTTCTCAAGAACGAAGAGTGGCTAACCCGCGGTGTAAAAAACGTTAACGGTATTCCGCGACCAACGCCTTATGAATACGATCTGCAGCAGCTGGCTTGGGCCCAAGAATGGGCGGCGTGGTTTGGAGCTGATTTGCAGGACTTCACGTCAATTTATGTGAAGCTGTGTTCTGCGGCGCTGGCGTTGGTGATGCTTGGCATTCTTTACTGGCTATCGCAGACTGCGATCAAATCGCCATGGGGCCGTATGATGCGCGCCATTCGCGATAACGAGACCGCTGCGCAGGCGATGGGTAAAAACGTGACCGGACGGCACCTCCAAGTCTTTATCCTTGGGTCCGCCGTGGTAGGTATTGCGGGGGCGATGATGACCTCATTTGATGGTCAATTCACGCCCACAACCTACAACCCCTTGCGATTCACTTTTTTGGTCTGGGTGATGGTCATCGTGGGCGGGTCAGGCAACAACTTGGGGTCAATCGTGGGCGGTTTCTTAATCTGGTTCTTCTGGGTTGAGGCTGAACCGTTGGGCTACGCCTTGCTGAGTTTCCTGACATCAGGGCTTGCTGAAGACAGCGAGTTAAGGTCACATTTGCTCGATAGTGCGGCACACATGCGCTTGATTACCATGGGGCTCATCCTGCTCGTCACAATCCGCTTCAGACCCCGCGGGCTATTGCCCGAGCAGTCCCAGCAAACGCGGTCGCATTAAAGGCGAGTTAGACGCTCAGTTCCGTCAAAAAGGTGAGCATGGCGGCGTTGCGCGGCAGCCGCTCGCGCTCTGGCGGACATAGTGCTGTGATGCGGGTGCCAAAGCGGGTGATTGGGGTCCACTGCGGTAGCACCTGAACCAGTTGGCCGGTTTCAAGGGCCTCACGGCAGAGGTAGTCCGGCACCAAAGCGACCCCCAGGCCTTCAAGGCACGCGGTCAAAACGGCCTCGGGGTTGTCAACATGGTAGCGGCTCGCAACCTCCACCACCTCCAGGCGCTTGCCGCGCTGCAATTTCCAAATGTGGTCGGACGAGTCTTTCCAGTAGAACAGGCTCGGTATCGATGCCAGGTCTCTTGGCTGTTTGATATTAGGGACTTTGTTGAGAAAGCCCGGTGCCGCCGCCAATAGCCAGACGATTCGGGATAACTCAAATCGGGTGGATTTAAGCAAATCCTCTTCTGCGCTCCAGCGCAGGGCAATGTCGAAACCCTCGTATGCCATATCGACTAAACGGTCGGATAGTGTGAGTTCGATCTCGATACCGGGATGCTGCAACAGAAATTTCGGTAGGCTCTTAGCCAGTACGCGCTGTCCCCACGAAACGGGTGCTGTTAGGCGTATCTTGCCCACCAATTCATGGCGCATCGCATTGATCTCTTCCTCAGCAGCGCGCATTTCGCCAATTATTTTCAGCGCGCGTGGGAGGTATGCCTCACCGGTTGGCGTGAGCGCAATGCGGCGTGTGCTGCGACTGAAAAGGGTGGCACCCAGATGGGTCTCCAGCTGTCCAATTCGCTTGCTGACCAGACCCTTTGCGATGTTCAGGGTCTTGGCCGTTTGAGTCACGCTCAGTGTTTCAGCGACTGTGACAAAGGTGGCTATGGTTTCGAGAGAGATCATCACTGTTTCCAATAGGTGAACAATCGGTTGCCATTTGAATATCTAGCCAGCTTCAAGTCAAGAAACCACACTGATACCCAATCCGGTGCGGTAGATGCTGGATTAATTCAAAGGAGACAAACATGAAGATTTACGCTGACCCCATCACGGTGAATTGCAGAAAGGTACTGGCTGGCTTGAAGCTGATCGGCGCCGATTATGAGCTGGTCCATGTGGACTATTTCAAGGGCCAACAGAAGGAGGCACCCTACCTAGCAATTAACCCCAACGCATCGATCCCTGCCATGGTGGAGGGTGATTTTGTTCTCTGGGAGTCCAACGCCATCTTGCAATACGCAGCCGATAAGCATGGCAATGCCACGGCATACCCCACCGACTTGATTACACGGGCTGACATCAACCGTTGGTTGTTGTGGGAGTCGTCAAGCTGGTTCCCAAGCTGCTATGTGTATTTGGTTGAAAACTGCGTGAAACCCATTCTGGGAGCCGAACCGGATCCCGCGGTGCTCGACGCACAAGCAGATAACTTCCACAAGCTCGCTGGTATTCTTGACAAGCGCTTAGCGGAACACCAATGGATTAGCGGCACCCCAAGCCCAACCATCGCTGATGTTGCGCTGGCTGCGCCCATGCATTTGCACGGTTGGCAGCAGTTGCGATTGGCAGCGCATCCGCATCTCTCGCGTTGGCTGAAAGACGGGGTTGAACAGCTGACATGCTGGTCTGAAACGACCGTCTATGAAGGCTTCACGACCCAAGCCCCTGTTAACGCCTGATTTTCTCTAATTGCTTCGACACCATGAACACAACACACACCACGACGCGCGCGCACATGAACTACTCAGAGAGTGAGGGGCGTGTGCTGGCGCATTACTTTTACGACCCAGGTCCAGACGCTGAATTCACCGCTGCTGGCACGGATGTCAGGGAAGTGCCTGTGGAGAGTGCGTGGGGTATCAAGGACCGTCTTAGTGTGGATAAAGAGGGGTTCGAACTGCATTCGTTTGACCCCTCTTTTCAAGCGTTCGATGCCGAGGATTCGGTCGTTAAAGACTTCTACCCGCAGGTGGTCGACTTCGTCAAGCGCCATACCGGCGCCAAATTAGTGGCGGTGTTTGATCACACGATCCGTAAGCGCCTGCCACAAGAGCAGATGCAATTCAAAAAACCGTCGGCGATCTACGAGCAGCAAACCACCGTCAAGCGTCCTGCCGTGCTGGTGGTGCACAGCGACTACACAGTTGCCAGTGGACCGAAGCGCGTGCGTGAGGTGATGAAGGATCAAGCAGAGACGCTGCTGAAGGGCCGAGTTGCGTTCTACAACGTGTGGAAACCCCTTTACCGAAAGGTCGAAGAGTTGCCCCTGGCGATGATCGACGCCACGACGCAGCAACCTGGCGACTTGATCAATTGGGAACTTCGTTACGCCGATCGCACCGGCGAAATCTACGCGATGCGCTATTCGCCAGAACACAGGTGGCACTATTTCCCTGGTATGACGGCGGATCAGGCGTTGCTTTTAAAAACCTACGATTCGGAGACCGATGGTCGCTGCCGGTTCATGGGGCACTCTGCTTTCGAGGACCCGTTGACCCAACCCAATGCGCAGCCACGTGAAAGCATTGAGGTCCGGACCATGGCGTTCTTCTAATCCCCATTGCAAACGAGTCTCAGGAGAAGGGCGGCAACCGAAAAGAGAATAAGGGGGTAAACTAAAACGCACATTTGTTCGTTGACCACCCCCCACTAATGTCCCAAGACGTTGTCTTTATTTCCCATGGCGGTGGGCCCCGGCCCTTGCTGGGTGACCCCCAACACGCGGGCCTCGTTTCCTTTTTGAGAGCGCTGCCACAAAGTTTCCAAAAACCCAAGCAAATTATCGTATTCAGTGCCCATTGGGAAGGGTCCAGTGTGGGGATCACCAGCGCGGCGGAACCCTCATTGCTATACGACTATTACGGTTTTCCGCCCGAGAGTTACGAGTTTCGTTACCCCTGCCCAGGCGCGCCGGCGCTTGCCGCGCAGATAGCCAGCGGACTCACAACGCGCGGCTACGAGGTTAGTCTTGATGATCAGCGTGGTCTTGACCACGGTGTATTCGTGCCGCTGATGCTGATGTATCCATCGGCCGACATTCCTGTTATCCAAGTATCGCTATCCTCATCGCTGAACCCAGAGTGGCATATCCAATTGGGCGAGGATCTCGGCGCTATGGGGTTGTCGGAGACCTTGTTCATTGGCTCTGGTTTTAGCTTTCACAACATGCATGCTTTTTTCAACGACAGCGTTGAGAGTCAAGCTGCGAATCAGGCCTTTGAGGAATGGCTTGCTCAGATCATTTCGGGGTCGTCCCAGTCGCCTGGTGACATCCGCGAAAAGTTGACTCACTGGCGCGATGCGCCTGGTGCTGCTTTTTGCCATCCCCGTGAAGAGCACCTGTTGCCTTTGCATGTATGCTTTGGAATCGCAGGTCGACCAGCGGATCAACGCCATGTGGTCGAGATGCTCAATAAGCAGGCCTCTAACTTCATTTGGAATCGCTCAGGTGATTAACAAAATAACGTCGTCCGCCCAAGATGCGCTCGCGACCGTGCGCGACGGCGCTACGGTGTTGATCGGGGGATTCGGAACCGCTGGCATTCCAGATGAGCTTATCGACGCCCTGATTGAGTGCCGCTTGCGTGAGCTCACTGTGGTGAACAACAATGCCGGCAACGGCGATAAAGGTCTGGCAGCTTTGCTGAAAACAGGCGCAGTGCGAAAGCTCATTTGTAGCTTCCCACGTCAAACCGATTCCCACGTTTTCGATGCACTCTACCGCGCCAATCAAATCGAATTGGAGTTGGTTCCACAAGGTAACTTGGCGGAGCGGCTGCGCGCCGCGGGGGCTGGCTTGGGGGGATTTTTCACGCCTACCGGTTACGGCACGGCGTTGGCGTTACACCCTGATGGATCGCCCAAAGAGACCCGTTTGATCAATGGTCGAGGCTACGTATTTGAAACCCCCATACACGGTGACCTGGCGCTGGTCAAAGCGGAGCGCGGAGACCGATGGGGGAATTTGACTTTCCGTAAAGCAGCGCGTAACTTTGGCCCCGTTATGGCGACGGCGGCGGTCTGCACCGTTGCATCGGTTTACGAGGTCGTCGAGTTGGGTGAACTCGACCCTGAGACCATCATTACTCCCGGTATTCACGTCACCCATGTGGTGCCCATCGCGCGATGAATTTTTTGAATAAACGAGATAAAGCTGCTATCGCGCAACGCGTGGCCGAGGATATTTTTGACGGAGCCTACGTCAACCTCGGTATCGGTATGCCGACGGCTGTTGCCAACCACTTACCCAAGGGCATTGAGGTTGTGCTGCATTCCGAAAACGGGATCCTCGGTATGGGTCCCCAGCCCACCGCCGGCGACGAAGATTTCGATCTCATTAATGCGGGTAAGCAGCCGGTAACCCTGCTGAAGGGGGGCGCCTATTTTCACCATGCCGACAGTTTCGCGATGATGCGCGGTGGGCATATCGATATTTGCGTCTTGGGTGCTTACCAAGTTTCGGTTAAGGGCGATTTAGCCAATTGGAGCACCGGTGAGGTAGGCGCCATCCCAGCCGTGGGCGGCGCGATGGACCTGGCGGTCGGCGCCAAAGAAACGTGGGTCATGATGGACTTACTCACCAAGACGGGGCAAAGCAAAGTCGTCTCGTCCTGCACCTACCCCCTGACGGGCTTAGCCTGCGTCAAGCGCATCTACACGGATCTGTGCACGTTGTCCTGTGGCCCGGACGGCCTGCGACTGGTTGATACCGTTGAAGGTCTGAGCCACGCCGACTTGGTCAACCTGATTGGTTTACCCATTCAACCGGCATCTTCCGCGGGTCATTGAGGCATACGAGCAGGGCATAGTGAGCCCTGTGATAAAACTGAATTGCTCATGAAGACATCAAAGGATTAAAAAATGACATTGCTAATATTGGGCGTGGTGCTGTGGTCTGTGGCGCATTTATTCAAGCGTCTGGCACCCGGTGCCCGGGCCACGATGGGCACTGCGGGGAGGGTCGTCATCGCTGTTTTGATCGTGGCGTCTGTTGCGCTCATGGTGCAGGGTTATGTACCGGCAGAGGGAACTTTCTATTGGGGTCGTTCGGCTCCGCTCGTGGGTATCAACAACCTGCTGATGCTTTTTGCTGTGTATTTCATGGCTGCATCGTTACTCAAAAGTCGCATCACAGCGAAAATTCGACACCCGCAACTAATCGCTATCAAGACATGGGCTTTGGCCCATCTATTGGTCAATGGCGACACCGCGTCCTTTGTCTTGTTTGGCGGTTTGTTGGTGTGGGCCGTGCTCAGCGTTATTCTCATTAACAAGGCGGGAAAGCCTGAGTTGCAGGTGCCTGCGCTGTCTATGCCCCGGGAGTTGGCGACTGCGGTAGCCACCGTTGTCATTTACGGCGCAATTGCATTGTTCCACCTCAAGGCGGGCTACCCGCCTTTCGGTTGAATGCGTTTTTTGTAACTCAGCGCATGAGGACGCGGTCAGGCCGGGTCAAACTAGGCCAAGTCGACCAAAAAATCTCGTAGCCGATCGGCCCACCACCTTGCCTGCAAGGTGGTGCCGTGCCCGGCGGTTTCTGGTCCGCCCGTGATCAGGTGCGTTTGTAAATGAGGCAGAGTGGCCGAGGCGGTGGTCAGCAAGTTCAGGGCTGCAGGGTTGCGCTCGTCATCGGTGGCATTGATGGCCAGAATAGGGCACGTAATGCGGTGTAACTCGCCCGACGGGTCGTAGTCGCGGGTGGCCAAGAGCTGATAAACAAAGTCGTTCGCATCTAAAGTCGCCAATTGCTGACGACGTTTGTCTAGATAGGTATCAGCGGCTTCTCGCGTTGGTCCGCTGATTTGCAAGGCCGCATCCCCGCCGTTGCTCGCGAGGTTGTAGAAGAGGGCAGCCGTTTGCAGGCAGTTAGGGTCGTTTTGGACCATGTCAACGACCAGTCGGCGTAGCATCCAATTTCGCCCTGACATGGCGATGGGTGCACACGCAAGTGTTACCAGCGCATCCATGAAGTCAGGGTAGCGGATGCCCCACAACCATGTCAGCATCCCGCCCATAGAGTTACCAACGATGACCCTTACATGGTCAATACCTAGGCCCTCGGTAAGCAGGCGGTATTGTGCTGCCACCAGATCTTCTAGGTTGTAGCGTGGGAAATTTGGTCCCAAACCGTCGGAGGGTTTTGATGAGTCGCCTGCACCAATGGCATCGGGCATGATGATCCAATGCGTCGCGGCATCCAGCGGTTGACCCGCTGTAAACAGAGGGTCGGCGAATGCAGCGTTCAGCAAGTTGATGCTAGCGGAGTTGGTACCGTGGAGCACCAAAACCGGGGTTCCACTTGGGTTGCCGAACGCCAGGTAACCGATACGTAGTCCGGCTAGGCTTTCGCCCGTGTGAAAAAGGAAATCAGACGCTGTCCAGAATTGTTTTTGGATCTCACCGGCAGGGACGGGCATGAGCTAGACCTGATCGGGTTGGGTGTTTGTGGGATTGAGCGTGCCCCAGTGTAATTCAAATCTGCTGGCGAAATCCCCGTATGCGCAGGTGGCTTCTATATCTGTTGGAACTTTTATCAGGCAGGGTTTAGCATCACTGTCGCCACATTCAATGCGGCGGCAAAGCTGACCCAGGCCAGGTAGGGCCACAGCATCCGCGCCGCTTTGCGGTTGTAGGGTGTGAGGTGGCGGATCAAAAGCCAGATCGACAACCACAGCACTGGCATTTCTAGCAACGCCCATGCCGGTCGTTGCAGATAGAAATAGAGCCAACTCCATGCGATGTTGGCTATCGCATTGAATGCCCATAATTGCAGCATCAACCGCCGTCGCTGTGCGGTGGCTAAAGGGTCAGCCGCATGGGTGCGCCAAGCCAGTACGCCTGACCAAGCCATCAAGAAAAACAATGTGGTCCATGCCGGACCAAACAAAAAATCTGGCGGTTTGAACCAGGGCTGCTGCAGACCGTAGTACCAGTCATCCAATATGGTCAGACTACCGCCAATGCTGGCGGTGCCGAACGACAAAACCAATGCGACGAGCCAGTGAATCCGGGGGTGGTTTGCTGTAGAAGTCATGCAGTGGAGCGCTCTGATAGGGTGAAGCCGCTGATGCGGTGTTGTCTATTTTATCGTCCCCATAAAAAGCTGGGTCGAGACGGGCAAAGGGCCTCTCGTGGCCAGCGCAATACCAATCACGAACACTTGCAACCTAGGTGACAGCATATTTTTACAATCAGTGAAACCCTCCGGATCACATCAAAAGTGTCGTAAAAATTACCTGGGCCATACATGAACGTTAAAGCGGGACACGCCTCCAATGACATCAATACGATCGACTTGCTGCTGATTTTGTTGGTGACGGTATCTTGGGGCTTGAACTACCCTATCATGAAGTTCGTGGTGACTGATTTCCCGCCACTTACATTTCGAGCATTCACGTTCACTATCGGCTTTGTGTTGTTAGGTGCTTATGCTTTGTACCAAGGAGACTCGCTGCGCATACCCTCTGGTGAACGGCTTTTGGCTCTGCAGCTCGGTATCCCCAACATGGTCCTGTGGCATGTGGGCCTCATCTATGGGGTGTTGCTTTTGAATTCGGGCCGCGCTGCAATCGTGGGATATACGATGCCGGTCTGGGCGCTCATTGCGAGTGTCATCTTCTTCAAGAATACGCTGACGACTCGCGGTATCTGGGGGGTGATCTGCTCTTTACTTGCGACCCTTCTATTGGCGCGTGACGAAATGGCGAGTTTTGCGGGGCAACCCATCGGGCTCGTGGCAACCCTTGGGGCTGCCATGGCCTGGGGGGTCGGCAATGCGATGATGAAGAATTGCAAAATCAGCATATCAAGCACTGCGTTGACGTTTTGGATGTTGTTGCTGGCGGCTGTTTGCTTTACCGTTTTAGCTACCCTGTTCGAGCGTGACCGCTGGTCCTGGCCCAATTGGCCTCAGTTTGCGGCAATTTTTTACGCGGGTGCCGTGACGTTTGCCATTTGTTACGTGGCTTGGTTCAAGGTGGCACGGAAGCTAACGCCCGTCACCAGCGGTCTGTCAATCATGTTGGTGCCCATGGTCGGATTGATGGGCGGCGCTTGGTTTTTGAATGAAACGGTGGGCTGGGCCGACATCGCGGCGTTGGCGCTGATATTGGTCGCGATTGCCATCGTTTTGTTACCCGCGCGTCGACGGCAAGCGGTATGACGCGGCAGGTTGATGTGCTCATCGCCGGCGGCGGGCCCTGTGGCTTGGTGCTTGCCATTGAGCTGGGGCGACGTGGTGTTCGTGTGCTGTTGGTGAACGATCAACTTGAAACCGCATTCAATCCGCAAGCTAATGCCACCCAAGCCCGCACCATGGAGCACTTCAGACGGTTGGGTTTTGCAGATGAGATCCGCGCTTTGGGACTGCCCCCCGATTACCCGACTGACATCGCTTATTGCACGCGTTACACCGGTTTTGAATTGGCACGGTTCAAACTGCCATCGGCTAAGGATGCCAAGAGAGTAGTGACTCAACTCAACGGCGCGTGGAGTGCGGCAGAACTTCCGCATCGCGTGTCCCAAAAGTTTGTCGAGAAGTGTCTCTATCAGAAGGCCAGCGAACTACCCTCTGTCGAGTTGCGCTATGGAACCCGTCTACGTCATTTTGAGGATGTGGGCAACCATGTGACTGCAACCATTGAAGATCTCCAGTCGGGAGGCATAGAAGCAGTGAGCGCGGCCTATCTGGTCGGGGCCGATGGGCCCCGCAGCATGGTTCGGCAGCAAATGGGGTGGCGCTATGAGGGGGAGGGGGGCATACCCCGCGACTTCATGGGCGGACGCATGTACGCGATCTATCTGCGCGCCCCTACGTTTTACGAGCGGTGCCCACACCCGCCCGCCTGGATGAATGTGACATTCAACACGGAGCGCCGTGCGTTCATGGCGGCTGTTGACGGTGTGCAAGAGTTCGCATTTCATACGCAGCTAAAGCCTGGTGAGGACGAAAGTACCTTGACTGACGCCGATGCCAAGGCCCTTTTCTATGAGGCCGTTGGTGCGGAAATACCGATTGAAATATTGGCACGAAGGGGATGGACTGCAGGTCATTGCTTGGTTGCGTCGGAGTTCCAGCAAGCGCGGGTATTTATCGCTGGCGACGCGGCGCATCTGTTTACACCCACAGGCGGACTGGGATACAACACCGCGGTTGAGGATGCGGTTAACCTAGGCTGGAAACTGGCGGCCGTACTGAAAGGCTATGCCGCCGAGTCAGTCCTTGAAACCTATGGCCTTGAACGCAAGCCTGCGGCCGTGCGTAATACCAACTATGCACGGGGCTTTGCAGACTCTTTGGGCTTGTTCGTACCCGATCCAAGCATTGAGGCCACTGACCCCACAGGTGAAGAGGTGCGTGCGATTGCAGGGGCTTATCTAGAGGCGCATGGGCGTGCGGAATTCAACATTCCGGGCGTCACATTTGGTACGCGCTACGACGCCTCGCCGCTGGTCTTGTCGACGGGTGAATCACCGCCGCCCGACCAAGCCAACCACTATGAACAAACGGCGATACCGGGCGGTCGGGCGCCACACCTATGGTTGCCCGATGGCACATCGATTTACGACCACTTTGGATTCGATTGGACATTGATTCACTTCGGTTTATCGCAAGACACGTTAGCCTCATGGTCAGAGCAGGCTGCTTCACGGGGTTTACCGCTGAGTCTTTATCGCAGCGATTCCACCGAGGCCGAAGCGTTATACGGCGCCGATTGGGTGCTCATTCGTCCTGATCAAGTCGTTGCAGCACGTGGCACGCGTGATGCCTCATCCGCACACTTACTTTCCTACTTGCTCGGACAGGTCTAAAACAAAGCGTCGTCAAAAATAGCGACGGCGCGTGTCCATCCGGCTGATGCACCACGAATTTTGTGTGGAAAGCACGAGATATAAAAACCACTGGGGGGTAGCACCTCAAGGTTGTGCAGTTTCTCGATATGGCAGTAGCCGATGTCACGCCCGGCCTTGTGCCCCTCCCAAATCAAAGACGCATCGTGGCTAGTCTTGTACTTCTCCGCGGTGTAAACAAATGGGGCATCCCAACTCCAGGCGTCGGTCCCGGTGAGACGCACGCCGCGCTCAAGCAAGTACATAGTGGCGTCGTAGCCCATGCCACAACCTGACGCAACATAGTTGTCTTTGCCGTATTGCTGGCCTGCTCGTGTGTTGACAACCACGATTTCGAGCGGTTGCAGCGTGTGTCCAATTCGCAAGAGTTCGGCCTCAACCTCTTCGGCGGTAACAACATGTCCATCGGGTAAGTGTCTAAAGTCCAGCTTCACACCCGGTTGGAAACACCACTCAAGGGGCACTTCATCGATTGCGATCGCAGGCTTTTTTGAACCCAGCGCCTTGTCCATCGTTGAGTGGAAGTGATAGGGCGCATCGAGGTGCGTACCGTTATGGGTGCACAGTTGCACCATTTCTACAGCCCAGCCTTCGCCGTCAGGTAGGTCCTCTTTCTGCAAGCCGGGGAAGAAAGGTTCAATCTGAGAGAAACTGTCTTCGTGTGTAAAGTATTCGATCTTTGGGGCAAATGCAGGTGGATCGGACACCACATCATTTTCCAGATAGATCGATAAATCGACAAAGCGGCGTGACATAAGCGCTCCTCAGTGCTCGGGGGTAATTTTGAGTGCCACCAGAATTCTGGCCACCATGTTGTACGTCGCAAATGCGGTAGTCAACTCAACAATTTCGGTGGTCGAGAATTTGGTTTTTAACCCGTCGAACAACGAATCGTCAACTTGTACCTGCATCGTCATTTGCGCTGCGTATTGAATGACCAACCCCTCGAGTTCACCCAGCGCAGCGTGCTTTTGCGGCAGGCAAGCGTTGGTCTCAGCGATTAAGTTAAGTGCATCCAACTCCGCCTGTGTCCCTCCAGCCTTCAGGAAATCGGGCGCGTGGTGGTGATACTCGTAGGTCGCACCCGTTAACAAGGCGACAGTGCAGATGCCCAGTTCGCGAAGTTTCCAGCTCGTGGGTAGATTGGATCTCACAGCGCCAACGTACTGGTTCCACCCCCGCGCGACCGGTTCGCTCCAAAGGAGCGCCTTGTCCAGGTTGATCAGTGCACCGCCCCGTCTATTCAGAATGCTTTGGAGCAGCTCATCCGGAATAGGGTGCTGCGCAGGTGTCCATTCAGGTATTCGCATCGCCGTTCTCCTGAGCTTCGTTAAGAACTCGACAAGCCAACCGCCGTCACGCCGACGATGCAAACCGCCTCGTCCTGGTCCCCGGTGCCGCCACTGGCACCGATAGCACCGAGAATCTGTCCATCCTTACCCTTTACAAGAACGGCGCCGGTTTGTGGCAAGAAGCGACCATTCGAAGTGGCCGAAAGGGAGACGAAAAAATTGGGGTTGTCTTTAGCTCGTTCGCCGAGCGTTCGGCTCGAAACACCCATGCCAACGGCACCCCACGCTTTCGCGCGTGCGATGTCAAACCGAAACATGCTTGCACCATCCTCGCGGGCATATGCAATTAAGTCGCCCGCATCGTCAAGCACAGCGAATCCCATTGGCGGAAATTGCTGCGCCTTGCGCTCGGTAATGGCGGACGCAATGATGTCTTGCGCTTGCGAAAGTGAGAGCTTTTGTGTCATGGGTTTTCCTCGGTTGAAACAATTTAAATGTGGGTGTAAATTTCTCACGTTTACGTCCCGCTGGTGTCACGAACGTGTCTGAAACGGCATGTTTTGTTATTGATCGATTGATTATTAGTGGTTTGCCCTAATAAGACGTGCGGTGTAAATCGTTCAAGATTAAATAGGACAAGACACAGGACTGACCGCACCAAACATGCCACTCGCCTCGATCAATCACTACCTCATCAGGTCGAATGACATCGAGGCATCGCGTGCGTTCTACGAGGGGGTTTTGGGGATGGCGCAAGTGCCCCGACCTAATTTCCCGTTCCCCGGTTATTGGCTCGGAGTGGGTGCCGAGGCACAGGTGCATTTGGCGCCCCACGAAGTGGACAACGCGTCGCTGTATTTCATCGGCTCGCCCCCCAATGCCGCAAAAGACAACAGCGGCGTGATTGATCACGTCGCTTTTCTGGCGCACGAGCCTCAGGCTTTTATTGCGCACCTCAATACATTGGACGTTCCTTACCGCCCGCGCTACCTCGCTGACTCGCGGTTGTTTCAGCTTTTTGTTAAGGATCCCGATGGGGTCACGATTGAATTGAACTTCTTTGACGTCGACGGTAATTTTGAATGGAGTGGTGAAGACTACAACAAGATGCCGAGCGTTGTTTAGTGTTTCTGGTGTGTCAGGTTTTGAGCCGTCGCCTGATGCTTCTTAGTGTGTGAAGTCGGACTCGCAAAAAGGAGACAAACATGGACATGATTCGTCGAAAACTACTCGGGGCCGCATCAGCCGTTGCGCTGGTTGCGGGTCTGGCAACAGGCGGAAACGCGCTGGCTGCCGACCCCATCAAAATTGGCATGAGCATGCCGCAAACCGGGGGACTTGGTGGCGGCGGAAAGGCTGCGCTGCTCGCCCTCAGAATGTGGGTAGAGGATGTCAATGCCAAGGGTGGCCTATTGGGCCGGAAGGTCGAGTTCATCTACTACGATGACCAAAGCAACCCCGCTAACACCCCGGGAATCTACACCAAGCTGTTAGATGTGGATAAGGTCGATTTGTTGATTGCACCCTACGCCACAGGACCCACGGCCCCGATCATGCCGCTGGTTAAGCAACGTCAAAAGCTGTTGATGGGTAACTTCTCGTTCCAAGTCAATGCTAAGACCAAGCACGACATGTGGTTTAACAATTCACCTTGGAACACCGCTGAGGGATGGGCCAAGGGTTTCATGGAAGCGGGTAAAGCCTCAGGCGCGAAGACTGTCGCGATTTTGGCTGAAGATGGTGAGTTCGCGCAAAACTTGGCGGATGGTGCGCGGCCTTACTTCAAGAACTTAGGCTTGGATGTGGTTTACGACCAGAACTATCCACCGACTACAAAAGACTTTTCGTCTTTGGTACGGTCGATTCGCGCTTCTAAGGCTGAGATAGTCTTTATCGCGTCCTACCCCGGTGCTTCCGCTGCGATCGTGAACTCGATTGCGGAGATTGGCCTGGGCTCGCAGGTGAAGATCGTCGGTGGTGCCATGGTGGGTCTGCAATTCACGCCGATTGCAGTGAACTTGGGCAGCAAGTTGAACGGTATCACCAACTACCACGTGTATGTGCCTGGCATGCCGCTTCCCGGTGTGGAAGCGTTCCTGAAGCGCTACACCCCGCGCGCAAAGGCGGAGAAGATTGACGAGTTGGGTTACTACTTGCCGCCCTTTAACTACGCTATCGGTGAGATGCTGGAGCAGGCCATCAACGCAACGAAGAGCATTGACGACCGCAAGCTGGCTGACTATTTCCGTAAAAACGAAATGCAGACGATTGTGGGCCCTGTGCGCTTTGATGAGAATGGTGAGCGAGCCAACGTTCGCTTGGTTACGGCCCAATTCCGTGGCATCAAGGACAAAGACCAAGAGCAGTTCCGCAGCCCAACCAAACAGGTTGTGTTGTCGCCAGCTGCCGATAAGACGGGCGAGTTCATCTTCCCTTACTCGAAAGCAGCTGACGCAAAGTAAGCGTATTTCGTGACCTTTGACTCCTGTCGGGGGTGGTTTACCACCCCCGACAAGTTTTGATTGAAAAATAATGTTCTTCTCTTTTGAACTTCTGTTTGAAGCCGTGTTATTCGGCCTGCTGCTGGGCTGTTTCTATGCGGCCGTCAGTTTGGGGCTCTCCGTTGCTTTTGGCTTGCTGGACGTGCCGCACGTGGCACACCCCGCCTTACTGATCGTCGGCTCCTACGGTGCCTACATGCTGGGCGGCTGGGGCATTGACCCCCTTGTTTCCGGCTTCTTGCTCATGCCCGTCTTCTTTCTGGTGGGGATGTTGCTGTATCGGTTTTATTACGAGACGTTTGAAAGCCGCGGCAGTGCTGCTGGTGTCAACGGCTTGGCTTTTTTCTTTGGCATCGCCTTCATCATCGAGGTGTTGCTAGTCGTCGCCTTTGGTGTTGATCAACGATCCGCCGAGGCAGACTACATCGGCGAGAGCTTGCGATTGGGTGATCTCAGATTGCCATACCGTTTGTTGGTTGCTGCGGGTGTGGCACTCGTACTCACGGTCGTTCTCACGCAGTTTTTCTCCAAGACATTCGTTGGTCGCGCGATCAAGGCGGTTGGCCAAGATGAGGGTGCCTTGAGGTTGATGGGGGCGGACCCTGTACGCATCAAACAATTGGCGTTCGGTATCGCCACTTCGGTCAATGCGCTTGCGGGAGCCATGTTGATTATCGTGAGCCCAGTGGAGCCAACGATGGACCGGATTTACATCGGTCGTACGTTCTGTGTTGTCGTGCTGGCCGGCATGGGCAGTATGAGCGGCACCTTAGTTGCTGGACTGGTTCTCGGGATCACAGAGTCGATCGTATTGACCCTCTTCGGTGCCTCTTGGGCAACAGCGGTTGCCTTTGGCCTCTTGCTCCTCATGCTTGGATTACGCCCACAGGGCCTCTTTGGTAGGTAAGGCATCATGAAATTTTGGATTGTTTCGGCCTTGGCCATCGTTGCGGCGATTGCGCTGGCGCTCTCTGGTGCTAACGAATACCTGTTTTTCGCCGGCTTCGTCGTTTTGCAGGCAGTCGTTCTAGCGACCGGATGGAATATTTTGGGTGGCTATGCGGGTTATGTAAATTTCGGTGTACCGGGGTTCGTGGGCGTCGGCGCATACACCGCGCTGGCCATGCATCTGTTGTGGGAAGCGCCCCTGCTATTCCAGATCATTGCGGGTGCCGCTCTCGCTGGTTTACTCGGCCTCGGCGTCGGTCTGTTGACGCTGCGGTTGAGGGGGATTTTCTTCTCCATTTCAACGATTGCGGTGGTCTTCATTCTTGAGGCCATCGTGATGAACTCACGCTTTCTTGGCGGTGCGACGGGTATTCAGCTGACTCGTCCGAATGAGGTCTTATTTTTCGATTCATACACCCGCACGTTGTTTGTCATGATGGCGTTCATGGCTGTGATTGCGCTGTCGATTGCACGCTATGTTCAAGACTCGCACATCGGACAAGGCTTGCGCGCGGTTCGAGATTCGGAAGAGGCTGCTGATTGCTCTGGCGTACCAACACTCAAACTGAAGCTGATTGCCTGTGCGATCTCTGGTGCGCTACTCGGGGTCGCGGGTGCCCCCATGCCGATGTACCTCAGTTACGTTGAACCCTTGTCGACTTTTAACTTGCACTACGCCGTTATCGCGTTGGCGATGCCAATTATTGGCGGGACCTCACACTGGTTGGGACCGTTGATTGGTGCGTTGATTCTGGGCACCCTGCAGCAGATTGTTACGGTCACGGTTTCAAGTGAACTGAATGTGTTGGTGGTTGGTGTCTTGTTGGTTGTCTTCGTTGTAGCTGCGCCTGATGGCGTCATTGGATTGGTGAAAAAATGGAAAACATCCTCGAAGTAAAGGACGTCGGAAAAAACTTTGGCGGCTTTACAGCACTGAGTGGCGTTAACCTCTCGATACGCAAAGGCGAGCGGCTGGGCTTGATCGGGCCCAATGGTTCTGGTAAGACAACGCTCATCAACTGCATTTCCGGCGCCCTCCAAAATGATCTGGGAACGATCCACTTCAAGGGGGAGTCGATCGGCCGTTTGCCTGCGCACGCCAGAACGCGACGTGGTATCGCGAGGAGCTTCCAAATTCCGCGCCCGTTCCACAGCATGACGGTACTTGAGAACCTGATGGTGCCTTTGGCCTATGTTGGCGGGGTGAGTGGCGAGAAGGCAAAGGTGCAAGCGCGGCAACTGCTGGAAGATATTGGGCTTGCCGATAAAGCAGAGGCTGCATCCTCGTCGCTGTCACAGGTGGAGTTGCGGAAAATGGAATTGGCGCGGGCAATGGCGGCTAGGCCACAGTTGCTGATATCGGACGAGGCGATGGCAGGCCTGTCGGGCAGTGAGGTTGATGATGTGTTGGATATTTTGATCAAGCTCAACAAGCAAGGTATCACGATCATCATGATTGAACACATCATGCACGCGGTCATGCGTTTCTCTGAAAGACTCGTTTGTTTGGACGCAGGTCAAATCATCTGTGATGGTGATCCGCAGTCCGTTGTCGGTAATCCACAAGTACAGAGGGCATATCTTGGCGATTAAATTAACTATCACCGATATCGCTGCCAGCTATGGGGCCGTGCGCGCCTTACACAGTGTCAGTCTGAATATCGAACAAGGCCAAACCGTGACGCTTTTGGGAACCAACGGTAATGGTAAGAGCACCCTGATGAAGTGTGTCATGGGGATGGTGCGTCCCACCCAGGGCTCGGCTAGCTTGGAGATAGATGGTCAGCAGTACGATCTAACCAAATTATCAACCCAGGAAATCGTGAACCTTGGCGTCGCCATGGTTCCCGAAGGGCGGCGTCTGTTCCCGAAACTAACGGTCGAAGAAAACTTACTGCTGGGCGCCTACCGTGAGCAAGCTCGGCCACAGATCTCGGAAAATCTAGCGTTTGCCTATGAGGCATTTCCCGTTCTGCTGGAGCGGCGCAAACAGTTAGCGGGATCGATGTCGGGCGGACAACAGCAGATGCTGGCGATTGCGCGTGCCTTGATGTCCTCGCCCAAATTACTGTTGGTTGACGAGCCATCTGTCGGCCTCTCACCGTTATTGGTCTCTCAAACGATCACCAAGTTGAAAGAGCTGAAGGATCGTTATGGCTTGACTGTCTTGATGGCGGAGCAAAACTTCAATCAAGCCATGCGGATTGCCGATTACGGTTACATCATTGTTCACGGTGAAATCGTGTTCCACAGTAACGTGGAAGAGTTGAGAGAAAACGAACTCGTCAAGAGTTTCTACCTCGGTGTAAGTCACTAAACAGGAGCGCAAAGCATGAAGGCCCCCGCTTTCGACTACGTTAAACCCAAAGACCTGCCTGAGGCACTGCGGTTGCTACAACAGTACGGCGCCGGCGCACAAGTATTGGCAGGCGGTCAAAGCCTCATGGCGATCATGAACCTTGGGCTCGCCATGCCCGAGATTTTGGTCGACATCACGGGTATTGATGGACTCAGAGACATTCAAGAGACCGCGCATGGCATTCGTGTTGGCGCGCTGGTAACGCATGCGACGTTGGAGTCCAGTGCCCTGATCGCACAAAAGGTGCCTTTGCTGTGGCAGAGCGTCCCGCATGTCGCGCACATGGCCATTCGTAACGTGGGTACCATCGGCGGCAGCATGGCGCTGGCTGATCCTGCTGCCGAATACCCAGCGGTGTCCCTCGCTCTGAATGCCACCATTACTTTAATCGGGCCGGATGGCCAGCGTAATGTGGCGGCGCAGGATTACTTCTTGGGCTTGTATGAGACCGCCCGCAAAGAGGACGAGTTACTGGTCGCTGTGACATTCCCGAAAGTGTCGACTGACGAGGTCATGATCTTTGACGAGCTGACTCGGCGCCGAGGTGATTACGCGTTGTGCGGGTTGGCAGCGGCCTTCACCGTGAAAAGTGGCGTCATTAGCGCCGCGCGTTTGGCGTACCTCTCAATTGGCGACACGCCAGTGCTCGCGGAGGCGGCTGGGCGGTCGCTGGTTGGTAACAAGCCGGACCAGGCGCTTATCGAGGTAGCGCAAAACGCCCTGGTAAATGACCTGTCGCCCCGAGGGGACCTGCACGGCTCAGTGGAGGGCAAGTTGCATTGGGCCAAAGTGCTGCTCGCCCGCAGCCTTCGTGAATTGGAGAAAAGTGCATGACAGAAAAGCGTTGTGATATCAGCCTGCGCATCAACGCCGAGCAGGTAGAGCGCCCCGTATTGGTGCGACAACATTTGGTTGATTTTTTGCGAGAAGAGCTTGATTTGACGGGCTCGCATTTGGGGTGTGAGCACGGCGTTTGCGGTGCCTGCCAGGTCATGGTGGATGGCAAGGTGGTGCGGGGCTGCCTCACCTTGGCCGTGCAATGTGACGGCAAACATGTCGAAACGATTGAAGGTCTGAGCGAGTCAGGTGTGTTGGCTGATCTGCAAGCAGCGTTTCTAAATCACAACGCCTTGCAATGCGGTTTTTGCTCATCGGGCATGTTGCTCACAGCGCTCAATATTGTTCAAAATCACTCGGATGCCACGCGTGATGAAATTCGCGATCACATCAGCGGCAACTATTGCCGTTGCACCGGGTATCAGGCGATTGTCAGCGCCATCGAATCGGTTTTGGTGGCTCGGCGCACAGGAGAGTTAGCGGGGGTGGCACGATGAATGCACGAATGGAAGTCCCAAGCCAAACCAAAGATGCCGCAACGACCGAGCGCGGCTACATTGGCCAATCAGCGCCACGCGTTGGCGCCAAGCGCCTGCTCGAGGGACGCGGCGCGTACATCGACGACATGCGCCTGCCGCGATTGGCGCATGTGGTCTACGTCCGCAGCCCACACGCGCATGCCTTGATTAAATCGATGGACTTGTCTGCGGTCAAAAAACAGCCGGGTGTTATCGGCGCGTTTACCGGTAGCGAGATCGCCGCCTATTGCACGCCATGGGTCGGCGTCTTAGGGCACCTCAAAGGTATCAAGTCTGCGCCGCAGCACGCCGTTGCGATCGACCGTGCCTGCTGGCAAGGCGAGCCGGTCGCAGCCATCGTGGCCCAGACGCGACGCCAGGCCGAGGACGCTTTGCATTTTGTTCAGGTGGACTACGAGGTTTTACCCGTCATCGTTGAGATGGCGGATGCCCTTAAAGGGGACTACGTGATTCATCCCGAGTTGGGTGACAACATTTGTTTCCAGCGCGAACTGAAGACTGATGATTTTGACGAAGCCTTCGCGAAAGCGGATGTGGTTGTCGAAAAAACGTTCAAGTTCGCTCGCCACACGGGTGTGACCAACGAGCCCCGGGCGGTTCTGGCTGACTACCAGCCGGCAGACCACAGCCTGACGGTTTACCAAGCCACGCAAGCACCCCACATGATGCAAGACATCATGTCGCGCCACCTGGGAATTCCCGAGTCCAATGTCCGTATCGTTTGCAAAGATGTCGGCGGCTCGTTTGGTATCAAGGTACACGTGTACCCCGACGAGATGGCGACCGCTGCCTTGTCTGTGATGCTGAAGCGACCCGTGAAATTCATGGCCGACCGCTTGGAATCATTTTTGTCCGACATTCATGCCCGTGAGCACATTGCCACGGTTCGTATGGCGTGCACCAAAGAGGGCGATATTCTAGGCTTCGACCTCGACGATCTGACCGGCATTGGGCCCTACTCGGTCTACCCTCGTACCAGTGGTATTGAGGGTAACCAAGTGGTCAACCTAACCGGTGGTCCCTACAAGCACAAGGCCTACCGCGCCAAGTTGAACGTGGTGTTCACGAATAAAAACGTCACGTGCCAGTACCGCGCCGTGGGGCACCCCATCGCGGTGGCCCTGACGGAAGGGATCGTCGACGAGGGCGCGCGCGCCCTGGGTATGGACCCTGCCGCGTTCCGCCGTCGCAATCTGATTGCCGATGACGCTTATCCCTATACCTTCCCGTCAGGCTTGAAGTTTGAAAAGCTGAGTCATCACCAGTGTTTAGACAAGCTGTTGCAGATGATGGACTACGACGGCTTGCGCGCCGAGCAAAAGGCGCTGCGTGAAAAAGGCATTTATCGGGGGATCGGCTTGGCCGCCATGATTGAAGTGACGAACCCGTCACCCGCTTTCTACGGCGTGGGGGGGGCCCGTATCTCTGCCCAAGACGGTGCCACTTTGCGCCTGGACCCGAGTGGCATGCTGAACGTGCTTGTCAGTGTGACAGAGCAAGGGCAGGGCACAGAGGCGGTATTCGCGCAGATTGCGGCGTCTATGGTCGGTGTCTCCTTGGATAAGGTGCGTGTCATCACCGGTGATACGGCTGTCACACCTTATGGCGGCGGGACCTGGGCGTCCCGGGGGGCGGGTATTGGCGGTGAAGCGGTTTTGCAGGCTGGTAAAGCGCTCAAAACCAATATTCTGGCGGTCGCTGGCGCCGTGCTTTCAGTGGACCCGGCAACCCTCGACGTGGTCGATAACGCCGTGGTGGATCGGCTAACAAGAGTCGAGCAAATGCCACTTGCGGAAGTGGGCCGAGTCGCTTATTTCCGACCTGACACCTTACCGATGGACTTCCAATCCGAACTCACAGTCACGCGACATTACACGCCGCGTGAATTTGGCTTCACGTTCACCAACGGCATCCAGGCTTCTTATGTGGAAGTGGATACGGAGACCGGCTTCATCAAGTTGCTAAAACACTGGTGCGTCGAGGATTGTGGCACCGTGCTCAACCCCATGCTGGTCGATGAGCAGTTGCGCGGGGGCGTGGTGCAGGGGTTAGGTGGCGCGCTGCTTGAAGAGTGTCTTTACAGCCCTGAGGGCCAGATGCTGAATGGGTCAATGGCAGATTACTTAGTGCCCATGGCCTACGAAATGCCAGACATTGAAATTGGGCATGTCAGCACACCGACCAAAACATCAGAGCTGGGCGCGAAAGGCGCTGGTGAGGCTGGAACCGCCGGCGCGCCGGGTGCGGTGATGAACGCGGTGAACGATGCCCTTGAGGGCCTTGGCGAACGCGTGGTCGAGCAACCCATGACACCGGAACGAATATTGAAGGCGCTGGGCAAGATTTAAAGGAGCACATGCCATGGCTGATCCAAAACGTTCAGGCGCGCTGGCCGCGCATTCAGTGGTGAAGTTTGTGTTCACCGTTCCCAATCTTGATGAGGCGGCGCATTTTTACACGGCGTTTGGCTTAGACGTGCGCCGCGATGATGGCCGCTTGGATCTCTACACCTTTGGACATGACCACTGCTGGGGCCGCGTCTATGAAAGTGGGAAGCCCAAGCAGTTGGCCTACCTGACGCTCGGCGTGTACCCTGAGGACTATGACGCCCTCAAGGCAAAAGTGGTCGGCGAGGGCCACACGCCGATTGATCCGCACCCGCTGGGTGACGCGGAGGGCTTTTGGCTTAGGGACCCAGAGGGCGTGCAGGTGCAGGTGCGGGTCGCCCCTAAAGTCACGCCCAACGCGCGTGCCGAGGGGCATGGTTTCCGTTTTAAAGACAATCCCATCGGTGTGCCGATTGGCCCGATGCGGTGCGAGATGCAAACCGTCCGACCGTCTCGCTTGTCTCACATGCTGCTATTTACTTCTGACGTTGATCGCTCGTTAAATTTTTATTGCGGCGTGCTGGGTCTGCGTCTATCAGACCGCTCGGGTGAGGGCATTGCCTTCACGCACGGTGCACATACCAGCGATCACCACTTGCTGGCATTTGCCAAATCAGATGGCCCTGGTCTGCACCACACCAGTTGGACGGTGCACCACTTCGATGATGTGGGGCTTGGTATGGAGCAAATGCGCGCCGCAGGCTACACAGAGGGGTGGGGCGTTGGCCGCCACGTGATAGGCTCCAATTACTTCTACTACGCTCGGGATCCTTGGGGTAGTTTTGCTGAATTTTCGTACGACATCGATTTCATCGACGCCGCTACAGAGTGGCCTGCTGCTGACTACCCACCTGAGGATTCCTTAAATCTCTGGGGACCTGCGGTGCCTGATTTTTTCATTGCTAACCACGAAACTGCGGCCCGATCGGCCCAACAATAACCTGATAGGAGCTACCCATGCGTTTAATTAATTTCCGTAACGGTAACGGCCATGTGAATATCGGTGCCGTCACGGATGATGGCGTCATTAATCTGACAGAGGCCGGCTTGCCTGACAGAATTGATGCCTTACTCGCAGGGGGGCATGCGGCTTGGGCGCAAGCCACGGCGGCAGTTAGCAACGGCAAGGCGAGCCTCAAGTTGTCATCGCTGACCTTACTGCCGCCGGTCTTGAACCCTTCAAAAGCCATCGCGGTCGGCTTGAATTACGTTGATCACGCCGCGGAAAGCCCCTACAAAGACGCGCCCAAATACCCTGTCTTGTTTCAGCGTTTTCCCAGCTCATGGGTCGCGCACGATCAACCATTGGTCAAGCCTAAAGTCTCGGACGATTTCGACTACGAAGGCGAGGTGGCTGTCATCATTGGCAAACCCGGCCGTTACATTTCCAAAGAGGACGCCTTGTCGTACGTAGCCGGTTATTCAATCTTCAACGACGGCTCGATTCGTGATTACCAATTCAAGTCGCACCAATGGATGATGGGTAAGAATTTCGACGCGACCGCCAGCTTTGGCCCAGTATTCGTGAGTGCCGATGAATTACCTGCTGGCGCCGTAGGCTTGCAACTGCAGACCCGGTTGAATGGCGAGATTTTGCAAGATGCGAACACGCGCGACATGATTTTTGATGTCGCAACCGTGGTCAGTGTGTGCTCTGAGGTGTTCGAGCTACAACCTGGCGACATCATCATCTCTGGTACGCCTGCAGGTGTGGGTTTCGCCCGCAAGCCGCCTATTTTTATGAAGCAGGGCGATGTGGTTGAGGTTGAAGTTGAAGGCCTCGGTGTCTTGCGCAACGCAGTGGTCAACGAGTAATGTGGCAAGACACCCCTGGCCTCTTGAGCGCGCGTGCGCCCTATTCGGCGATTGTTGATCGACCCAAACTAACTGCGCCCGCGCGGGTGCTCGTGTGGATCATTGTCAACGTTGAACACTGGTCCATGTCGCGGCCGATGCCGCGAACGGTTTTATCTCCGCCGATGGGTGCGCCGCTGCAGCCCGACTTACCTAACTGGGCGTGGCACGAATACGGCATGCGAGTTGGCTTCTGGCGGTTACACCAAGCCTTAACGGCGAGGGGCCTAGGCGTGACGTTGGCGATCAACGGCGTCGTCTGTGAGACCTACCCGCGTGTTGCGGAGGCAGGACTGGCGGCGGACTGGGAGTTCATGGGCCACGGTTGGGTGCAAGGCCCTATGCACAAAGTCGACAACCAAGCCGAGGCCATTGCGCAAACCCTTGACACCATTGAGTCCTTTGCTGGCTACCGGCCTCGTGGCTGGGAGAGCCCAGGGCTGACAGAGACTGAAACTACACTCGACTTGCTCAGTGCCGCTGGCGTGCAGTACATCGCCGATTGGGTACTCGACGATCAACCGACGTGGTTGACGGCAGCACCCAAGCCGGTGTTGTCCATTCCTTACAGTGTCGAGTTAAATGATATTCCGGTGCACGCGCTCGCTTTACATTCCAGCGATGAGTTACTCAAACGCGGCATGGTCCAACTGGATCGATTGTGTCTGGACGGTGCTGACAACCCGCGCGTCATGGCGCTGAGCGTACACCCCTACATTACCGGCGTTCCTCACCGGATCGCCGCCTTTGAACAACTGCTGGACTACATCATGGCGAAGCCTGACGTCGCCGTAATGAAGGCGGGTGCCATCGCCGACTGGTACACAGCGCAGGTGCCTGCGCCGCGTTGATCGCTGCGCGCGGCAGTTCCTTAAGCGCCGATCGCAGCGTTGACTTTGGGCATCACCTGCTCCGCCATCAGTTGCATAGAGCGCTTGGCCAGTGCAGGATCTTTCCAGTCATGGCCTGCGTAGAGCAAGGTGCCAAAGTCGCCAATCTCCTCGCGCAAAGCCAGGATTTGATCCACTACGCTGTTCACTGAGCCCGCGATCACGAGCTTCGGTGCGACCGTGTCTGCGTTGATGCTGTCGTCGGGCTCACTCTGATCGGCTTTGAAAAGATTTGAGCGGCCGCCGTAGCCCACTAACTTCCGAATCAGCTGTTTGAAGTAAAAGTGGTAAGGACCTTCCGATGTGTGCGCATAGCGCTTCGCCAAGGCGTCATCATCTTCGGTCACAAAGATGCTCTTTGCCACGCGCCAGTTGGCCGATGACGCGGATCGGCCCGCTGTCTCACAGCCTTGCGTATAACTTCCCCAATGCGTTTTCACCCATTTCGGTAACAGGAAGTTCGCAGAAATGGGGTCCCAGCCACGCTCAGCCGCCGCGGTTACGCCTTTTGAGAACGGTGCCACAGCCGTCACCACAATCGGGGGCGTAGGGCGCTGGAACGGTTTTAGGATAGCGCCCTGACCGATTTCGAGGATCATGCTGCGGGCGGTGCTGACATTAAAGTATTTGCCCGTCAGGTTGTAAGGCGGCTCGCCATTCCAGATATCAAGCACCATATTGATGCCCTCGACAAATATTTCAAGGCGATCACGGTCAAAGTTACCAAATACCTCCGCATCTGACATCAAACCACCGGGGCTGATGCCCATGATGAAGCGTCCCTGCAGCAGATGATCAAGCATGGCCACCTGCGCTGCAATGGCGGCTGGGTGGCTGTTGGGGACGTTGATCGTGCCAGTGCCCAGTTTGATGTTTTTTGTCGCGCTCGCTACGCTGGCTAAAAACATCATGCAAGAGGTCACGTTCTCGGCAAGGTCAGTCACGTGCTCGCCAACAAAGGCCTCATCAAACCCAAGCTGGTCAGCCAGGATAATCGCCTCTTGATCTTCCTTGAGCGTCTCGTGGGGGATACGGCTTGGCGGATGCAGTGGCATCATGAAAGTGCCGATTTTCATGGGTATTTGGTCCTTATGTATGGGACGAGACGGCAGCCGCGAGTTCGTTGATTTCGGTCAACAAACCTTTGCTCTGATTGATTGAACTGAGGTGACCACACGCCGCTAAAGTCGTGCACCGTGCGCCTTGCACCTGTGCAGCCATTGCTGCCATGAGGTCGGGTGGTGCTGCGCCGTCGCTGTCGCCGGCCACAAAGCGGGTGGGTACGGTGATTTGGCTGAGATGGGAGTCGAGCGTCGAACCCGTGATGGCTTGCACGCAGGCCGCAAACCCTTTTGGATCGGTGGCTTGGATCATGTCGGCAACGGTCGCCATCACCGACGGGTTAGCATCGCGAAAATCCTGTGGGAACCAACGTTCGATGGTGGGTTGAACCAGCGGGCCCATGCCTTGCGCACTGATGATATCAACGCGTTGAGCCCAAGCCGCGCGGCCTGCGTCATCAACGCCCGACCGGCAATTACACGCGAGTACACCCGTCAGTCGTGTGGGGTGGGTCAAGGCTAGGGTGAGGGCTGTCATACCACCGAGCGATATACCCACCATGAGGGCCTTTTGAATCTGGAAGTGATCGAGCACCGCCACCGCGTCGTGAGCTAAATCAGCCAGCGTGGCATGTTCATTCGGCGTCGCGCTTTCTCCATGGCCTCGGGTGTCGTAGCGCAACACGCGGAACGCTTTGAGCAGGTCCGGCATGACTGGGTCCCACAGTGCCCGCGTCGTTGCCAACGAATTAGAGAGCAGCAGCGCAGGGCGATTGACGTCGCCCTGATATTCCGCGGCAATTTGTGCACCGTCGGGGCGTTTTATACGTGCAGTTTGACTCATGGTTTTCCTTATAGAAACGTCCGTGACAACCAACCGTCGCTATTGTATGATTTATTTATCTATCGATCAATAACAGGGTAAACCATGACTCGGATCGCAGTAAAGTCCCATCCCGCAGTGGCAGTCATCGGTCTTGGCATCATGGGTTCCGCCATGGCTGGCCACCTCGCGAAAGCGGGTGTGCGAGTCAATGGTGTTGATGTAGACATGACCGCGCGCAAGCGCATGGCGCGTTTGCTGGAGTCTGTTGAGGCCTCGGTCTCGAACGCTTTGGTGGGATGCAAAATCGCCATCACGTCACTGCCTAGTGTGGGTGCCTTGGATGCGGTGGTTGAACAAATCATCGCGATGGGTAAGCAGTGCCCCAAGGGCTTGGTGGTGATGGAAACGAGCACGCTGCCTTTGACAAATAAACTGCAAGCGCGAGATCAGTTAGCCGCCGTGGGCGTGACACTGCTTGACTGCCCGTTGTCGGGCACTGGCGCGCAGGCTAAAAAGAAGGACTTGGCCATTTATGCCAGTGGTGACAAGAAAGCCATCGGTCGTATTCGTGGGCTGTGCCAGCATTTTTCTCGCGTGGTTTACGACGTAGGCGTTTTCGGTAATGGCACGCAAATGAAGCTGGTTGCCAATTTATTGGTCGCACTGCACAACGTCTCCACTGCTGAGGCCCTGTTGTTCGGTCAGCGCCTGGGTCTGGATCAAATGCAAATGGTGAAAGTATTGTCAGATGGCGCGGGTGGCTCGCGCATGCTCTCCGTGCGGGGCCCAGTCATGGCGACACGCACATGGCAGGATGCTGCCATGAAGGTTGGGGTGTGGCAAAAGGACATGCGAATCATCGGAGATGCGCTGAAGGATGCAAAGGTCCCTGCACCGCTTTTTGCAGCGAGCGTTCCTATCTACCTGGCTGCTATGGCGCAGGGTCACGCGCTGCACGACACGGCTGCCGTTTACGCCGTATTGGCCCGCATGGCGGGCGAGGACGTGCCCCAATGAGCGCGCAACGCGCACTGCGTCAAACGCTTGGCAGTTATGCCACGGGTGTCACCGTTATTACGGCACGTCATCCCGAGGACGCACGCGATATCGGCCTGACGGTCAACAGCTTCAGCTCGGTCTCACTTTCACCGCCGCTGGTCGCTTGGTCTATCGGTCGTGACTCGCCGCATTGGGAGGCATTTGCAGTAGGCGCCACGCACTTCATCCACGTGTTGTGTGCCGACCAAGCGGCTATCGCCACACGTTTTGCGACGCCAAACATTGACAAGTTTTTGGGTGTAGAGACCGAAGAGGATCGCGCCACCAACGTCAAGAAACTCACCCGTTGGGCCGCGTTGATGCAGTGTGAAACCCGCTCCCTTATTCCGGCGGGTGATCACTACATGGTGTTAGCAGAAGTCGTGACGCACGCGCACCAGGCTGCAGAGCCGCTGTTGTTCGTACGCGGTCAGTTTGCAGCGGTCACTGATTTGACCAGCAGTGTAGGGTAGGTCGCTTGCGCACCGCTGATGAACAGGTCAACCGCGTCGGACAGCCGGGTTGGCTCGGGTATGTCGGCGGCTGCATTCAGTATGTGCTTTCGGACCATGCCGTAAAACAGATTGGACTGCAGCATCCACGCCAACTCAATTTCTCGGGCGTGAATTTTCTTGGGCATTTTTTTAATTTGATCAGCGCTCAGCAAGCTGTGGCGCAACTCGGCGCACACCGTTTTCAAAATCTTATCTTCGACAATACCCTTGACGTAACGCCCATTAAAGTCAAAGTTCGCAAGCGCAGCGAAGAAGTAAATACGCAGCCAACGTTCGTCATAGGTGCTTTCAACGTAGCTGCCATAAAACGCCATCAACCGAGCCTTGATGGGCATCGATCGATCACGCAAATCGTTCAGCCAATTAGGGCTTTGTTGCTTCAAGAAAACGGCCTCAAGCACTTCTTCAATGAGCGCCGCCTTCGACGGAAAGTATCGATAGAGCAAGGGCTGCGAAACGCCGATGCGACGCGTCAGTTCGCGCGTTTGCACCGCAAATCCCGCCTCTGCAAAGTAGTCAATGGCGGCATCCAGAATTTGTTGTCGGCGCGCCTCGGGAGACAGTCGTTTCGTAGCGGGATCGTTCAGGATATTCACAGGAAATTATTGTTAAAAAATTTATGACACAGCGCAAGGCCATTATTGTCGGTGGTTCCATGGCTGGTTTGTTCGCAGCCAATATGCTATACCGCGCCGGTTGGGACGTCAGTGTATTTGAACGCTCGCCAGCGCCGTTGAGTGGCCGCGGTACAGGCATTGTGACGCATGCCGGTATGTTGGCCTTGTTGCGCAAAGCAGGTGTTGATACCAGCGGTGACTTGGGGGTGCCACTGACACGCCGGCTGTCGATAGGTAAGTCAGGTGAGGTGCGAGCGGAGACACGCTTTGAACAAATACTCATGGGGTGGTCTAAGCTTTATGCACTGCTGCAAGCGGCGCTGCCGCGAGACGTTTACCACCTCAATCGCTCGGTGTGTGCAGTCGATTGCGGAAGCGAGACGCAATCTCCATTAGTGACCTGTCAATCAGGCAGAACGGATACTGCCGACGTGGTGATTGCCGCAGATGGGGTGCGTTCAGCCATACGTGAAATGCTCATGCCCGGTGAGTCTGCTGTAGCCGCACCCTACGTGGCTTGGCGTGGTATGGCGCGGATGGATGCCTTGAGTCGCGCCGCACAGCAGCAGCTGGGCCAAGCGTTTGTGGTGGTCACCGAGCCTGATGAGGAAATGGTGACATACCCCGTGTTGGGTGACGACGGTGCGGTGTATATCAACTTCGTTTGGTATCGCCTTGTAACGACTGAAGAGCGGGTTGATTTGTTCAGTGATAGCGAGGGCAACCATTTTCCGCAGGGCATATCTCCCCGCGCGATAAAGCCTGAGCACGCGCTGCGTGCTCGCGCGGCAGCGACCGAACTTTTCCACGCACACATTGCAGAGGTCGTCGAGGCAACCCCTGAGTTGCTGCTTCAGGTCATCGTGGATCAAACCGCGAGTCGCATGACGCAAGGGCGCGTCGCCCTGATCGGTGATGCTGCCTTTGTCGCGCGTCCGCATGTCGGCCAAGGGGTCACTAAAGCGGGCGGCGACGCGTGGGCACTCACCACCTGTTTGTCAGATCCCTGCGCTTCTGTGGTCGACGCGCTGCAACGCTACAACGCTTTGCGATTGCCAGTGGGTGTCAGTGCGGTTGAGCGGGCCCGGGAGCTGGGCGCCGTCCTGATACCAGCCTGCGACACGACGCCCACCATGTCGCGGTGGCGGGACCACTACTTGAACGCGACTGAATTGCTATCCGACACCGCAGTTGAGTTACCGGGTTTAGCGCACGTGTGAGACCCCAAACTCACAGTTCAAAAAAATCAATACAACGACCAAGGAGACAACAGTGAAAACCTTTCAAGTAGGCGTGGACATTGGCGGAACGTTTACCGATTGCGTCGTCATCGGTAGCGATGGCGAGATGGTCTCGGCAAAGTCGCCATCCACGCCACCGAATTTTTCGCAGGGCATGATCAATGCCATGACGGTGGCCGCAGAGACTTTAGGGCTGACTTTCGAGACGTTTTGTCCCCGAATCACCGTGCTCACCCACGGCACCACGGTGGGCACGAATGCGCTGATTCAAAGGCGTGGTGCACGTGTTGGTTTGATCACCACCCGGGGTCATGAGGATGTCATTCACATCATGCGCGGCTCCAGGGGGATCACCTCCCGCGATTTAAACAAGGTCGTGCATTTTCCCGAGAGTCAGAAGCCTGACCCGATTATCCCCAAGCGCTACATCGCAGGTGTTTCAGAGCGCATGGACTGCAACGGTGCCATTGTGGTGCCGCTCAACGAGGCGGAAGTTACTGCAGCGATTGACGACCTGCTGAGTAAGGGGGTCGAGGCCATTGCTATTTGTTTGCTTTGGTCGTTTAAAGATCCGCAGCACGAGCGCCGTATCGCAGACATGGTCAGACAACGGGCGCCCGACGTTTTTGTAACCTGCTCCCATGAAATCGCACCGAAGTGGGGTGAGTACGAACGCACCACCGCGACGGCACTCAACGCCTACATTGGCCCAGTAACGTCGCGTTATTTGAGCCTGTTGGACAAGCAACTGCGAGAGGCTGGCTACCGTCAACCCTTGCAAATCACCCAATGCGGCGGCGGCTCGATCTCCGTGCAGCGCGCCATTGAGGCGCCGCTTCTCACGTTGGACTCTGGCCCTGTATCGGGTGTGACTGGCTCTCAGTTTTTAGGGCAACGCATTGATTGTCCGAACATCATCACCACCGACATGGGCGGGACGTCGTTTGATGTGGGCATCGTTCATGGGGGGACACCAGCGTATTCGTTCATCTCAAACGTGGCGCAGTACGAGTACTTCATTCCCAAAGTCGATATCCAAGCCATCGGCTCAGGGGGTGGGTCGATTGCACGGGTTGACCCCGTGACCAAAACCCTGCGCGTCGGTCCCGAGTCGGCGGGCGCCGACCCGGGGCCCGCCTGTTGGGGTAAGGGCAATACCGAGCCGACCGTGACTGATGCCGATGTGGTGATGGGCTACATCGATCCGGATAACTTTTTGGGTGGCCGCATCAAGCTCGATAAGGCGGCATCGGTCAGGGCCGTGCAAACCGTGGCTGATGCGCTTGGCTTAGGCCTGATGGAAACAGCAGCCGGCATTGCCAAGATTGCTGAATTCAAAATGGCCGACATCATTCGTAAAACCACGGTGGAGAAGGGCTTTGATCCGCGTGACTTCACGCTCTTCGCTTTCGGTGGCGCTGGGCCTGTTCACGCCGGTGTGTTTGCGCGCGAGTTGGGCGTACAGCGCGTGCTTATACCGCTTAACCGCGTGGCATCGACATGGTGCGCCTTCGGCGCGGCAACTGCGGATATTTTGCACATCCATGAGCAGGTCGAAATCCAATCCTCGCCTTTTAACCCCAGTGCGCTGAACGATATCTTCAAGTCTTTGGCGACCAAAGCACACGAAGCCATGAACGCCGATGGTATTTCCAAGTCCAAGCGGAGCTTGAGCTTGTCCGTCGACATGCGTCACCGTGGTCAGATTAACGAGGTCGAAGTGAACCTAACGGGCCTGCTCAACAAGCAAGGCAAGGTGACCGCTGCTAATTTAGGTGCCATCTTGGCGGCGTTTTATGAACGCTATGAAGCCATTTACGGCAAGGGGTCTTCTTATAGTGATGCGCGTTTGGAAATGGTGACCTTCCGGGTGCGCGCGCGCGCCGCCACCCAACCCCTGGCGCTAAAAAAGGCGACCCGGCTCCAAAAGCAAGCGCCGCCAAATGCGACCACTGGCAAACGGCCGGTGTATTGGGCATCTTTTGGTAAAGCCGTGGCAACGCCCGTTATGGACGGTAGCAAGTTGCGTGCGGGCAATGTGGTGACCGGCCCCGCCATTATTGAAACCACAGAGACCACCATCGTGGTGCACCCCGAGCAAGTGTTGCGGGTGGACGGTTGGGGTAACTTTGAACTGAATTTCTGAGGTGAACAACATGACTGAAACCATTGCAACCATTCGTCTCGACGGTCGGCAAGGGGGCTATGTGCCACCCAAAACACTCACTATCGATGCGAAGTTGAAGCTGCATAAGGGCGCAAAACAAACGGTGGACCCCATCACTTTTGAGGTCATTCGGCACAGCCTTTGGAACATCAATGAAGAGCATGGCGCAACGATCCAACGCTTATCGGGTTCGCCCGTCGCGATGTACGCCCTTGACTTGAATCCATCGATCCTTACAGAGGATGGCGAGTTCGTTTTCTTTGGGCCCTACATGCAATACATGTCGGGTGTGACCGATACCCAGGTCAAATGGATATTGGAGAATCGCTCCAAAAATCCTGGCATTCATGAGGGCGACATGTTTCTCGCCAATGACCCTTGGGTTGGAGCGGCGCACCAACAGGATGTGATGCTGATTTGTCCGGTCTTCCACGAGGACAAGTTGTTCTGTTGGGTCACTAACTGTCTGCATCAATATGACATCGGCGGTATCACTCCCTCCAGTTTCTGCCCATCAGCGGAGAGTGCCTTTGAAGAGGGGATTTTGATCCCGCCCGTGAAGATTGTTGAGAAAGGCGAAATCCGAAAAGATATCGAAGACTTGTACCTTCGGGCCTCTCGAAAACCCGATGCCGTCGCACTGGATTTTCGTGCCCAACTGGCGGGCAACCTGACGGCCAAAGAACGGATCGAGTCGCTGCTCAAGCGCTACGGCGCTGATGTGGTGAAGGCCGTGATGCGGAAAATTCTGGACGACGGCGAGCACGCCTTTTTGAACAAAATGGCCAAGCTGCCCGATGGCACCTGGCGTGATCGGACTTACGTTGAATGTTGCCGGCCGGGTGATCGCAATGTGCACCGGGTCCAAATCATATTGCACAAGCGTGGCAACACCCTCATTTTTGAGAACGAGGGTACCGCAGCCCAAGACGGTGGCATGAACGCCACTTACTCTGGCTGGCGGGGATCGATCATGGTGGCCCTCAACCAGTTGTTGTGTTGGGATCAATACTTCGCCATTGGCGGCGCGCTGCGTCATGTGGAATTCAATCCGACACTCGGCACGATGAACTGCGCCACCTTCCCCGCCTCGGTCTCAACAGCGCCCGTGCAGGCCATGGAGATTTCGCTCTATCCGGCCTACAACGTACTGTCCAAGATGATCTACGGCGATCACAAAATGCGCGAGGACATCATGTGTATTGGCGGCACCAGCCAATGGCCAGCAACGATCTTTAGAGGCACAGATCAATGGGGTGAAGCATTTGGCTATCTGTTGGTTGACCCCATCGGGGGGGCTATTGGCGCCTTCTCCGGGGGCGACGGTATTTCAACGGGCGGCCAGTCCCGCACCCCCATTTGTAAGCTCCCCAACATTGAACACACAGAGCAGACCTTTCCGCTTTTGTTCCTGTATCGCAAAGAAGTGGTCGATAGTGGTGGTGCCGGTCAGTACCGTGGCGGGATGTCGGCGGAGTCTTGTTTCATCCCGCATGGCACTACTCGGATCACCCACGACACGCTCTCATCGGGTAACGCGATGCCCACCTCCAGCGGCATGATGGGCGGTTACCCAGGCTCGGTCAATGTGTTTAAGTTCACCAAAGACAGTGATATCCAGTCACGATTTGCGCGCAGTGAATTACCGTCTGATATTGCTGAGTTATCGGGCGAGGCAGTTACCCTTGGTTTACGCCAGCAAAACTTCACGCAAGAGAAGAATGATGTTTATAGCGTGATATGGACGGGCGCAGGGGGGTTTGGTGATCCTCTCGAACGAGACCCCGAGGCCGTGTGGCGTGATGTGATCGAGCACAAGGCGGTATCTCCTGAGGCTGCAAAAGCCATCTATGGCGTCGTCATCAAACGGGAAACTCTGGATACAAAAGCGACCGAGACGCTCCGACAAAAAATGCGGCAAATCCGCAAGGCACAGCGTCATGCCAGTCAAAAAGGCTTTAAGCCTGGTGCTGTGTTGATCACAGCATTGGTTCGTACCGTCACTGCGAAACTCGCGGTCAGAAAACCACCCAAAGGCGAACGGACCAAGCGTTGGTGCTGCGCCGGGTGCAGTACGGACTTTGGGCCCATATCGGCTAACTACAAACTGGGTTGTGCGCGTGTCGACGCGCCGATCGCAACGGCTAATCCCAACGTGGGGGATTGGAAGCGATACATTGATCAGAAACCCATCTTCAGGCAGTTCTTCTGCCCTGGGTGCGGCGACCTAATCGAAAACGAAATCGCCCGTTGGGACGACCCTTTGCTGTCAGATGTCGAGGTGAAGCTTTAGCGCGCGGCAGTCCCCTTGGGGGCTGCCAGCGCTCAGATTACTTGACCAGCAGCCAGATCACGATACCTGCCAATGCCACCCCTAATAGGACGGGTAGCGATTTGCTTTTGCTCGCGGCTACAGGGGAGGTTGCTGCTGACGCGTCAGTTACTGCCGAGGCTGCGTCGTCATTGTTGCTGGCCTCAGTGGCGCCGTTGGCTTCGACCAAATGGGCATCAAAGCGCTTGAAAAAATCGTCGGCCATTTTGTTGGCGGCGCCATCGATCAGGCGCTGGCCAAGCTGGGCGATCTTCCCACCCATTTGCGCCTCGACGGTGTAGGTGAGCATGCAGCCCGCGCCCTGGGGCTCAAGACGTACATTGGACTCACCTTTGCCAAAACCAGCCGGGCCCCCTTGGCCTTCAAAGTGCAAGGTATAGGCATGGGGCGCTTCGATGTTGAGTAAGCTGATTTTGCCGCTGAACTTGGCAGAAACAGGGCCAATTTTGACGGCCATGCCAATGGTGTACTGGTTGTCACCTGAAAGCTCCACCCGGTCACACCCGGGTATGCAGGCTTTCAAAACCTCGGGGTTGTTCAACGCATCCCACGCGATTTGTTGTGACACGCTGAGTGCGCGTTGGCCTTGCATTTGCATCGTGAAACTCCTTTGATAGCCATTCCTGCCAACTATAGTAGCGTTTCAAAACTGGTTTAACTGCGCTATCTGTCTCGAAGATAACACCTTGAAAAGTCATCTTCAGTCATCTTGGTAGTGTGATCACAAGCGTATGAAGGAGACTCGTATGACCGGACGTTTAGCAGGGCGTGTGGCCCTTATCTCTGGCGCCAGCCGGGGTATTGGATTGGCTATTGCCCAGGCTTATGCCGCCGAGGGGGCCAAGCTTTGCATGGTTGCCACCAACGCGGACGCACTCAAGGCCGCCGCTGACAGCCTGTCAATAGGCAACGATGCGCTGATGACCGCGGTGCTCGATGTACGCGACTCAAAGGCTTGCCGTGCGGTGGTGCAAGATGTCACGTCGCGGCTGGGGCCCATTGACGTATTGATCAATAACGCGGGGATCTACAAAGCGCGCAGTTTTCTGGAATACGATTCCGAAGACTTCCGCGCGCTGATGGAGGTCAACCTCATCGGTGTGGTGAACCTCACACAAGCTGTGTTGCCCGATATGTTGGCGCGCCAAGCGGGACGCATTGTCAACGTCGCATCCAGTGCGGGTAAGGCAGGATCGCGCAATCAAAGTGCCTACAACGCCAGCAAGCATGCCGTGGTCGGTCTCACGCGGTGTCTTGCGTTGGAGACCGCAACCAGCGGCGTCACCGTTAATGCCATTTGCCCGGGCCTCACGCAAACCGACATGGTGGACAACCTTAAAACCGCTTTTGCCAGCCAGGCGGGCGTGAGTGCTGAACAAATGCTGCAATCCATCCTCACGCGGGTACCCATGGGGCGGCTCCTCAACGTCGAGGAAATTGCGGGGATGGCGGTTTACTTGGGCTCCACAGAGTCAAGCGGCATGACTGGGCAAGCGCTGTCAATTGATGGGGGGTTGCTGACGGCTTAGCACCCCTAGTTTGGTCGATTTTGGAGTAACCCCCGAAGCAAGCCTGAAGATTTTGGATTAGACTGATTCGAAATTGCGTTACCCAAAACCTAACCATAAGGAGACAACAATGCAACGACGTAATCTGCTTTCACTCGCGAGCTTGATTTTGGCGGGGATGATCCCAGCCGGTGCGGCTGTGGCGGCCGAGAAGCCCATCAAGATTGGTGCCGTGGCGCCCAAGACCGGGCCTTTGGCGGGTGGTGCTGCGGTGACGCAGTGGCCAACCATTAAATTGTGGGTGTCGGATGTGAACGGCCGCGGTGGCCTCAAGATGAAAGACGGTACCCGCCGCACGATTGAATTGGTCGAGTATGACGACCGCACAAACCCTGGTGAGACCATCAAGGCCGTCGAGCGTTTGGCAACGGTCGATAAGGCTGACTTCATTATTGCGCCTTACGGCACCGGTCTGAATTTGGCGTCTGCTCCCGTGTTTGCCAAGTATGGCTACCCACAAATCGCGGTGAGTGCAATTACAGACAAAACCGGTGAGTTAGCCAAGCGCTACCCTGGCATTTTCTTCACGCTCGGTAATACGACAGCATTCGCGCAGTCAGTGGCTGACATCCTGTCTCAAATGGTGAAAGAGGGCAAGATTGGCAAGCGCGTGGCCATGGTGAACGTGGCAGATGCCTTTGGTATCGAGCTCGCCGAGGCGGCACGCCCGATCTTTAAGAAAGCTGGGCTGGAAATTGTGTATGACAAGTCTTACCCCCTAGGTGCGCAAGATTTGGCCTCCGTTGTGAAGGGCGCTAAGGCGGCAACCCCGGATGCGTTTGTGGCCTGGTCATACCCACCAGACACATTCGGCCTGACAGAGCTCGCGAAGATTGAGGGTCTGAATGTAAAGGCGTTCTACACCGCTGTGGCGACCTGCTTCCCTGCCTATGCCGGTAAGTTCCAGGCCAGCGCGGAGAATGTTCTCGGTGCGGGTGGTATCAACGTGGATGCGGCAGAGTTGGCCGGTTACTTTGATCGTCACCAAAAGGTGACGGGTGTGGGTGCCGACTACTGGGCGGGCCCCGTGACCTACGCAAGTCTGCAGGTTCTTGAGCAGTCAATAGAGGCGGTGGGCACTGACCGCGCTGCTGTGACCAATCACATCAAATCTGGGTCGTTCAAAACGGTGCTCGGGGACTGGAAATTCAACAATCAAGTGATTGACCAGTTCTGGACTGTTGGGCAATGGCAAGGCGGTAAGTTCGTTGGTGTTGCCTCCACGGGCAAGACCGGCGCGAAGTCTGTTCAGGTTAAGACAGGCTGGTAAGCAACTTTAATCAACCACCACGTCAAGCGCTGCGTTTGCAGCGTTTGCGTGGTTGGTATCGATTGCCGCTATGGATACTTTAATTATTGGGTTGCTGCTCGGTGCAACCTATTGCCTGATGGCGCTTGGGCTGACGCTGCAATACGGCGTTGCCCGAATCATGAATTTAGCAGCCGGCGAGTGGATTGTGGTGGGTGGTTTCGCCGCATTTTGGAGCTTCACGGTGCAGGAGATGTCGCCCATTTGGGGCTTCGTCTTCGCGGTACCGTTTGCGTTTGTCGTCAACTGGTTGATTTACCAGTTTCTGCTAACACCGCTGATCCGCCGGGCCAAGTCGCGTGGGGCTTTAGAGGTCGATAGCATCTTGGCGACATTCGGGATGAGCTTCATTGCGATTGGTCTCATGCGAACCGCGTTTGGCGGTGAGTTCTTTAATTATTCCTTTTTGTCAGAGCCCGTACTTATCTTTGGCAGTGCGTTTGGTCTCAACCGCATCGCAGCCGCGGGTGTCGCCGTGCTGTTTTGTGTGGTCCTCTATTTCTGGCTGCTGCGCTCGCGAACTGGCATGGCCATGCGTGCGCTGGCCTTAAGTCCTGCTAGCGCAAAGCTGGTTGCGATTGATGTTCAAAAACTCAGCCTGATCGCTTTTTCCACCGGCGGTGCCATTGCGGCAGCGGGTGGGGTGGTGTTGTCAACGTTCCTGACGCTTGATGCGTCAGTTGGCGTGGTGTTCACCATGAAGGCGCTCATCATCGTCATCATGGGTGGTGTCGGCAACCTCCGGGGCGCGATTGTTGCGGCGCTGTTACTTGGCTTGGCTGAAAGCGCTATCGCGACTTGGGTTGACCCCGGCCTAACGCTCGCTGCAGCCTATCTCTTGTTCGTGTTGGTACTTCTGGTGAAGCCAGAGGGCCTTTTCGGGACTAAAAAATGAGCACGACCAGACGCACGCAGTGGCTGCTCGCGATCATCGTCTTCGTGGCCCTTGCTTTCCTACCTGTGATCGACCAACCCTACTGGTTGACGATTGGTATTTCGATTTTGATGTACGGCGTCCTCGCCACGTCGTGGGCGCTTTTTTCGGGACCAACGCACTATATTTCTCTGGCAACAGCCGCGTTTTACGGCTTGGGTGCCTATGTCGTGGGGATGGGTATTGAGTCGGTTTGGTACCCGTTTCTGCTGGTTATAGCGACGGCTCTGGGGGCATCGTTGGCCTTGGTCGTGGGCTGGGCTACTTTGCGTTTATCGGGGGTCTATTTTGTTATTTTCACTCTGGGGCTTGCTGAATTCATTCGGCAAATCATTACGTGGGTGCAGAACAATTTCACTGGAAGCCGCGGCGTTTATGTGTTGACCAGCATCGAAGATAAACACATTTTTTGGGAATTGTTGGTGCTGGCGGCAGTGGTGTGTTTGTTCGGTGTATGGCTCAAACAGTCCCGGCTGGGTTTCGCTTTGCGGGTGATTGGCGGGGACGAGGTGGTCGCCTCGCATGTCGGTATCCATTCTGCAAAGGCGAAGGTGCTGCTGTTCTCCTTCTCGGGTGCGGTCGCGGCTTTGACAGGCGCGATTTTGGCGCCACGCCTGTCGTATATCGAGCCGTCGATGGTTTTTTCTGCAGATCTCTCGTTCCAAGTGGTCATCATGGCACTGTTAGGCGGCGTACATCGACTTTGGGGGCCAATTGTGGGCGTGATTCCGTTTACGTTCCTTTGGGAGTTCATTGCAGCGGTCGCTCCCACACAAACCGTTCTGCTGTTGGGCGTCGCTTTCCTCGTTATCGTGTATTTCATCCCGCAAGGTATCGCAGGCCTGATTGAAAAGTGGTTCCTCAAAGGAGGCCGCCATGAGTGATGTCGTTCTGGAGGTCAGTCACGTCACCAAGCGTTTTGGCGGTTTGGTGGCGGTAGATGACGTGAGTTTTACAGTCAAGAGAGCAGGGGTGCTTGGCTTGATCGGGCCGAATGGTTCAGGTAAGACGACGATGATGAACCTCATTACCGGGGCGCATCAAGTGACCAGTGGCGACATTTACTTTGATGACCGCTTAATCTCAGAGCTGCCATCGCGCAAAATTTTCCTGCGTGGTGTGTCGAGGACTTTTCAATTGGTTAAGCCGTTGGCGGGACTCACACCCGCCGAGAGTGTGATGGCTGGCATCGTATTCAGTCGGAAGCCACTCTGGGGGCGGGAGGCCGTCAAGGCGGCAGAGCGGATGTTGGCTCGGGTTGGTCTAGAGGGGAGGGGCGGTGCGCCGCTGTCCTCGTTGACTTATATCGATCAAAAGCGCGTTGAATTAGCGCGAGCCCTTATTTCCGACCCCCCACTTTTGTTGCTGGACGAATGGTTGTCGGGGCTCAATGCGACGGAATTGTTAGAGGGTATTGAGTTGATTCGATCGATTGCAGCAGAGGGGACAACCATTGTGTTGGTCGAGCACCTGATAGACGCGGTCCGGGAATTGTGCCAAACCAGCGTCGTGATGAACGTGGGTAAGGTCATCGCAGCAGGCGATACCGCCGCTGTTTTGAGCCACCCTGAAGTCATCAACGCCTACCTTGGAGATACCAACGATGCATAGTTCAGCGACACGTACGCCGACGATGTTGCTTGAGGCCAGCGGTCTTTCCGTTTCGTACGGCCGGCACCAAGCGCTTGTGAGTGCGTCGATTCAGGTCGCGGCGGGTGAGGTTGTCGTCATTTTGGGTGCCAATGGTGCGGGGAAAACGACCCTGCTATCTGCGCTCAGCGGTGTAGTACAGCCGTTGTCTAATTTTTCATTGACGATTGATGGCAAAGGGATGGGGCAAGCGCCAACCCACGCCTTAGTCGAGGCCGGGCTGGCCTTGGTGCCAGATGGACGCGGTATTTTTGGTGAGTTATCAGTTCGCGAAAATCTTTTGCTGGGGGCATTTGCGAAGCGCGCCCGTGAAGGGGGAGAGCAGCGACTCACTGAGATTTTCAGCTTGTTCCCCCGACTTCAAGAACGACAGGATCAGATGGTACGAACCATGAGCGGCGGGGAGCAACAGATGGTCGCAATCGGACGGGCATTGATGTCTCGGCCCCGTGTGTTGATGCTGGATGAGCCGTCTTTAGGGCTGTCACCACTGCTCTCCAAAGAGGTATTCAAAACCCTACGCCGTATCGCGGATGGTGGCGTGGGCATCTTAGTTGTTGAACAAAACGCGCGCCTGAGTTTGGCCGTTTCTGACCGCGGTTACTTGCTTGAGAATGGAAAAATATCGGCATCATTACCCGCATCGGTGATGATGAATGACCCGAACATCCAGCAAGCTTACTTGGGAGGGCAACGGGCAAAGGCATCCAATGACAGCGCGGTGAGTTTTGAGTCGTCGGCGGCACCACCATCGTCCACTCAGCCTTTCGCGGTTGGGGTGGTTGCTGCCCCTGCGGCCCTACCGAACAACCTGTCCCAAATGGTGCAGATAGCGGCTGCGCGTTCAGAACAGACCATCGCAATCAACCCATCGCCATTTGTCAATGGGGTGTCGGCGCATTCGCCTACTCCTAACGTGTACACCCCTGACGCTGACTTCAAAGCGACTATTGACGCGGCGGTTCAGCGTGCGTTGAGCCGTGAACCGGCTACTAATCGGGATTGGAGTGAGGGGTCTTCTCGGCCGCTTGCAGGGGCCACGAAAACGACGAACGTCGCTGCTCAGCCCGCACCCCGCAAGCCTTTGGGGCGCAAGACATCTATTGAGATATATAAACGGAACAGTGCCGGCGAACTGGTGAAGGAATAGTTATGGCGATTAATTTCAAAGGTCTATACATCGGTGGCCAGTGGGTGAACACGGCAAGCCATTTTGATGATCTGAACCCCGCGGATGGCGCAGTCTGGGCGACCGTGCCAGATGCCACTATGACCGAGACGGTAATGGCTATCCGAGCTGCCCACGATGGGTTCAAAGCGTGGGCCGCGCTGCCGTTTCAAGAACGGTCGAACTACATGCTGAAGGTGGCCAGCGTGATCGAGCGGCGCAAAAATGATTTGGTCGAGGCCTTGCGGCATGAGGGTGGCGGCTGGATCGGCAAAGGCATGTTCGAGGCCGGATACGTGCCCGAGGTCTTTCATGCCGCAGCCGCCAGCAACTACGCAGCGATCGGTGAGATTCTGCCGTCCGAAAATAACAAATTCTCGCTGGCTGTGCGTCGTCCGATGGGCGTCATTACCTGTATCAGCCCTTGGAACTTTCCAGCGCTGTTAACTGCTCGCGGCACTGCGTTTGCGCTGGCGGCGGGAAATGCCGTAGTCCTGAAGCCCTCTGAAGAGACGCCCTATACCGGTGGCTTGTTTTTCGCTGAGGTGTTTGAAGAGGCCGGTGTGCCAGCGGGCGTGCTGAACGTGATTACCTGTTCGCGATCTCGGGTGCAAGCCATTGGTGATGAGTTGATTGATCACCCCGCCATTAAGGGGATCACTTTCACCGGTAGTACCGCTGTCGGGCGTGTGATTGCTGCTCGCGCTGGCGCACACCTGAAAAAGGCCTGTGTGGAGTTGGGGGGTAAAGACGCGCTGATCATTTGCGAGGACGCGGATTTAGATCGTGCTGTCAAAGCGGCTAACTTTGGCAGTTTCATGCACCAAGGGCAAATTTGCATGTCGGTTGAAAAGGTGCTGGTACATGAAAAAATATTCGACCGATTCTTACCGGCGTTCATCGAGCGCGCGAAGGCGCTGAAAGTAGGCGACCCCAGCCGCGACCCGGCCAGTATCATCGGCCCCCTCATTAATGACAAGCAGGCAGCGCGCGTAAAAGAGCAAATTGAGGATGCGGTTGCGAAGGGGGCAAAAATCGCCCTGGGTGGCGGGGTCAATGGCCGGTTCGTTGAACCGACGATTCTGCTGAATGTGACGCGGGATATGCTGGTCTATCGCGATGAGACATTTGGGCCTGTTGTCCCGGTGATTCCATTTTCAACGGATGAGCAGGCTATTGCCATTGCGAATGACACTGAATATGGCCTTTCCAGTGGTGTGATCACCCGGGATGAGTCCCGTGGTTTGGCCATTGCGCAGGGTCTGGAAACGGGCATGTGCCACATCAACTGCAGCAGTGTGAATGATGAGCCACACGTACCGTTTGGCGGGTCAAAGGCTTCCGGGTTAGGTCGACACGGTGGTCGCTGGTCTCACGAGACGTTTACGGAAACACGTTGGGTCACGCTGGATCGTGGTGGCCGACCTTTCCCACCCCAGTTCTGACGGAGGTCCTTGTGCTCAATGGTAAAAAAATCGTTGTAACGGGCTGTGCTTCCGGAATCGGGAAGGAGGTCGCGCGTCTGATTAAAGAAGCGGGTGGCTATGTCTTGGGAGTAGATCTGAGTGTTACGGATGACTATGTGGATGAGTTGTACCGTGCTGATCTGTCCGACCCCGAGTCGATTCGTGACCTGATTCACGTTTTGCCTCGTGGCATTGATGGGCTGGCCAATGTAGCTGGTTTGCCGCCAACAAAACCGGCCGCCAAAGTCCTGGCTGTCAACTACGTTGGTTTGAAAGCGCTCACCGTTGGACTGGTCCCCAAGATGGAGGATGGCGCCAGTATCGTCAATGTCGCATCGCTGGCTGGTATCGGTTGGCCCAACATGGTCAGCTCTATTCTCGAATCGGAGAGCCTGGCATTCGAGGACATCGAACAATTCGTAAAAACCCACGACGCGGGCGATGCCGGCGGTCGAAGTTACTTCTTCAGTAAGGAAGCTTTGATTGCCTGGACGCTGAAAAATCGCTGGACTTGGCGCGACCGTGGCATCCGGATGAACTGCGTGAGTCCAGGGCCAGTGGTCACACCGATTCTGCAAGATTTTCTTGAAACGCTCGGTGAGCGAGCTGCACAGGACGCAAAAATAATGGATCGACCGGGTACCCCTGAAGATATTGCGCCGGTCGTTGTGTTTTTACTCTCGGATGGAAGTGCTTGGATTCGCGGCACGAATATTCCCGTTGATGGTGGTATGTCGTCTCATATCGCTTGCGAATCAACCGGGTTGTCAGTGTAAAGGTGGTCATCATGATTGAAACATTGGTTTGGATTCTCGTCGTTGTCGTCGTCGCGATTTGCATTGCGGCGATATTGGCAAAATTTTATGAACGTGCAACTCGCGAGGTCAGCTTTGTTCGAACCGGCATTGGTGGTCGCAAGGTGGTCATCGATGGGGGCGCGTTCACGTTCAGTTGGTTTCATCAGATCTCGCGAATCAACATGCAGTCACTTCGGCTGGAGGTTGTCCGCAATGGCCCTGAGTCGCTGATCACCAATGACCGTTTGAGGGTAGACGTCAGCGCCGAGTTTTATTTGTCGGTAAATCCCACACCTGAGGGTATTTCCCGTGCTGCGCAAACCTTGGGTGGTCGCACCTTCGATACGAGCAAATTACAGGACCTGATTGAGGGTAAGTTAGTCGACTCGATGCGTGCGGTCGCAGCCCGCTTCACGATGGACGAACTGCATGAGAGCCGTGGTCGATTTGTCAGCGAAGTCCGCGAGGCGTTATTGGACCCACTGTCGCGGAATGGCTTGGACCTTGACTCTGTATCCCTGACAGCCCTAGATCAAACCCCCTTCAAAGCGCTGGACGAGAACAACGCATTCAACGCAGTTGGTATGCGCAAGCTCGCAGAGGTGATAGCGAAAAGTCGTAAAGAGCGAGCTGAAATTGATGCGGGTGCCGAGGTCGCGGTTCGCCGTTCTGCGATGGAGGCTTCTCGTTTGAAGCTACAAATCGATCTTGACGAACAGCAGGCTCAAATTTCGCAGGTGCAGCAGATTGAGACGCTCAAGGCTGCGCAGGTGTCAGAGGTGGCTCGCCGAAAGGTTGAGAGTGAGCTATCTGTATCGCTGGCAAAGATTTCGCTCGAAGAGCAGATCCGTGTCGCGGATTTGAACCGAGAACGTGCGATTCAGCAGGCTGAGATTGATCGCCAAAAGGCCCTTGATCTTTCCGAGCAGTCGCGTCAGCTGGCTATCGCTGAGCAGAATGAGGAGGAGCATCACGCCAAAGCCAAGGCGGAAGCTGCACGTGTTGAGGTGGTGAAAGCCTCGGAGGCGGTGAATACCGCCAAGGTGATTGCGGAAGCTGAGCGTCGCAAATCAGTGGCCATCATCGCCGCTACGCAAGAGGCAGAGGCCGCCGCAGTGCGCATGCGCCAGTCCGCAGAAACAGAAGTAACAGTGGCTAAGAAAAAATCAGAGGCGACCATCATCGCCGCAGAAGCCATGGCCAAAGAGTCGAATTTGCGAACGCAAGCGACACGCGAGAAATTACTTGCAGAGGCCGAGGCACATCATGCGCACCTGCAAGCTGAGAACACGGTGAACGAGTTGGCCAGTCAGCGGCAGGTTGACATCGCCAAGATTGAGTCGCTACCCAAGGTGGTTTCCGAAATGGTCAAGCCAGCCGAGAAGATCGACTCCATTCGAATCAATCAGCTGGGCGGCTTTGGGCCATCAAGCGACGGTAGTTCGCACAAAGCGCCAGTAAACCAAGCCCTGGACGCAATCATGGGCATGGCGGTTCAGTTGCCCGCGCTTCGCAAGCTGGGGGACGAAATTGGCGTTAATTTCAATGACGGCCTGTCATCACTTGGTGGTGATAACAAAAAGTAAGCGCTGAGTCGCTTACTTCGCCCCTGGCGTTGTTTCAAACTGCTGGATCTCTGCATCGACATGGTGGAAGGGTTGTTTGTCCTTCAGATACTGGGCGACGGTTGGTTTGAAGATGCTGGGGTCGTCGAAGGTGCCTACTTTCATGATCATGGCATCTGGAAAGCGCGGGCTGAGTGTGGCCAGTGATGTGCCGCAGTTGCCACAAAACAATCGGGTGCGTGGCGTTTCGAGGTCGGTTCGCGCGAATGTTTTCGGCTCACCTTGCGTGAATGTTAGGTTGGCCTTCGGCAACACCATGGCCGCATTGGGATTGCCGCCGCTGATGTATTGGCATTCTCGGCAGTAGCACTGAACGGCGGTGCGCGGCTCGCCATCAAAGGTGAATTTAACTTGTCCGCAATAGCAGCGTCCGTTGATTTTCATGGTGGTCTCCGGCAGGGTTAAGTGGTTTCAGTAGTGGATGGCGTTGGGTGTGCCGCCGCCAGCGGCAATGGTATCGCCCGTGACGGCACGGGACCGTGGTGAGCACAGAAAAACCACCACATCGGCGACTTCGGATGCGTCAACCAAATGGCGAATGCTGTTGCGCGCGGCCATTTCGGCGGTAATCGCCTCGGTCGAGACGCCACGCGCCTGGGCGCGTTGTTCGATTAATGGCCCGGTGCGCTCGGTACGCGTCAGGCCCGGGTGGACTACGGTCACGTTGATGCCGTGTTCTCCCAATTCGTCCGCCATGTTTTTTCCCAAGGCGCTGAGGGCGACGTTACGAATACTGCCCACCGTGTTACCCGTTGTTCTGGCGGCCAGTCCGCTGATGTGAACGATACGCCCCCAGCCACTGGCTTTCATACCCGGTACGACGGCTTGTGCGCAACGGATGTAGCCCATGACTTTGGTGTCGAGTTCGTTGTGAAAGTACGGCGACTCAATGGCGTCTAATTTGGGTGGGGTGGCAAAGCCAGCTGCCTCGGCGGCTGCATTGACCAGGATATCGATGGGGCCGTCCAATGCCACTTCAGCCGCTGCGACGGCGGCGCGAACTTGTGCATCTTGGGTGGTGTCGGCACTCACGCCGATGACGGTTTGTCCGGTTTCAGTGGCCAGTTCGTTAGCGGCGGCATTGAGCGCATCGATACCACGGGCCAGCAGCGCAACGCTCACACCCTCTCGTGCCAAGGCCCGCGCAACCGCTTTGCCGATGCCCTTGCTACCGCCGGTAACGAGGGCTGGTTTGCCTTTGAGTTGAAGGTCCATCGCAGTGAATCCAGTCGGTGTTTAGTGGTTGCCGTTGTTGGGGTCAAGTTTTGAGACCATGACTTGGTCGATTCGGTAATTGTCTACATCCAGAACTTCGAAACGAAATCCAGCTGCAATGATGACGTCAGTACGCTTCGGTAATCGACGCAGACGCGACATGAAAAAGCCGGCCAAAGTCTCGAAGTCGTCATCATCGGGTAAGTTGGGCAGTCCCAACGCGTGCAGCACGTCGGTGATGGGCGTGACGCCTTCCATGAGCCACGAGTTGGCGTCGCGCTGCACGATGAGTGACTCATCTTGGTTGGATACCAAGCTACCCATGACGGTACTCATGACATCGTTCAATGTGACGACGCCAACGACCAGGCTGTACTCATTGACGATCAGGGCAAAGTCTTGCTGCGCTGATCGGAAAATCTCCAACACCTCGGCCAAACTGAGTTTATCGGGGACGAGCAGTGGTTTGTAGGTGAGATTGGTGTCTTTGAGATCGATTGTTTGTCCGGTCAACACGAGTTGAAACAAGTCTTTCGCATCGACATAACTGATGACGTGGTCAATGCTGCCGTCACATACCGGGTAGGTCGAGAACGGCGCCGCGATGATGCGTGAGCGCACCGTGGCGTCTGAGTCATCTTGATCGAACCATGCAATGCGATCCCGGTCGGTCATGGCGCTGCTGACGGTGCGGTTGTCGAGATCAAAAATGGTTTCGATGACTTGTTGTTCGCCTCGTGCCAATAGTCCCGCCTTGCCGCCCGCTTTGGTCATCGCCAAGATGTCTTCAGAGGTGATTTGATCAATTCGCGCCTTCGGCAGGTTGAGCAGGTTGAATATGGCATCCGTGGCATTGCTAAAGACCCAAATGATGGGGCTGAGTGCCGTCATGAAAAACTGCATGGGCGTGACAACAGCGAGGGCAATGCGCTCAGGGTTCACCATACCCAGACGCCGAGGGAACAGATCGGCAAAAACAATGAAGATAGAGGTAACCAATATGAATGAAACCAAGAAACTGGCTGTTTGCGGGGACTCTGGCGCCATGAGGCTCTCGAACAGATGCAGGAAATAGGGCGATAAGTAGCCCTCACCGAGCACACCACCCAAGATGGCGACGGAGTTCAAACCGATTTGAACCACGGTGAAGTAACGCGCCGGCTGCTCGTGAAGTTTCAACAGGCGTTTGGCCTTGGGATCACCGGCTTCGGCCAGCTGCGCCAAACGGAGCCGATTGGAGGCAGCGAGGGAGATTTCTGCAATCGAAAAAAAGCCGCTCACGGCGACCAATAAAACCAGGAAAAAAAGGCTTTGACTCATAGCGATAGGTTTACCACATTTAGGCCGTATCGGTGGCCTCGGGGCGGTTAAAGTATGGCCTTTCATCATCAAACAGCAGGTTACGTTTTGCCCGTTGATACCCCCTCGAAGCCACCACCCAGTGGTCGTCTGATTGCCACTGTGCTTGGGCAGTTGGCGTTCGGCTTGTTTGCGATGACGATCAGTTTGCCCTCCATGCAGGAGTGGGGTGTGATTTTCGACGTCTCCCAACCCGCCGTGCAGCTCACATTCAGTGGCTATGTTCTTACGTATGGTGCGTTGCAGTTGGTCTATGGACCCCTCTCAGATCGGGTCGGGAGAAAGCGGGTATTGCTCATGGGTATGGGTTTGGCATGTGTCGGCTCATTTGCAGCCGCTATTGCGCCAAATTTGACGCTGCTGACATGGGCACGCGTCTTTCAGGGTGCGGGTGCCGCTGCCGGCATGGTCGTGGGGCGGGCTATGGTTCAAGATCTATTTGACGGTCCCGATCGCACCCGCGTAATGGCCTATGTTGGCATGGCGATGGGTTTATGTCCGCCGTTGGCCACGATTTTGGGGGGACAGTTGCATGTGCACTTGGGGTGGCGGTCAAACTTCATTCTCATCACCCTGATCGCCGCGGTGCTGCTGTATGCAGCGTGGCGCGAATTACCTGCGCTGGAGCCTGAAGCGGTTGACCGTCCGCACTGGTTGCGCAACATGATCACGTCGTACACAACCCTCGTGCGCGCACCCAGTTTCATGTTGTACGTCGCGGTATTGGCGACGGCGACGGCGACTTTTTATATCTTTTTGGGTGGGGCGCCGATTGTGCTGGGTAGTTACGGTGTAGGCCCCGATGGCATCGGGTTTTACATCATGGTGATTCCACTGTCTTACATTACCGGCAGCTTTTTGACATCCCGGTTGATTCGACGAATTGGCAATCACCGGATGATGGAGTGGGGCCAGCGCCTCACCCTGGTCGGCATGGTTCTGGTGGTGGTGCTCGCGTTGACGCCACTCGCATCACCCCTGGCTTTGGTGTTGCCACTGACCTTGCTGGGTATCGGGCACGGCTTTTTAGTGCCGCCAGCCTTGACGGGCACGGTGGGCTTGATCCCCGCACTAGCCGGTGCGGCGGCTGCGGTTGCAGGCGTGAGCCAACAAGTCATGGGCGCCTTTGGCGGCTATGTCGTCGGCTTGGTGCCGTTAGAGGGTGCGCTTAATTTGGGCTGGCTGATGCTGCTAACGGCATCGCTGGGATATTGGGCGCATCGCTACCTGTTACGTCTGTTGAATAGTTAAAAACGAGATGACGATCAAACTACTGCTTTTAGAGGGGGACGGCATTGGCCCCGAGATCACTGCCGCGGCGCGCACGGTACTCACCGCCGCTGACGCGCAGTTTGGCTTGAACCTTGTGTTCGAGACCGCCGACATCGGATTTACCGCGCTTGCAGCCCACGGAACGACGATTCCCGATGCGGTCATTGCGCAAGCGAAGGCTGCTGACGGCGTGATTCTGGGGCCTGTGTCGCACAACTCATACCCACCAGTCGAGGCGGGCGGGCTCAATCCATCCGGCGTACTGCGAAAGGCACTAGACCTTTATGCGAATATTCGACCGGCTAGAACCCGTGGCGGATTCATGGGGTTTGGTGGTAAAGCGATCGATTTGGTTGTCGTACGGGAGAACACCGAAGGCTTTTATGCAGATCGGAACATGTTCATGGGCAACGGCGAATTCATGCCCACTCCAGATGTTGCGTTGGCGGTGCGCAAAGTCACGCGGGAGGCCTCCTTGCGAATCGCAGCGTCTGCTTTTGAATTAGCGATGACGCGCACCAAAAGGGTCACCGTGGTGCACAAGGCCAATGTCCTTCGGGTCAGCGATGGGTTATTTTTAAGTTGCGTGCGCGAGGTCGCAGCGCGCTATCCCGAGGTGACCGTGGAAGAGCGCTTGGTTGATGCCATGGCGGCTTTGTTGGTGCGCGATGCAAGCGCTTTTGACGTGATTCTGGCGACCAATATGTTCGGTGACATCCTCTCCGACCAAGCGGCAGAGCTTTCAGGTAGCTTGGGTTTGGCCGCCTCTCTCAATGCAGGAACGGCGCATGGTGTAGCTCAGGCGCAGCATGGCTCGGCGCCGGATATTGCCGGTCAAGATAAGGCCAACCCCGCTTCGTTAATCGGCTCCGCCGCCATGCTTTTGCAATGGCTAAGCGAGCGACGCGGTTCACCGTCACTGTTACGGGCTGCCCGCAGTATTGAAAATGCACTCGATGCGGTAATCGCCACGCCCAGTGGCCGCACAGCTGATATGGGAGGAGTGCTTGGGACCCGTGCGTTTGCCCAGCGGGTCAGCGAAGCCTTGGGACAAACGCTTTAAAGCGTCAGCGGTAAGACTACATTGACCTCTGCGCCCGGGTGGCGGTTGAGTACCTCGACTCGACCCCCATGTTTGAAGATGATTTCCTGAACGATCGGTAGGCCCAAACCGCTTCCGTCACTGGCGCTGATGTTGCTGAACCGGTCAAAGCTGATTTGGGCGTCGACCTCTAGCTGGTCCAGCGGAAAGCCTACGCCGTAATCACGCACACTCACAACCGCGCTGCCTGCACTGACAAAAACCTTGATGTCGATCGTATGGTTGTCAGGCCCCGCATGGTTTTTTGCGTTACTGATGAGGTTGGTGACGACCTCTTGCAGTAGCAGACTGTCCCCGCTGACCATCACACTGCTCGGACACGCCTCCAAGTTGAGGGCCAGTTTCTCGCCCATGACACCCGCGGCCATCCGCTCACAGGCCTTTGCGACGATCTGATTGAGGTCAATTCGCTTTAATGTGCGGCCCAACTCAAAACTCCGCGCGCGCTCCAAAGACAGCATTTGGTTACTGAAACGCATCAGGGATTTAGCAGCGCCTAAAAGTCCCTTGGCGCGCACAGCGCGGGCAGCATCATCGGGTGCGTTCACAGTCGCCTCGGCCATCAGAACGAGCCCCGAGACTGGGTTTTTTAATTGGTGCGCTGCGTTGGAGATGAACCGCTCACGCCCGTCCAACGTCCCCTGTACCTGTTTAAACAAGTTATTGATGCGCTGTACCAGTTGGTTGACCTCTATGGGGACTGCATCAGTGATGGGGGTGAGGTCGGTCGCTGAGCGTCGCGCGACTGACCGCTCTAACCTGACGAGTGGTCGCAGACCCAAAGAGATGGCAAACCACAATGTGATGCCAACCGATGTGATCAATGCCGCAACAGCGAGCATGGTTTGCTTGACGGATTGCCATACATATTCATCGATGCGCGCGGTTGGTTGCCACACCGTGACGATCTGGTTACCCGTCATCACTGGGCGGTCAGGTGAGGGCGACTGAATGCTGGCGGGCTCACTCAAACGCGCTACACGTACCGATTGCCCGCGATGCGTGCCATTGAAAAAAATCAGCCGATCGGTGATTTGCTTCAGCTCTTTCGGGGTTGCCGGGGGATACGCGTACCCGGCTATGAAGTAGCCTCCAACACCCGTTCCGTGGTAGTAGATGTCGCCGCCCAAGGCCTCTCGCAGTAACTCGGACGTGGCTGACGATATACCGTCGCCCTCTTCACCGCTTTGAAGGTCGCGGGCGACTGCCATGGTGAGGGCGCTGAGGGTTCGGTCGAATTGCTCATTGGCATTGCCAACCGCTAACTCGTAACGCATAAAAATGATGAACACGGCGATCAGTGCCATGGGCACCAAAATCACCAGCATCAAGCGTGTGCGTAGAGATTTCATGGGGTTAGCCTGCCGGCGTCATGAGGTATCCCAAGCCGCGCGCCGTTTTGATCTCGATAGCCATACCCTCCAATTGCCTGCGCAGGCGGGAGATGTAGATTTCAACCACAGCCTCCTCGATATCAGCGTCATCGCCATAGAGGTGGTTAGCCAGCGTGGACTTCGATACCAGCATGCCCTTGTGCGCCAACAGGCATTCGAATACCGCCAATTCTTTTTTGGTCAGCTTGATGGGTTCGTCCGTTTCAGAGATCCGCACGCTTCGCAGGGAGGGGCTGTAGGTCAGCCTACCAATGGTTTCTTCAGGTTGCGCGGTAGGGGCGACCCGTCGTGCCTGCACCCGCACGCGGGCTAATAACTCGGACATCACAAATGGCTTGGACAGGTAATCGTCGGCACCCAGGTCGAGGGCCGCGATGCGCTGATCGACCGTATTACGCGCACTCAGGATGATGATTGCTAAGGGTAAACGCTTAGTTCGCGCGTGCTGTAGCACGTCAAGGCCGGACGACAACTTCAGGTTGATGTCGAGGATCAACAGATCGAACCGCGCCCCCGCCAGTCGGTCAATCGCCGCGAGCGCCGAGTCACAGATGCTGACTTGGTAGCCCTCATCGCGCAGGCTGTGGGCGATACCTGCGGCGACGCTTTCGTGGTCTTCAACGATGAGGGTGTTCATTTCTGTCGACTTGAAAGGTAAATGAAAGACTTGCTAAGCCACGCTAGTTTAAATTAACCGTACACGCCGCCTATCGGCATTTAAGCGTGGTTAATGCATTCACAACGATATAGGAGCAACACATGACAATTTTGAGTAAAGCGCTGAAGCGCACCCTGTTGGGCGCAGCCATGGCTTCTGCCGCCATCTTGGCTCCCGCACAAGCAGCTGAGTTGGATCTCTCAGGTAAGACCGTGAATTTTGTGATTCCATTTGCTGAGACCGGTGGCTCTGCATCGTGGGCTAACTTTTACGCGCCGCTCTTGAGTGAGGCGTTACCCGGTAAGCCAAACGTTGTCGTGAAGTTTATGCCTGGTGCCGGTTCGACTAAAGGTGCCAACTGGTTCCAAATGCAAAAAGACGATGGTCTGACGATTTTTGGCTCATCTGGTTCAACCCAGTTCCCGTACCTGCTGGGTGACCCCCGCGTGCGCTACGAATACAAAGACTGGAACGTGGTTTTAGCCTCTGCCACAGGTGGTGTTGCTTATCTACCCGCAGACTTGGGTAAGAAATTCCAACAAGACCCCAACGCGTTGAACGGCGTCAAGTTCATTTACGGCTCACAAGGTGCCACCTCTTTGGATTTGGTGCCTTTGCTGGCGTGGAAGTTGTTGGGCATGACGGTTGAACCCGTCTTCGGTATCAAGGGCCGTGGCGATGGCCGTTTGATGTTCGAACGTGGTGAAGCCAACATTGATTACCAAACCTCATCTGCCTACATCAGCAAGGTGCAACCATTGGTTGAGTCTGGCAAAGCGGTGCCAATGATGACTTGGGGCGCTTTGGATGAGAACGGTATTATCGTGCGCGATCCCACATTCCCTGATGTGCCCTCATTCAAAGAAGTGTTGACGCGGAAATTGGGTAAAGAGCCTTCTGGTCCCGGTTGGGATGCATGGAAAGCGTTCTTTGTTTCTGGTTTCGCTGCCCAAAAGATGGTCTTCTTGCCTAAGGGTGCCTCAGCGGACTCGAAAGAGACCTATCAGAACGCTTTTGAGCGTGTGGTTAAGCGCGCAGACTTCAAGAAAATCTCAGAAAAGAGCTTGGGCGTTTACGATCAAATGATCAAGAAAGGTGCCGGCGTCGCTGCTGGCCAGGCTACCGACGTATCTGACGAGGCACGTGCCTTCGTCAAGGAATGGCTGAAGACTGACTACAACGTCAATCTCTAACCGATCCATACGCCGCCCAGACTCGTTCTGGGCGGCTTTTTTTGGGGTTTTCATGGAATCAGTCATCACAGCGTGGGGCGCACTTGGTGCCGCATTCGATTTGATTTTTCATCCCACCCAGTTGGCCTATTTGGCCGGGGGTGTATTGTTGGGATTGTCTGTCGGCGTCTTCCCGGGACTGGGTGGTATCGCTGGCTTGAGCCTGGTGTTGCCTTTCATTTACGGTATGGATCCCATCTCAGGCTTGGCTTTGATGGTGGGCTTGGTGGCGGTGATTCCAACATCAGACACGTTCTCTAGTGTGTTAATGGGTATCCCAGGGTCGTCTGCTTCCCAGGCGACGGTACTCGATGGTTTTCCCTTGGCAAAAAAAGGACAGGCGGCGCGCGCGCTGTCTGCGGCATTTACTGCGTCCTTGTTTGGTGGCTTGTTTGGCGCTTTGGTCTTGACCGCGTTTGTTTTGATCGCACGGCCTGTCGTATTGGCCTTTGGTCTGCCCGAAATGTTGATGGTCACGATCCTAGGCTTGTCGATGGTTGCTATTTTGGCGGGGCGTGTACCTGTTAAGGGGCTCGCATCAGCCGCCTTGGGTATCTTGGTTGGCACGATTGGAGCCGCCAGCGCCGGGGGGTCCGCGCGCATGAGTTCTTACGAATATCCCTACCTGTACGACGGCCTTAAATTGGTCATTGTTGGGCTGGGTATTTTCGCGATTCCAGAGATTGTTGCCTTGTTGCGCCAAGGGACTGCGATTGCCGGTGAGGCGAAGTTAGGGGCCGGTTGGCGAGTGGGAGTTAGTGATTGGTGGAAGAACCGTTGGCTGTCGATCCGTTGCTCTTCAATTGGTGTGCTGGTCGGGGTAATTCCAGGACTGGGCGGTTCCGTTGTTGACTGGATCGCCTACGGTCACACGGTGCAAACCACCAAAGACAAAAGCCAATTCGGTAAAGGTGATATTCGCGGTGTGATTGGCCCCGAGAGTTCAAACAATGCCAAAGAGGGTGGTGGTTTGGTGCCAACCTTGTTATTTGGCATTCCGGGCTCTGGTTCGATGGCGATCTTCATCGGTGGCATGGCATTGCTGGGCTACGAAGCAGGCCCCCGCATGATCACCGAGAACCTTGATGTCACATACACCATGGTGTGGTCACTGGCGTTCGCCAACGTTTTGGGCACGGTGCTGTGTATCGCCTTATCGCCGTGGATTGCACAACTCACGACAATCCGGTTCGTGCTGCTCGCGCCATTCTTGTTCATGATGATTTGCTTCGCTGCATTTCAGTCAGGGCAGGAGTTGGCCGATTTGGTCGCGCTGCTCGGTGTGGGGTTGTTGGGCGTCTTTTTGAAGCGATTTGAATGGTCGCGACCCGCCTTCTTGATTGGCTTTGTGCTCTCAAATCAAGTCGAGGTGTACGTCAACCAGGCCTATCAAATTGCCAGCCACCGTTTTTCAAGCAGCTTGGCCGAAGGTATGGGGTACATTTTCACCCCCATCGTTTTGGTCATTGGCGCAGTGACGGTACTCTCGGTTTATTTTGGCCTGCGGCAAACGCAAGCGCTGATGCCTGAGGGCGATGTCGCTTCGGGAGCGAAACGTGCGCCGGCGATTTTTACATTGGTCGTCATGGGGTATGCCGCATTCGCGCTGTTCGATGCCTGGGGTATCAAGCGTACGACCGACATGGTGATTCCTGCCGTCTTCGCGATTGTTGCGATAGTGAGCTGTATCTACCTGCTGATTAAGATGCGTTTCAAACCTGAGGGGCACCCGTTATTTGCCGACAGCGAGGCACCGATTAACGGCACGCCTCCGGCCGTGAGTTTGTGGCCCAGCTTGGCGTGGTTGGTCGGGCTGGTGGCTCTGACGGCGTTGTTCGGCTTCTTTATAGCGTTGGCGTTGTTCTTTGTCATCTTCTTCCGCTACCGCGCGCAGATTTCATGGCGCTTCAACTTGTTACTGACCAGCTGCGGATTGGCCTTTATGTTGGGGATGGTGCACATGCTCAACCGCGACTTTCCACCGGGTTTACTGCAGTCAGTGGTCAGCCTGCCTTGGCCGTTAAATTGATCTTGAAGGGTTTGTATTCATGCCTCAAAAAGCAATACCGTTTTGGTTCATGCGCGGCGGCTCGTCGCGTGGCCCCTACTTTAAGCGTGACGATTTACCGACCGATTTGGAGGCCTTAAGTAAGGTCTTGATTGCGGTCGTTGGTGCTGGTCATGAGCTCAACATTGACGGGATCGGCGGTGGCGCTGCGGTGACGACCAAGGTCGCCATGCTCAGCCCCTCCAAGCTACCCGGTGTTGATGTCGATTACTTTTTCGCGCAAGTTGGGGTGACTGAAAAAATAGTGGATTACAAGCCAACCTGCGGCAACATCTTGGCGGGTGTGGGGCCTGCGGCGATCGAGATGGGGTTGGTTGCCGCTCAAGAGGGGGTGACACGGGTCGTGATCAACAGTGTGAATACGGGCGCCAAGGTGGAGGCTGTGGTTCAAACGCCCGGTGGTCATGTGTCATACGCCGGCGATACCGTGATTGCGGGTGTGCCTGGGGCATCAGCACCGATCAGTTTGTTGTTCATGGATGTGGTGGGCTCCAGCTGCGGTGCACTCTTTCCGACTGGAAATCCGATTGATGTGATTGACGGCGTGAGCGTCAGCTGCGTTGATGTCGCGATGCCCGTGGTGATTGGCCGAGCGGCTGACTTCGGCATCACCGGTAAAGAGTCGGCGGCTGAGTTAGACGATAACGCGGAATTATTTGAAAAGATTGAAGCGGTGCGATTGAAGGCAGGCGCTCTGATGGGGCTGGGGGATGTCACCAAATCCGTGACACCAAAGTTTGCCTTGTTAAGCGAGCCAACGCAGGCTGGTTGCACCATCGCGGCGCGCTATTTCATGCCCTGGAAAACCCACCCATCAATGGCCGTGACCGGTGCCCAGTGCATCGCCTCGTGTGCCGTCCACCCCGACACCGTCGCCCATGGTCTGGCCGTGGTGGGAGAAGGGTCGCCCCTGAACGTGGCGATCGAGCATCCCTCGGGCGAGATTGATGTCTTGATGGACTTCACGGTAGACGCGGGCGTATTCACCCTGAAAACCGCCGGTTTGCTGCGAACCGCGCGTTTATTGGCACGCGGCGAGTTGATGGTGCCTGGAGGCCTGGGCGTCTAAGCTTTCACATTGGCGCGTCGACGCTTGAATGCCGACGCGGCCAATGGCGAGCCGATGATCACCAAGACAATGCGAACAATGTGGTGGGTGACGACGTATCCCAAGTCTGCGCCTACAACAATTGCAAAGACCGCCATTTCGGCTTGGCCAGCGGGCGCATAAGCCAAAAAGATCGAGACAGGGTCGCCGAGTCCCAGCATCGTCAGGGTGATGACGAATGCGGCGCAAATCAGTCCCAACAAGACGACGTAGCCCATACCAGCCAGCACGTCGCGTTTGAGTTCGGCGAGGGTCACGCCCGAGTAGTGGACGCCGATACCAATGCCCACAAACACTTGTGCAAACAAGATAGCCTCTTGCGGGGGGCGCGCGTGCAGCACGTCCGTAAAGGCAGCCGCGCCAGCCAGCAGCATGGGGCCAATCATGGGGGCGCCAAACAAATTGATTTTGTTCCCCAGGTACCAGCCCAGACCGCCGAGGATGGGCACCAGTAGCAATTCATTGAGAGGTAATTCGCTGGCGGCGATCCCCACGGGGTTGTGCAGTGACACACCGTAAACGTGGGTCAGCACGAAAGGCGCAACGATCACGAACATGAACAGGCGCGTCGCTTGGATCAAAGAGATGGTACGTACCTGCCCACCGGCCTCTTTGCCAAAAAGCACCATGTCTTGCAAACCCCCAGGGATCGCAGAGTAATAAGCCGTGGCGTTGTCAAATTTGCAAAAGTTGCGGAAGTAGGGCACGCCGACCACTGCGCAAATGGCGATGAAGATGGGCATGGCAGATAACGTGATGGCCATCGACGACACCTGATCCAGCAGCGCTGGGGTAATTGAGGCACCAATTGCCACCCCCAATATGGCACGCGCGGCGTTGGACACCACGTTGACCCCTTTTAACGGGACGCGGGTGAGTGCGGCGATGAGCAATGCCGCCATTGGACCAAACAAAAAGGGCAGTGGCAGCCCTGCGAGGTGAAAGGCCAGCACCCCTGCCATGGCGATGACCAAGGTCTTGATTCGGATGAGGGCAGCAGATGTGAGGGGCATTTTGGATGGGTACTTTACGCTCTTGTATTCGAGAGTATACAATTGGATACAATTATCTCAACCCCTTCAATTAATAAAAGTTTGACGTGAACACCGAGTCTCTTACACAGGGAAAAGACGTCTACCACCGGTTGATAGACGACATTGCATCGGGCGTCCTGAGGCCGGGTGATCGGCTCCGTGAGGTGGCGTTGGCCGAGCGCCTGACGGTGAGCCGTACGCCCATACGTGAGGCGATCAAAGACCTTGAGGCAGACGGCTTAGTCGAGCACGTCCCTCGGGTGGGCGCGGCGATCAAGGTACTGTCTTATGCCGAAGTGGTTGAGCTCTATGAAATGCGCGCCGTGCTGGAGGGTGTTGCGGCTCGTTTGGCGGTACGCGCCGCCTCTGAGTTAGAGCTCCAGGAATTGGTGAAGCTTAACGAGCGGATGGTGGCTTCGCTCGACAACGCCACGCAGATGGCCCAGCTTAATCGCATGTTCCACCGTGCCTTGTTCAATGCTGCTAAAAACCGCTACCTGTTGCAGTCGGTCTCAATGGTGCAAAAGACCATGTTGGTGATTGGTCCATCGACCCTGACTGAGGTCTCTCGGGCCAGTGCGGTGATTGAAGAGCATGCCCTTTTATTAGATGCGCTGCTGCGCCGAGACCCGGTGGCTGCTGAGCTCGCCATGGTGGCGCACATCGATGCGTCGCATCGGGCACGCCTGCAGCAGTTGGCATTGCGCATGGAGAATTTGTCTGACTTGAAAGGAACAACCCATCGTGACTGAGCGAACCATTGACCTTGCCTCACCGTTTGTTTGGGATGTGGTGGTGGTCGGCGGCGGGAACGCGGCCCTGTGTGCGGCCATCAGTGCTGCGGAGAAAGGGGCGCAGGTAATCATCATCGAGTCTGCGCCAAAGACCTACCGAGGCGGTAACAGTCGTCACACGCGCAACTTCAGGGCCATGCACGATGGACCATCGGGCGTCCTTGAGGAGACCTACTTAGAGGAGGAGTACTACCAGGATCTACTCAAGGTGACCAAGGGCAAAACGGATGAAACGCTGGCGCGTCAGTGTATTCGGGAGTCTGAGCCTGCTTATCGCTGGATGATGGATCACGGCGTCCTGTTCCAGCCTTCGTTATCCGGTACCTTATCGCTGTCTCGAACCAATGCATTTTTCTTGGGGGGCGGTAAAGCGTTGGTCAATGCCTACTACAACACAGCAGAGCGCTTGGGTATCGCTGTGACCTACGACACGGAGGTCACCCATGTGCAGCTGGCGGCCAATCGGTTTACCCACCTCGAAGTGACGCGCGCGGGTAAGCAGTATGTGGTGCAGGGTAAAGCGTTGGTATTGGCATCGGGTGGGTTCCAGTCGAATTTGGAATGGCTGACCGAAGCGTGGGGTCCCGCTGCTGCTAATTTTTTGATTCGCGGCACGCCCTACAACCGTGGTGTGGTGTTGAAAGACATGTTGGATCAGGGTGCACTGAGTGTCGGCGATCCAACGCAATGCCACGCGGTGGCGATCGATGGACGTGCACCGAAATTCGATGGCGGTATCGTGACTCGCCTCGACTGCGTGCCGTTCTCGGTGGTTGTGAATAAGCATGGCGAACGCTTCTACGACGAGGGTGAAGACGTATGGCCCAAGCGTTATGCCATTTGGGGGCGCTTGGTTGCAGCCCAACCCGATCAGGTCGCTTATGTGGTGATCGACGCCAAGTCCCTGAACCTGTTCATGCCATCTGTGTTTCCGCCGGAAAAAGCCGACACCCTCGAAGCCTTGGCCGCACAGTTGGGGCTGCCAGTGGACACCTTTATGAGCACAATTGATGCCTTCAATGCCGCCTGCGGCGATACCAGTGGGTTTCACTCCAACCAACTCGATGGCGTGTGCACGACGGGCTTGACCATCAATAAAACCAACTGGGCACGCCCCATCAACGAAGGTCCTTTTTACGCGTACCAATTGCGACCGGGTGTGACGTTCACGTATTTAGGGCTCAAGGTCGACCCGCAAGCGAAGGTGCAAATGCAAGACGCGTCAGCGGAGAACATCTGGGCTGCTGGCGAAATCATGGCGGGCAGCATTCTGGGAGAAGGCTACTTGGCGGGCTTCGGTATGACCATCGGGACCGTCTACGGTCGAATTGCAGGACAAGAGGCAGGTAACTATGTCAGTGAATAACCAAGCCGAGGCGCGGCGTCAAATTGAAATCTGTAACGCGTGCCGATACTGTGAGGGCTTCTGTGCTGTATTTCCAGCGATGACCAAACAGCGGACGTTCTCGCTAACTGATATGACGCAATTTGCAAATCTGTGCCACAACTGCCAAGGTTGCTATCACGCCTGCCAGTACACTGCGCCGCATGAGTTCGCTGTGAATTTGCCAGCGGCACTGGCGGAAGTGCGAACAGCCTCGTGGGAGCGTCTGTCTACACCCACTTGGTTGGCAAAGCGCGTCCAGACGCATGGCGGATTGGTTGCCGGATTGGTTTTGTTTGCCACCATCTTCTTCCTCATGTGGATGCAAGGTGTGGTGGGAGGGAATACCTTTTACGACTACTTCAGTCACAACGCTTTAGTGGCCATTTTTGCGCCGGCGTTCGTCGGGCCATTGGTGGTAATCGCGTGGTCGATCCGTCGTTACTGGCGGGAAGTAGGGGGCGAGACGGTTCGTTTGTCACATCTGTTGTCTGCGCTAAAGGCTGCTGCCAACTTGAAAAACCTGTCGGGCGGGCAGCAACAAGGTTGTCAGTACGAGGACGGGGATCGCTACTCTCACAAGCGCCGGGCCGGACACCAACTGACCATGTACGGTTTCTTGCTTTGCTTTGCGAGTACCTCGACCGCAACGGTGATGCACTACGTCCTCGATATGCCCGCACCCTATGCCTGGTACACCCTGCCCAAGATATTGGGAGTGATCGGCGGGATTATGCTTTCGGTGGGGACGCTGTTCCTTATGAAGTTAAAGCGCACGGCAAACCCCGAGTTGGGCTCAGCGAGCCGATGGGGCGGCGACTGGGTCTTCATTTGGCTGCTGTTCTTGACAGCGAGCACCGGCCTGCTCTTGTGGATGCTGGGTGGCACACCTCTGATGCCATTGATGCTGGCCGTTCACTTGGGCTGTGTCTTGACGCTTTTTTTGATGATGCCTTACTCCAAAATGGTGCACGGCTTTTTTCGCTTAGCCGCGCTGACGCGCGATGCCCAAACCAACGGGAGCTGATATGGAGACAACGGACGTCATCGCACGCGCTTGCGTCGCAGAGGGTGTTTCGCACGCCTTTGCGCTGCTGGGCGACGGCAACATGCACTTGGCTGCAGCGCTAGAGCGCGAGGGGTGTCAGTTCACCCATGTGCGCCATGAGCACTGTGCGGTGTCGATGGCGATGGCTTACAGCCGAACAGCCCGTACGATTGGCTTCGCAACCGTGACTTGCGGGCCGGGTTTGAGCCAAGTTATGACGGCACTGATTGCAGCGGTTCGTGCGCAGATACCGCTGGTCATCATCGCAGGCGAGTCGCCCCTGGGGCTGGCTTGGTACAACCAAGCGCTTGATCAAGCTCCCTTGGTTACAGCCTGCGGATCAAGTTATTTTCAAGTGCACACGCAGCACCAACTGTTTCCCAAGCTTAACGAAGCCTTCGCCGAAGCGCGCGAGAAAAGTCGACCTGTCGTGGTCGGTATTCCATTTGATTTACAAGAGTCGGCGTGGACGCTTGAGACGACTTATCAACCCACCGTGGCTTGGCCAACCGTTGACAAGCGGGTCATTCCGAACCGTGCGAGTTTGGATGCGGCTGTGGCAGTGATCAATGCGTCTGAGCGCATCATTTTGATTGGGGGGCGCGGCGCGGTCGTCTCGGGTGCCAAACAGGCCTGCATGGACTTGGCTACTACTGTTGACGCTTTCGTCGCCACGACGTTACCAGCGCGCGGACTCTTTCATGATGGCCCGTACAACCTGAATGTCAGCGGTGGTTTCGCCTCAGACGCTGCCAAGCACTTTTTTGCCGAGGCCGATTTAGTCATCGTGGTGGGCGGTCGATTGGCCTCACACGCTGCCGATGCCGGCCGGCTTCACCCGAAAGCGCAGGTGCTCCAGATTGATACCAACCCGGTGGTCCTGAGTCAAGGTCGGATCGCTGCGACCCACCATTTGTGTGGTGATGCCCGTCTCACGGTCGAAGCGCTGTTGGCTCACCCAGACTTGTCCAGTAAGCCTACGCGTCAGCGCGTTCCCAGCCATAAAGCCCTGATTGACAACCCTGTTTTTGATGCGTTTGAACAGGCTGCAACCGACGCGCGGCTCGATCCGCGCTTCGTGATCACAGCCCTTGATGCCGCGTTACCCAAAGACTGGATGATGGTGAATTCGTCTGGTCATTGCTCGTATTACGCAGCGCACATGCGGGGGCGGGATGTCGTCAACTTTCTGACCATTCGCGAGTTTGGCGCGATCGGCAACGGTCTGGCCTATGCGGCTGGAGCCGCTGTTGTGAAGGGCGACATACCCACTGTGTTGTTTGATGGCGATGGCGGCTTTCTGATGCACGTGCAGGAGTTGGAGACCATTCGGCGACACCGCTTAAACGTGCTGATTTGTATCTTGAATGACGGCGGTTACGGCTCCGAAGTCCACAAACTGCGCAAGGATGGGGTTAGCGAGCAGGGGGCCTATTTCGGTCACGACGATCTGGCGGCGGTTGCGCGAGGGTTCGGGCTGGAAGGATATCGCGTTGAATCCCTGGCGCAATTGACCGATGCGATCGATGCGTTCAAGGCGGCGCATGCAAGCGGTCAAGCGCGACCGACCGTAGTAGATATCCACATCTCGGATCGGATCATGTCGCCCGTCATGCGACGGATCGTTAAGCCGCGTTGAGGTCTTTGATTGCCAAGTAAAAGAACTGTAAGGCACCCAGCGCCGCGATAACTTCAACCGCGATCAGGTGTGACTCGGTGGAAATTTTTCGCAAGACCGCTCGACCGAGCCAGTTTCCTGGGATCGTGATGAGACCGGCAAACACCCCTAAATAGATCGCCGGCAGGGTGTAAAGATCGGTGGCGCTGAACAAGCTGAATCGCGCGACGTTCGTTGTGAACGCGATGGTAGCCAGTGTCGCTACAAACGCCTCCTTGCGAAGTCCATACCCCAGCAAGAAGGGGGTCAAGAGCATGCCTGGCCCGATTGACGCGCCTGAGAGGGCGCCATAGGCCGAGCCCACGACACCCAAGGTGGTGTCGCTGGTTTGTCCTAACCGCGTTTCAAGACGACGCAGTGGAATGGATGACAAGATGATGGTCCCCATCAAGAACCCTATGAACGCTGCAGAGTAGTCGTTATAGAAAAATGCGGCGACTGCAATGAAGGGGACTGATGACAGCGCCACGATGGTGAAAGCGCGCCAATTGACCTTTCGAATGTTCAGAAGTGAACGAGACGAATGGCTCACCAGCATCATCGCAGTCATGACGGGTACAACCGCATGCACGCCAATGATGGGGGCGAAGATGGCTGACATCAGGAAGCCGCCGGCGACACCTGTCGCTCCATGTATTGCGGAGGTGACAAACGCCCCAATCGCAATTACCACCAACAAGTCATTGGAAGCCAACCCAAACAGGGAAGCGATCATGGGTTAATGACGTTGACTGGACTACCGGTAATGAATGCGTGGATACCTGACACCATCTCGCTGTAGAACACGCGGTAGGTCTCGGTGGTGACGTAGCCGACGTGCGGAGTGCACACGGCTTTTGGGTGTTGAATTAATTTTTCGGTGGTTGGTGTGGCGGGCTCAGTCACGTAGACGTCGGTCGCGACACCACCCAGTGCGCCGCTGTTCAGGGCGGACAAGAGTGCTTCGGGGTCCACGATCTCAGCGCGCGAGGTGTTCACCAAGTAGCCAGTCGGGCCAAGGTCAGCTAGGTCGTCAGCGGTTACCAGTTGGCGTGTGCGTTCCGACAGGCGCAAATGGATGGTCACGAAGTCAGCGCGCTTGAATAATGCCACACGGTCAACCCACTCAACACCGGCGGCCTCGCAGTCTGCGGGCGTCAAATTTTGGCTCCAAGCGATCACATTCATGCCAATGGTTTTACCCAGCGCGGCCACTTGCTTGCCCAAGCGTCCGAGGCCCAGCACGCCCAGCGTTTTGCCTCGGCAGTCCATCCCCATCGCGGCCTGCCATTGACCCGCTCTCAAACCGTTTACGTTGGGGATCAGTTGGCGGGCCTGCGCCATGATCAACAAAAACGCAAGCTCTGCAGTGGCGTGCCCGGGGGAGTTGGTACCACAGACCACAATACCCAGCTCTTTCGCCGCTGCTGTGTCAATGGATGCGTTTTGTTTACCCGTCGTGATGACCATTTTGAGGTTGGGCAATTGCGCCAGAACGGATCGGGGTAGGGGGGTACGCTCGCGCATGACACCCAAGATGTCGAACGGCGCCAGCTGCGCGATCACCTTGGCCTCGTCGGCCTCGTGGGTGTTGAAAAAAGTCACATCGTGACTCGACAGAACCGACCAGTCAGCGCTGCCTTGTGCCAAATCGTTGTAGTTGTCCAGAATTGCGATGCGCATACCCAGCTCCGTCAAGGTTGAAAGTGCCGACAGTTTAATGCCGCCCTCCAGCAGGCACCCTTTCAAACGGCTTTCAATTGCGCTTTATGTGACCGCACGGATCGCTCAACCATTGGATGCCCTATCCACGGGTGTGATTCCACCATGGAACTTAATTGCTTGCGTGATGGTGTGCTGAAACGCAAAATGAACTTTTCACCGGAGCGATGAGATGAGAGAGACCCAACCTACTTTTCCGAAGGACCCCCAGTGGACCGATCCAGGCTCAAGCCGCGTGCCATTTTGGGCCTACACCCGCGATGATTTGTACCAGCGCGAGTTGGAGCGTTTTTTCTACACCAATCACTGGTGCTATGTGGGCCTGGAGGCGGAGATTCCCAATCCGGGCGACTTCAAGCGCACGGTTGTCGGAGAACGCTCTGTGGTGTTGGTGCGCAGCATGGACGGCGAGATCAACGTGGTTGAAAACGTATGTGCCCATCGAGGCATGCGTTTTTGTCGGGAGCGGCAGGGTAACGCGAAGGATTTTTTCTGTCCTTATCACCAATGGAACTACAGCCTCAAAGGCGACTTACAGGGCGTGCCGTTCCGCCGAGGGGTTAAACAAGATGGTCAAGTGAACGGCGGTATGCCAAAGGACTTCAAGCCTGAGGATCACGGCTTGAATAAGCTCAAGGTGGCCGTGCGTGGTGGTGTTATATTCGCCTCTTTCGACCACGGTGTCGAGTCGCTTGAGGATTTTCTGGGTCCCGCCATCCTGCCGTATTTCGACCGGGTCTTTAACGGTCGAAAGCTGACGATATTGGGTTACCGCAAGCAGCGTATCCCGGGTAATTGGAAGCTGATGCAAGAGAACATCAAAGACCCTTATCACCCGGGTCTGTTGCACACCTGGTTCTCGACCTTCGGGTTGTGGCGCGCAGATAACAAATCGCAGCTTCGCATGGATGCACATCACCGGCATGCCGCGATGGTCTCGATTCGAGGCAAGGGCGGCAAGGCCGATGAGGTGGTGGCCGGGGTAGACAGTTTCAAAGAAACCATGACTCTTAACGACCCACGTCTGTTGGATATCGTGCCCGAAGCATGGTGGGGCGAGCCCACCGTTGTGATGACGACCATATTCCCCAGCATCATCATTCAGCAACAGGTCAACAGCGTCTCCATGCGTCATATTCAGCCCCGAGGGAACGGGACTTTCGACTTTGTATGGACACACTTTGGATTCGAAGATGACTCGCCTGAGATGACAGAGCGGCGACTGATTCAGGCTAATTTGTTTGGGCCAGCTGGTTTCGTGTCGGCGGATGACGGCGAGGTCATTGAGTGGTCACAAGAGGGCTTTACTCAAAAGCCATCGCACCGAACAGTCGTTGAGATGGGGGGTACGGATGTGGGCGATGCGGAGCACATGGTGACTGAAGCACTGATCCGCGGTATGTATGGTTATTGGCGTCGGGTGATGGGGGAGTAAAGCCATGAAAAACTTCGAAGACTACATGGCGCTTCTCACCCTCTACAGCGACTACGCGTTGGTCTGCGACTCCGCAGATTGGGATCAATGGCCCTCATTTTTCACCGAGGATGGGCGCTATCGCCTGCAGCCGCGAGAGAACTACGAACGGGGGATGCCGCTGTGCCTGCTGGCGCTGGAGAGTCGCGCGATGATCGAAGATCGTGTCTACGGCGTCAAGGAGACCATGTATCACGACCCCTACTATCAGCGACACATCGTGGGGACGCCTCGGGTGATCAAGGAGGTCGTGATTGACGGCGTTGCGCATATTTATGCCGAGGCTAACTATGTGGTCATCCGCACGAAATATGACGGTGATTCCACGGTTTACAACTGCGGCATTTACCGCGACGACATTGTCAAAACGGCTGATGGCTTTAAGTTTGCCCTGCGCCATGCGATTTACGACAGCGAGATGGTGCCGAATTCAGTGATCTATCCCATTTGAGACCGGTGGTCGCGAGAGAGGGGGGGATCTGGGCGTATTGGTTGAACGGTGGAACCTGGAGTGCTATTATTTACAGGACTCGGTGTTCGTTGCGTAAGCGTAAGTTAGAACTTAAACCATAAAGGAGATGACATGAAATACCGTTTGTTAAGCGTTGCCGCCGCTGCGGCTATGGCCATGGGGCATGTGCATGCCGCGGGTGTGAAGATCGGTTTCGTTACCACCCTGACCACGGGTGGCGCGGTGATCGGTAAGGACATGGAAAATGCCGTGAACCTGGCGATGGAGCACTTGGGTGGAAAAGCGGGCAACGTACCGCTTGAGGTGGTGTTTGCCGACGACGGCTTCAAGCCTGAGGTGGGTAAGCAATCAACCGACCGCTTGGTAAAGCAAGATAACGTTGACTTCGTCGCGGGCTATATCTGGTCGAATGTGTTATTGGCTTCACGCAAATCTGTGCTGGATGCGGATAAATTTTTGATCTCAGCCAACGCTGGTCCCAGCCCAATGGCCGGTAAACTGTGCCACCCTAACTTTTTCTCAACCTCATGGCAAAACGACCAAACACCAATGGCGTTGGGTGAAGTGTTAAACCAAAAGGGCGTCAAGTCGGTGTACATCATGGCCCCCAACTATGCGGCTGGTAAAGACATGGTGGCGGGTGTGGAGCGCACTTTCAAAGGCAAAGTTCTGGGTACGGATTTAACCAAGTGGGGCGCCGATGCCCAGTTGGACTTCTCAGCAGAATTAGCTAAAGCCCGCGACAGTGGCGCTGAGGCCTTGTTTGTTTTTTATCCCGGTGCAGCTGCGGGTGCGTTTGCCAAGCAATACCACCAAGCAGGTCTGACCAAGTCGCTCCCCCTGTACTCGGTCTTTACTATTGACGCGATCTCTCTGCCCAAGCTGCAAGATGCCAAGTTTGAAAGTGTTTTGGGTTCACGCACCACGCAAGAGTGGGATCCATCCCTTGATAACGCCGCCAACAAGCGTTTTGTCAGCGACTTTAAGAAGAAGTATGGGCACTACCCCTCGTATTACGGCGCCCAGTCGTACGACGCTATCATGTTGATTGCCTCTGCGGTCAAGGCCACGGGCGGTAACATGGCTGACAAAGACGCGGTGCGTAAGGCTTTGAAGTCCGCTAATTACGACTCCGTGCGTGGCAAGTACACCTACGGTAATAACAACTTCCCCATCCAAAACTTCTACCTACGCGAAGTGGTGAAAGACAGTGACGGTGTTTGGACGACTAAGGTTGTGGACACGGTTTACAGGAATCACCAAGACTCGTATGCGGCAGAGTGCGAGATGAAGTAACTTGGACCAGAATCAATGCCCCGACAGTGTCGGGGCATTTTTCCGTGCTCTATCGTTAACGAAGAAGGGAAAACCGATGGACGCGGCGCTTTTCATCATGCAGGTCCTCAACGGCTTGCAGCTCGGTTTGTTGCTGTTCCTGGTGGCATCGGGGCTGACGCTGGTATTCGGAATCATGGATTTCGTCAACCTCGCGCATGCCTCGCTCTACATGGTCGGCGCCATGATTTGTGCCTCTGTCACGTTCGTTGTCGATAGTTTTTTATGGGCGATCGTCATCGCGTTGCCACTGACCGCTTTGGTCGGATGGGCGGTCGAGCGCTTTGTTGCGCGAAAGCTGTACGCCCGTGACCACTTGGATCAAGTGCTTGCGACCTTCGGATTGATTCTTGTGTTGGGTACCAGTGCCCATTTGATATGGGGTCCCCAGGGCATTGCGGTGCCGTTGCCGGAGTGGCTGCGGGGCCAGGTCACGCTGTCTGAAACGTTGGTCTTACCACGATATCGGTTGTTAATCATCGGGGCTGGCCTGTCCGCCGCAGCAGGGTTGTTTTGGCTGGTGAATTACACGCGTCTGGGAATGCTGATCCGTGCGGGCGCCTCTAATCGACGCATGGCCTCGGCGCTGGGCGTGAACATTGAATTTTTGTTCTCGGTGGTGTTTGCTTTGGGCGCCGCGTTGGCCGGCCTTGCCGGTATGCTCATTACCCCCATCACAGAAGCCTCTTTGGGAATGGGTAACAGCATCATCATCACGGCGTTTGTCGTCATCATCGTGGGCGGTATCGGCTCAATGAAGGGGGCGTTCATCGCAGCGATGTTGATTGGCATGATTGACACGCTTGGACGGGCATTTCTCGATGGCTTTTTTGCGTTGTTTATGTCGCTCGAAGCTGCAGAGAACTCTGCGCCAGCGGTGTCTGCGATGTTGCTTTACATCATTATGGCAGTCGTTCTGGCCTTCAAACCCGCGGGCTTATTTCCGCCTAAGGTCCGCTAATGGGTCAGAACTCTTACCCCAAATTAACCTTTGTAGTGTTACTGCTGCTGGCGGTTGTACCGCCGCTTTTGTACGTTTTAGGTAACCCGTTTTACTTGGACTTGGCCACGCGCTTAACCATTCTCGCGACCGCTGCAGTCGCGCTCAATTTGGTGTTGGGCTACGGTGGTTTGGTGTCTTTTGGACACGCAGCGTATGTCGGTATTGGCGCATACGCGGTGGGCATCCCGGGCTACCATGCTTTGTATGGCGGCCTGGAATCACTGGGATTGGCCACACATTCAGGCTTCGTGCACTTGGCATTGGCGATGAGTATCAGTGCCGTTTTTGCCTTTCTAACCGGCTTGGTGTGTTTGCGTACCAAAGGCGTGTACTTCATCATGATCACGATGGCGTTTGCCCAAATGATCTACTACGCCATCGTCTCCATCAAAACCTATGGCGGTGATGATGGCTTGACCATCGATGTTCGATCTGAATTCCCCGGCATCTCTCTTGACAATCCTTTGCAGTTGTTTGCGGTGAGTTACGGGGTGTTGTTGTTCGCGATTGTGGTGGTTCGTACCCTGGTCAACTCGCGCTTCGGTATGGTGCTGCAAGGCGCTAAGGGGAACAATGAGCGGGTCATCATGCTGGGGTACAACACCTACGCCTACCGACTCACGGCTTACGTTATCTCAGGGGCTTTAGCGGGCCTAGCCGGCGCATTGTTGGGCAATTTCACCACGTTCATTTCACCTGAAATGATGGATTGGACCCGCTCGGGTGACCTGATGTTCATGGTCATTTTGGGGGGAGTGGCCACCACCATTGGTCCTGTGCTGGGCAGCGTGGTGTTCATTGTGATTGAGGAGATCTTGTCATCCTTCACGGTGTATTGGCAGTTACCGTTTGGTCTGTTACTGATGGCCGTGGTGCTGTATGGCCGTGGCGGCTTGGTTGGGTTTTTCAAAAGCCGCTCTGCGCCTGCCAAGTCGGAGTCAAAGCCATGACCGATTTCATTCTTGAAACCCAGCACCTGTCGAAAGCGTTTGGCGGCATTCGCGCCACAGACGATCTTGATCTGCAAGTGTTACCGGGCGAATTACACGCCGTGATTGGCCCCAACGGTGCCGGCAAAACAACCTTGATTTCACAGCTCTGCGGATTGCAAACGCCTGACACCGGTGCGATTTTGTACAAGGGTAAAGACATCACAAACTTACCCCCCTACAAACGCGCGCACCTGGGTATTGCCCGCTCCTTCCAAATCACCTCGTTGATCATGGAAATGACCGTCCTCGATAACGTGGCGTTAGCCGTGCAAGCGCGTATGGGCTCCTCATTCCGATTCTTCAAGCCAGCGCGGCAGATCAGTGCCATCCGTGATCAAGCCATGGACTGCCTCGCGCGCGTTAATCTAGCGCACCGCGCAGACGTCCTGACGCATGAACTGTCGCACGGCGAGCACCGGCATATCGAAATCGCCATTGCCCTCGCTGCAAAGGCTGATCTGATGTTGCTGGATGAGCCGATGGCCGGTTTGGGTGTGGAGGAGAGCCGGGCGATGGTTGATTTGCTGACTGCAGTCAAAACGCACACCACGATTGTGTTGATTGAACATGACATGGACGTGGTTTTCGCTTTGGCCGATCGGATTTCTGTATTGGTATACGGCCACATCATCGCTACGGGTAGCCCCAGTGAGATCCGCGCCAATAAAGAAGTCGAAATTGCGTACTTGGGCGAAGAAAGTGGAGCCAGCGCATGCTAACGGTCAGCGGGTTGTCCGCACATTACGGTTCGTCACAGGCGCTATTTGATGTCAATTTGACGTTGGAGGCCGGGCGTGTGATCACGTTGTTAGGCCGCAATGGCATGGGTAAAACCACCACGATCAACGCGATCATGGGCTTGGTGCCCCCATCGGGCGGAGAGATTCGGTTTGACGGCCAGGTACTCAACGGCATGGCAGCGTTTCGTATCGCCAACTTGGGTCTCGGCTTGGTGCCGGAGGGGCGTCAGGTATTTCCCAACTTAACGGTCAAAGAAAATCTCATCGCGACGGCGTCGAACCACTTGAAACAGAGCGAACCCTGGACGCTTGCCCGGGTGCTCGACATGTTTCCGGAGTTGGAATCGCGGTTGGGTTCGATGGGTAATTTACTGTCGGGGGGTGAGCAGCAGATGCTGGCGATCGCCCGGGCCCTGATGACCAACCCCAAACTCCTGATTTTGGACGAGGCGACCGAGGGCCTGGCGCCATTGGTTCGTCGTCGTATTTGGGAGGCCTTGGCAAAGATTCGCGCTACCGGACTGTCGATCTTGATCGTCGATAAAAACCTGCACGATCTGCTGAAATTAGCTGATACGCACGTGGTGATCCAACGGGGTCGAACCGTTTGGAACGGCAGCAGTGAGGCGCTGATGGCTGACGCGGAATTAAGGGCGACACACCTCGGTATGTAGCAGCCCCCGATCCGGCGTTGATCAGTATCCTAAAGGGCAGGCGCTGTTCCCAGAAACAGGCGGTCCATATTGGGGTCCGCCAGGATCTCGGATGCTGGCTTTTGCAAAACCAAACGGCCTGACTCCAGCGCTATGGCCGTGTCTGAGTGCTTCAAAGCACTTTTGACGTTCTGCTCGACCATGAGTATCGTCGTACCTTGTGCGACCAAATCTCGCAGCAGAACAAATACCCCTTGCACCACCTGAGGCGACAGTCCAATAGATGGTTCATCGATGAGCAACACTTTCGGGCGAAGCAATAATGCACGGCCGACTTCCAATTGCTTTTGCTCGCCCCCAGATAGAGAGGACGCCTTGCTATTTAAGCGCTCTTTAATCCGTGGGAAACGATCCAAAATCTCTGGTATGCGCTTGCGTGTCTCGTCCATACCAATCGTGATGCCACCGAGCTCGAGGTTTTCTAAAACGGACAGCTGACCGAATAGGTTACGACCTTGCGGCACGAAGGCAATGCCTTTCGCCAGCAGATCACGTGGTGACGTGCCTGCGATCTCTTGACCGTCCAGCAGAATGCGGCCCTGTCGCGGCTTTAAAAGTCCAAAAAGCGTTTTCAGGACCGTTGATTTGCCCGCACCGTTTGGCCCAATCAAAAGTGTAACCGTGCCCGTTTCCGCCTTGAATGACAGATTATTAAGGATCATGAAGTCCTTATAGCCCGCCACAACATTATCAAATTCAATACAGGTACTCACGCTTTAACTCCCCAAGTAAGCGTCGAGCACTTGCTTGTTATTCCGGATTTCGTCAGGGGTTCCGATGGCCAAGACGTCGCCTTCCACCATCACCATGACCCGGTGACACAGACTCATGATGAAATCCATGTTGTGTTCGATCACCACGAAGGTACTCCCACGCTCTTTGTTCAAGTCGCGCAGTAGGTCGCCAATGTCTCTGACCAGTTTGGGATTAACGCCTGCACACGGCTCATCCAACAAGATCAGCGCAGGCTCGCTCATGAAGGCCATTGCAATGTCAACCAGCTTTTGCTGACCGTAGCTGAGCTCGCCAGCCGGTTTATCAGCGACGTGGGCAATGTGGAACTTTTGAATCAGAGCATCTGCTTTATCTCCTAGTCCAGAGTCTGAAGGCGCGAACATGCGAGAAAACAAAGTGCCTTTGTGCTCCTGCGCGGCAACGATGAGATTTTCGCGTACGGTCATCTTGCCAAATACCTGAAGGGTCTGGAACGTGCGTCCGACACCACGGTGGTTCAGCGCCAGAGCCGATAGCCCGGATACATCTTCTCCGCGCAATTCAATTTGCCCATGATCGGGTTGAATTTGGCCAAGCATGGCATTGAATAGTGTGGTCTTTCCAGATCCATTGGGACCAATCACACCAAAAATTTCACCCGGTTGGACTTCAAAAGACACGCCTTTGACCGCTTGAATAGCGCCATAGGATTTAGCCAAGTTGTGCACGGTCAAGGTGGCTTGGTTGGCGTTCATGATGCCTCCCCAATTTGCTTTGCACTGGCTGCACGCGCTGCTGATGCGGCTTTTGATTGTTTCCGCGCACGGATGCGATCAGGAATCGACAATAAGCCATCGGGTAACCAAATCATCAATGCGACAACTGCGAATCCAAATACGGTGAGGTACCAAGCTTGAGCAAATCGCAGCCATTCAGGGAGGATGACTCCGACTGCTGCGCCAATAACTGGGCCAAAGAAATAGCCGGGCCCGCCAACGACCACCATCAGGTACATCATGATCGAGTAGTGCACCGCAAAGGGTGCCGGATCGATAAACCCGACCTGAGCGGCAAACAGGCCACCCGCAATGCCAGCAAAGCCAGATCCAATGGCAAATGCAAGCAGGGTATAGCTGCGGGTATCCACGCCCAGACTTTCGGCGCGGATGGGGTTGTCACGCAGCGCCTTGAATGCCTTACCCCAAGGAGAACGCAGCAGGCCACCCAAAAGCAGTGCGAGGACGACTGTGATGACGAGCACCATATAGTAGTAGGGCAGGTTACGGTCCAAGCTCATGCCGAAGAATTCGGGGCGCATGATGTTGTTGATACCGTAAGTGCCACCCGTCAGCCACTCCTCATTGCGCATGACGAGCCAAACTGCCGCATTGAAACCGAGGGTGGCAAATGCCAAATAAATGGTTTGCACGCGTAAAGCGGGGAAGCCCAAGCCCAGGCCGATCACAAAGCACAGTAGCGCGCCGATCGGCAGGCCGATCCAAAAGCTGATACCCGCTTTGATCAGGATGGCGACGGTGTACGCACCGATGCCGAAGAAGGCGGCGTGGCCCAGCGATTTTTGTCCGGCGTAGCCCACCGTTAGGTTCAGTCCCATGATGGCGATCATGTAGATTAGCCACGTGGTGAAGAGGTGAATACCGTAGTTTTTTAGGAACGTTGGTGTAACCACCATAAAGATGGCAGCGATCACAAGCAGACTGAGATGTAAGCGCTTCATACTTTTCGCTCCTCTTTACGACCGAGGAGACCTTGCGGTCGGAACATGATCACAAACATGAATACGATCAACGCAACCGCGTCTTTGTATGCAGGTGAGATGTAGGCGGCGGCCATATTCTCCAACACCCCTACCAGTAAGCCACCCACCAATGCGCCGCGGGAGTTGGTAAAGCCGCCGATGATGGCGGCGAAGAACGCCTTGGTACCTAGAAGCTCTCCCATGTCGAATTTTGCAAGGAAAGTCGGCGTCACCAGTAATGCAGCGGCGGCGGCAAGCAGCGCATTGATGGCAAAGGTGTACAAAATCATTCGGGGCACGTTGATACCCAATACCGTCGCACTCTCCGTGTTTTGGGCCACGGCTTGCATGGCGCGACCAGTTACGGTTTTACTCAAAAACGCTTGGGTAGCCCAAATTAGGAAGCCAGCTACTACCAATGTGCCAATGTCTGTGGCAGACAAAATGACACCACCGATGTTGTAGATGTCATCTGGGAAAATTTGTGGAAACGGTTGCGGTTCAGCGCTGTATCCTGCGCGCACGCCGTTGCGCAGCACAAAGCTAAGGCCGATCGTCGCAACGACGATAGGCATCATGCCATGCTTGAATAACGGGTCAACCAAGCCGCGCTTGAACGCCCAGCCCAGCACGATGGTGCTGAACACGCAGGCCATGATGAATGCTGGAATGATTTGAACGCCCATGTGCAGGGCAATCACCATGACGATAGCGGGCACCATGACAAACTCACCTTGAGCGAAATTGATGGTGCCAGAGGCCTGCCAAAGCAGCGTAAAGCCAAGCGCAACCAACGCGTAAATCGCACCAGTGGCCAGCCCACTAAACAAAAGCTGTAGGAAATCAGTCATATTTATATAAGGGTATGACCCCATCCCAGAACAGGACGGGGAGCGGGATGGCGCACTTGCGCCACCCCATCAGTCTTACTTTTTGCCGAGCGGTGGGAGCGTCTCGGTGACAACGCCTTTGCCGTTAACCACTTCAATCATGAAGCTCTCACGGTCGAGGTCACCTTTATCATCCCAGCACAGATTCATGAGGATACCCGGCTCTTCTTTCGTCGTGTAGCAAGCGTTGTGCAATGCCTTGGCTACGGCTTCGCGGTCGAACTTGCCAACACGCTCAATAGCCGCCTTGAGGGTGTAGACGCCCATGTAGCCCTTGGCCCCGTTGTGGTCGGTTGAGGCTTTGTATGCTGCCATGTACTTTTGGCCAAACTCCTTCAATTGGGGCGCCTCGGTGGTCAGACCCACGTGCGCCTTGGCACCATTGGCAGCATCGCCGGCCAACTCAATGACTTTCTGACCCGTCAGTGTAGTCTCGCCGATGATGGGCTTGTTCCATCCTTGCTTACGCAATGTTTGCAACAAACGCGCTGATTCTTCCTCGTTCAAGTAAACAAATAACGCATCCGCGCCACTGTTTTTGGCATTCAAAACCGCTGCGGTGAAGTCAACTTGCCCTTGATCGGTCGAGATGTCCGCCACGATACTGGTGCTGCTGCCCTCCATGAGCTTCTTCATGGTGTCTCGGCCGCCTTTGCCGAAGTCGTTGTTGACGTAGATAACAGCCAGCTTCTTTGAGATACCGTTGATGTAACGCGCGACTTTCGGGAAGGAAACGCTCTGGCCAAACGAAGTGCGGAACACGTACGGGTTGCCCTGTTGAGTAACAGCTGCGCCCTCGCCACCGGTGAAGTTCGGTACACCACCGCGGCGGCTTTCTGCTTGCGACACCATGATGGAGCCAGAATAAACAGGGCCGAAGATGGCGAAAACGTCATTGTCAACGGCCTTTTGTGTCAAGCCTTTGGCAACACCTGGGTTGGTTTGGGTGTCCTCGGTGGTGTATTCGATTTTTTTACCGAGAATACCGCCCTTCGCGTTGATCTCTTTGATGGCGAGTTCTGCACCGTTTTTAAAGTTGGTGCCAGCGGTGGTTCCGGGACCTGACAACTCCACAATGTTGGCGAACTTGACCGTGTCGGCTGCGTGTGTCACGGCCATGCTGCTGAGCAGGGTCGCGGCAGCAAGGGCCTTGAGAACAAAACGCTTTTTCATCATTTATCTCCTGTTGTTTCAATTGGCAGAGGTGCCGTCGTTTGACGTTGGCGCATAATTACGCCGAACGTGTGTCAGTTTAGGTGGACGAAGTCTGGTGACAACCCGTTACTGGTGTTTTTTGGCCGAATAGCGGTGCATTTTGTCCGATATTCGGCCAAAATAAGGGTAATAACTGATAAGGGTTTCGCAATGAAATCAGCGGATACACGGTCACCGATGGCTTACCGGGATGACCCCAAAAATTGGGTGGCTGGCCTGGAAAAGGGTTTGGCTATCTTTGATGTTTTTGACGCCGAGCACTCGCGGTTTACTGCGACAGAGATTGCAAAACTGTGTGGTTTGTCTCGGACTGCAGCCAGACGATACCTCAACACCTTGATCGGCTTGGGGTTCTTTTCAACGGATGGAAAGCTGTACTGGTTGACCCCGAAAATCATGCGTCTGGGTTCCGCCTACCTGGAGTCCGCACGCCTGCCCCGGCTTGTGCAGCCTGCGCTTCAGAGTTTGGCCGCCAGTACGCAGGAAATCAGCTACGTCTCGATTTTGGATGGCCATGACGTGGTCTACATTGCCCGCAATGGGTCGAATCGCAGTATGAATACGGGCTTTGTGTTGGGCGCACGCATACCGGCCCACACCACGGCAGCAGGCCAGCTACTCTTGGCCTTGCAAGGAAATGAGGCGATTGATGCGTGGCTGGCCAGCAAACCATTGCACACCTACACGCCGTTCACGTTGACCAACCCCGACCAAATGCGCGCGCATTTGCAAGGGTTACGCCGTCAAGACTGGGCAGTTTCAGAACAGCAGTTTGACTTGGCCTATCGGGGCGTTGCCGTGCCGCTGCGAGATAACCGTGGCCAGGTCTTAGCTGCTCTCAATATCTCTATGCCGATGGGCAATGAGTCCACCGAACACGCTGTTAGTCGCGTGTTGCCACAAATGCAGGAAACCGCGCAACGCCTGCGCCAGTTGCTCTAAAGAACGAAGGCGAACTGGCAACGGCGCATCACGCTGTGGTTTTTGCAGCAGCCCAAGCCGCCTCTTGCATGACGCGCCACATGACTTTTCCGCTGCCGCTCTTGGGAATGGCATCCACAAAACGAACGCTTCGTGGCGCCTTATAGACCGCCATTTCTTGGCGCGCCCATTCAATGAGCGCGGCCTCAGTGAGGTTCATGCCTTGGCGGGTAACAACAACCGCGTGCACACGTTCGCCGCTGTAGTCATCCGGGATGCTGATGATGCAAGCCTCGGCAACCGCGGGGTGCTTGAACAGCATGGCTTCGACTTCAGCGGGCCAAACCTTGTAGCCACTCACATTGATCATCCGTTTCAGCCGGTCGGTCATGAAGAAATAGCCCGACTCGTCGATCCGTCCGAGATCGCCGGTTCGGAAGTAGCGCACACCGTCGACGGTCACAAATGCGGCTTGTGTGGGGTCGGGTCGCCCCCAGTAACCATCAAACACCATCGGGCCTTGAATCAGGATTTCGCCTGGGGTGTCCGTTGGTAGAGGGCTCAGGGTCTCTGGATCGACAACGATCGCGTTGGCATCCATGTACGGCACCCCCAAGCACTGTTGTTTGGTCGCGTGTGAGGGGTTGCTGTGGGTCGGTCCACACGTTTCGGTGAGACCATAAGCCTCGCAATAGCGCAGTTGGTATAGGTCCCACAGTCGCTGTGCAATGGCTTGCGGCATGGCCGCGCCGCCACCGCCGATGTACTCGAGACTAGAAAGGTCGTATTGATCCGCGTTTTGACTGGCCAGCAAGTCGATCACCATGGTCGGAATATTAATCCAATGGGTGACCTGCCACCGGCGAATCGTCGCGCCGCCGTAGTCACGATCCCATCGCGGAAGGATGACCATGGTGGCGCCTGCTGCGATCGTGCTGTGTAAGCCAATGACCAATCCGGTAATGTGGAACATCGGAACCGCCACCAAACTGATGCTCTCTGGTGTGAAGTGTTTCCACAGGTTCATCGCATGCGCGTTGTACATCACGGTTCGTTGCGGATGCATGCAACCTTTAGGAACACCAGTCGTTCCGCTGGTATACGGGAGTATGGCTAAGTCGTCAGGCCCATTTTCAATGGGCTCGGGTGTGGCGGTGCAGGCCATCGCTGCATTCCAATCATGAACCGTAGCGCCTCCCCAATCGGGCGAGGGAACGGGGGCGGCCAGCCAGTCACGCCACGCCGCGGGAAGGGGTAAGTCTGGCTCATCAGTGCCTGTCAATGCTTCCGCGTAATGGGCACTGATAACGTGTGTGAGTTGATGTGTCGGATCAAGTTGGCTGTTTGCCTCAGCCAGATGGGGGGCCAAATCATCGGCTACAACTGCCAGACGAGCACCTGCATCGGTAATCGTATGGGCTAATTCGTGTGCACGGTTCATGGGGTTGACCGGCACAACAACCGCGTCAGCCCGCAAGATTGCGAAATGCGCAATCACCAATTGCGGGCAATTTTGCATCATCAGCAAGACACGATCACCGCGTTTCACGCCAAGCTGCTGCATGAAAGCAGCCATGCGTTCAACTTGTTGTAGCAGTGACGCGTAGGTGGTTTTGCGTCCCAAAAAAACCAAGGCGGTTTTATCCGGGTAGCGTCGGGCACTGGTCAATAAGTTGTCAATTAACGGTGTGGCAGGGGCCCGCAAATGACGAGGGACTCGGGGTGGCCAATAAGCTGGTTTTAAGGTTTGGGGCATGCGCGATTTATGCACGCGCTCCCCCAAGCTGTCAACTGGTTATGAGACAGTCTTTGTCATCACAGCGCCTGCAGTCGCATGCGTGCTGGGATCGACCAGAATCAAACTCCCGAGGCCTCGGTGTTGGTCGTATGGCCGCACCGGAAGCGGACTTTGAAACTTTAACTGTACGACGCCAATGTCATTGACTTGTAAGCGATCTGCTTCGATTGTTGCCAGCGTTTGAATATCGATTTGGTGGTCAATCGCGATAACCCTTGCTTTGGTCCAGCGGTGTCCGTGCAGCGCCCAATACGTATCGCCGATGTTCACGGGACGCTGATCCAGCCAAGCCACGGTCGCGGTGATCTGGGTCGTCGCGTGATCGTAGCCGCTGGGCGTCAGCCAGTCGCCTCGGGAGACGTCAATCTCGCGGTCGAGCACCACGCCATAGCTGTGGTTTGCCGTGGCAGGTTCGGTGGCGAGTGCGCGTCTTACGGTGTCGCGCAAATCAGCAATGCGGGCAGTTTGTCCACTTGGGTTTACCTGGAGTTCATCGCCCACACGCAGGTTGCCGGCAAGTAATTGACCCCAGTAAATGCGTCGTCCCGTATGGGTCGATGAGTTGCCTTCTGGGCGTTCCACCCATTGGACGGAAAAGTGCGCTGTATGTTCGGCGCCGAGCGATGGGGTCGGTTCTGTCGGCTCAAGGGTCTCCAGTACCTCAAGCAGGCTCGGCCCATGGTAGTCGGCCCAGCCAGGTTCGCTGCTAACCACGTTGTACCCGGCCAGTGCCGACACTGGTAAAACGGCTTTTGGCGTGACACCAGCAGCGACACAGAACGCGTGAAGTGCCGCCTTGATGGTGTCAAAGGCTCGGTTAGGGGATGTCACGGCATCAAGCTTGTTGACGGCAAAAATGATTGTGGGGACACGCAGCAGTTGTAACAGCAGGGTGTGCCGCCGGGTTTGTGGCAGCAGGGTGCAGTCGCTACTTTGCCAGTCGATTTTTGTGGCGTCGACCATCACAATTGCGGCATCTGCGTGACTGGCAGCTGTGACCATGTTGCGCGTGTATTGCTCGTGACCAGGGGTGTCGCCGATGATGAATTTCCGGGCGGGGGTTGAAAAATAGCGCCAAGCCACGTCGATCGTGATGCCCTGCTCGCGCTCGGCCTGCAGGCCGTCAGTAAACGCAGCGAGATCAGGGCCATCCGCTGTGCCACCCTTGGTACTGGCATGAGAGGCACTGGCCAATTGATCAGCCAAAATGGCTTTGCTGTCTAACAGCAGACGACCAATCAAGGTGCTTTTGCCGTCATCGACCGAGCCGCATGTGATGAATTTAAGTGTGTTCATTGGGAGAATCCTGTGCTGCCGAGTGCTGGGTTGGTAAATTTAAAAGTAGCCCTCTGCCTTGCGCTTCTCCATGGAGGCTTCAGAGGTTTGATCATCCATGCGGGTGGCACCCCGCTCACTGACGGTCACGCCTAAGGTCTCAATCACGATGTCAGTCGCGTTGGCGGCGTGACTTTCAACTGGGCAGGTACAGGTGATATCGCCGACGGTGCGGAATCGGACTTGACGAGTCTCGATCGTCTCGCCCGTTTTCGCGGGTGTGAGCGGCGTGACGGGTACCCACAGCCCCTTGCGTTGAACCACACTTCGAGGGTGGCTGTAATACAAGGACGGCAGCTCGATTCGTTCGCGGGCGATGTACTGCCACACGTCGAGCTCAGTCCAATTGGAGATGGGGAACACACGGAAGTGTTCCGATGGGTGGTGACGTGTGTTGAACAACTGCCAAAGTTCAGGACGTTGTGACTTGGGCTGCCATTGGCCAAAGCTGTCGCGGTGGGAAAAAATACGCTCTTTGGCACGGGCCTTTTCCTCGTCGCGGCGGGCACCGCCCATGAGTGAATCGAATTTGAACTCTTCGATTGCTTCAAGCAAAGTCACAGACTGATAGGCATTACGCGACTCCTGGGGATCGCGCAGCCTGACAGTGCCCTTTGCAATCGAGGATTCAACATGCCGCACGATGAGTTGGGCACCCAGCTCGGCCGCACGTTGATCTCGAAACGTGGTGACCTCCGGGAAATTATGGCCCGTGTCAATCATGAGCAGCGGGAACGGCAGGCGTCCGATGCCAAAGGCCTTTTCAGCGCACTTCAGCATCACCAAAGAGTCTTTACCACCCGAAAAAAGGAGTGCGGGGCGTTCGAAGTTGGCGACGACTTCGCGCAATAAATAAATTGTTTCTGCCTCAAGACTGTCGAGGTGTTGATCACTCAGGGTTGTCAGTGAGTCAGTGTGGGGGACGCGTGCGTTCATGATGAAATTCCTGTAGTTTTGACGTGCAACCCGCATTCTTTGGCGACGGAGGTACCGTCTTCGGTTTCCCACCACCAGCGCCCCGCGCGAAAGTCTTCGCCAAGGCTGACCGCGCGCGTACAAGGCTCGCAACCAATGCTCGGATAGAAGGCATCGTGGAGGGCGTTGTAAGGCAGTTGATGGGTCTCGATAAATGCCCAAACATCACCAAATGTCCAGTCGGCGAGTGGGCTGAGTTTTACGGGGGTCTGGTTGTCGTCGAGAGGGGTAATGTCGGCACGATTAAGCGACTGGTCTCGGCGCAACCCGGTGACCCAGCCTGTTTGGCCCGCGAGCGCACGCTTCAGGGGTAACAGCTTGCGCACATCGCAGCACGTCAAGCGGGCGGCCTTTGATTCAAAAATACCTCTGCCGCCAACGGCCAAATCCAGTGCAACGAGTTGTTGTGGGTCTGGATGGAAAGCTTCGATTTCGATACTGAAGCGCTGGTTGAGCACCTTCACCAAGGTCAGCGTCTCCGCGTGCAGTACGCCCGTGTTCAGCACGAACACACGGGCCGGATTCACAGCGTCAAACCAGCCGGCCATGTGCAGCAACTGCGTGACCACAACGTCCTCTGCGCCCAGGCTGTGGGCTTGTGTCCATGCACCCTCAAAGCGCGCTCGCGCCTCCGCAAGCAGTGACAGGCTGCGCGCGACTTTCGTTTTTAAATCGGCGCTGGGTGAACGGTAACGTTGAATAGCGAGCATAAAAATTGAGGGTGTATTGCAGGCGCCTACCAAGCCATTAGCTTGATTCCAACAGCCGCTAAAAGGGTGGAAAGAATCCCGCGCGTTACCAGTGGATTGAGGTATCCGAGTAGACGACTTCCCAGCCAGATACCTGGTAGTGACCCACTGACAAGTAGGGCGAGCAAATGCCAGTCGACGTTGCCTAAATGCGCGTGCCCGAGGCCCGCGATAGCGGTCAGAGGAACGGCGTAGGCGAGGTCAACCGCGACGACGCGTTTGGGGGCGAGGTGTGGATAAATCAGCAGTAATACGGCGACGCCAATCGCACCCGCGCCGACCGAGGTCAACGTGACGATGACACCAATGGCAGCCCCGAACAGCGTGGGTAGTGCCCAATGGCGGGGCGTCGCATGGTCGGTTTGCAGAGCCGCGGATGATGCGTGGCGCGACACGGCAACGTTGTAGAGACTGGCGATGGCAGTGAAGAACAGCGCGCCGCCCAAAACGTGCCGGATCAGCGACTCGGTTTCGGGACTGCTGGGGCCCAACCATTTAATGGAAACAGTCGTCAGGAGGGTGGCAGGAATCGCACCCGCGCACAGCGCCGCCACTGCGCGCCACGCGACTTGGCGGCTGAGGGCTAGCTTCAGTGTGCCCCCGAACTTGGTGATCGCCGCGAACAACAAATCCGTGCCGACTGCCGTGGCAGGCGTGACACCAAACCCCAATATAAGCAGTGGTGTCATGAGCGAGCCACCGCCGACCCCTGTGAGGCCGATGATGGCCCCAATGATCAGACCGCTGGCAATGAGTGCGACTTCTTGCATGGCTGGGACTGTAGCCAAGAAGCCCTAAAAACCAAACGACAGAATGTCTATATCGATATGGGAAAAACGTTATAAGCGCCCATCCGCGGTCGTTAGGACACGATTTGTTCGCCTAGAAGCGGATCGCCCAAAGTAAAAATGAGATGCTGAAAAAAGACAGGATGGTGGTGACGAGTGCAGCCGCAGCGCCCATATCCTCTTGGCCATATCGCTGCGCCAACGCGGTGTAAATTCCCATCATTGGCATGGCACAGACCAATAGCGCCGCCTCTTTGAGTGCAGGGTCATTTATGGTCACGAACGTGGTGATCAGCGCAATCATGAGGGCAGGGTGCACGATGAGCTTGCCCACCGCGATGCTTGCGATCGCGCGTCGCATGCCCGTCAATTGAAGACCAACTAGAGAGCCACCAATCACAAACAGGGACAAAGCGGCACTCGATGCCGAGAATATGTGAACGGTCCGTGCAATGGGATCGGGCAACGACCAACCAAACAAGGCAAATGAGAAGCCCGCTGCAATGCTCCAAATCATGGGGTTACGTCCCAAACTCCGCAGGGTATGGCGAAGCACAACAGTCCATTTTTCGGTGCGGTTACCGCGCTCGGCTAAAGCCAAAAGTAAGGGAATGATCAGGAGGTTTTCAACCAGCATATTGAGCGCCAATGCGACGCCTGCCATTTGGGGGCCCAGTGTGATCAACATGAGTGGGTAGCCGACGAAACCGCTGTTGGAGCAGCTGGTTCCCATGGCGAAGATCGCGCTGGCTGTTGGCGTTCGGCCCAATATGCGGCGTGCCCACAGCACGCTGAGCGCGACCATTAGCAGTGTCGCGATGGCATAGGCGGCGATGTAATTTGGGTTAAAGATCTCGTCAAAGGTGCGCTGCGAGAAGGTGTTGAAAAGCAGCGCTGGCAGCGCAATGTGTAGGGTAAAGCGCCCGAATAACCGCATGTCACTGCGGTCAAAAATCCCCATGCGTGTAACCCCATAGCCCAATGCAATGGCGAGGTAAATTGGGCCCGTGATGGACAGAATGTCGAGTGCGGTGTTCACAGCTTACCCATTGGGGTGGGCATTATTTTTTAGTATCAGTACCAGTCGGCTGATCGTGTATCCAGCAAGGGAAAGGCACTGTAAACGCTGGGGGAGGTGACGACTGGCGCTGCCTGCAGCATGGCGGGGTCGCCGGTGGCCCAGTCGGTCATGCCCAGCAGACTCATGCATTGCTTGATTTCGATTTCAAGTAGCTCGAGCATGCGCACGGCACCTGGTATGCCGCCGGCCGCTAGTGCCCAGCATTGAAGGCGGCCCAATCCAACCACATCAGCACCCAAAATCTTGGCTTTCACGATGTCGGTGCCTCTGCAAAAGCCACCATCAATCCAAACCGGTACTTGCCCCTTAACCGCCCGCGCGATCTCAGGAAGTGCGTCGAGGGTACCCATGCCATGGTCGAGTTGACGACCGCCGTGGTTAGAGACGTAAACCAAATCAATGCCGTGGTCGATGGCGATTTCGGCATCCTCCGCGGTCATGATGCCTTTTAGACCGAGGGGTATTGAGGTGCGAGCGCGGATGCGGGCGATGTCTTTCCAGGTGAGTTGGGCTTGGTGTTCGCGTCCGGGCACGCCAACGCGGCGGGTGTTGTCCTTGGCAATGTCCCGTTCACGGCGGCTGTAGACGGCTGAATCGACTGTCAGAACCATGCCGCAATACCCGTGTGTTTGGACTGCTTCCACCTTTTCGTCAATCCACCGGGCATCGCCATGCACATACAGCTGGTACCAACGATTGGCATCGGGCGCTGCCTCCGCCACCGCTGCGAGGTCGGGCTTGCAGACTGAGCTCAGCATGCTGAAACAACCAAACGCCTCTGCGGCTTTGGTGGCTGCCACAGCGCCTTGCGGATCAACCAGCTCCAAACTACCGACCGGGGCCAGACAGACGGGGAGGCGAAGCGTTCGTTCAAAGGCCTTTGTATTCGCGGTCGTTTGGCTAACATCCCTCAGCACGCGGGGTCTGAAGCCAATCGCATCGAGTGCGTAGCGATTACGCTTGAGTGTGGTCTCTGTTTCCGTTCCTCCTGCGATATAGTCCCACGCATCCAGGTTGAGTTTTTGCTGTGCCTTGCGAACCATTTGGTGCAAGGTCTGCCAATTTGGCGTGGAGTCGTTTGAAGCAGTCATCGGGGCCGTTTGCGTGTCGCGCTAACATAGATGTCGCTGATCGTACCGTGTTTATTGCTATTTATCGGACACCAAATGGACATTTCGTATAGCCCTGAAGTCGTGCGTCAACTGGCACCCACTGGCGTGTTACGGGCGGGTATCAATCTCAGTAATTTTTTGCTGGTTACTGGCAAAACGGCGGACGGAGACCCTGTGGGTGTCGCGCCTGACATGGCCAAGGCCATCGCAGACCATTTGGGCGTTGGGTTGAAATTGGTACCTTTTACGGGCCCCGGCCTCCTAGCAGATGCCGCCGTTGATGATGTGTGGGATATCGGCCTAATTGGTGCCGAGCCTGCCCGCGCAACACACATCAACTTTTCAGATGCGTACGTGGAAATCGAGGCCACCTATTTGGTATGGGCTGATAGCGCCTTCCAAACGGCGCAGGATTTAGATGCGGCGGGTGTGCGCATCGCCGTATCCGAAAGAACGGCCTATGACCTCTGGTTGGTTCGTAACATCCAGCATGCCGTGCTGGTTCATCGCCAGGGTTTTGATGCCGCCAAAGAGGCGTTCATCAATGAGAAATGTGAGGCGTTGGCCTGTTTGCGCCCAGCCCTGTTAAAGGACGTGCAAACAATCGCGGGCACGCGTATTGTTTCGGGACGCTTCACAGCGATCCAGCAAGCCATTGGCACACATCGGCGCCACGCCGAAGCCGCTGCTTTTCTGCAGCGGTTCTCACAACACGCAATTGCGTCAGGCTTGGCGGCGTCGTTAATTAGCAAGTACCAAGTTGAGGGACTCAGCGTCGCGCCACTGGCTTAGCCGAGGCTCGGGTTGACCAGCACTTTGGCGTTGGTTGCACGTTGGTTATAAATCGCGACGTGGCGAAGATCAATCATGTCGCTCAAGCTGATCTCGGTGGTGTAGTTGCTCGCAAAGGTGGTGGTGATCTCGGCCATCACGCGCGCGCGTAGCGCCCGATTGGCATCTTCGCCCAGCATCGATAGGTACTGAAAAACAAGCCAACCGCCAACTGCCCACGACATACCGTAGCTTCGGGTGAGCTCTGTTGGGCGCACATCAAGGCCGCCGTAGAGGTAGACTTGTTTTTTAACGGGTGAACCATAGCGGCTGTAGGTTGTCAGTGTCCGGCTCAACGCGGCCTCCATGACCGTCAGTATTTGGTTTGCCAGCGTACCGCCCCCCGTGGCATCGAAGGCGAGGGTGGCCCCCGTGGCGTCGATTGCCGCCGTGAGATCGCTCATGAACGTCGGCGAACTGCTATCGCACACATGGGTCGCACCCAGCTGTTTCAAGAGAGTGACTTGCTCCGGGCGCCGCACGATATTCACCAATTCAATCCCGTCTGCCTTACACAGGCGGTTGAGCATCTGCCCCAAATTGGAGGCCGCCGCCGTATGAACCAGCGCACGGTGACCTTCGCGTTTGAGCGTCTCGATGAAACCCAAGGCGGTGAGTGGATTGACAAAACACGAGGCGGCTTGCGCGGCACTGACCCCCTCCGGCACTTCTAAACAGTCCGCCGCTTTAACCACGCGGTGTTGGGCATACATTCCGCCCGCAATGACCGCGACAGTGCGCCCCATAAGCGCTTGCGCACGCGCATTGGACCCTGCCGCAATCACCCGTCCAGCGCCTTCATTGCCGACGGGCATGGGTTGGTCTACGCGCCCCTGAACGCCCGCCACCCCTCGGGGTGAGACTTGCGCGCGAAGGCACTTTTGTGCGGCGTCAGATACGGCTGTCTGCATGTCTGCTGGGCCAAACAGCAAGCCAATGTCCGACGGATTGATAGGTGTGGCTTCGACAGCGATGACGACCTCGTCGGGTGCAGGACTGGGTATGGCGTGCGCCTCCAATCGAACCTCCAACGTACCACTCCCGAGAATGGTTGAACGCAACTGCAGACTGGATGTGGAGTTAGGCATGGTGAATCCTTTGTGGTGTTGAGCGACGCATGAGTGACCCCCCTAATTTAAGAGATTGAGAGGCGCTGGCATAATTTTGGTTGACGCGCGTGCGACGCGCGGCCTGATATCGATCACTGAATTCCATCAACTAAGGACCTGCAATGAACACACAACCCTCTGGGCTACAAATCGAAGACACCATTGTTGGCGAGGGCGATGAGGCCACCGCCGGTAAGAACGTGGTTGTCCACTATACGGGGTGGTTGTACAACGACGGCCAACAGGGCGGCAAGTTTGACTCCAGTAAAGACCGCCGTGACCCATTCACCTTTCCGCTGGGTGGCAGAATGGTCATTAAAGGTTGGGACGAGGGGGTCGTTGGCATGCGTGTTGGCGGTGCCCGAACACTGATCATCCCCCCCGAGATGGGCTACGGTGCACGCGGTGCAGGCGGTGTGATTCCGCCAAACGCGACGCTTAAATTCGAAGTCGAGTTATTGGCGGTTTTGGGTTAACTGTTTTTTCGCAGCGGTGATCTCGCGAGCATCGCCCCGTTATTTTTAGGTGTTGTCAACGCTAGCGTTTACCCGATTGTGTATAGTGAATGACATATACAAGAATTAGGTTTTTTAACGGAGGCAATATGAAGATAAACAGAAAACTCGCGGGTGGCTTGGTCTTGGCTTTGGGCACGTTGGCAGCGGGGTACACGCAAGCCGCTGGACGTGTGACGCTATATTGCAGCTCCGATGAGGCTTGGTGCCAGCAAGCTAAAACAGAGTTCCAAAAGGCAACCGGTATCACGGTCGATATGACCCGTAAGAGTTCGGGAGAGACCTACGCGCAAATCAAAGCCGAGTCAGCTAACCCCAAAGGCGATGTGTGGTGGGGCGGGACGGGCGATCCCCACCTACAAGCCGCTGAGGAAAACTTGACGCAAGCCTACGTGTCTCCGAATCGCCGTCGCATTGCGGCATTCGCTATGAACCAAGCCAAAGCGTCAAGTGACAAAACCATTGGTATTTACTCCGGCGCGTTGGGCTGGGGCTTCAATACCGAGTTGCTGGCTAAACAGGGCTTACCCGCACCGATGTGCTGGGCCGATTTGATCAAGCCGGCCTACAAGGGCAAGATTCAGATGGCAAACCCCAACTCATCGGGTACGGCATACACCACGCTTGCGACATTGGTGCAGTTGATGGGTGAGGATGAGGCGTTCAAGTATCTCAAGGCGCTGCATAAAAATATCAACCAATACACCAAGTCAGGTTCTGCGCCAATCAAGGCAGCTGGTCGCGGTGAAACGACAGTTGGTATCGTTTTCATGCATGACGCCGTGGCACAAGCTGCCGCAGGATTCCCTGTGAAGCCAGTCGCACCGTGTGAGGGCACGGGCTATGAGATTGGTTCGATGAGTATTATCAAAGGCGCGCGCAACCTCGAGAACGCCAAGAAGTTCTACGATTGGGCATTGACTGCTGAATCGCAGAGCCGCGCGAAGGATGTGAAGTCTTTCCAAGTACCTTCCAACCTGGACGCAGCCGTCTCACCGCTGACACCGGACTTGTCGACAATCAAACTCATCAACTACAACTTCGTGAAGTACGGCTCATCTGCAGAACGCAAGCGCCTGCTGAAGAAGTGGGATGACGAAGTCGGTTCAATGCCCATTAACTGATCACGACTCAGATGTTTCGTCAACTTTCGGCCTCGTCTGTGGCGGGGCCGATTTTTTTAGGCTTGTTTGCCATCGCATTGCTGCCTTGGTACATGCTCCAAGACGGTTTTTTCATTTTTGCATGGCTATCCGGTTATCCATTTGAGGCTGAAAGCGCCCCCTTGTTGTCGCTGATTTTTCAGGGACAGAAGGTCTGGTTGGTGCCGCTTGCCGCTATTTTCTGCGGCTTGTTACTCACCGTGTTGATCCCCTTGCGAGAACGTCAAAGGGGCGAGTGGGTGTTTTGGTTATCCACGGCAGGTCTCGTCTACGCTTTAGTCCAGGGTTTTGCGATTGGTATTCAAGGCTGGTCGTTTGGTGCCTTAAACGCCAGCTTTGGAGAGCTGACTGATCGTCAGTTCGGCATGGGTTACGGCGCCGTGTTCGCGCTGCTTGCGCTGTTGTTGTCTATGGCGTGGGGCTTGTCGGTCAGTGGTCGGGTACAACAAGACCCTTTCGTGACGGGCTCCTTGGCGCTCATCATCGGTGTGGTGGGTTTGTTCATCTTCATGCCTGTCGGCCAAATGTTGTTACTGGCCTTCAAAGGTGACGGCGAAACGGCAATCTCGCTCACGGTGCTTGATCGTCTATTCGACGCAAAAATTTGGAGACTTCAGTGTTTGAGCGGTGCCGGCCAGTGCGGTGCGGCATGGAATTCTCTGGGGTTGGCGGTGGCAGTGGGGTTTTTAACCACTTTATTGGGGTTGGCGTTTGCGCTGGTCTTAACCCGCACGCGAACACCGCTGCGGCCGCTGCTGCGCTCACTGTCGCTACTGCCTGTCATCACGCCGCCGTTTGTGATCGGCTTGTCCGTCATTCTGTTGTTTGGCATGTCGGGTCTCGTCACGCAGATGGTTGCAGGCTGGATTGGCGTTGAGCCCTCACGCTGGATTTATGGATTCTCTGGGGTGTTGCTCGCGCAACTGCTGGCGTTTACACCCATCAGTTTCATGGTGCTGATCGGGGTCGTCGAGGGTATCAGTCCCTCGATGGAAGAGGCATCCCAAACCTTGCGAGCCACACCGTGGCGTACGTTTAAAACCGTAACTTGGCCCTTGTTGCGACCGGGACTGGCCAATGCATTCCTGATTGGCTTCATTGAGAGCATGGCGGATTTTGGTAATCCGCTGGTACTGGGCGGCAACTTCAACGTGTTGTCGACTGAAATATTCTTTGCCATTGTGGGCTCGCAAAACGACATGACGCGCGCTGCAATGCTGGCGTTGGTGCTGCTGTTATTCACGATCGGCGCGTTCATGCTGCAAAGCATCTGGTTGGGTAAAAAGCGATACATCACCGTCAATGGAAAAGGGGACAGTGGTGTGCACCCCGATTTGCCATGGGCGATCAAGGGCGTCGTTGTGAGCGTAGCCTTGCTGTGGACGGTGTTCACCATCGTTGTTTACGCCTTGATTGTTTACGGCAGTTTCGTGGAGTTGTGGGGCCGCGATTGGACTTTCACTTTGAAGCACTACATCAGTGGTTTTAAGGTGCTCTGGACGCCCGACGGCGTGTTGTGGCAAGGCTCCGCGTGGAGTAGCTTGGGAACGACTCTCACCATCTCTTTGATCGCTGCGCCGTTGACGGCGGCGATTGGTCTGTTGACCGCTTGGTTGCTCACACGACAAAACTTTGTTGGTAAACAGGCCTTTGAGTTTGGTACGTTGCTGAGCTTCGCAATCCCGGGCACCGTCATTGGCGTGAGTTACATTGTCGCGTTCAACGTGCCGCCTTTTGAACTCACGGGCACGGCGGCAATTTTGGTGATCTGCTTTGTATTCCGAAACATGCCAGTTGGTGTGCGCTCAGGTATTGCTTCACTTTCCCAGATCGACAAAAGCTTGGATGAGGCCTCGATGACGTTGCGCGCGACTTCGTCGCGCACCTTTTTACGCGTGACTTTGCCACTTATAAAACCAGCCATACTGTCGGCGCTCGTTTACAGCTTTGTGCGCAGTATGACCGCTATTAGCGCGGTGATTTTCTTGGTCAGTGCCCAGCACAACATGGCAACCAGCTACATCATTGGACGTGTAGAAAACAACGAGTACGGCATTGCCGTCGCGTATTCAGTGGTGTTGATCTTCATCATGCTGGCCGCAATACTCAGCTTCCAGCTGATGACACGCGGTCGGAATATTGGGCGCCGCGGCATGGCGTCTACCGACTCGACCTTAGCCTCAGGAGTGCCATGAAAGTGAATCGCAAGAGTGGTGATGCCGCCGTTGTTTTGAATCAAGTGGTCAAACAATACACTCCGGGCAGCGCGCCCGCGGTGGATCGCATTTCACTTCAGTTTGATTCGGGTCGTCTGACCACGCTGTTGGGACCTTCGGGCTGTGGAAAAACCACGACCTTGCGGATGATTGCTGGTCTAGAGATGGCAACGTCAGGGCAGATCCTGATCGGCGGCGAGGACGTCACCCGGCTCCCTGCCACCAAACGCGACGTATCCATGGTGTTTCAGTCTTATGCGCTGTTTCCACACATGCGCGTTTTTGAAAACATTCGATATGGCTTAGAGGTGGGGCAGCTCAGTGCGGCGGAAATCAATGAACGCGTCAGCTCCATCATGCGTATCACCGGCTTGGAGGCACTGGGTGACCGCTATCCGCATGAGCTATCGGGTGGTCAGCAGCAGCGCGTCGCCGTCGCGCGTGCGTTGGTGATCGAACCGCAGGTGCTTTTATTTGACGAACCTCTGTCGAACCTGGACGCCAAGTTACGTCGCAAAGTTCGGCAGGAAATTCGTGATCTCCAGCAATCGTTGGGCTTGACGGTTATCTACGTGACGCACGATCAAGAGGAGGCATTAGCTATTTCAGACACCATCGTGGTCCTGAACAACGCGGTAGTCGCCCAAGTCGGATCGCCCCGCGAACTCTATGAGCAACCACGTACGCAGTTTGTGGCGGATTTCATTGGCGAGGCCAACATCTTGCCGTGTGAACTCACCGCCGGCGTGGGGGGTGTCACGGTGACTTTGGGCCCGATGCGATTTGAGTTGCCAAGCGTGACCGGTCGACAAGGTGCGGGTCACATCGCGGTGCAACCTGGAAAAATTGAGTTGCGCAGCGCGGACCAGCCCAGCGATGGGCATCCAAACATGCCCGGAACCCTGTCAAAGGTAAGCTACTTAGGCGACCACCTTGAGTGCGTGGTCACAACCCCATTAGGGGAGATTCTGGTTCACACGCCGGCGACGGTGACTCCGCTGACTGGGGGTACAGATATCGTATTGTCCATACCGCCCAGTGCGGTCGTGTTACTTGACGACTGAGTGCGACGCGGCCTAGTCGTTGCGATTAACTGTGCTTGATCGGCTGGTAGTCTTTTGCGTAGGCAGCTAGCGGCTCCAGTTCCGCAAATACCGCAGGTGCCCCCGCCAAGATGGCGCTGCCGTGGCGCATCATGGTGTCGGTGTTGTAGGGCCAAAAGGCGCCGCCAGCCTCTTCAATCATCAACAGCCCAGCCAAGCAATCCCAGGAGTTGATGTGGGCCTCGTGGTAGGCCGTCAATCTGCCGGCAGCGACATAGGCCAACATGAGAGCGCCCGATGCGTTTCGGTAATACATACCGCCACGCTTCAGGAAGGGGTCTAAAAATGTCATCAAAGTCTCGGGCGTGATGCGGCTACAGTAACCCACGCCAATCGACCCCTCGCCAATTCCTTTCGCGTTTGAAACCGCCAGTCGCTTGCCGTTGAGGTATGCGCCTTGACCTTTGCGCGCCCAATAGTGATCGTTATGGTTGGGGTCGACTGTGACGCCAATCACGACTTCACCTTTGTAAACGCATGAAATGACCACGCACCATGCCGGTATACCCGCGACAAAATTGGCGGTGCCGTCAATGGGGTCGATGATCCAAGTAAAGTCGGCGGGCGTTTCTGTTCTCCCGTATTCTTCGCCCACGATTGCGTCACCAGGGAAGTTTTGCTCTATCGCAGCGCGAACGAATAACTCTACATTTTTGTCCGCCTGCGACACCATGTCCTGTGGTCCTTTGGACTCAATAAGCAGTGTGTCTCGGTTGTTGAAGTATTCCATGGCCAGGTCTGCCGCTTCTGCTGCGATTTTCTTTGCAGCGCTGAGTCGCGTATCAATGGGGTCTGTCATGGAATCCTCTTGTCAAAAATAGGGTGCTTCGATCTAATGGCGAATATAGGATAAAAACCCAACCATCCTTCGATCGTAAAGGTAAAACAAATATGTCTCTCGATACCTTGTCCGCGCCTCCAGAGAAAGCCAAGGAGGCTTATCGCGACTACGAGAAGGCGGGTATTGACCGGATTCGGCAGTTCTATCAGACCAACCACCGGTACCAGACCGTCGATTTTGTGTTGGAGAAAAAAGCGCGTTGGCTGGGTTTCAACGAACGAGCCATGTCGCCGTGGGCGGCGCTTGATTTCTTGAACACCTTGGTGGACGAGTCCGATCCCGATATCGAACTCCCGCAGGTTGTGCACCTGTTACAGACGGCGGAAGCGATTCGACAAGATGGTCATCCAGATTGGTTTGTACTGACCGGTTTTTTACATGACTTGGGGAAGGTGCTGTGCCTCTTTGGTGAGCCTCAGTGGGCCGTAGTGGGGGATACCTTTCCAGTTGGCTGCAAGCACTCGGATAAAGTTGTTTTTGCCGAGTTTTTCAGTGACAACCCCGATTCTCTGGATGAGCGGTACAACAACCCATTGGGGATGTATGCAGCCGGTTGCGGTCTCGATGCGGTGCACCTGTCGTGGGGCCACGACGAGTACCTCTACCACCTGCTCAAGCCCTACCTACCCATTGAAGCGTTGTACATGATTCGGTATCACTCGTTTTATGCGTGGCACCGCGAGGGCGCCTACCGACACCTGACGAATGCCCAAGACGAGGCCAATTTGCGATGGGTGCAGGCGTTCAACCCCTACGATTTGTATTCGAAAAATCCCAACCCGCCGGTTATGGCGACACTGCGCCCATATTACGAGGACTTGATGGCCAAGTACTTACCCAGTACCTTGCGTTTTTAACCCCCATTCAGCAGGTCCAATACCGCGGGCATCGCGCGTAGCGCATCGTAATCGCTGGCAACCGCCAGCACGTGGGGTTGATCGAGCTCGTGGGGTGAATGTGAGGTCGCCAGACCGATGGCGCGCATACCGCCTCGACGCGCCGCCTCGATACCAAATGGGGCATCTTCAAAAACCACACAGTTGCTCGGCGCGACGCCCAGACCCCTTGCCGCAGCCAAGAAGATATCGGGTTCTGGCTTGCCACGGTAACCCTCATCGCCACCAACGATGAATTGTGGGGGATGAGCCAGTTGCAGGTTTTTAAGTGCAAAGGCAATGTTGGTCTTGTCTCCTGCGGTGCCCATGGCCCACGGTATACCGCGCTCGGTGATGTGAGCGACGAAGGCTTTGAAGCCTTTGACCTCCCGAAACTCCGATTCAAATAAATCACGGTAAAGCGATTCTTTGTGGTGAACGTAGTCCAGCGCCTCTCGGCGATCGACAGGGCGTTCAAAGAGCAGGTCCATGCACTCCACGCAGGTCCGTCCTGTGGTCATCTGCAGCACTTTGGGTAAGGGGTGGGTCAGGCCGTGTGCCTCACAAAAGAGGGCCCAACTTTTTGCGTGATAGCCCATCGAGTCGATCATGGTACCGTCCATATCGAAAATAAAACCCAGTTTGTGCATGTAGCCTCCGTTGCGATGATGGATTATCTATTTTTTAAAATTCATACACTATTGAACTATGTGATGGCAGAATAACGCCTGTTGTGGGTAGCTGACGCTACCGATCGATCTAGGAGAACTAAATTGGCGATGGCAGTGCGTTACGGCGTGATTGGTTGCGGGATGATGGGGCAGGAACACCTGCGGAACATTGCCTTGCTACCCGGGGCAACGGTGACATCCATTTTTGAACCCAATGATGAGATGGCGGCTGCCAGCCTCGGGATGGTTCCGGGCGCGCGGCGCGCAGAGTCGATTGCTGCGGTGGTGACGGCATCTGATGTGGACTGCTTGTTCATCGCCAGCCCGAATTTCCGCCACGCCGAGCAGCTGCGAGAAATTGCCGCACTACGCGATATCCCCGTCTTGCTCGAAAAGCCCGCCTGCACCAATCTGGATGATGTGGCGTCCTTGGCTGCACTCGCCCGCGATTACAAAGCGCCCATTTGGGTCGCTATGGAGTATCGCTACATGCCGCCGGTCGCTCGCTTAATCGACACCATTCATGAGAGCGGTGAGTTGGGGCACGCAACGATGTTCTCCATTCGCGAGCACCGCTTTCCTTTTTTAGTCAAAGTCGATGACTGGAACCGGTTCAACCAATATTCAGGCGGTACGTTGGTGGAAAAGTGTTGTCACTTTTTTGACCTCATGCGCGTCATGACCCGAAGCGAGCCGGTACGCGTGTTTGCATCTGCATCGGTGGCCAACAACCATCTGGATGAGCGATACGCTTTAGGTGTGCCCGATATCTTGGACAACGCTTACGTGATCGTTGACTTCGCCAGCGGTCAACGGGCGTTCTTGGAGTTGTGCATGTTTGCTGAGGGTGCGCGCTACCAAGAGGAGATTTCGGTGGTTGGTAACCGCGGCAAAGTGGAGTGTTTTGTGCCCGGTCCCGGGCGTTTTTGGCCAGCGCATTTGGGTGATGCACCGATACCCAAATTGGTGCTGAGTCCCCGCGATCCGAAGGGACCACGCGAGCTCGATGTACCGGTCGATCCGACGTTACTGGCCGCAGGAGATCACAACGGATCGACTTTCTACCAACACCAGCGCTTCAATGCAGCCGTGCGTGGCGAAGGGGCGGTGGATGTGAGCCTGCGCGACGGTTTGATCGCCGTCGTGATGGGGTTGGCGGCCCAAGAATCAGCCGCGACCGGACAAGCAATCAGTTTGACCGAAGGCGCTTTCAATGTGCAGGCACTGCTCGGTTAAAAAGCCAGCAGCCTGTTGTACATCATCCTTTTTTCGACTTTTTTTGACAAATTCATTCATTATTCGTATAAACCATGAGTGCGCTGTTTTCGAAAGCGTAGTACATTTTTAATTCAACCTTAATCCTAGGAGACTGGAATGACTTTTAAACGTTTGCACCCCATCGCTTTAGCCGCTGGTTTGGCCCTCGTGGCGGGCGTCGCACAGGCGGGCGAGATTCGTGTGATGTGTTACCAAGACGGCGTCGAGTGTGATGTGACGGCGGAGCAGGCGAAGCGCTTCGAAGCGCAGAACCCAGGCACCAAGGTGGTGATCGACGTGGTCCCTTACAAGACGATCGTCGAGCAGTTACCAGTGCAATTGGCTGCTGGTGAAGGTCCCGATATTGCGCGCGTGACCAACTTGGGTGGTTTGTCTCAGTACTACATGGACATCTCGGCCAACCTGAAGGACCGCAAATATTGGGACGCCAACTTCGGCGCAACGGCCGGTTGGTTGGCGCCTAAGCCAAACGACAAAGGCATCTACGGCTTCATGTCTCAGCTGACGATGACTGGTCCTTTCGTGAACAAAACCCTGTTTGAGCAAGCCAAGGTTGCCATGCCTGGTCCTAAGGCGACATGGGATGAGTGGGTTGCCGCAACGACCAAGGTCGCCAAAGCCACACAGACCAAAGCGGCCATGGCATGGGATCGTTCCGGTCATCGGTTTGCGGGTCCTGCAGTGAGCTACGGTGCTGCGATGTTTGACGCGAAAGGTGAGCCTGTCATTGATGCAGGTTACAAGGCAGCAGTCGAAAAATTCGTAGGATGGCACAAGGACGGCACCATGTTGCGTGAGGTGTGGGCGGGTTCAGGCGGCTCAACCTATGCATCATCTGTCGATGAGTTCATCAACGGCAATGTCGTGATGATCTTGGCTGGAAGCTGGCAAATCAACAACTTGAACAAAAAAGTGGGTGACAACTTTGACTGGGCAGCCGTCCCGAACCCTTGCGGCACTAACGCCTGCTCTGGCATTCCCGGTGGTGCCGCTTGGGTGGCTCTGAAGACCAGTAAGTCGCCCAAAGAGGTGGCGGCATTCATGGACTTCATTGCCAGTGAAGCCAGCTATACAGAGTTCACCGGCAAAACCTTCAATATTCCCGCTCATGCAGCATTGGCCAAAAAGGGTGCCGATTATGCGGGTGCAACCCCGGCAGTCAGCAACGCTTTGAAGGTGTTTAGCGGCGGTGTTGCGAACTTGGCGCCAGCGGCCTATGCATTCCAAGGCTACAAGTACAACCGTGCCATCATGTTGCCAACGGTCACCCGTGTAACGCAGGCGATCGTCGGTGAGATGTCGACTGCGGATGCCGTCGCCAAGATCAGCACGGATATGACGGACGCTGTGAAAGAAGCTAAAAAGTAAGCCAATAAGGGGTTATGGCTTGCAGCAGAGTGGCCTCGCCACTCTGCTTTTTATTTGTGCTTACGAGGTATCCCTTGGGACGACTCTCTTTTTTCTTTAACTTGCTTGAGCCACTGTTTCGATTGGCTCAGCGCCTATTAGGCACTCAAAAAGTCGCCTGGTTGTTCGTCGCACCGAACTTAGCGGTGTTTGGAGTCTTCACGTTTTTACCCATCATCATTAACTTCTTCTACGCGGCAACGGCCGGCGTGGAGTTGATGCCCGCAAACCGCCCCTACAGCGGATTGGATAACTTCGAGACGTTACTCAAGTGCGGGGACTACACCGACCTGTCAACTTGTAACAAGGATATTTTCTGGCGCGCAGTCTTCAACACATTGAAGTTCAGTCTTCTGCAAGTTGGTTTGATGGTGGTCTTCGCGATCATTACGGCGCTGGTTCTTAACCGCAAGATTATTGGACGCGGCTTTTGGCGCAGCGTTTACTTTTACCCTGTGCTGTTGTCACCAGTGGTGGTGGCTTTGATTTGGAAGTGGCTGCTGCAAAGCCAAGGCGCATTCAACGCTGGTTTAGTCGCGATGGACATGCAACCAATCGAGTGGCTCACAGTCAGTGATTGGGCGTTTTTCTGGACTATTTTCGTGTCGATTTGGGCACACATGGGGTTCTACACCCTGATCATTCTGGCGGGTTTGCAAGCGATTCCGAAAGACTTGTACGAAGCGGCGGAAATGGATCGTGCCAGTCCGTGGCGCACACTCAGGCGAATCACGTTGCCGTTGTTGATGCCCAACCTCATCGTGGTGTTGGTGCTCGCCGCAATCAAAGCGATCCAGGTATTCGATGAGGTCTTTGTATTGACGGGCGGTGGCCCGGGTTCTGCAACGACTTTCATCGTGCAGTTTATTTATCAAACGGGCTTTGCGGAGCAGATTCAACTGTACGGTTTAGCGGCCGCGGCATCGCTCACGTTGGCAGCTTTCTTGGTCATCTTGACGCTGGCGCAGTTGCGCTTGTCGCGTGCTGACGAAATGGGAAAGCGGGAGCGCTGAGATGGCAATCGTAAAAATGCTCACAGCCACGAAAGGGCGCAAGCGACTGCATTGGACAGATGTTGTCAGCTACCTCTACTTGGTCGTTGGCTTGTTCGTGATGTTTGCCCCCGTTCTGTGGCTGGTGATGTCGTCGTTTAAAACGGAGTCTGCGATCGCCCAGTTCCCGCCGACATTCATGCCTTACAGCCAAAAATCCGTCCCGATCGAGGGGCGAACTGGAGAGTTCCCGCTTTACAACGTGCCAGCGGCGTCGGGTGGAACGCAAACCTTGGCGCAAATTAGTCGAATCGGTATTGTCGCCACCATGGTGGACCCTGCAAAACCTGAAGAGAAAATCAAGGTGAACATCAAAGATCGTGAGCCGGTCACCGAGCTTGAGTTCGCTTGGGGCAACTACACCGATTTATTCGGTAAGTTTACCTTTGGCAAATACCTCTGGAACAGCGTCTTCATCACCGTCATCGCAACGTTGATCACGCTACTGTTCAATTCCATGGCGGCGTTTGCGTTGTCAAAGTACCGATTCAGCGGACAAAAAGCAGTCTATCTACTGATCATCGGTACGTTGATGATTCCACCTACCATCATTTTGGTGCCCGTCTTTTTGGTCATCAATGAAGTAGGCCTATTGAACAGCCTGTGGGGCGTCATTTTGCCCGCCGTGGCAACACCAACCGGGGTATTTTTGTTGCGGCAATACATGTTAACGATTCCCGATGAATTGATAGAAGCCGCACGCATGGATCATGCGAGCGAGTGGCGCATCTATTGGCGCATCGTGTTGCCGTTGTCCGCACCTGCGTTGGCGGTACTGGCTATCTTCTCTGTCATGTGGCGCTGGAATGACTTCTTACTGCCATTAATTGTTTTGTCGCAAAACGAGGTGTTCACTTTGCAATTGGCGTTGAACTCGTTCCAAGGTGAGCTGAATACCCAGTGGCATTACTTGCTAGCGATGACCGTCATCACGTTGATTCCGGTAACTTTGGTATTTGCATTCTTGCAGCGCTACATCACCACGGGCATTGCCAGTGCTGGTGTGAAGTGAACCATTGACGACCGTCCGCTATGAGGATTTATTTTGTCTACCCTTGAATTACAAAAAATAGAAAAATCATTCGATCAGACCACGGTAATCCATGGTGTAAACCTCACGGTGGCCGACGGTGAGTTTGTGGTGTTCGTCGGGCCCTCTGGTTGCGGTAAGTCGACGTTGCTACGCATGATCGCTGGGCTGGATTTCCCGACCTCTGGTGATATCCGTATTGACGGTGAAACCGTTAACCATATCGGTGCGGCTGATCGCGGCTGTGCCATGGTATTCCAGTCCTATGCGCTTTACCCGCACATGACGGTATACGACAACATGGCATTTGGACTAGAGAACGCTCGGGTCCCGAAAGCCGAGATTTCGAAAAAGGTGAACGAGGCGGCTTCACTGTTGCGGCTCGATCAACTGTTAGCGCGTCGACCGACACAGTTGTCCGGCGGTCAGCGTCAACGGGTGGCGATTGGTCGTGCGATCGTTCGGAATCCAAAATTATTCTTATTCGACGAGCCACTTTCTAACTTGGATGCCGAGTTGCGGGTGTCGATGCGCGCCGAGCTGCGCGAGCTTCACCAGCGCTTGGGTTCCACCATGATTTACGTGACACACGACCAAGTGGAAGCCATGACCATGGCAGATAAAATCGTTGTGTTGCGTGACGGCCGTATTGAGCAGGTTGGCACGCCTGAAGCGCTTTACGATCACCCCGATAACGCGTTTGTCGCCGGTTTCATTGGCAGCCCGCGGATGAATTTCATCCCTGCTGCCATGGCGCAATTGGATGCCGCATGGGGCTCACAGCTGCCTCGTGGAACCCACAACGTGGGCGTTCGCCCGGAGCATTGGGTCACCAGTGACGATCACACAGGGGTACGTCTGATCGCGCTGAGAACTGAGTATCTAGGCGCACAGCGCTTACTGCACGCCCAATTACCCGACGGTACCTTGGTTGACTTGTTGATCGATGGGCAAATGCCGATTGCCGTTGGTGCCACTCTCACGGTCAACCCACTGGCTGACCGTTGGCATGCTTTCGGTGCCGATGGTCAGCGCATCGCGCGGGCCTAGTTGGCCTTAATTTGGCCGTCAAAGGCCCCAAATTGGCTGCGCCAGAAGCTCAAAGCCTCGGTGGGTTGCCAATCAAAATCTGTAACTTGCCCGATCAGAATGATGTGATCGCCTGCATCCACCGTTTGATGGCGTTTGCATTCGAACCAAGCGACGCCGCTGCGCAGCCGGAGCACTCCGTTGTCCCCACGAACCGTATCGGCGCCTTGGAAGCGTTCAGACATGGGGCCTCGCGCAAACTGCATCGCGGTCGACTCCTGCGAGGCCGCCAAGACGCTGACGCTGAAAACGTCTGCGCCCATAAAGGCATCGAAGCTGCTGGCCGTTTTTTGGATGCTCCACAAGACCAAGCGCGGATTGAGTGATACGGATGCAAACGAATTGCAGGTCATACCCCAGTCGCCATCACGCCATTGGGTACTCACGACCGTTACGCCGGTGCCAAAGCACCCTATTGCTTTGCGGTAGGTCGCCGCAACGTCGGCGTATTCGGTGCGGGTAGGAATTTTTTCAGCGAGATTGGTCATGGTGCGGTCGTGTCGTGGGCTTGGGTTAGGCAGCGTGTTGGATTTGAGCTCAAGGCACTTCGTGCCCGTTTGCCAGCTCGTAAAGCTCAAACCAGGTTTGTCTATCCATGGGGACCTGTATGGCCTGCGAAAATAATTTGATCCGGTTCAATTGGTTGCTGCCCATGACTGGCATGACCTTGACCGGGTGGTGCATGAGCCAGGAGATCGCGACAGCCGTGATGTCGACCTGGGACTCGGTCGCCAACGCCTCCAATTTTGTGCGTAGGCGCGCGGCAGCACTGCCGGCTTGGCCCGCTTCACTGATCAGTCGCCCGCCACCTAGAGGGGACCATGCCATCAATGGCATCCGGTAGGTTTGCGCGTGGGCGACTTGGCCGTTGATGAAGGGCGCGGTGTGCGTCAGCCCCAGTTCGATTTGGTTGGTTTGTAGACGGTTCGTCATGCGGGATTGCAACAGATCGCAGTCCCACGGCATGAAGTTCGACACGCCCACCGCCTTGACTTTTCCAGAGTTGATCAGCGCATCCAAGCAGGCGCCTAAAGCGTCAGCATCCATCAGTGGATCGGGGCGATGAATGAGCAATACATCAATGACGTCCACGCCAATGTTTTTGAGCGAACGGTCAACACTGGCCGTGACGTGCGCGGGCGTGGTGTCGTAGTGCTTGACACGTGTGTTGGGCCACGCTTGCGAGAGCAACATGATGTCTGTCTTGGTGACAATTTCGATCTGCGCTCGCAGCGACGGACGCGCTTTAACGGCCTGCCCAAACAGCGCCTCGCAACGGTAGTCACCGTAGATATCGGCGTGGTCGAAGGTGGTAATGCCTTGTTCCAGACAGGCGTCGATACGGGCTAAATTGGCATCTACGCTGGTATCAGCGGCATCGGCTAAGCGCCAGACGCCGTAGGCCATGGCGCTGAGTTTGACGCCATTTGAGAGTGTGATTCGCTTCATTATTCAGGGTCACTTTCTTTTTCCAACGCCAAGTGGGGTGGCGGGTGTTTCGTTTGGTACGCGACCGTATTCGTGCGGCAGTGAGACTGTTTTCAGGTGCGGCAAGACTTTGGTACCAAAAATCTCGCACTCTTGCAGATGCGGGTAGCCTGAGAAGATGAAAGCGCGGATACCCATCTTCATATAGTCCTCAATCTTGCTCATGACTTGATCGACGCTACCCACCAATGCAGCGCCACAACCACTGCGCGCTCGACCCACGCCTGTCCATAAATGAGGCTCTACATAGCCATGGTCATCGGCTCGATCGCGGTTGGCGCTTTGCAGGGCAACGCCGAGGCTCTTCGCGTCCAGTGCGCGATTGCGGATGGCTTTACCCGCTTCGTCGTCGAGTTTAGAGACCAATTCCTCGGCATATTCACGTGCCTCTTGCTCCGTATCACGCACGATCATGTGAACACGCAGTCCATAGTCCAGCAGGCGGTTGTATTTTTCCGCTTGCGCGTGCACGTCACGCATGCGTTGAGCGAGCATTTCCTTGGGCTCGGGCCACATGAGGTACGTGTCGCAATGAGCGCCGCATAGCGCAAGCGCGTCAGGGCTGTAGCCGCCGAAATAAAGCAGTGGTCCGCCGTTGGTTTGATAGGGGCGAACTGGGTCCGTTGAGAGCCCTTTGAGTTTGTATATTTCGCCGTCGTAGTTAATCTTGTCTTGCGTCCAGGCTTGTTTAAGAATTTCCACCACTTCCCATGACCGGCGATAGCGATAAGCACTATCGGCTTGCTCGCCCGGAAAGTCTGATGAGATCACGTTGAGCGTCAGGCGACCCTTGAGGATGTGGTCGAGGGTGGCGACCGTTCTGGCCAGCATGGCAGGGTGTAGTTCGCCACACCGTATCGCTGCCAACAGATTCATGCGGTTCGTGAGGGGGGCGACGGCTGAGGCAAAGGTTAAGGTGTCTTGACCAACCTGGTAAGAGGAGGGACACAGAATGTTTCTAAAACCCAGTGCCTCCGCGCGGAGCAGGATATCCCGCGTGTTGTCCCAATTGCTGCGTAAGTCGTCCGACGGAACGCCCAAATGCCTGAAGTCGTCCGAACACAGCGGCGCGAACCACGAGACTTCCGCGCCTTGAATTGCTTCGCCCCGTACTGGCACGATGCTCATACAAATTCTCCCTGATCAATTAATGCATGAATAGTATATGAATAATCTGGTGTTTGCACTAGGGGTAACGCGAAGAATTTTTGCCATACTAGAGGGATGGACGCCATCATCTCAGCCAAGCCGCTACCGGTTTTTCAACAAATTGCCGAATTACTGGCGCGACAGATCAAGGCGGGACATTGGCGGGAGGGGGAGCGCTTGCCTACAGAGGCCGAGCTGGCGGCGAGCCTGTCCGTTGCCGTTGGTACGCTGCGCAAGGCGCTGGCGATTCTGGAGGATGAGGGCGTTCTGGAGCGTGTTCAGGGCTCCGGTACCTATGTCAAGAAAGTCAGCTCCAAACAACGTATCTACGAGTTGTTCCGCTTGGAGTTGCACGCGGGTCCAGGCCTGCCCACCGCCCGCATCATGGATGTGAGCCATGTGGTGCCGCCGGCGCATATTCCCGATTTGGGTGAGGGTGGTAGCAAAAAGCTTTGGCGGGTTCGGCGCATGCGCTTCTTAAACGACGTCCCAATTGCCCTTGAGGAAATTTGGTTTGAGGGCGCTGGATGCAAAAAGCTCACCGCCGCCGAGTTGGGCGACGCCATGTATCTTTTCTACCAGCAGCGCTTCCAAATATGGATATCACGGGTGCAGGACAGCATCAAGGTCGCACCCACACCTGAGTGGGTCGGTGCGCCCTTGGGGTTGTCTGCGGGGCAAAGTGCCGGGTTTATTCAACGGCTATCTTGGGCCGTGAACAACCGTCTGGCTGAGTATTCTGAGACGTGGTTTGATCCTGCGGTGTGCCATTACTCCTCGCGTTTGAGTCAATAGCGAGGCTCAGCGGCCCATTCATAGGGCTCGCCTCGGCCTCAAACCGTCCTTGCCCCGTCGACGGGGAACTCGACCCCACTGATGAATGCGGCCTCGTCGCTGGCCAAAAATGCGGCCGCTTGTGCGACGTCTTTAGGCTGCGATAAGCGTCCCAGCGGGATTGTAGCGATGAACTTGGCCCGGTTCTCAGGGGTATCTGGAACCCCCATGAATTGCGCGAGCAGCGCGGTTTCGCCGATCACGGGACAGATAGCATTGACGCGGATACCGAAGGGCCCCAATTCAACCGCCATCGATTTTGATAGCAAGTTAACCGCGCCTTTTGATGCGTTGTACCAAGTCAGTCCGGGGCGCGGTCGAATGCCTGCTGTCGAACCGATATTCAGTATGGTCCCGCCGCCCTTGGTCTTCATGTGCGGAACGACAGCCTGCGTCATGTGATAGATCGATTTCACATTGACGTTGAAGACGCGATCAAACGCGGCTTCATCGACGGTCAGCATCGGGCTGTTGACATGCGTGACGCCCGCGTTGTTGATGACGATATCTGGCACGCCAAAACGCTGCATGCAGCCGCCAACCAACGCATTAACGGCGTCCCGCTGGGTAACGTCAGTGGGTATGAACAGGGCATTGTCCTCGCCGAGGCGCTGTGCCAAGGCCTCGCCCGCCGCCGTGGCGATATCCCCAAAAGCAACCTTGGCGCCGAGTGCTACGAAGTGTTCGACCATTGCTGCGCCGAAGCCGTTGGCGCCACCGGTGATGATGGCGATTTTGTTATCCAATCGAGACATTTTTTGACTCCTCAGCCGTGGTAGTGGACCAGTGTCTTGGTGGTACTCACTTCTTCTAGGGCAAGCAAGCCTTTCTCGCGGCCATGACCGCTGCGCTTGGTACCGCCAAAGGGCAGTTCTACACCACCGCCAGCACCGTAGCAATTCATGAATACCTGTCCGGCGTTCACAGACTTGGCAACGCGCGTCAGGCGCCCGGCATTTTCGGTCCAGACGGCAGCGAGCAGGCCGTAGTCGGTGCCATTGGCCAGTCTGATGGCATCGGCCTCGTCTTCGAAGGGCATTGCTGCAAGTACCGGTCCAAAGACCTCTTCGCAGGCCAATGCATGATCACGAGGCACCCCACCAAACAGCGTTGGTTTGACGAAGTAGCCGCCATCGTTGCATTCCGCGTCAATGGTGCCTTCAGCCAGCACAGCAACACCACTTGCCTTGGCTTCCTGGATGTAACGATTGACGCGTTGAAGTTGTGCGGGGTTCATGACGGGGCCGCAGTCCAGGTCCATCACAGGCGCACCGACGCGAACCTTCGAGAATGCCTCGGCCACGCGCGCGACAAACGAATCGTAAATGGTTGACTGGACCAAGAGACGGCTACCAGCCGTGCAAGTTTGCCCGGCGTTTTGAATAATCGCTTTCACAATGATGGGAACCGCGCGCTCCACGTCCACATCGTCGAAGACGATTTGGGGTGACTTACCGCCTAATTCCAGTACGCACTTGACCGCGTTTTTAGCAGCGGCCTGTTGGACCAATGTACCGACCTCGTTTGAGCCTGTGAATGAGATGAAGTCGATGCCGGGGTGCTCAGCCAGAGCAGCACCTGCCTCCTCACCCAAGCCGGTTACAACGTTCAGTACGCCGGGCGGAATGCCAACTTCAAGCGCCAATTGACCCACGTAAAGGGCCGACAAGCTGGTGTCCTCAGCCGGTTTCAGCACGCAGGCATTGCCCATAGCGAGCGCGGGCGCAACGGTACGACCAAGCATTTGTGCGGGGTAATTCCAAGGGATGACGTGTGCGGTGACCCCCAGCGGTTCACGGATCAGCGTGACCTGATGGCCGTTCAGGAAGGGGATTGTCTCGCCGTGAACTTTGTCTGCGGCGGTGCCGTAAAACTCAAAGTAGCGAGCCAAAACCTTGATGTCGTTCCGCGCAGTACTCAAGGGTTTACCCGTATCGCGGGCCTCCAGCTGGCAAAGCTCCTCTTCGTTGGCCGCAATTTTCTCTGCCAATTTGATCAAAAGGCGTCCGCGCTCTGTGGCGGTCATTTTTTGCCACGGACCTTCGTACGCAGCGCGGGCAGCCCGCACCGCGGCATCGACCTCGGGTTTTGCGCCCCGAGCAACATCATCAAAGCGCTGTCCTGTAGACGGGTCGATCACTGGGATCGTCCCCCCGACTTGTGCGTCACACCATTCACCGTTAATCAGCATTTTTTTCATTGTGTACCCCGTTGAAGATTCGAAATTGACTTGGATGCGAATGACTGTAGGTTTTCATCCTATCGATCGGATTGGCATTTGAGCAACGGCCTGTTGCTTTTAATGCAAGACGCTGATGCATACGGGGCACGCGAAATCGGCTTAATTAAATAAAATATGGCGATGCACCCCGATATGGATTCGTTGGCACTTTTTGTGAAGGCGGCAGAACTCCGGAATCTGACGCGTGCCGCTGAGGCCTGTTTTATAAAGGTTCCAGCGGCCAGTCGGCGTTTGTCCTTGCTGGAACACCAATTCAAGGCCCAGTTATTTGAGCGACATTCGAGGGGCTTAGATCTGACCCCAGCCGGTGAGCAGCTGCTCACCCATGCCCGGGAAGTTATCGCTAAGGTGACACTGATGCGGGCTGAGATGAACAACTACGCGTCGGGATCGCATGCGGTGATTCGTCTGCTCGGTAACACGTCAGCGATGGCCCAATTTCTACCCCATGACGTGTCTATGTTCCAACGCGAGCACCTCGACTGCCGCATTGTCATTGAAGAGTCGTGGAGCGATGAGGTGGTGCGGCGCCTACGTGCGGGGGAGGTCGATGTCGGCGTGGTCATTCGTACCCATCCGCTGGAAAATTTACATTGCTTACCGTATCGGAGCGACCGTTTGGCGGCGGTTGTTCGAGATGACGACGCGCTTCGTGCTGACAAGGTGAGTTTCAGTGAACTCATTGACCGTGATTTCGTTGCGCTAGAGGGCGGCAGTTCGCTGACGCGGCTGTTGACAGCATCTGGTGAGCAGTCATTTAACCCGGTCACGATCCGGGTGCAGGTTCGCAGTTTTGAGGCGGTGTGCCGGGCCGTTCAATCTGGTTTCGGCGTGGGGGTCTTGCCGATCAATGCCGCACAGGGATTTGCGATCGCCATGGGCTTGCGGGTCATTCCGTTAACAGACGAGTGGGCGGCACGCGAGATGATCATTTGCGTGCGAAACCGGCCCCAACCGGATAGTCCTTTGGGGCAACTGGTCTCGCACTTGCACTCATTCGCACTTGCCATGACCTGACGGCGCCTATCGCGGTAGGGTCTCCCTAACCGACGCGCGTACGCACATGGCCTCACTCAGCGCCCTTAGGCGCGGCGTTTTAGGTAACCACGGTTGATCACCGTACCGGAACTGCTGGTAGTCAAACAGCGTGATGGCACAAATAATGTCCAACGTCGGTGGCTGTCCGGTAAGCGAAGCGATATCCGCATTGGCGAACAGTTCATCCACACGGTTCATCGCCTCAATCATCGTGCGTTGTCGCCGCTGTCCGATGGGAGTATCGTCGAACAACGTTGGCGCCGTCACCTTGCGGGTAATGAGCGTGATGACCGATGCATCGATGCCGCCCAACGCAACACCTGTCCGAGACAAGATACCCGCGCAGTGGTTGGCATCACCCAACAAGCTGGGCCACTTTGGCGCGGGTCGGGTGATCTCAAGCCATTGCGCGATCAGCACGCTTTCGGTGAGGGGGGTGCCATCGTCAAGAATGAGGCTGGGAACCCGTGTTGCGACGTTTGCTGCTCTTAATCGCGGATCATCCGCCCACGGATCGACAATGATCAGCTCGGGGTCAAGTCCTTTTTCGATCATCGCGATCTGCACGATGCGAACGTACGGCGAAGTGGTATTGGCTAACAGTTGCATGGTCTTCTCCGGCAAGCGGTTAACCGCCCAATTGCTGTGTCATGCGCATGTTGTCCAGCAAGGCCCAGTGCTCAATCAAAACCCCATCACGAATTTGGAACAGGTCCATCACGTCGATGTTAATTTGACGACCGGTCGCGGCGAGATCGCCAAATGCGCCGGTGTGCGTGGCTTGTACTTTCAGGCGCACTAACACTTTTTCGCCCTCGGCGACGAAATCAAGCAGCGGCAATTGCATGTCTGGAAACGCGGGCATAAGGGCGTCATGTAACTGCATCACGCCCTCGGGACCGCGAACCTCGAAGGGGAGGCCTGGGTCATGCCGCACAAAAGTCGGCGCGATATGGGCGCGCATCCAAGCCTCATCTTTGATCAAGAAGGCTTGAAAGTAATCACGGCAAAGTTGTTTGTTAGCTTCTAATTGGCTCATGGCGGTCTCCTTTGGGTTAAGCAGTTGCTTGGACGGTGTAGCCCAAGCGGGGGAAGTGAACGTTTAAATCACCGGCTTGCGCGTCTCGGTGGCGAATGACAATCTCAAACGCATCCGTTGCCAATAATTGGCCAGTCACTGGAACCTTGGCGTTGTCCTCTGGCGTAACGGACACCATGGTGCCGTCATTCAAGCCATCAGGGTCGCCGTTTGCTGGCAGGTGCGAGATCGTCTGTGGCGTAGACGTCTTCGCGATCTCAAACGCATCCTCAGGCGATAGCGGCGAGGAGGTGCCATGACCGAAGGCCAGAATGCGTTGATACCAATCGTTTAATGGCGCAAGGCCGAGTAACGTATCGACCTCTGGTGGACAATTTTTGCGCAGCAAGAAGATGGTCTGCCAGCAGGCGAGATCGGCCGCCGAGACATGATCGCCAAACAGAAATTGACGACCGATTAATGCGCGTGCTAACCATGCGATTTGGGCACGTACAAATTGTGTATGTGCCGCGAACTGCGGTGCCATGGCGTCTTTTGAGATATCAACACCCAAGTAGGATTCTTTGCGATCTTTCAAGAACTCAGGTGGAATGTGTTCGCCAATGTAGTGAACCAGGACACCGATGGAGGGTATCCACATCTCGCGCTCCCACGCAAATCCGATGGCACGTGCCAATCCTTCATACGGCGCATTGACCAATGGCTTTTGGGGGAATAGCCGGTCCAGCGCAGCCAAGATCACGTGGGTATCACAATAGATATCCGCCCCAATTTGCATGACCGGTGCACGCCGATAGCCCCCCGTGAGTGGCGAGAGCAGCGGACGTGGCGGTAAACCGGGGATATCAACAGATTGCCATGTCGCTTGCTTAATTCCCAGCGCGATACGGACTTTCTCAGAAAAGGTTGAAAACTCGTAATGATGAAGAATGATATTTGCCATCGGTTTGTCTCCTGTGTGTTGTAAGTGGATCAATACATGATGTGACCGCCATCGACAACGATGGTCTGGCCGGACACAAAATCTGATAGGTCTGACAGCAGGTAAAGTGCGCTACCCACCAAGTCATTCGGCCGCTGCTCTCGTGACAACGCGCGGGCTTTCAAGAAGCTTTGTTGCCATTCAATAGGGCGGTCCTTCGTGGCATCGGTCAGGACGAATCCCGGTGCGATACAGTTCACGCGGACGCCGTTGGCACCGCACTCTTTTGCCAGACCCTTGGTCATCGCCAAAACAGCCCCCTTTGACGCAACGTAGTGGAGGTAGCCGGGTTGGCCGGCTACAGCAACAACCGATGCAATATTGACGACGGCACCGGACTTTTGCGCTTTCATGGCTGGCATCACGGCTTTGCAACACTGCCAGATACCTTTCACGTTGACCGCCAAGATACGGTCCCAGACGGCATCCGATAACTCTTCAAACGGGGTGAGTTTGACCTCACGGAAGTAAGCCGCGTTGTTAACGAGCCCATCGATGCGACCGGTTGCGTCCATGGCGGTCTTCGCCATCGCGCGGGTGGATTCCTCTGAACTCACATCGACCTTTGAAAAGGTCGCACCGGCGCCAATCGCCTTGAGTTGCGCCATGGTGTCCTCAGCGTCGTTCATATCTGCGACGACCACATGCGCACCTTGCTGGCCCGCGCCGAGCGCGAACGCCTGCCCAATGCCGGTCGCGGCACCGGTCACGATGATGGTTTTCCCCACGAGTAAGTCATGTCCATTGTTTGTTTGCATAAAGCGGCTCCTGTTAAAAATTGACTGTTAGTGGTGTTTGTGTTTCATCTGCTCGGTGGTTTTCGTCAGTTCCACTTCGGTGTCAATGCGTGATATGACCCGCTCTCGAACGGGACCTCTGACATCGACTTCAACGGCCCAGATACCCGGCATTTGCAGCTGGAGGGTGGCGCGATACCGGCCGTTCTGATCCACGGCAGCGGCTTTGACGGGTTTGACGCTATGCGCCATCGGCATACTCGGCATGTGTGCCTTGAGCGTGATGTCCGCATCAGATATCGCGCGACGATTGGCATCTTTTACAGTGACGTCGCAGGTAAGGAGCGGGCCTTCACCGTGTGCATGGCAGTCGACCGTCACCTTGGGCATTGATGCGCCAAGCGCGATGGCTGGCGAAATGAGGAGCGCCCCGAGGGGAAGCAGGTTAAGACGGTACCGCGATTTTTTTGTCGACATGTTTAAATTCCTTTGCGTAATGAATCGAATAACTTCTCATCCACAAGACCGCGTGGCTTGAGCCTCAAAAAGATGGCAACCAAGCCACCAAAGATAACCATGCGCCATTGCGCAAGGTCGTGAAATGCATTTAAAAGGCCTAGGTCAAGAATCACACCGAGTAGCGGGGCGAATGGCGCGCCCAATCCGCCGATCAACGCATAGCCCACACTGTGGACCCCCAACATTGGCTCAAATACGGCTGGCTCAATGTAGGTGGTGCGATGCGCATAGAGTGCGCCTCCCAATGCGGCAATTCCGCCCGCAATCGTTGCTGTCGTGACGCGGATGTGATGTGTATTCAGACCCATGTGTTGTGCCAGCGTCTCATCGAATCCGATCGCACGCATCGCGATACCAATTCGTCGCCGCTCGAAGTACCACATGACAGTAACGCAGCACGCGAGTGCCCCTAGACAAATGACCAGGTATTGGGTGTCGGTGATGTCGTTGGTTAACACCCAGCGAATATCCCGAAAACCGTCAACGCCATTGGGCCCGATCAGTCGCTCGTCAATGCGTACCTGCCAAACCCATTGACTGAGCGCGATCCGAGCCATCTCGGCGAATGCAAGCGAGGCAATGGCGTATCGCAAACCTGAAAGTCCCATGGTCGGCCAGGCGACGGCCGCTGAAACAATCGCCCCAATCACAACTGCAAACACGACTGCGATCGGGAAGGGCCAATTGAGCATGGTCGAACCGATACCAGCCACATAGGCGCCAAATCCGAAAAAGGCCTGTAAACCAAACGATATCCGGCCGACTAAAAGCAACAGGTAGGCAGCCAGTGCGAGGAACGACATGATTGCCATGTCTGTGCTCAAGCCAATGGCATAACTGCTCATGCTGTGAGCCCTTTCCTGGTAACCGGCGCTTGTCTCACCAACAGGATGAAGAGGAGTGCGTAAAGCACAAACTCCCGAGCTTGCGCTCCCATCAACCATTGCGCGTAGGACTCGACCAAACCCAACAGCAGGCCACCCCCCATCACACTTCCCAGTGAATGACCACCCAGAAGCCATGCGGCGACGAGACCTTTGAACAGCATCCACATACCAAACATGGGTGTGACTTGACCATCCAGCAGCAGGACACTGCACGCTGCAACGGCTGACAAGCCACCTGCCAAATAAAACGCGTGACGCTGAACGCGGTCGACTCGAAGCCCCGATAGGCGGGCCGCAAGGCTGTGGTCTGTTGCAGCGCGGAATCGCAAGCCGGTGCGGGAGTGGGCCAGCCACTTTGCAGTGAGCCAACAGCACAAAAGACCCATCACGGCGAGTAAGCCGCGATCGTATCGAATGTAGATCTCGCCAATCGCCCACTCACTGGTCGCCGCAATCGATGGGAATGCCTGGAGGTGTCGGGGTAGCAGATTGACTGCCACTTGTTCGAGTTGCATCCAGATCGCGAAGCTGGCCGCCATCGCGACGATCTCGGCGTTTTGGATCTCACCAGCGGGGCGAGGCCCAGACTGCGCGCTCACGGTGGTACGACCCCTAAAGCAAAGCAGCTCGACGTACGCGGTGGCCACCAGGGTGATGACCACGATGACAACGACAAGCACTGGAAGGGGTAAATCCCATTTCTGATGCAGCCACAGACCACCGTAAATGCCAAACAGCGCGGTGGCCCCATAAGCCAAGTTCAAGCGTCGAAGGGTTACAAAGCTGAGACTTAAACCCAAACCAATCCACGCATAGATGCCACCATCGATCAAACCATCAATGGTGGCTTGTGTTGCGTTGATCAGCCAGGTTGACATCGTCGCGCTAGGCGGCCTGCCGCTTGCCGAGATAGACGCGTTGAATCACGTCGTCTGCTGCCATGGCAGCCGCGTCGCCTGAGAAAACCTGTCGTCCCTGTTCGAGAAGGTAGAAATGCTGGGCGACCTTGGCTGCCATATTCGCATTCTGCTCAACCAAGAAGATGCTGACGCCCTCTGCGTGAAGTTGTCGAATGATGTTGAAGATTTCAGCGACCACTTTCGGCGCCAACCCGACGGAGGGCTCATCCATGAGTAAAAGCTTTGGCCGAGACATCAGCGCGCGTGCCACTGCCAACATCTGTTGTTCACCGCCAGATAAAGTTCCTGCCGGCTGGTTGTGGCGCTCTCGCAGCCGGGGAAAGCGGTCAAACATGGCGTCGATATCTGCGCGAATCAATGCGTGATCACGGCGTCGGAAGGCGCCCGCCATCAGGTTCTCACGCACATCCAGTGCAGGGAAAACGAGACGGTTCTCCGGCACCAGCGCTAATCCGCGCGAAACGATGTCGGCCGGGGATTTACCTGTGATGTCCTCGCCACAAAATTTAATGTGACCTTGCTTGGGCTTCAGAATGCCCGCAACACTCATCATGAGGGTTGACTTACCGGCACCGTTCGGCCCCAGTAGGCAAGTTACTTGACCTTGGTTTGCATTCAACGAGACGCCCTTGAGCGCTTCGATTTTTCCGTAGGCGGTCTGGAGATCTTTGATTTCTAGCATGGTGAATTACTCAGGCCGGTTCAGTGGAGTCGTCGCCCAGATAAGCGGCTTGGACATGAGGATCATCTTGAACTTCGGAGGGGGTCCCCTCGGCGATCTTTTGCCCGAAATTGAGAACGGCAATTCGATCACACACATCCATGACCAGCTCCATGTGGTGTTCGATCAGCAAGATGGTCTTACCCGCGTTCTTCAGCTGCCGGATGCGCTGGTTCAGATCATCAATCTCCTCGGCGTTCATGCCCGCTGCAGGCTCATCAAGCAACAAAAGGTCTGCACCCGATGCGACGGCGCGAATCAGCTCCAGTCGGCGTTGCTCTCCGAATGCCAGATTGCCAGCCAGCAGATCAGCTTTGTGCGACAGATCGCCAAACGCCAGCAGGTCCAATGTCTTGCCTCGGGCTTCCGACGCGCTTGCAAACCAGCGTTGCTTCAAACCCTGCCATCCGCTTTCGCGAACGACTTGTGCCGCCCAAATATTCTTCCAAACAGGCAGGTTGTTGAAGAGACGGATATTTTGAAAGGTTCGTGCGATTCCGCGTTCGATGCGTTGGTTGGCACTGTCGCCGGCAATATTCGCACCCTTGAAAATGAGTGAGCCCGCGGTTGGTGCGTACACGCCCGTAATGAGGTTGACGGTTGTGCTTTTACCGGATCCGTTGGGGCCAATGAGTCCCAAGATTTCGCCCGCATGGACTTCGAGATTCAATTGGTCGACGGCGCGGATACCGCCGAAATGTCGACTGAGGTTTTCTAGCTTAAGCATGGCGCGCTCCTGCTTTCGGTTCACGGCGCCGCAGTACACCATCGGGCCGCACCAGCATCACAACGACGATCAAAGCGCCAAACAGTAGACTGCGCCAATCACCGAGGAATCGCAGACCCTCAATCAAGAAGCCCTGCACAAATGCAGCCGCCAACAAGACACCCCACAGGCTGGCGAGGCCACCAATAATCGGGTAAGCAATCGCGAAGGTTGCCAGCAAAATGTTGAAGTTGCTGTGTTCAATGTGCGTGGCGTAATGTGCGAATACACCACCTGCAAGACCAGCAATGACGCCGCCCACTCCAAACGCGGAGACTTTTGCAGTCGTTAAGTTGATACCCACACTTTGGGCTGCCAGTTCATCTTCTCCAACCGCCCGCCAAATAATGCCTGCACGGCTGCGGTCAAGCCAACCCAATACGAGAAAGACGACCGCCACCAATATCCAGATGAACACGCAAACTTCGAGGGTCGACCAGCCATTACTGGGGAAGTATCGAATCCCGCCGAATCCCAAACTACCGTCGGGTCCAATCATTCCGTCAGGGCTCGATACCTGCCAAGTGAGGTTGAAGAAGCCCAATCGAACGACCTCGGCGAACGCCATCGTCGCGACCACCAGCATTAAACCCTTTACGCGCAGGGCAGGGAAGCCAACGATCACAGCCACAATGCCGGCTAACAGGCCACCAACAAGCAATGCGGGCAGTATCGGCCACTGCCACATGGTGGTTAACATACCGGCGCTGTATGCGCCGATTGCGAAGAACCCGCCTTGTAGCATGCTGACCTGACCGGTTTGTAAAACACACCACGCTGAGAAGCCCAGGAGGGTGTGAATACCGATCACTTGCGCTAAGCCAAAGTAAAAATCCATTTCAGTCTCACCGCCTTAATCGCGACCACCGGGTGGTGCGAACAGCCCGTTCGGGCGAAATACGAGGAATACAAACAGCAGCAACATCACATAGATGTCACGCTCGGTGACACCGCGCCAATATTGGAAGATGTTTTCGAAGCCACCCACCAACAGGCCAGCGATGATGGCCCCCGGAATACTGCCAAGGCCGCCGATGACCGTTACAACCAATCCCTTGACAGTGATGGGCATCGCCACAAGCGGCGACAAAACGCCAATCGCAGCACCTACCATGGCGCCAGCAGTACCACCTAAGAAACCCGCGATGATGAATGTTGATGCATTCGTCTTGTCGATACCCATGCCGCACAGTTGCGCCGCAACAGGTTGTTGGGCAACTGCTCGCGTCGCGAGCCCCAGGCGCGTTCGTTTGAGTAACAGGTTGAGTAAGACCATCGCGATCGTGCCCAACGCAAAAACGAACATCAAATCGCCGCGGATATACAGATCACCAATTTCAAGCCCAATATCCGTCAACATAGCCGGGTAGTTTTGCGGCATACCTTGCGTCAGATGGGACATTAATTCTTCAATGACCAGCAACATCCCAACTGTCGACATCAGCGTTGCCAACGGGCTTTTAATTGGGATGAAGCGGAAACAGACAAAGTAAATCAGCGCACCGAGGAGTCCACCAGCGAAAGCTGAAAACAGATAAACCAGTGGTGTTGGCACTAATTCGATCACTAACAGGCTTAGGTACGCTGCACCAATCGATGCGGCTGCGTAGGCCAGGTTAATTTTGTGCATCACCCCAAAAATCAGGGTGAAACCAATTCCAATTAGTGCGTAAGTGGTGCCGAACATCACGCCGTCAATCCATGACTGCGTGAGGTCAAGCCAATCTGTGGCGGTCACGTCTGAACTCCTCGGTTGCGCGTCATTTATTGAGCTGGCGTGTGGAGCACGGCCCAGTCATTCCCTTTGGCTTGCACAAATAAGAAGGGCTTCACGGCCTCGCGGTCGTTGGTGCGACCCACTTTGCCCAAGAGCCCCTCGGTTTGTTGCATAGCGGCAAGGCCTTGACGCATCTTCTCGCGATCCTCGGTCAAGGTATCGGGACGGCCCATGATCTTTTGCTTCTCGATCAATGCTTTCAGCGTGAAGATGTTTTCATAAGCGGCCGCATTGTGAAGATCCATGTTGTATTTCGGGTTGATCTTCTGAATCGCTGCAGCGGCTTCCTTGGCCGCATCAGTGACGGGTGCAAAGGCGGTTGGGATCGTTAAACCCTGTGCCTGCGCGCCACATCCAGTCAGTGTTTCCATGCTGGACGAAGAGGTCAAACCGATGATCATCTTTGGACGGACGTTTTGTCGGGCCATTTCCTTCAACACACCGCAGGTTGTGAAGGGGTGAGCGGAGATAGCCACGACATCTGCCTTTGCGCGCTTCATTTCGCGCACTTGGTTCGAGAAGTTGATGTCATTAAGCAGCCATTCGCTGGCGCCAAGCACCTGCAAGTTGTTCGCTGCCGCATTTTTCTCGATGACTTTGTAGGTGAAGTTGCTGTGTGCAAAATCCTTTTCAACACCACCCCAGAATGTTTTCAATTCGGGGCGTGCCACTTTGATCCACTCGAACAGGGATTTGTACATGTTCGCTTCGTTTGGCACGTTGCGGAAGGACCACTCTGAGATCGACGCCAAGCCACCTTTAGCGGCTACGTCTGTGTAAAGCGGAAACTGGATACCAGAATCAGACGAGTCGCCCGCCTTCTTTTGCAAAATGCCAAATGCAGGCTCTGCCACGTTAGAGCAGGTTGGTCCGACCGCCACGACGGAGTCATTCAACGAAGCGATGCGACGAAGTGCGTTGATGCCCTCTTCAGCATTGCAGCGGTCGTCGAGATACTCAATCGCCAACTGGGCTTTGGTGCCATCGCCGAGTGTGACGCCACCGTTCTTGTTGATGATGTTTGCGGCGGCTTGCATTGCGGCTTCGCTTTGCTGGCCGAAGATGCCGACCACGCCACTTTTCGCGCCGAAGCCATAGATTTTCAGTGTCTTCTCAGCAGCGATCGCGCTACCGCAAAGCGCCAATGTTGCCGCAGTTAATGCGGTTGCGGTGTGTCGAATAGTAAATGCCATGCTTGTCTCCTTTTTGAAAGTTGATGGACAGGCAGACTTTCGCGCAATGGGTACGACCTTGACAATTTCAATTCGATTCACACTGTGTTGCGCGAGATGCAACCCGCGGCTTGCGAAAAATGCAATTCAGGTTTTGGAGAATTCGAATGCATTGCTGATATGTCAACCTCAGAATGAAAGCCATTCATATGGGAGACAACATGCGTGATGAGATGACAAATGAGACCACTGCGACATCACAAGCCGGGCCGCTTGAAGGGCTACTTGTCGTTGCCCTTGAGCAAGCGGTTGCAGCACCTTACTGCAGCAGCCGCCTGGCGGATGCGGGGGCGCGTGTCATCAAGATTGAGCGCGAGGAGGGCGACTTTGCACGTGGCTACGATCGCGCTGTTTACGGAGAATCTTCTTACTGGGTGTGGATCAATCGTGGCAAGGAGTCAATCGCGCTGAACCTCAAAGAGGCGGCGGATTTGTCGCTCTTGCGCCGCATCCTTGAGACAGCCGATGTCTTCATCCAAAACCTAGCGCCAGGCGCAACGGAGCGACTTGGCATTGGTTCTGATGCCTTGCGCGCGGCTTATTCCAAGCTCATTACCTGCGACATCAATGGCTATGGTGACTCAGGTGAGTTGATGGGGCTGAAGGCGTATGACTTGCTGGTGCAAGCGGAAAGTGGCTTGGTGTCAGTGAGTGGTGCGCCTGGCGAGTGGGGGCGGATTGGTGTGTCAATCTGTGACATTACCGCAGGCATGAACGCTCTCATCGGTATCCAGCAAGCACTCCTGCAAAGGGCACGGACAGGCGTGGGCTCTGCCGTTAAGGTCTCGCTTTTTGGTTCTGCTGCTGAGCTGATGGCCGTGCCTTATTTGCAGGCCCGATATGGCAACAAAGCGCCGGAGCGCGTGGGGTTGAAACATCCCAGTATTGCACCCTACGGTGGGTTCACGAGTGCAGATGGACATGACATAGTGATCTCGATTCAGAACGAGCGCGAGTGGTCTGCCTTCTGCCGTATCGTATTGAAGCAAGCGGAGCTGACGCAAGATCCACGTTGCCAGAATAATGCGGCCCGCGTGGCACATCGCGAGTACATTGACGGTGTCGTGTCCGATGTGTTTCGTCAGTTGCCAGCCAACGTGCTGATTGACCGTCTGACAGAAGCGCAGACCGCCTACGGCAAGATCAACTCAGTACATGAGTTAATTGATCATCCACAATTCATGAAGGTACGAATGGGCGTTCAGGGGCGACGTGTAGAGCTTCCTGCCTTGCCATGGGGCGTGGAGTGGAATCCAACCGTTTACCCACCCGCGCCCGCTTTGGATGCCCACGGCGAAGCGATTCGTGAAGAATTTTCCGCGGTCCACCCGTCGGTTACATCAACTTGACAGGGTGACCAGACCTTTCGGTGTCGTCAGCTGAACGTTAATTCCAGCCTCGCTGGTAATGAACGAGTCTTGCTGCGCTCCCAAGTCTCGCCACAGCGCGTTCAATCGAGACGCCTCGGGGTGTTGCAGATCCACATGGGTGAGCGAGACCCCCAAATCATTCATCGCATTCGTTGGGTGTGTTGCGCCCCAACTAATTAACGTGGGCATCACGCCGTCGATTTGTAATGCGCCATCACCTCGAATTGAAATTTGCCAGGACAAAATGCCCTCTGGGGTAGGGCGACTGGCTGTAACCGCGCCCCCGATATCGACGCGGTGCTGGTTGCAAATCTGAAGTGCCAGCGTCAGGTCATCGACGCGCGCCACCCAATGAATGAGTTGGGGACCATGCTTTAGAAGTCGTTCTTGTAGATTCGCATCGTCGAGATCAAACCACCGGGCATCGTCTGAGGACTTGGTTGGCGTCGCAGAAGGATCAATAGCGATCAACTCAAGGTAGGCGCTCGGATATCCCGCGGACCCGATGGGAATGAGCCGGTTGTGCGTTCCCATAAGCGGGTGGCTCCCACCAGGTCCTGGAACGACGCCGAGCGTCTCCACACACCAATCAACGGCATCCGTTAGGGTACGGGCGGCGATGACGAGGTGGTCAAGTTGAGGGGCGACTTGGGGCATTTTGTGATTGGTCAGGTATTGGGTAAACCCTAGTCTAGCGGGTTCCCGAGGTGACATGAATTACCTATTTGTCCTATTGACAGATCAATAGGACGAAACCTAGACTGATTTGCATGAACGCGCCAATGCCTCTACCGAAATACCACCAGGTTTACTTGGTGTTGCGCGAGCGCCTGATGGCAGCTGGCGATGGTGCGGCCGTGCAGCCCGAATTCGAGTTGATGAAAGAATTTAATGTCGGTCGTGTCACGGTTCGGCGAGCGCTTTCAACGTTAGTCGCGGAAGGGCTTATCTCTCGTGCGCCCGGGCGTGGAACCCGAGTTGCCGCGAGACCGACGGATACAACCCTGCCCCAAGACAACGCGGAACGCGCGGACCTGCTGGCGAATTTGGTTAACGTCAGCCTCTCGACGAAAGCGCAGGTCCTGTCGCTCGAGACAATCAAGGCACCTGATGACGTGGCGCGTGCATTGCGGTTGGATGCAGATCGCATGGTGCAAAAAGCGGTGCGCGTTCGTAGAACCAAGAGCGGGCCCGTTTCCTACATCACCACACATGTGCCAATCGCGCTCGCAAAGGGCATTACCCCACAACAATTGGCACGAAAGCCCCTGCTGACGTTGCTGGAGGAGTCCGGCCTAACGCTTGGCAAGGCACAGCAAAATGTCTCAGCCCGTCTAGCGGATGCCGTGGTGGCGGAGTGGTTAGGGGTGGCGATCGGATCAGCACTCTTATCGGTGCGCCGTGTGGTTTATGACACCGATGACCGTCCCATCCAATTGCTGATGGGGTTGTATCGGCCCGATCGTTATGAATATCAAATGAAATTGTCCCGAATGGGCGGCGTGGATGCGCGCGTTTGGGTCGATGCGGAATTGGCGGCGAATGTTTTGTGACGGCGATTTTCGGATGGCTATACACAAGTTTGAGTTGCCATTGCTGGTTACCTCGGTACAAACCGAGGGGCCAAAACGCCACTCGTGGCGCTAACCAAAAGGGCGTAACGCTCGACTATCTAGGAGATCAAGTATGACCACACGTCGCAATTTCGTCGCGGGTACCGCGGCAGCCGCCTCTTCATTGGTGTTTCCATTGGTTGCGAGAGCGCAGCCCGCACCCGTGAAGGTCGGTGTTCTACACCCAGTCACCGGCTGGGCCTCGTACTCTGGTACGCAGTGTCGACTCGGTGCCATGATGGCCATTGAAGACATCAATGCCGTTGGCGGTATCAAGTCTTTGGGTGGCGCCAAGATTGAAGCTGTCCTCGGTGATGCGCAATCCAAGCCAGAGGTCGGTGTCGCTGAAATTGAGCGCCTGCAGGCGGATGGTGTGAGCGCAGTTGTTGGGGCTTACGCATCCGCAATCTGTCTGGCAACCACACAGGCTGCAGCTAAATATGACCTGCCACACGTGGTGGACATTGGTGTCGCTGACTCCATCGTGGAGCGCGGACTGCCCAACACCTTCCGCTTCGGACCTGGCTACAAAACGGTTGCTGACTTGGCAATTGAAAACCTGAACAGCCTCAATACGGCTGCTGGTAAGCCGATCAAATCAGCCTTGATCATCCACGAGGAATCGTTGTTTGGCACCGGTACAGCAGGTCTCCTGTCGAAAGCACTGCCCAACTTAGGCATTGAGGTCAAGGAGGTGATTAAGCACGCCAACCCGACGCGCGATTTCAATAACATCGCACTCCGAATCAAGTCGGTACAGCCCGATATCGTGATTCCAGCCAACTACTACAACGAGTACGCGTTGTTGGTTCGCACCATGCAACAGCAACGCATCGTCCCCAAGGCGATTTACTCCGTATTGGGTGGTGCCGCATCACAGTACAAATTTGTGCAAGAGTTTCCCGAAGCTTCAAACGGCATCATCGACTGCAACCACTGGTTCAACCCCAAAGATCCCCGTGCGCAGGCGCTGCGTAAGCGCGTTGAAGCGCAAGGGAAATTCTTCAACTATGAGGTGTTCCTGACCTATACGGCCATGATGTATTTGGCGGACGCTATTGAAAACGCAAAGTCTCGCGAACGTGGCGCCATCACGCAAGCGTTGGCGAACAGCACCTTTAGCGACCACATCATGCCGTACGCGGCAACCAAGGTTGTGAATGGTCAAAACACGGGGGCTCGTCCGCTGATGACCCAGGTGCTGAATGGCGATATCAAGGTCATCTTCCCGACCGACTATCGCGAGGTGGCGCCCTTATTCCCCATGAAGGGCTGATGAGGAAAAGCCCCAACCATGTTTGATCTGTCCATCCTGATTCCGTCAGTCCTGAACGGTCTTACAACCGGGGCTATTTACGCCCTCATTGCGTTGGGGCTCACACTCATATACGGCGTGCTACACATCATCAACTTCGCCCATGGGGCGTCGTTGATGCTGGCGCTTTATGCGGTTTATATCTTGCACACCAAGTTCGGTATCACGCCGTATTGGGCGTTACCGATCTTGATTCCCGGGATGTTTTTGCTGGGCTATGGGCTGCAAAAAATTGTGATTAATCGGTCCAGCCATGGGCGGGACGAAAATATTTTGTTAGTCACGTTGGGCATATCCATAGTGATGGAAAACCTAGCGCTCTTGGTGTTTCGCTCGGATACCCAGACCATCGAGACCGATTTGACTTTGGCTGTTGTGGAAATTGGTCCAGCCTTTATTTCAACGCCCAAAGTAATCGCTTTCGGCGGCGCCTTGCTGTCTTCCTTGATACTTTATTTACTGATATCAAAAACGGATTTAGGGCGCGCTATTCGGGCGGTGTCCAAGGAAAAAGCGGGTGCGCGACTCATGGGGATCGATGTGGACCATGTGTACGCGATGACTTTTGGTATCGGCTTGGCCGCGCTTGGTGCGGCCGCTTGCTTTCTTCTGCCTGCCTACTATGTGAATCCACAGGTCGGCAGTGGCTTTGTGTTGATTGCTTTTACGATCGTGGTACTCGGCGGTATGGGCAGTTTTGGCGGCGCTTTGGTGGGCGGCTTGTTGATCGGCGTTGTGGAGTCCCTAGGCGGTTTGTACCTGGGTGAATCACTGGGTCAGATCGGCATCTTTTTGATTTTCATCCTGGTTTTATTGTTTAGGCCAAACGGGTTTTTTGGAGCCAAAGCATGAAGCCACTTCTCTCGATTGCAGCCTTTACCGTCGTTATTGCGCTGTTTCCGTTGGTGACCGATTCTGGTGTCCACCTCAACTTTGTCATGATGGCGTTGTACGCGGGCCTGATGGGCATGGCGTGGAACGTGTTGGCCGGCTTCGGCGGTCAGTTTTCGTTTGGCCACGCTTTGTTTTTTGGATTTGGCGCCTACATCCACATCATTGCCCAGTTGAGCTGGGGTATCAATCCTTGGTTCGCGATCTTTTTAGCCATTGCGGTCAGCGCACTGGTGGGCGCTGTGGTTGGTGCGCTGAGTTTTCGCTACGGTTTGAAGGGCTCTTACTTTGCGCTCGTCACGCTCGCGTTTGCAGAAGTTGCTCGGATTTTGGCTCTATCGGTGGATATTACTGGCGGTGGCGTGGGGTTAATGCTGCCCTTGAAGCCATCCGTCGCCAATATGCAGTTTGAATCCCGAGTGGGGTATTACTACATGATGCTGGTCATGGTCGTGGTCGCGTTGCTGCTGACGCAATGGCTCAAGGGTGCGCGGTTTGGCGCCTATCTACAGGCTATTCGAGACAATGAGGACGCTGCACGCGCTGCGGGCGTTGATCCGTTTCAAGTCAAACTTCGCGCGATTGCGCTGTCGGGCGCGATGATGGGTGCCACCGGCGCCTTCTACGTGCAGGTGTTTCAGTACATTGACCCCGCGATTGCCTTTGGACCGCAAGCATCGGTCGAGGCGCTGGTTGCAGCAATTGTCGGAGGCTTAGGTACCGTATGGGGGCCGTTACTGGGCGCAGTCGTGTTGCACACATTGTCCGATGTGACGCGCAACCTCTTCGGCGCGCTACCGGGCATCAATATGATCATCTATGGCTCAGTTTTGGTATTGATCGTGATGTTTCTCCCGCGCGGGATCGCAGGCCTAGGTGTATCCGTGCGTGATCTGTTTGGGAAGAAGCGATCATGAGCCGACCGCTATTGGAAATTGAGAATGTCTCCAAAACCTTCGGCGGCTTGAAGGCAGTCTCGTCGGTCTCTATGAGCGTGGAGGCGGGGTCATTGTGTGCCCTGATCGGCCCCAATGGTGCGGGTAAAACCACCTTGTTCGCGCTCATGACGGGGTTCATTAAGCCGGATCAAGGAAGCGTTCGCTTCGATGGCACGGACATTACCGGACAAGCCCCTCATTTGAATGCCCGTTTGGGTATGGCGCGCACGTTTCAGATTGTCCAACCCTTTGCCGCACAGACCGTTCGCGAAAATATCGCAGTCGGCGTGCATTTGCACGAGCGCGATCGTCGAGTCGCGCTTGAAAAGGCGGGGCAGATCGCGCAGCAGGTCGGACTTGCAGATCAGATCGAAAAGCCTGCATCCGACCTGACCGTTGCCGGACGGAAGCGATTGGAACTTGCGCGCGCGCTAGGTATGCAACCCAAATTGTTGCTGTTGGATGAGGTCCTTGCTGGGTTGAACCCGCAGGAAATCAGCGACATGATTCCGGTCATCAAGGCCATTTGTGCCAGCGGCATCACGGTCTTTCTTATCGAGCACGTCATGCAAGCCGTGATGAGTTTGGCTGACCATGTGTGGGTGCTTTCTCAAGGTCAGCTGATCGCTTCAGGATCCCCCGAAGTTGTCACGCAGGATGACGCGGTAGTGGAGGCCTATTTGGGTAAAGGCACGGCGGCACGCCTGCGCGCAAAAGGGAGTGCGGCATGACAGCTCAAACAGCGTTGCTCGAGGTGCGCGATTTGCGCAGTGGTTATGGACGTGTCGAAGTGCTGCGCGGTGTGTCCCTCTCCGTGGGCGCGGGGGAACTTGTCGCGTTGTTGGGTAGCAATGGTGCCGGTAAGACGACGTTCAACAACACCGTTTGTGGCTTGGTGCCTGCCTGGGAGGGTGATGTCGTTTTTGAGGGCCAAAAGATCAATGGGCTCAACCCGCGCGGTATTGTTCAGTCGGGGCTGATTCAGGTGCCCGAGGGACGAAAGATATTTCCCAATCTGAGCGTGATTGAGAATTTAGAGCTGGGCTCATTCGCCAGGGCGCGAGCGCACCGTGCTCAAAATCTCGAGCGTATGTTGACCATATTCCCCCGGTTAAGAGAGCGACGCGCGCAGCTCGCGGGGACACTCAGTGGTGGCGAGCAACAGATGCTCGCGATCAGTCGCGGCTTGATGGCTGAACCTAAGCTGTTGATTCTTGATGAGCCATCATTGGGCTTGTCCCCTCTGCTGGTAGAGGAGATGTTCACACTCATCGCACAGATTCGGCAACAGAATATTTCGGTTTTGTTGGTCGAACAAAACGTGGCGCAAGCACTTGAAATCGCGGATAAAGCCTATGTCCTAGAAAACGGCAGTCTGCGCTTTGAAGGTACGCCCCAGGCTCTTCTGGCGTCGGATGCGCTTCGGCAGGCCTACCTTGGGTTGTGATGATGAAGCCTGTACCGCCTGACCGCGCACCACAGACATTGGCTCAAAAGCTGATCGCGCGCGCTGCTGGGCGCGACTTCGTGACGCTTGGCGAGATCGTGAATTGCCGTGTCGACTTGGCCATGTTTCACGATTCATCCGGCCCGCGTCGGTTAAAGCCCATGCTGGAAGAATTGGGCGCGCCGATATGGGACAAGTCTCGGGTTGTCCTGGTGATGGATCACTATGTGCCAGCTCAGGATGAGGACTCGAAGCGCATCGTCCGCATTGCCCGTGACTGGGCGCGGGAGCAAGATTTACCCCACGTCTATGACTCGCAGGGCATTTGCCATGTGGTGTTGCCTCAAAACGGGCATATCGTACCGGGGCGTTTTTGCGTCGGTGGTGACTCGCACTCACCAACTGGCGGTGCGTTTGGCGCGTACATGTTCGGTATCGGCAGCACCGAAATGTTGGGGGTGGTGGTTACCGGCGAGATTTGGGTTCAGGTGCCGCAGACCATCCGAATGATCTGGGATGGTGTCCTACAAAAGGGCGTTTGTGCCAAGGACATGATGCTGGCGATGACGCAACGATTCGGCATGAATGGCGGTGGATATCAAGCCATTGAATACGCGGGGTCTACCGTTAAGGCTCTCAGCATGCCCGAGCGCATGACGCTGTCCAACATGAGCGCGGAGTTGGGCGCCCAGGTTGGCTTGGTGGCGCCCGATGAGGTGACTCGCCAATGGTTGGGGCAGCTTGATCAGCCGGTTAATTTGAACCCGGCAGATATTGATTGTTGGGAGACCGATGAGGGCGCTGAGACGCAAGATCACCACTTTGATGGTGCCGCGCTGTCACCGATGGTCGCCGCACCGCATAGCCCCGCCAACACCCGGGCAGTCAGCGAGTTCGCGACCCAGTCGATTCAGGTAGCTTATGTGGGTGCATGCACGGGCGCGAAACACGCCGATATGCGGGCGGCTGCATCGGTCTTGTCGGGTCAGCGTGTGGCCCAGGGCGTTGACTTGCTGGTCGCACCTGCGAGCTTGCGTGATTTGGCGCTGGCCAAAGCAGATGGCACGCACCAGATTCTCAAGGACGCAGGTGCCCAGTTCTTGCCGTCGGCTTGCGGCGCGTGTGCGGGATACGGCAATACGATCAAGGGTGACGTGAACGTCATTTCAACCACAGCCCGCAACTTCAAAGGCCGTATGGGCGATCCCCAATCTCAGGTTTTCTTGGCATCCCCTTACACCGTTGGCGCCAGCGCGCTGCGCGGACGTGTCACCGATCCGCGCACCATTTTGAACACCCCTTAAGCCGAACGGAAATCAATGAGCGACGTAACGCAAACCGTGATAACCACTGGACGAGCTTGGTGCCTTGGTCCGAACGTTGATACTGATGCGTTGGCACCCGGGCATGCGATGAGTAAAGGAATCGAGGTGATAGCGCGTCATTGCCTTGAGGACGTGCGCCCAGAGTTTTCGACACAGGTGCAGGCTGGTGATTGTTTGGTTGCCGGTGCGGGTTTTGGCATTGGTTCGTCGCGTGAGCAGGCGGCATCGGTTCTGGTCACGCTGGGTGTCAGAGCCGTGATTGCCCCCAGTTTCAGTGGCTTGTATTTCCGCAATGCATTCAACGTTGGGCTGTTGCTTGTGACCTGCCCGCGCGCAACCGATGTGGCGGATGGCGATGCCCTCACGGTTGCGATTGACCCCGGCGACGGCGTCACGGTGGCGAGTGCCCAACTGGGTCCATTAGAGGTATCGCCGATCCCCGACTTTTTGTTGCGCCGCGTACTGTTGGGTGGGCTGTTGAACGAGCTGAAAGAACTTAAATTGAAAGAAAACCATGTCTGAGGACCTTATCGACCCCGTTACGTTGGCGGTGCTCAAAGGGCGCCTAGAGCAAATTGCCGATGAGATGGATGCAACCCTGTATCGGAGCGCGTTCAACCCCATCATTGCTGAGGCCCATGATGCCTGCCATGGCATCTACGACGCATCCACGGGGGATACCTTGGTGCAGGGCAAATCAGGTTTGCCGGTATTTGTCGGTGCGATGGCGTTTGCAGTTCGGGCCGCGATCAGAGTCGCCAAGGAAACGGTCGGTATGCAGGCCGGGGATATCTGGTTGTTCAATGACCCCTATGAAGGCGGTACACACGCCAACGATTTCAAGCTGGTCATGCCCGTCTACGAGGATGGACAGTTGGTCTGCTTTATCGCATCCGCTGCCCATTGGCATGATGTGGGTGGCGCTGTGCCCGGTAACTACAACCCCGCGGCCACTGAATGCTGGCAAGAGGCTGTTCAAATCCCGCCAGTCCGTATCGTCAAAAGTGGTCGGATGTGTGAAGACGTGCTGGCCATTTTGAAAGCCAACACACGCTTACCCAACAGCCTTTGGGGAGACCTGAATGGTCAATTGGCAGCGCTTGAGCTTGGCCATGCGCGCTTGCAGGCACTGTTCGAGGCGCAAGGTTTGCAAACTGTTTTGGCGGCGTTGGCCGCGCTGCGCAGTCGTGCGAAGCGAATGATGCACGCGCAGGTTGCAGAAATTCCAAATGGTCACTATGCGTTTGAAGATTTACTTGATAACGATGGCGTGAACGACGAGCCGCTCACCATTGCGCTGGATATGACTGTTTCGGGTGAGCACTTAACACTGGATTTTTCACGGACTTCACCCCATTGCGCGGGCCCCGTGAACATTTCGGAGGCGACCGCTGTTGCCGCCTGTTACGTGGCCTTGAAGCACCTGTTTCCCCAAGTGCCTGCCAATGCGGGCGTCCTGGATGCCGTGACCTTCGTTATGCCCCCAGGACGATTGATTACCGCCCAGCACCCACGGCCGGTTGGAGGCTACACCGAGACCATTCTGCGCATGATCGACGTGATCTTCAGCGCGATGGCGAAAGCTGATCCCAAGCGTGCGATGGGGCAAGCATACGGAACGATCAATGCGTTATCTATTGCAGGCCATCGATCAGATGAGGCCCGCAAAGGGCAGCGATGGGTGATGTTCAGTTTCTTCGGCGGGGGTCACGGTGCGCATGCGTCGGGTGATGGGCTATCTCATGGCAATGCCCCCATTTCAACGGCAACGATTCCCCCACTTGAAATTTTGGAGGCCGCTTACCCGGTGCGATTCACGCAGTGGGCATTGCGCCCAGACTCGGCGGGTAAAGGCCAGTACCGGGGCGGTCTCGGCGCAATTTACGAAATTGAATTACTCGAAACCAGCGCGCAGACATTCATTTTTGGTGAACGGGGTAAGTCGGCTCCAAAAGGCATTGCAGGCGGTGGCGAGGGTGCTTTAAACGTCTTCTCGTACTCGCAAGGTGGGCAGGTGCGCCGCCCGCCAATGGTATCGAAGATGGTCGGGATCGAATTGAAGCAGGGCGACCGGGTGCGTTTAGAGACACCGGGCGGCGGCGGCTACGGCCAGGCGAATAAGCGAACGGCAGAGGCGGTCACATACGACACCACAAACGGCTACGTTGCGCCAGGAGAGAAGGCATGAGCGCGGTGAAAAGTGGACAGCGCATTTTGGGTGTCGATGTGGGAGGCACCTTCACCGACTTGTTCGTGCTGGACGAACAGTCGCAATCCGTTCTGATTTTGAAGGTACCTTCCAACCGTGGCGCTGAAGCGGCAGGGTTTATGAATGGTATCGCGCAGGCCAATGGCGGGACGGCTGCCGATACAGCCCACAGTGCCCAAGGTATTGCGACCATCGTTCACGGGACGACTGTGGGCACCAATGCGCTGCTCGAGCGTAAAGTCGCTCGCACGGGTTTGATCACCACCGAGGGCTTTCGCGACGTGCTCGAGATGCGGCGGCGTGACCGACCACAGACTTGGGGTTTGCGCGGTACCTTTACGCCGATCATTGAGCGCACGCTGAGGGTTGAGGTCCCCGAGCGCGTACTCGCTGATGGGACGGTGCACACCCCTCTTGATGAGCAAGCGGTGCGCGATGCGGTGAAAGCCCTTTTGGACGCCGATTGTGAGTCGGTTTGTATTTTCTTTGTTAACGCCTACGCGAATCCCGTCAACGAGGCCAGAGCGGTTGAGCTGGTGCGTTCGATTTGGCCAAACGATTACGTCACGTCTGCCGCCGAGGTTTTGCCTGAAATTCGAGAATTTGAACGCGCGTCAACGGCGGCGCTTAATGCCGCTCTGCAACCGGTTGTCGGTCGCTATCTCAATCGGCTGCATGCCGACTTGAACGCCCATGGTTTTAAAGGCGAGTTTCTGATTGTCCAGAGCAGTGGGGGTGTGATGTCACACCAAACGGCGGCTGACCTGCCGGTGAAGACAGCGCTATCGGGACCAGCTGCAGGTGTGACTGCGTGCGCTGCAATTGCACAGGCGGCGGGGTATCCCAACGTTATCACGGGGGATATCGGCGGTACCTCATTTGATGTCTCGTTAATTGCGGGTGGTCAACCTGCGGTTGCCGCGCAAACAAGCATTGATTTCGGCTTGGTCGTTCGATCGCCGATGATCCAAATCGAAACCATTGGTGCTGGCGGCGGCTCGATTGCCAGTGTCGATGCAGGGGGCATGCTGCAGGTAGGACCTGAGTCGGCAGGTAGCGTTCCTGGCCCCGCTTGCTATGGAAAAGGGAATACACGCCCCACGGTTACCGATGCCAACGTGGTCCTTGGTCGCATCGCCGCAGACCGACCACTCGGGGGTGGGTTACTGGCTTCATTGGATATCGAGCAAGCCAAAGAGGCGATACGCGTCCATGTTGCAGACCCTCTGGGTATTGATGTGTTGTCCGCGGCCGAGGCGATCTTGGCGGTGGCAAACGCGAAGATGGCTGGCGCGATGCGCTTGGTCTCGATAGAGAAAGGGCATGACCCGCGCGAATTCGCTTACATGCCGTTCGGCGGTGGCGGCGGCTTGCATGCCTGCGCCATGATGTCGGAGGTGGGCGTTACGACCGGTATCGTACCGCGCTACCCAGGGGTGACATCGGCCTTAGGGTGTGTGATCGCAGACATGCGACACGATGCCGTTCAAACCATCAACCGCAGCGTGAGCGATCTTGATTTCGATGCTTTGCGCGAGCAGGTGTCCGCACTTCGCGTCACTTGTCAAGCACGACTCGATACCGCAGGCGTCATGTTTGATCGTGTCTCGGAGGTCCTCTCCTTTGATATGTTGTACCAAGGTCAGACGCATACGATTGGCGTGGAGGTGGCGGTAGAAGACCTCAACCCAACCCGCATTCAAGCCGCTTTCGAGGCGACTTACCGACGCGAATTCGGTCGGTTTTTGGATGGTATTCCCGTCCGGATGCTCAACCTGCGTTACAGCCGAATTGGTCAACGCCCCAAGTTCGACCTCCATTTATTGGCACCGAAAGGCGAGGGGGTTACCACGCCTATTGGGACTCAAGCGGTGTACATCAATGGGCAGTGGGTTGATGCCCTGCGCTTTGATCGCATGGCGTTACCGGTTGGGCATCGTGTTGCGGGCCCCGCCATCCTTGAGCAAATCGACACCACGGTTTGGCTGGAGCCCGGCTATCAAGCGGTGGTCGATGCGTTCGGCAATTTGATCTTAAGTCGCCTATGACCACCGCATTAATCCTCATTGATCTCCAAAATGATTTCCTGCACCCAGATGGCGCTTACGCGCGGGGAGGCTGCGCTAATCCGGCGGCGGCAGCGTTGCCCGAACGACTTCAGCCGCTGATCCGAAAGGTGAAAGCTGGTAACGGACTGGTCATCGCCAGTCAGTTCACACTGTGGCCGAACGCGCTGGGTGAACCAATGATCTCGCCCCACCTGCTCGCGTTACGACCCTTCCTGCGTCATGGCGACTTTGCCCCGGGATCGTGGGGGCAGGACTGCGTTGATCTTTTGAAGCCGTCGTTGAACCTGGCGGTACAAAAAGTGGCTTACTCTGCGTTCTATCAAACCCAGTTGGAGTGGGTCTTGCGTAAAGTGGGTGTCGATCGGGTGATCGTTGGGGGCATCGTGACCAACGGGGGTGTGGCCAGCACAGTTCGCGACGCCCACATGCGGGACTTTGAAACCTACGTGGTGTCGGACGGCTGTGCCGCGTTCACGACTGAGAAACACGACACCGCGCTGGCCGACATGGCCAATGTGGCAACGGTCTCCACCATCGAGGCCTTGTGTGGTGTGTCGCTATGACCACCGCAACCGTCGTCGTCGATGCGGCATTTAAAGCATCGGTCGCAGTACCGGCGTTGATCGTTGGTGGTGGTGCATGCGGTTTGACCGCCAGCCTTCAACTAGCGCACAGCGGGATCGAGACGCTGGTTGTCGAGCGGGACACCGCGCCTATGGGATCGACCAGCTTGTCCTCGGGGTTCATCCCTGCGGCAGGCACACGCTGCCAAGCGGCATTGGGTATTGCGGATTCACCGAGCCAACTGGTGTCCGACATACAGGCAAAAGCCCACGGTTTGGCTTGCCCCCAACTCGCGGAAGCCTACGCGCACACCATCGGTGAGGTGATTGACTGGTTACAGGAGACGCACGGTTTCGAATGGGAGGTCCTGACAGACTTTCTTTACCCCGGGCATCATGTCCACCGCATGCATACCCTACCGCAGCGCCAAGGCGTCGCGTTGGTTCAGGCCTTAGCCAGTGCCGCTGAGCGATCGGGGGTGACGGTTTACACCAGTGCCCATGTTCACCAATTGATCGTGAATGAGCAGGGACAAATCCGAGGGGTCCGATTGACACGCCCTGACGGTGCAATCGAGTCCATAGGCTGTGAGGCTCTGATTTTGGCCTGTAACGGTTACGGTGGCTCACTCGAATTACGGACGCGCTTTATCCCGGAGATGCTCCATGCGACTTTCGCAGGGCACACGGGGAACGATGGCAGCGCGGTGTTGTGGGGAGAGGCACTGGGTGCCAATTTGGCCGACATGTCGGCGTATCAAGGCCATGGCTCTTGGGCGATGCCTCACGGCAGTTTGGTGACTTGGGCGCTGATGATTCAGGGTGGTATCCAGGTCAATTCGCGTGGCGAGCGGTTTCACGACGAGTCAAAAGGCTATTCCGAAGCCGCTGTTCAGGTCGTCGCTCAGCCCAACCAAACGGCGTGGTGCGTCTACGATGACCCCATTCACACGCTTGGCATGACCTTTCCAGACTACATCGATGCGCAATCCTTGGGCGCGGTCAAGGTGTGTGATGACCTCTCCAAGCTGGCGACGGTGATTGGCTGCCCTGAGCCAACGCTGGCCCAAACGCTTGCACAGATGGCGGGCAGCGAACGTGATCAATTCGGCCGTCAATTTGCGCGACCATTGCGTGCCCCCTTTTATGCCATCAAAGTGACCGGGGCGATTTTTCACACCCAAGGCGGTCTTGATGTTGATCCCGACTGTCGCGTCAAGCGGATTGATGGAAGCCGCTTGGCAAACCTCTGGGCGGCTGGAGGCGCGGCGCGCGGTGTTTCAGGACCACACGTGTCAGGGTATCTCTCAGGCAACGGACTATTGAGCGCCGTGGCCGGTGGTGCCATTGCAGCTAAGAGTGTGACCACCTATTTGAAAGGGCTCTGATTACCATGACGCTCCAACAAAGACTGACAGCCACCGAAGCCTTGCTTTGCCCAGGGGTCTACGACCCGCTATCGGCATTGGTTGCAACGCAAGCGGGTTTTGAAGGCTTGTATCTCTCCGGCGCATCCATCGCCTACACCCACTTGGGTCGGTCAGACGTCGGTTTGACCACCTACTCAGAAGTGGAGAGCACCTTGGCGCGGATCACTGATCGCGTGGATACACCGGTGATCGTGGATGCCGACACTGGTTTTGGTAACGCGCTCAATATGCAACGTACGGTACGTGGATTTGAGCGTGCGGGTGCGGCGATGATTCAGATTGAAGATCAAGGTTTTCCCAAACGGTGTGGCCACTTAGATGGCAAGACCGTGATCAGCCTCGATGAGATGTGCGGGAAGATCAAAGCAGCACTGGATGCACGGCACTCACCTGACACCCTCATCATGGCGCGAACCGATGCATTGGCGGTTGAGGGATGGGATGCGGCGATGACTCGTGCAGAAGCGTATCTGGCATGCGGCGTCGATGCGCTCTTCATTGAGGCATTACGAGATCCATCGCAGTTGAAGTCTGCTGGCGCACTATTCGGCGGGCGTATTCCCTTGCTTGCCAACATGGTTGAAGGTGGTAAAACCCCGATCACTCCGGTACCAGAGTTGCAGTCGTATGGTTTTAAGATCGTGATTTTCCCGGGTGGAACCGTGCGGGCAGTGGTTAAGCAATTGCAGGGTTACTACGGTAGCTTGCAGGCACACCAAACGACGGACCCGTGGCACGATCAGATGTTGGATTTTGACGGTCTGAATGCGGTCATCGAAACGCCAGCATTGATGGCCACCGCTAAAAAGTACGCAGGAGACTGACATGCCCGTGACAGAAATAACCTTGCTCCCTGGCTACGATGAAGACGTACGTGCGCGTCTTGTCAACCACGTCTCCAGAGCAGTCCGATCGGTCATCGCCGCACCTCCGGCGGGCGTGACGACGGTGATATTCGAGGCAGCAACTTATCAGCGCGACGGTCGAGTTTTTTCGTCAGGCAACGCGGCCCATCCGCCCGCAGCCACGTGTGTGGTGAACTTTTTGGCAGCGATGCAGGCACGGGAACTGGATGCGGCGCAGGCCTTTTTGGCAGATAGTTTTGAGATGACGTTTCCGGGAGGGCAGCGCATGCATGCCTTGACTGAACTCGTAGCGTGGGCCAAGAACCGCTATGAGCGTGTAGAGAAAGCCTACACCGGGATCGACGAGTCTTGGACTGACGCCGGTACCGTGGTTTATGCCCGAGGAACACTGTCGGGCATCTGGTTGGATGGTCGCCCGTTTGAGGGCATACGCTTCATTGATCGTTTCGAAATTCAAGACGGTTTGATCGTGAAACAGGATGTCTGGAATGACATGGGTGAATACAAACTCGAACACCGCTAATACCGTGACCGCTCCAATTTACCAGTTCGTCGACACCCCCCTTTTAAGGGTTGGTTACCGCGCATTTGAACCTGCGGATGGCACGTCTGCTGCTGGCGTTGTGATGTTGTTGCACGGATGGCCGGACAATCCGGCGACATGGGATCGTGTGGTGCCGCACCTCGTTCAGGCGGGTTACCGGGTGATCGTGCCGGCTCTCCGCGGCTTTTCGCCAACCACTTTTTTGAATGACGACACACCACGTACGGGGCAACTTGCTGCCCTTGGTCGTGATTTGGTCGATCTCATGGCTGCTTTGGGTATCCATCGTCCCGTATTGGTAGGGCATGATTGGGGCGCAAGGGCGGTCGCCAATGCCTGTGGGCTGGTGGCTGATCTGGCTTCGCACATGGTCTTGCTGTCGGTTGGCTATGGGACCAACAACCCCAGTCAATCGATCAGCATGGAGCAGGCCCGTCGCTATTGGTACCACTGGTACATGACGACTCCACGTGGTCAGGCGGAAGTCGCCGCCAATCGGCGCGCTTTTGCGCAAATCATGTGGGACACGTGGTCGCCGCCTGGATGGTACGACGCGCACACCTTCAGCGCCGCTGCTGACGCATTTGATAACCCGGATTGGTTACCCATTACCTTGCACTCTTATCAGCACCGCTGGGCACATGTAGCGGGTGATCCCGCGTATGCCGCGGACGATGCGGCTTTGGCCAATCCACCACAACAAGCCATGCCTGCTTTGTTGATTCATGGTAGTGCTGATGGCGTGAGTCCGCTGCCGGATGAAAAGAAGGCGTCGCAGTACTTCACGGGTTATTACGCTCAGCGGGTGATTGAAGGCGTTGGCCACTTCCCGCAACGCGAGGCGCCGGATACCGTTGCCTCGTTGATTCTTGACTTTCTGGCTTCAAACCCCAACCGTTGACCGGCGCGCTCGCGCGGCTTGGACCTTTGGCAACGTTATAGTTGCTTATGGCTGACGCATTTATCCATATTCCCGCGTTGCGCGATCGGCTGATTGCGCCCGAAACCTCCAAGGCGCGTGTCACCGAAGCCGTGCTGGCGCAGTGGGATGCCCGCGTCAAGGCATTGGGTGGCGATGCCGACTGGCGGCTTGCCGACGATGTGCGCGAAGCCTCACGTCAGACGGTGCTGCAGTCCTTTGATCAAGCGGCTGATCTGTGGGTGTTCGCCTACGGCTCGCTGATGTGGGACCCTGCCATTCATTTTGCAGAGGTGCGTCGTGCGTCCTTGAGTGGTTTCAAGCGGTGTTTCAACTACCAAGTCTTGGCTGGTCGTGGCACGCCGCAGGCACCTGGTTTGGTGCTGTCTTTGGTTCCCGCCAATGGTGTCGATTGCCAGGGGCTTGCTTTTCGTATTGCGAGGGACGCGGTTGAAACCGAGTCAGTTCTTTTATGGCGTCGCGAGATGCTTCGCGGTGGGTACACGCCCAGTCGGCACTTGCTGCAGACCCCGCAAGGTGAGTGCGAGGGGTTGGTGTTTGTTGGCAACCCCACCCATGCGTCGTATTGCAATGACTTAACGGCGGAGCAAACGGCCGAGGTGATTGCGCGCGCGGAGGGCTATCTTGGTCCCAACCGAGATTACCTGCTCTTGCTGGCGGCGCAGTTGGCCGCCTTGGAAATCGAGGACCCTTACATTGCCGATTTACACACGCGCGTGCTGAGCCGCGTGAGTCAGGCCGATATGCCCCATAAACGCTGATAGCGGCCAGCGGGGTCGTGATCGCGCATTTGCTTGACGGGGTCGAAACGCCGCCCCCCACGTGGGTCGCTGCCCAGTCCGGCTATGTACAGCCAGTTACCCGTGTTGCTGAAGCAGTCCTCGTCGCACAGTTGGGATTCAAACCAAGCGGCACCCGCGCGCCAATCACCACCCAAATCGTTGAGCCAGTAACTGGCAACGATTTGGCGCATGCGATTGGACAAAAAGCCTGTGTTTACGAGTTCACGCATCCCGGCATCGATCAGTGGTTGACCCGTTTCACCACGACACCAATCGGTCCATCGCGGGTTCTTGACACGGCGCGGCGGTGTCGCTTTGGCCAGGCCACGGGCGTGGAACAATTTCACGCCAAAGCGTTGGTGCAACCACCGAAAGTGTTCGCGCCACATCAGTTCAAACCAAAGCCAATAGCTACTTTTTGAGGCGCCGTTCCTCATCTCGAACGCATCCAACATTTCAACTACTCGGCGCACCGACAGCGTACCCCATGCAAGATCAACACTGAGTTGGCTTGAGAAGTGGTGACCACTCAATTGGTTGCGTGTTTCGAAATAGCGGTGCGGGTGTCCTGCCGCCAAATAATCAGCCCAGTGACGCCGTGCACCCGTTTCACCAGGCATGCGGTCAGGCGCCATACTGCTGCGCGGGTGGTGGACCACGGGGACACCAGCAGGCGGGTTGAATTCAAAGTTTGACGGCGGTGGCGGGACCTGACGAACAGGCGCCAGTGGCTGCGCTGCACGCAGACTGGCTTTTTCAATGGCTTGGCGAAAGGCGGTGAATACCAGTGGCACATCGTCCACCGGGAATGGCAACATGTCGGCATTGAACAAGCTGGACTGCGGGTATTGCTGAATTGACCAGTTAGCGCCAACGCTGAGCGCCGTTACCTCATCCGTTTCATAGGGCAATGCGATTGATTCACAGAAGATGTGCGTGACGTGCAGTCGCTCCGCCAATTGCCGCAACGAGGTGATATCGGTGACCAGGTGCAGTTGCTGTCCCATCGCCTGCAGCTGCCGGTGCAATGCGTTTTGTGTGGCGTGCGCCCAAGCCAGTGCCGTCGCGCCGCGGTCCAATTCGCCAACAAAGGAATTGGTTGTGCGTGACGGGCTGATCGCTACCGCCAACAGGGGGCAACCCGCTTGTGTCGCTGTTGCGATGGCCGCCGTGAGGGCTGGGTTGTCATCGAGTCGGTAATCTCGCCTGAACCAGTAGATAACGCAAGGGCTGTTTGTCATGGGTTTTGTTTAATCCAACCAAGAAGTTTGACGGCGTGAGGCGTGTTTTTCGATAACCGCTGCCTTACCGGCTCTTACAGCGGGGTCTTTGCGGCGGGCATACAGACGGTCTTTGGCGGTGCGCGTGGCGACCTCTAAGTCGACCACGGGGTAGGGGATGTCCTGCCCCACAACCACGCCACATGCCGCTTGAACACTGGGCGGCATGAGCCAGGGCTCAAACAGCCACGTATCAGGCACACGGCGCATCGCCGGTAGCCACTGGCGCACAAAAATCCCATCAGGGTCTTGATCTTGCGCTTGTTTGATCGGGTTGTAGACCCGCGTGGTGTTGATACCGGTGGTGCCCGATTGCATTTGTAACTGGCTCCAATGAATACCGGGCTCGTAGTCTAAAAACTGTTGTGCCAACCACAGCCCCACAGGGCGCCAATGCAGCCACAACGGGTAAGCCGCCACAGAGACGAGCATGGCCCGCATCCGGAAATTGAGCCAACCCGTCTCGTTCAACATGCGCACGCAAGCATCCACCAGAGGCCAGCCTGTACGCGCCTCTTTGAGCGCTTCGAACAACCGCGGATCGAATTCGTGTTCACGCAAATCGTCATACCCGCGGTGCATGTTGCGCCACTCAATTGCTGGTTCAGATTCGAGCTTTTGAATGAAGTGGCAGTGCCAGGCCAGCCGACTGGTAAACGCCTTCAAGCCCTTGCGGTGTGTGGCGTCGATATCTGAACGCGCCATGGCAGCATGGGTGCTTTGCACCACCTCACGCAAACTCACGCAGCCCCAGGTGATGTAGGTCGAGAGCCGCGAGCACGCCTCTGGTGCGCGCAGCGGTGAGGAGATGCCGCCTCGGTATCGCTTCGAGCGATGACCCAAGAAATCAACCAGCACGGCACGGCCGGCGGTCTGACCACCGCGTTGACGGACCGACGGCTCTGGGGCGGGGAGGCCCAAGTCGTCTGCCGTAGGCAAAGGCGCCTGACTTTGAGTCAAAGAGACCGATGTGACAGCAAGCGTATCCAGCGCTGGTACGAGCGGTTTCGCCATGTGGCTTTGCCATGCACGCTGCCACTGGTTGCGATCACGCAGGCCACGCACCACACCGAACTGTGGGGTTTCATGCCATTGCACGCTGCAGGTTTGGCACCACTGTGCGACCGCTTTATCTCGTCCATAAGTCCAGTCGTTGCCCGTTTCTTGGTGACTATGAAGTGCGGTAAAGCCGGTTTTCGTATGTAAGTCTTGGAGTACGCGGGTCACATCACCGACCAAGATGTGCAGACGCACGCCATGTGCCCGCAGGGCCTTGTACAGATCTCGCAGGCTCTCCAGAACGAAGTGGTAATGCTGTCTTGCGCTATCCGGTTGTTGCCAGAGCGCGGGCTCTAAGACGTAGAAACACAGCACAGGCCCCTGCTGCGCCGCGTTGAACAGGGGCGCGTGATCGAGGGTGCGCAGGTCACGTTTGAACCAAACGGCTTGAACCCCCATCCCCTAGCGCGCGGTCCCGGTCGGCTTAACTAAAAACCCGCAACGCGATCAGCGCGATGCCCGGGAAGAACACCAGTAAGGTGATCCGAATGATGTCCGACGCCAAAAATGGCAAGATCGCTTTGAAGATCTCCTTCATTTGCACGTTCTTGGCCATGGCGCTGATGATGAACACGTTCATGCCAACGGGGGGCGTAATTAGGCCAACCTCGACCACCATCAGGGCCAAGATCCCGAACCAAATGGCCTTGTCCTCGGTACCCATACCCCACAGGTCGATACCCATGATCATGGGGAAGAAGATCGGGATGGTCAGCAAAATCATAGACAAGCTGTCCATGATGCAACCCAGTACCAAGTAAATCACGATGATGCACATCAACACAGCCAATGGCGGCAGGCCCAGGCCAATCACCCAATTGGCGAGCTCTGTGTGCACCTGGGTCAGCGCCAAGAAGACGTTCATCACGTCAGCGCCCAGAAGAATCAGGAAGATCATGCCGGTTGCACCCGCGGCACCATACATGCATTCCAGGAAGCCGCGACCCTTGAGTCCACCTGAGGTCCAAGCGACCAAGCCGGTCGCGAGTGTACCGATGGAGGCAGCTTCAGTGGGTGTGAAGATACCACCGTAGATACCGCCAATCACCGTGATGAAGATCAAGATAACGGGCCATGTCTCGGACAGTGCCTTGAGGCGCTGCGCAAAGCTGAACTTGGTACCCGCTGGCGCATCTTTCGGACTGACACGTGCCACGATACCGATCACCACCATATAGCCAACGGCCGCCAATATGCCCGGCACGAAGGCCGCTAAAAACATCTTGGCAATGTTTTGCTCAGTGATGATCGCGTAAATCACCAATGGAACTGAGGGCGGAATCAAGATGCCCAGCGTACCGCCCGCTGCGATCGCCGCAGCTGACAAGCGCTCGGAGTAGCCGTGCGCTTTCAATTCAGGTAAGGCGACCTGACCCATGGTGGCTGCGGTCGCCAGCGAGGAGCCGCAAATCGCACCGAAACCCGCGCAGGCCCCGACAGCGCCCATGGCCATGCCACCGCGCCAGTGCCCAATCATCGCATTGCCGGCCTTGAATAAACTTTTAGACAGCCCCCCGTGGGTTGCAAATTGACCCATCAGCAAAAATAAGGGCACCACGGAAAGGTCATAAACGGAGTAGCGCGCGTATGCGGCTCCCTTGAAGTAATTGAGTAGTGGGTCAATGCCAGCAACGACGGTGTAGCCGATTGAGCCCGTCAAGAGCATCGCAATACCAATGTGGATGCGCAAGGCCAGCATCACCAACAGCAGGGCGAACATGAGTGCGCCCATTTCCATACCGCTTAGGCCCATCATGCGTTAATCCCCTTGATGTCTTCGAGGCAGGTGTAAAGCGCAACCAGCCCCAAAAGGGCGAAGGAGGGCACCATCGGGACGTAACCCCACCACGTTGGGATGTTCAACATCAGTGAGGCATCCCAGCCGCCGATCAATTCAGTCATGCCCAACGTGATGCGCCAGGTGAAGACAAATGCCACCACGGCCAACAAAGCCGCAGCGATGGCGTCAAGCGTCAGTGCGGTCTTGCGACTCACCTTCGCAGTGAAAAAGTCCACGATTACGTGGCCCCGTACCCATTGCGTGTAGGGCAGTGCGAGACTGACCGCGATGCCGCTGGCGATCTCAACCAGCTCATAGTCACCAACGATGGCACTGGCGAACAAGGAGCGCCCCGCGATACTGGCCAGCGACATGAGCGCCATGGCGACCAGCGTGATGCCTGAGCAGAATGCGAAGATTTTGCAAAGGGCACCCAAGAGGCGACCCACAGGCCCCGTGGGGGTGGGGATGTCATCCGCCGCATTCAAGAGATCAGCCAAGGGTGCCTCCAAAAAATATCAGTACACTCACGAAATTATAGACAGCCTGTTCAATGGGGCTTTTTTAAAGCCTAAAAAAAAGGCGGAGTCGCCTCCGCCTTTTGGTGCTGACAGAGCGATTACTTCGTGAATTGCTTCACCAAATCACGCGCTGCTTGCAGCATTTCTTTGCCGTTGAAGCCACGTTGGTTCATTTCGGCAACCCACGCATCGTCTAACTTCTCAGTTGCTTTTTGAAGCTTGAGCATTTCAGACTTTGGCAACGTTGTGATCGTGTGACCCGCGGTCGCTTGGAACACTTTCTTTGCTGGCACGTCAGCACCAGATTGCGTGCGACCCATGAACGCAGAGTACTCAAGGCCTGAGTTCTTGTCGATAACGGCCTTCAGATCGGCGGGCAGCGACTCGTACTTCGCCTTGTTCATAGGCATCACAAACACGGTCGTGTACAGCGCGTTGAAGCTGGGATCGGGCTCTGATGTGAACTTGGTCAGCTCGTTGACTTTCAAGCCAGGTGCGACCTCGTAAGGAATCACAGCGCCATCGATCACGCCTTTTGACAGGGCTTCAGGCACGGCAGGGACGGGCATACCCACGGGTGTCGCGCCGAGGTCCTTCAGCAAGTCAGTGACCTGCTTGGTTGGGCCGCGCAGTTTTTTGCCCTTGAAGTCCTCTAACTTCGTGATGGGGGCATCGCGAGTGAAGATCTGACCGGGACCGTGAACGTGGACGGCCAACATCTTGACGTCTTTGAACTCTTCGTTGGCGTATTTCTCAGCGTAGGTCCATAGCGCGCGGCTGGTCGCCTCGGCGTTGGTCATCATGAAAGGCAATTCGAACACCTGGAGTCGCGCAAAGCGGGTGCCTGAGTAGCCAGCAACGGTCCAGCCGACGTCGGCGATACCGTCTTTCACTTGGTCAAATAACTGTGGCGGCTTACCGCCGAGTTGCATCGAGTGATAGATCTGGCAGTTCAGGCGGCCTTTGGAGTCGCGCTCAATGTTGCGGCACCATTCGCCCAACATGGTGGTGTGCTGAATGGTTTGGGGACCTAAAAAGTGCTCAACCTTCAAAGTAATGGTTTCTGCCTGCGCGCTGGCGCTGGCAGCGAGGAGTGCGGCGCCCAACAGGCCGAACTTGATCTTCAATTTCATTTGTGTAATCTCCAATGTTTACCAGATGGTCCACTGATGTTAGCCCTAAACAGACGGCTTGGCGCTAAGTGAAAACGATAGTAAGCCGGCGGCAGCGTGGGGCGAATTTGTCGCCCAAGCTGTGTTACGCGGTCATTGCGGAGACGGTTTGATGACCGTGTCGGGTACGTGGGTCGGTGTGACGTTGAGTATGAATATCGTCGCCACGATACAGGCGGCGCCCGCCCAGTCAACCAGACCAAAGGGCACATCCAGCCACAGCACAGCCACCAGCGCCGCAGTCAGCGGCTCAGCGCAGGCGTATAGGCTGGATTTTTCTGGGCCGATGCGCTTCACGGCGCCCAGGTAGCTGTAAAAGCCGATGAATGTTCCGAAAAAAACAATAAAGGCGACTGCTGCAAAAGTAGAGAAATCCCAGGTGCCGGGAACGGTTGTGGGCAAGCTGAATGCCGTGAACCCAATGCCGCCGATCACCATGCTCCAGCCGACCAACACGGTGGCAGGGAAATGACGCAACAGTTTCACTGGGTAAATGCTGTAGAACGCCAATGCGAGTGCCGAGCTGAGACCCCAGAAAAGGGCGGCAGCCGAGATTTCTAGCGTGCCGAGATCGCCATGGGTGACCAGCAAAACAGTGCCCAAAAACGCCAAAGCCACCGCGGCCGCCTCTGGCAATGTTGGCAGGCGCCGCCGCACGAAAACAAAGTAGACCGCGATGAAGGTGGGCCCGACGTATTGCAAAATCGTCCCGGCTGCGGCATTGGAATAGTGGATGGCGGCGAAGTAGGTGTACTGGACCGCCAACATGCCCACGATGCCGAATATCAGCAAACTGATCGCCGCCCAACGCTCGCGCCAAATCCCCCAGATTGAGAAGCCACGAAGCCGTGCGTACAGCAACAACAGGATCCCGGCGGAGAGCAGGCGATAGGTCACCAGGAAGTCAACTGTGACCCCTTTTCGTTCAAACACAAACTGTGCACTGGCCCCCGATACACCCCAGAATACGGCGGACATCAAGGCTAAAAGGGCGCCTGCTTGGTGCTCGGACAAACGTGACATGCGGTGGGCTCAGTTGGGGTAATGGAAGCATTTTTCAGAGCGCGGTGAGGTAGCTCAAACTCAGCAGGGACAGCAGGGTGGATATCAACACGGCTTTGGCGATCGCCGATGGGTTGACGCCGTATTGCAGTGCGATGACGAATGGCATAGCCCCACACGGGCCTGCAGCGACCAAGAAGCCCATGGTTTCCCAATTGGCATCCATGCTGACCAAGCCTGCCAAAGCCATGAATATGGCTGGGTGCACGATGAGCTTCATGCCGATCGCAAACCATGCGGCACCGCCGACGGGGCGCACGGGGCGATCAGCCAAAATGACACCAAGCGCGAAAAGGGCCGCGGGGGCGGCGGATGCGCCGACGAACTTGGCGTAGGTGAAGACGCCGCTCGGTACCTGTGCGAAAAGGGCAGCCGCGATGCCGCCAAACCCACACGCCAGCACCATGGGGTTCCTCGCAAGCATCCCCAACACATGGCCCGGGTGGTAGCGTTGGCTTGAGGTTTTGACGTTCTCTGACGCTTTCAAGAGATCCATGGCGAAGACCGTCAGTGCAAAAACCACCACGTCAATGAAGACGATCGCCGCAATGGGTTGGGCGGCTATTGATCCATGCAGGCTCTGCGCGATGGGCAAAACAAACATCAGGTGGTTCACGAAGCCCGCGGCCATGCCCAGCAAAATCGATTCGCCCAAGGTGCACTTGAAGAACCGCCTCGCGCACCACGCGGATCCGCCGTAGACAATTGCCTCGCTACCGATGTAGACGCCCATCGTTCCCCAGTCAATGTCGCCAAAAGGAATGTGAGCGACCAGGTTAAAAATCAAGCCAGGCATGGCCAGGTAAAACACAAACCGGTTGATCGTTTGTGCGGCACCCAGGTCAAAGAACCTCAGGTGGCGCATGCCGTAGCCGACCATCAATGCCATAAAAATCGGCAGGATCGGATCCGCGAGGTTGGATAAAAGCACGGTGGATGGCCTTTCTAAGCCAAGGACTGAGGACGCGAGGGATGTCAAGCCGCATGCGCAGGCAAGCGCGAGAGTCTACCAAATTGGGCTACAGTGAGACGCATGAATGTGACTTAGGAGACCCGATCCATGGCTGATACTTACCTCATCACTGGCGCTAATCGCGGTATTGGATTAGAGATGACTCGTAACGCGCTGGCCAAGGGGCACCGCGTGATTGCGGTTTGTCGAAACCCCTCAGCTGCAACCGACCTCGCAGCACTTCAGGCGGCCCACGGCGCTTCATGCCACATCGCTCAAGCCGATGTGTGTGACGCGGCCGCTTTGGACGCCATTGCCAACGCGGTCGATGGCGCAATTGATGTGGTGGTTTGCAACGCTGGGGCTATGAGTGCGCGTGGCGGGGTCGCTGACAAGGGCAACACCGCAGAGGCTATTGGGTCGGTGCTGATGACCAACATGGTGGGACCCTTTTTCACCGCGCGTGCGTTCTTAACGCCGCTGAGTCGGAGCAGTCAGCCCCGTATCGCCATCATCTCGTCTTACATGGGTAGTCAGCAACACACGGGGAGCGGTGCATACTTTTACCGTGCTTCTAAGGCGGGCGCCAACAACCTGATGGTGACGCTGACCAATGAGCTGAGGGACCAAGGCATTGCCGTGGCGGCATACCACCCGGGGTGGGTACAAACGGACATGGGCGGGGCGAGTGCGGATTTGACGCCACAGGAGAGCGCAACGGCTTTGTTGGCGCGGTTTGAAGCCCTGGATATGGCGCATACGGGTTGCTTCATCAATTACGATGGGACGCCACTGCCGTTGTAAGGGGTGCTCGCTGCGGCGCTAGCTAAAGGCCTGTGCCAGCCCGACGTAAAAGGGAATGCCAAAGACGATATTCAACGGAAACGTCACGCCCAATGACAGGCCAAAGTAAAGCGTCGGTTGCGCCTCGGGAATGGCGAAGCGCAACACCGCTGGCACTGCAATATAAGACGCGCTGGCCGACAGAACCATCAACAGCGCGGTGTCACCCGCACTGAGACTCAACAATTGGCCCAGCGCCAATGCCAACGCGGCATGCACCAGCGGGCCGAAGACCGCGTAGGCAATGAGCGGGGTCGAGGCTGATTTCAGCGCGGACAAGTTGCGCGCGGTGAGCAGTCCCATATCCAGCAGGAAAAAGGCGAGCATGCCTTTAAACAGATCAACCGAGAAGGGCGCCAAACTCTTTTGACCCGATTCACCCGTTACAAATCCAATCACCATGGCACCAATCAAAAGCAACTGGGCGCCGTCTGTGAAGGCCTCGTGCAACACCTTACCCAGACGAGTGCCACTGGCGCTGCCGCTGTTTGGGGGGGCGGATTGGTGGCGAAGCAGATTGGCCATCAGCACGGCCATGATGATGGCAGGGGACTCCATCAACGCCATCGCCGCCGCCATGTGCCCAGAGTAGGGGACGGCATGGATATCGAGATACTGAACCGTCGTGATGAAGGTGACCGCGCTGACCGACCCGTAGGTGGCTGCAATCGCAGCCGCGTTGAACGGAGAGGTCAGGAGCTTGAGTACTTGGTAGCCCAGTAGCGGCACGACTGAGGCCAGCAGCAGCGCGGCGCCCAAGCCCTTTAAAACTGACAGCGACAACCCCGATTCCGCCAATGCGAAGCCGCCTTTAAGGCCCAGGGCCATGAGCAGATAGAGCGACAGGAATTTGGAGATAGCCGGGGGAATTTCAAGATTGGATTTCACCAATCCGCCAGCAACGCCAAATAAAAAGAACAGGATGGCCGGATCGATGAGGTTTTGCATGGACGTGATTTTATGCGGGCGGCAGCATCCCCGGCCGGATTCGGGTATCCCATAGAATCGAGCCCCATGTCATCACAAGAATTTTGGGAAGAGACCGGTTACCGCCTCCTGGCCACGGATGCAAATGGGCAACTGTGCGTGACCGATGCCTTCCTTCGCGCGCAGCTTGCACGCCCCGAACTGGCGCCCGTTGCATCGTCCTGTGAGGCAGAGCGGGCGTTGTTTGAGTCATTGCAGCAAGCACCCATGCGCGTGGTCGCCAAAGACGTGCTGGCAGCCGTGGCCAACCCCGATGTGGTTGAGAACTACCGCGTCTGGCTGCGGTTTCGCGACCGGCTGACCGCGAAGCCGACGCTGGAGCAGAGTTACCTCGCGTGTCTGCAGGCGGGTATCAATGACATCCCGCCCGTGCTGTTCAATCAGTTGACTGCTGTTTTGGTGCGTCACGTTTTGGGCGATGACGTACAGCCGTTAGATGCGCGGGTCGCCGAGTTGTTTTTCAGAGCCCAGCTCATCACGGTGACCGAGGAAACAGCGGTTCTCGCCGCTGATCAAGAGACGATCGAGTCTCGCGCGCAAAATCAAGGCTTCGATTTGATGCGTTTGCTTCAACAGGGATCGGCCGCCTTGCAAGGGGATGAGTTGGCAGTCCTGAACCCCGACAACGCGGCGATTTACTGGGCACGGGCCGCACAGCATGACACGGTGATCTACCTCAACCGCCAGAACCCTGCGATCAAGTCGCTTTGCACATTGATGGCGAAATGGGTGGCGCACTTCTTGGGCGTCAAAATTCGCGTGACTGCTCTTGAAAAGATCGTCGATAAAAAATGGCTTTGGCATCTCGGGCTTGACGCGCAGGCCTCCGGGATCTTGAATGATCTGTACCGAGGCAACCCCGTGGTGCAGGCGCGGCTCAAGCGTATCGTTTGCTTGTTTAAGATTGAGTTTGAAGACCCGTCGTGCGTCGTGGCCCGTGTTCGCGGCAAGCCTGTTTACATGGCGATGGCGCACGACGAGGCCCAGCTGCTCAAATTGAAACCACAAAACTTATTGCTAAATTTGCCGTTGGCCGCGTGAGATCGCTTGTCTGCAGAATCACTCGTAAAAGGAAAGAATCATGATTAACGCATTTGTCTGTGATGCCATCCGAACCCCCTTTGGTCGCTACGGTGGTTCTCTGTCTGCAGTTCGGGCTGATGATTTGGCCGCGGTACCCCTGAAGGCCCTGATGGCGCGCAATACCCAAGTCGATTGGGGCCAAGTGGCCGACGTGCTGTACGGTTGCGCCAACCAAGCCGGCGAGGATAACCGCAATGTCGCCCACATGGCGAGTTTGCTGGCTGGCTTGCCGCTTGAAATCCCCGGTGCCACGATCAACCGCCTTTGCGGCTCCGGCCTGGACGCGGTCGGTACCGCTGCCCGCGCCATCAAGGCTGGAGAAGCCGAACTCATGATCGCCGGTGGAGTCGAGAGCATGAGCCGCGCGCCCTTCGTGATGCCCAAGGCGACAACAGCCTTCAGCCGTGCGAACGCGGTTTATGACACGACCATCGGCTGGCGCTTCATTAACCCGCTGATGAAAAGTCAATACGGCGTGGATTCCATGCCCGAGACTGCCGAGAACGTCGCGCAAGATTTCAAAATCGAGCGCGAGGCGCAAGACTTGATGGCGTTCAACAGCCAAGCCCGTGCTATCGCCGCGCAGGCGGCTGGACACTTGGCGCGCGAAATCACCCCGGTCACCATCCCACAGCGAAAGGGCGACGCCATCGTTGTCGATACCGATGAGCATCCCCGTGCAACGTCCATGGAGGCGCTGGCTAAACTCAAGCCGATCGTGCGTCCTGACGGGACTGTTACCGCCGGCAACGCTAGTGGTGTTAACGATGGTGCCTGCGCGGTGTTAATCGCCAGTGAAGCCGCTGCAGCCAAAAACGGCTTGACCCCGAAAGCCCGCGTGGTGGGAATGGCCACAGCTGGCGTTCCGCCCCGCATCATGGGCATGGGTCCTGCGCCTGCGACCGAAAAAGTCTTGGCGCAAACCGGCCTCACGCTCGACCAAATTGATGTCATCGAGCTCAATGAAGCCTTCGCTGCTCAGGGGCTGGCAGTGTTGCGTGCGTTGGGTGTGCCCGACACCGACCCCCGTGTGAATGCGTGGGGCGGTGCAATCTCCTTGGGACATCCGTTGGGCGCATCCGGCGCACGACTGGTGACCACAGCGGTCAATCGCCTGCACACGACGGGTGGCCGCTTTGCCTTGTGCACGATGTGCATCGGCGTGGGGCAAGGGATCGCGCTGGTCCTCGAGCGCGTTTAACTCAGTCGCTGTAATTTATAAGGGTTTACCCGATATTTTGCACGTGGTAAATGATACATAATTTCGTCCATTAGTGAAAATTTTGTAACATAAAGCAGCGTAACGCAAAAGATTCAGCGCACGCTGCACGAGGAGCGGCCGATGTCAGATGCCTTGATTGAATTTGTTGTCACTGGCGGTGTGGCGCGGATTACGCTGAACCGTCCCGACAAAATGAACAGCTTCATCGCGCCGATGCATGCTGCAATGCGGGACGCGCTCGAAACCATCCAAAACGATACCGCGATACGCGTACTTGTCTTAACCGGCGCCGGTCGCGCGTTTTGCGCAGGTCAAGACCTGGCGGACGATGAAATGCAGTTTGTCCCCGGTGAGCCCCCACCTGACCTTGGTCGTGTCGTCGAGCGCTATTACAAACCGCTGGTCATGCAACTCAACCGCTTACGCGTACCGACCATTGCAGCGGTCAACGGCGTCGCTGCGGGGGCTGGCGCGAGCATTGCCATGGCATGCGACCTGGTTATCGCGAGCGATAAAGCGTCCTTTTTGATCCCGTTCTCCAAGATCGGCTTGATTCCAGACACTGGCGCCTCATGGCACTTACCCCGCGCCGTGGGCCAAGCTCGCGCCATGGGGCTGGCGCTGACAGCGCGCAAATTGAGCGCGCAACAAGCCGCCGATTGGGGCCTCATTTGGGAGACGGTTGCCGCCGATGCGTTTGAGACTCATGTGACCGAAGTCGCCGAGCAACTCGCGATCATGCCGACGAGGGCCTTGGTCGAGACCCGCGAGGCAATCAAGTCTGCGGGTGACCGCACACTGGAAGCGCACCTCAGCTTTGAGGCCGAGATGATGGCTCGTTTAGGTCGCAGCGACGATTACATCGAGGGCGTTGCCGCGTTCCTCGAGAAGCGCACACCCAACTTCAAAGGGCTCTGATCATGACGGTTCCATCAGATCCCCAAGCCCTTGCTGAGCAGGCAGCCGAGGCGATGTGGTCGCGAGATCGAGCGGCACAGACCCTCGGTATGTCGCGGGTATCGATCGCGCCGGGGCAGGCCACCTTACAGATGGTGGTTCGTCCGGACATGACCAATGGCCATCACATTTGTCATGGCGGTTTGATTTTCACGCTGGCAGACACGGCTTTCGCATATGCCTGCAATAGCTACAACCAAACCACGGTGGCGTCAGGCTGCAACATTGATTTTTTAGCCCCTGCGCGCGAGGGCGACACGCTTGAGGCGGTTGCAATTGAGCGGTCTGCTGCGGGGCGCACGGGGGTTTACGACGTGGACGTTCGCGTCGTGGGTGGGGGTGCAGTGGCTTTGTTCCGTGGAAAAAGCTATCGCATCAAAGGCGAGGTGATTGCGGGATTGCAGGGGACATAAACAATGACAACCAGTCCAAACGAAGCTATTTTGGAGCCCATTGAGCGGGCGAGTCGCGATGAGGTGCAGGCCCTGCAATTGCAGCGCTTGCAGTGGTCGGTGCGGCATACCTATGACAACGTGGCGCCGTTCCGTGCCAAATGCGATGCCAAGGGCGTGCACCCCGATGATTTGAAACAGTTGTCGGACTTGTCACTCTTTCCCTTCATGACGAAGGCGGATTTGCGCGACCACTACCCCTTTGGATTATTCGCGGCGCCGCGCGATCAAATCATCCGATTGCACGCATCCAGCGGTACCACTGGTAAATCGGTGGTGATGGGGTACACCGCAGCGGACCTGGATACTTGGGCCCAGTTGGTTGCGCGCTCATTGCGCGCCGCTGGGGTCAAACCTGGGGAAATGGTCCACAACGCCTATGGTTACGGCATGTTCACCGGGGGCTTGGGCGCCCACTACGGCATCGAGCGATTGGGCTGTACGGTGGTGCCTGTTTCAGGTGGTCAAACGGTCAAGCAAGTGCAGCAGATCATCGATTTCCGACCTGATGCCATCATGGTCACCCCCTCGTTCTCATTGGTGATTGCCGAGGAGTTCGAGCGCCAAGGCATCCAGCCCGGTGACATTTCTTTGAAGGTCGGCATCTTCGGTGCGGAAGCGTGGGGCGAGGGCATGCGTGCCGAAATCGAGGCCAAGTTGGGCATCGATGCCGTAGACATTTACGGCCTCACCGAGGTGATGGGACCCGGCGTAGCGTCGGAGTGTATCGAGACCAAAGATGGCCCAGTGATTTGGGAAGATCATTTTTATCCTGAAATCATCGACTCTGAAACGGGCGACGTGCTCCCCGATGGCAGTGAAGGCGAGTTGGTCTTCACGTCACTCACCAAGGTGGCCTCGCCAGTGATTCGGTATCGGACCCGCGACTTAACAGCGCTCCTGCCGCCGACAGCGCGATCCTTCCGTCGGATCAAAAAGATCACGGGACGGACCGATGACATGTTGATCATCCGAGGCGTGAACGTTTTCCCGAGCCAGATCGAGGAGCAGATCATGGCCGATACGGCGTTGGCACCGATCTATCAGATCCACGTCAGTCGCCCCAGCCACTTGGACGAGGTGGAGGTGCATTGTGAAGTGAAGCGCGAGGTTTCAGCTCAGCTGGATGCAGCCACTATTGCGGCCATTGGCGATCGTTTGAAACAACGCATCAAAGCGAACATTGGCATCTCAACGCAGGTCAAAGTGTTTCCGGCGGATAGCCTGCAACGCATTGAAGTCGGTAAAGCCAAGCGGGTCTACGACACGCGTGCCCAGCAAATTTAAAGGAAGCGACGAACCCCATGTACACGCAATCTTTCATCAACGCGGACGCCTCATCTGCTGCAGCGCCCGCACAGGTTTCTCCGATTGAATCGCCCGAGCGCATGGCGGCTTTCGATCGCGCCATCGATGCGGATGGGCGCATTGAGCCACAAGACTGGATGCCCCAGGCCTACCGTAAAACATTGATCCGCCAAATCAGTCAACACGCACACAGCGAAATTGTGGGCATGTTGCCCGAAGGCAATTGGATCAGCCGCGCGCCCAGTTTGAAGCGTAAAGCCATTCTGCTGGCCAAGGTTCAAGACGAGGCGGGTCACGGTTTGTACCTTTACAGCGCCGCCGAGACGTTGGGCGTGAGCCGCGACAGCTTGCTGGACGCGTTGCACACGGGGCGCGCTAAATACAGTTCTATCTTCAATTACCCCACCTTGACGTGGGCGGACGTCGGCGTGATCGGATGGTTGGTTGATGGTGCGGCCATCATGAACCAAATCCCGTTGTGTCGATGCTCATACGGACCCTATGCGCGCGCCATGATCCGGGTTTGCAAAGAGGAAAGTTTCCACCAGCGCCAAGGGTATGAAGCGCTGCTGGTCATGATGAAAGAGGGTACCGATGCCCAAAAGGCCATGGTGCAGGACGCTGTGAACCGTTGGTGGTGGAAGTGTCTCGCCATGTTTGGACCGCCAGATGCGGACAGCCCAAACAGCGCCCAAGGGATGCGTTGGGGCATCAAGCGCATCAGTAACGATGATCTGCGACAGAAATTTGTCGATGCCACCATCCCGCAAGCAGAGGTTTTGGGTGTCACGGTCCCGGACCCCGATTTGAAGTGGAACGCCGATCGTGGCCACTACGATTTCGGCGCGATTGATTGGGACGAGTTTTGGGCCACCGTGAACGGGAATGGTCCCTGCAACAGAGAGCGCTTGGCCACCCGCGTGAAAGCGTGGGATGAAGGCCAGTGGGTGCGCGAGGCCGCAGTGGCCCACGCCAACAAAAACAAACGCGAGGAGAAAGCGGCATGACGAAACCCTTGTCCGAGTGGCCACTCTGGGAAATATTTGTGCGCAGCAAACAGGGTCTTGAGCACAAGCACTGTGGTAGTTTGCATGCCAGCGACGCGCAGCACGCCCTGCAAATGGCGCGTGACGTGTACACCCGTCGTCAAGAGGGTGTCAGCATTTGGGTCATTCCATCGAGCGCCATCACAGCGAGCTCGCCCGATGAAAAAGGCGAATTCTTTGATCCGGCGAACGACAAAATCTACCGTCACCCCACCTTCTACACCATCCCTGACGAAGTGGGGCACATGTGATGGCGGCCGTTGATTACTGGCTGCATTTGGCTGATAACGTCCTGGTGTTGGGTCAGCGCAATGCCGAGTGGTGCGGTCATGGACCAATCCTTGAGGAGGATATTGCCATGACCAACAACAGCCTCGATTTGATTGGTCAAGCCCGCATGCTTTACCAGGTGGCCGCGGCACGATTGGGTGATGGGTCGACTGAAGATTCGTTGGCGTACTTCCGCGATCCCCAGGCGTTTAAGAACCTAACGTTGCTTGAGCTGCCGCATCATGGTCCGTTGGTGGGGTACGCCGTAGACAATCGCGATTATGCGGTCACCATCGTGCGTAATTTTCTTTACAGCGCGTTGATGGCGTTGGTTTGGGAGCGGCTGCAAGCCAGCAAGGACTCTGACATGGCTGCGATTGCGGCCAAGTCGCTAAAGGAAACCCGCTACCACCTGCGCCACGCCCATGACTGGCTGATCCGCTTTGGTGATGGCACCGAGGTCTCTGCGCAGCGTGCGCAAGCCGCTTTGGATTACTTGCTGCCGTTCACGCAAGAGTTTTGGTCTGCCGCCCCCTACGAGCAGGCTGCCGTTGACGCGGGCTTGGCCATTGACGTGCGCTCGCTGCAGGCCGAATGGGAACAGCTTGTAGCGCACACGCTTGAAGTGGCTAAGCTGCAGTTCTCGCCGAGAACGGGTTACCAGACGCAGGGCAAACTGGGACAGCACTCAGAGCACCTCAGTTACCTGTTGGGCGAGATGCAAAGTCTGGCCCGGGCGCACCCCGAGGGCGTGTGGTGAGTACTTCGGTGAATGCGGATATGGAGACACGGTTGGCACGCGCGACCCGCTTGCTGGCGACCGTGACTGATCCTGAAATACCCGTTGTGTCGTTAGACGAGATGGGGATTGTGCGCGGCGTGTTTGAAGAAGCCGATGGCGGTATTCGTGTGGTGATCACCCCTACGTACAGCGGGTGTCCGGCGATGACGCAAATCGAGGATGACATCCGCGCCGTCTTACAGCCACTCGGTCAAAAGATCACCGTGGAGACCCAGCTTTCGCCGGCTTGGACGACCGATTGGATGACCTCAACAGCAAAAGAAAAGCTGCGTGCCTACGGCATTGCACCCCCCAGTCGCGTGTGTGGCTCAGCCGCGGCGCAACCGCAGGTGATGCAATTTATCCGTGATGCAGCTGTCGTCGATGCGGTCGATTGCCCACACTGCGGGTCGGCGCAGACGGTCGAGGCGTCCCATTTTGGTTCGACGCCCTGCAAAGCACTCTACAAATGTTTGAGCTGCCAAGAGCCATTTGATTATTTCAAACCCTTTTAACTTGTTGGACCGATTCGCATGACAGCCACACCGCAGTTTCAACCTTTGCGTGTAAAGCGCGTTAGCCCAGAGGCCGCAGGTGCTGTTGCCGTTGCGTTTGACATTCCCCCTGCGCTACGCGATACCTTTCGCTTTGAGCCCGGGCAATTCATTACCCTGAAGGCCGCACCCAATGGAGAAGAGGTGAGACGCAATTACTCCATCAGCAGCACCCGACGACGTTTGACAGAAACCGGCGAGATCGAGATTGGTGTGCGCCCGGTGGAGGGCGGCCTTGTGTCCAACTGGTTGGCGAGTGCGGTCGCAGCGGGGGACACCCTGAGCGTCATGCCTCCCGAGGGCCGGTTTGTGATCAAGCGCGCTCGCGCCATGCATCGCGTTGGCTTTGCGGCGGGTTCAGGTATCACCCCCATTTTGTCGATCGCGGCCACTAGTTTGGAAGAGCAACCCCAGTCCAAATTCACCTTGGTTTATGGCAACAAACGCATGGCGAGTGTCATGTTCAACGAGGCCTTGCAGGATTTGAAGGACCGCTATCCAGATCGATTCACGATGCTGCACATTCTGTCGCGACAGAGCCAAGAAGTGGACTTACTACAGGGGCGAATTGACGCGGAAAAAGTCGAGGCGATCACAGCTACCTTGTTACCGATCGCCAGCATGGACGAGGTGTTTGTATGCGGCCCTGAGGCCATGATTGAGAGCGTGGAGGCCACGCTGATTGCCTTGGGATTGCCAGCGAAAAGACTGTATAGCGAGCGTTTCGCCACGGCACACGCCGCACCGAAGCCCCAGCGCCCTGCAGGGGCCAGCGGTGAAGCCGCCCAAGCGGATACCGCCAAGCAGGTGAAGTTGTCCTTGATGCTTGATGGCAAATTACACGAGCTGGCACTGGGCGCTGATGAGCACGTTCTTGATGCGGCGCTGGAGGCAGGTCTTGATCTACCGTTCTCCTGTAAGGCGGGCGTTTGCAGTACGTGCCGATGCAAGTTGACTGCAGGCTCTGTGGTGATGGATAAGAACTTCACACTCGAGCCCGACGAAGTTGCGCAGGGCTATGTCTTGAGTTGTCAGGCGCGCGCCACCAGCGCGCAGGTTGCCGTTGACTTTGACCACCGCTGAAGCCTTACTGCATCACCACATTGATGCTTTCAAGACCGAGCGGCGTGTCAAAGCAGGCTCGGTCATCGTCACCGCTTTTGGTGATGCCATCGCGCCTCGTGGTGGGGTGTTGTGGTTAGGCAGTCTGATTCAACTGTTGGCGCCCTTGGGCATCAATGAGCGCTTGGTCAGGACCGCTGCATTCCGGCTTGTAAAGGAGGATTGGCTGGTTGCCCACGCGGCGGGGCGGCGCACCAACTATGCGTTGTCTGTGAATGGGCGTATTCGCATTCAAGAGGCCTCTCGCCACATTTACGCCATATCGGCCCCCCAGTGGGACGGCGCTTGGCGCCTGCTGGCGTTGTTGGGTGAGGTCAATGGCCGCCCCCGAGAAGCCTTGAGGCGTGCCCTCTATTGGCAGGGCTTTGGCGAGCTGAATGGCCCGGTGTTCGTTCACCCGAGCGCAGATTGGGGCGCTGTGTTCGATGCGTTGACACAAGAAGGTCTACAGGACACGGTATCGGCGCTGGTGCCCTTCACCGCGCAAACCCCTGATGTGTTGGGTGCGGGCACGGCGCGTGATGTGGTTCATCGCGCTTGGGATTTGCAGCAATTGGGGCTCGATTACGCGGCTTTCGTTCGTTGTTATCTGCCCATAGAAAACGCGTTGAATCAGGTGGGCAATTCGCTTCAACCAGGGCTGGCTTTTCAGTTGCGGTTACTACTGCTGCACGATTTCCGCCGCCTTTTATTGCGCGACCCGTTGCTGCCCGAGGCTTTGTTACCCGACCAATGGCCGGGTGTGGAGGCGCGTACCCTGTGTCGCGCGGTTTATAAATGCCTTTGGGAGGCATCGGAGCGCTATTTGGCTGACACTTTACAATTGGCCGATGGTGCACCGCTACAACATGCCGCAAAGGTGCCAGGTCCCATGGCTGCCTGGTTGCTATGATCGCCGCATCAACACCCCACAGCATCTTTTTATGACGACACCCAGCGCAACGCTGGCGGCATTTGCCGCCAACACAACCTTCACCGATATCCCCGAGCCAGTGATCCGAAAAATCGAGGACTTATCGGTGGACTGGGTCGGCTCAGTCGTTGCCGGAAAGGGCGCGCGCGCGGTCGAAACCATTGCCCAATTTGCGATCGCCGCCGGGCCAGAGCAAGGCACGGCAGAAATCATTAATGCACGGCGCACCACCAGCCCGTACTTCGCGGCAATGGCCAACGCCGCTGCGTCACACGTGGCCGAACAGGATGACGTGCACAACGGGTCAGTCTTCCACCCCGCGACCGTCGTTTTTCCAGCCGCACTGGCGGTCGCGCAAGCGATTGGTGCAAGTGGCCAAGCGTTGTTGACAGCGTGCGTTGTGGGCTATGAGGTAGGCATTCGTATTGGCGAATACTTGGGGCGACCGCACTACAAAATTTTTCACACCACAGGAACAGCCGGTACCGTCGCAGCCGCTGCAGCCGTCGGCTCGCTGTTGAAACTGACGCCAGCACAAATGCTGCACGCTATGGGGTCCTCGGGCACGATGGCCGCTGGACTTTGGGAATTCTTGCGAACCGCCGCTGATAGCAAGCAATTGCACACGGCGCACGCGTCGGCATCGGGCCTGATGGCGGCGACGCTGGCCCGCGATGGCTTTACCGGTGCAGCGCAAATTTTAGAGGGGCCTCAGGGGATGGGCGCGGGCATGAGCCGTGATACCGACACCGCGCGCCTGACTGACGGTTTGGGGGTCCGGTGGGCCACCGTTGAAACGTCCTTCAAATACCACGCGAGTTGTCGCCACACCCACCCAGCGGCTGACGCGCTGTTGCAAGTCATGCAAACCCATGGCTTGCAGTTGAATTCGATTTTGGCCGTCGAGACGTTGGTGCATCAAGGTGCGGTAGATGTATTGGGCCCGGTTGTCGATCCTCAAACCGTGCACCAAAGCAAGTTTTCTATGGGAACCGTTTTGGCGTTGGTGGCGCAGTTCGGCCACGCTAGCCTCACTGCTTTTGATGCGCATTACCGCAGCGACGTGACGCGCGCTTTCGCCGATAAGGTCAGCATGACAGTTGACCCTGAAGTGGATGCCGCCTACCCACAACGCTGGATTGGGAAAGTGATCGTGACGACCGTGGATGGTCGTCGCTTGAGTGGGCGCGTTGATGAACCGAAAGGTGACCCAGGAAACACCTTGTCGCGCGCGGAAATCACTGACAAGGCAATGCGCTTGGCCGCCTACAGTGGCGGCGCTTCGGAGGAAGCCATGGCGGCCCTGATTGAGCGATTGTGGCTAGTCGCTGAATGGCCAACGGTTGGTCGATTCTGGACACCGGAATGAGCGAAGGATTGCTGCTATCGAACCCCTACCGGGCCCTGGTTATCGGCGCATCAGGGGCCATTGGCGGGGCGTTCGTTGACGCGTTTCAGAGAGATGTGTTGTGCAACCATGTGTCCCAACTCTCGCGCCAAACGCAGCCAAGCTTTGATCTCACTGACGCGTCAAGTATCCAGACAAACGCGCAAGCGCTGGCAGCCGAGGGGCCTTTTGACATCATCATTGATGCGACAGGGCAGTTGACGATCGATGGGGTCGGGCCAGAGAAGTCGCTGGGCGCGCTACAAGCCGACCGGTTGATGCGGCAGTTTGAAATCAATACCGTCGGCCCGTCGCTGCTGTTGCGGCATTTCTCCGCGCTGCTCGTGAAGGGGCCCGCCGTTTACGGCAAGTTATCAGCTCGCGTTGGCAGTATCTCTGACAACCAAAAAGGCGGGTGGTACGGCTACCGAGCTGCGAAAGCCGCCTTGAACATGGTGCTTCAAACGGCAGCAATTGAATTGCAGCGGCGGCAACCGGGGTGGCGCATCGTCGCGCTGCAGCCCGGCACGGTCAGGTCGCGTCTGTCTGACCCGTTCAGCAGTGGCGTGCCGCAGTTGCTGGAACCCGATGAGTCTGTGCAAGGAATGCTCGCGGCGTTGCGGGCATTGCCCGCCGTATCGGGCGCGCAGTTTATCGACTATCGCGGTCAGTCGATTGGCTGGTAGGTCGGCGGCGCTTAGACGGTGATCGGATCGGTCACATCACCTGCCGCTTTTGCGGCCTGGTATCCGGCGTACAAAGCGGTATAGATGGGCCCGGGTTGCCCGTCACCAACGGGTTTGCCATCGAGCTGGGTAATGGGCAGTACCTCTTTGGTGGCTGAGCTCAGCACCAGTTCATCGGCGTTCATCACATCCGCGCGCGAGATGTCCTTTAACTTGTAGCCGATGTTTTGCGCCGCGCAAATTTCTGCGATGAGGTCGTAGCGAATGCCCTCCAAAACGTGGTTGTCTTTACAGGGTCCCATCACGACGCCGTCTTTGACCACCCAAACATTGCTTGCAGCGGCTTCGCTTAGGAGGTCACCCCGAAACATGACCGTCTCCAGCGCATCCGCGTCGTAACTGATTTGCCGCGCGAATACCGCACCGAGCAGGCTGGTCGACTTGATGTGCGCACGCTCCCAGCGAAAATCATCAGCCGTCACGCAGGCCACCCCCTGCGCGCGTTGCGCCGGTGTGGGCATCTTCATCGCGTTGGTCATCACAAACACGGTTGGTGTGATGTCCTCGGGCATCACGTGGTCACGTAAGGCCACGCCACGGGTGATTTGGATGTAGACCATTTGATCACTCGCATCCACTGCTTGGCCTTGTTGCGCTGCGTATTCGCCAATCACGCGGTCAATGATGCCTTGCCATTCGTCATCACTGAGCGGATTTTTGATGCGGGTCTCAGTGAGGCTGCGGCGCATGCGGCTGAGGTGATGCTGCATACGGAAAGGACGACCCTTGTAAACGGGTACGACCTCGTAGATGCCGTCGCCAAAAATGAAACCACGGTCCATGACGCTGATGTGAGCTTGGTCAATGGTGGTGAAGGTGCCGTTGAGATAACAGGGGAGCGCGGGGAGGGTGTTCATTTAGGGGCATTAGAGGGGAATCCCCCTCATTGTACGTGCGGGTTTCACAGCGAAAGGCCCCAATGTTGATCGTTGGTGCTGGCGTGCAGGGACTCGCGCATCTGGATGCCTTGGTGGCATATGCGCAGGACCGCGGCTTACATGCCCAACGTGTTGATGATCCCAACACGGCCCTTGGGCAGTGTACCTATGTGGTGACGACGACCACCGCGAGTGAGCCTGTGATGCGCGAGGTTCCCGCAGCCGGTAGCTTTGTGGCTGCCGTTGGTGCGTTCACACCCAAGATGAGTGAGTGGTCAGTGAGCGTTTGTCAAACACTGTCCAGTACAGCGCAGTTAGTCGTTGATACGCCTGATGCGGCTCATGAAGCCGGTGACTTGCTACAGGCCAACATCGATGTTGCCGCGTTGCCCTCATTGGCGCACATCATTGCCCGACCGCCGGCATGGTGCAACCCTGAGTTGTCGACGCGCCCAACCGTCTTTTTTAAGAGTTGCGGCTGGGCTGGCTGGGACTTGGCGGCAGCGCAGTGTGCGCTTGCCAATCGATCAATGTTGTGAGCCGCGGTGGGCCCAGCCTGTGGTGTGGCGTTCGATGTAATCAAAAATTTCATACATCGCCATGGCCATCACCCCAACAACCACCAAGCCGCCAAAGGCCAATCCCATTTGCATGGCCGAACCTGCAGATATCAGCAGGTAACCAATGCCCTCGTTCGAGGCGGTCATCTCTGACACAGTTGTGCCAACGAAGGCCAGGGTAATGGCGACCTTGAGCGAGCCAAAAAAGTAGGGCATGGATCGTGGTAAGCCCACTTTCACCAGGACGTCCCAGCGCTTGGCACCGAGGACGCGTAATACGTCCTCAAGCTCCGGCTCAAGGGTCGCGAGACCCGTCGCGATGTTCACCATGATGGGAAAGAAACTGATCAGGAAGGCGGTGAGAATCGCAGGGCCGACGCCGATACCAAACCAGACCACCAAGATCGGCACGAAAGCCGCTTTGGGTAACGCGTTGAATGCCGTCATCAGCGGGTAAACGGCGGCATAGGCGATGCGCGAGCTGCCGATAATAAATCCCAGCATGACGCCAACCAGAATCGCAATACCGAAACCGACCATCGTTACCCAGTAGGTGCGCCAAGCGTGCGCCAAAATCACATCTCGGTATTCAACCAGCTGTTCCCAAATCCGAGACGGGCTCGGGAAAATGAATTCGCTGACGCCGAAGCCGCTGCAAATGAGCTCCCACAAAAGCACCACGCTGACCAGGAAAATCCAGGGTGACCAACGCTCAATGGTTTTCGATTTCATGTTGTTTTTGCTCAGGGTGTTGGTTGTAGGGTGGTCTGACGAATCGCGCCAATGTGACTGCGCAGTTCGTGAACAATATCGGTGAACTGCGGCGTATAGGTGATCTCGAGGTCACGGGGGCGCGGCAAGTCGATCTCTTTTTTGACCAAAAAGCGCCCAGGGCTCTTACTCATCACGTAAACCGTGTCTGCCAAAAAGACCGACTCCCGCAAATCGTGCGTTACTAAAATGACGTTGAAGCGTTGTGCCTCCCACAGATCACGCAAGGTACACCACAGCTCCTCGCGGGTGAATGCGTCCAGCGCGCCAAAGGGTTCGTCCAAGAGAAGCATTTTCGGCTCATGGATCAACGCACGACAAATACTGGCACGTTGTTGCATACCGCCGGACAGCTCCCATGGGTATTTGTCTTCGTAGCCTTTCAGTCCCACCGAGGCAAGCAGGTTACGCGCGCGCTCGATGTAGGCATCCTTATTGGTCTTGAAGTTGGAGCGATAAGGCTCAACGATCTCCAGTGGCAGTAACACGTTATCGATCGTGCTGCGCCAAGGCAGGAGCGAGGGGGCTTGGAAAGCCATGCCGCTGATCTTGAGGGGGCCAGTGACCGGTTGCCCATCCACCAAAATACGACCTTGACTGGGCATTTTCAGTCCGGTCGTGAGTTTCATGAAGGTCGACTTGCCGCACCCCGACGGACCGACAATGGCAACAAACTCACCTTGGTTGACGGACAAGTTGATGTCTTCGACCGCATAGTTTTTTTGCGCCAAGAGCTCTTCGTTATAGGCGAGCCATACATTTTGGAAATCGACAAACGCGTTTGACATAAGGCCTTCGGTTCGGTGGTTCTTATTGAGAGCGCCGGCAGCACACTCTAAAAAAAAGGGCTCAAACCGGTCGGTTTGGCCCCTTTGATTCGAATCGGCAAGTTGCCTTACCGAAGCGTTTCAAATTTATTTGGCCTTGGGCAGGATGTCCAGAACGGCTGCGCTCGGCAGGAATGAGCCGTTCCATACATCTGCTGCTTTGACCCGTGACTTGGTGTTGAACGCGTCAGACACTTGCGAAGCCATGAGTGCCAAGCGAGGGGCCTTCACTTGTCCAAAACCCTCTTCGCGGGCAGAAGCGCTGTTGATGACGGTGTCGATCGCCAATTGCAAACGACGTGTCTCAAGCGCGGTATTGATGATGCCGTCACGGGCTTTTACCGCTTCGATCGCCTGCGCGGGGTCAGCCACGACATCTTTCGCGCCCTTAGCGAACGCTGCTAAGAAGGCCTTGATGGCTTCGGGGTTCTCTTTGATCAACTTGGGTGATGCAATGATGGCGTTGCCGTAAAGCTTCACACCGTTGTCTGGGTAGGCCAGAACGGTGACGTCGGCAGCGGGCACGCCACGCGCTTCAATGTTTAGCAACGATGTGAAGGTAAAGCCGGTGATTGCATCGACGTCGCCGCGAACCAGCATGGTTTCACGCAACGGTGGGTCCATGGCTGTCCAGGTTACGTTTTCGATACCGTTAACTTTTGCAAAGATCGGGAAGGCGCGACGGCCGGCGTCAAACACGGGGGCACCTAATTTCTTACCCGCCAAATCGGCGGCCGTTTTGATGCCTGACTTCTTGAGCGCCATCACGGAGGCGGGTGTGTTGTTGTAGACCATCATCACAGCCACGGGCTTATTGGGTGCATCGGGGTTGTTGGCGTGGAATTCCATCAAAGCAGCCAAGTCAGCAAAACCCATGTCGTAGGTACCGGAGGCGACACGTGTCACCGCACCACCAGAGCCATTGCCCGAGTCCACGGTCACGTCAAGGCCAGCGTCCTTGAAGTAACCTTTAGCGGTTGGGACCAAGAACAAGGCAGAGGGACCCTCAAAGCGCCAGTCCAATTGGAACTTAATGGGGCTTGCTGCATGCGCGAAACCCATGGCCGTCACGGCTAGGGCAAGGGCAGTTGATTTGAGGAATGAACGCTTCTTCATATAGGCTCCAGTGGATCTGTGGTTGATGATTAGGTCGGCAGAACAGCGGTCGGCCGTGCCGTTAAACGCGGCACGTTAAGCTGAGCAATTTTAGCGCCAACCTGTGTCGCCTGTATTTGGGGTTTAACCTAGCGATGGCCCTAAAATCGCGCCCACCGGACAGAAAATACGGGCATAAATCACAGGGAGTGCAGGATGGTTTCGGACGATTTGAATACACAAGTCCTCATTGTGGGTGGCGGACCGGTCGGCATGGGGTTGGCTATCGAATTGGGACAGCGCGGTATTTCGGTCGTCGTTGTTGAGCGGTACGAGCAACCGCAACCCATCCCCAAAGGGCAGAACCTGACCCAACGGACCATGGAGCATATGCATTTTTGGGCTGCGGAGGACGCGCTTCGTGCTGCGCGCACCATTCCCAAGTCCTATGGGATCGGTGGCTTAACCGCCTACGGCCAGCTTTTGAGCCCCTATCACTACGACTGGTTGCAGCGTGATTTGGTTGCCCCTTACTACTTTACGACTAATGAACGCCTCCCTCAATACGCCACTGAAGCGGTGCTACGAGAGCGCGTCGCGGCGCTACCGAACGTGCAAACGATATACGGTTGGGGGGCGCAAGCAGTCATCACCAGTGAGTCTGGTGTAACCGTCGAAATCGCACCAAGAAAGGGTGGTTGCACTCGTTCGGTGCAGGCTGAGTACCTGGTCGGGTGCGACGGCAGTCGATCCGTCGTGCGCGAGGCGGCCAACATCAAGCAAACGCTCAGCGACCATGACCGGATGATGGTCCTCCTGGTGTTTCGCTCAACAGAGTTGCACGACCTATTAGCCTGTTATCCCGGCAAATCCTATTACAACGTCTTGCACCCCGACTTGGAGGGTTACTGGAAGTTCTTGGGACGCGTTGACCTGGGTAGCACCTGGTTCATGCACGCGCCGGTCCCTTTCGGTACCACAGCGGATAACTTCGATTTCAAGTCTTTTTTGCATGAGGCGGTTGGTGCTGAGTTCGAGATAGCGTTTGAGCACATCGGTTTTTGGGATTTGCGGTTTGCGCTGGCGGACTGCTATCGGTCCGGTCGTTGTTTCATAGCGGGCGATGCCGCCCACAGTCATCCACCGTACGGTGGTTACGGCGTCAACTCTGGCTTAGAGGACGCTCGTAACTTGGGCTGGAAATTGGCGGCGCGCTTGCAGGGCTGGGGTGGGGAGACTTTGCTGGACTCATATGATGCCGAACGGCGTCCTGTGTTCGATTCAACCATTCGCGACTTCATCGCAAAATCGATTGAAGTCGATCGGTCGTTTGTGGCGAGCTGCCACCCCGAGCGCGACCCGGTGCAGTTCGATACCGTTTGGGCGCAACGAGCCACAGGTGCCGTGGGGGAGGTCAACGCCTTTGAGCCGAACTATGAGGGCTCGACCGTGGTCGTTCAGGCGGAGCAGGGTCATTACGTTTCCAGCGCGGTGGGGTCTCACCAGCACACCGCACGGGTGGGGCATCATTTATCGCCAGCGAAGCTGCGTTCCGGAGAGAACGTTTACGAGCGACTGGGCGAGGGGTTCACACTGCTGGTTTGTGGCGATGCGGCAGTAGCCGACATGGCGTCAGTCGTCTCGTCTTTTGGCTCAGCGGCGGCGGGTTTGAAATTACCTTTGCAGGTGGTGCCGTTGAATGACAGTGCAGAGGTTGCTCGGTATGCCGCGCCATTGATTCTGGTTCGTCCGGATCACTTTGTTGCATGGGTAGGGGACGCGCCGAGCCTATCACAGGACAGCGTAAGGGCGATTCTGGAACAGGTATCTGGACGGGACAACTCCGCGACATAGTTTTCGATTCGCAGGGTTATCATTTCGCGCAAACCAACCGCCTGGAGGCTCCATGACGACATCCGAGAACAAGCCCTATTTGCGTATCGCAACCGAGGAAGCCTTCGCAACCAAGGAGCAGCTCGCGCTTTTCAAACGTGTGCTTGACCAACCCAACGTGGACAAAGGATTTGCGCATTTGATGGGGTTCTACATGAGCAGCCCCAGCGAGCGCGCACAGCACATCATGCGGTGTTTGGTGGATTTAGATGAGTTGCGAATCGCGCACATGGATGCCAGCGGTATTGATATCCAAGTGCTTGCGCTGACCTCGCCGGGGGCGCAAATCATGGATCGTGAGACAGCCGTCTCATTTATCCCCAATGCAAATGACGAGCTAGCCGAGGCGATCAAGCGGCACCCGACGCGTTTCGCTGGCATGGTCGCGCTGGCGCCTCAGGATCCGGCGGCATCAGCCAAGGAGCTGCAGCGTTGCGCTGATCTCTATGGCATGCGCTCAGCCGTGATCAACTCGCATACGCAAGGTGAGTACCTCTCTGATAAGAAATTCTGGCCTATTTTCGAAGCGGCAGAAGCGCTGAATATGCCCATTTATCTGCACCCCAATTCATTGCCCGCGCAAATGATTGATCCCTTCATCGAAGCGGGTCTGGATGGCGCCATTTACGGGTTTGGTGTGGAGACCGGATTGCACGCGCTCCGGATCATTACATCAGGTGTCTTTGATCAATTTCCAAATTTAAAAATGGTTCTGGGACACATGGGCGAGGCCCTGCCGTTTTGGGCTTATCGCCTGGACTACATGCACAACGCGACGGTACGGTCTAAAAGATACGAGGCGATCCAACCCACAAAGCGCAAGCCCAGTGAGTATTTAAAAGAGAATTTCTACATCACCAACAGCGGCGTTGCTTGGGGTCCTGCGCTTCAATTTACACAAGCGTTTATGGGCACCGATCGCGTACTTTACGCAATGGACTATCCCTACCAATACCTGCCCGAAGAGGTGGATATGTTGGAGCAGGTTGATATGACCCCCGAGGTCAAGCGTCAATTCTTTCAAGACAACGCCGTCAAGGTATTCGACTTGAAAATTTAAGCGAGTGGTGTGGCTAGGTGGTGGTTTGCTGTCGAGGTTGCCTCAACAGATGCAGCGCCGTGAGCAGGGCGCCAACGCAAAGGCCCACCAAGTCGGTTAAATACCCGCTAGCCATTGCCTTTGCCGGAATCAGCGCGAGCAAGCCCGAGACTCCAAAACCGAGCCGATACCACAGCGATAACGCGCGCGCGCCATAGCCAACAATGGCCATCGATACCCACCAGATACCCAGCACTGCGGAAACCAGCGCCAATGCGATGTCGCCGGGTTCGCCAATCAACAGCAGGGTCGGGGAGAACACAAACAGCACCGGCACGATATAGGCTGACCAACCGAGGCGAACCGATGAAAAGCCAGTTGCCATGGGGTTGCTGCCCGCGATGCCTGCCGCTGCGTAGGACGCAATCGCGACCGGTGGCGTGATCATTGACATCATGCCGAAGTACATCACGAACAGGTGTGCGGCCTTGGGTTCAACGCCGACCTTAACGAGCGCAGGTGACACCAAGGTCGCGAGCAAAACATAGACCCCAACGGTTGGCAGGCCCATGCCCAAAATCACGCAGACCGCAGCAGAAAGGACCAACAGCAAAAGCAGGTTACCGCCGCCAATGCTGACCAGTGCCAGCGTGAGATTAAAGCCCAGGCCAGAGATACCCAGGACACCAATCACGATACCTGCCGCAGCGGTTATCAACACGATGTCGACCACCGCCAACCCTGTATCCGTGACCGCTTTACCTAGCATTTTTAGCGAGGGTTTGGCGTTTTTGTGACCGAATAATTGGGTGAGGACGAGCAGCGAAGCACCCGACCACAGCGCTGCGGTTGCCGGTGATGCGTTGTAGGCGAATAACAAGACGATCAGGACGACAAACGGCAGCAAAAAGAAAGCACCGCGCGCAACTGTTTTAGTGGATGGAATCAGCTCTTTCGGAACCGCTTTGAGTCCCAGTTTGGCTGCGTCCAAATCGACCTGGATGAAGACAGCCACGTAGTAGAGCAGTGCGGGGACTAGCGCTGCGAGAACGACCTCGCTGTAGGGAATTTGGAGAAACTCGGCCATCAAGAAAGCGGATGCGCCCATGACAGGAGGCATCAATTGGCCGCCGGTGGAGGCGACGGCCTCAATGGCAGCCGCGTGGCGGGCGCCATAGCCGCTCCGCTTAATTAAAGGGATCGTCACAACCCCCGTGGCAACCACGTTTGCCACCGCGCTGCCAGAAATTGATCCAAACAACGCCGAAGCGAAAATTGCGATTTTTGCGGCGCCACCACGAAATCGCCCCATCAGGGTGAGCGCAAAGTCTGTAAACCAGTTGGCAGCGCCGGTGTTCGATAACAGCACCCCAAAGAGGATGAACGGCACAACGATCGATGCCCCAATTTTGAGCGGTATGCCCAAAATGCCATTCACATCGAGTGCCAGATAACCTGCCAGTTTTTGCCAGTCAGTTGCCCGTCCCTCCATGCTGGTTGGCACCATATCGGCCGCCACCGCATAAATCAAGAAAAGCACAACCAGTCCAACCAGGACATTACCAGCTGAACGTTGCAGCCCAATGATGATGAGCGTGATCGCGATGGTGGAGGCAATGACGCCGTCTGTTGGACGTAAAAGTACCAAGTCGACCAGGTCGGGGTAACCCCATGCGATGTAACCGACGCTTCCCAGCGCGGCCGTGGCACAAACGGCATCAAAGATCAGTCTCGCCGGTTGGGTGTTCTGGTTCGCTCGCGGTTTGATAAAAACCAAGGCCAGTGCAACGCCGAGGATGCTGGCGGCATATTGCTCGTCGTAGAGCTGTAAACCCAGCGTGGCACCAAACCCTGCGGCCCATGAGACCGCGAAAATCGTCAGCGCAGATGCCAATACGTGGCTGACGATTTCTCTGAAGCGGGACATGCGGCCTTATTTCACCAATCCAACTTCGCGGTAGAACTTCAATGCACCGGGGTGGTAGTTAAGAGGGCCAAAGTCTTTGACCATTAATTTGGTATCAAACAAACGGAAGGGCGGGAAATCTTTGCCCAATTCTTTCGCGTTCTCGTACATCAACTTTGCAACGGCATACGCAACGGCGTCTGGTGTCTTCGCGCTTGAGAATACCAACGCATCGTATGCGAGTGAGTTACTGGGCTCCAAAACACCGACGTTGCCGGGGGAGGGTGTCTCAGCGCGGATGTAGCCTGGGCTGTAGTGCTTCTTGATGGCTGCCAACGCAGCTGGTGTGTCAGGGATCGACAACATGCGAATGCCGCCGACGGCTGCATCAACCTCACGCGGTTTTGCGGCACCGAGCGCGAAGAAGAACATGTCCGCCTTACCCGCCGCGAAGGCGTCAGCGCCAGCCCCCACGTTGGGGATTTGCACACCGGTCATGTCACTGCTTGTGAGGCCTGCGGTGGCGTACATCGCATCGAGGATTGGCAGAATCACTTTCTGGCTGGTAAAGCCATCGACGACCCGCTTCCCTTTGAGATCTGCGAGGGTTTTGATATCTGAGTCTTTGCGAACAAAGATGGTTGATCGCAAGGGGTACGCCACTGCGATCGCCCGGATATCGGTATAGGGGCGTCCTTTGAAATGCTCTTTTCCTTCAACCGCCCAGGTCAAATCAGCGATGTTGGCCAAGCCCAGGGGAATCTCGCCGCTGTTAACAGCAGGGATAAACACACTCGGGCTCGCGAATGGCTGGATGGTTGTTTTGAGGTCGGCCTTTTCGGTGAGCATCTTTGCCAATACTTGGCCAGATCCGTGGTAAATCGACCCGGGGTTCGATGTCGCAATGGACAGCGCCTGCGCACTGGCGGTTCCGGCCGCGCCAATCACGGTAAGTGAGACCAGAAGCTTGCGCAGCGATTTTTGACTTACGATTCGTTTGAACATAGAGTACTCCTCCGTTGGTTGGTAGTTTTGATGACTCTGAAGGCCACCTAAAGGCCGTCCGACTATAGCCGTAATCAGGTTATTTTTTGATTGCGGTTAACCCCCACTTTCCCGTTCACTTCAACTCCAGAAATGTCCAAAATGGCATCAAATCATCCCGTGACTGCGGCCGACAAGCTGCTTGACTGCTTGCTATCCGTCGGAATTGATTACGTTTTCGCGAATCTTGGAACCGATCATGTCCCCATCATCGAGGCGTTAGCCAGACGTCGCCAAGATGACAGGCCGTCGCCTGAATTTATTTTGTGTCCGCATGAAAACATTGCAATTCACATGGCGCTCGGTTACGCCGCCGCAACAGGGCGAGGGCAGGCTGTCATGGTGCATGTTGATGCCGGCACCGCCAATGCAGCGATGGGCGTACAAAACGCCGCGAGGACGCGCTTGCCGGTTTTGCTGATGGCGGGGAAGGCACCATTTGATGTGCAAGGTGCGGTCGCCGGTGGGCGCGACAACTACGTTCACTTCATGCAGGATCCCTTCGACATCACGAGTTTGGTGAGAGCGTATGTGAAGTGGGACTACGTGCTGATGTCGGATGTGAATTTGAACGAGGTCATGCGGCGGGCGCACAGCGTTATGCAAGCGACGCCGCCCGGCCCCGTTTATATGGTGATGCCTCGCGAGATATTGGCGGCACCAGCGCCCCACAACGAGCAGGTCTTCCCTGCCTCGCAATTTGGTTCGACAGAACTGGGCGGGTTGACGTCTGCGCAACTGAGCGAGATCGGCGGCCGTTTGTTTCGGAGTAAATCCCCCTTGGTTGTCACCAGCTACCTCGGGCGCGATGAGTCTGCACCGGCTGTCTTGAAGCGTTTTTGTGATGTCTATGGCGCACGCGTCGTGGAGGCAAATCCAACGCATATGAATTTTGATCGATCAGATGTTTGGGCCGCAGGCTTTGATGCTGCGCGCCATCTCGACAGCAGTGATCTGATTTTGATGCTGGACACCGATGTCCCTTGGTTACCCAAGTTTGCCGCGCCGCGGCCAGGGGTGGCCTGTATTCACCTAGATATTGACGCCGGCAAGTCAGACTTCCCGATGTGGGGCTTCGCCGCAGACGTCCGCGTCCAGACAAATACGTTGATCGCCCTCTCACAACTCACCGAGTACGGGGAGCAAACGGCCTCCGCCGACTTTAAAGTCGACATCGCGCAGCGCCGAGAACGGCTGATCCGATCGGCGGCGTCGGTACCGGCAGCCAAGGTACCGCCCACTGTCGCTGCGCTAGACGCCAAATCAATCTTGGCGACACTCAATGGCATGTTGGCAACCACCGACATTGTGGTGAATGAGGCGATCCGCAATGCCCCGGTGGTTTTGGCTGCGTTGCCCAGGACTGAGCCCGGGACTTACTTTTCAAATGCGGGCGGCGGTCTGGGCGCCAGTGGAGGGTGGGCGCTTGGCCTGAAACTGGCGTGTCCTACCCGCCGCGTCGTTCAAATCGTTGGCGATGGGAGCTTTCACTTTTGCACGCCAACGTCACTGTTTGCGGTTGCCCGTAGCCGCCGCTTACCGATCTTGACCATCGTGTTGAACAATGGCGGATGGCAGGCCGTAAAGGAGGCTGTCCTGCGTATGTATCCAGAGGGTGATGCCTTCCAGCTCAATGCGTTCGAGGCTGGCCTTGGCAGCACCGATAGTAATTTTGCGATGGTCGCCGAGGCGTTTGGTGCGAAGGGCTACCAAATAAGCACCATGGCGGAAGCACGCGCCGTTTTTGAAGCCGCGCTCAATGACATTGACGGCGGCACGGCCGTGTTGATTGACGTGAAACTACCGTCAATTGCTTAGGTCGCTGTGTAGCGCGACAGGTCAGATTGCCGCTCGGGGGTCTTTGTTTGCCAAGCGCGCCAACAGGTGATTCACCTCTTGCAAGGCGGTGGCGGTCAGCTTGCCTGCGGGGGCACGCTGTGTATCGCTGCTGAGGAGTCCTCGACGCATCATGACGTGTTTGCGAACCGCGAGCCCAACACCCGGCTGCTGCTCGTAGCGCAACAACGGGAGGTGAGCGTCAAACAGGTCGTGTGCCGTCTCGGTTTCGCCTGCTTTTTTGAGGCGCACCACATCACACAGCATGTCGGGGAAGCAGTAGCCGGTGTTGGCTCCGTCAGCGCCTCGCGACAACTCGTAATCTAAAAACAAGCCACCGTTACCGCACATGATCGCGATGTGTCGCATGCTGCCGTTCGCTTCAAATTGGCGCAGGGCTGATATTTTTTCGAGCCCTGGCCAGTCCTCGTGTTTCAACATCGCGATGGAAGGAATCTCCTGCACCATCCGGCGGATCACGTCGGGTGCCATTTGTACAGAGAAGGTGAGGGGGTAATCCTGCAGGACGATCGGCACATCTTTTCCGATCGCGTCGGCTGCCTGCTGGTAATAGGTAATGATTTGTTGATCTGTTCGGAGTGTATTGGGCGGCGCAATCATCACACCGCTGGCGCCAACCGACATGACTTCATGCGTCAACTCTCGCATGCTTGCAAAGCCGGGAGCGCTGACGCCAACGATCACAGGAATGCCCTTTGCCCGCTTGACCATGGCTTGCGCGATAGCCACGCTTTCGGTCTGCGACAGCTTGGGGGCCTCGCCCAGTTGGCCCAATACCGTGATCCCGGTCGCACCAATTTCAAGATAAAAGTCGGTCAAGCGATCCATCGACGAGCGGTCCACTGCGCCATTAGGATGAAAGGCCGTGGGGGAGATCGGGTAAACCCCACTGGCCTGATTAATGGTGTCGAATGCGGGTGTTGAACTCATGGTCAGGGTCTCCAGTTGGGAGCCAATGTAGCGGGCCTCTTGCGGATACGTTGTCACCGGATGGATAGCCTCGGCTGTATTTTTAGGGGTGTTTCTGCCATAGTCAATGCAGAATATGTTGTGGGTGTGACGATCTGGGAGAACAGCTTGAGCGGATTTGTGTCAATGATTGTGGTGGGGTGTCTATCGGTTGCCGTGCTTGATTTATGGCAACGGTTGGCGCACCGCTTGGGTGGCTTGCCGCCAACCAACTGGGCTGTCGTCGGGCGCTGGCTGTTGATGTTGTTGCGTCAAGGGGTCCTGTTCAACACAGGGCTGGCGCAGGCACCGCAATTACCGCGAGAGCGTTTGATTGGCTGGATCTTTCATTACCTCATTGGTGTGGTTTATGTGTGGATTTATGTGATCTTGTGGCAGCCGAATTGGGGGCTCGATAACCCGCTGGCGGACGGTTTGTTGTTCGGGGCGGCAAGCGCAGTCGTACCGTGGTTGTTCTTCATGCCCGCGACGGGTGCTGGGCTGTTCGGTTCGTGCACGCCGCGCCCTGTTTTTGTTAGTTTTTCGGCTCTGATCGTGCATGCGATTTTCGGTATGGCCATTGGGGTGTTTTCAGTATTACTTTGATGAAGATAGGAGCGTTGAAATGGCGATTTATGAATTGAGGACCTACGAGGTCGTGGTTGGCAAAATGGCGGACGTCGTCCATCTTTATCAAACCAAAGGTTGGCCCGCGCTGTCCCAACACCCAGAGCGTTTGGTTGGCTATTTCACAGGCGACGTGGGGGCACTCAACAAAATTGTTCACTTGTGGCGATTTGAGGATGACGCCGATCGGCGCGCCTTTTGGGCCGGTGTTTTCTCTGACCCCGCATTCATGGATTTTGCAAAGGATGTTCGCCCGCTCTTCGTCAGTCAGTCGAACCAACTGATGTTGTCAGCGCCGTGGGGACCAAAGCCTTGAATAGCGACTCGTTTAGCGGCGCAGGGGGACGCGCAGGCGGCTACCAAATTGACCTCTTGATTCAAGGCTACCCCGGGAAGTCGGTATGCCATGGAAGTTTGGGTTGGAGCACGATTGCGTTACTGCGAGGCCATGGCCGTGTCGCGCTTATTGACGTCGGAGCCTTTGGAATCCGGTCGACCTTGATTCACAAGTTAGCTGAATTGGGTTTGACGCCCGAGGCGGTAACCGATGTGATTTTGACCCACTCCCATTATGACCATGCGGTCAACTGGACACTGTTTTCACACGCTGACATTCACATGGGCAGCGATGAGATGGATTGGTCACTGCAGGCGCCTTGGGGTCGCACACCGGTGCCTGAGCTCTATATGCAGACTTTGGCCGCATGGCCCAGTTTCAAGCGTCTTACGGCGGGGGACACGGTTTTGCCCGGCTTGGTCGCGCATGCTGCGCCCGGGCATACACCAGGCCACTTGATTTTCGTCTTGGTGGGTACCGAGCGTGATGTGATTTTTACCGGTGATGCCGCAAAGAATCGCGCTGAACTGGTTGGCATGGTTGCCGATATGAGCCTGAGCAAAGAGGAAAGTGTTGCCAGTTTTGAGCGCATCTGGGCCCTGTGGCGGCAGCGGGCAAATAACGTGCTCGTTCCTGGACATGATTTGCCCATGGTGCTGGATGGGGCCGGTGAACCTGAATACCTGGGCGAGCGGGCAGGCGGTATTCGGGCATGGTTTGGCGATACGCTCGAGCAAACACACACGTTTAGTTTGGTCGCCTGAGGCCGTCCCTGGAGCTTGTTGTTGTGAATCTTCGTTTTGTTGAGGCTTTTTATTGGGTCGTCGCCTTGAAGAGCGTGACCCGCGCCGCCGAAAAGTTGTTTCTCACGCAGCCAGCAATTTCTAGCCGCATCGCTGCGCTCGAAAGCGAGCTGGGAGTCCTGTTGCTGGATCGGCGCGATAAGCAGTTTCGATTGACCCTTGCAGGGTCCCGTTTCTATGCCTTTGCGGAGCGCTTGCTTGATTTACAGCGTGAGATTAAGGCCGAGATGGGTTCGGACAATGCGCTAACCGTGTCTTTACGCATTGGAGCGATCGAGTCGGTGTTGCACTCGTGGTTGGTGCCGTGGCTGGAGTTTTTGGGTGCCGAACATCCCGGTATCGCGTTTGAGTTGTCCGTGGACACGTCGCCGACGCTTGTTGATCAAGCCGAGCGCGGCACCCAAGACTTGGTGTTCGCGGCTTTGCCTGCTGCGGGAGATACCGTTGTTGTACAAGCTTTACCCCCCATGGAAATGGTGTTCGTGGGTAACCGTGATGTGCACCGGAAACGGCAGTACACGTTAGCGGCGCTGGCAGAGATGGATCTGCTCACCTTCCAGCGCAGCTCCCAGCCGCATATCAGTTTGTTGGATCAGCTCCATCAGTTAGGTATCAAGCCCAAGCGCGTTCACACCCTCTCTTCCATTTCTGCGATGGCGCAGTTGGTGCAGGGCGGATTTGGAGTGGCGACGCTGCCGCTGGCGGCGATTCGCAATCCGCTGGCGTTCCCATTGTTGAAGCCCTTAAAGTGCGATGTACGTTTGACATCGTTACCCATTTACGCCAGCTTTCGCGAGGATCCCACGTCGAATGCCGTCCAAGCGGTGGTTGCATCGGCCAGTAAGTTTGTGGCTGCGCACGTTTAAGTCAGTAGTCCTCGGTTTGGGAATCTTTTAGGCTTACCATTAAGTTTTTTTATGACCTAACAATTTAATTTTTAATTTGCCAGTTAAGGCCCATCTTTCAATAATGCACTGATAAATCAATCGTGCGATGCACCGGAGAGAATATGGGCGCTGAACTATCTGCAGAGATTCTGAGACCAAAAGCCAGTGGGGCATTCCACAGCGCGGAAGAGGTGTTGGCTATTCGTCAGGCCATCCGTAGCGGCGTGTTTGCGACGCACACGAGCGGGCTTGCCGGTGGCAATGTGCAGGGTAACGTGGTGATTCTTCCTAAAGCGGATGCGGCTGACTTCTTGCGTTTCTGCCATCAAAACAGAAAGCCTTGTCCTGTTATTGCATTGACTGAGCCGGGCGTATCGGCGCTCCAGACGCTGGGATCTGATATCGATATTCGCACTGACGTGCCCAAATATCACGTCTGGCGCGATGGGCAATTGGCCGAGACCCCCACCGACATCACGCACCTGTGGCGCGACGACTTGGTGACATTTGTGATTGGTTGCTCTTTCTCGTTTGAGCAGGCTTTGATCGAGGCGGGTGTGCCTATCCGGCACATTGAGCAAGCGCGAAATGTTCCCATGTACAAAACCAGCATCGCAACCACGGCCGCTGGCCCGTTCAGCGGTCCCTTGGTGGTGACGATGCGCCCCATGAAGGCGAAGGATGTCATCCGCGCGGTTCAAATCACCTCCCGCTACCCTGAGGTTCATGGTGCGCCAGTGCACTTGGGTGACCCGTCGCTGATTGGAATTTCGGATTTAAGTTGCCCGGACTACGGGGATGCAGTGGATGTGTATGACGACGAAATACCCGTTTTTTGGGCTTGTGGCGTGACCCCGCAAGCCGCGCTGGCGCAAGCCAAGCCATCGTTTTGTATCACGCATGCGCCAGGGGCCATGCTGATCACGGATTTGCTGAATAACCATTTGGCAAGTTTTTAGGACGTGCTCCGGCACAATTTTTTACAACAAGGAGATAAAGCATGAAAAAAGTAATGATGTCGATCGTGGCGCTAGGTGCCGCAGCGATGGTTCAAGCGCAGACCACATGGGATCTGCCCACCGGCTATGGTGTGAACACATTCCAAACCCAAAACGTTCAACAATTTGCCAACGACGTCGAAAAGCTGTCGGGCGGCAAGCTCAAGATCACGCTGCACCCCGGTGGGTCACTGTTCAAGCAGCCTGAAATCAAGCGTGCGATTCAAGGTGGTTTGGTGCCTGCGGGTGAGTTCATCATTTCCGGATTGGCAAACGAGAACCCCATCTTCGGTGTTGACTCGATCCCTTTCTTGGCCACCAGCTATCCTGACGCCAAGCGTTTGCTAGACGCATCTAAGCCGGTTCAACAAAAGGTGTTTGCCAAGCAGGGTGTGAAGATGTTGTTCTCCGTGCCATGGCCTGGCCAGTCGCTGTATTCAGTCAAGGCGATCAACAGTGCAGATGACTTTAAGGGCACCAAGATGCGCGCCTACAACCCCGCCACAACCAAGATTGCGCAGATGTTGGGTGCGTCGCCTGTGACCATTCAGTTGCCCGAATTGCCCCAAGCGTTGGCGACTGGTGCGGCACAGAACTTCTTGACCTCTAGCGCCAGTGGTGCCGATGGCAAGTTGTACGAGCAAACCAAGTTCTTCTATCCCGTCAACGGCTGGTTGCCTTGCAATGTGACAGCCGTGAGCCAAAAGGCTTTTGACGCGCTCGATAAAGACACGCAAGCAGCTGTTTTGAAAGCGGCAGAAATGGCCGAGGCACGTGGTTGGGCAGCGAGCGAGAAGGTGAACACCGACTCCATCAACGTCTTAAAAACCAATGGCATGACCATTGCCGAACCATCCGCCAGCGTGAAGAATGCGTTGGCTGACATCGGCAAGAAGATGACCGCTGACTGGGCCGCTGCTGCCGGCGCTGATGGCGCAGCGATCCTCTCGGCTTACGGTAAGTAAAGTCTTTGGCGCGCACCGCACGGTGCGCGCTGGTTTTTTCAAGTTCCTGACGCCGGAGTGGGTGTAATGGGTGCCAGCCTGCAGCGCTTCTACAGCGCGCTTTTGTTTTTATCCTGTGTGTCGATGGTGGCTTGTTTGGTCGCGATCTCGCTCAACATGCTGACCCGCGTGGTCGATGGCTGGACAATCGCGGGTTTGGACGGTTATGCGGGGTACGCCATTGCAGCCGCGTTGTTCTTCGCTATGCCGGCGGCCTTCCGACACGGTGACCACATCCGAGTGACCTTTCTTTTGGACCGTGCCAAAGGCACCTGGTTCCGTGCGCTCAACCTTTGGTCTTTGGTACTTGGAAGCGCGATGTCGGTATACATAGCGTGGTTTTCTTGCCGCATGGTCTGGCAGTCCCATTTGTTTCACGACGTCGCACAAACGGGAGATGCCAGTCCGTTGTGGATTCCACAGCTCACCATGGCCATTGGCACGATTGGGCTAGCTGTCGCTGTGATTCATGCTTTGGTGGAGGCGCTGACCACCCCCGATGCGGCGGGCACATCGCCTGTCGATGCGGTCCGGTCTGAGTAATTGCCCCCATGATCCCCGCTATAAATTTGTATTTGAAAGCGCACTGAGCATGGAAATCACTCTTGCAGTCGGGCTTATCGTGTTGCTGGTGTTGTTACTGGCGACCGGTTTCTGGATTGGCTTCTCGCTTCTAGCGATGGGCCTGATCACTATGATTTTTGTCAGTCCCCGACCGGTGGGTGACAGCATGGTGTTGACGATTTGGGGGTCCACGTCGAGCTGGACGCTCACGGCGTTACCGCTGTTTTTGTGGATGGGTGAGATTCTGTTTCGAACCCGCCTGGCCGAGAACATGTTTGCGGGACTTTCGCCTTGGTTCAATCGATTGCCGGGTCGCCTCTTGCACGTCAATGTGTTGGGTAGCGCTATCTTTGCCGCCGTGTCCGGTTCATCGGCGGCGACGTGCTCCACCATTGGCAAAATATCGTTGCCCGAATTGTCGCGGCGCGGCTACCCTGACCGCATGGCGATCGGCACTCTGGCTGGGGCGGCCACGTTGGGATTATTGATACCGCCATCGATCATCATGATCGTTTACGGGGTCGCGGCTGACGTATCGATTGCCCGTTTGTTCGTAGCGGGTGCCGTGCCGGGCTTGATGTTGGCAGGATTATTCATGGGGTATGTGGCCATCTGGGCGCTATTCAACCCCACAAAAATTCCCTCAGGTGACACCGAGATCGGTTTCTTACAAAAGATTTATGCGTCACGAAAACTGATTCCGGTATTCGCATTGATTCTGATTGTTCTCGGGTCGATCTACACGGGTATTGCGACCGCGACCGAGGCTGCCGCCATCGGTGTGTTGGGCGCGCTGGCGTTGTCAGTGCTCGAAGGGAGCATGACCAAGAAGACCTTCACCGAAGGGCTCTCAGCGGCCTGTCGGCTTTACTGCATGATTGGCTTGATTTTGGCTGGGGCGGCGTTTCTAACGTTGGCGATGGGCTTCATTGGTTTGCCCCGTCATCTCGCAGAGTTCATTGGGTCATTGGGATTGACGCCATTCATGTTGGTCATCGCACTGACTCTGTTTTTCTTGGTTCTGGGTTGCTTTTTGGATGGCATTTCCATGGTGGTGCTTACCATCAGCGTGTTACTCCCCACCATCCAAGCGGCTGGACTTGATTTGATTTGGTTTGGCGTATTCATCGTGCTGGTTGTCGAGGTGGCGCAGATCACGCCGCCCGTTGGACTGAACTTATTTGTCTTACAAGGCCTCACCAAGCGGGATATTGGCTACATCGCGGGCACCGTGCTACCGATGTTTGCCATCATGATGCTGGCCATCGTGCTGATTTACTTTTTCCCAGGAATCGTCTTATGGCTGCCCAGTTTGATGTAACGGCTTGCCTTTGGCGCTTCGCTCGCAGGGGGTAACGGTGGGCTACTCAGAGCCCAAACTCTTGGCAATGGGCGATGCCGCTTGGACCGTCGAATTGGGCCCCGACATCGATATCGACGTCAACGCCCGTTGCATGGGCTTGGCCGCATCGATTGCCGACGCGGTTGCTTCGGGTGAGCTCAGTGGGGTAGTGGATATCGTGCCGACTTTTCGCTCGGTAACGGTGCACTTTGACCCACGTCATTCCAGCGCGCCGAGCATTCCCTCGCACTTGCAGGCGTTGGCACGCGCAGCCACCCCGCCAACAGCGGCCAAGCGGACGTGGCGGTTACCGGCGTGCTTTGACACCCGGTATGCCCCTGATCTGCAGGCGGTGGCCGATCGGCACAACCTGAGTCCAGAGGCCGTTATCACGCAATTTCTGTCAACGCCGTTGCGGGTTTACGCGATGGGTTTCATGCCAGGATTTGCATACATGGCCAGCACTCCAGAGGGGCTCGCTTGCCCACGTCTGACCACACCTCGGACCCAGGTACCGCCCAAGTCCTTGGCTATCGCAGGGCGCATGGCCGCGATTTACCCCTGGATGAGTCCGGGCGGTTGGAACCTGATTGGGGCGATGCCCATTCCCACCTTTGATTTGCAGGTTAGGGCGTCACCGGCGCTGTTTGAGGCGGGTGATGTCGTGACATTTTTTGAAATTGACGCTGGAACTTTTCAAACGTTGGAAAAACCGGGCCGGGACCCGATCGCACTTCGACGTGAATTTTTGGTGGACGCGCCGTGATGGGCTTCAGCGTGGATATCCGCGAAGGCGGGATGGGGAACACCTTTCAAGATGCGGGGCGACTGGGCTTTCGCCACCAGGGCATGCCCGCCTCGGGCTTCTTGGATGCACCTTTGGCGCACTGCGCTAACGCTTTAGTCGGTAACCCAGCCAACGCGACCTGTGTCGAAATGCGGGTGCTAGGCCCCACTTTGGTCGTGACGTCCGGCGCGCTGCGTGTCGCAATCGCCGGGCAAGCGCAACCGGTCATCACGCGTGCGAATAGCCAACAGCAGCCGCTCCTGCCGTGGCACAGCGCGACCTTGTTTGAAGGTGACGCCCTTCGCGTGGGCGCTATTCAAAATGGATGCGCTTATCTCAGCATTGCCGGTGGTGCCTTGCTGCCTGAGGCCATGGGCAGCCAATCGACGTATGTTCGCGTGGCGGTAGGGGGCTTAAATGGTCGTGCGTTGACCACTGGTGATTCCTTTGATGGGCCTGCAAACCCGGTTGATGTTTCGACGCGAGAGTTACAGTCGACGCAGCCTTTTGAATGGCCAGCGGGACCTATCCGCGCCATTGCAGGCCCCCAGTCTGACCACTTTACAGCGGACGCACTAGATGCATTGGTCGGCACGATGTGGACCACGACCGCCGAGCAAGACCGCATGGGGGTTCGCTTGAGCGGGCAGCGCTTGACCCACCTCACGGCGGCCCACGCCGACATCACCTCGGACGGGATAGCGCCTGGAACCATCCAAGTGCCAGGCAATGGGTTACCGATCGTTTTACTCGCCGACTGCCACACCGTGGGGGGATACCCGAAAATTGCAACGGTGATCACTGCTGATTTGCCGCGTATGGCGCACATGCCACCAGGGACCTCATTCCAGTTTCAGTTGGTCGATCATGCGCAGGCGGCGCGAGCGCTGCAGGCAACCGATGCGTTACTCACGACCTGGGTGGGTCAGCTGAAGACGTATTCCCCGCCAGGATTTCTAGATGAAAAAGCGCTTTACGGTCAAAATTTAGTTAGCGGTTTTTTGCGAGCTGACCCGTTGGGTTAGAGAAAGATAGTTTATGCAGATCAATTTGAATGCCGACATGGGCGAGAGCTTTGGTCCCTGGCCGATGGGAGATGACGCTTCGCTGATTCGTGTCATCAACAGTGCAAACGTCGCCTGTGGGTTTCATGCGGGTGACCCGATGCACATGGTGGCAACGGTAAGAAGCGCGATTGCCAATGGCGTGAGTATTGGGGCGCATCCCGCATTTCAGGATTTACAGGGATTTGGTCGGCGTCCCGTGAAACTCAGTGACGCTGAGTTGACTGCAATCGTGACTTATCAGGTCGGCGCGTTGCAGGCGATTGCGCATGCCCAAGGCGGCGCTGTGACCCATGTGAAACCGCACGGCGCCATGAGTAACATGGCTTGCGCCGACGACGCCATGGCGACCACAATTGCGCGGGCGGTCAAGGCCATTGATCCCCAGTTGATCTTGTTGGCACCCGCGTGCTCCGCATTGGCGCGCGCAGGGGAGGCCGCGGGCCTTCGGGTCGCAATCGAGGTCTTTGCCGATCGCGCGTATCAAGCTGATGGCCAGTTGGTGCCTCGCAGCCAACCCCATGCCATGGTTCATGGCGCTGAGGCATCGGCTGCGCACGTGTTACGCATGATCGATGCAGGCGGCTTGGTAACACACACTGGCGCTGTATTGCCAACACCGATTCATAGTATTTGCGTGCACGGTGACAACCCTGAAGCGGTTGCCAGTGCGGCGGCCGTTCGCGATGCCCTGCGCACGATGGGCTATGCCCTCGTGGCGATCGATCAGCTGCTCGCGACCTAGGCTGCGTTTACGCTTGGGCGGGTTGAGTGATAGCCGCAGGCGGTACTGTGATGCGCCCACTGGTATCCACCGAATGCATCATCGTTTCGGCCAGCGCCTCTGCAGTTGCCGCGGATAACGTCCATCCCAGATGGCCGTGTCCCGTGTTGTAGAACACATTGGGCTGCTTACCCGGACCGACACGCGGCATCATGCTGGGCGTCATGGGGCGAAGGCCTGCCCACGGTACGACTTGCCGTGTGCTCACCTTTGGGAAGCACTGATTGACCCAATCGACGAGCGGGCGGATTCGGTCAGCGCGGATGTCTTTGTTAAAGCCATTGAATTCCGCGGTGCCCGCAACGCGGAAACGATCTAAACCCAATCGGCTCGTAACCAGCTTGGTCTCGTCATCGAGCAGGCTGACCGCGGGCGCGCCTTGTTGCGAGGCAGTATCCAACAGGTTGACCGTGATGGAGTAGCCCTTCACAGGGTAGATATTGACGCGGTCGCCCAGTTGCTGCGCAAACGCACGGCTTGCAACGCCTGCACAGACGACCACACCTTCAAATGTCTCGATGGTTTGGTCGACGCCTTCCCCCAACGTGACAGCAACGCGCTTGCCATTGGAGGATAGGTTGGTGATGGTGTCACCAAACCGCAAGACTCCACCGAGGCGTTCGACGGCGGCGGCCAAGCCAGTCGTGAATTTGTGGATGTCACCGGTGGCGTCGCTCTCGGTAAAAAAGCCGCCGTAATACGTGCCGTTCAGTGTGGGTTCGATCGCCCGCATTTCGTCGGGGGTAACGGCGCGGCGTGACAAGCCGCCTTTAGCCAGAAGTTCATTGACCTTGGCGGCGTGGTCGTAGCTGGCTTTGGAGCGATAAATATGCAAAATACCGGCGTGCTTTGCATCGAAATCGATGCCCTCTGCAGCGGCCCAACTGTGCAAATGGGCACGGGCGGCGATCGCTAATTTCGCACTCGCAATGGTGTTTTCTGCGTAGTTGGGAATATTGGCAATGAATTCCGCCATCCAGGAAAATTTGTGCCAGCTTGGTTTTGGATTGACCAGCAGAGGGGCATCACTTTTCAGCATCCATTTGATACCTTTGACGATGGTACTGGGGTGATTCCAGACCTCGGCATTGGATGCCGACAGCTGGCCGCCGTTGGCGAATGATGTTTCCATGGCGGCGTAGCGCTGGCGTTCAAATAGGGTGACTTTGAGTCCGCGCTTAGCCAAGGCGTAAGCGGTTGTGACGCCGGTAATGCCACCGCCAATGATTGCGATTGATTTCATGGTGAGCTCCAAATCGTCGGGGTTTAACCCGGCACGGCTGTGCCTTTTGGGTGCCCCATCTGTTTGGAACCTGAGAGATTCATGTCGAGCGCCGGTGGCGTGACACTTGCTCCTGCGGTGAGTGAGGTGACGAACCCCACTGCTCTTCAGAGTGGTTGTGGTGAAACGGTCCTTTTGCCTGAGAGTTTCCGGGGCGGTTGCTCCTTCGGCGCGTCATCAGCGGGTGTGACGTCTCTCCCGATTCACCAACATGGGGGAATTCTAATTCATCATTCGAACCAATAGCAAACTAATTGCGGGGAAACTGACCAGCAGTGCCAATCGCACGACGTCCACCGCGATGAAGGGGACCAAGCCCTTGAATATCTTGCCAACGGGCACTTGAGGCAGGTTGGCCTTCAAGACGAAAACATTCATACCAATGGGCGGTGTGATGAGCCCGATTTCTGTCAGCACCACCACAATGATGCCGAACCAAATGAGGTCATAGCCCTGCGCCCCGCAACGGATTTACTGGTCACGCACCAGGTCACCATGAAAGCCAGCTTTTTATGTCGCCAAGGTCCCCCCTTGTTGCAGACAGGAAAGCGCATTGGGATTGCTGACATCTTGAAATACCCGTTGGCATCGACCCCGCTCAGCGACGAGGTCGCGCGCGTCTTGACCGAGCGCTATGGTCCGGAGGCTAATCCGGACGACTGCGTGACCCTGCGCAGCGACGAGACGCAAAACCTAGTTGCTGTCGCGCGCAATACCGATGCCGTGGTGCTGACCATTAATGCGGCAGCGCCTGGCTTGGAGCGGGTGAATGTGCACCCCGTCAACAATGCCACCGCACGCTTTGGGTTAGTCACGCTCGCACGCCGCGCGCAGATACCCAGCATGGCGTTTGTGGGGGGGGGTGATGGACACCTACCTCCACGACTAATGCTCAACGTTTTTGAAGCAGCAACAGGGTGCCCAATAGACCGCAAATCACAGAGCCGCTCAACACACCGATCTTGAGTTGTGTGGTGTAAACGGGGTCGAGGCCAGCAAACGCCAGACCGCCGATAAACAAGCTCATGGTGAAGCCGATACCGCACAGAATGGAGACCCCCAAAATCTGGCGCACGCTGGCGGCGGAGGGCGGCTGTGCCAGTCCCATCTTGATCATTATCATCGTGGTCCCAAAAACGCCGACTGCCTTACCAACCAGCAGTCCGAGCACGATGCCCATTGGGACAGGTGAGAACAACACGTCGGCCGTCACGCCTTGAAGCGCGACGCCAGCGTTTGAAAATGCGAATAAAGGCAACACAAGAAAAGCCACCCAGGGGTGCAGGCCATGTTCAAGCGAAATCACGGGCGAGTGTCCTTTGGCATCACGCATCGGTATTGCCAGTGCGGTGATGACGCCGGCGAGGGTGGCGTGCACGCCCGACTTCAATACAAACACCCACATGAACAGCCCGATCACGATGTACACATCTGGACGGGTCACCCCGCGGCGATTCAGCAACCACATCAGTAGACCCGCTGTTACCGCCGACAGCAACATACCAATAGAGAGATTCTGTGTGTAGAAAATCGCGATCACGACGATGGCACCCAAATCGTCAATGATGGCCACCGCCGTTAAAAATACCTTGAGTGACAACGGTACGCGCGAGCCCAAAAGCATCACGATACCAAGCGCGAAAGCGATATCGGTTGCGGCAGGAATGGCCCAGCCGCGCAGTGCATTGGCATCGCCCCAGTTGATACCCGCGTATATCAAGGCAGGCAAGGCCATACCGCCGAGCGCTGCCGCAGCCGGGAGAACCAATTGCCCGGGGCCTGATAGTTCGCCCTCAACGAACTCGCGCTTGATTTCTAAGCCAACCAAAAAGAAAAAGATGGCCATCCACAAGTCGTTGACCCACAGGATGAGGGGCTTTGCTAAGACCAAACTGTCATTCGCAATGCGAACTTCACCTTGAAGCGACAGCCAACCTTGGTACCAATCGGCCAGTGATGAGTTGCTGACGATTAATGCAGCCAGCGCGGCAATGGCGAGTACAACGCCGCCGGCAGATTCCGCAGCAAAGAAGCGTTTGAAAGATTGGGTGATTTGTTCAATGCCAAAAAGTGTAAAGGGCGCTGGATTTCAGGGTCGAAGCGACCACGAAGTCCTTAGAGATCCAAGGGAAACCTCGTCGTCCTCTCGTATGATGCACAGAGTCGCGCTGTGCGTCTGTAAATCCCATCCTGAAAGTCAAGCCTATGACGACGACCTCCATTGATCAACCCGTTGCCGTGGTGACGGGTGCTGCTCGCGGGATTGGTTATGCCATTGCCGAGTGGTTTTTAGCCCATCGATACCGGGTTGCATTGATGGATTACGAGGCCGAAACTTTGCAACAAGCGGCGGAAAAACTGAGCAGCCAAGGCGCCGTGATGCCGTTGCATTGTGATGTGAGTGATGCTGACTCGGTAGCGGTAGCGATCGGTCAGATTGATGCCAAATGGGGGCGTATTGATGCCTTGGTGAATAACGCGGGGATTGCGATTTTTAAACCGCTGCTTGAAACCAGTTTTGATGAATGGCGCAGTGTTTTAGCCACCAATTTGGATGGCGTCTTTTTGTGCTCGCAGGCCTGTGCGGCGATCATGAAGCGCCAAGGGTCCGGGAGTATCGTGAATATCGCGTCGATCTCGGGGTTGCGTGCCAGTACGTTGCGTGTGGCCTATGGCACCAGTAAAGCCGCTGTCATCCATTTAACCAAGCAATATGCGGTTGAGCTCGGGACGCTGGGCATCCGCGTGAATGCGGTGGCACCAGGTCCGGTGGATACCGAGATGGCCAAGCTGGTGCACAGTCCGGAAATTCGGCGTGATTATCACGATGCGATTCCACTCGAACGCTACGGCAGTTGCGAGGAGATTGCCAACGCTGTCGGTTTTTTGTGTTTGCCTGAGGCGGGTTATGTCAACGGTCAAGTGCTGGCCGTTGACGGTGGTTTTGATGCAGCGGGTGTTGGCCTGCCAACGCTGCGCGAGGCGCAGCGAGGCAATTAAATCCGCTGCCGTTGGCGATTGTCTATCGGAAGTTCACTTGATCCAAAAGCCGCTGAACCGCATTGACTTGCGACCCGATGTCACGGATCGGCAAGCTGTCGGCTTTAAAACCTTTAGGGGCCATCGCCGCTAATGCGGGGTTATTGGCTGATGCACCTTTAGCGAGGGGCCATTCGTTGTTACCGTTCGCAAAGTGTGCCTGCGCAGCAGGTGTGGCGAGGTAGTCCAAAAACGCAATCGCGTTGGCTTTGTTTTTGGCATTTTTTGCCACAGCACCACCGGCAATGTTCACGTGGGTTCCGTTACCACTTTGATCTGGGAGCGAGATGCCGATCTTCTCGACAACGGCCTTGTCCTCGGGCTTATCCGAACGCATCAAACGCGCCAAATAGTAGCTGTTGGTCACCGCAACACCGCACTCACCGGCAGCCACTGCGCGGATTTGGTCGGTGTCGCCGCCCTTTGGTTGGCGTGCCATGTTGTCCACCAGACCTGCCAACCATGCCTTGGTTTTTGACTCACCCTCGTGCTTTAAGTAAGCGCCAAACAAGCTCAGGTTGTAGGGGTGCGAGCCAGAGCGCAGGCACAGCGCGCCTTTGAGTTTAGGGGCCGCCAATTGCGCGTAGGTGGCAACGTCCGCCGCATCAAAACGCGCCTTGTCAAATACGACGATACGCGCACGGCTTGAAAATCCAAACCAAGCACTGGCGCCGTTGGCGTCTGGTGCGCCTTTAACGGTGGCAGGAATGGCACTGTCCAAGGTTGCAGACTTCACATTGGCGAACAGGCCATCTTGCTCAGCGCGCCACAAACGGGTGGCATCGACCAGGAGGATAACGTCAGCAGGGGAGTTTCGCCCCTCTGCGCGCAGGCGGGCCAAGATACCGGCATCGTTGGCGTCTACACGGTTGATTTGGATGCCAGTTGCGGCGGTAAAGCCGCTGTAAAGCGCGTCATCCGTGGGGTAGTGGCGCGCTGAGTAAATATTCAGGGTGTTATCAGACGCCATTGCGACTGGCTGTACGAGCGCGGTCGCGAGACCAGCGATCGTCGCGGCGGTTACCGCTTTTGAGGGTGTCAGGGTGCGTACGAGTGTTTTGATGAGTTGCATTTTGTTTGGATTTGCAGGGGTATCGAGGTTTCGGCTGATGCGTAACGGTCGTCGGTTTGATCAAATGACAAGCAAATTGTATTGTGTAAATGGGAATCATTACTATTTACACAAAAAATTTATGTGAATTTCGTTCCGGGCGGCGGCTCTCAGTTTTGACTGGGTTTGGACAGGGAGCGACTGACCAAAATCACCGGAATCAGGCCCAAGACAACCAGCGCTAATGACGGTACGGCGGCTTCGCCCAAGCGTTCGTCCCGCGCCAATTGATAGGCAACTACGGCAAGGGTGTCGCTGTTGAAGGGGCGTAATACCAATGTGGCAGGGAGCTCTTTCATCACGTCAATGAAAACCAGAAGCGCCGCCAAATACACGCTGGGCCGCAAGTTGGGCAGGTGGACTTGCTTAAACAATTTGAATCCGTTGACGCCGAGCATTTTGGAGGACTCGTCCATGGCTTGCGGCAAGCGGGCGTAACCGCTGGAGAGCGACTGCATGGCGACCGCACAAAATCGAACGAGGTAGGCCCAAACGATACCCAAGCTGGTTGCTGTAACCCAATAGGACATATCAGAAACGACCGGGGTGTCCTGAAACCACCGCAGTGGCATCAGGATGCCAACCACCACCACCGCGCCCGGAATGGCGTATCCCAATGAAACCAATTGCGTGAGGCTGTTCAACCACCGACTGGCAGACAAACGCTTGCTCGCCAGTAACGCCAATGACAAGCCGACTGCCAAGGCGGCGGTAATGCCGCCCAGACGCAGGCTGTTGAGGCACCAATCCGCGAATCGTTGCCAAGCCACTTGCTGCTCGCTACCCAACCACAAATCAATCAAGATGACGGTGGGCAGAACGAACCCCAACAGGACGGGTAGGGTGCCCAGCATGATCCAACCAAGACCAGGTAAGCCGCTGAGGCGCTGTGGTTGCGTCGCATTGGTCGACGCGTTGGGTCGGCTGCTGGCAAAGCGCATCCGCTGCTGCGCACGTTGCTCAACCACTAGGAGGACCAAGACAAATACCAACAGCAACGATGCGAGTTGCGACGCAGCGTTGGCGTCATCCAGAACCAACCAGGCTTTGTAGATACCGGCGGTGTAGGTTTGGATGCCAAAGTAACTCGAGACCCCGAAGTCTGCCAAGGTTTCCATCAGCACCAGCGCCACACCGGCGGCGATGGCGGGGCGCGCCATGGGCAAGGCAATGGTCAGAATACGGCGCGTCAGCCCAGCGCCTAGCAGGTGTGCAGCCTCAAGTAGGCGGGCCGCACGGGCCAACAAGGCAGCGCGTACCAACAAATAAACATAGGGATACAACGTGAGCGTGAAGACCAGCACAGCCCCCCCCAGACTGCGAACATCGGGTAGCGCGCCCCGGGGCAAGTCTAGGGCGGCTTGCAAACCACGCATCAGTGGGCTGCTGGGTTGGAAAAAATCGGTGTAGGCATAGGCCACGACATACGCCGGCATGGCCATGGGCAGCAACAAGGCCCATGCCAAGATGCGGCGTCCGGGGAAGTCAAAGAGCGTGACCAGCAACGCGCTGTAACACCCCAGCACGGTGACGCCGAGCGCAACGCCAGTACATAGCCACAGCGTGGTCGCGGTGTAATCCGGTAGCACTGTGGCCAGCAGCTGCAAAAACAACTCTGCTGTTGATGCATCCGGCCGAAGCCATGCGGCGAAGATCGCCACGACCGGCAATACCAAGACCGCCGCAGCCAGCGTGAGCAGCGCAGTGGTGAGGCGGTTGACGGGGCGTGCAGACATGAAAGACGGTTATTGAGCCCTGCGGGCGTTGCGGCATTGTAAGATCGCGCCAGCAATTGGCTCGGCAATCCCTAGAATATAGGCCATGTTCCTCAGTATTACTGACCTCAGTGTTCACTATAAAACGTCAGCGGGCGATCGCCGTGGTGTGGCCGTCGACCGGGTTTCGTTTGATCTGCAGGCGGGGGATATTGGCGTGCTGCTGGGGCCGTCAGGGTGTGGCAAAACCTCACTACTGCGGGCTATCGCGGGTCTTGAACCGTTGGCTGCTGGGTTTGTCAGCGTTGCGGGTCGGCGCGTCGCCGATGCCAATGGGGTCATCGACGATGGTCAGCGTCGCATTGGCATGGTGTTTCAAGACTATGCCTTGTTTCCTCACCTGACTGTCGCAGCCAACGTGGCGTATGGTCTGCACCGCTTGCCAGCAACACAACGCACGGCTCGTGTTCAAGAGGTATTGGCGCTTGTCGAGCTACAAGCCAGCGCGGACCAGTATCCGCACCTACTCTCAGGCGGTCAACAGCAGCGGGTCGCGCTGGCAAGAGCGTTGGCGCCAAAGCCCGACCTCTTGCTTTTGGACGAGCCATTTTCGAGCTTAGACGTGGACTTGCGGGAGCGACTGTCCCACGAGCTGAGGTCTATCTTGAAGCGTGCGGGCGCAACCGCGCTGTTGGTTACGCACGACCAACAAGAGGCATTTGCCATGGGTGATCTGATCGGTGTGATGCGCAACGGCCAGTTACACCAGTGGGGCAATGCGTACAGCATCTACCACGAACCCCATACCCGGTTTGTGGCGGAATTCATTGGTGATGGGGTTTTCTTACCCGCAACGGTGCAGGATATGGATGGCGCGCGCATGCTTGAAACGCCGCTGGGTCGCCTACCACTGGATGCCGATAGTGCGCTCCACACCGGCGCGACCTGTGATGTGTTGATGCGAGCCGATGACATCATCCACGTTGATGAGGCACCGACCAAAGCCACGATTTTGCGCAAAGCTTTCAGGGGCGCCGAGTTTCTCTATACCCTGCGCTTAGGCAGTGGTCACGAGGTGTTGGCGTTGGTACCCAGTCACCATGATCACCAAGTGGGTGAGCCCATTGGTATTGAAGCGGTGGTGGATCACGTGGTGGCATTTACATCGCCGCCTAGCGATGTTTGAACCAAGCCAAACCGTCTGATGTGCCGTTTTCGATAGCGCCACGCGCCGGACGGTATTCGCAACCGATCCAGCCGTCCCAGCCTGACTGCACTGACAGTTCATCAATGACGTCAAATAAGTAGGCGTAGTTGATCTCACCGATATCTGGTTCATGGCGCATCGGAACCCCTGCGATCTGCAAGTGGCCGACGCGTCCGGTGGGCAGCCATTTGCGCAGCCCAGCAGCCAAATCACCCTCCATGATTTGGAGGTGATAGAGATCCATTTGTACCTTTAGGTTGGCGGCACCGATGGTCTCAATCACGTCATGTGCTTGGCCTTGGTAGTTCAGAAAATAGCCCGGCATGTCGCGCGTATTGATGGGCTCGATGAGCACGTCACATCCGTGAGGCGCGGCCTGCTGCGCGGCCCAAGCGATGTTGCGCTGATAGGTTTCAGCGAGTGTGGCATCGCTTTTGTCGTTGGGCTTGATACCCGCCATCACGTGGATGCGCGGGCACTCCAAACGATCTGCGTAGGCGAGTGCCTGTTCAAACGCACGCTTAAATTCATCTTCACGACCCGGTAGACAAGCCAGGCCACGCTCACCCGCGTCCCAATCGCCGGGTGGGGCATTGAAGAGCACCTGTTGAAGTCCGTGTGTGAGGAGCTGATCTTTGAGAGCGTCAGCTTCATAGGCGTAAGGAAACAGATATTCGACCGCTTTGAAGCCGTCTTTGGCGGCTGCCTCAAAACGGTTGATGAATGCGTGCTCGTTGTAGAGCATGCTGAGGTTGGCAGCAAATTGGGGCATGTGATGTTGAGTTTATGAATGACAAAAAAGGACTTACCAACGGGCACCAAACGCGTCCCGCAGGTCTTGGATGGCCTCGTCTGAAAGCGGTGTGGCGCGGCAGTTGGTGGCGAGCCATAACTTGGCAGTCTCTTCGAGTTCCTCGAGCACCGCACTGGCCTGTGAGAGTGAGGCGTGCCATACCACTGGACCCAAGCGCTCGAGCAACACGGCGCGAATGGGCTTTTCATCGCGTTGGCTGCGTTGAATCGCGGCGGCCACCTGTGCCGCAACCGTGAGCGCGCCGGGGACGGCATACGGGATCTGCGGGACGTGGCCCACCTTCATCACAAAGTAAGGTGTGATTGGCGGCACGATGTCTTGCGCCGACCAAACGCCTTGAATGCTGAGTTGCACCAAATGGCTTGCATGGGTGTGTATGACACAAGTGGCTGTGGGCTCTGCCGCGTAAATGTGTTGGTGTAAGCGCAGTGTTTTTGAGGCGCGGTCACCACTGATTTGAGTCCCTGATCCGTCAACGTGGGCGAGTGCTTCAGGCTGCAAATCACCCAAGCAGGCGTCAGTCGGGGTGATGAGAAAACCACCCTCTGGCAGCTTGACGCTGATATTCCCTGCGCTGGCATGCACGTAGCCACGGGCATAGAGCGATTGCCCAATGCGACAAATCTCTGAACGAAGGTTCGCGTGTGTCATGCTGATTTGGGTGTTAGCGCAGCAAAGGCTTTTTGAAAGAAATCTGGCGTACCGAAGTTGCCCGATTTAAGCGCAACGTGCACGGTTTGATCGCCTGCGGCCGCCGCGTTGACGCAGGTCCACGGTACACCAGGGTCGATTTGTGGCCCAATGGCCATGCGCTCTACCGCCAACGCTTGCACCACCGCGCCCGACGTCTCACCGCCGGCAACCACGAGTTGTCGCACGCCGCTCTCTATCAAAGAAACTGCGATTCCAGACAAGGCGCTTTCGACCAGTGCACCCGCTGCGGCAACACCCAGTTGCGCTTGTATTTCTCTGACGACCTCTGGTGCCGCCGTGGCGTAAACCAACACCGGGCCCTTGGGTAAGTGTTGGCGCGCCCAATCGGCGGCCGCGTCGGCGGTAGTGGTTCCATTGGCCAAGCCCAAAGGATCAATGGCCAACGCTGGTAAGCCAGCATCGCGCCAAACGGCTACCTGCTGATTGGTGGCAACCGAGCAACTGCCAGAGATCACCGCCTGGTAGCCGCTGGGCGGTGGTAGTTGATCCGCGTGATCGCTTGGCGGCAATTGGCCAGTGGCCCGCCAGTTTTGTGGCAGACCAATGGCAACGCCAGAGCCCGCAGTCACGAGCGGCATACCCGCCAACGCAGCGCCCATGGCCATTAGGTCCGTATTTGAGATCGCGTCAACGACTGCGACGCCGTAGCCCTGGTCCTGCAAGTTTTGAAATGCGGCCTTGATGGCATCCGCCCCCTTCGACACCGCGGCGTAATTCACCAGGCCCACGCGCCGTTTGGTTTGAGCCTGCATCACGCGCACCAAATTCGCGTCGGTCATGGGGGTGAGCGGGTGATCCCGCATCCCGCTGTCTGACAGCAACTGCTCGCCAACGAATAAATGCCCATTGAAAATGGTGCGTTGGTTCTCTGGGAAGGCGGGACACACGATGGTGAACCCCTTGCCTTCGCCGTGGATGGCGTCAAGCAATGCATCGGTCACGGGACCAATGTTTCCCGCCGGGGTTGAATCGAACGTCGAGCAATACTTGAAGTAGATCTGCGATACGCCTTGGGCCTTCAGCCACTGATACGCCTTGAGCGATTGAGCCACGGCAGCAGTTGCCGGCACAGTCCGTGACTTGAGCGCGACCACGATGGCATCGGCGAAGACCGCATCGGCGGATTCCGGTACGCCGATGGTTTGAACCGTGCGCATACCAGCACGCACCAGGTTGTTTGCGAGGTCAGTGGCACCCGTGAAATCGTCGGCAATACAGCCCAGCAACGGTGTCATCATTTTGGCAACTCGATTCCTGGGAAGATCTTGATGACGGCGGCATCATCCTCACGCCCAAAACCAGCCGTGGAGGCTTGCATGAACATTTGGTGGGCGGTGGCTGACAGGGGTAGGGGGAACTTCGTCGCACGCGCCGTGTCCAGAACCAAGCCGAGGTCTTTGACAAAAATATCAACAGCCGACAGTGGTGTGTAGTCGCCTTTTAGGACGTGTGCCATTCGGTTTTCAAACATCCAGCTGTTACCGGCACTGTGGGTGATGACCTCGTACAAGTCGTCGGCCGCAACGCCTTCGCGCAAACCCAACGCCATGGCTTCAGCCGCAGCCGCGATGTGAACGCCTGCCAATAACTGGTTGATGATCTTGACTTTGCTGCCATTACCGGCCTGATCGCCCAAGCGGTAGACCTTGGCGGCCATCGCTTCCAACACACCATTTAAACGTGCATACACCGCAGGCTTGCCCGCAGTCATCATGGTCATCTCACCCGACGCGGCTTTGGCGGCGCCACCGGATATCGGCGCATCAAGATAGCCGATGCCCATGGCTTCTAATCGTTGCTCTAGCTTTACGGACCAGTTGGGGTCGACGGTTGAGCACATGACAAAGGTACTGTCGGGCTGCATGCGAGCCGCCATGCCGCCTGCACCAAAGAGCAGTTGCTCGGTCTGATCGGCATTGACCAGCACGCTGATGACGATTGGGCATGCATCTGCAACCGACTCTGCACTGTCACATGCCACGCCACCGTCAGCAGTAAACGCACTGACTGCTTCCGGACGAATGTCATACACGTGGACGTTGTAGCCGGCGCGACGCAGCGAGCTGGCCATGCCGGCGCCCATAGCGCCGAGGCCGATAAGTCCAATATTTTGCAGAATCTGGTTTGACATTTAGGAGTCGGGAGTTGTGTTTGAAATAAAGTATAACCAGCGCTTCCCTTGTTTTCTTGTCTGTCTGCCATGGCCATACAAATGCGCTTCGCGCATGTTTTTCACCGACGTCGGGCGCTGTGGCGCGGCGCTCGCGACGCCTTCGGCTCGCCGATGTTGGTATTGCTCGCGGGCATGATTGCCTACGGCTCAGTTGCCCATCAGCACGGCTTTAATGTATGGATCACCAGCCTTGGGAGTGTTTTTATCTTTGCGCTTCCGGGACAGGTTGTGATGCAGGAGATGGTCATCGCCGGCGCACCCATGATTTCGGTTGTACTCGCAGTGCTGCTTACGGCATCGCGTTTTGTCACCATGTCGATTACGCTGATGCCGCAGTTTCAACGTCGCGACCGCGGTCCGGCGCTGTACCTTTGGGTGCATCTGGTGGCTATGACTTCATGGGCCGTCTCCATGCGCAACTTTCCCTCGCTGCCTCCGCGAGACCGGTTGCCGTACTTCGCAGGCTTTGCCACCGCGGTATGGCTGGTGTCTTTCCCTGGGACGTTTGCGGGCTATTGGCTTTCCGAGGAAGTGCCGAATTGGATGGGTTACGGTCTGGCGCTGATCAACCCGTTGTTTTTTCTGATGTCGTTTGTAGAGCTGCGTGCCAAGATGACGCTCATGGCCGTTTTGCTTGGCTTGGTATTGGGGCCCGTTACCTACCTTTGGGATCCGACCAGCAGCTTGTTGGTGAGTGGGTTTTTGGGTGGGACCATCGCCTACTTTGGCGTCAAGCGCTGGGAGCGGCGTTTCTCATGAGTGTCACTACCTCGTTACTAGCGTTGGTTCTGTGCGGACTCGCAACCTATGCATGCCGCACGCTTGGTGTCTTGCTCTCATCGCGTGTGTCTAAAAGCAGTGCGATTTTCCAATGGGTCTCGTGTGTCACCTACGCGATGATCGCCGCGTTGACCTCACGCATGATTTTTTTACCCAGTGGTGTGTTGGCAAACGTGCCGGTTTGGATGCGCTTGGTCATCTGTGGCATTGCGATTGTCACCATGCACTTTGGTCGTCGTAATGGCATGGTGCTCTCGCTCACCGTCGGCGTCGTGCTGGTCTGCACCTACGCCTACGGGTTTCTATGACAGATTCCAGTTAGCGTGCATCGGCGTTCGGGAAGAACAGGGATTCCCCCTTAAATCAGAGGTGATATCGCGCGCGTCAGTTTTGCGAGTTTCATTTGAATGTCAGTGGGCTGAGAACTCGGCTAACTTAGCGCGGCTGACGGGTACGGGCGACGCGATCTTCGCCCGGATAAATCACTCGGGGTCAGTGACTGTGATCTTGATTGATGCGTACCATGCTGATACGTTGGCGATGTCCTCGTCCGTGAGCATTTTTGCGACCACACCCATCACAGGATCCTGCCGCTCGCCCGAACGATAGGCCTTCAGTTGCCGACGTAAATACTCGTCTTGTTGACCTGCTAAATTAGCGGCCCCAGGAAGGGTCGCGATGCCATTGAGCGCATGGCAGTTTTGACACCGCATTTCCACAACGTTTTTACCAGCTTGCAAATCGGCGGCTTGTGCGGTCAGGCTGAGAGCACCCAGCGCGGTTGCAAATAACCAGAATTTAATGTGTGAGGATCGTTTCATAAGTCGAGGTAAAAAAGGGGCCGAACCCACAGGTTCGGCCCTAACGTCTCTGTTCGGAGACCACTGGGATGATTACTTACCGTTGTAAGAGATGCGATAGACCGCGCCAGCTTTGTCATCGGCAACCAACAAGGAGCCGTCAACGTACATGGCAACGTCTGCAGGACGACCGAGGTAAACGCCGTTCTTGTTCATGAATCCCTCTGCGAAGGGTTCCATTTTTGTGGCGTTTCCTTTGTCATCTAAGTAGGTCACCATAACCCGAGCACCACGAGGCTTAACCGCGTTCCAAGAACCGTGTTGCACACTGAAGATAGCGCCATGGTACTTCTTGGGGAACATGTCACCCGTGTAGAAGTTCATGCCCAAATCAGCTGCGTGAGCAATGGTTTCGATTTGAGGCTTCACATAACGAGAAGCGAGCTCTTTGGGGATCTCCTTACCTTTGTATTCATTCGTGCGGACTTCACCACCACCGGTGTAGGGGTGCCCGTACCACATGCCCATCTTGGGTGCGCGGTTCAGTTCGCCTGGGGGCGTCTCATCACCCATGCCGTCCACCTGGTTATCGGTAAACCAAAGGCTTTTATCCTTGGGGTTGAACGCTAAACCAACAGAGTTCCTAATTCCTGTCGCCTCAACACGTCGGTCGCTACCGTCGGTTTTATAACTAACAATGCCCCCGATACCCCATTTATTGAAGAGCTCCTGCTTTTCAGGTGGGCTGACGTTGAAGGGTTGGCCCAACGAAATATAGATACGGCCGTCAGGACCAATCGTGCACACACGAGTGGTGTGGTTGTAAGACTCCTCCTCTGGCGGAATAAGCGTACCCTGCGGCACGATTGGTATTGCAACTGTGTCAGATCCCTCCATGAAATATTCTGCTGCGGGGAACATCATCACGCGGTTACGCTCACCGACAAACAAGAACCCGTCTGGGGAGTAGCATACGCCAGCGGGTGCATCAAACTTGACGCTTGGGCTGAATTCTTGGACAGTGTCAGCGACGTTGTCCATATCGCGATCGGTCACAGACCAAACGGTTGACTTGCGGGTACCTACCCACACAGTTGCCTTGTTACGGCTGACAGCCATCTGCCGAGCGTCGGGTACAACCGCAAACAACTCGATGCTGAACCCATCCGGTAGCGTGATGTTTTTGAGCATCTTACGCAAGTTGTCTGCGTATTTTGTGTTTTGCTCAACGGTCTTCATTGGCCCCGTACCAGTTGTTTTGAAGGACCCTAATTTCTCCAAGTTAGCTTCATCGCCTTTCGCAAATGCGGTCCCCGATGACATTGCTAATCCCAACAAAACACCCGTCAGCACGGGTGCAACTTTGAATACACGTGACTTCATGGTTTATCCCTTTTGTTAAAAAAATCCATTTAAACAATTTGCAACTCGATGTTGTGCTCAACGAACGAGTGGAGCGACTATGCGCCTCGCCAATATTTGGGAAGCTAGGGAAAACCCACTACTCGTGTCGCCTAGGTAGCAAAATTTAGTGAGAGAGTAGCGCTTGGCCTGTAACTTAGTTTCTGCTCTTCGCGTCGTACCGCGCGTTATTTCGCGTTACGTTTGCAGTCTTCTTTAGCGCTAGAGATGGCATTTATCAGTGGTTACTTCGTTTCGCTTTTTTAAAAATTTTGCAGAATTTTTTGCGCATCAGGGAGCCATTGAAAAAAAATACACACAGCGTGTATTTTTTGTCCAGCCATTTGCGGCGACGGCGGAGCGATTGAATTTAGCTTGTCAACTGAATCGTCTGGTCCCAAGTCAGGTGCGGGTCTGCCTCGTAGTCAGCAACAACCCAAGCGCGCTGGCTGTTCTTGCCAGCATCACTCGCCTCTTCAAAAAACTCGCGTAGCACGCCGATGGACGGTGCGTCGAGGCCTACATAAGGCTGGTCGATGCAAATGACCTGGGCGCCTGAGGCCAAGTTGGCGATCAGGTCGACTTTGCGTCGAGACCCTGTCGACAGCATGAAGAGGCCCTTATGCAGGTGCTCGGTCATGCTTAGCGCACTACAAAGGCTCTCGCACAGGCTCTGATTCCATCCGGGCGCGACGCGCGCGGCCTGCGCCCAGCGCTCAATGGGTGTTTGTTTGTCCGATTCTTCAGCCGCGTAGGGCCAAAAAAAAGCAGTTGAGCCGATATGACTGCCGGCGTGGGGCACATGTTGACCCGCTAAAAGCATCAGCAGCGAGGTTTTACCCACGCGTTCGTCCCCCGTGACCGCGATCAGGCCGGGTTGTATTTGCGCGTTGAGGCCTTCGAATACAACGGTTTGATCAATGATCAGGCGAACGTTTTCAAGGGTAATCAGTGGCACGGGCAGGGGCGTCGGTTACGTTGGACACGATACCGAAGCATACCGTTACCGTTGAGTCAGGCGATCCATTCGTTAGCCTCGGTGATGTGATGGTGTATTCGTCCCTTGAAGTAGCGGGCTAAGACTGCATCAGTTGCGGCCTTCGCAGCCGCGCGCTCAGGACTGGCTAAGGCGATATCAACGGCCTCACGGCTGGGATAGGTGATCGCCAAAATTAGAGGGATTTCGGGCGCGCCCGTGTCGCGTTCGTTGCTGAAACAGATGCGCACGGCTAAAGCACACGGGAATGCCTGCCACTTAGGCAAAACCTCGCGCAATATGGCGGTGCGGAATTCGGCGGCCTCGCCACTGGTGATCGTCCCTTCGAAAAGGGCAAAGCGGGTAATGGTCATGCTGGCTTTCATTCATGGTTAAGGTCTCGACAGGACCTCAGACTCGTCGAGGGTTGCGCAAAGGTAATACCTTTGGAATAGGTGATTGCACTGAGTTGTTGATCGCAGACCATGACCTATAATTTTTTCGCCATCCGGCAAAAAAAATATCATATGACCAATAAGTTTCAGCCAACCGGCCGAGAGTCATAGGATTAACGAGGAGACCGAAATGAAACTACGAGCACTTGCTACAACCGCGCTAGTCGCAGCAATGAGCTTGGGCATGGGTGCCGCGACAGCAGCCACGACCAAGTTGCGTATCCAGACACACTACGCCCCTGAGACGCCCTCAGGTAAGCTAGCCCAACAGTTTTTCAACGACCTGACCACCATGTCAAATGGCGAAATTCAGGTTGAAGCCTTTTTCTCGTCTTCCGTGGTTAAAACGGTTGAGACATTTGACGCCGCAGCCACAGGTATTTTGGACTGCGACATGACTGGTGGCGCTTACCAAACTGGTAAGAATCCCGCCTTCCAGTTCGTGGGTGACATCATGGGCGGTTACGACACGCCATATCAGCAACTCTCGTGGCTGTACTACGGCGGTGGTTTGGAGGCCGCCCAGAAGTTATACAACAAGTACGACATGCAGCTGATCGGCTGGTGGGTGTATGGCCAGGAGTCTTTGGCATCGACCAAACCTATTCGAGGTATCAAAGACTTCAAAGATTGGAAGTTCCGTTCACCTCCCGGCCTCGAGACTAAGATTTTTGCAAACCTCGGCGCCAAGCCTATCGTGATGGATTTCACAGAAATCTTTACTGCACTCGAGTCCGGAATCATTGACGGTGCGGATGCGTCAGGCTTAGCAAACAACGTTGGCTTGGGTTTGTATGACATCGCGAAGCACACCAACTACCCCGGCTTCCACTCGATGCCATCTGATCACTTGGCGTGTAACAAGGGTGTGTACGACAAGATGCCCAAGTCACATCAGCGCATTTTGAACACCGCAATGGAAGCTTTGGCCCTGCGTACCGCTTTGACCTTCGAAAAGAAGAATGCTGAAGCGGCCGCTATGTTGCGCGCGAAAGGTGTGAAGCTGTACAACTGGTCGGATGAAGACCGCGCTACCTTCCGTGCAGCTGCACTTAAGGCATGGCCAGAGTTTGCTAGCTCACCCGAGGCGAAGGCATTGGTTGCGAGCCATTCGAAGTACCTGAAAGAGTTGGGATTGGTTAAGTAAGTTGTCTCCTGAGAAAGCCGGGGTTCGCCCCGGCTTTTTTTTAGAGCTTGAGATACGCGACGACCCTTTAACGATGCATCCGGAGTGTAGGTCCCATGATTGAACATAAACCGACAGGTCCAATTGACCAAATCACCTACGCGTTCAGTCGCATCACAATTTGGGGTGCCGCTTTTATCGTGGCCATCATGTTCTATGAGGTGGTCATGCGGTATGTCTTTTTTCAGCCCACGCTTTGGGTAAATGAAATGTCACTGTGGGCAGGCGGCATGATATACGCAACCGCTGGCCTCTACGCGATGCAACAGCGCAGTCACATACGTATATATGTGATTTACGACATGGCACCCCAATGGTTGCGTCAGGTGTTTGACGTCATTTCCATGTTGTGCACCAGTATTTTTGTTTTCGCCGTTTTGTGGGGCGGTTTTGGAGAGGCAGTCGCCAAATTCAAGCGCTGGGAGGCGTTTGGTACGGCCTGGGATCCACCTATTCCAGCCACCGATAAACCCCTGTTACTAATTACTTTGTTTTTCCTGGTCTTACAAGGGATTTCAAATCTGATCCGAGATTGGCCCAGCGTCGCTTGGGTTCGAAAGTTGTTTGATGTGGTTGCAGGTGTGACGGTGATCGTTCTGGCAGTTTGGGCGCTACCCATGTTATTCCCACCGGCTGAGGCAGAGTTCGCGGTACCAACGCAGTGGCGGATCTGCATCGCCGTTTTGTTGTTAGCGGCGATCTTTTATGCGGTCAAGGGCCTGTGGAAGGACTTCAACGTAACCCCAGAGCCCTACAGTGAGAACCATGACCCGTCAGCCGAGTTCGATTTGCCAGACTCGGTCATGGCGCAACGGCCTGACCAGACCAACGCGCAACGGTAAGCACCCCCAATCAATTACAACCGTGTTTGTGACACGGTTTAGGAGTACGTGAACGTGGATATCTCAACCATTTCGATTATTTTGCTTGTGGGCATGCTGGCCCTGCTTGCCATCGGTATGCCCCTGGGGTTCGCATCCGGATTTTTGGCGACGGTCGTGCTGGTGTTGAAGTTTGAACCAACCTTGCTGACCGACCCGTTTGTACATGGTTTCAATTTCGCGGAATGGAAAGCAGGCGAGGGTACCCTGACCCGAACCTTTGGCGCTGGCCCATTGAATATTTTGGCCCAGCGACTCTACGGCATCATGACAAACTATGTGTTGATCTCTGTGCCGCTGTTTATTTTTATGGCAACCTTACTGGAGAGATCAGGCATCGCGCGTGATATGTACAGCACACTCAACATTTGGATGAACCGCACCCGGGGTGGTATCGCCGTCGTGACGGCACTCATGGCTGTCGTGATGGCGGCGATGTCCGGCATCATCGGCGGCGAAGTGGTGCTGTTGGGTTTGATTGCGTTGCCGCAAATGCTTCGCTTGGGATATGACCAAAATTTAGCGGTGGGCACCATTTGTGCGTCCGGCTCGCTGGGCACGATGATTCCACCATCTATCGTGTTGATCTTTTTCGGCTTAATCACTGAGACGTCGATTCATGCGTTGTTTCAGGCCTCATTCCTGCCCGGATTCATCATGGCGGGTTTCTACATCATCTACATCCTGATTCGGACCAATTTGAATCCCGCTCTTGCACCCTTGCCTGAGCCCTCGCCAGATGATCTATCAGGGTTAGAAAAGCTTAAGTTCGGGAAACGCTTATTGGCGATCGTTGCGTTTATCGCTTCGAGCTTAATTGCAGTGCGTGCCTTTATCGTTCAGAACTTTGTAACGATTGAGGAATACATGTGGTTCCAGTCGCCCAATTGGTTCACGGTGATGGCGATCACCGCACTGGCGACGGGCTTTTACTTATTTAAAGTCGTTGGCTGGCGCGAGACCCGTGACGCTTGGAATAAGGGTAAGGGACTGCTGCAACCCTTGGCCATCGTGTTTATCGTGCTGGGTTCCATTTACGGTGGTATCACCGGCATTACCGAGGCGGCGGCCATTGGGTCGATTGCGGTGTTGGTGCTCATCAAGTTGCGCGGTGAGTTCTCGATGCAGTTGGTGAAAGAGGCATCGATGCGCACCTTTAAATCAACTGGCACCATTATTTGGGTGACTTTTGGGGCAACAGCGCTCGCCGGCGCGTACACGATCGCTGGTGGCCCTACTTACGTGGCCAATTTGATCATTGGCTATGACTTGCCCACGTTGGGCGTGTTGTTGGTGATGATGGTGATCTTCCTGTTCTTGGGGGCGTTCATGGATTGGACAGGCATCGTGTTGTTGGTCATGCCTGTGTTCATGCCCATCGTTCTTAAGCTGCCTGTCGAAGAGATTGGCGTGTTTGCCCCCTTTGCTGCCGACCCTGGTTTTGTTGCGGTTTGGTTCGGTGTGTTGTTCTGCGTGAACATGCAGGTGTCGTTCTTGTCACCGCCATTTGGCCCAGCTGCTTTCTACTTGAAATCGGTCGCACCCCCTCACATCTCGTTGCCGGATATCTTCCGCGGGTTCATGCCTTTTATCTGCATCCAAATTGTGGTGTTGGCGTTAGTGCTGTTCTTCCCCGAGTTGACCATGCTGTTCCGTTAATCGACCGCTATGACGCCCTTTCAAGCGGCGCACTGGGCGCTGACACCCGGTGCCGTGCCGGGTGACGCGGTCGCCTCCATGCCAGATGGGGGCGCACTCCGACTGGCTTTTCTATCCGCAAGCACGGCGCGGGTCACCTGGGTGCGACCTGATGGTTTTCGCGAACCAGCGACCTGGGCCATTGCGCCGACCGCTGGAGAAGATGTTCCGTGGCAGGGTCGGCTGCGTGGCAGTTTGGCAGGTTTTAGTCGACCGTCCCTAACCGTCAGAAACCTGAGTGCTACTGACTCAAATTCGGCGCCTTCCCTCGAAACAACCGATTTGCGCGTGACCCTTGCAGCAGGCGTGGCGGGAACACCTCGGCTGATTTGGCAGGCACCGACAACAGGGCAGGTTTACATGGCTGACCGTGCCACCAGTGCCTACCTCGCATCGAAGCGCACCGGCGCCATTCGTCACTGTGTGGTGCGCGATCCCACTGATCGTTATTTTGGTTTGGGTGATAAAACGGGGCCGCTCAACTTACATGGTCGGCGATTGCGATGTATGGGGCAAGACTCGCTCGGCTACGACCCTCAATCGGGAGATCCACTCTACAAACACTGGCCGTTTTTAATGCAACGCACGCCAGATGGTTTATGGCAGGGTATTTACTATGACACCCTGAGCGCGTGCACCTTTGACTTGGGGTGTGAGCACGACAATTACCACGACTTTTTCAGAACCATCGAAATCGACGATGGTGACCTCGACTACTACATCATGGTGGGCGACTCACCAGCGGCGGTACTGCACCAGTTCATGTCGTTGATTGGCGGCACCCATTTGCCACCCAAGTGGAGTGTTGGATTTGCCCTGACTGCAATGGGTTTGGCAGATGCACCCGATGCGCAACAACAACTCACCGCATTCATAGCGGCCTGTGGCGATAACCGGATGCCGATCTCGGCGTTTCACTATGGGTCGGGCTATTCCTCCCGTGGTAAGCAACGCTATGTCTTCAATTGGAACCGCGATAAGTTTCCAGACCCTGAAGGAATTAACCGCAGTTTCCAAGAGGCGGGTATGCGGTTGGTGGCCAACATCAAGCCGTGCTTACTCGACGATCATCCGGCCTATCAAGCGGTACGAGATGCCGACGGCTTTATCAACAACCGAAGCACAGGGGAACCCGTTGTTGAGCCATTTTGGGATGGCAACGGCGCGTATCTCGATTTTACCAAGCCACAAGCGGTGCAATGGTGGCAGAGCGGCTTACGTCAGCAGATCCTCGAAAAGGGGATTGACAGCGGTTGGAACGACAACAACGAGTACGCGATCCAGTCCGAGGATGCGGTTTCGGATTTGTGGGGTCAGGCGGGGCCGATCCATCGCAGTCGGCCGCTGCACGCGCTGCTAATGACGCGCGCGACATTCGAGGCGCAAACCGATTACGCGACCGCGATTGGCAGGGACGAAGCGGTCTACACCATCACCCGCGCCGGCCCGCCCGGTTTGCAACGGTACGCGCAAACCTGGTCTGGCGATAACACCACCAGTTGGGAAACCTTAAAGTGGAATATTCGGACCGGACTACAGATGTCGTTGTCTGGGATGTTCAACGTTGGCCATGACGTTGGGGGCTTCTTCGGCCCGTCGCCAGAGCCTGAGTTGTTGGCGCGGTGGGTACAGGCGTGTGCGCTCAATCCGCGCATGGTCATGAACTCGTGGAAGCCTGATGGCAAAAACAACTTGCCTTGGATGCACGATTCAGTGACCGACGACATTCGCGCGGCATTGAATCTGCGTTACCAATTGATGCCGTACCTTTGGGCTTGTTTCGAACGTGCCTGTCAGTTCCATCAACCGATTATTCGGCCGACGTTTTTCAACTTCCCTCACGATGAGGGGTGTTTCGCTGATTGCGACGATTTCATGCTGGGCGACTATGTGTTGGTTGCACCCGTGGTCGAAAAGGGCGCTCAGACCCGTGCGATCTATTTGCCTAAGCTGCCAGATGGGGGGCAGTGGGTCGATTTTTATGACCGCAGCGTCCATCTCGGCGGGCACGCCGTGACATGCCCGGCGCCGATCGGGCGGTTGCCGCTCATGGTGCGGCAGGGAGCCCGCATACCCGTCGCGGTACCGCCAACAGGGCAGGTACCGCGCCATGACGACCCCGTGACCGACGTGCTCGAATTTTGACCATGTTGCTCACCCAAGAGGTTCTTTTATATTTGGCAGTCATCTTTTTATTGGGTGGCTTGGTGAAGGGGGCCGTGGGGTTTGGCTTGCCGACCATTGGTATTGGCTTGGGCGCCATGGTGGTGGATATTCCAACCGCCATGCTGTTGGTGGCGGTGCCCACCGTGCTCAGCAACGCATGGCAGATCGCGGTGAATGGCCAAGTCTGGCAAACGGCTCGTCGCGTGTGGCTCTTCTTAGTGGCATCCGTCGCGCTCATTCCGCTGGGAATCGCCGTCTTGATCCACGTACCTGAATGGCCTTATGAGCGCTTGTTGGGCCTCGTGATCTTGGTTTACAGCCTGTGGTCGCTGCGAGGCAAGGATTGGATTTTGCGTCAGCCTGAAAGCCGCTGGCTTGCTGTGGCGTTCGGGAGCATCAATGCTTTCATCACGGGCATCACCGGTTGCTTCTCGGTCCCAGGCGTGATGTATCTGCGTGGTCTGGGCTTGAATAAAGCCAACTTGCTAGGCGCTATGGGGTGGCTTTATCTACTCTCCGCGCTGACCATGAGTGCCTCCCTCGCCGCTTTCGGTCATGCCACGATGGCCTTGAATGGTTGGTCGATCGTGGCGTGTCTGCCGGTTGCCTTGGGCCTGGTGTTGGGAACTCTTATACAAAGACGGTTGTCAGAGGCCGTTTTTCGCAAGGTGTTTTTGTGGGCCTTCGCCGTCATCGGCGTCGTCCTCATGGTGTGGTCTTAGGCAAAGACCTCCGCGTCTGCCAACAGCGGCGCGTCGGCGTCTTTGGCTGCCAGTTGCGGCTGAATATCAGCTGGCCAGGCGATGCCCAGCGCCGGGTCTGACCACCTCAAACTGCGTTCGTGCGTGGGGTACCAATAGTCCGTAGTTTTGTAGAGGAAGTCTGCCGTCTCGCTCAGCACTAAAAAGCCGTGCGCGAAGCCGGGCGGCACCCACAGTTGTTGGTGTTTCTCGGCATCCAAACGTGTAGTGACCGACTGACCAAATCGGGGAGAGCTCCGACGAAGGTCCACAACGACGTCGAGTACGGTACCTGAAACGACCCGAACCAGTTTGCCCTGCGGGTGCTGGATTTGGTAGTGTAGTCCCCGCAAAACGCCTCGGCTTGAGCGACTGTGGTTGTCTTGCACAAAGGTCACATCGATGCCTGTACTGGCAACGAAGTCGCGCTGGTTGAAGCTTTCAAAAAAGAAGCCGCGCGCATCACCAAAAACCTTGGGTTCAAGGATCATGACTTCAGGCAGGGCGGTCGGTGTGACGGTGTAGGGCATGCACTTATTTGATGAGGTTGAGCAGGTATTGGCCGTAGGCATTCTTGCCCAAAGGCTCTGCTAAATTTTGAAGCTCGGCGGCGGTAATCCACCCTTGGGTGTAGGCAATTTCTTCTGGACAGGCGACTTGGAGGCCCTGACGCTTTTGCAGTGTTGCGATGAAGCTGCTGGCCTCTAGCAGGCTGTCGTGGGTGCCGGTGTCCAACCATGCAAATCCGCGGCCCATGATTTCAACTTGTAATTCACCTTGTGACAAATACCGCTGGTTGACTTCGGTGATTTCCAATTCGCCGCGGGCAGAGGGTTTGATATCTGCCGCGATGTCGCAGACCTGTTCGTCGTAAAAGTACAGGCCTGTGACCGCGTAATTACTCTGTGGTTTTGCTGGTTTCTCCTCGATGCTGACGGCGCGCTTGTGGGCATCGAATGCGACCACACCATAGCGCTCAGGGTCATGAACGTGATACGCGAAAACCGACGCACCGCGCGTGCGCGTTGTGGCACTGGCTAATTGCTTTACCAAGTCATGTCCGTAAAAAATGTTGTCACCCAAGACAAGCGCGCTGGGTTGTTGGTTGACGAACGACTTACCAATAATGAAAGCCTGCGCCAAACCATCCGGGCTGGGTTGTACCGCGTATTGAATGGACATACCCCACTGGGAACCATCACCCAACAGAGCCGAGAAGCGCGGCGTATCTTGGGGGGTACTGATGAGCAAAACCTCGCGGATACCGCTGAGCATGAGTGTGCTGAGCGGGTAATAAACCATCGGCTTGTCGTACACCGGCATGAGCTGTTTACTCACGGCTTGCGTCACCGGATACAAACGGGTGCCAGAGCCTCCCGCTAGGATGATGCCTTTGCGTGTTGCTGTCATCGGGTGGTCTCTCTTTCTGCGTGGAGCGCGTTTACGAAGGCATCGACTTCACTGTCCCACGAGGGTAAATGGATACCAAACGTTTCTTGAAATTTCGTCGTGTCAAGACAACCGCTGGGCGGTCGTTTTGCCGGCGTGGGGTATGCGGATGATGGGATGGCGTTCACGGCCTGAGCGGCCACCTTGAGCGGCCAGCCTAACGCACGGGCCCGTTCGATCACACGACAGGCATACGCATGCCAATTGGTTCTGCCTGAGGCGCTAACGTGGTACACGCCCGATTGCGCTGCGGTAATCGGCTGAGAGAGCAACTGCGCCGTCACGTTGGCCAACAGGCTGGCTGATGTTGGCGCTCCCCACTGATCGGCCACCACGTTCAGTGTCTCGCGTTCGGCGGCAAGCCGCAACATCGTCTTGGGAAAATTTTGTCCGTGTATCCCGTACACCCAGCTGGTGCGCAAAATCAAATAGCGCGCACCCTGCTGCTGAATTGCCGTCTCACCCGCGAGCTTTGTGGCGCCATAGACGCTCTGTGGGTTGGTTCGATCAGCCTCGGTGTAGGGCGTTGATTGGGTGCCATCGAATACATAGTCTGTCGAGTAGTGGATCAACAGGGCATCTAAGCGTTGTGCCTGTTTCGCCAGCACGCCTGGTGCCGTCGCGTTGATGGCCGCCGCCCGATCAGGCTCCGACTCGGCCTTATCAACTGCGGTGTAGGCCGCCGGATTGATGATCACATGGGGTTTGACGCGGCTCACCAGCGCCTCAATGGCATCGGTGTCTGTGAAGTCACAATCGTGTGTGCCAACTGCGATGACCTCCGCTATGGGGGCCAACGCGTGGCGCAGTTCATGCCCCACTTGGCCACCTTTACCCGTCAGCAAGATGCGCATCACACGGTCTCGCCGTACTGTTTATTGACCCAGTCGCGATAGGCTCCGCTCTGGACTTGCGTTACCCATTCGGCATTCTCCAGGTACCAATCCACGGTCTTACGGATGCCGGTTTCAAAGGTCTCGGCCGGGCGCCATCCCAACTGTTGCTCGATCTTGCGCGCGTCGATGGCGTAGCGGCGATCATGCCCTGGTCGGTCCTTCACGTGCGTGATCTGCGTGGCATACGATGTGCCGTCTGCGCGGGGCCGTCGCTCGTCGAGTAAGGCGCAAATCTTTTGCACAATACTGATATTCGTCTGCTCATTCCACCCGCCGATGTTGTAGGTCTCTCCGATAGTGCCGGCTTCAAGCACGCGGCGGATACCGCTGCAATGGTCGCCGACATAGAGCCAATCGCGGACCTGCAAACCATCCCCATAAATGGGCACCGGCTTCCCGGCGAGTGCGTTGGTGATGGTTAGTGGGATCAACTTTTCGGGAAAATGGTAAGGGCCGTAGTTGTTGGAGCAATTGGTTGTCAGCACTGGCAGTCCATAGGTGTGGTGCCAGGCACGCACCAAGTGATCGCTGGCGGCCTTACTCGAAGAATAAGGGCTGTTGGGCTCGTAGCGGTTCTGTTCAGTGAATGGCGCATCGCTCGCGGTCAAAGTGCCGTATACCTCGTCGGTACTCACGTGCAAGAAGCGGAAATTGGCTTTTTCGGCGTCTTCTAATTGCATCCAGTAGTCTCTGGCGGCCTCCAACAGATGGAACGTCCCCACGATATTGGTCTGAATGAATTCACCCGGGCCGTGGATGGAGCGATCCACATGGCTCTCCGCTGCGAAGTTCAGGATGGCACGCGGGCGGTGCGTCGCCAACAGTTGCGGCACCAAGGTTTGATCCCCGATATCACCCTGAACCAAGGTGTGGCGGGGGTCATCCTGAATCGTGACCAAATTGTGTCGATTGCCCGCATAGGTCAATTTATCGAGATTTATGACGGTTTCGGACGACGTTTTAAGCCAATCTAAAACAAAATTGCTGCCGATGAATCCAGCGGCGCCAGTGACGAGAATGGTCATGTTGGTTTCTAATAAATTCAGCTTTTATGGGGTCTACCGCTCGATTTTAGGGGTTGTTGGTTCATTACTTTTTGCCTCCAACGGCGACCTTAGACGGGCTCCTAAATCCATTATGCACAGGCGGGTAGAGGGATCACACTACACTCAAGCCCAAGGTTTAGTTGCGATAAGGCGAGTAGATGACGACATTTTCATTAAACGGGCGTGTGGTGGTCTCACAAGAGGCACCGGACACCCCCTTGTTGTGGGTGGTACGCGATGAGTTTGGCCTCAAGGGCAGCAAGTTTGGCTGCGGGGCCGGCTTATGCGGCGCCTGCACCGTTCAAATTGATGGGCAAGCACAGCGAGCCTGTGTGACCCCGATCGCGCAGGTGGCTGGCCGAGCGGTGCGCACGATCGAGGCCTTGGGTACACCCACCCAACCCAGCCGGTTGCAACAAATATGGGCCGAACTGGCGGTGCCGCAGTGTGGCTACTGCCAGTCGGGCCAACTGATGTCAGCCCATGCGCTTTTGCAGCAAACGCCCAACCCGACTGACGCGCAAATCATTGACGCCATGAGCGGTAATTTGTGCCGCTGCGGTACCTATGACCGGATCAAGGCAGCGATTAAACAAGCAGCAGCGGAAGGGGCAGTGTCCTGAAGCGCCGCGACCTTCTCAAGGCCCTTGGCGCGGCGGGTGCTGGCTTGGTCGTGGGCGTGCCGCTCAGTGGTTGTCAGCCTTTTGGCGAACAGACGCCGGTGACCATTGGCGACGGGGTGGCATTCAATGCCTTCTTACGCATCACACCAAGTAACGAAATTCATTTCTATCAACCCCGCGCTGAAATGGGACAGGGCGTGCGTACCGGACTAACAATCCTCATTGCGGAGGGGCTGTCGGTCGCGCCGGATCGTATTCAACTGCACCATGTGGGCGTTGACGAAGCCTACCGCCTGCCGGGACAACCGATGCAATTGACTGGGGGCAGCACAAGCCTCAAAGACTCATTTACGCAGCTGATACAGGCGGGCGCTATTGCAAAGGCTGCTCTGCACGCGGCGGCGGCGGTGCAATTGGGCGTTGACGCTGGCAAGCTTCGTCTTGCCGATGGACAAGTCTGGTTGGGTGATCGCGCGTACGCCTACGGGGATTTCGTTGAAACGGCAGCACAGCGGCCATTACCGGCAGCGGACACCATTCCAACGAGTGCGCCCTATCGTTACATCGGCAAACCAGGGTTCAGCCAAGATGCTCTGGCCAAGTCGACTGGCACCGCTGTGTTTGCGATTGATGTCGACGTGCCGGATCGCCGGGTCGCTGTCGTGATCCGTTGCCCAGTAGCCGGTGGGCAATTGGCTCGGTTTGACCCCACTGGTGTGCCAGAGGGGGTTGAACTGGTCGCTTTGCCTCACGGCGTGGGTGTGGTTGCAGCCACCTACTGGCGCGCCCGACAGGCGGCCGCACAACTGCAGGTTGAGTGGACTGACCCCCCTCTGGCGCGTGAATCCACTGACACCATCAACGCCCAGATGCAGGCTTCCCTGGACAGCGACGCCGGTCAAAAGGCCGAGACCGCGGGCGATGTCGTCGATGCTTTGGCAGGTGCGGTGAAAACACTCAGTGCCACCTACTCAGCGCCGCATTTGGCGCATGCAACGATGGAACCACCCAACTGCACCATTTCGTTTGATGCGCAGGCGCGCACGGCCTCTTTATGGGTGGGATCGCAGGTGCCCGATTTGGCCAGGGCGGTTGCAGCGCATTTTCTGGAGATCGATCCCGAGCAAGTCACCGTACATTCCACTTTTTTAGGTGGCGGGTTTGGTCGGCGTCTCTACACCGATTTTGTTGCGGAAGCCGCGCAGATCTGTCGGGCCACAGGCTACCCGATTCAATTGGTGTGGAGCCGTGAAGATGACCTTCGTCACGATCACTTTCGCCCCAGCGCGATGATGCGCTTTGAGGGGGGTCTCGATGCGGATGGTCAACTGATCGCACTGAGTGCCAAGCGAAGTGGTGCGGATGCGTTGGCGCACTTTATCGATGCCTCTGGCGGCGCATTGCTCTCGCCTTTTGTGGGGTGGACGGCGGCGAGTTGGCTTGGCGAAAGAAGCCACAGCATCTTCAAGCGCTTGACCGTTGACGCCACCAGCGTCGAAGGACTGATGGGGACTTATTCGGTGCCCCACAGGGCGGTTCGCCATGTCACCGTCGATGCCGGCATCCCCGTTGGTTTTTGGCGTTCGGTGGGGCACTCCTACTCGGCATTTGGTATTGAAAGCTTCATAGACGAGTTGGCGCATGCCGCGGGCCAAGATCCGGTTGCATTTCGACTGCGCCACCTGGATGCAGACCCGCGGATGAAAAGTGTCATCCAATTGGCGGCGTCTAAGGCAGGGTGGGGCGCTCAGCCGTCGGGGCAATACATGGGTATCGCAGCCCATCACTCTTTTGATACGTGGGTCGCACAGGTCGTTTCGCTGTCGATCGTGGATGGAAATCCCCGCGTGCATCGCGTCACCTGTGCCGTTGACTGCGGTCTCGCAGTAACCCCCGACGTGATCCGGCAGCAGATCGCTGGTGGTGTCATCTTTGGGCTGACGGCCGCGTTGCATGGCAAGATCACGTTTAAAGATGGGGCCGTAGTGCAGAGTAATTTCCATGACTACCCCTTGTTGCGCCTGTCCGAAGCGCCCGACATAGACGTACACATCGTTGACAGCAATGCGTCACCGACCGGCGTTGGGGAGCCCGGTGTACCCCCGATCGCACCGGCTGTTGCGAATGCGATATTCGCGGCGACAGGCAAACGACTGCGCCAGTTGCCCCTGCGCCTTGACCGCGCGTAAATCACGCGACGTGCCAAATTTTTTCACCTTGATGCTCTAAATATGACTGAAATCGCTGCCAAAGTAGTCTCCAAGGAAGCCCTCGCGCGAGGCGTCGTTCGCATGCGAATCGCGCCCTATCAACCCACCGATATCCTCCCCGCGTTTGAGGCCGGTGCACACATTGACATCCGATTACCCAATGGCTTGACGCGGTCTTATTCACTGACCAACGTCGCAGAAGCCACCAGTGGGAATCCAGCGGCCTATGAAATTGCTGTTGGGCGCGATGCCAACAGCCGCGGGGGTTCGCAGACTGTGCATGACGCCGTGCACGTGGGTTCGCGCCTTGCGATCAGTGCGCCGCGTAACCATTTCAAACTCAACCCGCAACACCAGCGTGTCTTGCTGATCGCCGGCGGTATTGGCGTGACGCCGATCTACGCGATGGCGCAGGATTTGCACGCGCGTGGCGTGCCCTTTGAATTGGTCTACTGCGCACGTTCTGCGGCGCGGATGGCCTATCTCGAGGAGCTGCGTGCGCTCTGTGGCGATAAGCTAGTCACGCACGCCGACGACGAAGTCGGTGCCGTTTTTGATGTGACGAGTCTACTGAGTGAGCAACGCTGGGATGGGGTTTACGTTTGTGGCCCTGCACCTTTATTAGATCAAGTGACGGCGACCACGGTTGGCTGGGCCGATGGTACCGTTGTAATGGAGCGTTTTAGCGCCCCGGAATCGGTTGCGGCGCCGGGCGAAGCATTTACCTTGGCCTTGGCTCAATCGGGCTTGGAAACCACGGTATCGCCAGATGAGTCGGTTTTGGATGCGATCGAGCGTCTAGGGGTCGCGCACCCGTTTTCCTGCCGTGAGGGTATTTGTGGCACCTGCGAATCGCGTGTGCTCTCGGGTGAGATCGACCACCGTTGCGCTGTCTTGAGCCAGGCTGAGAAAGACAGTCAGACGGTCATGATGCCGTGTGTGTCGCGATGCATGGGGGAAAAGCTCACACTCGACTTGTGACGGCTGCGCGCGGGTGATGGTGTCCGTATTTACTTTTCCTTTCGATAAAACCTGTCTACACTGGCCGGTCGTCAATTTCTGAATTGGTACGACCACTATGCACCCCGAACTTGTTAATCAACTGGCCGAGACTCTCTCAACCCATTGGACATCCGGCCGAGCGCTTTCGTCCTTATCGCCCTTGCTATCGCCTCAATCTCGTGACGATGGTTATACGGTGCAAGCAAGCCTGTGTGCGCAAGTCGCGAGCGAAGTCGTTGGTTGGAAAATTGCTGCAACCAGCGATGCGGGGCAAAAGCATATTGGCGTTTCTGGGCCGCTGGCGGGTCGCATATTCGCGCACACGCTGTGCCAAGCGGGCACGCCGATCTCGCTCAGTGGCAACCGCATGCGGGTTGCAGAGCCAGAGATGGTCTTTACATTTGCGCACCCCCTACCAGCGCGAAAGAGTCCTTACAAACAGTCTGAGGTGATGGCGGCGGTGGGAAGTTTGTCGATCGCTATCGAGATACCCAACTCCCGTTTTCTTGATTTCGTGACGGCTGGCGAACCATGCTTGATTGCTGACAACGCCTGTGCGCACGGCTTTTTACCGGGACCGCAAGCGCCAGAGGGGTGGCGCGATTTAGATCTATCGCAGCACGCCGTCACGGCCAGTGTCACGTCAGCGAGTGGTCAGCAGTGGCAACGCGCGGGGAGCGGCGCTGCGGTCTTGGGAGATCCCCGTTTGGCGCTGACGTGGATTGCCAATGAGCTCAGCGCTCTCGGCGTCGGGTTGAAACCTGGCGAGTTCGTCACCACGGGCACCTGTATGGTTCCGATCGCGGTTGAGCCGGGTGATCGGGTAGACGTGGATTTCGGAATATTTGGGCAGCTGTCCGCTGTGTTTGGCGCTTGAAGGGTTCTGATGGCTTTTGACAACCCAAGAAGTACATGGAATCAACGGTTCACAACCCCTGAGTATGTCTTTGGTGAGGCGCCGAACGCCTATTTGGTCGCGCAGCAGCACCATTTGGTGCCTGGTCGCCTGTTGGCGCTGGCAGATGGCGAGGGTCGCAACAGCGTGCATCTGGCCACTCAAGGGTGGCAGGTAGACGCATTTGATTTTGCGGAGGCGGCGGTCGAAAAGGCCAAGAGTTTGGCGCGACAACGCGGGGTCGTGGTCAATTTCACCTGCGCCGATTGTGATGAATTCGATTGGGGCGAATCTCGTTACGACAACGTGGTCGGTATCTTTTTTCAATTTGCTGGGCCCGACGAGCGCCGGGTCATTTTTGAGCGTATTGATCGCTGCCTGAAGCCTGGGGGTGTGGTGCTGATCCAAGGTTATGGCCTTGAGCAGCTGCAGTTCAATACCGGGGGACCGGGTCGATTGGCGCACCTATACGCTGACACCTTGCTGGCCGATGCATTCCCAGATTACACGGTATTGGACAGCCGGACCTATGTGGCTGAGTTGTCAGAAGGGAAGGGCCATGCCGGGCCCTCCGCTCTAGTGGGCTTTGTCGCCAGAAAGCGCTGACATCACGGCGAACAGGTCTGATTTACCCTCAAAGCCAATACCGGGCAGTGCGGGTAAGAATACATGCCCATCTTCCACACGGGTTCCGTCGGGAAAGCCACCAAAGGGCTGGAACAAGTCAGGGTATGACTCGTTACCGCCCAACCCCAAACCAGCGGCAATATTGAGTGACATTTGATGCCCGCCATGGGGGACGCAGCGGTTTGCAGACCAGCCATGTGTTTTCAGCATGTCCAGTGTGCGCAGATACTCCACCAGTCCGTAGCTCAACGCGCAATCAAATTGCAACCAATCGCGGTCGGGACGCATGCCGCCGTGGCGGATGAGGTTGCGTGCATCCTGCATGGAGAATAGGTTTTCGCCTGTGGCCATGGGATTTTTATAATAGTTACGCAGCGTCGCTTGTAACTCATAGTCTAGCGGGTCGCCGGCTTCCTCGTACCAGAATAAATCGTATTGAGACAACGCCTTTGCATAGGCGATGGCCGCATCGAGATCGAATCGCCCGTTGGCGTCGACGGCGAGTTGCTGCCCATCCTTCAAGACGCTGAGAACGGATTCGATACGTCGTAAATCCTCACTTAGAGATGCACCGCCAATCTTCATCTTAACGACGTTGTAACCTCGATCGAGGTAACTGCGCATCTCATCTTTCAGTTGGCTGTCATCCTTGCCGGGGTAGTAGTAGCCCCCCGCGGCATAAACGAAGATTTTTTGATTGACTTGCCCGTTGCCATACTGCTCGGCTAGGAGCTGAAAAAGAGGTTTCTCAGCGATTTTCGCCACCGCGTCCCATACTGCCATGTCGATGGTGCCGATTGCTACAGAGCGTTCACCATGCCCGCCGGGTTTTTCGTTGGTGTAAAGGCATTTCCAAATTCGGTGCGGGTCGAGGTTGTCGCCCGCGTCATTCAACAAGCTCTCAGGAGCGGCCTGTAGCACACGCGGTATGAAACGCTCCCGCATGAGCATACCCTGCCCGTAGCGTCCATTCGAATTGAATCCGTAACCCACCACAGGTTTACCGTCGCGGATCACGTCGGTTATGACTGCGACCAGACTCAGCGTCATTTTGCTGAAGTCGATATAGGCGTTACGAATAGGCGAGCTGATTGGTAGGGTCTGCTCCCGTATGTCAATAATTTTCATCAAATGCTGCCGGCGGCAGTGGGTTAGTTGGCGGGTTCGAGTGCCAAGTAGCGGTCAATAACGCGGCGCGATTGTACGCCGCCAGCATCGATGTTGAGACTCAAAAGTTTGCGTTGCGGCATGCGCAGCAGGTTGCGTTGCTGGCTCTCAAGCATTTGCAGGTCTTCGCTAAAAATCTTGCCTTGGCCCTCGCGGATGGCGTCTGTCAAGGCGGCATCGCCCACGTTGAACCTACGCGCCATACCCCAGAAATACCACATGCTGGTTTCCGTCTCCGGCGTGAGGAAGTCCACCACCACGCTATAGGCTTTTTTATCGTCCGGCGCGTCGTAGCCCCCGTTACCCGCCAGCGCCACACCCACTTCGATCATGATGTGGCTCGGGGGCGTGAAGTGACAAATTTGCCAACGATCGACCAACTGGTCATCGGGTAGGTTGTTGCCCCGTAATGCCATTTTCCAGAAAGGCGGCGCCTCGATGCCATTCATGAAACGGCTGGTGGTGACGTGGTCACCGTCAATCTTGGTGACACACGGGGTCTCGTCGATTTCAGGTTGTCCAATACTGGTCGCGTGGACGTAGGTCTCGTGGGTGAGGTCCATCAGGTTGTCCACCATGAGTCGGTAGTCGCAGGCGACGTGGTACATGCCACCGCCATAGGCCCAGGCGGGGTTGTCAGCCCACTCCAACTGGGGCATTTGTGTGAGGTCGGCTGCTTGTGCGTCACCGGGCCACACCCAGATGAAGCCGTGTCGCTCGGTCACAGCGTATTTCTTGATCGGTGGAAATCCGCCCACCCGCTGACCGGGCATGGCGATGGTTTTACCCTCACAGCCCATTTCTAAGCCGTGGTACCCACAGACCAGACGACCGTCGACCACCCGTCCGAGTGACAGCGGTGCGCCGCGATGGGGGCAAAAATCCTCTAGGGCCTGTATGACGTCTTGCGCATCGCGAAAGAAGACGATGGGCTCGTTACAAATACGACGCCCGAAGGGCTTGTCTGAAACCTCGCTGGCCGAGCAAGCGACGTACCACGTATTTTTGATAAACATAAGCAACTCCGTGAACGCAACAAAATACAATATTACCGGGCTTCTTGGGTGGTGAGGTCCGGTTTGATTCACCTAGCGGACAGGTTTAAGCGCCGCAAAGCTCGCTTCAATGGGCAACCAACGCGTCTGAGCCGCTGATTTAGGCGTTCGAAGCGGCCCACGACAGGGCACCGATGGCCAGCAAGCTGAGTGCCGCTCGCAACTGAATCCATTCGCTAGGCAGACCGAGTGCCTTGGCAAATCGCTTATCAGCAATCCAAGCCAGCGCAAGCACCATCACCAAAAACCACAACCTGGCGGGTAGGGGTGCGAAAAAGCATGCCGCCGCCATCAGTGGTGGGATCACGCTCCAGACCAGCAAATTACGCGTGAGATGAGGGGCTTTCAGCCGGGTTAACAATGCCATGGCCCAGGCGATACCGCCGATGAAACCGACGATAGTGGCGGCGTAAATGGCCAGTAGTGACTGTGCCAAACCTTGGGTAGCCGGATCACCCCAAGCGGTCGCAGCAGCTAACGCGTAGAAGGGTATCAGGCCCCCGTAACCCAGCGCGTGAAGAATTGTTTTCTGCTGAGTGAGGTGCACTCGCATGGTGATGGCCGCTTCAGACTCGGCGGGTGATTGCGGTTGAGTTTCTATTGTTTGGGGCATCTCAATTTCCTATTGCCCTTTATTTTCGCGGAAAACACTTCTGTTCGCAGAAAAGTGGTTGGTTTTCAAAACTGCATCTTATTTCGGCTAGTATCCGGTGAAGGCGCGAAACTGGCCGTGCGCCGAGACCTTCAATAGGGGACCCATAGATTGCTGTTCATACTGCTTGTTTTGCTCGGGTGCGTCCTGTTGGGTGTCCTGTTGTTTGGCGTGAGGCGCGGACAAGCGAAACGCGCGCAGCGCCAAGCGCAACGGGCACTGCAGGTGCAAACGGCACAAGCGACGGAGCTGTTAGCAAATGAAATTGCGGCGACCATTCACGATGGGCCCTCGCAGGCGCTTGCGGTGTCCATCATCCGGCTTGAGACCCTGCTTGAGGACTGGCCGGAGGGCCAACCAGCGCCCGCATCGCTTCGCGAGTCTCTGACGCGCGTTGTAGAGGTTTTAAAGGACACAGCCGACGAGTTGCACCACGTGGCGAGGAACAACACGCTACCCGAGATGACCGGTCTGCCTCTGAATCGGGTATTGGCGCGCGTGGTGTCTGACTTCCAAGCCCAAACCGGGACGGTAGTCGCGACTCATTGGGGTGATGAGTCGAATGCGCTCGTCGCATCGGATACGGTCAATGGTGTGGTGTTCCGATGTGTCCGGGAGGCACTGTTCAATTCTTTGAAGCATGCCGATGGACATGGCCTCGCTGTTTGCCTGCGCGCCGATGACCGCAGGGTCGTGATTCAAATAACTGACGAAGGGCCTGGTTTTAACCCCACCGCTGGCGCTGCCAGTGAGCGCTTGGGCTTGAGACTTTTACAAGAGCGCGTCAAGAGTATCGACGGCCAACTGCGTTTGTATACCAATGTTCCACGCGGAGCCGGTATCGAAATCTCGTTCGATGTTAGGGTTTAGCGCAGACGCATGCCGTGAATATCGGGTGCGTTCAATTGCATGACATCGTCGGCCAACCACAAGGCTGATTTGCGCGCTCGCGCGGTGACCGTCTGCAGAGGCATTTGCTGATAGTCGTCATTGAAGACTTCAAAACTGTAGTCACCGTTGTAGCCCAGCGCCTCCAGTTTCAATACCAAGGCTTTCAGATCGGCGCTGTGCACGCCCTCGCCGGGAAAAACGCGGAAAGTGCGAGCCGTCGTGCGACGCTCTTCAAATGTGGGGGTCTCCTGCCACATGAAGTCTGCTAACTGGACTAAAAAAATTTGGTGAGGCGCGATGAAATTCAGCTCTTCAAGCGGTGTCTTGCTCGCGAAGATGTGGAAGGAGTCCAGACCAATGCCGAGATTGGGGCAGTCGCCGCGGGAAATCACGTCCCATGCATCTGAAAACTCGTTGATGTGTCGGCCCCATGACAAGGCCTCGTAAGCGATCTTGATGCCATAGGGGATCGCCAACATGGCGAGCTTACGCAGGTCACGGGCGATGTGGTCTCTGTCCTCGCTGGCGTGGGTTGAGGTGGAGGAGCAGGCTAACAACACGTCACAACCCAAGGCCGCGCACATTTCTAGCATTGACTTGGCAATGTCCACTTTGTAGGCGTGTAAATCGCCAGAGAGTCCCTCGAAGTCGCGCAGCACTTGAAAACCCGTGCCCCGAAGTCCACTGGCTTTGAACTCGGCCACTGCAGCCTCAAAACCACTGGGGTGACCCACCAGGTCGTTGGCCTTGAGCATCACCTGTGAGAAGCCTGCCTCGGAGATGGCGTCGAGCTTGGCTGACAACGGGCCTGCCAGCGTGATCGTGTCCATGCCGAAACTACGAATACTCTGCCGTACGCGGCTTGAGACCCCACTGGACGCAGACGGTGAGCGAATCATTGCCCACCCCCGCGCACGCTCTGAACAAGCTCAAACACTACCGCCTGCTCATACGTTTTGGTGATTGCCCCGCGCACTTCGGTGTGGGTCGCTGGTGTCTCAATAAACTCGATGTGCTGCCCGCGCAGTTCACGTACTGCCGCCATCACATCAGGCACGCCGAGACCAATGCGTTGCAGGTATTCGCGACTGTCCATCACATTGGGTGGCGGCTCCACGAGTTGCATCATGAATCGTGCTTCGGGATTGACTGCTGGGAATTGAATGAGTGTGCCCTGCGGCATGATGCCGAAGCGCTGTTCAGTCGGAATAGGCTGCGCCCCCATCAGTGTTTGATAGAACGTGATCCAGTCATTGCTGCGATCTACACCAATGTATTGCACGATGCCAAAAAAGTGCATCCCCGTCGTTGCGGGCGGGTGTTGATTCACCCCCGGCGTCGGGATGAAGTCGACGTCATAGATCGAGAATTCTTTGTATCGATCAACAAAGTAAATGCGGCTCCCGCCAGCGCCATGGATGGCGGGAATATTCAACTCCATCACCTCGGGGTGTGTGCTGACTGCCCAGGCCCCTTTATCGACAACGTAATCAAACGCGGCGCGGGCATCTCTCACGCGGAAGGCAACGGCGCCAATGCGCGTTTGTACTTGTTCATCGAGTTCAAGACCTTCGCTGAGAGGGCCGCGAGGCTGGCCCGCAGCGTGCGCATTGACCACAATGTTGATATCCCCTTGACGGTACAGTTGCACCTCGCGGGAGCGGTGGCGGGCGATGGGATGGAAGCCCATCATTTCCAAAACTTGACCCAAAGCTTGGGGTTTGGGCGTGATGTATTCGATGAACTCAATGCCGTTCAGCCCAATGGGGTTGGCCGTGTCGCTGAACACGGGTGTCAGCGGTTCGCGGGCATCGTCACCTTTGGTTAGAAAATCACTCATGACCTCACTCCTGCGTTCAGTTGTACTTGATTTGCGCCAGCGCGCGCAAGTTAGCGGCGGAGGTTGTTGGGAAACCAAAGAATTCCAGATAGGCTGGAATCTGCTCAAACAGCATGTCAACCCCGAGTTGTACGGGGCAGCCTTTGGCGCGCGCCGCGGCCAACAAAGGCGTTTCAGCTTGGCTCATCACCACTTCACCCACGAAGGTGTGTGGCGCCAGTTTGTCGGTATCAAAGGGCAACGGATCGCCGGTTTTCATGCCGAGGGGGGTGGCATTGACGACCAGGTCGTAGCCGGAAGGATCTGGTGACGTGCTGGCCGCGCGCAGAAGGGGATAGTGGGTCCGCAAGCGCTGGGCTAGCGCCGTCGCCGCAGCGGTGTTGACGTCGAAAACGCCAACTTCGGCAACACCTGCATCGGCCAGCGAGGCCGCAATCGCCGACCCAACCCCACCGCTGCCGACGACCAGCGCGCGTTTACCCATCGGGTCGAATTGCTTACCTTTAAGGCCCAACACAAAGCCTGCGCCATCGAACATGTCAGCGATCAGTTCGCCGTTGGTGCCGCGCTTTAACGCGTTGCATGCGCCCGCTACGCTCGCAACAGGCGAGGTCGTGTCTGCTAATGCCAGTGCCGTCACTTTATGCGGCATGGTGATCAAGGCACCTTTGAAATTAGGCAAAGGTAGCAGTGCCTTGATCAGTGATTCAAATTGTGGTGCCTCACACGCCATAGGGACCACCACTGCATTGATTCCCGCGTCCGCAAAATAGGGGTTGTAAATCAAGGGTGCCTTGAAGCTGTGGGTGGGAAACCCAATGTGCGCAATGAAGACGGTATGGCCGTCTATGAGCGGGGTCAGGGGTTTCACTGCGCTTCTTTCTGCACCAACGACACCGCTGTTCGCAATGCAGCCATGTAGCTTTCAGTGCCAAAGCCGCAGATTTGTCCGCGCACCACTTCAGCGAAAACGGATGTGTGACGGAAGGTCTCGCGTGCATGCACGTTGGACATGTGGACCTCCAAGATGGGGCACTTCAAAATGGCCAACGCATCCCGGATTCCGTAGCTGTAATGGGTCCATGCACCCGCGTTAATGAGGACAGCATCGACGCCCTCGAAGTACGCTTGGTGGATGCGCTCCGCCATGGCGCCCTCAAAGTTCGTCTGGAAGCACTCAACTTCAGCGCCCAGTGTTTGCCCAATGGCTTTTAATTCCGCGTCGATTTCCGCCAGTGTGGCAGTACCGTACGTTTTGGCATCTCGTTTGCCGAACATGTTCAGGTTGATACCGTGCAGGGTGAGGATTTTCATATCGTTTCCTTAGTGGGGTGGGTCGTTTCAAGCTTTCACGTAGCGCAGAATCATCTCTACGATGTTTTCTCGGCGCATCGCGACGTACGCGGGGGAGTGGTTGTCTTGTTGAAAAATGAGTCCGAACGTGTGGCGGTTTGATACGTTGAAAAAAGCAAGTGCCGAGATAGAGGCGTGAATATCTGCCGGGTCTAATCCGGCTCTGAAAACGCCCGACGCAACGCCGCGCTCGTAGATATCAGTGAGAATTTGAATCGCAGGTCGATTGAGGTCCTGAACCTGCGGGCTTTGTTTAAGGTACTTGGCGCGGTTCATGTTCTCATTCATGACCATGCGGATGTAATCCTCATTATTCAGGTGATGGTCAAAGGTCACTGCAACGAGACACCGCAGCGCAGCCTCAGGCGCCATGTGCGCGAGGTTGAGTTGGTTTTCTGTATCGCGAACCTTTTTATATTTCGCTTCCAGCGTGGCCAGGTACAAACCTTCTTTGCTACCGAAGTAGTAATAGATCATTCGCTTACTGGTTTTGGTGGTGGCGGCGATCTCATCGACACGCGCACCCGCAAGGCCTTTTTCACTGAACTCCTTGGCGGCGACATCCAAGATGTCCTGTTGCGTACGGGCGGCCTCATCCACACGCCGATCGTTGCGTTTCGTGCGCGTTTTGGTGTGTGAAAGTGGTTGTACCAATTGGTTCATTTGCTGCAACTTGGTTCGCAAAAATAAGGGTTTACCCCTATATATTGCCCTTGTTTTCAGATGATAACGCAAAATTAAATTATGTACTATCTGGTACATAAATTAATTTCCTGCTAGGATTTGCCCGTTTAAAGGCGTGGTGCCGATAAGCTTTTTTCTAGGAGACCTGTTCATGTCCGTTTCTATTCTTCGCCGCGGTTTAATTGCAACCACCGCCGTTTTGTCTCTCTCATTGGCTGCCGGTGCCGCGTTGGCTGCTGACAAAGTCAAGCTGCGCTTGTCCTCACCCGCATCCGAAAACGACGAGCGAGCCATCGCGTTAACCACAATTTTTGCGCCTGCCGTATCTGGTTTTGCCGAATTCACACCGCACTGGAACGCGTCGCTGTTCAAGCAGGGCACCGAATTGGAGGCCATTTCACGCGGCAACCTCGAAATGTCGATTGCCTCAGCTCAAGAGATGGCTGAGTTTTTTCCGGAATTCGGTGTTTTCGCAGCAGGCTATGTGCACCGCGATGCGGCTCACCAGGTTGCCGTGTTCAACTCTGATTTCTTCAAGTCATACAAGAAGAAAGTCGAAGATGAGTTGGGCGTTAAGCTTTTGACCGTGATGTACCTTGGCCGCCGTCAAGTGAACCTTCGCACAGACAAGGTCATCAAGACTCCTGCTGACATGGCAGGTGTGAAATTGCGTATGCCTGGCTCTGAGGCATGGCAGTTCCTGGGCAAGGCGTTGGGTGCAAACCCTGTGCCGATGGCTTTTGGTGAGGTCTACACAGCACTGCAAACCGGTGCCGTCGATGGCCAGGATAACCCCCTGCCAACCGTTCAAAAGTCAAAGTTCTACGAGGTGACCAAGCAGATCGTGCTGACCAATCACTTGGTGGACTTGAACTACGTGACTATCAGTAAAAAGGTCTGGGATAAGCTGACGCCCGCGCAGCAGGCAACCGTTCAGAAAGCCGCCGATGCGGCTGCCGAATCTGGTCGTCAAAAGCAATTGAAGCTGGAAGGCGAGTTAGAGGCTTTCATGAAGGAAAAAGGCCTGAAGGTTTACTCTCCTGATTTGAACGCTTTCCGCCAAGCCGTGCAGGGCGCGTACCTCAAATCTGACCTGTCAAAGCAATGGGAAAAAGGCGCACTTGAGAAGATCAACGCGCTCTGATGAGCCCAGATCAGTAGCTTAAACAGCGCATTGCGGCGGCCTCAGGACCTTTACGGGGTCGCCGCCTCTATGGTGATTCAATGACAAATACCTCTAATTGGCTGCAGCGCCGCGCCGACGATGTCGGTGTGATCATGTTGTCTTTAATGTTTCTGGCGTTTGTCGTTCAAATCACGGCGCGTTACGTTTTTAATTACCCACTTGGCTGGACGCTTGAACTGTGCCTGACCATGTGGTTGTGGACCGTTTTTTGGGGCGCATCGTTCAGTCTGCGCAATGAGGATCATGTGCGCTTCGACATGATCTATTTGAACGTGTCGCCTAAAGCTAAGCGTTGGTTGGCAGCCATTGCGGCGATTGCCATTGTCGTGACGATGTTGGTTGCGTTGCCGCGTACCTATGACTTCATCAGTTTTTTGAAAATTAAAAAAAGCGGCACCTTGCGTATCCCGCTGATGTACGTGTTTTCCGTTTATTTGGTGTTCATGGTTGCCACCATAGCTATCTACGCCCGAGGTCTCGTCCGTATTTTCAAAGGTGAGGCGTCATGAGCTTGGCATTTGGCATTTGTCTGGCGACCTTGTTCTTGTTGGCCGCGATCGGTACACCGATTGCTTTCTCCATCATTTCCTCTGCGGTGGTCTATCTGGTGCTGGTCGGCCAAGACGTGGGACTGGCCGGTGAGCAGATTATTTATGGGCTTTACGACAGTTTCGTATTGTTGGCGGTGCCCTTGTTCATCGTCGCGGCAAACATCATGAACGCGGGCTCGATCAGCGAGCGATTACTGAATTTTTGTGTCGGTGTGGTCGGGCGTTTCAAGGGCGGCTTGGGACACGTCAACATTGTGTCCAGCTTGATTTTCTCCGGCATGTCGGGTTCGGCCGTCGCCGACGCGGCGGGCATCGGTAAAGTGATCATCCAGATGATGACGCGCGATGGGCGCTACAGCCCGGGCTACGCGGCTGCAATCACGGCAGCCTCGGCCACCATTGGTCCGGTTATTCCACCGTCGATTCCGATGGTCATCTACGCGCTCGTATCGGATACCTCCATCGGCTTTCTTTTTCTGGGGGGCATTTTGCCCGGCTTGTTGATGGGGATCATGTTGATGGCCATGAACGTCTACCTGTCGCACAAGCGAGGCTTTGAGCCAGATGCCGTGGTCCCGATACGCGAATTACCAGCCCTCACGATCAAGGCGTTTCCGGCGTTGTTGATGCCAGTGATTTTGATGTGGGGTATCTATGGCGGTGTGACCACATCAACCGAGGCGGCAGCCGTCGCCGCAGCCTACGCGTTTATTTTGGCTGCCGTGTTCTATCGCACCCTGAGTTTTTCCGGCATGCGGGCCATCATGTTGGACAGCGTCAAGTCCTCGGCGTCGGTGGGGTTGGTGATTGGTGGTGCTTTGATCCTCAACTACATTGTTGCTTCAGAAAACATACCCGCCTTGTTAGCTGAAACACTGCAGTCTTTGGATGTATCGCCATTGACCTTTTTGTTGGGCGTGAACGTGTTGCTCTTGTTGTTGGGGTGCATTTTGGACGCTACCACCATCATCTTGGTCATCATTCCGCTGTTCTTGCAGGCTTGCCGCTCCATGGGGATTGATCTGGTGCATTTTGGTGTGGTGGCGGTTATCAATTGCATGATTGGCTTGATCACGCCGCCATACGGCATCCTGCTGTTTGTGATTAACGGCACTACTGGTATCAAGCTGGCAGAAATGATTCGAGAAATCTGGCCTTTCCTAGTCGCTTTGCTGCTCGCACTGTTGGTGCTTATCTTGGTACCCGAAATCGTGTTGTGGCTCCCGATGCAGTTTGGCTACGTACCGGCTGGGTTGTAGTTTTATTTCCCTTTTCTCATTCCTGTCTAAGGTAAAGCATGACGCTTCGCGCGCACAAGGGCATCTGGCCCGCTCTCTTGACCCCGGTCGCTGCAGACGGCGAGATTCGACACGATTTGCTGGCTGCACACGCCAAGAACTTATTGGCGTTGGGGTGCAATGGTGTGACCCTGTTTGGTACCACGGGTGAGGGGCCCTCTTTCAGTGTTTCTGAGCGTACTGCGGCGCTGTCAGCGCTCATTGCAGCGGGTGTGCCGGCCGATGCCATTCTGGTGCATACCAGCGCGGCAGCGTTGCCCGACACCATCGCATTGAGTGTCCATGCCACCCAACTAGGGGTTCATGCATGCCTTTTGATGCCGCCATTCTTCTTTAAAGGCGTATCGGATGAAGGGATCACTGCGGCATTGCAGCAGGTCATCGATGCGGTCAAGCAGGACCGGTTATCGTTGCGCGCGGTGCTGTATCACATTCCCCAAGTTGCGGGGGTTGGGCTCTCCGCAGCGGTGATTCGCGCCCTGATCGATCGCAACCCTGGCGTTATTCTGGGCATTAAAGACAGCGCCTGTGACAGGGCACATTCGCTCGGGCTTGCACAGGCCTTCATGCCCGAGGTTCAGGTTTGGGTCGGTAATGAGTTAGACATTCCTGCGCTTGCAGCCAAGGGCACCAATGGCGCTGTCAGCGGCGTCGCCAACATCATGCCGCGCTGCGTGATGCGTCTGGTTGAAAATCGCGATGTCAAGTCGATTGATTCAGACTTGAAACGGGCAGGTGCTTACATTGACCTGTTGAACGCGACCGTGATGCTGCCCACTTTCAAGGCGACGATGGCTATTTTGACTGGCGAATCTGACTGGGCCCGTGTGCGTGCGCCTTTGCGTCAGCTCAATGACGCCGAGATGACCGTGGTGCGTGAGCGACTCGAGGCAGCCAGAATCACCGATTTCACCTCATAGAATACGGTCATCTGCCTACCGTTTATCGAACAATGGGGGTTTTCAGGGCTCCCTTTTTATGTCTGCACACACCCCCGGTTTGAAGCCATCCGCATTGCTCGGTATCGCCTTGGTCCTGATGGCTGTTGCCTCGTTCGCCTTGATTGATACCGTCAACAAGCACCTCAGCTTGCACGTTCCCATCATGATGATCATTTGGGTGCGCTACATGACACAGGCGGTGTTGACAACGGGGTTCTTCTTACCAAAGTTGGGACGCCAGGTGCTTATGACCCGTCATTTGGGTTTGCAGATCACGCGCGGGATCTTTTTTATCTTGCTGACATTGCTAGCCATTGCCAGCTTGCAGGCGTTTCCGGTTGCCGAGTTCACGGCAATCTTGATGACAACCCCGCTCTTCGTCACATTTTTTGCGGCCACCATGATGGGAGAACGCGTGTCTCTGTGGCGCATCATGCTGGTTTTGGGCGGATTTGTTGGCACCTTGGTCATCGTGCGTCCGGGCCAGTCGGAACTCGGTTGGGCAATGGTTTTCCCGTTGGGCGCTGTTGCGGTCAACACGGCATTTCAACTGCTCACCAAACGTTTGGCTGAAACTGAAAACAGCATGACGACTCACTTTTATTCGGTGTGGGTGGGCGCCATAACCAGCAGTTTGACGCTGGCTTGGATATGGACGCCATTGGCCGACATGACCTTATGGGCGCTACTGCTGCTGATTGGTGTGGCTGGCACCGTGGGACATTACCTATTGATCAAGGCCTACGAGCACGCGCCTGCGTCAACGCTCATGCCTTACATGTATGCGCAAATTGGTTTCGCTCTTTTGGGCGGCTGGCTTGCGTTCGGTAACGTACCCGATCACATCTCGCTAATGGGCATTGCGCTGATCGCCGTGTGTGGTGTCGCTGGCGGTGCGCTCACAATTTGGGAGCGTAGCTCCTCAAGGTGACACGCTGGCCGCTGGAAGCGGCTTGCACAATGGCTTCCGTGACCTCTAAATTTCGCAGGCCGTCTTCGACAGTGACTGCAGGCAACGCGTCACCTCGGATCACGGCCTCGAAATGCTGCATCTGAGCCTGAATGGGATCAACAACGTCGAGCGGCCATTGTTCGGTCTCAAACGGTAACCACCACGACCGGGCGGCATCCGTCGCGTATCGATGCAAGCGCATGGTCGGTACCGAGAGGCTGCCGTTGGTACCAGTGACCTCATAACAGTCTTGCGCGGGGTAGCTGACGTAGGCTTTGTTTTCTTGGCTGGTCTGCTCCCAGCTGGAGGGTGATGCGGCGCAGTCGGATAGCATGAAGGTACCCAGCGCGCCACTTTCGAATTCAAAGGTAATCGCGGCGCTGTCCTCGACCACATACCCACGCGTTGCATGACTAACCACGGCCTGCACGGCGCGCACCTCGCCGCAAAGCATGCGGAAGTTGTGCACCTCGTGAATCATGTTCAAAAGAATGGGTCCTGCGCCGGCTTGTGAGCGCCAAGGCGCAGCAGCGAAGTACTCGGCAGGTTTGTAGAAAGTCGCACGCCCTGTGACGCAGACCAAGCGCCCCAACACGCCGCTGTCCACGCAGGTTTTTGCGGCTTGCATGATGCCACTGTGCGTTCGGTGATGTCCCACGAGTACACGGCTGCCGTGCGCACCTAAACCAGCCAGTAATTTGGCCCCATCGGCGGCGGTAACCGCCACGGGCTTCTCCAGCAAGATGGCAACGCCGGCAGCGGCGCATTGAATTGCCTGCGGGACGTGCAGTGGGTTCGGAGTCGCCAAGACGATGGCATCCGGGCGTGCATCAGCAAGAAGAACTCCGAGGTCGTGGAAGTGCGCGACCCCGTGCTGTGACGCAATCGCTTGGCCCGCCTCCGAGGGGTCCACGATGGCCGACAGACGTAAACCAGGCGCCTGCTGAATGGCTGCGATGTGCGCTTGGCCGATGTAGCCAGCGCCGGCGACGGCAATGCGTAGGGGTGCAGGAGTCATGGCGTGACTTGTCGCTTAAAACGTGGCAAGAATTTGTTGCTTGAGCTCGGGCGTGACGTGCGGGCGCACGCCAAACCAGGCCTCAAAAGCAGGTATCGCTTGGTTGATGAGCATTCCCAGGCCATTGACCGCACGGTGACCCCGTGCCTGCGCTGCGGCTAACAGGGGAGTCTCAAGCGGAACGTAAATCAGGTCAGATACCCAGGCATCTGCAGGCAAGGTATCGAGTTGGATGTCCAGTGGTTCTTGACCGTACATCCCTTGACTTGTGGCATTGACCAGCAGGGCGGCACCTCGGAGGGCCTCTTGCCGTTGCGACCATTCGTGTACCTCAACGATTGGGGCCAACCCCTCCGCCAATCGCTCTGCGGTGGTACGTGTCCGATTTAAGAGCCGCACGGATGTCGCACCTGCTTCGATCAGGGCAATGACGACAGCGCGAGCCGCACCCCCCGCGCCCAGCACCACGATAGGGCCTTTGTCAGCGCGCCAATTGGGGTCCTCATCGCGCAAACTTTGAATGTAGCCAAAGCCATCGTTATTGTGGCCCGTCAGGTGTCCGTCTTCACCCACAACGATGCAATTGATCGCACCCATACGCTTGGCCATCGGTGTCAGCGTATCCATCAAGGGCATCGCTGCCAGTTTGTGGGGAAGGGTGATGTTGCAGCCCGCCAGGCCCAGTGCGCGAAGACCGCGAATCGCATCTGCTACGTTGTCCGGTTGGACGGGAAAGTGCCCATAGGCCCCGTTAATGCCGTACGCCTTGATCCAATAGTTGTGAATGATGGGTGAGCGCGACTGGTAGATCGGCATGCCCATGACGCCTGCGAGTTTGAACGGTAGATTGACTGCCATGTTTGGAAACGGGGTGGAGGGAACCCATGTGTTTATTGCCCCCAACTCTACCGCAAAGGCATCGCTGTTTTGTCACCTTGAGCGCGGGAACGTGGCGATATTGGTGGCAAACTGTGCGCTCGCAAAGCCAAACACCATGACACAACCTTTGACGCCACCGTCTGCTGAATCAACCCCGGCGACTGCGCAGCCCGACATCAGGGTTCACCGTGTCGACAAGAAAGCATTGGTTGCGGTGTTTTTGGGCGTCGCTTTGGGTGCGCTGGATACGTCAATTGCCAATACCGCTTTACCTGCCATAGCCGCTGATCTCAATGCGTCGGCTGCTGCCTCTGTCTGGATTGTCAATGCATACCAACTTGCAGTGGTTGCTGGCTTGTTCCCATTGGCAGCCTTGGGCGATCTTTTCGGTGCGCGTCGGGTGTTTCTATGGGGCATCGCGGTTTTTACGTTGGCCAGCTTCGCGTGTGCTGTGGCGCCAGATTTATTGTCGTTGGCCATCGCACGGGGTTTTCAAGGCCTCGGGGCAGCGGGCGTCATGAGCGTCAACATTGCGTTGATTCGCCAGTTGTACCCGCCATCTCGGTTGGGACGCGGTGTCGGCCTGAATGCATTCATCGTTGGCAGCTCCTTTACGTTGGGGCCAAGCGTGGCATCACTGGTGTTGTCGGTTGCCAATTGGCCTTGGTTGTTTGGCCTGAGTGTTCCATTGGGTTTGGTGGCGTTGGCGTTTGGGTGGCGCAGCCTGCCCAATACGGTTCCGCAGTCGCACACCATTGATCCGCTCACGGCGGCGCTGTCTGCCGTCTGTTTTGGCAGCTTGATTTACGGCGTCGGCTCTGCAGCCCAGTTGGCGTCGGCTTCCCACGTGGTGTTGCCGCTCTTGATCGCCGGCTTCAGTGGTTGGTGGCTCATTACCCGGCAGCGGGGTCACGCGGTCCCGATGTTGCCAGTCGATTTGTTTTCGCGACCCCTGTTTCGTTTGTCTGCCTTAACCGCTGTCGGTGCCTTCGCGACACAGGGCGTGGCGTTTGTGGCGTTGCCGTTTTACTTCGAACAGGTGTTGCACCGAGATCCGATCAACACCGGATTTCTCATGACGGCATGGCCGGCAGCAGTTGCCTTGTTGGCACCCTTCGCGGGTCGACTCTCTGACCGCATTGCCCCAGCCCTGCTTGGTGGCGTCGGTCTCACGCTACTCAGCACGGGGATGTTGTCGTTGTTTTTGCTGGACACCACGTCCAGCACAGAGAGCATCGTTTTTCGCATGGCGTGGTGCGGCTTGGGTTTCGGTCTGTTTCAGTCGCCCAACTTGCGTGCCATCATGTCTAGCGCACCTGCAACCCGCGCCTCTGGCGCGAGTGCGGTTATTGCGATGGCTAGGCTCATGGGCCAGACCCACGGTGCTGCAGCGGTTGCATTGTGCTTTGGGTTGATGCAAGTCGGTGGTGCGTCGATTGCCTTACTGGTGGGCATGGTCACTGCAGGGCTGGCCGCTTTCAGCAGTTTTAGACGCTTGCGTTACCAATCCATTCGTACGGGTAGCAGCGAACCCGTTTGAATTCGGCATACCTATGAGGCCCCGACTATGAATTCAAAAACAACCGCGCTTTCAGGAGTCGCTTTTCTCACGCTACTCGCGATCGCATTGATGATGGGCGCCAACCATGTGGCGGCGCGGCTTGCATTCAACAGTGGCGCTGATGTGCTGACAGCAATTACTTTTCGAAGTCTTTGCACCGCCTTCGTGATTGGTGTGATCGTTTGGCAGCAGGGTGTTTCACTGGGTTTGACGGGGCAACAAAAGCGTTTTCTTCCCCTGATTGGTCTTTTGATCGGCGTGCAGAGTTTTTGCCTGTACTCCGCTGTGGCACGTCTACCGGTCGCGTTGGCGTTACTGGCATTCAACACTTACCCACTGACGACCGCGTTGTGGGCGCGTCTGTTGTACCGGCAGGAGACCCCGATTGCCGTGAAGCGTGCGGTACCCATCATTCTGATCGGCTTGGCGCTCGCGCTCGATGTGTTGGGTGCCGCTTCTGGGTTGGGCGTCGAGGCGCACTGGGGTGAGATCGGTGTGGGTGTGGCGTTCGCTCTGGGGGCGTCGTTGTCATTCGGATTGGCTCTGGTACTCACCCAATTCGAGACACCCGGACTCGACGGGCGCGTACGGACGTTTTTCACTTTGGCGATCGTCGGCGGATTGGCGTTAATCAGCGTTGGCGTCGGGGACGGGTTTCAGTTGCCTCGCACTGTGGTGGGCTGGTGGGGCCTTGCGCTGTTGACGCTGCTTTACGGTACGGCGTTTACTTTGATGTTCACTTTGCTGCCCAAGCTGGGGGTCGTGGGCTATGCCGCAGTTATGAACGTTGAGCCCGTTTTTGCGCTGGTGCTGGCCTGGGGCGTGCTGGGACAGGCCATTGCCGGTATGCAGCTCGTGGGCGCATTGATGGTCGTGTCTGCGGTGGTTTGGTTGGGGCTGCGCAAAGGTTAACTAATGCACAACTTTGGTGCAGATGGAGTGGCTTGAAAATACTTCACACGATCCATGAATAATACTGTTCGTCGAGCATGTTGGGCTAACTCATTGTTTTCGAAAGTAATTGTTGCACCAAGGTGTGTTGGTCTGTCGCGTGCGTGTCTATGGGTTCGTTAGACATAGGGTTTCCCCTTAGAGTCGTCTGTCATAGACATCGGTACATTCAGCCCACCACATCGAGTGGCGTCCGCCGCTCTGACGATGTCGGTGGTTTTTTTCACAGTTTCAGGAGACACCATGGAAAACACAAAGCCTCAAGTTATTGAAGCACCTGCGAAAGACGCGACCGCACGTCGTAAGTTTTTCAAAACCGCAGCCGCTGGCGCAGCCGGCGTCGCCACTCTGTCAGCGCCGATGATCTCGGTCGCACAGTCACCTATCGTCTTCAAGATGCAAGGTGCCTGGGGCGCGAAAGACATCTTCAACGAGATGGCCGAAGACTACGTCAAGCGCGTCAACGAAATGGCCGGTGGCCGTTTGCGCATTGAGTACCTGACTGCTGGCGCGGTTGTGAAGCCTTTCGAGGTGACCGACGCCGTTAGCAAGGGCGTGCTGGATGCAGGTCACACAGTTGCGGTTTACTGGTACGGTAAATCCAAGGTGGCTTCACTGTTCGGCTCAGGCCCTGTGACGGGTGCAAACGCTGAGCAAACACTCGGCTGGATGATGCGTGGTGGCGGTTACGCTTTCTACGAAGAGCTGCAGAAGACTTTGGGTCTGAACCTGAAAGGTTTCTTTGCTTTCCCAATGCCTACACAGCCACTGGGATGGTTCAAGAAGACACCTCCCAAGACCGCCAAAGAGCTGAATGGTTTCAAGTACCGTACAGTGGGCTTGGCTGCTGACCTGATGCAAGAGTTGGGCATGAAAGTGACCCAGTTGCCAGGCGGCGAAATCGTTCCCGCGATGGAGCGTGGCGTGATTGACGCGTTCGAGTTCAACAACCCAACGTCTGACAGCCGCTTCGGTGCACAGGACGTGGCGAAGTACTACTCAATGGGTTCATACCACCAGGCGATGGAGTTCTTTGAAATCATCTTCAACGGCGACAAGTACAACGCACTGTCACCCGACTTGAAGGCGATTCTGCAATACGCTTCTGAAGCGGTGTCTTCTTCCAACACTTGGACAGCTCAAGACAACTACTCACGCGACCTGCAGAAGTTGATCACCAAAGACGGCGTTAAGGTGTCACGCACACCCAAGGCTGTGTTTGATGCGCAAATTGCTGCTTGGGACAAAGTGGTGGCACGCTTGGAAGCAGAAGATCCCTTCTTCAAGAAGGTGTTGGCATCACAGAAGGATTGGGCACGTCGCGTTGCGTACTACTCGTTCTTCAACGAGGCCGACTACAAAACGGCTTACGAGCACGTTTTCAAGACCAAGCTACCTAAGTAATTTGGTCGGCTAAAAACAGTCGCTGCTGGCTGTCCAGCAGCGGCTTTTTTTTATTGATGGATCATCATGATTAAATTTATACGCACAGTTGATTATTTGTCAGAGACGATTGGTAAGACCTTCGGCTGGACCGTTTTGGTCCTGACGGCGAGCACGTGCTACGAAGTATTCCGTCGCTACGTCATGAATGACCCGACCGACTGGGCGTTCGATATGAGTTACATGCTCTACGGGGCATTATTTTTGATGTCTGGCGCCTACACGTTGGCAAAGGGTGGGCACGTGCGTGGTGACTTCATGTACCGCAAGTGGCAGCCTCGTACGCAGGCGAAGGTGGACTTCGCGCTGTATCTGCTATTTTTCTTCCCTGGTGTTTTGGCGCTGGTTTTTTCTGGTTTCTTTTATGGCGCCGATGCGATGCGTATCCAAGAGGTCAGTGTGAACAGCCCCGTGGGTGTGCCGGTTTGGCCACTCAAAATGATTATTTTTGTAGCGGGCATCACGCTGGTCTTACAAGGCTTGGCCGAACTGTGCCGTTGTATTTTGTGCATTCAAAACAATGAATGGTTAGACCGCGGCGACGACGTTGTCGAGCTTGAAACCGCATTGCAACAACAATTTGGCAAATCAGAGGAAGGCCACAAAGCATGAGCGATCCAATCATTGCCCTGGTCATGCTGGGGCTCTTCATCGTTTTTATTTTCCTGGGTTTCCCAATCGCCTTCACTTTGATGGCAATGGGTATCATGTTCGGCGCCTATGCGTACCATACGCCGGGGCAGAACCTTTTCGATAACAACATTTTCTACCTCTTCACACAGAACACGTTCAGTGTGATGAACAACGATGTGTTGATCTCCATCCCGCTGTTCTTATTCATGGGTTACATCATCGAGCGGGCGAACATTTTGGATCGCTTGTTTGAGAGCTTGCAGGTATCGCTGCGTCATGTACCTGGCTCTATGGCAGTTGCCGCCTTGATTACCTGTGCGCTGTTTGCGACCGCGACGGGTATCGTTGGCGCCGTGGTGACGTTGATGGGGTTGTTGGCGCTGCCTTCCATGCTGAAAGCGGGCTATGACCAGAAGCTATCGACTGGCGTGATAGCTGCGGGTGGTACCTTGGGTATATTGATCCCGCCATCGATCATGCTGATCGTATACGCCGCGACCGCGGGCGTGTCTGTCGTCAAGCTCTACGCCGCCGCAATGATCCCCGGGATGTTGCTCGCAGGTCTGTACTTGGTGTACGTGATTGGCCGCGTCGTGATCAACCCCAAGTTGGCGCCGAAGCCAAAAGACGTCGATGAAGTTGGATTCTTCAAAGCCGTGCAGTTGTTGGTCACTGCCTTCTTACCGTTGGCGGCCCTAATCATGACTGTTTTGGGTTCCATCCTGTTTGGCCTGGCGACTCCAAGCGAAGCGGCTGCGATGGGCTCTTTGGGCGGCATGGTACTTGCCGTGGTTTACCGCGCGATGACGTGGCAGCGCTTGAAAGAGGCCGTCTTCCTAACTGCCAAGACCACCGCTATGGTGTGTTACCTGTTTGTGGGCTCGTGGACGTTCTCCAGCGTGTTCTCCTACTTGGGTGGCGAGAGCGTGGTGAAAGACTTCATGCTCTCAATGGACCTCAGCACCGTGCAGTTCCTGCTGTTGACGCAGCTGATCATCTTCATCTTGGGCTGGCCCCTGGAGTGGAGTGAGATCATCATCATCTTCGTGCCGATCTTCTTGCCGTTGCTGGAGCACTTCAACGTTGACCCGATGCTGTTCGGTATTTTGATTGCGATCAACTTACAGACGTCTTTCCTAACCCCGCCGATGGCCATGTCCGCGTATTACCTCAAGGGCATTGCGCCGAAGGAGGTGGAGCTGTGGACCATCTTCAAGGGGTGCTTCCCGTTCTTGGGTATGGTGTTCCTAACCATTGCTTTGGTTTATGTGCAGCCCAAGATCGTGACCTGGTTGCCTGACCTCATGTATAACAGCCAGCACAGCATGGAAGATGTGACGCCCACCGAAGAGGAAGAGGGCAGTGTGATGGACCCTGCCTTCTTGATGGGTGGCAGTTCCGACAAGAAAGAGTAAGGCGCGGATGCGCTGACAAAGCTACAGGGAGATTGAATGTCGCAGGAACGTTTGTGTCATGAAATGGGTGCGTCTGAATTGACGCAGGCGTTTCGCTCGGGTGCGCTGTCGTTGCAGGCGTTTTACGACGCATTGCAGCAGTACGGGGCGGCCGTTGAGCCGGAGGTGCAGGCGTTTGCGCATCAGTCCTCTGAGGTCGTCGAGGCGCAACGCTGGGTGCTTGAAGACATGGCGCGTGCCGGCGGGGATTTGCCGCAGCTATACGGTGTACCTGTCGGCATCAAAGACAACATCGACACGGCAGACTACCCTACCGAGCTCGGTTATGCGGGCGCGGCGGGTCGTACGCCGAGTGTGGATGCTTTTCTGGTGCACCGTCTGCGTGCGGCAGGGGCTGTCGTCTGGGGTAAAACCCGTACGGCGGAGCTGGCGTACCTCAACCCGCCAGTGACCAAGAACCCACGTAACTTAGCGCACACGCCAGGTGGCTCATCGAGCGGCTCTGCCGCAGCGGTGGCAGCCGGTATGGTGCCCGTTGCGGTGGGAACGCAGACCAATGGCTCGGTCATTCGACCCGCATCCTTCTGTGGTGTACATGGCTACAAGCCCACCCGTGGCTTGGTCTTTAACGGTGGTGTTCTGAAGTGCGCACCATCGCTAGACCAAGTCGGTGTGTTTGCGCGGAGCGTTGAAGATTTGGCGCGAGTGGGCGAAGTCGTGATCGGTGGTCACGAGAGTGCGCAGGGTCGCACGATTTTCCCCATGAATCTGAGCGGCTTAGCGACTCAAGAACCGCCCATGCCGCCCAAACTGATGTTCGTTAAAACCGCGCAATGGGATGACATGGACCCGCAGGCCCGAGAGGCTTTCGAGGCGCTGGCTGAAGAGTTGGGCGACTGCATGACAGAGGTGCCTCTGCACGAGTCCGTTACCAACGCGATCGGCTGGCTCAAAACCGTCATGGAAGCCGAAATGCACGCCAATGTTGGGACCGTTGTTGCGAAGGCGGGTGGTGTCGGTTCTGAGGAGATCAAGGCACTCTTGGCCCGTGGCGCCGACATCAAGGCCAGCGACTACTTGTTCGCCCTCGACCGTTGTCACCACGCGGCTGCGGGCTTTGACGAATATTTTGACCATTTCGACGCCATCGTGACGCCTGCCGCGTTGGGGCCTGCCCCGGTGGGACACGGTTCGACCGGCAACCCGATCATGTCCACCTTATGGACGTTTGCCGGGTTGCCCTGCGTGTCCCTGCCGCTGCTTGAGACCGCTGACGGGCTCCCGATTGGAGTGCAGTTAGTTGGCAACTTGAATGCCGATGCGCGTCTATTACGGACGGCTAGCTGGCTTGAAAAACGTATGTTAGGGGCGTGAGGCCGCTAGCCCCTTTAAATCTTTTTTATTGACTGGAAAACTCAAAATGACCAATCGCTTGATTCAGTTTATTGCGCTGTGTATGTTGGGTCTGTTCTTCTTGCCCTATATCTGGAAGCTCAAGCAGTTCGACCTCTTGGCAATTTTGATCATGGGTATGGTGTTGCCGATCGTGGACTTTATTACCAGTCGCGAAAAATCCAAATAAGCCGACACGGCGTGTCGTCGGTAGCCTCCTCGTGCGGGACACGGGGAGGCTTTTTTTTGGGTACGATAGCAGGCTGTCGATCATCACAGTGGACACATCATGAGTGCGTTAGCGGGACTAAAGGTCATTGAATTAGGTCAACTCATCGCAGGCCCGTTTGCGGCAAAAACGTTGGCGGACTTTGGTGCCGACGTGATCAAGGTGGAGCCACCAGGCTCTGGTGACCCGCTGCGTAAGTGGCGCCTCCTCAAAGACGGGACATCGGTCTGGTGGCAGATCCAATCTCGGAACAAGCGCTCAGTGGCGATTGATTTAAAGTCCGCTGAGGGTCAACAGTTGGTGCGCACACTGGCCTCGGAAGCTGATGTGTTGATCGAGAATTTTCGCCCGGGATCGATGGAGCAATGGGGGCTTGGCCCCGATGCATTGCTGGCGATCAATCCGCGCTTGATCATGCTGCGGGTGAGTGGTTACGGCCAGACCGGCCCCTACAAAGATCGCCCGGGTTTCGGCGTGGTCGCTGAAGCCATGAGCGGCCTGCGTCACCTTACCGCGGAACCTGGGCGGGTTCCCGTACGAGTCGGTGTGAGCATTGGCGACACGTTGGCGGCACTTCATGGGGTGATCGGTATTTTGATGGCGCTGCACGAACGTCAGCGCAGTGGCAAAGGGCAGGTGGTTGATGTAGCGCTTTACGAGGCCGTATTCAACTGCATGGAGAGCCTGTTGCCTGAATACAGCGCGTTTGGTGCCGTGCGGGAGGCAGCGGGCAGCGCGCTGCCCGGTATCGCCCCCAGCAACGCTTACCGCTGTGCCGGTGGCGCCTATGTTCTGGTGGCAGGTAATGGCGACAGCATTTTTAGGCGCTTGATGGGTGCCATTGGTCGCCCAGACCTTGCGGCGGATCCAACGCTTGCGGACAACACCGGGCGCGTCGCACGGGTTGTGGAGATTGACGCTGCGATCGAGGCTTGGACGTCTAGTCGTGCGGTCGAGGAGGTTTTGTCGATCCTTGAGTCGGTCTCTGTACCGGCCGGACGCATCTACACCGTCGCAGATATTGCAGCCGATCCGCACTATGAAGCGCGGGGCATGCTCCATCGTATCCAGATGGATGATGGGGATGAATTAACGATCCCAGGTATCGTTCCGAAGCTCTCACGCACGCCGGGCGCACATGACCGGAATGCACCGCATATCGGTCAAGACACGATGGCTGTGCTGCAGTCAATTGGCTTGAGCGACGATCAAATCGCAGCACTCAGAGAAAAAGGAATCGTGTCGTGAGTAAACGTTTGTATTTCAATGAGGTCGTCACGCGCGATGGGTTTCAAATCGAGTCAAATTTCATCCCAACAGAAAATAAAGTAGCGCTGATCGATGCACTGAGTACCTGTGGGTTTGCAAAAATTGAAGTCACATCTTTCACATCGCCCAAGGCGATTCCGATGCTGCGCGATGCCGAGATCGTCATGGGACAGATCACCCGTCACCCAGACGTGGTCTACACCGTTTTGGTACCCAACTTACGTGGCGCAGAGCGTGCCCTTGATGTCAATGCGGATGAGTTGAACTTGGTCATGTCGACGTCAGAAACCCACAACCGTGCGAACTTGCGCATGGCCCGCGACGACAGCTTTGCGGCACTGCGTGAGGTCATCGGCTTTGTGGACGGGCGCCGACCCATTACCGTTTCGTTATCCACCTGCTTCGGTTGCCCCATGGAAGGTGATGTCCCGGCAGCGACGGTGGCAGATTGGGCTTGGCGATTTGCTGACCTTGGTGTTCAAGGTCTCACGATTTGTGACACCACCGGGATGGCCCATCCGGCGCAGGTACAGCGATTGACTGAGCTGCTGGCGCAACGCGTTTCGACGGTGCCGTTGACGCTCCACTTTCACAACACCCGCGGGATGGGCCTAGCGAATGTGCTCGCTGCTGCACAAAGCGGTATCGAACGTTTTGATGGATCACTTGGGGGACTTGGCGGATGCCCCTACGCACCGGGTGCCAGTGGCAATATTTGCTCAGAGGACACCATTAACATGCTGTCATTGATGGGCTTTGAGACGGGCATAGACATCGTGAAGCTATTGACCGTAGCCCGCACGCTACCGCACATTGTTGGGCACGACGTACCTGGGCAATTGATCAAAGCGGGTTTGGTGACCGACTGCCATCCTGCGCCAGTACAGGGGTGAGTCATGATTGACCATTTGGATCATTTGGTTCTCACAACAAGCGATGAGGTCGCTTGTATCGACTTCTATACCCGCGTCCTAGGCATGCGGCTTGAGGTTTTTCAGGCGGGATCGCCACCAATGCCTCGTCGTGCGTTTTTGTTTGGCGCGCAAAAAATCAATCTGCACGTCAAGGGCTCTGAGTTCGAGCCGAAGGCCCACCTGCCCGTATCAGGTTCTCAGGATTGGTGTTTCATTGCCAGCGTACCGCTCGCTGAAGTGATCGACCGATTAAACGCAGCCGATTGGCCCATCATTGAGGGTCCCGTGATGCGCACGGGTGCAACCCGCGCGATCCGCTCGGTTTATGTGCGTGACCCGGATTTGAATTTAATTGAAATCTCAGAGTACGCCTGATACCGCTGTTACTGCTCGTGAATGGTCTGCCAAACGTTCAGGGGCGTCAGCGGCATTTGCAGCTGTGGTGTCTTGTGGCCATGCCCGTTTCGCGCCAACGCATGAGCAATGGCGTTCACCACTGCCGGCGTCGCACCAATCGTGCCCAGTTCGCCAACGCCTTTCACGCCCAACACGTTGGTTTTACAGGGGATGGATTCATCCATCTCGGTTACGAAATCAACCTGCATCACGTCTGCGTGTGGCACGGCGTAATCCATTAAGCTACCGGAGATCAGCTGTGCGCCATGCGTCTCGTAAATGAGATTTTCGTAGAGCGCCTGACCGATGCCCTGGACCGCGCCGCCATCCAACTGGCCTCGAACAATGGTCGGACTGATCACCCGACCCACATCGTTGACTGAGCTGTAGGCGACGACCTCACACTCACCGGTTTCGGGGTTGACCTCGACCTCACAGACGTGACAACCATTGGGCCAAGTGGGTGCGCCAGCTGTGGTACTCGACTCCACAACGATGCGTTGTTCCGCTCGCAATTTGGCGACGTCGCCCAATTCAATAGCGACATCCGTTCCCTTAATCGTGAAGCGTGCCTGCGCATAGTCGAGGTCTTCAACGGCCGTCTCTAGAGCCTCTGCCGCCAGAGATCGGGCGAGTTCAAGGGCTTTAGTTGAGCCTTCGCTCACGGCACCGCCGCCCGTAAAAATTGATCTTGAACCAGCTGAGCCGAACCCGTTACCGCGGTCGGTGTCACCCATCACAACACGGATTTTTTCTGCAGGCAAATCAAAAACGTCAGCGACTAACTGCGTTAGGGAGGTTTGTATACCCTGCCCCATCGGCAGCACTGCAGTGAAAACTTCGACAGATCCGTCGGCTAAGATTTGTATGTTCACTTCTTCCGTGAATGAGTTACCACCGGTCCATTCCAGAAAGCTCGCAACACCGAGCCCTCGCCACTTGCCCCGCTGTGCACTGGTCGTCGCGCGTAACTCGAAGTCATCGACCTTTGCAACAGCGAGGCCTCGTTCGAAAATACGACCAAATGCACCGGTATCGTAGGTTTGCCCCATCGCGTTGGTATACGGCATCTTCGACTCGGGAATTATGTTAACCCGACGCAGCTCAAGGCGGTCAAAGCCATGAGCCCTAGCCGCTTCATCAAGGGCTCGCTCGATCGACAAAATGGCCTCTGGTCGACCAGCACCACGATAAGCACCCGTCGGAGCCCGGTTGGTTAAAACTGCTGTAAGCGTCGCATCGATTAACGGTATATCGTAGATGCTGGTAGATACCCAAGGCCCGATCAGTACCTGAATCGCAACCCCTGCCATCGTCGGGTATGCGCCCACGTCGGCGTGGTTATGGAATCGCAGCGCCAGTATCTTGCCCTCGGCGTCCAAGGCGATATCAATTTTGGTGTCGACTCCGCGTCCGTGTGACGACGTCAGAAAATCTTCGCTGCGGCTGGATACCCACTTCACTGCGCCGCCAAGTCGGTGCGCACAGTAGGCGGTTAGCAAGTCCTCTGCATAAGTTGCGGTTTTCATACCAAAGCCACCGCCCACATCACCCACTACCACGCGAATCGCCTCGACGGGCAGACCCAAGTGATGGGAGAGCGCGGCGCGCATTTGCGTCGGTGCTTGACTGGTCGCGCGGAATTCGAGGCGGTTGTCGCGCATCGTCGCAATCGAGTTACGCGGTTCGATGGTGATTGCCGCGAGGCGTTGGTGTTGGATGTCTAACGAGGTGACATGCGCGGCTTTGGCAAACGCTTCGTTGACGGCGGCGGTGTCGCCGAAATGCGTTTGCGCACAAATGTTATCGGGGCCATCAGCCAATAAGGGGGCGTCCGGTGCGAGTGCTTGTGCCATGTCAGCTGCCACAGGCCTCGGTTCGTAGGAAACATCAACCAGCTCAGCGGCCGCTTGGGCCTGGGCAATGCTATCTGCAACGACGACAGCGACAGGTTCGCCCACAAAGCGCACCCGGGTCGTCGCCAGGAGGTGTCGCTCGGGCGTTTGAAGGGGGGATCCGTCGGGCCGTTTGAAATTAATCGGCTTCGCCATCGCGGGTACGCCGGCAGCCAACAGGTCGGCCCCGGTAAGCACCAGGTGAACACCTGCTGCTTGCTGCGCTGCCGATGTGTCGACCGATAGGATGTCAGCGCTGGCATAGGGAGATCGAACAAAGCAGACATGCTTGGTGCCAGCAGCTGTGGCGTCGTCAACGTACAGGCCTTGACCTCTGAGCAAGCGATCATCCTCGACACGTTGAACCGCTTTACCGCTGCCAAATTTCGTCTCTAACATGCTGTTTTCCTTTAAGAACACCGCCGTGGTCATATGCGACCGCGCTAACGCCCAAGTTTACGCAAAAATGATTCGAATCGATGTCGCTGGCGGGCTATCTCCAAAGCGCCAGCGGCATGGTACAAAGTTCATTACCATTCAATCCTCGCGCACAGTCGCCCCGCAACCAATTTGCCCTCAAAAAATCGTCATGAGCCCTTTGTTTACTGCCCTTCACATTCCTTCCCCCAATGGTGGCCTGACCCTTGAAAATCGCGTCGTTGTGGCGCCGATGTGTCAGTACGCTTGCACCGACGGGCTTGCAAATGACTGGCACCTCACCCACTGGGCCGGCCTGTTGAATGGGGGTACGGCAATGGTATTTCTTGAGGCGACCGCGGTCACAGCAGATGGTCGCATTAGCCCCGGCTGTTTGGGTATTTGGGATGACACCCGGGCGCAGGCGCTGGGCGCTAACTTGGCGCGCGCCCGGGCACAGGCCCCCCACACACCCATTTGTATTCAGCTGGCCCATGCCGGCCGCAAGGGCAGTAGCGCGGCGCCTTGGCAGGGCGGGGCGTTGCTTGATCTGGACAACGGCGGATGGGAGACCCGCGCGCCGTCCGCGTTGCCGCATAGCGATGGTGAGCGTGCGCCAAAGGCCTTATCGCTCGACGAGATAGCTGCGCTTGTAAAGGCCTTTGCCGATTCCGCTAAACGCGCAAAAGCCATTGGGATCGACGCCATTGAGCTGCATGCGGCCCACGGCTATCTGTTGCATCAATTCTTGTCGCCATTGTCGAATCAGCGCACGGACGCGTATGGGGGTGATTTTGAGGGCCGTATTCGGTTCCCGCTAGAAGCGATCGCGGCAGTTCGGGCAGTCTTTGATGGCCCGGTCGGTTTCCGAATCTCAGCGACGGATTGGGTAGAGGGTGGTTGGACGCCCGAGGAAACGGTGGATTTTTGCAAGCGGGCTCAGGCTGCGGGAGCGGATTTTGCGCACATCTCAACTGCGGGCGTTTCGCCTCTGCAAAAAATACCGGCGGCGCCGGGATTCCAGTTGCCATTCGCGCAGATGGTCAAAGCGGCCACTGGCATGCCCACCATCGGTGTTGGCCTGATCACGGAGGCCAAGATGGCGGAGTCAGCGGTTGCCGACGGGTTAGTCGATGTCGTCGCTGTGGCGCGTGCGGTGTTGTACAACCCGCGCTGGTTGTGGGAAGTCGCCGCACAGCTAGGGGGTACGTTGCGGGGGAGCCCGCAGTTCATCCGATCGTTGCCTCCTCATGCGCGGCACATTTTTGGTGATGTTCGAATTGGGATGCGTTAAGCGCAAAGGGGATTGCCATGGTGACCGCAGACAGTGACTATTTCAACGCCCAGTACAACAACCGTGCACTGGTGCCTGACTACGCCGACTACTTTGCCAGGTGGAACATTGCCTCGGTTGCGTTGCGCGAGCAACCCGGCTGCGCGGTCAGCCTGCCTTATGGCCGTGGCGAACGCGAAACACTGGATGTCTTCGCGCCGCAAACGCCTGATAACGCAGGCAGGGGATCTGCTCGGGGGCGTCCCGTGGTCGTCTACATCCACGGTGGCTATTGGCGCAGCTTAAGCAAAAGTGAGCACAGTTTTGTCGCGGCACCATTCCTCGCGGCGAACGCCTGTGTGGTGATTCCCAACTACCCGTTGTGTCCGAGCACCACGATACCGGCAATTGCCCAAACTTTGACCCGAGCACTGCAGTGGGTGCATAGCCATATCTCCGATTGGGGCGGCGACCCTTCTCGCATCACGTTGGTGGGGCATTCTGCCGGTGGACACCTGACGGCCATGTTGGTCCGTTGTGATTGGTCAGCGGTCGATGCCAAGCTTCCCAAAGACCTGGTTAAGTCGGCTTTGGCGATATCGGGTCTATACGATTTAGCACCGTTGCAGCAAGCGCCGATCTTGCAAGGGGATTTGCGCTTGGACGCGACGCAGGTTTTACGCGCGAGTCCCGTGAACTTCGCAGCGCCGAAACGTGGCGATGGTGCCCCGAAGCTCCACTGCGTCGTGGGTGGTGACGAAAGTGATGAATTCATAAGGCAAAACCAGCTGCTTCAGCAGCGTTGGGGCGCTAAGGCGGTACCATCAGCGATCAGTATTCCTGGCGCGAACCACTTCTCCATTTTGGATGAGCTCGTCAACACCGGTAGCCCACTCAATCGGCTTGCTTTGAGTCTAATTTAGTCACCTCCCATCACTCGCACTGAAAGATCACCATGCTCAAGTTCTATTACAACGCCGCGCCCAATCCAATGAAGATTGCGCTGCTACTCGAAGAGTTGGAATTACCCTACGAGCCTATTCCTGTGGACACTCGCAAGGGCGAGCAGTTTGCGCTGTCATTTTTGGCCGTGAACCCCAATGCGAAGCTGCCTGCAATCGTACATGGCGACGTGACCGTCTTCGACAGCAACGCGATTTTGTTGTACCTCGCCGATCGCGCACAGAAGCTGGTGCCCGGACCGGCTGATGCAGTCAAGCGTGGCGAGATGTTGTCGTGGTTGATGTTTATTGCGACTGGGCTGGGTCCCTTTTCTGGCCAGTCTGTGCACTTTCGTCATGTCGCACCCGAGCCCAAGTTGTATGCCCTCAATCGCTATGACTTTGAGGCGAATCGCCATTGGCGCATCATCGAGCATCGTCTGCACAATCAGCGGTTCATGCTCGGCGACGACTACAGCATCGTGGACATCGCCCTGTGGGGGTGGGCACGCATGCTGCCCTACGTGTTAGGTGGCACCGACACGTGGGACAAATATCCCGCGGTGAAGCGGTTCTTGGATACGGTCAGTGCCCGCCCCGCAGCAGTGCGCGCCGAGGCGCTGAAAACCCGACACGCTTTCAAAGCGGAGATGGACGACGCAGCCAAGCGCTACATGTTTCCTGCCAACGAGCGCATCAAAGACCAGCTCTAGAGCACAGCTGATTTGAGGGCGCGCGCGCACAGTGCGAGCGCCGTGTCGGCCTCGCCGATCGCCTTGTTCATCGGTAAGAACCCGTGGATCTGCCGCTCAAAACACACATACTGGCAGCGTGTGCCTGCGGCAGACAAGGCATCGGCATATTGGCGACCTTCATCCCGCAGGGGGTCATAGCCCGCCGTTAGCACCAAGGCTGGCGGCAGGTCGCCGTGGTCGCTGGCGAGCAGCGGTGAGGCCCGCCAATCGAGCCAATCAGCGGGGTTTGGCAAGTAGTGTCCTCTGAAGTAGTGCATGCTCTCCGTGGTGAGCAGGTAACCCTGTCCGTTGGTTTGATGAGATGGCGCCAGAGCGCGCTTGTCGGTTACGGGATAAATGAGCAACTGGAAGCAGGGTACAGGAGCGGTCGCCGATGCCCGACGGGCCTCACGTTGATGCAGCGACACGACTGCAGCCAGACAGCCGCCAGCACTGTCGCCACCGACAGCGATTTTTTTGGAGTCTATGCCCAGGGTGCTCGCCTGATCTGCGGCCCAATCAAAGGCTGCAATGCAGTCATTCAGCGCGGCAGGAAAGGGGGCCTCAGGGGCGAGGCGGTAGTCGACTGCGATCACCACGCACCCGCTTTGGTCAGCCAAGTCACGGCACACGCCGTCGTGTGTGTCGAGGTCACCAATGACCCAGCCACCACCGTGGAAGTAAACCAACGCCGCCGCCCGGGTTGCATCGGCCTGCGCGGGCCGGTAGACGCGGAGCGGGACATCGACCCGCGCGCCCGATCGCTCGGTATAAGACAGCGTCTCGTTACGCACCGACGCTAAGGGGGTAGGATCACGTTGCGTGGCGTACCGACGCGCCACATAGGCTGCACGTGCCTCAACCGGGTTGACGGTATGAACTGGAGGAATCTGCTTTTCCAGCATCAAGTCAAGGAGAGCGCGGGCATCAGGATCGAGCATGTGAGGGCTTTCAGAGGCGGTGACGTTGTTAATTCGCGCTTCATCGTACAGTAAACGTTCGCAAACCGGTAGGAACGAAACGATGCTTTTTCGATTGATTTTTACATTGGGGATCCTCATGTCAACAGTTGCACCCGCACAGGCCGCCTCTGCCTGCCCGCCCATCCTCAACCACCAGTTTGAGCGCCTGCAAGACGGCGCGCCTCAGTCGCTTTGCCAATACGCTGGCAAGGTGATTCTGGTTGTAAATACCGCGAGCTACTGTGGGTTTACGGGCCAGTACGAAGGTCTTGAAGCGCTCTATGCCAAGTACAGCGACAAGGGTTTGGTCATTTTGGGCTTCCCTTCAAATGACTTCGGCAAACAAGAGCCAGGAGACTCGAAAGCGATCGCTGATTTTTGTTTCAACACCTACGGCGTCAAATTCCCGATGTTGGCGAAAACCGTGGTGTCCGGCCAAGGTGCGAACCCGTTTTACAAAGACCTCATAGCCGCAACAGGCGCAAAGCCCATGTGGAATTTCCACAAGTACCTGATCAGCGCTGATGGCAAGCGCGTGGAGTCTTTTGTGTCGCTGCGTAAGCCGCTTGGCGGCGAAATCGAGAAAGCGATTCAACGGGAGTTAGCGGCGCGCTGAGGGTTCTGGCCGTCCCCAGGCAATGAAATGGGGGTTCTTCAAGCGCAGGGGGTCGTATTGCAGGTCCTCACCACTGAGGGTGCAAATTCGTCCTCCGGCGGCTGCCAGAACCGCGTGCGCGGCGGCGGTATCCCAAGCCATTGTGGGACCGAAACGCGGGTATAGATCGGCAAGCCCCTGTGCCATTCGGCAGAATTTAAGCGATGAGCCAACCGCCAACGCCTCGGATACCGAAAAATCAGTCAAGAACGCATCCAAAGCTTTGGAGTCGCCGTGGTTGCGGCTTTGTAGGACCCGCAGTCCGGCGGCTGGTGGCTGCGTGCACATAATGCGCTCGGGGTTTGTCTGCGGCGTTGCCTGCCAGTAGGCGGCTCGATCCATCGGCGTGTTGAGACCCCAAAAAACTTCTCCCAGAGCGGGCGCGGCCACGACACCCAAGTATGGCTTGCCCTGGTGGACCAGCGCAATGTTGACGGTGAACTCACCATTTCGATCGAGAAACTCGCGGGTCCCATCCACGGGATCGATCAGCCAAAACGTGTCGGTTGCCACTGCCTGTGACCCGTTGGCAGTCGCCTCCTCACCGATAACGGGGATGTCGGGTGTCAGCGATCGAAGTCCTTTGGTGATGATGGCTTCCGCCATCACATCTGCCTCGGTAACAGGCGAGGTATCCGCTTTTTGTGTCACCTTGAAGTCGGTGTTGTAAACCGCCATAACCGCATCGCTCGCTCGTGCAACGAGCGGCAACAGTTGTGTAAGCCAAGGCTGTAGTGGTGTGTTCATCCCCGTATTCTAGGGAGATAAGCCGCGCTGAACATGCGCATAATCGAGGGTTACTTCAGAAAGCATTTATGGCCATCAAGTCCACGATTTTTAAGGCGAATCTGCAGATTGCAGACATCGACCACGGTTATTACGCTGACCATGCGTTGACCTTGGCCCGTCACCCCAGCGAGACCGATGAAAGAATGATGATTCGCCTGGTCGCCCTCGCGTTACACGCCCACGATCTGGATGATGTTTGCAACGGTGATGCCCATCTAAAGTTCGGTGCCGGACTGTCAGATCCAGAGGACCCCGATGTCTCGCTGACCGACTTCACGGGTCGCAAGCGCCTTTGGATCGAGGTTGGTCAACCGGAAGACAAGCCGTTGGCTAAGGCCTGTAGCAAGGCAGACGCGGTTGCGGTCTATGCGTTCAATCATGCCGCGGATATTTGGTGGGCCGGTATCCAGAACAAGCTGACTCGTATGGATAAATTGCGCGTGTGGCGCATTCCTACCGATGCGTCGCAGGCCCTGATGGCGTTGGCAGCTCGTTCGATGCAGTTGCAGGCGACGATACAAGAGGGTGCGTTAACCCTTAACAGTGCGCAGGGCATGGTGACCATCGAGCCCATCGTGTGGAAGTGACCGCTAATGGGACAACGCTGGCTGTTTTTGGACGTCGAAACCACAGGGTCGACGGCCACACGTGACCGGGTCACCGAGGTCGCTTGGGTCCTACTCGACGGCGAGACCGGTCAGGTCAGCAAAGAGAGCCACCTGGTGAATCCCGACGCACGCATTCCGGCGTTCATTCAGCAGTTAACCGGCATCACCGATGACATGGTGGCCGATGCCCCACGTTTTTCCGCCATCGCGCCACGCTTAGCCGCCGCAATGGAAGGGGCTGTTTTTGTGGCACACAACGCGCGCTTTGACTACGGTTTTGTCAAAAACGAGTTCAAACGTATCGGGCAAAGCGTGCGCGCACCGGTGTTATGTTCAGTGAAGTTATCTCGGTTATTTTTCCCAGCGGAGAAACGACATAATTTGGACGCAGTGATGGCGCGTCACCAACTGCAAGCAGACAGTCGTCACCGTGCCTTGACTGACGCCGACTTGATTTATCAGTTTTGGTTGGACTTGCAGCAGCGATTCGGTCCACAAAAGGTAGTGGATGCCGCCAAGTCTTTAATCAGCCAGTCCAGCTGGCCCTCGCACCTCGACGCCGATGCTTTAGATGAAATGCCGGATACGCCAGGTGTCTACATTTTCTATGGCGACAAGCGCTTCACGTTGTACGTGGGCAAGAGTAAACATCTGCGCCAGCGCGTCCTGTCACACTTTTCTGGCGACCATGCGCACGGCAAAGAGCTGAGTTTGTCCATGCAGGTGCGTCAGATCGAGTGGCACGAAACACCCGGAGAAATCGGCGCCTTGCTCTTGGAGACGTCACTGGTTAAACAGCTCGCACCGAGCCACAATGTGCGTTTAAGACGAAACAAGTCGCTGTGTGCTTGGCGTTTTTCGACCGAGACCAATGCGCCACCGAGCTTGGTTTGGACGCAGGATTTAGACGCTGGGGCGCAAGACGATCTGTATGGTTTGTTTACCAGCCAGCGTCATGCACAAACTTGGCTCACAGCGCTAGCAGAGACTCATCAATTGTGCAAAGGGCGATTGGGTCTTGAGAAAGTCAAACCGAAACAACCGTGTTTTGGTCGTCAATTGCGACAATGCAAAGGGGTTTGCGTCGGTGAGGAGGCGCCCAACTTACACGACTTGCGGCTGCTCGCTGCCATGGTTGACCGCAAGGTGGCCACCTGGCCGTTCGCTGGTCCCGTTGGTTTCGTCGAGCGGTCTAAGGATAAAACGCAGACAGCGATTCACGTGGTAGATCGATGGTGTTACCTGGGTACCGCCACACAGGAGGGCGAGTGTGCTGACTTGCTGGAGACGGCCAGACCGCAATTCGATCCCGACATCTACAGAATCCTGCGCAAAGCGGCGAAAGAATTACAAGCAGTGCCGCTGCAAAGAGGTTGATTATCGGACGTTACTCTTGAACTGTTCATTGAACAGTTTCAAGCTTTTTTCCGCCGTACCTGCTGGTTGGCACTCCGCGGTGATCGTCACGTTGGGGGCGGCCGGTACCGTGGCGGTTTCGTAGGAGAAGCCACTGAACTTGCTGCTGTTCTTAACAGCAATGCGCGCGTTCGAATAGGTTGGCAATACAGCGACACCGCCGTCAAAGGGAGCGCTAACGCCATCATCCGCGACGGCAATAAAGGCGCTTTCGACGATGCCACACCGGTTGTCAAGGGTCACCTTAACGGTCATGGGTTCGGGTTGCGACTCAATCAACACGAACTGGATGAATGCCCATGCAAGAACCCCCAGAATTGCCAGAGTGCCCATAGTTTGGAGGAGTGAAAATTTGGGGCGCTTGGGTGTTGGAGACTTTGACATGCAATACTTTTTTAACGAAAAACTCAACGTTGTATTGTGCCCGATCTCCGTGGCACTCACGAACGTTGTTGTTTCGACAGCGCTGTATGCATTGATGCGTTATCCTGCTGGCCATCAGCGGGTTATGTGCCGCTGCTTTTGCGGGGATTTAGATGGCGCGTGACGTTTTGGTAATTGGAGCTGGGGTGATTGGGTTGGCTGTTGCCCGTGCGCTGGCTTTGGCAGGCGATCAGGTGCTTGTCGCAGAAGCCACTGGGCAAATTGGCAGTGGCGTCAGCTCTCGCAACAGCGAGGTGTTACACGCTGGCCTGTATTACAAACCGGGTTCATTGAAAGCGCGGGTTTGCGTGGCAGGGCGAGCTCAATTGGTGGCTTATTGCGAGGCGCGCTCGGTACCCTACGCGTTGTGCGGCAAATTGGTTGTCGCTACGGCCGAGGATCAAGTGCCGGCGTTGCGTGCCCTTGAGGAGAAGGCCACTGCCAACGGTGTGCGCACGGCGTGGCTCACAGCGCAGGAGGCGCAGGCCCTTGAGCCAGCCCTGAATTGCGTCGCGGCGCTGCACTCGCCCGATACAGGTATCGTCGATTCCCACAGCCTGATGTTGGCGCTTCAAGCTGATTTAGCGGCGGCAGGCGGTCAAGTCGCCTTTGCATCGCCCGTAGTTGGGGGGATTCTGGGACAAGCCGGTGCGCCGCATGTGGTCCGCATTGGCGGCGACGATACCAGTGAATGGACTTTCGATGTGGTGGTCAACGCGGCCGCGTTATCGGCGGTCTCGGTGGCGGCTTCGTTCGAGGGGTCCTCGGTCTTTAGGCTTCCTGTGGCGCGGTTCGCAAAAGGTAATTACTGTGCGCTCACAGGTAAAGCACCTTTCAAACACCTGATTTATCCCGCGCCGAAAGACGCGTGGCTGGGGGTACACCTCACCCTTGATTTAGCGGGTCAAGCCCGATTTGGCCCCGACATTCACTGGCTGGACACCACAGACTCGGCGGATCTCAACTACGATGCCACGCCCGGCATCGTGCCTGCTTTTGAAGAATCAGTACGTGCTTACTGGCCGAGTTTGCCTGATGGCGCGTTACACCCAACTTACACCGGCATAAGGCCCAAAATACATGGTGCCCACGAGCCTGCGCCTGATTTTCGGGTGGATGGGCCCGCACAACACGGAGTGCCCGGTTGGGTCAACTTGCTCGGTATTGAATCCCCGGGTCTGACCAGCTCGATGGCGTTGGCTGATCACGTGGTGAGCTTGCTGAAGCCGACCTAGATTTTACCGGTCTAGCCTTTATTTGCTTGTCTCGCGATCGCCCGAGCTGCCTCCAACACCAGTCCGGGGCCTCGGTAGATCAGTCCGGTATAGATTTGAACCATATCGGCGCCAGCGTTCATTTTCGCGACCGCATCGGCCCCGCTCATAACACCGCCGACACCGACGATTGGAAAGCCAACACCAAGCGCGTCTCGCATTGCAGAGACCACGCGGTTGCTGGCCTCAAAAACGGGAGCACCACTGAGTCCGCCGGCTTCATCACCGTGGGGCAGGGTTTTTACAGCATCGCGCGCCAGCGTGGTGTTGGTGGCGATCAGGCCCCACTCACCGGTGGCCTTACCGCTGGTATCACAGCCGTAACGCTTCAGAATGCTGGCGATGACCTGAATTTGCTTGTCATCGAGGTCGGGGGCAATTTTTATAAAAATTGGGACCTGTCTGCCGTGCTGGGCCACCAACTGGGCCCGCGCTTCAGCCAAAGCGTTGAGCAACTGGTCCAGCGCGCTATCGGATTGCAGCGATCGGAGGTTCTGGGTGTTGGGGCTCGAAATGTTGACCGTGACGTAATCCGCGTGTGGGTATACGCCGGCTAACGCCAACAGATAGTCGTCCGTGGCGTTTTCAATGGGGGTGCTGGCATTTTTCCCGATATTCAAGCCGAGGACGATGCTTTTCCGGTTACGGGCTTGCTGAACATTTTTTACGAACGCGTCTAACCCATGGTTGTTGAATCCCAAGCGGTTGATCAACGCGTCAGCGGCAGGGAGGCGGAACATCCGGGGCTTGGGGTTACCGGGTTGCGCCTTTGGGGTCACGGTACCCACTTCGACGAAGCCAAAACCCATCTGGGCAAAGGCATCAATGCACCGCGCATCCTTATCAAGACCAGCCGCCAAGCCAACTCGGTTCGGAAAACGCAACCCAGCAACTGTCACGGGGTCATCGATGCGCGTCTGTGCATAGGCCAAGCGCAAGGGCGTGTGTTGGGTTGCTGCGAGGCCAGCCAGCGTGAGGTCATGCGCGGCCTCAGCATCCATGCGGAATAAAGCAGCGCGAGCGAACGAGTAGGGCAGGAAGGGCATACGATAATGTGGGGTTGGAAGCTTCCGCTATTGTCCCAGATACACCCTGACTTATTTCATGACACAAGACGAACTCAAAACCTTGGTCGGCCAAGCGGCATTGGCCTATGTCCAACCCAACACCATCGTCGGCGTTGGTACGGGGTCCACAGTGAATAAATTCATTGACGCGTTGGCATCGATGAAGACGCAAATCAAGGGCGCTGTTTCGAGCTCAGAAGCCTCAACAATTCGGCTCAAGGCGCTTGGCATTCCGGTTTTTGACAGTAATGAGGTGCCAGAATTGGCGGTCTACATCGACGGCGCCGATGAAATCGACCATCACGGTTATATGGTGAAGGGTGGCGGTGCCGCACTCACTCGCGAGAAGATTGTCGCAGCTCAGTCAAAGCAATTTGTCTGCATTGTTGATGAGTCAAAGTGGGTTCCCGTTTTAGGGCATTTCCCGCTACCAGTGGAAGTCATTCCGATGGCTACACAGCGTATCCAGGCAGCGTTCTCGCAAATGGGCGGACACGCAGCGGTCCGCTTGCGCGATAGCCAACCGTTGGTCACCGATAACGGCCAACACATCTTGGACGTGACCGGCCTTCAGATCAGCGACCCAATGGCCTTTGAGTCTGCGGTGAACCAGTGGCCCGGCGTGGTGACCGTGGGTGTCTTCGCCCACCAAAAAGCGACGACCTGCCTTTTGGCTACCGCTGAAGGCATCAAAACAATGACGTTTTAAGCCACTTCGGTGGTCATCCCTTGGTGGCGCAGTAGGGCGTCAATTTGGGGCTCTCGACCCCTGAACGCCTTAAAAGAGTCCATCGCTGGGCGTGAACCACCGCGTTGCAAAATCTCCTCTAGGTAACGCTGGCCTGTTGCCGCATCCAGCACAGAGCCGGATGTTTGCGAGGCCTCTTCAAATGCGGCGTAGGCATCGGCGGATAAGACCTCGGCCCACTTGTAGCTGTAATAGCCTGCGGCATAACCGCCCGCGAATATGTGGCTAAACGTATGCGCCATGCGGTTGTAGGGCGGAGGCACCAGTACCGCCACCTCGCGACGTATCGCATCAAGCGTGGCTTGCACGTTTGCGTCAGGGGGGCCCTCGTGCAGGGCGAGGTCAAACAGCGCAAACTCAACTTGCCGGAGGGTTTGCATGCCGCTCTGGAAGTTTTTGGCAGCCAACATTTTCTCGTAAAGCTCGCGGGGGAGGGGAGCGCCAGTATCAACGTGCGCAGTCATGTCCTGTAAGACATCCCATTCCCAGCAGAAGTTCTCCATGAATTGACTGGGGAGCTCAACCGCATCCCACTCAACGCCGCTGATACCGGAGACGTCATGCTCGTCGATTTGCGTCAACATGTGGTGCAGGCCGTGGCCGAACTCATGGAACAGGGTAATCACATCGTCATGCGTCAGTAACGCAGGACGACCATCTTGCTCGGCCCCAAAGTTACACACCATGTGAGCGACCGGCGTTTGTAGCGTGCCGGTATCGGGACGGCGCCAGCGCGCCCGAACATCGTCCATCCATGCGCCACCGCGTTTGCCATCTCGAGCCGGCGTGTCGAGGTAAAAATGGCCGACGGTGTCGCCGTCTTTCGTGATACGGAAGAATTGGACTGCCGGGTGCCATACCGGGGCCTCATCGCGAGTGATATCAACCCCAAAGAGCGTTTGGACTACTTTAAACAGCCCTGTCAGAACCTTGGGCGCCGGGAAGTAATTCTTCAAGTCCGCTTCACTGAATGCGTAACGCGCTTCTTTGAGTCGCTCCCCAATAAACGGCCAATCCCAGGCTTGCGGGTCTGCTATGCCCAGCTCTTTTTGGGCAAATTCGCGCATGTCCGCTAGGTCACGTTCAGCGTATGGACGGGCGCGCTGGGCCAAGTCACGTAAAAACGTCATGACCTGCGTGCTACTTTCGGCCATTTTGGGCGCCAATGACAAGGCGGCAAAGTGTGGATATCCCAACAGTTGGGCTTCTTCGGCGCGCAGGGCGAGGATGCTTTGCATCACGGGTGTGTTGTCGAGCGCGGCTTGTCCGGCTGCGGCCTGGTCGCTGGCCCGCGTGACATACGCTTTGTAAAGCTGCTCACGTAACGCGCTCGATTTTGCGAATTGCATAACCGGCAGGTAAACGGGCATCTTCAAACTCAGTCGGTGCAAACCAGTTGCCGCACCGGCTGCCTGTGCCGCGGCAGCCGTAGCCGCCAAAACGTCTTTGGGCAGTCCGGCGAGCTCATCGGTTGTCACGGTCAAGCTGAATGCCTCTGTCGCATCGAGGGCATGTTCACTGAATTGTTGCGCCAATTCGGTCTGTTGGGTTTGCAGGGTCTCGAACCGTGCTTTGGACTCGCCGGTGAGCTCGGCTCCGCCCAAGACAAAGTTGCGCAGACTGTTTTTAAGCGCTTGCTGCTGTTCGCTGTTCAGGGTTGAGGTGTCGATCGCTTTGTATTTGCCGTACAGCGCCTCGTTGGCCCCCATGCGGGTAAAGAACGCCGTCACCTCGGGTTGTGTCTGGTTGTAGGCCTCGCGAAGCGCTGGCGTTTCCGCAACACTCTTCAGGTGACTGATCGCGCCCCAAGCCATACCCAACCGCTCCACGGCGACGTCCAGATGAAGCGCTAACTGGTTCCAGTCACTCGGGAAGTCGGGTGCGGTGACCCGTGTGAGTGCCGCATCAGCCTGTGCGATCAGATGCGCGATGGCCGGGTTAATGTGCGCGGGTTCGATGGCATCGAACCGTGGTAACCCCTGTGGGCTCAGTGTGACCAGGGGATTTTGATCGATGGACTGGGGTGTCGTGTTCGGTGCGGCGTGGTCAGTCATGGATTAGAGGCCAGGTGCTTTCTTGATGCTTTTGATGCGGGGTTTGGCGCGTTTTATTTTGCCGCCAGCGGTCAAGCGCTCGTTACCTAACACTTTGACTTCCTTGACCTCTGGACGTTGCCCGCCGCGCTTGCTGAACTTCAGCACTTTCACGGTCCTCGGTCCTCGCATGCGTTCTTCATCGAGTGCCTTTTCCTTTTCATGCATCGGGCGCCACAACAGTAGCAACTTACCAATGTGTTGAATGGGCGCCGCGTTCAACTGCTCGGCCAGGGTTTCTAGCCAAGCGGCACGCTCGACACGGTCGTCATTCATGGCGCGTATCTTGATCAAGCCGTGTGCGGTCAGCGCAGCGTCAATCTCTTTGATGACGTTCGCGCTCAGACCGTCGCCGCCGATGTGAACGACAGGGACGAGGTGGTGCGCATCAGCGCGATGCGCTTTGCGCTGTGCGGGTGTTAATTTAATTTGGGGCATGGGACAATTATCAGTGATGCGCTCAAAGGATTGCCGTGAAAATTAAAACCAAAAGTAAAAAAGTCAACAAGGCCTGGCTGAACGACCACGTGTATGACCCCTATGTGCAGGCGGCGCAAAAAGACGGCTATCGGGCTCGGGCGGCATACAAGCTCAAGGAGATCGACGAGACTTTCAAGCTCATCAAGCCGGGTCACCTGGTCGTCGACCTGGGGTCAACACCGGGGGCTTGGAGCCAATACGTGCGGCGCCGTTTGTCCCCAGATGGTGCCGCAACGGGTACCTTGAACGGCCACATTGTCGCCCTTGATTTGCTACCAATGACGCCTATCGAGGGCGTTCACTTCATCCAGGGTGATTTCCGCGAGGACACCGTTCTCCATGAGTTGCAGGCTGTTTTGGACCGGGTGCAGGCCGGGCGCAAGGTCGATGTCGTGGTGTCAGATATGGCTCCCAATCTCTCTGGGATTGCCTCAGCGGATAGCGCGCGCGTTGCGCATCTGATCGAGTTAGCGGTGGATTTTGCGGTTAATCACCTCAAGGCCGAGGGTGCGTTGGTGGTTAAATCGTTCCACGGCGGTGGGTACGACGCCTTGGTTGCCCTCTTCAAAGCCAATTTTAGAGTCGTGAAAGCAATCAAACCCAGGTCGTCGCGCGATAAGTCCTCTGAGACTTTTCTGGTCGGAATGGGGTTAAAAGTCACATAAAAACCCTATTTTCCCTGTTGGTAGCCCCGTGCATTAGGGAATACACGGGTGGATGTGCATAAAATGGGCTCGTGGGCTTGAAATTTAGGTTCTCGGCTACACATTATTTATTCCTCATATCTGGAGTTCTCCTTGAACAATTCTTGGTTCTCAAAAGTTGCTGTCTGGATGGTGATCGCCATGGTGCTCTTCACCGTCTTTAAACAGTTCGAAGGTCGCACAGCAGCCGGTGTGGGCAACGTTGGCTATTCAGAGTTCATCCAAGAGGTACAAGCCCGCCGCATCAGGTCAGCGACGATTTCAGAAGGTGCCAACGGTACAGAAATCATCGCGATCACCAATGACGATCGCCGCATCAGAACCACTGCAACCTACCTCGACCGCGGGTTGGTTGGCGATCTGCTGGCCAATAACGTCAAGTTTGATGTGAAGCCCCGAGAAGAGAGCTCTTTCCTCATGACCCTTTTGGTCAGCTGGGGACCGATGTTGCTCTTGATTGGGGTTTGGATTTATTTCATGCGCCAAATGCAAGGTGGCGGTAAAGGCGGTGCCTTTAGCTTTGGTAAGAGCAAAGCGCGCATGATGGACGAGAACAACAACACAGTGACCTTTGCCGATGTAGCCGGGTGCGACGAGGCGAAAGAAGAGGTTCGCGAGGTTGTTGACTTCTTGCGTGATCCACAGCGATTCCAAAAGCTTGGAGGCAGAATTCCGCGTGGATTGTTGCTGGTAGGCCCTCCGGGTACCGGTAAGACCTTGCTGGCGAAGAGTATCGCTGGCGAAGCTAAAGTGCCATTTTTCAGTATTTCCGGCTCAGATTTCGTCGAGATGTTTGTGGGCGTGGGCGCCGCCCGTGTTCGCGACATGTTTGAGAATGCAAAGAAGAATGCACCGTGCATCATCTTTGTGGACGAGATTGACGCCGTTGGCCGTCAGCGTGGCGCTGGCTTGGGTGGCGGAAACGACGAGCGCGAGCAAACACTCAACCAGATGTTGGTGGAGATGGATGGTTTCGAGACCAACCTAGGCGTGATCGTGGTGGCAGCCACCAACCGCCCAGATATTTTGGATGCCGCGCTGTTGCGTCCCGGGCGCTTTGACCGCCAGGTTTACGTGACCCTGCCCGATATCCGTGGTCGCGAGCAGATCCTCAATGTGCACATGCGCAAGATTCCGCTTGGTACGGACGTGAACGCTTCTGTGATTGCACGCGGCACGCCCGGCATGTCCGGCGCCGACTTGGCCAACCTGTGTAACGAAGCGGCTTTGATGGCCGCACGACGTAATGGCCGTCTGGTCGAGATGGAAGATTTTGAGCGCGCGAAAGACAAGATCTTCATGGGCCCCGAGCGTAAGAGCATGGTGATGCCCGAGGACGAGCGTCGTAACACGGCTTACCACGAGTCAGGGCACGCGTTGATCGGCAAGCTGTTGCCCAAGTGTGACCCCGTCCACAAGGTGACCATCATCCCCCGTGGTCGCGCGCTGGGCGTGACCATGAGCTTGCCCGAGAACGACCGCTACAGTTTCGACCGCGAGTACATGCTGAACCAAATTGCGATGCTGTTTGGTGGCCGCATTGCCGAAGAGGTCTTCATGAACCAGATGACGACGGGTGCCAGCAATGACTTCGAGCGTGCGACGCAAATTGCACGTGATATGGTGATGCGCTACGGCATGTCGGACGCGCTGGGCCCCATGGTTTATGCCGAGAATGAGGGCGAAGTTTTCTTAGGACGGTCTGTTACTAAGACGACCAACATCAGTGAACAAACGATGCAGGCTGTCGACGCAGAGGTTCGTCGCATCATTGACACGCAGTACCGACTGGCGCGTGACCTGATCGAGAAGCACAGCGAGCAAATGCACGCAATGGCTAAAGCACTGCTTGACTGGGAAACCATTGATGCTGACCAGATCAATGACATCATGGCGGGTAACCCACCGCGCGCGCCCAAGGACAACACCAAACCCTCACAGGGACCCGACAGCGGTTCGACTGGTGGCACACCGGCCGTAACGCCTGACCCAAAGCCAAGTGCTGCGTGAAGGTTAAACTTCTAAAAAACCGGGCTTGTCCCGGTTTTTTTAATTCCGCACAAAGGATCACAAGTGACGCCTCCTGAAGCGATGCACTGGCAAACGAGTCGGTTTCAAATCGACTTGTCTGAGCCCAAGGTTATGGCGATCGTCAACCTGACCCCAGACTCTTTTTCTGACGGGGGCGTGTCGGACGCCCGGGCTGGGATTCAGCGTGCTGCCGAGGCGCTTGAGGCCGGCGCTGATATGCTCGATTTGGGCGCAGAGTCCACTCGCCCCGGTGCGATACCACTGAGTGAATCAGACGAGTTAGCTCGATTGCTACCTGTGCTTAAAGCGGCGGTTGCATGGCAGGTACCGATTTCAGTCGACACCTACAAACCGGGCGTAATGCGAGCGGCATTAGACGCGGGTGCCGACATCATCAACGACGTATGGGCCCTGCGCTGGCGGGATTCCTCCGGTTTGAGCGGCGAGACCATTGTGTCTGCGCACCCCAATTGCGGTGTTTGTTTGATGCACATGCATGGCGAGCCGCTCACCATGCAGGTCAATCCGATGAGTGAGCCGCCAGCGGCGATGCCTGCGGCTGTGGCCAGCTTTTTGATGGCTAGGACGGAGGCGTTGTTATTGCGGGGGGTAGCAGGTGAGCGCATCGTAGTGGACCCCGGTATTGGTTTTGGCAAGACAGTGGCGCAAAACTACGCATTGCTACCCGGACAGCAGGCACTTCGCGCGTTGGGTTTCCCTGTATTGGCTGGCTGGTCCCGGAAATCAGCGCTCGGCGCTGTAACAGGACGTGCCGTCGATGAACGTCTGAGTGCCAGCGTCGCGGCCTCAACTATCGCATTAACACACGGGGCAAACGTGTTGCGGGTACACGATGTTGCCGCCACCCGCGACGCTGTAAGGGTGTGGTTGGCTAGCCAGTGATAATAAACACCTTTCATTACCGAACACTGATTACATGAGCCGACAGTACTTTGGAACCGATGGCATTCGCGGTCGCGTAGGGCAGGCGCCGATTACCCCTGATTTCGTGCTCAAACTGGCACATGCGGTTGGACGTGTCCTGAAGGCGGCTGAGCCCTCAGCACAGGTCTTGATCGGTAAGGACACCCGTATTTCAGGGTATATGCTTGAGAGCGCCATGGAGTCGGGCTTCAACTCAGCAGGCGTCGATGTGTTGCTGCTTGGGCCAATTCCCACGCCCGCGGTGGCTTACCTGACCCGCGCCCAGCGTGCAAGTTTGGGCGTCGTAATCAGTGCGAGCCACAACCCCTTTGAAGACAACGGCATCAAATTTTTTAGTGCACAGGGCACCAAACTTCCGGACGCATGGGAGCTGGCGGTTGAGGCTGCATTGCGCGAGGATCCCGTTTGGGCGGACGCGGCTAATTTAGGCAAGAGCCGCCGTCTTGATGATGCAGCGGGTCGGTACATTGAGTTTTGTAAGAGCACCTTCGATAAAACACTCAGTCTCAAAGGATTGAAAGTGGTAGTCGACGGTGCGCATGGCGCGGCGTATCACATCGCACCGCGTGTTTTTCATGAGCTTGGGGCTGAAGTCATCCCCATCGGGTGCGCGCCTGACGGCCTGAATATCAATCGCGGTGTGGGCGCCACCCATCCCAAGGCGCTTGTGAATGCAGTGCTCAATCACGAGGCTGATTTGGGTATCGCCCTCGATGGCGACGCGGACCGACTGCAACTGGTCGATCGTTCTGGACGACTCTATAACGGTGATGAGTTGCTCTACGTGATGGCTATGGACCGACTGCAACAAGGTGATGCAGTCCCGGGTGTCGTTGGCACGCTGATGACCAACATGGCCGTCGAGTTGGCGCTGAAATCCAAAGGAGTCCCAATGGTACGCGCCAAGGTAGGCGATCGCTACGTACTGGAGCAGCTTGAGGCCCACCAATGGCTGCTCGGTGGGGAGGGCTCGGGTCATCTGTTGGCACTCGATAAGCACACGACGGGGGATGGTCTCATCAGCGCGTTACAGGTCTTGCAAGCCATGATGCGTCGCGGTCAGTCATTGGCTGAACTGTTGACTGATGTGACCCTGTTCCCGCAGACATTGCTTAATGTGCGGTTGACCCCTGAACAGGCTCAGTGGTCGAGCAATGACGCACTGAAGGCCGGTATTGCAGCGGTAGAGCAGCGCTTGGGGGACACTGGCCGAGTGCTGATTCGCGCAAGTGGCACCGAGCCCGTTTTGCGGATCATGGTGGAGGCTGCTGATGCAGCGCAGGCTGCAGCGATGGCCGAAGAGCTCGCGGCATTGCTGTGACCGCATGACGACCATGACAGCCCCCATCACAATCGTTACCGCCGATTTATCAAAACCCACCCACGCTCAGGCGTGGTTGGCGATGTTGGATGCCTATGCATCTGATCCAGCAGGCGGCGGGGAGGGCTTATCTGCGTTCGCCAAGGCGCACCTAATCGAGGCTATCCAAGCACGTCCCACCGTTTACAGCGTGCTTGCATTTGACTGCGATAAACCCGTAGGAATTGTCAATGCGATTGAGGGTTTCTCTACCTTTGCTTGCAAGCCATTGGTCAACATCCATGATGTTGCCGTGATCGCTGATTACCGGGGACGGGGCATCGCCGGCCTCATGCTGGTGTATGCTGAGACGATTGCGCGGAGTCGGGGGGCCTGCAAATTAACCCTAGAGGTATTGTCTGGCAATGCGTCTGCGATCAGCGCCTACCAGCGTCTGGGTTTCGAAGCTTATCAACTCGACCCAAAACTTGGCGATGCACGATTTATGCAGCGGTGGCTGGACTAGCTGCGTGCGTAGGGCTGTATCTGGTTCGTACCGGTATCGGAGTGGATACTGGCGTTGAAGGAAACGATGATCCGGTCCTGTTCTCCCGCGTAGGGCATCGCCTGGTGGGGTAACCACGACGGGAATATAACCAGCTGGCCCGGTATGGGCTCAATGTCAATATGGGCCTGCTGCATGTAGGCATTACCAAAGTCCATATGCGCGCCACCCAATCGATTGAAATGGGGACCATAAAACCGCGTGATGCCATTCTGCAATCCAAACGCAGGGTGACTTTCTCTCGCTGGCAGTGGATCGACTTGCACGCAATACACGCCTGACCACGAACAGTTTCCATGCGTGTGCACGTCATGGTGAACGCCGCCGTTGGCAATTTGGAACCAAATTCCCTCAATGCCAATTCGCATACCCGGTGCCGCGGTTGGCCAGGCGCCTTGGTTGGCGAGCACCACGGTCTGGCGTAATCCATCAACGATGAACCGAACCAATGACAGCCATTCAGGAATTTGGATTCGATTCAATAAATTGTCAGCACTGGCGTAAAACAAAGCGCCTGCCTTGGCGTTGGGATCGGTCGCGCGCATGCCGGAGAAAGCCCTCGCAAGCAGCGCATTGGCGTCGGCTGCCTCAGCCCATTGGTGCACGCCAATCGGTGTGGCCCAAAGCGGGTGGAGCGGGTCGGCTGGCAGGGTCATCGGATGCGGTCTCAGGCGGCCTTATGCGGCCGGTGTGTGGGCTGCTGGCCAACGGAGCTGATGCCCTGTGGTTGCATGCAGATTTTCTATATCTGACTCGCTGTCGATATCAATGATGTACCGTTTGTTGTCGTTTGCCCAACGGTAGACCTGCGCGGGATGTTCTGCCTGCCACTGCTTGCAGCCGACGTTGGCGTCACCCGACAATATTTGTTGTTTGACATCATCACTGAACATAACCGGGTTGCCGATTTGCGTGCCGACAATCGGCTGCACGACATGGCTATTCTCGGGCCGCTTCTTGTAGGCGCCAATGAGGGCGGTGATGTCTTGGGCGTTGATGAGCGGTTGGTCTGCCAAGGCCACTACTACCGCATCTAGCTTACCCGTTAACGCGCCAAGGCCCAGCCGTAACGAGCTCACTTGCCCACGTTCAGGCTCGGCGTTTCTCACAATGGTCACAGGAAAATCTTGTAACAAGGGTTCGATGTCATCGGCGTAGTGACCGAGGACCACCACCACCTCATCCACCCCCGCGCCAGATAGTGCGATGAGTTGCCGTCGAATGAGCGGGACGCCCCCCAACTCAAGCAGGCATTTGGGACGCGAGCCGATGCGTGCGCCTTGACCCGCCGCCAGTAATATCGAACCGACCACCACGCGGCTATAGAGCCCACCCCCGCCTTTTAGTATGCAGCCCATCGCGTCAATCTCCGCAGCATGAACGGTTGAGCGCCTGTTCCATGGCACTGATGAGTGAACCGCTGGCTTTCGTTGTCGGCGCTGCTGTTGTTTGGGTGGGGGTAGGGGGTGCTTGCAAGCGACTGCTTTTTGAATCCAGGCGACTGCGCTGCGTCGCAACGACGTTGGTGAGTACCGATAGTGCGATCTCTGCGGGCGTTTGCGCACCGATTGGCACACCTGCTGGTGCAATGATCGCATCAATGGCATCTGGCGCTGCGCCAGCGCTGCGCAAGCTTTCTTTTAAGACAGTGGCCTTTTTGGCGCTGGCAACGAACCAAACCGCGTGCGTGTTTAGGGCCAGGGCCGCTTTGAGCCCCTGTAGGTCCCGCCGTCCTTGCGTCGCGACGACAACATCAGTTGGCGTGTCGACCAATGCCGCCAGCGAGGCGGGGTCGTCGCTGGTCAATACACGCGAAGCATCGGGGAAGGCCGTTGCCGTGGTGTCTTGGGCAATGACCGTCACTTGGAGCCCAACGCGGGGTGCCAATTGGGCTAACGCTTTAGCGACCGCTGAGTCACCAATGATGGTTAGCTGTGCAGCAGGGACCATTGGCTCGATGAATAACTCCAGGGTACCGCCCGAATGACAGGCCATTCCGAACTCAAGGACGTCATTGAGTTGTTGCATGGTGGTCTCGGTCGCCGGTGAGATCCGGATGTTACGCGGCTGCCCGTCTGCCAACGCGTCACGCACGGTCTTGATAACGGTGGGCTGGGCACAGCCACCACCGATCCACCCGTGGATTCTGCCGTCTGCGGTGACAACGGCCTTGTCGCCCGCTTTTGCTGAGCTGGGCGGTTGGGTTCGAAGCACCGTTACCAGCGCAAAGGGCTGTTGCGCACGGCTCAACCGCTGCGCCTCATCGATCCAATCAAAACGTTGCATGGTCAGTGCCTCTATCAAGTTAAGGTCAGCTTAGCGCAAGACGCGCTTTGCCTGAATCAGGTCATGTAAATTGGCCAATGGCAGGGTGCGGTCAAGTTGTTTTTTGGCGTGTTGCATGGCGTTTGAAAACGCAGCCTGGTGCGTCGGGTGAAACCAGCTCACACGCGCACCGCGTGCCCGCACCGCCGCGAGAGCCTCAGCCAGTCGTTCGGGCGGTTCGGTATCAAAACCATCCGAGAAAACCCAAACCCGAGAGCGCGAAGAGAGTTGCGCGCGGGCATGCTGCCGGCTGAATGCTAACAGGCTTTCCGCGATGCGGGTACCAGCGCCGAAGCCCGCCGTTACGGCGTTAATTTTCTCCTGCACGGCCGCAGAGTCTCGCTGAAGCAAGCTGGTGATTTCGATGATTCTCGTGTGGAAGACAAACGCTCGTACCGGCGCTACCTGCGCAAATGCCCGCGCGACGCGAAGGTAAAAAGCCGCGTGGCTCTCCATCGAGCGACTCACATCGACCAGTATGAAAACCTGTGGTTCGCGCTCGCGCCGCCGCATCCAGACGGGCGTGAGGGGTTCGCCTCCAAAAGCAATGCTTTTGCGCATGGTTTGTCGCAAGTTGAGACGATGCCCGCCAACATCTGCTCGCCATCGCCGCGTAGGCGTGGGGCGTAGGTTCGCCATGATGCTCGTCGCTGTGTCCCGAAGGGCTGTGAGCTCTGATGGCAACCACATTTGACCGTCACGTTGCACCAGTGCCTCCGCGCGAGTCGCGCCACCTTGCGATAGGTCTGACTCACTCACAGGTGCATCAGAACGGGTAGCTTGGTCACCGGCAGATTGCGCGGCAGGTGCACCTGGTTTACTTTGATTTGACGTGGCGTCACTACGCAGCGCTTCCACCGCTTGGCGTAGATCGCGGCGCGGCTTGGTTTGACCGTTGACTTTGACGGTTCCTCTGGTTTTGTGGGGGTGCCAGTATCGATCGAATAGGTCATCCCACTGGCGCCAATCGCGCAAGTTGTTGCATGCGATGGCGCGCCAAGCTGCGCGCACATGGCGCTCATTGAGTGGGCCCACGGCGGCCATTGCCTGGCGCATGGCCACTTGCTCAGCGGGTCCCACTTGCAAACCGTGGTCTCTAAGAAGGGCTGCGAAACCGGCCATCTGTGCCCCAGCGGGCTGAGCGGGCTGTAAGTTCATGGGATCGGTTACGGCCTCAGGCCGTCGCGGCGGGCGCCGCCTGTTTGACCGCGACACCGTCATGGCGCTTGCCTTCACTGATCTGAAGCAAGCGCTCGGCAGACATTGCGAAGTGATCCTCTTGTGTTTTAAGCAAGCAGCCCAACGTGGCCAGCAGGGTCGCCATGTCACTGGTCAGGGTGTGGACGTTCATGCGATGCAACGCACGTATCCAGTCGAGAGTCTCAGCAATACCGGGCGTTTTGGCCAAGTCCTCGCCGCGCAACCGTTGAACAAATTGAACCGCCTCTTCAACCAACGCCGTATCGGCGGCTGGCAGCACGGCCTTCACGATCGCCATCTCGCGGGCGAGTGTGGGGTAGTCCAGATGGTGGTACAGGCAACGGCGCCGCAGGGCGTCGGATAGTTCTCGGGTGCCGTTGCTGGTCAGTATGACTTGAGGGATCGATATCGCTTTAATCGTGCCCAATTCGGGGACCGTCATTTGATATTCGGCCAGTACCTCGAGGAGAAAAGCCTCGAAAGCCTCGTCTGCACGGTCGATTTCATCGATCAGCAACACACAGGGCCCTGTGACGCTGATAGCGCGCAACAACGGTCTTTCGAGCAAGAACTCCCGGCTGAATACATCGTCGGCTTTCAGCTTCGTACCGCATGTTTCTGCCGCTCGAAAACTCAACAGCTGTCGACTGTAATTCCACTCATAAGCGGCTTGAGCCAAGTCCAAGCCCTCAAAGCACTGCAACCTGACCAAGGTCGCATCCTGCGACTTTGCCAGGGCCTGCGCCAACGCAGTTTTACCCACACCCGCATCGCCTTCCAGTAACAAAGGGCGCTGTAACTCTCCCGCCAGCCATACGGCCGTGCTAAGCTCGTTATCAGCGAGATACCCTGATGTGTACAGTTTCTCGCGAAGCAGGTCAGGGGATGCGTGCATGGGTTCGTTTGCGCAGTGCCTCAAATTCAGCCGCGGCTGCCAAACAGGCCTTGCCACCAGCCTTTTATGAGTTGCCAGAAGATTGCCAATCCGTTGATCTCTTTGGCAATTTTGGGCGCATCTGACGCGGTTGTTGACGCTGCGCCCGTTGTTGTGCCGGTCGGCTCCGCTGCGCCAGACTGACCTGCGGCGCTCCCTGCGGGCGCGGGAAGTGTCAAAGCCGTTTGACGGAAATTCTCTACAAACTGTCCCAGAATCATTTCAGAAACCTGAACCATCATGCGACCGCCGAATTGGGCAAACTTACCGTTAACAATCACGGCGGCCGACCCGTTGAGCACGCAGTGTGCGGGGTTTGTCGGATCGGCAACGATCGCCGCAGACAGGTCCATCGATGCCGAGGACCCACCTTTGTCTGCACCTTTACCACGCAACACCACCGTTCGGTTTTCGGTGTTCGTGTCGACTACATCGACGGTTCCGCCAAACTGCGCCACTGCCGGCCCCACTTTAACCTTGACGGCTCCTTTGTAGCTGGTATCGCTTAGTTGCTCTAGGATTTCAGCGCCCGGCATACAGCCCGCCGTCGCTTTGAGATCGCTTAACAACGCCCAAGCCCGGTCGGCATCAACGTCTAGTGGGTATTGCTTGTCGAGTTTGACTTCCATAATGGTTCAGTTTCTTTCAGTAAATGGTCAAAGCGCCGCGCCGTGCTCGCGCAGTGACTTCCATAAGCGGTAGCTGCTGTGCGGCATATCAAGATGCGTTACGCCCAGGTGCGAAAACGCGTCGACGATGGCGGATGTGAAGGTTGGGATTGATCCCACGTGGGGGGACTCTGCCACACCTTTAGCGCCGATGGGGTGGTGGGGGCTTGGCGTGACGGTGAAGTCAGTCTCCCACTTCGGCGTTTCCACCGCTGTCGGCAGGAAGTAGTCCATCAACGTGTTGCCCATCAGGTTGCCCTGCGCATCGAACGGCATCTGCTGCCCCATCGCGACGGCAAAGCCCTCGGTCAGGCCACCGTGGATTTGACCCTCGATAATCATGGGGTTGATCCGAGTGCCGCAGTCATCCAGCGCATAGAACCGTCGGATTTTGGTCTCGCCCGTCGCACGGTCTATATCGACCACGCAAAGGTATATGCCAAAGGGGTACGTGAAGTTGGGTGGGTCGTAGTAGTGAACCGCTTCCAAGCCCGGCTCCAAGCCCTCGGGTGGTTGGTTGTAAGCCGCCCATGAAATTTCAGCCATGGTCTTGAATTTGGCATCATCCCCCTTCACCTTGAAGCGGTCGACTTCCCAATCCAAGTCACCCTCGTTGACCTCCAACAGGTGAGCCGCAATTTTCTTTGCCTTGGCGTGGATCTTACGTGCCGCCAACGCGATCGCTGCGCCAGCAACGGGCGTTGAACGAGAGCCATAAGTACCCAGACCGTAGGGCGCTGTTGACGTATCACCTTCCTCCACCTGAATCACTTCCGATGGGATACCCAACTCGGTCGCAATAATTTGTGCGTAAGTGGTTTGGTGGCCTTGACCTTGCGTGATGGTGCCCATCCGCGCGATGGCGCTTCCCGTTGGGTGCACCCTGATTTCGCAGGAATCAAACATGCCAACACCCAAGATGTCACACATTTTGGACGGGCCCGCGCCAACCACTTCGGTGAAGGTCACCAGGCCGATCCCCATCAGGGTCGGGCTGTCGGGGTCTGCACGCTTGGCTGCTTGTTCTGCCCGTAAGCCTTTGTAGTCTACGGCGTCGAGCACTTTTTGCAGTGCGGTGTGGTAGTCGCCCGAGTCATATTCGAATCCGAATGCGCTGGTGTACGGGAACTGCTCTTTCTTGATGAAGTTTTTAGCCCGAATTTCCGCCTTGTCCATTCCCAGTTTTTGCGCCAACACGTCCACCATGCGTTCGATGAGGTAAACCGCCTCCGTCACGCGGAAGCTGCAGCGGTAGGCCACGCCACCGGGCGCCTTGTTGGTGTACACGCCTTTCACGCTCGCGTGCGCTGCTGGCACATCGTAAGATCCCGAGCAAATGTGGAATAAACCAGCGGGGAACTTGGTGGGATCCGCACAGGCGTCAAACGCGCCGTGGTCGGCAACCACGTTGACGCGCAAACCCAAGATCTTGCCGTCTGAGGTCGCTGCGAGTTCGCCATCCATGTGGTAATCACGCGCAAACGCCGTGCTGGAAATGTTCTCAATCCGGTCCTCGACCCACTTGACTGGGCGACCCAAAACGATCGAGGCCACGATTGCGCAAACGTAACCGGGGTAGATGCCAACCTTGTTACCAAAACCGCCGCCAATATCGGGGCTGATGATCCGAACTTTTGATTCCGGAATTCCGGACAACAATGACACCACCGTGCGCACCACGTGGGGGGCTTGCGAGGTGATGTGGGTTGTCAGTTCGCCACGGATCGGATCAAAGTTTGCGACACAGCCGCATGTCTCAAGCGGACAGGGGTGCACGCGAGGGTAATACATGTGCTGGGACACCTTGACGGGCGCCGCGTCGAAAGCCGCATCGGCTGCCGCCTTATCGCCTGCTTCCCATGTGAAGATGTGATTGTGGTGTTCCCGTTTACCGTGGGCACCTTCCGTTTTGCCAGCAAGATCCTCTCGCAGGACGGGGGCATCTGGCTTCAACGCTTCAAAGGGGTCCATGACCACTGGTAACTCTTCGTACTCGACCTCGACAGCCTCTACCGCGTCTGCAGCAATGTAGCGGTCGTCGGCGATGACGATCGCCACCTCTTGCATTTGGAAGTGAACTTTTTCATCGGCCAAAACCGCCGCGACATCGCCTGCCAAGGTCGGCATCCAGTGCAGTTTGAGCGGTTTCAAATCGTCTGCAGTCAGGACTGCGTGGACCCCAGGCATGGCCAATGCGGCTTCTTTGTTGATTTTCTTGATCCGGGCGTGGGCCACAGGCGCACGGACGATGTCCATGTGCAGCATGCCGGGTAACTTCAGATCGTCAACGTAGTTACCTTTTCCTTGGATGAAGCGAGCGTCCTCTTTGCGCAGGCGCGACGCGCCCATGCCAGCGAGGGCGAGTTCTCTTGCTTCGGCGGTATCGGTTGGTGCATTCATTCGTTTGTCTCCTGGTGTTTGGGCGGTTTTAGGCGGTGGCAGTGGCTGCTTCTTGCAGTTTGCGCGCAGCGCTTTGGACCGCTTTCACGATGTTTTGGTACCCGGTGCAGCGGCATAAGTTACCGCTAATGCCCACTCGAATCTCCTCCTCTGTCGGGTTGGGATTCTCTTGAAGCAGTCGGTAGGAGCGCACCAACATGCCCGGCGTGCAGAAGCCACATTGCAGGCCGTGCTCTTGGTAGAACGCCTCTTGCACTGCGTGCAGCACACCTTTGTTCGCCAGGCCCTCAACGGTCAAAACCTCTGAGCCGTCACACTGGACGGCCAGATGGGTGCACGACTTGACGGATTGCCCGTCAATATCGACGGTGCAGGCGCCACAGTGGCTGGTCTCACAGCCGATGTGGGCCCCCGTGAGGTTCAATTCTTCGCGCAGGTAATGGACTAAAAGGGTGCGGGGCTCGACGGCACTCTCGTGTACTTTGCCATTGACGGTGACGGAAATTAGTTTCTTTGCCATGTGCTTCTCCTGTTATGCGCAACGGGCCGCAGCGGCCTTTAATGCGCGTTTGACCATCTCTGACGCCATCGCCGTTTTGTACTCGACGTCTCCGCGCAAATCCTCAGCAGGGTCACAAATTGCTGCCGCAGCGCCTGCCGCCGCCGCGATGTTCGCGGCATCGAGCGACTTACCCAGCAGAGCGGCTTCCGCCTCATGGGCCCGCAATGCGGTTGGCGCCACGTTGGTCAAGGTGATGCGGATGTGGCTGATGCTGTCGCCGTTCTTGCGCATCACGACCGCGCAACCTGCAGTGGCCCAATCGCCGGTCTTACGCTTGAGCTTTTCATAGGCATAACCGGTGCCGTCGGGGAACGCAGGCGCGTGGATTTCACACAGAACCTCGTTCTCGGCCAGGGCGGTCATGTAGGTGCCAAAGAAAAAGTCACTGGCGGCGACTGTACGGCGGCCTCCAGGGCCTTCCAGCACGAAGGTCGCGTCGATCGCCATGGCCAAGGCAGGGTGGTCGTTGCCGGGATCGCCGTGGGCGATGTCTCCGCCAATCGTGCCTCGATTACGAACCTGTGGGTCTGCAATCAATTTGGCCGCATCGCTAAGGAGCGGTAGCTTGGCCTGAATGATTGGAGAGTTGATGACCTCGTTTTCAACGGTCATGGCCCCAATGATGACTTGACCATTTTCCTCCCTCACACCACGGAGTTCTGGGATGCGGTTGATGTCGATGAGGTGTTCTGGTGCCGCAAACCGCAGCTTCATCATGGGGAGCAGGCTGTGGCCTCCCGCTAGCAATTTGGCGCTGTCACCGAGGTCGGTGAGCAACTTGATGGCCTCGCCGATGCTTTTCGGTGCATGGTATTCGAACCGTGGTGGGATCATTGACGCGTCTCCTTGGATTGTTTGTCTATGACAGACAAACAATGTACGAGGCTGTGTTGAACAAGTCAAAGTGAAAGCTAGACATTTTTATTCAAAAATTACATTAAAAAATAAATTTAGATATATGTTTTTATTTGTATATTTTTTAAATTATAAAAGTAGTTATCAAAAGCGTTAAGGGTAAGTCCTGTATCAGATTGTCAATTCACTTTCACACCTGCGACAAAATTCACCATTCACAAGATCCTCCCCCGTTGTCACAAAACCGTCATATTCGGGAATTACAGTTCACCCTGATCACAACGATCTGAACCAAATTCAAAGAGGTA
>JAUJFZ010000005.1 GCA_030441535.1 Betaproteobacteria bacterium LSUCC0117
AAAAACTCCAATTAAAGAACAAGCCCGTGTCTGGTTTTACGTCTGCACATCATTGCTTATTCACCGCGCACGGGCACACGGTGGCATGACATCGCAGACAAGAAATACGACGCTGTCGATCCTTATTTCGCGCGTGAGGCCATGATGGCTTCAGACACGTTACGAGGCGCTTCAGAGTAGTGCTTGAATTCCATGGTGTAGGTCGCACGACCCTGAGACATTGAACGCAATGACGTTGAGTAGCCAAACATTTCTGACAACGGCACTTCGGCGCGGATGGCCTTGCCACCGCCGACCATGTCTTCCATGCCTTGCACCATGCCACGGCGTGAGGACAAGTCGCCCATCACGTTACCGGCATATTCTTCAGGCGTCTCAACTTCCACAGCCATCATTGGCTCAAGAATGACTGGGCTCGCTTTGCGGCAGCCTTCTTTGAAGCCCATGATCGCGGCCATCTTAAAGGCCATTTCGCTTGAGTCAACGTCGTGGTATGAACCAAAGGTCAACGTGACCTTCACGTCAACAACGGGGTATCCAGCCAAGACGCCAGTGGTCAACGCTTCGATCACGCCCTTTTCGACTGCAGGGATGTATTCACGGGGAACCACACCACCCTTGATCGCGTCCACGAACTCAAAGCCCTTACCCATTTCGTTGGGTTCGACTTTGAAGACCACGTGACCGTACTGACCCTTACCACCAGACTGGCGAACGAACTTGCCGTCAACGTCTTCCACAATTTTGCGGATCGTCTCGCGGTAGGCCACTTGAGGCTTACCAACGTTGGCTTCAACGCCAAACTCACGCTTCATACGGTCAACCAAAATCTCGAGGTGCAATTCACCCATACCGGCGATGATGGTCTGGCCTGATTCTTCGTCCGTGCGCACACGGAATGAGGGATCTTCAGCAGCCAATCGATTCAGCGCAATGCCCATTTTCTCTTGGTCTGCCTTGGTCTTTGGTTCAACCGCCTGTGCAATCACGGGCTCAGGGAAGACCATACGCTCAAGGGTCACAATGGCGTCGGCGTCACAGAGCGTGTCACCCGTCGTCACTTCTTTCAAGCCCACACAAGCGGCGATGTCACCGGCGCGAATTTCTTCAACTTCTTCACGGTTGTTGGCGTGCATTTGCACGATACGACCGATACGTTCCTTCTTGCCCTTGACGGGGTTGTAGACCGTGTCGCCCTTTTTCAGGACGCCAGAGTACACACGAACGAATGTCAATTGACCGACGTATGGGTCTGTCATGAGCTTGAATGCCAAGCCAGAGAACTTCTCAGCATCATCCGCTTTGCGCGTAATTTTGCTTTCGTCTTCGGCGATACCTTCGATTGGAGGCACTTCAACTGGAGAGGGCATCAAGTCCAGAACGGCGTCGAGCATGCGCTGGACACCTTTGTTCTTGAAAGCTGTGCCGCACAACATAGGCTGGATTTCGCAAGCCAGTGTGCGCAGACGCAAGCCTTCTGTAATTTCTGCCTCGGTCAAGTCACCCGTTTCCAGGTACTTGTTCATCAACTCTTCCGTGGCTTCGGCCGCTGCCTCAACCATGTTCTCACGCCACTTGGCAGCTTCTGCAACCAATTCGGCGGGCACTTCAACGTACTCAAACTTCATGCCTTGAGACGCTTCGTCCCAGATGATGGCTTTATTTTTGGCGAGATCTACCACGCCTGTGAAGTGCTCTTCAGCGCCGATTGGGATCACGATTGGCACGGGGTTTGCCTTCAAACGCAAGCGCATTTGGTCGACTACCTTGAAGAAGTTGGCGCCAGTGCGGTCCATCTTGTTCACGAAGGCCAAACGGGGCACGCGGTATTTGTTTGCCTGGCGCCAGACGGTTTCAGACTGAGGCTGAACACCACCCACCGCACAGTAGACCATGCAGGCGCCGTCCAAAACGCGCATTGAGCGTTCAACTTCAATCGTGAAGTCAACGTGGCCAGGGGTATCAATGATGTTGATACGGTGCTCGGGGCGTGAGAGGTCCATACCCTTCCAGAAGCAGGTGGTTGCAGCAGAGGTAATCGTGATGCCACGCTCTTGCTCTTGCTCCATCCAGTCCATGGTGGCAGCGCCATCGTGCACTTCACCGATCTTGTGGTTCACACCGGTGTAGAAAAGAATACGCTCGGTTGTGGTTGTTTTACCTGCGTCAATGTGCGCAGAAATACCGATATTTCGATACCGATTGAGTGGCGTAGTACGGGCCATGAAAGAACTCCAAATAACAACCAAGCCCGCGCACGGCGGGCCTGATTCGCTAAGACAAAATAATGGGGATCAGGATTAGAAGCGGAAGTGGCTGAAAGCCTTGTTGGCTTCGGCCATGCGGTGCACTTCGTCACGCTTCTTCATGGCACCACCGCGGCCTTCGGTCGCTTCGAGCAACTCGTTGGCCAAACGGAACGCCATTGACTTTTCGCTGCGCTTCTTAGCTGCTTCCTTGATCCAGCGCATGGCCAGCGCCATACGACGAACGGGACGAACTTCAACAGGCACTTGGTAGTTTGCACCACCAACGCGGCGAGACTTCACCTCGACCACGGGCTTCACGTTATTCAAGGCAGTGTTGAAAAGGTCGAGCGGGTCAGCGCCATTGGCCTTTTTCTCCATTTGAGCCAGTGCACCGTAAACGATACGCTCAGCAACAGCCTTCTTGCCACCTTGCATGATGACGTTCATAAATTTGGCCAGATCCACATTTCCGTACTTGGGATCGGGCAGGATTTCACGTTTAGGGACTTCGCGACGACGTGGCATTTTTAAACCTCTTAATTGCTTCAGTTGGTTGGTAGCTTTGCTACACAACCGCGAGAGCTATTTCCAACTCTCACTTACTCGACCCGCTTGCAACACGCAAGTTTGGGGTCACTACGCTGTCACTGCGAGTCACGCAGAGCAGCACCTGTTAACTTTTGAAAATTATTTCGCTTTTGGCTTCTTGGCACCGTACTTGGAGCGTGACTGCTTACGGTCTTTAACGCCTTGCAAGTCAAGCGAGCCACGAACGATGTGGTAACGCACACCGGGCAAGTCTTTAACACGACCACCGCGTACGAGAACCACACTGTGCTCTTGCAGGTTGTGGCCTTCACCGCCGATGTATGAGATCACCTCAAAACCGTTGGTCAAGCGCACCTTGGCAACTTTACGCAAAGCGGAGTTAGGCTTTTTAGGTGTCGTGGTGTACACGCGAGTGCAAACGCCACGACGTTGTGGGCAATTTTCCATCGCTGGGCTCTTGGACTTGATCTTTTCGACCGTCCGCCCGTGGCGAATGAGTTGGTTAATGGTTGGCATGAAACGTCCCTAAACGTCAAAAATCAAAAAACAAATACACGCGCCTGTGTTGAAGAACAGCAACCCACGCCCGTGAAAACGTAGCTTGCGCAGACGCGCACCCCTTCGGTTTTTTCCGAAAAGCCCTCGATCATAGCATTGAAGGTGTTTTGTGGGGCAGGGCCAGTAAGTTTTTTAGCGCAATGCCGCGGGCGCGTTGTATTTCAAACACCCGTGACAGTGGCTCGATTGCTGCGAGTGTTTTCTTTTTACTTACTCTGTCAGGAGCAGCAAGGTATCCCACATCCGGCCGAGGAAACCATCCGCCTCAACTGGCTGCGCCACGACCAGCGGCTGTTTTGTCAGGATGGTGCCATCGGGCAAGGCAACCGTGACATCACCGACCACCTGCCCAGCAAGCAAAGGCGCGATCAATCGATCAGGCACATTCACCTTGATATCGATTTTGCCCCCCATGCCCGTTGGCACGGCGACCGATAGCCCGCCCGCTACGCCCAATGGCGCCAATTTGGTCTGCCCTTTCCATACGCGTTGACTTGTGACGGCCGCATCTGGTTTGGCAACGGTTACCAATTCAAAATTTGTATAGCCCCAGTTCAACAGTTTCTGGCTCTCTGTCGCGCGGCTCGAAGCGCTGCTAGAGCCCAATACAACCGAGAGTAATCGCCGCATGCGCTTGCCATCCTCGCCTCGTGGCGGGACCGGTCGAATCGCGGTAGCGACAAGACAGTAACCCGCCGCCTGGGTATGCCCAGTTTTGAGACCATCGACTGTGGGGTCTCGAAACAAGAGCAGGTTGCGGTTGGTGTCATTCGCGGCAGGCGTACCGGGGTAGCGATAGTGCTTGGTCGCGTAGATAGGCGTGTACGCTGGAAAATCATTCATCAACCGTGTCGACAACAAGGCTAAGTCCTGTGCGGTGGTCGTGTGCCCAGGCGCTGTCAAACCTTCGGGGTTCTTGTAGCCGGTATTTTTCATACCCAAGAGCGCGGCTTGTTGGTTCATCATCTCGACGAATCGCTCCACGCTACCGGCGACACCCTCTGCCAGCGCAACGGTCGCATCGTTGCCGGATTGCACGATCATGCCGTGCAGCAAGTCACGCACGGGGATAGCCATATTCGGCTCAATGAACATGCGCGACCCTTCCATGCGCCACGCACGCTCGCTGACCGTGAAGGTTTGATCGAGGTTGATCTTTTTGGTCTTGAGCGCATCAAAGACAACATAGGCCGTCATCAGCTTGGTCAGGGATGCCGGCTCAACCGCCATTTGACTGTTTTCCTCAGCCAAAATTTGTCCTGTTGTGACGTCGACCAGCAAGAACGCCTTGGCGTCCAACATGGGCGGCTGAGGCGACGTCGCATGCGCAACACCAACTGCCGCCAGCGCCAGCAGACTGGTTGCTAGTAAACGTTTCAGGAAACCAAGCGAAGAAATGGCTGTCATAAGAGGTGGATTAAACGGTTACTTGGGAATTCAATGAACGTGTGCGCGTCGCGGCACGGCATCAAGCTGCTTGAGGCGGCGATAAATGGCGCGCCACCATGTACTTTAACAAGGGCAACTGGCCATGGAAGAAGTGGCCCACATCGGGCACTACAGAAACTGGCAAATATTGCGGGCGAGCCCAGCTCATGACATCTGCCAGCAAAACGGTATCGTCTGCGTCGCCGTGTATGACCAACGTGCGCTCATGCAGCGCGTGGGGTATTGCTGGTACCTCGAAACGACTGACGGCGGTACCGACGAGGACGGCGTGCTGGATGTCCTGCCCGCTCGACGAGCCCTCAGTCGTCAAATTCGCCAGCGCACGACACGTTACAAATGCGCCAAATGAAAAGCCTGCTATCGCCAGCGCACCAGTGGGTGCCAGCTGAGCTTTTACGGCCAACCAGTCGTCCAATTCACCGTCGCCACCGCCATAGGTGCCGCCACTCTTCCCCACACCGCGAAAATTGAAGCGTACTGCCGTCCAGCCCTTTTGCAACGCGGCACGGGCTAGCGTTTGCACGACCTTGTTGTCCATGGTGCCTTGAAAGAGGGGGTGGGGGTGCGCAATCAAAAGGGTACCCGCGTGCCCACTGGTCGGTGTATCCCGCGCGATTTCGAGCGGGCCGGCAGGGCCTTCAATTAAAAAGCGCTCGGTACTGGCATTCATGACTAACGACCGACGCTGTCGGGCAGCACCAAACGCTCAACAACCTCGCCATTTTTCAGGTGCTTTTCAACAATTTCGTCAATGTCATCGGTGTCTACATACGTGTACCAGACCGCCTCAGGATAGACCACCGCGACCGGACCGCCTGCACAGCGATCCAAGCACCCTGCTTTGTTGACACGCACACTTCCTTGCCCGTTTAGCCCTGCGGCTTTGACCTGTAACTTGCAGTGATCAAACGCTTGGTTCGCAATGCCATCGGCGCATGACGCCGTGCCGTTGGTGCGCTGATTGGTGCAAAAAAAGATGTGGCGTTGGTAATAACTCTTCGAATTTTCTGAGTCGTTTGTCATGCGATGACTTTCATTCAATGTACGGTTAACGCAGCCCTCTAGGCGTATGCGATCAAGCGTGATTTCGTTTGAGTAATTGCATCAGGGCATGCACCAGAACCAGCAAGGGCCACAGCCAACCAAACCATTTCGACACGCCGTGAAACCGAATAAAGCGCCCCTGCTCCCAAACCAATAGCGACTGATCCAAATAGGCAGTTGGCGCACTGACGTTCAGCAAATACAGCGTCGCCAACAGCGCCAAAACCAACCCCATCAAAAGCCAACCCCTAGGAAGTGTACTGCCCAGTAGCGCCGCAACGGTGGCGTACCCCATGGCCTCCAACATACCCGGCCGCCACCACTCCAGCGCGCGCTCGGGGCCATAAGTCAGTGCCCCCGAAATCAACCCCATGGCACCTGCCACCAGCATCAAGAGCACCACAGCCAGCCGCCGTCCTGTTCGGTTGCGCATGGCCGCCATCGCCAGCAAGCACGGGGCCAGCAGGGCAATCGTCATGGTGGTGATTTCACCGTACAGGCTCAATGCCGGCGGCGTCTGTGCCAGCCAGTGTCCGAGGTCAACAAGGTAACGTTGGCCAAATACGTCAATGCCGCTGAAATCGGGAAACCAGGCGTGCATACGCTCTCTGATTTGACCCAAGCCAAACGGCACTGAGGCGGGATACAAAATCGCCACCGGCCACAGTGCCAACAACACCAGATCAGTTTTTGTATCCAGCATGAGGTGACGTTGCCGCCACCTATCCAACCATTTGATGATGGTTAGTCGAGCGGCAAAAAGGGCAACCACTGCGCCCAACAGTGCGCCAGCGGTATTGAGCAACCAATCGACATTTGAGGGAATGCGCAGCGGCAAAAACCCCTGAAGCCACTCCAGACTCAGCGACAAGCCACTGGACAACGCAACCGCGAGCAAGGCGCCCCGCCAAGGCCCTATGGAGCGCCCCAGCGTCCACGCCAACAAGAACCCCAATGGCGCATATCCCAGCCAGTTCGCAATGACGTCGAACCATGTCCAATAGCGGGGCCAAGGCGCGCTGATGAGGTCAATGACATCCACGCCAGCGTCGCGCCAGCCCGAGAAGGGATAAAGACTCGCGTAGGCAATCAGCAACGCAAATGCAAACGCCAAGGGCGTGGCCGTTGATCGCTTGGTCATAAAAATATCACCTGCAAATCGCGTAAAACCCGCTTTATCCTTTTAAAAAGGCTTAACGACCACCAACACCACTGCAATTAGCAGTAAGACGACTGGTATTTCATTGAACCATCGAAACCAGACATGGCCGCGTTGCATGGTGCCCGCTTCGAATTTTTTCAGTAAGGTACCGCAGGCGTGGTGATACCCCAGGGCCAGCAGGATCACCACCCACTTTGCATGCATCCAGCCGTTACCGGGTCCAAAGCCAATGCGGTAAACGCCCCAAAGGGCTAAGCCAAAGCCGACCGCTGGAAGCGCCAGCAAGGTCGTGAAACGCATCAATTTACGCGCCATCAACAGCAAACGTTCACGCTCCGCATGGCTGTCAGCTGGCACCATCGCCAAGTTGACATAAATTCGGGGCAGGTAAAAAAGCCCTGCAAACCAACTAGCGACAAAAACGATGTGAAATGATTTAATCCAGAGCATAGGTTCCGTTGCAAACCGCGTTTTGAGCTTTCAATGTGCGGTCCGTAGCGCTTCTTTCGTTTGTTGGGGTGTAGGGACGTCCTATTTTAGGCATGACCCTTGAGGCGCCGCAATTTTGTCAAAATATCAATATGACCATCGATTTATCGGCGCTGAGCGCTTACCCAAACAACCGCCCGCGCCGGTTACGCCGCGACGATTTCACCCGTCGATTGGTACGCGAAAACCATTTGCGCGTTGACGACTTGATTTATCCCGTGTTCGTTCTCGATGGCGAAGGTCGTCGGGAGACGGTGTCGTCCATGCCGGGCGTCGAGCGCTTGAGCCTCGACTTATTGCTCCCCGTGGCACAGGAATGCGTCGACCTTGGGATCCCAGTCATGGCTTTATTCCCTGTGGTCGATGGGGCACTGAAAACACCGGATGGACGCGAAGCATTCAATCCTGACGGCCTCATCCCCCGAGTGGTACGCGCCCTCAAAGACCGACTTCCTAACCTCGGTGTGATGACCGATGTGGCACTCGACCCCTACACCAGCCATGGCCAAGACGGGTTACTGGATGCGCACAACTACATCATCAATGACGCCACGGTCGAGGTGCTTGTCAAGCAAGCGCTGGCTCAAGCCGCCGCCGGTGTGGACATTGTGGCCCCCAGCGACATGATGGATGGGCGCATCGCGGCGATCCGCCAAGCCCTAGAAAGTGAGGGTCATGTGCACACCCGCATCATGGCCTACAGCGCTAAATACGCATCCGCCTTTTACGGCCCCTTTCGCGACGCCGTCGGCTCGGCTGCCAACTTGGGCAAGGCCGACAAAAAGGCCTACCAAATGGACCCGGGCAACACCGACGAGGCATTACGTGAAGTGGCATTGGATATCGCGGAGGGCGCCGACATGGTCATGGTTAAACCGGGGATGCCCTACCTAGACGTGGTGCGTCGCGTCAAGGAAACCTTCGCAGTCCCCACATTTGCCTACCAGGTCAGTGGCGAGTACGCGATGCTAAAAGCCGCGGCGCAGAACGGCTGGCTGGATCACGATGCCGTCATGATGGAGAGCCTGCTGGCGTTTAAACGCGCGGGCGCAGACGGAATCCTGACCTATTTTTCACGCGATGCCGCGCGGCTTTTGCGTGGCTGATTCTTTTGAAATGATCACTTGCCATGGATAACGCCCTCCCTTCTTCCCCTACGACACGCCGAGTCATGTTGATCACAGGTGGCAGCCGCGGCATCGGGGCTGCCACCGCGGTCTTGGCAGCAAAAGCGGGCTACGCGGTCGCCATCAACTACCGTGACAACGCACAAGCGGCGGCAGAAACCGCCAATGCGGTTGAAGCCGCTGGCGGTGAGGCCTGGTGCGTTCAAGCAGACGTGGCAAATGAGTCTGACATCATGGCGATGTTTGCGGCACTGGATGCCCGCTTTGGACGTCTTGACGTGTTGGTCAATAACGCGGGGGTCGTCGACAAGAAAGCGCGCGTACAAGACATGACCGCTGAGCGTTTGACCCGGATGTTCACAGTCAACACGATCAGTACTTTTTTGTGCTGCCGCGAGGCTGTGAAACGCATGAGTACCGAGTTGGGCAAAAACGGCGGCTCCATCATCAATGTTTCCAGCGCAGCCGCTCGCCTAGGCAGTGCCAACCAATACGTTGACTACGCAGCCTCAAAAGGCGCCATGGATGTATTAACGATCGGATTGGCACAGGAGGTGGCGGCCGCAGGCATTCGCGTCAATGCCGTTCGTCCAGGGTTGATCGACACCGAAATACATGCCTCTGGCGGTTTGCCGAACCGCGTCAACGACCTTGCAGCGACGGTTCCCATGGGTCGCGGTGGCAGCGCGACCGAAGTTGCAGAAGTTATTTTGTGGCTCGCTTCAGATCAGGCCAGTTACACGACCATGTCATTCATTGACGTGTCGGGTGGCCGCTGAGCATGGCTAAAGAAAAGACTCATTACGTTTGTCAAGCGTGCGGGGGATCGAGCTCCAAGTGGTTGGGGAAATGCCCCGACTGCGGCGCGTGGAATAGTCTCATCGAATCCACCGTCACCGAAGCAGCTGGCGCCGGTAAAAACCGCTTTCAAAGCCTCGCCGCCCCTCAACCTGTCGCCAACTTGTCGGATATCGAGGCAAAAGATTTTGCCCGTCTGCCCACCACGCTCGACGAACTCGACCGGGTCTTGGGCGGTGGTTTGGTCGATGGCGGCGTCGTGCTCATTGGCGGCGACCCGGGAATCGGTAAGTCCACCCTTTTGCTACAAGCTCTGCACATCATCAGCTTGCACAACCCGACGCTTTACGTCAGCGGGGAAGAGTCGGGCGCGCAAATCGCTATGCGTGCACGGCGCTTGGGTTTGGACCAAACGCAAGTTCGCGTTCTGGCTGAAATCTCTCTGGAGCGCATCGTAGCGACCGTTCAGGCAGAGCGCCCACGCGTCTGCGTCATCGATTCCATTCAAACCATTTACACGGAGGCCCTCACCTCCGCGCCCGGTTCAGTCGCACAGATCCGCGAATGCGCCGCTCATCTCACGCGCTTGGCCAAGGCCACCGGGGTGACCGTCATTCTGGTTGGTCACGTCACCAAAGAAGGCGCGCTGGCAGGACCCCGCGTGCTCGAACACATGGTCGACACGGTGCTTTACTTCGAGGGCGATACCCACTCGAGTTTTCGCTTGGTGCGTGCGATCAAAAACCGATTCGGTGCCGTCAACGAAATCGGCGTTTTCGCCATGACCGAACGCGGCCTCAAAGGCGTTGCCAACCCCAGCGCGATCTTCCTCAACCAGCATCCCCAGCCAGTTCCGGGGTCGTGCGTTTTAATCACACTTGAAGGCAGCCGACCCCTGTTGGTTGAGATTCAAGCGCTGGTCGACAGCGGCGGACCCAGCCCGCGGCGTCTGAGCGTGGGCCTTGAGCGAGACCGCTTGGCTATGCTTCTGGCGGTCTCACATCGTCATGCAGGTGTCTCTTGTGCAGACCAAGATGTATTTGTGAATGCCGTTGGTGGCGTACGCATCAGCGAGCCGGCGGCCGACCTAGCTGTTTTACTGGCCATTCAAAGTAGCTTGCGTGCGCTGCCCCTACCCAAAGGCTTTGTTGCGTTTGGTGAGGTGGGTTTAGCCGGAGAAATTCGCCCCGCACCTCGTGGCCAAGAGCGCCTGAAAGAGGCCGCCAAACTCGGATTTGAAACCGCCATCGTGCCCAAAGCCAACGCACCCAAAAAGAACGACCCAGCTTTCAAAGGCCTCACGATCCACGCCGTCGATCGTGTCGAGGAGGCCTTGAGTTGGGTACGAAGCCTGCGCGATTGAACCACGCTTACCGCTTAAACTATGTCGATGGCCCCGACTCACGCCCCCTCCGCACAACACATCGCATTCATCATGGATGGCAATGGGCGTTGGGCAAAGAAGCGTTTACTGCCTCGTGCGGCAGGCCACGCCAAGGGTGCGGCACAAGTCAGGCAGATTATTGAGGCCTGTGCCGAACGCAACGTCCGCTACGTCACCCTTTACGCCTTCAGCACTGAAAATTGGGCCCGCCCCAGTGACGAAGTCAGCGCTCTGATGAGCCTTTTTTTAAAGTACCTGCAAAGCGAAGTTCGGACCATGCGGGACAATGGTATTCGGTTACGCGTCTTTGGCGATCGGACGGCCTTCTCTGATGAAATTCAAGCCGCCATCGCGCTCGCTGAGAGCAGCACGGCGGGCAATGACCGTCTGCACTTGAGCGTCGCCGCAAATTACGGCGGTCGCGCTGAAATGATCCAAGCAGTGCAGACTTGGATGGCCGCCAACCCCGATGCCACCCCACACGACTTTGACGAACGAGCCATCGAAGCCCACCTGTACACCACTGATGTACCCCCCCCTGACCTGCTGATTCGTACCGGTGGCGAGTGCCGCATCAGCAACTTTTTATTGTGGCAAACAGCCTACACGGAGCTGTATTTCACAGACACCCTCTGGCCCGAGTTTGGGGCAAAGTCGCTCGATAAGGCGTTGGCATGGTTCGCTACCCGCGAGCGGCGCTTTGGCAAAACCTCCGAGCAGGTGTCGGAAGCCAGCAACCCACAAAAAATTACCTCCGCGCAAGCGTGATGGCGTTGGAGCGGCTACGGATAGCCGTAAAATCGAAAAATTAACCACTCGCAAATACCATATTGCGAGCAGCTCAACAGATGACCAAAGGATTGTCATGACAGCATTGCCCCCCACAATGGCCGACCGCGACGGAAAGATTTGGATGGACGGCGCCATGGTCGACTGGCGCGATGCCAAGATCCACGTACTGACGCACACCCTCCACTATGGTTGCGGCGCATTCGAGGGGGTTCGCGCCTACCAAACCGACAAGGGCACTGCGATCTTCCGTTTACAAGAGCACACCGACCGCTTGTTCAACAGCGCGAAGATCTTGCGCATGACAATTCCGTTCGCCAAAGAAGAGGTAAACGACGCGCAATGTGCTGTGGTGCGCGAGAACAAATTAAGCTCCGGCTACCTGCGTCCGCTAACCTGGATCGGTTCCCGCAAATTGGGTGTCTCACCAAAGGGCAATCAGATCCACCTGATGGTCGCCGCCTGGGAGTGGGGTGCTTACCTCGGTGAAGAGGGCATGAAGCGTGGTATCCGAGTGAAGACCAGCAGCTACACACGCCATCACGTCAACATCACCATGACCCAAGCGAAGGCGGTGAGCAACTACACCAACAGCATCTTGGCCAACATGGAAGCCCTTGACGACGGCTACGACGAAGCCCTGTTGCTGGACGCCAGCGGCTTTGTCAGTGAAGGCGCGGGTGAAAACCTATTTGTCGTCAAAGACGGCGTGATTTATACACCCGACCTGTCGGCTGGCGCCTTGAACGGCATCACCCGCAACACCGTTTTCCACATCGCCAAAGATTTGGGCTTAGAGATCGTACAAAAGCGCATCACACGTGACGAGGTCTACATTGCCGACGAAGCCTTCTTTACAGGAACCGCCGCTGAAGTGACGCCCATCCGTGAACTCGACCGTTTGGCGATTGGTCAAGGCAGCCGTGGCCCCATCACTGAAAAGGTACAAGCTGCTTTCTTTGATATCGTCAACGGGCGTAACCCAAAGTATGCCCACTGGCTGACCTTGGTGTAACGCGTTTCGCATCCTTTTGTAAGCAAGAACCCGAGCCTGTCATGTCTAAAGCTGTCGTCGAACTCCAAGCCACTGATTTAAATGCCAATGGCGGCGTGTACTGCCCCAGCCCCGCGGCCAACATGGCATTGTGGAACAGCCACCCCAAGGTGTATCTCGACGTCAGCAAAACGGGTGAAGCTTCTTGCCCGTACTGCGGAACGCATTACAAACTTGCCCCTGGGGTCGAAGTTCACTCCGGCCATTAATGACGGACACTGCCGCGCTGGCATCCGTCACCATCGTGGTGGTGACCTATCAAAGCGCGCACTGCCTCGCGCGTCTAGGCGCCCTGTTGGGAAAAGCCCCGAATGTGGTGGTTGTCGACAACGCCAGTACCGATGGTACGGCGGCGGCAGTCGCGCAACATCTACCGCAGGCGCAGCTGATTCATAACAGGCACAACACAGGTTTCGGTGCGGCCAACAACGCGGGGCTGGCTGAGGTCCGAACGCCATACGCGCTGCTACTGAACCCCGACTGTGAAGTCACGACAGACGCCATATCAGCGTTGCATGCAGCCCAGCAACGCTTCCCAGAAGCAGGCATGTTGGCGCCACAGATCATTGATGGCAACGGTCTACCTGAAATCAACTACCGCTGGCCAAGCACCCTTTGGCGCAGCAAAGGCCCAGGCGCAACTGGGCCCTGTTGTGTGGGTTTTTTATGTGGTGCCATCATTTGGTTAAATCTTTCGAAAACCCGTCCGCTGGGCCACTTCGACACCCACTTTTTCCTGTACTACGAGGACGACGACCTCACCCTGCGGACATTTAACCAAACCATCCCGATGGTGGTGATCCCCAGCATCACGGCGCGGCACCGGTCGCGCGGATCGGTTAAGGGAAAGGCGCCGCTTAAAGCAGAGTACCTGCGCGGTTTCCACCACGCGCGGTCCAAAATTCAATTCACAGCCAAGCACGTGAGCCCCGCGGCGGCGCGGCACCTCCAGCTGAAAACCTGGGGCCTGGCCGTAATCTCCCTCGGGCTGAGGCTGTTGTGGCCATCACCGCAGCACCTCGCCCGTAATTGGGGTCGGGTCGTGGCACTGAGTCGAACTATCTAATAGGTGACTCGACAAGACGTGCCGCAATGGTGCATAGTTGCTAAAACCCGATCAATGTGAGATCATCATCTAAACAATAAGCTTCGGTATATGCCATATAAACTAATTTATACCATATTGAAGAACTATAGTTTTATAGAGCATCAAATATGAACCAAAAAGCTTCGCCCTTAGCTACCGCCTATCTGCGCTTCTTACAACTAGCGAAGGCGGTTGACAGCACCCCCAACCGACCATCGCTCGATGCAAATGAGAGCGCGCTGCTAGATGCCCTAGCGGTTCACTGGTTTGCGGGTTCGCCCCTGACTGTCATGCAGGCGATGGGATTAGCCCGGTTGGGATCGCCCGCCACGGTTCACCGACGGATCGCTCGCTTGCGCAAAATCGGCATGGTCACCACAGACGAAGATGCAAACGACACCCGCATCAAACGCTTGGTTTTAACCCCCGCTGCCGTAGCGCACTTTGAGCACTTGGGCCAATCGCTGCAAAACGCATCCGACGCGACCGTCTAAATAGACCAAACGACCTCAAAAGTCGCTCCCCTGCCGGTCGGGGGTTCAACGCATGCCACGCTTGCCCCATGGGCATGGGCAATCGTCTTAACAAGGGCCAGCCCTAAGCCGACGCCACCGTCGCGCTCGCTGGCACCGGGCAGCCGGAAAAATGGCTCAAAAATCCGCTCTCGGTACGCCATGGGTACGCCTGGACCGTTATCGGCAACACGCAACACAACCTGACCTTTAGCGAGGTCGCGTGCCAAGGTGACGCCCACCCTCGGCGCGGCATCGCCCACCTTGTCGTTTTTCTGCTGCCTGCCATGTCGTATGGCATTTTCAAGCAGGTTACGTATCAGGCGCACCAGCAGTGCCTCGTTTCCCTTAACCAATACCCCAGACTCCATCTCGGGCTCCAAACCCAATCGCGCGCACTCGATACCCAGCAGCCCTGACAAGTCAACGGGCACGGGGATACCGATACTTTGAGGGTCATGGTCGAGGCGACTGGCCAGAAGAATTTCGCCAATCAATGCATCCAACTCATCAATACTCTGCGTAATCTCATCGTGCGCCGCGCGACCACCCCCATCGGATACTGGGGGTAAAAGTGCCAAACTCATCTTGATGCGAGCTAGGGGCGAGCGTAATTCATGTGACGCATTGGCCAGTAAAGCTTTCCGCGCAACCGCAGCTGCCTCGACCCGCGCCGCTGAACGATTGAATTGTCTCGCCAAAAATGCCACTTCGTCGTGGCCATCGGTGAGTAAACGAGTCGACAGGTCACCTTCTCCCCACGCCTCAACGCCACGCTGTAGGCGTTCGAGACGGGCCGTCAAGCGGCGCACCACGGGGTAAGCCATCAAGGCGACCAGGGCCGTTAGCGTCAATAACAACGCAATCCAACCCGTCGGCTGCGCCAACCAACGCATCAGTGTTCGCCATAAATCAACGCCAGTAGGTCGGGCATCGCCTCGCGCAAACGGGGATAACTCAATCGATAGCTGCCGACCATCGGTCAAAGTCAGCTCGAAAAACGGCGGTGGGCGCATGTGATGCGCACTGCCTTGATGGTGATCGTCGTCGGATGAATCCTCACGCTCGTGGGGTCTGGGGCGTCGAAATTTGGCCTCGCCCACCACTGCACCATCTGGACCGCGCACCACCAACTCGCGGCTTGTGCGATCGCTTCGATCGCGGTCGATGTCAACACGCCATAGCGCCGCAATCCCACCCGCTAACACCAGCACCAACGCCAATACGGTCAACCAAATTCGCCAATACAGACGCTGATACCAATGGGGATTTTGTATGGCCATACCTGCGTTAGTCCTGCTGTTTGGCAAAGACGTAACCCACGCCACGAACCGTCAAGATACGCTTTGGATTTTTAATATCAACTTCAATGGCTTGGCGTATGCGGCCGATATGCACATCGATTGAACGGTCAAATGCCTCCAAGTCCTTGCCCCGAACCAGTGCCATGATCTGCTCCCGCGTTAGTACCCGACCGGCCCGCTCAGACAGCGCCACCAACAAATCAAACTGGTAGGCCGTCAACTCGCGCAGTACGCCCCCAACGCGAACCTCACGCGCGTCTAAGTCCAGCTCCAAACTACCGAACGTCACGCTTCGCTGCCCACCGTCTAAGTTGTAGTCTAAGGGGGTGGTTTCTGCCGCAGTGCGACGCAAAATTGCACGTAGGCGAGCCAGTAGTTCCCGAGGCTCGAAGGGCTTGGGCAAGTAATCATCGGCTCCCAGCTCCAGCCCCACAATGCGATCCATGGGATCACCCTTTGCCGTCAGCATCAGGATTGGCACGTTGGCATAAGCCGCTTGACTGCCACGTATCTGTCTGCAAATAGACAGCCCGTCAGTATCTGGCAGCATCAGATCAAGCAGCACCACGTCGGGCGTCTCAGCTTGCAAGGTCTCGAAACCAGCCACGCCAGTGTCGGCAACCATGCACAAAAATTCAGATTGCTCCAAATAGGTTTTAACCATTGCACTCAAGCGATGGTCATCCTCAATCATCAGCAGGCGGTAGGGCGCAGTCGACATAGACGTGGCATTTAGAACAGACGGTCAACCCCAAGCTTAGCGGCTGCGCCGCCCTGAAACATGTCTGTTGCGTAAAGTTCAGCGGTCGCTGGACTGGAGTCGTTTGCCCGCCAGTGCAACCAACCACAGCACAGGCAGACCAATCAACGTGGTAAACACAAAGAACGCGGGGTAGCCCATCGCATCCACGATACCGCCTGAGTAGCCACCCAAAGTTTTTGGCAGCAGTGTCATCAACGAACTGAAGATGGCGTATTGCACGGCAGTGAATTGCACATTGGTGAGGCTGGACAAAAACGCCACGAACGCCGCACTGGCAAAACCAGCAGCCAAATTATCTGCGCTGACCACCGCGTACATCAGGCTCAGGTCATGCCCCACGATGGCCAGCGCGACAAACGCTAAATTCGTGGCGGCCGACAAAATCGCTCCCCACATTAACGTGCGCATCACGCCGACACGCGTCGCCACTAAGCCGCCCAAGACGCTCCCGGCAATACCGATGAGCACACCATAGGTTTTTACCGCGGTGGCGATTTCGGGTTTGCTAAACCCCATGTCCTGATAGAAGACGTTGGAAATCACACCTAACACAATGTCTGAAATTCGATATAAACCAATCAGGCCTAAGACCAGCCAAGCCGTCTTCAATCGGTAGCGGGCGAAGAAATCTTTTACTGGCGCCAGCCACGTCTGTTGTGCCAACGCGCCTGGCGCGACACCCACTTTCACCAGCAAATACCCCGCGATCAATGCAACGCCCAAGGCCACAAACAAACGAATTGTCTCGACCAACAGGCCAAGCAACGGCCCACTACCGAAAACGGCTTTGAATGCGGCAATCTGCTGACCACCGTAAAAGAATGCCGTGATGAAAGCCAGGACTGCCAGCGCAAAAACCAACAGCATGCGGCCATTTTGACCACTGGTCAGTTGGTGCTGCTTGGTGTCTCGTGCGGCTACATCGGGTTCATTGATGGTTAGGGTCGTGACGATACCGACCAACATCGTCAAGGCCATCAGACCGTAGGTCATTTGCCATGCGCCATAGCTGTAAGCACCCTTGGTTGATCCCAATGCGTCTGCCAGAAACAGCGCACCCGCGCCCGCCACAACCATACCAATGCGATAGCCGGCGATGTAGGTTGAAGACATCATGGCCTGCAAATCGACGGGCGCCGATTCAATCCGATAGGCATCGATGACAATATCTTGGGTGGCCGAAGAGAAGCCCAATAAAACGGCACCCAACGCCATAACGGTGAGCGCATCAACCGCAGACGCTGGGTCCACGCTGGCCATCACCAGAATCGCCACCACGACTGCAAACTGCGACAGCAACATCCAGCTGCGGCGGCGACCTAACCGCGCCGTGAGCCATGGAATAGGTAATTGGTCGACGAGTGGCGCCCAAATGAACTTGAACGAGTAACCCAACGCAGCCCAGCTGAAAAAGGTGACCGCCTTACGCTCCACACCCGCCTCACCGAGCCACAGCGACAGCGAGGAAAAGATAAGCAGAATGGGGATACCCGCAGAGAAGCCCAAGAAGAGCATGGTGATCACGCGGGGATGCAACAGCACACTCAAGCCACCGGCGCTTTGCTTGTTGACAGACGAAGCTGAATCCATGATGAGAACCCCTTTTAAGTGCCACCCACGTATGGGTTGCTTTGTCGCTCTCGGCCAAAGCTACTCTCTGGCCCGTGGCCGGGAATAAACACGGTGTCATCGCCCATCGGCCACAACCGTTGTGTGATGCTGCTGATCAGCGTGTCGTAATCACCCTGCGGAAAATCGGTACGCCCAATGCTGCCGGCAAACAATACATCGCCTACAAACGCGCGCTTAATTTGGGGGGCGTAAAAGACCACGTGGCCCGGCGTATGCCCAGGACAGTGACGCACCTGAATCTCATGGGCGCCAAGTGACACCGTGTCACCATCGTTGAGCCAACGGGTGGGCTGAAACGTCTCGGCGGGGGCAAACTTAAACATCTGGCTTTGCTCTGGCAAGGCATCGATCCAAAACTGGTCGCCAGGGTGCGGGCCGATGATGGGGAGGTCCAACTCACGGGCCAACTGCCCTGTCCCACCGGCGTGATCAATGTGCGCGTGCGTAAGCCAAATATGCCGCAAATTCAAACCCAACGTGGACACGGCATCCATCAATCGGTCGAGGTCACCACCGGGGTCAATCACGGCGGCTTCTTTGATCTCGTCGCACCAGATCAACGAACAGTTCTGTGCGAACGGTGTCACAGGAATGGTTTGGTATTTCAACATGCCCCACATGATAGCCGCAGCACTCACTGCAACTCAAACCGAATGGGGACTTGCAACGGCATCGCCGTCGGTACACCATCGACGGTGCCTGGGGTGAATCGCCACTGTTGAACCGCTTTTTGTGCGGCAGCATCCAGTCGCTCGAAGCCGGAGGAAACGGCGACAGCTGTCGCCGTGACAGCTCCGCTGGCAGCAATATTGATGCGCAACACAACGGTACCAGCCTCACCTGCCCGGCGGCTGGCACGCGGATAAACAGGTGGCTGCTGGCTGGATGCAATCAGTGACGGCTCTACGCGAACCACAGATACCGGTGCTTCAGCTTCTCGGGCGACCGGTTTCGAAGCCGCTGGTGAAGACGGGCTTGGTGAAGCGCTGCCAGTTGCTGCAGGCGCATCCACAGGCTCTGCGCGCGCGGCCAGCGGCGACAGGGGCTCCTGAGTTGCCGACGGTGCTGGAGTTGCTAATGTCGCTGATGTTCCGGGTGTCGAAGGAGGGGAGGTCATCAGGGTAGGCGCTACCGCCACCGCTTCCGGGACAGGCGTTGGCTCGTTTGCCCTCGCCCTGGTCGAGGACGGCTTAGGCGCACGCGCAATGGCGGGCTCAGCCGGGAGCGGCTTGCCCGTTTCCGGTGGTGGTGGAGAAGGCGGCGACGGTCGTGCTGGTGCTGGTGCTGGTGCTGGTCCTGGTACCGAGGGCGCAGCCTCCGGTGCACGCGCCTCGCCCAGCCACGTGACATCAACGGGGGCATCTGGTGCCGAGGGTGCTGCGGTTTGCCGTTCAAACCAAGTGGGTTGCCACACCACGAATGCCGCAAATCCCGCCACATGCAACACGAATGCGAACCCCAACCAAACACCCAGCCGTCGGGGTTCTAGGCGCTGATCTAATGCGTTGCTTGACGTCGCCCCAAACGACAGGGCGGCGTCAATGCCAGCGTCAGGATCAGAGGGCGTAGGCATAGTCGATCGTGACAGGCGCGTGGTCTGAGAACCGCTCGGCCTTGTATACCGCACACTGGCGAGCCAACGCGGCAAATGCCGGCGTCGCTAAGTGGTAATCCAAGCGCCACCCCACGTTATTGGCCCAAGCCTGCCCGCGGTTACTCCACCACGTGTACGCAGCATCGGTTTCAGTGGGATGTAATTGGCGATAAACGTCGATCATGCCGCCTTCTAAAAACGCAGTCATCCACGCCCGCTCTTCAGGCGTGAAGCCACTGTTTTTTTGATTGCTCCGCCAGTTCTTCAAATCAATGTTTTGGTGCGCGATATTCAGGTCACCACACAGCACATAGTCGCGGCTTTTGGCCAGTGCGCGCAGGTGCGGCGTAATGGCGTCTAAAAACCGAAATTTCGCGCTTTGCCGTTCATCACCGGAAGACCCACTGGGGAAGTAACTGCTGATCACACTGAACTTGCGCTTTGGGCTATCAAACCGTAACTCAATGTAACGACCCTCGGCGTCAAACTCTTCGTTGCCAAAGCCACTGATGACGTCGCTTGGCGTGCGTTTGGTGTAGATGCCGACACCCGAATAGCCTTTTTTCTCCGCCGTGTGAAAGTATCCGGGCAGCGTGGCAATCACATCCAACGTCCCCGCCATATCCGCGACTTGGGCTTTCAACTCTTGGACGCACATACAATCAGGGGCTGTGTTTGCCACCCACGATTCCAAGCCCTTTCGGCTTGCGGAACGGATACCGTTGAGGTTAAGGCTGGTTAATTTAAACAAGGATTCGGTCATGGTCTCTACACAACAATTAACTGGCACCAACACGAGTGACTTGGCGCAAGCGTTTGTTGCATTCTCGGTTGAGGCAGGCGTGCTGCGCTTGGGTGAATTTAAAACAAAGGCGGGGCGAATGAGCCCTTACTTTTTCAACGCCGGCTTGTTCGATGACGGCGCCAAACTGGCCCGCTTGGCTCAATTTTATGCACAGCGCATCCTGAGCAGCGGCATTGAGTTTGACATGGTTTTTGGACCTGCCTACAAAGGTATTCCGTTGGGCGCTGCGGTGTCCATGGAACTCGCACGTCAGGGCAAGAACGTGCCCTTTGCCTATAACCGCAAAGAAGCGAAGGACCATGGCGAGGGCGGTTCGCTGGTGGGAGCCCCTTTAAAAGGTCGCGTGCTGATCGTGGATGATGTGATGAGTGCCGGCACAGCCGCACGCGAATCTATTGCCCTTATCAAAGCGGCGGGTGCCACGCCACATGCCGTGGCCATTGCACTGGACCGGCAGGAAATGGCGACCGAGCAGCAAACCGACGGCAGTCTGAAGGACGTTCCCTACAGCGCGGTGCAGTACGTCCGCGAGCGCGTGGGCTTACAAGTATGTGCCATCGCCACGCTAGACGACTTGTTGGGCTACCTGTCAAACCAAGCCGAAAACCCTGAATTTGCCGACAACCACGCCCGCGTGCTGGCGTATCGAGAGCGTTACGGCGTCAACGCGTGACGCCGTAGTACAACCCTCACGTTAATCGAGCTTGGCCTTCAGTAGCGCATTAACCTGCGCTGGGTTCGCTTTGCCCTTGCTGGCCTTCATCACCTGTCCCACCAAGGCGTTAAACGCCTTGTCTTTACCCGCCTTGTATTGTGCGATGTTGTCGGCATTACCTGCCAGCACCTCGTCAATAATCGACTCTAAGGCGCCCGTGTCGTTCATCTGCTTAAGGCCTTTAGCCTCGATGATGGCATCGACCTCGCACTCACCTTGCCATAGCGCATCAAAGACTTGTTTGGCCGCGTTATTTGAAATCGTGTTGTCCACAATACGACCAATCAAGGCTGCCAACTGCGCGCTGGCTACCGGTATCGCGTCGAAATCAATATCGTCTTGGTTCAGGCGACGTGCAACCTCTCCCATGATCCAGTTGCTGGCCAGCTTCGCTTGGCCAGAGGCTTTGGCTGTCACCTCAAAATAAGCAGCCATCGCCTGTGATTGCGTCAGGGTCGTGGCGTCGTATTCGGGTAAGCCGTAATCTCGCACAAAGCGCTCGGCCATCACACGCGGCAACTCAGCCATTTCGCTGCGCACACGATCGACCCAGTCGCGACTGATCACCAATGGTGGCAAGTCAGGGTCGGGGAAATAGCGGTAGTCAGCGGCATCCTCTTTGGTGCGCATCGCACGCGTTTCGCCGGTATCGGGGTCGAACAGAACTGTCGCTTGCTGAATGGCATGACCATCTTCGATTTGCTCAATTTGCCAGCGGATTTCGTAATCAATCGCTTGCTGCATGAACTTGAAGCTGTTCAGGTTTTTGATTTCTCGGCGCGTGCCCAAAGGCGCACCTGGTTTGCGAACCGACACGTTGGCATCACAGCGGAAACTACCCTCCTGCATGTTCCCGTCACAAATGCCAATCCACGTCACAATTTTGTGTAGCTCTTTGGCATAAGCCACCGCTTCAGCGGTCGATCGGATGTCGGGCTCGGTCACAATCTCCAGCAAGGGTGTACCCGCGCGGTTCAAGTCGATGCCACTCTGGCCACCACCACCCAGCGCCGCGTCCTCGTGCAATGACTTACCGGCATCCTCTTCCAAGTGCGCACGCACCAAACGAACGGTTTTTTTCTCATCGCCTAAAAAGAAACTGACCTCGCCACCCTGTACCACAGGAATCTCAAACTGGCTGATCTGGTAACCCTTGGGCAGGTCGGGGTAGAAGTAGTTTTTACGCGCAAAGACACTCTTCTCTGCGACGTGTGCGTTGACAGCTAAACCCAGTTGAATGGCGCGCTCAACCGCGCCCTTATTCATGACGGGTAATGCACCGGGCAACGCCAAATCCACAGGGCTGGCGTGCACGTTCGGCTCAGCACCAAAGGCCACAGCAGAACGGCTAAAGATCTTCGACGCAGTTGACAACTGGGCATGGGTCTCAAAGCCAATGACGACCTCGTATCCATTCACCAGAAGGCTCGCTCGGGCTGCTGGCGCGCTCATAAAACAGACTCCTTCGGGCTGGCTGTATGCCAGCTGGTCACTTGCTGAAACTGGTGAGCGGTCTGCAGCAGTTCAGGTTCTTTCAGGTAGTTACCCACCAGTTGCAGGCCAACGGGCATGCCGCCTTCGCCAAATCCGGCAGGCACGCTCATGCCGGGCAAACCAGCCAAGCTGATAGACAAAGTAAAAATATCGGCAAGATAGCTGGCGACCGGGTCATTGGCCTTTTCACCCAAATGCCAAGCGACCGTCGGTGCGACCGGCCCAGCGATGACATCGCACTGCTGGAATGCCGCCTGGAAGTCGTTGGCAATCAGACGTCGAATTTTTTGAGCCTGCAGATAGTAGGCGTCGTAGTAGCCGTGTGACAACACGTAGGTACCGATCAAAATTCGCCGCTTGACCTCATCCCCAAAGCCTTCGCTGCGGGTCTTTTGGTACATGTCAATCAGGTCATCGTACGCGGCCGCTCGGTGGCCATAACGCACCCCATCAAAGCGGCTCAAGTTACTCGACGCCTCCGCTGGCGCGATGATGTAGTAAACCGGTATGGACAACTCGGTACGTGGCAAGCTGATATCGACCAGCGTCGCACCCAGCGCAGTCAACTGGGCAAGCGCCGCTTGCACGGCCTCGTTTACATCGGTCGACACGCCCGCCCCGAAAAACTCTTTGGGCAACCCCACCCGCAAACCGGATAGGGGCTTATCGGGCGTTGCACCCGCCCGTGGTTGGTTGAGGGTTTGCGTGAAATCACGCGCTGGTACGTCTAAGGACGTGGCGTCGCGATCAAGGTCTGGGCCCGCCATCGCAGACAACAGCAACGCGCAATCCTCAGCGCTGCGGGCCATGGGCCCCGCTTGGTCAAGGCTAGACGCAAACGCCACCATGCCGTAACGCGAGCAAAGACCGTATGTGGGCTTGATACCGGTGATTCCACAGAACGCTGCCGGTTGACGAATCGAGCCACCGGTGTCGGTGCCCGTAGCTGCTGGTACCAACCGCGCGGCAACAGCGGCCGCTGAGCCACCAGAGGAACCACCCGGCACCCGCGTAACGTCCCAAGGATTCTTCACGGGACCATAGGCCGAATTTTCGTTGGCTGAGCCCATCGCAAATTCGTCGCAATTCAGTTTGCCCAAGCTGACGGTTCCCGCCTCCATCAAGCGCCGTACCACGGTCGCGGTGAACGGGCTTTGGTAACCCGCCAGCATTTTGGACCCAGCAGTGGTCGGCATCCCTTCGGTTACAAATACATCTTTGTGCGCCATCGGCACACCCAACAAAGGGGCTGCATGCCCATCGCGGCGTTGTGCATCGGCGAGTTTGGCTTGCGCAAGCGCACGGTCGGGGTCGAGGTGTAAAAAGCTTCCCAGCCGCTGGTGCGCCTCTGCGCGGGCGAGCAAATGCTGAGTCACCTCAACACTCGATACCGCTTTAGCTTGCAATTGGCGTGATAACTCGGCCACGCGCCATTCATGAATTTCAGACATCGCAGGTACGCTCACTCGATCACTTTGGGAACTAAAAACAAGCCTCGCTCAACCGCGGGCGCACTGCGCTGGTTGGTGTCGCGAATGGCCTCGCTGGCGGGCTCGCTCGCAATGTCATCCCGCAGGCGCAAAGCCACCGCTTCGCCCATAGCGTCTGTGGGGTGCGCCAGCGGCTCTATGCGGGTGGTGTCGACGGCGTTCATTTGCGCCACCAGGTCAAAAAAGCCATTGATTTGGGTAACCAGCGGTCCCTCCGCTTCGGGGGTCAGCTCAAGCCGTGCCAATGCGGCCAAACGCCGCATATCGTCAGAAGTTAGTGCCATTGAATAAAATCATGTGATGCATTAGCCAACGCTCAAAAAATGCCAAAAAAGCCGGTCTGGCCATTGGGTGTCGAAGTAAAGGATAGGGTATTATCCAACCTTTAGATTCCGCCGCGTTTTTTCACGTTTTTACTGAGCTTTTGCGCGAATTAAAACCACTTTCCCGTTTCGTCGGTTGGGACGCCCAGCCCCTGAATCGCTAGGACGCCATACATGTTTCAAGCTTTCCGCCGTCAATTTTCCTCCGATCTTGCCATCGACCTCGGCACGGCAAACACCCTGATTTATATGCGCGACAAAGGCATCATCCTAGATGAGCCCTCGGTCGTCGCCATCCGCAACGAAGGCGGCCCACACGGTAAAAAAACCCTGCAAGCGGTTGGCCACGAAGCAAAGTCCATGTTGGGCAAAGTCCCCGGCAACATCGAAGCCATTCGCCCGATGAAGGACGGCGTGATCGCCGACTTCACAGTCACCGAGCAAATGCTCAAGCAATTCATCAAGATGGCGCACCCCCGCTCCATTTTCCGACCCAGCCCGCGCATCATCATCTGTGTGCCCTGCGGTTCAACGCAAGTCGAGCGTCGCGCCATCCGTGAATCGGCGTTGGGGGCAGGCGCGTCCGAGGTCTTTTTGATTGAAGAGCCCATGGCAGCCGCCATTGGCGCGGGATTGCCCGTTTCTGAAGCCTCAGGCTCTATGGTCATCGACATCGGTGGCGGCACCACCGAGGTGGGCATCATCTCTTTGGGCGGCATGGTTTACAAAGGGAGCGTGCGCGTCGGTGGCGACCGTTTCGACGAGGCCATCATCAGCTACATCCGTCGCAACTACGGCATGCTCATCGGTGAGCCGACCGCAGAAGCCATCAAAAAGACCATTGGCTCTGCATTCCCCGGCGGTGATGTCAAAGAAATGGAAGTCAAGGGTCGTAACTTGTCAGAGGGCGTGCCCCGCTCCTTTGTGATCTCTTCCAACGAAATCCTTGAATCACTCACCGAGCCGCTCAACAACATTGTCTCTGCAGTCAAGACGGCCCTTGAGCAAACACCACCTGAACTGGGCGCCGATATTGCCGAGCGCGGCATGATGCTGACTGGCGGCGGTGCGCTGTTGCATGACCTCGACCGCTTACTCTCCGAGGAAACCGGTTTGCCCGTCTTGGTGGCGGAAGACCCCCTGACCTGCGTCGTTCGCGGCTGCGGCATGGCCTTGGAGCGGATGGATAGCCTGGGTACCATCTTCTCCCACGAGTAAGTGCGCAACTGCTAACTGACCCAGCCATCGCCCCGTGCTAGACCGATCCCCGCCGGCCCTTTTTAAACAAGGTGTCACGGCGTTTATGAAATTGGCCATCTGCACGGGCTTGTCAGCAGCGTTGATGCTGGTCGACCGGCAAGCCAAAGTCAGTGAGCCGATCCGTGCGGCGCTGGCCACAGCGCTGCACCCCGTTGAGTATGCGTTGCGCCAACCACTTGAAGTTGCGGGCGGCTTAATCGACTACTTCCGACACCAATCAACTTTTATCAGCGAGCAAGCGGCGCTTAAACAATCGCTTCTAGAACTGTCATTACAGGCTCAGCGGGCCGCCTACTTAAGTGCAGAAAACCAGCGACTCGAGGAATTGTTGCAACTGCGCAGCGCGCAGACACAGCCCAGCATCGCAGCGCGCATCGTCGCCGAGACCCCTGATCCCTATGCCGCGCGCGTCGTCATCGATAAGGGCAGCATGGACGGTGTCAGCGCCGGCGCTGCCGTCGTCGACGTTAATGGCGTTTATGGACAAGTCACCACGGTTTACCCATTCAGCAGCGAGGTGACACTCGTCACCGATTCCAACCACGCAACGCCCGTTATGAATGCGCGTACGGGTGCACGTGGTGTGCTGTTTGGCGCCAAGAAGGGCGCCGTGTCGATGCTCGAAATGCGGTATGTCAATGCCAACGCTGATGTGCAATCCGGCGATCTGCTGCTCACAAGCGGCATTGACGGCGTCTACCCGCCCGGTTTGCATGTGGCGACGGTGAACCCACTGCCCGATACCCAGGACATGAATTACACCACCCTGTACTGCACGCCAAGCGCCCGCGTGGATATCACGCGAGAGGTTTTGATCGTCTCGCCTGCACGACCGACTGAGCCACCGCAACCGGCAGTCACTAAACAAGAAAAGGCGGGTGACTCATGATCATGCGCCGTGGCCAACCCCTGCTGTTGCCGGTCTCCCCCTTGTTCATCGCAGTGTCGCTGATTGTGGCCTTGCTGCTGAACATGTTTTTAAGCAACCTCCTCGGCCCTGGTGGTGTTTGGCTGCCTGATTTTTTGGCCGTTGCACTGGTCTTTTGGAATGTCCACCAACCTCGACGCATCAGTATTGGATGGGCGTTCTTCTTCGGTTTGCTCATGGATGTGCATGCCAGTGCCTTGCTCGGCCAGCATGCGCTGGCCTACAGCGTGCTGTCGTATTTTGCGATCTCCATGCATCGTCGCTTACGCTGGTTCCCCGTCGATGGCCAGGCGCTGCAACTGATCCCCCTCCTACTGGTCGCGCACCTGTTGCAGTGGTTGGTACGCTGGTTGGTCGGCGATGGGCTACCCGGCTGGCCCGCGTTGATCGCCCCCGCACTCGAGGCGGTTTTATGGCCCATTGCCACCGCAGTCCTGTTGGCCCCCCAACGGCGGGCACACAACCCCGATGAGAACCGTCCCATCTGATGCGCAACCCATGAAGGAGTTGCGCAACGTTGAGGCGGATTTGCGGCAGTTCCGATTGCGCGCATTGGTGGCCACTGCCGCCGTTATCGTCGCATTCACTCTGATTTGGGCGCGCGCCTACTACCTGCAGGTCGTGCAGTACGAGAACCTGAATGAGCAAGCCGAGCGCAACCGGACGGCCGTGGTACCTGTGGTGCCCATGCGCGGTGAGGTTGAAGACCGGAACGGGGAGATCTTGGCATCCAACTACTCTGCCTACACCCTCGAAATCACGCCGTCAAAAGTACCTGACCTCGACGCGGTGCTGAGCGAACTCGAGCCGCTCGTCACGATCAGCAAGCGCGATCGACGTCGCTTCAATAAACTCCTCAGCGAGACCAAAGCGTTTGAAGCCATTCCGATTCGTACACTGCTCTCCGACGAAGAGGTGGCGCGGTTTGCAGCCCAACGCTGGCGCTTCCCCGGTGTTGAAATCCGCGCCCGTTTTTTCCGCAACTACCCCTTGGGGGCGACCGCCAGCCACTTGGTAGGCTACATCGGACGCATCAATCAGCGCGAGCAAGACGAGATTGAATCGTGGCCCGATGAGGAGCGCGCCAACTACCGCGGCACCGACTACATCGGCAAACTGGGCATCGAGCAGTTTTACGAAAAAGAACTGCACGGTGAAACGGGCATCGAGCGCATTGAAACCTCTGCTGGCGGACGCGCGGTTCGCATCCTCGACAGTCGACCCGCGCGACCTGGTCGCACCATCGAACTCACCATCGACGCCAAGTTGCAGCAACTGACCGAGCAGCTGTTTGGTGATCGCCGCGGCGCATTGGTGGCCATCGATCCTCGCAATGGCGAGATTTTGGCCTTCGTCAGCGCTCCCACATTTGATCCGAACTTGTTCGTTGAAGGCATCGATGTCGAGAGCTGGCGTGCGCTTGCTGATTCGCCAGACAAGCCGCTTCTAAACCGAGCGATCCGCGGCCGCTACCCACCGGGGTCAACCTACAAGCCCTTCATGGGCCTGGCTGCACTTGAACTCGGTAAACGCAGCCCGCAAGCCACCACCTACGATCCGGGCTATTGGATTTTTGGCGACAACAAATTCAGAAGCCACGGTGATGAGGGCTTGGGCAATGTGGACTTGCGAACGAGTATTGTGAAATCCAGCAATACCTACTATTACGCGCTGGCCAACGACCTGGGGGTTGATGCCATCCATGACTTCATGGCGCCATTTGGGTTTGGCCAAATCACAGGCATTGATCTGCATGGCGAGCAGTCAGGCATTCTGCCCAGCCAAGCCTGGAAACGAGCCGCCTATAAACGCGCCGACCAGCAACGGTGGTACGCCGGCGAGACCATCTCTCTGGGCATTGGCCAAGGCTATAACTCATTCACGATGCTGCAACTCGCCAGTGCGACCGCCACGCTCGCCAACCGCGGTGTGCAGTACCCACCGCACCTGATGCGCGCCATCCGTGATTCACGTAACAGCACCGCACAAACGATGTCCAGCGTGACGCCGCGGGACTTGAACCTGAATCAAAAAAATGTGGATCACATCATTGAGGCGATGGTTGGCGTGACACAAGAGGGTACATCGCGCCTTTCTTTTGCGAACGCACCCTATCTCAGTGCGGGTAAGACGGGTACGGCGCAGGCCGTGACAATTGGACAAAACGAAAAGTACGATGCAAAAAAGCTGGCAGAGTACGAGCGCGATCACGCGCTGTACATCGCCTTCGCACCCACTGATGCACCGGAAATCGCATTGGCTATCGTGGTTGAAAATGCGGGCTTTGGCAGCGCCCACGCGGCACCCATCGCGCGGCGTGTTTTTGACTACGTGCTATTGGGCCAATACCCCAGCGAAGCAGACATCGCCGCGGTGCAACAAGGCCAAGCCACGGCCCCGATTGGGGAGCCCCGAGCGGTCGCTGATGTCCCACTCATCCGAACGGTCGACCCCACCACTTCGGAATAAAGCATCCGTATCAAGCGCGCAGTTAGCCCACCATGTAGGCATCCCAAGCTGTTTTGGTGATCAACGCCGCCACGACGATCATGAAAGCAACACGTACAAAACCTGCTCCGTGACGCAAGGCGAGGCGCGTACCAATCAAGCTACCAGCCACATTGGCGACGGCAATAAACACGACCAAATGCCACCAAATGTGGCCTGTCGAAATGAACAATACCAGCGCGGCCATATTTGACCCGAGGTTCAGCAGTTTGGCGCTGGCGCTGGCGTGCAAAAAATCAAAGCCCAAAAAGCGTACCATCGCAAAAATAAAAAAGCTGCCAGTGCCGGGACCAAAAAACCCGTCATAACCACCGATGACAAAACCCATTAGGCCCATCACCCAACGTTCTTGATTTGGTGTCAACGTAGGCGCGTGTTCACGGCCCATGTCTTTCTTTGCCAGGGTGTAAATAAAAACCGCCATCAGCACAAAGGGGAGTGCTTTGCGAAAGCCATCAGGGGAAACCTGCGTGACTGCCCAAGCCCCCAAAAATGAACCCACGACTGCCAACACCAATGCCGGCAACAAGCTGCGCCAAGGCATGGTGACGCGGTGCGCATATTGCCAGGCCGCCGCCGCCGTCCCCCACATGGACGCGCTTTTGTTCACCCCAAATAAGGTTGCGGGATGCGCGTTGGGGAACATCGCAAACATCGCAGGGACCAATATCAGTCCGCCACCACCGACGATGGAATCCACAAAGCCCGCTAAAAAGGAGGCAACGGTAACAGCGATAAATTCCATAAATGAATCAAGGGTTGGCGCAAAAAAAAGCACCGGCTAAAGCCGGTGCGTTTTTTGCCTCTGTGGACTTCGGTTCGAATTGTCTCCTCGACCCTCGCTCTAGTGAGACCACAAGAAAGTGCCCTGTAATTTCACGCGTGCAGACAATGTAACAGGGGATGACCTACTGCCGCATGGGGACTTTCCCGCATAAACTGCCAAAAAATTCAATACTTTTGATATCTATTAATACTTAGGTATTCTCAACAATCCAGCGGGCCGCCTTTTCTGCAATCATCAGGGTCGGGCTGTTGGTATTGCCACTGGTTATCGTGGGCATCACCCCGGCGTCCACTACGCGCAGGCCAGTGATCACCCCGCCCGCACCGTCACGCACCCGCAAATGGGTGTCGACCACAGCCATGGGGTCATCGTCACGCCCCATCTTCGTCGTACCCACTGGGTGAAAAATGGTCGTCGCAATGTCTCCGGCCAGCCGTGCCAATTCGTCATCGGTTTGGTATTGGATACCTGGCTTCACCTCTTCGGGCTGGAAGTTCTCAAGCGCGGATTGGGACACAATCTCCCGCGTCAACCGCAACGAGTCGGCTGCGATCTTGCGGTCAATGTCGGTGCTCAGATAATTCGGCGCAATCACAGGCGGCTGTTGGGAGTCAGGGCTCTGGATATGCACGGAACCCCGACTGGTGGGATTCAAATTACACACGCTGGCCGTGAACGCGTTAAAGCGGTGCAGTGGCTCACCAAACGCATCCAAGCTCAACGGCTGCACGTGGTACTGCAAATTGGCATGAGGCTGACTGGGGTCGGACTTCACAAACGCCCCCAACTGGCTCGGTGCCATGCTCATGGGCCCGGAACGCTTCAATGCGTACTCGAGTCCGATCATGGCCTTACCCCACCAACTGTTGGCCATGGTGTTGAGTGTCTTCACGCCTTTGACCGAAAACACGGCACGAATCTGTAAGTGGTCTTGTAAATTCTCACCCACGCCGGGCAGGTTAACCAGTGGCTCCACGCCCGCTTGCGCGAGCACCACCGGGTCACCAATGCCCGAGCACTCAAGCAGCTGCACCGAGCCGATGCTACCCGCGCTGAGGATCGCCGATGTGCGCGCACCCACGGCATAGCGGCGATTGGTCGCACCATCCACAACCCATGCACCGGCGCAACGCCAGCCCTCTGTGGGCGATTTCTCGATCGCCAACTTCTCGACTTGTGTTTGGGTACGAATCACCAAATTGGAGCGGTGTTTTACGGGATTCAAAAAAGCCTTCGACGTGTTCCAACGCCACCCCTTGCGTTGGTTCACCTCGAAGTAAGAAACGCCTGCGTTATCGCCACGGTTGAAATCGGGTGTCGCGGGAATACCCTTTTGCTGCGCCGCCAATGCGAAGGCGTCGAGCACATCCCAGCGCAGACGTTGCTTTTCAACGCGCCACTCACCATCGCCACGGTGCCAAGGATTGGCCTCTGCCGAGGCTTGGTCTTGGCTGTGGTGCGACTCGTGGGCCAAAAAATCAGGCAAACAACGATCCCACCGCCAATCAGCGTCACCCGTCAAGTCCGCCCACCGATCGTAGTCACGCGCTTGCCCGCGCATGTAAATCATGCCGTTGATGCTGGAACAACCACCCAAGGCTTTACCTCGTGGGTAACGTAACTTCCGCCCATTCAGGCCAGGTGTCGGTGCCGTCTCGTAAAGCCAGTCGGTGCGTGGGTTCCCGATGCAATACAGGTAACCCACTGGAATGTGAATCCAGTGGTAGTTGTCGCGTTTACCGGCCTCCAAAAGCAGGACACGCTTACGGGGATCGGCACTCAGCCGGTTGGCCAACAAGCAGCCCGCGGTACCGGCGCCCACAATCACATAATCAAAGGTATCTGCCGCATCGACGGCGGCGCTAAACGGTGTGGTCATCTGCGGCCCTCTTGGGATTCTCAGGGTCATCGAATGGCAGATCGGCGCCCTCGGGCAGGGCAAAATCGCCCCGCTCAAAAGCGACCAAGACTGCCTGCGCTTGCCGCGCCCAATCAGCGGGCACCTGCAACCGCGCGGGAATCGCACCCGCTAACAAAGAATGCATTTGCAAGGTATGGACGTCCGCCACGGCCGCCGGAATACCGGCAGCTTTCAAACAGCCCAACACCACCATGGCTTGCGTGGGGTCGGCGTAACGCGCCAGCGTCACCCAATCTGTCGCATCGAAGTCTAGATCGGGTGACTGCATGCCCGTTACTTCGCGGTAGGCATGACGAACTCAGCGCCCTTACCGATACTGGCAGGCCAGCGCTGCATGACAGATTTTTGCTTGGTGTAGAAACGCACACCCTCTTCGCCGTAGGCGTGCATATCGCCAAACAAACTGCGCTTCCAGCCACCAAACCCGTGCCACGCCATGGGCACCGGGATGGGCACGTTGATGCCCACCATACCCACCTGAATTTGACGCGAGAACTCACGCGCCACATTACCGTCGCTGGTGAAGCAGGACACGCCGTTACCAAACTCGTGGTCATTGATAATTTGCACCGCTTCAGCGAAGTCAGCCACGCGCACGCACGACAGCACGGGACCAAAGATTTCCTCTTTGTAGATGCGCATATCGGTGGTCACGTTGTCAAACAACGTAGCGCCCAACCAGAAGCCGTTGTCGCAACCAGCGCCAGCCGTCGAACCACTGAAGCCGCGGCCATCAACCAATAATGTGGCGCCTTCGGACACACCAATGTCGATGTAATTCGTGATCCGCTGCTTGGCCGCTTGGGTCACGATGGGGCCCATCTCTGCATCCAACTCCACACCGTTCTTGACCTTCAACTCGCGGGCACGCTCGACCAATTTGGGCAACACGCGGTCGGCCACATCACCGACAAACACCGCCACCGAGATCGCCATGCAACGCTCGCCTGCAGAGCCATAAGCCGCGCCCATCAGCGCGTCAACCACTTGATCAATATCCGCATCGGGCATCACCACCAGGTGGTTCTTCGCGCCGCCCAAGGCCTGTACGCGTTTGCCATGACGGGCACCGGTTTCATAAATGATGTTGGCAATCGGCGTGGAGCCGACAAAGCTGAGCGCTTGAACATCCGGGTGCACCATCAAGGCATCCACAGATTCTTTGTCACCTTGCACCACGTTAAACACGCCGTCGGGCAAGCCCGCTTCGCGCAACAACTCTGCCATCAACAAACTGGCGCCAGGGTCGAGGGGGCTGGGCTTCAAGACAAATGTGTTGCCACAAGCAATGGCCACGGGATACATCCACATGGGCACCATCACAGGGAAGTTAAACGGCGTGATACCCGCCACTACGCCCAAGCTCTGACGCATGGTCCAGTTATCAATGCCGGTTGAAACCTGCTCCGTGTAATCGCCCTTGAGCAACTGCGGAATGCCACAAGCAAACTCCACGATATCGATACCGCGCGTCACCTCACCTTGGGCATCGGTGAACACCTTGCCGTGCTCGGCGGTGATGATGCGGGCCAAATCATCGCGGCGTTGATTCAAGAGCTCCAAAAATTTAAACATCACCCGTGCGCGACGCAGGGGCGGCGTGTTGGACCATGCGGGAAAAGCGGCTTTGGCCGCTGCGACGGCCGCATCCACATCTGCACTGTTGGCTAAGCAAACTGAGCCCGTCACCGCGCCTGTCGCGGGGTTGGTCACGTCTTGGCGGCGGTTGGAACTGCCAGGGGTCACTTGGCCATTGATGACGTGGCCGATCGTCGCGATATTTGAATTGCTCATGACTTTAGAAGGGTTTTGAAAAACAAAAAGCCCCACTTTAGGGCTACTTTGTGAATTTTAAGGAAGCGATGTGGTGCTGACTACTTGAAATAGTTGAAGTCTGATATTTGATCTTCTTATATCATTGCCTCATGGACATCCAACGTTTGCGCATTTTTATCGCCGTGGCCCAAACGGGCAGCCTCTCGCGGGCGGGCGAGAAGGTCCATCTCAGCCAACCGGCCGTGAGCCTGCAAATTAAACAACTCCAAACCGAATTGGGGATGACACTCTTTCAGCGTGAGGCGCAAGGCATGCGCCTCAGCGAAGACGGCGCAGCGCTACTGCCATGGGCCGAGCGCGTCGTGAGCGCCATGGCCGCCTTCACACAACAGGCGCAACGCCTGCACACGGAGTTACGCGGGCAACTGGCAATCGGCACCATCCTTGATCCTGAATTCACGCGCTTGGGCGCCTTCCTCAAGGCGTTGGTTAGCCGGGCGCCAAAAGTCCAAACGGTTATGCGCCACGGTATCAGCGGTCAGGTGCGCAACCTCTTGGCTAGCGGTGAGTTGGATGTGGCATTTTTTTTGGGCAACCCCAATGCCATCGAAGGGCCGCAGCGGGAACCTCGTTGGCACTGCGAAACGCTCAGCCACTTTCGCTACCGGGTTCTGGCACCCGCCGGTTGGGGCCCCCGAGTCAATGGTCAAGACTGGGCGGGTTTGGCCCGCCTGCCGTGGATCATCACCCCGCCCGAGTCGGCCCACCACCGCTTACTCAACAGCGTCACGCAACCACTCGGACTGACGCTAGAGCGGGCCGCGCTCGTCGATCAAGAGTCCTCAATGGTGGACTTGGTGCGGTCCGGTGTGGGGTTGTCTTTGGCGCGTGAATCCATCGCCATCCACGAGGCCCAAGCCAGCGGCTTGGTCATCGCGGATGCCGTGAGTCTGGCCTGTGAGCTGAGCTTCATCTACCTCGCGGCACGCAGCCACGAACCCGCTATTCAAGCTGCGCAAGCAGCCTTGCGCGAGGTCTGGCAACCCTAAGGCCCCTAGCCTGCAGGAACCGGCTCAGGCACCAGCAGCGTACCGTTGCGCAGTCCGCGTACCGTCATGAGGCTAAGCGCCAAAATCACCACGCTGACCAGTGCCAAAACCACCACCGAGAGTTGTTGCATCCAAGCGTCGCTCGCCGCGCCAGACGCGGCCATGGCGCCCCCTAACACCAGCGTCAAGCTGGCCAGCGACGCCAACGGGAACGATAACGCCCAGAACCCCATGTGAAAGCCAGCACGCCGGGCGCGCGCCAGCACAGGCGCAACCCACAACAAACAAAAAGCGGCCATCGCCCACGCCATTTGCATCACCCAGGTTGGCGCCTGAAATTGAAACGCCACAACCCCCAGCACCGATGGTGGCGCGACCGAAATAAACCATGTGGGTAACAAACGATCGGGAAGCACGCTGTGCGCGGCGCGGCGCGCCAACACCAATAACAAAACCAACGGCCAAAAAAACAAACCAATACTGGCCTGCATGACCGACCAGTCGACATGCCCTAGCGCCAAGCCTGGCAGCGGCGCCACCACGTTACCCACAACCGGGACAAACAAAACAGGGGTGATCCCCGCCCACATGGGGGTCGTGTGGCCAGCGGCATCGGTCACGGCGGGCTTGAGCCACTTGGACAACACCCACCACGTCACCCACAATTGCGCAGCGGCCACCGCAAACCATAGCGCAGACAACCACGGCTGTGGCCCGAACCACCGCGCACCACAGGCGATTAACAGTAACAACCCCACGGGAACTGTCGCCAGAAAAGCGTGACGAACGGGGTGATTCAAATCCTCTGCAAGGGCTTGCGGAAACTGCACCGAGCGCCGAATCGACAACACCGCCAACACGGCGAAAACCACCAATGCCAAAACAGCCAGCGCTTGTGACAGTGCGGCAGCAGGGGCTCCCATGAGCGGTTCAGCACGACCCCACGCCAAGGACAAACCGCCCAGCCCCATCACCGGTGTGAACCAAGCCAACGACAAAAATTTAAGCGGGGGTGCAGACATTCAAATCTTTCAGAGTCAGGGTTGGTCCACAGCAGCAACCTGCACGGGTACGCGGGGCGCAATGGCACACATCAATTCGTAAGCAACCGTGCCGCTGGCGTACGCCACCTCATCAATCAGCAACACAGCACCCGATGCGCTGCGCCCCCACAGTACCACCTCGGCACCCATAGCAGGTAGGGCGCCGCGTGCGGCAACCACCGGGCGCAAATCGACGGTCAGCATATCCATGCTGACGCGCCCTACCACGCGGGTGCGAATACCATCGACCAACACCGGCGTACCGGCATCGAGGGCACCGTTGGCATGCCGAGGGTAACCGTCGGCGTAACCACATGACACAACCCCAATCGCCATCGTCTCAGGCGCCACGAAAGTCGAGCCATAACCCACCGTGTCGCCTGGCGCCAAATGCTGCAACGCCAGCAGCTGCGCCGATAACGTCATGGTGGGTTGCAAATCCCAAAGCGCGGCGTCCCCATGCGGAAAATCAGGTGCGCTACCGTACAACGCAATTCCAGCTCGCACCCAATCAGCGGCAACGGTTGGCGCATTGGGCGCGTGGCGCAACACAGCCGCACTATTTGACACCGTGCGGGCACCCGCCAAGTCAGTGCTGGCCGCATCAAACACAGCCATTTGGTGCGCGATACCGCGTGCACCATCCGCATCGCTGAAGTGCGTCATCAGTGAAATTTCATCGACCTGCGGCAAGGCATTCAGGCGCGTCCACGCGCTGCGATAGGCATCGGGCTTGAAGCCCAAACGATTCATCCCTGAATTAAGCTTTAAAAAGACCCGATGTGGCACCTGTGTTTTGTGCGTCGCCAACCAGTCAATCTGCTCAGCGCAGTGCACGGTGTGCCATAAATCCAAACGTGAGCACCACTCCAGGTCACGCAACTCGAACGCGCCCTCCAGCAGCAGAATCGGTCCGCGCCAACCCAACTGCCGTAAACGCTGGGCCTCGGCGATATCCAACAAAGCGAAACCATCGGCACCGCGCAAGGCGTCATACACATTCTCAATGCCGTGGCCATAGGCATTGGCTTTCACCACCGCCCAGACCCGCGCGTTGGGCACTTGCGCACGAGTGCGGCTCAGGTTGTGGCGCAAAGCGTCGCTGTGAATCGTGGCGAGAATAGGGCGCGGCATGGCTCAAATACTAATCAAATTAAGTCGTGTTGTGCGATCGGGGCGACGGCATGAGAAAGGCGCCCATGCTATAACCATCGCTGGCTAAGTGCCCTCCAATTGTGTCAGTTTGTAAACCGCGTCGCCACGCTATACCCAACTAAAAAAACATGAAGCGCGGCTTCTACACCATCATGGCAGCGCAGTTTTTCAGCTCGCTGGCCGACAACGCCTTGTTCGTTATCGCAGTCGCGCTGTTGCGCAGCACCCAAGCGCCTGATTGGCAGGCTGCCGCATTGGTGCCTATGTTCGCGCTTTTCTATGTCGTGCTTGCGCCGTGGGTTGGCGCTTTTGCTGATGCCCGACCCAAAGGGCAAGTCATGTTCATCAGTAACAGCATCAAAGTGGTCGGCTGCCTGTTGATGCTTTGGGGCAGCCATCCCTTGCTCGCATACGGCGTCGTGGGCTTGGGGGCAGCGGCGTATTCGCCTGCTAAATACGGCATCCTCACCGAACTGTTACCCCCGTCCCAATTGGTCAAAGCCAATGGGTGGATCGAAGGCCTCACAATCACCTCCATCATCTTGGGCGTGGTGTTGGGCGGCGTGTTGGTTGGTCCGCATATCGGTCCGTTCCTGCAGGGTATTGATGTGCCAGGTATCTCATTGGGCATCGACACCATTGAGCAGTCCGCGCTGGCCAGCATGGTGCTGGTGTACGCCATCGCCGCTTGGTTCAATACGCGTATTCCACGCACCGATGTGGCCCTGCGGCCCATGCCCATAAACCCACTCAACCTGATGCCCGACTTTTACGAATGCAACCGCCGACTATGGCGTGATCGCTTGGGGCAAATTTCGTTGTCAACTACCACCCTGTTCTGGGGTGTGAGCGGTAACCTGCGCTACATCGTGCTGGCCTGGGCAGCCGTAGCGCTTAACTACACCACCACCGAGGCTGCCAAGTTGGTGGGGGTGGTCGCAATTGGTACGGCAGCCGGTGCCATCGTGGCGTCCATGTGGGTCCGCCTTGATCAGGCCTGCAAAGTGATGCCTTTGGGTATCGGCATGGGCTTGTTGATCTTGTTACTCAACTACATCACAAGTCTGTGGGTGGCGGTACCGTTCCTGATCCTATTGGGTGCGTTGGGTGGCTTTTTAGTGGTCCCCATGAACGCGTTGCTGCAACACCGAGGACACAGCCTGATGGGTGCGGGTCGGTCGATTGCGGTACAAAACTTCAACGAGCAAGCCTGTATTTTGGGTTTGGGCTTGATGTACAGCGCCGCCACGGGCGCAGGCGTTTCGGCGTTTGCCTCCATCGCGGGATTTGGCTTGTGCATCGCCATCGTGATGTACATCATTCAACGCTGGCACCAGCACAATTTACGCACCCACCCCCAAGAGCTCGAGGTGTTGTTGCGCCAAGCGCGTGACGAGCCTTCGCACTAAACCCCATGACTGCTGCTGAAAAACGATGGGCCGTCACCGGCCTGCTCATCAATGCCATGGTGTGGGGCTTGTCGTGGTGGCCGTTACGGCAGTTGCAAGCCGCTGGGTTTCACCCCCTTTGGAGCACGTTGTTGGTTTTCACCCCCGCGCTTTTGGTGTCTGGGATCTGGTACCGAAAACACTGGCGCGTCCTGCTGACCAGCCCCGCACTATGGGCGCTGGCGATGGCGGCTGGCGCAACCAATGTGGGCTTCAATTGGTCAGTCACGACAGGTGATGTGATTCGCGTCATCCTGTTGTTCTACACCATGCCCGCATGGGCGGTTTTACTGGCGTGGTGGCTGCTCAAGGAAACGCCAACCGCTGCCGCCTTTGTGCGGTTAATCATCGCGTTTGCGGGCTTGTGGTTGGTTCTATGGCAACCGGGTAGCGGCTGGCCCGTGCCGCGCGAATTTGCCGATGTATTGGCATTGGTGGCGGGCTTCATGTTTGCGCTCAATAACGTGTTGCTGCGAAGGGGGCACGCTTACCCCAGTGGCGCTCGGGTGTTGGCCATGTTTTTTGGCGGCGTGGTACTCAACAGCGTGGTCGCCTTGGTGGGGTTTGGGTTGGGTTCCTTGCCTGCGCCGCAACCTACCGGCGGGCAGTGGCTGCCGATTGCATTGGGTTTATCGATGGCCATCATTGCGGCCAATGTCGCCCTTCAATACGGCGCGTCGCGGCTGACCAGCGCTGCCACATCCATCATCATGTTGAGTGAGGTGGTGTTTGCCAGCGTGTCGTCGATTGCGCTGGGTGCATCTGTGTTTGAGGCGCACATTGGTTTTGGCGCCTTGTGCATCATGACGGCCGCGCTTATGGCTGCGGTTGCAAAGCCGCGTCCAACACCTCAATCCAGTGCTTAACGGGCACATCGGTGCCGCTCTGCAAGTGGCTGATACAGCCGACATTGGCCGACACGATCGTATCGGCGCCAATTTGTGACAAGTTACCCAACTTGCGATCCCGCAGCTGTTTGGATAGCCCAGGGTTCAATACCGAGTAGGTTCCTGCCGAGCCGCAACACAAGTGCGACTCATTTTGTGCGACGGCAATCGAAAAGCCCAATTGCGACAGGTGTTGCTCAACACCGCCGCGCAGCTGTTGACCGTGTTGCAACGTGCAAGGTGGGTGGTAAGCCAGCACGGGCAACGCTGCGCCCGACGCATTGCTCGCAACGCTGTTTTTACGCAAACGCGCGCGCAGAGGCGCGACCCAATCGGGCAATAACTCACTGAGGTCTTTGGTCAGGGCACTGATACGCTCGGCCTTGCTGGCATACGCGGGATCATCAGCCAGCACGTGGCCATAGTCTTTCACCATCACACCGCAGCCTGACGCATTCATCACGATGGCTTCTACGGGTTCACTGCCGTCGGTCGGGTCGACAAACGGCCACCACGCATCGATGTTGGCGCGCATGTGCGCTTTCCCGCCGTCATGGTCATTGAGGTGGAATTTCACCGCACCACAGCACCCTGCCGACGGCGGGATTACCGCTTGCATACCAACGGCGTCCAACACGCGTGCAGTGGCCGTGTTCACATTGGGCATCATGGCGGGCTGCACACAGCCAGCCAACATCAACACCTTGCGGTCGTGGGTTGCAGTCGGCCAACGACCCGCCGCTTGCTTGACTGGCACTTTGGCTTTCAGCGCCTCAGGCAAGATCGCTCGAACCGATTGACCCAGCTTCATTGCGGGCCCAAACATTTTTGAAGGCAATCCCTCCTTCAACGCACTGCGCAACAGTCGCTCGCCCAACGGGCGCTCAACTTTTTCGTCGACCAGCTTTCGCCCAATATCCACCAAATGACCGTATTGCACACCACTGGGGCAAGTTGACTCACAGTTGCGGCAGGTCAGGCAACGATCCAGATGCGATTGGGTTTTGCGTGTCGGCGTCTCACCCTCAAGCATTTGCTTGATAAGGTAGATACGACCTCGTGGCCCGTCCAGCTCGTCCCCCAGTAACTGGTAGGTGGGGCAAGTCGCCGTGCAAAAACCACAATGCACACACTTTCGCAAAATGGCTTCCGCCGCTTGGCCTTCTGCACGGTCGGCGTATTCGGAAGCTAGGTTGGTTTGCATGGATTCTTACAGGCGGTGGGTGTTGAACACACCCGTTGGATCGAGCTGCTCGCGCAGGCGCTGGGCAATACCACTGGTCGCAGGCGGCGTGGGGTGGAACACACCGACCGTTTTATCGGTCTCGCCATGGGCTTGGCTCACGCGAAACAAGGTGGCATGACCGCCAGCATCCTCTGCCAACTGACGTACTTTTTCGGCGTCGCTGGCAGGTGCCCATACCCAACGAAGCGCACCATGCCACTCGACCAGTGCATCAGAAAACGCAGCCATGGCCGGTGCAGTTTGTGCCACGCTCAAACGCCACAAGCAAGCGTCTGCAGCAGGTGGCGTGAAGAAGTGATGGGTCTGTTCGCGGCACGACAACCACAACGCTTCAGCCTCAGCTGTAGTGACATGGGCGCAAGAAATACCGTAACCCGCAGCGTCACTGGCCATTCGGGCGCTCGCGGCATCGACCGCTGCCACAGCACCACGAAGTCGGACAACCAATGAATCTCGACCAGATTTGTCACGTTTCCAAACGCTGGCATTTAAGGGCAGTGGCTGGCCTCCCCATGTGTTGATCAGGGATAGTGCCCGTGCTTGGTCGCAATTGAATTTGAGGTTTGCCTCAGCGGGCGCGACGGGCAACACCTTGATCGATAATTCAGTCAGAACACCCAACGTACCCATGCTGCCAGCCATCAAACGGCTGATGTCATAGCCCGCGACGTTTTTCATCACCTGGCCACCAAAGGTCAGCAACTCGCCAGCGGCATTGAGCATCTTGATGCCCAAAACAAAGTCTTTCATCGCACCGACGCTGGCGCGTGCAGGGCCCGACAGCGCTGCCGCGACTGCACCACCAATCGTTGCATCGGGTCCAAAGTGCGGCGGGTCACAGGGCAAACACTGGTTGTGGGTGGCCAACAGGGCTTCTAAATCGCGCAGGCGCAGCCCCGCACCCGCAGTGATGACCAATTCAGTTGGCTCATAAGCCACGACTTGGTCCAAGGCACCGGTATCGAGCACGGTGCCCTGGATCGGCTCGCCGTAAAAATCTTTGGAGCCACCGCCACGCACCCGCAAGGGGCGACGCGCCGGGTCAGAACCCGCGGTTTTAATGAGGTCGGCCAAGGCCAGAACAGTCGCATGCATCCGCCAATGGTAGCCGTCACACACCACTGGGGGCGTGAATTTTTGACACGCCATCCAAGAATTTATTTGGGTTCAGGCGAAAAAAAACCAACGCCGAGCGTTGGTTTTCGTTTGGTGGGCTCATGACCCAACGGGGGATTTACCCCATGAAGACCGCAATAAAGGCCAACAACAGCATCAAAATGCCGCCAGCGACTGGCAAAACGATGGGCATGTGATAAACGATGGAATCGACGGTGTCCTGCTCGCCCTCTTGGGCTTGGTGATCGTGTGAGTTGTTTGACATATCCGGCTCCAACAAAAATAGGGCGCGCAACGGTGTGGCGCTGCGCAATAGCTAGATTTTAGCCCAACCTAGGCCGCAGCCCGCAAACTGCCCTTGATGACCCGCAAAACTTCTTCGCCGTACGCTTCGCGCTTTTTGGCGCCAAGCCCCGCAATCCCTTGCAAGGCGTCGATGTCGTCGGGTAACGCCTCGGCCAGCGCTTTTAGGGTGTTGTTGTTAAAAATCACATAGGCGGGTAGGTCGTGCGCGCGGGCCACCTCACTGCGCCATGCCTTCAGCTCGCCAAAAACGTGTTGGCCCACAGCATCCAAATTGGCGACCAATGCATCGGCCTTTTTGGTCTTGGTGGCGGCCTTTTGTCCACGCTGTGCCACCATGACGCGCTGGTGGATACGTGATTCGCCGCGTAACAAGGCGCGCGCAGGCTCCCCCAAATGCAGTGTGGCGTAATCGCCAGTACCAATCACAACGGCACCACTGGTCACCAACTGCCTAAGCAAAGCACGCCACTGCGCCTCCGACACGTCGGCCCCAATCCCAAAGGTGCTCAGTTGCTCGTGCTGGTATTGCTTCACCCGGTCGGTCACTTTGCCGCGCAAGACGTCAAGTAAGTGCCCACTACCGAATGCTGTCCCACTGACCTGTTGAAAACGGTAAATCGTGCTCAATAGCTTGCGCGCGTTCTCGGTTGCATCGACCACGTCAGGCGGCATGAGGCAATTGTCGCAATTGCCGCACGGCTGGCTCGTCTCACCAAAATAATCGAGCAGGTGCACGCGGCGGCAATCGGTGGCCTCGGCCAGCGCCAACAGGGCATCGAGTTTCGCGCGCAACCCGCGCTTGAACGTCTCGTTCGCCAGGCCCTCATCAATCTGCCGGCGTTGGTTAACCACGTCAGACAGCCCATACACCATCCACGCGACAGCGGGCTCGCCGTCGCGGCCTGCGCGACCCGTCTCTTGGTAATAGCCCTCGATGTTTTTCGGCATATCCATATGGGCCACAAACCGAACATCCGGTTTATCGATCCCCATGCCGAAGGCGATGGTCGCAACCATCACCACACCGTCCTCCCGCAAAAAACGGTCTTGATGGACGCGGCGGGTCTCGGCATCCATACCTGCGTGATACGGCAGCGCATTGACACCCGCGCGGGCCAACTGCTCGGCCACCTCTTCAACGCGTCGACGCGACTGGCAGTACACCACGCCGGCGTCACCATCGAACTCGGTTTGGATAAACGCCAGTAACTGCGCCATCGCATCGCGCTTTTCGGTAATTCGATAGCGGATATTCGGACGGTCGAAGCTACTGATGAATTGGCGCGATGTCGTGAGCGCCAAGTGATGCACCATGTCCTCTCGCGTCAGTGCATCAGCAGTTGCCGTTAAGGCCAAGCGAGGCACACCCGGAAACTCGGTGTGCAACATCGATAACGCGCGGTACTCGGGACGGAAATCGTGGCCCCACTGGCTCACGCAATGCGCCTCGTCAATCGCAAACAAACTGATTTGCTGGCGCGCTTGCAACTGCGCCAGCAAAGCCATCATGCGCGGAGTCGTGAGCCGTTCGGGCGCGACATACAGCAACGTCAATTCGCCACGAAGCAACTGCTGCTCAATGTCGCGGGCATCTTCGAAGGTCAGCGTGGAGTTTAAAAACGCCGCCGCCACACCCAACTCGTGCAACGCGCCAACCTGGTTGTGCATCAAGGCAATCAGAGGCGAGATCACGATGGCCACGCCATGACCGCTTTGCTGTCGGACGATAGCAGGGATTTGGTAGCACAGGCTTTTGCCGCCACCCGTGGGCATCAGTACCAGGGCGTCGCCGCCGTCGATCACATGGGTAATGATGTCGGCTTGGGGGCCCCGGAAGGACTCAAAACCAAAAACCGTCTGTAACGTGCCGAGGGCTTGGCTCAGCGGGTCTGGCGCGCTCAAATTTACAGCTGCTCCCACGGCAAGCCGTCGAACCGCCAACCATTGACCATTGACCGGTGAAACTGGTCGTTTAATTCACCCTCAAACCCATGCAGTACGTTGTACACATCGGTGTAACCAGCAGCCTCCAGGGCCAAGCCCGCATCCAAGGTGCGCTTACCGCTGCGGCAAATCAACAACACGGGGACCGCTTTCTCGGCAACCTCGGCTTCGACTAACTTCACGAATTGCTCGGGGTGAGGCGTGAGGTCGGGGTATTCGTACCATGGCACGTTAATGGCACCGGGCGGACGGCCGACGTACAGCGACTCGATCTCCATGCGGACATCGATGAGTACGGCATCGGGCTGCGCTTGCAGCATCGCCCAGGCAGCGGTAGGCAAAACGTGTTTCATAACCCCGTTATTGTCCGTCATTCGACGTCCAAATAAAGCAACTTATGTCGTAGCCATTCTTCTTACAATATCGCCATGACTGATCGGAACAAACCCTATACCCGCGGCCAAGGTCTGGTTGACCTGCTGGCGCAACGCATCGTACTGTTTGACGGCGCGATGGGCACCATGATCCAGCGCTTCAAGCTATCCGAAGCGCAGTACCGCGGCACACGTTTCAAAGACTTCCACCGCGACATCAAAGGCAATAACGAGTTGTTAAGCCTGACCCGCCCCGACATCATCGAAGATGTGCACGAGGGTTATTTGGCCGCCGGCGCCGACATGATCGAAACCAATACCTTCGGCGCCACCAGCATCGCCCAAGACGACTACGACATGGCCGACCTGGTGCACGAGATGAACCTCACTTCAGCCCGCCTCGCCCGCGTCGCGGCTGACCACTACAGCACCCCAGACAAGCCGCGCTTTGTATGTGGCGCTTTGGGCCCCACCCCCAAAACCGCCAGCATCAGCCCTGACGTGAACGATCCCAGCGCGCGTAACGTCACGTTTGAACAACTCAGCCAAGCCTACCTCGCACAAATTGAGGCCTTGGTCGAAGGCGGCGTCGATGCCTTGTTGGTCGAAACCATCTTTGACACCCTCAACGCGAAAGCCGCTTTGTTCGCTATCGACACCTTTTTTGAGCAGTCCGACGAGCGCTTACCCATCATCATCAGCGGCACCGTGACCGATGCGTCCGGGCGGATTTTGAGTGGTCAGACCGTGACCGCGTTTTGGGCCAGCGTCCGCCACATTCAGCCCTTGGCGGTTGGCCTCAATTGCGCCTTGGGTGCGGCGTTGATGCGCCCCTACATCCAAGAGTTGGCCAAAGCAGCCCCTGACACCTACATCATTTGCTACCCCAACGCAGGGTTGCCCAACCCCATGAGCGAAACTGGTTTCGATGAAACCCCCGAGGTCACCAGCCGCTTGATTCATGAGTTTGCTGCTGAAGGCTTGGTGAACATCGTGGGCGGTTGTTGCGGTACGACACACGAGCACATTGCCGCTATTGGGCAAGCCGTCAGTGGTCAAGCACCGCGGGCGTTACGCGCCAACGGTTTTTACCGCGATACTGCTGACGCCTGAACGCGCATCTGATAGACCGCACACCATGTTTGGCATCACCGATCTCGGCGTCTTCATTGCGGGTACCATCGCCATCGTGTTGCTACCTGGCCCCAACTCGCTGTACGTCTTAACGGTGGCGACCCGCTCGGGTATGGCGCGCGGCTACGCGGGAGCGGCTGGCATCTTCACTGGTGACTTGATCCTGATGATGCTGACGATATTGGGTGCCGCGTCGCTCTTGCAAAGCTACCCGGTGGTTTTCCACGCGATCAAATGGGTCGGCGCAGCCTATTTGGCATGGTTGGGTTTAAAGCTCATTTGGAGTGGCATCAAAACCTGGCAGAAAGCGAAAACCATTGCAGTCGCCGATTTATCTAAATCCCTGCAAAAGGTGGCCGAGCACTCAGCCGGCGCCGTGTATCGGCGGGCGTTGCTCATCAGCTTGCTCAACCCCAAGGCGATTTTCTTTTTCATCTCGTTCTTTGTGCAGTTTGCCAACCCGAACTACCCCTATCCCGCGCTCACTTTCGCCGTTTTGGGCGCCATCGTGCAGGTCTCTAGCATGGTCTACCTCAGCGTTTTGATCGTCGGCGGGGTCAAGTTGGCGCGCACCTTCAGCGAGCGCAAACGCCTCAGCGCCTTGCTCAACACCGCGGTCGGGGGGCTGTTCATCGCTTTTGGCCTGCGATTAGCCGCTTAAACACGTTAAAATACGAGCCGTGCTTACCAAGGAGCGTTGCAACGGTGGTTCGGGTCAACCCCACACCAGTCAGGCTTGGTAAATCACAGGACTTCTGGATCAAGGCACCCAGGCAGTCCAAGAAAACGGCGCTCACCTGATTTGACGACCACCAGGTGACTTCCCGCTGTAATGACTACTTCCGCTGATCCCTCCACTGCGACACGTACGCTACCGCCCATGCTGCTATCGGGCCTTGAGCCCTTGCGCGTTGATGCCAGCAGTCTGTTCATCAACATCGGCGAACGCACCAACGTCACCGGCTCCAAAGCCTTCGCGCGTCTCATCCTGAACGCCCAATTCGAAGATGCCTTGGCCGTCGCGCGCCAGCAGGTCGAAAACGGTGCCCAAGTGGTCGATGTCAACATGGACGAGGCGATGCTGGACAGCCGCGCCGCCATGGTCAAGTTCCTGAACCTCATGGCGGGTGAGCCCGACATTGCGCGCGTACCGGTGATGATCGACTCCAGTAAATGGTCGGTCATCGAAGCGGGATTGCAGTGTGTGCAAGGCAAAGGTATCGTCAACTCCATCAGCCTGAAAGAAGGCGAGGAAATCTTCAAGCACCAAGCCAAACTGGTGAAGCGCTATGGTGCAGCCGCCGTCGTCATGGCGTTCGATGAGCAAGGCCAAGCGGACACCTACGAGCGAAAGATTGAGATCTGCGAGCGCGCTTACCGCATCTTGGTTGACGAAGTCGGCTTTCCGGCCGAAGACATCATCTTCGACCCCAACATCTTCGCCATCGCGACCGGCATCGAAGAGCACAACAATTACGCGGTTGACTTCATCAATGCAACCGCTTGGATCAAAGCCAATTTACCGGGTGCGAAAGTCAGCGGCGGCGTGTCCAATGTCAGCTTCAGCTTCCGCGGCAACGACCCCGTGCGCGAGGCAATTCACACCGTGTTTTTGTACCACGCCATCAAAGCCGGCATGGACATGGGTATCGTCAATGCGGGCATGGTGGGCGTTTACGACCAGCTTGAACCCACGCTCCGCGAGCGGGTTGAAGACGTCGTTTTAAACCGCCGACCCGACGCTGGCGAACGCCTCATTGAAGTCGCGGAATCTGCCAAAGGTGCCGCCAAAGATGACAGCAAGCGCAACGAGTGGCGCAACCTCGACGTGCGTGGACGCCTGAGTCATGCGCTGGTGCGCGGCATCAACGAATTCATCGTTGAAGACACCGAAGAGATGTGGCAAGCCATCGCCCGTGATGGGGGCCGTCCGCTCCACGTCATTGAGGGGCCACTCATGGACGGCATGAACGTGGTCGGCGACCTGTTTGGCGAAGGCAAAATGTTTTTACCTCAGGTGGTTAAAAGCGCGCGCGTCATGAAGCAGGCAGTAGCGCACTTGGTCCCCTACATCGAAGAAGAGAAAAAACAACTCGAAGCCGCTGGCAGCGATGTGCGCAGCAAGGGTAAAGTCGTGATTGCAACCGTGAAGGGTGACGTTCACGACATCGGCAAAAATATCGTCACCGTGGTACTCCAGTGCAACAACTTTGACGTCGTGAACATGGGCGTCATGGTGCCGTGGCAAGACATTCTGGCAACCGCCAAAGCTGAAAACGCAGACATCGTCGGGTTGTCGGGCCTCATCACACCAAGCCTTGAAGAAATGCAAGTGGTCGCCATGGAGATGGAAAAAGACCCTTGGTTCCGCGAGCGCCAAATCCCATTGCTAATTGGTGGCGCGACGACCAGCCGTGTGCACACCGCCGTCAAAATTGCACCGCACTACAGCGGACCAGTTGTGTATGTGCCCGACGCATCACGCAGTGTGAGCGTGGCGAGTGGCTTGTTGGGTGATGAGCGCGATGGCTACCTCGCCACCCTGCGCGAAGACTATGACCGCGTCCGCAGTCAACACGCCAACAAGAAGCAAACCCCCATGTGGCCTTTGGCTAAAGCGCGTGCCAATGCTGCAAACGTTGACTTCACCACCTACACGCCCATCAAACCCAAGTTCATTGGGCGCCGTGTTCTGAAAGGGATCGAGTTACGAGATGTCGTGCCCTTTATCGACTGGGCACCCTTCTTCCAAACGTGGGATTTAGCCGGGCCCTACCCAGCCATCTTGGATGATGAAGTGGTTGGGGAACAAGCAAGACAAGTCTTTGCTGATGCCCAAAAGATGCTGAAGCGCTTGGTTGACGGACGCTGGTTGACCGCCAATGCGGTCGTCGGTTTGTACCCTGCTCAACGTCAAGGTGACGACATCGTTTTGTACACTGATGAGTCCCGCACCGATGTGGCGCTGACGTGGTACGGCCTGCGTCAGCAAACCGAGCGCCCCATGACAGAGGGGGCTTACCGTCCCAGCCGAGCCTTGTCTGATTTTGTAGCCGCGCCTGATCAAGCGCCCGATTACGTTGGGTGCTTCGCCGTCACCGCAGGCATTGGCGCCGACGCCAAAGCGCAGGCCTTTGAGGCTGCACAAGATGACTACAACGCCATCATGTTGAAAGCGCTTGCCGACCGGTTGGCGGAAGCCATGGCTGAAATGATGCATCACCGCGTGCGCACCGACTGGTGGGGCTATGCCGCAGGTGAGGCGCTGACCAACGAGCAACTCATTGCAGAGCAATACCAAGGCATCCGGCCAGCACCTGGTTACCCCGCGTGTCCAGACCACAGCGTAAAGCGGGCGATGTTTGACTTGCTGCAAGCCGACGACATCGACATGGGGTTAACGGAAAGCTTGGCCATGACACCCGCCGCCAGCGTCAGTGGTTTCTATTTGGCTCACCCAGAGGCAACTTACTTCAACGTTGGCCGCGTGGGGGATGACCAAATCACCGACCTTGCCACACGAAGCGGGGTTGAAGAGCCAACGCTGCGAACCCTGCTTGGTCCGAACATCAGCTAAGCGCATGCTGCGCTGCGTTAACCGTGATGCAATGTTTTGGAGTAGCGGTAAAGATTCTCAGCAATACAAAAGAGCCCTGCGCCAGGGTATCGGCGGCAGGGCTCAAAACGTCACAGCGGTTGCGTGGGCTTACATCACAACATCTAGCAAGAAGGTATGCTCGACACTTAGGGTACTGTCGCTAACGCTTATGATGAGGTCTGTCGTACTGAGCAACAGATGCAGTGAGGGTGCCGGAAATAACACCAGCATTACTCAAACTTAGCCCATCAGGCAACGTACCGCTCGCCAGTGAATATGTCAGCGTATCACCGTCGGGGTCACCGAAGAGGCTTTTGCTTTGCAGGTCGTCACTTATTAACGTACCGGCTTTCATCGTTATGTAATCGTCATCGCCTGATGTTCGGCCGCTAGTGCCTTCGTAAGTTGATGCCTCGTTGACGTCGGTCACGGTGACCGCGATGGCTTGGGCGCTCCGAGCGGCCGGATGGTTGCGAATGGCTGCCGTCACCAATGTGCCGAGCTCAGCGGGTGACAACGGAACAGCGGCTGCCGGCGCGCCCGCGGCATTAGCGCCGGCGACCGACACCAACAACATCGCGCATAAGTATCTATTAAATAAACGAAAGTAACCTTCAAGTGCCCTGAAAGCACTTAAAAAATAAAGGATATAGTTATAAGGTTTTGATTTAGCTAATAATGCGCTAAAACGACATGTAAATATTCCTAAAATTGATATTTATGTATTAATAAATAATTTGTCTCATTCAGACGCCCACATTGTTTGGGCATTTGTCAGAGATCAACTGACAGCACCGATTTGGTGCGGCGCCACGAATCAAGGCCGTGCGCGCCGTAGGCGTGCCCTATTTCGGGGCATAAAAAGCCCTTTTGACGCCCGAATGAGGGGTTTTTGGGGTTGGCACGGGTCGTGCGATGGGACGTCATCCCTATTAAGAAAGGACCTGCCATGAAATTAGTGACTGCAATCATCAAACCCTTCAAGTTGGATGAGGTGCGTGAGGCCTTGTCTGCCATCGGCGTACAAGGCATTACCGTGACCGAAGTGAAGGGTTTTGGCCGACAGAAGGGCCACACCGAGCTGTACCGCGGGGCGGAATACGTCGTGGACTTTTTACCGAAGGTGCGGTTAGAGGCCGCGGTATCCGAGGCTTTGGTCGATCAAGTGATCGAAGCGATCGAGGGCGCCGCCCGTACGGGAAAGATTGGCGACGGCAAGATTTTTGTCACCGCTGTTGAACAAGTGGTTCGTATCCGTACCGGTGAAACCGGCGAGAGCGCGCTGTAAGCGCCGATCCAATGGCGAGCGCCACACCCTAATTTAGAACACAAAGGAATAGACCAATGAAAGCAAAAAGCCTCATGGGATTGCTGGCACTGCCGCTACTGGCAGTGAGCACGGGCGCCATGGCCCAAGACGCTGCGGCAGCCGCTGCGGCGGTAGTTGAAAAAGGTGACGTCGCGTGGATGATGTTGTCAACGCTGTTAGTCATCATGATGGCCATTCCCGGTCTCGCGCTGTTTTACGGCGGCTTGGTTCGCACCAAGAACATGTTGTCGGTGTTGATGCAGGTGATGGTGGTTTTCTCCCTCATCGCCGTGTTGTGGGCGGCTTATGGCTACTCACTGGCCTTTGGCGGTGAGGGCTTGTTTATTGCTGATTTCAGCAAAGCTTTCTTATTAGGCGTGACACCTGATTCACTGGCGGACACCTTCACCGATAACGTGAAGATTCCCGAATACATATTCATCGCATTCCAGGCGACGTTTGCAGGCATTACTTGCGCCTTGATCGTCGGCTCGTTTGCAGAGCGCATGAAGTTTGCCGCGGTGTTGGCTTTCTGCGTACTCTGGTTCACGTTTGCCTATCTGCCCATTGCCCACATGGTTTGGGGCAGCGGTGGCTACTTGCTCGACAAAGGTGCGCTGGACTTCGCAGGTGGTACGGTTGTACACATCAACGCGGGTGTCGCAGGCTTGGTCGGTGCCTACGTGTTGGGCCCCCGTTTGGGTTATGGCCGCGAAGCGATGGCCCCCCACAGCTTGACGCTGACCATGGTTGGTGCCGCTTTGCTGTGGGTGGGTTGGTTCGGTTTCAACGCCGGCTCTAACCTTGAAGCAACCTCAGGCGCGACCTTGGCGTTCGTCAATACCTTGTTGGCCCCTGCCGCTGCGGTTTTGGCTTGGTGTATCGGTGAGGCCATGACGAAGGGCAAGGCTTCTATGCTGGGCGCGGCCTCTGGTGCGGTCGCCGGTTTGGTGGGTATCACACCTGCTTGCGGTTCAGTCGGCCCCATGGGTGCGATTGTGATTGGCTTGGCTTGTGGCTTTTTGTGCCTGTGGGGCGTGACTGGCTTCAAGCGCATGATGGGCGCTGATGATTCACTGGATGTATTCGGCGTACACGGCATTGGCGGTATCGTCGGCGCCTTGTTAACCGGCGTGTTCACCGCGCCAGGCTTGGGCGGCACCGGTGGCGATGACTTCAACATTGCAACCCAGCTGTGGGTACAGGCCGAAGGCGTTCTGATCACCATTGTCTGGTCCGCAGTGATCGCTTACTTGGCCTACAAGATCGTTGATGTCGTGATTGGGCTGCGCGTCAGCGCTGAAGACGAACGTGAGGGCTTGGACATTACCTCTCACGGTGAAACCGCTTACCACTCATAAGTTACAGGCGATGTAACCAAAAGGGCGGCCCATCGGGTTGCCTCCACGGCTCCTTAAAAGGCCATCCCCATAGCGGGGGTGGCCTTTTTTTATTTAAAATAACGAGTTACGTTGGCGCGGGTCACTTGTAACCATCCGGTAACTTTTGTGCCCCTGACCTGCCATACGCTACCGAAGACACATATCGCCTGGCCCCTTCTGGGCAGCCATACGAGATGTGTTTTTATTTTTAGGAGTCGTTATGTCAGCAAACTCAGCCGCGCTCAACGCGCCTGCCTATGTGAAGCACGCCAAGCTCTTGGCGTGGGTTCAAGAAATGGTCGACCTCACCCAGCCCCGTGACGTGGTGTGGTGCGACGGCAGCGAAGCCGAATACGACCGCCTCTGTGCGCAAATGGTCGAGGCCGGCACCATGAAGCGCCTGAACCCTGCTAAGCGCCCCAACTCTTACTTGGCTTGTTCGGACCCATCGGATGTGGCGCGTGTGGAAGACCGCACGTTTATCTGCTCAGAGAACAAAGCAGATGCAGGCCCCACCAACAACTGGATGGCGCCAGCTGAGATGCGCGCCACTCTGAAGCCGCTGTTTACCGGCGCCATGAAGGGCCGCACACTCTATGTGGTGCCGTTCTCAATGGGCCCCTTAGGCTCACCGATTGCACACATTGGTGTGGAGTTGTCCGACAGTCCGTACGTCGCGGTCAACATGCGTTTGATGACCCGCATGGGCAAGGCGGTACTGGACGTGTTGGGTACAGACGGTGAGTTTGTGCCCTGCATGCACACCGTGGGCGCACCGTTGGAGCCCGGCCAAGCGGACGTGCCCTGGCCATGCAACCCCACAACCAAGTACATCGTTCACTACCCTGAGACCCGCGAGATTTGGTCTTACGGTTCGGGCTATGGCGGTAACGCGTTGCTGGGTAAAAAGTGTTTTGCTTTGCGCATCGCCTCAACCATGGGCCAAACACAAGGCTGGTTGGCGGAGCACATGTTGATTTTGGGCGTCACCAACCCCGAAGGCAAGAAGTACCACGTGGCCGCTGCTTTCCCCAGCGCCTGCGGCAAGACGAACTTCGCCATGCTGATCCCGCCAAAAGGCTTCGAGGGTTGGCAAGTCACGACCATTGGTGATGACATCGCCTGGATCAAGCCCGATGCAGCGGGGCGTTTGCGCGCCATCAACCCAGAAGCGGGCTACTTTGGCGTAGCACCCGGCACCAACATGGTGACCAACCCCAACTGCATGCGCAGCTTGGAGCGTGATGCCATCTTCACTAACGTCGCACTCACGGATGACGGCGATGTGTGGTGGGAAGGTATGGGCGATGCCCCCGCACACGCAATTGACTGGCAAGGCAAGGACTGGACCCCGGAAATTGCGAAAGAAACCGGTGCCAAAGCCGCTCACCCCAACGCACGCTTTACCGTTGCCGCAACCAATAACCCCGCGTTGGATGCCGCATGGGATGACCCCGCTGGCGTCGCCATCGATGCCTTTATTTTCGGCGGTCGCCGCTCAGATACCGTGCCGCTGGTAACCGAGGCACGCAGTTGGACCGAGGGTGTCTACATGGCGGCCACGATGGGCTCTGAAACCACCGCAGCCGCTTTTGGCGCGCAGGGCGTGGTGCGTCGTGACCCGTTCGCGATGCTCCCCTTTGCTGGGTACAACATGAGCGATTACTTCCAGCACTGGCTGGATATGGGTGAGCGTTTAGCGAAAACTGGCGCAAAACTACCCAAGATTTTCACCACCAACTGGTTCCGCAAGGGTGCCGACGGCAAGTTCATTTGGCCAGGGTTTGGCGAAAACATGCGTGCGCTCAAGTGGATGATTGATCGCGTGGAGGGTAAAGAGGGCGGTGTGGAGCACATCGCTGGCGTCACACCCAGTTACCAAGACTTGGTGTGGGACGGCTTGGACTTCAGTGCCAATGCATTTGAAGCGGTCACCCACATTGACCCCGTTGCATGGCGAGCAGAGCTGGATCTGCACCGCTCATTGTTTGACCAGTTGGCGCACAACTTGCCCACCGAACTGCTAGAGACACGAGCCCAATGGGAGGCCCGCTTAGCAGCCTGAACCCATGTGGCTCAGGTCGCTGCTGACATCAACTTAGATGTAGTACAGGGGCGTGCGGCGGCCGCTGTTGTTGGTGATAGCGGCCATCGGTGCGCTCAAGCGACCCTTGAAGGGGCGCTTTTTGGCGACTGCAGGCGCGTCCATGCCGAAGGGGGCGAGCGCGTTGTCAAAATTGTTTTCCTCAGCACGGCAGCGGGCTGCATCCAACTCGGCCATGATTCGGGGATCACTGTAGGCAGCGGCTAAAAAGCGTGCATCAGCGCGACGTGCGGCGGCGCGTGCGGCATAGGCTTCGGCAGCCTCGGCGATCCAGCTAGCTGCGGCCTTGACGGCTTTGGCGATGCTGATGGCAATCACGCCTGCGGCCGGTGCGGCGTTGGTGTTGACGAGGGTTACGGCTGTTGCATTCATATTCAGACTCCGAAAAAAGGGGCGTTTTGACGCGATGGGGTAACTATAGGGTAAACCCTTATGTTGCGCCAATTTATCTTTATGATGTAAACCATTCATGAACGATATAGTTGTGCCATGAAGCCAATCAACTTCCGCCAACTCGACCTGAATTTGCTCCGCATATTTGACGAGGTCATGGCTGAACGCAACCTCACACGCGCCGCAGACAACTTAGCGATGACGCAGCCCGCAGTGAGTAACGCACTGCGCCGCTTGCGTGAGGCCTTGCAGGACGACTTGGTCCGTCGCAATGGGTATGGCGTGGAACCGACGGCCCGGGCGTTGGCTCTTTGGCCAACGGTGCGAACGGCTTTGGCGCAGTTGCGTGAGTCGGTGGCCCCCGGCGCCTTTGACCCTGCAACCGCGCAAGACACCTTTATCTTGGCGATGTCTGATGCCACAGCCGCCAAGCTCATGCCGTCGCTGGTGGCGCGTCTCAATCATGACGCACCGAACATCAGCATGCGGGTGCTGCCTCTTACCACACGCGATCCGCGCGCAATGGTTGAGCGCGGTGACGTCGACATGGCGGTTGGCCACTTCCCCGGTGTGATGGCCGAGCTCAATGCGATGCACCTGCACGAGGCTACACCCACTTTTTTTCACGAGCGCCTGTATAGTGGCCGCTACGTGGTCGTCATGCGGCGTGGGCACCCCTTGGCGAAAAAGCCCGACCTGACACTGAATGATTACTGTGAGGCGCGCCACTTGCTGGTAAGCTTTTCTGGTAGGCCTTTTGGGTTTGTCGATGAAGCGCTGCGAATGGTGGACCGTCAACGTCGCATTGTGATGACGGTGAACCAATTTTTTACCGCTGGACGTGTAGTCGTGGCATCCGATGTGCTCACCGTATTACCAGCGCACTTTGTAGAGACAACAGGAATGGGCGCGCGCTTGGTGGTGCGCGAACTACCGCTAAAGGTGCCAGATGTACACGTAGATGCCCTGTGGCACCGCCACACCGATCAACGGCCGGCGCACGGGTGGTTGTTACAAACGATAAAAGCCTGCGTCGAACGAGACAGCTAATTGACAAAGAAAGATCGATCCACCCCATGAATGTGATTGTTTTAGGCGCCGGCATCATCGGCACCAGCACCGCTTGGCACCTGCAGGCACTGGGTCACCAAGTGACGCTGATTGACCGACAGGCCAACGCCGCCATGGAAACCAGCTTTGGCAACGCGGGACAAATATCGGTGAGTTATTGCGAACCTTGGGCCAGCAAAGGGGCTCCGCTCAAGGTGCTGAAATGGATGTTTGACGACACCGCGCCATTACTGTTTCGGCCGCAATTCGACATGGCCCAGTGGCTGTGGGGTCTGAAGTTTTTGCGTGAGTGCACCGATGCCGCCTTCATGCGCAACGTCAAAAGCTTGGTGGCCTTGGGTGCCTACAGCCACGAGACCTTGAAGGCCATGGTCGCGCAAACTGGTATCGAGTACCACCGACTTGAAAAAGGTATTGGCCATTACTTCACCGATCCCCAGTCATTCGCGCAGGTCGAAGGCTCAGCCGCATTGATGCGCGGCCTGGGCGTTGAGCGCCGCGTTGTAACACGGGATGAGTTGTTACAAATTGAACCCGCACTGCGGCCGTTTGCAAGCGAAATTGTGGGTGGCACCTACACGGCATCGGACGAGTCTGGTGATGCCCGTGTATTTACACAAGCGTTGGCCGAACACTTTGTGGCGCAAGGTGGCGTGACACGTTACCAACTGGCTATAGAAGCCCTCTTGCAGGATGGCGACCAATTGCGCGGCGTAAAGGTGCGCCACACGCAAACCGGTGCAACTGAAACATTGAAAGCCGATGTGTATGTCGTGGCGTGCGGCTCTTACACCGCGCCATTGATGCGGCAGATCGGTATCTCGGTACCTATTTACCCCGGCAAGGGTTACAGCGCCACGCTGAAGATTTTGAAACCCGAAGCGGCCCCCTATGTGAGCGTGATTGACGACACACGCAAATGCGCGATGACCCGCATGGGGGATTATTTGCGCGTGGCGGGGACCATCGAGTTGGCGGGGCTTGACCTCACACTGGACAGTCCGTTGGCACAAAAACGCTGCGAGATGTTGACCAGCCGTGTCGAGACTGTTTTACCGGGTGTGGTCGACACACGGACCACCGCCCAAGGCGGTGACCCGCATTTTTGGTGCGGCCTGCGACCCGCCACACCCACTAACGTACCCTTGATTGGGCAAACGGCCGTTCGCAATTGCTGGATCAATGCAGGGCACGGCACCTTGGGATGGACGCATGGCGCCGGCTCGGGTCGGGCACTGGCCGAGTGCATGAGCGGCCAGAAGCCAGCCATGGCATTTGCGTTCTACGGCACGCACTAATCGTTATGGACTGGGTTTACTGGCGTGCTTAGCAAACGTGCGTTCATCCAGTCCCCCAAATCGCGCCACATCTGAACCGTGTCTTGGTTCGACGGGGGCTCCAGCGCGTGCACCAGCTCAATCGTCACAACGGGTACGTGATACTCGAGTGAACCATAGTTGCCCACCGAACCGGGGTATACACCCAACCGATCGAGGTGTAAGCGGCCCAAACGGGGCGGCGGCCGCAAGGCACCGTCGAAATCAAGCAGGCCATAGGGCGCGTGGATACTCACAATGAGGTCCGGCGAAAAACTGTTGATTTGTTGAAGCAAAAATTGCGTCTCGGGCTCAGATCCTGCTGAGGGGCCTGGCCAGCGCCGAGGGTCCTTTCGGGTGCGGACCTCCCAGTAGTGTTTGGTTTCGTTATCCCAGTTATTGGTCGGCATGTTGCGATTCAAATCAACGCCATTGGCGTTCATCCGAACCGACGGATTCGCCAACAACCCGTCGGGATTGAGCAACGGAATGAAGCGCCAATAGGCGTCCGCAGGGTCATCGTGCGCTAATTGAAGCCAGCGTAATGCCAGGCTGGCGGAGGTCAGCTCATCACCGTGAATGCCGCCCACGACCAAGACACGAAGTTTGGCACGCACGTTGCGCACATCACTGATGTATAGCGGGTGCCCATTGACACTGCGCCCCCCTGTCGGGAAGAGCTGCGAGGTGCGACAAAGGCCTGGCGATACACCGGGCAGTTTCGGAAGCCAGTGCTGGCACACCATGGCATCGAGGCGCTGCGCATGAATATCTGGAGGAACGCCGCCCCGGCGTCCCTTGGCTTGGGCTGACGCCAACACATCACCGACCAACAGGCACAAAGCCAGTGCCAATACGCTGCTAATCAATGCACTTCTCAGGGTCATATTGCCATTGTAGAGAGTCAGACGCCGAACAAAAAAGCCACTGACCAGACGGCTTTTGCCCGCAAACTGCGTTAGATTCATCCGATGCTTGAAAACACCCCTTCCGCCAGCGCCGACGCGCTCCGCGCCGCCTTGTCTGAATTTGCAACAGGCGTAACGATTGTGACCACCACACAGGCCGACGGCACCCCCGTTGGGCTCACAGTCAACTCATTCAATGCGGTGTCCTTGACCCCTCCTCTCGTGCTCTGGAGTTTGGACAAAAGCTCACGCACCATCGACGCATTCACGGCAAATGATTGCTTTGCCGTACACATTTTGGCTGCTGACCAAGAGGCACTGGCTATGCGCTTTGCCAGTCGCGAACAGGATCGTTTCGCCGGCCTTGACACCATCGCTGGCATGGGTGGCGCCCCACTGATTCCGGGCGCGTTGGCGTGCCTGCAGTGCCGAGTGCATCAACAGATCGAAGCGGGCGATCACATCATATTCATTGGCTGGGTGAGTACCGTAACGACGGCGGCCAACGCCACAACGCAGCCGGCCTTGGGATATCACCGCCGACGTTTTTTAACGCTTTAACTTGTGAACGCCATGACGCCACCCATCAAACGCCACGAGCGGCTCGACCGCTTGGCCATCACTTTGCTGATCGTTTGCTGCGCGTTTTGGGGGCTTCAGCAAATCCTCATCAAATCAACATTGCCCGAAATTCCGGCCATGTGGCAAGCCGCCATGCGCTTTTGGATCGCGACGGTTTTACTGTGGCTGTGGTGCCTCTGGCGCGGCATTCCCTTGTTTAACGCCGACAAAACCTTGGGGGCTGGCTTGCTGGCTGGCGGGTTATTTGCGGCCGAATTCATTGGTATTTACGGCGGACTCACCTATACCAATGCATCGCGCCTGACGGTGTTTTTATATTCCTCGGTGTTTGTCGTCGCCTTGTTGCTGCCGCGCTTTGTGCCAAGCGAGCGACTCAACCTCAAACAATGGGCTGGCCTGGTCATCGCCTTTTGTGCGGTAGCCATTGCGTTCTCAGAAGGGCTTTTGAGCACCGATACGGGCCACTGGCGCGGCGACTTGTTGGCGATTGCGGCTGCGATTTTTTGGGGCCTGACCACACTTGTGCTGCGGGTCACGCGGTTATCGCAGGCATCCGCCGAGAAGGCTTTGTTCTACCAGATCGCCATGGCAGCTGCGGTGACGACCATAGCCTCTCTGGTGGCGAACGAGCCGTGGACACTCAATTACAGCATCTACGCGTGGTGGTCGTTGGCGCTTCAGTCGGTGGTGGGCGCCTTTGTGAGTTATCTCACTTGGATGTGGATGCTGCGCCATTACCCGGCGACACGAATGGCGTCGTTTACTTTTTTAACGCCCGTATTCGCATTGATTTTCGGCGTCGGCTTTTTAGGCGAACACCTCAGCTGGCAGCTTTTGGTCGCGATTGTCGGCGTAGCCGCAGGGATCTGGTTGGTCAACCAGAAAGGCCGCCCGCAAACGCTTGGTACCAAGTAAGGCACGCGGGGTTGGCCATGGCGTCGGGGTTCAAAACCTTTTCTGCGGGCTGACCGAGCAATAATTTTTTTATGGGCAATTCTTGCTTCTTACCGGTCAAGGTGCGGGGAATTTCTGGCGCTAAAACGATTTGATTCGGTACAAACCGTGGGCTAACGGAAGCCTTAATCGCTTGGGTGATCGCCTGTCGCGTGGTGTCATCGAGTAACGAACCTGGCGTGAGCACGACAAACAGGATGAGGTTGCTCGCGCGGCCTAGGTACTCAAGATCAACCACCATGCTATCGATAACGGCAGGCAGCGCCTCAACGGCGCTGTAAATCTCACTGGTGCCAAGACGTAATCCGTGCCGGTTGATGGTAGCGTCGCTGCGCCCATAAATTACGCACTCTCCCGACGCGGTAACTTGCAACCAGTCGCCATGCCGCCACACCGCGCCTGCCGTGGGTGCCGCATCGCCTCCGCCGACGGCCCGGCCGACACCTGGCGGATAGGTGTCGAAATAACTCTCGTGGTAACGGGTGCCCGCCGGGTCGCCCCAAAAGTAAAGCGGCATGGAGGGCAACGGTTGTGTGCACACCAGCTCACCCACCGCATCAGTGAGTGGGCGCCCAAGGTCATCGAAGGCCTCCACCGCACAACCCAACACCCGGCATTGCATGTGACCAGGATTTTGGGGCAGCGTGCGGTTACCCCCCACAAAAGCACCCGCGAAATCAGTACCGCCCGATATATTGCACCACCACAAGCGTTGCTCAGGTTGGTCTGCTGCGGCGTATATGGCTGCCATGGCGGCTTCGCCCCAAGCCTGCGTATCTGCACTGAGTGGCGAACCGGTGCTGCCCCACGTGCGCAGGGCAGACAGGTCGCCACACTCGGCTAGGGATACGCCAGCCTTCATGGCGTTGCTGTAAAACGCGGCACCGGCCCCAAAAAAGGTCAAGCGCTCACGCGCTGCAAACCGAAACAATACGCCCCAATCTGGCTGCTCTTTCGAGCCGCTAGGGCTACCGTTGAATACCGCGCAAGTGGTCCCTGCCAGCAACCCTGCGATTTGCATGTTCCACATGATCCAACCCGTGGAACTGTACCAATGAAAACGCTCGCCTTTGCTGTTGGGGTGGTAGCTGCAGCCGACATCATTTTGGATGCTCAACAAGGCGAGTGTGGACAAAAGGGCGCCGCCATGCCCATGGACAATTGGCTTGGGCAGACCTGTGGTGCCACTGGAGTAGACAACCCAAATCGGGTGATCAAACGGTACGGGCTCTGGCTGGAAAGCTTTTAACGGCTCGACCTCGGTCTCGATGCGAGCCATCACTGCAGGCCAGGTTGCTTGCGATGGTAGTGGGCCGAGGTCGACATGCGCAACGCCATCGCCCAAGGTGTCAGCCCACACCACATGCTGTAACGTTGGCAAATGTTGAATCAGGTTTTTAGCGACAACTGCGCGATCTAAGGTCTTGCCTGCGTAGTACACGCCTTGGCAAGCGATGAATGCCTTCGGTTCGATTTGTGCAAAGCGGTCGAGAACTGCCTTATCGCCCATGTCCGGCGAGCAAATACTCCATACCGCACCAATGCTGACCACCGCTAAAAGTGCAACGGCTGCCTCAGGGGTGTTGGGTAGGTAAGCGACCACACGATCGCCCGGCGCGACGCCTTGGGCTTTGAGGTGCGTGGCCAGTGCCGCCACTTGGAGTTGCAGCTGTGACCAACTCAACTCCCGACGGTTCCCCCGCTCATCATCACAGATGAATGCAGGGCACCCCGCCGCATCGGCTTCGGCCTGGTGGCGCAATGCCTGTTGCGCGTAGTTAAGTTGCGCGCCTGGAAACCAACGGGCACCCGGCATGACGTTCTCGGCCAAAACCGTGTGATGAGGCGTGGGACTTTGAATATCAAAGTAGTCCCAAATGCTCTGCCAATACGCCTCAATCTCGGTAGTCGACCAGCGCCACAACGCATCGTAGCTGTCGAAGTTCAAACCACGGTTTTCCGCCAGCCAAGATTGGTAGCGGGTGATTTGGGGCACGAATGGCGCCGACTGGGTATCAGACGCCATACGAGTGTGCATGCCAATCGTCCTCTGTTTACTTGCCAAACACGTAGTTCGGTAAACCCAACGAGATTTCAGGGATGTAGGTCACCAATAACAAGAAGACCAACAAAACCGACAACCACGGCAATGCGGCGCGTGTCACCTGCATCAGGTTCATGCCTGTTACGCCGCTGGTCACAAAGAGGTTCAGGCCCACTGGCGGCGTAACCATGCCAATCTCCATGTTAACCACCATGATGATGCCCAGGTGAATGGGGTCAATGCCTAACTCCGTGGCAATTGGGAACAGGATTGGCGCCAAGATCAAGATAATCCCGGTCGGCTCCATGAAGTTACCGGCAATGAGCAACAGCACGTTGACCACCAATAAGAACATCCAAGGCTCCATACCGATTTGCACAATGCTCTCGGCGATGGCTTGCGGGATGCGCTCTGTAGTCAACACGTGTGCGAACAGCAGCGCGTTGGCCACAATGAACATCAGCATGACTGTTGTCTTGGAGGACTCCAGAAACACCTTAGGCAGGTCTTTAAACGTCAGGTCTTTGTAGATGAACACGGCGATGAACAGCGCGTAAACCGCCGACACCGCGGCCGCCTCGGTCGGGGTGAAGATGCCGCCGTAGATGCCGCCCATGATAATCACCAACAGAGCCAGCCCCCAGAAGGAGTCAACCAAAGCGGAGAAGACCTCGCGCATGCTGGCTTTGGGTGGCGGCGTCAATTGCAACTTACCGGCACGCCACCAGACTGCCGCCATCAACATCAAGCCGAGCAAAATACCGGGAACTACGCCAGCCATGAACATGCGACCCACCGACACTTCCGTAACGGCGGCATACACCACCATCACGATGGATGGTGGAATCAAGATCCCCAAAGTACCCGCATTGCAAATCACGCCAGCTGCAAACTCTTTGGTGTAGCCGTTCTTCAGCATGCCGGTGATAACGATCGAGCCAATCGCCACCACCGTCGCCGGGCTGGAGCCTGACACCGCCGCAAACAACATACACGCCAACACTGACGCGATAGCCAAGCCACCGCGCAAGTGGCCGACTGCCGCGATAGCAAATCGCACCATCCGCTTGGCAACGCCGCCCGTCGACATGAGGTTACCCGCCAACACAAAGAACGGGATGGCCATGAGCGTGTAGTGCTCACTGGTCTCAAACAACTTGATGGACATGGAGGCCAACGAGTCTTGCGAGAACAAGAAAATCGTTAGCAAACTCGACAGGCCCAAACTAATTGCCACCGGCATACCGATGGCCATACACGCGAACAACGTGATAAAAAGAACAGCGGTATTCATTGAGCTGCTCCTTCTGATTTCATTTTCAAGGCGTCAGCGGCTTCGTCAGCCAAACGCAAACTCTGTGCTTTGCCCGACAGCAAAGCCCATAAAACCTGACCAAATCGGAATGCAATCATGAGGTATCCAATCGGCATGACGATGAGTACTTTCCAACGCTCGATGGGCAGGTCATCAAACTCAACGCCCACCATCATCATTTTGCTCACGTACGTCCATGAGCCCACCAAAATAAACGCCACGTAAACCAAGCTCAGTACCACCGCCACGATCGACACGTAACGACGCTTGGTTGGTGATAACAAATTTACCAAGGCATCGACCCCGATGTGTGCGCCCACACGTACGCCATACGAGATGCCCAAGAAAATCATGAATGCGAACAGCACCATGGTTAACTCGAGCGTCCATGAAAATCCGGTGTTAAAGACGTAACGACGCACCACTTGCATGAAGGCCAAGGTCGTCATGCCTAACAGCATGAGTGACATCACCCACTCTTCAAAATAGTCCAGGATTTTCATTTCAAAACTCCAAAAAAACCCCGGACTATGCCGGGGTTTTTTTCTTATGGTCGTCAGGGACGACGGCGTAATTACTGGTTAGCAGCTTGCGCGGCTTTGATCAGATCGGCACCGATTTCGCCTTCAAACTGCTTCCACACGGGCAACATGGCGGCGCGCCATGCAGCCAAATCCTGCTTGCTCAGCTTCAACACTTTGGCCTTGTTTGCAGCGATAACTTTTGCCCGCTCTTCATCAGACCCGTTAATTGCAATGTCGTTACCGTGCTTGATAGACTCATCCATTGCTTTCTTCAAGCCCGCTTGAACGTCCTTTGGCAGACCATTCCACCAGCCGCTGTTGGTGATCACCATGTAGTCAATTACACCGTGCTCAGACTCCATGATGGCGGCTTGAACTTCGTGGAACTTCTTTGAATAGATGTTTGACCACGTGTTTTCTTGACCATCCACCACACCTGATTGCAGGGCTTGGTAAACCTCTGAGAACGCGAGTTTCTGGGGGTTTGCGCCAACAGCTTTGAACTGAGCTTCGATCACGTCCGAGGGCTGAATACGGAACTTCAAGCCTTTGGCGTCAGCAGGGTTGTTCAACGGGCGTGTAGCGGACAACTGCTTCATACCGTTGTGCATGTAACCCAGGCCCAAAATGCCCTTGCTGGTCATTGAGGTCAAGAGCGCCTGACCTTCTTTGCTGGCTTGAAAGCGGTCAACCGCTTGGATGTTGTCGAACAAGAAAGGCAAATCGAAGATTTGCAATTGCTTGGTGTACTTACCAAACTTGGCCAATGAGGGGGCGATGATCTGGACGTCTCCCAACAACAGGGCTTCCATTTCTTTGCCGTCACCGAACAACTGGCTGTTAGGGAACACCTGCACTTCGACCTTACCGGGCAAGTACTTCTCTGCGAGTTCCTTGAACTTCAGGGCTGATTGGCCCTTGGGTGTTGCATCAGCCACCACGTGGCTGTACTTAACAATAATAGGGGCTGCCTGTGCGCTGACGCCCAGTGCCAACAACGCGCTAGCCAAAATTAGTTTTAATTTCATGTAAGTCTCCGAGGATGTGAAAAATGCCGAACCGACAATATACCTGCCCTTGGTGCTTCTGCTTACTCAACGCCGCAAGAATCGGGTTTCCCCTTATGTCTAAGACAAACAAATCTGTCGCCGAGGCGTCATTGGTTAGTGTTTACCCTATATTTTGCGTTTTCGCGATGCGGAGCCCCGAACTGACAGGCAATTGACAGGTTCCTACCCCTAGACTCGTTTCGCACGTAACGCCATTTGGCGCACGTTCATTTTTTCTGACAAACAAACCATTTGGAGATTGCCCTATGCGTACTCACGCTATTCGTCATCATTTCTTGCGCGTTGCCGCGCCTTTGGGTTTTGTGATGGCCGGCTTGGCCACTTCAGCGAGTGCCTTCGAGCCTGGGAACACCGAGTGCATAGCACCGGCTGGTGCTGGCGGCGGTTGGGACTTCACTTGCCGCCAAGTCGGTAAAACGCTGCAAGACCTGAAGCTGATCCCCGGCAGCATGCAGGTCACAAACTTGGCTGGTGCTGGCGGCGGCGTTGCCTACGCTGAGGTCGTGAACAAGCGCAGCACCGATAACAACTTGATCGTCGCGGCTTCATCGGCGACTGCAACGCGCTTGGCTACCGGTTCCTTCAAAGGGAATGACATGAGCCAAGTTCGTTGGCTGGCCTCAGTGGGCGCGGATTACGGCATCATCGCCGTATCGAAAGACTCGGCCTTCAAAACGCTGCCTGACTTATTGAATGCGATCAAAAATGATCCCAAGAGTGTGTCCGTGGCTGGCGGCTCTGCCGTGGGCGGCTGGGACCATTTGAAAGTCTTGATGGCTGCTAAAAAGGCAGGCATCAGCGACGTTCGCACAATCAAATACGTGGCTTTTGACGGCGGGGGCGAAGCAGTCACGCAGTTGCTGGCTGGTAAGGTACAAGCCTTCACCGGTGATGCCTCGGAAGCCAAAGGCTTTGTTGACGCTGGCAAGATCAAAATCTTGGCGGTGTTAGCCCCCGAGCGCTTGAGCGGCGACTTCGCAAGCTTCCCAACCGCAAAAGAACAGGGCGTTGACGTGATCGGTGCCAATTGGCGCGGTTTTTACGTTCCAGGCAAGATGTCTGACGATGCTTATAACTACTGGGTGAAGCAGATCGGCGCGGTTTATGCATCCAAAGAATGGAAAGCCACCATGGCCTCTAGCGGTTTAGCTCCCCTGGACTTACAGGGCCCCGCGTTCCAAGCCTTCGTTAAAGACTCAGTTGAGTCTATTCAAACGCTGTCACGAGAAATCGGCTTGATTAAATAAGTCCTTCGTCGAGCCAACGGGGTGGTTGGGATAGCCCGCCACCCCGTTTTCACAGCTTCAACTACATCACAAAGGAGTCGCGATGAGCGACCGTATCTTTGCTTCGATTTGTATTGCCCTGGCAGCTCTCATGGCGTGGGGTGCCACCATCATCGAAGAAAGTTTTATTCAAGACCCGTTGGGCCCGAAAGCGTTCCCGTTGGTTATAGCTGTTGTGCTGGCCGCCTGCGGTGTGGCTATGTTTTTACGCCCAGACGAAGACCCTGTCTGGCCGAATCGACGCAAACAAATTCAATTGTTGTGGACTATCGGCGCCATGATTCTTTATGTGCAATTTTTGCCTGTTGTTGGTTTTTTGATTGCGACAGCAATCGGCGCTGGCTTCTTGTCCTGGCAACTAGGTGCCTCAGTTAAGCAGGCATGCTGGGGTGGATTCGGTATTTCGGGCAGTATTTACGTGGTCTTCAAACTCGTATTGGGTTTATCACTGGCCCGTGGACCTCTCGGCTTTTAACAGGACGACCCTATGGATACGTTGAACGCATTGGCCCAGGGTTTCTCTGTCGCCCTTACTTGGCAAAATCTTGGCCTCGCTCTATTAGGTTGCTTTTTGGGCACCATCATCGGCGCCTTGCCTGGCTTGGGCCCCTCAAACGGGGTCGCCATTTTGATTCCACTGGTCTTCAGCATCGGCTTGCCCGCAACACCCGCACTGATCTTGCTCACGAGCGTCTACTACGGGGCAATGTACGGTGGGCGTATCTCATCGATCTTGCTGAATATTCCCGGTGATGAACCCGCAATGATGACCACGCTGGATGGGTTCCCAATGGCACAGAAGGGTTATCCCGGCGAGGCCCTTGCCATATCGGGCATCGCATCTTTTGTCGGCGCATTCTTTGCCACATGGGGCTTGGTGCTACTGGCGCCGCAGTTAGTCGAAGTCGCTTTGTTGTTTGGACCCGCCGAGTACTTTGCCCTGTTCACTTTGGCATTCGCAACCTTGGGCGGTTTGTCGAGCAAGAACCAGGCGAAAGCCGCTGTTGCTGCGGCGATCGGGTTGGGTATTGCCTTGATTGGCGTCGACGGACAAACAGGGGTGCCACGCTTCACCTTCGACAACATGCATTTTTACGATGGCATCGATTTCCTCGTGGCCATCGTTGGCTTGTTTGCGGTATCCGAGGTTCTGGTTTTTGTTGAAAACCACGGCACCGGACGGGGCGCCGATGGTGCCAAGACCGTGAAACTGGGACGCATCACGCCGCCATGGTCAATGCTTAAGCAAACCAGCGGCGCGATGGGCCGCGGTACGCTCCTGGGATTCATCGCTGGTGTGCTGCCCGGCGCTGGCGCGTCACTGGGGTCATTCATTGCTTACTCTCTCGAGAAGAAAGTTTCCAATAAGGACGATACGTTCGGCAAAGGAGACCCGCGCGGCGTCGCCGCACCTGAAGCAGGAAACAATGCAGCCGCCGGTGGTGCATTGGTACCCATGCTAGCGTTGGGCGTGCCGGGCTCAGGAACCACCGCGGTGTTATTGGCGATGCTCTTGACCTTAGACATCACACCAGGCCCCCTGTTATTCACCAAGAACCCCGATGTGGTTTGGGGCCTGGTGGCCGCGCTGTTTATCGGTAACGTGATGTTGCTCGCCATGAACATCCCAATGGTGGGACTGTTTATGCGCCTGTTGACCATTCCCGCGAAATACCTGATGCCAGGTGTCGCAATGATCTCCTTTGTGGGCATTTACGGTATCTCAGGCTCCACGTTTGACCTCATGGTCATGATTGGCTTTGGGGTGCTAGGCTGGACGCTTCGAAAGCTGGAGGTGCCGCTGGTACCGGTGATTTTGGGATTGCTACTGGGAGCGCAAATGGAGAAAAACCTGCGTCGCGCCATGACCATCTCAGACGGTGAGGTCAGTGCATTGGTAGCCTCGCCGCTGGCCATCGGCCTGTGGTGCGCGGCTATCATTGGCTTTGTGTTACCCATCTTGGTAGGGCGTTATCTGCGTTACAAAGCCAACTAATCAGTTCGCTCAACACGCAACCCGGCCTGCCGACGCCTAGCGGGAGGGCTGCGTGTTTCTACTTTTGGTTGAAGACGAGGGAACGCTCGCCGAGAGCTTGTCGGGTGTATTGGTCGCCAAAGGTCATCGAGTGGACTGGGTTGCGGATGGGCAAATGGCACTGTCACAACTGGCCACCACCCGATATGACGCAATGGTCCTTGACTTGGGGCTACCTTATTTGGATGGTCGTGGCGTATTAGAGGCGCTGCGGACCGACCAAAAATTCATTGATCGACAAGATCTCCCCGTATTGATTTTGTCGGCACGCGACCAGAGTATCGACAAGATCGCTGCGCTTGATGCCGGCGCTGACGACTACCTCAGCAAGCCGTTTGACGTGAATGAGCTTGAGGCTCGATTGTTTGCGCTACTCCGGCGGCGACTGGGTAAAACAGGCACAGATTTAAATTGGGCAGGCATTCGGTTTGATGCCACAAAACGTATTTTCTTCTGCGAGAACGAGACGTTGAATTTGAGCCCACGCGAGCACGCCGCGCTTTTGGCATTACTGCAGGCCCAGGGCGAGCCGCTGTCACGTCAAGCCCTGTTTGAGCGCGTCTTTGCCGATGATGAGGACGCGCTGAGCGTCGACGCCATTGACGTTGTGGTCTATCGTCTGCGAAAGAAACTGACGCCCTTGCAAGCTCAGATCCACAGTGTCCGCGGTGTTGGTCTATACCTAGAATCAATACCGACATGATGCAAGGCATTTTTCAGAGTGTCTGGGCTAAACACTCGCTGAGCCGGCGCTTATTGGTGTGGTTACTTCCTTCGCTCGTACTCATTACAGTGGTGGAATTTTCACTGTCCTATCGACTGGCCCAACAAACCATCGATGAAGCCTACGACCGGGGCCTGCGAAGCGCAGTCCGCGCCTTGAGTTTGGCTACACGATTAGATGCCAATGGATTTTCGGTTGAAAAGCCGTTTCAGCTACTCAGCTACGTTCAGAGCAACGCGCGAGGTACCGTTTTTTTCCGCGTCGTGACCAGTGACGGGTTGTTGGAAGCGGGCTTCACCGACCTGACCTTTCCGTGGCCCGCTGCGCCCAAAAACGACGAAGTCTTACTGGCAGAGGGCGAGTACTTTGATCAACACTTGCGCATCGCTGCGCTACGCCGCGAATTAGTAGCTGCAACCCCGCAGTCGCCGGCTATCAGTGTGGACCTGTTGGTAGCGGAGGATTTGGCGCCGCGCCAAGCCTATCTTGAGCAATTCATATGGCGCACCTTATTGCGGGATAGCATCTTGTTGGTCTTCACCGCCGTCTTGCTCATTCTCATCGTGAAGCGAAGTCTCTCGCCTCTGGGACGTTGGTCGCGCCTGATTCGTAACCGCGACAGCCATGATCTCACACCACTGCCTATTAACGAAGCCCTGCCGCTGGAAGCACGACCGCTGATCGAGTCACTTAACTTTCACTTGGATAGAGGAGCCCAAGAACAGACGCAGCGCCGGCGATTCTTAGACAATGCATCGCACCAAATACGAACCCCATTAGCAGTTTTAAAAACACAAGTTGCTTGGGCGAAATTACAAGGCCCAGACCTGGACACAATGGCCTTTCTCGCACGGTTTGAATCACAGGTTGATCAGGCCTCGCAACATGCCGCACAGATGCTACAGATGGCGCGACTCGAAAGCGGTCAGGCACTATCACCGGTCGCGGTCGCCGTTTGGCCATTGGCGCAAGATGTCGTAATCACCCTGCAGGCTCTTGCACAACAACGCCAAATCGACTTGGGATTGAGCTGCGGTGCCGGCTTCGGTGTCAGCACATGCGTTTGGGGTGACGAGGGCTTGATTCGACAGGTCTTTGAAAACCTATTGGATAACGCGATTCGACATGGCTCGGCGGGTGGGGAGGCCACACTCTCGCTCGCACTGGCGGGTGATGCCGTGTTGGTCGCCGTTGAAAATAATGGCGAGCCAATCAGTGATGACGTGTTGGCACATTTGGGGGAACGTTACTATCAAGCTGATCAAGCGAGTTACTGGGGCAGTGGTCTGGGCTTATCGATTGTGGCCGCGATTCTGACGCAACTGGGTAGTCGCATCAAATTCGAGCACCCCACGTCTGGTGGCGGGTTGCGCGCGGTGTTTGAATTAAATCGAGTGATCGAAGAGGAGCACAACGATGTTTCAACGTGACAGGCTTTTAGCGCTCGCTTTCGCGCTCCTCTGTTCTGCGGCTACAGCGATGACCCCCACCAAACCCGAATGCGTGGCGCCCGCAAAGCCAGGCGGCGGTTTTGATCTAACTTGCCGGATTGCCGCTGCATGGTTTGAGTCGCAACTCAAAACGCCCATGCAGGTACGCTTTATGCCAGGTGGGATTGGTGCAACGGCATTCAAAGTTTTCACCAGTCAACGCATCTCTGACCCGAATGCGCTCGTTGCCTTTTCTTCTGGGTCTTTGCTGAACATTGCAGTAGGCAAGTACGGCGACGTTGGGTCCGATGATGTGCGCTTCGTGGCGTCGGCAGGCGCCGATTACGGCGCAGTAGTGGTTGCAGCGCAATCGACTATGAAAACACTTGACGATCTGATGATGCAACTTAAGAGTCCCACTACTCGCGTATTGATTGGTGGGGGCGGCTCCATCGGCAGTCAAGACTGGGTCAAGGCAGCGCTGCTGTTTAAAGCGGCGGGTCGAGATCCGAAAGGCATGCGCTACGTGGCTTTTGATGGCGGCGGCGAGGCATTGAACAACCTAGCGAATGACAACATTGCCATTTATACCGGGGATGTATCAGAACTGCGTGCTCACATGGGCAGTGAAAAGTTCAGGGTGTTAGCAGTGCTCGCGCCGCAACGGTTACCCGGCGCCTTTAGGGACATTCCGACAGCCAAAGAAATGGGTGTTAACGTGACTTGGGCGTCTTTTCGCGGCTATTACATGGGACGAGAGGTCCCCAAGTGGGCCTATGACTTCTACGTCGAGGCTTTTAAACGAGCACATCTCAGTGCGGAGTTCGCAAAGATACGCAATGACAAGGGCTTATTTGAGTTCTCCCTCGCAGGCGATGCATTTCATCTGCACGTTCAAGGCCAGGTGACACAGCTCAGACAACTTGTGAATGACGCCGGTCTGCGGCAATAAACGATTTATGGGACCACAGGCAAGGCTCTCGTTTAAGCGCAAGCCTCGCGAATGAAATCAGGCACGGGAATGGCCTTGATTCGCCCTGGCTGCTCGGGGTCTTTGATGCAAAACGCGCGCACCTCGGTCCCCTCGCACAAAACCACGTCGCCGCGTTTCACCACATGGCGCTGTCGAAAGGTTTTGCTCTGCCACTCATCAATGCTGGTGTGCACCTCGATGGTTTCACCGTAAGTCGCAGGTTTGAAAAACTTGGTGTTGATCTCAAGCAGAGGCGTGCCGATGATGCCGTGCGTTTTGACGAGCTCACGCCACACCGGAATTCCACACGCGACAAAAAAGTTCAATGACGCGGCATCCATCCAACGGGAGAAGTTGGGAAAGAACACAATACCCGCTGGGTCGCAATCTCCAAAACAAACGGCCACCGGATAGACAACCACGCGTGACATCAATCGTCTCCACGCGCGAGGCGTTCGCTTTTCCAATACACATCATCCCCGCCATCGACTCGGTTCAAAACCCGCGCCAATACGAACATCAGATCACTGAGCCGATTGAGGTATTGACGTGGCGCCTCATTAAGCGTCTCTTGTTCACTCAGTGCCACCACCATGCGCTCCGCGCGCCTAGCAACCGTGCGACATACATGGGCTTGACTAGCAGCTCGCGTGCCTGCGGGTAGGATAAATTCGGCCAACTTTGGTAGTTGAGCGTTGAAGTGCGCCAGTGCATCGTCAAGCGCCAACACCGCGTCAGGTTTCAACAACTCAAAACCGGGAATTGACAACTCACCGCCCAAGTTAAACAACTGATGCTGCACCTCAACCAAGAGTTCTCTGACATCGGCTGGCATCGCCTCACACAGCAATACACCGATGTGTGAGTTCAACTCATCAACATCGCCCATGGCATGCACACGCAGGCTATTTTTAGAAACCCGCTGGTTGTCACCCAGTCCGGTGGTGCCGCCATCACCCGTGCGCGTGGCGATTTGTGTGAGTCGATTACCCATGAGCTCTCTCAAATTTACTGAATCTGCGTCGATTATGGCTGATTCACTTGCGCGGTTGCATGGGTGGCCATTAAGCCCCGATAATGCGACGATCAACGGAGATACAACATGAACGCACCCATCCCTGCCGTCACGCTTCGAGACACCCCTGACAGCCTCTTGGTCGCGCTGGCCGATCGATTCGGCAAACAATTCAGCCAAGCGATGGCGGTGCGCGAACAACACGGGCGGGATGAGTCTGCATTCACCCACGTGCCACCGCCGGCAGGCGTCGTCTTTGCTGAATCTACGAAGGACGTGCAAGACGCGGTTCGGCTGGCCGCTGCCGTTCACGTCCCCGTGATTCCCTTTGGTGTTGGTAGCTCGCTCGAGGGCCACCTCCTCGCGGTACAGGGTGGCATCAGTATTGATGTGTCACGCATGAACCAAGTACTTGAGATCAACGCTGAAGACTTAACGGTAACCGTACGGCCGGGCGTTACCCGCATGGCGGTCAATGCCGCCGTGAAAGATCATGGTTTGTTTTTCCCGATCGATCCGGGCGCAGATGCCAGCATTGGCGGTATGGCCGCGACTCGGGCAAGTGGTACAAACGCAGTTCGTTACGGCACCATGCGCGAAAACGTTCTGGCTCTGGAGGTCGTCACTGCCAACGGTGACGTCATTCGCACAGGTACCCGAGCCAAGAAGTCCAGCGCGGGTTACGATCTGACCCGGTTGATGGTCGGTAGCGAAGGAACCCTTGGGGTCATCACCGAGGTCACACTCAAGCTGTACCCCTTGCCTGAGGCTGTTTCAGCGGCGGTATGTTCTTTTCCAAGCATCGAGGCGGCGGTTCAAACGACGATTCAGATTATCCAGATGGGGGTGCCGATCGCCCGCTGCGAATTTTTGGACGGGAAATCAGTTGCCATGGTCAATAAGCATGCGCAACTGACTTTGCGCGAAGAGCCAATGCTGCTCATGGAGTTTCACGGTTCGCCAGCCAGTGTGAAAGAACAGGCCGAGGTGGTACAGGCACTGGCCGATGACATGGGCGGGCAGGCTTTTGAGTGGGCCACCACGCCAGAGGCGCGGACCAAGCTATGGACGGCACGCCACAACGCTTACTTCGCAGCAATCCAATCACGGCCCGGCTGCCGCGCCATTTCGACCGATACGTGCGTGCCTATTAGCCAATTAGCTAACTGTTTACTCGACTCCGTTAAGGAAGCCGATGCCTCAGGAATTCCCTACTTTTTGTTGGGTCATGTGGGCGATGGAAATTTCCACTTTGGCTACCTTATCAACCCCGATGACCCTGAAGAGCGCGCAACAGCTGAGCAGTTGAACGAGTGGCTGGTTGCCCGCGCGCTGCGTCTGGGAGGCACGTGTACTGGCGAACACGGCATCGGCTTGCACAAGATGGACTTTTTGCGCGCAGAAGCCGGCGACGCGGCCGTAGATATGATGCGGGCAATCAAACAAGCGCTGGACCCGCATAACATCATGAACCCAGGAAAGATTTTCACTTACCAGGGCTAATCCGCGCAGTTAATCGGCGTCTGCCGCGCCGCGTAAGCGGTCGATCAGGCCATTGAGTTCGGGCAAAGACCCGAATGCAATGGCGATTTCCCCCATCTCTTCGGTTCGCCCATTGCGTTTAACGCGCTTCTTGATACGGACCTCGACCTCGGCAGCTAACAAATCAGACAGCTGCTCCTCGATACGCTTGGTGTCACGAGACTTTTCAGCCTTTGGCTTGACTGCGGTTAGGTTAAATTCGGCGGCAAGTTTCTTAACCAGCGACTCGGCCTCGCGCACCGACATCTTCTTGCCGACAATCTGATTAGCCGCTGATATTTGGGTGGTTTTATCAAGGGACAACAGCGCTCGCGCATGACCCATGTCGAGGTCACCTGCCGTCAGCATGGTTTGAACCTGATCAGCCAAATTCAGCAGCCGCAGCAAGTTGCTGGCGGCACTGCGTGAGCGACCCACGGCCCGCGCAGCGTCCTCATGCGTCAAACCAAACTCACGAATGAGTCGCTGTAAACCCTGCGCTTCCTCCAGTGGATTTAAGTCCTCCCGCTGCATGTTTTCGATCAGCGCCATCGCCGCCGCTTGGTCATCAGCAACGTCACGGATCAAGACCGGTACCGCCTCCAGACCGGCTAACTTGGCCGCTCGTGAGCGGCGCTCGCCGGCAATAATCTCGTAATGTTGTGTCGCAGTTGGGCGGCCCGTGAGTGGTTGGTAACGTCCATCGGCATCAACAGGTCGTACCAAAATCGGTTGCATCACACCCTGCGACTTGATGCTTTCGGCAAGCTCATACAGCGCACCCTCATCGATGTGTTTGCGTGGCTGATAGACGCCGGCACGCAATTGTGAAAGCGCGATGGTATTGGGCAGCGAGTCGCTGCCGCTCCCGTCATTGGTGACACTGGGGCCCAATAACGCTTCGAGACCGCGACCAAGGCCTTTGGGTTTTTTAATTGCCATGTGCAATGCTTTCTTGATGTATCAATTGTTGTAATTGTTGCCAGCCACTCGGCCAATCCCCCAAGCCGGAGGCCACATTAATATGGCCCGCACCCGGCACCAGTATCGACTCGACACCCCACTGTGTCGCCAATGCTTGTGTCGCTGACCAACTCGAAAAGGGGTCATTATCGCTGCCGACCATCAACGCCGCGGTCCGTAACAGCTCGGGCATGGGTTGCTTGATTGCTGGGGCCCACCGCGCAACCGCGGGAGGCAAGTCGGACCGGGACAGGTCTGGAGGCGCCACTAACAGTGCGGCGGTTACCCACCCGGCATTCGGGGAGTGCGCCAACCAAGCGGCCAAGAGATGACAGCCTAAACTGTGCGCCGCGACGGCAAAGCGTGGCGGAGTCTCGCCTCGGGACTCCGCCGCGTCGCGACAATCTAAGAGCTGGCTCTCAAGTGCCGTAACCCAATCACCGCGTAAGGGTGACACCCAATCGTGTTGTTCAATACGCGTCGCGCCATGCTGCTTTATCCAGTGGCTTTGCCAGTGCTCTGGCTCAGAGTTCAACCAGCCGGGTAAGACGACCACTTGTATAGGTGCGTCGCTTGTTGCCTCGGTCATCGCATGTTTTCGATACGTGCCACCATCTCTTCGGCAAATGCGATGAACGCTTTCGAGCCTTTGGCGGAGGGGTCAAACACAACACCTGGCAACCCATAACTTGGCGCCTCTGCTAAACGCACGTTACGGGGAATAACGGCCTCAAACACCTTGTTGCCAAAGTGCGATTTAATTTGTTCGCTCACCTGCTGTTGCAAAGTAATTCTGGGGTCAAACATCACCCGCAACAGGCCAATGAGTTGTAACTGCGGGTTTAGGTTGGCGTGCACTTGTTTGATGGTATTGACCAAGTCACTGAGACCCTCCAGTGCAAAGTACTCGCACTGCATCGGCACGATAACACCGTGGGCGGCGCACAGCCCGTTCAGGGTCAGCATGTTGAGTGATGGCGGGCAATCGATGAGGACGAAGTCATAGTCAGCATCAACGCTTTCGATCGCATCTTTCAGCCGTCGCTCACGATTTTCCAAACTCACCAACTCGACCTCCGCACCGGCAAGCTCGCGGTTCGCGCCAAGGACATCGTAGCCGCAAGACTCAGCCGTTTGACGCGCTTCTGCTAGCGAAGTCTCTCCCCACAACACGTCATAAACCGTATGCGGCAGGGCCCGTTTATCCAGGTTTGAGCCCATGGTCGCGTTCCCTTGCGGGTCCAAGTCGATCATGAGGACACGTTGCCCTATTTTTGCCAATCCCGCCGCCAAGTTAACGGTTGTGGTGGTCTTGCCAACGCCACCCTTTTGGTTCGCAACGCAGAAAATTTTAGCCATGAGGCACTCTATGTTATTGATGGTCAGACATAAGCCCCGCTGACTGGGACCTGAAATGCACGATTAAGTTTACGCGATTCCTGGGGGTGCCCGGTCTCGCAACCAAACAATGCAGCGCTGGGCCTCCAAAGATGGCACCGCCAATTGTTCCACGTGAAACACTTCGATGCCCGCAGGCAAGGCCGCTATTTCTGCATCAGGCACTTGCCCCTTCATGGCCATCCAGGCGCCGCCCGGCTTCAATGCCTTGCTGGACCATTGCGTGAAATCGGGCAAAGAGGCAAAAGCCCTCGAACACACAACATCAAAAGGCGTATCCAGTGACTCCACGCGGGCGTGGCGGGAGGCCAATCGCCCGCCCATGACTTGGCGAGGCAACTGAATGGCCGCCTGTTGAATGAACGCCGCCTTTTTGGAGACGGTATCAACGCATGTCACCCTTAGTTCTGGACAGGCGATCGTTAAAACAATACCTGGCAACCCCCCGCCTGAACCCACGTCTAACACCGCTGCGTCAGATAGGCCTTGGGTTTCTAAATATCGACGCAGCGACTGAACAGCCGCCAGACTATCTAGTAGGTGATGTGTCAGCACCTCAGCTGGGGAGCGAATGGCTGTCAGGTTATAAACCTGGTTCCATTTGAGCAGCATCGCCGCATACTGCAACAAGGTATCGAGCTGCGCCTCCGAGAGCGAGAGCCCCAGCTGCGTTGCGCCTGTTGCTAGCTCGTCTACCCCGAACGGTACGGTCTGACTCATGCCGCTTCAGGCACATCCGCAAAGCGCTTGTACCCCGCCCGCTTCAAGTGAACCAATAAAACGGCTATTGCAGCAGGTGTCACGCCTGAAATCCGCGAGGCCTGGCCTAAGGTTTCTGGGCGTTGCGCGTTTAATTTTTGGCGAACCTCAAAACCCAGGGCATCTATTGCCAAATAGTCAAAGTCAGCCGGCAAGGCAAGGTGCTCATAATGGGCCGCACGGTCAATTTGATCGCGCTGCTTATCAATATAGCCCTGGTATTTAAGGCTAATTTCAATCTGCTCAATCGCAGCCTGCTGGAGATTGACCTCGTGCTCGGGGGTCCAAAGCAGCTTGCTCGCGTCAACATAACCCGCCCCAAGCTCATCGACAACCAGTGTTTCGCGTGAAACAAACGGGCCCAATAAGTTGTCTTGCGCGTGTGCACCACCATCAATTGACATGAGCTGCCCGTAGGTCACGCCCGGTCGACGTAATAATTCTGCCAAGCTGTATTCTCGTTCGATTGGCTTACCCAATACGCGCGTTGCCTCATCTGCAGAGAGGCGCTTAGGTGTCAGCCATATGGACTTGAGCCGCTCTGTTTCACGTGAAACAGCGTCTCGTTTGCGGTTAAAAGCATCCCAACGAATATCGTCTACCAGACCGAGTGTCCGCCCCATTTCAGTCAAGCGCATGTCCGCGTTATCCTCCCGAAGTTGCAAACGGTACTCTGCGCGGCTGGTGAACATACGGTAGGGCTCAGTCACACCCTTGGTGACGAGGTCGTCAACCAAGACGCCCAGATAGGCCTGGTCTCGGCCTGGCGTCCACGACGCCTTGTCTTGGGTTGCCAAAGCGGCATTGAGCCCGGCAAACAAGCCCTGTGCTGCCGCCTCTTCATAACCTGTCGTGCCATTGATCTGACCGGCAAAGTACAGCCCTTGGATAGCCTTGGTTTCAAAGCTCGCCTTCAACGCACGGGGATCGAAGTAGTCGTATTCGATTGCGTAACCAGGTCGTACGATCTGGGCATTTTCAAGACCGGCTATCGAGCGTACCAACTGGTACTGAATGTCAAACGGTAGGCTGGTTGAAATGCCGTTGGGATAAATCTCGTGGGTGTCAAGACCCTCGGGCTCCAAAAATATCTGATGGCTATCTTTATCGGCAAATCGGTTAATTTTGTCCTCCACGCTTGGACAATAGCGTGGACCGACACCTTCAATTTTTCCGGTAAACATGGGGCTGCGATCAAAACCACTGCGAATAATATCGTGTGTTTTTTGATTGGTATGGGTGATCCAGCATGGGATTTGAGCGGGGTGCATCGTTGCCAACCCCATGTAACTGAACACGGGAACCGTCTCACTACCAGAGCCGGGCATGCCATCACCGGGCTGTGCCTCACACTTGGAAAAATCAATGGTTCTGCCATCCAACCGAGGCGGTGTACCTGTCTTTAAGCGCCCTTGCGGAAGCTTCAGCTCTTTCAGACGATGCGACAAACCAACAGAGGGCTGGTCGCCGGCGCGGCCTCCCGCGTAGCTATCTAACCCGACATGGATCTTGCCATCCAAAAAAGTACCAGCCGTTAAGACAACGGCCGGCGCATGAAAGTGCAACCCAACCTGCGTCACTGCACCAACTACGCGATCACCTTGAACCAACAAATCCTCCACTGCTTGCTGGAAAATTTGCAGGTTACGTTGGTTTTCCAACGTGCGCCGTATAGCCGCCTTATAACGAACGCGATCTGCTTGCGCCCGAGTCGCCCGGACAGCCGGTCCTTTCGAACCATTCAAAATCCGAAACTGAATACCTGACTCGTCAGTCGCTAGCGCCATCGCACCACCGAGCGCATCAATCTCTTTAACCAAGTGGCCCTTACCAATTCCGCCGATCGATGGGTTACAACTCATTTGGCCTAAGGTTTCAATGTTGTGCGTTAACAGCAACGTACGCGCGCCGGTACGAGCGCTGGCCAAGGCTGCTTCGCAACCTGCATGTCCACCACCAACGACAATCACATCAAACGTCTCTGGATAACGCATATCAAACCCTGTTCAAATAGCGGCTACAAGAACTACCAAGCGCAGCCGAACCCGCTATTTTAAAGGCTCACGTATGATTTACCAATGACCAATCCGCTTGCAAACTCAACAAGATGCCGACGCGGATGTGCGGCTTGCTGTATTGCGCCCTCTATTACGGGCCCTATTCCGGGTATGCCAGGCAATGGAAATAAACCTGCTGGTGTGCGTTGCATACAGCTCACAGACAGTGGCCTGTGTCAGTTGTTCGGACTACCAACGCGCCCGACCGTTTGCATCTCCTTGCAGCCCAGTCCAGATATGTGCGGCTCCGACACCGAACATGCCATGATTTATTTGAAGCAACTGGAAGTTGCCACAAAACCATAAAAAAGCCCAGTCGTCGCTGGGCTTTTTGCGCCATAACCGACTTGTTAAAGGCGATCAGGTAGTTCGATTTTTACTTCCAAGACTTCCATACTCGCGTCGCGCTCCAGATGCACTTTAATGTCCTTTGCGTCGATCTTGATATATTTGGAAATCACCTCTAACAAGTCTTTTTGTAGTGCTGGTAAAAAGTCAGGCTCGACGGAGCGCGTACCTCGCTCATGGGCCAAAATGATCTGCAAACGTTCTTTGGCAACGCTGGCAGTCTTCTTTTTTTCGCCGAGGAAGAAGTCTAAAAACGACATATTTTAGCCCCTTCCAAATAGACGTTTAAATAAACCCGCCTTCTGAGCATCGACAAACCGCAAAGGTACTTCCTCACCCATAAAGCGGGTGATGACGTCCTTATACGCTTCAGACACGTCACTGCCCTTGATGTGAACTGCTGGCACGCCCTGGTTAGATGCCTGCAACACGGTTTCGGATTCCGGGATGACACCAATCAAAGGAATACGCAAGATATCTTGAATGTCTTCGAGCGACAGCATTTGACCGCCCTCCACTCGCGATGGGTTGTAGCGGGTGATCAATAGATGCTCTTTGATCGGTTCAGTACCATCAATCGCGCGCTTCGTTTTTGAGCTCAACATACCCAAAATACGATCTGAATCGCGAACCGATGACACTTCAGGGTTCGTCACAACCAAAGCCTCGTCAGCAAAATGCATGGCCAACAATGCACCTGTTTCGATTCCTGCCGGTGAGTCGCAGACGATGTAATCAAAGCCCATTTCTTTCAGATCGTTGAGGACTTTTTCAACACCTTCTTTCGTCAATGCTTCTTTGTCGCGGGTCTGAGACGCCGCGAGTACAAATAAATTTTCGCATTGCTTGTCCTTGATGAGTGCTTGGTTCAAGGTCGCTTCCCCTTGAATGACGTTAATCAAGTCATACACGACGCGTCGTTCACAACCCATGATCAAATCAAGGTTACGCAAACCCACATCAAAATCAATCACCGCGGTCTTGAGCCCGCGCAATGCCAAGCCAGTTGAAAAACTGGCACTGGTCGTGGTTTTACCAACACCACCCTTGCCGGAGGTAACGACTACAACCTTGGTCATTTAAAACTATCCTTATTTCAAAGCGAATACAGCGTATTCAAGACCGCTATTCTACCGACCCAACGCTTGATAAATTAGTCGCTCTTCTTGTTCGCTAACAACGAGTGCAGCTTGTGCAATTTGTCCTTCAATTCCAACGGGTAAGTCACCGTCAACGCTCTTGTAAACACCAGCAATTGAGACCAATTCTGGTGAGAAATTGAGGGCGAAAATTCTGGCAGAGGCATCACCACGCGCACCAGCAATGGCGCGCCCTCTTAGAGGCGCATACACGTGAATATGGCCATCCGCAATGACTTCAGCACCGGCATTAACCATCGCCAACATAACCAAATCTCTGCCTTTGGCATAGACCCTTTGACCCGAACGCAGTGGCTTGTCAATGACCATGGCACTGGGCGAAATAACAGCCACAGTAGCAGGGTCGGACACCCTCACTTCAACCGGTTTGGTTTCAGACTTATCGATGACTTGTGAATTGCCAACATCAGGCTGAATTAAAAGACCATGGGCAAGCGCTACTGGTTGACCGGCAGCTGTTAGACCCCTCACAGCGATAGGCCGCATCCGATAGGCCTGAAGCATAGAGAGTAAACGCTCCCAATTTAATCCGGTCGTGACGGCCCCATCAAGCGCTGTCAGATCGATGCATACAGCATCATCATCAAAGAAATCAGGGACATCACCAAATCGTGTTTTGAGGTCAGCTTCGATGATCTGTAAATCTGTCGTACGGAAGATCAAATTGACCGTCGATAGATAGCCGCTTTTGATATCGAAAGAGAACGCTGGTTTGGATGAGGACGACACGTTAAAAAACAAGCCTTGGTGAACATGACGCATCTTACCAGCGGTGTTAGATCTGGGTTTATTGGTTGTTTTCTACGTATTCTTTATCTTCTTTAATTTAAAGATAGTAGTAGTAGTAAGGGAACATAGAAGCTGTTGATAGATAAAAGATTGCTTTGCAAATCATAGCCCTATTGGTTTTATAAGTTCTGTAGTTTGCTTAGGGTTAGTCAGGCATTGATCGATAATAACTTTCGAAAGTTGCCAATGTCTGTGGATAAGTAGTCGGTTATTACGATTCTGTGCACAGCGTTACCCACAAAAAAAGCACCGAGGGGTGCTTTTTTTGTCTGTTTTCACTGATCAATGGCGGGAATGTTTGAGTGCTTTGTCAAAGATTGCTTGTTGACTCGTATCCAGTGCTGCATACAAGGCTTGCATGCTTTCAATACGCGCTAGTCGTTGACCGTACATCATCTCCATGTTTTCTTTCATCATCTTGAGACGATCGGCTGTTGACCGGGTGTCCATACGCGCATGATCACCATGCGTTGGGGTAGCGATGAATGAATCCCACAATGGTTGCTGTGCCTGTGTCAGTTTCAGCTGTTCTTTGATCCTATGCAGTTTTTCAATATGCCCATCGTGCATGGCTGATTTGGATGTTTTGCGATCATGATTACACGATTTTTCCGTGCGATCAGCCAGTGCCACCCCTGAGACTGCGAGCATAGAGGTGACGACCACACCTAGACCAATTAAACGAATGTTTTTTTTCATGAATAACTCCTAATGAGGGCAATGAGAATCGCCGATTCATCCTTGCAATTGCTTGGATGGAGAGGAGTGTGGCAGTTGGTGATGTCGCTATCGTGTGCGTTGTGTGTCAGGTTTGTAAATTTTGCAAACGTTATACACGTCTATGTCTTCTGACTGGCTGGGTAACCTTCTGCTGTGATCGCGGCCACGATGGTTTCTGTAGTTTCTGCAGTGTCGACAATTACCAGGTTTTCAGTACGCTTAATTTCTATCGTTGCATTTGCATCCACATCTTTTATGGCCTGTTTAACAGCTTTTTCGCAATGGCCACATGTCATACCCGTAACCATTAAATTTAATATTGTCATTTGGATAATTCCTATTTTGAAATCACTATCTTAAAACAAAGGTGATAGTTTTGTGGTGAAATATAACCATGGAAGAAACCAAAACAATGCCCTCTAAGCCGTCTCCTATCGTGATCGATTTGGGAGTTGGCGGGATGACCTGCGCTTCGTGTGTGGGTCGTGTTGAAAAAGCGTTGAAAAAACAGTCTTTTGTTAGCGATGCGGTTGTGAATTTAGCAACCGAAACGGCACGTATCACCACTGATGCCTCGAGTGAGTCAGTCGAGGAATTAGAGCGACAAATTAAGCGAACCATACGTGATGCTGGTTATGAACCACAACCCATTATCCAGGCGGAGGACGATCAGACTGCGCTGTGGCTTGGCATTGATCGCCGTTTTTTGCCGACACTCCTGGCGCTGTTACTTGCGACACCGTTGATCGTGCCAATGGTCGCTGGATTGATTAGCCCTCAGAGGGGTATGGCGCTCATGTTACCCGCCGCTTGGCAATTTGCGCTGGCAACACCCGTTCAATTTGGTCTTGGTTGGACCTTTTACAAATCGGCATGGCATGCGTTACGTGCGCGTTCCAGCAATATGGAACTGTTGGTAGCGATTGGTACGACCGCTGGATGGGCACTGTCGACTTGGTTATGGTTAACGGCAGCAGATGGCGTGGTGGCTCATTTGTATTACGAAGGCTCTGCCGTTGTCATTGCCCTCGTATTACTGGGCAAGTACCTTGAGACCCGAACCAAGCGCGAGACAACACAAGCGATACGGGCCTTGCAAACCTTACAACCGCCGGTCGCACGGTTACTGCCAGATGGCATAAAACGCGACGAGATTACAGAAGTCGCTATTGGTGAACTGTTTGTTGGTGACATTATTCGTGTCTTGGCTGGTGAGCGCCTACCAGCAGACGGGGAAATAGTCAGTGGTCAATCCAGTGTTGACGAGTCCATGGTGACGGGTGAGCCTCTACCGATCGCCAAGAAGATTGGTGACCGTGTCGTTGGCGGCACACTCAATGGTGAAGCCAGCCTAGATATCCGCGTTAGCGCAACCGATACCAAGAGTCTCTTAGCTCAAATCATTTCGATGGTGGCAGATGCACAAGCTGTTAAAGCACCTGTGCAGCGGCATGTGGATCAGGTTGCTGCGGTTTTTGTACCGGTAGTTATGGTGATTGCACTTGCCACGCTGTTGGGTTGGTTGGCGACGGGTGCCCCGGTTGAAGAGGCGGTGGTGAACATGGTCGCGGTCTTGGTTATTGCCTGCCCTTGCGCATTGGGTCTGGCAACACCTGCGGCAATGATGGTGGGAACTGGCGTGGCGGCGAAGCAAGGCATTCTCATCAAGGATGCGATCGCATTGGAAGTGGCTCACCGTGTGGATACCGTTGTATTTGATAAAACCGGCACTTTGACCCAAGGGGTTCCAGCAGTCCAAGCGGTGCACTTTTTAGAGGATGAGATAACCATCTTGCCAGCGATTGCCGCGCTTCAGGGCGAAAACCCACATCCTTTGGCTGCTGCTGTCCGTTCGTGGTTAGCCGACCGAGATCAGTCGTTCGCGCCGTTGCCAGCAGCCCAGGGCGCGACCAATCAACCGGGTCAAGGTGTGGTGGTGTTGGCTCGTCCTGAAGCCGATAAGCCTGTGGTGACTTGGCGTATGGGTAGCGAGGCCTGGATGCAATCATTGAAGATCGATTTATCTGCGTGCGAAGAAACGTTGGCCGCTTGGCGACTTGATGGTTACAGCGTCGGGATGCTGGCTCGTGACGAATCGGTCGTTGCACTGTTCGGATTTGGGGACGCCCTGAAAGAAACGGCAGCATCTGCTGTATCAGCCTTGCGGCGCGTTGGCCTAGACGTAGTCATGATGTCAGGTGATAACGTTGCAGCAGCCGAGATCATGGCTGGGCGTGTCGGAATCGAAAAGGTCTTTGCCAAATGCTTACCCAAAGACAAGTCCGATCGCGTTCAGGCGTTGCAGCAACAAGGTCATGCCGTTGCTTTTGTTGGTGACGGCATCAACGATGCCCCTGCGCTGTCAGCTTCCGATGTGGGTATTGCGATGAATAGCGCGCGCCATGGAGACGTGGCGATGAATGCGGCAGGTATCACCCTGATGCGGGCCGACCCGTTATTGGTTGTTGCATCGTTACAAATTTCCCGTGAGACTGTGAAAAAAATTCGTCAAAACCTCTTTTGGGCTTTTGCCTACAACGTTGCAGGGATACCATTGGCGGCGCTGGGATTTTTAAACCCCGTCGTAGCCGGTGCGGCGATGGCAATGAGCTCCGTTAGCGTGATGACGAACGCATTGATGCTCAACCGATGGAAGCCGCCCGCACCCTGAGTCAATTTTTAACACCGCCGCTGTCATGACCGTCAAAACACGTCCTTTGGTTTGGTTGCCACTTGATCATCGGTTGTTAGGCGATGGACCACAGGCGATACCGTATTTCTTTTTGGGCGAGAAATACGCTTCTTCGCTCAGGCGCAGTGCGGGGGCACAGTCTTGCGCTTTTCCGCTTGCTGGTGAGTCGGACATTCCGGCGTTGTTGCAATTGGTCGATGGGGTCGTACTGCCGGGTTCCCCTGCCAACATCGAGCCCCATCATTTTGATCAGGCCTTAACCGACCCCTCTCTACCGTTAGACCCACGTCGGGATGCGTTGACGCTTGCGCTGGTGCGTGCCTGTGTCTCAGAAGGGGTACCCATCTTGGGTGTTTGTCGCGGATTCCAGGAAATAAATGTGGCGCTGGGCGGCAGTTTGTATCAACAGGTTCAGGACGTACCCGGAAAGCTAGACCATCGCGAGGATAAAAGTCGCTCATACGATGGTCAGTACCAGCCCAGCCACGCCATTACCCTGGTTGAGGACGAAGTGGTTCGCGGCTGGGCCGGTGGTGGGGAGGTTATGGTGAACTCGCTGCATGGCCAGGGCGCTGACCGTCTGGCCGATGGGCTTGAACCCCTCGCCTTTGCGCCTGACGGCACGATTGAAATGGTACGAATCAGAGCGGCGCGTACGTTTGCCTACGGCACGCAATTTCATCCCGAATACCAGAGCTGGGAAAACCCGTTTTATGACGCCATTTTTAAGGCCTTTGGCGAGGCGTGTCGGCATCGAAATAGCGCAAGAGGCTCATAAAAAACGCAAAAAACAGACAATCTTTGTTTAAAACCGGTGGTGTTCTCGGTTTTCTCTTTTTACAATGCGGGGTCCGGACTCGCGCAGTGGCGTGTCCCTAACTGTTTATTGGGGGTGACAGGATGTTGAAAAAGCGGATGTTGGCATGGGCCGTTGTATCGGCGATGGGATTATTTTTGACCGCTTGTGGGCAAAAAGAAGAAGCGGCAGCACCCGCTGCGACCATTGCAGCAGTGGCACCCAGTGCTGAGCCTGCTGAAGAAAAGGTTTTGAACATCTACAACTGGCCCGACTACATCAGCGAATCAATGATTCCGGATTTCGAAAAAGAAACCGGCATTAAAGTCAATTACCAAACATTCGAAACCAACGAGGCCTTACATGCCAAGTTGGTCGCCGGCAACTCTGGTTATGACATCGTCATGCCCGGCTCGGTGTTTGCCAAGCCGCAAATCGACGGCGGTTTGTTGCGCAAGCTCGACAAATCCAAATTGACCAACTACGGTAACTTGGACCCCGAAGTCATGAAGAAACTGGAACTGGTTGATCCCGGTAACCAATACATCTTCCCGTGGGGCTGGGGTTTTACGACCGTGGGCATCAATCAGGACCGCGTTGCCAAAGCACTGGGCGCAATGCCCATGCCTGAAAACGCCTGGGACTTGGTGTTCGACCCCAAGTACACGTCCAAGCTTCAATCTTGTGGCATCGCTTACCTGGACTCACCGACTGAGATCATTCCCGTTGCGTTGCATTACATCGGCAAAGATGCCTACTCACAAAACCCAGACGACTACAAAGAAGTCTTGAACATGCTGATGAAGGTTCGCCCCAATGTGCGCCTGTTCTCGTCGACTTTGATTGACGATATGGCTGGTGGAAAGGCTTGCGTTGTCATTGGCTGGTCAGGCGACATCAACATCGCGCGTGAGCGTGCCGTTGAAAACCAAAGCAAGGAAAAGATAGAAGCATTGCTGCCCACGACTGGCGCCTTGGTTTTCTTTGATACCGTTGCGATTCCCGCGGATGCCAAGCACCCCACTAATGCGCACCTGTTCTTGAACTATTTCCTGCGCCCAGAGGTCTCAGCTACGTTTACAAACGAAATGCAATACCCAGCTGGCAACAAAGCGGCCACGCCGTTGGTCGATCCAGCTATCGCCAAGAACCCCACCATCTTTGTGGATGATGCAACCATGAGCCGTATGGTGCCACCCGGCAACTTCACAGCGGCAGCTCGTGAGGCGATGGCCAACGTGTACACCACGTTCCGCAAAGGCAATTAATACGCCGGCTTGAATAAAAAAAGCCGCGCCCTTGTAAGTTGGGGTGCGGCTTTTTCCTTTATGGCGACACTTCCCGAGAGAGGCATCAAATCGACCATGACGACCACCATTGAATCGCCGCAAACGGTAAACAGCGCGACCAGCGACGGGTTTCTACAAACGGTCGACCTGCTCAAGCGCTTTGATGATGTGGTGGCTGTTGACAGCGTCAACTTGACCATCGAAAAAGGTGAGATATTCGCGCTGTTGGGTAGCTCCGGGTGTGGCAAGTCCACCCTGCTGCGCATGCTCGCGGGCTTCGAAACCCCCACATCGGGTCGCGTGCTATTGGGCGGCGCCGATATGGTGAACATTCCGCCCTATGACCGGCCTGTGAACATGATGTTTCAGTCCTACGCGCTGTTCCCTCATTTGTCCGTGTGGGATAACGTCGCCTTTGGATTGAAGCGAGAGGGGCTTGCCAAAGATGTCATTGCGAGTCGCGTCAACACCATGCTGGATCTGGTGCAGTTGGGCGCGTATGCGAAGCGCAAGCCACACCAGTTATCGGGAGGCCAGCAGCAGCGCGTCGCATTGGCGCGCAGCTTGGCAAAAAAGCCGAAGCTACTGTTGCTCGATGAGCCCTTGGGTGCGTTAGATAAAAAGTTGCGCGAGGAAACGCAGTTCGAGTTGGTCAATATTATTGAGTCGGTCGGTGTAACCTGTGTCATGGTGACGCATGATCAAGAAGAGGCGATGGCGATGGCCTCGCGTATCGCGGTCATGAGCCATGGGCGTGTTTTGCAAGTGGGTACACCGCATGAAATTTACGAGTATCCCAATTGCCGGTTTGTTGCTGACTTTATTGGCCAAGCAAATTTGTTTGATGGCCAGTTGGCTGTTGAGGCAGCGGACCGAAGCGAAATAGAAACGCCCGAGGGCATGATCTACATTGACCACCCGACCGCAGGCTATGTCGGTCAGCCTGTTTCGGTTGCGGTGCGACCTGAGAAGATCAACATCAGTAAGCAGAAACCAGATGGCCAATTCGCGAATGTATTCGCTGGCAAAGTTTTGGAGATTGCTTACTTTGGCAGTTACAACACCTACGTGGTGCAATTGCCTAATGGCAAACAGGTCAAGGTCATGTCGGCTAATTACCTTCGATTCGAGTCCAGTGACATCACGTGGGAAGACGAGGTGTTTTTTTGGTGGCCCGCAGAGGCCGCTGTGGTTTTGACCCATTGACCAAGGTCTGAATCAAATGCAACGCGTTTGGAACTTGATCAGCCGTGCCGGGGCGCGTACCGTTATTGCGGTGCCTTATATCTGGCTGTTGATCTTTTTTGCGTTGCCATTTCTGATCTTGCTGCGCATCAGCGTGACGGATATGGCGGGGGGCGTCGACCCGTTTTTACCGCTCCTGGAAATTCAGGAAGGAGTCTGGACCTTCAAGGCAAAGCTGGATAACTATGTTTCGATTTTCCTGAACTTGGACCACCCCAGTCACGCCACGATTTATATTGAGGCTTACGCGACTTCCCTTCGTTATGCGGCCCTGACGACTTTATTTTGTTTGGTTTTGGGCTATCCGTTTGCCTACTTCATTGCGCGCAGCAACCCGCGTATTCGCCCAGCGCTCTTGATGATGGTGATGTTGCCTTTTTGGACATCTTTTCTGTTACGTGTCTATGCTTGGAAGGGCTTGTTGGCGGATGCGGGCATCATCAATCGCTTTTTTATGTTCATGGGTTTCACGAATGAGCCGATTCAAATGTTGTACACCGATGTGTCAATGTTGGTGGGAATGACCTACGTCTATTTGCCGTTCATGGTGTTGCCTTTGTACGCCAACCTTGTGAAGATGGATGTGCGGTTACTGGAGGCTGCCTATGACCTTGGAGCAAGTCCGTGGCGGGCGTTTTGGTTGGTGACGGTGCCGCTGTCCAAGAGCGGCATCATTGCGGGCTCAATGCTTGTTTTTATTCCGGCCGTTGGCGAATTTGTGATCCCGTCTTTATTGGGGGGCGCCGAAAACTTGATGATTGGCCGGGTGGTTTGGGACGAAATGTTCACCAGTAATAACTGGCCGCGTGCGGCGGCACTCGCGGTCACATTAATATTGTTGGTTTTGGTGCCGCTTGCCATTTATTACTATCGCCACGGCCGTCAACTTCAAGCCCTGGGAGGTCGCGGATGAACAGCGTGGGCCAAGCATTGGCAAAGCGGACGGGGGCTTTGTGGATGACCGCCGTGTATGCGTTCTTATACCTGCCGCTGGGATTTCTGATTTTCTTTTCTTTCAACAGCACCCGTCAGGACGCGCGGTTTACGGGGTTTTCGTTGCGCTGGTACGAGGCTTTGTTGCGCGACGGCCGTTTGGTTGACGGATTTTGGTTGTCATTGAAGGTGGCGGTTACCACGGGCACCTTGTCTTGCATCCTAGGTACCTTTGCCGCTTTTGTCTTGGTGCGCTATCACCGCTTCAAGGGACGAACGATTTTCTCCGGAATGATTAATGCGCCCTTGGTGATGCCAGAGGTGATCATTGGCTTGTCATTGTTGTTGTTGATGGTGGCGATTCAGCGCTCAACCGAGTCTTGGTTTGGTGTGGGTTGGCCCGACCGAGGCCTGTTAACGATCGTGTTTGGCCATACGTTGATGGGTATGGCCTATGCGATGGTGGTGATTCAGTCCCGGTTGCGGGAAATGGACCGCGCCATCGAGGAGGCGGCAATGGATCTGGGATGCCGACCCGCGCAGGTGTTCTTCTTGGTAACACTGCCCAACATCGCGCCCGCATTGATTGCCGCGTGGTTGTTGACTTTCACGTTGTCATTTGATGATGTGGTGATCTCGGAGTTCTTATCTGGTCCTGGGGTGACGACGCTACCGCAGGCAATTTTTACTTACGCGCGGCGCGGGATCAACCCAACGGTGTATGCCGCAGCGACCTTGTTGATCACGACCGTGACCATCGCCATCGTTGCTTACAGCCTGTGGGTGGCTCGGGCGACGCGTCGTCGCGAAAAGGACTTGCAGCTGGCTGCACGACAGGACCTGCAATGATGCCCGCTGTCGACGAGCCGTTGGTGAGTCGGCCCCTCTGGGCGGCTTGGCTCGCACCCTTGCCTTTACCGCTATTACGGGCATTGGGCCGCATGTTGGGCTGGCTATTGTGGTGCTTTGCGCATCGCCGCCGGCGTGTGGTTAACACTAATTTGCAGCTTTGTTTCCCACACCTAACTACGCCTGCGCGACGGCAATTGGCCCGCGCAACCTTTGTCAAGTTTGCACAATCATTGCTGGATAGGGCCTGGTTGTGGCATGCACCGGTTGCCGTCGTGCAAGCGCGGTTGGTTGTTAAAGGCGAATTAGATTGGTTGGCCAGTGACGGCGCAAAAGTATTGTTTGCGCCCCACTTTGTCGGCCTTGATGCGGGGTGGACAGCGCTTACCTTAAACGTAGACCGGTTGTTTGCAACAATTTACGCGAAGCAAACCCGCCCCCGTTTGGATGTTTGGGTTTTGGCAGGTCGCAGCCGTTTTGGAAATCCGCAGTTGTTGCCGCGCCAGCAATTAGGACGCTCCGTATTGCAAGTTATGCGGCGTGACGCGGCGCTTTACGTTCTCCCCGATATGGACTTGGGCTCCCGTGATGCCGTGTTCGTGCCATTTTTTGGCGTTGAGGCAGCGACAGTTACAACCTTACCGCGGCTTGCCGATATCGGGCAATGTGCCGTCGCCCCAGTGACGACCCGTCTAACGTCGACTGGCTATGAGGTTACGGTTCATGCGCCTTGGTCAAATTACCCATCGGGTGACCCCGAGGCGGATGTTGCAGCAATGAACGCACGGCTTGAGGCTTTCATTGCCACCATGCCGGATCAATATTATTGGGTGCACAAACGCTTTAAAACGCGCCCCCCGGGTGAAAAGCCCATTTATTGAGCAGAAAAAATAACCATTTAGTATTCAGCGTTTACCCTCTGCCTAGCGCCGGAAATTGTGTATACAGTTGTCCCGCTTGTATACAACTGCTGCTGACGCGGCTTAACGAGGAGTAACCACATGGCACAAGACGCTACGCTGGCTCAAAAGCTACGCGACCCGGATTTCGTTCCCCCAATCGGACAGGCCATCCCACTGGGCATTCAGCATGTGCTGGCCATGTTTGTATCCAATTTCACGCCGGCAATTATTGTTGGCTTGGCGGCGGGCTACAGTTTTGGCTCGCCGGACTTGGTGTTTCTGATTCAGATGTCGATGTTGTTTGCAGGCGTCGCCACGCTTTTTCAAACCATTGGGTTTGGTCCGGTTGGTGGACGTTTGCCAATCATGCAGGGTACGAGTTTCGCGTTCATCCCAATCATGATTCCGATTGTCAAGACGGCCGGCATGGGTGCCCTGTTTGGGGGCATCGTCATTGGCGGCATTTTCCATTTTTTCCTCGGCACGGTCATCGGGCGTATTCGTCACTGGTTCCCACCCTTGGTTACAGGCCTTGTGGTGCTGACGATCGGTTTGTCTTTGATACCCGTGGGTATTGAGTATGCGGCTGGCGGTGTCCCCATGAAGGGCAAGCCTGAATTCGGCGGCGCTGGTCACTGGACGTTGGCATTGGTCGTGGTTGTCGTGACCCTGCTCATTAAGTTCTTCGTGAAGGGCTTTATGTCGTCCGCAGCGGTGTTGCTGGGCATTTTGGCGGGCTACTTGGTTGGGATCGCCATGGGCGCTGTGAACTTTGGTGGCGTTGCACGGGCAGGCTGGTTCGAGATACCCACACCCTTTAAATATGGTTTCGAATTCAATCTCGCCGCAGTGATTGGTATGTGCGCGATGGCCGTCGTGTCTGCGATCGAGACGGTCGGTGATGTTTCTGGTATCACCAAGGGGGGTGCTGGCCGCGAGGCGACTGAGAAAGAGTTAACGGGGGCGACCTTCGCCGATGGCTTGGGTACGGCCGTGGCGGGCGTCTTTGGTGGTCTGCCAAACACCTCGTTCAGTCAAAACGTGGGCCTGGTTGCCATCACCGGCGTGATGAGTCGTTTCGTAGTGACATTGGGCGCCGTTTTCCTCATCCTCTGTGGCTTGGTGCCAAAAGTGGGCGCATTGGTGGCCTCAATGCCCATCGCGGTGTTGGGTGGTGGCGTGATTGTGATGTTTGGTATGGTCGCTGCGGCGGGTCTGAGCATGTTGGGCGAGGTCAAATGGAACCAACGTAATATGCTGATTTTTGCAGTCTCGCTGTCGATCGGCCTGGGTCTGAAGGCCGTCCCCGAAGCGCTGCAGCACCTGCCGGTCGATTTGAAAAATCTGCTGGTTACCGGTTTGTTGCCCGTAGCCTTGATCGCGATTTTGATGCATCTCTTGCTGCCACAAATCGATGAGTGATCGCTCGCTCTAAGCGCATCTCTTAAAGAAAAGGCCCTCGAAGGAGGGCCTTTTTTATGCCGGTATAAAAACGTTACACGTCAATGTTGCCCGCACGCAGCGCGTTGTCTTCGATAAAGATACGACGAGGCTCTACCTCGTCGCCCATCAGCATCGTGAAGACTTTGTCCGCCTCAATGGCGTCTTCAATACGGACCTGCAGGAGGCGGCGCGCATTGGGGTCCATGGTGGTCTCCCACAGTTGTTCGGGGTTCATCTCGCCTAAGCCTTTGTATCGCTGGCGACTGGTGGCCGCCTCGGCTTGTTTGAGTAGCCACTCCATTGCCCCACGGAAGTCATCAACGTCAGCGGTCTTTTGACGCTCTCCCTCTCCACGCGAAACCGTTGCGCCCGCGTTGAGGAGACCTTTGAGGCGGGTCGCTGCCTGCGCAAGACGACCATAGTCTGCGCCGTGCACGAAATCCTGCGTTAGGACGCTGGCCCGGGTATTACCGTGGTGTTTGCGACTGACGCGGATAAAGGGCTTATCGGTGCGCTCATCAAAGGCAGCCTCTACCGACGCCTCGGCGAGCTGCGCTTGCAGCTGAGCCGCACTTGCGGTCGCTGCTTCCAAGGTGTCAAGGTTTAGCGCCACGCCATCTGCAAGCGCCTCTAGCGCGGGCTGGTCCATGAAGTGTGAAAGGCGGGCGATAACCGCTTGCGCCTCTTGGTGGATGGCGGCTAACTCAACTAACTCGTCGTCCGTGATACTGCGTGAGTCGGTTCCGCCCGTTTGCACAGCGGCGTCTTTGGTCGCGATACGCAACAAAAAACTGTCGAGGGCATGACCGTCTTTGAGGTACTGCTCTTCTTTGCCGGCTTTAACCTTGTACAGCGGCGGCTGCGCAATGTAAATATGGCCGCGCTCAACCAACTCGGGCATTTGACGGTAGAACAACGTGAGCAGCAGTGTGCGGATGTGTGCGCCGTCGACGTCCGCGTCGGTCATGATGATGATGCGGTGGTAACGCAATTTGTCCGCGTTAAAGTCATCGGCCCCACTCTTGCTATCACCCGCACTGACCTGTCCGATACCCGTACCCAGCGCCGTAATCAGCGTGAGAATCTCGTTACTGGCTAGCAACTTCTCATAACGGGCTTTTTCAACGTTTAGGATCTTGCCGCGCAACGGCAAGATCGCTTGGAATTTGCGGTCACGACCTTGCTTGGCTGACCCACCCGCCGAGTCACCCTCGACAAGGTAGATTTCACAAAGCGCAGGATCTTTCTCTTGGCAGTCAGCCAATTTGCCGGGCAAGCCCATGCCGTCAAGCACACCTTTGCGGCGAGTCATGTCGCGCGCCTTGCGCGCCGCTTCGCGTGCCCGCGCCGCGTCGATGATTTTGGCGCAAATGGTTTTTGCGTCGTTGGGGCGTTCTTGTAAGTAGTCTGCGAGCAGGCGGCTGACCACGTCCTCTACGGGCCCGCGCACCTCGCTTGATACGAGCTTGTCTTTGGTTTGGCTTGAAAACTTGGGCTCAGGGACCTTGACTGACAGCACACAGCACAAGCCCTCGCGCATGTCGTCGCCAGTTATTTCAACTTTGGCCTTTTTGGCCAGATCGTTCTCTTCGATGTACTTGTTGATCACGCGTGTCATCGCGGCCCGCAGGCCAGTCAGGTGCGTCCCACCGTCCCGTTGCGGAATGTTATTGGTGAAGCACAACACCTGTTCATTGAAACCACTGTTCCACTGCATCGCCACCTCGACGCCGACATTGGTGCCTTGGTCGCTCTCGCGGTCACCGACGGCGTGGAAGGTGTTGGGGTGCAGAACAGACTTGCTGGTGTTGATGAACTCAACAAAACCACGCACGCCGCCAGCGCCGGAAAAATCATCGGCCTTACCTGTGCGCTCATCTTTCAGTTGAATTCGAACCCCGTTGTTCAGGAAGCTGAGTTCGCGTAGGCGCTTGGCTAGGATTTCGTAGTGGAAATCGTTGTTCTGCTGGAAGATCTCTGCGTCCGGCAAGAAGTGCACCTCGGTGCCACGTTTTTCTGTGGTCCCCGTGACCTTGATGGGGGATGTCTCAAAGCCATCGACCATTTCAATCGTTCGGTTTTGCATGACACCGCGCGCAAACTCGGCGTTGTGGACCTTACCATTACGACGAACGGTAAGGCGCAGCCAGACCGACAAGCCGTTCACGCAAGACACACCCACGCCGTGCAGGCCACCTGACACTTTGTAGCTGTTCTGGTTGAACTTGCCGCCCGCGTGGAGCTCGGTTAGGGCAATCTCAGCAGCGCTGCGCTTCGGCTCGTGCTTGTCGTCCATCTTGACGTCGGTGGGAATGCCTCGGCCGTTATCGACGACTGAAATGGAGTTGTCCGTGTGAATGGTGACGACGATGTCGTCACAGTGCCCCGCTAGCGCTTCGTCGATGGAGTTGTCGACAACCTCAAAAACCAAATGGTGCAAGCCAGTGCCGTCTGACGTGTCGCCAATGTACATCCCGGGGCGTTTACGGACGGCTTCGAGGCCTTCCAAAATTTGAATAGAGCCAGCGCCATAGCTGTCATCGGCGGGGGCCGCGGTGCTGGCTGTAGCGGGGTTCTGGATGGGGTCTGTCATACGGATTCTTCTTCAGGACTACATGGGTTGTGCGCGGGCTCGGTAAATGCCGCGCGGCGAGGTGCCCACCGCGCTGGTGGGCATCGCGGTGTTCGGTTGTCAGATGCGCATGGGCATGACGACGTACTTGAAGTCCTCGCTGTCAGGCAGTGTGATGAGTGCGGAGCTGTTGCCGTCAGACAAACTCAGGCGCACCATGTCTTGGTTCATGTTGGTTAATACGTCCATGAGGTAGGTCACGTTGAAACCGATCTCGATCGCGGCACCGGCGTATTCAATTTCAATTTCGTCGGTCGCCTCTTCTTGCTCTGCGTTGCTGGCCGCAATGCGCAGGCTGCCGGGTTCGATGTTCAAGCGCACGCCCTTGAATTTGTCGGAGGTCATGATTGCCGTGCGCTGAAGGGAGGACAGCAGGGTCTGGCGACCCAACACCAACTCATTGGTGTGATTGCGTGGAATAACGCGGTTGTAGTCCGGAAACTTGCCCTCGACCAACTTCGTCACAAACTCCATGCCATCAAAGGAAAATTTCGCCTGGTTGCCCGCGAACTGCATGTCAATGGCACCATCTTTGTCGCTGAGCAGCCGCTGTAACTCGAGCACCGTCTTGCGGGGCAGGATCACCTCTTGCTTGCTTGGGATGGCGACATCTAGGGTGGCGTTCGCGTAAGCCAGACGGTGGCCGTCTGTCGCGACCAAGCTGAGGTTGTTACCTTCGGCAACGAACAGAATGCCGTTGAGGTAGTAGCGGATATCGTGAATGGCCATCGAGAACGCCACGCGGTTCATCAGGGCCTTGAGTGTTTGTTGCGGTACGCTGAAAGTCGGGCCAAAGTTGGCGGCCTCTTGCACCAATGGAAAGTCTGCCGCCGGGAGGCTTTGTAGCGTGAAGCGACTCTTGCCACCTTTGAGAATTAACTTGCCGCCCGTTGACTCCAAGCTCACGTTTTGGTCTGCGGGCATCGTACGCAAGATGTCGATCAATTTACGCGCTGCAATGGTTGTGGCGAAATCACCCTCGTCACCGCCCAGCTCGGCATGGGTGCGGATCTGAATTTCCAAGTCGCTGGTCGTCAACTGCACCGAGGCACCGGTTTTACGCAACATAACGTTGGCCAAAATTGGCAGGGTTTGCCGACGCTCGACAATGCCAGACACGGACTGTAACGCGGACAAAACTTGGTCTTGTGTGGACTTGAAAACGATCATTGGAAATCCTTTGAGTTGTCGGCTGTCGGTCACTAAAAAAGACACCCGATCTCGTTAAATAATTAACACGTTATTTTCGCTTAAAAATGGCCCATAGCCTTGATTTAGCGCGGTTTTTTTGCCATCTTGGCGTTAGCCCTTCAAGGTCTGTTCTAGAACGTGTAATTCTTGGTTGAGCTCCGCTAACTGACCGCGTTCGCCGCCGATTTTCCGAACCGCATGCAGCACGGTAGTATGGTCGCGACCGCCGAAGAGCTCGCCTATTTCAGGCAGGCTCTTTTGGGTGAGCTCTTTGGCCAAATACATGGCAATTTGTCGTGGCCGAGCGATGCTCGCGGGGCGCTTCTTGGAGTACATGTCGGCGACCTTGATCTTGTAGAAGTCAGCCACCGTTTTTTGGATGTTTTCGACCGAAATCTGTCGATTTTGGATAGAAAGCAGGTCCCTGAGTGCTTCTTTGGCCAGTGCAATCGAAATGTCTTTTTGGTTAAAGCGGGAATAGGCCAATATTTTGCGCAGAGCACCTTCGAGCTCACGCACGTTGGAGCGGACGTTTTTGGCCACAAAAAAGGCGACATCCTCGGGCATGACGGCTCCTTCCTGTGCGGCTTTATTGATCAAAATGGCCACCCGCATTTCGAGTTCTGGCGGCTCAATGGCGACCGTTAACCCCGAGTCAAAGCGCGAGACCAAACGCTCATGGATGTCTGACAAGCCCTTGGGGTAGGTGTCACTGGTCATCACAATGTGTGACCGCTTTGCCAACAGGGCTTCGAATGCGTTGAAAAATTCCTCTTGCGTCCGGTCTTTATTGGCAAAAAACTGCACATCGTCAATCAGCAGCAGGTCCAGCGAGTGGTAACGGGCCTTGAACTCGTCAAATGCCTTGCGCTGATAGGCCTTAACCACATCAGATACGAACTGCTCGGCGTGGATGTAGAGAACTTTCGCGTTTGGCTGGTCGGCGACCAAGTGGTTGCCAATCGCGTGCATCAGGTGGGTTTTACCCAGACCAACGCCGCCGTAAATGAACAAGGGGTTATACAGCTGCCCTAGTTGACTGGCCACATGCATGGCGGCGGCACGCGCCATTCGGTTGGCGCTACCCTCGACGAGGCTCTCAAAGGTGAGCGCGGTGTTCAGGCGGCTCTTGTGCGCGCTGTCGGTGTTGGTGCTATCTAGTGGTGCCAATGATGGCGCGTCTATGGCCTCGTCAAAAACGCTGTCACGTGCGATCCGCGGCGCGACAGGTGCTGATTTAGTGTCGCTTTCACGAGGAGTGAGTGCTAACTCTAATACAACATCCTCGCCGCACAATGCCTTGAGTGTTTGGGTGATCTTTTGGGCATACTGGCTGCGAACCCAGTCCATCTTGAACCGATTCGCAACCTGTAATGTGATCTTGAGCGGGTCAGTGGTGACGGTCGCAACCAGAGGCCGGATCCATGTGTTGAACTGTTGTTCTGGAATGTGCTGCGCCAAAGCGTCAACGCATTTCGCCCAGATATCTGGGTCAAAAGGCGCTCGCATGGCTGGCACTAAAGGGGCATTTGACATTAAAAAACGAATGGCTCGACGTCGACAACCCGTAAAAAGCGCCAATGCGCCGGCTGTGGATAGTTTAAAAAAACGAAGACTGGATTGTAGTCCAACCCGCAAGTTATCCACAAGCATCTTAAGCCGTCGGGGCCCGGCCACAATAGCCATAAATCCTCTTGTCTTTCGACAAAATATCCGCTAAGCGCCTCCCACCGCGGTGTGGTGAAACGCTCTAAATAGACACAAGATTGATCCTGTTTCGGCCCTCTGTAATCACCGATTAGCAAAAGGGCGGGAATTTTTGCGATAATGCTAGGTTCCGCGCGCAACGATGTCGTCTAGAAAGGCAATTCATGTGTGCGCTAGACCGTTTCCATTTTTTTGAGAGCTCATCATGAAGCGTACCTACCAACCTTCCAAAACCCGTCGTGCCCGTACACATGGTTTCCTCGTTCGCATGAAGACCCGCGGCGGTCGTGCTGTGATTGCAGCTCGTCGCGCCAAAGGCCGTAAGCGTTTGGGTCTGTAATTAAGCGTGTGGGCGACGCAGTCGGTCAAGCGTCTGCCACAGGCCGCTGTTTGCCCCATCTTAAAAACCGGGCGCAATTTCAAGCGGTAGCCGCACAACCGCCTGTATTTCAAACCAGCCACTTTGCATTGCACGCTGTGCCAGCTGCTCAAGTCCCTGAATTGGGGGCGCACGCGGCCCTCGGCGTGCTCCTGCCGAAACGGTGGGCGAAGCGTGCGGTGACCCGAAACGGCATGCGCAGACAAATTTACGCGGTATTCAACGACGCAAATCGAGAGTCAGGGGCCTTGACAGCGCAGGGCCTTGCCCTGGTTGTTCGCCTGCGGCGGGCATTCTCGCGTGAGGTTTATGTCAGCGCATGGTCACGTCCGATCGCCCGCGAAGTCCGCGCGCAATTGACGCAACTGAGCGCGCTTGTCGCGGCCGGGGGCGCGCCATGATGCAAACCATTTGGCGCTTGCCCCGTATCGTTTTGCAGGCGTTCGTCAAAGCTTACCGCCTGTTGCTGAGTCCGTGGGTCGGTAACCAATGCCGGTTTGAGCCGACCTGCTCGGTTTATGCTTTGCAGGCCCTCGAAACGCAGGGCGCCATGCTCGGTTCAGCTCTCACACTGGGGCGCTTGTTGCGTTGCCAGCCTTGGTGCGAGGGTGGTCACGACCCGGTACCTGATCTCAGCGGACGCCTGCAAGCAACCCGTCAACAACTATTCACAGGGCTGATTGCCCGATCAACTAAAAAGAAGTCCTCATGAACGATATTCGCCGCTCTTTGCTATGGGCCGTTTTTGGTATCTCTGTTGTGATGTTGTGGGACGCCTGGCAGGTGCACAACGGCAACGCACCGCTTTTCTTCAACCAGCCAGCTAAAACAATGCAAGCTGCCACGGAAGAGGGTGGGTTACCCGCGGCTCGTGCAACGGCGTCTGCCCCGGCTGCCGACGGTTCGAATCTAGAGGCGAAACCTGCGGCGCAAGAGCTGGCCAGCGTAAAGACCGATGTGCTTGACCTCGTTTTCGACAGTGCAGGCGGTAATTTGGTGCAGGCGAAGCTCCTGAAGTATGCCCAGGGCTTGGGCGGACACAACGGCAAAGACTTCGAGCCACTGACCTTGCTCAAACAAACGCCCGAACACACCTACGTGGTGCAAAGTGGTCTGATCAACGGCAACTTCCCCAACCACACGACGGTCATGACCCGCGTACCGGGCCCCACCACGTTGGCCGATGGACAAGACAGCTTGCAAATTGCGTTTGCGTCGCCCGCCATTGGTGGCCTTAAGCTGGTGAAGACGTACACCGCCCGCCGTGGGTCATACGTTTTGGACGTCCGCCATGAGTTACAAAACGTCAGCGATGCGCCGTTACAGCCACAGCTTTACGTCCAGTTGTTGCGCGATAACTCCAGTGCTGAATCTGAAACACCGTTCTACCAGACCTTTACGGGCCCTGCTTTCTATTCGGATGAGGCCAAGTACGAGAAAGTGGAGTTTGAAGACATTGCTAAAGGCAAGGCCGAATTCATGGTGAATACCAAGTCGGGTTTTGTGGCGATGGTGCAGCATTACTTTACGACGGCTTGGTTGTTGCCGGAGGGCCAAGTTCGCGACAACTTTGCGCGCAAGCTCAAAGGGGACTTGTATTCCGCCGGATCAGTCGCTGACCTAGAGACTGTGGCACCCGGCGCGACGCTGGCTGTGGATGCCCGTCTGTTTGTCGGTCCTCAACAAGAAACTTTGCTGGAATCCTTAACCACCGGATTGGACTTGGTGAAGGATTACGGATGGGTGACGATTTTGGCCAAGCCGCTGTATTGGTTACTCGACAAAATCCATTCCGTTGTTGGCAATTGGGGTTGGGCGATTGTGCTGTTGGTTGTCGTCATCAAGGCTGCTTTCTATTGGTTGAATGCGAAGGCCTATCGGAGCATGGGCAAGATGAAGGCCTTGAGTCCGCGCATCGCCGACATGCGTGAACGCTTGAAAGACAAACCCCAGCAGATGCAGCAAGAAATGATGCGCATCTACAAGGAAGAAAAGGTCAACCCATTGGGCGGGTGTCTGCCCATCATGATTCAGATCCCCGTGTTTATTGCCTTGTACTGGGTTCTTTTGTCTAGCGTTGAGATGCGTAATGCGCCGTGGATTGGCTGGGTCGCCGACTTGTCAACAAAAGATCCGTATTTCATTTTGCCAGTGGTCATGACGCTGACCACATTCATTCAAACCGCTTTGAACCCGGTTCCACCCGATCCTTTGCAGGCCAAGTTGATGTGGTTCATGCCCTTGGCTTTCTCGGTCATGTTCTTCTTCTTCCCCGCGGGCTTGGTGCTCTATTGGATCACCAACAACACACTGACGATTCTGCAGCAGTGGCAGATCAACAAGAGTATGGGCGTTGAAATGAAGTTCCAGCTTCCCAAGTTCAAGTAAACGGTTGTGAATGCTTGATCCAAGGCTGCCGCTGATTTGCGGCAGCCTTTTTTCTTGGTGCCAATGACGGCACAATGAGGCCACCATGCTGACCAACCACGACGACCCGATTGTTTCCATTGCCACCGCCCCTGGCCGCGGCGCCGTCGGCATTGTTCGGGTATCTGGACGCGACTTAGCAGCCTTTGTAATGACGCTATTGGGGCGTCCCTTAGCCCCGCGGCAGGCCACATACCTGCCATTCAAAAGCGACGCGGGTGAGGTAATCGACCAAGGCTTGGCGATCTACTTTCCCGCGCCCCACTCTTATACCGGCGAGGATGTGTTGGAGTTGCAGGCCCATGGCGGCCCAGTGGTCTTGAACATGCTGGTCAACGCGTGTCTGGCGCAGCGCAGTTTGCCAAATTTGCGGCTGGCTGAGCCGGGTGAATTCACGCAGCGTGCCTTCTTAAATGACAAGATGGATTTGACCCAAGCGGAAGCAGTGTCAGACCTGATCGATGCCAGCACTTCTCAGGCTGTGCGCAGCGCTGCGCGGAGCTTGAGCGGCGCCTTCTCCGACACGATCGCTGACCTGCGCGCGCAGCTGGTTAATTTGCGCATGTTGGTGGAGTCCACGCTTGATTTTCCAGAGGAGGAGATTGACTTCCTCCAAAAGGCCGATGCAGTCGGGCAACTGACCCGCCTACGCGCTCAACTTCAAACGGTGATGCGTCAAACTCAGCAAGGGGTATTGCTGCGTGAGGGCATCAAAGTGGTGATCGCAGGCCAGCCGAACGCGGGCAAGAGTTCCTTGCTAAACGCGCTGGCGGGAGCAGAGTTGGCGATCGTCACGCCGATCGCCGGTACCACGCGGGATGTGATCACACAGACGATTCAAATCAACGGAGTCCCCGTGCATATTCTGGACACCGCCGGCTTGCGAGACAGTGACGATACGGTGGAGCAGATGGGCATTACCCGCGCGTGGGCCGAAATAGCGCGCGCTGACGCCGTGGTTTACGTCTACGACCGCACGCAAATGCACAGCGCGGATGTGCAAGCGAAGGATCAGGCCTTGCGTGCGCGTCTCCCCGCGCACGTGCCGGTGGTTGCCGTGTGGAACAAGGCCGATGTGGTGCCCGATGACGCAGCCGTGTCCGATCAAGCGACAGCGACATCAGAGGATGCCACGGTTCTGACTTTGTCGGCAAAAACGGGTGAAGGGCTCGATGCTTTGCGTGCGCAGCTGCTGCAATGGGCCGGATGGGAGCAATCTACCGAAGGACTGTTCATCGCGCGCCAACGCCACCTCACCGCATTGGCTGGCGTTGAAGCCCATCTTGAGTTGGCTGACGGTTGGTTGAACCAAGGCGGCGATCACCTCGACTTACTCGCCGAGGAGTTGCGTTTAGCCCAGGTTGCTTTGGGCGAAATTACCGGCGAGTTCAATGCCGATGATTTATTGGGTGAAATCTTCTCTCGATTTTGTATTGGCAAGTGACGTGTGCGGCATCAATGGCCTTCAAAATCCACCAGCGTAAACAGTGGTAAGCCGGCATCCTTGAGCAATTGCGAGCCCTTGAGCTCAGGCAAATCCACAATGGCCGCACCTTCAACCAAGGTGCCGCCTAGCTTTTTAATCAGCTGCATCCCCGCCATCATGGTGCCCCCAGTGGCGATCAAGTCATCAATTAATAAGACACGCTGCCCGGGCCTAACAGCGTCGGTGTGCACTTCAACGGTGGCGCTACCGTACTCCAGCTCGTAGGACTGCTCGATGGTTGTAAACGGTAGCTTGCCCTTTTTCCGAATGGGCACAAAACCAATACCCAACTCGTAGGCGACAACGGAGCCGATGATGAAACCCCGCGCATCCAGCCCCGCCACCACATCCGGTCGCAGTTCTGGCGCCATGTAGCGGTGCACGAACGCGTCGATCAAAACGCGAAATACACGCGGGTCACTCAGCAAGGGCGTGATGTCGCGGAAGGCGACACCGGGCGCAGGCCAGTCGTTCACGGTGCGAATGTTGTCGCGCAGATAGCTTCGTGTGTCCATGGGGCTTTCAATCAGTGGGGTGAAATGACTTGATTTAACCGTGCAGCAGGCGTTCCTCGGCAAGTGTCAGCGCCGCAGGCGTACCGCTCAACACGACCACATCATTGGCGAGAAGCGGTTGACTCACATCGTCTTGTGTCAGTTGTGCCCCGTTTCGTCGGATACAAATCAGAGCGACATCAAACTCACGCAGCGATAACTGGTTGATGGATTTGTCAATGCCGTACGCGTTGGGTGGCAGTGAAAAGCTTTTGAGGCGCTCCTGTTCAATTTCCTCCGCGGTATCGTCGTCTGCTCCGTGAAAGTAGCCGCGGAGCAGGCCATAGCGAGCCTCACGCTGGGCTTGAACGATGCGAATGACGCGGCGCATGGGGACGCCAACCAGCGCCAAGGCGTGCGACGCCAACATCAAGCTGCCCTCAATGGCCTCGGGGACCACTTCCGTCGCGCCAGCACGCAGCAGGCGATCTATATCGTGGTCATCGACCGTGCGCACGATCACTGGCACTTGCGGTGCATGTTCTTTGGTGTGGAGTAGCACGCGAAATGCGGCGTTGGGGTCCTTGTAGGTCACGACCACCGCGCTGGCCCGCGCCAAACCGGCAGCCATGAGAGCTTGCAAACGCGCGGCATCACCAAACACCACGGCGTCACCGGCGGCGGCGGCTTGGCGCACCCGATCGGGGTCGAGGTCTAAGGCCATATAAGGAATATTTTCCGCTTGGAGCAAGCGCGCCAAATTCTGGCCACTGCGACCATACCCACAAATGACAACGTGTTGTTTGGTGTTGATGGATTGTCGCGCAATGCTGGTCATTTGCAGTGACTGCATCATCCAGTCGTTACCAGCCAGACGCGCCACCGCCTCGTCGCTGTATTGAATGATGAGCGGCGTGAACATCATGGACAACACCATCGCGGCCAAAATCGGGTTCAGCATCTCGGGCGACACCAACCCACGCTGTGAAGCCAATGTGAGCAATACGAAACCAAATTCGCCCGCTTGCGCCAAGTACAGACCAACGCGGGTCGAGGTGCCCAAGGGCGCACCCCACAAACGGGTGAGGCCAGCGATGGTGATGAACTTAAAGACCACTGGCAGGGTGGTAAGCATCAGGACCAACCACCAGCGGTCCCATACGATTCGCCAGTCCAGCATCATGCCAATGGTGATGAAAAAGAGACCAATCAGCACGTCGTGGAACGGGCGAATATCGGTTTCCACTTGGTGCTTGAACTCTGTTTCAGAAATCAGCATACCCGCGATGAATGCGCCCAAGGCCAATGACAGGCCCGCATGCTCCGTGAGCCAGGCCAGGCCCAAAGTGATGAGTAACAGGTTGAGCATGAACAGCTCGGCGCTTTTGCGCTTCACCACCAAGGTCAGCCACCAGCGAATGAAGTGACTACCACCGACCAACAGCACCAGCACCAAAAGTACCGCTTTGAGCAACGCCCAGCCGAGACTGGTGGCCATGTCCGTACCTGATTCACCGAGTGCAGGAATCAAAATCAGCAATGGAACCACGGCCAAGTCTTGAAATAGCAGAATACCGACCACGCGCTTGCCGTGTTCGGTCTCAAGCTCAGACCGGTCGGCCGTTAGCTTGATGACCACAGCGGTGCTGCTCATGGACATGACGCAACCCAGGGCCAGTGCGGTCTTCCAGTCCATGTGCCATCCGGATGACCAAGCCCAAGCTAAAAACAAAGAGCCCACTGTTGCGATGACAATGGTGGCCAACACTTGTGAGGCGCCCAGACCAAACACATGCTTGCCCATGGTTTTCAGTTTGCTCAAACTGAATTCCAAGCCGATTACGAACATTAAAAAGACGATGCCAAATTCCGCTAAATAACGCACGCCAGCGGAGTTCTGGGCCAAGGCCAGTGCATTGGGGCCAATCAAGACCCCCACCAGCAAGTAGCCCAAAATGGGCGGCAAACGGAGATAACGACACGCCACCACGCCCAAAACTGCGGCGAGGAGATAAAGCAGGGTGACGTCTAATGCATTCATCCCGTCATGTTAGCGCCTTCGTGAGCCACGTTGTTTAGCCCGCGTGCTTTGATTGATAATTGACGCATGTCCCATCTACATGAACCTCCTCCATTTGATGCCCAGCGTGCGTTGAACGCAGCAAAAGAGGCCATGCGTGTCGAGGCCTCGGCACTCAATGCGATCAACGCGCGGTTAGAGCCAACATTTGCACATGCGGTGCAGGCTGTTTTGGCATGCACAGGGCGTGTGGTTGTGATGGGGATGGGCAAGAGCGGGCATGTGGGCAACAAAATTGCGGCGACCCTTGCATCAACCGGTACGCCTGCATTCTTTGTGCATCCTGCAGAGGCCAGTCATGGTGACCTCGGCATGATTACGCCGAACGACGTGATCCTCGCCATCAGTAACAGTGGCGAGAGTGATGAGTTCAACGCCATCCTGCCGGTGATTAAGCGCATGGGCATCCCTTTGATCGCACTCACAGGCCGTGCGGACTCGTCATTGGCGCGCCATGCGGATCACGTCATCAACAGCCAAGTGGATAAAGAGGCGTGCCCTTTGAATTTGGCGCCCACTGCCAGTACGACTGCACAAATGGCCTTGGGCGATGCCTTGGCGATCGCGTTGCTGGATGCGCGTGGTTTCAAACCGGCAGACTTCGCCCGCTCACATCCCGGCGGGGCCTTGGGACGTAAATTGCTCACGCATGTGCGCGACATCATGCGTCGAGACCCCCACGTACCGGCGGTGAAGCCCACCACAAAGGGCCTGGAGATGATGCAAGAAATGGGCGACAAAGGGTTGGGAGCGACCGCGATTACGGACGCCAATGGCATACCGATTGGGATTTTTACGGACGGTGATCTGCGGCGCTTGATTGCGCAAGGTGGTGACCTGCGTGTCGCGGTTGCGCAAGACATCATGCGCCCCAACCCCCGCACCATCAACCAGCAAGCGCTGGCGGCAGAGGCTGCTGACCTGATGGAGACCCATGCGGTTACCAGCTTGCTGGTTGTGGACGACACAGGCCGGTTGGTTGGTGCGATCAACTCCAACGACCTGATGCGGGCAAAGGTGATTTGACCATGGCGGCTTTGTCGACGCAGATCCCTGTGAACCGTTTTTCCGACGCCTCTTTGGCGTTGGCGCGAGGCGTGAAGGTCTTCTTTTTTGATGTCGACGGCATTTTGACGGATGGCAGTCTGTGGTTTTCTGAAAGCGGGGAGACTCTGAAAAGGTTCAATACGCTAGATGGTCACGGTCTTAAGCTGTTACAGCGTGTAGGTGTCACGCCCGTGGTGATATCTGGCCGTGACAGCGCGGCGTTGCGTAACCGTTTAGCGGCGCTGGGGATCGTCCATGCGGTCTTAGGTAAAGAGGATAAGCGGCCCGCCGCAGACCAGTGGTTGAATCAGTGGGGCTTGACCTGGTCAGATGCCGCTGCCATGGGGGATGACTGGCCCGATTTGCCCTTGTTGCGACGGGCACGTTTGGCGTGTGTGCCCCTGACGGGTCATCCGGATGTGCGCGCAATTGCAAACTATGTCCCCGTAGCGGAAGCCGGCGGAGGTGCGGTTCGCGAGTGTTGTGACCTGGTCTTGACGGCCCGCGGTGACTACGCGGATTTGCTAGCTGAGGCCGGTCAGTGATGTTGCGCCCCTTGTTACGCGCCGTTGATTCAGCGGTCATTTACTTACCGTTGTTCTTGATGGGCGTGTTGGCAGCCGCGTCAGTTTGGTTGCTGCGGGTGACACCGGCACCCGCGGAGGCGCCAGTTGCGACGGCCGTCCGACTGACCCCCGACGATTACCTGTTGAATTTTGTCTCACGTCAATTTGACGCGACCGGCCGCTTGACGGCAGAGGTGTTTGGTGCGGAGGGCAAACACATCCCTGCCACCGGCCACATGGACTTAAAGGCGGTCAAGATTCGGCATTGGGGCAGTAAAGGCGCCACAACCGACAGCGTAGCCGAGCGCGCCAAAGTCAATGATGCGCAGACGGTCTACGATTTAATGGGCCAAGCGGAGGTGGTACACCGGCTGGGCACGGGTGAGACTACTGTGATCACCAGTGAGCATTTGCAGTTTGATACCCGCGTGGATGTGCTAAAAGCCCTTGAACCTGCCGTGGTGCGCCGTGGTAAAGATGTCATCACGGGCGACCGCTTGGTCTATGACCAACGTGCGGGACGGGCGCAGTGGTCTGGCCAGGTGCGCGCTACCTTGCAGCCCTGACGCTGGGAACAACGGGCGAAAAAAAACCGGCTAACACAAGCGTGTCAACCGGCTTTCTGTGCAAGCGTCAGAACGACGCTGGCTGCTGGTAGGGCTTAGTAGCCGCCACGGCCACCGCCGCCGCCGCCTTCACGACGACCACCGCCACCGTATGGGCTGCGGAAACCATCGTTGCCACCACCAAAACCACCGGTGCGGGGTGGGCGTGGCTCCATGGGGCGCGCTTCGTTTACGACCAAGTTACGGCCGCCTAAAGCTTGACCGTTCATGCCGTTGACAGCGGCTTGCGCTTGCGCATCGTCGCCCATTTCGACAAAACCGAAACCTTTTGAGCGGCCGGTGTCACGTTCCATCATGACTTTGGCGCTGGTGACCGTGCCGAATTCGCCGAACGCTTGGTTCAGGTCTTCATCACGGACAGAATAAGGCAGGTTGCCCACGTACAGTTTGTTGCCCATCTTGGGACTCCTCAAAAAAACACACTACTAAAGCGATGGAAGTCCGGCAAGCACAAACTGAATTGACTTCGTCGGGGCACGCAAAACTGGCCTATCACCTAAAACACGTACAACATCCTTGTTGCACACGTTCATTATCACGGGAAACCCCCTGTCAGGTGGTAAATCCTGAGGGGGATGACTTGAATTGCGCTGAAAGTGTGGTGGCAATGCCGATTCAACCCCTTCAGACTCAGGCGAGCGCTTACCAGGTGGTTTCGCGCTCGGGGGTGGCACTGATCTGGTGAATGCTCAGGTCAGCGCCCTCATGTTCCTCTTCGGGTGTGAGCCGCAGACCCATGCTGGCGCGCAAAACACCGTACACCACCAGACCACCCGCTACAGCCCAGACTAACCCCAGTGCACTGCCGATCAGCTGCGATATAAAGGACACGCCTCCCAAACCGCCGAAGGTAGTTGAGCCGAAGATGCCAGCGGCGATACCCCCCCAGGTGCCGCACAAACCGTGTAACGGCCAGACGCCAAGTACGTCGTCGATTCTCCAGATGTTTTGAACGCGCGTAAATAGCTGGACAAAAAGCCAGCCAGCAACCAAGCCGACGGTTAATGCACCTAAAGGGTGCATGATGTCTGAGCCCGCACAAACCGCGACCAGACCGGCCAAGGGCCCGTTGTGGACAAAGCCAGGGTCATTCTTGCCCGCCACGAGGGCTGCCAGTGTGCCGCCGACCATGGCCATGAGAGAGTTCACAGCAACCAAACCGGAAATGTTTTCAAGCCGTTGCGCGCTCATCACGTTGAAGCCAAACCAGCCAACGCACAAAATCCAGGCGCCTAATGACAAGAAGGGAATGCTGGATGGGGGGTGTGCGCTCAGAGAGCCGTCTTTGCGGTAGCGGTTGTAGCGGGCGCCTAAGAGCAGCACCGCTGGCAAGGCGATCCATCCGCCGATGCTGTGGACCACCACAGAGCCTGCAAAGTCATGAAAGCTGGCGCCAAACTGGGTTTCCAGCCACGCTTGGAAGCCGAAGTTGCCGTTCCAAATGATGCCCTCGAAAAAAGGGTAAACGAACCCGACGATCACCGCAGTTGCCACCAATTGCGGCCAGAATTTCGCCCGTTCGGCGATGCCGCCAGAGATGATGGCGGGAATGGCCGCAGCGAAAGTCAGCAGGAAGAAGAACTTCACCAACTCATAGCCGTTTTGCTGTGCCAGTTGTTCTGCACCGATGAAGAAGTGGGTGCCGTAGGCGACCCCGTAGCCGACCATGAAATAAACGACGGTCGAGACGGAAAAGTCCACCAAGATCTTGACCAAGGCATTGACCTGGTTCTTTTTGCGAACCGTGCCCAACTCTAAAAAAGCGAAGCCCGCGTGCATGGCCAAAACCATGATGCCGCCGAGCAAGATAAAGAGCGCATCTGCGCCCTGTTTTAGTGCGTCCATGAGGAGTTTCCTGAAGTTTTGCTTATTTTTGGTGCGAAAGAACCCCTCCACACCGTGATGCACCGTTTCTAAGCAATTAGCAAGCCATCTGACGACAAATGGTGCGCAAAAGCGGGCGTCTTGCTATACTTCACGACAAGCGCTGATTTGCTCCGGCTTGCGGGCGCTTTTTATAAATACAGCTAAAAACGGATCGCTCGATTAAGACCCGGCCCCGTTTTTGGTGAAACGGGTTTTTTTGCGCCATGTCCTTTATTGCCGAGGCCAAGTCCTTGTCCATTAGCGACCCGCTGACGCTTCAATGTGGAGCGGTGTTGCCGAGTTACGAGCTCTCTTATGAGACCTACGGTCGCTTGAACGCGGACGCGAGCAATGCGGTCTTGATCTGTCACGCCCTGAATGCCTCGCACCACGTCGCAGGCGTTTATGCAGACGAAACGGGTGCCATCCAACCGAAGTCGGAAGGGTGGTGGGACAACATGGTGGGCCCCGGTAAGCCGGTTGATACCAACCGTTTCTTTGTGATTGGTGTGAACAACATCGGTTCGTGTTTTGGGTCGACGGGGCCGGCCAGCATCAACCCGGCAACGGGAGCTGTTTGGGGCGCTGACTTTCCGGTGGTAACCGTTGAGGATTGGGTGACGACACAGGCCAAATTGTTGGATGCGTTGGGCATCACACAATTAGCAGCCGTGATGGGTGGTAGTTTGGGCGGCATGCAGGCCACCAGCTGGACGCTTCAGTACCCTGAGCGGGTACGCCACGCGGTGGTCGTAGCCAGCGCACCTAACTTGACCGCAGAGAACATTGCATTCAACGAAGTGGCACGCCGGGCCATCGTGACCGACCCCGATTTTCATGAGGGCTTTTACCGACGCCATGACACCTTACCGCGGCGTGGGCTGCGCATCGCACGCATGATTGGTCATATCACCTACCTCAGTGACGACGTGATGAATGCCAAGTTTGGTCGTCGCCTGCGAGATGCTGTATCGAATGCGGTGCAGCGCGACTACCACTTCACCACCCAAGGCATCGAATTCGAAATTGAGAGTTATTTGCGCTACCAGGGTGACAAGTTTGCCGAATACTTTGACGCCAATACCTACTTGCTCATCACCCGCGCACTTGACTATTTCGACCCTGCTCGCGCGTGCGGCGGCGATTTATCCGCCGCCTTTGCACCCGTAAAGGCTAAATTTTTGTTGGTGAGTTTCTCCACTGATTGGCGTTTCTCGCCAGCCCGCAGTCGCGAGATGGTTCGTGCGTTGCTGGACAACCACCGCCGGGTGTCTTATGCCGAAGTCGATGCCCCCCACGGCCACGATGCGTTTCTGATGGACGACAGCCGATACCATGGCACCGTGCGTGCCTACTTTGACAAAGAGGTCGCTGTATGAGTGCCGACCAAACCATGCAAACCTTAGCTCAGTTGGTACCCATTGGCAGCCGTGTGTTGGACTTGGGGTGCGGTGATGGGCGGTTTCTCGCTTACCTGCAAACGCACCGGGGGTGCACCGGTTATGGCGTTGAGATCGACGACACGAAAATTCCTGCCTGCATCGCTCGCGGCGTCGATGTGTTGCAACTTAACTTGGATGAGGGCCTTCAGATGTTTGAAGACAACTCGTTCGACGTGGTGTTGCAACTCGATACCTTGCAGCATTTGCGTAATGCAGAGGTGATGTTGCGTGAAACCGCGCGTGTGGGCCGCATCGGCATCGTGGCGTTTCCCAACTTTGCGCACTGGCCGAATCGATTGCAGGTGTTGCTGGGTCGTATGCCAGTTACGAAACGCCTACCCTACCAGTGGTACAACACGCCAAATATCCGGGTCGGAACGTTTGCTGACTTTGAGGTTTTGGCGCAGGCCAATCACTTGGAAATTGAAGAAAGCTTTGGCATTGATGCGGGCAAGGTGTGCCGGTGGCTACCCAACCTGCTTGCCAGCACGGCCGTCTTTAAGTTTCACCGCTAGTCAAGCCGCCCGCGGCTTGGTAACCCGCTGTAAAGACAGCCACCACAAGCCCGCGCCAGTGATGACGACGGGCACGGCAGCGCCGATATTCAGCCAAGCCCAGCTTTGGGTATTGATGAGCGCACCGGAGGCAAACGAACTCAATGCCATCAGCAAGAAGGTGAAGAAGTTAATCGCGCCTTGCGCTTTGTCTTTCTCAGCCGGCGTGTAGGCCTCTAGTGACAGTGTTGTACTGCCGGTGAATAGGAAGTTCCAACCAACGCCTAATACGAACAACGCAACCGTGAAATGGGTCAAATCCTCCCCATTCAGCGCGACGGCAATGCATACGAGGTTGAGCAATACCCCTATACCCATGATGCGCAGCACGCCAAAGCGCTTGATCAGGTGACCGGTAAAAAAGCCCGGCGCGAACATACCGAGAACATGCCACTCCAGGACCCATGCAATATTCTCAAAGCTCATGCCGCAGACCTGCATGGCCAGCGGTGTCGCCGCCATTAAGAGGTTCATCACCGCGTAGCCCAAAGCGGCACCGAGAGTGGCCACTACAAAGACGGGCTGTCGCCAAATTTCAGACATCGGGCGACCAGTGTCGCTGTTGCTGGTACGTTTGGGGACCGGCGGAAATTGCATTTGCGCCATGACCACCATCGACAGCAACGCGGCCACCGCCAACGTGAGGTAGGCAGCGGTAAAAGGTGTTGACGTTAGATTGCGCGTATATGCCGCCAAATTGGGCCCGACCACAGCGCCCAGCAACCCGCCGGCGAGCACCAGTGATACGGCCTTTTCTTTAGCCGTCTTATCAGCCACCTCCGCGGCTGCAAATCGGTACAGCTGGCCATTAGCGCTGTAATAGCCAGCCAAAACGGTTGCAACCACCAGCAGCCAAAAACTGCCAATGACAGACGCCCAGGCACACAGCAGCGCAGAAATAAACGCCATCAACAAACCTAACTGGAATGAGGTACGGCGCCCCCAGCGCATTTGCGATTGCGCGACCAAACCTGTGCTCAGCGCGCCGCCCACCACATAGCCTGTTACGGGTAGCGTTGCCATCCAGCCAACCGGCGCCAGCGCCAAGCCCACCAGGCCATTGATGCCAATGAAGACCACGTTATTGGTCAGAAACAAGCCTTGCGCCAGCGCGAGTAACCAGAGATTGCGGTTCATGGAGGCGTCCTGTTTTAGGGATTGAGCTGGCTAAATAAGTGGGTTGCGGCGATGGCAGCGGTCTCCGTGCGTAACACCCGGCTACCCAACCGGTAGGGGGAAAATCCATGCGTCATCGCCAACTGCTCTTCTTCGGGTGTAAAACCGCCCTCAGGGCCAATTAGCACACAGGTGCGGCCGCTGGGCGTTGCGGGCGCTGCTTCCTGCGATGCTGGCGGTGCGAGCGACAAGATAACCCGCCGAGGCTCTGACGCCTCGTTATCGGCGCCTTGAGTATGCTGCTGTCCTCGCAACCAATGGGCTAAGTCAAGTGGTGTGTCGATAAGCGGTACCCGATTGCGCCCGCATTGCTCGCAGGCGCCAACGGCAATCGCCTCCCAATGGGTGCGGCGTTTGTCAGCACGTTCACCAATGAGGCGGACCACGCTGCGTTGACCCATAAGCGGTGTAATGTGCATCACGCCCAGTTCGGTTGCCTTCTCGACCAACCAGTCCATCCGTTCGTTCGCTGGCATGCACACCGCGAGTTGAACCGCGGCGGCGGCTTCACGTTCAGCCGGGTGGTGGCGCCCAATGGTTACGTCAACCGCCTGTCGGCCCATGGCGGTTATGACGGCGTCGTATTCGCCGCCACGACCATCGAACAGCGTGATCTCGCTACCCGGCTGCAAGCGCAACACTTGAATGTGTCGACTTGCTTCACGTGGCAACGTCAGGGACTGCCCGCTGGACAATGGGTCGGGGCAGTAAATGCGAGGCATTCAGGCACCCTCGATTTGATCGATCAGCCGGGATAAAGGCTTGAGCTCGGTATAGCGTGCAGTGGTCCCCCGCACATACGCGATGAATCGGGGCGTATCCGCAAGGTACTTGGGTTTGCCATCGCGTAGTGTGAGGCGCGCGAAAATACCCAAAATTTTTAGGTGTCGTTGCAGGCCCATCCATTCAACCGCTTTGAAGAACGCGCCAAAATCAGTCGCCCAATCCGCGTGATTCAAGAGGCCTTTCTTGCGGGCCTGCTCCCAGTAGCGAATTGTGATGTCGATCACAAAATCGTCGTCCCATGTCCAGAAAGCGTCTCGCATCAGGCTGGCGATGTCATAAGTCACGGGCCCCGTCACCGCATCTTGAAAGTCAACAATTCCAAGTGAGCCTGCTTGGTTCACCAGTAAATTGCGCGGCATGTAGTCGCGGTGCACATACACTTGGGGTGCGTCAAGGTTGGTGGCAATGATGCGGTCAAAGCAGGTTTGTAACGCGGCGGCCTGTTTGTCATCAAGCGTGATGCCCTTGTGGCGCTGGATATACCAGTCTGGAAACAGTTGCAGCTCACGGCGCAGCAGCGCGTCGTCATAGGGCGGTAAAACGCCAGGCCGAGTAGCCAACTGCCAGCGCACCAACAAGTCGACGGCCTCCTCCATGAAGGCCCGGGCCACACGGGGCTCAGCAAAAGGCGCGCCTGGAACGGGGGCATTCGCGGCGGGGGTTTGCAATACGTCGAGCAAGGTGTAGTGCCCCAAGTCGCTGAGCAGCATGAAACCCAGTGGTTCGCTCCAATCCAGAACCGTGGGGGCGGGGAGTTGGGCCTCCGATAGCAGTTGGGCAATCCGAACAAAGGGCTCGGAGTTTTCCTTTTCAGGGGGCGCGTCCATGATGATGTAACTGTCACCATCAGTTCCCAGCACTCTGAAGTAACGCCGGAAGCTGGCATCCGCCGACGCCAAATGCAATGAGGTAGTATCCAACGCAAAGCGCGAGACCATGCCGGCAAACCAGTTGCTAAAAGCGGTTTCTCTTGCCGGGCTGGCCCACTGAATTGAGGGGTTAGACGGGGGTTGCATTGGGATAAAGAGGGGGGGTGAAACGGGCCGTTCAGTCCGTAGGATAATGTCTCCTCCAATTGTAAGCGGCGTTGTGCGCACGGCGGCTCGGCAAACCCTCCATTGGATGACGTTCTGGGCGGCCGATGGGCCGTGGTTACTGTTTTGTTTAGATTGATGCCGGCATGGCCAAAGCACGATTTTCCTGCTCACAAATTTATCGCGCAATCCGCTTACTCGGTGCATGGGCGCCGGTTGGTTTAATGGCGACCTCCGCAGCGGTGTGGGCGCAGACGGAGGGCAATGTCGCCCTGCAACTGAGCAGTGAACTGGCGGAAACGTTACCGGTTGCGAATACCGATGAGATACCGACTTTTGTGTCGGGCCAAAGCGTCGGCGGTGAGGCTGACGTATCAACGGTGATTAAGGGTGACGCGCAGTTGCGCCGGCATGGCGTGGTGATTCGCGCCGACAAAATTGAGCACAACCTGCAAACAGACAACGTGTTGCTTGAGGGTAACGTGAGGGTGAACCAAGGTGGTAACCGTTTTGTGGGTCCCAAAGCTGAGATCAATATTGGTACCACCGAAGGTTATTTTGAAGCCCCACGCTTTGAAATCAACAGCGTGAATGGACTGGGCCAAGGACGCGGCAATGCAAGCCGTATCAACTTCAAAGGTCCGGAACTCACCGAGGCCGAAAACGTCACCTACTCGACATGTCCACGCCCGCCCGGCGGCACGTGGGCGCCCGATTGGTTTGTCTCTGCATCGAGTATTGAGTTTGATCAAAAAGCGGATACGGGTACCGCACGTGGCGCTGTTTTGCGGTTCAAGGGGGTCCCTGTGATTGGTTCCCCGTGGATCAGTTTCCCGCTATCTGATGAGCGCAAGTCGGGCTTTTTACCGCCCACCGTTAACCTGGATACTGTGAGTGGACTGGAATTAACTGTCCCCTACTATCTCAATATCGCGCCGAACCACGATGCCACGCTTTATCCCACCTTCATGACGAAGCGGGGCGTGGATCTGGCCGGTGAGTACCGTTACTTGGGCACCAACTTCAGTGGTCGATTCCGCGGCGCCTACATGCCGAACGACACGCTGCGCAACACCGACCGTTGGGGTTGGACTTGGCAGCATCAGCAGGCCCTCAACGAATCGGGTTTGCCTGTGCGTTTCAATGCGAAATTGAACCGTGTGAGCGATGGTGACTACTGGCGTGATTTCCCTCGCTCAACAACTTCCCTCACCTCACGGTTGCTGGCCAACGACGTGTCCTTATCGACGGGCGAAAACCTGTGGCAGACCAGTGCCGGGGCATACAAGTGGGAGACCTTGCAGTCTGCTGGCACCGACCGCATCGATGAGCCTTACGACCGTTACCAATTGGCATACCGCGTGGGCTCGCGAGGAACGCTGGGTCGTTTTCAAGGTATGGACTGGTCGGTTGACTCTGAGTTGACGCAGTTTGACAAGCCGACCAGTAACACCCTCGACGGGCAGCGCTTGGTCGTCGCGGCGAATCTGAGCCGCCGTTACGAAACGCCCGGCGGTTACATTACGCCCGGCCTGCGTGTGCACAGCCGCAACTACCAGATGGACCAGGCTTTAACGACCGGCCCTTGGACCGGCCGCCGCCAAGCGACCGTCACTACGTCGACCTTCACGATCGACAGCGGCTTGGTATTTGATGCCGATCGCGGTGATGCCCGCCAAACCTTAGAGCCGCGCATTGTCTATGCGCAAACCCCTTACCGCAACCAAACTGGTTTGCCAAACTACGACTCGGGCGAGGTTGACTTCAACTTATCCAGTATCTACTCGCCCTATCCGTTCTCTGGTAACGATCGCGTGGCAGATACGCGCACACTGACCACTGGTTTAACGACGCGTTGGTTCAACGCAGACGGTCGTGAGAGCTTCAACCTGACAGTTGCGCAGCGTCGTCGCTTGCGTGATCAGTACCAGAGTATTGCGGACGGTGCGGCACCGCTGACAGAGTCGCTCAGCGATATCCTGTTGGGCGGCACGTTCAACCCGTCTGAGGCGTGGCGACTTGATGCCGTCTTGCAGGTTGATGCCGACACCAACCGGACCAAGCGTTCAACCGCCCGGGTGACGTATCACCCTGGCAGTTACCGTACCGTCAGCCTGGCTTACCGCCTCCAGCGCGATGTCAGTGAATTGATTGACGTCTCTTGGCAATGGCCGCTCAATGACTTGTGGGGTGACCGAGGCGTTGATCAAGGACCGGGCAAAGGCTTGGGTGCGCCACGATGGTACAGCGTGGGGCGTGTGAACTACAGTCAGAAAGATCAGCGTGTCGCTGACATGGTCACGGGTTTTGAGTACGACGCCGGCTGCTGGGTCGGTCGCGTGGTGTTAGAGCGTGTCCAGACCGCTACCAACGAGTCGACCGATCGCCTGTTGTTCCAGCTCGAGTTCGTTGGGTTCTCCCGCATCGGCGCCAACCCATTGGCCACGCTCAGTGCCAACATTCCGCGCTACCAGTACCTGCGTCAAGAGGTGAACCCACCCAGCCGGTTCCAAAATTACGATTGAGAGTAAGCAGTTGACCTTTGCAATGCACCCGTATTTGTTCGTTCACAAAGCCGTCACGCGCTGCGCCATTGCGGTCGCGGCGCTTGCGGTGACGACCACCGCCATCGGCGCGGAGTCCACCACGATTACCCCGCCCGCTTTGTCAGACCGCATTGTCGCGGTGGTTAACGATGCGCCCGTTACCTTGTTTGAACTCAATCAACGTGCGACTGTTTTAGCGCGTGAGAACAAAACCACCGTTACACCTGCGTTCAAGTCACAGGTGTTGGAATTACTGATCTCGCAGCGAGCGCAGGTGCAACGTGCCCAACAAGAGGGTATCGTGATCGCCGAACGCGATGTGGATGCCGCTGAGGCCACTGTGGCTCGAAACAACCGCCTCTCGATTGAGGCGCTGCATGAAGCGGTGGTGCGCGAGGGCTTGTCGGTAAAGACTTTCCGGCAACAGTTGGCGGACCAACTCACCTTACAGCGTATGCGCGAGCGCTTGTTGGCGGGCGTTGAGCGTCCCAGTCAAGCTGAAATCGATGCCTATTTGGATGAACAGCAAGCGCTCACCAACGAGAAGGCGCCCGAGCAAGTCCAGTTAGCCCAGTTGTTTATTCCCGTGGCGGAGAACGCGGCGGCTTCAGACTTGGCGGCGGTTGATGCTCAAAAGCAGGCGATTGATGCCGCGCTTAAGCGGGGCGAGGCCTTTGAGACATTGGCCAAAGCCCAATCCAAATCGCCGGAGGCGGCACAGGGCGGTGACATGGGCGTGCGTGCAGTCGCCGACTATCCGACTCTTTTCGTTGAGGCGACTCAGGGCTTGGCCGTTGGTGCGATGTCGCCTTGGGTCCGCAGTGGTGCCGGTTTCCATTTGTTAAAGGTGCTGGCGCGTCCGGTCGCCAAGGTCACGATGACTTCGACCCAAACCCGCGCCCGGCACATATTGTTGACCGTTGGTCCTGACCTGTCCCAAGAGCAGGCCATCGAGCGGCTCAATGGTTTTCGCGCCCAAATTGTCTCGGGTAGTCGTGACTTTGGCGCAATCGCCAAAGCAAACAGCCAAGACGGATCCGCTGCCTATGGCGGTGATTTAGGGTGGGTCGCGCCAGGTATTTTCGTTCCTGAGTTTGAGGGGCCCATGAACCAACTCAACCCCGGTGAAGTGAGCGAGCCCGTCGTGTCACGCTTTGGCGTACACCTGATTCAGGTACTGGAGCGCAAGCGAGTGCCGCTAGGCGAAGAGGCCCAAAACGAGGCCATCAGTGAAATCTTAAAAGCGCGTCAAGCGGATGAGGCGTTTGCGAAGTGGTCTGAGGATGCACGCCTGCGTGCGTATGTTGACATTCGCGATCTCGGCGCCGAATGAAGCACATCGCCCGCAAGCGGTTTGGTCAGCACTTTTTAGTTGACGGTGGCATTATCGAGGGCATCGTGGCCGGCATCGCGCCGCAACCTGATGACCACATGGTAGAAATTGGCCCAGGCTTGGGAGCGATCACCCATCCGTTGTTGCAGCACTTGAAACACCTCACAGTCGTTGAGCTCGACCGTGATTTGGTGACCCGCTTCCGCGCCAACCCGCAACTCACAGTGATTGACCAAGACGTGCTGCGAGTGGACTTCCGCTCTCTCGCAAACAGTGGCTTGCGCATTGTGGGTAACCTGCCCTACAACATCTCAACGCCGATCCTGTTTCATTTGCTGGATGCAGTGGACGTTGTGAAAGATCAGCATTTCATGCTGCAAAAAGAGGTCATTGATCGCATGGTGGCAGCGCCGGGCACGGCTGCTTACGGGCGTTTGTCGGTCATGCTCCAATGGCGCTACGACATGGAGAACTTCTTGCACGTGCCGCCAACCAGCTTTGATCCGCCGCCTCGCGTCGATAGCGCGATGGTGCGCATGGTGCCGAAGGCCGCCCCGCCTGTAGTCGACTTCGATCGGTTCTCGGCCATGGTTCAGGTGGCTTTCAGTCAGCGGAGAAAATTGTTGCGCCATACATTGGGCGTTTGGTTGTCGGCGCAAGGTTATGCGGGTGACTTTGATCTGCGTCGCCGCGCTGAGGAGGTTCCAGTCGCGGCTTATATCGATTTGCTTCAAGCCCTGCCACCTGTTCGCCCATGAAAAAAGCCAGCAGATGCTGGCTTTTTTGTGAGGCACTTGTTTTTATGAGTCGGTAACGGCTCAGGCGGCGGTCAACCAGTAACCCGCGTTGAATGGGCTACTCATGCGCAAAGCCATGGGGCTGACATCAACAAGCTTGTCAGTTGGCATGGGCTCTTCGCCGCCTTCTAACTGAATCGTTTCACCCGTGGCGGCACGCGCGACAGCAAACGAGTAGAAGCAACGGAACGGTACTTTACGGTCGTTCCAGTAGTCAGCGGCATCACGGAAGATGTCTAACAATTGCTCACGCGTTTCTTTATCGAATTTGGCATGCGACGGGATGTGCTCGAGTACCGCAACAAATCCTGTTTGTGGACCCGACTTGTGCAGCGTATCGGTGATGGCGCTGTACAGCGTGTCGAAGTTCTTGTTGCTGTTAACGGGCAAGGTGTACTGGGCGTTGATCAGGTCAAGCACGTCCTGTTTCACTTGGGCTTTACCCAGGTTCGCGTACAGGAAGTGGTGTCCCATGGCATCGGCAGCTTGTTGCAATTCGCTCACACGGTGTGCGCGAATGGATTGAACAATGTTTGTACGGACTGTACGAAGTGGCATATCCATCTCCGCTCTTTCTATTCAAAAATTTCAGTTAAAGCTAGGCAATATGAAGAGGCACTGCGCGCGACAATCGGCGAGGCGTTTCTCGCGTTGGGCGATTGGTTGCAAACAACCGTCACTGGCAGGGCGTATCACGCGACACGCATTCAAGACAAGTGACATCGCCCAGCGGCGGTGCATTCGACAAGGGTAAACCCTAAAAACAAGGCGAGAGTTTGCCTCATTCCGGCCAAAAACGCAAGCGCTTGATCGGGAAACCCCGCAGACGACCCCGGTTGGGGCGCGTTTTGCGGGGTGTTTAGGCCTTATTTGCGTTGCGCGTTTGCGTCAGCCACGGTCAACGCCGTCATGTTGACGATACGGCGAACGGTGGTGCTGGGAGTCAGAATATGAACGGGTTTCGCCGCGCCCAACAGCACCGGGCCAATCGCGATACCACCACCTGCGGCGGTCTTCAACAGGTTGTAGGCGATGTTAGCGGCATCAATGTTGGGCAGCACCAACAGGTTAGCTTCCCCGCGCAAGACCGTGTCTGGCATCAGTTTTTCGCGGGCGGCGGCGTCAAGTGCCACGTCACCGTGCATCTCACCGTCCACCTCCAGCCATGGTGCCTGCTCGTTCAGCATGGCCAATGTTTCGCGCATTTTGATGGCGCTGGGCTTGTTCGATGAGCCAAAGTTAGAGTGGGACAACAAGGCCACTTTCGGCGTCAGACCAAAGCGGCGCATTTCCTCGGCGGCCGCCAGCGTGATCTCGGTCAACTCCTCGGCGGTGGGATCGTAATTGACGTGCGTGTCGACCAAGAAGACCTGGCGACCCGGCAACATCAGACCGTTCATGCAAGCGTAGGTGCGGGTGCCCTCACGCTTGCCAATGACCGGGTCGATGTAGTCCAAATGGTTGGACGTGCTGCCCCAAGTGCCGCAAATCATGCCGTCAACGTAGCCATTGGCCAGCAACATAGATGAAATGAGTGTGAGTCGGCGACGCATCTCAATTTTGGCCAGTTGCTGCGTCACGCCTTGGCGTGCCGTTTTGCGATGGTACTGTTGCCAAAACTCGCGATAACGGTCGTCTTGTTCGATGTTCACGACGTCGTAGTCCACGCCTTCGCGTAACCGGAGGCCGAAACGCTCGATGCGTTGGCTGATGATGGCCGGACGACCGATCAGGGTTGGGCGCGCTAATTGCTCATCAACCACGATTTGGCAGGCGCGTAATACCCGCTCATCCTCACCCTCTGAATAGACAACGCGTTTCATTTGCGCGGCTTTGGCAGCCGCGTAAATAGGCTTCATGATGGTGCCTGACGCGAAGACAAAACTCTGCAGGCGTTCCAGATAGGCCGGCATGTCAGTGATCGGGCGCGTAGCGACGCCGCTATCCACGGCAGCTTGCGCAACGGCGGGCGCAATCTTGATCATCAAGCGCGGATCAAATGGCTTGGGAATGAGGTATTCGGGTCCAAATGCCAGCTTTTCACCGGCATAGGCAACGGCGACAACCTCGCTTTGCTCGGCCTGTGCCAGTTCCGCAATGGCGTGCACCGCGGCGATCTCCATTTCATCGGTAATGGTGGATGCACCGGCATCCAGCGCACCCCTGAAAATGTAAGGAAAGCACAGCACGTTGTTGACTTGATTGGGGTAGTCGGTTCGCCCCGTTGCCATGACCGCATCGTCGCGAACGGCCTTGACGTCCTCTGGCAGAATTTCAGGCGATGGATTAGCGAGCGCAAAAATCAAAGGCCGCTCGTTCATGGACCCGACCATTTCGGGCTTGAGCACGCCGGCGGCGGACAGACCCAAAAACGCATCCGCACCGTCGATGACCTCGGCAAGCGTGCGGGCATCCGTGGCTTGTGCGAACTGCGCTTTGTCGGCGTCCATCAACTCAATGCGGCCTTCGTAGACCACACCGGCGAGGTCGGTTACCCAAATGTTTTCGCGCGGCAAGCCCAATTTAACCAGCAGATTCAAGCAGGCCAATGCCGCCGCGCCAGCACCCGAGGTCACCAGCTTGATCGACTTGATGTCTTTGCGCAGCACCTTCAGACCATTCAGAAAAGCGGCACCTACTACGATGGCCGTACCGTGTTGATCGTCATGGAAGACCGGGATCTTCATCCGCTCGCGCAATTTGCGTTCGACATAAAAACAGTCGGGCGCCTTGATGTCTTCAAGATTGATACCGCCGAAAGTGGGTTCGAGCGCCGCGATGATTTCCACTAACTTCTCGGGATCGCGCTCATTGATTTCGATGTCAAAGACATCGATCCCCGCGAACTTTTTGAACAAAACCCCCTTGCCTTCCATGACCGGCTTAGAGGCCAAGGGGCCGATATCGCCTAAGCCCAACACGGCGGTGCCGTTGGTAATCACACCCACCAAGTTGCCGCGGCTGGTGTAGCGAAACGCGTTGGCAGGGTCAGCCACGATCTCTTCGCAGGGCGCGGCTACACCGGGTGAATAGGCCAGCGCCAAATCACGTTGGTTGGTGAGCTGTTTGGTCGCGGCCACGGCAACCTTACCCGGGGTGGGGAACTCGTGGTAGTCGAGGGCGGCGCTGCGTAACTCGGCGCGCTTGTTTTCTGCAGCTGTGGGTTGTTTTGTCATAAGAGGTGTGGCCAATGAGGCGGGTGAGTCTAGATAGGCGTTTGCGATCGCAGTGCGCTAACGAAAAGGGGTGACGCGCGCGCGAACCATTACGTAACGCGATTGTAGGCAGATGTTTTTAACCTACGGGGTGGGTAATGCCCTTGAAAAGACAATTCGCTTGTGACCATATTGAGGGCAATCTTGCGGCTTAATCATTTGCGTGTTTAGCCCATTTACCCCTTGCCATGTCGGCAATGCAGAGGCTTTTTGCGCCGTGCGTCAGGGTGATCGCGTCGCCCGCTTGAACCAACCCAGGTGTGATCACACGCAGATAAAACCCTGTGAAGGCGCGCTGAATCATGTCTTTGGCGGCTTGGGGATAGCCCATTACCGCGTTGAACGTGCCACAGGGCTCGCGGTAACGGGTTACCCGCAATGCCAGTGAATGACCAATGTGTAGCGTGTCACCCACATAAACTTCGGTTTCGAGCAGCCCTCGAATGCTCAGGTTTTCGCCCACCATGCCGGCTGTGACGGCTGATTCAAACAAACCTGGCTGGTGTATTGCGCGTTGCGCTGACCAGAATGACAAATGTTCAGACGGATAGGCATAGACCGCTTGGTCGAGCCCACCGTGGTAGCTCAAGTCCACCTGTTCATCGCCGACAAGCCCCAGAGGCTTGACCTCAACGGGACCCGACTGCGGGAATTTGGCAATGGCGGTCAGGACTCGGCGCCCTCCGACCATGAGGCCACGCGCAGTCCCTGCGTGCACACTCACGACGGTGGGAGGCGTGGCGTGGCCCGAATGCATGCGGTTATCCAAAGATTACGCCGCCATCAGCGCCTCAATGGCGTCAATCGCGACCGGTACGTCGCGTGTAATCAGTTCGCAACCGCCGTCGGTGACGACCGCATCGTCCTCAATGCGAATGCCGATGTGATGAAACGCGGCGGGGACATCGGGCTGTGGCCGGATGTAAAGACCGGGTTCGATCGTCAACACCATTCCGGCCTTCAGGATTCGGCTTTGTGTCGCCTCTCCGGGGGCTACTGGTTCGCTGTAAGCGCCGCAATCGTGGACATCCATCCCAAGCCAATGGCTGGTCCGGTGCATGTAAAACGGGCTGTACGACTTGTTGGCGATCACATCATTTGCAGTGCCGACTTTGTCTTTGTTCAGGATGCCGAGGTCGAGCAGGCCTTGCGCCAGAACTCCGAGTGTGGCCTCGTGCGGATCGTTGAAGCGCGCGCCGGCGCGGGTCGCCGCAACGGCGGCATCTTGGCTGGCCAGGACCAAGGCATACACGTCGCGTTGCGGCCCGCTGAAACGCCCATTGGCAGGGAAAGTGCGGGTGATGTCTGAGGCGTAGCCGTCTAGTTCGCAGCCCGCATCAATCAGCACGAGGTCACCTGATTTGACTGGTGCGTTTCCTGCTCGGTAATGCAGCACACAGGCGTTGGCACCTGCCGCCACGATGGACGTGTAGGCCGGAAACTGCGCACCCGCGTCGCGGAAGGCGTGGAGCAATTCAGCCTCTAAGTGGTATTCGCGCACATCGGCACCGGCTAACAGGCCCTTTGCGCTGCGTTGCATGGCGCGAATGTGGCCGCCCGCACTGATAGCGGCGGCACGGCGCATGGTGGCCAGCTCGTGGGTGTCTTTCACGACCCGCATGTCGTCTAGGAGTGCGCACAGGTCACGCTGCGTGTCGGGACATCGCACACCCGCGCGAGCCTTTGCGCGCACCTTGTCTAGCCAACCGTCAACCCGTTGGCTCATAGCGGCATGGGTTGCAAAGGGCCACCATACAACGGCTTTATTTTCGAGACATTGGGGCACGAAGTCGTCAATGGTGTTGCTGTCAACGGCGACATCTACGCCCAACGCGCTCGGTGCGTCTTCAGGACCCAAGCGATAACCATCCCAAATTTCCCGCTCTAGGTCTTTGGGCTGACACAGCAAACTGGTGTGCCCCGATGCATCGATTACCAGGCAGGCGTTGGGCTCCGCGAAACCGCACAGATAAAAAAAGTAGCTGTCGAAACGGTAGGGGAAGTCAGCGTCCCGGTTACGTGGTCGCTCAGGCGCTGTGGGGATGATGGCCACTGCGTTGGGGCCCAACGCCGCCGCCAAGCGAGCGCGGCGCGCGGCATAAACCCCTGAATCTGAAGGCGTGGTGTGCGTGTTCAAAAGTGCGTTCATAGGTCTCAAAGTTTACTTAACTGTCTCATCATCCTGTGATGCCTTGCCAAGCACCACTATGGTTGGGGGTTATTCAAGTCGGCTAATCGCTGTGGGGTCCCAACATCCACCCATTCCCCATCGAAGCGGGTGCCGGTCACCAAGCCGTCATCCATGGCTCGCCGCAGAAGCGGTGCGAGCGGTGCCGAGACGCCTTTAGGGTTGCCCGGTGGTACATCGCACCATGGGTGGCCGAATAGTTTGGTTTTGAATAAACCGATGGTGGCATAGGTCAGCCACTCGCCCGACGTAGCACGGTCGTGGCTCAGTCGACCTGTGGCATCGAGAGCGAAGTCCCCGTTGGGGTTGTGCGCGGGGTTGGGCACCAGCCACAAGTGGGCCAACGCATCGGATGCCAAAAACGCCGCCGCTATAGCCCTGTCAAACTGAAACGCTGGGGCATACACATCACCCGCGCTCAACCAAAATGCTGTGGTACCGGCTGGCATCCGGGGTAAGGCACGCACAATCCCGCCCGCCGTCTCGAGGGCGTGTCCAAAGTCGCGCCCCTCCATGGAGCACTGAATCCGCAGACTCAGCGGTAGATTGCTTAAAAAATTAGCAATTTGCGCCTCTAGCCACGCCGTGTTGACGACCAAGTCGGTCAGGCCGCCAACTTGCATCTGTGTCGCGATTCGGGCCAGCAACGGTTGTCCGCGCACCGCAAGCAGCGGCTTGGGCGTGTGGTCCGTTAGGGGGCGCATGCGCGCGCCCCGACCAGCGGCAAGGATGAGACCGGTCGTGATCATGCGCCTTATTGTGCGTCATCAAACAGCTAAAATAAGCGGTTGTCGGACTTTGCTTCGACGCCACTATCTCCTCGTTTTTACCCTTCAGGACCCCTATGGCCAACACCACCGATATGGCCAATGCAATCCGTGCATTGGCAATGGACGCCGTTCAACAAGCAAACTCTGGTCACCCCGGCGCCCCCATGGGTATGGCGGATATGGCGGTGGCTTTGTGGTCGCGCCATTTGAAGCACAACCCGAAAGATCCCAAGTGGGTGGACCGCGACCGCTTCGTGCTCTCCAACGGCCATGGCTCCATGTTGATTTACAGCCTCTTGCACCTTACGGGCTACGACTTATCGATTGACGAATTAAAAAACTTCCGTAAGTTGCACAGCAAGACGCCCGGTCACCCCGAAGTGGATATCACGGCAGGTGTTGAGACCACCACGGGCCCGTTGGGGCAAGGTATCACCAACGCGGTCGGCATGGCGCTGGCCGAGAAGTTACTGGCTAACGAGTTCAACCGCCCCGGCCACAACGTGGTGGACCATCAAACCTACGTCTTTTTGGGCGATGGCTGTTTGATGGAGGGCATCAGCCATGAGGCCTGTGCACTCGCGGGTGCATGGAAGCTCAACAAGCTGATTGCTCTGTATGACGACAACGGCATTTCGATTGACGGACAGGTCGCGCCTTGGTTTGTTGACGACACGCCCGCGCGCTTTAAAGCTTATGGCTGGCAGGTGATCGGGCCCGTCGATGGTCACGATGTAGCGGCTGTTGATCGTGCCATCGCGAAAGCCAAAACCAGTGCCGACAAGCCCACACTGATCGTCTGCAAAACTGCGATTGGCAAAGGCTCTCCCAACCGCGCAAACACGGCCAAGGCGCACGGCGAGCCGCTGGGTGGCGATGAAATTGCGTTAACGCGGGCTGCGTTGGGCTGGAACCACGCGCCATTTGAAATTCCCGCCAGTGTTTACGGCGATTGGGACTGCACGGCGTCCGGTGCACAGGCGCAAACCGCGTGGTCCGCGCGCTTCGAGTCTTACCAAGCGGCCCATCCCGAGTTGGCGGGCGAATTATTGCGCCGCATGGCAGGCGACTTGCCTAAAAACTTCCAACAAATCGCCTTTGATGCCGTGGTCTCCGCGCACACCAAAGCCGAGACGGTCGCGTCGCGTAAAGCATCGCAGATTGCCCTCGAATTCTTCACCGCTGGCTTGCCTGAAATGCTGGGTGGTTCTGCTGACCTCACGGGCTCAAACCTGACCAACACCAAATCCACGCCCAATCTGCGCGTTGATAGCAAAGGGGCCGTTGTGACTGGTGAGCAAGGACCTGGGCGTCACATTAACTACGGCGTGCGCGAATTCGGTATGGCTGCGATCATGAACGGTGTCGCGCTGCATGGCGGCTTCATTCCTTACGGCGGTACGTTCTTAACGTTCAGTGATTACAGCCGTAACGCGATTCGCATGGCGGCGCTTATGAGGAAGCGTGTGATCCATGTGTTCACGCACGACTCAATCGGCTTGGGCGAAGACGGCCCGACCCACCAATCTATCGAACACGCGGCCAGTTTGCGCTTGATTCCAAACTTGGACGTTTGGCGACCTGCCGACACGGCTGAAACGGCGGCCGCGTGGGCGACTGCATTGCAAAACACCCAGCGCCCAACCGCATTGTTGTTGTCGCGTCAAAACCTGCCCTATAGCCCCAAGACGGCTTTAGACGAGATGAGTAAAGGTGCCTACGTTTTGGCAGAGCCCACTGAAGTCGGCATGCGTAAAAAAGCGCAAGCCGTCATCATTGCGACGGGCTCTGAGGTTCAATTAGCCTTGAAAGCACAGGGCGAATTGGCGCAGCGCGGTATCGCGGTGCGTGTGGTTTCTATGCCCAGTACCACGGCATTCGATCGTCAAAGTGTGGCCTACAAAACCAGTGTTTTACCCAAAGGCCTGCCACGTGTGGCAGTTGAAATGGGCAGCACCGATGGTTGGTGGAAATACGGCTGTGCTGCCGTGGTCGGTATCGACACCTATGGCGAATCAGCGCCTGCGCCGGCCTTGTTTGAGCATTTCGGTTTTACAGTGGCGAACGTGGCGGACACCGTCGAGAAGGTGTTACGCGGTTAATCGCAACGGCTTGCGTGCGCAAGCCTGACCCATTCATTCAATCTTGTTTTTAAAGGAAGCTCGAACATGACAATTAAATTAGGTATCAACGGTTTTGGTCGCATTGGCCGAATGGTGTTCCGCGCAGCGGTGCAAAACTTCTCTGACATCGAAATCGTGGGTATCAATGACCTGCTCGAGCCCGACTACCTCGCCTACATGCTCAAGTACGACAGCGTGCATGGTCGCTTCAAAGGTGAGGTGTCAGTTGATGGCAATACCCTCGTGGTCAACGGCAAGCGCATTCGCCTGACTGCCGAGCGTGACCCCGCTAACCTCAAGTGGAACGAGGTTGGCGCTGACGTCGTGTTGGAGTCAACCGGCCTGTTTCTCACCAAAGAAACAGCCGAAAAACACATCGCTGCTGGCGCTAAGAAAGTGCTGCTTAGCGCCCCATCCAAAGACGACACACCCATGTTCGTGTACGGCGTGAATCACGAGAGTTACGCTGGCCAAGCGATTTTGTCCAACGCCAGTTGCACGACCAATTGCTTGGCGCCGGTCGCCAAGGTCTTGAACGACACTTGGGGTATCAAGCGCGGTTTGATGACCACGGTCCACGCCGCAACCGCCACCCAGAAGACGGTGGATGGTCCCTCTAACAAAGACTGGCGCGGTGGTCGCGGCATCTTGGAGAACATCATTCCTTCAAGCACCGGCGCGGCGAAGGCGGTGGGTGTGGTGATTCCTGAACTCAACAAGAAGCTAACTGGCATGGCGTTCCGCGTACCCACGTCCGATGTATCGGTCGTCGACCTGACGGTTGAGTTGGAGAAAGAGGCCAGCTACGCCGAGATCTGCGCAGCCATGAAGGCGGCCAGTGAGGGTGCAATGAAGGGTGTCTTGGGTTACACCGAAGACAAGGTGGTCGCCACCGATTTCCGAGGCGAGTCGTGCACCTCCGTGTTTGACGCCGAGGCTGGCATTGCGCTGGACAAGACCTTCGTGAAGGTCGTGAGCTGGTATGACAACGAGTGGGGCTATTCCAACAAGTGCCTGGAAATGGTGCGTGTGGCAGCCAGCAAGTAAGCGCTGCGTTGTTTCGTAAAAGCCGGCTTCACGCCGGCTTTTTTATGTCGGCTGCTTGGGGTCTGCGCAGTCAGTGAGTCTCAGCTCGGCGTTTGAGTAACGCGGTACCGTACCAAGTTGCTCAAGTAGTGTGTCGCGGGTTTGGGCGCTGGGGGCATAAATAGCGATTTCCCATACCGGCACCTCAGAGCGCACTTGATGCACCTCGAAGCCTTTTTCACCGCGGGCGCGGAGCTCAGCCAGTGTGCTCTGTGCGCCGTCTACCGTACCAAATGTTCCGACAATCAGACCAGTCGGCAGAGGCGGCTCGGTGTCACGAAAATCCAAACCGATACGTTTGAGTCGCTCTTTAAGGCCAGCATCTTTGGCGTCAGATGGCGTCAGGACGACCCAGCGCGGCTCCAGGCGACTGGGTAACAATCGCCAAAAAATTGAATCCGAGGCCTGCATCAGGATATCGCGTAGCGCGGCCTCTTGGTCTTGGGCCCAAAAGCGCGCCTGCCAACAACCGGTCGGCAAGACGGTGTTCGCCAAGATGTTTGAGAAAGGGTCTGCTGGTGTCTCCGAAACTGGTGACGGCTCCGCTGCGACTGTCGGCTCTGGTGTCGCAGGGGCGGGGACCGGGACGTTGGCTGGGGCTGGTTGTGTGGTTTGTTGCGTGGGTGATGTGCCAGGGGCTGGCCAGCCCAAGGCTTGCAGGTGTCCCTGCCCCCAAGCCCAAATCAGGCCGTTGGCAAGGAGCAAACACAAAACAATTACAACGCGCATGGCCGGACACTAACTTCTTGGCTGATAACGTCGACCATTGTGCCGTTAGCGCGTGCCAGTCGCAATGCGCCTTGCGCGGTGACGCCCTTCGCGACACCCGTTTGTCCGTCGGACAGTTGCACAGGGCAATTCACCAAGGCATCACGTTGGTTAAATCGGGGCAAAACAGGCGCGAAACCCGCCGTCTGAAACGCATGCAATGCCGCAATTAAGGCACTGACGCATTGGTGCGCTACGGTGGCAACTGGCGGTGGATTCTCGCAAACGGCATTCAGGCCAATGGGTGGCATCGCCTCGGCGGTAGAGTCGCTAAGTTGGGGTGTTTTGAGATTGATACCGGCGCCAATCACCACGTATTGTTGGTTGCCCATGCTGGTAATTTCAACCAAGATCCCGGCAAGTTTTTGTTGATTCACCCACAGATCATTCGGCCATTTAATTTGCACCGATGGCGCCAACTGCTCCGCCAGTACAACGCCGACGACCAACGACAGTCCCGCCAGGGCGACGCCATTTGCGAGTGGCAAGCCAATCGAGAAACTCAGTGAATCCCCAGCGGGGCTGGCCCACGCCTTGCCCCTTCGGCCTTTACCGGCTGTTTGCGTCACCGCCATCAACACCGTGGGGGCCAACTGCCCGTTGCGGGCTCGGCGCATCAGCTCGCTATTGGTCGAATCGATACTGGGCAGGGTCTCCACACTCAGCGTGGGCCAATACACATGGCTTTCCGACCAAATGCGCTCAGCGGCGGTATTGAGCGCTTTTAGCGCGTCGGTAACCGCAGGCGTATCGATGGGCATCAATGACTCATTTGGCCTTTTTGGCCGATGTTTTCTTCTTCTTCGGTTTGAAGACGTCGTCGCGCTCGGTCGTCGAGAGCAAGGTGCCGCGACACAATTCGGCGCCGCACCAGCACGGGTAATCCGCTTTGAGTTCGTCGCTTAAAGGCTCGTCAATGACCAAGCCGTAGTCGTAAAAAATTTCTTCGCCGGCTTTGATTTCACGCAGGCTCCTGATGAAAACGCGGCCCGCCTCCTCCGATGCTTCGCAGTTGGGGTCACAACTGTGGTTGATCCATCGGGCGCGATTGCCATTTACATTAGCGTCAATGACGCGGGTTTCATCGATGTGAAAGTAAAACGTGTGGTTGGGTTGTTCGGGGTCATGGGGGTGGCGGTTCAAGGCCTCTTCCCAGTCAATAATCTCGCCCACATACTCGACCAGGGTTTCACCCGCCTTCAAGTCCACCAAAGCGAAAACGCCGCGCCCGTGGACGCGCGAGTCGCGCGACTCGACGCGGGCTTTGTAAAGCTTGGCACCAGCCAGCATCTTTGCGGGTGGTTTGGCGGGTAAGTTTGATTTGGTTTTAGCCACAATGAAACGGGGTTAAAAAATTTGGTAAGGTTCCCCTACCTGCGCAACGTTGCGCGGGGGGTTGTTTGTGCGCCAGCGGACAGAACAGATTGTAGACAGATGAAAACACTAGTCATTGCGGAAAAGCCATCGGTGGCAAAAGATATTACAGCGGCATTAACGTCGTTGGCCGGGCCTTTCGAGAAGCATGATGATCATTTCGAAAGCGAAACCTATGTGATCACCTCTGCGGTGGGTCACTTGGTTGAGATCGCCGCGCCCGAGGCCTACGACGTCAAGCGCGGTAAGTGGAGCTTTGCCAATTTGCCAGTGCTGCCACCGCATTTTGACTTGCGTCCGATCGAAAAAACCAAATCACGCTTGAATGCAGTGGTTCGCTTGGCGAAACGCAAGGACGTTGATCGCCTCATCAACGCCTGTGATGCGGGGCGCGAAGGCGAGTTGATTTTCCGTTTGATCGAGCAATTCGCCAGCGACAAGAAGCCATTGGGCAAACCCTCGCAGCGACTGTGGTTGCAATCCATGACGCCGCAAGCCATCCGCGATGGCTTTGCCAACTTGCGCTCAGATGCGCAAATGTTGCCGCTGGCTGATGCCGCCCGCTGTCGCTCAGAGGCAGACTGGTTGGTTGGTATTAATGGCACGCGCGCCATGACCGCATTTAATTCCCGTGATGGCGGCTTTTTCTTGACCACTGTCGGGCGTGTACAGACACCCACGCTGTCGGTGGTGGTTGAGCGTGAGGAGGCTATTCGCAAGTTTGTGAGCCGACCTTATTGGGAAATCCACGTCAACTTTGAAGTGTCTGGCGGGACCTACGTGGGTAAGTGGTTTGATGAAAAATTCAAAAAGCCCGCCGCCGTGGAAGGGGAAGCGAAAGACACCGAATTGAAGGCTGAGCGCGTGTGGGACGAGGCGCAAGCCAAGCGTATCGCCGATGCCGTGCGTCACCAAACCGCGACCATCACCGAGTCCGCGTCGCCGTCCAGTAAATCAAGCCCTGCCTTGTTCGATCTCACATCGTTACAACGCGAAGCGAACGGCAAATTTGGTTACTCGGCCAAAACCACATTGCAAATTGCACAAAGTTTGTACGAGCGCCACAAGGCCCTGACCTACCCGCGTACCGATTCGCGCGCGCTGCCTGAGGACTACCTGCCTACGGTGCAAGAGACTTTTGCGATGTTGTCGAACAGCAAGTTGTCGCACCTCGCGCCACATGCCAAGCACGCTATTAAAAACAACTACGTGCGCAAGTTGCCGAGGGTCTTTGACAACAAGAAGGTGAGCGATCACTTTGCCATCATCCCAACCCTACAAGCACCCAGTGGCCTGAGCGAGGCCGAGCAAAAGGTGTACGACTTGGTCGTGCGCCGATTCATGGCGGTATTTTTCCCACCCGCTGAATTCCTCACGACAACGCGCATTTCACGCGTGGCAGATCATGCCTTCAAAACCGAGGGCAAAGTGTTGGTCAATCCCGGGTGGATGGCGATATACGGCAAGGACGCGCAAGACGACGAGAAAGACGGTGAGGTACTCGTGGCGGTCAAGCCCGGCGAGATCGGCCGTGTCGTTGAAGCACTTTTGAAAGACCTCAAAACACGCCCACCGGCGCGCTACTCGGAAGCCACATTGTTGTCAGCGATGGAGGGCGCGGGTAAGTCCGTTGAGGATGATGAGTTCCGCGAGGCGATGAAAGAAAAAGGACTCGGCACGCCTGCCACCCGTTCCAGCATCATTGAAGGTCTGATTGCCGAGAAATACATGCTGCGCGAAGGCCGCGAGTTGATCCCAACGGCCAAGGCCTTTCAGCTCATGACGTTGCTGCGCGGCTTGGGTGTTGACGAGCTCTCGCGCGCCGAATTAACCGGCGAATGGGAACACAAGCTCTCACAAATGGAGCAAGGCCTCATGAGCCGCACCAGCTTCATGGCCGAAATCGCCAGCATGACGGAGCGCATGGTGCGCAAAGCCAAAGAATACGATGGCGACACCATCCCCGGCGACTACGCCACACTGCAAACACCATGCCCCAATTGTGGAGGCGTGGTGAAAGAAAACTATCGGCGGTACACCTGCACTGGCGGCGGCGCGGGCGGGGCGGAAGGCTGTGGTTTCTCAATGACAAAAACGCCAGCTGGCCGCGCGTTTGAGTTGACCGAGGTGGAGTCTTTCTTGGTCAACAAACAAATCGGTCCACTAGAGGGCTTCCGCTCGAAAGCCGGTTGGCCCTTTACAGCTGAGTTGGCTTTGAAGTGGAGTGACGACGACAAGAACTGGAAGCTAGAGTTCGACTTTGGCAACGACGCCAATGCCGACACGGGCGAACTCATTGACTTCAGCGATAAAACGACCTTGGGCAAATGCCCCAGTTGTGGCGGCTCGGTGTTTGATCACGGTAGCGTGTATGCGTGCGAAAAGGCCGTCCCTACAGAGGCACAGCCGACGCCGAGTTGTAAATTCAAAACCGGCAAAATCGTTTTGCAGCAACCCGTTGAGACGACCCAAATTCAAAAGCTGTTGACCACCGGCAAAACCGATCTGCTGGATAAGTTTGTATCCATGCGGACGCGTCGCCCGTTCAAGGCATTCTTGGCGTGGAACGCCGAGGAGGATAAGGTCGCGTTTGAATTCGAGCCGCGTGTGAGTAAGTACCCGCCACGCAAAACCGCAGTCAATACGGCCGCGAAGGCGCCGGCGAAAAAAGCGGCTGCAAAAAAAGCCCCCGCTAAAAAGGCACCAGCCAAAAAAGCAGCCGCAAAGAAAGCAGCCGCAAAGAAAGCAGCCCCCAAGAAGGCCACCAGCTGACCCCTCGATCTGTGCCATAAACCCACCAAACACCCGGAAAGATTGCCATGATGAAGTTATTTTTCGCACCAGGCGCCTGTTCATTCGTCCCCCATGTTTCGCTGGCGTTAGCTGGCGCGACTTACGAGTTGCAGATGGTCAAACTACACAAGGGTGAGCAGGGTAGCCCCGAATTTTTAGCCATCAATCCGCGTGGCCAGGTGCCGGTGTTGATCGATGATGACCGCGTGATCGATCAAGTCGTCGCCGTCGTTTTGTACCTTGATGAACAGTTCCCCGAAGCGGGCATCCTGCCAAAGACACAGCCCGCCCGTAGTCGCGCGCTCACCACATTGGCGTGGATGAACGGCGGCATGCATGCCACCTTTGCGCACATTTTCATGCCGCATAAATTCGCCTCGGATGCCGATGCCAAAGCCCACATCAAGATCCATAACACCGCACTGTTTGAAGCCCAGCTACACCAGTTGGACGCGATGTGTCCAGCGGTCGGCTCGGACCAATGGCTGACCAGTAGCCAGCCTTGTGCGCTGGATGCCTATGCCACCACGCTGCTGCGGTGGTCCGGCTTGGCGGGCTTGTCGCCACAGGCCTTCCCGCGGATTTACGCGCTGGCCAACCGCTTGCTGGCATTGCCGCAATTGGCGGAAGTGGTGGCTGCCGAGCGCTACCAACTCGAACCCGCCCCGAGGCCCACAGCCTGAGTCGGCCACAGGCCAACTGGTTGGGGGCTGACTTACGGGTGGTGCGCCAATTCAGTGGCCTTTGCGGGTGACGGGAAGCGCACGGTCACCAGTAGACCAGGTGGCTTTTTGTTCGGCGTCGCATCGCTCATCTCGATAACCGCGCCCATTTGCTGCGCAATCTCTTGCACGATCGCCAAGCCCAAACCTGAGCCGTCAACGTTGGTGCCGAGCGTGCGATAGAACGGTTGTAGCACCAATGACCGCTCGTCCGCAGGGATGCCTGGGCCGTTGTCCTCGACCTGCAGCACCATCACATGGCTGAACGGGTCAACTAGTAAACGAATCGTCACCACGCCGCCCGCCGGCGTGTAGTTGATCGCGTTGTCTGCCAGGTTCCGAACCAGCTCGCGCAGCAAGGTCTCGTTGCCCTCCATCAGGCACGCGGCGGGAACGGTATCGGGGCCCTCATAACCAATGTCAATCCCTTTTTCAATGGCACGCGGTACGCAGTCTTGCATGACATCCACAGTGACTTTTGCCAAGTCAACTTTCAAGGTGGGCAACGTCCGTCCAGTGGATTCAGCTTTGGCCAGCGCCAGTAATTGGTTCACGGTATGGGTTGCCCGTACGCTAGAGCGCGCAATCTGCGTTAACGCCAATAACAGCTCTTGGGGATTCCGCTCACGCTGTGCCAAGTCGGCTTGCATGCGCAGGCCCGCTAACGGTGTTTTGAGTTGGTGCGCGGCGTCAGCCAAAAATCGCCGTTGCGTGGTCAATGACAAGGTGAGTCGTTCCAGCAAGTCGTTAATGGATTGCACCAGTGGTGCCACCTCTTGCGGGACATAAGAGTCATCGAGCGGGCTGAGGTCATTGGGTTTGCGCGCTCGAATACGCTGCTCCAAGCGATTGAGCGGTCGAATGCCGCGCACCAACGCCAACCAAACCAGCAGCACCGCTAACGGCAAGATGATGAACTGGGGCACCATCACGCCTTTGATAATCTCGGTCGCGAGCGTCGAGCGCTTTTCCAGGGTTTCCGCAACTTGTATCAGCGCCAGCGGACCCGCGCCGTCTGACGCTTGCACCCACATGTAGGCCACTCGCACATTCTGCCCGCGGATCACATCATCCCGCAGTTCAGGCATGCCAATGTTGGGCGCCACGTTACCCGCAGGGATCGGGAAGTCAGATTCACCCGCAATCGCACTGCCGCGTGGGCCCAGTACTTGGTAGTAAATCAAGTCGCTGTCATCGGTGCGCATCAGGTCTTGCGCCTCGCGAGTCAGTGTGAAGGACACCGTGCGTTGGTCAAACTTCACCAGTGGTGCCATGACGCGCAGGTTGTATTCCAAGGCCCGGTCGTACGGTTTGGCCGCAATGCCTTGCGCGACCCACCACGTGAGTGCCAAGCTCAGCGGCCACAGCAACAACAGTGGCGTGAGCATCCAGTCTAGGATTTCCCCAAACAAACTGCGCTGTTCACGCTGAAACAGCCCAAACGCCAGGTCAGCGTTCGGTAACTCAGTCGGGTATTTTTTCAAGGCAATACCCAAGACCACGCACCGTGGCGATGCGGATAGGCCCCTTTTCAATTTTCTTGCGTAAGCGGTGGATGTACACCTCTATGGCGTTGTTACTCACCTCGTCGCCCCATTCACACAGGCGCTCTACCAACTGGTCTTTGCTGACCAACCGCCCTGCGCGTTGCAACAACACTTCTAGTAAACCCAGCTCCCGCGCAGACAACTCGACCATCGCACCGTCGATCGTTGCGACGCGGCCTTGTTGGTCGTACACCAACGGGCCGTGTTTAATTTGGCTTGACGTGCTGCCCATGCCACGCCGCACCAACGCGCGCACGCGGGCTTCCAGCTCGGGCAATGAAAACGGTTTGGGCATGTAGTCGTCAGCGCCTAAGTCCAAGCCCTTGACGCGGTCCTCAACACTGTCGGCCGCTGTCAAAATCAATACAGGTAGGGTGTTGCCACGCGCTCGCAGGCGTTTGAGCACCTCTAAGCCATGCATCTTGGGCAGACCCAAATCCAAAATTAGCAGGTCAAATTCGGTGCTGGTCATCAGCGCCGCATCCGCTTCGGTGCCGTTGGGTACGTGGTCAACCGCCGCGCCGGCTGCCCGCAACGTGCGCAGCAGGCCATCTGCTAAAACCTGGTCATCCTCGGCGATCAGAATTCGCATGCGTGTCTCCGTAGCGCTTGAAGTTATGGGTAAACGATGGGTGCATTATCGCCAAACGTCACTAGGGGTAAGTGCGGATGTCAGGCGCCATGGCCGTACGCCTCCAGCCCAATGGACACGACGGTTGCGACCTCGTCACCCACGTGTTGACGAAACTCCTGTTCGGCGGTTGCCACTGCGCGTTCAAACGCTGCCAACCATGCGAGGCCGTCTGCCGTGAACAGCACGCGCTTGGCGCGTCTGTCGCGTGGGTCGGGTTCGCGTGCCACCAAGTTCCACGCTTCGCACTGGGTTACCAAGTCACCCATGGCTTGTTTCGTCATCCCGGCGGCTTCTGCCAAATCAGTCAATCGCGCGCCGTTACGTGGCAAATGCCGTGTGAGGTGAATGTGTGCCGCGCCAACTTGTTCACGGGCTGCGAGGTTAGAAAGTGCCAATGGCACGTGAATGTCATGTGCCATCAAGCTCAGCACGCGGGCGTCAAAGCGCCGCAGCGCGTCCCCCATCAGTCGCCCCAAGTGGCTGCGGCGCCAGTCGTCGGGGCTGGGCGGTGGTTGGTATCGAGGCATGTATTAATAGTAAGGCAAACTGACCATTAATTCGTATATATTTTTTTATACTTCGTTAAACTACTGTTCAAGCATCCAGCCTGTACGCAACTACACCGGTTACCCAGCTGGGCACTTTTAACTTCATCCACCGGAGAAATTATATGGACGCACCCGTCAAAGGCATCAACACCGAAAAGGCCAAAGCCCTCCAAGCCGCGCTGTCACAAATCGAGAAGCAGTTCGGCAAAGGAACCATCATGCGCTTGGGCGCCGGTGAGGTGTTGGAGGACATTCAAACCGTCTCCACCGGTTCCTTGGGACTGGATGTTGCGCTGGGGGTGGGCGGTTTACCCCGTGGCCGCGTGATTGAAATCTACGGTCCCGAGTCATCGGGTAAGACCACCCTGACGTTGCAAGTCGTCGCCGAAATGCAAAAACTGGGCGGCGTTTGTGCCTTCGTTGATGCCGAGCATGCGTTGGATGTTCAGTACGCCCAGGCCTTGGGTGTGCGCCTCGAAGACATGTTGATCTCTCAGCCCGACACCGGCGAGCAAGCGCTTGAGGTGGTGGACAGTTTGGTGCGCTCCGCGGCCATTGACCTCATCGTGATCGACTCGGTCGCCGCTCTGACACCCAAGGCCGAACTCGAAGGCGATATGGGGGATTCATTGCCTGGCTTGCAAGCCCGCCTCATGAGCCAAGCCCTGCGCAAACTGACGGCCAGCATTAAAAAGGCCAATTGCACGGTGATCTTCATCAACCAGATCCGCATGAAGATCGGTGTGATGTTCGGTAGCCCCGAGACCACAACGGGTGGTAACGCACTCAAGTTTTACTCATCGGTTCGCCTCGATATCCGCCGTATCGGACAGATTAAAAAGGGTGACGAGTTGACCGGTAACGAGACCCGCGTGAAGGTGGTCAAAAACAAAGTGGCACCCCCTTTCAAAACCGCCGAGTTCGACATCATGTACGGCAAGGGCATCAGTCTTGAGGGTGAAATCATCGACTTGGGCGTGGCACACAGCATCATCGACAAGTCGGGTGCTTGGTATGCCTACCAGGGTGAAAAAATTGGTCAAGGCCGCGACAACGCCCGCGACTTCCTGAAAGAAAACCCCAGCTTGGCGCGTGAGATCGAAAACAAGGTGCGTGCCGCTTTGGGTGTACCCCTGCGTGAGGCGATCGAGCCCGCCAAGGCGGCACCAGCGCCCACCGGCAAAGCCGCCAAGGCTGCGGCCGTAGCAGCGGCAGCGCCAGATATCGATTTAGGTATCTCAGAGGACGGTGAAATTCCCGCGTAAAGGCGCGCCTAGTGTCTGTGCAAAGTCTCTCCCTCAAGGGCCGCGTGTTGCGGCTCTTGAGCCAGCGGGAACACTCTCGCACCGAATTGGCTCGTAAGCTAGCCAAACTCGAAACCGAGGACGGCGAACTGGCCAAGGTGCTGGACGACTTCGTTGCCAAAGGCCTGATCAGTGAAGAGCGCCTGGCGCAAAGCGTTGTCAACCAGCGTGCCTCCAAGCTGGGCGCCATGCGCCTGCGGGCCGAGTTGCAGACCAAAGGGGTCGACCCCAGCCATATCCAATCCGTCATTGCCGAGCTCAAACCTACAGAGGCCGCACGTGCCAAGGCGGTGTGGGCTCGAAAATTCAACCAAGCCCCTGAAGACGCCAAAGCCATGGCCAAGCAGGTACGCTTTTTGACGGCGCGCGGTTTTGACAGCGCGGCTATCCGCGCCGCCGTTCCGCCCATTAGCCGAGTAAGCCTCAGCGAAGACGGTGCGCAAGCGCCGCAAAGCGTTGACGATTACTTGGATAATGGGGAATGAACAAAGACACAACCGCCTCGCCATCGTTATCCGACTGGGCCACATTGCCCATCGACCCGGCGCAACAAAGCAACCTCGCCGCCTTGGGGTTCAGTACCATGACACCGGTGCAAGCCGCTACATTGCCCCTCAGCTTGGCGGGAGGCGACCTCATCGCACAGGCTAAAACCGGTAGCGGTAAGACGGCCGCCTTTGCGATTCCGTTGCTGCAAAAACTCAATGTGGGTCAATTGGCGGTGCAAAGTCTCGTGCTGTGTCCCACGCGAGAACTGGCCGATCAGGTATGCACCGAGATTCGCCGTTTGGCCCGGGCCTATGACAACGTGAAAGTGCTGCCGCTGTGCGGCGGTGTGGCGTTACGCGGCCAAACGGCCAGTCTCGAAAATGGTGCCCATATCGTTGTGGGCACGCCGGGACGAGTGCTGGATCACCTGCAGCGTGGCAATTTGGCGCTGTCGACGCTCACCACCTTGGTACTCGACGAGGCCGATCGCATGCTGGACATGGGCTTCGCCGATGATATTCAAGCCATTGCCAAGCAAACGCCAGCCACGCGACAAACGCTGCTGTTCTCGGCGACCTATCCCGATACCATCGCCGCACTGTCGGCCCGTCTGATGCGTCAACCGCAGATGGTGAAAGTCGACACCATCCATGACACCCATGCCATTGATGAGTGGTTTTTCGAAGTCGAGCCGGATACCCGATTGGATGCGGTGACGCGGCTGCTAAACCATTACCAACCCACCTCCACCGTTGCGTTTTGCAACACCCGGGTGCAATGCAACGACTTGGTGCAAATTCTGCGTGCGCATGGCTTCTCTGCCCTGACACTACACGGCGATCTCGATCAGCGCGATCGCGATCAAGTACTGATTCAATTTGCCAACCACAGTTGTTCGGTTCTAGTGGCCACTGATGTTGCGGCACGCGGTTTGGATATTGCCGATCTCGCCGCCGTTATCAATGTCGACACCACGCCTGACCCGCAGGTCTACACCCATCGCATTGGTCGTACCGGTCGCGCAGGCGCGACGGGCTTGGCTTTGAGTCTGGTCACCATGCCCGAAATGAGTCGCGTAGCGCGCATCGAAGAGTCAAACAATCGTCCAGCGAGGTGGGCGAATTTGTCAACGCTTCAAGCTACGGGCGGCGCTTTGAAGGCGCCGATGCGCACCCTGCAAATCGCGGGTGGACGAAAAGAGAAGATCCGCGCGGGCGATATTTTGGGCGCCCTAACTGGCGAGGCGGGGTTCGATAAATCCGAGGTCGGCAAGATTAGCTTAGGCGAATTTTCAAGCTACGTCGCGGTTGCCGCGCCTATTGCCCAGCGGGCGTGTGAAGCCCTCAATGCGGGCCGCGTTAAAGGCAAGCGCGTGAAAGTGCGATTACTGGATAACTGATCTCAGGCGGCGGGCCAGTCAAACATCAACCCCAGGTTTTGCACCGCCGCGCCGCTGGCTCCTTTACCCAGGTTGTCTAAGCGGGCCACCAGCAGGCTGTGGCCATGAGTGTCGTTGCCGAACACGTGGATCTCTAGGTCGTTGGTATCGGCTAGTGCCAATGCATCGAGCTTGCCGGTGTCGGCGGCATCCTCGTGCCTGACGACCCGCACAAAGCGACTGTTCCCGTAGTGCGCCTCGAACACCCCAGCCAAGCGGGCCTTGTCGGTACCCGCAGCCAATTGGTCACGGTGCAAGGGCAATTGCACCAACATACCTTGTGCAAAATTGCCCACGCTGGGGACGAACAAGGGGCGCGTTTGCAAGCCCGTCCACTGCATGATCTCGGGGATGTGCTTGTGGCTGAGTCCCAACGCATAAAGCTCATAGGCGGGCGCACTGCTGGCTTCATACGCCTCAATCATGGTGCGACCCCCGCCACTGTAGCCGCTCACGCTGGGCAAGCAGACCGGCATTGTCGCCGGCAATACACCAGCATCAATCAGGGGGCGCAGCAGGGCGATGGCACCCGTGGCGTAGCAACCCGGGTTGGCAACACGTTCCGCCTGCTGGACGGCAGCGGCTTGCGACGCACACAACTCAGGGAAGCCGTAAACCCAACCGGGGGCGACGCGATGCGCCGTCGAGGCATCCACAATCCGCGGTGTTTTTTGACCCGCCGCTTTCAGCTCGTCCACCAACGCGACCGTCTCGCGGGCGGCATCATCGTGCAGGCACAGCACCACCGCATCGGCCTGCGTTAACAGGGCACGTTTGGCAGACACGTCTTTGCGCGAAGCGGGGTCGATTTGCAGCAACTGAACGTGCGGCATCGTCGCCAGACGCTCGCGAATCTGAAGTCCCGTGGTGCCGGCTTCGCCGTCGATGAAAATACTAGTCATTGCTGATATTTAGGAGTCGCGGCCCGCTTCGCCGTCAGTTTGGTGAAAAATTTCTGCACTGCAACATGATACAGTCTACGGTTGGTAATTTCCTCTGACTGGCCTAGCAGGGTTGCCCCCGTTTTTGCCATAAAAGGGAAGTGATTTGTTCCCACTTTGAGAGCCCTGACATGAAGATTCACGAGTACCAAGGCAAAGAGATCCTGCGCCAATTCGAGGTGCCAGTTCCCCGCGGCATCCCTGCCTTTACAGTGCAAGAAGCGGTTGAAGCCGCACAAAAATTGGGCGGCCCTGTATGGGTTGTCAAAGCGCAAATCCATGCCGGTGGCCGAGGCAAAGGTGGTGGTGTGAAATTGGCCCGATCAATTGACGAAGTGAAGCAACTCGCTGGCGAGATTTTGGGCATGCAGTTGGTCACGCACCAAACCGGCCCTGAGGGACAAAAAGTTCGCCGCCTGTTGATTGAAGACGGCGCCGATATCAAGAAAGAATATTACGTGTCCGCGGTCACCGACCGCGCCAGCCAACGCGTTGCCATTATGGCTTCCAGCGAAGGCGGTATGGACATCGAAGAGGTGGCGCACAAGACGCCCGAGAAAATCATCAAGGTATTTGTTGACCCCGCAACCGGCCTGACCGCCGCGCAAGCCACCGAGTTGGCAAACGGTATTGGTGTGCCAGCGGCATCAACTGCGGCTGCGGCTGATGTGTTCCAAAAACTGTACAAATGCTACATGGACACCGACGCCTCATTGGTCGAAGTGAACCCCTTGATCCTCGAAGGCGACGGCGGCATCAAAGCACTTGACGCCAAGTTCAACTTTGACAGCAACGCCCTGTTCCGTCATCCCGAAATCGTCGCTTACCGTGACCTTGACGAAGAAGACGCGGCCGAAGTCGAAGCCTCTAAATTTGACCTCGCCTACATCAGCCTCGACGGCAACATCGGTTGCTTGGTGAACGGCGCCGGTTTGGCCATGGCCACCATGGACACCATCAAGTTGTTCGGTGCTGAGCCCGCTAACTTCCTAGACGTTGGCGGTGGTGCCACGCCTGAGAAAGTAACTGAAGCCTTCAAGATCATGCTGAAGAACCCCAAAGTGAAAGCCATTTTGGTCAATATCTTTGGCGGCATCATGCGTTGCGACACGATTGCACAGGGTGTCATCACCGCGTGTAAGGCGGTCAACCTGGGCGTGCCGTTGGTGGTGCGCATGAAGGGTACCAACGAAGAGCTGGGTAAGCAGATGTTGGCAGAGTCTGGTCTGCCGATCATCAGCGCCGACTCCATGGCCGAGGCCGCCGAAAAAATTGTTGCTGCGGTTAAAGCCTGAGCGAAAAGGAATAAGCATGTCCATCCTGATTAATAAAGACACCAAAGTCATCACCCAAGGTATCACCGGTAAGACCGGTCAATTCCACACGGAAAAGTGCCAAGAGTACGCAAACGGCAAGAATTGTTTCGTTGCGGGTGTGAACCCCAAAAAAGCGGGCGAAAGCATTTTCAACATCCCCATTTACGGCTCTGTGAAAGAAGCGGCCAGCACCACCGGTGCAACCGTATCTGTCATCTACGTGCCGCCCGCAGGCGCCGCCGCCGCGATCTGGGAAGCGGTTGAAGCCGACCTCGACTTGGCCATCTGCATCACCGAAGGTATTCCTGTGCGTGACATGCTGGAGGTGCGTAACCGCATGGCAGCCAAAGAAGCCGCCGGTGGCAAAAAGACCTTGCTGTTGGGCCCGAACTGCCCCGGTTTGATCACGCCTGACGAAATCAAAATCGGCATCATGCCTGGCCACATCCATAAGAAAGGCCGCATTGGCGTGGTCAGCCGCTCTGGCACGCTGACCTACGAAGCGGTAGGCCAATTGACCGAGTTAGGTCTGGGCCAATCCAGTGCTGTTGGAATTGGTGGCGACCCCATCAACGGCTTGAAGCACATCGATGTCATGCGCATGTTCAATGACGACCCCGACACAGATGCTGTCATCATGATCGGCGAAATCGGTGGTCCCGATGAAGCGGAAGCCGCCCGTTGGTGTAAAGAAAACATGAAGAAGCCGGTGGTCGGTTTTATCGCTGGTGTGACCGCACCGGCAGGTAAGCGCATGGGCCATGCGGGCGCCTTGATCTCTGGTGGTGAAGACACCGCTGAGGCCAAGTTGGCCATCATGGAAGCCTGCGGTTTCACCGTGACACGCAACCCGTCCGAAATGGGCAAGCTGCTGAAGCGCTTGCTGTAAACCGAAGCGGCAGCGTCAGCGTGCCGCTGGCGCGTGTTCGTGCAAAAATGGCAACGTGTTCCATACGTTGCCATTTTTTTTGATACCTTCAATCGAAAGAAAATAACCGGTGCTTGAGTTTTTAACCCCTGAATTTTGGATCGCGGTTGGTCAAATTATCTTGATTGATATTTTGCTCGGCGGCGATAACGCGGTTGTCATCGCTTTGGCCTGTCGACAGCTGCCCGAAAATCAGCGCATGCAGGGCATCATGTGGGGCACTGTGGGCGCCATCGCTTTGCGGGTGTTGCTTATCGTTTTTGCGCTGACACTTCTGACCATCCCTTATCTGAAAATCGTTGGTGGTCTGTTACTGGTTTGGATTGGTGTGAAGCTCATGATTCCCGATGAAGAAGGCGACCATAGCGTCGTCGATGCCAGCGACAAGCTCTGGTCAGCCGTCAAAACAGTCATCTTGGCCGACTTGGTCATGAGCATCGACAACGTCATGGCCATTGCTGGCGCCGCGCAGGGTGCGGCAGAGCATCACCAAGTGCCATTGGTAATTTTTGGCCTGCTGGTCAGCGTGCCCATCATCGTATGGGGCAGTCAACTGGTTTTGAAAATCATGGACAGTATGCCCATCGTCATCACCGCGGGGGCAATGTTGTTGGGCTGGATTGCTGGCACAATGATTTGGACCGACCCAGTGCTGCTCGACCTGCTGCCGTCTGAGCCCCTGATGGGCTTGTCTTTGCGCCATTGGGCGGGATTTGTCGGTGCTTGCGTGGTGTGGGTGATTGGCCGCACTGTCATTGCAAAGCGCCCGAAACCCTTAGGGGCTTAACGTTATCTCTGAGAGCCTTAGATACCGTGCATCGTTGGTCCAGCCTTGGCAACAACCCGGACACTCATTCATGCAACTTTCCCGCAACAGTAACCGTAACCGTGGCTTCACCCTGATTGAATTGATGGTGGTGGTGGCCGTGGTGGGCATCTTGGCTGCAGTGGCCATTCCGCAATATCAAAACTACACCCAACGCGCGCGGTGGGCCGCCAACCTCGGCGCCATTGCCGCGTTGCAAGGTACGGTCAGTGAGTGCCTCGGCCAACAAGCGAACGACATCACGTTATGCGACACCTTCGGCGAACTTGGGGTCACCAGTGGCCTGGATGCCGACGGCGTCATGCCGTTGCCCCACGGCACGGTTGCAGTGCAAGCCAGCAGCGATGCCACCGCGATTCGGGTTGTCTTAACAGGCGCTGCCAATGCGGGCAATTGCATCATTACAGCCAGCCTGACACCAGCAGAGGGGGCGCAAATGCTCCAATGGGCCCTCACGCGCGACACAACACAAACTAAATGCAACGCTGCTAACACAGGCGTTGACGCGGTGGGCTGATTCAGGCGTAAGATGCGGCTTTAATTTTTGGAGTCCAGCATGGCAAAAGGTCAGCAAAAAACAAACAAGGAATCCAAAAAGCCCAAGAAGGCCGCTGCCAGCGCAGCCCCTGTTTTGAGCAGTGCGCATGAACCCGTGCGTGCCGCGGTCACCACGTCCGTGATGCCCAAAGGCAAGGCCAAAAATAAACCAGCTTTATAAGCGTTTGCCGCTGACTTTTCATTGTCAGTGTCTGACGGTACTCGGACTTTTAAGCGGTCCAATGCCCTGACTTGCCGCCCATCTTTTCAAGCAAGCGCACACCCGTCATGGTCATGCCGCGGTCAGCGGCTTTGCACATGTCGTAAATGGTCAACAGGCCGACTTGCACGGCGGTGAGGGCTTCCATTTCAACACCCGTGGGGCCGGTGGTTTCGGCCGTGACGGTGCAATGAACGTGGGGGGGCTGGTCACCGGTGGTGAAGGCCACGCGCACATGGCTGAGCGCCAAGGGGTGGCACAGGGGTATGAGTTCAGCGGTGCGCTTGGAGGCTTGTATAGCCGCTACGCGTGCAATGCCCAACACATCACCCTTTTTGGCGTTGCCATCGCGAATCATGGCCAAGGTGTTGGCGTGCATTTCAATGCGACCTTCTGCTGTGGCGCTGCGTTTGGTGTTGGCTTTGTCACCTACGTCGACCATGTGGGCTTGGCCTTGTGCATCAAAGTGGGTCAGGGGTGAGGGGGGCTGGCTGGACACGGTGCAATCTCCGAAACTTTGCAAAACTTAGGGCATCATACCTACATGCTTTCCCCCTTGTTTGTTGCTCGCCGTCGCCCTCGTTTGGCGTGGGCGTTGCCGTGGGCTTTGGGTGCCGCCCTGCTGCTGGGGCCAACCACACTCACCGTTGCGCAACCCCGCGCGGCCCTGCCCAACTTGGGTGGTGGGGTGTCGTTAACGCTGGGGGATGAGCGTCGGTTGGGCCAACAAATCATGCCCAGCTTGCACAACAGTGGCTTGGTGGTGGAAGACCCGCTGCTCAACCAATACCTCGCCGATCTGTGGCGCCCCGTGTTTGCAACGGCGCGCGCGCGCGGTGATGTGCCCGATGACATGTTGCAGCAGTTTGCTTGGCAGTTGTGGTTGCTCAGTCCCAAAGCCATCAACGCGTTTGCATTGCCCGGAGGTTACTTTGGCTTTCACTTGGGTTTGTTGGCATCGGCCACGGATGACGCCGCACTGGCCTCGGTATTGGCGCACGAGTTGAGCCATGTGACGCAGCGCCATATTGCCCGCATCATCCAAGCCCAAGAGAGCCAAGCGCCTTGGCTGATTGGCGCCATGATTTTGGGTGCCGCCACCATCGCCGCCAGCCCCGATGCAGGTGCCGCACTGATTGTGGGTGGGCAGGCGGCGTCCATCCAAAACCAGCTCAACTTCTCGCGGGATATGGAGCAAGAGGCGGACCGCCAAGGCTTGGTGGTGTTGTCGGAGGCGGGGTTTGATCCGAAGGGGTTTGTGCGCTTGTTTGAAACCCTGCAAAACGCCAACCGCTTGAATGACGATGGTGCCTTTCCCTACCTGCGCAGCCACCCGCTCACGACCGAGCGTGTGGCGGATATGCAAGGCCGCTTGTTCAGCGTACCGGCCGAGCCCAATCCGGTGGGCGATGGTGCGGTGCAGATGCCCGATCCCGATGCCTCTGCTTTGCTGCGCGTGCGTGCCGCCGTCATCGCCTCGGCTGATGAGGTGGATGTGTTGCAAGGTTGGGGTGCGGCGCCCGCCGCCACTGGGTCAGTGGGCAGCGCCACCCGCCCGGCAGAACAATGGGCGAGTGACTACCAGCGCGCACTGGCCGCGTGGGCACTGAAGCGCCCCGACGTGGCATGGACGCGCCTGCGCCAATTGATGACCGAGGCGGCTACGCAACCCGCCGTGTCGCAGGTGTTGCGCGAGACGGCGTTGGGTTGGCTGGCCAGCCCCGCTAAGTTTGAGCCGATACCCGCTGCAACGGTGCAGGCTTGGGTTGAGGCGGCCTTGGCTGATACCCAAGCCGGCCGGCGCTCGGCGCTGCTGCTGTTGGCGGGTTATGCGGCCAGCGCCAATTCAACGGTGCCGAATGAGCAGCGCGCGCAGGTGGTTGGGGCCTTGCGTACCTGGTTGGCGACCCACCCCAATGATGCCTTGGGTTGGCAGTTGTTAGCCCGTTTGAGTGCGCAACAAGACCAAGCCTTGGTGGCGTTGAGGGCCGAGGCCGAGGCCTTTGTGGCGCGCGAGCTGTGGCAAGGGGCGCTGGACCGTTTGTCTGCCGCCAAGCGCCTGATTGCGGAGGCTAAAACCCGGTTCAGTGAAGCCGACATTGCGATTATTTACGCCCGCGAAAAGGCAGTTAATCAAGCCATGGCATTTGCACGGTCTGAGCGCCGTTGAGCGCGCACCAGTACACTAAGTCCCCCATGGCAGCCATCCACATCTCTGACATCGAGTCGGCCATCAACTATTGGCGGACACAAAAACCTTCACCCGACGGTGTGACGCTGTGCGCGGAGGTGCGCGCCTTGGCCGAGGTTTATGCGCTGCTGGTGTACTACCACGAGACCGAGGCCGATGAGGCCAGTATGCCGTTTGATGCCTATGCGGCCTGGGAGGCTTGGTTCGACACGACACCCGATACGCCGTGTATCGCGATCTGCTCAACCAGCCAGGGCGATGACATGTGTAAAGGTTGTGGCCGTACCTTTGAAGAGGTGCAGTACTGGACCGAAATGCAGCCCGCCGAAAAGCGCGCGGTTTGGCGTCGCATCACCCTGCATGGCGACGCGTGGCGCTTTAACCGCTACCGCGAACGGGCGATCGAGAACGCGGCGTAACCGCGCCCCCTCAGCCTTTGGCGGCGCGCAACGCCAATTCGGCCGCTTTACCGACGTAGGTGGCGGGCGTCATGGCCAACAAACGCGCTTTGTCGGCGTCTGGAATAGCCAGTGACTGAATGAGGCCGTGCAAAGCTTCACGCGTGACGGTTTTGCCCCGTGTGACGGCTTTGAGTTGCTCGTACGCGCCATCGATACCGTAGCGTCGCATGACGGTTTGAATCGGCTCTGCCAACACTTCCCACGCGTTGTCGAGGTCGTCTGCCAAGGCGTCCGCGTTGAGTTCGAGTTTGCGCAGACCCACCGCCATTGATTGATACGCCAACACCGAGTAGCCAAACGCGACGCCCATGTTGCGCAACACCGTGCTGTCGGTTAGGTCACGTTGCCAGCGCGAGATGGGTAGCTTTTCACTGAGGTGGCGCAGCAAGGCGTTGGCCAGCCCCAAGTTACCTTCGGCGTTTTCAAAGTCGATCGGATTGACTTTGTGCGGCATGGTGGATGAGCCGATCTCACCGTCTTTGAGGCGTTGCTTGAAGTACCCCAAGCTGATGTAACCCCACACGTCGCGCGCGAGGTCAATCAAGATGGTGTTGACACGGGCCATGGCGTCGAACAGTTCGGCCATGTAATCGTGCGGCTCAATTTGAATGCTGTAGTCCTGGAACGTTAAGCCCAAGCCATTAGGTACGGGTGAGGCCACCACGCCTTTGGCAAAGGCCTCCCAATCGACGTCGGGCCAGGCGCTCATGTGCGCGTTGTAGTTACCAACCGCGCCGTTCATTTTGGCCATGATGGCGACTTGCTCAATGCGCAAGGTGGCGCGTTGCAGGCGCACGGCGACGTTGGCCATCTCTTTACCGACGGTGGTCGGGCTGGCGGTTTGGCCGTGGGTCCGGCTGAGCATGGGCACGTGGGCGTACTGCTCGGCCATGCCCAGCAGCAGATTCACGACGTCGCCCAACATGGGCAACAGCACTTCACGCCGCGCGGCTTGCAATTGCAGTGCGTGGCTGGTGTTGTTGATGTCCTCGCTGGTGCAGGCAAAGTGCACAAATTCGCCTGCACGCTCAAGCTCTTCGCGGACCGCTGGGCTAAGACGGTCATTTCGGAAAGCGCGTTTGATCCAATACTCAACTGCTTTGACATCGTGGTTGGTCTCGCGCTCGATGGCCTTGATGTCGGCGGTGTCTGCCTCGCTGAATTGCTGAACCAAGCCCCGCAGGTAGGCGGTCGCCTCGGCTGATAAGGCGGGACACTCCGCCAAGCCGGCTTGCGTGAGGGCGATAAACCACGTGATCTCGACTTGCACCCGCTTGTGCATGTAGCCATGCTCGCTCATGATGGGTCGCAAGGCAGCCAGTTTGCCGCTGTAGCGGCCGTCAAGCGGGGATAGGGCGGAGATGGTGTAGAGGTCTTGAGTCATTGGGGGCGGGGCGCGATGTGCACCAAAATAGATAGGCAATATTGTAGGCGCCCAGCCAAATTAAGCCTTTGGCTGTATACAAGGTTGATGAGTTTAAAAGCGACCAGGATTCCTTTTGGCGCCCGTGTTTTGGGGCTTTCTGTGGCTAGAATCATTGCTCGATCAACCTTTATTGAAACCCATGAAACTCATCGGCTCTCCAACCAGTCCATATGTGCGCAAGGTTCGTGTCGTCTTGGTTGAAAAGCGCCTCGAGTACGAGTTCGCAACCGAAGATGTGTGGTCGGCTGATACCCTGATCTCAGCGGCTAACCCCCTCGGGAAGATTCCCTGTTTGATCATGGACGGGGGTGAGGCCATGTTTGATTCTCGCGTGATCGTGGAGTACCTCGATGGCTTGTCGCCGGTGAGTCGTTTGATTCCGGCAAGCGGCCGCGAGCGTGCAGAAGTTAAAACCTGGGAGGCCTTGGCTGACGGTGTCATGGATGCCGCCATCTTGGCTCGCTTAGAGGCTTCATGGGCTGGGCGTACCGAGGCTCAACGCTCACAGGCTTGGATTGACCGCCAGTTGGGCAAAGTCGAGCTGGCGGTGGCTGCCATGGCCAAAGGCTTGGGCGACAAGCCTTATTGCAGTGGCATTCATTTCAGTTTGTCAGACGTGGTTGTGGGTAGCGCGTTGGCGTACCTGGAGTTCCGCTTTCCACAAATCAATTGGCGCGAAACGCATCCCAATTTGTCCGCGTTGTTAGACCGCTTGGTGCAGCGCCCCAGTTTTTCAGGCACGGCGCACGCTTGATAACCGATCGCTCTGCGGGGTTTACCCCGCGCGCTTTTTGAGCCAGCGCATGAGGGCGCCGATGACGGGGAGCTTTTCATACAGCTCTTCCGCAGCGTCCCAGTAGTCGCGGTGAAACACTACCAGGCCCTGCGCGTCGAAGCGCAAATGGCTGGCACCCCGGATGGTCCAGGGGCGACCGCCCTTGCCGCCCTTTTGGCCTTTGGTGCTGAATAGAAAATCCCAAGTTAAAAAGCAGTCATCACCCTGTTCAACGGCCGTCGTGACCACGAAGCGCGGTTGTTCAAGGCGCTTGAACATGTCGTCGAAGATGTGCTGAACTTGCGCCAACTGCGTGACTTCGTTGAAAGGGTCTTTGAAAAAAAGCGGATCGGCGTAGTACGCACCCATGCGCGTCACGTCAGCGGCTTGCAGGTTTTCAAACCATGCCAATAACGCTTGCGTGCGGGCCGATACCTGATGACGGGATGCGCTCATAGTCGGGTGAGTTTTTTGATGAGCGCTTGTGCCCAGCGATGCGGCAATACGCGCAGCAATTTGAGCCACCAGGTGAAGCGTTTGGGAAAGTGGATGTCAAAGAGGCCATCGGCCCAACCGGCCAAAATTTCGGTGGCCGCGACATCGGTGGTGATCAACGCAGGCATGGTGAACTCGTTCTGCGCGGTGAGTGGGGTTTCTACAAAGCCGGGGTGGATGGCGCTGATACCCAGCCCCTTGCCCGCCAAGTCGTAATGCAGTACTTCAGCGAAATGGGTGAGCGCGGCTTTGGTGGGACCATATGCCAACGAGTTGGGTAACCCGCGCCAGCCGGCGACGCTACTGATGAAACTGAGGTGACCAAATCCTTGTTGCAATAAGGTGGGCAAGGTGGCATCGACCAAGTTATAGGCGCCCACGACGTTGACGTCGAGATGTTGCTTCATGCGTGCCAAGTCAAACCGGTAGGCGCGCAGGGGCTTGTAAATCCCGGCTGCAAACAGCACCAGATCGAGCCGCCCTTGCGCCTGCACAATGTGTTGCACCGCGTTTTGCAGCGCGGGCAAGTCGGTCACGTCCAGCGGGTAGGCCACCGCACCGGGGTGCTGCGTTGCAAATTGCTGCAGGGGCTCGCTTTGGCGGGCCGAGACCATCACCCGGGCACCGCGTTGTGCCAACTGCTCGGCAACGGCGCGGCCAATGCCGGTGGACGCCCCAACAATCCACACCACTTTGCCAGACCATTCCGTCAGCGCTGGGTTCATGGGTTTGAACAAGCGGGCCATCAGGCGGCAGTCATTGGTTTTTCGAGCGTGAACTGGATCACGTCCGTGTTGGACTCCATGAAGGCGGCTTCACAGTAGGCCAAGTAGAACTCCCATGTGCGGATGAAAGGCGTGTCAAAACCCAGCGCGCGGACGGCGGGTTCCTCGTGCAGGAATTTGTGGCGCCATGTGCGCAGGGTCTCGGCGTAATCGTGACCGAATGCCTTCTCATTGACGACACGCAAACCAGCGCGCCCAGCAGATTCGCGGAATTGGCGTGGACTGGGTAAGCAGCCGCCAGGAAAGATGTACTGCTGAATGAAGTCCGTGCCTTGGATGTAGCGGCTGAACAGGTGATCGGCAATCACGATGGACTGGATACAGGCCTTACTTCCGGGTTTGAGGCGCTTGGCGATGGTGTCGAAATAGGTGGACCAGTAGGCCCGCCCGACCGCCTCGATCATTTCAATCGAGCAAACCGCGTCGAACGGTTCTTCGGGGCTGACCACGCCAATGTCCCGGTAATCCTGCAACCGCAAGTCGGCTAAGTGTCCGTTGGGGGTTGCAGCGAGTCGCTTGTTGGCCCAGTCGAGCTGTTCTGTGGACAGCGTCAGGCCGACCATTTCGCTTTGGAATTCGTTGGTAGCCATTTCTGCCAAGGCGCCCCAACCGCAGCCGATCTCTAGCAAGCGTTGACCGGGCTTCAAATCCACCTCTTGCAGCGCACGGCGCACCTTTTCGTTTTGCGCCATGGCCATATCGGTGATGCCATTGGCATACAACGCGCTAGAGTAGTTCATGGTGTTGTCTAACCACAAACGGTAAAAGTCATTTCCGAGGTCGTAGTGCGCGTGAATATTTTTGCGGCTGTTGGCTTTGGTGTTGCGGTTCAACCAGTGCTTCACTTGGTAGGCAAAACGCCCAATGGGATGACCGTATACGGCTTTCTCGATGGCGTCGCGGTTTTGAATCAGCACCTGCAACAAGTGGGCGAGTTGCGGGGTGTGCCAGTCACCGGCAATGTAGGTTTCGGCGAAGCCGATGTCACCACTTTTAATGGCTGCCGAAAACACACGCCAGTTCTTCAGGATGATGTAGCCCTGTAAACCACCGGGTTTGCCGTAAACCAGCCAGGTACCGTCAGGGCATTGAATGTGCAACTCCCCATGCGTGATTTTGGTGAGCAGCTTGAGCAGTCGCTTGGCCGCGAAGGGGACTTTGACGTGGGCGAGGGCTGCCGCGGTGGTGGTGTCTCGTTGCATGGGTCGTCGAATGAAGGCTAGGTAATGAACTCGGTGGGTGGGGCAGGTTTTCTGAAAAACGGCACACGCTTCAGAAACAATAACAGGGCTTGCCAATGAATGCGCGCCATCACCCCAAAGGTCATGAGGGGGTAGGCCCATAGCGCGCGTCGGCGGCTGCGCACGTTTAGGGGTTCGAGCGTACCACTCACGCTGGTGCACAGCAAAGGGCCATCCGCCCAGTGGGTGTCGGTGTAGTCAATGCGGGCGACCACGCGGTTTGGCACCACCTGCCCGGTTTGTTTTTGGTGCATGAAGTTGAACCGGTAACTGCCACGCACCTCGCAAAAGGGGGAGACATGAAAAACCTTTTCAGTGTCCTGCTGCACACCCAGGGTCACGTGGTCGAGCACGTAGATGTGCCGCTCGCCAAATGTGTTGTTGACCTCGACGACCACGGCTTTTAGTTCGTGCGCGGCGGTGTAGCAGTACCAAAAACTGACGGGCTTGAAGACGTAGCCCAATACGCGTGGGTAGGTGTGTAACCACACTTCCCCGGTGCAGTCGGTGATGCCCCGTTCGATTAGCAAGGCATCAAGCCAAGCCAAGCTGTCGGCCCCGCCGACGCCGTGGTCACTGTCGTAAAAGGACAAGGGTGCCCATCGGTTGCGCGGAATCGCCTCGTCGAAGGCTGCAGCGTCTTGCGCGCCTTGGCGCATAGGCAGCCAAACAAAGTAGTTGCCGTACGCAAATTGATGCGGGGCTGGTCGGGTGCGGGTGTGCCGCACCACGCCAAATCCAATCTGGGGGGAGGCCGTCACGCGCTCGTCCGTTGGGTGGCCGCCATGTCAAGGTGAGCGCGCAACGCGTTAGCTGCACGCAGCCCGGACTGCAGCCCGTCCTCGTGAAAACCATAGCCCGTCCACGCGCCACAGAAGTAGGTGTGTTGGGTGCCCTGTAGCCCGGCAATTTGGCGTTGGGCGTCGATCGCCGCCAAATCAAAAATGGGGTGATCGTAGTGATAGGTGCCCAATACCGACTCGGGCGCGATGGCACTGACCGGGTTCAGTGACACCACCACGGGCTGCGTGAAGGGCAGCGGCTGTAATTGGTTGATGAGGTAGTGAAGGCAGACGCGGGCGTCTTCTTGTGCCAAAGCGGGTGCGCGTTCGTAGTTCCAGGCTGACCACGCTTGACGAGCCGAGGGTAAGACCGATGGGTCCGTATGTAAAACAGCCACATTGGGCTGGTAGCGGATCGCGCGCAAGGTGCTCGTTTCGGCGGGGGTCGCGTCCGCGAGCATGGCCAAGGTTTGGTCGGGGTGGCTGGCCACGATGACGTGGTCAAAGGGCTCGATACCCCGTGCTGTGGTGATGGACACCCCATTGGCGTCACGGGTGATGCGGCTAACGGGGTTGCTCAAGCGCGCATCAGGAACTGTTTTGAGGATGGCATCCACGTATTGGCGCGCGCCACCGGCAACTGTGAACCATTTAGGGCGGTTCGCTACTTGAAGCAGCCCGTGGTTGTCACAAAACTGTACCAAGGTGGCGACGGGGAACGCCAGCATCTGGGCGGTTGGACAGCTCCATATGCTGCCCAGCATGGGGAGGAGGTACCAGTTGATGAATGGCTTTGAAAAACGGTGAGCCTCTAGAAAGGTCGAGAGTGGCTGGTTTTCTTGATGGCCCCGCGCCTCAGGGGGCGTGCGGGCAATTGCGGTGGCAATTTTGTTGAACCGCAGAATGTCGCGGAGCATGCGCCAGAAGTCGAGTCGAAACAGGTTGGTCTTTTGGCTGAACACCGCCCCGAGTGTGGTGCCACTCCACTCCAGCGTCTGGCCGTTTCCCCGTGCATTGGGTACCTTGACCGAAAACGACATGTCTGAGGGCGCCAGCGGGATCTTGAGTTCGGCAAATAACGCCAACAGACCGGGGTAGGTGCGCTCATTGAGGACCAAAAAGCCGGTGTCTATGCCCCAGGTTTGTTCGCCGGTGGGCGTGGGCAGGGTGACATCAACGGTGTGGGTGTGTCCACCGAAATAGTCATTGGCTTCGAACAGGGTCACGTAAGCGGTATCACGCAACGCATACGCAGCGGACAAACCGGCGATGCCAGAGCCCACAATGGCCACGCGGGGTCGCATGCCGGACAAAGGTGTTTCTGTTGATTGCGTTAAAGTTTTCATGCGCAGGTTGGACAAAAGGTCATTATTGGGGGTATGTCCACAGGTAGATACCCTAGGTTGCCCAAAAAGTACTTGCCAAAGTAACGATCTGGCTGATACTAACTTGTCTTAGACAAAAGACAAATTTATTTTTACACCCTTACGGATCCAATTTATATGACGTGGATATACACCATCTCGGACATCGAGCGCGATACCGGCATCGCTAAAGATCGTTTGCGCGTTTGGGAGCGCCGATACGGCTTCCCCCTGCCTCAGCGGGATGACACCCAAGAGCGGGTCTATGACGAAGACCAATTACTCCGATTGCGCCTCATCAAGCGGTTGTTGGATGTTGGCATGCGCGCCGGGCGTGTTGTGCCCATGCCGCTTGAGATACTGCAGCGCGAGGTGGAAAGCGTAACCACCCCCATCGTGGCGCGCGTGGCTGCGCAAGAGGATCAGGCGTTGCTGGCCCATTTGGTCTCGCTGGTCAAAGCCACCAATCGCCGCGCTTTGCACCAGACACTCATGCAAATCATTGCAGAACGGGGCTTGGCGGATGCCATCGAGGAGGTCATTGCGCCCCTCGGCGCCCAGGTGGGTGAGTTTTGGCTGAGTGGCCAAATGGCCATTTACCAAGAGCATTTGTTTACCGCAGTCGTCAAAAGCGTACTGATGCAAGCCATGGAACAGTTGCCGTTGCAAGCGAACGGAAAACCGCCCCGGGTACTGCTGGCCACGTTATCGACAGAACGCCACGAGGTGGGTTTGTTAATGGCGGAGTCCATGTTTGCGCAGGCGGGTTGTGAACGGTTGTCGTTGGGCCCCAGCATGCCCCTAACCGAGGCGGTTACGGCCTGCTTGGCGGTCAAGCCCGATATCTTCGCCCTGAGCTTCTCCAGCCAGAATGCGCCCAAAGAGGTGCTCAGCCAGTTGCGACAGTTGCGCGGCATGTTGCCACCCGAGACCGAAATTTGGGTGGGAGGCAGCGCCGTCGCATTGCGTTTAATTCCAGACGCCAAAGTCGCCAAAGTGTTCGGCCGAGCCAAAGATCTGCGGGACGCTATCGAGGCGTGGCGTATCGAGCGGCACTAGCAGAAGCCCTTTAACCACTGAGGGGGTCTATGCGCAGCATTTTTACGAGGGGCATGAGCCCCCGTAAAATGCGGTGATCGAACCAAGTTGCGCAGGAGTAGTGGATGCTTTACCCCGAGTTGTTCAAACAACTGGAAGCGGTGAGATGGGACATGGACAAGGATATTCCTTGGAAAGACTTTGACCCCTCTGCCCTGTCCGATGAACAGGCCCAAACCATCAAGATGAACGCCATTACCGAGTGGGCTGCATTGCCCGCCACGGAGATGTTTCTGCGCGACAACCGCGATGACTCTGACTTCTCCGCGTTCATGTCCATTTGGTTTTTTGAAGAGCAAAAGCATTCACTCGTCTTGATTGAGTACTTGCGCCGCTTCCGGCCTGACCTCGTGCCAACTGAAGCCGAGTTGCACGCCGTGCGCTTCGACTTCGACCCCGCACCGGCACTCGAAACCTTGATGTTGCATTTCTGCGGCGAGATACGACTGAATCACTGGTACCGTCGCGCGGCACAGTGGCACAACGAGCCTGTCATTAAGCACATCTACACCACCCTCAGCCAAGACGAGGCACGACACAGCGGTGCGTATTTGCGTTACATGCGCCGTGCGATTGAGCGTTTCGGTGACGATGCACGCGCCGCATTTGCCAAAGTCGGGGTGCTCATGGCCAGCGCGCGTCGGACGGCGCAGGCTTTGCACCCCACCAACTTGCACGTTAATAAAACGCTGTTCCCCAACGACACCGTGCAAAGCCGAATGCCCGAACCCGGCTGGTTAGAGCATTGGTTGGATGGTCAAATCCAGTTTGATGTGACGTGGGAAACCAAAGTGGTCGAGCGCATTTTGCACAACCTGGGTTTGTTGTTTGGCCAGCGGTTTGATACTGTGCAGGCGCTCAACCGCTACCGCAAACAGATTACACCGGCGACCGCTTAAGCGGTCTCGAATACGCTGTTCCACAGGGCCAATATGGCCTCTCGGTATGCGGCTGCATCATCCAGCGGCACTTGGGTGGGTGCCTCGTCGAGACGCGCGCGGTGTTGGATTTGTCGCAGCGACCGGTAGGCGTCCATCGCTGCCTCACTCACGGTTGGCGGCAGTAAACCGCAGGTTTGCGCAATTCGGATCAGCTTGATATTCCCTAAATTGGGAATCAATTCTGGGTGCTGAGCGCTGTGTGCCAGCAGCAGGTATTGCACAACAAACTCGGCATCCACCATGCCGCCTACGCTGTGTTTGACATCGAAGAGCCCGTCCGGTACGTGATGGGCTTGGCGCACGCGCTCGCGCATGTTCATGATTTCGGTTTTCAAGGCGGTGGTGTCACGGGGAGCCACTATGACGCTGCGCCGGACGGCGTCAAACTGCGCCTCTAGCTCCGGCTGCCCCATCACGAAGCGCGCCCGGGTGATCGCTTGGTGTTCCCAAGTCCACGCCGCGTTGCTGCCGCGTTGCGCTTGGTAGTCGGCATAGGCTTCAAATCGTGTGACCAACATGCCCGAGTTGCCATTGGGGCGTAACGCGGTATCGATCTCGTACAAGTCACCCTCAGCCGTCTTGACGGTCAACCAGTTGATCAGCTTGCGCACCAGCGCTGCGTAAATGGTTTGGGCGTCATCGTGGTCATCGTCGTAAACGAAAACGATGTCGAGATCGCTGCCGTAACCGAGTTCTTTGCCACCCAATTTGCCATAAGCCAAGATCGCGATGCGTGGCTCTGGGGCGTGGCGTTGACGCAAGCGCTCCCAGCACCATTGCAAGGTGACACGCAGGATGCTGTCGGCCAGTGCACTGAGGTCGTCAGCAACAAACTCGACGCTCAAGCGTCCTTCAACGTCGCGCGCGAGCGTGCGAAACACCTCACTGTGATGGGCGCGACGCAACAGATCCAATAGGGCCTCGTCGGTATCCTCGCCGGTTCGCTTGAGTGCTGCGCGACGGGCTTGAAGCTCGGCCTCAAACTGCTGCCCATTGAAGCGCTCGGAGAAGAGCTCGGGATTGGCCAGTTCGTCAATCACACTGGGGTGTTGAATGAGATACCGTGCCGGCCACTTCGCCGCACTAAGGATGCGCAGCATGCGCTCATGAATGGCAGGCCGCTCTTGGAGCAAGGCCAAGTAGCTGTCTCGTCGCATCAAAGGTTCAAGCCAGTCGGCGAACCGGAGCGCTCCGACTTCGGATACTTTGCCGTCATCCATCCAGGCCTGTGTTCGTTGCAGCAGGCGAGCCAAGCGGGTGCGTGACTCATCGCGCAGGCCCAGAATACGAGGTTGGTCTTTCCAGGTTGCAAGGTGTTCTTTGAGTGGGCTGTGCAGCCCATCTAGAACACTGTCGAGGTCAGTCTCAAGCCGCTTTTCGCCGTTGCAATTGGTACAGGGTTGTTCGCCACCCAACAGGATGTCGAATTCATGTGCCACCACTTCGCGGTGGCTACTGAGGGCGCATAAAAACGCGGCGACCGTGGGAAAGCTCATGGTCGTGGCGACCCATTCCAAATCGGCGTCATCTGTGGGCAGGATGTGCGTTTGCTGGTCGTCAAGGTATTGCGCACGGTGTTCAACGCGCCGTAAAAACTCGTAGGCATCGCTCAAAGCGTCTGCTTTGTCGGCCTGCATGAGCCCCGCTTTTGACAGGCGCGTCAGCGCGTCAAGCGTGGGCCGCGTGCGCAATTCAGGGAACTGGCCCCCGCGCACCACCTGCAGCAGTTGCACGGTGAATTCAATTTCACGGATGCCACCGCGCGATAGCTTCACATCGTTGGCGCGCTCGGGATGGCCCGCGGCACGCTGTGCTGCGTGGGCGCGTATTTGCTGGTGTAAGCGGCGCAGGCCATCAAAGACGTTGTAGTCCAGATAGCGCCTGAATACGAAGGGCAGCACCACATCGCGTAGTTCGTGTACGCGCGTGCTTCGGCGCGCCGATGTTGGGGCTACCACGCGACTTTTGAGCCATGCAAAACGCTCCCATTCGCGACCCTGAATCAGGAAATAATTTTCTAAAGCATCCAATGCGATTGCGGCCGGACCGACGCTGCCATTGGGGCGCAGGGCCAAGTCAACCCTGAAAACGAAGCCGTGTTCTGTCGTCTCGCCGATCAGTTGATAGACCTGTTTGACCACCTTGCCGAAAAAAGCGTGGTTGGAGATACGTTGCAGACCATTCGCGTTACCCGTTGTCTTGCCATCGACGTCGTAGACATAAATGAGGTCGATGTCACTGGAAACGTTGAGCTCACGCGCGCCGAGTTTGCCCATGCCGACGATCCAAAGGGTGGCCTCCACGGGCTCTGGGGTCGGCCCCTCGGGCGGCTCGATGATGGGGGTGCCGTGAATTTCCTTCAGGGTGGCTACGGCGTGCGTGACGGCTTGGTCCAGTGTGAACTCAGCCAAGTGGGTGGCGGCCAGTGTGACATCGCCCACCGATGCCTTGCCCGTGCAATCAAGGGTGGCAAGGCGCTCAATGACCAGCTGTCGCAAGATACGCAAGCGGCTGCTGAGGTCATAGCCTTGCTCGGTCAGCGCGTCGCAGGTTTGCGCCATGTCCGCCAGCGTGGGTACGCCCGGTGCCAGCAGTGGCAGCTGCTCGGCGTAGCGTCGGCGGACGCGCTGAACAAACCGGGCATGTGCGACCAAGTCGGTGCCTGTGGCTTGGTTATCAAAACCAGTCACGCTGTCATGGGAATCAGGGGCGGTCGAGGTCATAATTAATCCATGGGATCGTCAGCACAAACGCCAGTCATCAAATCAAGCCGTATCCGCACGGCTTTGAAATGGCTATTGGTGGTTTGGTTAATTACCTGGGCCCTCATTGGTAGCGTGTATGCGTTGATCCACGTGGCGATTGTGCCTCGTATTGACAATTGGCGTGCAGACCTCGAAACCAAGCTGACTGAAACAGTTGGTCTACCCGTCCAGATCGCGCAGCTGCGGGGCACGGCGAGTGGTTGGACCACGCGTTTTCAGATTGACCAGATCCAAATTCAAGCGCGCGATGGCGGCTCTGCGCTGTCGATCGGCAACATCGATGTGCAATTCTCTTTGGCATCGTTGTGGCAGTTGCAACTTGAAAATTTACAAGTCAACAATGCCGATGTATTGGTTGAGCGAGATGGCGCAGGTCAGTGGTCGGTCGCAGGTATCGGTATAGCCGCCGACACCGAACAATCGGTACCCGCTTGGCTGGATTGGGTTTTGGCACAGCCGCGCATGGGGGCGCAAAACGCCACTGTTCGTTTGGCCGATCGCATGGGAGAGTCTCAGGCTTGGACTTTTGAGGCCATCGATGCCAACTTGATCAATGGGCGGCGTTCGCATGACATCAGCCTCTCGATGACGCCACCGGCGGCTTTGGGTGATCGGCTCAAAGTGGGTGCCCGCATGCGCAGCAGTTACTTCGAGAACTCGCTGACCGACTTCGCGGCTTGGGAGGGCCAGATTGACACGCAGCTGCCGCGTGTGCAATTCCAGGCCTTGCGCGCCATGCTGGTGCAGCTGTTGCCGCCTGATAGCTGGCCGACACAAGACAAATTGAAGCTACCCAAACAGTGGGTCAATGGGGGCGAGGGGAGCTGGGTTCTGTCTTTGGTGGTTGGGCGCGGTTTACGCGTGCAATCCGTGCGTAATGACATCGGCATGCGTGATGTCGACGTCCAATTGGGCGAGACCTTAGAGCCGATTCTCCTCAAACAACTGGCGGGTCAGGTGGAGTGGTCGGAAACCGATCTCAACTGGACTTTGCGCACCCGTAATCTGGCCTTTGAAACCACAGATGGGCTGAAATGGCCGGGCGGTAATGCCGAATTAACGTGGCAGGCGGGTACGGCAACGACACCGGCTGTTTGGCAGTTACAGGCCGACCGGGTGGACATTGAGCTGGTCAATGCGTTGGCCAGTCGACTGCCGGTTGACGAAGCCGTGCGCCGTCAGCTGATCGCGCTGATGCCCAAGGGCCGCGTAAATAAAGCGTCCCTGAGCTGGTCGGGCGACCTGGCTCAGCCTACGCAGTTCAAGACCGAAGGTGAAGCTACGGGGCTGGCGTGGCGGGCGTTGCCCGACCCCAAGGGGGATGGTGCTTTGGGTAGTCCCGGTGCGGAAGGCGTCAGTCTCAAGTGGCGAGCCGACACCCAAGGCGGCGAGGCGAGTTTGGTTTTTGACCAAGGGCGCCTGAGTTTGCCGGGTGTGTGGGTGGACCCTGTGGTCTCGTTGTCGTCGGGGACGGCATCGGTCCGTTGGAAAGCACCAAGCGGCGCCAATTCAGAGTGGCAAGTGGCGATTGAGAAAGCGCGCCTACAAACCCCCGATGGTTTATTGGTGGGAGATGCCACTTGGCGTGCCGATGGGTCGCCGAATGGTCATCTGAAACTCGCAGCTCAAGTTGATGCAATGGCGGTCACTGCTCTGCCCCGCTATTTGCCGGCCAGCCTGCCGGAGGTACGTGCCTATCTGGCCACCCATGTTTTGTCGGGTCAGATCAAGAACACGACGGTGTTGTTTGATGGGCGCTTGGCTGATTACCCGTTTAAGTCGCGAGAGGCGGGGGTATTCGACGTCAAGGCGGATGTGGTTAACGCGACCTACGACTATGCGCGCACATTAGGTAAAGACCAAGACTGGCCCGCCGTGGCGCAGTTGAACGGGCGTTTTGAACTCAGCGATAACGCGATTGAGTTGCGCCAGGTGAGTGGTCGTTTGTTGCGCGCGCCGGCCATCGTGTTGCGCGAAAGCCATTTGACGTGGCCCGATTTCACAAGCGACAGACCGCTCAAAGTCACGCTGACCGCAGCCGGCCCGCTTGCCGTTTGGTTGAACGAGTTGAACCGCACGCCGTTGGGGGTGCGCACCGAAGGCTTGCTGACCAAGTGGCGCAGCGAGGGCGACGCCTCGGTGTCATTGGCTGTGACCGTGCCAGTCGCCACAAATGACAACGGGTCGGTACAGATTGCAGGTGAGGCCAACCTGAATAATGTGACGCTCAGTTTGGTTGATGGGTTGCCGCCCCTGCAGCGTTTACAGGGCAATGTTCGGTTTACCGACAACTCACTGGATGTGACGCGCGCGAAAGCTAACTGGCTCGGTGGCAATGTTGAAGGCTCGGGTATTTGGCGTAAACGTGATGACTCAACGACCACGTTGCGCGCGACGGTGAAGGGCGCCCTGCGGGCCGAAGACGTCGCGCGGACCCCTTCGCTGGGCCGTTTGGCATTAGCCGCACGACGGGCCAGCGGGATGACGAACTTCATGGTAGACGTCGATCAAGCGGGGTCCGATGGCGTTCGAGTGACCGTGAATGCGCCATTTAAAGCCGTGAAGCTTGAGTTGCCAGCCCCCATGAACAAAGCGGTTGGTGATGACTGGACCCTCAGCGCCAGCTTGCGGGCGGTACCTACCAGCGGCCTGTCCAAAGGCATGGTCAAGGCCCAGGACTTGATCGTGGCCGTGGGCCCACCGGCGGCGCCCATTGCCCGAGCACACATTCGGCGCGAATACAAAGCGCAACCCGCCAACCTCAACGCCTTTGAGTTGGCATTGATCGAGCCGGACGTGGTACGCGGGGCTTATGTGTTGGGCGCGGCTGGTCCCGATGCGCTCTCATTGCCAGCGACGGGTGTGTCCGCCGACATCCGATTACCGCGTTTCAGCGTAGATGAGTGGCAGGCTGTTTTCGACCAGCCACAACGTTACGCGCCAGTGCGTATTGGTACGCCGCTGCCACCAGCAAAATCCAGTAACGCATCAGCCGAGACGCCGTCGGACGAGCCCTCGCTGATCGACGCTTTCGAGGACTATGTGCCAGATACCGTCGTTGGGATCGCTGACCAGCTGGTCTTTGAGGGCCGAACCTTTAATCGTGTCGTGATGGGCGGTGCGCGTGAGCGCAATGTCTGGCGCGCCAACATCTTGGCGGATGAGCTCAACGGTTACGTGCAAATGAACGTGGGTGAATCGCAGACCAGTAGCGCACTGACTGTGCGGTTGGCCACCCTCAAATTAGCGGAAGCGCAAACCAAGGATGTGGTGGATTTGCTCAGTAATCAGCCGCAAGCGATGCCCTCGCTTGATGTGGTTGTCGATGCGCTCAGCCTAAACGGGCGTGACATGGGACGTCTCCAGCTGATCGCTAAAAATCGCCAGACAGCACCCACGACCAGCGGGTCGGTTAACGAATGGCTGATTGACCGGTTGCGCTTGGACATGCCCGAAGCGAGTTTCAAAGCAACGGGGCAATGGGCGCCGGTCAAGGGCCGCCCCGTGCGGCGAACCTATCTGACCGTGGAGTTGCAGTTGCGCGATGGCGGTGCCCTGCTCACACGGTTTGGCATGCCGGGCGTGATGCGTGGTGGCGAAGGTCAAATTTCGGGTGACTTGGCTTGGCAAGGCGCACCCACCCGGTTTCATACGCCGAGCTTAAGTGGTGCTTTAACGATTGATTTGCGTAAAGGCCAGTTCTTAAAGGCCGACCCTGGGCTATCCAAGTTGCTCGGGGTTTTGAGCTTGCAATCGCTCCCACGGCGCCTGACGCTTGATTTCACCGATGTGTTTTCGCAGGGCTTCTCTTTCGATGACATGCGAGGCAGCGCCACGATACGAGAGGGCATTGTGACAACCAACAACTTGGCGATGCAAGGCTTGGGGGCGTTGGTGCTGATGGAAGGTAAGGCCGACATGCAGGCAGAGACCCAGTCTATCGACGTGATCGTGGTGCCCAAAGTCGATAAAGGCACGCTGGCCTTGCTTGCGGCATCGGCGAATCCCGTGATTGGGGTACTGACCTACTTCGCCGATGGGTTTTTGGGGAACATCATCAACCAGGTCACTGTCAAGGGGTTCAATATATCTGGCTCTTGGGCCGAGCCCGAGGTGAGCGAGGTCAAGGTCGATGAGCGCATGAAGCAGCGCATACCGAAACCACAGGAAGCGAAATAAGACTCAGCGGCGTGGTGGCTTTTGGGTGTCTGTGGTCTCGGCGTCGGTGGGAGTGTTATCGTCAATGGGCTCGCCATTTTTTCGACCTGAAAACATGGTCCACCAAACGATAAAAACAAAAATTAGCAGCGCGCCGAGCGCTTCCAACAGTAACAAAGCCATGGGGTCCTGTTTGCCTAACGTTGTGTCGCATTACAGTCGTCCAACCCAGCGCCAATGGCGCTGGATCGGGGTTGCAATCATTGTAGGGAGTCTGGCTGGTTGCGCACCGTCGCGTGGCGTATTGACCCCGCAACCGGCAGTGACGCCTGTGCCAGCGCCGACGCCTCCTGCCGCCGAAGCGGATGCCACACCTACACCACCCACCGTACCACCCACTGCACCGCCAACTGCATCCGAACCGAGTCCTGCCGCCGAGGTGTCCGACACACCCGTGACCGATCCCGCTGTCATCGCTGCGCTGGCCTGGGACGACACGCAGATGTTGCCAGAGCCGATGGTGCGGGATGGTTCGCGTTGGTTGCCTGTGAAGTGGCGCCAAGTCCCCGCTTGGGGCAGCGATGAACTGGAGGCGTTTTGGGGGGCCTGGCTGCGCAGTTGTGAGCGGCCCGCTGCCGCACTGGCTGCGGCTTGCAGCACCATACGGCAACTGAGCATTGGCGATGCCGCGCAGCGGTATGACTGGATCATGCGCGCGTGGCAACCGTATCAAGTGGTGTCAACCACCGGCGCAGCGGGCGGTCTGTTGACGGGTTATTTTGAACCCATGATGCGCGCCACACGCCTGAAGACGCCAGAAAATCAAACCCCGCTGTACGCGCCACCCGCTGGATTGCGTAACGGCGACACCTGGTTCACCCGCGAACAAATGGAGACGGACCCCCGTGCGCTGGCCGCTTTGGAGGGGCGTGAGTTGGCATGGGTGAGTGATCCCATTGACGCCTTGATTTTGCAAATTCAAGGGTCTGGTCGGGTTCAGATTCAAGAGCCCGATGGCCGGATTCAAACTGCGCGCCTCGCGTTCGCAGCGCACAACGGCCACACCTATCAAAGTGTCGCGCGCGGCTTACTGGATAGCGGCGCGATCACCGAGCCCTCTTGGCCGGCGATTAAGGCGTGGGCAGCCGCCAATCCTGCCGAGGTTCAGCGCATGATTTGGCGCAACCCGCGCACAGTCTTTTTTCGCGAAGAGGATCTGTCGGACATGGATGCCCAAGCGGGCCCCAAGGGTGGGCAAGGGGTGCCACTGACGCCCATGCGCTCGATTGCGGTTGACCGCAAAAGCATCCCCTATGGGACCCCGGTCTGGATGACGACCACGGGGCCGACCCTCAAGACAGCACGCTTGGTCATGGCGCAAGACACGGGCGGGGCCATTGTCGGGGCGGTTCGGGCGGACTTTTTTACCGGTTGGGGTGATGAAGCGGCGCACCTGGCGGGGGGGTTAAAGCAACCTTTGCGCTTGTGGGCTTTGTGGCCTAGGCGTTAAGCTCGGCTTGTTAATCATTTTCGAGAGGTCGAACCATGAATGCCCCACTGTCCGAGCAAGCGCTGCAAACGCTTAAAGCGGCGAGTTTGGAAGACAAGTACACGGTGCCGGTTGGCCGCGTGTTTATGAGTGGGGTGCAAGCGTTGGTGCGCCTGCCGCTGTTACAGCGCGCGCGTGACGAGCAGGCCGGTCTCAAAACAGCGGGGTTTATCAGTGGTTACCGCGGGTCCCCGCTGGGTAACTACGACCAAGCCCTACAAAAAGCGAAGCGCCATTTAGATGCGCAGAACGTTGTGTTTCAACCGGGGGTCAACGAGGAGCTGGCAGCGACCGCCATTTGGGGCACCCAGCAATTGGCCTTTGCGCCAAAGGCCGAGCAACTGCACGATGGGGTGTTTGGGATTTGGTACGGCAAAGGCCCTGGCGTTGACCGTTCCTCCGATGTGTTCAAACACAGCAACATGGCGGGCACCTCGCCGCTGGGCGGTGTGTTGGCGGTGGCGGGTGATGACCACGTGTCAAAAAGCTCAACGGTGGCTCACCAAAGCGATCAGATTTTCCAGGCCTGTGGGTTTCCTGTTTTCTTTCCCGCGTCCGTACAGGATATTTTGGATGCCGGTCTTCATGCCATCGCGTTGAGCCGCTTTGCGGGCGTGTGGGTGGGTATGAAAACCATCCAAGAAATTGTTGAATCCAGTGCCACGGTGATCGTCGACCCCGCCCGTGTGACCGTCAAGATTCCGGACTTTGCCATGCCTGCCGACGGCGTCCACATTCGCTGGCCCGATCCACCTCTGGTGCAAGAGCAGCGGCTGTTCGACGTCAAGTTACCCGCGGCGCGCGCCTACATCGAAGCCAACCACCTCAATCACAACGTGATTGAGGGACCGGCAGACCGTTTCGGTATTGTTGCCAGTGGCAAGGCCTACAACGACACCCGTCAGGCCCTCCAAGATCTCGGCCTCGACGATGCCGCCTGCCAGCGCGCCGGTATCCGCGTGCACAAAGTACTGGCTGTTTGGCCTTTAGCGCCTGCGACGGTTCAAGCGTTTGCAAAAGGACTGCAGGAAATTGTGGTCGTCGAGGAAAAGCGCGCGCTCATTGAGCCGCAGATTAAAGATATTTTGTATGGTCTGCCCGATGCCGAGCGTCCGCGCGTGGTGGGCAAACTCAACGGCGACGTGCTGGCGCCAAATGCCGAGACATTGGTGCGCGCCAACGCCGATTTGAGCGCGTCGCTGGTCGCGCAGGCGTTGGCCAAGCGGTTGACGAGCTGGGACTTGCCGGCCGACATTCAGGTGCGCATCGATCAGGCCCTCACGGCACTGGCTCTGAAAGAGCAGGACATGAGCGCGCTCGCCAAGGCCGGTATGCCGGCCGAGCGCATGCCGTGGTTTTGCTCGGGTTGTCCTCATAACACCTCGACCAAAGTGCCTGAAGGCTCGCGTGCGATGGCAGGTATTGGCTGCCACTTCATGTCGGTTTGGATGGACCGGTCGACCGTCGGTTTTACGCAAATGGGTGGCGAGGGCGTCCCATGGGTGGGGCAATCGCCCTTCACGCGGGAGCCTCACGTGTTCGCGAACCTTGGTGATGGCACTTACTTTCACAGCGGGTTATTAGCGATTCGCCAGAGTGTGGCCGCGGGCGTCAACATCACCTACAAGGTTTTGTACAACGACGCCGTCGCGATGACCGGCGGTCAGCAGGTGGGTGAGCGACCCGAAGGCCACTCCGTCGTCCAAATCGCGGGCAGCGTGACGGCTGAAGGGGCGAAGCGCGTGACGGTGGTCACAGATCAGCCCGAGAAGTACCAGGGCGTCACACTGCCAGCCGGTGTCGCCGTGGCACACCGCGATGAATTGGCTCAGATCCAAATGGATTTCCGCGCCATTCCTGGCACCACCGTCATCATTTATGACCAAACGTGTGCCACCGAAAAACGCCGTCGCCGCAAGCGCGGTACCCTGGTCGATCCCGATGTACGGGTGGTGATTAACGAGGCCGTTTGCGAAGGTTGCGGTGACTGCGGTGTGCAGAGTAACTGTTTGTCCATCGAGCCGCTTGAGACGCCATTGGGTCGCAAGCGCACCGTGAACCAACACACGTGCAACAAGGACCAGAGCTGCGTGCAAGGGTTCTGCCCCAGCTTCGTCACTGTTATTGGTGCGGACAGTTCGAAGCGCGCTTTGCAGGCACAACCCAAAGCCGCTGTGCAATTACCGCAGCCCGATGTGGCGCACTTGCCTGCGCCGACACCCTCCGATTTGGCTGCGCCATGGCGCATCATGGTCGCTGGGGTTGGCGGCACGGGTGTGATCACGATTGGTCAGCTGTTGGGCATGGCCGCACACATGGAAGGGAAAGGGGTCGTGACCCTCGACTCTGCCGGTCTGGCGCAAAAAGGCGGGGCCACCTGGAGCCACATCACCTTGGCTCGTCAGCAAGACGCCTTGCACGCCACCCGCGTCGATACCGCCGCTGCTGATTTGATTTTGGGCTGCGACCCCGTGGTGACGGCCAGCAAAGAAACTTTGATGCGCATGCATCCGGTGCGCACGCACGTGGCACTCAATGGGCACAGCACCCCGACGGCGGCTTTTGTGCATAACACCGATTGGCAAAACCCCGCTGCCGCCTGCCTTGCCACCATTGCGACTGCCGTGTCGGCGGATGCATTGCAAGCATTTGATGCCGACGCGGTGGCGACACAGCTGTTGGGTAACAGCTTATTTGTGAACCCGGTGGTTTTGGGTTTTGCGTGGCAGAAGGGTTGGATCCCATTGCATGAGGCCTCTTTGATGCGTGCCATCGAGCTGAATGGTGTCCAAGTTGCTGCCAATCAAGCGGCGTTTGCGTGGGGCCGTCTGTGCGCCCATGACTGGGCCAGTGTCGAGGCCACACTGAGCGCGGTCAAGCAGGCGCAAGCACCGGCGCAGCCCGTCTTGTTCACCCGCAAAGCGAGTCTTGATGACACCATCGCCTTGCGTGAGTCACTGTTAACGGCTTACCAAAATGGCGCCTACGCCAAACGCTACACCGACCAAGTCGCGCGGGTGCGTGCCGCTGAGCGTGCGGTGGTGGGTCCCGACAGCGCCCTACCCATCACGCAAACCGCCGCCGAGCAGCTTTACCGCGTCATGGCGATCAAAGACGAGTATGAGGTGGCGCGGCTGCACGCCGATCCCGCTTTCAGTGCGCGCCTGACGGCCACGTTTGGTACCCAAATCAAGCGGCAGTACCACTTGGCACCACCGCTTTTGGGCCGAAAAAATGCCACTGGTCAGGCAATCAAAACGACCTTTGGGGGCTGGATGGCGGCGGTATTCCCGTTGCTCGCGACAGCCAAAGGTTTGCGCGGTACCGCTTTGGATGTGTTTGGTTATACGGATGAGCGTAAAAGTGAGCGCAAACTACGCGATGACTACATCGCCTTGATCGACGCCGTGTGTCGTGACCTGACGGTCGAGAACCGCGCCTTGGCGTTGGACCTCGCCAACGTGGTGGCGCCCGTTAAGGGCTTTGGCCATGTGAAGGCACGCAACATGGCGGCGGCGCGTGCGCGCTGGTCTGAGTTACTGGATCGTTGGCAGACGACCTAAGTCTATTTTTGACTGATACGAAACGGATAATCGGAGCCCCTTACAATGCGCGATGGACGTCTCGGTGCTCTTGCCGAGACGGGATTTTTTGATTTTGGAGAAACCTGTGTTTATTTCTAACGCTTATGCACAAGCCGCCGGTGGTGACACGGCATCATCATTGATGGGTTTGTTGCCCTTACTGTTGATGTTTGTGGTGCTGTACTTCGTGATGATTCGTCCCCAGATGAAGCGTCAAAAAGAGCACAAGGTCATGATTGAGGCGTTGGCCAAGGGCGACGAGGTTTCAACCGCCAGTGGTTTGTTGGGCAAGGTCACCAAATTGGGCGAGACCGTGATTTCAGTTGAAATTGCACCGGGCGTTGAGGTGCAGATGCACCGTGTGTCTGTGGCTCAAGTGCTGCCCAAAGGCTCTGTGAAGTAAAGTTTTTTTGGCACGGTTTGACGACCGATGGCCGTCAAACCTGTCTTAAAGCGGCCCATTGGTGCCGCTTTTTCGCTTTTTAATGTGCCTGCAGATGCAGGCCAAACAACCGCCCACTGACAGTCGTCAGCGTGGGCGGTGATGTGAGTATCGTCATGAATCGTTACCCCCTGTGGAAGTATGTGGTCATCGTTGTCGCGCTGATCATTGGTACGCTGTACACCTTGCCCAATTTTTTTGGAGAGGCGCCTGCCGTGCAGGTTTCACCCGGCAAAACAGCGGTGCGGGTGGACAACGACACGGTGGTTCGTGTGGAGCTGGCGTTGCAGCAAGCGGGCTTGATCGCCGACCGCGTTCAGTTTGACGGTAACTCCATGAAAGTTCGGTTCAACACCACTGACCCGCAGTTGAAGGCGCGCGACGTGGTGGAGCAGACGCTCAATCCCGATCCAACCAACCCAAGTTATATCGTCGCTCTCAACTTGGTGCCACGTACCCCCAATTGGCTCAGCAGTCTCGGCGGTGCGCCCATGTATTTGGGCCTGGATTTGCGTGGCGGCGTGCACTTTATGTTGCAAGTCGACATGGACGCCGCGCTGACTCAAAAAATTGAAGCCATCGGTGGTGACATCCGTACCACGTTGCGCGATAAAGGGGTACGCCACAGCGGTATCGAGCGCCAAGACCAGACGCTCTGGATTCGTGCCCGTGACCAAGCCACGCTGGATGCAGCGCAATTGGAGATTCGCAATGCGTTCCCAGATCTATCTGTCGTGTCCGCTGGGACGCCGACCGACTTGCGTCTGAATGTCAACCTGCTGCCAGCGGCAGCCGCGGCGGTTCAAAGTGCGGCTTTGAAGCAAAACATCACCACATTGCATAACCGCATCAACGAGTTGGGGGTTGCTGAACCAGTCATTCAACAACAAGGCCTCGATCGGATCGTGGTGCAATTGCCCGGCGTGCAGGACACCGCCAAAGCGAAAGATATTTTGGGTCGCACCGCAACCTTAGAGGTTCGATTGGTCGACGAGAGTGCAGAAGGCCGCGCTGCGGAACGCGGGCAAGGTAACGTCCCCTTTGGATCAGAGCGTTATCTGGAGCGCGATGGTCGCGCGGTAATCGTTCTGCGCCAAGTGGTGTTGACGGGCGACAACCTCGAAGATGCGCAACCCGGCTTTGACAGCCAAACGCAAGAACCCGCGGTTCATTTAAACCTGGATGGCAAGGGCGCACGGATTTTCAAAGATGTGACGCGTGAAAACATCGGCAAGCGGATGGCCATTTTGCTGTTTGAAAAAGGCAAAGGCGAGGTTGTGACTGCACCAGTCATCCGCTCAGAAATCGGCGGTGGTCGGGTTCAGATTTCAGGTCGCATGACGACCCAAGAAGCCGCCGACGTGGCGTTGTTGTTGCGCGCCGGTTCCTTGGCCGCACCGATGGAAATCATTGAAGAGCGCACGATTGGCCCGTCACTGGGTGCCGAGAATATCGCCAAAGGCTTTGACAGCGTGACCTGGGGCTTTCTGGTGATCGTGGCTTTCATGTGCGCGTACTACGCCTTGTTCGGTCTGTTCTCGAGTATCGCGCTGGCTGTAAATTTGTTGTTGTTGGTCGCGATTCTTTCGCTGCTGCAAGCGACTCTTACCCTCCCAGGTATGGCAGCGATGGCATTGGCGCTTGGTATGGCGATTGACGCAAACGTGCTGATTAATGAGCGTGTTCGCGAAGAGTTGCGTGCAGGCGCAGCGCCGCAGGCCGCCATCAACGCAGGCTATGACCGCGCATGGGGCACAATTTTTGACTCCAACATCACCACACTGATTGCGGGTATCGCTTTGCTGGCCTTCGGTTCGGGCCCGGTACGCGGCTTTGCGGTGGTGCACTGTATCGGCATCTTGACCAGTATGTTCTCTGCGGTGATGTTCTCGCGCGGGGTGGTTAATTTTTGGTATGGCCGTCAGAAGAAACTCAAAAAGCTCTCCATCGGAACCGTTTGGAACGCGAATCCCAAAGCCAAAGCCTTGGCTGACGAATAACCTCAGAACGGAAGTCGAATCATGGAATTTTTCCGCATCAAAAAAGACATTCCCTTTATGCGCCATGCATTGGCGCTGAACGCCGTGTCTTTTGCCACGTTCATTGCATCTGTCTTTTTCCTCTTCACCAACGGCTTGAACCTGTCGGTCGAGTTCACGGGCGGCACCGTCATGGAGGTGGCCTACGAGAAACCCGCCGATGTTGAGGCGGTTCGCGAGGTGCTTACCCAATTAAATTACAGCGATGTGCAGGTTCAAAACTTTGGCTCTGCACGCGATGTCTTGATGCGCTTGCCCACCGTGGCCGAGCAAACCTCGGGTCAACAAAGTGAAATCGTTTTGGCGGCCTTGAAAGCGGCCGACCCGACCGTGACGCTGCGCCGGACCGAATACGTGGGCCCTCAGGTAGGCGATGAGTTGGCGACCAATGGCTTGATGGCGCTGGGTGCTGTGATCATCGGCATCATGATTTACTTGGCCATCCGCTTTGAGTGGAAGTACGCGGTCTCCGCCATCGTTGCGAACCTGCACGACGTCATCATCATTTTGGGTTTCTTTGCATTTTTCCAATGGGAGTTTTCATTGGCGGTGTTGGCTGCGGTCTTGGCCGTTTTGGGCTACTCGGTCAACGAGTCGGTGGTGATTTTTGACCGTATTCGCGAGACCTTCCGTCGCTATCGGAAATTGACGACCATTGAAACCATCAACCACGCCATTACGTCGACAATTAGCCGCACGATCATTACCCATGGCTCAACGCAAATCATGGTGTTGAGCATGTTGTTGTTTGGTGGCCCGACGCTGCACTACTTTGCTTTGGCGCTGACGATTGGTATTTTGTTCGGCATTTACTCGTCGGTCTTTGTCGCCGCCGCTGTTGGCATGTGGTTGGGTATTCGTCGTGAAGACCTCATTAAAACGAAGCCAACCGATGGCAGCGACGACCCGAACGACCCAAATGCCGGTGCGGTGGTCTAATCCTTTCTGGCGAAGCGCTTAGACGATTTGCTGAAACAGGCCGCCGGGCATGCGAGCCACGTGGCCTGCCATTTCCAACTCAAACAGCAGGGTTTGCAACGCGTGCGCTGGTGATTGGGTTTGCATGACCAACGCGTCAAGGCTGACTGGAGCCAGGCCCATGGCTTTGAGTAGCGTCGCCGCTGGACTTGGCGTGTTTGCAGTCGTTGCCGTGCCCGCATCGCCCGCATCGTCTGCCTCGCGCAGGACCTTGCGTACCGCATGACTTGGTAATTCATCAATGATGTCACTGGCGCGTTCCACCAATTTCGCAACTTGCTTGATTAGCCAATGACAACCTTTGGATTGCGTGGCGTGTATCGAGCCCGGCAAGGCAAAGACGTCGCGGCCCATTTCTGTGGCCATTTGTGCCGTGATGAGCGAGCCTGACTCAATCGCAGCCTGAATCACCAGAGTTCCAATTGACACCCCCGCAATCAGTCGGTTGCGCTTTGGAAAGTGCATGCGCGCGGGACCAGTTCCCAGCGGGAATTCGGACAACATCAAACCCTGTTCAACGATCTGCGTTGACAGCGTGGCGTGGCTTCTGGGGTAGATTAGGTCTAAACCGGTACCGACGATGGCGATGGTGTCGGGGCCTGTTTGGGGCGCCACACCGAGTGCCCCTTCGTGTGCCGCGCCGTCGATACCCAGCGCCAGCCCGGAGACGATGACCAGCCCCTCTTGCGCCAATTGGGCTGCAAATCGACTGGCGTCTTTCAATCCCTGCGCCGTTGGGTTGCGTGAGCCAACGATTGCGATGCATGCCCGGTCGCTTAGGAGGTAGCGGTGCCCCGCGCTGAACAAAACAGGCGGGGGATCAGCCATGTCGCGCAGGTACTCGGGATAGTCAGCGTCGTCAAGTGTCAGCACAAAGCGTTCGGGGTGATCTTGCAGCCACAGCTCGGTTCGCGCGACGGCGGCGAGCCAGGTGTCGGGTACCTGTGCGAGTGCGGCACATTGCGCGGCCGACAGACCCAAAGCCAATGCCCGCTTGGGGCGTTCGATGAGGGCTTTGAGGTCGGCTTGCGCGAGGTAAAGTTGTTTGAGCGTGACGGGTCCGATGTGCGGCGTTAAGCTGAAACGCAACCAGAGTCGCCAACGATTGAGGGGAGAGGTGGTTTGCAAGAAGTGGGGTGCTGCAGTTGAGGTACGAGTGATCGTACGACTCAGTGTCGCTGTCCTGGGTACAACTGCCCATAGGGGTATGCAGGGGGCACTCGAGACCGCATAAAAAAAGCGCGACAATATAGGGGCAAACCAGATATCCCGACCGCGTCATGTCACAAGCCACTGTTCTACCCATCCTGCGCTATCCCGACCCAAAGCTCCACACGGTTGCCAAACCGGTTGCGGCTGTGGATGACCGCATCAAGGCGTTGGTGCAAGCGATGTTAGCGACCATGTACGACGCCAACGGCATCGGCTTGGCTGCGACACAAGTCGACGTCCACGAACGCGTCATCGTGATCGATATCAGCGAAGCGCGCGATGAGCCATTGGTTTTGATCAACCCCGAAGTGGTCTGGAAAAGCGAGGCGACCAAAATCGCCGAAGAGGGATGCTTATCTGTCCCGGGTATCTACGACGGCGTCCCGCGCGCCGAATCGATCAAGGTGCAAGCGCTGGATGAAAACGGGCACACCCGAGAAATAGCCGCTGAAGACCTGCTGGCGATTTGTATCCAGCATGAGATGGACCACCTAATGGGCAAGGTCTTCGTGGAGTACCTGTCGCCCTTGAAGCGCACCCGCATCAAAACCAAGCTGCAGAAACAACTGCGCGACGCGCGTTAAGCGAGGCTAGGGTTCGCGATGCGGGTCATATTTGCCGGTACGCCCGCGTTTGCAGCCAGCACGTTGCAGGCCCTGATTGAATCGAGCCATACCGTTGAATTGGTAATGACCCAACCCGATCGACCATCGGGGCGCGGCATGCGTTTGCAACCCTCACCAGTGAAACAGTTGGCGCTGGCGCATGGCTTAGCCGTCGCACAACCCATGGGTCTGCGGTTGGATGGCCGTTATGCTGACGATGCGCAATCGGCGCAGCAGGCGATCTTTGCCGCAGCTGCGGATGTGATGGTGGTGGCGGCTTACGGCCTGATATTGCCTCAGTGGGTATTGGACGCCCCCCGTTTGGGCTGTCTGAATGTGCACGCCTCTTTACTACCGCGCTGGCGTGGTGCAGCGCCCATTCACCGTGCGATTGAAGCCGGCGATGCCATGACAGGCATCACCATCATGCAGATGGACGCGGGCTTAGACACGGGCGACACATTGCGTGATTGTCGCGTTCCGATTGACCCACGCGAGACCACCGCCAGTTTGCATGACCGCTTGGCTGGTGCTGGCGCCGCGTTATTGATTGAAGCCCTCGACGCTGTCGCCGCTGGCACCTCGGTTGCCACGCCTCAAGCGGCTGCAGGCGTGACCTATGCCCACAAAATTGAAAAAGACGAAGCGCCGCTTGACTGGACCCGTGATGCCGTGCTGCTGGATCGCCAAGTCCGCGCTTTTAATCCTTTCCCGGGCGCGACAGCGCAAATTCCGCTGAACGGGCAAATGGAGACCATCAAAATCTGGGATGCACAAGCCCTTACCACCGACGGTGGTGCCACCGTCACCCCGGGCACGGTGTTGGCCGTATCAGACGCCGGCGTTGAGGTCGCGTGTGGTGTCGGTCGTTTGCGCCTATTAGCCTTGCAACGCCCGGGTGGCAGGCGTTTGTCGGTGAGTGACTTTTTAAGAGGGTGCCCCCTGTCGGTTCAGCAGCACTTTGTCCTGCCACCGCAAAAGGATGCGCCATGACGCCCTTGCACGCCTTGTTGCAGTGGGTGCGACACCCGCTTTTTATCGCGGGTGTGCGGGATATGTTGCCCGCATCGCCGGGCATTGGCGCGTGGGGCATCACCACGGGTGTGGCGCTCGCCAATTCGGGGATGAGTTTGGTCGAGGTCAGCGCCATGACCTTGATGGTGTTTGCTGGCAGCTCGCAATTGGCAGCCATGCCGTTGATTATTTCAGGTGCGCCACTGTGGGTGATTTGGCTCACCGCATTGTGTGTCAACCTGCGGTTCGCCGTTTTTAGTGCGCATGTGCGGCCGTTTTTTATGCCGTTCAAATTACCCAAGCGCATCACCTACGCCTATCTGTTGACTGATTTGTCGTATGTGGTTTTCATTAAGAAGTACAAGACGGTGCCCACGGCGGCAGCAGACATTCGCGGGATGGACATCTATTGGTCGGCGCTTGGGTTTGTGAACTGGGCCACATGGATGACGACGAGTTTCATCGGAATCGCGTTGGCCAGTGTCATTCCTTTGTCATGGGGCCTGAGCTTTGCGGGCATTTTGGCGCTCATGGGGATTTCGTGCTCGTTGGTCACGACGCGATTGCGTGCCGTTGCGGCGATACTGGCGGGTGCGGCTGCAGTGGCCACCTACGCCCTGCCGATGAAACTGAATATTCTGGTCGGTGTCTCGGCTGCAGTACTTATCAGCCTGTTGCTTGACCGCTCACGGAGCCCTGCACATGTCTAAAGCGATGCAAGCCGTAAACGAGACCGACGGGTGGACGTTGTTGGCCATTTTGGGCCTGACTGGCATCACGGTTTTGACGCGCTCTTTCTTCATGTGGTCACAAGAGAAAATGGCCATCCCTGAGTGGTTTCAGCGCGGGCTGCATTACGCGCCTGTGGCCGCAATGGCGGCTGTGATCGTGCCCGAGATTGTGATGAAAAATGGGACGCTCATTGACTCGTTCAGCGATGCACGCATTTATGGCGCTGCGGTTGGCTTGATTTGGTACTTCACGCGCGGCGGCGTGTTTGGGACCATCCTCAGCGGCATGGCAGTTTACTTGCCGCTCCATTTGTTGGCCGGTTGGTAGATTGCAAACCACAGCCAGCCCACGGTAAAACACAGCCAAGCGGTCCACAAGGTGTGGCTAGGGTAATGGGCGCCGCGCAGCGTTTGCGTCAAGCCAAATAACAGTCCGAATCCCAGCGCCAGTGCAAACAACCATCGACCCAACCGCCGGTGCGATGGGGCGGCAGCGCGCAACCACACGGGTGCCAGGGCTAAAAATGCCAATGCGCTGGAGGCGTGACCGCCGGGGAAGCAACGGCCGCCACCGCCATCGGCCACACCGAAAGTCCAGTGCGATACATAGACCGCTGGGCCACCAAAAGCCTGTAAGTCCCATGGGCAGCTGGTGCCGCTGATGGATTTCAGGCCGCCGATGACGATTAAGTTAACCAACACCCCGAGTAACCACCAGCTGCGTTGCCAGCGGTATCCGACCAGTGGATGCGCACCATTGGGCCAGGCCAATGCCACCACCCAGAGGCCCAAGTAAAGTGCGACGCAGACGTTACGTGCGCCGGTATGCAGCACGTTTTCCAGCCAGTAGTTATCACGCAAAGGAAAGCCAGTTGACGAACCAATTGCGTCCATCAGCGGCAGATCCCAACCGGATGCATCCCACAGCAGTAAAAGCACCAGTGAGGCGGTGATGCTGCGCCACGGCACACCGTTGCCGGTGAAACGCAGGGAGTGTCCGTAAGGGGTCATGGGCAGAGTTTAATCGGGTACTTCCCCGGTACGTCCCGGGTGCTGGTCTCGGGTAAGGTAAAGTGCATACCGTTGCGTTCATTGAAGGGCTAGCCACTGATGTTTTCCATGCGTTCCGCCGCCCCCACGTGGTCTCGTTTTTCGTTGGCGCTGGTTGTCGCTGTGTGGTTGGCCACCGTGGGCAACATCAGCCTGTGGAAGAACCTAGATGCGTTGCCAGAGGTGATGGGTTGGCGCGGGTTGGGCTTCATGGTGGCGTTTGGTGTCGCCATCGCGGCCGTCGCTTTTAGTCTGCTGATTCTGTGTGCTTGGCCCGTCCTGCTGAAGGGGGTCGCGGTGGTCATGCTGATCAGTGCGGCGGCCAGCTCCTTTTTCATGCTCAGTTATGGAATTGTCATCGACGCCAGCATGATGGCCAACGTGGCCGGCACTGACGCCCGCGAGGTGGCAGATCTGCTCTCCTGGCGCCTGGTCACGACCTTGTTATTTGTGGGTATTGTGCCTGCCATTTGGGTGTCATCGCGCCCTTTGAGAGGTGCCCCGCCCATCAAGCGGTTCCTTCAAAACGTGTTGCTCGCGATCGTGGGTTTCGGTGTGGCGATCGGCGCCACCTTGTTGGTTTTTCAGGATTTCGCGTCGGTGATGCGTAACCACAAACAGATCCGTTACATGATCAACCCCATGAACGGCCTCTACGCCAGTGTGCGCTTGGCGATAGATCAAATCCCGCATCAACAAAAACCCCTCGAAATCATTGGCCAAGACGCCACCTTGGGTGCCAGCTACCAGCGCACGCAACGACCGCTGCGCTTGCTGTTGGTGGTGGGTGAAACCAGCCGTGCAGCTAATTGGCAGCTGGGTGGTTATGAGCGTCCCACCAACCCCGAGTTGGCCCCGTTGCTGGCGAATGGTCAATTGCAATATTTCCGTAATGTGATGTCGTGTGGCACGAATACCGCTGCCTCATTGCCGTGCATGTTTTCGGCGTTGGGTAAGTCAGACTATGAGGATCGCGATGGGCCACAGGAAGGCTTATTGGACGTGCTGCAGCGTGCGGGTTTGGCGGTGTTGTGGATCGATAACCAGTCAGGCTGCAAAGGCGTTTGCGACCGTGTGCCGACCGTCAACACGCGGGACCTGAATAACCCAGCGTTCTGTCCTAATGGTGAGTGCTTTGATGCGGTGATGCTGGATGGATTGGACGAGCGTATCGCCCAGTTGCCAGCGGTGCAGCGCGATAAAGGCGTGGTGGTGGTGCTGCACCAAATGGGCAGTCATGGCCCCGCCTATTTCAAACGTGCGCCCGAGGCCTACAAGGCATTCAAGCCGGAGTGCACCAGCAATGCGCTGCAAAGCTGCGATCGTCAGGCCGTCGTGAATGCCTATGACAACTCGATCCGCTACACCGACCACCTGTTGGCCGCCAGTATTCAGTGGTTGTCGCGTCAATCTGATCACGACACGGCGATGTGGTACGTCAGCGACCATGGTGAGTCGCTAGGCGAGAACAACCTGTACTTGCACGGCTTGCCCTACAGCCTGGCACCGGTTGAGCAAAAGCACGTGCCGCAGGTGTCATGGTTCTCAAGAGCGATGCAACAGCGGTTGCGCTTAGACACCACCTGCTTGGCTGCACAGGCCGATGTGCCCTTGACCCATGACGGCCTGTTCCACACCCTGTTGGCGCTGGCGGATGTCAAAACCGCGCTGTATCAAGCGTCGCTCGACGTGACCGTCGCTTGTCGCCAAACGAATTGATTTAATTTTTGAGGATGCATCATGCAATTCAAACGCTTTCAAGATTTGTGTAACCAAGGGGCTGTTGCAGGCAAGCGGGTATTCATACGCGCCGACCTGAATGTGCCGCAAGACGATGCCGGGCAAATCACCGAGGACACCCGCGTGCGCGCCAGTGTGCCGTGCATTGAAATGGCGTTGAAGGCGGGGGCTGCCGTGATGGTGACCAGCCATCTGGGACGTCCCACTGAAGGGGCATTCAAACCGGCGGATAGTTTGGCGCCCGTTGCCGAGCGCTTATCCGCATTGCTGGGTCAGCCCGTGCGTTTGGTTGCGGATTGGGTGGATGGTGTGACCGTGGCACCGGGTGAGGTGGTGCTGCTGGAAAACTGCCGCGTGAACGTTGGCGAGAAAAAGAACAACCCTGAACTGGCAAAAAAGATGGCGGCCCTGTGCGACGTGTTCGTGCATGACGCTTTTGGTACCGCTCACCGTGCCGAGGCGTCGACCTACGGAATCGCAGTGCATGCGCCGGTTGCCTGTGCGGGCCCCTTGTTGGCCGCTGAGATGGATGCGATTGGCAAGGCGTTGCAAGCCCCCAAACGGCCACTGGTTGCGATTGTGGCGGGTAGCAAGGTGTCGACCAAGTTGACCATCCTTGAAGCCTTGTCAAAAAACGTCGACAACCTGATCGTGGGTGGCGGCATCGCCAACACGTTCATGTTGGCAGCCGGTTTGCCCATCGGTAAGAGCTTGGCTGAACCCGATCTGTTAGATGCCGCGCGCCAAGTGATGGCCAGCATGCAGGCGCGGGGCGCTGCGGTGCCCATCCCAACCGATGTGGTCACGGCGAAGGCCTTCGCGCCCGATGCCGTCGCGACTGTCAAAGCGGCCGCCGACGTGACTGACGATGACCTGATCCTCGATATTGGTCCTGCCACGGCAGCCCAACTGGCGGCGCAGTTGAAAGCGGCGGGCACGATTGTGTGGAACGGCCCGGTCGGCGTGTTCGAATTTGCAGCTTTTGAAAACGGTACCAAAACGTTGGCCCAAGCGATCGCGCAGAGCGATGCGTTCAGTATCGCGGGCGGCGGCGATACGCTGGCAGCGATTGCCAAGTACGACATGGCCGATCAGGTGGGTTACATCTCAACCGGCGGCGGCGCGTTTTTGGAAGTTTTAGAGGGTAAGACCTTGCCCGCCTTTGAGGTTTTGGCGCGACGCGCGAACTAATTTGGTAACCCGTTGGTAACTATATTCAGTCACAATATGAAACTGAATTACAGGCTGACCCCGTTGTGTTGGCCCTTTTTTACCAACGGAGATCTCCTGAATGGCTACTCGCGCAACCAAAATCGTCGCAACCCTCGGCCCTGCAACCAGCGATCCTGCCTTGCTGGTCGCGATGCTGCGTGCGGGCGTCAACGTGGTTCGCCTCAACTTCTCGCACGGCATCTCGCAAGATCACATTGACCGCGCGGCAGCGGTGCGCGAAGCCGCGAAAGAGGTGGGTCGCGAGGTCGCCATCATGGCGGATTTGCAGGGCCCCAAAATCCGCGTCGGTAAATTTGCTGACGGGAAAGTGCAGCTGGTTGAAGGCGCCAGTTTTGTGCTGGATGCTGCGCGCGAAACGCTCGGTGACATCGAGGCGGTTGGCTTGGATTACAAGGAGCTGCCGCGCGACGTCAAAGCCGGTGACGTGTTGTTACTCAATGATGGCTTGATCGTTCTGAACGTCGAGGCGGTGCGTGGCGCTGCCGTTCACACCAAAGTGGTGGTGGGGGGCGAGCTATCCAACAACAAGGGCATCAACAAACAGGGTGGCGGCTTGTCAGCGCCGGCGTTGACCGCCAAGGACATGGAGGACATCAAAACGGCGATGGCCTTGCAAGCGGACTATGTTGCTGTGAGCTTCCCGCAAAGCGCAACCGACATGGAGTTGGCTCGCCAGCTGTGTAACGTCGCTGGTGCGCCCTACAAACACAAGACAGGCTTGATTGCCAAGATTGAACGGGCAGAGGCCATCCCGAATTTGGCCAGTATTCTGAAGGCCAGCGACGGCATCATGGTCGCGCGTGGCGATCTCGCCGTCGAGGTTGGTAACGCGGCGGTGCCTGCTTTACAGAAGCGCATGATTCGCATGGCCCACGAGCACGACAAAGTCGTCATCACGGCAACGCAAATGATGGAGTCTATGATTTTGGCGCCCGTACCGACACGCGCGGAGGTGAGCGATGTGGCCAATGCGGTGTTGGACGGCACGGATGCGGTCATGCTGAGCGCCGAGACGGCGGCTGGCAAATACCCACTTGAAACCGTGAAGCAGATGGCTGCGATTTGCTTGGCTGCGGAAGAGGCCAATGACGCCGAGCTCAACTTAAAGACCGCTAACAAGAGCTTCCGGCGGATTGACCAAAGTATCGCGATGGGGGCATTGTTCACGGCTCATCACTGTGGCGCCAAAGCGATCGTGGCGATGACAGACTCCGGGTCCACCGCGCTGTGGATGAGCCGATTCAACATGCACATGCCCATTTACGCGTTAACGACGCGCCTGAGCACCCAGCGCCGGATGGCGATGTATCGCAACGTCCGTCCCTTGTTGATGGACACCAGTTACGACCGCGATACCGCTCTGGCGGATGCCGAGAGCCATCTGATCCGCCGCGGCATCGTTCAGAGTGGGGATATTTATGCGATCACTTGCGGCGAGCCGATGGGCGAACCGGGTGGCACCAACCTGCTTAAAATTTGTCGCGTCAAGTAACAAAAGTTACAGCGCGGTTTCCGTGCAATTGTGTCGAAATTGTGTTCTGAGCGTCAAAATCCGTGTGAGGTTGATTAAAATTCGGGTAAACCCCAAATTCAGTTACCAACTGGTTACAACCCCATTGCAGAAGGATTATCCCCATGGCGCTCGTTTCAATGCGTGAGTTACTCGACCACGCGGCCACCAACGGCTACGGCATTCCCGCCTTCAACGTCAACAACCTAGAGCAGGTGCAGGCCGTCATGGCTGCGGCTGATGAGGTGGGTGCGCCGGTGATTCTGCAGGCCAGCGCTGGGGCGCGTAAATATGCGGGTGAGAGCTTCATCAAGCACCTGATCCAAGCGGCCGTTGAGGCTTACCCCCATATTCCTTTGGTCATGCACCAAGACCATGGTCAAAGCCCTGCGATTTGCCAGGGCGCGATTGATTTGGGCTTCTCCAGCGTCATGATGGACGGCTCACTAGAGGAAGACGGTAAAACCCCCGCCTCCTTTGAATACAACGTCGACGTGACCAAGCGCGTGGTCAATTTGGCGCACCGTGTCGGCGTAACGGTCGAGGGTGAGCTGGGTTGTTTGGGCTCGCTAGAGACCGGCGAAGCCGGCGAAGAGGACGGCATTGGTGCGGCGGGTAAGCTGGAAATGGCCGACATGTTGACTGACCCCGAACAAGCGGCCGAGTTTGTTAAAGCGACGCAATTAGACGCCTTGGCCATCGCGATTGGCACCAGCCACGGTGCGTACAAATTCACGCGTAAGCCTACCGGCGATATCTTGGCGATCAGCCGCGTGAAAGAAATCCATGCGCGTATCCCGAATACCCACCTCGTTATGCACGGCTCGTCGAGTGTGCCGCAGGAGTTGTTGGCCATCATTCGACAATACGGTGGCAACATGAAAGAGACCTACGGCGTGCCAGTCGAGGAGATCCAAGAGGCGATTAAATTTGGCGTGCGAAAAATCAACATTGACACCGATATCCGGTTGGCGATGACGGGCGCCGTACGTCAGTTTTTGCATGAGAATCCCGAAAAATTTGATGCCCGTGAATGGCTCAAACCAGCGCGCGCCGCCGCGCAAGCAATTTGTAAACAGCGCTATATCGAATTTGGTTGTGAAGGCCAAGCTGGCAAAATCAAAGGTGAAAGCCTGCAGGTTGTCGCTGGGCGCTACGCCGATGGCGCGTTGGCCCAAGTCGTGGCCTGACCCCCGCTGCGCCGAGGATCACCACAAAAAAGGCGTGATGGGTTGGTAACCCATCGCGCTTTTTTGTTGCCTAATAGAGGCTGTATTGACGCTTTGCTACCCAGATCCCCATGACCGCTTCTGCTGCACACACCCCCACCCTCACCTCTTTACCCTTGCTGGCGCGCGGCAAAGTTCGCGACAACTACGCGGTGGGTGATGACCGCATCCTGATGGTTGCCAGCGATCGCATCAGTGCCTATGACGTCATCATGTCGCAACCCATCCCGGGCAAGGGCGCGTTGTTGACGCAGATGGCGTTGTTCTGGTTTGACAAGCTGGGTCACGTTTGCCCCAACCACCTGACTGGCGAAGATCCCTTGTCGGTGGTGACCCCCGCCGAAGCCGATTGGGTCAAAGGGCGCACGATGTTGGTGAAGCGCTTGCGCCCTATCCCCGTTGAAGCGGTAGTGCGCGGCTATCTGGCTGGCAGCGGTTGGCAAGAATATCAAGCCACGCAGACGGTGTGCGGTGTGCCGCTGCCAGAGGGCTTACAGAATGCGTCGCCGTTGCCCGAACCGATCTTCACGCCTGCTGCCAAAGCGGCGGTGGGCGAGCACGACGAGAACATCACCTTTGCCCAGACCGTTGAGATGATTGGGCAGCCCCTGGCCGAGGCGATTCGCCGGATCAGTGTGCAGTTGTACACCGAGGCGGCTGCGATTGCGCTGGGCAAGGGCATCATCATTGCAGATACCAAGTTTGAGTTTGGCCTGGATGCCGATGATCAATTAGTCCTCATGGATGAGGTGCTGACACCTGACTCTTCGCGCTATTGGCCCGCAAACCAATACCAGCCCGGAATGAACCCGCCCAGCTATGACAAGCAGTTTTTAAGAGACTGGCTGAGCACTGCGCAGCGCGATGGCCAGCCATGGGACAAGACCGCGCCTGCGCCCGACTTGCCCGAAGCGGTGATCGCGCAGACCGCTGCGAAGTACCAAGAGGCGCTGACTCAACTGACGCAGGCTGCTTAACTCAGCACCACACTGCTGAGGCGGCGGCGGTAGCGAGCCACAACCGGGTCCTCGGGTGGTGTTTGGCCTTCGGCGACCTTGGGTGGCTCTGGCGTGATGATGTCGAGAATGGCGACATACGCGCGGCGGGCCAGGTCGTTTTGCCACGTTTTGTCACGCATCAAAATTTCGAGTAATGCGTCCATGGCATCGGTCCATCGGGTCTCACGCATGCACTGTTGGGCCAGCGCATAGTGGCTCTCAAAATCGCGTTTGTTGCTGTCGATCGCTTGTAGCAAGGCCGCCTCGTTGCCGGCAGGGGCTTCTAAGGTGGCAAGCCATAACTCAATGGATGCAAGCTTTTGTATAGCCAGCGCTTTTGTTTTGTGGGGTTCAAAAACAGCCTTGGCCTGCGCGATATTGTTCATGAGTAGCAGCGCGCGGATGTACTTGAACTGCGCATCGTCGTCATTGGGGTTGGCCACTGCCGCTTGCGCGAGGGCACTGAGTGCGTCCTCATCGCTGACTGGCGGTGCTTCGGGGGCCTCAGCCTCAAGCTCCTCGGTGCCGTCATCTGGGGGCAGGTGTTTGTCTAAAAACGCCTTGATTTGACCTTCTGGAATCGCGCCTGTGAACCCATCAACAGGTTGACCGCCCATCAGCAAGACGCAGGTCGGGATGCTGCGAATGCCGAAAGCCCCAGCTAATTGTTGCTCTTGGTCGGAGTCAATCTTCGCCAAAATAAAGCGCCCACCATAGTCGGCCTCAACTTTCTCGAGCAAGGGGCCAAGGGTCTTGCAAGGACCGCACCACGGCGCCCAAAAGTCCACCAGCACAGGCGTCGTCTTGGAGGCTTCGATCACGTCGGTTTCAAAATTCGCTATGGTTACATCAATCATTCAAGAGCTCGCAGGTGGGTTTCGGGAGATTCGTTGGCTATTCACATCAATCAGATGGGGACGCCCCGTAAAATTACAACTTTAACGGAGATGGCATGTCCGCGATTCAAATTGGTATTGTGATGGGTTCCAGCAGCGACTGGGACACCATGGCGCCGGCCGCCGATATATTGACCGAGTTCGGGGTTGCTTTCGAATGCCGGGTGGTCTCTGCCCATCGCATGCCCGATGATTTGTTTGCCTACGCCGACACCGCAAAGGAGCGAGGGCTGCAAGCCATCATCGCGGGTGCGGGTGGCGCGGCGCACCTGCCCGGCATGCTGGCAGCGAAAACGACGGTGCCCGTGCTGGGTGTGCCGGTCGCCTCCAAACACCTCAATGGCGTGGACTCGTTGCACAGCATTGTGCAAATGCCCAAAGGCATTCCAGTCGCTACCTTTGCGATTGGCACCGCTGGTGCAGCGAACGCAGCGCTCTTTGCGGTTGCCATGATGGCCAACCACAGCCCCGATTTGGCCGTGGCACTGGCAGCCTTCCGCGCCAAGCAGACCGAAGCGGCTCGCGCCATGCAGGTACCGCCTGTCGCTTGATACGACAGCCTCAATCAGACGACGAAGCCACCATGAACACCGATGTGAAACCTGCTGTATTGCTGCCCGCCTTTGCCGCAACCGATGACCGCCCGGTCACGCTGGGAGTTTTGGGTGGTGGCCAATTGGGGTTGATGTTTGTGCACGCCGCGCAGCGCATGGGTTATCGCACTGCCGTGTTGGATCCCGACCCCACCAGCCCCGCTGGACTGGTGAGTCATCACCACTTGCTGGCTGATTACGATGACGCGCAGGCCTTGGCCAGTATGGCGCGTTTGTGTGACGCGGTGACCACAGAGTTTGAAAATGTCCCGGCTGAATCCCTGCGGGTTTTGAGCCAGCGTAACCCCGTCTCACCGGCTGCGGAGGCGGTGGCTGTTGCACAAGATCGACTGGTTGAGAAAGCGCACTTCCAAACCAGTGCCGCTCAAAGCGCGGGTGCTGCGGCGGTGGGGCCTGTTCCCTACGCGCCCTTGCGTGAAGCGGTTGATTTGGAAGCCGTGGATGCCAGCCTGTTTCCGGCGATCTTGAAAACCGCCCGGATGGGCTATGACGGTAAAGGACAGGTGCAAGTCGCCAGTCGTGACGCGTTAGCGGCCGCATGGGCCGATTTGAATCATGTGACCTGTGTGGTCGAGAAACGCCTCGATTTGGTAGCCGAATGCTCGGTGGTGGTTGCCCGTGGCCGCGACGGGGCCTGTGTGCATTTACCCTTGCAAGTGAACACGCACGTTGGCGGCATTTTGGCCCGTACCGAGGTGTTCCCGGGTAACTTAGATGCCGACCTGAGTGCCCGCGCGATTCAAGCGGCGGAGGCGATTGCCGAGACGCTGCGTTACGTTGGCGTCCTGTGTGTCGAGTTCTTCGTCGTCAAGCAGGGCGATGGCACGCTGGGTCTGGTGGTTAACGAAATGGCGCCGAGGCCTCACAACAGTGGGCACTACAGCATTGAGGCCTGCGACCTCTCCCAATTTGATTTGCAAGTGCGCACCATGACGGGCTTGCCCTTGTCTGAACCACGGTTGCACAGTGCGGCGGTCATGTTGAATTTGTTAGGCGATATCTGGCTCAACACGGGTGAGCTGCGAACCCCCGCTTGGGATCATGTGCTGGCCTTGCCGGGCACACACCTTCACCTGTACGGCAAGCTTGAGGCACGCGTGGGACGGAAGATGGGCCACCTGACCATCACCGCCAGTACCATCGAAGCCGCCCGGCAGGTGGCTGAGGAGGCGCAAGCGATCTTGGGCATTTGGCATTGATTTGCATATGGTCCGCTGCATAGCCGCAGATACCCCGCACGCCATTGCGCAGGCGGTACAGACCCTCGTCGATGGGGCCCTGCTCGGCTTGCCAACTGAAACGGTTTATGGTCTGGCCGCTGATGCGAACAACCCTGCCGCTGTGGCCGCTATTTTTGCAGCGAAAGGCCGACCCGCTGATCACCCTTTAATCGTCCATGTCGCGCCACAGCCCACCGTTGAGTCGTGGCGCGCGTTGTTGGATACCCTGTGCGATCGCGTACCCGATATGGCGTGGTCGTTGATTGATGCCTTTTGGCCAGGGCCACTCACACTCATCCTCCCGCGCCGATCGGGTGTCTGCGCCGCCGCCGCGGGCGGGCAATCAACGATTGGTGTGCGCTGTCCATCACACCCCATTGCGGTCGCGGTCTTGCGCGAGGCGGCTGCCCGCGGTGTGATCGGTGTTGCAGCCCCCAGCGCCAATCGCTTTGGTCGGGTCAGTCCGACGACCGCTGCTCATGTGCGAAGTGAATTTGAAGGGCGATTAGCTGATAACGAACTGCTAATCCTCGACGGGGGTGATTGCGCGGTGGGTATCGAGTCCACCATCGTGGATGTCTGCGGTGAGCACCCCGTACTGCTGCGACCGGGGCACATTACATCCGCCCAAATTACAGACGTCACGGGGCTGGCGGTTTGGGGTGCCCAACAACATTCACCACAGGTCTCGGGCTCCTTGGAGTCACATTACGCACCGGAGGCGCAGGTCCACGTGGCCGATGCAGCCCGTCTGCGGGCGCATGTTGATAGCCTCTCGTCAGACAGTATGGCGATGAGTGCTGTGTATGGCAGTGCAGCGCTGCTTAATGGCTTACCCGCCGGCTTGCGGTGCCGGGAAATGCCCAGCAATGCCGAGGCTTGCGCGCATGATTTATTTGCCGCGCTGCGTGATCTGGACGCCGCGGGCGTGGCACATATTTGGGTCGAAGCGCCCCCACTGGGACTACCTTGGGATGGAGTGCGCGATCGCCTTAAGCGCGCTAGCGCGCCGCTGCCCACTCCACCAATTGGTACAAGGCCGTCCGTGCTTTAGGGGCGTTCTCGTGGTTGATCATGGCGACCACGACATAAGTCTGACCACTCACGCCCGTGACGTAGCCGGCGATGGCGCTGACGTCCTTCAAGGAGCCCGTTTTCAGGCGTGCATTACCGATGGCCAGCGGCGTGCTGCCGTCGCGGCCCATGCGACTGACCGTGCCGTCGACGCCTGCGATGCCCAATGAGTCGTAAAAATCTTTGAACTGCGGGTGTTGGGCCGCGTGTTGCAACAGAGCGACGAGGGCATCGGCCGTAATCCGACCATCACGCGACAAGCCGGAGCCGTTATCAATGGTCGGCGCAGCGATGCGGTTACCCATTTCTCGATTCCACCATTGCCCGATTTTTTGTCGCGCGGCGTCATAAGTGGCGGGCTGGTTGGGAGTCATCGCCAGGGTCAAAAAAACCTGTTGCGCCATCATGTTGTTGCTGAACTTGTTGACGTCCATGATGATGTCTCGCAAAGGCAAAGACGGCGCGCGGTACAACAGCTTGGCCGTCACTGGCACGCGACCCTTCGTAACCCGACCCGTGAGACGTCCTCCGACAGATTGCCAGATACCTAAAAGGGCCTTGCCCGCATAGGCTGCCGGGTCGATGTAGGCGACGCCCCACTCTTGCTCGCCGCATGCACTGGGGTAGCGGCCCGCGAACCGATACTGCGTCGCTTGTGTCAGGGTGGCGCGAATTTTCGTTCGCCAATCGCCGCATCGTCCTTTGCGTAAGGGGATCGAGGCCGGTACTTTCAGCCCCGCCATGGGGGGCTCCACCACGATTTCTGCCACACCCTTTTTTCGATTGGGTTTGAACTTCAAGATGACGGACTTGAAGTTGACCATTAAGGCATCGGGTTGCACGTTATAGGGCCTTAAGACCTCGCCATCAAAGTCGCCGGCGCTCGCTTGCGGCAGGTCGAAGGCGCTGTTGTCCAGCACCAGGTTGCCTTTGATGGTGGTGATGCCGCGCGTACTTAGGTTTTGCATGGCCTCTTGCACGCGTTCAATGACGAACTTGGGGTCGCCGCCACCTCGGATGTGCAGGTTGCCGACGAGCTGGTTGCGCTCAATGCGACCGGTGTAATAAAAGTCCGTGAACCACGTGAAGTCACTGCCCAAATGATCTAACGCGGCCGCCGTTGTCAGCAGCTTGGCGATGGAAGCTGGGTTGCGCGCGATCTCGGCATGGGTTCGCAACAGGGGTGACTGAGCGTCGCCCACGGCAACCACCACGGCACTCACATCTGAAAGCGGCACCTCGGCCTTGTTCAAGTGCGCCGTCACGCTGGCTGGCAGTTCCTCTGATTCAGGTGCCGCATGGGCGGGAAAATGGGTGGCAATCAGTAGCCAACAGCACACAACCGACCACTTGCGAAAAAGGGACATATAAACCAATGGTTCCTGGATATCGACGGACGCGCCCGCCGCGCGCCACACGGGTGTTAATGCTAAATCAAGTCGACGACAATAGGCGCTGTCAAAATCATCACGCTATGCCTGCTTTGCGCCCTCAACTCACCCTGCCTTACCGTCACCTATTGGCGATCGACACCAGTACCAATGTGCTTTCGCTGGCCCTCGCAATCAGCGATGGCACGGCGAATGTGAGTGCTTGGGCCATCACCACCACGTCCGGCGCGAGTGGGGCGAAAGCCTCCGCCGGTATGGTGCCTGCCATTCAAAAATTGGTGCGTGATGCGGGCCTTACCTTCACCGATCTGGATGCCGTGGTTTTCGGGCAAGGACCCGGCGCGTTCACGGGCTTGCGTACCGCGTGTGCGGTGGCGCAGGGTCTGGCGGCGTCAGCGCGCCCGGGGGGTATACCCGTCGTGCCCGTCAACTCTTTGTTGGCAACTGCACAGGCGGCGCGCGTGGAACAAGCCGATGCGACGGCGCGGCAGTGGACCGCCTGTTTGGATGCGCGCATGGGGGAAGTTTATGTCGCCCGATACCGCTTTGACGCGGGTTTAACGCCTGTGACCTTGCCCGTCGAGATCGCGGCGTCCGGCCTGATGACGCCGCTGGCTTTGCGCGAGGCCTTGACGGGCAGTACCGACGGCTTGGCAGGCAACGCGCACGCGGTCTATGCTGACGTGTTGGCGGACTTGCCGGCCGCCCCAGTTTGGGTATCGGCGACCCCATCGGCCACAGCCCTGTTACACCTCACCCCCGCGCTGTGGGCTGCCGGTGCGGCGGTGCCAGCCGCCGCCGCCATGCCACTGTATGTGAGAGACAAGGTGGCGCAAACCACCGCAGAGCGAGTAGCGGCCAAGCGTGCGTCAACCGTCGATCCTACCCATGGTTGATCCGGCAACGCGTTTGGTGCAATTCACACCCATTGTGGCGGCTGACGTGGCCATGATCGCTGAGTTGGAAAAGGTGGCCTATGCCCACCCCTGGACCGCAGGCAACCTGTTGGATGCGGTTCACCACCTGAACCATGCGCAGTTGCTCGTGTGCGAACCGGCGCCCACCGATGTTTCCCCCTGGCGCAATGCGGACGGGCACCTCATCATTGGGTACTTCGTTGCCATGCAAGCGGTTGACGAGGTGCATTTGCTGAACATCACGGTCGCTCCCTTGTTTCGGCGTCAGGGCTGGGCCCAACTGATGCTGTCGGCGCTGGCGACATGGGCTGCGGGACGCCAAGCCACGTCGCTGTGGTTGGAGGTGCGAGAGAGCAACCACGGTGCGCTGGCACTCTATGAGCACGTGGGTTTCAAGCGCGTGGCGGTGCGCAAGCGTTACTACCCACTGAAGACCAATCAACGGGAAGACGCGGTGGTGATGCAGTTAACATTGAACCCATGAGCAACCCGCCGCCCGTCAAAACCCCTCGTCTGCAGGACACCTTGCAGCTCGACCGCCGTGCCCGTGCCATGCTCAAAGCCATGGGGATTCAGTGGTTCTGGCCCAGCGCCCCGTCCTCGGCTGCCGTCGCTGCCCCGCCCGCCCCTGCACCTGCTGCTGCGCCTGCGCCGGTGTCTGAGCCGACCGTCTACGCACCCGTAGCGACGGCTGCACGCGCTTCGGTACCGCCTTTGCGCCCGATCGAAACCGCCTTGGAGCCCATGCGCGAGGCCCCACCCACCTCGACCCGCGCCCCCGTCTCGGTCGATGGGTTGTCCTGGGAAACGTTGGCGACGCAGGTCGCCAGTTGTCAGTCATGCGGTTTGTGCGAGGGCCGCAGTGGCAGTGTCTCCGGATGGGGCGCACCCACGGCCAAATGGGTGTTCGTGGCGGACCATTTACCGTCAACCGAAACCAACCACGCGCCGGTAGGGCCTTCGGAACTCACCTTGTTTGAGGCGATTTGCCAAGCCATGTCGCTGGCACCTGCCGATGTCTATCTCACCTCGCTGACCAAGTGCCGTGCGGCGCCCGGCATGGCGCCCACCTCGGCGGATGTGGCGCAGTGTCTGCCTTACTTACACGCCCAATTGGCGTGGTTGCAGCCACAAATGATTGTGGCCATGGGCTTGCCAGTTGCGCAGGCGTTACTGCCAGTGCAGCGCACTCAGGGGCGCGCATTGGGGCAGTTACGTGGTCAAGTACACCCCTCGGGTTTGCCCGCAGCGACGCCGGTGGTGGTCACCTACCCGCTCTCAGCCTTGTTGCGCAGTTCGCAAGAAAAGCCGAAGACTTGGGCTGATCTGTGCCTGGCCATTGCTGAGGTGGACGCCCGTGCGCCTAGTAGTTGATACGGCGACCTGGACGCAAGCGCCACAAGCCTGGCGTGATTTGTGGTGGTTGGTAACGGCACCTCGCTTTTGGCCTTGGGACTTGGAGGCAGATGCCGGGGTGTTTGGCCATCGTTTGTGGTCTCCCAAGCAAGACGCGGTTGTCCAAGATTGGTTGTTGGCACAAGCGCGCGCGCCCGGTGCGCTGCTCTCCGCTGTGAATCGCATGGCCTCGCCAGAGCAACCCGATACCGACTATCTGTCAGTCGCACAGCCCCTGCGTTTGGGCCGCTTGGCAGAGGCGCTCTTTGGATTCTTCATTCAGCACAGCCCCGCCGTGCAGTGGTTGGCCAGTGGGGTGCCGGTGTTCGAGCAGCCGTCGCCCGGTGTCAATGGCCGCCAGCAACGGGGCGAGTTGGATGCGCTATGGCGCGATGACACCGGGCATTTGGTTCATGCGGAATTGGCGGTGAAGTTTTACGCTTTGGCCCACCCCAGCACGCCCGCTGGTCAGGCGATTGGTCCTGATGGCGTTGAAAATTGGCAGCACAAGTTGGACAAGCTCTGCCACCGCCAGCTCCAGCACCCCCTGCCAGTACCGTGGGATCAAGCGCCCGTAAAACGCTTGGCACATGTTCGGGGTCGCTGGTTTTTACCGGGTGACGACGCCGTCGCAACCGATTGGCGTCAACGCGCGCCCGACACCGAGCGATTTGGACCTCGGTTGTCACGCGCACAACTGGCCTCGCGCCCCTTTCCATTGGGTTGCCGGGTTCGTTTTTTGAGGCGATTAGAGTGGCTAGGCCCCGTCGCGCAAACCACGGATGCGGCGCTGGTGGCGCCCAATGCGCAGGGCTTGCTAGATGTGCCACGGCTGGTGGCAGAGGCGCCCGTACACAGTCACGAGCGGGTACAAATGTTGGGCGTGTTTGCACCGGATGCCAGCGGCGTTTGGTTGGAGCAGTGGCGGGCTTGGATCGACCCTGAGCGACCGGCAGAACCTACAATAGCGGCATGACTTTTCTAGATCTATTGAAGGCCGCGCAGGTACAAAACGAGTCGATGCTGTGCGTCGGTTTAGATCCTGACATGGCAAAACTACCCGCCCATTTGCCCAAAAACCGCCAGGCGGTTTTTGACTTCTGTGCCTCAATCGTTGATTTCACAGCCGATCTGGTTTGCAGCTTCAAGCCACAAATCGCGTACTTCGCGGCCATGGGTGCGGAAGCAGAATTGGAGCGCTTGGTTCGACACATTCGCGATGTTGCGCCGCAGGTGCCCGTGATTTTGGACGCAAAGCGCGGCGACATCGGCAGTACGGCTGAGCAATACGCAGTCGAGGCGTTTGAGCGTTACGGCGCCGATGCGGTGACGCTCTCGCCCTTCATGGGTCGTGATTCGGTTACACCCTATTTGAAGTACAAAGACAAAGGCGTATTTTTGTTATGTCGCACCAGCAACCCCGGCGGTGATGACTTGCAAAACCAACGCTTGTTGGACGAGCCGCAACACCCCCGTTTATTCGAGCACGTGGCACAACTCGCGGACGGTCCGTGGCTAGATGGTGGACCGGTGGGTCAGATTGGCTTGGTGGTGGGCGCAACCTACCCTGAGGAAATTCGCCGCGTTCGCGCCTTGGCCCCGACGGCGCCGTTGTTGATACCGGGCGTTGGTGCGCAGGGTGGTGATGCGGTCGCCACCATACAAGCCGGTGCCACCGACGACGGTTTGGTTGTGGTCAACTCCAGCCGTGCCGTGATCTACGCCAGCAATGGCGAGGATTTTGCAAAGGCCGCCAAGCGCGTGGCTTTGGAGACACGCGACGTGCTAAACGCCGCGCGCGTGACGAACTAGATCTGGCGCTGGTAACGCCGATCTTTAATGGGCGCGTAGCAAGCGCCCCAAATAGCGACCCGTGTGACTCTCTTCGATCGCAGCGACCGTTTCGGGTGTGCCCTGAGCGACCACACGCCCGCCGCCCGCACCGCCTTCGGGGCCTATATCGATCAGCCAGTCAGCCGTTTTAATGACGTCGAGGTTGTGCTCGATCACCACAATCGTGTTTCCAGCGTCGCGCAGTTGCGTGAGGACGCGCAACAGCAACTCGATATCGGCGAAGTGCAAACCGGTGGTCGGCTCGTCGAGAATGTAAATCGTGCGGCCTGTATCGCGCTTCGATAACTCCAGCGCCAGTTTGATCCGCTGGGCTTCGCCGCCCGACAGCGTCGTCGCGCTTTGACCGAGCTTGATATAGCTGAGACCAACATCCATGAGGGTTTGCAACTTGCGGTGGATGTTGGGTACCGCGTCAAAAAACGCCAATGCCTGCTCGACTGTCATGCCCAAGATGTCGGCGATGTTCTTGCCTTTGTACTGAACCTCTAGCGTCTCGCGGTTGTAGCGCTTACCAAAGCAGACATCGCAAGGCACGTACACGTCAGGCAGAAAGTGCATTTCGACCTTGACCACCCCATCGCCCTGACAGGCTTCGCAGCGGCCTCCCGCCACGTTGAACGAGAAACGACCGGGGCCGTACCCGCGCTCGCGTGCGGTGTTGGTCTCGGTCATGAGCTCTCGGATATGGGTAAACATGCCCGTGTAGGTGGCGGGGTTGGAGCGCGGTGTGCGGCCAATCGGTGACTGATCGACGTTGATAACTTTGTCGACCAGTGACATGCCAACCACCTCGTCGCAGGGCGCGGGCACTTCGTTGGCACGGTAAAGGTGACGCGCCAAACTGGCGTAAAGCGTCTCGTTGACCAGAGTGGATTTGCCTGAACCCGATACGCCGGTCACGCAGGTCAACAGGCCCAATGGGAACTCAACCGAGACATTTTTAAGGTTGTTACCCGTGGCGTTGATCACGGCGATGCTTTCGCGTTTACCCCGCACCAAGCGGTTTGTGGGTACCTCGATTTTTCGAGTCCCGGTCAGGTACTGCCCCGTCAGCGATGCGGGGTTATTCGCGACAGCGGTGGGCGTTCCGACGGCCATGACACGGCCCCCATGCACACCGGCACCAGGGCCCATGTCGACCACGTAGTCAGCGTCTCGGATCATGTCCTCATCGTGCTCGACCACCAGAACCGTGTTGCCGAGATCGCGCAAATGCTTGAGGGTACCGATGAGCCGGTCGTTGTCCCGTTGATGCAGGCCAATGCTGGGTTCGTCGAGTACGTACATGACGCCCGTGAGGCCCGAGCCAATTTGACTGGCCAAGCGAATGCGCTGGGCCTCGCCGCCAGAGAGCGTGTCGGCGCTGCGTTCGAGGCTCAGATAGTTCAAGCCGACGTCGTTCAGGAACTTTAACCGAGAGCCGATTTCCCGGACGACCTTGTCAGCAATGTCCGCTTTGGCGCCTCGCAAAATCAGGTCTTGAAAATAACGCTGTGCCTCACCCAACGTGACATGGCTGATGTCAAAAATAGCGCGGCGCTGCTCGCCTTCACCCATGAAAACATGACGGGCTTCGCGCCGAAGTCGGGTGCCTTTGCAGTCGGGGCAAGCTTGTGTCGAGCGGTAGCGGTTGAGCTCCTCGCGCACGGCGCTGGACTCGGTCTCGCGCAGCCGACGCTCAAAGTTGGGGATAACGCCCTCGAAGGGGTGCTTCTTTGTGACCTTGCGTCCGCCCGACTCCCCGGAGCCCATGAAGTAACTGAACTTAATCGCCTCGTCGCCTGAACCGTCCAAAATCACCGCTTGTGTCGTGGCTGGCAACTCCTCAAACGGGGTGTCGATATCGAAGCCGTAGTGAGCGGCCAGTGACTCCAAAATGCTGAAGTAGTGCTCGTTGCGGCGGTCCCATCCTTTGATGGCGCCACTGGCCAAGCTGAGGCTGGGAAATGCGACCACCCGGTTCCGGTCGAACACATCGGTATGACCCAAGCCATCACAACTGGGGCACGCCCCTAAAGGTGAGTTGAACGAGAACAAGCGGGGCTCTAATTCACTCAGTGAGTAGGTGCAGGCGGGGCAGGCATAGAGGGCACTGAACAAATGCGGTTCGCCGGTGTCCATTTCCATGGCGATGGCGCGTTGGTCGGCCAAGCGCAGTGCCGCTTCAAAGCTTTCAGCCAAGCGTTGTTTGAGGTCTGCGCGCACTTTGAGGCGGTCGACGACCACGTCGATATCGTGTTTTTCGTTTTTCTTCAGCTCTGGCAGGGCGTCGGCGTCAACGACCACGCCATCAACCCGAAAACGAACATAGCCTTTGGCTTGCATTTGCGCGAACAGGTCGACAAATTCGCCCTTCTTCTCGCGCGCGACGGGCGCCAAGATCATGATCTTGGTGTCCTCAGGCAGCGCCAACACCGCGTCGACCATTTGGCTCACACTCTGCGCCTGCAAAGGTAGGTCGTGGTCGGGGCAGTGTGGTGTGCCTGCGCGGGCGTACAGCAGTCGCAGGTAATCGTGAATTTCGGTCACGGTACCCACGGTCGAGCGGGGGTTGTGGCTGGTGGCCTTTTGTTCGATGGCGATCGCCGGGGACAAGCCCTCGATGAGGTCGACATCGGGCTTATCCATCATGTGCAAAAACTGGCGCGCATAGGTCGACAAACTTTCGACATAGCGACGCTGGCCTTCCGCGTAAAGCGTGTCAAAGGCCAAACTTGACTTACCCGACCCGCTGATGCCCGTGATCACGACCAGTTGGTCACGCGGCAGGTCGACGTCAATGTTTTTTAAGTTGTGGGTGCGTGCACCGCGGACGGCGATGGCGCGGGCCGGTTGTTGCGCGGTGTTTGCCGTATCGGCATCCAACATCGCTTCAAGTGCAGCAGCAGAGGGAGAAAGGTGATTCACAAGCCAAAATTCACGAAAAGGGCAACCCAACATGATAAACCGCTCTGGAGACAATTGCCATAATGGCGGGCTACGGCTGCCTGTTGCGGCCGTTCTCCCGCCCCTTAGGGTCAGACCATGTCTTTTGTGACCAACGCCCCCGCTGATGCCCATACGATGACGCCGCTCGAGCGACGTGCCAGCGCGTCTTTGGCCAGCCTATTTGCGCTGCGGGTATTGGGGCTGTTTTTGGTGTTGCCGGTGTTTGCGTTGGAGGCCTCACGTTACCCCGGTGGTGCTGATGCGGCACAAGTGGGCTTGGCCTTTGGCATTTACGGCTTGGCGCAGGCTTGCTTGCAAATCCCGTTTGGGCTGGCAGCCGATCGATGGGGTCGCAAACCAGTCATCGTATTTGGTCTGCTGTTGTTCGCGCTGGGCAGCCTGTGGGCGGCCGTTGCCACGGACCTTGAAACCTTGCTTATGGCCCGTGCACTGCAAGGCAGCGGTGCCATTTCGGCCGCGGTCACCGCGTTGTTAGCCGACCTCACCCGCAATACCGTTCGGACCAAGGGGATTGCCCTGGTGGGGGTGAGTATCTCTGTGATGTTTGTGCTGTCCTTGGTCGTCGCGCCGGGCCTCAACGCCGTGATTGGCTTGCCGGGCCTGTTTGCCTTTACTGCGGGACTGGCGGGCCTGGGTGTTGTTGCGGTGCTGTGGTGGGTGCCTCGCGCGCCACCATTGAAGCAGCGTGTTGACCCCTTGAATGGCTTGCGCGCCGTCCTGCAAAACCCCCAGTTGCTGCGCTTGAATTTTGGTGTGTTCAGTTTGCATACGATCCAGTTGGCGATGTGGATGGTCATTCCTGATTTGTTGGTACGTGCCGGGTTGATCAAGGTCGCGCATTGGCAGGTCTATTTGCCTGCGGTGGTGGGGTCACTGGTGGTGTTGGGCGGTGTGTTGTTCCGGTTGGAGCGACGGGGCTACTTACGCGGCGCCTTGCTCACAGCGGTCGTGTGCTTGCTGTTAGCGCAGGTGGGTTTTTATGCCTATTTACACACCGGTGCGACGGCCACATGGGGGTATCTATCGGGGCTCGCGATCATTGGGTTTTTGTTATTTTTGTTTTTCATCGGCTTCAACGCCATGGAGGCGAGCCAGCCCAGTTTGGTCTCGAAATTTGTCGTACCCGAGCACCGAGGTGCTGCGTTAGGCGTCTTTAATACCGCGCAGAGTCTGGGCTTCTTTGTGGGTGGTGCGGCTGGGGGCTGGTTGTTGCAGAACACCAGCGCGCCCGTTGTTTTTGCCACTTGCGCCGGCTGGCTCTTGGTGTGGGCGTTGTTTATTCGCGGTTTGAAGCCGCAACAGGCCATCTACTAAAGCGGCATCAGTCGTGCTTGGCGGGTGTGACGGGTTGCCCGGTCACCCTTGAAATCATGTGTTCGGAAAGCGTGGTGTAAAGCGGGCGGCTGATCAAGCGCGAGATCAGGCTGGCAATCATGGCTGAGGCCATTAACGACAACACCATCGGACGACCATCCAACATTTCCATGACGATGATGAATGATGTCAAAGGCGCTTGCGTCACTGCAGCCAGGAAGCCGGCCATGCCCATGGCAATGAGGGCTGGCAAGATCAGTTGATCGTCGGCGCTGAGGGTCAGTTGGGCGACGTCATGGCCGATACCCGCGCCGATCGACAGCGAGGGGGCAAAGATACCGCCGGGAACCCCGCACCAGGTGGAGATCCAAGTGGCAATGAGTTTGAGTAAAAAGTAGAGTTGAGATATGTCGGCCTCGCCAGACAGCATGGCACGCACCTCCTCGCCTCCGGCACCGAACGTTGCGCCGTGAGTTACCAAGCCGATAATGGCCACGACCAAGCCGCCCGCGGCGGCGAAACGGATGGGGTTGCGCGCGCGGTAATCACTGAAGCGATCAGGCGAGCCAGTCAGTGACGCGGCGAGCAAGCGCGAAAACAGGCCACCAAATGCACCGCAACAAACGATGACCAACAATGCCGGGAGGACGGCGTTCCAATCGAGAGTAGGCACCACCATGGAGCCAAAATAGGCATAGTTACCAAAAGCGGACACCCCCATCAAACCGGCTAACACGATGGCGGCGATGATCAAGCCACTGTTGCGGGACTCCAGCTTGCGCGATAACTCCTCGATTGCGAATACAACCCCGGCCAGCGGTGCATTGAAAGCCGCCGCGATGCCGGCTGCACCACCGGCAACCAACAGCGCGTGCTCATTCATAGCAGACCCTGGGCGCAGCCAACGCCGTGCATCATGCATGACACCGGCGGCGACTTGCACAGAGGGACCTTCGCGCCCCATGGACAAGCCCGCTAACATGCCCGCGGCACCCAACACCATTTTGGCGAAGGTGAGTTTGAGCGATACGAAGTGACTGCGTTCCGACGCTGGCAGGGCGGGGTCGAGGGTGGCCATCACCTGTGGGATGCCTGATCCTGCAGCCCCGGGCGCGTAGCGCCGCGTGAGCCAAACGATAGCTGCGGTGAGCGCTGGCGTCCAGATGAGTACCGCTAACGGTTGTGCGCTATAGAGCTGGCTGAACCAGTGGTAGGCCTGCTCGCTCATGATGGTAAAAATCACCACCGCCAAACCCGCCATTGCCGCGTATCCCATGACGATGGCGCGACCCAACCACGCTTTGCCGTCCGACAACTCGTCTTGTAGGTTTTTGAGGAAGTTTGGTTCTTCTTGTTGCATGCGGGGAGCCCCATTTTGGCATGGACTTTTGGGCTCACGCACGTCGATTGGGGCACAATGTCACCATCAACCCCCCGATTTGTGGGAAATTTGCAATGTTGCCAAGTCCCGTCGGCTTGGCGTTAATCGTCAATAGGATTTTGTCTCATGGCATCAGTCAATAAAGTCATCCTCATCGGTAACTGCGGGCGCGACCCTGAAGTACGCTACATGCCCTCAGGGCAAGCGGTCGCCAATGTGAGTATCGCGACCACCAGCCGTCGCAAGGATCGCAACTCGGGTGAAATGATTGAGGACACCCAATGGCACCGCGTCACGTTTTACGAGCGTCTGGCAGAAATCGCTGGTGAATACGTCAAAAAAGGTCGTCCCATTTACGTGGAAGGTCGTCTGAAGTACGGCAAGTACACCGACCAGTCGGGCGTCGAGAAAAACACCGTCGATATCATCGCGACCGAGTTGCAGTTACTGGGCGGCCGTGAAGGGATGGGCGGCCCCAGCGAGGGCGGTGGACAATCCTACGGCGGCGGTGCACCGCGCGCTGCCGCACCGGCCGCCGCGCCAGCGCCCCGTCAAGCGCCGCCGCAAGCCCCCGCAGCGACGGGCTTTGATGACATGGATGACGACATCCCGTTCTGAGCCTGTCTTTCTGACGTCGTTAAAACGCGCCGGGCGAACCCCTCAAGGTGCCGCGCTGAGCGTATAACCGGCTGCTTTGAGGCACTCACCCAAGTGCTGAATGTGCGCGGGACCCACCTCGCAACAGCCACCGACAATGCGGGCACCCATGGCCACCCAGCCCATGGCGTGTTCAGCGTAGGCTTCGGGGTTGAGATCGCGGCGCACGGTGAGCCCGGCGACTGTGCTGCCTGCAGCGAGTGATGCCGCGTTGGTGAAGCCGTTGGCATAGCCTCCGAAAGGCAATCCGCTTGCTGCCAAGATGGGTAGCCCCTGCGTAATCGCTTCGGGCCATGAGCAATTAATCAATACCGCTGCCGCGCCGCAGGCCTTTGCCGCTGCCACGCCGTCGGCCAACGACTCACCCGAGCGCAGTCGCGTGCCGTCTTGGTCATCCACCGTCATCCCGACCCAGACTGGGTGGCCACTTTCTTTGCCGGCGGTGGCGGCCGTTTGCACTTCTCGCACCGTGGTGAGGGTTTCGCATAAAAACAAATTGACCCCGTCTTTTTGCGCCGCGACCAAGGCGCGGTAATCCGCCAGACAGGCGGCTTCAGAAGGGACATCCTCGGCGTGGTAGCTGCTAACCAGTGGCGGCAAACAGCCTGAGACGGCAACTGGGTGCGTGGGTTTGGTTTGTGCAATGGCGCGCTGGGCCGCCGTGATGGCGGCTTGGTGCAACTCGCTGAAAGCGGTGCTGAGGCCGTGCTTGGCCAAGCGCACGGGGGTGGCGCTGTAGTTGTTTAGGGTGATGACTCGCGCGTCGGCTTGGATGTAGTCCGCATGCACGGTGGTGACGAGATCGGGCTCGTCGCGCATCACGGTGGCTGACCAAAGGGGTGTGGGTGCATTGGCCGAGCGTTTGATCAGCTCTTGGCCCATGCCGCCGTCCAGCAGGACAACGGTTTGTTGGTTGGACATGAGGTCTCTCTTTTAAATGGGGGAGTTAATCAATGACACCGCCACCCAAGCAAATTTCGCCGTCGTATAAGACGGCGCTTTGTCCGGGTGTTACCGCCCATTGCGCTTCGGGGAAGGTCAGTTGTATGTCGACTGGGCTGCCCACTTCAAGTTTGCAGAGCGCATCACTTTGGCGATAACGGGTTTTAGCGGCGATGGCCCGTTGGTCGACGTCGACTGGCGGCTCACCCGCAACCCAACTCACATCGAGTGCGCGTAACTGGTGGCTGAGCAACCAGGGGTGATCATGGCCTTGTGCGGCCCACAGGGTGTTGGTTGCCATGTCTTTGCGCGCAACAAACCAGGGCGCATGGTCACTGGTACCGCGCGCTTGCCCTTTTGTTTTGAGTCCCCCAATACCCAAACCTTGGCGCTGACCCAGCGTGTAAAAGCTCAAGCCCACATGCTGCCCAATGGTTCGGCCGGTGTCGTCTTTGATTGGGCCGGGTGTTTGGGAAATGTAGCGATTCAAAAACTCGCGGAACGGGCGTTCGCCGATGAAGCAAATGCCTGTGGAGTCTTTTTTCTTGGCATTTGGTAGACCAATGTCCTGTGCAATTTGCCGCACCTGTGTCTTGTGCAGCTCGCCAACTGGAAACATCGTTTTAGACAATTGTGCTTGGTTGAGGCGGTGTAAAAAATAGCTCTGGTCTTTGCCGTTATCCAGGCCCTTGAGCAGTTCAAATCGACCACTGCGTTCGCGAACCCGCGCGTAGTGCCCGGTCGCGATGCGCTCCGCACCCAGGCGCATGGCGTGGTCGAGGAAGGATTTGAACTTGATCTCTGCGTTGCAGAGGATGTCGGGGTTGGGGGTCCGACCCGCTTGATACTCGCTGACAAACGCAGCGAAAACGCGGTCTTTGTATTCCGATGCGAAGTTGACGTGCTCGATTTCAATGCCGACGACATCAGCAACGGCCGCTGCATCCACGAAGTCAATGTTGCTTGAACAGTACTCGGAGTCATCGTCGTCTTCCCAGTTCTTCATGAAGATACCGACGACCTCGTGCCCCTGCTTTTTCAGCAGATGGGCCGTGACCGCGGAGTCCACACCACCAGAAAGTCCAACCACAACCCGAGAGAGCGCCATGCCTGTTTAATTGCGAAAGAAGAAGACGAGGGTCATCACCACACCGGTTGCGATGACCACGGTTCGAACCCACTGGATAGGCATGCGCTTTGCCAGCTTGGCACCACTGAAACCGCCAATGGTCGCGCAAACCATCATGAGCAGGCCTTCTGGCCATGCCACCGCACCAGCCCAAACGAAGGCCGCCACCGACAACAGCGACAGTACCAAAGAGTTGACGTTTTTCAAGGCGTTCACGGTGTGTAACCGTGTTTCACCGACTAAACCGTACAGCGCCATGAGCAAAATGCCCAAACCGCCGTTGAAATAGCCACCGTAAATACACACGCCCAACAAGCCGAACAGCCGCGCACCCCTGAGATGCGTGGCTTCAACCGTGGGTTTACCCCGCGCAGCGTTCCGGGCAGTCAAACGCGGCCCAATGGCGAACAAGACAGTTGCGAACATCAAGAGCCACGGTATAAGACCCGAAAACACCCGCGCCGGAGTGACCAATAGCAAGAGGGCGCCAATGAGCCCACCAGCTGACGCAACGGCAAATTCCTGCAACAGCAGGCGCCGTGGCAAGGCAGTGAGCTCTTGCTTGAAGCCGAAAATACTGCCGGCATAACCCGGACTGACTGCCAGCGCGCTGGTGGCATTGGCGGAAATCGGGGGCACCCCAGCGAACACAAGCGCCGGAAAGGTGAGGAAGCTGCCGCCGCCCGCGATGGCGTTGAGCACGCCCGCACTGAACGCGGCGACGGCGAGCAAAGCGATGGTGTCGAGGGTCATGTGGCGGACGGCGTCCAAACAGAGGGATGCGTGGTCACCAAACCCAGGTCGTAACGCTTGCCTGCCATGTGATCTTGAATGCTTTGCCAAACCAGTGGGCTGCGGTGCAGGGCTTGCGTGGCCTCGATTTCGTCGGGGGTCATCCAAACAGCCCGAATGATGCCTCGATCAAGTTTTCTTTTGGGGTCAAGTGCCCCGACGTCGCCGGTGTAGGCGAAGCGCAGGTAAGTGACGTCTTCATCCTTGCTGCCGGCGCGAGGGCGCTGGAATCGCGCCAAGTAGATGCCCACCAAAGCAGTGGGAGTGAATTGATGAGCGGTTTCCTCGAGCGCTTCACGCGCGCAGCCCGCCTCGGGGCTCTCGCCGGGGTCCAAATGTCCGGCTGGGTTGTTCAATCGAACGCCCTCGGGGGTGTGCTCTTCGACGAGCAGATAGCGCCCATCGTCCCGGGCCATGATGGCCGCAACGGTCGCACTGGGTTTCCAACGTTGACGTGACATGTCCCGATTATCACGCCTTTTAGTAGACAAATTCTTTACAATACGGGCACGTTAACCGGTAAGCGTGCCGCCAAGTTTGTAAAATCAGTGCTCGCTTATGTTTGGGGTTGCACCCGTCAATTGAGCCGAGGTGTGCATCAAGCCCCCTCCCTGTATCCAATGGAGAATTCACCATGAAAATTGGCGTCGCTGCCGAGACACAAGCCGGCGAGACCCGGGTTGCGGCAACACCCGAAACGATCAAGAAACTGATCGCTCAAGGCCACACGGTCTGCGTTCAAACTGGCGCAGGCGTGGCGGCCAGCTGCCCTGACAGTGCATATGAGGCCGTCGGTGCGAGCATCGTTGACGCCGCGGGTGCGCTCGGCTGCGAGTTGGTCTTGGTGGTGCGTGCACCCGATACCACTCAGGTCGCGCTGATGAGCAAAGGTGCAACCGTTATTGGTATGTTGAATCCCTTTGATGCAGAGGGTCTGGCGCGCTTGGCGCAAGCCGGTCTCACCAGTTTCGCGCTGGAAGCTGCGCCACGCACCACACGTGCCCAAAGCATGGACGTGTTGTCATCACAGGCTAACATTGCGGGTTACAAGGCCGTGATGCTGGCGGCAAACGAGTACCAGCGGTTTTTCCCGATGCTGATGACAGCAGCCGGCACGGTCAAGGCTGCGCGAGTCGTGATTTTGGGCGTCGGCGTCGCGGGCCTGCAAGCCATTGCAACCGCCAAGCGCCTGGGGGCCGTGATTGAGGCCAGCGATGTACGCCCCAGCGTTAAAGAGCAGATCGAATCTCTGGGTGGCAAGTTCATCGACGTCCCCTTTGAAACCGACGAAGAGCGCGAAGCCGCTGAAGGCGTGGGTGGTTACGCCAAGCCGATGCCACCCAGCTGGCTGGCACGCCAGCGTGCCGAGGTCGCCAAGCGCATCGCTCTGGCGGATGTGGTTATCAGCACCGCGCTGATCCCAGGTCGACCAGCGCCAGAGTTGATTTCAGCCGAAATGGTCGCCAGCATGAAGCCCGGCGCAGTGATCGTTGATATTGCTGCTGGTCGTGGTGCGGCTGGACCGCACGGTGCGCCCGGCGGTAATTGCCCGTTGACGCTAGCCGACCAGGTAATCACCACTGACAACGGCGTTCGCATCGTTGGCCACACCAACTTGGCGGCGATGGTCGGTGCAGACGCATCGGCGCTGTATGCGCGCAACGTGCTGGACTTCTTGAAGCTCGTTGTCGACAAGGACAAAGGCTTCCACATCGACATGGACGATGACATCGTGGCCGCCTGCCTCATGACACGTGACGGCCAAGTGCTGCGTGCCTGAAGTTACCCATACCAACCAACAGAGATCAGTAGGACCCTATGGCACTCATTGACCCAACCATCACCAACCTCATTATTTTTGTGTTGGCCATCTACGTGGGTTACCACGTGGTGTGGACTGTTACGCCCGCTTTGCACACGCCTTTGATGGCGGTGACGAATGCGATTTCTGCCATCGTGATCGTTGGCGCCATGCTGGCTGCCGCACAAACCGAGACTGGTTTGGGTAAGACGCTCGGTGTCGTGGCTGTTGCCCTGGCGGCCGTCAACGTTTTTGGCGGGTTCATGGTGACGCGCCGCATGCTGGAGATGTTTAAAAAGAAAGAGCGCCCCGCTAAATCAGGAGAAAAAGCATGAGCATGAACGTTGTCACGCTCCTGTATTTGGTAGCGAGTGTTTGCTTTATTCAGGCGCTAAAGGGCCTGTCCCATCCCACCACTTCGATCCGAGGCAACATCTTCGGTATGGTGGGTATGACCATCGCGGTGTTCACTACCGCAGCTCTGATCTATGAGGTGTCGGGTGGTTCGCTGGTCGGTCTGAGCTACGTGCTCGTGGCGCTGGTCATCGGTGGCGCCGCAGGCGGCATCATGGCGCAACGCGTTGAGATGACCAAAATGCCTGAGCTGGTTGCATTCATGCACAGCATGATCGGTCTGGCGGCTGTATGTATCGCTGCGGCCGCCGCGCTCGAACCATCTGCGTTTGGTATCGTGGGTCCCGGGTTGCCGATTCCGGGTGGCAACCGCATTGAGCTGGCCTTGGGGTCATTCATCGGCGCGGTCACCTTCTCAGGTTCGGTCATTGCGTTTGGCAAGTTATCTGGCAAATACAAGTTCCGCTTGTTCCAAGGTTCGCCGGTGACGTTCAAGGGGCAACACCAATTGAATGCGGCCTTGGGCTTGTTGGCCTTGTTCTTCTGCGTGGGCTTTTGGGCGACAGAGAGTGGCGCTGACTTCGCGTTCGTCACCTTGCTCGGCTTCATCTTGGGCGTCTTGCTGATCATCCCGATTGGCGGCGCTGACATGCCCGTGGTTGTTTCCATGCTCAACAGTTATTCGGGCTGGGCAGCGGCGGGGATCGGCTTCTCCCTAAACAACAGCATGTTGATCATTGCCGGCAGCTTGGTGGGTAGCTCCGGTGCGATTCTCAGCTACATCATGTGCAAGGCCATGAACCGGTCTTTCTTCAGCGTGATTCTGGGTGGGTTTGGCGGCGAGGCGAGTGACGCTGCGGCGGGCAGTGCGGTCCAGCGCAATGTGAAGAGCGGCAGCGCAGATGATGCCGCCTTCATCTTGGGTAACGCGGAAACCGTGGTGATCGTGCCCGGCTATGGTCTGGCGGTTGCCCGCGCGCAGCACGCAGTGAAAGAGTTGGCCCACAAGTTGACCGAAATGGGCGTGACTGTCAAATACGCGATCCATCCGGTCGCTGGCCGCATGCCGGGTCACATGAACGTTCTGTTGGCCGAGGCCGAAGTGCCCTACGACCAAGTGTTCGAGATGGAAGACATCAACAGCGAGTTCGGTCAAGCCGACGTGGCCATCATTTTGGGTGCAAACGATGTGGTGAACCCGGCCGCGCACACCAAGGGGAGTCCCATTTATGGCATGCCCATTTTGGAAGCCTACAAAGCCAAAACGGTTATTGTGAACAAGCGTTCGATGGCCGCAGGTTATGCAGGCTTGGATAACGAACTGTTCTACATGGACAAAACCATGATGGTGTTCGGCGATGCCAAGAAGGTTATCGAGGACATGACCAAAGCCATGGAGTGACCGCGTTATCGGTCACACGAAAAAGGCGCCTCAGGCGCCTTTTTTTATGCCGCGATGTCGACCGATCGCGACCAAAGACCGAGGGTTTCCCTGCGGTGCAAAAGGCTTTGGCGTTCGGTATAGTAACGTCAGTTTTGCGTCAGCTTCTCAGCAAGTTTGACTCCTGACCCCGCGTTTTTAAAACTAAAAATCTTGGAGAAGCAAATGCTGTCAGATACCAGCGCCCGGCCGTGGTTGTCAAAATACCCTGAAGGCGTTCCCGCCGATGTTGATACCAGTGCCTATCATTCATTGGTCGATTTGCTTGACAGCAATTTCCAAAAATACAGTGATCGCACCTGCGTGAGTTTTTTGGGTAAGGCAATCAGCTATCAAACCATCGACCACGCATCGATTGCCTTGGCGACTTACTTTCAGGGTTTGGGGTTGGTCAAGGGTGACCGCGTGGCGTTGATGATGCCCAATACGCCTCAATACCCTGTGGCAGTCGCTGCATTGATGCGTGCAGGCATGGTGGTTGTTAACGTTAACCCCCTTTACACCGCCCGCGAACTCGAATTCCAACTCAAGGACTCTGGTGCCAAAGCGATTGTCATCATCGAGAACTTCGCCGCCACTTTGGAGGCCTGTATTGCCAATACGGGGATCAAGCATGTGGTCCTGACCTCAATGGGGGACATGCTCGGCACACTCAAAGGTGCACTCGTGAATTACGTGGTGCGAAACGTCAAGAAAATGGTGCCGGGGTTCGACTTGCCCGGCGCGGTGCGCTTCAATGATGCGGTTGCGAGGGGTAAACGGGGTCGCCTGCAAACCACCGATGTCTCGGGCGAAGACGTCGCCGTCTTGCAGTACACGGGCGGCACCACCGGGGTTTCTAAGGGGGCGGTTCTGCTGCACCGTAACCTGGTTGCCAACGTTATCCAATCTGAGCAATGGAACGCGCCCGCGATGCGCGGCCTACCTGCCGACGAACAGTTGTGTGCCATTTGCGCGTTGCCGCTGTATCACATCTTCGCGTTTACCGTAAACATGATGCTGACCATGCACATGGGCGGCAAAACCGTGCTGATTCCCAACCCACGCGATTTGCCCGCCGTACTCAAAGAGTTATCCAAGCATCGCTTCCACCTGTTTCCAGCCGTGAGCACGTTGTTCAATGGTTTGGCGAATCACCCTGATTTCAACACCGTGGACTGGTCGCATCTGCGGGTGTCCTTGGGTGGCGGCACCGCCGTTCAAAGCGGTGTTGCCAAGCTGTGGCTCGAAAAAACGGGCTGCCCCATTTGCGAGGGGTATGGCCTGTCAGAGACGTCCCCATCTGCCTGCTGTAATCCCACGATCAGTCGTAACTTCACGGGCACTATCGGCGTACCCATCCCAGGGACCTACATGAAATGTTTGGACGACGATGGGAACGAGGTACCTGTTGGTCAGCCGGGTGAAATCGCTATCAAGGGGCCCCAGGTGATGGCGGGTTACTGGCAGCGACCCGACGAGACCGCCAAGGTCATGACGGCGGATGGGTACTTCAAAACCGGCGACATTGGCGTGCAGGATGAGTTCGGTGAGTTCAAAATCGTTGACCGTAAAAAGGACATGATCTTGGTGTCCGGCTTTAACGTCTACCCCAATGAGGTGGAGGACGTGGTGTCACAAATGGCCGACGTGATGGAGTGTGCCTGTGTTGGCGAGCCTGACGATAAAACGGGCGAAGCGGTGAAACTGGTGGTAGTCAAAAAGGCCGAAAGCCTCACCGAGCAGGCCATTCGCGAGCACTGCCGCGAGAACCTCACCGCGTACAAGCTGCCCAAAACCATCGAGTTCCGAACCGAATTGCCCAAAACGCCGGTCGGCAAGGTCTTGCGCCGCGAACTGCGCGGCTGAGATACCGCATGCCGCGGTGGCTGGTCGGGCCCGCCCGCCCTAGCCCAGCCAGCCGCGCTTGCGGAAGTACAGCATAGGAATGATGGCCGAGCAGGCCATCATCGCCAGTGCCATCGGATAACCGTAGGCCCATTCCGTTTCGGGCATGAAACGGAAGTTCATACCGTACAAGCTCGCAATCAGTGTGGGTGGTAACAGCGCGACGCTGGCCACTGAGAAGATCTTGATGATCTTGTTTTGGTTGATGTTGATGAAACCAACGGTGGCGTCCATCAAGAAGTTGATCTTGTCAAACAAGAACGCCGTGTGGGAGTCCAAAGAATCCAAGTCGCGCAAAATTTGGCGGGCATCCTCGAATTGATCGGCGTTCAGCATTCGGGCCCGCATCATGAAGCTGACTGCGCGCCGGGTATCCATTACGTTGCGGCGAATGCGCCCAGACATGTCCTCGTCACGCGCGATGGCTGAGAGAACCTTGCCTGCAGTTTCGTCTGTCACATCGCCCGACAGCACGCTGCGGCTGACCGTGTCGAGTTGGTCATAGATCTCTTCAAGGGTGTCCGCGGAGTATTCGGCATCGGCATCGAACAGTGCCAACAACACATCTTTTGCATCCGTGATCAAGCCGGGTAGGCGCCGGGCACGCATGCGCAACAACCGGAAGACCGGCACGTCTTGGTCGTGTATTGAGAACAAGATCCCGCTACCGGCGTTGGTGGCTTGTTGGTTCAAGATAAACGCGACCCGGACCGAACGGGGGTTTTCATCGTCATAAATCAAAAAGTCACTGCGGATGTGCATCTCGCCGTTGTCTTCTTCGTAGAAGCGCGCAGATTCCTCGATGTCATCGGCCATCGCATCATCGGGGATGCTGAGGTTGTAGGTCTGTTTGACCCACATCTTTTCTTCTGACGTCGGCTCGTCCAAGTCAACCCAAATGGGTTTGAACCGCTTCAAGTCATCAAGCGATTCGATCTCTTCTTGAAACAAACGGCCGTTGGCCAAAGTGAACACGTTGAGCATGGGGCACTTCCGGTGGGGGTGTCGGTGGCCGCTGACGAGACTCGTCAGACAGGCTGAAAGGGGTAATGTGCGCTTTCAGCCCGAACATGCACTGGCGAATTAGCGCTTGGCGCCTGCCAGGTGAATTTGGACTGAAAGCAAGCAACTGGGACTGGCTTCCAAGGAGAATCTCCGTTATTAAAGGTGGAAATATTATCGCACCGACTCGCGGGCCATCCAAGCAGACAAGCGGCGGTTGTGGCGAACGTGTCAAAGCGGTGTGAGCGGGATGCAGTACATTGGCACCTCGACCCACTGCTAATTTTCTGATGGCGGATAGCCAACAGTCGCCTATGTCCCATACCTCCTTGCCACCCCAGCGAGAGCGCTGGTTGCTGCTCACGCTGGCGGGGATTCAGTTCACCTACATCCTTGATTTCATGGTGATGATGCCGTTGGGGCCGCAATTCACCCGTTTATTTGCGATCAGCGATGCGCAGTTTGGTGCATTGGTCTCTGCCTACACATTTTCTGCCGGCGCGTCAGGCTTGGCCGCGTCGGCTTACTTGGACCGCTTCGACCGTAAACGCTTGCTACTGGTGTTGTACACCTTGTTCGCGCTATCGACCATGGGTTGCGCATTGGCAGGGTCTTATAGCCAGTTCTTCGCCGCCCGCGTCGGTGCGGGCGTGTTTGGCGGGGTATTGTCGGCACTGATTCAAACCATCTTGGCCGACGTCGTCCCGTTCGAACGCCGCGGTCGTGCAATGGGTGTCGTGATGTCTTCATTTTCTGTGTCGACGGTTGCGGGTGTGCCGTTGGGGCTGTATCTGGCGGCCGCCTTTTCGTGGCACGCACCATTCTGGTTGGTGGTCGGTTTGTCCGCGTTGTTTGGCGTGATGGCGTACTTTGCGGTCCCCCAATTGAGATGTCATCTTGACCACCCTGACCGACATTCAGTTTGGGGCGAGATCGTGGCGACCGTGAGCGAGCGCAACCACCAGTGGTCGTTCGCCTTCACGATGGTCAGCATCCTCACGAGCTTCATGGTGATTCCCTACATCACGATCTATCTTGAAACCAATTTAGGGGTCTCGAACCGCCAGATCCCGTTGCTCTACCTTGCTGGGGGCGCTGCGACCCTGATCAGCGCACGCTGGATCGGTGTGACATCGGATCGGCTGGGTAAACGCTTGGTTTTCGAGCGCCTCGCAGTGCTGGTAGGCCTGCCTTTATTTACGCTCACCCTTATGCCGCCGGCGCCATTCTGGGTGTTGACGCTGGTTTACGTGTTATTTTTTGTGATCGTGACTGGTCGCATGATCCCCAGCATGGCGATCATATCCGCCGCTGCCAATCCCAGACGCCGGGGGACTTTCATGGCCATTTCTGGGGCCCTGCAGTCGTTTTCGATGGGGCTGGCTGCGCTGGTGGGTGGACTGATCATCGGTCGATCGCCTGATGGTCTGGTCACAGGCTACTGGATCACGGCGTTGCTGGGGACACTGGCTAGTTTTGCGTCGGTATGGCTGGTCCGGCGCATCCGATTGCCCGAGGGTACTGGCCCACGAGAGTTGCCTAAAAGTAATTGAAAAGAGTTACACCCGGCTGATTGCTGCGCTGCAAGATTGCCAAAGACAGGGGGTACGTGCATAGTGGGGTTGAGTCGGTCAAACTCGCTTTGGGCGGGACCGCTCACCCCGCCCATTGTTTCGTCACCCTGAGCTGAGGAGGCTTAATTATGAACTTGACAATCAGCGGACACCATCTTGATGTGACCCCTGCTTTGCGGGCTTATGTCACCACCAAACTCGACCGGATTACGCGCCACTTCGACCAAGTTGTTGATGTCAGAGTGCTGTTGACGATTGACAACCTAAAGGAGAAAGACCTGCGCCAGCGTGCAGAGTGCAATATTCACGTCAAGGGGAAAGACTTATTCGCAGAAAGTGCCCATGCTGATTTGTATGCTGCTTTAGACGATTTAGCCGACAAAATGGATCGCCAAGTGCTGCGCCATAAGGACAAAGCGCAGGACCACAACCAACAGCCCGCCAAGCGAATGATGTAGTCTTCGCGCCACTTTTTGGGCAATCCGGCAAAAAAGTGGTAAAAATGGCGCACTGCAACAAGCCACCTAAGTTTAGGTGGCTTTTTCTTGATCGGTCGGGCGCAATGCGGCACACTGTGCGGTCGTTGCGTTGCATCAGAGGAATTTCATGAATCGTTTGTCTGCAATATTGCCGCTTGAACAGGTCGCGGTGGGCCTCGATGCCTCCAGCAAAAAGCGTGCATTTGAAGAAGTCGGCTTGCTGTTCGAAGCCCGCCACGACTTGAATCGTTCATTAGTGACTGACAGTTTGTTCGCCCGAGAGCGCTTGGGCTCCACTGGTTTAGGGCATGGGGTCGCGATTCCCCATGGCCGGATCAAAGGCCTGAAGCAGCCGATGGCTGCGGTGTTTCAACTGAACGCGCCCATTGCCTTTGATGCCCCTGATGAGTTGCCTGTCAACCTGTTAATCTGCTTGTTGGTGCCAGAGGCGGCCACCCAAAAGCATCTTGAAATCCTGAGTGAGATTGCTGAAATCCTCAGCGATGCCGAATTGCGTGAGCGCATGAAGACCGCGACCTCCGCAGAAGCCCTCCACCAACTGGTCGCGAATTGGCAATCCGCCCACGCACCCGCTTAAACCTCGGTAACCACACATGCGCCCCACGGTCATCAGTGCGGATGTGTTGTTTGAAGACCATCGCAAGCGACTCAAACTAGATTGGCTGGGCGGTCGCGGCGCCTCAGAGCGTCGCTTTGATGAGCTGGCCATCCGGGCGGCTCGTTCGGGCGCTGACCTGGTTGGCTACCTGAATTACATCCATCCCTACCGCGTTCAAGTTTTGGGTGAGCGCGAGGTGGCCTATTTGGGCAAGGGCGACGCCATGGACTGCGCGCGGCGCGTCTCACGGATCGTCACTTTAGAGCCGCCCGCGCTTTTTTTAGCCGATGGCCAGGTGGCGCCGCCGGAATTGCTCTCCATGTGCGAGCGGGCCCAAATTCCTCTGTTTACGACTCACGAGTCTTCCGCTTTCGTCGTCGATGTCTTGCGGGCTTACCTCTCCAAACACTTCGCAGAGCGCTCGACCATGCACGGTGTGTTCATGGATATTTTGGGGATGGGGGTGTTGATCACGGGTGAGTCCGGTCTGGGTAAAAGTGAGTTGGGCCTTGAGTTGATCTCGCGGGGCCACGGGTTGGTCGCCGACGACGCGGTCGATTTGTTTCGCATCAACCAAGCCACCATTGAGGGCCGCTGTCCTGAGCTGTTGCGTAACCTCCTAGAGGTGCGCGGGATCGGCTTGTTGGACATCAAGGCCATCTTCGGTGAGACCGCGGTCCGCCGAAAGCTCCGCCTCAAGCTCATCGTGCACTTGGTGCGTAAAGAGACCATGGAGCGCAAGTATGAGCGTATGCCCCATGAAGCGCTATCTCAGGACGTGCTGGGTGTGCCGGTTCGCAAGGTGATCATCCAAGTGGTGGCTGGACGCAACATTGCCGTTTTGGTGGAGGCCGCTGTGCGCAACACCATTTTGCAATTACGCGGTATCGATACCTATTCGGATTTCGTCGAACGACAGCGCTTGGCGATGGAAAGTGGGCTCGATTAGCGGTTTTTTCGGCGATCGATAGCCCGCTTATTGCTTTGCACGGTGCGCGCAGTCTTTCCGCGTGCAGTGGGCATATAGCGACAAGGCATGCTCTTGAAGCTGGAACCCCCGCGATTTGGCAATATCGTGCTGGCGGCGTTCAATCTCGGCATCCATGAACTCCTCGACGCGGCCGCAGTCGAGGCAGACCAAGTGGTCGTGGTGCTGGCCCGCGTCAAGCTCATAAACCGCCTTTCCAGACTCGAAGTTACTGCGCAGCAGCAGACCGGCTTGCTCGAACTGCATGAGCACGCGGTAGACGGTTGCGAGACCGATGTCGGCCCTTTCCTCGAGCAAAATCCGGTAGACATCTTCCGCGCTCAGGTGGCGCTGCTCAGCATTTTGGAAGGCCTCCAATATTTTCAGGCGCGGCCCCGTGGCTTTGAGGCCCGTGTTCTTTAGTTCGTCGAGGGTGTTCATGCGGTCGGATGAAAAATCAGGGCTGGGGCGTTATTTCAGCGGATGGCTCAAGGGGGACCCCCCTGAACTACAATCTTTACATCATAGTTGCCTCCTTTTTACCCTGTGTGAGGGGCGACTTCAATCGGGGCTTGCCTGCCCTCAAAGGTGCCATTGTCTGATGCCAAATTATTTTGATTCCATTCGGCGCGCGACCCGAGGGTTGCTCGTTGTGTCGTTGACAGCAGCGTTGCTGGCCTGTGCCACAGCGGGCGACGACGACTACAGTTCTGCTTTAGGGATTTATCGTCCCGACGTGTTGCAAGGCAACGTGGTGACGGCCGAGCAAGTGGCCGTGCTTAAAACGGGCATGACCCGCGCGCAAGTCACCCGTTTGTTGGGCACACCGCTGCTCAAGAGCGCCTTTCACGCGAACCGCTGGGATTACGTTTTCTCTCGTTTGAGTGTGGATGCCACACCGCAAAAGCGCCGTTTGAGCCTGTGGTTTGAGGGCGACTTGTTGGCTAAATTTGAGGGCGATGACATGCCCACAGAAGCCAAATTTGTCGACTCCATCGCCAAGCCGATCGATGTCAGCGAGCCCGTCAAGCTGCAAGCTGACCCCGCTGAGTTAGAGGCCTTCAAGGCCAAGGCCGGCTCGTCTGGTGATGCATCACCAACGGGTACGACAGCGCCTGCACCCGCTTCGACCCTGAAAACCTATCCCCCGTTGACGCCCGAGGTGAACAAATGAGTCAAAAGAAACCACTCGGTATTGTGATTGCGGGTGCCAGCGGGCGCATGGGTCGTATGTTGATTGAGGCGGTCCTTGCTGACCCCGACACACAGCTGGCAGGTGCCCTAGATATCGCGGGCAGCCCTGCATTGGGACAAGATGCTGGTAGTTTCGCCGGCGTTACGACAGGGGTGACCATCACCGCCGACTTGGACACCGCGTTGAAGGGCGCCCACGTGCTCATTGACTTCACGCGGCCCGAGGGCACGATGGCCCATGTCAGTGCCGCGCAGCAGCACGGCGTGGCAGTGGTCATCGGCACAACGGGTTTTTCTGATACGCAAAAGCAAGCGTTGCAGGCGGCGAGCGCTGTAATCCCCATCGTCATGGCGCCCAACATGAGTGTGGGTGTGAACGTCACACTCAAGCTCTTGGAGATGGCGGCGAAAGCCATGCCGGTAGGCTATGACATCGAGGTCATTGAGGCCCACCATCGCCACAAAGTCGACGCGCCGTCGGGCACCGCTCTGAAAATGGGCGAGGTGATTGCAGGTGCGTTGGGGCGTGACCTAAAAGACTGCGCCGTCTACGCCCGCGAAGGCGTGACGGGTGAGCGCGACCCATCCAGCATTGGTTTTGCAACTATCCGCGGTGGTGACATCGTTGGTGACCACACCGTGTTGTTTGCAGGTACCGGTGAGCGGATTGAAATCACGCATAAGTCATCCAGTCGCGCAACCTATGCGCAAGGCAGCTTGCGAGCAGCGCATTTTCTCGCCGATAAATCCAATGGTCTCTATGACATGTTTGATGTCTTGAATCTGAATCCATAAAAACTAAACAGCCAAATCATGCAAGAGAAGTTTGAGCCCCAGGTCATCGAGCAGGCCATTCGATCACAGTGGGCGGCAGCGGACGTTTACCGCGTCACGGAAGACCAAAGCAAGCCCAAGTTTTATGCCTGCTCCATGTTGCCTTATCCCAGCGGTAAGTTGCACATGGGACACGTACGCAACTACACCATCAATGACATGCTCACGCGCCATCTGCGCATGAAGGGCTACAACGTGTTGATGCCGATGGGGTGGGACGCGTTCGGTTTGCCAGCTGAGAACGCCGCGCTTAAAAATCGCGTGCCACCTGCGCAATGGACCTACGACAACATTGCCTACATGAAGCAGCAAATGATGGCGATGGGTTTGGCAATTGACTGGTCGCGCGAGGTCGCCACCTGCGACCCGGATTATTACAAATGGAACCAGTGGTTGTTCCTCAAGATGCTTGAAAAAGGCATTGCTTACCGCAAAACACAGGTCGTTAACTGGGACCCCGTTGATCAGACCGTGCTGGCCAACGAGCAGGTGATTGACGGCAAAGGCTGGCGCACGGGCGCCACCGTTGAGCGGCGTGAAATCCCCGGCTACTACCTAGCGATCACCGATTACGCGCCCGAGTTGCTGACCCACGTCAAAGACGGCTTGGCTGGTTGGCCTGAGCGCGTCCGTTTGATGCAGGAGAACTGGATCGGTAAAAGCGAAGGGGTTCGCTTCGCGTTCACGCATGAGATCACCGATAGCAGTGGGCAATTGATCGACGATGGTCGCATGTTCGTGTTCACCACGCGCCCAGACACCATCATGGGTGTCACGTTCTGTGCCGTGGCGCCAGAGCACCCATTGGCTGCGCATGCGGCACAAGACAACCCTGATTTGCAGGCGTTCATCGCGTCTTGTCAGCAAGGCGGCACCACCGAGGCCGAGTTGGCATTGAAAGAAAAAGTGGGCATGCCAACCGGCCTGCACGTGACGCATCCGCTGACCGGTGAGTCCATTGCCGTATGGGTGGGTAACTACGTCCTGATGACTTATGGCGATGGCGCCGTCATGGGTGTACCTGCGCACGACGAGCGCGATTTCGAATTTGCAAAGAAATACGCCTTGCCGATCAAGCCCGTCGTCAGTGTGGCGGGCAAAGGTGCATACGACACCGCTGCGTGGCAAGAGTGGTACGCCGAAAAAGGCGCTGGCGTTGCCATCAATTCCGGTAAATATGATGGCTTGATTTTCCAAGACTGCGTGGATGCCGTGGCCGCCGACTTACAGGCCAAGCGATTGGGCGAGAAAAAGACGACGTGGCGCTTGCGTGATTGGGGCATCAGTCGTCAACGGTATTGGGGGACGCCAATCCCCATGATTCACTGTGACGATTGTGGCGCGGTACCGGTCCCAGAGAAAGATTTGCCGGTGGTATTGCCGCCCGACTTGGTGCCCGATGGCAGTGGTAACCCACTCAATAAGTCTGCTCAGTTTTTGAACGTGTCCTGCCCTAAATGCGGCAAGCCCTCTCAGCGCGAGACCGACACGATGGATACGTTTGTCGATTCATCTTGGTATTTCATGCGGTACTGCGATCCGCAAAAAACCGATGGCATGGTGGGCGCGGGCGCCGCCTATTGGATGAATGCCAGCAACGTACCCGGTAAGCCCAACAGCCAGGGCATGGATCAGTACATCGGTGGCATCGAGCATGCCATTTTGCACCTCTTGTACGCCCGGTTCTGGACCAAGGTGATGCGTGACTTGGGGCTGGTTAACGTGGATGAGCCATTTGCAAAACTGCTCACGCAGGGCATGGTGCTTAACCACATTTACTCGCGTCGCACGGCGCAAGGTGGTAAAGAGTATTTCTGGCCACATGATGTTGAAAACGTGACCGATGCCAGTGGCAAAGTGGTTGGTGCCCAGTTGAAAAATTCGGTAGGTGATTTGCCGGTGGGAACGCCGATTGACTACGAGGGCGTGGGCACCATGTCGAAGTCAAAAAATAATGGCGTTGACCCACAATCGCTGATCGATACGTTTGGTGCGGATACCGCACGGCTGTACACCATGTTCACCGCGCCACCAGAGGCAACATTGGAGTGGAATGATTCGGCCGTCGAGGGCAGCTTCCGGTTTTTACGGCGGGTCTGGAATTTCGCGGTCAAACATGAAGCAGCGATTCGCGCCGGTGCGCTAGGAGCAGCAGATACCGCCTATAGCGATGCCGCAAAAGCTTTGCGCTTCGACATTCACACGGTTTTGCGACAGGCGAATTTCGACTACGAGCGGATGCAATACAACACCGTGGTTTCTGCGGTGATGAAAATGCTCAACACGCTGGAAGCCGCGACGCTAACCCCGACAGCAGCGGATCAACAGGCGCTGGCTGATTGTTTCTCGGTCATGTTGCGCGTGCTGTACCCTGCTTGCCCACACATAACCTGTGCCCTCTGGGATAGTTTGGGTTATACCGCGCACGCAAATGGCACAGCGCTGCTTGATGCACCTTGGCCGGAGGTCGATGAGGCGGCTTTGGTACAAGACGAGGTCGAACTCGTTTTGCAGGTCAATGGCAAGTTGCGTGGCGCCGTGCGCGTTTCCGCGACAGCAAGCAAGGCCGAGATCGAGGCGGCAGCCGTGGCCTGCGACGCATTTGTGCGTCAAGCAAATGGTGCGACGCCTAAGAAGGTGATCGTGGTGCCGGGTCGTTTGGTCAATATTGTGGTGTAAAGATATGAATACGCGGTTCCACTCTTCCCGATTTAATCGTCTGTTTAGCAGCCTCGCTGTGGTGGTCATCAGCCTTGCGATGGCGGGGTGTGGCTTCAAGCTGCGTGGTGCGCAGGCGCCGTTGCCATTCAAGCAGGTGGCGTGGCGTGGCGCCACCGGCCCCGTTTCGGCAGCGTTGTCGCAGGCGCTCGTCAGTCAGGGCGCCGAAGTGAATGCCTCGGTCAAGCAGGTCAATCAGTCGGGCACTAACGCGGAGGGCGATGCCCCAGCTGATATCGACTTGATCATCGAGGTCAATGTCGACCAGCGCGAACGTCAAGTGGTGGCGTCTACCATTGCGGGGCAGGTACGAGAGCTGGATTTGCGCGTCCGTTTCAATTGGCAAGCATTCAACCGGCAGGGTCGCCCGATCACGCCAGTGATCGATATGGTGCTGTCACAAGATCTGAGCTACCAAGAGTCAGCCGCTTTGTCCAAAGCGCTCGAGCAAGATGCCATTTATGACACCTTGCAAAGTCGTCTGGTTTCGCAAGTCATGCGCCGGCTGTCAGGCCTCTCGGTCGACGAGGGCCTGCAGTAAGGCATGCAGGTTGGCCCTGCCCAGTTAGCGGCGCACCTAGCCAAAGGGTTGCGCGGGCTTTACACCATTGCCGGTGATGAGCCGTTACTGGTGCAGGAGGCGGCGGATGCGATCCGCCAAGCGGCGCGAGACGGTGGGTTTACCGAGCGTGTTGTGCACACCGCCACAGGGGCTCATTTTGACTGGAGTGCGGTGGTTGCCAGTGGCGCCGAGATGAGCTTGTTTGCTGACAAACAGCTCATTGATATTCGCATCCCGACGGGTAAGCCAGGCAAAGAGGGGTCGCAGGCGTTGCAGGCCATCGCCGAATCGGCGCACCACGCGCAGGACACGTTGACCTTGGTCACACTGCCTCGACTGGACAGCGCAACCGCTAAGAGCGCGTGGGTCGGCGCCCTCGATCAATGTGGTATTTTCATCAAAGTCGACAGTGTGGAGCGCGGCGCGTTACCCAACTGGATCGCCCAGCGCTTAGCCCTTCAAAATCAGCGCGTTCTGGCGGGTGAGGCGGGCCAGCGTAGCTTGGCGTTTTTTGCCGATCGCGTTGAGGGTAACTTGCTGGCGGCGCACCAAGAAATCCAAAAATTGGGCCTTTTGTATCCGCCGGGTGAGTTGAGCTTTGAGCAAATCGAGCAGGCGGTTGTGAATGTGGCCCGCTATGACCCGTTCAAGCTGACCGAAGCGGTTTTGGCTGGCAAATTACAACGTGTACAGCGCATGCTTGATGGCTTGCAGGCTGAGGGGGTATCGCCGGTCGTGGTGCACTGGGCGCTGGGCGAGGAGGTCCGTACCCTCTATCGAGTCAAGCAGCGCACAGACGCGGGGACTCCCATCCCGATTGCGCTGCGTGAGAACCGCGTTTGGGGGCCGCGTGAGCGCTTGATTGAGCGGGTGTTGCCCAGCATGCAGCGCAAACAGCTGGCCCAGTGGGTGCAGTTGGCACATACCGTCGACGGCGTGGTGAAAGGTCTCAAAGCGCCCGAGTTACCTCAAGACCCATGGGGGGCGCTGTCGGTCCTGGCGGGGACCCTTTGCCGGGCTTGCACGAAAGCCAGTTGAGTTTTAAAAAACCACCGCGTGATGCGACAATGGATGCTATGAACACCGCAAACCACCTCTCGGATGTGGCTGCCCTGATGGCACAGCTTGGTGCCAACGCGCGTGCGGCGAGCGCGGCCATGGCAAAGGCATCGGCAGCTAAAAAGCAGCACGCCTTGCAGACTTTGGCGCAGTTATTGCGCGAAGAAACCGAGGCACTCCAGCCCGAAAACGAGCGCGACCTGTCTCGAGCCGTTGCAGCCGGTTTGGCACCCCCCATGGTCGACCGCTTGCGCCTCGATCCCAAAACACTTGAAACGTGCGCGCAGGGCTGCGAGCAACTGGCGGCCATGCCCGATGTGATCGGTGAAATCAGTGGCCTGACACAACGCCCCAGTGGTATTCGCGTTGGGCAGATGCGCGTCCCCTTGGGGGTGTTTGGCATGATTTATGAAAGTCGGCCCAATGTAACCATAGAGGCCGCATCGCTCGCCATCAAGAGTGGCAACGCCTGCATTTTGCGTGGCGGTTCTGAGGCGATCGACAGCAACCGGGCATTGGCTGCTTTGGTACGGAGGGCCTTGGTCGCCGCTGATTTGCCTGCAGAGGCGGTGCAATTGGTGCCTGTAACGGACCGTGCAGCGGTCGGCGAGCTGATCGCCATGCCCGCATTCGTCGACGTCATTATTCCGCGCGGGGGCAAGGGCTTGATTGAGCGTATCAGCGCCTCGGCTAAAGTGCCCGTCATCAAACACTTGGACGGCAATTGCCACACGTTTATTGACGATACCGCTGACCTTGTGATGGCCGTGCGCTTGGCAGATAACGCCAAAACACAGAAATACAGTCCCTGCAACGCGACCGAGAGCCTCCTGGTGACGACGGCGATGGCGCCTCAATTTCTACCTGCCATTGCGGCGGTTTACGCACAAAAAGGTGTCGAAATGCGCGGCTGCGCCCAGACGCAGGCTATTTTGGCGGGACAAACTGGGGTGTCCGTGGTGCCAGCGACGGAGGCGGATTGGTCTGCTGAGTACCTGGCGCCCATCATCAGCATCAAGGTGGTCGCCGATGTTGATGAGGCCATCGCGCACATCAACACCTATTCCAGCCATCACACTGACGCCATCGTGACCGATAACCACAGCCATGCGCAGCGGTTTTTGCGTGAAGTCGATTCGGCCAGCGTGATGGTGAATGCCAGCACCCGATTCGCCGATGGATTTGAGTATGGGTTGGGCGCCGAAATCGGTATCTCAACAGACAAGTTTCATGCCCGAGGGCCCGTTGGCGTGTTGGGTCTGACCTCGCTCAAGTACGTGGTACTGGGGCAGGGCGAAGTCCGAAGCTAAGTCCGACGCCAGGGGTTTGTTCTTCTAACCCCTTGTTTCATCAAAAATCGTCTCCATCTAGGCGTGAGTCACACGTCTCAACCAAAAAGGACAGCAATGGTCCCCCACCTAGTCACAGCCCTTACCGGCCCCATTAACGAGCTAGAGCAGCGCATTCTCGAGTCCATGCCGGCTATTGAGCGGTGGTTTCGCCTCGAGTGGATGGAGCACACCCCGCCCATCTACACGTCAGTTGATCTGCGCAACGCTGGCTTCAAATTGGCGCCAGTAGACACCAACCTGTACCCAGGTGGCTGGAACAATCTGACCACTGAGATGTTGCCCTTGGCGGTGCAGGCGGGCATGGCGGCAATCGAAAAGATTTGCCCCGAGGCTAAAAACCTGCTGCTCATCCCCGAGAACCACACCCGGAATACCTTCTATCTGAGTAATGTGGTGCAGCTGCAGCGCATCTTTGGTCAAGCCGGTTTGAACGTTCGTCTGGGGACGTTAAACCCTGAGATCACCGAACCCACAGAGGTTCAATTACCCAATGGAGAGTCAGTCCTATTGGAGCCCTTGGTCCGTACAAAGCACCGCTTGGGTTTGAAAAACTTTGACCCTTGTACGATTTTGGTCAACAACGACCTCAGTGCAGGCACACCAGAGGTTCTCAAGAATCTGAATGAGCAATTCCTCTTGCCACCGCTGCATGCGGGTTGGTCGATTCGGCGTAAGTCAACGCACTTTGAAGCTTACGAGGAAGTGGCCAAGCGCTTTGCAAAGATGCTCGGCATGGACCATTGGCTCATCAACCCCATGTTTGAACGCTGTGGCGAGGTTAATTTTGCCGATGGCACAGGGATGGATTGCTTGCGCACACATACCGAATCCCTCTTGAACCGCATCAAGCGCAAGTACAAGGATTACGGCATCAATGAAAAGCCATTCGTTGTCGTGAAAGCTGACAACGGCACCTACGGCATGGGCATCATGACGGTGCGTGATGTGTCCGATCTTGACGCCTTGAACCGCAAATCACGGAACAAGATGAACGTGATCAAAGATGGGCAAACCGTCAGTGACGTCATCATTCAAGAGGGTGTGCTCACGCATGAGCGTATTAACGAAACGGTGGCTGAACCCGTGGTGTACATGCTCGACCGCTATGTGGTGGGCGGCTTTTACCGTGTCCATGCGGAGCGCGGTGTAGACGAGAACCTGAACGCCCCAGGTGCGAGTTTTGTCCCCCTGGCATTCGAGCAGTCGGCTCATTTGCCCGAGCCAGGCGCGAAGCCGGGGGTCAGCGCGCCAAACCGCTTCTATATGTACGGCGTGGTCGCCCGTTTGGCCATGTTGGCTGCCAGTTACGAAATGGAAGCGACTGATCCCAATGCGGAACAGTACGATTAATTCGGCTGTTTGAGTTGGACAGTTGCTGCGGTGCAACAAAATCAGATTTGACATAGATTCTGGCTTGGCAACAGGAGACGAGGGGCGCAAAATTTGCATCCCTTGTCTAACTGCATGCGGTGCGTCGCGAACGCCACGTTGCCGCAGTCTCTCATTTGTCCGTTACCTCTTCTGCTACCGCTACGGCATCTAAGTCGGTTCATCAGTCCTCACTGGCTGCCCTTACGCTGGGTGCGCTGGGTGTCGTCTACGGCGATATCGGGACCAGTGTTTTATACGCCCTTAAAGAAGTCTTCGCGACAGGCTTGATCGCGTTCACGCCCGATAACGTTCTGGGTATCCTCTCGCTGTTTGTCTGGACGCTGACTTCGATCGTGTCCTTCAAATATGTCACGTTGGTGCTGCGTGCAGATAACCACGGCGAGGGTGGTCTGGTCGCCATGTTGGCCTTGGCATCGCAGGCGGTGAAAGACAAGCCGCAGTTACGCCGGGTTCTGCTGCTCATTGGTATTTTTGGCACCGCCTTGTTTTACGGCGATGGCGTGATCACCCCAGCGATTTCTGTCCTGTCAGCGGTGGAGGGGCTGCGCGTTTTCTCCCCAGCGCTCTCGCATTGGGTCATCCCTTTAACGCTCCTTATTTTGTTTGTGCTGTTCTGGGTTCAACGGTATGGCACCAGCGGAATCGGTCGCTTTTTCGGACCATTAACCGCCATTTGGTTTATTGTGATCGCAGTCTTGGGCATCATGAATATCTGGCTGAATCCAGCTGTGCTGTGGGCCTTGTCGCCCCATCACGCGTGGCGCTTTGTATCGGAAAATCCGGGCGTTAGTTTTCTCATCTTGGGCGCGCTCGTACTGTGTGTCACAGGCGCTGAGGCGCTGTATGCTGACTTGGGCCATTTTGGCAAGAAGCCCATCCGATTGGCGTGGTTCGCGATGGTCATGCCCGCCCTCACCTGCAACTATTTAGGACAAGGCGCGCTGTTACTTGGTGATCCTGCTGCGCTCGAAAATCCATTCTTTTTAATGGCGCCGACATGGGCCGTGCTACCGTTGATTGGGCTCGCGACGTTGGCCACGGTCATCGCTTCACAAGCCTTGATTTCAGGCGCGTTCAGTGTCACCAAACAAGTGGTGCAGCTGGGGTATTTGCCGCGCCTAAATATCCTCCACACCAGTGCCAAAGATTTGGGACAGATCTATATCCCCATGGTCAATTGGGGACTGTTTGTCGCGATTGTGCTGGCCGTTGTGTTGTTCCAGTCCTCGGCTAATCTGGCGTCGGCCTATGGCATTGCAGTGACTTTGGACATGTTGATTACCACCGTCCTCACGTTCTTTGTGATTCGTTTTAGCTGGCGCTATCCACTGTGGCTGTGTGTTGGCGCAACCGCTGGCTTTTTCGTGATCGATGTTTTGTTCTTTGCGTCCAACGCATTGAAGTTTTTCGAGGGTGGCTGGTTCCCGCTGCTCATAGGCACCGCCATCTTCACACTGATGGTTACTTGGGCACGTGGACGTGAGCTGTTGACTGCACGGCAGGTTGAGGAAGGTATGGACTTGCCGAGCTTTTTAAACGCCGTTTTTGTCAGCCCACCCCAACGGGTTGAGGGAACGGCGGTATTCATGACACCCCAGGTAGGTACGGTACCAACCGCACTGCTGCACAACCTCAAGCACAACAAAGTTTTGCATGCGCAGAATATTTTTGTTTCGGTGCATCACCATGAAATACCGTGGGTGGGTATGGCCGATCGCCTGCGTCTGGAAGCATTGGGCCATGATTGCTGGCAGGTCGAGTTGAATTTCGGTTTCAAAAATGAACCGGATGTTCCGAAAGCGTTGAGCGTGATCACCGGTCTCGGTTATCCGCTCGAAACCATGACAACGTCTTACTTCTTATCCCGCGATACCGTGATCCCGTCGATGAACGGCGGCATGGCCTATTGGCGCGAAAAACTGTTTGCACAGATGCACCGTAATGCGAGTGGCGCCGCTGACTTTTTAAACCTGCCGAATAACGCAGTGGTGGAGTTGGGTAGCAAGGTGGCCCTGTAATCCACGTGGTCGCGTGTCCGCTCGGAAAAGGGTGACAATAAGGCATTCGTCGTTCCTTTGCCGCTTACACCATGACGCAAACCACCAAGCTTAATGGCGACTTCTTGTTCGTCGCTGATCCGCTCGAGACCTTCAAAATTCAGAAGGACAGCACCTACGTCATGATGTTGGCCCTGCAGGCGCGGGGCGCGCGTGTCCACCACTGCCACCCCAAAGACATCGAGTGGGAAAGCGGTCAGGTCGTCCGGGCCCGTGTGCTGCCGATTACCCTAAAGCCTCGCCCCGCTAACGATGCACCCAAGGGTACGCCGTGGTACGAAGCGGGCACGCCTGCCGTGCTGGCGTTGAAAGATTTCACGGCTGTGTTGATGCGTAAAGATCCGCCATTCGACGCGGAATATATCTACAGCACACACCTTTTATCGCAGGCTGAACGTGAGGGCGCGCGCGTATTCAATCGTCCGCAAGCCTTGCGCGAACACCCTGAAAAGCTGGCCCTGCTCGAGTTCCCCACCTTTGCGCCACCGACCTTGGTGACGCGGGATTCGACCGCTATCAAAGCCTTCCATGCCAAGCACAAAGATGTGATTTTGAAGCCCTTGGATGGTATGGGTGGTATGGGTATTTTCCGAGTGACGCCTGATGGTATGAATCTGGGCAGCATCATTGAGACTCTCAACCAAGATGGGGCTCAAACCGTCATGGTGCAGGCCTATCAGCCAGCCATCAAGGATGGTGACAAGCGCATATTACTGATTGGCGGCGAACCCGTTCCTTATTGTTTGGCGCGTATTCCGCAGGGCACGGAGATTCGCGGCAACCTGGCAGCGGGCGGGCGTGGCGAAGCGCGGCCACTCACTGACAGTGACTGGGCCATTGCCCGTGCATTTGCGCCGCAACTGGCGGCGAGAGGTTTGCTATTGGTGGGTTTAGATGTCATCGGAGACAAGGTGACGGAGGTCAACGTGACCAGTCCCACCTGCTTCCAAGAAATCACCGACCAAATGGGCTTCAATGTGGCCGAGCGATTTGCAGACGCGCTCGGTGACGCGCTGAAGCGCTGACCACGGTGGTCGCGCTGCGCTAAACGGGTGCGAGTCCCAAGTTGGCGCGGTAACGCTGCATCGCGGTCTCAGCTTCTTGCTGCGCCCGCCTGATCGCGTCTACAACGTCGGCGCTCAAATCGGCGCGCAAGCGATCGTGTGCAGGGGTTAAATCGTGGCGAGCCACGGGCGTCCCATCGACGAAGGTAATGAGTTCATTGGCCTCGAAGCGAGCCCATGTTTCATCTGCCGTTAAGGGGAGGGTCACAATCACGGCCGCACGGTCTTCGGGCCCATTGAGTTCCGCGAAGTCAACCGACACGTTTTGATCCATCAAGCGGGCACGATTAAAGGGATAGGCGCGCACCAAATAATGCAGATGCGTGGAGCAGTGCGCCCACATGGCGTCGCCGTTGCTGAGGACGAAGTTGAACGTGCCCTTATGACTCAATTGCGGCACCAACTCGCGCAAGGTCAGTGTGAGTTCCTCGACAGACGGGACGCCGGCGTGTGACTTGGAAATCTCTTGCAGTAACCAACAAAATGCCTGCTCGCTATCGGTGTTACCGATCGGACGGAATTGGCCATGAAGTTGGGGCTCAAACGCTTTCAAATCACCGTTGTGCGCGAATGCCCAATTACGCCCCCACAATTCGCGCACAAAGGGGTGGGCGTTTTCTAAGCTCACGTCACCCTGAGTCGCCTTGCGCACGTGGGCGATGATATTTTTGCTTTTGATGGGATAACTGCGGATCAACTCGGCAACAGGTGACACAGCCGCACTTTGATGGTCCACAAAATGGCGCAGCCCCTTGCCCTCGAAAAACGCAATACCCCACCCATCGGCGTGCTCGTCGGTCATGCCGCCACGTTGGCAGAAGCCCGTGAAGCTGAATGTCGCGTCTGTCGGTGTCTTGCAATTAAGCGCTAGCAGTTGGCACATGGGGTTCCTCTGAGCCGTCCATCGTTGGCAAGCTAATGAAGGTCTATTTTGTCACGGTATCAGATGGGTCTCGTGCATTAAAAGCGCTTACGCATTGGTAGCAAATACAGGTTCGGTTGGCGGCGTCGGGTGGTACCTTTGCGAGCAGCTCGGGAGGGAAAGTGGCTGTCACGCACCAGCACGGGCCGGGTGTATCGGTGTCAGTTGGCGGAGACGCCATCTGGCACGCGTTGGCTGCGCCGCATAAGGGGCAGCAAGCTGGGTCAACGGTTTTCATACGTCAAGTAGACAAAAAAAGCGGCCACCGCGCAAGTCGGTGCCGCTTTTTCGGCGAGACAGTGCCTTAACGCTTGAATGGTTTAGGCTGCCTTCACACGCAAACGCCAGGCATGCAGCAACGGCTCGGTGTAGCCCGCTGGTTGTGCCAAGCCTTTGAAAACGAGATCGCAAGCCGCTTGGTATGCCGCGCTGGTCTCGAAGTTGCCGACCATGGGCTTGTACAAAGCGTCGCCCGCGTTTTGCTGGTCAACCACACCTGCCATACGCGCCATCGTTTCGCGAACCTGAGCCTCACTAACCACGCCATGGTGTAACCAGTTGGCAATGTGCTGGCTGGAGATACGCAGGGTTGCGCGGTCTTCCATCAAGCCCACGTTGTGGATATCGGGCACTTTGGAGCAACCGACGCCTTGATCCACCCAGCGCACCACGTAACCCAAAATACCCTGTGCGTTGTTATCGAGCTCTTGCTGTTTTTCCGTATCAGACCACTGGGGGTTGGCCACCACAGGGATTTGCAACAAACCGTTGAGGATGCCAGCACGCTCGGCCTCGGCGTCGATTCGCTCCATGTCCTTTTGGATTTCGGCGACGTTCACCTGCTGGTAGTGCAGTGCGTGCAGGGTGGCCGCTGTGGGGCTGGGCACCCAAGCGGTGTTGGCCCCCGCTTTTGGATGGCCAACTTTCTGGGTCAGCATATCGGCCATCAAGTCGGGCATGGCCCACATGCCCTTGCCAATTTGTGCGCGGCCGCGCAGGCCACAACTTAGACCCACCAACACATTGTTACGCTCATAAGCGCCAATCCAGGCGCTGCTCTTCATGTCACCCTTGCGCATCATTGCGCCAGCTTGCATGGCGGTGTGCATCTCATCGCCAGTGCGATCCAGGAAGCCGGTGTTGATAAAGGCCACGCGATCTGCAGCAGCCGCGATACAGGCTTTCAAGTTCACGCTCGTGCGACGCTCTTCGTCCATGATGCCCAGCTTGACGGTCGCGGTGGGCAGGCCTAACACGCCTTCAACGCGGGCGAACAGTTCGCAGGCGAATGCCACCTCTTCGGGGCCGTGCATCTTGGGCTTCACGATATAAACCGAGCCCTTGCGCGAGTTACGGATACCTGCGGTGCCCTTGCCGTTGATATCGACCACAGCGGCTGCGACGGTGATCATGGCGTCCATGATGCCCTCGGGGATTTCGGCGCTGTCGGCGCCCCACAAGATAGCGGGGTTAGTCATCAGGTGACCCACGTTACGCACAAACAGCAAAGAGCGGCCATGCAACACCAGCGTGCCACCATTGGGCGCGGTGTAAGTCCGATCGGGGTTCAAGCCACGTGTGAAGGTTTTCCCACCTTTGGTCACCGCTTCTGTCAGGGTGCCACGCAAAATACCCAACCAGTTGCGGTAGGCGAGAACCTTATCTTCGGCGTCAACGGCGGCGACAGAGTCCTCCAAATCCAAGATCGTGGACAGCGCCGATTCGAGTACCAAGTCGGCGACGCCAGCAGCGTCGGATTGGCCAATGGGTGTGCTGCGGTCGATGCGCAAATCCAAGTGATTGCCATTTTGTTTGAACAGGACGCTGCTCGGATTCGCCGCATCACCTTGGTAGCCCACAAACGCATCGGGTTGGGCTAAGCCAGTGCGGCTGCCGTCTTTAAGTGTGACCACCAACGCGCCGTCGACGACGGCGTAGCCCGTGCTATCGGCGTGTGAGCCTGCGGCGAGCGGCGCTGATGTATCCAGCACTTGACGCGCAAATGCAATGACTTTGGCACCCCGTACGTCGTTGTAGCCTGGCCCTTTCGCCGCGCCGTCCGCCTCTGAGATGGCATCGGTGCCGTACAAGGCGTCATAGAGGGAGCCCCAGCGGGCGTTGGCGGCGTTCAGTGCATAGCGGGCGTTCAAAATCGGCACCACGAGTTGTGGGCCTGCTTGCGTCGCCAGCTCATCGTCTACGTTGGCGGTGGTGGCTTGGACTTGGCCGGGATTGGGAACCAGATAACCGATTTCGGTCAAAAAGCTTTGGTAGGCCGCCATGTCTTGGATGGGGCCGGGGTTGGCTACATGCCAGGCGTCCATCTTTAATTGAATGGCATCGCGTTTGGCAAGCAGCGCGGCGTTTTTCGGCGCCAAGTCGTGAACGATGCTGGCAAAGCCTGGCCAAAAGGTGCTCGACGAGACGCCGATTGCGGGTAACAGTTCGTCGTCGATAAACGCCTGGAGTTCGCTTGCAACCTGAAGACCGTCTTTATTGATTTGATTGGTTCGCATGGTGTGTCGCCTTCCTTAATGTTGAAAAATGGTTTGTACGTCGTTCAAGCTGGTCGCGATGTACGCGGGCTTATCGCCCAAAGTCTCGAAGGGCAGTTGTTGCCGGTTGAGCCACAAAGTGGTGTAGCCGTACCACGTGGCGCCCAAGGCATCCCAGCCATTGCTGCTGACGAACAAGATGTCACTCACTGGCACATTCAGCGCCTGGGGGCCGAGCGCGTAAACGGCTGGGTCTGTTTTGAAACGCTTCACACTGTCGGCGCTTAATACGTGGTCCAGCAGACCGTCAAGACCGGCGCTTTTAATCGCGACGTCCAGCATACCGGGGTCGCCGTTGCTCAGAATACCGGTCGGAACCCCCAATGATTTGAGCGTCTCCAAGACCGTTTTGTTTTCTGGAAATGCAGACAGTGCACGGTATTGATTCATCAAGCGGGCTTCAGCATCTGTGGCCAGCGTGACGCCCACCTTCGCGCAGGCGTAGCGTAACGCGTCGCGCGTGATGTCCCAAAAGGGCTTGTAGAAAGGCGCATTCGATTGACCGCCAGCCGTCGTTGAGCTGTTGATCAAGCGGGTGTATTCAATTTGCTTGTCGCGCCATATGACGCTGATTGACTGGCCATGCCCTGGGAACAGTTGCTCTGCCATCATCGAGACGCTGTAAACGTCAAACAGTGTGCCGTAGGCATCGAACAAGACCGCTCTTGGGCGCAGCGGTGTGAGGGGCGTATGTTGAAAACTCATGCCCCACTGTATTACAAACACGCAAGTGCATTAACCAGCAAAAATGTGAATAATTAGTGACCTAAACACGCCTAATGCACGATGGACAAGCTCAAGCAATTGGAAACCTTTGTCGCGGTGACCCAGCGCGGCAGCCTGACCGCAGCCGCACAGACCGAGGGGGTTGCGCCAGCCGTGATCGGAAGGCGATTGGACGCGTTAGAGGCGCGGTTGGGGGTCAAGCTCATGACGCGAACGACCCGTCGGATCACGCTGACGCACGAGGGCAGCGCCTTTTTAGAAGACTGCCAGCGCTTGCTTGCCGATTTGGCCAACGCGGAAGCCAGCGTGAGTGCCGGGGGCGTGAAGGCCAGCGGGCATCTGCGCATCACCGCCCCAGCCGGTTTTGGCCGAGCCTATGTGGCCCCTCTGGTGCCGCGGTTTCGTGCTTTGCACCCGGATGTGAGCATCAGCCTGAACCTCAGTGACCGCATTGTGGATATCGCCGGCGAGGGCGTGGATTGCGCCGTACGCGTGGGCGACTTGCCTGACTCATCGCTGGTCAGCGTGCGGTTGGCTGACAACCGCCGCTTGTGTGTCGCCACACCACAGTATCTGACGGTCCACGGTACACCTCGAACGCCGCAGGACTTGTCGCGTTTTGATTGTTTGACCTTGTCTTCTGATGCCTCGCAAACGCGGGGGTGGGCATTTCAAATGCCACCCACGCCCGAGAAACCATTACCAGAAATGATTCACCTCAAGCCCGGTGGACCATTGGACTGCTCAGATGGACAAGTGCTACACGCCTGGTGTTTGGCGGGCTATGGCATCGCATGGCGCAGCACCTGGGAGGTTGCTGCCGATGTTGAGAGTGGTCGTCTGGTGCCGATTCTGGAAGCGTTTGCTGCGCCCGCGAATGGCATTTATGCGGTGTTCCCGCAGCGCAAACACCTGGCTTTACGCGTGCGCTTGTGGATTGATTTTTTGAAACATCACTATGCTCAACCCGACTTCTGGGAGGGGCAAGACGCCGTCAAAACAGGCCGCGCAGCAACAAAACCGCCGTCACCCACATCATGATTGCGACCGCGCCGTCCAACCAGTGCCATACACGGGCTGATTGGATGCGCTTGCCCAGCATGCCAACGGCGAGTGCCAATGCCATGAACCAGATCGCTGAGCCCACGATGGCGCCGGCACCAAAGATCTGGCCCCCGGTCTCGCCGTAGGCCAGTGACGCAGAGCCGATGATCACGGTGGTGTCGATCCACGCATGCGGGTTAAGAAGAGAGAAGCCGAGGGCCATGACAACCGCCCGCTGGCGACTGATCGCAGGCAGCGTAGGCCCCTTGTTGACGCCAGACAGGCGGGTATCAGGCCCATCGGTGTGGATGGGTAACGAGCGCATGCCATCGATAAAGCGTTTGCCGGCCTGCGCGCCGTAAGCGAATAAAAACAGGGCACCAGCGCCCAGCATGGCGCCCATGATCTTGTCGTTCATACCGCCCAACTGCGACAGACCAAACACGCTGAAGCTGATGAGGATGATGTCGCCAAATGTGCAGGTGATTGCCGTGAGCCCCACCTGTTGACGCATCAAGCCCATGCGGATCAGATGCACGTTTTGCGGCCCCAACGCCATGATGGTGACCAAGCTCAAGGCCATACCCGCAAACAAGGCTTGCCAAAGGGTCGAGTCAAAAAGGGCGGCAGAGAGCGTCATGGTGTGTGAGGTGGCAGGTTTATTCAGTGGCAGTCATCATCGAGGTCTTTGGATAAATATTAAATACTTTAAAATTTGAGTTAAGTAGATTTAAATTAATTTAACTGTGTCGCTCCATTTAGACCCCAAGCAACTCGACGCCCTGTTGGCGGTGGTTGAACACGGTAGCTTCTCTAAGGCAGCCGCTGCGCTGCGGTTAACACTGGCTGCCGTATCCCTGCGGGTGGGGGCGCTTGAGGCGGCTTTGGGGCAGCGGTTATTGGTACGTGGTAAGCGCACCACGCCGACACCCAGTGGCCAACAGTTGTTGGTCCATGTGCGTGGCGTGCGGGCATTGGAGGCTGATTTCTTGTCCAGCTTTCAAGGCACGACCGATACAGGCAAAAGCCGTCCGATGCACATCCTACGTGTGGCGGTGAATGCCGACTCACTGGCCACATGGTTTTTACCCGGCGTACGTGACGCTTTGAAGCGCCAACGCCTGTTGTTAGATTTGGTTATCGATGACCAAGATTACACCCTTGAGGCCCTGAAGCAGGGGGAGGTGGTTGGTTGCGTGACCTCGCAACAAGCGCCGATGGCCGGGTGTACCACCGTGCCGCTGGGGGTGATGCGCTACCACTGCATCGCAGCGCCCAGCTTGATCGATAAATGGCGGCTGCCCTCTGGGGGCGTGTCGGTGCACCGCATGTTGCGAAGCCCTGCGGTGATTTTTAACCGTAAGGATGGGTTGCAGGACTTGTTTTTAAAAAACCATTTTCATATCACCCATGCCCCCTATCCACGCCACTTCGTGCCCGCAGTCGATGGCTTCGAATGTGCCATCACTGAGGGCTTGGGGTGGGGGATGGTGCCCGAGATCGCGCTACAGACGCGCCTGAATCCTGACCAGTGCGAGGTGATCTTCCCCACCCTCTGGGTTGACGTGCCCTTGGTGTGGCAACACTGGACGAAGGCGTCCAATCCCACCAATGCACTGACCAAGATTATTCAAAAGGCCGCGGCAACCCATTTACGCCGGCCTTTATTTGCGCCTTGACTCAGCCGTTCGTGGAGGACGGCGCTGGGGCACTTTAAAATCACGCCATGATCGCAATCAAAGAACAACTCTTGGCGGCCGTCCAAACCGCGCTTCAAACGGTGGCCCCCGAATCATCCGTGGTGGCAAACTTGGAAGTGCCCAAGGTCGCGTCACATGGTGACTTCGCGTTGACCGCTGCCATGCAGTTGGCCAAGCCACTCAAAAAGAACCCCCGCGACGTGGCGAATGCCTTGGTCGAGGTGCTGTCGCAGCAAGCTGTATTTCAGCAGTGGGTTGCGGGGACGGAGTTGGCCGGGCCCGGCTTCATCAACATTCGCCTCACGCCGGAAGCCAAGCAGCAAGTGGTGCGTGAAGTTTTGGCGGCTGGTCCTCGGTTTGGTGCCCGTCCCATCGACGGTTCAGTGCCCAACAAGAAACTGTTGGTTGAGTTTGTTTCTGCCAATCCCACTGGCCCGCTGCACGTGGGACATGGGCGGCAGGCCGCATTGGGTGATGCCATTTGTAATTTGTTTGCATCCCAGGGTTGGGACGTTTGGCGGGAGTTCTATTACAACGACGCGGGTGTGCAAATCCAGACGCTGGCCAACTCAACGCAGGCGCGTGCGCGTGGCCTCAAGCCCGGTGATGTGGGGTGGCCTGAGTCGGCGTACAACGGCGACTACATCGATGACATCGCGAAGGATTTCTTGGCCAAGAAGACAGTCAGCGCCGATGACCGCAGTTACACCGCCAGCGGTGATGTCGATGATCTCGACAGCATCCGCCAATTCGCTGTCGCCTACTTGCGTCGTGAACAAGACCTTGACTTACAGGCCTTCCACGTCAAGTTCGATCACTACTACCTCGAGTCCAGCTTGTACACCGACGGCCGTGTCGACGATGCGGTTGCCAAGCTTCAGGCAGCGGGTAAGACCTTCGAGGCGGATGGTGCCCTGTGGTTGCGCAGCACCGACTACGGCGATGACAAAGACCGTGTCATGCGCAAGACAGACGGGTCATACACCTACTTCGTCCCCGATGTGGCCTATCACATGGCCAAGTGGGAGCGAGGCTTCGAGAAGGTGATCAACATTCAGGGCATGGATCACCATGGGACCATCGCGCGCGTCCGCGCTGGGTTACAGGCAGCCAATGTCGGAATCCCGGCCGGTTACCCTGACTATGTTTTGCACACCATGGTGCGTGTCATGCGGGGCGGCGAAGAGGTCAAGATTTCTAAGCGTGCTGGCAGTTATGTGACGCTGCGTGATCTGATTACATGGACTAGCAAAGACGCGGTTCGCTTCTTCTTGCTGAGCCGCAAACCCGACACCGAATACGTTTTCGATGTCGATTTGGCCGTTGCCAAGAACAATGACAACCCGGTTTATTACGTGCAGTATGCCCATGCCCGTATTTGCTCAGTGCTGGCAACTTGGGGGGGCGATGTCGCGCACTTAGGCGATGTCGATTTATCAGCCTTAGCAGGCGCGCAAGCCCAAAGCTTGCTCATGCAAACCGCGAAATATCCGGATATGTTGCGGGATGCGGCTGAGGACATGGCACCCCACGATGTCGCGTTTTATCTGCGTGACTTGGCCGCCAGTTACCATAGCTACTACGATGCCGAGCGCATTTTGGTGGATGATGAAAGCGTCAAAGCAGCTCGGTTGGCCTTGATTGCCGCCACGGCGCAGGTTTTGCGGAATGGTTTGAAGATCTTGGGTGTTGATGCCCCGGACCGCATGTAGTAACTGACAACGACCCAAAGAGAGAATCCCGTGAACAATCTCAAACCGCAGGCACAGCAGGGTGGCACCTTTTTAGGGCTCGTGATTGGGGTTTTGTTGGGGCTGGGTATTTCCTTGGCTGTCGCGGTGTACGTCACCAAAGTCCCGATTCCGTTTGTGGATCGGGGCGTTGCGGGGAGCGCTAAAGCGGACAATGCTGAGATGGCGCGTAACAAGAATTGGAACCCCAACGCGGCCGTCATCACCGTTGAGCCACCGAAAAATTTAGCTGGTGTCGCGTTACCTGAAGGGGTTGATCCGCCACCCATCCCATCAGATGCCGTCTCCAGCGACGCGGATATTCCGGCGCCCGCTGTGATGGCTGATCCGCTGGGTACCTTGGCGCTGGCTAAGTTAGATGGCCAAAGCTCGGATGCAGCAGAGGCCAGTGCCAACACCGGTACGAACCAAAGTGGCGACGCGGGTGGTGGTGCGCCCAGTACAGAGCCTGCCGCGGTTGTGCGGGCGCCCGCGCCCGCGCCTACCCCCGTGCAGTCAAGTGAAAGCAAAGGCGTAACGGCTTACATCATTCAAGCCGGTGCGTTTATCGATGTCAATGACGCCGAGGCGCAGCGCGCCAAGCTGGCGATCATGGGTGTTGACGTGCGTGTCAGTGTGACCGAGAAGGACGGTGTGAAATATTTCCGCGTCCGCTCAGGCCCCTTCCGAGATAAGGCGTCCGCGCAAGCCACGTCTAAACGCCTGATGCAAGCGGGTGTTGACAATACTGTCATGACCATCAAGCGCTGAAGGCCCTTCGGTTTGGAACTTTTCTTGTGGGGTAAATCTCTATCTCGTGTCAGTATGGGTGTTGCGACCTGTGCGCTCAGTCAATAAAGGATTTGTATGCAGTTAGAAATGAATCGCCGTCAATTTACAACGTTGGCCACCGCCGGTGTCGCCGGTGCAGCAGGCCTGTGGTCCGTCAACAGCCAGGCGGCGGGCCAATTCAAAGCGGGCGTGAACTACATGCGGCTCGAAAAGCCTGTGGCAGTTGACGCGGCAGCTGGGCAAATAGAGGTGTTGGAATTCTTCGCCTATACCTGTATCCATTGCTACCGGTTCGAGCCCGACTTTGACCGTTGGGCTAAAGCCCAACCCAAAAATGTGGTCGTGCGCCGCATGCCGGTGGCATTCAACGCGAGCATGGAACCCCTGCAACGTCTCTACTTTGCACTCGAGACCATGAACCTGGTTGAGCAATTGCACAGCAAGGTGTTCGCCGCCTTCCATCAAGAGAAGTTGCGTTTGTTGGACGACACCAGCATTACCGCCTGGGTGGGTAAACAAGGGGTCGATATGACGGCATTCAACGCCGCATTCAAGGGCTTCTCTGCGGCTGGGCGTGCGCGTCGTGCCAGCCAATTAGCGGATGCCTATGGTCTGGAGGGAACACCGGCATTGGGCTTGGCGGGGCAGTTTTACATTCCCGGACAAGGACCTAAAACACTGGATGTGGCCGAAGAGTTAATGCGCGGCTTACGCACCTGATCGCTCAGGTCTCTCGTATCGCGTATGGCGCCCGCTGTTAGAGTGGGCGCCATTTTTTATGTCCTGGAGCTGCATTGCAACGGACAGATTTGAACCGCTACAATGGGGAAAAGCAATATCTATGCCCATGAAACACCTCTCATTCATACACCGATCTGTCGCCCTCTCACTGGGCCTATTTCTGGTGGCCACCGCCCCTTACGCATGGGCGAAAAAATCCGACCGTGACGAACCGCTCTATGCCACAGCGGACCAATTGACCTCTGACGATAAAACGCGGGTCAGCGTGTTCACTGGGAATGTGGTGATCACCAAAGGCACGATTGAAATTCGCGCTGATCGATTTGAGGTGCGAGAGGATGCGCAAGGGAATCAAATCGGTATTGCCACGGTCACGGGTACCCGGAACGCGACGTTCTCACAAGAACGCGATATCCCAGGCGAGATGGTCAAAGGACAGGCCAAGCGCATCGATTACTACAGCGCCACGCAATCGCTGGAATTGACGGGTGACGCGCAGATGCGCCGTTTGCGGGATGGCCAAATTGCGGATGAAACCATGGGTCACACCATTCGTTACAACAGTGACGACGGCAAGTTTGCCGTGGTCGGCAAAGCGGGAGCGAAGGATGGTGGTGATGGTCGCGTGCGCGCGGTCATTGCGCCACGCGCCAAACCCATTCCCGTGGAGAAGTGAGCTTGAGCACCACTGAGCCCACGCCCCAGCGCCGTTTGGTGGCGCAGCATCTGCGTAAGAGTTATGGCGGCCGACAAGTGGTCAAAGACGTTGGCTTGTCGGTGGAAGCCGGACAAGTCGTTGGCCTGTTAGGACCGAACGGCGCTGGCAAAACCACGTCCTTCTACATGATTGTGGGTTTGGTGCGGGCCGACGGTGGCGAGATTCATCTAGATGGTGACGCGATTCACAAATTGCCGATGCACCGTCGAGCCGAGCGTGGCTTGGGTTATCTGCCGCAGGAGGCATCCATCTTCAGGCGTCTGAATGTGGAAGACAACGTGCGCGCGGTTTTGGAGTTGCAGCGCGATGGCAACGGGAAACCGCTGACGCGAGCCCATATCGATGCGCGCCTGGATGCGTTGCTCAAAGATCTACGGGTTGACCACTTGCGGCTATCGCCGGCGACGGCTTTATCTGGGGGTGAGCGGCGGCGGGTTGAAATTGCCCGCGCACTCGCCACCGACCCACAATTCATATTGCTGGACGAGCCTTTCGCCGGTATCGACCCGATTGCGGTGATTGAGATTCAACGCATCATCCAGTTTTTGAAGTCGCGTGGCATTGGCGTTCTGATCACTGATCACAACGTGCGTGAAACGCTGGGTATTTGTGACCACGCCTACATCATCAGCGACGGCTCGGTGCTGGCAGAGGGCACCCCCGCACAGATCATTGACAACGCCGATGTTCGCCGGGTTTACCTCGGTGAGCATTTCCGCATGTAAGGGCCATGAAGCAAGGCTTATCCCTTCGCGTTTCGCAGCAACTCACGCTGACGCCGGCGCTACAGCAATCGATTCGACTGCTTCAGCTTTCGACCCTCGAACTGTCGGCAGAGGTCGAGGAGATGCTGGATGAAAACCCCTTTCTCGAGCGTGCTGACGACCTAGCCGAGCGCGAGGCCTTCGGTCTTGAGCAAGCCGATACGCCCGTCAGTGCGGGGGACACCTTGCTGGAGCAGGTAGACGCCACTGCAACCGCGGATATTGCTGACGGTACCGTTTCCGACGTGGCTGACAGTGCACCTGATACCGATTGGGAGGGGGATGGCACCGTCGAGATCGCCCCCAATGACTCCGAGTGGGGTAGCGACGCGCCGCCCAGCAAGGCACCCGCAGGCTCAGGTGATGGTGAGTCGAGTGCGCAAGACTTGGCCAGTGCGCCAGTCAGTTTGACCGATCACTTGCATCAGCAAGCGCTGGGTCTGCGGTTGAGTGAAGTCGAGAAAGCCGCGCTGGAAATGCTCATCGAGTCACTCGATGAAGATGGCTATCTCGCAGACAGTTTGGCGGATTTGGCGCGTGGCTTGGCGGGCGATGATTGGGCGGCTTACGACGACCTGATGGTGGTGTTTCAAGATGCGCTGGAGCACTTGCAATCGATGGACCCGATTGGGGTCGGCGCAGCGGGTTTGTCGGAATGTTTGCGGTTACAAATTGAAGCCATGCGCAACACGCCCGTCGCTCAGGCGGCGCTGCGTATTTGTGAACAACCCCTCGAGCTTCTTGCCAAACGCGACGTCAAACGGTTGTCGCAAAACTGCGACCTCGATGACGCTTTAGCTCGCGAGGCCATTGCCCTCATCCAGCGTTTGGAGCCCAAACCCGGACGGCGATTTATCGAGACCGATCGCAACGTGGTCATTCCAGACGTCATCGTTTCGAAAGCCGGTGAAGGCTTCAAAGTCGCACTGAACCCTGCCGTCATGCCCCGTTTACAGGTTCATGAAATTTATGCAGGCGCGGTAAAGGGAGTCAAAGGCGACATAGGTACTGGCTTACAACAGCGTCTGCAAGAGGCTCGATGGTTCATCAAAAACATTCAGCAACGTTTCGATACGATTTTGCGGGTCTCGTCATCAATCGTCGAGCGTCAGAACCAGTTTTTTATGCACGGCGAGTTGGCCATGAAGCCGCTTGTTTTGCGTGAGATTGCGGAGGTGTTGGGATTGCACGAGTCAACCATCAGCCGCGTCACGACGGCCAAGTACATGGCCACGCCACACGGCACCTTTGAGCTCAAGTATTTCTTTGGTTCAGGGTTGGGAACCGATTCGGGCAACAACGCGTCCAGTACCGCGGTGCGTGCCCTGATCAAACAATTCATCGCTGCCGAGACTCCAAAAAAACCACTGTCGGACAACCAGCTTTCCGAGTTGCTGCGTGAGAACGGTATTGAGTGTGCCCGTCGGACCGTTGCCAAATACCGCGAGGCCATGCGCATCGCCCCCGCTAATTTGAGAAAAGAACTTTGAATTCCTTCCAACTATTTTTACCCTGCGCCGCTGGCGTCGAGCCCTTTTTGGCAGTCGAGGTGGCGCAGATCCTGAACGAGGTTCCTGAGGCGGTTGGCGTGGTGCGCGGTGGTGTGCGCGTTGAAGCAGACTGGACCGAAATGATGCAGCTCAATTTGCAGGTGCGGTTGGCGCAGCGGGTTTTGATTCAACTGTCCGACCAGCCCTATCGAACCGAGGATGATGTGTACGCCGCCGCGTTCGATGTACCTTGGGGCGACTGGTTTACGCCCAAGCAGCGATTCCGTGTAGATGTCACGGCGCAGCACTGCCCCCTAAAGAGTTTGAACTTTGCCGCTTTAAGAGTGAAGGATGGTGTGGTCGATCGACTTCGTGAGGTCTTCGGCGCGCGCCCCGATGTCGACACGCACAACCCCCACGTGAGGGTCCATGCGCACTTTGACGCCACACACCTCACGCTGTACATGGACACCAGTGGTGAGCCCCTGTTCAAGCGGGGTTGGCGCGAGGACAAAGGGGATGCGCCTCTCAAAGAAACCCTGGCTGCGGCCATGTTGGCAGCGACCGGGTGGACGCCCGATGTGCCACTGTACGACCCTTGCTGTGGCAGTGGCACGATTGCAATCGAGGCCGCGCAAATCGCTTGTCATATTCCGCCCGGTTTATTACGTCGATTTGCATTTTCAAATCTGGTTGAGTTTCAGCCCGTTGAGTGGCAACGGTTGTTGAGTGAGGCCAAGTCGCGTGTGGTCATGCCGCCAGCGGGCACTGCACCACTGGTCTTTGGCAGCGATGTGTCGTTCCGGATGGTCGACTTCGCACAACGCAATGCCCAGCGCGCCGGTGTGGCGCAGGCGCTGGAGTTCCGTGGCGGTGACGCCTTGCAACGCTTACCGCCCAGTGTCCAACCGGGTGTTTTGTTGATGAACCCGCCTTACGGCGAGCGCATTGCGGCCGCCGGTGTTGCGGGGCAGCGTGCGGAGGCGGTGGCTGCGCAGCGTGGTCAACGCGACCGGGTGTGTCGGGAAGCGGCGGACGTCGATGGCTTTGCCGACGCGGGTGAAGGCGATGCCTTTTTCAGCCGATTGGGCACCCATTGGAAACACCACTTCGGTGGGTGGTCGGCATGGTTGTTAACACCCGACTTGAAGTTGCCCGGTAAGTTGCGCATGAAAGCGGCCCGGCGCGTCCCCATGTGGAACGGCCCGATCGAATGTCGCCTGTTCCGATTTGATTTGACCGCCCTCGGTCAGCGCCACGGTGATGCAGACGCTTGAGCGTTTGCGTGTGGTGATCGACACCAATACGGCCCTCGATTTCTTGGTCTTCGCCGACCCCGGGGTCGCGACGTTGAGCGATGCGGTCGTTTCTGGCGCTGCGCAGTGGTTAGCCTGCTCTCGCATGCGCGACGAACTGCGCCGGGTATTGGATTACCCCCTGGTTGCCAAGCGCCGGGTGGCACGCGGCTTGGAGGTCGAGCAGGTGATGCAGCGCTTTGACACCCTGACAACCCTTGTAGCGCCTGCCGCCAAGGCGCCCTACACCTGTAAAGACCCAGACGATCAGGTGTTTATCGATCTTGCGGTGGCGCACCGTGCGACGCTGTACAGCAAAGACCACGCCGTGCTTGCCATGCGCAGTCGCTTGGCCAAATTAGATGTCTCCGTGATCAAGCCTGCAGGCTGAAACTCTCGGGTGTCGCGCGGTGCCAAAAATTGCGAAAAACTGGTGGCCAATCGGTTGGGTCTGCCGTCGCACGGAGCAGCGCCCCTTCGCTGATTGACGGCAATAACGCCGACAACGGTGCAATGTTATTGGCGTCGATGCGCCGCAAGATGTGATCAGCGGTGATGTCTTTGGGATGCGTCAAGCCCGCCGCACCGACCATGTCCATCAAAGACACCAGCGTTTCCCGGTGGAAGTTAGCGACCCTTTGGGCTTTGTCAGGGACTACCAGTGCCTGTTGACGGACGGGGTCTTGAGTGGTTACGCCCGTGGGGCAATGACCAGTGTGGCACGCCTGCGCCTGAATACAGCCGAGCGCAAACATGAAGCCGCGCGCGCTGTTGCACCAGTCAGCGCCCATGGCGATCACACGCGCCATGTCAAATGCGCTGACGATTTTTCCGCTGGCACCAATGCGAATCTGGTTGCGAACGCCCAATCCCACCAACGTGTTGTGGATCAAGCGCAGGCCATCTTGCAGAGGCATGCCCATGTGGTCAGAAAATTCCAACGGGGCTGCGCCGGTGCCGCCTTCCGACCCATCAACCACAATGAAGTCCGGGTAGATGCCGCTGGCGTGCATCGCTTTGGCGATGGCAAACCATTCCCACGCATGGCCCACGCAAAGTTTGAAACCAACGGGTTTGCCACTGCTCAGTTCACGCAGTTGCGTGATGAATTGCACCAACTCTGTCGGGGTGGAAAATGCGCTGTGACTCGCCGGTGAGACGCAATCAACGCCGACGGGTACCCCGCGCGCGCGCGCGATTTCGGGACTAACTTTGGCGCCTGGTAAGACACCGCCATGACCGGGTTTGGCACCTTGGCTGAGTTTGATCTCAATCATCTTCACCTGCGCGTGGGCCGCAGTGGCTTTGAATCGCTCGGGGTCGAACTGCCCTTGCTCGTTCCGGCAACCAAAGTAGCCCGAACCAATTTCCCAAATCAAATCGCCGCCATGTTTCTCGTGATGCACCGAGATGGAGCCTTCGCCTGTGTCATGGGCGAAACGGCCGATCGCTGCGCCTCGGTTGAGGGCTTGAATTGCGTTGGCACTCAATGCGCCAAAACTCATGGCGGAGATATTGAACAAACTCATTTCATACGGCTGCGTGCATTGTGAGCCACCGACCGTGATGCGGAAGTCAGAGGAGGTCAGGTGTTTGGGGACCATGGCGTGGTGCAGCCACTCATAGCCCGGTTGGTTGACATTCAATTGGGTACCAAACGGCCGCTTATCGGCTTGACCCTTAGCGCGGGCATAGACCAGCGTTCGCTGTGCGCGAGAAAAAGGCGCCGCCTCGGTATCGCTCTCTAGAAAGTACTGCCGCAGTTCGGGGCGGATGGCTTCGAGCATGAAGCGAAAACGACCAATCAGTGGGTAGTTGCGCAGAATCGCGTGGTGCGTCTGGCGCATGTCATGCACACCCAATGCGGCCAGTCCGCCAAATAGCAAGAACAGGAACCCACCACTACCGGTCGCGAGCCAGACCACCGCAAAGATGATGCTGAAAAAAACCGCGAATAAAACCGCGGTATATCGAATTGGGTAATGTTGATTCAATCGTTCGAGCATGCAAACTTCCCCATAACAAGCAGCGGACAAGCGCCCACGTTCAGTCGTGCACAATACACGGTATCCTGATTTTTTTCTACCAAGCGCACGGGAGCCTTTTTTGAGTCAGCCCTCCAACCCCGAGAACCAATCCGCGGCCATGCCGGCGTTCCCCAGCGAGTCATTCGATGCCCTCGATCAAATCCTGGATGACATGCGCACGCGCGACGATGAAATTCCACAGTGGGAGTTTTGTGAAGGCTTCATGGCTGCGGCGCTCTGTAGCCGACGGCCTTTACCCTTGCAAGAAGTATTGGGTGTTTTGCTGGGCAATGGCGATGATGACGCCGTCCTCGCTTTTGCCGACGCGGCCCAGCGCGAAACCTTTGAGACGCTGTGGCGACAACGGGCTGCAGAGCTTGAAGCGCAACTGACAACCACAGTTCAGGCACTTGATGAAGACGGTGCTTTTTCACCAGAGGTCATGGATGTGCGCGGTGCCATTGCCAGCCTGCCCGAGGAAGAGCGCGCCGGCGTGGTGGATGGTGACATCCCGTCGTTTGCACAGGTTTGGGCTTTGGGCTTTATGTACGCCGTCGAGGCTTGGCCGGATGAGTGGGCGTTGCCACGCGACAAAGAGGCCGCTGAATTCATTGACGACGCCCTCGAGCGTATCGTCGCCCTGACCGAGGACGACACCCACCCGCCCACGATTTCGATGCTGGACGATGATGGTGAGCCCAGCGTGAGTCAAGAGCGTGCCAACGCCTATGGTGAAGGGTTGTGGGCGGTGTACGACCTCTACCAGGCGTGGCATGCCCTTGGCCCCAAGGTCGCGCCGGTACGTGCTTCAGGTGCCATTGGTCGCAACGACCCGTGCACCTGTGGCAGCGGTAAGAAGTTTAAAAAGTGCTGCGGCGCCTGAGTCAGGCGTTTTGTAAAAACTGGCGTAGCGCGCGCACACACGCTTCAGGCTGATCTTCTGGCAGAAAGTGCCCGCAGGGCAAGGTCTCGCCTACCACACGTGCCGCGCACTGAGCCTGCCACAAGGCCATGGGATCGAACAAGCGATGCACGACGCCTTTACTTCCCCATAGCACCAGGGTGTCACAGGCGATCTGATCACCCTGTGCGCGGCTGTCGCGATCGTGGTCGAGGTCGATCCCGGCACTGGCTCGGTAATCGTCGCACATGCGGGTAATTACTTCGGGCGTGAAAGCCTGTTCGTAGGCCTGTAGCGCCTCAGGCTCAAGGTGGCTTAATCCGTTGGTGCCCCACCCGCCCAACTTGCTGTGCAGGTAGCTGATGGGGTTGCCGCCAATCATCTGTTCAGGGATGGGCGCGGGTTGAATCAGATGAAACCAGTGGTAGTAGGCGCGGGCAAACGCCATGTCAGTGGCGTTGTACATGTCCAGAGTTGGCGCGATGTCCATGAGACAGAGGCGTTTGATGCGCGCTGAATGATCTAGCGCCATGCGGTGTGCGACACGCGCGCCGCGGTCGTGCCCACACAAATGGAACTCGTTAATACCGAAGTGATCCATCACCGCCGCCACATCCTGTGCCATCGCGCGCTTGGACATGTTGCTGTGATCGGGCTGCGCGGCCGGTGCCATGCTGTGTCCATAGCCGCGCAAGTCGGGCATCACAATGAAAAAATCAGCACTTAAACCCTGCGCCACGCGGTGCCACATGGCGTGGGTTTGTGGGAAGCCGTGCAACAGCAGCAGGGCGGGTTTGTGTCGGTCACTGAGCGGGGAGTGGCGTACAAAAAGACGCAACCCATCGACTTCGACAAACTGGGACTCAAACGGGTCAAACCATGCCATGTGACATCCTTTAAACGGTTACTGATCGGTGCTTGCTTCGGGTTCAGGTGATTGCGTCAGATAGGTGTGCAAGCGCGCCAGGGCATGGGCGACAGCGGCCGCACGCACGGCGGCGCGATCGCCTGCAAAGTGTTGTGACTCGGTCCAAAGCTGTGTACCCACACACCAACCAAACCACACCAACCCCACCGGCTTTTCGGGGCTGCCACCGGTCGGGCCGGCAACGCCCGTAGTGGCCACACTCGCGTGAACCCCTGCTCGTTGTTGTGCGCCTCTTGCCATCGCTGCGGCAACTGGCTCGCTCACCGCGCCATGCGCGCGAATCAAGTCATCCGGCACTCCCAGCTCGGTGGTCTTTGCCGCGTTGGCATAAGTCACCCAGCCGCGCTCGAACCAAGCGCTTGAGCCCGACAAGTCCGTGCAGGCCGCGGCGATGCCACCGCCTGTGCAGCTCTCTGCCGTTGCCATTTGCTGTTGGCGTTGCATGAGTTGCGCTGCTAATTGCTGGACCGTATCTGCAAGGGAAGGCGTTAATGGGTTCATGGTGGGGCGATCAGTGTGGCCAAAGGGCGGGGAGGAAGCGGACACCCAGCGCCCACACCAACAGCGTGAGTGCGGCAGCAATCAGGTCGTCAAACATGACGCCAAAGCCGCCCCGCCAGCCGAAGCCTTTGAAGGTTTGATCGGCCCAGCGTGTGGGCCCGAACTTCACCGCATCAAAGAAGCGAAACAAGCCAAAGGCCAACAACTGCCCGGTGAAGCCGATGGGCATCACCAGCCAAAGTACCAGCCAAAATGCAATCACCTCATCCCAGACCATATGCCCTGAATCGGCGATGCGTAAATTGATCGCACAGGTCTTACTGGCCCAACAACCGACCACAAAACCGATGGCGATGAGCGTCAGCCACTGGCGGTCGGATAAAAAAGGATACAGCGCCAAAAAACCAACCCACGCCCACAGGGTGCCGACAGTTCCCGGCGCAAACCGCGTGAGCCCTGAGCCAAAACCAAGGGCAATCCAATGCGCGGGATGCCCCAGCATGAAGCGCCAAGTTGGCCGCAGCGGGGGAGTAGCAGTCGCTTGCGGTGTGGCTTCAGCGGTATCGGCGGTTGAGGTGCTCATGCAGAAAAGTGGTCAAACCCGCGGTAGTCGTTGGCGATCGCTACCCCTTTGGCGTCGCGCAGGACCAGCGCAGTGCCGTCGGTGATGCGACCGATTCTGGTTATTTTGACACCAACTTGTGCCGCCAGGTGTGCCAACCGCGCGGCCTGATTAGGCGGCGCAGCAAATAGCAACTCATAGTCATCGCCACCCGCGAACGCCAGTGCACGTCGCAGGTCGACCGGTAAGGTCGCGACCGTGGAGCTGACAGGTAGCGTGTCGATCGCCACTTCCGCGCCACACTGGCTGGCCGCAAGTAGGTGGTGTAAGTCGCCCGCGAGGCCGTCGCTGATATCCATCGCGGCAGTGGCTAGGCCCCGGAGTGCGTGACCCAGTGCGACACGGGGTGTGGGCATGGTCATGCGGCTTTCAACGGTTTGTCGCGCTTGTGCCGTCATGCTGGTTTGCACCGCGGTGGTTTCGGGGTCTTGTAGCGCCCAGCGCAGCGCCAACGCCGCGTCACCCAAAGTGCCTGATACATACAGGTCATCGCCACTCTGTGCGCCGTCGCGCCGCAATGCTTGCGTGGGCGGCACCTCGCCGATCACCGTGATGGCGATGGTCAGTGGCCCGCGCGTGATGTCGCCACCAATCAGGGCACAGTCATGTGCGCTGGCCAGCGCCAAGAGGCCCTTCGAGAACGCAGCGACCCAGGGTTCATCAAGGGTTGGTAATGCCAATGCGAGTGTGAAGCTGCGCGGTGTGGCACCCATGGCCGCCAGGTCACTGAGGTTGACGGCCAGTGCCTTGTGGCCCAGTTGCTGGGGGTCGGTGTCTTCGAAAAAATGTTGCCCAGCAACCAACATGTCGGCTGAGATGGCTTGCACCATTTGTGGCGTGCTGTGGGTCAGCGCACAATCATCGCCCGGGCCCAGCGCCACGTGCGGTAGCCTGCCCGCACCTGCGCCCTGCACGTTGGGTGTCACGAAGTAGCGTTTGATCAAAGTAAATTCGGTCATGGCCGTTGCGCCTGCTGCGCATCATTCGTTACATTTTCAGGCTCATTCGTGGGCTTATGGTCGTCAGCGTCACCCGACCAAAATAACGCGCGAGCCACCATCGGGGGGCCCACTGTCTCCAAAATGGCGACTGCTGCAAACACGACTGATGCGACAACCGAGCCGGAGTAAGGGAACTGAGCGGTGGTGGTGTTTGCTAAGCCAATGGCCATCCCTGCCATGGGCAGCAAGATCAGGCCAGCGTTCAAATTGGTGGCGCGTGACCACCCCACCAGCGCGCCAGTGGCCGAGACGCCCACCCACTTCGCCAAGCTGCGTGCCGCCACAAAAACCAGCGCGGCGGGCGCAAATGCCAGCATTTCTTTGAGGTGTAAATTGGCGCCGGCATACACAAACAAGGCGACAAAAAACAGCTCGAATGCGGGTCCAAATTCCATGTCTGCCAACAGATCTTCCGGTTCCAAGCTGCTGACAACCGTGCCCAATACCAGCGGCGCAAACAGCACCGACAACTCAAAAGTCAATGCCAAACCCAGCGTCATACTGACCGCGCCAACCACCAACGCCAGGCTGTACTGGGAGGCGCCTTGGGTGATGCCAGCGACACGGTGTAAGGCATACCCCATCAAACCGCCCAGCAAGGTGGACCCGAGTAACTGATAGGCAGGCCCGCCGACCATCGTGCTCAGTGGGGCGTTATTTTGGTGGTACAGCAAGGGTAAGAGTGCCGCAAAAACCATGAATGCAAAAACATTGTTCAGTGCGACCAAAGCCTCTGAGCGGTCGGTGGTGACACCTTTCGCTCCCAGTTCGTGCGCCACGTGAATTAGAACGGCAGGTGATGAAGAAATGGCAATGGCCGCAATGACGGCTCCGGGCAATTTGGGGATGCCGAACCACGTCAATGCGAAGTACACCGCCGCAAATGTCAGGGTGCTCTCGACCAGCGAAACCAACAACAGCCCTTTGTCTTTGATCACCGCGCGCAGGTCAATCGACAAGCCTAAGCGGTACAGGATCAACGCCAGGGCGATATCGATCACAATTTTGGTGCGCTCGAGGGTTTCGAAACCAAACAAGTGCAGACCATTGGGGCCCGCGATCAGCCCCACCAACATGAAGCCGGTGATACTGGGGATCCACGGGACGCGGTGCGCCAAATAACCCCCAAGCGCCCCACAAAACAGCAAGAAGCCAAAGAAAAAGAGGGTGCTGACCTGCAGCGGAAATGCCGGAAGAAATTCCATGAAAAACCGATAAAACGGGTTGTGAAACGCGGTTGAAGATGCAGCGCGCGGGCGCTACAAAAATGATGGACCCCGCGCGTTGGGGTTAGTGAAGAAGGCCTGGGGCCGTGCCCGCCGCCTGCAAGACGAATGGCGGCACGGTGGTTTCAAATCGGGTGCCATCAACGGCTACAAAGAAAAAGAAGCCGCTCATCATGCCCGCAGAGGTCCTTAGTTGGGCGCCACTGGTGTACTCAAAGGACTCTCCCGGTTGCAGCAGCGGTTGCTTGCCAACCACGCCCAAGCCGTCAACCGTCTCGATTTGACCGGTCGCATCCTCAATGTCCCAATGGCGGGCGATCAGCTGCACACCAACCGTGCTCTCATTCGCCACGGTGATGGTGTAGGCAAACGTAAAAAGCCCCTGGGCAGGCTTTGACTGCGCCTCAATGAAGTGCGGTACCGCTGAAATTCGGACGGAATAGGAAGAAGACATGGGTGGATATTAGCCGCGATCCGTAGCCTTCGGAAGACTGCGACAATAGCGGCTGCAAATTTTTATCTGTGCAACATGACAAATAAGACCTACCGCATTGCCCCCTCCATCCTGTCAGCTGACTTTGCCAACTTAGGCCAAGAGGTCCGCGACGTCATCGCGGCGGGTGCCGATTGGATTCACTTTGACGTGATGGACAACCACTATGTGCCCAACCTGACGTTTGGCCCGATGGTGTGCCAAGCCCTCAAACCGCATGCCAAAACGCCAGCCGGCGTGGCGGTACCCATCGATGTCCACCTGATGGTGAGTCCAGTCGACCCCTTGGCTGCGGCATTTGCGCAAGCCGGCGCCGATTTGGTGAGCTTTCACCCTGATGCATCGACCCACGTGCACCGCAGCATTCAGGCCCTCAAGGGTCATGGCGTCAAAGTCGGGCTCACCTTTAACCCCGCCGAGCCATTGGATGTGCTTGATTGGGTCATCGACGACATCGATTTGGTCTTGATCATGAGCGTCAACCCGGGTTTTGGTGGTCAAAGCTTCATTGACAGCGCGCTCCGGAAAATTGAAAACGTGCGAAAGCGCATTGACGCCTGCGGCAAAGATATTCGTTTAGAGGTCGATGGTGGCATCAAAACCGACAACATCGCCCAAGTCGCCGCTGCGGGGGCAGATACCTTTGTGGCGGGCAGCGCTATTTTTGGTAAGCCCGATTACGCCAGCGTGATCCGTGACATGCGCACCGCGCTAGCCGCATGAGCGCGACCGTCCGTTATCAAGCGGTGTTGCTGGACCTCGATGGCACCATGGTTGACACCATCGGTGACTTTGTTGTCGCCATGAACAACACCTTGCAGGCTGTCGGTTGCGACGGTGTGCCGGGTGAGATCGTTCGAACCTGGGTTGGTCGGGGTGGCCCTCATTTGATCAACGAGGCCCGTCTGCATGCTGGCCTGCCCGAATCAGACTTAGAGGTGCTGCGTGTGGGGTTTTATGCCCACTATGGCGCGATCAACGGCCAGCACAGCGAGACGTTTCCGGGTGTGGATGCGGGGCTGGCCTATTGGCAAGACCGGGGCGTTCGACTGGCGTGCGTCACCAACAAGCCCGAGGCGCATGCCCGGGCACTGCTGAAGCTCAAAGGTCTCGACGCCTATTTTGGTGACTTTGTTTGGGGCGGTGATTCGCTCGCCGAGCGCAAGCCCCACGCCCTGCCGTTGCAAACAGCCTGCGCTGCACTGGGGGTGCCCGCTGCGCAGTCCTTGATGGTGGGTGACAGTCACACCGATGCGCATGCGGCGCTGGCGGCGGGGATGGACGCGGCTTTGCTGTCGTGGGGGTACAACCACGGCGCGCCCATCCATGACTTGCCGGCGGTGTTGCACGCCGATGATTTTGAAACCTTGGTCAGTTTTTGGGAAAAAGCGCAGCCCGGTGCCCGCGCCTGACGGGCCTTGCGCTAAACTCACCCTTATGTTTTTTCACCGATCCATCACCTCAGGTTGCAACGACCGGGGAGCCTGGTCTTGGCGTAGCCGAGTGCTGCGCGGCTGAACGCCGCATATTGGACTCAAGGGCGCACCGAGCGCGGCGCCCCGCAAAGTGATCCCCCGGCCTTCACCCCAGCACAGCAAGCGTGTTGGCCAGGCCCGGTTTCTATACAGGTGAAACAACCATGTTGACGCAAGCAGAATTTGATGATTTGGTACGCCAAGGCTACAACCGCATTCCCCTGATCGCCCAAGCCTTTGCGGACTTGGAAACCCCGCTCTCGCTCTACCTCAAGTTGGCCCACGTACAGGACGGTGGGCGTTACAGCTTTTTGTTGGAGTCAGTCGTCGGGGGTGAGCGATTCGGGCGCTACAGCTTCATTGGTCTGCCCGCCCGCACCATGCTGCGATCCACAGGATTTGGCCCTGACGCAAAAACCGAAGTCGTCACCGAGGGACAGGTTGTCGAAATCGATCACGGTAACCCGCTTGATTTCGTGGCGGCTTACCAAAAGCGCTTCAAAGTGGCGATCCAGCCTGATATGCCCCGTTTCTGTGGGGGGCTTGCGGGTTATTTTGGTTACGACACGGTCCGCCACATTGAGAAAAAGCTGGCCCATTCTTGTCCGCCAGACACCTTGGGGTGTCCTGATATTTTGCTGATGCAAACCGAGGAAGTGGCCGTCATTGATAACTTGTCGGGCAAGCTCTACCTCATCGTGTACGGCGACCCTGAACAGACCAACGCCTACGCGACGGCCGTTGACCGTTTGAACGTTTTGAAAGCGCGTTTGCGCGTGCCCGTTGACCTGCCAGCCATGAAGGGGCACACCCAAACCACGGTCATCCACGATCGCCAACAGGCGGACTTTGAAGCGGCCGTAAAGCGGGCTCAGGGGATGATCGAGGCCGGTGATTTCATGCAAGTGGTCATTGGGCAGCGTTTGCGCAAGCCGTTTGATGCGCCACCCATGAGCCTGTACCGCGCACTGCGGTCCATGAACCCCAGTCCTTACATGTATTACTACGACCTAGGCGATCACCACGTGGTGGGGGCATCGCCCGAGATTTTGGTCCGTCAAGAACAGGTGCCCACCGGGCAAAAAATCACGATCCGACCGCTGGCGGGCACCCGTCCGCGTGGGGCAACCCCCGAGGCGGATCTGGCCGCCGAGCAGGACTTACTCGCGGACCCCAAAGAGCGTGCCGAGCACGTCATGCTGATTGATTTGGCGCGCAATGACATTGGTCGAATCGCGCAAATCGGCAGCGTCAAGGTGACCGAGTCGTTCGCGGTGGAGCGCTACAGCCACGTCATGCACATCGTCAGCAACGTCGAAGGCATTTTGCGAGATGGCTTATCCAGCATGGATGTGTTACGTGCCTGCTTTCCTGCCGGTACGTTGAGTGGGGCACCCAAAATTCAGGCCATGGAGGTGATCGATCAACTCGAACCCACCAAACGCGGTATTTACGGCGGTGCCTGTGGGTACCTCAGTTATGCGGGCGACATGGACGTTGCGATTGCGATTCGCACCGCGGTGGTGAAAGATAAAACCTTGTATGTCCAAGCGGCTGCTGGCGTGGTGGCTGATTCGGTGCCTGCCCTTGAGTGGGCCGAAACCGAGCACAAGGCGCGTGCCATTCTGCGCGCGGCCGAGCTGGTTGAGCAGGGATTGGAGTGAACACCATGAGCCAGGCATTACCTCATTTCTTTCCCGCTGACCCAGTCGCTGTTGCCAAGCGCGGTGGCCGTGCCATCACGCTGTTCATGCTCGACAACTACGACAGCTTTACGTTCAATTTGGTGCAGTACTTCGGTGAGCTCGGCGCTGACGTTTGGGTATATCGCAACGACGAAATTGATCTGGCCGGCATTGAGGCTTTGAAACCCGACTGTGTCGTCATTTCACCCGGGCCGTGCTCGCCCAAAGAGGCCGGTATTTCGGTACCAACGATTCAGCATTTCGCCGGCAAGTTACCCATCCTCGGGGTGTGTTTGGGACACCAATCCATCGGTGCGGCCTTTGGCGGGACCATCGTGCGCTCACAGCAACTCATGCACGGCAAAACCAGCGTGATACGCACGCTTTGCGAGGGCGTCTTCGCAGGCTTGCCCGAGGCGTTCGAAGTCAACCGCTACCATTCCCTCGCGGTCCAGAAAGCAGATCTGCCAGCTGATTTGATCGTCACGGCATGGACCGACGATGGTGAAATAATGGGTCTGCGCCATCGACACCTGCCCATTGAGGGGGTGCAATTTCACCCCGAATCGGTGTTGAGCGCACACGGCCATGCGCTGTTGGCGAATTTCTTAGCGCAAGTGCCAGCTGTTGAATGAGGACATGAATATGGTTCAAAAGGTTATCTCGATCACCCCGCAAGATGCGCTGCAACGCGTCATTGAAGGCCGTGAGATTTTTCACGATGAGATGCTGCACATCATGCGGCTCATCATGAGTGGCGAGATGTCGCCCGTCATGACGGCCGCGATCACCGCTGCGTTACGCGTGAAGAAGGAAACGATTGGCGAGATCACAGCGGCAGCGCAGGTGATGCGCGAGTTTTCAAAGAAGGTGGTCATCGCTGACCGCACGCATCTGGTGGACATTGTTGGCACTGGGGGCGACGGCTCTCACACCTTCAACATCAGCTCGTGCGCCATGTTGGTTGCCGCGGCAGCAGGCGCCAAAGTCAGTAAGCACGGCGGTCGCAGCGTGTCGAGTAAGTCGGGCAGCGCCGATGTCTTGGAGCAGTTGGGGATCGCCATCGACCTCACCCCCGAGCAAATCGCGGCCTCGGTGGCTGAGGTGGGCATTGGCTTCATGTTTGCGCCGAACCACCACCCCGCCATGAAAAACGTCGCGCCGGTGCGCAAAGAGTTGGGGGTGCGGACGCTCTTCAACATCTTGGGTCCGCTGACCAACCCCGCCGATGCGCCGAACATCTTGATGGGGGTCTTCCACCCCGACTTGGTGGGCATCCAAACCCGCGCGCTGCAGCGCTTGGGCGCGTCACATGCGCTGGTGGTGTATGGCCGCGACGGACTGGATGAGGTGTCGCTCGGTGCGGCAACATTGGTGGGCGAGCTCAAAGATGGCCAAGTGACGGAGTACGACATCCATCCCGAAGATTTTGGTTTTGCCATGACGAGTACACGGGCGTTGCGGGTGGAAACCCCCGAGGCCTCCCGCGCGATGCTCATGAGCGTGCTGGAAAACCAAGCGGGGCCGGCGCGTGACATTGTCGTCTTCAATGCCGGTATTGCTTTGTACGCGGCCAATGTCTCGCCCAGCATGGCTGACGGCATTGCTTTGGCAGATAAAACCATCAACAGCGGCGCGGCGTTGCAGAAGCTGAACGAATGGCGCACCTTCTGCAGCAGCCTGAAAGCGGCTTAACCGAGATCACGTTTATGGACATCCTGCAAAAAATAGTTGAGGTCAAGCACCAAGAGGTGGCAGCGGCTAAAAAGCGCAAACCTATGGCCGCGATGGAGGCGGAGGCCTTCTCCCGAGTGCTCGTGCGTGACTTCGAGGGGGCGTTGCGTGCCAAGATGGCAGCGGGTGAGGCTGCGGTCATAGCGGAGGTGAAAAAAGCCAGTCCTTCAAAGGGTTTGTTGCGCGCCAACTTTGAGCCCGCAGACATCGCGCAGAGCTATGCGGCCTACGGCGCGGCTTGCCTGTCGGTCCTCACGGATCGTGACTTCTTCCAAGGTAGCCCCGACTACCTGAAGCAAGCGCGTGCGTCCTGTAATCTGCCCGTGCTACGCAAAGACTTCATGGTTGACGTGTACCAAATATACGAAGCCCGAGCCATGGGGGCCGATGCTATTTTGCTGATAGCGGCTTGCTTGGACGATGCGCAGATGCGCGATTTCGAAGCCGCCGCCATCGCCTTGGATATGTCGGTCTTGGTCGAGGTTCATGACCGCGCCGAAATGGACCGCGCGCTCGCGCTAAAGACCGCCTTGCTGGGGGTCAACAACCGCAATCTGCGCACCTTTGAGGTCGACCTCAACACCACGCTCACGCTCAAAGCGCACTGCCCAGCCGACAAATTCATCATCTGCGAATCAGGGATCGCGACCCGTGATGACGTGGCGCGTATCCAGACCGGTGGCGTCAACGCCTTCTTGGTGGGTGAGGCCTTCATGCGCGCAGACGAGCCAGGCGAGGCGTTGGCGGATCTGTTCGCCCCCGTCGCAGCCGACTAATCCGCGACCCGAGCCACAGTTCCGCGCGCGTGCAGGACGACTTATTCGATTCACGTGGCAAGCCGGTGGGCGTTGCAGACGCCCTCAACACTGCTGACTTTTCCGCGTGGCATTGCGACACCACTTGGCGCCCAGTGGTTGATGCCTATGCCGCCTCGGAGGCCGGGCAGCAACTGCGCAGTCGTTTGCAGCTAGCGATGGCCCAAGGCGCGGTGGTGTATCCCCCGCAGCCGTTGCGTGCCCTCGCGCTCACGCCGTTGCCCGAGGTCAAGGTGGTCGTGCTGGGGCAAGACCCCTATCACGGACCGGGGCAAGCAAATGGCTTGGCATTCTCCGTGGCACCAGGGGTGCGCATCCCACCCTCGCTGCGCAATATTTTCAAAGAGGTTCGCGCCGGCGGCGGGCGTGAGCATTCTGATGGGGTGCTGGACGACTGGGCTAGTCAGGGTGTTTTGTTGCTCAATACCACCCTCACCGTGGCCGACGGCGCGCCAGCCAGCCACGCCCGTTGGGGCTGGTCTGACCTAACGGACGCCCTGATCGCGGCGGTGGCAAGGCGCCACAAACCCACGGTGTTCATGCTGTGGGGCGCCCACGCTCAGGCCAAGCGTGCATTGATCGAGGCGACCGCGGATGCCGCGTGCCCGCATTGCATCCTGAGGTCTAACCACCCGTCGCCGCTAGCCGCTACCCGGCCACCCGAACCGTTCGTCGGTAACGGGCACTTCAAGGCAGCCAATTTGGCGCTTGCCAGCTGGGGGCAAACGCCGGTTAATTGGTGACGGGGTCTTTTTGCAAAAAACCGTGGGGGCTGGTCAAAATTGCAAAAACAGTGGCATAATCCTAGGTTCGTTGCGGAGGGGTGCCCGAGTGGCTAAAGGGGGCAGACTGTAAATCTGTTGGCTAACGCCTACGTTGGTTCGAATCCAACCTCCTCCACCAACGTTCCTGATATGCGTGCTGGCGACAGGCTGTGCCAATCTGGTTTGTGTGCGTGGCACACGGCTGAGGCCAAGTTGCTCGTCGTCAGTGGTTTGGCGGGAGTAGTTCAATGGTAGAACCTTAGCCTTCCAAGCTAATGACGCGGGTTCGATTCCCGTCTCCCGCTCCATGTTGGATGTGTTAGATCGCAGCCAGTTTGTGGCATGTCGCTGAGGCGGCTGGTTACAGCAGGTTGAGGCAGTGAACTGCCCATGTGGCTCAGTGGTAGAGCACTCCCTTGGTAAGGGAGAGGTCGCGGGTCCGATTCCCGCCATGGGCACCAAATTTCTTGTGTTTCGTCACTTTTGTAAAGCGGAGCTGAA
>JAUJFZ010000006.1 GCA_030441535.1 Betaproteobacteria bacterium LSUCC0117
CTGGCCGACGAGCTCGACTACGTGGCCATGCCACAGGCAGCGACTGACTACATTCGCAAGTCTGTCTGGACACAGATAAAGCGTTAAGCTGGCTCACACACCGGGTGCAGGGTGGCGTGTGGAGCACGTACACTAGGCACTCGGCTTTTGTTTGCTCGTCACCCAATTTATGACTCAAACCACTTCACAACCCACCCGTGATGCGATTCTCGAAGACGCGAGCCGCATGGCGATTGTTCGGCGTCAGCGCTGGGAAGATCTGCTCTTCCACGGGGTCACCAAGTTCTTCGCAGCGACGGTTTTGCTGGCTTTGCTCGGCATCATCGTGTCCTTGTTCGTACGGGCTTGGCCAGCCTTGGAGGGGTTTGGTTTTGGGTTCTTCACCAAGGTCGAGTGGGATATTGTTAATGACGACTTTGGCGCGCTGATTGCGATTTATGGCACCGTCATAAGCGCAACGATCGCGCTCTTGATCGCGGTACCGCTCAGTTTTGGTATCGCCTTGTTTCTCACGGAAACTTGCCCCGTGTGGTTGCGTCGTCCGCTGGGTATTTGTGTGGAACTGCTCGCGGGCGTCCCCTCGATCATCTACGGCATGTTTGGCCTGTTCATTTTTGCGCCGCTGTTTGCCGAATATGGCCAACCCTTGTTGTCTGACACATTTGGTGAAATCCCTGTGTTTGGTGTTCTGTTTTCAGGCGCTGAAATCGGCCTGGGCATTCTCACAGCAGGTCTGATATTGGCGGTCATGATTCTGCCGTTTATCGCCTCTGTCATGCGCGATGTCTTTGCGATCGTACCGCCCGTTTTGAAAGAGTCAGCCTACGGCATCGGCTGCACCACTTGGGAAGTTGTCACGCGCATCGTGTTGCCTTACACACGCGCCGGTGTCATTGGCGGCATTATGTTGGGTTTGGGCCGCGCGCTTGGCGAGACGATGGCCGTGACCTTCGTGATCGGCAACGCGCACAAATTGAGCCCATCACTGTTTGGCCTCGGTAACTCAATCGCCTCGACGCTGGCCAATGAGTTTGCCGAAGCAGACAGTGAGCTGCACGTATCCTCGCTGTTTGCGCTCGGATTGGTGCTTTTCCTAATTACCTTTGCTGTCTTGTCGGCCGCGAAATTTATGTTGATGCGTATGGAAAAGGCCCAAGGGAGCAAAACATGAGTACCCCCGTAGCTTCAGCCAATCGCCCTGTGCGCGAAGTGGGGCCCAAGCAGGCATCGGCGCTGTATGCCGGACGCCTCCGCCGTAATCGTATCGGTCTGAGCCTGTCCATGCTGGCGATGGCGCTCGGTCTGGTCGCCTTGTTCTGGATCCTAGGTGTCCTGCTGTACAAAGGTTTTGATGCCATCAGCTGGTCCATGTTCGTCGAGTCAACACCGGCACCTGGTAGCGCTGGTGGTCTGGCGAACGCCATTTTGGGAAGCTTGCTCTTGGTTGCTGTGTCGGCTTTGGTCAGCACGCCGATCGGTATTTTGGCTGGCATTTACTTATCGGAATATGGGTCCGCCACCCGTTTTGGCTCGGTCACTCGGTTCGTGACAGACATCATGCTGTCGGCACCGAGTATTGTTATTGGTCTGTTCGTTTACGCGCTTGTCGTAGCCCCCATGGGCTATTTCTCAGGTTGGGCGGGGTCAATCGCGTTGGCGCTGATTGCGCTGCCGGTCGTCGTTCGAACCACCGAAAACATGTTGCGCTTGGTGCCTGCGCCGCTGCGCGAGGCAGCAACCGCCTTAGGTGCGCCCAAATGGCGGGTGTCGATGTCTGTCGTGCTGCGTGCTTCGAGCAGTGGTGTGATCACGGGCATTTTGCTGGCTGTCGCCCGTGTGAGCGGCGAGACAGCGCCGCTTTTGTTCACCGCGTTGAGTAATCAATTCATGAGCAGTGACATGTCACAGCCCATGGCCAGTTTGCCTGTGGTGATCTACCAATTCGCGATGAGCCCCTACGAGGACTGGGTCTCGTTAGCCTGGGGTGGTGCGCTGCTGGTGACCTTTGCGGTGCTGACACTCAACGTCATCGCTCGCGTGGTTTTCCGGGACAAAAGCAAGGCTTAAGGCCGCCCGCGCAATAATCAATGAAGTTGGAAACAAGCTTATGTCATTAATGAGTCACGCGTCTACCGAAGCCAAAGCGCCAGAGAAACTCGCGCTTGAAGTCAAAAATCTGAACTTCTTTTATGGCAAGTTTCAAGGTCTCAAGGATATTTCCCTTGGCATTGCTGAGCGCAAGGTGACCGCCTTTATCGGTCCCTCAGGATGTGGCAAATCAACCCTCTTGCGCACCTTCAACCGCATGTATTCGTTGTATCCGGGGCAACGCGCTGCGGGCGAGATCAATTTCTACGGGCAGAACATTTTGTCGCCTAAACAAGATCTGAACTTACTTCGCTCGCGCATCGGTATGGTGTTCCAGAAGCCGACCCCATTTCCGATGTCCATCTACGACAACATCGCCTTTGGCGTCCGGTTGTACGAAAAGTTGTCTGCCAGTGAAATGGATGACCGGGTCGAGTGGTCGCTGCGCAAGGCCGCGATTTGGGATGAGGTCAAAGACAAGTTGACCCAGAGTGGTCTGTCTTTGTCGGGCGGTCAACAGCAGCGCCTCTGTATTGCGCGCAGTGTTGCTATCAAGCCGTCTGTGTTATTACTGGATGAGCCGACCTCGGCACTCGACCCCATCTCGACCGCGAAAGTCGAAGAGTTGGTGCACGAATTGAAAGAGGACTACACCATTGCCATCGTGACGCACAACATGCAGCAGGCAGCGCGGGTATCCGACTACACCGCGTATATGTATTTGGGTGAGATGATTGAGTTTGGTGATACCGAGCAGCTGTTCTTCAAGCCCAAGCGCTCGGAAACGGAAGATTACATTACGGGAAGGTTTGGTTAATCATGAGCGGAAAACACATTTCATCGCAATTCGATTCAGAACTAAACGCCATTTCCACCCGCGTGATGGAGATGGGCGGCGTGGTCGAGTTGCAGTTGCGCACGGCGATCTCGGCGTTGTCTGAGATGGATATAGACGCGGCCAACAACGTCATTGAGTTGGAAGCCGAAGTCAACAATTTTGAGTTGGAGCTGGATCACGACATTTCATCAATCATTGGTCGGCGTCAGCCAACCGCGCGTGATCTGCGCTTGTTGATGGCCATGTCGCGCACCACTGGAAACCTTGAACGGGCTGGTGACGAAGTCACAAAGATGGCGCGTATGGTGCAATCGATCATTCAAAGTGGTGAAGCGCGCTCCTTGCCGACGTCGGAGCTCCGTTCCGCAAGTGAATTGGCTTCGGGCCTGCTCCGTAAGTCTTTGGATGCGATCGCGCGTTTGGACATCCACATGGCGTTGAGCATCATCAAAGAAGACGATCTGATCGATCAAGAGTACAACGGCTTCTTGCGCAAGCTCATGACCTACATCATGGAAGACCCGCGCACCATATCCGCGTCCCTGAACCTGTTGTTTCTGGCAAAAGCCATTGAGCGGGTCGGTGATCACGCCAAAAATATCGCCGAATCAACGATTTATGTGGTGAAGGGTGAAGATGTGCGCCACTCATCACTTGAGAGCGTGGAATCGCTGGTCAAGTAAACAGGCGACCGCATTTGGCTACCAAACCGTCGGTTCTCGTCGTTGAGGATGAACCGTCAATTGCCGAGTTGATCGCGGTCAATCTGCGGCACAGCGGGTTTCAGGTAACCGTGGTTCATGAGTGTGTTGCGGCCCAACACCTCATCGATACGGCGCTGCCAGATTTGTTGCTGCTGGACTGGATGCTTCCCGGTCAAAGTGGCGAGAGCCTAACCCGCCGGTTGCGCGCCAACGAACGAACCAGAGATTTACCGATTGTCTTGTTGACCGCCCGTGGAGACGAGGCTGACAAGGTCGCAGGCCTCAATGCAGGCGCCGACGATTACGTCACCAAGCCGTTTTCTACCCAAGAATTAATCGCACGATTGCGTGCGGTATTGCGTCGTCGTATGCCAGCGCCATCGTCACCAACACTACAAGTTGGCGCACTCAGCATAGATGTCGGTGCGCATCAGGCGATCCATGCGGGCATCCCGCTCAAATTAGGACCGACCGAGTTCAAATTGCTGACCTACTTCATGCAACACGTGGGACGCGTGCACTCTCGCGCCCACTTATTAGATGCTGTTTGGGGCAATCAAGTTGCGATTGAGGAGCGAACCGTTGACGTGCATATCAAGCGCTTGCGCGAGGGATTGGGTGAGGGTAGTCATTTGTTAGAGACGGTTCGTGGAGCCGGCTATCGGCTCATCATTTCTGACTGATTGCTTGTCGAAGTGCTGATTGGGCAGGGCATAATTCGGGCATGATTACGCGCTTCTTTGAACTTGCCGCTCTGGGTTTAGGCGGTTGGGCCCTTGCCCGATTGCTGGGTCTCGTGGACGGAGCGACCATCATCGGCCCGCTGGTGGGTATCGGCTGTTGGGTGATTTGGGATGGTGTCCGTGCTACTAAAGTGACGACATGGTTGCAATCTCGACGCTACAACCAACCACCCAAGCTTTACGGCGTTTGGGGCGATGTTGTCGAACGTTCTCGCAAAGCATTTCGACGACTTCAGCGACGCGCACAAGATCGTCAAAGGCGACTTGAGGAGTTTTTATCCGCCATTCAGGCATCACCCAACGGGGTCATACTACTAGACGAGTTGGGTCGAATTGAATGGTCCAATCAAGCCGCTAGCGACCACCTTGGTCTCGACCCCCGACGTGACGTACGTCAATACATTCGGAATCTCGTGAGAAGCCCTGCCTTCGCGGCCTACGTTGCCAAAGGCGATTTCAGCGAATCGGTTTTGATTGAGGGGCCGAATGCCGCGCTTGATGCGCTCTCTGAAATTTCAATGCAGATGCATGCCTACGGTGATGGTCGGCATCTGCTACTTTCCAATGATGTCACTGCACTGAAGCGTGCAGAGTCCATGCGACGAGACTTTGTGGCCAACGTATCCCATGAGATCAGAACTCCACTGACCGTGATTCGCGGTTTTGTCGAGACCCTTCAGTCCCTGCAGTTGTCGGAAGTCGAGCAGCGTCACTACCTCGAACTCATGGGGCAGCAAGCCGCACGCATGGATTCGCTCGTGGTTGACCTGTTGACCCTGTCGCGCCTAGAGGGTAGCCCGCTGCCCACGGTGGGTGAGTGGTTAGAGGCTGACCAGTTGTGTACGCAAGTCGTAAGTGACGCCCGCGCACTCTCAGCGGTGATGGGCGAAGGCGAGCAGAACATTCTGGTGGAAACGGTGTCGGGTTACCGGATTGCCGGCCTGCGCTCGGAACTACTCAGTGCGATGGGGAACCTGCTCAGTAACGCCGTTCGCTACACGCCAGTGGGCGGCGATATCCGTGCGGGCTGGCGTTCGTTGCCAGACGGCGGCATCGCCTTTGTTGTACAAGACACCGGCGGCGGTATTGCGCCCGAGCATCTACCGCGCTTGACCGAGCGGTTTTACCGCGTAGATCGCAGCCGCTCGCGTGAAACTGGTGGCACAGGCCTTGGGCTGGCAATCGTTAAGCACGTTGCCCAACGGCACGGTGGAGAGCTTCGCATCGAGAGTACCTTGGGGAAGGGGTCCGAGTTTGCGATTCATTTGCCCGCGCGACGGGTGAAGAAAATACCCGCTTAATCGAGCCGTTGGTAGACGTAGATCACCTGACCGCGGTTATTCCACTGCCACACACCGCCTTTTAAGAACCATCCCTTCACATCCGTGTGATGGCCGTTGAGATTGTGGCGATCCGATGTCATGAGTAAATAGTCGCATGGCGCGTCCGTTTGCTCGGGGACAATGCGCCCCGCAACATGAGTCTGTAGCGCGCTGAGTTGAGATTGCGATAACCCCAGCGATGTGATACAGGTTTTCGGCTCGACCATGCCCCTAACCTCACGGGCTAATGGCCCGTAGCTGAGGCCGTGATTCAAAAGGGGCAGCCACAACGTGGTCAGCAGCAACCAGCACCAAACGCTGCCACCGGCTGATAACACCATGCTTTTCCAAATGGCTGGTTTTACAGACCGGGTGCGCCACCGGATAAGTGCTATCCAAATGGCTGTGCCGATCAAGGCGACGATCGTGGGAATTGCAGAGAATTCAGGCGCTAAATTGGGGGCAAGGCGCGCAATGTTCGCGGCCGGTTGCGCGGGATAGCCGGTATGCATCGCCAGCCAAATTACCCATATCAAGACCCCCGAGCCTGTAAAAAAAAGGAGCGCAAACCAGTCAATTAAGGCGGTAACGCGGCGCTTAAGCGTCGGGAGGGCAAAGGTCGCAAGCACCACCAGCGCAGGCAACGCGAGGATCATGGTGCGCGTCGGATCGGATGCCATGAGCGTTTGCACCAATGTGATGACCACAACAGCTGCGGGTAGTGCGATGTGTGGCGTGCGCCACTGGCGACGCCATTGCCACAAGGCCCAGAGGGCAAGTGGCAGCGCTGGCCATGTAAACCACAAAACCAACTTAAACCAGCGGTACCAACCCAGACGGGGCTCTGTCGTGATCGCTAAGGGATAGCTGACGGGCGGTTGAATAAGCAGAACCGTTAGGCTGACCACTGATACGGCCAATGCCCACGCGATTAATGTGTGGCGAGCGCATTGCCAGCGATTTAAAAACACCATCGCCAACCCCGAACCGACCAAGATGGAGAGAATGAGAGCCAATGTAGGCTGACCACTCAAGGCCAAGCCTATCAACCCAAGCCCACCAAGAAGCGGCGGGCTGATATGTCGCCAAACCGAGGGGCGCTTCTGTGCCTCGTACGGCGTCGTGTTTGATACGCGCGCCATTTGCGCGATCGTGTGCGAGGCCGCCGCGATAAAAAATCCTGTAAAGGCCACACCGAAGACGTCGACAGCGGTCTCGTGCCCGATTTGGGCGAGGCCTAAACAACCGGCGAATATCAGCAACGCGGCGTCGGCCATGGCGCGCGCGTACCCACTGCGATTAGCCTGACCACCGAATGCAAATGCCACCGGTTGCGCCTTCGGCAGATGTGCCAAATGGTAGACGGCGTACCAAACGCTTGCAATGGCAGCAGCCAGCATCAGCGCAAAGGGAATGCGCACGACGACTGCAGGTCCCAAGGCTCCAAACCACTTGATGAACAGCGCGCCAACCCAGTAGGGTAACCAGCCATCGATGTCGGGCCTCAGACCGAGGAGTGTCGGCGAAAACCAGTCGCTGTGACCGTTCGCCAAAGAGTTCATGAGGCCGAAGCCAGCCCCATCCGCTTCTTTCCAGGGCTCGCGACCGATGTAGCCAGGAATGACGTAGAACACCGACAACAGCACCAAGGCCCACCGGGGCAACCGGCGGACAGCTGCTTGCGTAACCAGGGCTGGGGAGGGCGGATTCACGGGCGGGCTAGCGGGCAATCAAAGGTGGCAGGCACAAAACAAAACAGCCGAACCAACGAAACATCGGTTCGGCTGTTGCGCACGGTAGGCCAATTACTTGGTCGTGCGGTTTGCGTAGCGGTTACGGAAGCGCTCAACACGGCCACCCATGTTGTCAACACTCTTCTGTGTACCGGTATAGAAGGGGTGTGATTCGCTGGAAGTTTCCAGCTTGAACAAGGGCAATTCGCGGCCGTCGTCCATTTTGATCATTTCTTTTGTAGGCGCGCAAGAGCGGGTCACAAATTGGAAGTTGTTGGACTGATCCAAGAAGCAAACTTCACGGTAGTTGGGGTGAATGCCTTCTTTCATGGCGTTTCTCTTTTCTGTAGGTCAGGTGCGGCAGCCTTGATCGTGCGGAATTGCCGAATCACACTTTTCGCAAAATTAAAAAGTTCAACCTCAGATTATCGCATGAAATCGCCTGAATTGGCCCTCTTTAGCCACCTCGACGCATCATGTCGAAGAATTCCGAGTTGTTTTTGGTTTGCTTCATGCTTTTGAGGACCATTTCCATGGCCTCAACTTCGTCCATGCTGTACATGAACTGGCGCAAAATCCGAGTTTTTTGCAGGATTTCGGGCTGCAATAGCATTTCCTCGCGACGGGTACCGCTGCGATTCAACTGGATTGATGGGAAGACGCGCTTCTCGTATAAGCGGCGATCGAGGTGGATCTCGGAGTTACCGGTGCCCTTGAACTCCTCAAAGATCACCTCATCCATACGGCTACCCGTATCGACCAGTGCCGTTGCGATGATGGTCAATGAGCCACCTTCCTCGACATTACGTGCGGCACCAAAGAAGCGCTTAGGGCGTTGCAAAGCATTCGCATCCACACCGCCAGTCAGCACCTTGCCAGAGGAAGGCAGGACGTTGTTGTAGGCACGGGCCAGACGGGTGATGGAGTCCAGCAGGATCACCACATCTTTCTTCAATTCAACCAGCCGTTTCGCACGCTCGATCACCATCTCAGCGACGTGGACGTGGCGAGCGGCCGGCTCGTCGAAGGTCGAAGCGATGACCTCGCCATCGACCGTACGCTGCATTTCGGTCACTTCCTCTGGGCGCTCATCGACCAACAGGACAATGAGTTCCACATCGGGGTTGTTGGATGTGATCGCGTGCGCAATGTGCTGCATCATCACCGTTTTGCCGCTTTTGGGTGGCGCGACGATCAGTGCACGCTGACCTTTGCCAATCGGGGCAATGATGTCGATGACTCGGCCCGTGATGTTTTCCTCTGACTTGGTCTCTCGCTCCAAGCGCATCTGCTCTTTTGGAAACAGCGGCGTGAGGTTTTCAAACATGATCTTGTGTTTGTTGTCCTCCGGCGGCAAGCCGTTGATCTTGTCGAGCTTGGTCAGTGCGAAGTATCGCTCGCCGTCCTTCGGCGTGCGGACCTCGCCTTCAATCATGTCGCCCGTATGCAAGTTGAAACGACGGATTTGGCTGGGCGATATGTAGATGTCATCCGTGCTTGCGGTATAGCTTGTGTCGGGTGCACGCAGGAATCCAAAACCGTCTGGCAACACCTCAAGGACGCCATCAGCAAACACCTGCTCGCCCCCGCGCGCGCGCTTTTTGATGATGGCAAACATCAGTTCTTGCTTACGCATGCGACCCGTATTCTCAATCTCGAGTTGCTCGGCTTGCTTGAGAACTTCAGAAATGTGGAGGGCTTTTAGCTCAGATAAATGCATAGTGAGTGGTCCGACCCGGGGGTCCTAAATGACAACAAAGGGGGCGAATCAACGCCAAGTAGAAGGTGGGGGGATGACGCCAGACCGGGGGTAGGTCTGCGTGGTGCCGGTTGATACCGACTGCGGTCAACGCACGGGGACTGTTTTAGGTCAGGTGCGAATCCGGTTATAACTATAACAGCGCTGCAGGCTTATTTGAACTTGTCGTATTTTGGAAACAAATCAGGCTGCACCCGGCATTTCGGGTGCAGCGCTTGGGTTCGGTCAGGCCAATTGACTGTTTACAAACTCTTCCAACTGGGCTTTGCTAAGGGCGCCCACTTTGGTCGCAGCCAGCGCACCGTCCTTGAAAACCATCAAAGTCGGGATACCGCGGATGCCAAATTGGGCGGGGACGCTGCGGTTCTCATCGACATTGACTTTGGCAACGCTTAGCTTGCCTTGAAAACTCTGCGCGACCTCGTCGAGGATCGGGGCAATCATCTTGCAGGGGCCACACCACTCGGCCCAAAAATCGACCAAAACAGGGGTGCTCGATTTCAGGACATCCTGATCAAAAGAAGCATCAGATACGTGTTTGATAAGGTCGCTTGCCATGTTGCTTTTCCTCTAAGTTTCGTTGCGTCGGCTGTGTTAAAACAGAAAACCTAATTGTGACAGAAACTCCGCTGGCGTGATGCCCACCCCGATAACAACCGCGACAGTCCAGCCTTTGCCAAGCCTCCCATCTGCGGAAGAGGTGATTGGTCATTGGGACTGGAGTCCCGCGCTGGGCACGTTGCATGAATGGATCCAATCGCAGGGCATTCATGCGTCTCAGGTGGTTGTGCTGGTCCCTTTTGCGCAAATGATGTCGCAAGCGACCGCCGCTTGGGGTCAAGCCTTTCCCACGAGCTTCGTACCCCGCTTCGAGACCACTCGCAATTGGGCTGGCGCGGCAGGCGGACCAGCGATACAGGCAGACGATTTAACGCTTGACGTGGCACACGATAGCGTTGTGGCTGCCGCCATGCTCGCGAGCGTCAAAATTCGGGGGCTCGATGCCCACTGGCGACGAACGCTGGCACCACAGCTCGTTGAAACAGCGCACGAATTAGCGACGCTGGTCGCTTCTGTGCACCCCGATACACGGTCCGATTGGCTTGCCGAGCGCCTCGCCGTATTGAATCTTGGTAGCGGTGACGGCTTCCAGCGCTGGGAGTCGCTCATCGGGACGATGGCTCTGACATGGGCGGCCAACTCGCAGTACCCAACCGATGTGCTCTGGCATCCGGTCCTGCACCCGTCTGTCGCCGCATTGGCCGCGATACCTGGCCTCGCAGATGACCCTTTGACATCGGCCTTGTTGGCTCACTGGCCGAACGTCAAGCGCCTACCACCGCTGGCGGTACGAACCGCTGAAAACGGGTCACCGAACCCGGCTCGTTTGCTGGCAGCCGATGATGCGCAAACAGAGGCGCAAATGGCTGCAGCGCGCGTGATTGCGCATCTGCAGGCGGGCAGAGTACCCGTCGGCATCGTGGCTCAAGACCGTTTATTGACCAAGCGGATCCACGCCCACCTGCAAACCGCTGGGGTCGATTGGCGAGATGAGACTGGCTGGCGCCTGTCGACCACCCGGATCGCTGCGTGGGCGATGCAGTGGCTTGCAGCGGCTGCACCGGATGCGCCAGCTGATGCGCTGGTTGACTTCGTGAAGTTGTGCCCGTGCTGGCAGGATCGTGAGACAGGGCTCTTCGAGGCTGACATTCGAGCGCTTCGGGCGCGGCAAGCCAGGGTGGCCCTAACACACGAGAAGGTGACGCAACTGGACGGTTTAGCCAAGCTATTGGCAATGGCGCAGCGCCCGAAGACTTTTGATGATTGGCGACAAACAACACTTGACGCGCTGGACCTCGCGGGGCTCTGGCGGTCAGGTGATTGTCCCGAGGATATTGCGCAACTACTGCACGTCCTGCGCGCCGATTCGGCGGGCGCTGACAGCGCCCGGTCTCTGCAGCTTTTGCCATGGCCCGTTGCACAGGCTGCTGATTGGGCGCAACTGTCACGCAATCGATTTGTGGCGTGGCTGCGTGGGGCACTGGAGGCCCACAGCTACAAGCCGACCTACGTGGGGCGTGTTGAAGTGGTGGCTTTGCCGATGCCTCAGCTGTACGGTAGGGAGCTGGGCGCTGTGGTTTTGGCGGGTTGTGATGCCGTGCACCTACCCGCACACGTCGCAAACGCGTCAATTTGGACGCCGGCGCAGCGAACGGTGCTGGGCTTGGAAAGTGCCGAAGAGGCGACCCAGCGCGCTTATGACGCTTGGTGTTTGACGCTGCAATTTCCACGGCTTGACATCTTCTGGCGTCAAACAGATGGTGATCAGGTCATGCAGCCTGCACCTTGGTTGAGCTTGCTAACCACCGGCACAGCGGACGATAAGCGCCCAACTCGCTGGTCCGTCATGCGCCCGGTCGTTGACAGCAAAGACGAGCGGCATACCCGCAGCTTGACCCACACGCCAACGCAGACGCCGGCAACGCCAATGGGGACCGTTCTGCCGACTCGTCTTTCTGCGAGCGCTTATCAGGCCTTGCGTGATTGCCCTTATCGGTTTTTTACACATTACGGCCTGCGGTTGCGCGAGGTTGAGGAATTGGCGCTACCGCCCGGCGCGCGCGATTTTGGCAATTGGATTCACCGGACACTTGCTGCGTTCCACGTGGGCGGGGGACAGTTGTCTCACTCAACGACCCGTGCCGTTTTAGAAGAAACGCTGAGTCAGTGCGCACATGCCGCGCTGCCGAGCACACTGGCTGAGGATCCTGATTTTTTGCCGTATCTGGCATCCTGGCCCGCACTTCGGGATGGCTATCTCGACTGGCTCCACGCGCACGAGGCAAATGGCTTTTCAGTCGATAGCCACGAGACACCGATTGAGCGCGTCATCTCGGAAGACACTGGGCTCACATTGTTTGGCACCGTGGATCGCATCGACACCGGCACCGATGCCGAAGGTAAGCGCACCTTTGCGTTCATTGATTACAAGACGGAGCATCCCGATAAGACCCGGGCCCGGGTGTCAAGCAATAGCGAGGACACCCAACTGCCTTTTTATGCTGCTATCCATGAGCCGCGGCGCCGCGGCAGTGACACCAGCGTCGAGGCCAGCTATCTCAATCTAGGCAGTCGACCCGACTCGAAGGCAAAAGGTCGCCTCACGCAGACCATGACGTTGGCGGCGGTTGACGAACAGGCCGAGCAATTGGTCACCCAAATTGCGCACGATTGGCAGCGCTTACAGGCGGGCACAGCCGTCAAGGCATTAGGGGAAGGGGATGTGTGCACCCATTGCGCCGCCCGCGGTCTCTGTCGAAAGGCGTATTGGGATCTATGAACGCGACTGCCTCAGACTCAACACCGCACTACAGAAAAGACGGTGAAGCATGCGACGCCAGGACGTTCTACGCAGTGGCTTGTGACCCCACGCGGCCGGTGGTGGTCGAGGCCTGCGCCGGCGCCGGGAAAACCTGGCTTCTGGTCAGCCGCATTGCGCGAGCGCTATTGCTGGACACACCACCGCACGAAATCTTGGCCATCACCTTTACTAAAAAAGCCAGCGCTGAGATGGCCCAGCGACTGCAGGCGCTGTTGGGTTCGTGGCGCGATCTCTCGGATGAGGCCCTGACAGCGGAGTTGATGGCGCGCGGCCTGTCTGACCAGGACAGCCAACAGGCGTCCCTACGCGAAAAAGCCCGTGGTCTCCATGCCGTGGCATTGTCAGGTCGTGGGGTACAAATACGCACGTTTCACGGCTGGTTTGCCGCGTTGTTGCGAATGGCGCCAATGTCGTTGCTGCAATCATTGGCGCTTCCATCGCCCTACGAATTACTCGAAGACGACACCGAAGCGATTGCGGGTGTGTGGCCGCTTTTTTACGCCATGGTGCGAGACGACCCCCAACTGAAAGCGGATTTTCAAGCGGCGCTCGAAGTCTACGGGCGGCATAACCTGCGCGAAGCGTTGACGTTTTCGCTCACCAAACGGATCGAGTTTGAGCTGGCGGACCAACCGGGCAATTCATCCGTAGCGGGACTTGAAAGCGCAGTCGCTGATTACCGCGCGGTTTATCCCGGGTTCGCTAACTGTGACGACTTACAGCAACCATTCGATACTGTGTCGGCGTTCAAAGCCAGCCTGCGCGCCGCCGCCGTCGCACTGGGTACGAAAAAGGGTAACGATGCATCCGCTCGGGCTGCGACCCGTTTGGGTAACGCAATCGATACCCTCGACATGATGGCGATTGTCGATGTGTTGCTCACACAAAAGGGCACGCCACGCGCCAAGGGACTTTCGGTTGACGACCCCACAGTCATCGAAACGGCACAAGGTTGGGTCATCGACTGGCAGGGCGCTGTTCACCAGGCGGCTTGCCGCATCCACCAACAACGGATGGTTCGCCTGTCCCGGGCCTTGTTGGCTTGTTTCAAAGACCTCAAACGCCAGCGCGGTTGGGTCGATATGAACGATATCGAATCGGCCGCCACTCAGCTGCTGGCTGATTCCGCTTTGTCAGCCTGGGTCCAGCAGCGTTTAGATGCCCAGATCAGTCATTTGTTGATTGATGAATTTCAAGATACCAATCCCATGCAGTGGCGGGCACTCAATGCGTGGCTGGAAGGTTACGCTGGCGCCGGTGGTGGAGGCAACAACCCGCCCAGCGTCTTCATCGTGGGTGACCCCAAACAGTCCATTTATCGATTCAGACGCGCAGAGCCGCGTGTTTTTAAGGTCGCCACTGCCTTTCTGAAAGAGGCCATGGGGGCGTCGGTCCTGGCGTGCGACCACACCCGTCGCAACGCACAGTCGATCATCAGTGTGGTGAACGCCGTCATGGTTCCTAACGTGACCAATGACCCTGAAGCGCCCCAATTCAGAACACACAGCACACAACGCCCGGAAGCGGGCGCGGTGTTGGGTCTGCCCATGGTGTTGGACACCCGTCCGGCAAAAACGGCTCCGGATGCAGCTGATCATGCCGCGCCCGGAATCTGGCGCGATTCACTCAACACGCCGAAGTTAGAGCCCATTGAACTTTTGGCGGCGCTAGAAACCCAGCAGGCGGCGCGTTGGATTCGCGCACAGGTCGATGACGGCGAGGTGGTGCCCAGCGAGGTCATGGTCATCGCCCGCACCAATGCACGACTCAGTCTGATGCAAGAGGCGCTCACAAATGAGGGAGTGCCCTGTGCGCAGCCCGACAAATCGAGCCTGATCGAGAGTCCCGCTGTGGCGGATGTGATCGCACTGCTAGACGCTCTGGTATCACCGACACACGACCTGTCACTTGCGCAGGCGTTGCGTTCGCCCCTGTTCAATGCGAGCGATGCAGACCTGATTGAGTTGGCACAGCATATAAAGACCACGAAAGACAAGGCCCCTGGTGCTTGGTGGCGCGCTGTTGAGGCGCTGGCACAAACCGGCGCCTCTCAATTGGCCAGTCGTTGCCAGTCATGGCGCGACACGCTTCACCGACTCAAGCATCGCTTGGCTCACGAAAGCCTGCATGAGGCCTTAGTCGGTGTTTACAAAGTATGCGACGCGATCGCCGCTTTTTCAGCAGTGGTACCCGAGGCTCAAAGAGCCGCCACCCGAGCGCAGCTCAACGCTTTGCTCGATGAAACGCTGATGATCAATCAAGGGCGCTATCTCACCCCGTATCAGTTCATACGTGCGATCAAGGCGGGCACAAAACAAAAGGCATGGCCGACACCGCCAGGTGTGGTGCGCCTCCTCACCGTTCACGGTGCGAAAGGCTTAGAGTCTCAGCTCGTGGTGCTGCTCGATACACACGCCCCCCCGAAGCCTGCTCAATCCATGACGGTGCTGGTTGACTGGCCGGCGCATGATCTGGCACCACGCCGATTCGTTTTCATCGCAAAGGAAAGCGCGCCGCCGAAGTGCGCAGAAGGGCTCCTGTTGCGGGACCAACAAGCTCGCGCGACCGAGGAGAACAATGCCCTATACGTTGCCATGACGCGAGCGGCTGACCGCTTGGTCCTGTCGGCGCACCAACCCCGCAGCAAAGACCACGTCAGTTGGTACACGCGTTTGTCCACTGTGATGACGCCTGTTGATACTCACACCGAGGTTGATGCAGATACGGTAATGACGAAGCCGTCGAAAGCCACAGCGACAAACGTTGACAACGCGCTGACCGTCGCTGATATCCCTGCATGGAGTGGCCGTGCTGCAATGCCGATGCAGGCTGAGACAGCAGGCGGCGATGACCTGGCGTCTCGTCGCGGGCAGGCGATGCACTTATTGCTATCTTGGTGTTTTGCCGAGAGCGCTGGTACCCCATGGTCCCCTTCGCGGCTGCAATCTACACGTATTGCCTTTGGCTTGACTGAGGCCGACCTCCACATTGCGATCGACCAAGCACGGGCCATGCTTGAAGGCGAGGGCGGGTGGTTATGGTCCGCCGAACAGGTCGCCTTTGAGGCTAACGAGGTCGCCGTTTTTGACGCCGGTGAGCTGTTACGTATCGATCGGCTGGTGCAAACCGTGGACCACCAGTGGTGGGTCATCGATTTCAAGTCAAGCACGCGTCCAAACGATGATGCGGTTTTGCGGGCACAGCTTAAACGGTACGCTGACGTCATAGCCCGTTTGACCGGATCAACTGCCGTGAACCCGGTTTTTATGACACCTGAGGGACGCCTCGTCCCACTGAACCTGACAGAAAATTAACCCATGACTGATTCTGCGCCGCTCCACATAACCGTCGTATCGGATGTCGTTTGCCCCTGGTGTTACATCGGCAAGCGGCACCTTGAGGCCGCACTCGACTTATTCCATGAAGCGCACCCTGACCAAGCGACACCCCAGATCGAATGGTCTGCGTTTCAGCTCAACCCTACGATGCCGATTGAGGGCATGGACCGTGAGACCTATGTGGCCACCAAATTCGGCGGGAACCGCGATGCCATCATGGAGCGGATGACCGCGGCAGGTTTGAATGCGGGTATTGCCTTTCAGTTCGACGGTATCCAAAAGCAACCCAACACACTGGCGCTACACGCTTTGATTGCAGCGGCAGATACGCAGGGCCAACAAACCGCGATCGTGGAACGCTTGTTCCAAGCGAATTTCCTAGAGGGTATTGATCTAACCGACGGCCCTGCTATCATCGCGCTCATGACCCCGTTGGGCTTGTCGCCTGAGGTCATTGCCGACTGCCTCGATACGCAGGGGACGCCGCAAGCGAATGCTTCGGCAACCGATGCCCATTGGCGGTCATTGCAGGTACAAGGTGTGCCGCTGTTTGTGTTTGATCGTCAATGGGCGGTTTCAGGCGCGCAGCCACCCGATGCGCTTGCACAGGCCATGACCCATGCACTTGCGCAGCGGACTGAGAATTGATTTTTACAACAAATGGAGACCTTTATGATCCGACGCTTCGCCCAATTCCTATCCGCCGTCGCGGTAGTCCTACTCGCTGCGGGATGCAGCATGACCAACCCGCTCGCCAGCAAAGATCAAGTGGTCTTTCAAGTCAGCTCAGACGATGCAAAAACGTGGAATTTGGCGCTTAACAACGCGAAAAACGTTCAGTCTGCCAAGGGCACGGCTGCAGAGGTCGAAATCGTGGTTTACGGCCCAGGCATTGGTATGTTGAAAGCCGATGCTGTCGTCGCTAACCGGGTCTCAGAAGCGGTTAAAAGCGGCGTGAAGGTTGTCGCCTGCCAAAACACCATGCGCGGGCAAAAACTGACGCCTGCTGACATGAACGCCGATATCGGATATGTGCCAGCTGGCGTGATCGAACTCATGGCCAAGCAGCAGGCGGGCTGGAGCTATATTCGTCCCTAATGACCGCTATGCACGACGACTTTGCCAGCTTTGAGGCCGCTGCTAAGCGCGGCGGGTACACCGAGGTCATCGCCAAAGATTGGGAGCCCTCTCTCGTACTCGAGCGCCATACCCATCCCTACGATGTTGATGCGCTGCTCGTCAGCGGCAATTTAGCGCTAGAAATCGATGGAGAAACGCGACACTTAGTCGCGGGCGACGCGTTCCAGCTGGCGGCCAATGTGCCGCACAGCGAGGTATACGGCCCCACCGGTGCCACCTTGTGGGTTGCCAGGCGACACCTCACAGCGTGAGCCATCAAACGGTCACCATTTAGGTGGCCGTTTATCGATGAAGGCCTGCACACCTTCGAGTGCGCTGTCGTCCATCATGTTGCATGCCATCGTGGTGGCGGCATCGCTGTAGGCTTCGCCCATTGTCTTTTCTAACTGGCGGTAGAAGAGCGCCTTACCCATTTGTAAGGCGACACGCGGCTTTTGTATGATCTGTTGGACCAGGGCCCCGGTCGCTTCGTCAAGCGCTTCGGGCTCGACAGCCCGGTTAACCAACCCTTTTGTGACGGCCTCTTCAGCAGAGATAAAGGCGCCCGTCGCGAGCATCTCAAACGCCGCTTTACGTCCCAAATTGCGCGTCAATGCGACGCTCGGTGTGGCACAGAACAGCCCGAGGTTAACGCCGCTGACTGCAAATTGCGCCGACGTGCTGGCCACTGCCAAATCACATTGCGCAACCAATTGACAGCCTGCTGCCGTCGCCAAACCATGTACCTTTGCAATCACTGGTACGGGCAGCGCTTGAAGCCCCATCATCACTTGGCTGCACCGCGCAAAGAGGGCGGCGTAATAGGCGTCGGAGGGCTGGGCCCGCATTTCCTTCAGATCGTGCCCCGCACAGAACGCTTTTCCGTTGGCCTGGATGACAACCACACGCAGCGCGTCGTTTTGGTTGAGCGCCGTGATCGCAGCCGTCAGCGCATCCAGAAGGTCTTCACTCATGGCGTTGAACGCATCGGGGCGGTTCAGCGTCAGCGTCGCAACACCGCGCTTGTCGATATCTACTAGGAGTGGGGCGGCTGAAGTCATGCGGCACCTTTCATGCGTTTTTAGATTGACTGTTTAGCGCGTTCGCGCAACTGAAATTTTTGAATCTTGCCCGTTGATGTTTTAGGAATGGCCTCAAATCGAATGCCCCTCGGCACCTTATAGCTCGCCAATTTAGTGCGGCAGTGCGCAATTAAATCAGCGACGGTAACGTTGCTATCGGCTTTTAATTCCACAAAAGCGAGCGGTGTCTCACCCCACTTGGTATCCGGCTTTGCAACCACGGCACAGGCCATAACGTCCGGATGGCTGTAGAGCGCGTCTTCGACCTCGATTGAGCTGATGTTTTCACCGCCGGAGATGATGATATCTTTGCTCCGATCTTTGATCTTCACGTACCGGTCTTGATCCATCACAGCCAGGTCGCCCGTATGGAACCAACCGCCCGCGAAAGCCGCTTCCGTGGCGTTCGGGTTCTTGAGGTAGCCCTTCATCACGATATTGCCTTTGAACATGATTTCGCCCATGGTCTCGCCATCTGCCGGGCAGACCGCCATGGTCTCTGGGTCCATCACGGCCATGCCCTCTTGCAACACATAGCGCACCCCTTGGCGACCATTCAGGCGGAACTGCTCGGCCAATGGTTCAGACGCCCAGGAGGGCCGCTTCACCGCGACACAGGCAGGCCCATACACTTCTGTCAGTCCATACACGTGCGTGATGTCAAAACCAATCTTGGCCATGCCTTCGATCATTGCCGCCGGTGGCGCGGCGCCAGCGACCATGCCGCGCACAGACCAATCGATGCCATCGCGCCACGCATCGGGGGCGTTATAAATTTGGCTTTGTACGATCGGCGCAGCGCAATAGTGGTCGGCGCGGTGGGCGCGAATATTCGCCAAAATGTGCTCACCATCCACGCGACGAAGGCAGATATGCGTACCGGCTTGCATCGCAACTGTCCACGGAAAACACCACCCGTTGCAGTGGAACATGGGCAAGGTCCACAGGTAGCGGGGAAAGTGGGGCATTTGCCACGTGGTGACATTACTCACGGCGTTCAAGTACGCGCCTCGGTGGTGGGTGACAACCCCCTTCGGGTCGCCGGTGGTGCCGCTGGTGTAGCTGACAGCGATCGCATCCCACTCATTAGCGGGCCCCTTCAATTCGCCCACGGGGTCGTGCGCAGCCAACCAAGACTCGTACGTGTCGGTGCCAATCAGCTCGCTGGGGCCCGTGTACTCAGCGTCCGCCACATCGATGACCAATGGGTGGCGGCCATGCGTCTCCGCCAAGATGTTCAAAGCGGCTCGCATCGTGCTCGAAAACTCGGTGTCGGTGATCACGACTTTGGCTTCGCAATGATTCATCTGCCAAGCTAACAATGACGAGTCCAGGCGTGTGTTTAGCGTGTTGAGAACTGCATTGATAGCCGGGACCGCGTAATGCACCTCGACCATCTCAGGGGTGTTGGGCAGCATGACGCTGACGGTATCACCCCGTTGAACACCAGCGCTTTGTAACGCGGCTGCAAGGCGTGCGGAGCGGTTGCGGGTTTCAAGCCAGGTGTAGCGACGCTGTCCATGAATGACTGCGGGGAGATCGCCAAAAATTTCTGCGGTCCGTTCCACAAAGCTAACGGGCGACAGGGCTACAAAGTTGGCAACGTTGGTGTCTAGATTTTGGTCGTAAATAGAGGTCATGGTGTTATGCCGTGTTCGCGGAGCTGAGCGCTTGATCAATATCCCACAAAATGTCATCGATGTGCTCGAGACCGACCGATATGCGCACCATATCAGGGTGCACACCCGCGGCGATTTGTTGCGCTTCGTCCAGTTGTCGGTGCGTTGTGCTTGCGGGATGACTGATTAAGGTGCGGGTGTCACCAATGTTGACCAGATGGCTCATCATCTGCGCAGCCTCGATAAATCGCACCCCCGCCGACAGGCCGCCCTTTACACCGAAGGCCAACAAGCCGGATGCACCCGACATCTGGGCGCGCAGCAGCGCGTGTTGCGGGTGCGAGGGGAGGCCGGGATAGTTGACATAGGCCACGCGTGGGTCGCTTTCAAGGAACGCCGCAACGGCGAGCGCATTCTCATTGTGTTTCTCCATGCGTAACGGCAGCGTCTCCACGCCCTGCAGTATTTGCCACGCACTGGTCGGGCTTAACGCGGCGCCAAAAACGCGCAACGACTCCATGCGGCAGCGCATGGTGAAACCGAAGTCACCAAAGGTTTCATAGAACCTCACACCGTGGTAGCCGGGGGAGGGCTCGGTCATACCGGGGAATTTGCCGTTATCCCACGGAAACCGGCCGCTCTCAACAACGACACCGCCCAACGTCGTACCGTGACCGCCCAAATATTTGGTCGCTGAATGCACCAAAATATCGGCCCCAAATTGGATCGGATTGCATAAATACGGGGAGGGCACCGTGTTGTCGATCACCAACGGTAAGCCGTGCGCGTGGGCAACATCGGCGATGGCCGCGATGTCGAGCACGACCAGACTGGGGTTACCCAAGCTCTCAGCGTAAATCGCCCGGGTATTTGGCCTGATGGCGGCGGCAAACGCATCCGCGCTGGTGGCGTCCACAAAGGTGGTCTCAATCCCAAACTTTTGAAGGCTCACGGCCAGCATGGTGACCGACCCGCCATACAACGCACCCGCCGCGACAACGTGGTCGCCAGACTGCAGGATGGTCATGAGAGCCATGGCCTCGGCAGACATACCTGAGGCGCTGGCCACGGCAGCTCGGCCGCCCTCGAGTGCGGCGACCCGTTCCTCCAACACGGCTACGGTGGGGTTGCTCAAGCGCGAATAGACGTTGCCAAACGTTTGCAAGTTGAACAGCGAGGCCGCGTGCTCCGCACTGTCGAACACGAAACTGGTCGTTTGGTAGATCGGGAGGGCACGCGCGCCGGTGGCACTGTCTGGAATCTGTCCCGCGTGAATGGCGAGGGTGGCGGGCTTAAAAATGTGATCAGTCATGGGCTTTAATCGGGACGCAGGGCACGTTTTGCGGAAATAACGCCGGTGTTGACGCCGACCCAATTCAGACCGCCGAACAACCGGGCATGTTCAATCTTGACGCACCGGTCTTCCACGGCATCACGCTGCTGGGCCGTGAAAAGCAAAGAAGCGGCCTCGTTATGCACACCCAGTTGCTGCCACAGGGATTTGGCGCCAATTGCGAGGGCCTCCTCCGCGATGGGCAGTACATCGGCTGTGCGGCGAAATACGTCGACCATGTCCACGGCAAAGGGAATATCTGACAAACTGGCATAACACCGCTCACTCAAAATGCCAGCGGCGTCACCGGCGTAACGCGGGTTAACAGGCACGATCTTGTAACCATGGCTTTGCATGTACTTCGCGGCAAAGTAGCTGGGACGATTCCAGTCAGCCGACAACCCGACCACCGCGATGGTGCGGTGTTGGGTCAGGATTCGACGCAGTGCGGGGGTGTCAATGGGCATGGATCGGACGCCTTCTACGTGGTTTCTGGTTGGCAGATGAACAACCGTGCGGGTCCATTCTAAGTGCAGCTAAGGCCTTAAAATAGCAGATTGCCGGCCTGTTGAGGCGCGGTGCAACCCCCTATGTCTATGTCTCACCAAAAGATCCTCATCCTCGACTTCGGTTCTCAAGTTACCCAGCTGATTGCACGCCGCGTGCGCGAGGCCCACGTCTATTGCGAGGTTCACCCTTGCGATGTATCGAGCGATTGGGTCAAAGCATTCGCTGCAGATGGGATGTTGAAGGGGGTGATTCTGTCTGGCAGTCACGCGAGCGTCTACGAGGAATCGACGGACCGTGCGCCTGACGCCGTATTCGAGTTGGGTACCCCTGTCTTGGGCATCTGTTACGGCATGCAAACCATGGCCCAACAACTGGGCGGGAAAGTCGCGAGTGGTCAGACACGCGAGTTTGGCTACGCCGAAGTGCGCGCCCACGGGCACACGCGGTTGCTGAACGACCTTGCGGATTTCACCACCCCCGAAGGACATGGCATGTTGAAGGTTTGGATGAGTCATGGCGACAGGGTAGTCGACATGCCGCCGGGCTTTAGTGTGATGGCATCGACCCCCAGCTGTCCGATCGCTGGCATGGCCGACGAAACCCGCGGTTACTACGCATTGCAATTTCACCCGGAAGTGACCCACACCGTGCAGGGCGCTGCCATGTTGCGTCGCTTCGTGCTGGATATCTGTGGCACTTCACCCGACTGGATCATGGGTGACTATGTGAGTGAAGCCGTCGCACGCATCCGCGAGCAGGTGGGCGACCAAGAGGTTATTTTGGGTTTGTCTGGCGGTGTCGATTCTTCGGTCGCGGCAGCCCTGATTCACCGTGCAATTGGCGACCAACTGACCTGCGTCTTCGTTGACCACGGTCTGCTGCGTCTCAATGAGGGCGACATGGTGATGGAAATGTTTGCCGGTAAATTGCACGCCCGCGTGATCCGTGTTGATGCCTCCGAGCTATTCCTAGGGCAGTTGGCGGGCGTCGATGACCCCGAGAAAAAGCGCAAGATCATTGGCGGTCTTTTTGTCGATGTTTTCAAGTCCGAGGCGGCGAAATTAAAGGCGGGTGACGGTGGCCACAAAGGCGCGACCTTCCTCGCCCAAGGCACGATATATCCGGACGTTATCGAAAGCGGTGGGGCAAAGAGCAAAAAAGCCGTCACCATCAAGAGCCACCACAACGTGGGCGGCCTACCTGAACAACTGGGGTTGCAGTTGCTTGAGCCGCTACGGGACCTGTTCAAGGACGAAGTCCGAGAGCTAGGTGTGGCGCTGGGCTTACCGCACGACATGGTGTACCGCCACCCATTCCCAGGCCCCGGACTGGGCGTACGCATCTTGGGTGAAGTCAAAAAGGAATATGCAGACTTGCTGCGTCAAGCCGATGCCATCTTCATTGAGGAATTACGCAATTTCCGAGATGAAGCAACGGGTAAAACTTGGTACGAGCTGACCAGTCAAGCCTTCACCGTCTTCTTACCCGTCAAAAGCGTTGGCGTTATGGGGGATGGTCGTACCTATGAGTACGTCGTTGCCTTGCGCGCGGTGCAAACCAACGATTTCATGACCGCCGATTGGGCCGAGTTGCCCTACGCGCTACTCAAGAAGACTTCGGGCCGCATCATCAACGAAGTGCGCGGTATCAACCGCGTGACGTACGACGTGTCGAGTAAACCGCCAGCGACGATTGAGTGGGAGTAGTTTTTATAATCTAAGTTGTTGATTTATAAGGGTTTTGTAGTTACACAAAACTTTCACAAATCAAATAAGTTGTTGATTTTATTAGGCGTTGAAATTACAGTTACACGTAAAGCTACACAAAACTGTAGCTATTCAAAATCGTAAGTAACTTCAACGCCATATGCCTCTCAAAAAACAGCCACACGAATCCAATGAGATAGCCATATACGACGAAGCCTTAATTTACCAAAGAGGTGAATATTGGCAGATGCGTATGTGGTTGGCTAAGGAAAAGAAGTACGCACGTTTTAGTCTGCGTACGAGAAATAGAGACACAGCAGAGGCTAAAGCTAAGAAGCATTACCACGAGCTAATGGCACAGCAATTAGCGGGTAAAACCTACTTCTCTATGACAGCCAAGCAAGCTGTTGAAGAATTCATTAAGCAACGCACTAAAGATATGGAAGCGGGCTTAATCGTTAAGGGTAGGCTTGGCACAATCAAAACACACTTAGAGCATTGGCTTAAGTTCATAGGCAAAGACACTAAAGTTAAGGAAATGGAACGCACAGACTGCGAAAACTATTTCCACAACCGCACAAAGAACAAGAAGAAGTTGCCCGTTAGTAGAACCACTGTGCTTAATGAGCAGAGTAGCATCAACGCAATGATGAGTTGGCTACACAAACGTGGCGAAAGTTATATCGAGGCTTTTGAGTTTAAGAAGTTAGGAAAGATTGACACTGGCGACGAACGCACAAGGCGTAATACCTTTACGGACGAGGAAATCGTTGCCATAAAGTCCGAGCTTGAGAAATACATAAAGGAAGCCAAAGAAGATTTAAGCTTGTACGGCAACCTAAACAAAGTCGTCACAAGCTATTACTTGCTGATATCAATCATAACTGGACTGCGTAGGGGAGAACAGTTACAGCTAACTTGGAGTGACATTAGTTGGATTGAGAAGCAAGTAAAGAGCGAAAGCAATGAGGACGAAGAAGGCGAGACATACAGCTTAGTTAAGATAACTGTTAGGGGTAAAACATCCAAAGTAGGTAAGACAAGAAACTTTGTAGTTAAGGATTGGGAGTACTTTGACGAACTGTTTAAATTCCTACATCCACGCTACATAAAGGCACACAAAGGTGAAAAGAACGCAACACCATTCGGTAAGACGTTAATCTTTAGTGTAGATGGTAAGACACCTCTAACGCCTCGTGTAATCCTTTACCACTTTGATGAAATACTCACACGCTGTGAAATTGATGGTGGTGATGAGCGAGATTTAGTGCCATACAGCTTTCGTCACTACTTCATCACAGATATGATTAACAAGGGTGCTTCTCCAACGCAAGTGGCTGAGACTTGTGGAACAAGTACGGCACAGATTGAGAAAACCTACTACCACACTACAGAGCGTAAGATGATTGAAAACGCTCTGCCACAGTTCTACTACAAAGACGGATTGCTAATTCCTAAGTAATGGAGAAATGACTATGAAATATAAACAGCCTACAGTTGGTGATAACAAAGTTGTTTATAAAGGAAAGCGATACTGGATTATTGAGTTAAGTGGCAAAGACAAAATCGAAGGCTTTGGTTCTGATTTCTGCCAGTACATAATGTACGACAAGCTCTACGAAGGAATACTTGCGACAATCGTAAGAGATGATAAGGGAACACTGACAGCTTCTTTAATGTCACATGTCGAGCTAAGTTATGACTTTCAAGATATGAAAGAGCTTATACGGTCAGTTCCTCTACATGCTGATGCTTACTACAAAGCTTGTGGAGGGTAGGCAGAGGGTATAGGTAAAAAATCACCAACCCAAAAGCGTAAGTACTCCACCTAAAAAAACTGCGTAGCAATTTTTAAGGGTAGTAAAACCATTTTTGCTATGCCTGTCGTCACCACGAACCAGATTTTTTATACGCCATTATCACCGCCAAAAGTGTGCGATTTAACGCCGGAAGACGCATTATTGAGGCGAGACACGGCTCCATTGTAGGGCTGAGATAGGTTCTGCTGACTTGTGGGTAATGCTGAATTAGGCTGTGACGTAGGTTGGGGGTTGGTGGCTTTCGGCTTGGGCTTAAGTGGGGGTTGGGGTGAGGGTTGCTTGGGCTTAGGTGGGGGTGGTGGAGTGGGTGGCTTTTTTATAGCCTTACCCATATCAGCCTTACGCTTACGTGGCTTGAGTTTGGCGTTAGCCTTACGCTGTGCTTCGGATCGCTTCTGTTCTTCCGCTTGCTTTGCGATAGCCGCCCAAGTGTTGTCAATAATCGTACGCAATAAGCCAAGCTGTGCTTCCGCATCCGCAAACTCAAAGAACCTCATAGTGTCTCCTTTTCTTTTATTTAGTGAGAAAAGGAAGAATGGGCTGACTTACAATAAGCCAGCCCTTGCTCTGTCATTTGCTAAAGCCAGCACGTAGGTTGTCACTGGCATTGGTAATCGCATCGTCAAGTTCGCCAGCAATTACCGCTTCCTTAAGCATTGACAAAGTAGTCAGCAATTCATCACCAGAGCTAAGTTCAATGGCATTCTTCCCCTTAGCAAGCTCCAATGTCTTGCTTCCGTAGCGGACGCTTAGGTTAATCTTGTTCGCTGGCGTTGTCCAAAACCATTCCTTAACACGCTTGGTAGTCTCTACAGCTACACGTTCACCTTCGGCATTAGTCACATTCTTAATACGCTTTGGAGCGTAAAAACGTCCTTCCTTTTGTGCTGTAGCAAGCTGTAGTTGTTCTTCAATCTTAGCCGCAAGCTTGTTTCTGCGAACGAGGATAGGGCTAAGGTTACGTTCACGCTTGCTTGCTACAAGTTTCAATTTGGCGATAAAAGTCATACAAATTCCTTTTCGTAAAGTGGAATTTGTACTGTAGCTTCAGAACTTATTAAGGACAACCGAAAGGAAAATTTCTCCAATCCTTTGGTTTCGTATAAATAATAGTATGAAACTACAAGAAATCCGCTCTCGTACAGCTTATGACCCTAACGCTCTGCCTACACAGAAGGCAGCGGTACGTGCTTGGTTAGGTGGAATGAGTAAGGAATTTCCGCTGTCTTTGACGTTGACGCTTAAGCAAACCATTGTTGAGAAAAACGACAGAGGCGTGTACAGAAGAACTGTGAAGCGTGATGATTGCGAACGCATAGCCAAACGCTTCATACAAAAACTGAACAGACAAGTGTTCGGAAAGTATGCGGCAGACAAGTGCGGTAAGTCACTAAAGTATTTGCCAATCGTTGAAGGTGAGAGAAGCAATAAGCATCTTCATCTTCACTTTGCCATTGGTGGATTGCCAAGTCACGTTAAGTTTAATCAGTTTGACACGCTGGTTACCAATGCCAAGTTACAAGTTGAGAACATAGACAGCGAACACAAGGTGGACGTTACCGACAGCGGTTGGATTTCGTACATCACTAAAGAGGTTGGCACAAAGGACACTGACAATGTCCTTTGGACTCTTTTCTAAAAGCATTACTGCCCTCGTTTGGCTCTTGCTTCGTCCTTAAAGCTGTAATAGCTTTAATTGGCGAAGCTATGTCTAAACACAATTAAACAGCTAAAGCTAACACTCAAACAGTCAAACACTGAAAGCAAAACAATAAAACTGAGTAGTACAGAGGTAAAGAATAAACAGCAGAAGCAAAGCTGACGCACTAAAACAAGCTACAAACGCTTCAAACAAGCTGAGCTAAGCTTGGGTAGCTGAGTAAGCTTAAAACAGCGTATAGGGCTTGTACGCAAGTCTGTTCGTATGTGGCTAAGCTGCCACAGCTTAAGAACAGCTACAAAACCAAAGAGAATTACTAAAAGCTTTGTTTTTTAGGTTAAATATACATAACCTGTTGAAAACATTGAGGAAATTACTTTGGAACAAACAACGTCAAAATCGGTAGGAATTAAGAAACAAAGAAAATACACTTTAGACATTGGAAAGCTTACATTAAGGAGAGCACTAATGTCCAAGCAAGCAAAAGTACTGACAGCACAAGAAATCCGTAGGGTACTTGATTACGTGGCTACACGTCCACATTCAGTGCGTAATAGGGCGATGTTTTTGACGATGCTTTACGCAATGCTACGTGTCAAAGAGTGTGCCGCACTACGCTACGAAGATGTATTAGACGCAGAAGGCAAGATTAAAGCGGAGTTCTATCTGTCAGCTGAGCAAACCAAAGGGCGTAAGGGCGGGACTGTATTCGTCAGCGAAAAGCTTCGCAAAGAGCTACAAACCTACGTACGTGCGTTTCCGCCTAAGGCACTCAGTGACAAGCTTTTCTATTCACAGAAGCGTCCAAGTGAGGGTTGGAACAGCAACACGCTTTGCCAATTCTTCCATCACTTGTTCCGCAACTGTGACATTTCGGGTGGCACAAGTCATAGCCCAAGACGCACTGGAATTACCAATTTGGCAGACAAAGGTGTCAGCGTTCGGGTTTTACAAAGCATTGCCCGTCACGCAAATATCTCAACCACTCAGTGCTACATAGACGTCAATGACGCTATGAAGCGGAAGGCTATTGAGTTAGTTTAAGGCTTCGTCTAACTCGTCATCATCCATACCCCAAATTGCTTGGGCTATGACGTACTTGTCAATCTCGATTTTGGCAGTATCAATCTCTGCCCACTTTAGATTGTCAAGAGCCTGAGCCGCTATTCCTTCCCAAGCTTCTTGTTCATCGACCTCCGATGGAGATGTTTGATTATCAAAGTCAGCTCTGAGGAACGCAGTTGATATTGCTAGTCCAACGATAGCATCGATGTTCATTTTCAGTCCTTACTTAGTTGTTTTCTTTGGTGCCGCTCTCTTAGCCGCTGTACCACGCTTCTTACGTGTAGCAAGTACGCCCTTAAAGTCTGACGTCTTGAAGCCGTAAAGCTTGATGTCAGCCTTCATCTTAGCCAATACGTTAGCTCGTTCCTTAAGCATTGCGTCTTCACGCTCAGCTTCAAGTTTGGCGATTTGGGCGTTGATTTCATCTACACGTGTCATTTGAGTGGCTCCATAAGTTATGACATTGACAAGGTACTCTACAGTGGGCATAGTTGTGTGTCAACATTCCTTAGAATGACATCATCTATGCCGTAAGGATAAACCCTTACGAAACGCCATCCCAAAACTGAGAACCTGCCGCAATGTTTGAGACTACTTTTCGCAATTTGGACGACACGCTACGCAAGGACGCAGGCTGTAGCAGTGAACTTGACTACATTGAACAGACAAGCTGGGTTCTGTTTCTCAAATATTTGGACGACTTTGAGGCAGACAGGGAAGCCGCCGCCAAGCTCAACGGCGAACGCTATCAACGCATCCTAAGCGATGAGTACGCTTGGACTACGTGGGCAATGCCTAAAACGGCAGATGGGAAGTTGGACTACAACAAGGCTCTGACTGGGGATGACTTAAAGGAGTTCGTAGACAACAAGTTGTTCCCATACCTCAAAAGCTTCCGTGTTACCGCAGAACGGGCAGATACGATTGAGTACAAGATTGGAGAGATATTCCACGAGCTTAAGAACAAGCTACAAAGTGGCTACAGCTTGCGTGAAGTCATCACAAAGGTGGATGAACTTCGATTTCGTAGCAATGAAGAAAAGCACGAAATGTCCAGCTTATACGAGGACAAGATTAAGAATATGGGTAATGCGGGACGCAATGGTGGCGAATACTACACGCCACGCCCGCTAATTAGGACAATCGTTAAGGTTGTTAACCCAAAGTTGGGCAACAAAGTCTATGACGGTGCTGTTGGTAGTGCGGGCTTCTTGTGTGAAGCCTATGAGTTTATGCGTACCAGCAAACAGCTAACCGCTAAAGAATTTGAACAGCTACAGCGTAAGACGTTTTACGGCAAAGAGAAGAAGTCACTTGCCTACATCATTGGCGTAATGAATATGATATTACACGGGATTGAAGCTCCTAATATCATTCACACCAATACCTTAGGAGAGAACATTGCTGACATACAGGAAAAAGATAGGGTAGATATTGTGCTGGCTAATCCGCCATTTGGTGGTAGCGAGCGTGTGGAAGTACAAGAGAACTTTCCAATCCGAACAAGTGAAACAGCCTATCTTTTCCTACAGCACTTCATTAAGATTTTGCGAGTTGGAGGACGCTGTGGCATTGTCATTAAGAACACGTTTCTCAGCAACACAGACAACGCAAGCGTGGCACTGAGAAAGCAACTGCTGGAAGAGTGTGACTTACAGGCTGTGCTTGAGTTGCCAGGTGGTGCGTTTACAGGCACTGGTGTTAAGACTGTGGTTCTGTTCTTTGAGAAGGGTAGGGCTACCGAGAAGGTCTGGTACTACCAACTCAATTTGTCACGCAACTTGGGCAAGACCAATAGTCTTAATGAGCGTGACTTAGAGGAATTCATCACGTTATCAGCCTCACAAGCTGACAGCGAAAATTCGTGGTCTGTGAACGTTAAGGACATTGACAAGTCAACTTGGGACTTAACGGCTAACAATCCTAACCGCAAGGACACAACAGACAAGCGTACGCCAGAAGAAATCTTGGCTGAGATAGAAGAACTGGATTTAGAAGCGGCGACGGCAATTGCGGCAATTAAGGAGTTGCTGTGAGTAGTTTTACAGCTAAGCTTGGTGACATTTGCGAGATCAAGCGTGGAACAACTATTACCCAAAAAAACGCCATTGAAGGCGAGATACCAGTTGTTGCGGGTGGTATCAAGCCAACATATTTTCACAATACCGCTAACCGTACTGGTAAAACAATAACGATTAGTGGTTCTGGTGCTAATGCTGGGTATGTGAATTTTTGGAGCGTACCAATATTCGCCTCTGATTGTTCAACAGTTCAAGTTTTTAGAGACGACGTATGTGTGGAGTACATACACTATTTTTTATTAAGCAAGCAGGAATTCATCTATAAAGAACTAAGAAGCGGTGCGGCTCAACCTCACGTTTATGGAAAAGACATTGCTCACATTGAAGTGAGTGTTCCTGAAATCCTTATTCAGAAAAAGATAGTCGCAAAACTTGACTCAATATTTGCTGAAATAGAGAAGGCTACGGCGGCGGCTGAGGCTAACGCTAAGAACGCTGAGGCACTTTTTCAGAGTTATTTGACGCAGATTTTTAATCGTAATAGTGATGATACCTTGTCGACTTTAGGGGAATATTACGATGTAAGAGATGGGACTCACGATTCGCCAAAGTTTTTTGATGAAGGATATCCCTTAATTACTTCGAAAAATCTGAGAAGTGGAGTAATTGACTTTTCTAATGTTCAGAACATCAGCAAAGAAGACTATAAGAGCATTTCGCAAAGAAGTGATGTTAAAAAAGGTGATGTACTTATGGCTATGATTGGAACAATTGGAAATCCCGTCATTGTCGATACTGATATGGAGTTTGCCATTAAGAATGTTGCGTTGTTCAAAACCAGCCAAAGTCAATCGCCAGAATTTTTACGTTATTACCTTAGTTCAGACTTTGTTGTAAAGAAAATGGAAAAAGACGCAAAGGGTGCTACTCAAAAGTTTGTGGGGCTTGGATATTTGCGTTCATTTCCCATAAAGATACCTAAGTATGAGCAACAACTAAATGTTGTCAAAGATTTAGAGAGGTATGAACGGCATACCAAAAAACTTCTAAATGCGTACAGAAATAAAGTCTCTGAATGTGTTTCACTCAAGAATTCAATCCTAAAGCAAGCCTTCGCTGGTGAGTTAGTTAAGGAGTAAATGTGAACGAAGCTGATACACGGGCAGAACTCATTGACCCCAAACTTAAGCAAGCTGGTTGGGGGGATGTGGCAGAGTCACGTGTTCAGCGTGAGTACAACATCAATGCGGGCGAGATTCGCTCTGGTGGTATTCGTACTGGACAGATGAAGGCTGACTATGTGTTGGCATATAAGAACCGCAAGCTGGCTGTCGTTGAAGCAAAGAGTATAGAAGTTGAAGTGGGTGAGGGTGTGGCACAAGCCAAGCTCTACGCTACCAAGCTTGAACTCGCCTATACCTATTCCACCAATGGCAAGGAAATCTATGAGATATGCCTATCCACTGGTGAGGAAAAGCTAATAGACAGCTTCCCTACACCTGATGAACTCTGGCAAAGAACATTTGGTGATGCTAATGAGTGGCAAGCTAAGTTCAACGCTGTACCATTTGAAGATGTTAACGGGACAAAGCAGGCTCGCTACTACCAAGAAATCGCTGTCAATAAGGTAATGGAATCCGTTGCCACTAATAAGCAACGCATTCTTCTGACACTGGCAACGGGTACAGGCAAGACCTTTGTTGCGTTTCAAATCGCTTGGAAGTTGTTTCAGGCACGTTGGAACTTGAGCAAAGACGGAAAGCGTACACCTCGCATCTTGTTCTTAGCTGATAGAAATATTCTTGCGAATCAAGCTTACTTAGACTTTGGTGCGTTCAAAGAAGACGCACTTGTACGCATCAGTCCAAGCCAAATAGCCAAGCGTGGTGAAGTACCTAAGAACGGGAGTGTGTTCTTTACTATCTTCCAAACCTTTATGAGTGGGGCAGATGGTAAGCCCTATTTTGGTGACTATGAACCCGACTTTTTTGATTTAGTAATCATTGACGAGTGCCACAGAGGAGGAGCCAATGACGAAAGTAACTGGAGAGATATTCTCAATTACTTCAGTCCAGCGGTTCACTTGGGGCTGACAGCAACCCCTAAGCGAGCGGACAACGCTGACACATACAAATACTTTGGTGAGCCAGTCTACAAGTACAGCTTAAAAGAAGGCATACAAGATGGCTTCCTAACACCGTTCAAAGTTAAGCGTATTCAGACAACAATGGATGAATACGTCTATACGCCAGATGATCAAGTGTTAGAAGGTGAGGTTGAGGAAGGCTACGTCTACACAGAAAAAGACTTTAATAAGAAGATTGTCATACATGAGCGTGAACGTAAGCGAGTACAAGAGATGCTTGCTAACATCAATCCAATGGAAAAGACGTTGGTGTTCTGTGCTAATCAAGCACACGCCGCAATGGTTAGAGATATCATTAACCAAGAATCCAGTATTAAAAAAGCTGACTACTGTGTGCGTGTCACAGCTAATGACGGGGCGATTGGTGACACATACCTTAAGCAATTCCAAGACAACGATAAGCAAATTCCTACCATCATAACTACAAGTCAAAAGCTTACGACTGGTGTAGACGCACGTAATGTTAGGAACGTGGTTCTTATGCGTCCAGTTAACTCAATGATTGAGTTCAAGCAGATTATTGGACGTGGTACACGATTGTTTGAGGGTAAGCATTACTTCACCATCATTGACTTCGTCAACGCTTATCACTTATTCAGCGATTCTGAATGGGATGGCGAGCCAATTGAGCCAGAACCAAAAACCCCTAAGCCTCCTAAGGAACCACCAGAGGGTGGCGGAGAAGGAAGCGACGGTGGCGATGAGGGTGGTGACACTAAAGAGAAAAAGGTAAAGATTAGGCTCAGTGATGGCAAAGTACGTGAGATACAGAGTATGCGTAGTACTCTGTTCTATGTGGATGGAAAGCCAATCAGTGTTGAGGAGTTCTTACAAAAGTTGTTCAACACACTACAGCTGCCTGAGTTCTTTGGTTCGGAAGAGGTTTTACGTAAGCTATGGGCTAATCCCATCACACGTAAAGAGCTCCTTGTCAAACTTGAACATCACGGTTGTGCCAAAGAGGACTTAGTCAAACTACAAGAGATGATTGACGCACAGAACTGCGACTTGTTTGACGTAATTGAGTACATCAGTTACGCCAAAAAGCCAATCACTCGTGCCGAACGTGCCTCCAACGCACAAGGAAACATCTATACGTTTCTGAATGAGCGGCAGAGAGACTTCATTGCCTTCATTCTAAGAAACTATGTACAAGATGGAGTAGACGAGTTGGATATTTCCAAGTTGAGTTCGTCACTGACTTCTAAGTACGGTAGTGTCTACGAGGGACAAAAACAGCTTGGTGACGTGGATGAGATTAAGCGTGTATTTGTCGAATTTCAACAACACTTGTACAACGTAAAGATTGCCTGAGGTAACGATATGTTAGGTGAATTTGAACCAGTAGACTTGCGAACTATTTGGAATAATGAGGCAACGGACTTCACACCGTGGCTTGCTAAAGCTGAGAATTTAGAGCGGCTTAGTAAAGCATTGGGTATGGATTTAGAGACGACTGGCACAGAGCAAAGTGTCGGCCCATATCGTGCGGATTTGCTTTGTAAGGACGCATTTAGTGGCAATGCGGTACTCATTGAGAACCAATTAGAGAAGACGAACCACAGTCATTTAGGGCAGATTCTGACCTACTCTGCGGGACTGAATGTAAAGACTGTTGTGTGGATTGCGTCACGCTTCACTGACGAGCATAGAGCCGCACTTGACTATCTAAACGAAATTACAGAAGAAGGTTACAGCTTCTTTGGACTTGAGATAGAGCTATGGAAGATAGGTAATAGTGTTCCAGCCCCCAAGTTCAACATAGTTTCACGTCCAAATACGTGGACAAAGAATGTTCGAGAAAGTAACCAACAACACGGTGAGTTGACTGAAATTAAGCGTCAACAGTTGGCTTACTGGAGTGCTTTCAAAGAATTTATGGACGCTCGTAAGAGCTCTGTACGTTGCCAAAACGGCTCGCCTCAGCATTGGGTGAATATGAGCATTGGCAAAAGTGGTTTCTGGTTAACGGCTCGTGTGAACAGCCTTAAGTCAATCATATCTGCCGACTTCCGATTTAAGACGCCTTCTTCTAAGGCGTTATACCATCAGTTTTATTCTGACAAAGAGGCGATTGAGAGAGAGTTTGGTGGCGAACTTGAGTGGTTTGAATTGCCCGAAGGTAAAGAATCTTATGTGACTGTCACGAAGTCTAAGTCTGACTTTAGGAACGAAAGTGATTGGGATAGTCAATTTACTTGGCTAGCTGAGCGACTTGAGAAGCTTGACAACGTGTTTAGAAAGCGAGTGAAGAAGGTGGATTTAGAATAATTTTTTCCATTCGCATTCTGTGTATCAAAACGAAAGTAAAATCAAAGCTTCACAGGCACTTAGTCCAACCATAAGGGAACTTATGTCCGTGCGCAAAGTTACACAAAAGTTACACATGAAAAATCACCGCTCACAAGTCGTTGATTATATTGACTATTTTAGTCAAGTAACTATTGAGTGGGAATAGTACGCTGAGCGCCCAATGACCATGGTCTGAATCAAGGCGCACGGTGTCCAACAACCTCAAAGCCGCCCTGTGGATGCTGGGCGCCATCGCATCCTTTTCGGCAATGGCGGTCGCGGGTCGCGAGGTCAGTCAATGGCTTGATACCTTCGAGATCATGACCTACCGCAGTCTGGTGGGCATCGTGGTCCTGTGGGTCATCCTCACACTAACCGGACAATGGCGGCAGGTGACGCGTCGCTCAATCAGCACGCATGTGGTTCGCAACGCTGCGCATTTCACGGGGCAGAACCTGTGGTTTTATGCGATGACTTCGATTCCCTTGGCGCAGGTGTTTGCGCTCGAGTTCACTTCGCCCATTTGGGTGGTCTTACTGTCTCCATTGATTTTGGGTGAGCCACTGACACGCCTCCGGTTGATGTCGGTGTTGGTTGGTTTTGTGGGGATCTTGATCGTCGCGCGCCCGTCGCCAGACACCATCAGTCCAGGATTGATTGCGGCAGCCAGCTCTGCTGTTTTCTTTGCGCTGTCTGTGATGTACACACGACTGCTCACGCGCACCGAGACCGTGCTGTGCATCATGTTCTGGCTCACGTTGATGCAGGCTGCTTTTGGCATCATCTTCAGCGCTTGGGATGGTGACATGGTGGCGCCATCGGCCCAGACATTGCCGTGGTTGGTTCTGATCGGATTGGCAGGGCTGCTGGCTCACTATTGCCTCACCAGCGCACTGGCTATTGCGCCTGCGACCGTGGTCGTGCCAATTGATTTTGTGCGTTTGCCGACCATTGCGATCGTCGGTATGTTGCTTTATGGCGAGGCACTCGATGCGTGGGTGTTTGTCGGTGCCACCGTGATCTTCGCTGCGAATTACGCCAATATTTGGTATGCGAACAGGCGTTAAGGCCCCGTGAAACCCTAGCTCGATTCGGTGACGGTTTCGTACCTTCCGGGCAGCACAATTTCAATCAACTCCAGATCCTCCCAACGGGCTATCTCCCGATGCCTAATCAATGAGGCGCATGCGTATCAACCCAGACTAAAATCGCCTTTGACCAGCGATAGGTCATAAAGGAGCCTCCGGTGTCTACTGATAGTTTGTACGTTCCGCCGCAATTTAACTGCACCGACATTGACAAGGCGCAAGCGCTCGTTCGTGCCTACCCCTTGGCGCAGTTGGTCTCGGTGGGGAGCGATGGTGCACCCTTCATATCACCGTTACCCCTTGAGACGTCTACCAGTGACCCTTGGGTGCTCATCGGCCATTTGGCGAACGCCAACCCCCAGGTTGCCTTGTTGAAAACCAATCGAAAAGCTTTGGTGACGGTGATGGGGCCACAGGCTTATCTGTCTCCAACCGTCTATCCAGATTCACAGCGCGTACCCACTTGGAATTACGTCACCTTGCACGCGCAGGTGGATGTACAGCCGATCGATCCAGCGACCGACAAAGATGCGTTGCTCAAAGCCTTGATCAAAACACATGAACCCCCGTACGCCGCGCAATGGCGTGGATTACCCGAGTCATACACGGAAGCCATGCTGAGAGCCATTACGGGCTTTACCCTGACTGTCACAGCGTGGACGCTGAAGGTCAAAGTCAACCAGCACCGACCCGAAGCCAAAGCCGCGATGCTTGCCCAGTATGCGAAGGGTGACGGCAGCGCGCAGGCACTGGTCGAATGGATTGAAGGATGGCAGCGGCCGTGACAGAGGCGGCTGAGGGCGCTCGAGCTGAGGATGTCGCCGGTATGCAGGCGGCCCTGGATTTGGCGTCCAAGGCTTACGCGTGTGGGGAGGTGCCTGTCGGCGCGGTGGTTGTGCGCAATGGGCAGGTGGTTGGACGGGGATTCAATCAACCCATTGGCAGCCATGATGCCAGTGCACATGCGGAGATACAGGCGATCCGCGATGCTGGCCGGGCGATAGGAAACTACCGTCTAACCGACTGCACGATGTATGTCACGCTAGAACCTTGCGCCATGTGTGCCGGTGCCATTATGAATGCCCGCTTCACAAGGGTGGTCTATGGGGCGTCTGAGCCGAAAACGGGCGCAGCCGGTTCGGTGATTGATTTGTTCAGCAACGCTACTTTGAACCACCACACCACCGTAGAAGCGGGGGTGTTGGCCCAAAGTTGTAGCGAGCTATTGGGGCGATTCTTCGCCGATCGGAGAGCGGTTAATCAACAGCAGGCTACCCCCTTACGAGCGGATGCGTTGCGAACACCGGCAGTAGCCTTCGAGGCACTCAAAGACTTTGACTACCCACGCCATCGCTTAGATGCGCCCGATTTGCTTCAAGGGCTGCGACTTGAGTACATTGATATGGGCCCAAGGGAGGCTGCAAAAACATGGCTACTCATTCATCCCGCCCACGGTTGGAGCGCGTCTTGGCGCCATTGGATAGAGCCACTCCTCGCGCTGGGCTACCGCGTGGTGATCCCGGACTTGATTGGATTTGGGCGCAGCGACAAGCCCAAAAAGGAAACCGTGCACACGCCTGAGTTTCAGAGCGCAGTCTTACGCGCACTCGTCAGTGCAATTGATGCCGCTGGTCTGCGCGTTGTTTTCTGCAACGATACGATGGGGTTAAACCTCGCGCAGACGGCGGAAGCGCTGAAACCAGGTGCCGGCGCTTGGTTGATCGCTGTGGCCAGTGATAACCGCAGCCGAGAGGCTTTATCGGTGGACGCGCTACCGTATGTTGATCAGGGTCACGCTGCCGCTATGCGAGCGGTGCGACGCTGGCCCAAGCCAGCCATTGACGTGCCCTCAAGGGTTATATTGTCGTCGTTACCCTACCAGTTATACGATTTGGATCCGCAAGCTGATGCGCAGAGGCGAACTGCTCTTATCTCGGCGCTTGCGAGCTAACTTTCACAGAAAAACAATACACATGAGTCACATTTACCTGCTTTCTCCCAGCTCTGCGGTTCGCGATAAGGCGGCGTTGCGGCGCGGTGTCAAACGACTGGAAGCAGCAGGCCATCAAGTTGAGGTCGATGCCCACGCCTTGAACCGCGACACCCGCTTTGCGGGTACCGACACCGAGCGGCTGGCCGCCATCAAGCGGGCTGCCGCCAGCGGGGCGGATACCGTGATGACGACTCGGGGTGGGTATGGCCTCAGCCGCCTGCTACCGGCCCTGCCCTACAAAGCCATTGCCAAGTCAATTGATAAAGGAACCCATTGGGTCGGCTTCAGTGATTTCACGGCATTCAGTTTGGCAGTGATGACCAAGACGCGGCGTGTCACGTGGGCGGGTCCCGCGGTGGTTGAGGATTTCGGCGCACTTGACGGTGTCGATGAAATCACTGACCTGTGTTTTGATGACCTGATGACCCACATGAGTGAGGGCACCGGTTGGCGCATTGGCAAAGATGACCCCACCGCGTTTAGTGCGCAAGGGTTAACGCTATGGGGAGGGAATTTGTCCATGATCACCTCATTGGTTGGAACCCCTTATCTGCCCGCTGTGACGCGTGGCGCCCTGTTTATTGAGGATGTCGCTGAGGCACCCTATCGAATCGAACGCATGCTCACACAACTGCTGCATGCAGGGATTCTGGCCAATCAAAGGGTCATTTTCCTAGGCGCATTTAACCGATTCACCGCGTCTCCTCAAGACAGGGGTTACGGCCTGAAAGCTGTCATTGCTTGGCTACGGACCCATACCAAAGCGCGGGTCATCACGGGACTGCCCTTCGGGCACGTACCGACCAAGGTGCTTCTGCCAGTGGGGCAAACGGTTGATGTGGCGGCCACGGGGCGAGAGGTGCTGGTTTTGTGGTCCCACGATCACACTCATGCGCACCACCACTGAGGCCTGAACTGGAGCCCCCCATGACACTGCCATCTCGTCGACGCACCTTCGAAATACTTGAACGCGTGAACGGCAATGACCGAGTTGCCAAATGGGTTAACGGCTTCATCATGATCCTGGTGTTGGTCAATATTTGCGCGGTCATCATCGAGTCGGTCGAATCGATCTACCAGGCCTACAGCACGGCTTTCCACCTGCTGGAATATTTCTCAGTCACCGTTTTTGGCGCGGAGTATCTATTGCGGCTGTGGGCTTATGCAGAAAATGAGAAGGTGGGACCAACCGTCGCGAAACGACGTTGGCACTACGCCACCAGTTTGTTTGGTGTGGTTGATTTAATCGCCGTGTTACCGACCATTCTTTCGATCTTCATGCCGGGGATCGACCTCCGCAGTTTGCGCGCCATCCGCCTGCTGCGTATCCTCAAGTTCACCCATTACTCCTATGCGCTGCAAGACCTCGGACGCAGCCTCTACGAGGAGCGCCGGGCATTCATGGCAAGTTTTTACGTGCTTGGGTTGGTCATCATCATGGCGTCGACGTTGTTGTATCTGGCCGAGAATCAAGCACAGCCTGATAAGTTTGGGTCGATTCCAGATGCCATGTGGTGGGCCATCATCACGCTGACAACCGTGGGCTATGGGGACGTTTCACCAATTACCCCAGCTGGCAAAGTCTTGGGGGGTCTGGTCGCCATCATGGGCGTGTGTACCGTCGCGTTGATCACTGGTATTCTGGCGTCGTCATTCGCCGTACAAATGGAGCGGCGCAAAGCCGAATTTCAGGCACATGTGGACGAGGCGCTCAGCGACAACGTCCTGACGGATGATGAGCTCCACTTTCTCGCGACGCTTAAAGATGACATGGGCATCAGCGAGGCGGAGTTTGATAAGCTGCTTCGGCGCATGGAGGCGCAAAAAACCAAACGCAGTTCAGGCGCTTAGGTTTGAGGGGCTGTCGCCTCGGCGCGAGCCAATTCAATCTGCTCGGATACGGTCAGCCACTCTTCTTCGAGCGACGCCACGCGATCCTCGGCCGCCTTTGTCCGCTTACCAATGTCCGCAATGGCATCACGGCTTGGGTTTTCGAGCAGGGCAGATGTCAGAGCTTCACGCTCTTTCTCTATCGATGCCAACGCCGCTTCTATCGCGGTGAGACGTTTTTGCAGCGGCTTGAGTTGATTCGCCAGCGCCTGCCGTTTTGCGGCCTGATCCTTGCGCTGCTGAGCTTGGTTACCGCGAGCCCCTTGATCAGCAGTCGGCGCCCTGGAACTTGCGGCGGACAGGCTTTCACGCTTTCGTTTGGCTTCGTCTAAGAGGTATTTTTGGTAGTCATCGAGATCACCTTCAAAGTCCTCGATGCCGCCTTTGGTGATCAGCCAGAAGTCGTCACACACGCTTCGCAGTAGCGCGCGGTCGTGCGATACCAGCATCACTGTGCCATCGAATACGTTCAACGCCATCGCCAACGCTTCGCGCGTGGTGAGATCCAAGTGGTTAGTCGGTTCATCCAAAAGCAATAGATTTGGGCGTTGGTAAACAATCATCGCCAAAACTAACCGGGCCTTTTCGCCACCACTCATGGTGCCCACGACTTGGCCAACCATGTCCCCGATGAAGCGGAAGCTACCCAGAAAGTCTCGCAATTCTTGCTCGCGCGCGTTGATGCCCAGGCGCGCCGAAAGCCGCACGAGGTGGCCCAGTGGCGTGTCGTCCACATTCAGAACGTCAAGCTCTTGCTGGGCAAAATACCCAATCGACAGACCTTTCCCTTCCCGAAATTCGCCACTGAGCGCCTTAATGGCCCGCGCAATCGTCTTGACCAGCGTCGACTTACCTTGTCCGTTGGCGCCCAGTAAACCGATGCGCTGACCGGCGACTACCGACCGCGTGATGTTCCGTACGATCGGGGTCGTTTGACCCGCAGTATCGGTATAGCCCACGACCGCATCGCGGATCGTCAGCATGGGATTCGGTAAGTCCTGAGGTGTCTTGAATTCGAAGGTGAAGTCGGCACTGGTGATGACCGGCGCGATTTTCTCCATGCGCTCTAGCGCTTTCACGCGGCTCTGGGCTTGTTTGGCCTTTGTGGCTTTGGCCTTGAAGCGGCTGATGAAACTTTGTAAGTGGGCGATGCGGTCTTGCTGTTTTTCGAACGCAGCTTGCTGGACGGTTAGCTGCTGCGAACGTACATCTTCAAATGTGCTGTAGTTGCCGCCGTAGCGAGTCAATTTGGATTGATCCAAATGGACGGTCACGCGCGTCACGGCATCCAAAAATTCACGGTCGTGACTGATGACCAACAGGGTCCCCTCGAAGCGCTGTAACCAGGCCTCCAGCCACACCAATGCATCCAGGTCTAAGTGGTTCGTGGGTTCATCGAGTAGCAATAAATCAGCGGGGCACATCAGCGCGCGCGCTAATTGCAAACGCATGCGCCAACCGCCAGAAAATGAATTGACTGGGTTTTCGAGTTCGTTGACTTGAAAGCCAAGGCCCAGGATCAAGGTTTGTGCACGGGCGCGTGCATCAAATGCACCGGCATCAGCCAGGGCAGCATGCGCCTCGCCAATTTCAGTACCATCGCCCGACACGTTAGCCGCCGTTAACTTGGCCTGTGCCTCGTTGAGTCGCGTATCACCAGCCAAGACATAGTCAGTGGCACTCATCGCGGTCTCAGGCATGTGCTGCTCAACTTGCGAGAGGCGCCAAGTTTTGGGGAAGCTAAAAGTACCACCGTCTTCGATCAAGTCGCCCGTTAGTAACGCGAATAGGCTTGACTTGCCAGCACCGTTGCGGCCAATGAGCGCCGCTTTTTCACCGGGGTGAATCGTGACTGAGGCCGCATCTAAAACAACTTTGGTGCCCCGGCGGATCGTGATGTCTTGCAGCGTAATCATGCGGTCGTCTGCCCGATACCGGCGTCATCCAACATCTCTTTCGTCAACAACAACACCTGGTCAGCGCCGGCGCTGGACGGAATCCATGTGGGATACAGGTCGGGAAAAGCCTGTTCAAAATACGGCCGCTCATGACCAATCTCGAGCACGACGACGCCCAGATCACTCAGATGTTGGGTGATCTTCGCCAGAAACGGTTTGATGAAATCCATACCGTCTGTCCCACCCGCTAACGCCAAGTCAGGCTCGGCTTTGAACTCAGGCGGCAAGCTGGCCATGCTTTGCGCATTGACATAGGGCGGGTTGCACACCACCAAGTCATACACCTCGGTCGTGAGGCCCGTTAAACCATCCGCGCAGGTGAGCTGGATGCGGTCGGCGAGGTCGTAACGCGCCACGTTGATCGCTGCGACCGCCAATGCGTCAGCGGAGATGTCAATGGCGTCGACTTGCATGTCAGGGTAGGTGAGGGCGGTCATGACTGCCAAACTACCGTTACCGGTGCACAGGTCCAGGGCACGTGTGCTTTCAGGGTCCAGCCACGCATCGATGTGTCCGGTGACCAAAGCCTCGGCAATCAGGCTACGGGGGATGATGGCACGCGAATCAATGTAGAAAGATAGCCCTTGAAGCCAAGCCTCTTGCGTGAGATAGGCGGCGGGCTGGCGGGTTTCAATGCGCGCCTTTATTAGTCGGTGCACCGCATCGCAATCGGTGTGTGAGACCATTCGAGAGGCGACTTGTGGATCATCCAAGGGCGTATCCAAAGGCAGTCCGAGCTTCCACAAAACCAACCAAGCGGCCTCGTCAAACGCATTGGTCGTGCCTTGGCCAAAATGGACGCCTGATATCTCAAGCGTGTCTTTGGCTTCTTGAATGAGTGAAATGAGTTGCATGGCGGCAGGTGAGGGGATGACCGGACCGTTACGCCAGGGCGACTGACCGCCACCGGGTCAGATGGCGCGGTGGGAAGCGTTGGGCTTACTTACGGCGGCGCGGCGCAGCAGGTGCGCGGCCTTCAATGTGACGGAAGCTGATACGACCCTTGGTAAGGTCGTAAGGAGAAATTTCGAGCGTCACACGGTCACCCGCCAAGATGCGGATGTGGTTCTTGCGCATTTTGCCTGCTGAGTAGGCGATAAGCTGGTGCTCATTGTCCAACGTCACACGGTAGCGTGAGTCGGGTAGCACCTCGTTAACGACGCCCATCATCTCAATCAGGTCATCTTTTGCCATGTAGTTTCCTTGTTCCAATTCGGTGTGTGCGTTGGGGCGAGCGCCAACGGCAGCCGCGCGACCTCCAAATGGATCTGCGCAAAGCCCCTAATTATAGCGTCTGACGTTTATTCGCAACTTTCACTGTTGCTTGCGTGATGCAGTGGGCGGCCAAAGCGCCAGTCAGACCCCTGCGAGCAACGCCATCACGCGTTTGTATATGTTCTTGAGCGGCGCGATATCCGCTAAGGGCACGCACTCGTTAATTTTGTGAATGGTCGCGTTTGTCGGCCCCAATTCGATGACCTGTGGACAAATTTGCGCAATAAATCGCCCATCGCTGGTACCGCCCGACGTTGAGAGCTCGGTTTCAATCCCCGTCTCGGAACGGATCGCTGCCTGCACCGCTTCGACCAAGGTACCTGTCTCTGTCAAAAACGGCAAACCGCTGATGCTCCACGTCAGGTCGTAGGTGAGGCCATGTTGCTGGAGCACAGCTTCGACACGCGCTTGCAGCGATTCAGGCGTACTTTCTGTACAAAAACGGAAGTTAAAGTCGATCACGACCTCACCAGGGATGACATTACTCGCACCGGTACCGCCGTGGATATTGCTGATTTGCCAACTGGTCGGAGGGAAAAATGCACTGCCCTGATCCCACTCCATTGCGGCCAATGCGGCCAAAGCAGGGGCAGCCTCGTGAATCGGGTTGCGCGCCATGTGCGGGTAGGCGATATGGCCTTGAATGCCTTTGACGACGAGGCGCCCGCTCATGCTGCCACGGCGGCCGTTCTTGATCATGTCGCCAGTCTGCTTCACCGAGGTGGGTTCGCCAACGATGCAGTAATTGAGCTGCTCGCCACGTTCCACCAGCTTTTTGCAAACCAGGGCTGTTCCGTCTTTGGCGGGACCCTCCTCGTCACTGGTAATGAGCATCGCGATGGACAAGGGCGCTGCCGGTTGAGCAACCCGAAACTCTCGGATCGCTACCACCATCGCAGCCAGAGAGGTCTTCATGTCGCTCGCACCACGGCCATATAAGTGGCCATCGCGGTGAGTCGGGGTGAACGGGTCACTCGCCCAGGCCTCACGCGGCCCGGTCGGCACCACATCGGTGTGCCCCGCGAACACGAGTAGCGGCGCCAAATCCCCATTCTGCAATGTGGGCGCCGTGTATTTAGCCCACAAATTGGTGACTTGCGCATCAGTTGGCCCCGCCATGATGCGCTCGCACACGAAACCCAAGGGTTGCAGTTCATCAGCCAGTAATCCCTGGCACCCCGCGTCATCGGGAGTGACGGAGGCTTTACTGATTAAAACTTCTGCGAGCCGGAGGGTTTCGTTCATGGTTGGTGGTCTGGGGTTTAGTCGCGTAACAGGTCGTTCAGGCTGGTTTTTGCGCGGGTTTTAGCGTCAACGCGCTTCACAATCACCGCACAATAAAGACTGTATTTGCCGTCGTCAGATGGCAGGTTACCGCTGACGACTACAGAGCCAGCGGGAATGCGTCCATACGTGACTTCACCGGTGGCACGATCGTAAATCTTGGTGCTCTGACCGATGTAAACGCCCATGGAAATGACAGAGTTCTCCTCCACGATCACACCCTCAACGACCTCGGAGCGCGCTCCGATGAAGCAGTTGTCTTCGATGATGGTGGGGTTGGCTTGCAGGGGCTCCAAAACGCCGCCGATACCAACGCCGCCTGACAGGTGAACATTGGCGCCAATTTGCGCGCAAGAGCCGACGGTGGCCCAGGTGTCAACCATGGTGTTTTCGCCCACGAAGGCGCCGATGTTCACGTAAGAGGGCATTAACACGGCACCCTTAGAGATAAAGCTGCCGCGGCGTGCAACTGCAGGGGGCACGACACGGACGCCAGCCTGTGCCATGGCGGCTGCATCCAGCTTGGAGAACTTGGGTTGCACTTTGTCGTAAAACGCCAGGTCACCTGAATGAATCGGCGCGTTGTCGTTCAGACGGAAAGAGAGCAAAACAGCCTTTTTCAGCCACTGGTGGGTGGTCCACTGACCCACGCCTTCACGCGTCGCCACACGCAGACTGCCGTTGTTCAGGCCGACAATGGCTTCTTCAACCGCGTCGATGACCTCTTTAGGCGCAGCTTTGGGTGACAAGTTGGCACGGTCTTCCCACGCGTTATCGATGATTTGTTGCAATTGTTGTGTCATGGGTTCTCCAGTATTAAAAATTAGTTCAGGTAGTTTTCGATGAATGCGCTGATGCGGTGCGCGGCCTCCAAACATTCCGCGGTCTCGGCGACCAAGGCCATTCGGATCCGGCCCGCGCCGGGGTTCTGTCCCGCCACTTCGCGCGCCAAGAAACTACCCGGTAAAACAGTCACATTGTATTGAGCCAACAATTCGGCCGCGAAACGCTGGTCATCACCTTGAAAGGCAGCGGGGACGGCGGCCCAGAGGTAAAAGCCGGCATCGGGCAACGCCACATCCATGACGCGCTCCAAAACAGGGGTGACCGCGTTGAATTTGTCGCGGTATTGCGCACGGTTGTCGATCACGTGCGCCTCGTCGTTCCAAGCCGCAATGCTGCCTGCCTGCACCATCGGGCTCATGGCCCCACCGTGGTAAGTGCGGTACAGCAAAAAAGACTTGATGAGCTGGGCGTCGCCCGCCACGAATCCGCTGCGTAGCCCCGGTGCGTTACTGCGCTTAGACAAGCTGGTGAACATCATCAGGTTCCTGAAGTCGGTACGCCCCAGTAACGCGGCGGCTTGTAGACCGCCCAATGGCGCCTCATCCCGGAAGTAGATTTCGCTGTAACACTCGTCTGAGGCGATGACAAACCCGTACTGGTCAGACAACTCAAACAGATACCGCCACTCTTCCAGCGGCATGACAGCGCCCGCTGGATTCCCAGGCGAGCACACGTACAGCAGCTGCGTTTGGGCCCACTGCGCCGGCGTGACTCTCGTCCAATCAACGGCAAAATTACGCGCCGGATCACTGGGTACAAAAATGGGCTCGGCGCCTGCCAGCAGCGCCGCACCCTCATAGATTTGATAGAACGGGTTGGGGCATACCACCAGGGGGCGTTTTTGATGGGCGTGGCTGGCATCGATCACCACTTGCGCAAAAGCAAATAGTGCTTCACGGGAGCCATTGACGGGGAGGCATTGGGTCGTTGGATCAACGGCGATGTCGTATCGGCGCTTCAGCCAATCGGTACACGCCGCACGCAACTGCGGTAATCCCCCTGTGGCGGGGTAGCTTGACAGCGCCCCTGTGGCTGACTGCATCGCGGCCATGAGGAGCGGCGGCGTGGGGTGTCTCGGCTCACCAATTCCCAAACTGATGGGGGCATGGTCTGCGCTTGGCGTGACCGTCGCAAATAGGGCGCGCAGGCGTTCAAACGGGTAGGCCTGCAGCGATTTCAATAAAGGGTTCATAGCCCTCAATTATCGCTTGGCTGAAGGTTGCGTTGGTTGACCATGCTAATCAAATCGGTGAAGCGCTCGCCCTGTACCAAAACATGCTGTCGCGCCGCTCGCGCAGCACGCTCTTCGTCCCCCGCTTGGAGGGCTGCACTTAGCTCGGCGTGCTCCGCGATCGATTGACCGACACGGTGCCGCACCTGCAGCTGCATCCGTCTGTAGGGCTTCAAACGGTTTTTCAACGTGGTCGTTTGCTGCACCAAAAAATCGTTTCCACTGGCCCGGTAGATCAGTTGGTGGAACACCTCATTGGCGTGGTAATAAGCGTTCGGGTCGCCGGCCATGCCGACGGCTTCGCAATGCTGACGAGCCTGTGTCAATGCCGCCAACAGTGCGGCGTCAGCACGGCGGGCCGCCAGACGTGCGCACATGGCCTCCAATTCCGCCATGACTTCAAACATTTGAATCAAACCAGCTGGACTGATGGATGCGACATAGGTCCCCCTTTTGGGAAGGACGTCCACCAAACCACTGGCCTCAAGCTGTTGGAGGGCCTCTCGCACGGGGGTTCGGGAAACCTCAAACCGTTCGGCTATTTCGTCAATGTGCAGTTGTTCTCCCGGGCGCAAACGCCCCTCGACGATGTCGTCCTCGAGTTGTTCTCGCATTCGCTGCACGAGCGTCGGTTTGGCGTTAGAGAGGGCCATGGTTGCGCGCGATTCGGGGTAAACCACTAGATTGTCTAGGACTAAAAAAATATAACATTCGCGCTGTTTTATACAACACAAGGAGACTTTTATGAAGCCCGTTTTGAAGAAATTAGCTGCCTTGGCAGTTTTGGCCGGTATGGCCGTTTCGGCACATGCCGACATTGTGCTCAAAGCATCGCACCAGTTCCCCGGCGGTAAGGGTGACGTTCGCGACGAGATGGTACAAATTATTGCGCGCGAAGTGGAGGCCGCAAATGTTGGTTTGACCATCAAGGTGTTCCCAGGTTCAAGCTTGGTGAAGCCGAAAGAGCAGTGGAAAGCCATGCTCAGCGGCCAAATCGACATGACCTCGCTGCCGTTGGACTACGCATCCGGTTTCCATCCCGAGTTTGGCGCGACGCTAATGCCAGGCCTGGTTAAGAGCCACGCACACGCGCGCAAGATCAACGCATCGCCTTTCATGGATGACATCCGCAGCATCATCAACAAAGGTGGCGTGGACGTTTTGGCAGATGCATGGTTGGCTGGTGCCTTTGCCGGCAAGGACACTTGTATCCTTGAGCCGAAAGACGTTAACGGCTTGAAGATCCGCTCTGCGGGCGCCACTTTCGCTGAAATGTGGGCCGGCGCTGGCGCATCTATCGTTTCAATTCCCTCAAGCGAGGTATACAGCGCGCTCCAGCAGGGCGTTGCGCAAGGTACGGACACCTCTGCCGGTAGTTTCGTTTCATTCCGTCTGTACGAGCAGTTGAAGTGCTTGACCGCGCCTGGCGACCAGGGTTTGTGGTTCATGTACGAGCCTGTGCTGATCTCTCAGCGCGCCATGGCTAAGCTGAACGATGCGCAAAAAGCCGCATTGAAAGCCGCCTCCAAAAAGGCTGAGGACTACTTCGCGGCCGAGTCGAAGAAGTTAGACGACAAAATGGTCGACGCCTACACCAAGGCCGGCGTGAAAGTCGTTTACATGACCGAAGCCCAAGCCGACATGTGGCGCGATGTTGCTGGCAAAACGTCCTACAAGACGTTTTCTGAGAAAGTCCCTGGTGGCAAGGCCCTGATCGACAAGGCTTTGGCCGTTAAGTAATCGGAGTCCGCCCCTTGAAACAAATTTACAAATGGGTTTGCCGACTTTCACAGGTCAGCGGCATGGTTGCTGCGCTGCTGATGGTGGTGTCGGTGTTTGTGGTCTGTCAGATGATCTTTGTCCGAGCTGTGCTCGGCGAATCATCAATCTGGCAGACCGAGTTTGTGACCTACGCTTTGGTCGCAGCGACGTTTCTCGGGGCGCCTTACATCTTGCTAACCAAGGGGCATGTCAACGTTGACTTGCTCCCGCTGTTTCTCAGCCACAAGGCCCGCGTCGCGCTGGCCTGGGTGGCATCTATTGCCTCTTTGACTTTCTGCTTGCTGTTTCTCTACAGCGCGTTGCACTGGTGGTACGAGGCCTGGAACCTCGATTTAACGACCCCCAGCATCTGGCGCGCTCGCTTGTGGATTCCTTACCTGAGCGTCCCCGTCGGCATGACTTTGTTGTGCTTGCAGTACGTGGTTGATATTTGGGCGCTTGCGACTGGACGCGACATGCCTTTCGGAATGGATCCATCCAAACAAAAGGAAATGGCATGACCCCGTTGGCTCTTGGCGGCGTAATTTTCGCGGTCGCATTGATTTTGCTGGCAACAGGCATGCCGATCGCGTTCGCGCTGGGCAGTACTGCGCTGATTTTTATGCTGTGGACGAATGGCTTTGACGCCGTCATGTACATGGCTGATACGGTGTTCGCAGGTCTTGACGATTTCACACTAGCGTCGATCCCGATGTTCATCATCATGGGAGCAGCGGTCGCATCCTCGCGGGCAGGCAGCGACCTTTATGAGGCACTCAACCGCTGGTTGTACAAGGTGCCCGGCTCCTTAGTGATTTCCAACATCGGCGCTTGTGCGTTGTTCTCCGCGCTCACGGGCTCATCGCCCGCCACGTGTGCGGCAATCGGCAAGATGGGCATTCCCGAGATGCGTCGCCGCGGCTATGCGGCAGACTTGGCAACGGGCTCGATCGCCGCAGGCGGTACCCTGGGTATCTTGATCCCACCGAGCGTGACCATGATCTTGTACGGCATTGCCAGCGAGACATCCATCGGGCGACTCTTCATCGCGGGGATTCTGCCCGGCTTGATGCTGACCGGCTTGTTCATTGCGTGGGCTCTATTTTTGAGCTGGCGGCGTGGCACGACCAAGGTCAGCGCCGATGTGTATTACTCGTGGGCTCAGCGCTTCGAGCTGTTGCCCCGCTTGCTTCCATTGCTTGGGGTGATCATCGGCGTGATTTATGCGCTCTACGGCGGGATCGCAACCCCCTCCGAGGCGGCGGGCGTCGGCGCCGCGTTGTGTCTGATCATGGTCATCGTCATCTACCGCATGTGGCACTGGACCGCTATTTGGACCATCGTGCGCGATGCCATTCGCGAATCAGGCATGTTGCTACTCATTATCGGCATGTCGGTGTTGTTCAGCTATGCCATGTCCTCCAGCCTCGTCACCCAGAGCATCGCTGAAGCGATCGCCGAAATGGAGGTTAATCGCTGGATCCTGTTGGCGCTGATCAACGTCTTGTTACTGGTATTAGGTTGCTTCTTGCCCCCAGCCGCCATTATTTTGATGACCACGCCCATCATCTTGCCCGTGATCACAGCGGCAGGTTTTGATCCGATTTGGTTTGGCGTTGTGCTGACGATCAACATGGAATTGGGCCTGATCACGCCCCCCGTTGGACTGAACCTGTTTGTGATCAACGGCATCACGCCAGACGTGAGTCTGACCACCATCTTGCGCGGCGCGTTCCCGTTCATGATGTGCATGGTCATTTCGATTGTGTTGTTGTGCTTTTTCCCGGAAATCGCAACGTGGTTACCCACCGCGATGATGGGTTAAATCTGCAAAATGATTTCATGGAAACAGCTCACCTCACTCGGAAATAAGGCCAAGGCCGACGGTGGCTTTTCGCGGTTGGTTGATGCCTGCAACCAACTGGTCTCTGAACGTGGCCAAGCCAACCTCTACGCACTGGCGACCGCCGTAGTGGAGGGGTGGCAAGGTCTCAGTCGCGAACGCCACGACGCCTTTTTTGCGGTGCTGGCAACGGAATTTGATGCTGACGCCGACGCCGTCATGTCTGCCGCCAAGGCTTACACGCAGGCGCCTACACCCGCCGCATTAGCGGCACTGTCGACGGCCACAGAGTCGCGTCGTCAAGAACTATTCAGGCGGATCAACCGCACCCAAGGGGGTACCGCCACCTTGTTAGCGATGCGGGTCGCCCTGATGGGCTGCATGCGCAACCGGAAAGGGTTGGAGGCAGTTGATGCCGATTTTCTGCACCTTTTAAGCTCGTGGTTCAACCCGGGCTTTCTGCATTTCGAGCCAGTCAGTTGGAACTCCCCCGCGGTACTTCTTGAAAAAATCATCGCACACGAGGCCGTTCATGCCATTGCGAGTTGGACCCACTTGCGCCGGCGATTGGAGTCTGACAGGCGCTGCTACGCGTTTTTCCACCCACAGTTGCCCAATGAGCCCTTGATCTTCGTCGAAGTCGCGCTGACGCATGAGATACCGGGTGCCATTGCGCCATTGATCGCTCTGAAGTCAGACGATGCAATGAAAGATGCGCCAAAGGCGGATCTCAAAACCAAACCACCGACGACGGCAGTTTTCTACTCCATCAGCAACTGTCAACCCGGTTTGCGCGGGGTCTCTTTGGGTAACTTTCTAATCAAGCGTGTGGCTGAGCACCTGATTAAAGAGGTGCCCACTTTGGAGACTTTTTGCACGCTGTCGCCAGTGCCGACGCTTTGTCGTTGGCTCGACAAGGTGGACGCTGCGAGCCTGCCGCCCACAACCCAAGAAGCCTATAACCGTCTGCGCAGCTGGCAGGCGGTCTCCAAGCCGCTCACGGCGGCACAGATCAGCGCCATGCCAGTTGATGTACGGGAAAGTCTGCTGCGGCTCACGACACACTTATTGGTGAAAGGTTCGCATCTGGATTTGCCCGATCCGGTCGCACGCTTCCATTTAGACAATGGTGCCAGACTGGAAGCGGTGCACGCCGCAGCCGACCTGTCCACGAAGGGCTTAAAAGAATCTTTGTCCGTGATGGTGAATTACCGTTACGACTTGGACGCCGTTGAGGCACGCCACGAGGCATTTGTTAACCACGATGTGGTGTATGCCAGTGGTCTAAAAAAATGGCTGAAGGCCTGAGTCTTCACTTTTACTTCTTAGCAATATGACTACACAAGCCAACTTCTTTGTGGCCCTGCAGCAGGCCATGCCGATAAATAAAAAAGCGCCTGCAATCTGGGCTGATGGTGACCTCACATACAGCTGGCAAGACTTGGAAGAGGCCACCGCGATGCTGGCCAATCTGCTCGACGACCTTCAATTACCGAAAGGGAGCCGGATAGCGGTTCAAGTCGACAAGTCGGTCGAGGCCGTGATGTTGTACCTCGCGACTTTACGGGCAGGCCATGTGTTTCTCCCGCTCAACACCGCCTACCAAAGCGGCGAGATTGGTTACTTCCTCGAAAATGCCACACCCGCAGTGGTGGTGTGTAGCCCGGCGAATTTCGGCTGGGTCAGCAAGTTGGCTTTTAAGAACGGCGTCGAGCGGGTCTTTACGCTCAGTGATGATCGACAGGGCACCCTGCTTGAGCGCGCAGCCGCCATGCCGCGAACGCACCAAGCCGCCGTTGTTGATGCCGACACGTTAGCGGTCATCATCTACACCAGCGGGACCACCGGTCGCAGCAAAGGTGCCATGCTGTCGCACGGCAATATCACCAGTAACGCCGAGACTTTAAAAGCCTATTGGGATTGGCAACCCAATGACGTCTTGATTCACGCGTTGCCGATATTCCACGTTCACGGGCTTTTCGTGGCGATTCATGGTGCCATGCTCAACGGGAGTCCGATGATTTGGATGAACAAGTTTGATCCGAAGCGCGCGATTGACCACATGAGCAAGGGTACGGTGTTCATGGGCGTTCCCACGCTCTACACGCGGATGTTGGCGGAACCCGGTTTGACCGAGGCCAGTACAAAAAACATGCGGCTATTCGTTTCTGGATCCGCCCCCATGCTCGCCGAGACCCACGCGGACTGGCAAGCGGCGACGGGACATGCGATCCTCGAACGCTATGGCATGAGCGAGACCGTCATGTTGACGTCGAATCCGTGCCTTCCTGACGCCCGCTACAACAATCAAGCAGAGCGTCGCGGTGGCACCGTTGGTTTCCCACTACCGGGTGTGACCTTGCGCGTGGTTGATGACGACAATCAACCGCTGCCGGCAGATGAGATCGGGGGTATCCAGGTCAAAGGGCCCAATGTGTTTTTGGGCTATTGGCAAATGCCAGAGAAAACTGCGGAGGAATTCACCGCTGATGGCTTTTTCAAGACCGGCGACGTTGGTAAGCAGGGCAGTGACGGTTACGTCACCATTGTGGGGCGCAGCAAGGACTTGATCATCAGCGGCGGCTACAACGTATACCCGGCTGAGATTGAATCGTTCATCAACAACTTGCCTGGCGTCGCCGAGAGTGGGGTTGTAGGCGTGCCGCACCCGGATTTCGGCGAGGTTGGGGTCGCTGTGGTGGTTCCTAAAGCGGGGGCGGCCGTCGATGCGGCATCGGTCATTGCGGCGATCAAATCGGAAATGGCGAATTTCAAGGTCCCCAAGCACTGCGTGATCGTGGACGCCTTACCGCGCAACATCATGGGCAAGGTGCAAAAGAACCTCATTCGGGCCGAGTACGCGGAATTGTTCACTGCCTGACGCACCCGCGCTGTCGTACAAAAGTATCCACTAGTGTGGGCGTAAATTCGGTTCGCCAGCGCGGTATAGTTAGGAGTCACGGGCCCAGATAGGGTCCGTCATCGTTACATATCGGTTGATCGCGTGCGTCTAAATTCAATCAAGCTTTCAGGCTTCAAATCCTTCGTCGAACCTACCAATTTCATGCTCCCCGGGCAACTGGTGGGTGTGGTCGGCCCGAATGGTTGCGGCAAATCCAACATCATGGATGCCGTGCGTTGGGTGTTGGGTGAGTCGAAGGCCTCGGAGTTACGTGGCGAGTCCATGCAGGATGTCATTTTTAATGGCACCAACAACCGCAAGCCCGCCAGTCGGGCCTCCGTCGAACTGGTTTTTGATAATGCCGATCACCGTGCGGGGGGGCAATGGGGACAGTTCGGCGAGATCGCTGTGCGCCGCGTACTGACGCGCGAGGGAAACAGCAGTTACTACATTAACAACCAGCTGGTCCGTCGTCGCGACGTGCAAGATGTGTTTCTGGGTACCGGTTTGGGCCCGCGCGCCTACGCCATCATTGGTCAAGGTACGATCAGTCGGATCATCGAAAGCAAGCCTGAAGAGCTCCGCCTGTTCCTTGAGGAGGCTGCTGGCGTTTCCAAATACAAAGAGCGCCGTCGCGAGACAGCCAACCGCCTCAACGATACCCGCGAGAATCTGACCCGTGTCGAAGATATCCTGCGCGAACTCAACGCCAACCTTGAGAAATTGGAGCGACAAGCCGAGGTGGCTGCGCAGTACCAATCGCTGCAAAAAAGCGCCACACTCAAACAGCACCAGTTATGGTTCTTGAAACAGGCAGAGGCCCAAGAAGCACAAGGCAAGGTCGCAGAACAAAGCCAAAAAGTCGCCACCGAACTCGAAGCGAATATGGCGGATTTGCGCCGTCTCGAGTCAGAAATCGAAACCGTTCGGCAAGCGCATTACGCAGCCGGTGACCAGGTTAACCAAGCGCAGGGGCACTTGTATGAGGCGTCCTCCGAAGTGGGCAAGCTAGAGGCAGAAATTCGCTTTGTCGTCGAAGCGCGTGCCCGCGCTGAACAGCGATTACAGCAATTAGGTGGTCAAAGTGCGCAGTGGCTCGAACAGCGCACCGCCGCCCAAGCGGAGTTAGATAACTTACAAAACAATGCCGAATCCGCCGAAGCGGAAATGGCCGTGCTTGAAGCCCAAGTGGAAGAGCAATCCGCCGGTTTCCCTTCGTTTGAAGACGCCTTGCGGCAAGCTCAGGATAAGGCCAATCAGCAACGCGCGCGAGTGGGCGATATCCAGCAACAAATTCAAGTGCTGGCTGCCGAGCAGCGCGGCCTTGAAGAGCAATCGCGCCAGTTGAATGCCCGGCGAGATCGCCTGACTGCTGAACGTCACGCCGTCGAGGCGCCTGATACGGCACATTTGAATAACTTGCAAACCCAACTGGCGGTCGCCGAAGCTGCGAACGAAGAAGTGCAAGGGGTGTTGGAGTCATTGCAACAACTGGTCCCGCAACGTGATAACGAGCGTGCGCAAGCGCAGACAATGGTCAACGCTGAAAGCAGCAAACTCACCGAGCTCTCTGCGCGTGGCGACGCCTTGCGCGCATTGCAAGAGAAGCTCCAAACCAACGACAAACTCCAGCCCTGGCTCAGTAAGCACGGCCTTGAACAGCTACAGCCGCTATGGCAAAAACTACACGTTCAAACCGGCTGGGAAACCGCACTTGAATCGGTTCTACGCGAGCGTATCGCCGCGTTGCCGGTGGGCCAGCTTGATATGCTCAAAGGGTTTGCTGGCGACGCACCCCCAGTGAAGCTGAGTTTTATCCAGGCTACGCCCCAAGCCATTGCGCCTACTCCACCGACTGGGGGGTTGAAGCCCCTGATCGATATGGTTCAAATCAGCGATACGGGTTTGCGGGCCATCCTCAGTGACTGGTTACAAGGCGCTTTTGCGATAGATTCGCTGGCGGCGGCGCTCGCTGATCGCGACAAGCTCGGCGCAGGACAGTGCTTGGTCGCCAAAGATGGCCACGTCATCACCCGAGCCAGCGTAAGTTTTTACGCACCAGACAGTGAGCAGGCGGGCCTGCTCGCCCGCGCGCAGGAAATTGAAAACCTCGACAAGCAGATCCGTGCACAGGCACTGATTGCTGACGAAGCCAAAGCTGCGTTGACACGTGCCGGCAGCGCCTACGCCAACGCGCAGCAGCAGTTAGCGCAAACACGGGCACAAGCGGCAGAGGCTCAATCCCGAGCGCATGACATGAAGGTCGATGTACTGCGGCTCACCCAAGCTGCCGAGCAGGCACTCACGCGTCGCAATCAGATTGAAGGCGACCTGACTGAAGTCGACACCAGCCTTGCCCAACTGCAGGAACAACAGGCGATGGCAGAAGCGCGATTCGAAGCGCTCGACATGCAGTTAGCGGATACACAAGAACGCCACGCTCAACTGGACGAGCAGGTGATTCAGGCCCAGCGACAACTGGATGCCGCACGCGAGCAGCTACGCTCACTCGAGCGTCAATTGCAAGAGGCCCATTTCGCCCAGCGCACGCTGGGCGCCCGTCGCGACGAACTGAATCGAAATGTCGCAACAGCCACGACGCAACTTCAGAGTATTGATGAAGAGAACACGCGTGCCATCGATGAGCTAGGGCGCCTGAGTGATGCCGCAGCGCGCGGCGGACTTGAGGATGCCTTGGCCCGCAAGCTGGAGCGTGAGCAGGTACTGAGCGCCAAACGCAGCGAGTACGACGATCTCACCAACAAGTTACGCGCCAGCGATGAGCGCCGTTTGCAACTGGAGCGGGCACTCGAACCTCTGCGTGCGCGGATCACGGAGTTGCAGTTGAAAGAGCAAGCCGCGACGTTGGGCGTGCAGCAATATGCGCAGCAGCTTGAGGAGGCGCAAGCCGACTTGGCATTGATCTCACAAAGCATCACTGGAGACAATGTGCGCCTTGCGGGACTGCAGTCTGAAATTGAGCGCTTGCACCGTGACATTGCTGCCTTGGGCGCAGTGAACTTGGCGGCCCTCGAAGAGCTGACCTCATCGCGAGAACGCAAGCAGTTTCTAGATGCCCAAATGGCCGACCTCACCGAGGCGATCAATACGTTGGAAGATGCAATCCAAAAAATTGACGCTGAAACACGCGAACTGTTGGGTAGCACCTTCGAAACCGTGAATATCCATTTTGGCAAGATGTTCCCAGAACTTTTTGGCGGTGGCAACGCGCGATTGGTGATGACAGGCGACGAGATTTTGGATGCTGGTGTGCAGGTGATGGCGCAACCACCTGGCAAGAAAAACCAAACGATTCACTTGTTATCCGGTGGTGAAAAGGCTCTTACAGCCATCGCGCTGGTGTTTGCGATTTTCCAGCTCAACCCAGCGCCATTTTGTCTGTTAGACGAGGTCGATGCCCCGCTAGATGACGCGAACACCGAACGCTACGCCAGGCTGGTCAGCAGCATGAGTAAGAGCACGCAGTTCTTGTTCATCAGTCACAATAAGATTGCAATGGAAATGGCGAAGCAGCTAATTGGCGTGACCATGCAAGAGCAGGGCGTTTCCCGTATCGTGGCAGTGGATATGGAGTCTGCCGTCAATTTAGCTGACGCATAATTGGTTGAATAGCGCCACACGTGGTGGCCGCCAGCAGGTTGTTTTAAATGAGTCCTTTGCAGCTGAGTTTGATTGGGTTGGGTGTGTTCATCATGGTGGCAGTTGCCGCCTATAACACCTACATTACACGGTCGCGGTCGCCTCGGATTGCCGAAAAACCCACCGAGCCTAAGCTCTCACTCGACCCCCGGTTACGGGCAATTCTGAAAACCGAAACCCCACCAGAGCCCGACGAGGATGGACAAGAACTAGGCGATCGCTGGGATTTGCCGTCGGCAACCCTTTCCGTACCCAATGGTCCGGTGGAGTCAAAAGGCCACCTTGATCCACTCATTGATGTCATTACGCCGTTAAACCTAGATCACCCCATCAGCGGTGATTTTGTTTTGGCTGCGTTGCCACCCAGCCGCCGAGTGGGTACCAAGCCATTCGCCGTTGAAGGGCGCCGTCAGGATCAAACCGTGTGGGAACACATTCAGTTGTCACAGCAGTACGTGCAGCTGCAGGCGGGGCTTCAGTTGGCCAATCGCACCGGCCCAATCAATGACATTGAATTCTCTGAATACATTGTCAAAACCCAGGCATTTGCCGACATCATCAGTGCCCAGCCTGACTTCCCGGAGATGATCACGGAGGTCGCACGAGCCCGTGAACTCGACCAATTTGCCAGCGCGCATGATGCTCAGCTGAACTTCACCATTCGGGCCGATAAAGCGGTTTGGACGGTTGGGTACGTGCAGTCGCACGCTGCAAAAATGGGATTTGTACCCGGCTCGTTACCCGGCAAGATGGTGCTGCAGTCGACCAATGGGGGGGTTCCTATTTTGACGCTGCGCTTCGACTCACAGGCCGCCATGGCCGATGACACCGAGCAAGCCAGCGTCCATGAACTGCGCATGGAGCTGGATGTCACCCATGTAGCGAGTCAATTGAACGCCTACGACCGCATGCGCAATACCGCGATTGATTTGGCAGCGGCAATAGACGGCATTCTCACCGACGATTCAGGCGCTCGGCTGACGCCCGAGGCACTCAACCAAATCGGCCAGTCAGTTAAGCGCCTGTATGCCGAGCTTGCGGCGCGCGACTTCCCAGCCGGCTCGCCCTTAGCGAAACGTTTGTTCTCCTAGCCCTATGCAACCGACACCCGATGTCCTGGCGCGCGCGGCCGCGTTGCGTACCGAGTTACACGCGCACGCCCATCGCTACTATGTCCTTGACGACCCTTCCGTACCGGATGCGGTTTACGACCAGTTATTTCAAGAGTTGAGCGAACTCGAAGCAACGTATCCGTCGTTAAAGACCGCCGACTCACCAACGCAGCGCGTTGGCGCACCCGCATTGGATGCCTTCCAATCGGTCGTTCACGACATTCCGATGCTGAGCATTCGGACCGAGACCGACACCACCACGCAGGGGGCTGTGTCTTTTGATACGCGCATTCGCAAGGAGCTGGAGTTGGGCCCCGAGGCGCCCCCCGTGACCTATGCGGTTGAGCTGAAGTTCGATGGCCTCGCCATGAGCCTGCGCTATGAAGACCACGTCTTGGTGCGTGCCGCCACCCGGGGCGATGGCGCAGTGGGCGAGGATGTCACCCGTAACATCCGCACGGTCGGGCAAATACCGCTGCGTCTGCCGCCAAATGCACCAAGCACTCTTGAGGTACGGGGCGAGGTGTACATGGCGCGTGAAGACTTTGACAAGCTTAATGAGCGCCAAGCCGCTGCGGCACAGAAGTTATTTGCCAACCCCCGCAATGCAGCGGCCGGCACGGTTCGCCAATTGGACTCGGGAATCGCAGCATCCAGACCCTTGCGATTCTTCGCCTACAGCCTCGCACACCAATCAGGCGGTGGGGCTGATCGCCAACTACAAACCCACGCGGAAACACTGGATTGTTTGCGTGAATGGGGTTTCCCTGTGTCTGAGTGGACACAGGTGGTGTCTGGCGCGGACGGGCTGAGCGCCTTTCATGCGCGTGTGCAAGCCGCTCGCGACAGCCTTGGCCTCGATATCGATGGGGTTGTGTACAAGGTCAACAGCCTGGCCGCCCAGCGGCAATTGGGCTTTGTCAGCCGCGAGCCACGATGGGCTGTTGCGCACAAGTACCCCGCACAAGAAGCGCTGACGATGGTCAACGGCATCGATATTCAAGTTGGACGTACCGGCAAACTCACACCAGTGGCAAAACTGGCGCCCGTATTTGTTGGGGGCGTGACGGTGACGAATGCCACGCTACACAACGAGGACGAGGCGCGTCGCAAGGATGTGCGCGTGGGCGACACGGTGGTGGTTCGCCGAGCCGGTGATGTGATCCCCGAAGTGGTCTCCGTTGTGATGGAGCGCCGTCCTGACCACACGGAGCCTTTTACCATGCCCCACCAATGCCCCATATGCGGCAGTGTGGCGCTCCGTTTCGAGGAGGAGGCCGACTACCGGTGCACGGGCGGTTTGGTCTGTGGGGCCCAGCGAAAAGAAGCGTTGACGCATTACGCATCGCGTAAAGCCATGGATATCGATGGCTTGGGTGACAAGATCGTCGACGCATTAGTCGAGAGTGGTCGCGTCAAAGACATTGCCGACCTGTACCGTTTGTCACTCAGCGACATCGCGACGCTGCCTCGCATGGCAGAAAAGTCCGCGCAAAATTTATTGGATGCGCTGGAGGCGTCCAAGAACGCCGATTTGGCGCGCTTCTTGTTCGGTTTAGGGATTCGCCATGTGGGCGAGGCCACAGCGAAGGCCTTGGTCCGGCATTTCGGTCGACTCGAGTCGATCATGAATGCACCGCTGGATTCTCTGTTAGCCGTGGCGGACGTGGGACCTGTGGTGGCGCTCAGTATTCAAACTTTTTTTCAGCAGCCCGCACAGCGCGACATGGTCCACGCCATTCAGGCCCTTGGCGTGCGATGGGCGGAGCACGATGGTCTTTCCGACATGGCCGCGTTACCGCTTAGCGGCGTGACCGTTGTTTTGACCGGTACCCTGCCAACGTTGTCACGCGATGAAGCCAAAGCCTTGCTGGAGGCGAAAGGCGCGAAAGTCGCAGGCTCAGTGAGCAAAAAGACCCACTACGTGGTGGCGGGCGCGGAAGCTGGCAGCAAGCTCGAAAAGGCCCAGGCGTTGGGCGTACCCGTCATCGACGAGGCAGGTTTAATCCAGTTGCTCGCCGACACCATTGGCCCCTAGTCTTTGTGACGGTAGTGGCTTTGATTCAAGACGGCCGCAATTGCTGTGACCTCTTCCGGGAAGAGCGACAGATTAAGCGTCGTATTGCACTGCTCGACCATGCCACGCAGTAGGCCCGCGTTGGTTAAACGTCCTTGCGGACGGTAAATAGCACTGCCATCGCCACCGAATTTTTTCGCATGACACGCGTTACAGTTGTTATCCGCAATGAGCTGCCTACCCAGCTCAAGATCAGCGTCTTTGAATATCGCGGGGGTTTGTGCCGTTGCGGTGTGGCTCGCTAACAATGCGCTGAGCGCGACGCTGACGGCGCAGGCGAATGAGGAGATAGTGGGCATGGCAATCAATCTTTTTAGAACGGTATAGTCTTGTCCAAATGGTAATCGAAACCGATTGGAGCATGCAATGAGCATCAAAACCATCTTAAAAATGGGTGACCCCCGGCTGTTGCGAACCGCGATGCCGGTTACGGCGTTCAATACGCCCGAATTAGATCAACTGGTGCAAGATCTGCTCGACACGATGGCGGACGCCAACGGTGCCGGCCTCGCAGCGCCGCAGATTGGCGTCGACTTGCAAGTGGTCATTTTTGGCAGTGGCGCTGTGAACCCCCGCTACCCCGATGAGCCGCCGATTCCGCAAACAATCCTGATTAACCCAGTGATCACACCGTTATCTGACGAAGAGAACACCAGCTGGGAGGGTTGTTTGTCAGTGCCTGGCCTCCGCGCTCAAGTGCCCCGTTGGACACATATTCGCTACACCGGCTTTGACCCACAGGGACGCCCCATTGATCGCACGGCCAGTGGTTTTCATGCCCGCGTCGCGCAACATGAATGTGATCACCTGTTTGGCAAGCTTTATCCGATGCGGGTTCGCGATTTCAGCCAATTTGGCTTTGTCGACGTGCTGTTCCCGGAACGCTCAGTCTTTGAGGGTCGCCAGTAATTCAGTCTCAAGCGCGATGCGTTCACGCTGATTATTCAGGCACTCGCCGCGCACCAAAAAGGTATCCTCAACACGTTCGCCCAGTGTGGTGATTTTTGACAGCTCCACGCTCACATGGTGCAGTGCAAGGGTGCGCGCAATACCGTACAACAACCCAGTGCGGTCACTGGCGGATATGGTGAGCAACCAGTTTTGTGCCTTCTCATCGGGGCGCAACGCCACACGCGGCGTGATTGGAAAGCTCTTCACCCGGCGTGACAGGCGACCGAGTTGCGGCTCGGGCAGCGGCGTTTGCTGCGCGAGACGCTGGAAAAGGTCCGCCTCAATCATGCCGATCAACTCACGGTACTGGTCGGCAAGTTGGGTTGATGTCACCTCAAAGGTGTCCAACGCTTGGCCTTGCTTGGTCGTGTGAATGCGCGCATCCAAGATACTGAATCCCGCACGATCAAAGTACCCACAAATTCTCGCGAACAAATCGGTCTGTTCAGGTGCAAACACCATCACCTGCAGCACATCGGCAAAGCCCGTCCGCCGCGCCCGCACCATGGGAACGGTCGGATCGGGGTTTTCATGGAGGAATCGGGAAACATGACGCGTGTGCCACGCGATGTCATCGCCATCATGGCGCATGAAATAACTGATATCCAAAAGGTTCCAAACCCTTTCGTGGGCCATATGGGGCAGGGCATTGAGCGCCAGAATCGCTAATGCATCGCGTTTACGTGCATCGACAATCGCATCCGATGCAACCGTTACCCCGCCCAGAACCCGCTGCGCAGCGCGGAACAGGTCCTCAAGCAACTTACCCTTCCAGGCATTCCACACCTTTGGGGAAGTACCCCGAATATCCGCAACCGTGAGCAAGTACAACGCGATCAAATAGCGCTCTGATCCGACGCGCATCGCAAAACGGCCGATGACTTCAGGATCAGTCAGATCTTGCTTTTGAGCCACATGGCTCATCAGCAGATGGCTCTCTACCAAGAACTCAATGAGTTTCGTGTCTTCTGCGGGTAGACGGTGCTGTTTGCAAAAGACTCGGACGTCGCGCGCGCCCAGCACGGAATGGTCGCCACCACGCCCTTTGGCAATGTCGTGAAAAAGCGCTGCAATGTACAACACCCACGGCTTGTCCCAGCTGGCAGCCAGTTGCGAACAAAAAGGGTACTCATGTGAGTGGTCAGCGATGAAGAATCGCCGCACATTGCGCAAGACCATGAGCGTGTGTTGATCTACGGTATAAACATGAAACAAGTCGTGCTGCATTTGGCCGACGATGTTTCGAAACGCCCACAGATACCGGCCTAAAACCGATGTCTGGTTCATCAGCCGCATGGCATGGGTAATGCCTTCGGGGAACTTCAAAATAGACATGAAGGTTTCGCGGTTGACAGGGTCGTTGCGAAACTTGGCGTTCATGATGGGCCGAGCGCTGTACAACGCTCGAAGGGTTCTTGCTGAAAAACCGGTAATACCCACCGTCTTTTGGTACAGCAGGAAGGTCTCCAAAATGGCCTGTGGCTCACGCAAGTAAAGGTCATCATCGACCACCTCAATCAAGCCACTGCGATCAAGGAAGCGGTCGTTGATGGGAGTCATGGGTCGCTGCGCTTGGTGAACGCGGGCGTAGAGCGCCTCCTCAATATTTAAGAGCACGATTTGATTCAGTTGCGTGACCGCCTTAGCGGCCCAGTAATAGCGCTTCATCAGCGCTTCACTGGCGCGCTGTGCACCACGCGCCTGACCACTCTCGGGGACCACCGCTTTGAATCCGAAGGCCTCTGCCAACGGGGTTTGAACGTCAAATATCAACCGGTCTTCGCGACGCTTGGTGATGATATGTAGCCGGGCTCGGATGAGGCATAACAGCGCCTCGTTGGATTTGATTTGGCCCAACTCCAGCGGAGTCAGCAAACCGTTCTCCGCCATCTCGTCCCAAGTTTGTCCAAAGCCAGCGGCACTGGCGACCCACGCGATGATTTGAAGATCGCGCAGACCACCGGGTGACTCTTTGCAGTTGGGCTCGAGCGCATAGGGCGTATTCTCAAACCGCTGGTGGCGTTGCTGCATCTCTAGCGTTTTCGCGGTGAAGAAGGCATTTGCATCGAGGCCTGCCCGCACCTGCGCCATCAACTCCGGCAAGGTCGCCTTGGCACCGCAAATCCAGCGAGATTCAATCAATGCCGTTTGAATCGTGACGTCACCCGCCGCCTCGGACACGCATTCAGCCACCTTGCGCACGCTTGAGCCAATCTCCAAACCGGCGTCCCAACACAATCCAATGAAACGCTCTAGCTGTGCGCGCAACAGGGGATCGTTTTCAGGGTCGGCAGACTCCGGCAAAAGCACCAGCACATCAACATCAGAGGCAGGAAACAATTCGCCGCGACCATAACCGCCCACGGCGACGAGGGTTAGCGCGCTGGGCATTTGTGCCATGCGCCATACCAAGCGCAACGTTTGATCGGTGTGTTTAGCGAGTTGGCGTAAAACGCCTTTAACTCCCCGAGCCTGCAATGAAGGGCTCAAAAGGCTGTTTTGCAGCGCGACTTTACCGGCCCGATGCCCCTCACGCAGCGTCTGTATGTCGGGCGGGATAGCGCCCACGGGTGCCTGGCCAGCGACCGTTTCAGGTGCGAGTTGCATGAACAAAATCGGGTGGCGGTGGGCTACCGGCCGACAACGTGAGTACCTCATAGCCGGTGGAGGTCACCAAAATGGTGTGCTCCCATTGCGCGGACAACGACCGGTCTTTGGTCACGATGGTCCACCCGTCGTTCATCTCTTTGATGTCACGCTTACCGGCGTTAATCATGGGCTCAATGGTGAAGGTCATGCCTTCAACCAAGGTCTCGCCGGTACCCGGCGTTCCGTAGTGCAGGATTTGAGGGTCCTCGTGGAACCCACGACCGATACCATGGCCACAAAATTCACGTACGACGCTGAACCCGTGGCCTTGGGCGAAGGTTTGAATGGCATGGCCGATGTCACCCAGTCGAACGCCAGGCTTGACCATGACGATGCCTTTCCACATGGCGTCATAGGTGATGCTGCACAGGCGCTTGGCCGCAATCGAGCCCCCACCAACGACGAACATGCGACTGGTATCACCATGCCAACCATCCTTGATCACCGTGATATCGATATTGATGATGTCACCTTTTTTCAGCGCCTTATCATTCGGAATGCCGTGGCAGATCGTGTGATTAACTGAGGTGCAAATCGATTTTGGGTAGGGGGTGTAGCCGCCTGGTGCGTAGTTAAGCGGTGCGGGAATCGCTTGTTGCACATCAACGATGTAATCGTGCGCGAGCTTATCCAAAGCTTCGGTCGTCACGCCCGCCTTCACATGGGGGGTGAGGTAGTCGAGCACCTCGGACGCGAGGCGACCAGCGACCCGCATACCAGCGGCGTCGGCTTCTGTTTTGTAGGTAATGGGCATGCCCCAATTATCGCATTGCGCTGACGGCTGTACGAGGGGCTGTATACAGCGTTTAGCGATGCGGGTTCCCCCACTAAAATAACGGTTTTTGGCGCTTTGGCACCACCACCCGAGACCACCGTGACTCCTTCAACGCCTCCGATCCTGCACTTTTTCCCTGGCGCTGCGGCCCTAAGCCCCTTCAAACAAAAGCAACTGCTGGCTCAAATCCAAGCCATCGTCCCAACCGTTACCGAACTAGCGGCGCAAGCGGTGCATGTGGCGGTCTTTGCCTCCGAACCGAACCCAGCGCAACGCGCCGCACTCGCGGCGCTCTTGGAACCCGCACACGGCGTCGTCATTGACCTCAAAGCACCTGCCCACGGATGGGGATGGTGGGTCACACCCCGTGTAGGCACGGTATCCGCTTGGGCTTCGAAGGCCACCAACATTGCCCACAATTGCGGCATTCAAGTCACCCGGGTGGAACGCGTCACGCAATGGCAAATTAGCTTCAAAAAGAAAATCAACCTCAGCGCCGAACAGCAAGCCGCGATACTGGCGCTCGTGCACGACCGCATGACGGAATCAGTGCTGTTTGATCAAACGGATATCGCACAGTTGGCCGTTGCGCAAGCGGCGCCGCCGATGGTACGGATTGATTTGCTTGCGGGCGGACTTGATGCGCTGGCGGTAGCGAACCAGCAGTTCGGCTTGGCCCTGGCCGCTGAGGAAATGACCTATCTGGTGGATGCCTTCAAAGCACTTGGACGCAACCCAACCGATGTTGAGCTGATGATGTTTGCCCAAGCCAACAGCGAACATTGCAGACACAAAATTTTTAACTCTCGCTTCGTCATTGATGGCGAGTCACAGGCCGAGAGCCTGTTTGGCATGATTCGCAACACCCATCGTTTGCAGCCTGCACACACGGTGGTCGCGTATGCCGACAACGCGGCGGTGATGACGGGGCACACCGTGCAAGCGTTCGCGCCTGCTGATCCAACCCAACCCAGCACCTATGCCGCCAAGGCCGCGCTGCGGCACGTGTTGATGAAGGTGGAGACCCACAACCATCCCACGGCGATCAGCCCTTTTGAGGGTGCGGCGACGGGGGCAGGCGGCGAAATCCGGGATGAGGGCGCAACCGGCCGCGGCTCTGCGCCCAAAGCGGGACTGACGGGTTTCACAGTGTCTAGTTTGCACTGGCCTAAAGACGCGCAAGCGATCGTGGGGCCATCAGTCGATGCCTTGCCCACGGGGCCCACGCACATGGCAAGCCCGCTAGAGATCATGCGGGATGGCCCACTCGGTGGCGCTGCCTTTAACAATGAATTTGGGCGCCCCAATCTAACCGGCTACTTTCGCAGCTTTGAGCAAGTGATCGACTCCGATGTTGATCGCGTCCACTGGGGCTACCACAAACCCATCATGATCGCGGGTGGTCTGGGCGTCATCGACGACGCCCTCACGCACAAAATCGCTTTTCCCGCTGGCACGCTGCTGGTGCAGCTGGGTGGTCCGGGCATGCGCATTGGTATGGGTGGTGGCGCAGCCAGCTCATTAGCCAGCGGCTCGAATGCGGCAGACCTTGACTTCGACTCCGTTCAACGCGGGAACCCCGAGATAGAACGCCGCGCGCAGGAAGTCATCAACCACTGCTGGCGTTTGGGCGAAGCCAATCCTATTTTGGCCATCCATGATGTCGGCGCTGGCGGCTTGTCGAACGCGTTTCCAGAGCTCACCAATGATGCGGGGCGGGGTGCCTTTTTTGATCTCTCGGCAATTCCGCTAGAGGCGTCAGGCTTGGCGCCCAAAGAGATCTGGTGTAACGAGAGCCAAGAGCGCTACGTGTTGGCCGTCTCCGCTGATGCCTGGTCGCAGTTGGCGGCGTTGGCAGCGCGCGAGCGCTGTCCCATCAGCGTGGTAGGGGTCGCTACCGAAGCCCCGCAACTGATCGTCGCTGACGAACGCCTGCCGACCGCCACAGCCGCACCGAAGCCGACCGCTGGCGACAACCGCCCCGTGGATATGCCCATGGGCGTGTTGCTGGGTAAGATGCGGCCCCTAACGCGGGACGTCCAGCGCATCCACAGGCACTACAAGGCACTGGACCTCGATGGGGTGTCCCTCACGCAGGTGGTCACCGATGTATTGCGCAGTCCGACTGTCGCCTCTAAACGTTTTTTAGTCACCATTGGTGACCGAGCCGTAGGCGGCTTAACGCACCGTGATCAGATGGTGGGTCCATGGCAAGTGCCGGTGGCTGACTGTGCCGTCACGTTGGCGGACTATGTGGGGTTTGCAGGCGAGGGCATGGCAATGGGCGAACGTTCGCCATTGGCCGTTTTCAACGCGGCAGCGTCGGGGCGCATGGCCATCGCGGAAAGTCTGACCAACCTGTTGGCAGCGCCTTTCACGCTCGAAAAAGTCAAGCTATCGGCGAATTGGATGGCCGCCTGCGGTGAAGCGGGCGAAGACGCGGCGTTGTATGAGACCGTCAAGGCCGTGGGCATGGAGCTGTGTCCTGCACTCGGTGTATCGATCCCCGTGGGCAAGGACAGCTTGTCGATGCGCACGCAGTGGAAAACCGAGGCGGGATCGCAAAAGGTGGTTTCGCCCGTCAGTCTGGTGGCCACCGCGTTTGTGAGTCTGGACGATGTGCGTGGCACCCTGACGCCGCAGCTGGATGGAAAGGCGCCAGACACGACACTGATTTTGGTTGATTTGGGGCGAGGCAAGATGCGCATGGCGGGCAGCCAGTTAGCGCAGCAACTTAACCAGACTGACGTCCAGACGCCCGACTTAGACGACCCCAAGGATTTGGTTGCATTGATCGATGCCATCAACGAACTTCGCAGCGCTGGCATGCTGTTGGCCTACCACGACCGCAGTGATGGCGGCCTGATGGCGACCGTTTGCGAAATGGCGTTTGCTGGCCACGTCGGCGTCGCACTGAACGTTGACATGCTTTTGCTTGAGGGCGACGGGATCAGTGACAGCCGAATGGACGTTGGCGACAGCAAAAACTGGGCGTCTCAGGTTGACGCACGGCGCCAAGAGCGGACGCTGAAAGCGCTTTTCAACGAAGAATTGGGTGCTGTTATTCAAGTGCAAACAGCGCAGCGTGACGAGACATTGGCCACCCTGCGGCGCCATGGATTGGGCGCTTGCAGCCATGTGATCGGTAAGACCCGTCCTGACTCTTCGACCATGCCGACAGGCAAAGGACGTATCCAGGTGTGGCGGGACACGCAGTCTATTTTTGATGCTGCGCTGGCCGACTTGCACGCCGTGTGGGACAGTGTTGGCTGGCAAATGTGCCGTCTGCGTGACAACCCCGAATGCGCCGATCAGGAGCACGCCCATCTCAGCAATCCCGACGATCCGGGAATGCAGTGGCATGTGCCATTCGCGGTGACGCCGTTTATCGGGAACGCTAAAAGCGCAGCAACCGCGCGACCCCGCGTGGCTGTGCTCAGAGAGCAGGGCGTGAACTCTCACGTCGAAATGGCTGCCAGTGTTGACTTGGGCGGATTTGAAGCCGTCGACGTCCATATGAGTGACCTGCAGGCCGGCCGCGCTAATTTGGCAGACTTCAACGGTCTGGTGGCCTGCGGTGGCTTCAGTTACGGCGACACGCTCGGTGCGGGCATTGGATGGGCCCGAAGCATCTTGTTCAACGACGAGCTGTTGAGACAATTTGAGACGTTTTTTGCCCGCAGTGACAGCTTTGGTCTGGGCATTTGTAACGGTTGCCAAATGTTTGCGGAGCTGGCGCCGATTATCCCTGGCGCCCAAGCCTGGCCGCGGTTCACGACCAATCAGAGCCAGCGTTTTGAAGCTCGCCTGAGTTTGGTTGAGGTTACAGAATCGCCGAGCATTTTCCTCCAGGGTATGGCCGGCGCGCGCCTCCCGATCGCGGTCGCACACGGCGAAGGTTTTGCCAATTTCAGTCAACGCGGTGATGCCACGTCGGTATTGACTGCATTGCGCTTTATCGACAACGCCGGCCAACCCACCACGCAATACCCTGCCAACCCCAACGGCAGTGCCAATGGGTTGACGGGCGTGACAACACCAGATGGCCGTTTCACCGCCTTGATGCCACATCCTGAACGCGTCTTCCGTAATATCCAAATGAGTTGGATGGGCGGCGACATCAACGCGGCAAGTCCTTGGTCGCAGTTGTGGCATAACGCTAGGCAGTGGGTGGGCTGATCGCTGTTGGGGCGCCCCCCTTTTTCGGCTCTTCAAAATCAGGAAAACCATGAGCGATATCACGCAAACATCACCCGTCTATGTGTTGGTCCACGGTGCATGGCACGGGGCTTGGTGCTGGTCCAGAACCATTCCCGCGCTGACAGCGATGGGGGTGTCGGCGCATGCCATCAACCTCACTGGCGTCGGTGAGCGCGCCCACCTGCTGAGTGCACAAATCAACCTATCAACGCATGCAGCCGATGTGATCGAAACCATCCGCAGCCACGAATGGTCGTCTGTTGTGCTGGTGGGTCACAGCTACGGCGGCATGGTCATCACGCAAGCCGCGCAGCGCTTGATGAAGGAGCTGCCCGGCGTACTGCAGCGTTTGGTGTACATCGACGCCCACGTACCCATGGACGGCGAGAGTTGGGGCTTGGTGCAATCTGAGGAGACTCGCCAGTTGCGTTTGGCAGAGGGCGCCCGTAACGGCGGGGTGTATCTGTCACAACCCGATGCAAGCAAATTTGGCTTAGAGGGCGACGAGCGTGATTGGGTCAATCGGCGCCAAACACCCCAGCCTTTCGGTGTTTACGTCGACCCGGTGCGTGTTGACAACGCCGCGCTCGACCGCTGTCACCGAACGTATATCAACTGCACCGGCAACGTGCTGTCGGGCCTTGAAATCAGCCGCTCGCGCGTGAAAGGCAACCCGCTTTGGCGTTACATGGAGATGGCAACGGGTCATGACCCCATGGTCAGTCACCCGGAGGCGCTGGCGGACTGTTTAGTCCGCAGCGCGGAGATCGCACCGCAGGGCTGAAGCCCTGCCGTGTTTATTGAACCTTGGCTTTCTTCAACAAGTCGTCTTGTGCCTGTGTCAGCGCGTTCTCACGCAACTGCTTGGCAATAGCGTCCTTGACTTCCGCAAGCGGTGGCAATTCACGCTTGCGCTTGTCGGTCAACCGGATGATGTGCCATCCAAACTGGCTTTCGACTGGGGCTGCTGTCGTTTGTCCCACTTCCAAAGCGACCATGGCTTTTGAAAACTCTGGCACATAGCTATTAGCGGCGGCAAAATTCAAGTCCCCGCCCTGGGCACCCGAGCCAGGATCTTTGGAGTGCTGCTTCGCGAACGCCGCAAAGTCAGCACCGGCTGCCAGCTTGGCAGTCAGGTCTTTGGCCTCGGCCTCAGTCGCCACCAGAATGTGGCTCGCGCGGTACTCGGTTGCTTCTGGGCTGTTGGCAATGCGATCGTATTCGGCCTTGATGGCGGCATCGTCGACAGGGGCCTTCGCTTCAATGTCTGCGAATAAGGCCCGAATCAGAATACTTTGACGAGCCATCTCCATTTGATCTGCGTAGGTTTGGGTTTTGTTCAGACCTCTCGCGGTGGCTGCTTGAATCAAAATTTCACGGTTGATGATTTCTTGTTTGATCTGTGCGCGCACGTTGTCATCAATCGCTTGTCCGGTCGCCGCGAGCTGACGCTCCATCGCGGCGGCGCGGCTCGTTGGAACCGGTTTGCCATTCACGATGGCCAAATTTTGTGCCGCTGCGGGGAGGGCGACCAGTCCGGTCAAGGCGACCGCGCAAACAGCAATCGCTGACTTTGCTTGCTTTGAGAATGCTTGCTTCATAGGGATTGAAAAGGTTAGGGAGGAAAGGGTGATGCGCTTAGGGCGCGGGCAAAATTTCGATGGCAAGCGCGTGCAGGCCAATCGCCATCAGCGGTTGCACGGCATCATACACAAGCCGGTGCTGCGCAACCCGGCTTCGGTTTTGAAACTGAGGGGAGGCGATGCGGACCCGGAAGTGGGTACCTGTACCAAGACCATTGGAGCCTGCATGCCCAATGTGGTCGGCACTTTCGTCGATCACTTCAAGTTCGGAAGGGTGCAATGCCGCACGCAACAAACGATCGATCGTGGCTGCGTCTGAGTTGAGGTCTGATGTGCTCACGACTGGTCCTCGTTGGCGGCGTGGCCGGGTCCATCGCCTTTAAGGTACTTGGCCAAATAGAAGCCCTGACCGACGATGAACACCACCGGAAACGCATAACCCCAAATCTTGAAATCAACCCATTGATCCAAGGTGTAGAAGACCGCAACGAAGGCGTTCAAGGCGCCCATGGCGAGGAAATACACGGCCCAAATGACACATAAACGCTGCCAAACCAAAGCAGGTAATTTGAGTTGCGCGCCGAGCATCATGTGCAATAAATTCCGCTTGGCCCCCCACAAGGCGCCCAATAAAACCAAAGCCAGTGCGGTGTACAAGACGGTCGGCTTCCATTGAATGAAGCGTTCATCATGCAGACTGAGGGTTAGCGCACCAAAAATCAGGATCAAGGCAAGTGTGGCCTTCTGAACCGCCGCGACGCGCCGCTCGATCGCATACAGCAAACCGGTTTGCAGCAAGGTCGCGGCCATGAGGACACCGGTTGCCGCGTAAATGTCTGCCATGCGGTACGCCACCACGAACAGGGCAATAGGGAAAAAGTCAATTAAAATTCGCATAGCGGGCATTATCGCCGTTTGGGAACGGTCAATTTAGCTGGAGCAACTGATCTGAAGGGTTTTTGCCCAATCGGGCGGCATGCCGGCCCAATGGTCGTATGCAGGATGCTCGGCGAACGGTTGGTCTAAAACCGCTTTCAGTTGATTGACCATCGTAAAGTTACCGTCTGTGGCCTGCCTGATGGCATCTTGGGCCAGGTGATTTCGCAAAACGTACTTGGGGTTGCGTGCCAGCATCCGGGCCACCTGCGTGGCCTGTTCCGCCGGGGTTTGGCGTTGCAGGCGCTCTGTGAAACGCTGCCACCAAGCGCCTAATGCCGCTCTGTCGATGAACCAGCGCGCGAGTGTCTCGGGCGGTTGGGTAGGATCCATCATCGTGGGGTCGGCGGCATGACTCAGCGTACGCCAGGCGATGGTGTAATCCACGCCATCTTTCGCCAACAAATCCTGCCAGTCGTTAATCAGTGCGCCATCACCTTCCAAAGGCACCACCAGCCCCATCTTGTCCCGCATAACCTGCGTGTAGGTGGTCGTGAACGCGTCGGGGTAGCATTGAATCGAGGCCGCTAAGGCCTCAACATCAGTGGTCAGTCCTGCCAGGGCTTGCGCCAACGCATGCACGTTCCAGTAACCCACTTGCGGTTGTTGGTTGTAGGCATACCGCCCGTTGTGATCTGAGTGATTGCAAATGTGGTCAGGCACGAACGCATCCAGGAACTGGTAAGGACCGTAATCGATCGTCAGGCCGATAACGCTCATGTTGTCTGTGTTCATGACACCGTGACAAAAACCCACGCACTGCCATTGGGCAATCAAGGCGGCCGTGTCACTGGCCACGCGCGCGGCAAATGCATTCACTTGCTCGTTGATGCTCAAATCCTTGAGATCGGGAAAATAGGCCTCTACCGTGGCGTCAAACAGCGTTCGCAACGCCTCAGGCTTTCCATGGTGGGCGAAGTGTTCAAAGTGCCCGAATCGCAAAAAGGTTGGCGCCGCACGGGTCACGATGGCGGCTGTCTCTATCGTCTCGCGTCGCACCGGCGTGTGGGCGGCGACCAATGCCAGTGCACGGCTTGTTGGGATACCCAGTCCATGCATCGCTTCGCTGCAAAGGTACTCGCGGATGCTGCTACGCAAGACGGCACGTCCATCTCCCATGCGTGAATAGGGCGTTGGGCCAGCCCCTTTCAGTTGCAGTTCCCAGTCTCCGCGCTGGGTTTGAAGTTTGCCTAAAAACAAGGCTCGTCCATCGCCCAATTGGCCTGCCCAAACGCCAAATTGATGCCCACTGTAAACCGTCGCTACCGATGGTGGCCCACCCGGCCAAGGCGCATTCCCGCCCAAAACGGTCAACCCATGCGCCTCAATTGCACCAACGGTCATTCCCAACTCGTCGGCAAACGCGTGGTTGATGGCGCCCCAATGCAGCCCAGCCATAGGGGTAGCCGGTGTTTCAGTCGCAAAGGTCGCCCCCAACCGGGCCAAGCCGATAGGACTGAGTGTGGGCAACGGTGTGTCAAGATCAAGTTTGGACATCCGCGTATTGTCCCCTAAGCGTGTGAATTGCACTGAATTCGCGTTAGCATCCCCCTGTGTAGACCACAACATTAATCACGGAGACCACCCATGCTTGGCATCATGCAAGACCGCCCCCTGTTAATCAGCAGCATCATCACGCACGCAGAACGCTTTCACTCCGAAACAGCCATTGTTTCGCGCCGCGTTGAAGGGGACCTTCATCGAACTGACTGGGGAACCGTTGCCAAGCGCGCGAAGCGCATGGCCGGCGCCTTGGATACCTTGGCCATTGCCCCTGGGAGCCGCGTGGCGACCCTCGCGTGGAACGGCTATCGTCACCTCGAAACCTACTTCGGCGTGAGCGGTAGCCAGCGGGTTCTACACACACTGAACCCGCGGCTGTCGCCGCAACAACTGACCTGGATCGTGAACCACGCTGGCGACGAAGTTGTTTGTTTTGACACCACGTTCCTACCGCTGATGGAGGCCGTTTGCGATCAGTGTCCCACCGTCAAGCACTGGGTTGCCTATGCGGCTGAAGACCAATTGCCAGCGACCACCAAAATCAAAAATCTGCTGTCTTACGAGGCCCTGTTGGAGGCATCATCAGAGGTCTACGAATGGCCCATTTTTGACGAGCAAAGTGCGTCGAGCATGTGCTACACGAGCGGCACAACCGGTAATCCAAAGGGCGTGCTTTACAGCCACCGGTCAACGATTATTCATGCGCTGGCCGCGGGTCTGCCAGACACTCTGAATCTCTCGGCAAGAGACAGCGTTTTACCCGTCGTTCCCATGTTTCACGTCAATGCGTGGGGTATTCCGTACACCGCCGCATTGGTCGGGTGCAAATTGGTCTTTCCCGGCCCAGCGATGGACGGCCAGTCCGTTTACGACCTCATTGAAGGCGAGGGCGTGACGATGGCCGCCGGCGTGCCGACGGTGTGGCAGATGCTGTTGGCACACATGGATAAAGAAGGCAAACGCTTCAGCACCTTGAAGCGCACCGTGATTGGTGGTTCAGCCTGCCCACCCGCCATGTACGACCGATTTGTCGATCAATTTGGCGTCCAGGTGTTGCATGCTTGGGGCATGACGGAGATGTCGCCTTTGGGTACCGTTGGCGTGCTGAAAAACCAGTCTGGTGACCCACAAACGCAGCGCACACAGCTGCTCAAGCAAGGGCGCCCAGTATTTGGTGTTGATATGAAAATCGTCGACGATGCGGGGCAAACTCAGGCTTGGGATGGCAAAGCCACCGGTAATTTGCTGGTCCGTGGCCCGTGGATTTTGTCTGACTACTATGAATCCGGACACGGCAGCCCGTTGGTCGACGGGTGGTTCCCAACGGGTGACGTGGCGACCATCGATCCGCAAGGCTTCATGCAGATCACTGATCGCTCCAAGGATGTCATCAAGTCGGGTGGCGAATGGATCAGTTCGATTGACATTGAAAACATCGCCATGGCATTCCCGGGGGTGATGATGGCTGCTTGTATCGGCGTGCCACACCCAAAGTGGGATGAACGTCCGATCATCGTCGTTGTTCGCAAGCCCGACACCGACGTTGATAAGGCGGCACTGCTTGCGTCCTACGAGGGCAAAGTCGCAAAGTGGCAAACACCAGATGACGTCGTATTTGTCGAGGCGATCCCATTGGGCGCTACGGGCAAAATGCAGAAGATGGTGTTGCGCGAGCAGCTGAAAGACTACCAACTGCCCAACACCTGACCCGCTCCCGAGGCAGGATACGCCCATGGAATGGCTGGTCATCGCGCTTCTCAACGGCGTCAGTTTTGGCCTGCTTTTGTTTTTGCTGAGCGCGGGGCTCACGCTCACGCTCAGCCTCATGGGCATACTCAACTTCGCACACGCGAGTTTTTATATGCTGGGTGCTTACGCAGCGTTCAGCCTCAGCCAATGGGTTGGTTTCTTCCCCGCGATGATTGTGGCACCGCTGCTGGTTGGGTTGTTCGGCGCATGGGTTGAAGCGTTTCTCCGCCACCGTGCCAAGAGCAAAGGCCATGTGCCTGAGCTGTTGCTCACGTTTGGCGTCGCCATGCTGGTGACCGAAGGCGTGCAGCTGGTGTGGGGCCGTGGCCCAGTGGACTACCGTATTCCCGACATTTTCGACGGCGTGTTCCTGTCTGTGTACGGTCACCATTTTTCAAACTACCGTGCCTTCATGATGGCCATCTCCCTCTCGGTGGCTGTGGCGATTTGGATCGCTCGATACCGAACGCGCATCGGTCTCCTCATTCAAGCGGCGCGAACCCACCCCGACATGCTGGCCTGCCTGGGTCACGATGTTCCGCGCTTGCTCAAATGGGTGTTCGCGGGTGGCGCCGCTTTGGCCGGACTTGCCGGGGTGATCGGCGGAAACGCCTTTGTGACTGAGCCGAACATGGCCATGGCCATGGGTAATTTGTTGTTTGTCGTTGTGATTGTGGGGGGGTTAGGCTCCCTCATCGGCGCGTTTTGGTGCGCCTTGCTGATTGGGGTTTTGCAGACCATGGCCGTTACGGTCAATGTCTCAGCGCTGGACGTCTGGCAGCAGTTGCAGGCTGTATTGGGGCAACCCGCCGCTGTCTCCGTAAACGCCGCACGCTGGCTCACGCAACCCTTGAGCAACTATGCGCCCTTGGTGCCCTATGCATTGTTGGTTGCGGTGATCGCGTGGCGTCCCCATGGCTTGTGGGGCAGTGAGCGACAGCCATGACACGAGCCCAGCGCCTAACTTTGATGGCCGGGCTGGTCTTGTTGGCGGTAATGCCACTGCTCTTTCCGAGCGCCTACAGCCTCAACCTACTAACGCAAACGGTGGTCGCGATTCTGATTTGCCTGAGCTATCAAGTCCTGCTGAATCAGGGCGGACTGCTCAGTTTTGGACACGCGATTTTTACCGGCTTGGGTGCCTATGTGGTGGTTCACGGACTGAATGCGCGGTTCGGTGCAGGATTAGATCAATGGTGGTTCGTCATCCTTTTGCCGCTCATGGCTGGCGCGGTTGCAGCGGCCGTCGGTTTTATGCTGGGGTGGCTCGCAACTGGACGCCCGGGGACCGCGTTCGCTATGATCACATTGGGGCTCGGCGAGCTGGTATGGGCCGCGGCCTGGATGTTCCCCGAATGGTCGGGCGGTGAAGCAGGCCTATCAGCCAATCGCGTGGTCGGGGCCGCGCCTTTGGGTTTTACGTTGGCACAGCCCTGGCAGTTGTATGCCCTAGCCAGCGCCTATTTGTGTGCTGCAGTTTGGTTGGTGCTGCGCTTTACCCAAACCCCAGTTGGCCTGATGTTGAAGGCCGCGCGCGACCAAGTCAACCGCATCGGTTTTTTGGGATACGACGCACGCGTGATCCGTCTGATCGCATTCACCTTCGCCAGCGGTCTAGCGGGCACTGCAGGGGGTCTGACAGCGCTTAACTTTGAGTTTGTAAGCGTCGATAGCTTCAGCCTTCAACGCTCCGGCGCGGCCATGCTGTTCACCGTGGTTGGCGGGTCTGCGCTGATTGGTGGTGCGGTGGTCGGCGGCGTTTTGATGGTCGCTGCGATGGTGATTCTGTCAACCTACACGCCCGCTTGGTTGCTTTATGTGGGCCTGCTGTTTGTCTGGGTGGTGATGCGAGTGCCCGGCGGCCTGTCGGGTTTGCAATGGTTGGCGGGCCTTCGATGGCGGTCGTTACCTGCCTTCGCTGGCTTGGTGTTGGGCGCCATTGTTTTGATTGAGATGACCTACCACTGGGTCACGGAAGTCGGCGCAGGCATGCCACCCGAGTTGGCCCTTCTGGGCCTGCGCGTTGACGTGAGTCAAGCCGCACACTGGTGGCTGGCAGCCTGCGTTACCGCGGTCAGCATCTGGGTTTTAAGTGCCCAGTCTCAAAGCCGGGAGGGGGTGAAAACATGACCCAGCCCTTGTTAAGTCTGCACCATGTGGGGCATCAATTCGGTGCAACAACGGTTTTGCATGATGTCTCACTGGCCGTGATGCCCGGCGAAATCATGGGGCTGATCGGGCCGAACGGTGCGGGCAAATCAACGCTGTTCAATCTCATCTCGGGCGAGTTCAAACCCACACACGGACACATCGAGTTGAGGGGTAAGCGTCTCAACGGCTTACCGCCACACACCATTGCGCGGTTGGGGGTGGGGCGCAGCTTTCAAATCAGTCGGGTATTCGGGTCGCTGACCGTGGCAGAGAGCTTGACTGCGGCCTGCCTCTGGCGCGGGGGCTTTGGCTACGGCTTTTGGAACCCGATACGCCGGCGCAACAGCCTCTTTCAGGCTGTCAATGCGCAGGTTGAGCGCTTGATGACCGGGCTAGCGCTGACGCACAAACGCGATACGCCAGTGGGCGAATTACCCTACGCCGACCAGCGGGCCGTTGACATCGCGCAAGCGGTGGGCAGTGGCGCGCAACTCCTGCTCCTAGATGAACCCACAGCGGGCATGAGCCAAGCGCAAACAGCCCAATTTCTCGAACGGATTGCTGACATTACGCACGACAAAACCATTCTCTTAATCGAACATGACATGGGTGTCGTTTTCGAACTCGCCCACCGTGTGGCCGTGTTAGTTGATGGCCGTTTGGTCGCCTGCGGCGTCCCGGAGCAGGTCCGAAAAGACTCGGCGGTGCAACGCGCCTATTTGGGCGAATGGCGCGAGGAAGGAGAGTCATGGCCACGTTGACGTTAGAGCGATTGTGGGCCTTCTATGGCCTGGCCCCCGTGCTTCGTGGCATCAATTTGGCGATCAGCACAGGGGAAATCGTAACGGTTCTGGGCCGCAACGGCTCGGGACGCTCGACTTTAGCCAAGGCCATCATGGGCTTGGTCCGAACAGAGGGTGCTTTGACCTGGGCCGGGGTATCGCTGGCCAACCGACAGCCCTTCGAGGTGGCACAGGCGGGCATTGGATTCGTCCCCGAGACACGCGACGTCTTCCCCGATCTGACCGTCGAGCAAAATCTGCAACTCGGTCTGCCACGCCACGCCATCTCGCGTCGCACGCATCTGGCGTGGGGCATTGCCGATGTCTTGAGCCTGTTTCCACAGCTCGAGAAACGCCTCAAAACACCCGCAGGCGTGTTGTCTGGTGGCGAGCAGCAAATGCTCTCGCTGGCACGCAGCACCTTGGGGCAACCACAGTTGCTCATCGTCGACGAACCCACGGAAGGGCTTGCGCCCCAATTAGTGATGCAAGTCGCGCAATTTCTGACGGCCATCAAGTCCCAAGGCGTGGGGGTGCTGTTGATGGAGCAAAAATTGCAAATGGCCTTGGCGATTTCTGATCGCGTGTCGGTGATGGGCGGCGGCACCATCGTGTTTGATGGCACGGTCGAAGCCTTTCAACGTGATCCGACGCTGCGCAGTCAGTGGCTGGAATGTTAGGAATGCGACCGGTATTACCAACCCCCGGAGTCACAAAGATGCCAGGCACCTCGATTAAGATCGTGTAAATTCGAACGCGTGTTCTTTTTTAATTGAAGCAACCGGGTCAGCAGGAGATCGCATGACAGCCCACTACACCGTCACCGACCGCATCGCGGTCATCACCATGGATAACCCACCCGTCAACGGCCTGGGGCTGTCCACTCGCCAAGCCATTACCCAAGGGGTCGCACAAGCCATGGCCGACGACCAAGTGGTCGCCATTGTGCTGACGGGCCACGGGAAGGCATTCAGTGGCGGCGCCGATATTCGGGAGTTTGGCACCCCAAAGGCAATGCAAGAGCCCAATTTACTCAGCGTCATCGCCGTCGTTGAGAACGCCGGGAAACCCGTGGTCGCCGCTGTCCACAGCGTGGCGATGGGTGGCGGGCTTGAGTTGGCGCTGGGGTGTCATTACCGTGTTGTCGCACCCGGATGCCAAATCGCGCTCCCCGAGGTGAAGCTGGGCCTCGTCCCCGGCGCCGGTGGCACGCAACGTTTGCCGCGCGCGTTGGGTGTAGAAACCGCGCTCAACATGATCGTCAAGGGAGACCCCGTGCCCAGTGAGGTCCTCGCGGCGTTGCCGGGACAGCGTCTGTTTGACGTTCTGGCGGGATCAGCCGATTCACTCATGGCCGAGGCCATGACGCTAGCCAAAGAAAAAGCCGACGTGGGCCCTTTACCCAAAGTACGTGATCTGCCCTGTGCCCATCCGCAGGGGGATGCCTATTTCCAATTTGCTCGCAACATGGTGCGGGGCATTGCCAAATCATTACCGGCTCCCGAGAAGTGCGTGGACTTGGTGGAGGTTGCAACCAAGCAAAAATTCGATGCGGGCATGTTGACTGAACGTCAAACTTTCCTGAATCTAATGTGGACACCTGAGAGCCGCGCCTTGCGCCACATTTTCATGGCCAGTCGCGCCGCCAGCAAAATTGAAGACGTGCCATCAGATACCCCCGTGCGGGCCATTCACAAAGTAGGGGTGATCGGTGCGGGCACCATGGGTGGCGGCATTACCATGAACTTCCTCAACGCTGGCATCCCCGTCGTCATGCTGGAAACCGCGCAGGCTGCCCTCGATCGCGGTGTGGGCACCATGAAGCGCAATTACGAGGCACAGGTCAAGAAGGGCAAACTCACCGCGGAAAAACTCGATCAACGGATGGCGCTGCTGCAGACGACCTTGGCCTATGAGGACCTGGCCGATGTCGATCTGGTGATCGAAGCCGTGTTTGAAGAGATCGGTGTCAAGGAGACGGTTTTTAAGGCCCTCGACAAAGTCCTCAAGCCTGGCGCGATTCTGGCCTCGAACACCTCAACCCTTGACCTTAACCGAATCGCCAGTTTCACCCAGCGGCCAGCGGATGTGGTCGGGATTCACTTTTTCAGCCCCGCCAACGTGATGAAGCTACTGGAAGTGGTGCGTGGTGCTGAGACGTCAAAGTCCGTACTTGCCACCACGATGGCGGTCGCCAAGCGAATCAAGAAAACCGCCGTGGTGGCGGGGGTCTGCGATGGCTTTATTGGCAACCGCATGATCGAGCAGTACATCCGTCAAGCGACTTTCATGCTCGATGAAGGCGCTTCGCCCGAGCAAATTGACAAGGCCATAGAAAAGTTCGGATTTGCCATGGGTCCGTTCCGGATGAGTGACTTGGCCGGTAACGACATCGGCTGGGCGATTCGCAAACGCCGCGCGCAGGAAAATCCCAACATGCGTTACAGCAAGAGCGCCGACTTGCTTTGTGAATTAGGTCGCTTTGGTCAAAAAGCTGGTGCGGGTTGGTATGACTACCCCGCAGGCTCCCGAACCCCCGTGCCCAGTGCGGTGGTGTCCGAGATGCTCGCAAAGCACCGTGCGGACATCAAGCAACCTCAGCGCCGCCTTTCGTCGGAAGAAATCGTCGACCGGTTGGTGCTCTCGTTGGTCAATGAGGGCGCGCACTTGCTCGCCGAAGGTATTGCAGCGAAGGCGGGTGACATCGATATGGTTTACCTGACGGGCTACGGCTTCCCGATGTTCCGTGGCGGACCGATGCGTTATGCAGATGAGGTGGGACTCATCAAGGTCATACAACGCATGCAAGCTTTTGCGCAAAACCCCGCAGACGATCAAGCCTTTTGGACCCCAGCTCCTTACATGCAGGCCCTGGCGGAAAAAGGCCAAAACTTTACAGGCTAAGCGAAGCGCTAACGCCAAGGATTACCACACCATGACATCAGCACTTATCGTCTCAACCGCCCGTACCCCGCTCGCGAAAAGCTGGAAGGGCGCTTTCAACATGACCCATGGCGCAACGCTCGGCGGGCACGCCGTTGCGGCTGCCATCAGCCGGGCCGGAATTGAGCCCGGCTTGGTCGAGGACGTCATTATGGGTTGCGCCAACCCCGAGGGCGCGACCGGTTTCAACATTGCGCGCCAAATCGCGCTGAAGGGCGGTTGCCCTGTTGAAACCGCCGGCATGACCGTCAACCGTTTTTGCTCTTCTGGCTTGCAAACCATTGCGATGGCCGCACAACGCATCATCGCAGGGGAGGGGGACACCTACGTCGCAGGTGGCGTCGAGAGCATCTCCTGCGTCCAGCAAGAGATGAATCAACACATGGCCGCAGACCCGGCGTTGGCACAACAGGTCCCCGCGATTTATTGGTCCATGCTGCAGACTGCAGAACAGGTCGCACAACGGTACAACATTGACCGTGCAACCATGGATGCCTACGGTGCGCAGAGCCAACAGCGCGCCGCTGCTGCCCGCGCCGCTGGTTTGTTTGATGCCGAAATTGCCCCCATTACGGTGACAGCCGGTATTGCTGACAAACAGCGTGGCTTGATCGCGAAATCGGTCACAGTGTCCCAAGACGAAGGCATCCGCGAGAACACCACCCTAGAGGCAGTCGCCGGGATCCGTCCTGCGCTGCCCGGTGGCGTGGTAGCCGCGGGTAATGCGAGTCAATTCTCTGATGGCGCGGGTGCCTGCGTGGTTATGCACGAAGACCGTGTTGCCCAATTGGGGTTGACGCCGATGGGCCGTTTCTTAGGCTTCGCAGTCGCTGGCTGCGAGCCCGATGAAATGGGTATTGGCCCCGTTTTTGCGGTGCCCAAATTACTCAAGCGCTTGGGACTGCAAGTAGCGGACATTGACTTGTGGGAGCTGAACGAAGCCTTTGCCGTACAGGTACTTTATTGCCGAGACAAGCTGGGCATCCCCGCCGATCGACTGAACGTGAACGGTGGTGCGATCGCACTGGGACACCCATACGGTATGAGCGGACAACGCCTAACCGGTCACGCCCTGATAGAAGGTAAGCGCCGGGGCGCCAAGCGGGTTTGCGTCACGATGTGCATCGGCGGCGGCATGGGCGCTGCAGGCATTTTTGAAGTGCTCTGAACATGATCCATCACATCGTGATGTGGCGCTTCAAGGAAGCGACTGAGAATGGTGCTCGAAAAGCAGACAACCTTGCCGAAGCGGTTCGTCTGTTGACGGGCTGTCGCGAACTCGTCCCCGGTATTGTCGGCTTTGAGGTGGTGCTGGGTGCAAACCATCCCGCATGCACCGCTGACCTCATGCTGGTCAGCCAATTCACCGACCAATCCGCGCTAGACGACTACCAAAATCACCCGCAACACAAAGCCCTCAAACCCTTCATGTCGAACGCGGTTGCCCACCGCGAGTGCATGGACTTTGAGACGCCTTAACACCACACTTTTAGGAGTCCCCAATGGCTCGCAATATCAAAACACTTTTCGATCTGACCGGCAAAACAGCACTCGTTACGGGTGGCTCACGAGGCTTGGGTCTCCAAATGGCCGAGGCCTTGGGCGAGGCGGGTGCGCGCATCCTGGTCACCGCCCGAAAAAAAGATGAGCTCACGGCGGCTGTCGCCCATCTGAAAGGGCTGGGCATTGACGCTGATTGGGTCGCAGCCGACTGCGCTGACCCGGCCAGTATCGAGATGCTGTGCGATACGGCTATGAAGCACCTGGGCCATATCGATATTTTGGTGAACAACGCCGGTGCCGCTTGGGGTGCGCCCGCTGAGGACCACCCATTGGAAGCGTGGGACAAAGTGATGAATCTGAACGTGCGGGGTTACTTTCTGCTCAGCCAATTGGTGGCAAAGCAGAGCATGATTCCCCGCCAATCAGGTCGCATCATTAACCTGGCGTCTATCGCGGGTTTGGGTGGTAACCCAGAAGACATGCAGACCATCGCCTACAACACCTCCAAGGGCGCGGTGTTGAACTTTACCCGTGCGCTGGCAGCGGAGTGGGGACGTTTGAACATCACAGTCAACGCCATTTGTCCGGGCTTTTTCCCGAGCAAAATGACCAAGGGCACCCTGGAGCACATGGGTGTTGAGCGCTTGAAAGCGGGCGCTCCGCTGAAGCGGTTGGGTGATGACGAGGACTTGAAAGGCATTTGCCTGCTGTTTGCCAGCGACGCCGGCAAACACATCACAGGCCAGTGGCTGGCGGTTGATGGCGGCGTCAGCGTCGTGGTCGCAGGCTGATGGATTTTCCAACCCCCATTCCGTTTGTAGACCTCTTGGGTTTCAAGCTGGTGTACATGCGTGACGGGACCAGTCGCTTGACTTACGACCCGGAAGCGGCACATCTCAACTCGTTTCAAGTCACCCACGGAGGCGCCAGCATGACCTTGCTGGATGTCACGATGGCGCACGCTGCTCGTAGCCTCAACGAGGCGATGGGCGTCGTGACCGTCGAGATGAAAACCGCCTTCATGCAACCCGCAAAAGGTTTGCTCACCGCTGAGGGTAAAGTGTTGCATCGCACCGCAACGCTCGCCTTCACAGAGGGCACGATACATGATGCAAATGGACGCCTCTGCGTACACGCAACGGGCACCTTCAAGTACCTGCCGCGTCTGGCCAATGCAGACCGCGAGGTGCACCCACTCAACACCACGAAAGGTGACTAAGCCATGCCCATGAACCAACAAATCATCCTCAAGTCTCGCCCTCAGGGCAAAGCGACCGTTGACAACTTTGAAATGCGCGAGGTTGCGGTGCCCGTGATCAAAGCGGGGCAGGTGCTGGTGCGTCACCAGTTTTTAAGCCTTGATCCCTACATGCGGGGTCGCATGAACGAGGGTAAGAGTTACGCCGCGGCGCAACCCTTAGACAGCGTCATGATCGGCGGGACGGTGGGCGTGGTGGAGGCCAGCGCCCATGACAATTTCCAACCTGGCGATACGGTGGTTAGCATGGGCGGGTGGCAAACCTACAGCGTGGTCGACGCCAACGAGCCGGGTGCGATTCGCAAGGTCAGCACCAGCCATGTTCCCGCCAGTGCCTACTTGGGTCCAGTGGGCATGCCCGGCGTGACCGGATGGATGGGGCTGACGCAGATCTGCAAGCCTAAAGCCGGCGAGACACTGGTGGTCAGTGCTGCCAGCGGGGCGGTTGGTTCCGTCGTCGGTCAACTGGGTAAGTCCATGGGGTGCCGCGTCGTTGGCATTGCGGGCGGAGCCGAAAAATGCCTTTACGTCACGCAAGACCTGGGCTTTGATGCCTGTATCGACTACAAAGCCCAGGCAGATAGCAAGTCACTCTATGGTGCTCTGAAGGCCGCCACACCTGATGGCGTCGATGCCTATTTCGAAAACGTCGGCGGCGTCATCATGGATACCGTTCTGGCACGTACCAACCCGTTTGCGCGGATCGCGGTGTGCGGCTTGATCGCTGGCTACGACGGCGCACCATTACCGATGAACAACGTGACCTTGATTCTGGTGAATCGACTGACCATTCAAGGCTTTATCGTGAGCGAGCGCATGGACCTGTGGCCAGAAGCGCTCAAAACGTTGGGCGAGCAGGTGGCCAAAGGGAAACTGGTCTACCGGGAGACGATTACCGAGGGCCTGGCCAATGCGCCTGAGGCGTTTCTGGGCTTGCTCAAAGGGCACAACTTTGGCAAACAATTGGTCCGTATCTCAGCTTAAGGGAAACCCATGCAATCCTTCCAAGGAAAAACAGCCGTCTTAACAGGCGCAGGCTCAGGCTTTGGCTTGGCCTGTGCGCACCGTGCGGCGGCGCTCGGCATGAACCTCGTTTTGATCGACGTCCAAGCCGATGCACTGTCAGCGGCTGCTGCAGCACTTTCACCAACGGGTGTAGCGGTCATGACTGCGGTCACTGATGTAGCCGATGCGGCGGCGATGGATCGCTTGGCCGATGACGTAATGGCGCGATTCGGTGCCCCGCACCTCGTGTTCAACAACGCCGGCGTGGGCACCAGCGGCCTGTTATGGGAGGCCACGACCGCCGAGTGGGACTGGGTGATGGGCGTGAATGTGTGGGGCGTGATCCATGGGGTGAGGGTATTCACACCACGGATGCTCGAGGCCGCCAAAGGCGACCCGACCTACCAAGGGCATATCGTCAACACCGCCAGCATGGCTGGGCTTTTGACGCCGCCTAACATGGGGGTCTACAACGTGTCCAAACACGCGGTTGTCGCCCTGACCGAATCGCTTTACCAAGACCTGTGCTTGGTCACTGATCAGGTCAGTGCCAGTGTGCTGTGTCCGTATTTTGTGCCGACAGGCATCAGTCAAAGCGGACGCAATGAACCCAAAGCGGTGGCAGATACCGAATTGACCGCAAGCAAAAAGATTGGGCAGGCCATGCTCGACAAGGCCGTGCAGTCCGGCAAGGTCAGTGCGCAAACCGTGGCCGAGTTGGTGTTCGACGCGGTACGCGATAACCAGTTCTATATTTATAGCCATCCGCAGGCTTTATCTGCGGTCGAGACCCGCTTAAAAGCCATTGTCAACCAGACGCAACCCCCAGACCCGTTTGCGGAGCGTCCGCAGATTGGCGAAAATCTGAAGCAGGCACTTCGAGGGGGCTGACGCGGTTAACATGGCGGGTTGCCTGTTAACCGTTTGTTATTACCTCCGCTATGTCTGATATCGTCGCGCGCCTTGCGCAAGAACTGAAAATTCGTCCCGCACAAGCCAGTGCGGCTGTGGGCCTACTTGATGACGGCGCGACCGTCCCCTTCATTGCCCGCTATCGAAAAGAAGCGACGGACGGGTTAGACGACATTCAATTGCGTGAGTTAGAGGCCCGGCTGTTTTACCTGCGGGAATTGGCTGAGCGCCGTGAGACCATTCTCAAAAGTATCGACGAACAGGGTAAGTTGACCGACGTCCTGCGCGAGGCGATTTTTGCCGCAGAGACCAAGCAAGCCCTTGAGGATATCTACCTACCTTACAAACCACGGCGCCGGACGAAAGGGCAGATGGCTATCGAGGCTGGCCTGATCCCACTGGCTACGCAACTCTTTGCTGACCCAACCCTCGATCCCCACGCCACAGCGACCGCCTACTTGGTGACCGAACGCGTGGAGGGCGACCCTGATTTCAGTACCACCGGTGCCGTTCTCGATGGTGTACGCGATATCCTGAGCGAGCAATGGGCAGAGGATGCCGTGTTGCTGAACGCCATGCGGGAATGGCTGTGGGATGCTGGCTACTTTCAGAGCAAGTTGGCGTCTGGCCAAAATGAAACCAATCCAGACACGGCTAAGTTTCGAGATTATTTCGATTACCAAGAACCCATCAAACAGGTGCCGTCGCACCGCGCATTGGCCGTTTTTAGGGGCCGCAGCCTGAATCTGCTAGATGCGAAATTGGTGCTCGATGAAGTGCTCGAACCCGGTATCCCCAGTATTGCCGAGGGTTACATTGCCAAGCACATAGGTTGGCGCCAGCAAGGTCGCCCGTCAGATGACTTGCTTCGCCGGACCGTGACATGGACTTGGAAGGTCAAGCTGAGCTTGTCCCTTGAACGCGATTTGTTCAACCGCCTGCGTGAGTCGGCAGAGCAGGTGGCGATCAAAGTATTTGGGGACAACTTGCGCGACCTGTTGTTGGCGGCACCTGCCGGTAACAAGGCCGTCATGGGCTTGGACCCTGGCATCCGCACCGGGGTGAAGGTTGCGGTGGTGGATGGTACGGGTAAGTTGGTTGCCACAGAAACCGTCTACCCGCATGAGCCCCGAAAAGATTGGGACGGCGCGCTCCACAAGCTCACAACACTCTGTACCACGTACGGTGTGGCACTGATTGCAATCGGAAATGGCACGGCAAGTCGTGAGACAGACAAGCTGGCAGCCGATGTGATCAAGCAACTAGAAAAGGCGTCAACGCCAGGCGTGGTGCAAAAGCTCGTGGTGAGCGAGGCGGGCGCCTCAATCTACAGCGCCAGTGCCTTCGCGAGCCAAGAGTTGCCCGATGTCGATGTCAGCTTGCGCGGCGCTGTCAGCATTGCGCGGCGCGTGCAGGACCCATTGGCCGAACTGGTCAAGATTGATCCCAAGTCGATTGGCGTCGGGCAGTACCAACATGATGTCAATCAAACCGATCTGGCCAAACAACTGGAGGCTGTGGTCGAGGACTGCGTGAACGCGGTGGGCGTTGACCTCAACACCGCCAGCGTGCCGCTACTCAGCCGTGTGTCGGGTTTGAGCCCAACCGTTGCCAAGTCGGTGGTGCGATGGCGCGATACGCATGGCGCGTTTGCATCGCGCGACCAGTTGATGCAAGTGAGTGGCCTAGGACCCAAAACATATGAACAGAGCGCAGGCTTTCTGCGCATTCGGGATGGTCAAAACCCGCTCGACATGACGGGCGTGCATCCCGAGACCTATCCGGTCGTCGAACGCCTGTTGAAAACCACGGGCCTGTCGATAGATGCCCTCATTGGGCAACAAAGCGTCTCGCGTCAGGTGAAACCAGAGACGCTCACCACCGACCAGTTCGGTGTGGTGACCGTTCAAGATATCTTGCTTGAGCTTGAAAAACCGGGGCGTGACCCCCGGCCCGATTTTCAGGTTGCCCGCTTCAATGATGGCGTTGAAGGCATCAAAGACTTAGTGGCTGGCATGGTGCTTGAAGGTACGGTCAGTAATGTGGCTGCCTTCGGCGCGTTCATCGACATCGGTGTTCACCAAGACGGCTTGGTTCACGTGAGCCAACTGAGCAACCGCTTTGTCAGTCATGCACACGAGGTCGTGAAGGCCGGTGATATTGTGAGGGTGAAAGTGGTGGAGGTGGATGTCGCGCGCAAGCGTATCAGCCTGACTATGCGCCTTGATGCACCTGCACCGCAAAAAGGGGCGACCTCGGCTGATAATCGATTCCAGCACGCGGACCGCAATCAACAGCGCCGCGCAGAAAAGTCATCGGATCGCTCAACGCAGGCGCCATCGGCCATGGCGAATGCATTTTCAAAACTACAGCAGCTTCAAACCAAGCGCTGATCTCGCACCTAACTCTTAAAGGAATTACCCATGTATCTCGCAAACGCCGATCGCTATGACGGCCGCATGCCTTACCGGACCTGTGGCAACAGCGGTTTACGCCTGCCCGCCATCACCCTGGGCTTATGGCACAACTTCGGTGACAGCACGCCGTTACAGACACAGCGTGAAATGCTGATTACCGCCTTTGACGCGGGGATCACGCACTTCGACCTGGCCAACAACTATGGTCCACCAGCCGGTAGTGCAGAGACCAATTTCGGGGCGCACTTGCGCCGCGATTTCAAACCCTACCGTGATGAGTTAATCATCTCCAGCAAAGCGGGTTGGGACATGTGGCCTGGCCCCTACGGCAGTGGTGGTGGCTCGCGCAAGTACCTGTTGGCCAGCCTCGACCAGAGCCTGCAGCGCATGGGTTTGGACTATGTCGATATTTTTTACTCGCATCGTTTCGATCCAGACACCCCCCTTGAAGAAACGATGGGTGCGCTTGCAACGGCTGTCCAGCAGGGCAAGGCCTTGTATGTGGGCATCTCAAGTTACTCAGCCAAAAAGACGGCTGAGGCGTCCAAACTGCTGCGTGACATGGGCATTCCCTGCCTGATTCACCAGCCGTCATACAGCCTGCTCAACCGCTGGATTGAAGCCGAGTTACTGGACACGCTACAAGCCGAAGGTATGGGCTGCATCGCATTCAGCCCGCTGGCGCAGGGCTTGTTGACCGACCGCTATTTGAACGGTGTCCCCGCCGACTCTCGAATGAATCGGCCAGGCGGTCAATCCCTGAAAGTCGATCACGTATCGCCTGAAAACGTGGCTCGGATCAAAGGCCTCAATGACATCGCCGCCCAACGGGGACAAACCCTGGCGCAAATGGCGGTGGCCTGGGTACTCCGCGATCCACGCGTCACATCCGCCCTCATTGGCGCCAGTAAAACCGCGCAAATCTCAGAGCTGGTCGGTGCGGTGAAGAACCTGAATTTCGATGCCGCAACGTTATCTGCCATCGACGAATTGGCCGTTGACGGTGGTGTCAACCTCTGGCAGAAACCCTCAACGGACCAGCGACCGTAAGGGCGCAGCCCTGATGCGCGCACTCACCATTTACGCGGGTACGGATGCCCTTCGGCGCATTCGCACGCGCGGTCTGAATGCCGCTGACGTCCACGCCGTGCCCGCGGCGGCGGGCGGTCCAAAAGGTCTAATCCTGACGCGCCTAGACCAATTTATTTTTGGCGAATGGCTACACGACGCGGCGCACCCGATCCATCTGATAGGCGCCTCTATCGGCGCGTGGCGCATGGCAACGGCTTGTATGGCGGACCCCATCGCCGGCTTCAAGCGCTTGGAGCATGACTACATTCGCCAGCGTTTTGATCCGCTGCCGGGCCAAGCAAGACTGTCATCTACAGAAATAAGCGCACGCTTCACGAACAGCCTGCAATCGTTTTATGGCGACCACATCGAGACGGTGCTGGATAACCCGCGATACCACCTGCACTTCATGACAAGCCGAGGTAGAGGCCTTCTGCGGCGCGATACGCCGTGGCGAACCCCCATCGGCTACGCCGGTGCTTACCTGTTCAATGTCGCTGCGCGTCGAGGCTTAGGGGCTTGGCTGGAACGGGTGGTGTTCTCATCGCACCCGACATTACCGTTTGGTACCCAAGACATCAAAACCACCGCGTGCCGACTAACGACAAAGAACTTCCTCCCTGCGTTGCAAGCCAGTTGCGCGATCCCATTTGTTTTAGATGCCGTTCACGACATTGAAGGCGGGCCACGTGGTGCCTACTGGGATGGGGGTATCACCGACTATCACCTTCACTTGGATTACCAAGTACCCGTGGATGGCGTGGTGATGTACCCGCACTTTCAACAGGCCGTCGTACCCGGCTGGCTGGACAAGGCATTGAAATGGCGCCACGGCTACACAGATGCCCTCAGCCAAATGGTGGTGCTTGCACCGAACCCCGAGTGGGTCAAGACTTTGCCCAACGGCAAGTTACCCGACCGACGGGACTTCAACCATTACGAGAACGACTTTGATGGCCGTGTAAAAGTCTGGCAACGGGCCGCCGATGAAAGCCAACGGCTGGCCGATGAATGGGCGCAATGGCTGGATTCTCCCGACCCCAGCCAAGTGCAACCCTTGTAATCACATCGCGGCGTTCAACATTGCCGTGTAGTCTTCTGGCGTGGCCAAGCGCGGGTTCATCGCGTGACAATGGTCTGCCATGGCGCCCTTGATGATGGCCGGGAAATCAGCGGCGGTGACCCCCAAAGCGGCCAAACCTGTGGGCAAATTCAGGCGGGCGTTCATCGCCGTCACCGCGTTGGCAACGGCCTCTGCCGCGGCATTGCTGTCAGGGATATCGCCCAGCCCCATGGCATAAGCCATTCGTGACATGCGGTGCTCCGCCTGAATGCTGGCTGCACCCGCGTTGAAACGAATCACCGCCGGCAAAAACAACGCATTCAAGGTCCCGTGATGCAGACGCGGGTTGACGCCACCCAAGCTGTGACTGAGGCTGTGCACACAACCGAGCCCTTTTTGGAACGCCATGGCGCCCTGTACCGATGCGCTCATCATGGCCAAACGGGCTGCGCGGTCGCTGCCATCGGCGGTAGCCGTCTCGATGTGCTTCCAGCCTCGCGCCAACCCATCGAGCGCGATACCGTCTGCTGGCGGGTTGTATGGCGGCGCCATGAAGGTTTCCATGCAGTGTGCAATCGCATCCATACCCGTGGCGGCGGTGAGTGCGGGTGGTAGGTTGAGCGTCAACTCGGGGTCGCAGATGGCCACCTTAGGCACCAACGACCAGCTGTGGAAACCCAGCTTGCGACCGTCATCCACGATGATGATGGCGCCACGAGCGACCTCGCTACCGGTACCAGAGGTGGTGGGAACCGCAATCAGCGGCGCCACTGCCGGCGTGATTTTGGGAGACCCGCCCTCAATCGTCGCGTAAGTCTTAAGGGGACCATCGTGCGCGACGGCGATCGCAACGCCCTTACCGCAATCCATGCTGGAGCCGCCACCCAAAGCAATCAGACCATCACATTTCGCGTCCTTGTAAATCGCCGTTGCGGCTCGCACGGCCGCTTCAGTCGGATTACTGGGCGTTTCCGCGTAGACCGCATGCGGTAGATCACCCAGTGCACTGACCGCATGCTGTAACAAGCCAGCAGCCTTGATACCGGCGTCCGTCACGATCAGGGGACGTTTAATCCCATGCGCACGACACGCATCTGGTAGTTTGGCGATGGCGCCAAATTCAATTTCAATGTCGGTGATGTACTTAATTAATGCCATGTCGATCTCTCCAGGACGTCTATGTTCGCGTGTTATTTACGCACCATGCGCACGTTGTAGCATGCTTTTTTGAGTGTGAGCGTGGGCTCAGACCCCATCGTGACACCCAGCCAGCCGTTAAGCTATCGGTTGTATCTGAGGCTCACCCGAATGCTAACCCAACAAATTGCAACCCTCATTGAGCGCATCGCGCAGGCTGGCCAGCCTCCCATGCACACACTGACCGCACAAGCCGCGCGCGCGTTTTACGAAAAAGCGGGCACCATCTTGGCCGGCCCGACGCCAGCCCTTCTGGAGACTCGTCATCTGGAGATTCCCAACCGCGATGGCTATCGAATGCGCGCAACGTTGTGGGTTCCGAGCGTCGCTGCGCGCGGCGTGTTGCTGTATTTTCACGGCGGAGGCTTCACCATTGGCAGCCCCGCAACGCACGCTGGGCTTTGTCAACAGCTTGCCGTACAGGCCAATTGCGCAGTGCTGTCAGTCGATTACCGCTTAGCTCCAGAACACCCATTTCCTGCAGCAGTCCACGATGCCTTTGATGCCTTGGCTTGGCTTCAAGCCCATCACCACACGCTGGCGCCACAGTTGGGCCTCATCAGTCATTTGCATGCGGTTGGCGGCGACAGTGCCGGCGGCACATTAGCAGCGGCCAGTGCGATTCACGCGCGCGAACAGGGATGGCCATTGGCGTTGCAATTGCTGTTTTACCCCGGTACCGGCGCACACCAAGACACCACGTCACACGAGCGATTTGCAAACGGCTACGTGCTAACGCGCGCCGACATTGACTACTTCTTCAGCCACTACATACCCGACCGCTCGATGCGCACGGACTGGCGTTTTGCGCCGCTACTCGCTGACGACCATTCAGCATTGGCACAGACATGGATTGGTTTGGCCGAATGCGATCCGCTGGTTGATGAGGGCATTGCGTACGGTGATGCCCTGCGCTTGGCCGGCGTTACGGTTGACCTTGAGATTTACAAGGGCGTGGTCCACGGCTTTATCAATTGGGACCGCGCGATTCCCGAGGCAAAAGCCGCCCACCGCGATGCCAGCGCCGCACTGCAGCGCGCTTTTGCTTGACTATACTCAGCGAAAATAAACGAATAAAAGGTAAGTAAAAAAATGCAACCCACTGAGTTCCGCTGTCGCGAGCGCTTGCGTGTGCGCTGGTCCGAGGTCGATTTACAAAAGATCGTCTTCAATGCCCACTACCTGACTTACGTTGACACGGCAATGGCCGCCTATTGGAGACGCTTGGCCGTGCCCTACGAGGCAACCATGGCGGCCCTCGACGGTGATGTCTTTTTAAAAACCACCACGCTGACCTACCACGGCCCAGCGGAATACGACGATGTATTGGATGTGGGCATGCGCTGCGCGAAAACAGGACGTTCGTCGATGCAGTTTGAAGCAGCGATTTGGCGCGGTGGCGAGTTACTGACAGAGGCGCAGTTGGTCTACGTCTACGCCCATCCCAAAACCAAAGTCAGCACCGCGATACCGGAAAAATTAGTGACCTTATTCCAAGACTTTGAGGCCGGGAAACCAGTCACACAACTCACGCTCGGCGATTGGACGCAGCAGTCGCCCCTCGCGAGCGCGGTGCGCACGGCGGTTTTTGTAGAAGAGCAGGGCATTGCCCGAGAGGACGAGTGGGATGCCATGGACGCCCATTGCACGCACGCCGTGGTGACGAACCGTTTTGACCAGCCGCTGGCGACAGGTCGCCTGCTACCGGCGGTTGAGGGTGTTGGTACCATCGGCCGCATGGCAGTCGTGCGCGCTGTGAGAGGTAGCGAACTGGGCCAACAAGTGTTGGAGGCCCTTTGCGACGCCGCCGCAAAACGGGGCGACCACCGTGTCACCCTGCACGCACAACGCAGTGCTGAGGCTTTCTATGCGCGGCAGGGGTTTCAGGTGGTGGGCGAGCCTTATGAGGAGGTTGGAATTCCGCACGTCACCATGGTGCGAGACGTCGTCCGCTAACCCATGCGCAGATACTGAGGGCCCGCGGAGCTGGCCTGATCAATCGCGCCATTGACATAGGTCCATTCCTGCAGACCAACGGTGTCCGTTTGCGCCGAGCTGACCCACATCAGGGTGCTGCTGCGCGTGCCATAGTCTTTCTCTGCCCAGTCCACAAAACAGGCCGAGAGCGCATGCAGCGCTGAGCGGTCAAAGGCAGACGATGACTGCGCGCTGACGGGTGGCTCATACCGTTGGCGATCTCGCAGCGCCTCGAGTAATGCGACCTGCATGGCGCCTGACGGCACCTCTTTGGCTCGGGTATCAGGCGATGTAACGGTGGCTTCGAGGACCGCTTGACGCAGTGCGACCACCTTGGGCCAAGGTGTATCGAGGCTTGCATTCGACAACACATGAATACCACTCTCAAGCGGACATCCCCACCAACCGACGCCCATCGGTGCCAGCTGGTTGTCCACACAATCGGCCGCCGTTTCTGGGTGGTTCCGCAGAAAGTGCCAAGCGCCTGAGGTCAGTTCACCCAGTACCACGTTGCACCCGCCAAAATCACCGCCCACATGCTGCCCAAGCCACGTCTTTAAGGAAGCGCCCTCCAGCCAATTAGCACACAAGAGCCCACGACTGAGGCGCGCCTTTTCGGTCAGCGCATCGGTGGGGCGAATATTTGTCAGCATCGCAACGCGACCATTGCGCGCACAGCCCATCCACGTTCCACCGTCGGTCAGATCGCGACCAGAGAGCACTTGAATGCCGTTATCGAGTTGCCAAGGCGCGGCCGCTTGCGTCGGTCTGCCGCGTCGTTCGTCTCGATTGGCCGCAACCAGGAGTGGGAATCCTGGCGCAGTTTGGAGACAAAACGCAATGATGCACATGCCTCAAATATCGTCGCGGATACGGTAGGGAAGGGGCTGTACCGTCATCACCGGACCATCTGCTGCGCCGAGCGCCACAGCATGGTCAGCGACGGCTGTTTGTAGGCTCACCGTGAGTGCCCATTGGCCGGCTAAAAAACCCGCTGCGGCCACAACGCCGCACTCCTCACCATCGGGTCCGGCAGTGAACACCGGCATGCCTGGCTCGACGACCTGCTGCTGGCTGGGGTCCGAGAACGTGTAGACCGCGGCACGTCGTTTGATGGCGCCGCGAAATTGGCTGCGCGCAACGATTTCTTGGCCCGGGTAACAGCCCTTTTTGAAACTGACGCCATCAACCGACTCGTAATTGACCATCTGCGGCACGAAGTGCTCGGTAGTCGCCTGCGTAACCATCGCCACACCGCTGAGCGCGCGGTGAAAAGCCCAGCCGTCGGCCGCCTCTGATGGCTGCGCAGGGCTCGCCGCTGCTACGGGCTGAATCCAAATGGCTTGTTTCACCTCGGCGCTTGGTAACCTAAGGATCCAGCCGTCATCCGCCGCTTGACAGGCCCAGTCCGGCATGTCCGCAAGTGTTTCGGCGCCGGTAATCCCGGTTAATTGCCACTGGTCGGACACATCTTGGAGCTGACACTTGGCGCGCATGACAAACATTTGCAGGCGCTTTTGAGTTGCCGCCAACAGGTCACGAGCCATCAGCAGGTGGTACGCGTTGGCCTCGCGTTTCAGTACGACAAAGCTGGCCAATAAACGGCCTTTGGCAGAGCAGTAGCCGCTGAGTCTGGCCTGACCGACGGGCATCAGGGCAACATCGTTCGTCAATTGACCTTGCAAGAACGTGGTCGCGTCATCTCCTCGCACCTCTAGAACGCCCCAGTCAGTGAGGAGGATGCGTTGAGTGGTGGGTTCAAGTAGCGATGTCATGTTCAAAATAACCGGGTTGTTTTAGTTGGGACAGGCGTTAATTATCTTCCTTTGTTTATAGTTGAGGGCTATGGCACAGATGCTTAAGCGCTTAATCATTGTGGGTTTGCTCCTCTTGGGCACTGTCACGGCAGCGGCGGTGTGGTGGGTCAACCAGCCATTTCAATTGGTGATCCCGAAAGGCGAACAGGTGGTGGACGTGCAAGTCGCCGCGAACGAGACACCGCGGCGTGTGGCCAGCAACCTGGTTGAGGCGGGCGTTCAGACCTCAGCGAAGCTATTGTTTGAGTGGTTCCGCTGGAGCGGAAAAGCCACTGCTATCCAGGCCGGCAGCTACGAGGTGTCCCCCGGCACGACCCCACGGCAGTTGCTCGACATGCTGACCTCGGGCAAACAGGCGACCCGGAAGGTCACCATTTTGGAAGGTTGGACGTTTAAACAAGTGCGGAAAGCCTTGCGCGATGCGCCGTATCTGCGTTCAAAAACCGGCGAAATGAGTGATGCGGCCATCATGAAAGCCATCGGTCGCAAGGGGGTTCACCCCGAGGGACGCTTCTTCCCTGATACCTATGTATATCCCAAAAACAGTGCTGACTTGGCTGTCCTTATGCAAGCGGCAGCTCGCATGGATGCGCAATTGACTACCGCTTGGAATTACCGCGATAAGACCACGCCAGTTGACACCCCTGAAGAGCTATTGACATTAGCGAGCATCATTGAAAAAGAAACCAACCATGAGGCAGACAGAGGCTTGGTCGCCGGCGTCTTCGCCAATCGCTTGCGCATTGGCATGCGGCTGCAAACTGATCCCACCGTCATATACGGTCTGGGTGATGCCTTTGATGGCAATCTGCGCCGTATCCACCTAAGAACTGATACACCCTACAACTCCTACACCCGAGCCGGACTACCACCATCTCCTATTTCGATGCCCAGCGAAGCTTCCCTGCGCGCGGCTGTCAACCCAGCCAATACCGAGGCACTGTACTTCGTCGCCAAAGGCGACGGCACCAGCGCCTTTAACGATGACCTCGACGGCCACAATGCAGCGGTTCGTCGATATATTTTGAAGCGACCATGACTGCTAAAGGCCTGTTTATAAGCTTTGAAGGCGTAGATGGGGCTGGCAAGTCCACCCACATCGCGGCGCTGGTCGATCGCTGTCGCGCCCAAGGTCGATCCGTGACGCAAACCCGCGAGCCGGGCGGGACGCCGTTGGCAGAATCTTTGCGTGAGTTGGTGTTACACCAGCCCATGGATGCCCTCACGGAAGCGTTGCTGGTTTTCGCGGCCCGCCGAGATCACTTGCAGCAGGTCATTGAGCCCGCGCTGTCGCGTGGTGATGTCGTCGTCTCGGATCGCTTCACAGACGCGACATTTGCATACCAGGGGGCGGGCAGGGGGTTCGACACCACCGTTTTGGGGCAACTTGAGCGATGGGTCCAAAATGACGGGAGCGGTGCGATCCGCCAGCCTGATATCACCATTTGGTTCGAAGTCCCGCCAGCAGTTGCGGCAGAGCGTTTGGCCAAAGCGCGGCAGGCGGATCGCTTCGAAGCGCTGCCCGTTGCGTTCTTTGAGCGCGTGGCACAGGGTTATGCGGCTCGCGCTGAGGCTGCGCCGTCGCGGTTTATTCGCATTGATGCACACCAAGCACCCGAGGCGGTGTGGCGGTCTCTCGAATCGGCTTTGACGGCAAGAGGGCTATGACCATGCACAACGCTGAAACCTTGCCCCCATGGCTTCAAGACCAATTGGCAGAACTGCGCAGCCAGCGCGGACACGCCTTGATGCTCAGCGGCGCGACAGGGCTTGGGCAATACGAGCTGGCTTATGCGTTGGCGCAGGTGTGGCTGTGCGAGCGTCCCTCCGAGCAGGGGGCTTGCGGGTCTTGCGACGGCTGTCACGCGGTCGCTCTGCGCAGTCACCCCGATTTGCACGTTCTGGTGCCTGAGGCGTTGGCGCCTGAACTGGGCTGGCCAATCGAGGCAAAGGCACAAGACGAAATCGATAAGAAAACCCGTAAGCCCAGCAAATGGATTCGCGTGGATGCTGCGCGCGCCGCGGTCGCGTTCACGCAATTAACGGTGTCGCGGGCGGCCCACCAAGTCGTCTTGATTCATCCCGCGCACCGACTCAACGTCGAGGCGGCGAATACCTTGCTGAAGACCTTAGAGGAACCACCGGGTAACACGCGGTTCATCCTCGCGTGTGAAGCTTTGCATCAGGTTTTGCCGACGATCCGCAGCCGTTGTCACATCCACCACATGCGTTGGCCACTTGCGGCAGACGCGATCGAATGGCTGCATCGTGTCGCCCCCAACAAGGCATCGCCAGAAACCGCCGCAGTTTGGCTGCGCGCAGCCGGCGGTCGTGCGCAGGATGCCCTGACCTGGGCCGCTATCGGTTTGACTGCTGAACAATGGCAGCGCCTACCGAAGGCCATTGCAAACGGTGACATGGGAATCATGGGCGACTGGCCCGCGGCGACCGTTTTGGACACCCTGCAAAAGCTGGCCCACGATGCACAGGCCCAATGGGTTGGCGCGTCGCCGCGATTTTTTGAGGCTCATGATTTACCGCCATTGCCCCACCTCCGTGTGCTTGAGCAGTGGGCCCTGCGATTAGGCGACTGGCGTCGCAGCGTCGAACACCCCTTTAACGCCGGGTTACAGCTGGAAGCATGGATGACTGATTGTCAGCAAGTCTTTGCCCCGGTTACCCGAAACGCCTGACAGACTTAAAACTGAATCACCGTATGTTCGTCGACTCCCACTGCCACCTCAATTTCCCCGAGCTTAAAAGCCAGCTGCCCGATATTTTGGCGCGCATGGCCGATGCCAAAGTAACGCGCGCCTTGTGTATCTGCACCACCTTGGAAGAATTCGACGAGGTGCATGCGCTCGCCCAGACCTATGACAATTTATGGGCGACGGTGGGTGTGCATCCCGACAACGAGGGCGTGCGTGAGCCCAGCTTTGCGCAATTGGTGACGGATGCCCAGCACCCACGGGTGGTAGGCATTGGGGAGACTGGACTCGATTACTACCGACTCAATGGCCGCTCAATCGAGGACATGGCATGGCAGCGGGTACGCTATCGCACACACATCGAAGCGGGCAGGGCAGTTAACCTGCCACTGGTCATCCACACCCGATCGGCTTCCGAGGACACGTTGGCCATTCTGAAGGAGGTAGGGGGCTTCGCCTCAGGTGCTTCTGCGGATTTGCCGGTATCCCGAGGCGTATTTCACTGCTTCACAGAGACGATGGCGGTGGCTAAGGCCGCCCTTGACCTCGGCTTTTACATCTCGCTGTCGGGCATCTTGACATTCAAAACGGCCGAGGACTTGCGTGAGGTTGCCGCCTATGTGCCTCTAGACCGACTGCTCATCGAGACTGACAGCCCTTATTTGGCACCTGTACCGTACCGTGGAAAGACCAATAATCCCGCATACGTGCCGCATGTTGCGGCTTGTTTGGCAACCGTCAAGGGGGTCTCTGTTGAAACCGTGGCGAGCCAAACCAGTGCCAATTTTCACACCCTTTTTGACAAGGTACCAGCACCTGAGCCAGTTCTTTTAAATTAGAAATTACTTTAAATATAATTGAAAGTACATTGTTAATAATATGAATTTATTTTGTATCCGGTTCCTGTTCCTAGTGTTATCCATGACGCTGTGGGCGGCCGCGCGCGCAGAAAGTCCGACGGTACAAGCCTGGTTTGACGCATTGAAAAAAGATGACGTATGGACGCTAAGTTCCATGCAGATGAAGGGCGTTTCGACCAACCTCGCGGATGACGATGGCAATACGGCGCTTCACGGCGCCATCGCTTTGGGCAAGCTCGACACGCTGAAATGGCTCCTAAACCAGCCAGACATCGCGATCAACCAACGCAACAACGCCAACGAGACGGCATTGATGTTTGCGGCAATCCGATGCGACCATGCGGCCGCCAAAGCCCTGATCGAGCGCGGCGCAGCCATCAACCACACGGGATGGGCACCGCTGCATTACGCGGCTTCGTGCAACGCGTCCAACGCGACAGATCTTGTTCACCTGATGCTAGAGCACCATGCCTACATTGACGCGGAGTCGCCGAACGGCTCAACGCCGCTGATGCTTGCAGCGCAGTATGGCCGCTTTGAGACGGTTCGTTTACTGGTAAAGGCTGGAGCCGATGTTGCCATCCGCAACCAACGTGATCTCAATGCAGTTGACTTCGCCGGACTTCGAGACAGCCCCGATGTCAAACAGTACCTCCATGGGGCGCTGTTAGACAAGAAGCGGCTGAAGAAAGGCACTTGGTAGGTATCGAAGTGTCGGACTTACCCTCGGATCGATTTATATCTTTTACATTCTACAATGTATATTATGTTAAATTTAATATTTACGGGAAATACCAGATAAGCCAAGCGGGTCAAAGCCCCGCGCGCCGAACTTCAAATCAGTATGAGAAAACCGGGCTTCCCTGTTGTTTTTACTCATAAAGATACCGATCAGGCTTGCGTTTCAATGACTTCCACGCCAAACTAATCGTCCCGCGTCGCTTTGCGCGCAAGAAAACGTCCTGACATGGCTGCAGAAAAAAACGAAGACTACTCCAGCACTCTCCTGCGTTACCAACCCGGTAAAGGATGGAGCCCGATCGATTACAACAACACCCCGGATCTGGACGCACCCACGGTTCGAGCGACCGCACTCGAATCCACTGAGCCCACAGCGCCCGTGATCCAGAAAAAGGTCGTGTCCATGAACGGCACGGCACTGCCGAAAAAACCAGCTGAGGGATCGACAACGGTCAACCCCGAGCAGGCGCCGTTTTCGGAGCTAGAGGACTATCTGGCCTCACAAGCCAAGGGCAACGATCAGTTCGGTCTCCACGCCCTAGAGGTCGCGGACCTCGAGACACTTGGCGAGCGGTTACCAGAGATATTTCAAGCCGTTGATGCGTATGCCAAAGAGGCCTCTCAGCTGTCGTGGGACGATATCGCTCAGGGCATCCAAGCGCTTCAACACAGCCGCGAGGAACGCGCGCATTACATCCAGTTATTAGAATCACTCGACCAACGGATCGCCGCGTTGACAGAGACGCTCAAGACGGATCTCAAACACATCGAGAAGCAGGAACGAGCGAAAACAGCGGCCGCCCGCCTAAAAGAGCGTCTGTCGTTGCACACCGCGCAGGTACTCAGCAAGCGCATTCAAACCTTGCTGGAACCCAAGTCTTAAATCGCCAACCCTACAGCGCGTTTAAGCGGTGACGTAAGCGACATCGTTGTCCTCTGCTGGCGGCATCGGCGTTAAAACCCGGCTTTGGGTTCAATATCGTTTTAAAAACGCCCCTTAGGTTTTAATCCCGTGCCAATGTTTCCTGGCGGCGATTTCTATATCACTACATTCGCATATAGTTTATAGTGTGAGGACGTGGAACCAGTTGAAAAATCTCAAGACCGGGGCGAATACGAACCCCCACAATATAAGAATCAACTACCCCGATGGAGACAAACGTGAACGCAAACCCCATTAACCCGTCACTTGCCGTGACCGCCCAAATCACTGCTGCTGACGTCGCAGAGATCGCTGCGGCGGGATTCAAAACCATCATATGTAATCGTCCAGATGGGGAAATCTCAGATCAAACGCCCTTCAGTGCGATCAAAAGCGCAGCTGAAACCGCCGGCCTCAGTGCCCACTACTTGCCAACCATTACCGGTCAAGTTAGCGACGCCGATGGTCGTGCATTTGGGGAAATCATGGCCAGCGTGCCACACCCGGTACTCGCCTATTGCCGCAGCGGCACGCGTTCGGCCACGATGTGGGCGCTTTCGCAGGCGGGTCAATTACCAGCGGACGCCATTTTGGCAGCCGTACAGGGCGCAGGCTACGACCTGTCAGCGCTAAAAGCACGTTTCGAAGCGCCTAAGCCCGCTCCGGCGGCAAAATCACCATCAATCGGCGCGGGTAGTGAGGGAGACCATCAGATCGTGATCATCGGCGGTGGGTCCGCCGGAATTGCAGTCGCTTCAAGCCTATTGGCCCGCGACAGCGGTCTCCACATAGCCATCATTGAGCCCGCCGACCGTCATTGCTACCAACCGGGATGGACCATGGTGGGCGCCGGCGTGTTTCGTGCGGAATCCACGGTTCGTCCGATGGCGGCCGTGATGCCGCGCGGGGTTGTACACATCAACGGCGCTGTCACTTCCTTTGAGCCTGAGCACAACCAAGTCACCCTTGAAAGCGGGAAGACGGTCACATACAAGCAGCTCATCGTTTGCCCGGGATTGAAGCTGGATTGGGAGGGTATCCCGGGCCTGGTCGATGCACTTGGGCATGACGGTGTCACCTCAAACTACCGCTACGATCTGGCCCCTTACACCTGGCAGTTGGTACAGAGTATGCGCGGCGGTACGGCACTCTTCACGCAGCCACCGATGCCCATCAAATGTGCGGGCGCACCGCAAAAAGCGATGTACCTGTCAGCGGATCATTGGCGCCAACAAGGCGTGTTGAAGGATATCCGCATCGAGTTCTGCAATGCAGGCGGTGTGTTGTTTGGTGTCCCTGAATACGTTCCCGCTTTGATGGCCTACGTCAATGCTTACGGCATCCAACTCAACTTCACGCGTAACTTGGTCGCGATCAATGGGACGTCAAAACAAGCCACGTTCAAGCAAACAGTAGCGGACGGTACCATCTCTGAAGTGGTGCAAGACTACGACATGATTCATGTCGTCCCACCACAAAAAGCGCCGGACTTTGTGCGTGCCAGCCCGCTTGCAGATGCTTCAGGCTGGGTCGAAATTGACCCGGCCTCGATGCAGCACAAGCGTTATGACAACATCCACGCGCTGGGTGACGTCGGTAATACAACGAATGCGAAAACAGCCGCTGCGGCGCGCAAGCAGGCGCCGGTCGTTGCGCATAACGTCTTGTCTGCATTAGGCAAACGCAGTGGCACCGTCGCCTACGACGGCTACGGATCGTGCCCTCTGACGGTTGAACGCGGCAAGATTGTCCTGGCTGAGTTCACATACGGCGGCAAATTAGCGCCCTCCTTCCCCCAATGGCTAATCAATGGCACAGGCCCCTCGCGACTGGCTTGGTTCTTAAAAGAGCGTGTGCTGCCGCCGCTCTATTGGGAGGCCATGCTGAAGGGACGGGAGTGGTTGGCGCAACCGAATAGTTAATCCATCGACATAAACAATCATGCAATCTGGCTCCGCTTCATCTAGCGCGTCAACGGGACGCTCAACCATCGCCCGCATCAAGGCCTTCATGCCCATTTTTGAGTGGGGTGCGACCTACGATCAACCAACCTTCGTCAGGGACTTGGTCGCCGCAGCGATTGTGACGATCATGTTGATACCGCAGAGCTTGGCGTACGCGCTGTTGGCTGGATTGCCAGCCGAGGTTGGCTTGTACGCGAGTGTGGCGCCCTTGGTTCTTTACGCGGTATTTGGTACCAGTCGCGCCTTGGCAGTTGGTCCGGTCGCGGTGGTCTCGCTGATGACGGCCTCCGTCATCGGGGAGCACGCAGCTGCAGGCACGCACGCGTATTGGCAGATCGCGATCACGTTGGCTTTCATATCAGGCATCGCCCTGCTTGTGATGGGTGCATTGCGACTCGGTTTTTTGGCAAATTTTCTCAGCCATCCTGTCATCTCTGGATTCATCACCGCCTCTGGCCTCTTGATTGCGGCCAGCCAAGTGAAAACCATCATGGGTGTGAAAGCAGACGGTCATAATTTTGTCGACCTGATGACCCAATTAATTGCCCAAGTGCCCAATGCGCACGCGCTCTCTATCGCGGTCGGTGTATTCGCGACCCTCTTTTTGTTTTGGGTTAGAAAAGGACTAAAACCGCTTTTAAAAAGAGCGGGCCTAGGTGAATCAGCCGCAGACATTGTCGCCAAAACAGGCCCTGTAGCTGCTATCGCGCTGACCACGGCGGGGACTTGGCTGTTTGACTGGCAAGCCCAAGGTTTGAAAATCGTGGGGGAAGTGCCGCAAGGACTGCCGCCCTTCAGCATGCCGGTTTGGGATATGGCTTTGTGGCAGTCCTTGGCCGTCCCAGCGCTGTTGATCAGCATCGTCGGATTTGTAGAGTCTGTGTCGGTCGGTCAAACGTTGGCTGCCAAGCGCCGTCAGCGCATTGAGCCGGATCAAGAACTGATTGCGTTAGGCGCCAGTAACGTCTCATCCGCGATGTCTGGTGGATTCCCTGTCACGGGTGGTTTCTCACGATCAGTTGTTAACTTCGATGCAGGGGCACAAACACCCGCTGCAGGTGTTTTCACCGCTGGTGGCATTCTTTTGGCTTCACTGCTGCTCACCCCCGCGCTGTACTTCCTGCCAAAAGTAACCTTGGCTGCAACAATCATCGTGGCGGTGCTGTCTTTGGTTGACTTGGGTATTCTCAAGCGGACATGGGGCTACTCCAAGCCCGATTTCATTGCTGTCCTCACCACAATTTTGGTCACCTTGGGTGCCGGTGTTGAAATCGGTTTAATTTGTGGCGTTGGCGTCTCATTAGCACTGTTTTTGCTTCGAACGAGCCGCCCACACATCGCAGAAGTTGGCTTGGTCGCTGGCACTGAACACTTCCGTAACGTGAAGCGGCATACCGTCGAGGTTGTAGACCACATCCTCAGCATACGCGTCGACGAAAGTCTGTACTTTGCCAACGCGCGCGCCCTTGAGGACAGCATCAATGAGGCAGTAGCGCAGCGTAAAGGTCTATCGCATGTAATCCTTCAGTGCACGGCAGTTAACGCCATCGATGCCAGTGCATTGGAAAGCCTCGAAGCCATAGACGCTCGCCTAAAAGACGCCGGTATTAAATTCCACTTATCCGAGGTGAAGGGGCCGGTTATGGATAAGTTGGCCAACACGCATTTCTGCCACGACCTGTCAGGCGAGATTTTCCTCAGTCACTACCAAGCGTACAGCCGCCTACGCTGACCAACGCAGCCGCTTAAACACTCTGGATAGCGGCTCCCTATTCACTTAAAAATCACGAAAAAAAACCTCACTGCCTTTCGACAGTGAGGTTCTCGCAATGACTTTGGTGGGTCGTGCGGGGGTCGAACCCACGACAAACGGATTAAAAGTCCGCTGCTCTACCAACTGAGCTAACGACCCACTAAACAGTAACTTACGACGTCTTTTGAACGTTGTCTTTCGTTACCGCCTAAGCCCTCTAGTATACCGTCAAATTGCTAATCTTGGCAATTCACCTCAATTTTTTTACGCCGTGATCAAGCGGGTGAACCGGCAATCTGATCCATGCACCAGCCGGCCGCAACCATCCCAAAACTGGCTGTGACAGCGACCGTCGAACCGTAGCCGTGGCAGTTCAGATCACCTGTGTCTGATCCCGCCACCATCGATTTAGAAACCGTCTCTCGACTGAACACCGCCTGAATCCCCATCTGCCCTGTCCGCGCCGCACCGTGATGGCGACGCAATTGGTACCGCATTTGAGCGACCAGCGGATCATGCGTGATGAGTCCAATGTCGGCGCAATCCACACGATGGGCTAGCCGTTTGCCACCTGCGGCCCCCACCGCTATGAAGGTCACAGGGTTATCTCGCGCCCAAGCAGCCAGCGCCACCTTTGTGCGTACTTGGTCACAGGCATCAACGACGGCAAGGGTCGTGTCATCGCCCAAGCGGGCCAGCAGTGGATCGAGACCGGCGCCTAAATTTTCAGGCGACAGAAAGTCATCAATCACGTGCACCTTGCATGCAGGATTGATGAATGCGATGCGGTTCCGCATCGCAAGCACCTTAGCCTGCCCGAAGGTCTCACTCGTGGCATGAATTTGTCGATTAACATTCGAGGGCGCAATGTGATCCAGATCAATCAGCGTCATTTCTAACACCCCAGACCGCGCGAAGGCTTCAGCAGTCCACGAGCCAACGCCACCGATGCCAACGACAACGGCATGGCTGCGCTGAATTCGGGTCGCGCCTTTCGCGCCATAAAGACGGGCGAGTCCGCCAAATCGCCGATCGAAGTCATTGGATTCGTCGGCGACCAAATCACCCGACAGAACGCAAGAAACGGCCGTGGAATCAGTCACGCATCAAAACCCACAACTGAATCTTGAATCCGATGAGGCTGCCTGCAAAGATGGCACCCAGAGCGATAAAGCTGGTAATGCTGAGGGTAGAAATGCCCGATAGACCCTGCCCTACTGTGCACCCCAACGCGGTCACGCCGCCCACCCCCATCAGTGCGGCACCCAGCAAGTGGAGTGCGGTGTCCGATGTGCTGGAAAAGCCTTCCCAGCGGAAAGTTCGGTCAGCAATACTCGCGAGCAAGCTCCCACCGATCAGACCAAAGACGGAGACCACGCCCAACGTCAATACGTTGCGTGCATCGCTGAAGTAGATCAGCCAATTCAAGGTATAGGCCATCGGCGCCGTAAAACTCAGGGCTTCCATTCGACCTGTGTTGGTGGCCACATAAGTGGGCTCCAGCGTGCTAGGGTGTTCGGCCACAAACCCGATATACCCCGAAACCAGCCACATAGCGACAACTGCCAGGCCGATTAGGACTCCGTAGACCGCCTGCGAGCTGCGTCGGAACTCCGCGCTCGAAAAGCACCAGACCAGTGCAGCGAACACGGGCAACATCGCCAAACCAGCTGGCAACAAGGGCGACGGATCACCTACAGCATTCACAACCAGGTATGGCAGCAAAGCGGTCGGCAAATCGAAGTTGATCTGATCAACAGTCGACGTCCTGAGGACTGCGAGCACGCCCCTTAGCGTCATAAACGAAAACAAGCCCATCACCACGAATACAACCAACGATTTCAGACTGCCACCGCCAATGCGCAAGAGTGTTTTGCTGCTGCAGCCGGAGGCCAGTACCATGCCAGCGCCGAACAAAAGACCTCCGACGATCGCAGACAACCAAAGCACACGACCGTTGGAATAAATACTGGCAAGCGGGTCGACGTAACCTAAGCTCCCCAGACCGTAGAGCCCCAGCACGCCTGTCGCCATTGCCAAGACCCAGGTACGCATCCGCGTCCAGTCACCCATGTTGACGATGTCACTGACTGCACCCATGGTGCAGAAATGGCTGCGCTGCATGATCCACCCCAGAACGACTGAAACGCCAAAGCCAGCCGTCAAAACGGTGTAGGTCAGCCGAGTCAGCGCAATCTGTTCGAGGGTGTCCATGGCAGGGTGAAGTCGCCCGGTTGGAAAACGTTACTTCAGCGCTTCTAAACGCTGCTTTGCAGCCTCAGCAGCCTGCGATGTAGGGTGTCCAGCAACCAAGGCTGATAGCGTGGCAATCGCGGCGTCTTTTTGCTGTAACTCGAACTGGCAATTGGCTGAGGCCAACAGGGCCTCCGGTACGCGACCGTGCGTCGGGAAGGTCAACAGCAGGTTGCTGAAGGCGGCTAACGCATCCTCGTATCGACCTGTCGCGTATGCGGCATTACCCAGCCAAAAAAGTACGGTCGGTCGATAACCAGACTGGGGGAACTGATCATCAAATTGGCGCAGGTAGCTCTCAGCCTTGGCAAAGTCACTGGCGCGCAAGGCGGCCATCGCTTGGTCATAAGCGGCCTTTTCGTTGAGCGCCACGGTGAACGTTTCGCCATCGAGCGTCACGGTTGTTGGCTCCAGTTTGACCACGCGTTTGTCGATTGCTTCCATGCGCTCCCGCAACAACTCGTTCTCTCGCGTCAGTTCCTCAAGGCGGCCCAGTAAGCGCGCCAATTGGTCGCGTAATTGATCGTTTTGATTCGCGAGCTCGAGCAGACTCTGCGCGTTCGGTAACTGTTCAATCTTTTTTGAAATTTCGGTAGTCGCTTGAGTCGATATCTCACCTGATTGCGAAATCCGACCTTCTAATTCCTGCGCTTGCCGCTCAATTTGCCGCTCAATTTGCTGAACCTTCTGTCGCAGCTCAATGATGGCCTTGCGCGCTTCGGTATCTTCAAATAGGCCAGCGGCCTGCACGGAACTAGCCGTTGCGAAAAAGGAAAAAATTAACAAAATCAAAGTCTTTAATCGCATATTTAATTTCATTTCTTAATAAATCGCCACTTGTGCGGGCTCAAGGATACCAAAGTTTGGACGAAAAAAAACCCAACGACCTTGTCGGGCGTTGGGTTTCGTATCGGTGGGATCAACGGTAGTTGAAGAACGCGCGACGATTTTTAGCACGAGATTCTGCATCTGCACCGGGTACAGCTGCTTTCTCCTCACCGAAGCTGACCGCTTCGATTTGTGACTCAGCAACACCCAGCAGTGTCAGGGCACGGCGAACCGCTTCTGCGCGTTGTTGACCCAGAGCAATGTTGTACTCACGGCTGCCCAGTTCGTCGGTGTGGCCTTCAATACTCACGCTCGCACTGGCGTTTGCCTTAAGGAAGTTGGCATGGGCGGCAATGACACCAGTGTACTCATCACTAATGGCGTAGCTATCGAACGCAAAGTACACTAGGCGCGAAACTGATTCAGCCGGCGCCAATACACTTGTCGCACCAGACTTAACCTCAACTTGCGCGACCTTTGCCGCCGGCGCAGCTGCCGCTGGAGCTGCTGCGGCAGGCGCTGCGGGCTTTGCACTGGCAGAGGCCGCAGCGGCGTTTGAGGCATTTGCGTCCTCATTCAATGGTGTATTGGTACAACCCACCAGCGCCAAACTAACGATTCCTGCGAATACGATACCGCGTGCGGCCTTTGAAGTGATCATCTTTGCTCCTTTTGTACTCAAAAAACTAATAACTTAACTATACCCTGAAAATCCCGATTTCATTCCTATTTGATCTGTTAATTCGAATCCATATAACCCATTCGATTTAAATTATCGAAATGGGCCCCAGTCCGGTTCGCGGATGTCTCCCACCGCACCCGCCAGACGGGTCCGGATGTTGCCATCTGACGAAACCGTCATGAGCGCATCGCGACCATTCAACCGTGTCGCATAAATCAACATTTGACTGTTGGCCGCGAAACTGGGGCTTTCATCGGCTTCGGTATCGGTCAGCGCGCGGACTTCTCCGGATGCGAGGTCCATGACATGCACCCGATAAGCGGATTCAACGCGTGAGATGTAGGCCATGTAACGACCGTCAGCGCTCAGCGATGGCGAGGTGTTGTAGCTGCCCTTGAAGGTAACCCGGGACGCACCGCCACCACTCACAGGCATGCGGTAAATTTGAGGTGATCCACCACGGTTACTCACGAAATAGAGCTGACCGCCATCCGGCGAGAAACACGGCTCGGTGTCAATGCTTCTGGACGACGTGATGCGTTTGGGCGGCGTGCCATCCTTTGAGAGCAGATAGACTTGCGAACTACCTGATAAGGTCAAGGTGGCAACGACTTTTTCACCATCGGGTGACCACGCGGGCGCAGAATTCGAACCCTTGAAATTCGCCATCAATCGGCGCTTACCCGTCGCGACGGTATGGACGTAGATGACCGGTTTACGGGACTCAAACGACACATAGGCCAGTTCGCTGCCATCCGGTGACCAAACCGGCGAAACGATCGGCTCTGGACTGGTCAAGGCGGGTTGCGCACCCTCACCGTCTGCATCGGCGACCCACAATTGATGTTTCTGACCGGTTTGCGTGACGTAGGCAATGCGTGTCGAAAATACCCCCCGGATCCCAGTCAACTTTTCAAAAATCGAGTCTGCGACTTGGTGTGCGGCGAGCCGAGGTGATTCGGTTGTGACCGGCACACTGACGCCTCCCAGGTCTTCCCCGGCGACGACATCCCACAGGCGGTAACGCACATCCACCCGTCCATTCGCCGCTCGGTTGACACTGCCGGTAATCAGCGCGTCAATACCCCGCGCGCGCCATGGGGCCAAATCTGGCAGGGATGACTCATCCAAAGGATCACTGGTGACGGGTACCGCGCGGAACAGCCCGCTGCGCTCAAGATCCGCCGAGACGACATCATCAAATGCCGTCGGATGAGAGGAACGCCCCCGGAACGGCGCAATGGCAAATGGCCGCTGTGTCAGTCCGATGCCCGCCACGTCAACTCTAAATTGGGCATGCGCCAAACCCGGGATGCCGAGACCTAATCCACCGGCGGCCACCAAGCTTTTGAGTGCCTGACGTCGGTCGAAGCCCTTGGTTTCAGTGGTTCCAGCGTGGCTTGGTTCAAGGTCGGCGTGTTGTTTGGGGCGCATTTGGAGGTCGGTTAAAGGGTCTTAGAAGGGCTCAAAAAGCACACAGAGGCGTTAGGAATCAACGCGATAGGTTACATAATAAAGGATGCTCGGTAAACCCTACATTCCCCAACACCGAAAGTCACACGCAAACCCTCGCAGAACCGCTCGTCCACCAGCCCCACTGACTTGAAAACCGACGCTACACCCTCCTCCGCAGACCCCAACACGCCAACCATGCCTAACCTGGTGGTGCGCTTGCAGCGCATCTGGCCTTACTTTAAGGGAGGCGTTCGCGGGTTAATCTGGATGACGCTCGCCACCTTGATTGCCGCGGCAACCGAGCCGATGATCCCGGCACTGTTGGAGCAGTTACTGGACAAGGGATTCGGACGCACAAACTTAAATCTATGGCTGGTGCCGCTGGCGATTCTGTCAGTTTTTGCAGTCCGCGGCATTGCCGTCTTTTTCGCGCAGTACCTGCTGTCGTATGTTGCCAACGGGGCAATGCTGGAATTGCGACGTGCCATGTTTGCGCGCTTGACTGTCGCCGACCTCCAGTTGTTTCGCAATGAAAGCGCCAGCTCTCTGTCGAACACGATTGTGTATGAGGTGCAAAACGGCACAACCCAGCTGATCGGCGCCGTCTTGAGTTTGTTGCGCGACAGTCTGACACTGCTCGCGCTACTGGCCTACCTGTTTTATTTAAATTGGCAACTCACACTCATCGTGCTGTTGGTGTTTCCCGCCTTAACGGCGGTGATGCGCCTGCTTTCGCGGCGTCTCTACCATGTCACCAAACGCAGTCAGACGGCGACGGATGCGTTGGCCTACGTCGTAGAAGAAAACGTACTCGCCCACCGCATTATTCGCCTGCACGGGGCACAGGCACAGCAGGCCGATCGCTTTGACGGCTTCAGTCAAAAACTCCGTGGCTTGGCACTGAGGGCGACGATCGCTTCAGCCGCGATGACGCCCATCACGCAATTGCTTGCTGCATGCGCCCTGTCCACGGTGATCGTTGTGGCCCTTAGGCAATCCAGCGCGGGGGGCGCAACGGTAGGCAGCTTTGTCGCATTTGTCACCGCCATGCTCATGCTCGTCACACCCATTCGGCGTTTGGCAGACGTGGCGACACCCATCACGCGCGGCGTCGCTGCGATTGAGCGTGGCCTGCTATTGATGGACAACGTGCCTGCTCAGGTCGGCGGCGATTACGCGCCTTCTGAAGGCCGTGGCGAGATCGAATTGGTCGACACGTCCGTTAACTATGGTTCAACGACAGCCCCTGCGCTCAACCGTTTGACTCTGCACATCACGCCTGGGCAAGTGGTAGCACTGGTCGGCCCCTCTGGTGCGGGCAAGACAACTTTGATCAACCTGCTGCCGCGATTCGTCGACGCTTCAGCAGGCAGCATAAAAGTCGATGGTGTTGAGGTTCGTGAATGGAACCTGACTGCATTGCGCGGGCAATTTGCGTTGGTCAGTCAAGATGTCGTCATGCTCAATGACAGCCTCACCGCCAACATCACAATGGGACAAACGCTTGACATGCAGCGCCTGGAAGCCTGCATCGATGCGGCAAACCTGAACGACGTGGTGCGTGGCTTGCCTGACGGGGTCGAGACCCAACTCGGCCACAACGCCACGCAGTTGTCTGGCGGGCAACGCCAGCGCCTTGCCATCGCGCGCGCCCTTTACAAAGACGCGCCGATTTTGCTTCTCGATGAGGCCACCTCGGCACTTGACAACGCATCGGAGCGCTTGGTGCAGGAGGCCATGACTCGGCTGATGAAGGGACGAACGACCCTAATCGTCGCCCACCGGTTATCGACAATTGAGCACGCGGACCGAGTCATCGTGATGGCTGATGGGGAAATCAAAGAGGATGGGACACACGCGACGCTGATGCAAGCTGGCGGGCTGTACACCCACCTTCATCAAAAGGCTGCGCAGAGTCAACCCGAGACGCAATCCACCGACGACTAGCGCAATACGATGTCGTAGTGCTCGGGTGACAAACTCGTGTCGGCTTGCAACGAGACCGGCTTACCGACAAAGGCGCATAAGTCGCTCAGGTGCCCGCTCTCCTCCTCTTCCAGCATGGCAACCACACGGGGATGCGCGATCACAGTAAATTGCGTCGGATTGAAGTTGCGCGCCTCCGTAAGCAGCTCCCGCAAAATTTCATAACACACCGTTCGCGCCGTCTTGACCGCGCCGCGACCGTGACAGGTGGGACAGGTATCACTCAAGATTTGCGACAAAGATTCGCGGGTTCGCTTGCGTGTGACTTCTAGCAAACCCAGCGGTGAGAACTCGCCCACCATGGTCTTGGTTCGGTCACGTCGAAGGTGCTTCTTGAGCTCCACGACCACAGCCTCGCGGTGACTCTCCTGGGTCATATCGATGAAATCAATGATGATGATCCCACCGAGGTTACGCAATCGCAATTGGCGCGCAGCTGCTTGAGCTGCCTCTAGGTTGGTCTTGAAGATGGTTTCTTCGAAATTTTTAACGCCGACAAATCCGCCCGTGTTCACATCAATGGTGGTCAGCGCCTCAGTTTGATCGATCACCAGGTAGCCGCCCGATCGCAAGTCGACTCGCCGTTGCAGCGCCACGGCGATCTCCGCATCGACGTTGTAAAGATCAAATAACACCCGCTCACCGGTGTAAAGCGACAATTTCTCCAACGTGTCAGGCGTGAACGTGGCGGCGAATGTCTGCAACTCGGCCAATTGGCCTTTGGCGTCAACTCTAATGTGAGTCGTCTCTTGCGTGCTGAGATCACGCAACGCCCGCTGCGCTAACGATAACTCGGCGTGCAACAAACTGGGGGCAGGTTGACGTTTACTGCTATCCCGTATCTGTTGCCACATCTTGCGCAGATACGTGATGTCCTGTCCCAACTCGTCATCGGAGGCATCCTCTGCGTTCGTCCGGAGGATATAGCCGCCGCCGTCGTCACCGCGCAGCCGCGTAAGGCGACCCTTGAGGTCTTGTCGTAACTCAAACGGAATCTTCTGCGACACCCCAATGTGATCGTCTTGGGGTAGGTAGACCAGCAGGCGCCCCGCAATACTGATTTGCGCGGTCAAACGCGCGCCCTTGTTACCGATGGGGTCCTTTAAAACCTGAACAAGTATGGACTGCCCCTCAAACACCTGACGCTCGATCGGTGGTGCAGCAGCAACTGCCTCCTCAGCGCCAGACTCCCTGTTATGGCGCGCATTCAAATTAGGCAGCAAATCAGCGACGTGAAGAAAAGCAGCCCGCTCAAGACCAATGTCTATGAAAGCCGACTGCATGCCCGGCAACACGCGGGTAACTTTACCCATGTAGATGTTGCCAACCAAGCCGCGCTCGAGGGTTCGCTCGATGAAGACATCCTGCACCGCGCCGTAGCCAATGACAGCTACTCGTGTCTCTTGTGGCGACCAGTTGATGAGAATCTCTTCGTTCATGGCGATACAACCAACTCAACACCGACGGCTTCTAACAATTGGCTGGTTTCATAAGCAGGCAGTCCCATGATCCCGCTGTAGCTGCCATTGATACAGTCAATGAACAGGGCCGCAACACCTTGTATGCCGTAACCACCCGCCTTACCAAATGGCTCCTCTGTCGCCACGTAGCGGTCAATTTGTCGCGCGGACAGGGTTGAGAAACGAACCTGCGAGCGACTCACACGTTGGAGCGAGAGCCATTGATCGTGTGCATCCCAATACCCAACAGCGACAGACGTCAGCACCTCGTGCGTTTGACCCGACAGCTTGGTCAGCAGCTGCTTGGCGTCGTCAATGGACCGTGGCTTACCCAAAATCTCACCGTTCAGGGCGACCGTGGTGTCAGCGCATAGGATCGGCATCGGCGCCAGCTGGCGGCGGAGCAGCCGAGCCTGCGCGGCACTCAACTTGGCTCGGGTCACTCGGCTCACATACTGGAGCGGCGTCTCACCTTCGCGCTCAGCCTCCAAGGCCTCCGAATCCTCGTCTGACTCAGGCAACAACAACGTCGCAGACACCCCCCACAGGCTTAGCAAATCACGTCGCCGTGGGCTCTGTGAAGCCAGGTAAATTTGTGCGGGCATAGTCTGAACCAATCGATTGATTACTCACGATGATACGGGTGATTGGCATTGACCGACCATGCACGGTATAACTGCTCCACCAATAAAACCCTTGCCATGGCATGCGGCAATGTCAGGCTAGACAACCGAATTTGTTGATGGGCTTGGCGTTTGAAGTCAGGGTCAAGGCCATCAGGGCCACCGATGACAAGCGCCACATCGGTGCCACCCATTTGCCAATCAGTCAGTGACTTAGCCAATTGTTTGGTGGACAGCGCATCGCCCCGCTCGTCTAAAACCACGATGCGCACGCCCTTTGGGATTTGCGCCTCGATTCGCTGTCGCTCAGCCGCCATGATGCCCGCCACATCGTTTGAATGGCGGGGTTGCGTTTTAACGAGCCGAACCTCCAGTTTGATCTCGGGCGGGAAGCGCTTGGCGTAATCATCAAAGGCGGCTTGCGCCCAATCAGGCATCTTTTGCCCAACTGCAATCAAGATCAGCCGCATCTTGCTCGCGTACTGGCTTATTTTTTAGCAGCAGGGTTCCGCGCTGGTGTCTTGGCGGGTGCTTTCTTGGCCGCCACTTTTTTCGCCGGCGCCTTTTTGACCGCAGCCTTAGGGGTGCTGGTTACTTTTTTTGCAGCTGGGGTTTTCTTCGCTACTTTCGGCGCGTTAATGACCACCTTCTTCATCGGCGCCTTTTTCGTGGCAACCTTTTTTGTAGTCGCCGTTTTGCTCGCCGTCTTCTTTTCTGTCGTCACAGCCTTAACGGTTGCCTTCTTTGCGACCGGTTTCTTCGAGGTCGTCTTTTTCGCAGGCGTCGTCCTCTTAGCGGCTTTCTTTGCCGGCTGATCATCCATCGCATCTGCCGATGCCTTCACCAAGCCTTTAGCCTTCGTCAACTTGATCCGTACCGGCTTCTCACCCCAGATCTCCTCGAGTCGGTAGTATTCGCGGATGATCGGCTGCATCACGTGCACGACCGCTGAGCCACAGTCGACAATGATCCACTCACCGTTGCTCTCCCCCTCCACCCGAGGCTTGGGATAGCCAGCGTCGCGCAATTGATCGCGGACACTGCTGGCCAATGCCTTCGTTTGGCGGTTTGAGCTACCACTGACGATGATCACACGCTCGAATAGCGCGGACAGGTGCTCGGTATCAAAGACCACGATGTCTTTGCCTTTCACGTCCTCGAGGGCATCAACAATGAGGCCTTGCAGGGCGATGACATCAGCGGTTTTTTTCATAGGTAATCAATAAAAATTTTTTTAAACAATGCCTGAGCCAGTCTCAGTTTGTGGCGTACAGCTGGTTTTCACAAATATACCGCGCAGCTTCCGGCGGCACCAGTGCGCGCCAATCGGCTTGGACCGAGGCGCATCCTTGCTCAGCAATCGCAGCGCGCAAAGCGCTAGAGCTCACGGCTTGCCATTCGAAAGGTAGGGACGTTACCCGGACCCCTTTCTCACGCCAGGCCGCTGCGTCAATTGACTGCCCTCCTAAACCGTCAGGCCGGTAGGCGACCGCCAACTCACACGCACGGGCTATATTTTGCCACTGAACCCACGCCTCAAAGCGTGTGAGCTGATCGAGCCCCAAAATCAAGGTCCAACGTGCCGCCGATTGGGTGGTTTCGCCGCCCCCATTGGCGCGATCTTTTAAGCTTGCAAGGGTATCAACCATCCAACTCGGACCGTCACGCTTAATTTCGCAGTCATCCACCTCGACGCCCTCGACACCCGCAAACGCCAAACAAGCCATGGCCAGTCGATGTTCGGCCGGTGTTTTTGAAGGCTGCTTGTGTCCTGCTTGCCCAGTCGGCACCACGATGACACGATCAAGATGCAAGACTCTTTTGGCCGTTTCAACCAGTCGCACGTGTGCGACATGCGGGGGATCAAAACCCCCACCGAATACGCCGATGTGCGGTGGCTGAGTCGTCACGGGGTCAGCTGGTGGGCAACCAGTCTTTGCGTACCAAGAAGTCAGTCAGCAAGGCGTGCTCGGGCGTCCCTGCGTCAGGGACCACGGTGTAGCCCCAAGTCGCGTGCGGCGGCATGGACAGCAGGATGGACTCGGTACGTCCCCCTGATTGCAATCCAAAGTGGGTACCGCGATCCCATACCAAGTTAAATTCGACGTATCGGCCGCGGCGATTCAGTTGGTGCTGCCGCTCACGTTCACCATAGGGCATGTCCTTGCGACGGCTGATGATTGGTAAATAGGCATCAAGAAACGCATCGGCTACCGCTTGGAGCATCTCAAAACTTCGGGCTTGTCCCAGCTCTGAAAAATCATCGAAGAACACACCCCCGACACCGCGCTGCTCGTCCCGGTGTTTCAGGTAGAAATACTCGTCACACCATTTTTTAAAGCGGGGGTATTTGTCTGCACCGAAAGGCGCCAATGCATTCGCGCAGGTCTGGTGGAAGTGCACCGCATCCTCCTCAAAACCATAGTAGGGCGTGAGATCCATACCGCCGCCAAACCAACAAACAGGCGCAGCCCCATTTTTGGGGAACGCCGCGATCATGCGCACGTTCATGTGAACAGTTGGCACCATAGGGTTCCTGGGGTGGAAAACGAGCGATACCCCCATCGCTTCAAAGGGAGCGCCTGAGAGCTCAGGGCGCTGCTCTGTGGCTGAGGGCGGCAGACCCGGGCCAGATACATCGGAGAAACCGCACCCCGCCCGTTCAAAAATAGGACCGTTTTCCAGTATTTGTGTGATGCCTGACCCTTGTAGCTTTTCACCTGCGGGCTTCTGCCAAGCGTCTACCGTGATAGCAGATCCGTCCAGCGCGACAATCGCGGACATGATGCGATACTGCAAATCTTTTAAATAAGCACGAACCGTGTCAGGTGAGATGCTCTCGGTCATCAGGAAGTCCTCAAATCAGGGTTACTCAATTCTCTTATAGGGTCGAATGGGCGCGGCGCGTGACGGATGAAATCCGCGGGTGTCACCCATGGCGTCAGCGATGCGTTGAAACGCCTCGTCTTCAGACTCTGCTTGTGGCGACAGATAGGCTTTGATGCCCACCTCCTTGCGACCATAATCGATCACGGCGATTCCCAAAGGAACATCAGCGGCCTTCCAAACATGGAAAAAGCCCATGCGCCACCCGTTGACCGGGCTACGTGTGCCCTCTGGGGCGAGTGCAAGCCAAAAACGATCTGCTGAGCGCATGGCCTCTACCGTCTCTTGGACGAGACCCGTCGATCCCGACCGATTGACCGGGACCGCGCCAACCCAGCGAATCCATGCGCCAAAAACCGGAATCTTGAGCAGGCTGTCTTTTGCCCAAAAGCGCACATCCCAATCCATGGCCGTTTTGAATAGCAAACCGACAATGAAATCCCAATTGCTGGTGTGGGGATAGGCAACGACCACACCACGGGGCCCAGGCAGCGGCAAATCGAGTAACCGCCATCCCGCCGTTTCCAATAACCACCGACTGACACGCGCCAGAACGGTCGGACGAGCTGCGTTCATACGGTCAGCCTAACGAATGGCCCGAGCGCCGATATCGGTGCGGTACTGTGCACCTTCTAGCGTGATCGCACCGAGCAACGTATAGGCCTTGGTTTGTGCCTCTTGGATGGTCGCCCCTAGCGCTGTCGCACACAATACCCGCCCGCCACTGCTGCGCAGTTCGCCATCCTGCAAAGTCGTGCCCGCATGAAACACCAACGCATCCGCCGTCGCAGCCGGGATACCCGAGATCAAATCACCCTTTCGTGGATCAGCAGGATAGCCGGCCGCCGCGAGTACCACGCCCAGCGCGGGACGATCGTCCCAGGTCAACGCCACGCGGTCTAATCGCCCCGTTGCGCCGGCTAGCATCAACTCGGCCAGAGAGCTGGTGAGACGCATCATGATGGGCTGGGTTTCGGGGTCGCCCATGCGGCAATTGAATTCCAAGGTTTTCACGTCACCCGCTGGGGTGATCATGAGGCCGGCATAAAGAAAGCCAGTGAAGGGGATACCGTCTTTCGCCATACCCTCAATGGTCGGCATGATGACGTCGCTCATGGCCTTCGCGTAAACCGATGGCGTCACAACGGGTGCCGGTGAATACGCCCCCATGCCGCCCGTGTTGGGTCCCAAGTCGCCAGTCTGGAGGCGTTTGTGGTCTTGGCTGGTCGCGAGTGGAACGACTGTTTTGCCGTCACACACGACGATGAAACTGGCCTCTTCTCCCTCCAAAAACGCCTCAATGACCACGCGCGCGCCGGCTGCGTTGTGGGTCACCCCTAAACGATTCTCCAACAGCATGTTATCTACGGCGGCGTGCGCTTCCGCCGTGGTCATGGCGACGACAACACCCTTACCCGCAGCCAAGCCGTCCGCCTTAACGACGATTGGTGCACCAATTCGGTCGATATAGGCGTGCGCAGCCTCGACATCGGTGAAGCTCTCAAAGGCGGCTGTGGGTATGTTGTGCCGCGCCATGAAGGCTTTAGAAAACGCCTTGGAACTCTCTAATTGCGCCGCAGCTCTGGTGGGACCAAAAACTGGAATTTGTGCGTCACGGAACAAGTCAACCGCACCGGCAGCCAGCGGCGCCTCGGGTCCAACGACAACCAGGTCGATGGCTTGATCGTGCGCCCACGCAACCAACTCGACGAGATCTGTGATGGGCACATTGACCAATCCCTGATCCAGTGCCGTACCGCCGTTACCCGGCGCAACAAAAACGCGCTCTGTTTCAGGCGATTGCGCCAACTTCCATGCCAGGGCGTGTTCCCGCCCTCCGTTACCGATGACCAGGACTTTCATGCGAGATCCAATGCCGCGTTATGAAAGACGTCTTGTACATCGTCAAGGTCCTCAATGGCATCCAATAGCTTCTGCATCTTGGCAGCATCATCGCCTGCGATCTCAATGGTGTTGTCCGCACGCATGGTCACTTCCGCGACCTCCGGCGTGAGGCCAGCTGATGTCAAGGCAGTCTTCACCGTTTCAAAGTCGCTGGGTGCACAAATGACCTCGATAGCACCGTCGTCGTCTGTGACGACATCCTCGGCCCCAGCCTCTAGTGCGACTTCCATGACCTGATCCTCGTTGGTACCCGGCGCAAAGACCAATTGACCGCAGTGTTTGAACTGAAACGCCACCGAACCCTCTGTGCCTAAATTACCGCCGTGCTTACTGAGCACGTGCCGAACCTCGGCAACTGTGCGCACTTTGTTATCCGTCATGGTGTCGATGATGATGGCAGCGCCCGCGACGCCATAACCCTCGTATCTGATTTCCTCGTAACTCACGCCCTCCAGGTTGCCGGTCGCTTTGTCAATATTTCGCTTGATGGTGTCCGCTGGCATGTTGGCGCCCTTGGCCTTTTCAACTGCGAGGCGCAAACGGGGGTTGGCATCCAAATCCGCGCCGCCTTGTCTCGCCGCCACCATGATTTCCCGAATCACTCGCGTCCACACCCGGCCACGCTTCTCGTCCTGTCGCCCCTTTCGGTGCTGAATATTTGCCCACTTACTATGACCAGCCATACAACGCTCGCTTTTGATGAAATTAAATCGCTAGTCGCCATTGTACGTTTTGCGTTACACCAATACGGACAACGAACTGGCATAAAAAAGCCCGGCAAGCCGGGCTTTTCGTTCAATCGCGGATCACGGGCGCACTTCAGGACGCAGCGGCTTCCTCAGCCTTGTTGCGCCCCTTTTTCTCAGGAAGCGGCTGGATGTCAAGGGCAATCTCGTCCTTGTCATCCAAATCGACTGTGAGTCGGCCACCATCGGTCAACTGCCCGAACAGCAGCTCGTCGGCAAGCGCCTTGCGAATCATGTCCTGAATCAAGCGCTGCATGGGACGTGCGCCCATCAGCGGATCAAAGCCCTTCTTAGCCAAGAACTTACGCACACTGTCTGTGAAGGTAACGTCCACTTTCTTCTCGCCCAGTTGGGTCTCCAACTGGAGCAAGAATTTATCGACGACCCGCAGAATAATTTGCTCGTCAAGGGCTTTGAAACTAACGATCGCATCCAGACGATTTCGGAATTCAGGTGTAAATAGACGCTTGATATCGCCCATTTCGTCACCCGACTGGCGCGCTGTCGTGAATCCGATGGTGGACTTACTCATGGTTTCAGCGCCCGCATTGGTCGTCATGATGACGATGACGTTGCGGAAGTCAGCCTTGCGCCCGTTGTTGTCGGTTAGGGTTCCGTGATCCATGACCTGCAGCAAGACGTTGAACACATCAGGATGTGCCTTCTCGATTTCATCGAGCAACAGGACGCAATGCGGCTTTTTGGAGACCGCCTCGGTCAACAGCCCCCCTTGATCGAAACCGACATATCCGGGTGGCGCACCGATCAGTCGACTCACGGCATGGCGCTCCATGTATTCGCTCATATCGAAGCGAATGAGATCGATCCCCATGATGTAGGCCAGTTGCTTGGCCGCTTCGGTCTTACCCACGCCTGTGGGACCACTGAACAAGAACGAACCGATGGGCTTATCTGTCTTGCCCAGACCGGCGCGCGCCATCTTCACGCTTGACGCAAGTGCCTCCAGCGCCTTGTCTTGCCCAAACACCACGCTCTTCAGGTCACGCTCGAGGGTCTTGAGTTTGCCCTTATCGTCATTGGAAACGTTGGCGGGTGGAATACGGGCGATTTTCGCGACGATATCTTCAATGTCACCCTTGCCTATGGTCTTTTTCCGCTTGCTGGGCGTCAAGATACGCTGCGCTGCACCAGCCTCGTCGATCACGTCGATTGCCTTGTCGGGCAGTTGGCGGTCATTGATGTACTTCGCGCTCAGCTCAGCCGCGGCCTGCAAGGCACCCAACGCGTACTTCACGTTGTGATGCTCCTCGAACCGGGATTTGAGGCCTTTCAAAATATCGATCGTCTCGGCGACCGATGGCTCAACCACATCGATCTTTTGGAATCGGCGAGACAATGCCGCGTCTTTTTCGAAAATACCGCGGTATTCCGTAAACGTGGTCGCGCCTATGCACTTCAGCCCGCCATTGGACAAGGCTGGCTTCAGCAAGTTGGATGCATCCATGGTGCCACCCGACGCCGCTCCTGCCCCGATCAAGGTGTGGATCTCATCGATGAACAGCACGGCGTTGGGCTTGTCTTTGAGCGCCTTCAAAACGCCCTTCAGGCGTTGCTCAAAATCACCACGGTACTTGGTGCCCGCTAGCAGAGCGCCCATATCCAGCGAATAGACGTTTGCCTCGGCAAGTACCTCTGGCACCGAGCCTTCGGTGATGCGCCACGCCAAACCCTCGGCGATAGCGGTTTTACCCACACCAGCCTCCCCCACCAATAAGGGGTTGTTTTTGCGGCGACGGCACAGGATTTGAATCGTGCGTTCGACCTCATATTCGCGCCCAATCAAGGGATCGATCTTGCCGTCTTTGGCTTGCTGGTTCAGATTCACTGTGAACTGATCGAGCGGCGATGCTTTCTCACTGCGCTCATTGCCGTTGGAGGCAGCACTCTCGTCGCTTGCACCATCGGAATCGCCCTTGCTGGCCTCAGGGGGCTCACCTTTACGGATGCCGTGCGCAATGAAGTTCACCACGTCGAGACGTGTCACCCCTTGTTGGTGCAGGTAGTAAACCGCATGGGAGTCTTTCTCACCAAAGATCGCGACCAACACATTGGCGCCAGTCACTTCTTTTTTTCCACTACCTGTGCTTTGCACATGCATGATGGCACGCTGAATAACACGCTGGAAACCCAGCGTGGGTTGCGTGTCGACATCATCCGTGCCCGCAACTTGTGGGGTGTTGTCGGCTATGAATTGGGTCAGCGATTTGCGCAACTCATCGATGTTGGCCGAGCAGGCCTTCAACACCTCGGAGGCGCTGGGGTTATCGAGCAATGCCAGCAGCAGGTGCTCGACCGTAATAAATTCGTGGCGCTGTTGTCTAGCCTCGACAAAGGCCATGTGCAAGCTGACTTCAAGTTCTTGAGCGATCATTTGAGTTCCTTACGTTGGCTTTGGGGCAAATAGGGTTTTTGAGATGTCATTCAACAGGCTCTGCTACACACTGTAACGGATGACCAGACTCTCTGGCAGTCATGGCCACTTGCTCCACTTTGGTGTGTGCGATATCGCGCGGAAAGACACCACAGATGCCTTTCCCTTCTAGGTGAATTTTGAGCATGATTTGCGTAGCTTGTTCCCGAGGTTTGTTGAAGAACTCTTGGATCACAAAGACCACGAACTCCATTGGCGTGAAATCGTCATTCAGTAGGACCACCTGATACATCTGCGGCGGCTTGACTTTATCGGTCAGACGATCCAGCACCAACGCATCGTCCCCTTGCGGGTTGATGGGTGGAAACGCCGGTAAAAACGGTTTCTTCGGTTCTGCCATGGAAAGAGGTTTCGTAGCGTCCATTGGGGTTGCAATCACAGCTCGTCTCGTACAGTGTAGCGACAATCGCATGCCCCCAAAATCATGGGGTCTCAAAAATTTCTCTATCCAATAATTGGGGACGTTTAGACGAAAAAAAAGCCCCCAGTGACTAACTGGCGGCTTTTTTATCGCGAAAAGTCGGATTACATGTTTGCAATCATGACGTCACCAAAGCCTGAGCAAGACACTTGGGTGGCGCCGTCCATCAAGCGCGCGAAGTCATAGGTCACCTGCTTGCTCGCGATTGACTTACCCATTGATGCAATGATCAGGTCGGCTGCCTCAACCCAACCCATGTGACGGAGCATCATTTCAGCAGACAAAATCTCGGAACCAGGGTTCACGTAGTCCTTACCCGCATACTTCGGCGCTGTCCCGTGCGTGGCCTCGAACATAGCTATTGAGTCAGACAAGTTTGCACCCGGCGCAATACCGATACCGCCCACCTGCGCAGCCAACGCGTCGGACACGTAGTCGCCGTTCAGGTTGAGGGTCGCAATCACGCTGTACTCCGCAGGTCGGAGCAAAATCTGCTGCAAGAACGCGTCGGCGATGCTGTCTTTGACGATGATCTCTTTGCCCGTCTTGGGGTTTTTGAACTTGCACCAGGGGCCGCCATCGATCAACTCGGCACCGAATTCTTTTTGGGCCAGGCCATAGGCCCAATCGCGGAAGCCACCTTCGGTGAACTTCATGATGTTGCCTTTGTGAACGATGGTCACGTTCGGCTTGTCGTTGTCAATTGCGTACTGGATCGCTTTCCGCACCAAACGCTCGGTGCCCTCACGCGAGACCGGTTTGATACCGATACCAGACGTATTGGGGAAGCGAATTTTGGTCACACCAAACTCATCTTGCAGGATCTTGATGAGGCGTTTGGCTTTTTCACTCTCGGCTTCAAATTCAACGCCGGCGTAGATGTCCTCTGAGTTCTCGCGGAAGATCACCATGTCGGTCTTCTCGGGCTCTTTGAGCGGGCTTGGTACGCCAGCGAAGTAGCGGACGGGGCGCAAGCAGACATACAGGTCAAGCTCCTGGCGCAAAGCCACGTTGAGCGAGCGAATACCGCCACCGACGGGTGTCGTCAGAGGACCTTTGATCGAGACGACGTAGTCACGGACCGCATCGAGCGTTTCGGCGGGTAACCACACATCGGGGCCGTAGATGTTGGTCGACTTTTCACCAGCATAAACTTCCATCCACTGGATTTCGCGCTTACCACCGTAGGCCTTGGCCACGGCCGCATCGACCACCTTGAGCATCACAGGGGTGATGTCCATACCCGTACCATCACCCTCGATATAGGGGATGATCGGCATGTCCGGGACTGTCAGGGACATGTCGGCGTTGACGGTGATTTTTTCGCCTTTGGTAGGCACTTTGATATGCTGGTACATAGCGGTGGAAGTCTCCGGGTAAGAGCAGTTGCAGTTAAAAAGCATCGAGTTTCGATTACTCAACCCAATATTTTAGCCCGTAAAGCCTGCAAAATCCTGACAGTCTTATATAAGTTTCAGCCCATAATGGCCCATCGCAACCGACGCCTATCAAGCCCCGCATGTTGTCTATTTTAAGTCGCCTCGGCCGCTACTTTCGCGTGATTGCGCTGCCAATCAGCGCCCTTCTCGCGATGGCTGCGGCACAGGCCGAAAGCCCGCAACTTAACCTCAAACGCATCGAACTGAGTGCGGGCATGCACCGCATCGTGGCTCAAGTGGCAGCGGACAACGACACGCGGGCCATCGGCCTGATGCACCGCCGTGAAATGCCCATAAACGAGGGGATGTTGTTTATATTTGAACAACCCGATCGGTACTGCTTTTGGATGAAAAATACGCTGATTCCGCTGAGTGCAGCCTTCATCGACGACGCAGGCGCCGTGGTGAATGTGGCAGATATGACGCCGCAAAGCACGCAAACCCACTGTGCCGAAAAGCCTGTGCGCTATGTGCTGGAAATGAACGCCGGGTGGTTCGCCAAGCGTGGCTTTGGCACTGGCACAAGGATAGGCGGTCTCGTGCGCTGATCGCCGATCCTGGATCGGCTGGACATGACAAGATCAATCGACACAAAAAAAGCAGCCCGAAGGCTGCTTTTTAAAGTCAAACCAAGCGCGCGATTACGCGAAGTTGGCTTCCGCGAATGACCAGTTAACCAATTGGTCCAGGAAAGTTTCCACAAACTTGGGGCGGGCATTCCGGTAATCGATGTAGTAGGCATGCTCCCATACATCAACGGTTAATAACGCCTTGTCATCGGTAGTCAACGGGGTGCCTGCAGGCCCAGTGTTGACAATATCGACGCTGCCGTCAGCCTTTTTAACCAACCAGGTCCAGCCTGAACCAAAGTTGCCCACAGCGGACTTGACGAACGCTTCTTTGAAAGCCGCGTAACTGCCAAATTTCGCATCAATCGCTGCGGCCAAAGCGCCTGAAGGCTGACCACCGCCCGCGGGCTTCATGCAGCTCCAGAAAAAGGTGTGGTTCCAAATTTGCGCCGCGTTGTTGTAAACGCCGCCGCTTGACTTCTTGACGATGGATTCCAGATCCATGTTTTCGAATTCAGTGCCTTTTTGGAGGTTATTCAGGTTCACAACGTAGGCGTTATGGTGTTTACCGTGGTGGTATTCGAAGGCCTCTTGGCTGTAGTGCGGTGCCAAGGCGTCGATGGCGTAAGGCAATGCGGGCAGTGTATGTTCCATGATGCGTCCTATTAGCTGTTGAAAAGATTGGATAGCTCGTATTGTAGGGGGCAACGATTTCCCTTACCGAGACGGGGTTCAAGTATCGGAGGCCCCGTTCCGTCAATCGGGTTCGACTGCATCGACGGTGGCGCCTAGCTCCCCGTCGCGCATGACCAAGCGTAAGTGATCGCCGCGCGACACACTGCCCACGGTGTGAACGGCTTGCCCATCCGGCCGCTGAACCCAGGCATAGCCCCGATCCAAAGCGGCTTTGGGACTCGTCCCTTGCCATCGCAACGCCAAACGCTCCAGGGACTCGCGCTTCGTTTTTAGACCAACCCCGGCACTTGCCAACCAAGCGAGACGGGCCTGCTGAAACCCAAACCCCGCACGCGTCAAATGCCCGCGCAGTGCGTTTGATAGTGCATGCCCAGCTTGGGTTAGCCGCCTTTGCTGTTGGGCCAAGCGCTGGCTGGGACGGACCAAGCGACTGGTCAAACGGTCGCAGCGCTGGCTCTCTCGGTCGAGCACCCATTGCACGCCATCGGCGAGCGCACTCGCGTGGTCAGCAAGCGCAGCGTTTAGCGCCGTGGTGTCCTCTGAGACCAACTCGGCCGCTGCGGTTGGTGTTGGGGCTCGCAGATCGGCAACGAAATCGGCAATCGTAAAGTCGGTCTCATGCCCCACCCCGCTCACCACAGGCAGCGTACTGTTGGCAATCGCGACCGCCAAGCCCTCGTCGTTGAAGGCCCACAGGTCTTCGAGGGATCCACCGCCGCGAACCAGCAGTATGAGGTCACATGACATGCCATCGCGCTGCAGCACGCTTGCACGTTGCAAGGCCTGAACAAGCTCGCGGGGCGCGTTGCTGCCCTGGACTGCAGACGGAAACACCGTGACCCGAATGTGAGGGGTGCGCCGCGCAAATACGGAAACCACGTCATGTAACGCTGCCGCCCCCAATGACGTCACAACCCCGATGTGCCTTGGATAACGCGGCAGAGCCCGCTTGCGGCTCGAGTCGAACAGTCCCATTCCCTGAAGTTTCGCTTTGACGCGCAAAAACTGCTCGTAGAGGTCACCCTGTCCGGCCGTTTCCAGCGTCTCGACCACCAACTGCAGGTCACCGCGCGGGGCATACACGTCCAGCCGGCCAGTCACCTCGACCTGGTCGCCCTCCTTGGGAAAGCGCGACAAACCCGCCGCGGCGCGCTTAAACATGGCGCACCGGATTTGTCCCCGAGCGTCCTTGAGAGAAAAGTAACAGTGTCCGCTGACCGCTCGTGTGAAGCCGCTAATTTCGCCTTTGACACGAACGGGGTTGAATGTTTGCGCAACCGCTTGTCCGATCGCGCCGACCAAATCTCCGACAGCCCAAGCGGCCCCTAAAGAATCTACCCGCATGATGCGTAAAACCCCTTAAATCAATGGCATTAAAAATAGAAATGGTCCACAGATTGACGAAAATACCTGGAACACGACCAAGAACCCACGGATAAGCTCATAAATTTACGTAACCCCATGTTTTTAATTAATTTTTTATTGATTAAAAAATAAGCATTTTAAATGCTCTGTCTGAAAGCACCCGAAAATGGACTCAAAAATCTCGTTTATCAACAAAGTTATCCACAGAAACTGTGCGCAACAAGCACGAGCAGGTTATGGATAATGTAGCCACCGCGTTAATACCCTGCTTCAACGCAAAAGGACCTTCGTGACATCCATCATACAAGCGGCCGGCTGGCCTATTTGGCCACTGATCATCGCTTCTATTGTCGCCCTCGCAATCGTCATCGAACGCAGCGTGGCCTTGCGTGTTCAAAGGGTCCTGCCCCCGCAATTGGTGGACGCTGTATTGATGGTTTGGAACAAGGCCGGTCAGGGCGCTGCCGCAAAAGCCTGCGGCGCGTCCGCGCTCGGTTACACACTGGCGGCCGCGCTGTCGCCCGCGCTCAATAGCAAACGCCCACGGGGTGGCGGTTCCTTCTTCACTGCCGGCGAGGTTGCACAGACCCAAACTACCCTCCAAGAGCGGCGCGCGCAGGCTGTCGCAGATGAGGGTCGCCGTCAAGTCGCGGCCCTGAATCGGCATTTAGGGGCGCTAGCGGCTATCGCCTCCGCAGCGCCGTTGATGGGCCTATTGGGTACCGTCATCGGCATGATTGAAATGTTCACCGCGCAGTCCGCAGGGACCGGCGGCGACCCCAGTGCACTCGCCTCTGGCATCGCCGTGGCGCTATACAACACGGCCTTTGGCTTGATTGTCGCTATCCCCGCGTTGCTGTTCTGGCGAGGCCTGAAATCACGCGTTAACCACCTTCAACTGGAATTGGAGTTGGAGAGTGCCCGTTTTCTGCGCCTCGCGCCTGATGAGACGCTGGCATGAACTTCGGCAGCCGCAGCTCAGAGGCAGACGCGTTGGCGCCGGAGATCAACCTCATCCCCTTTATCGACATCTTGTTGGTTTTGGTCATCTTCTTGATGTTGACCACCACCTACGTCGCAAGGGACGGCCTGCGTATCAACTTGCCTCAAGCGAAAGCATCGCAGAGCCAAGATGCAGTCACCACGCTGAAGGTTCGGGTTGGCGCAAGTGGTGAGGCGGCACTCAACGGGGTACGCTTTCCGCCCGGCGCCAGTGCCGCGCTGGCTAAAGCGCTTTTATCTGCTATCGGTCAGCAATCAAACACGCGCGTGGTAATCGATGCTGACGCGCAAGCGCCGCATCAAGCCGTCATCACCGTGATGGAGGCCGCGAGCTTGGCGGGGATTTCGCAGTTGCATTTTTCGACCCAAGCACCAGCTGGGCAATAGCGCTTAGGCGCACTGAACCCCAATGAACCACACGCTCGCCCAAAAGCTGTTGCATGCCATGCAACAGCGCGGGTTTTGGTCGTTGGCGATGCGTCCACTCTCATGGTTGTATGGCGCGCTGGCTGCCCGGCAACGACGCCGCGCACTGGCGGCACAGGTGACGCTGCCGGTGCCGGTAGTGGTCGTTGGCAATGTCGTGATGGGCGGTACGGGTAAAACGCCAATCGTTGCGGCAATCGTGAATCACCTGAAGGCAAACGGGTGGCGACCTGCGGTGATTTCTCGCGGCTACGGCGGTAGCCTGACGGCGGCGCAACCGCCGCTGTTCGTCAGCTCGACGACCTCAACCGATTTGTGTGGCGATGAGCCCAAGTGGTTACAGCAAACAACGGGGGTGCCTGTCGTCGTGCACCGCGATCGCTTGGCGGCGGCAATGCACTGCCTTCGGCAATCCGAGAACGTAGACATCTTCGTCAGCGACGATGGCCTCCAGCACCTATCGTTACCTCGAAACCTTGAGCTGGTGGTCTTTGATGACCGCGGCGAGGGAAACCGCCTGCAGTTGCCCGCAGGGCCGCTGCGCGAACCTTGGCAGGGTCGCCCCATCCGACAACCCATATTGGGGATCTACAACTGCACGGGTAGCAACCCGGACCGCATACCTGCAAGCCTTTCCGGTGAGGTGCCCTTTTACATTTGCGAACGCCGCATGGCGGGTGACTTTGTCCGCGTTGATGGCCTCGAAGCCAAAGCGCAGTTATCAGGGCCTGTCCACGTGTTCACCGCGATTGCCAAGCCAGACGCTTTTTTAGCCATGCTCCAGCAGCGGGCACAAGCCGAGGGATTCGTCATCGAGGCGATCCACACGTGGCCTGATCACGCACCGTTAAACCGGCTTGCGCTACCCCCAACTGGCGGCCTTCCTGTCATCTGCACCGCCAAAGACGCGGTGAAATTGCGGGAAAACTCGTCGATCGACCTGAGTCAATGCTGGATTGCCCCGCTCACCCTCTCCCTGCCAGATGCATTCTGGACCGCATTTGATCGGGCCCTACCCAGCAAAAAGGATTGAACCGATTTATCATCGCCACATGGATACAAAATTACTTGACATGCTGGTTTGCCCCGTCACGAAGGGCCCCTTGCGCCTCGATAAAACGCGCCAAGAATTGATCTCCAAGAGCGCTCGCTTGGCCTACCCCATCCGAGACGGTATCCCGATCATGTTGGAAGTCGAAGCTCGCACACTCTCTGACGATGAAGTCGAGGCACTCGAGCAGGCGCCCCACGGAAGTAGCTAACGTGACGGAATTTGTTGTCCTGATTCCCGCACGCATGGCGTCTGTGCGCTTGCCAGACAAGCCGCTGGCCGACATCGGGGGGCAACCAATGATCGTTCGAGTCGCTCAGCGTGCGGCGTTGAGCCGGGCCCGCCAGATCGCGATTGCCGCCGACGATCCGCGCGTGATTCAGGCGTGCAGCGACGCCGGCTTCCAGGCCCTGGCAACCCGTACCGATCATCCCAGTGGCAGCGACCGGTTGGCGGAGGCCTGTGCGCTGCTCAACCTGTTGGATGACACCATCGTGGTCAATGTTCAAGGTGACGAGCCCCTCATCGATGCGGCCCTCATCAACGGCGTCGCCGAGACCCTTGCCAACCGGCCTGATTGTGTGATGGCCACCATCGCCCACCCCATCGCAGCGTTAGCCGACTTTTTGAATCCGAATGTCGTCAAGGTCGTGCTCGACAAAACGGGGGCCGCCCAGTATTTCAGCCGCGCACCTATCCCGTGGGCCCGCGATGCCACAACCACACGCGACGGCTCAACCATGGCCATGACGCGTGCGACCATCGAGCTGGCAAACGCGCCTGAACCATCGCCGCTGCGGCACGTCGGTATTTACGCCTACCGGGTCGGTTTCTTGAAAACCTTTCCAACCCTTGAGCCGGCTCCCACCGAACGCATGGAGGCGCTCGAGCAGCTGCGCGTGATGTGGCATGGGCATCGTATTGCTGTGCTGGTTTCAAACCACCCCCCGAAGCCAGGGGTTGACACGCCAGCAGACTTAGAACGAGTGCGTGACCTCTGGGAAACGGACGAAAGTCAGCTGTAAGTCATTCGACGGCGTTGCATGCTATGCTCGACGCGGAACCGCAGGCGGCGGTGCCAACGCTGCCACCCCTCGGCCTTTTTTGAAAGAACACCATGAGACTCATATTGCTCGGCGCACCGGGTGCTGGTAAGGGCACACAGGCCACCTTCATTTGTGAACGATTTGGCATCCCTCAAATTTCGACAGGTGATATGTTGCGTGCCGCGGTGAAAGCGGGCACCCCTTTGGGCATTGAAGCCAAAAAGGTCATGGACGCTGGCGGTTTGGTCAGCGACGACATCATCATCGGACTGGTAAAAGAGCGCATCACACAACCGGATTGCGCGAAAGGGTTTTTGTTCGATGGGTTTCCACGAACGATTCCCCAAGCCGAGGCGATGAAGGATGCAGGCGTCAAGTTGGATTTCGTCTTGGAAATCGACGTCCCATTTGACGCCATCATCGAGCGCATGAGCGGCCGCCGGGCGCACGTGGCGAGCGGCCGTACTTACCATGTCAAATTCAACCCGCCGAAGGTCGATGGCATCGATGATGTCACGGGCGAACCCCTCATCCAACGCGATGACGATAAGGAAGAAACCGTCCGCACCCGTTTAGACGTCTACAGCCAGCAGACGCGTCCGCTGGTGAACTACTACGAGAACTGGGCTACAGCAGCGCCCGGCGTGGCACCTGCCTATCGCGCCATCAGCGGCATGGGCTCAGTCGACGAGATCACGGCGCGTGTTTTCGAGGCTTTAAATTAAATCCAAACACAGCTGGACGCGGCTCTTAACTGCGTTTAGTCCGGGATAAAAGGCCAAACCTGAAAAGGTTTGGCCTTTTTCTATGTCTCCAACAAGCGCCCCATGGCTGCAACGTGTGGCGCAGCGCACGGCGACGCCTGCAACCGACATTGACTGAAGTTGCATCAGCCATTCCTCGTTGACCGTGCCATTCCCGGTGGCGGCCACCACGACCCCATCAACGCCTGCGCTCGCAAGCAGGGGCAACAGCTGGGACGAGGCGGCCCCTGTGTGCCACACGCACTCGACCCACGGCTGCTTCGGTATTGGCGTCTCTGGCGTCAACCAACGGTCCCAGCGGGATTGCGACACAAGGGGGAGCGCATCACCCGGATTTTCCCGCTGAACCACCCCCGAGTGCACTGTTGCGATGTGGCTTACCGGTCCACCATCAAACGCATTCACGCGTGTGGGGTGTACTTTCTGAACCGCCTGCGCGGAAAAAACCTCGCCCGCCACACAGGCCACCACACCGCGGACCGCACCGCTGGCTGCGACAACAACGGCATCCGCAAGGTTTTGGGGACCATCAGCGTCTGCGGCGGTCGCTGGACGCATGGCGCACGTGATCACCACGGGTTTGAAGCGGGTCCGGTGGCCCAACACCTGATCCAGAAACCAAGCCGTTTCTTCGAGCGTATCGGTGCCATGGGTCACAACAAGTCCCTGTACAGAGGGTTCATCCAACCAATGCACGACCCGTCTGGCCAAGTCCCACCAATGTGTCCACTTAATATCCTTGCTGTCGATTTGGGCCACGGACTCCCCAATAACCGCACACCCCGTCGCCTCGATTTGCGCCCGACACGGCAGCGGCAAGTCAGCCATTAAGCGCGCCACCGACCGCGCACCCGCTTGGTAGGTAAGGGTCTGTGAGGGATCGTCTCCCTCCCCCGCAATGGTGCCGCCCATACCCAAAACGACGACGCTTCGCCTGTTCGAATTAAAAACCGCTTGCATTTTAGAAAATCCTGTTTAAAAATACACCCCTGTACAGAAAAACAGTTGTTTTACTTTAAAAGCAACTGCCTCTTTCAAACGGAGCACACGATATGTCCAAGTTAACCGAACGCCAGCAACAAGTTTTGAAGCTCATCCAGCGTGCCATCGCCCAAACTGGCGCGCCGCCTACACGAGCGGAAATCGCGACTGAGCTCGGATTTCGATCTGCCAATGCCGCCGAAGAACACCTGCAGGCATTGTCGCGCAAAGGCGTGATCGAACTGGTGAGTGGGACCTCACGAGGCATCCGGCTGCGGGGCGAAGCGCTGCGCGATCTCAATGATGACCCCGACCGTCAGATGATGCTGCCCATAGCCGGTCTCAACCAACTGCTTTTACCCTTGGTTGGTCGAGTCGCCGCGGGCTCTCCCATTTTGGCTGCCGAGCACGTTGAGCAGTCTTACCACCTCGAGCCCAGCCTGTTCCAGCGCCGCCCAGACTACCTGCTCAAAGTTAGGGGTATGTCCATGCGCGATGCGGGCATCCTCGATGGCGATTTACTCGCAGTACAAACCACTCGTGAGGCGCGCAATGGCCAAATCATCGTGGCCCGTCTTGGGGAAGATGTCACCGTCAAACGGTTCTGGAAAAGCGCCTCCCACATCGAACTGCGTGCAGAAAACCCCGATTTTTCAACCATCGTCGTTCAACCTGATGAGCCTTTTGACATCGAAGGTCTTGCTGTCGGCTTGATTCGCAACACGGTCTTGAACTGACCCAAAGGAGACACCATGTCCACCAACGTCATCCAATTCCCCCAAGATCGCCGCGACGCTCAGGTTGCTGCGCGTCCGCCTGTCAAGGGCCCTGCTGGCACGGGGGTCGTTCGCATCAACCGCTTTGTTGACGGTCAGCGCGGCCAGGCAGGACGAATGGTCATTACGGGTCGCATGGCAGACGTCTGTGCCGCACTCGATCAAATGGTCGCGCTTGAGGCCTGTGCGTAAGCTTACTTTTTTCCAACCTGTAGGGATGGGTGCCAAATTGTCGGGGCACAATATCACCTATGAACATTGTGATCCTCGATGACTTCCAAGACGCCATCCGCAAGCTCCGTTGCGCCGAAAAGATCGCAAATTACAAAACCCAAATCTACACCAACAACATCAAGGGCGTCGGTCAACTGGCCGTTCGTCTGCGTGACGCCGAAGTGGTTGTGCTCGTTAAGGAGCGCACGCCCTTTACCCGGCAACTGATTGAAAAACTCCCCAAGCTCAAGCTGGTTGTGCTGACCGGCATACAGACTGACCACATCGATATTCCCGCGTGTACCGAGCGCGGAATTGCGGTAGCGGCTGGCACCTACAGCCCGCATGCCAACGCGGAGTACACGTGGGCGCTCCTCATGTCCGCGGCTCGCCGGATACCGCAATACGTCGCCAGCCTCAAGCATGGCGCCTGGCAGCAATCGGGCCTCAAGGCTGCAGCCATGCCGTCGAATTTTGCTTTAGGTTCTTTGTTGCGTGGTAAGACGCTTGGAATCTGGAGCTTTGGGCGGGTCGGGCAACTCGTCGCAGGCTATGGACGGGCGTTCGGCATGGACGTACTGGTCTGGGGCAGTGCTGCCAGCCAAGCGCGTGCAGCGCAAGAAGGCTATGCCTTGGCGGAAAGCAAAGCCGACCTGTTTGCCCGCAGCGACTACCTCAGCATTCATTTGCGGCTCAGCAAAGACAATCGCCACAGCATCTCATTCGCCGATCTGTCTCAGATGAAGCCTACCGCGACATTTATCAACACATCCAACGCTCATTTGGTCGCTCCCGAAGCATTGGTCAGCGCGCTGAACCGCGGTCGTCCCGGGCTAGCGGCGATTGACGTTTTTGAGATCGAGCCCATGATGCAGGGGCAAGCCCTCCTCCGCCTCGAAAATTGCATTTGTACCCCGCACATTGGCGAGGTCGAAGTAGAGACCTACACGCGGGATTTCAGCATGGCGTTTGACAACGTTCAAAATTTCATTCGCGGTATTCCATCCAACATCATCAACCCCGGCGCCCTTCAAGTTCGTCGTTAATTTGTCACTTCAACATGGCCACCTCAAGCACCCCAACACTTGATTTTCAAACCATCGCCGTCATCGGCGCTGGCGCGATGGGTCGCGGCATCGCACAGATTGCAGCCCAAACGGGGGCGACAGTCTACCTGTATGACACCAATCATGCCGCCTGCCTCGACGCGAAAAAGCAACTTGGCGCGCAATGGGATAAGTTGGTGGCCAAGGCAAAAATAAGCAGCGAGAACGCGTCGGCCTATTTGGGCAACATTCGGGTCGCAGAAACGATGGATGACTTGGGTGGTTGTGAGCTCATCGTCGAAGCGATCATTGAGCGACTGGATATCAAGCAGGACCTGTTCAAGTCACTTGAGGCCGTGGTCACTGACCAGTGCGTACTGGCGTCAAACACATCCTCTTTGTCAATCACCGCCATCGCAGCCGGACTCGAAAAGCCCGAGCGCTTTGCAGGCTATCACTTCTTTAACCCCGTCCCTCTGATGCGCGTGGTGGAGGTGATCGCCGGGCTCAAAACCGAGCCTGACGTCATTCAGAGGCTCCAGCGCTTTGGGTCTGCGATGGGTCATACGGCCGTGATCGCCACGGACACCCCGGGCTTTATCGTGAATCACGCAGGGCGGGCATACAGCACCGAGGCCCTCCGAACGGTCTCGGAGCGGGTCGCCGACTTCGCCACCATCGATCGGGTTTTACGTGACCAAATGGGCTTTCGTTTGGGTCCGTTCGAGCTATTCGACCTGACAGCGCTGGACGTATCACACCCGGTTATGGAATCCATATACGGGCAGTATTATCAAGAGCCCCGCTACCGCCCTAGCGTCATCACAGCCCAGCGGCTTGCTGGCAAGGTCTTGGGTCGCAAAACGGGTGAGGGTTTCTACAAATATGAAGACGGTAAAGCCGTGGTCGCAGACGAAGCGCCCCCACCCCTCGTTGCGGACATGCCCCCCGTATGGGTCTCCCCAAAGGCCGCGCGCCGACCAGAGCTGTACCAGTTGTTAAAGGATTTAGGGGCGCAGATCGAAACCGGACAGACGCCCTCTGCGCAAGCCTTGATACTCGTTGCCCCATTGGGTATGGACGTCACCACGCTGGCGGCTGTCGAGCAACACGACGCAACCCGTGTCATGGGCATCGACATGATGCTCAACGACAGCGCGACCAAACGTCGCGTCCTAGCAACCAACCCAGCCACGCGCCCTGATATCCGTGATGCTGCTCACGCCTTGTTCGCCCGTGACGGCAAAGCGGTCAGTGTTATCCGTGACAGTGGCGGTTTCATCACGCAACGCGTTGTAGCCTGTATCGTTAATATTGCTGCAGACATGTGCCAACAAGGCGTCTGCTCCCCGCAAGATTTAGACCTTGCCGTCACGCTGGGCTTGGGTTACCCGCTCGGCCCACTGGCCATGGGCGACGCAGTCGGCCCGACCAACGTGCTCGAAATTTTGTTCAACTTGCAAACGGTTTATGGCGATCCACGCTATCGCCCCAGTCCCTGGTTGCGCCGCCGTGGCGCACTTGGGTTGAGCCTTCGGCATGAGGAAATTTGACGATGTCTGACCGCCTTTTATCCGTACAAGTGGACCAAGCGATGGTACTGACCATCAGTAACCCTGAGATGCGAAATGCACTTGGACCCAACGTTTACACCGCGGGCGTCGAGGCCCTCAACGCAGCCGAGACGAACCCTGACGTTCGCGCAGTCATCATCACTGGAGAGGGCGCGCATTTTTGTGGCGGAGGCAACCTCAACCGTCTCTTGGAAAACCGTCAAAAAGACCCCGTCGTGCAAGCTGAGAGCATTGCAGCCTTGCACAACTGGATTGACTCCATCCGAACGTTTCCCAAGCCTGTTATTGCTGCGGTCGAGGGTGCTGCAGCCGGTGCCGGATTGTCGCTAGCGCTAGCCTGTGATTTTGTCGTTGCTGCAGACAATGCAAAGTTTGTGATGGCTTACAGCTCTGTTGGCTTATCGCCCGATGGCGGTGGCAGTTGGGCTTTGGCGCGCGCGCTTCCACGCGCCACGGCAATGAAAATGTTGATGGCCGCACAGCCGATGACAACACCCGACCTTCGACAGTTGGGCGTTGTAAGTCACGCCGCGGCGCCGGGACAGGCGCTCCAAACAGCGCTCAATTTGGCAAAGGACCTGTGCGCCCGTGCCCCCAACGTGCTTGCAAGCATCAAGGAATTGGTTAACGATGCAGCCGATCAAACGCTGTCAGCGCACCTCGCGGCTGAACAGAAGCATTTTGTCAAAAACCTCCATCATCCCAACGGCGGTGAGGGCATTCGCTCATTCATGGAAAAGCGAACAGCACACTACAAGTGAAAACACCTCGCCTTATTAACCCTTCGAGTCACTGATACGACACATGATTGACGAACCAATTCTTACGATGGAAGAACGAGAGGCCATCAATGCAGGTCGCTGGTTTTCATCCCTTTCACCATCACTTAGACACGACATACTTCGATGCGCTTACGTCAAACGCTACAAAGACGGAGATCTGATTTGCGCGCGCGGCGATCCCCCCATGGAATGGATCGGCGTTTGCAAAGGTGCAGCACGCGTGAGCTCGACCTCTTTGTCAGGCAAACAGATCACGTACACCTACATCGAGCCGGGCATTTGGTTTGGCGATGTGGCGATGTTCGATGGCGACTCGCGCACGCACGATGTGTACGCACACGGCCCCACGACAACGCTGTGCGTCGCGCGCGCGGATTTTTACAAAATTTTGGCGCAACACGTGGAACTCTACGAGGCGTTGATGCGCTTGCAAGCCCGACGCATCAGACAGCTGTTTGGTTTGGTCGAAGATTTGAACACCATGCCACTGCGCGCCCGCTTGGCAAAGCAATTACTTCACCTCTCCCGCAGTTACGGTGTGCCGTCACTCACGCATGTGGGGGAGGTTCGTATCAGCTTGCACCTGGCACAGGAGGAGCTCGCGCAACTCTTGGGCGCGTCACGCCAGCGGGTCAACCAAGAGCTCAAAACAATGGAACGGGAAGAAGTGATTCGTGTCGAGCAAGCGGGCTTGGTCGTTCGAAACCGAGAGAAATTGATGCAAATCACAGAGGCCGATCACGATTGAGCGACGCACGCCGTTCGCCAGTTGCCGGGCAATCGCTATGAGCACTGATACCCAAAGTACGCACACCATTGATGCGGCAGCCCTTTCCGAATGGTTAGCGCAACACCTCGCGCACTTCAAAGGTCCAGTTAGCGTCGAGAAGTTCGCCGGTGGACAGTCCAACCCAACATACAAGCTCACTGCGTCAAGTGGGGTTTATGTGTTGCGTTGCAAACCCGGCCCCGTCTCAAAGCTGTTGCCCTCGGCACATGCCATTGAGCGGGAGTTCAAGGTCATGCGGGCGCTGGCAGCAACCCCTGTGCCTGTGCCGACTATGCACGTGTTGTGCGAGGACGAGTCAGTCATTGGCCGCGCCTTCTACGTCATGGCGTTTGAGACCGGGCGCGTTCTTTGGGATCAAGCCCTACCCGACCTCTCCCGCGATGATCGCAGCGCCATTTACTGGGCGATGAACCAAACCCTGTGTGCCTTACACACGGTTGATATCAACCGCGTCGGTTTGCAGGATTACGGTCGACCGGGTAACTACTTCGAGCGACAAATCAACCGGTGGAGCAAACAGTACACCGCTTCTGTCACGACCGAAATCCCAGCGATGGATGCACTCATGGCGTGGTTACCTAACAACCTACCCGCGACCGCACTCGATCCATCGCTGGTCAGCATTGTGCACGGCGATTACAGATTAGATAACCTCATTTTTCACCCCGCAAAAAACGAGGTCCTTGCGATATTGGATTGGGAATTGTCCACCATTGGTCACCCACTGGCTGATTTCAGCTACCACTGTATGTCGTGGCATATTGAGCCGGGGGATTTCCGAGGCATTGGCGGGCTCGACCTTGACGCACTGGGTATCCCCACGGAAGCCGAATACATCGCCAAGTACTGCGAAACAACTGGGTTTATTTCACCAGATCAACTCACGGCTGACTGGCCGTTTTACATGGCCTACAACCTGTTCCGCTTGGCCGCTATCTTGCAGGGTATCGCGAAGCGGGTTGAGGCAGGTACGGCCTCAAGCGAGCAGGCTCGACGGTCTGCTGCCGGTGCAAGCCCACTGGCCGCGTTGGGCTGGAAATTCGCGCAGCAATACCGCAACTAATCACCAAATTATTAAACGCATAAACGGGAGAAGATATGCACTTCGATTACACAGACAAGGTCCAGGACCTGAGAGCGCGGTTGCTCGAATTCATGGATACACATGTCTATCCCAACGAGGCACGGTTCAACCAAGAAGTCGCTGAAAATCGAGCCAAAGGGAATGCCTGGATACCAACGAAACTGGTCGAAGAACTGAAGCCCAAAGCACGCGCGGCAGGCCTTTGGAATTTGTTCCTCCCCCACTCAAAACGGGCCCCCGAGGGACTCAGTAACTTAGAGTACGCGCCGTTGTGTGAAATCATGGGGCGCGTCCCATTTGCGGCAGAAGTCTTCAACTGCAACGCGCCGGATACCGGCAACATGGAAACACTGGAGCGTTATGCCAGCGAGGCCATCAAGGACGAATGGCTAGAGCCTTTATTGCGCGGAGAAATCCGATCAGCCTTCCTGATGACCGAGCCTGACGTCGCATCATCAGATGCCACGAACATCCAGTGCAGCATCGTGCGCGATGGTGACGACTATGTCCTCAACGGTCGTAAGTGGTGGAGCTCTGGCGCAGGCGACCCCCGTTGCGCCGTTTACATCGTGATGGGTAAAACAGACCCCGAAGCGCCACGCCACCAGCAACAGTCCATGATTGTGGTCCCCAGTAATGCGCCGGGTATCGAAGTCCTGCGACCACTGACTGTTTTTGGTTATGACGATGCCCCACACGGTCACATGGAAGTCAAACTCACCAATGTGCGGGTGCCCGCGTCAAACATGCTGTTGGGTGAAGGTCGCGGCTTTGAAATCGCGCAAGGGCGCTTGGGGCCTGGTCGTATCCACCATTGCATGCGATCCATCGGTATTGCTGAACGTGCGCTGGAACTCATGTGCAACCGCTTGAATCGCCGCGTGGCATTTGGCAAACCCCTCTCAGCGCAAAGTGTTTGGCATGAGCGAATCGCTGATGCACGTATCAAAATTGAACAGGCGCGTTTGCTCACGCTCAAAGCCGCTTACATGATGGACACCGTCGGTAACAAGATGGCAAAGTCAGAAATCGCAATGATCAAGGTGATCGCGCCTAACATCGCGCTAGAAATCATTGACATGGCGATACAAGCCCACGGCGCAGGCGGTTTGGCTGAGGACTTCCCGTTGGCGTACGCTTACGCGAACCAACGCACTCTACGGCTTGCTGATGGGCCCGATGAGGTACACCGTGTGGCCGTCGCAAAGCTGGAATTGGCGAAGCATTCCATTGTGGCGGAAGGCATGGATATGCCCATCACCCGTGGCAATTGATAACTCACAAGGTCTCTCATGATTGACATTTACTCTTGGCCAACCCCCAACGGACACAAAGTTCACATCATGCTCGAAGAGTGTGGTCAGCGTTTGGGGCGTGACTGGAATGCGCACGGTGTTGACATTGGTGCAGGGGATCAATTCGATCCTGAGTTCTTAAAAATCAGTCCGAACAACAAAATTCCAGCGTTGGTTGATCCCAACGGACCGAATGGCAAGCGTTTTGCGCTCTTTGAGTCGGGCGCCATCCTGCTGTATCTGGCCAGTAAATACAACCGTTTTCTGCCCAAGACAGATGCCGGTAAGTTTGAGACGCTTCAATGGTTGATGTTTCAAATGGGCGGGGTGGGGCCTATGTTGGGGCAAGCGCACCACTTTCGGATTTATGCGCCCGAAAAAATTGATTACGCATATGACCGTTACACCAACGAAGCCAAGCGTATCTATGGGGTGCTCGACAAACAAGTCTCCAAAACGCCGTATATCGCTGGCAAGCAATACACCATCGCCGATATTGCGACGTTCCCGTGGCTGCGCAGTTGGCAGAACCAAGGCATCGACTGGGCCAATTTCCCGGCGCTGAAAGATTGGTTTGATCGAATCGCCGAGCGCCCAGCTGTCAAGCGGGGTGTCACGGTCCTGGCAGATCGTCGAAAACCGCTTGTTGACCCCAAAGCGCTTGCAGTGCTGTTCGGTAACGAGCAGTACAAAAAACGCTGAACTGCAGCAGCCCAATGACCACGCGGTATCCACGCATGGCCTTTATCGGTCCGGGGCGCGTGGGTCGCAGTCTGGCTTTTGCTTTCAAGCAAGCGGGGGTAGACGTTGTTGGGTATGTGGGTCGCGCGGAGTCATCGCCTCCTATCGATAACCTGCTTGAGGGGATTCCTCCCCTCCAGACGACCGAGGCCCTCGCAAAAGCGGAATGGATTTGGTTGACGGTGCCCGATGGTCAAATTAAAGCTGTAAGCGACACCCTCCCCTGGCAACCCCATCACGTTGCGGTTCACTGCAGCGGCGCCACGCCGTTAGACGCCTTGTCGTCGGCTGGCACGGGAGGCGCTGCTCGGGTTGGCTTTCATCCCATTCAAATTTTTTCGCAGCCCACCATCGCGGCGCATCACCTCGACGGCACCAGTGTCGGTATCGAAATTGATCCCAACGACAATCCGCATCAAGCCAGTCGATTGGCGGCGCTCACAGACTGCGCGAATCAACTGGCAGTCGGGGTGGGTATGCGTCCCCTGGCGATTAAGCCAGGCCAGCGCGCGCTTTACCACGCGGGCGCAGGTTTCGCTGCAAGCGCACTGGTATCCGTTTTGGCCGAAGCGCTGGATTTATGGGCATCCGCAGGAATTGAGCCGGCACAAGCCCTCACCGCACTTCTACCGCTGGCACGTACATCGCTTTTGTCGTTCGAATCCGCAGCCACCGGAGGCGCGTTAGACGCTGCGGTTGCAGGTCCGGTTGCACGTGGGGATCTCGGTGTCATTGAAAGTCACCTGACGGCATTCGAAGAACAAGGCATCGACCCCGCGCTTTACTGCACGATCGGATTGAAACAGGTGGCGTTAATGGCGAGGGGCGATCGCTTAAACGCCGTCACGCTTGCGGCAATGGAACAGCGCTTGACAGAATCATCAGTCGGGCACTGACCCCTCACAAGCCGCGTATTCAACCAATGCCAACGATAGCCGCTGGCCTGGCGGTATTCACTGATTGAGTAACCGCTTGAGTTTCGCTATCGCGGTGTCAGGCGTGGTCAGGACGGGTAGCCCCAAACGTGATCGCACCAACGGCGCAGCCCGCGCCATGCTGAACTGCGCCAATGCAATGAGCCCACAACCCCGCTCCGCCAGCGCCCTCGCCGCTGCCAACACCAGGGCATCGTGGGTTGCGCCATCACCCGCATTGAGAGCGGTCATGGCATCCTCGACCAGCTGGGTATCCAAGGCACAGCTATCGCCAAATTCGGGCGGCATGCTCACCAACGTAGGTGCGAAGGATGCAATCAAACCAATGGTTGGATCGGCCTTCGAAGAAGCCATCCGCCACGCGCTAGCTTCCTCAATCATGGCCTCGTTAGGTTTCAAAATGGGGATTCGCGGATGCCGTGCCGCGGCCGCTTCGATACAGGGACCAAATGCTGAGCACGTGAACAATACGCCCTTCGCGCCTGTGTTGACGGCGTAATCAGTCAGGTCGATGAAACGCTGCGTCATAGCCCCATCTAACCCCTGACCGTTTTGGGCCAAGTCTGCTGACAGACTGTCGTCGAGCAGATTCATTCGAGTGGCTTCAGGCCATGAAGCTTCGAACGCTTGATTGATCGGGTCCACAGAGTGCGCAAGGGCGTGAATAAGGGCGATGCGCGGCATAACAAATCCTGTATTTGGCCTGCCCGGAGGGAATCGAACCCCCGACCCACGGCTTAGAAGGCCGTTGCTCTATCCGACTGAGCTACGGGCAGATCTGAGTTAGTTGAGCGATTAAACCAGAAATAAAAAAGCCCCTGTGATGGGGCATTTTCAATTGACTCATGGTCGGAGCGATAGGATTCGAACCTACGACCCTCTGGTCCCAAACCAGATGCGCTACCAGACTGCGCTACGCTCCGACAGCTTTGTATTGTAGCGACTAAAACCTCTAATTCCGGACGCACCAGGTCTCCGCGAGTAATTAAATTGCGCGGCATTGGTCACAAAACCGTTCGCATTTGTGCGGCGGCCTCGTGTAACCAGCTGAGCCAACGGGTCGTTACCGCAGGCTCTGGACTTGCCCCATTCGCTCCACTGGCGAGCACCACATTCAGAGCGGCAACCACTTGGCCATCGGCGCGCTGAAGCGGTACAGCGATGGCTTGCACACCCCACTCATGCTCATCCACCGCGTGCACCCAATGCTGGGCTCGGGCCTGATTGAGTCGCTCTAATAGGCCTGAGGGCGTTGTGATGGTCTGTGGTGTCAGGCGCGTTAATGAATGGGCGCGCAACCAGTTGTCGACCGCTGCTTCCGGCCAGTAAGCCATCAATATTTGTCCAGTTGATGTGGCGTGCATGGGTAAGCGCGCGCCCAAGTGCAGGCCCTGTGCCATGGTCATGATCTGCCGAATGTGTTGCGCTTGGCGCGTGTGCAAGTCAACACCCGATGGCGAGACGGCAACCGGCAGCGCCTGCACTGCACCAACCAGTGCGGTGCGGCTACGCGCAACGATGACGACCTCCCCACCATCGGGGACAACCACCGAAAAAGCGCCCCCCGTGTGCGTGGCGAGCTGATCCAGGTGAGGCTGGACTACTCTTGGCAGTTGTGCCGAAGCCAGGTAGTTACCACTGAACTGCATGACCTTGGGCGTCAACCAAAACTGCCGGCCATCAGTCTCCAGGTAACCCAATGCGTGCAGCGTCAACAAATATCGTCGAGCCGCTGCTCGTGTCAATTCTGCACGCTGCGCTGCCTGTGTGGCATTGAGCCGCTGATGCGCATGATCAAAGGCTTGCAGCAGTTGAAGGCCCTTGGCTAAGCCCGCAATGTAATCACGTGAGGCCAATGTGGCAGTGGGCGACATGTTGGAGTTGAGCGAGGTTATTGGAAGTTGATTCACAAATTTGCGCGATTATCGCACAACCCAGTTAATGATCGCGCAATAACCGCGTGCCCCCAGTGCGAGCGGACGACTCTCACCCTAGGATCAAAAACATCAACAACACCCAACACCGCAGGTGAATATGAATACACAAGTCGCCATCATTGGGGCCGGTCCGTCAGGCTTGCTACTCGGCCAGTTGCTTTACAAAGCAGGTATCGACAACATCATTATCGAGCGCCAGAGCGCGGCATACGTCTTGGGACGCATTCGTGCCGGCGTGCTTGAGCAGGGGACCGTGGACGCGCTGACCGAGGTCGGTGTCGACGCGCGCATGCACCAAGAGGGGCTACCCCACGATGGCTTTGATTTGCTTTTCAAAGGCCAACGTCATCGGATTGACCTGAATGCGCTCACTGGCGGCAAACGCGTCATGGTGTACGGTCAAACGGAGGTGACTAAAGACCTGATGCAGGCTCGGGAGAAAGTTGGCCTGAAGACAATTTATAGCGCCGAGGACGTCGCCATTGCCGATTTCGACGGTGTCCATCCCAAGGTCAGCTATAGCCTTGATGGACAACGCCATGAGCTAAGCGCTCGATTCATTGCGGGTTGTGACGGTTTTCATGGGGTATGCCGAGCCAGCGTCCCCGCAGACCGACTGGAAACCTACGAGAAGGTGTATCCATTTGGTTGGCTGGGCGTCCTAGCTGACGTGCCACCAGTCGCACACGAGCTGATCTACGCCAACACCAACCGCGGCTTTGCGCTGTGTTCCATGCGGAGCATGACGCGCAGCCGTTATTACATTCAATGCCCGCTCACCGATCGCGTCGACCAGTGGAGTGACGACGCCTTCTGGACTGAGTTGCGCCATCGCCTGGACCCAGAGGCCGCGGCACAGCTCGTGACGGGACCGTCGATCGAGAAAAGCATCGCACCGCTGCGCAGTTTCGTGACGGAGCCCATGCGCTTTGGCAGCCTTTTCTTGGCCGGTGATGCTGCACACATCGTGCCGCCGACGGGTGCCAAAGGTCTGAATTTAGCCGCATCAGATGTGCGGTATTTAGCGCGCGCATTCAGCAGTTACTTCCTTGACAAGGATGAACAGGGGATTACGCAATACTCTGAAAAAGCGTTGGCACGTGTTTGGAAGGCCGAGCGCTTCTCGTGGTGGTTTACCAGCTTGATGCATCAATTTCCGGCAGAGGGTGCTTTCAATCAAAAGGTTCAAGAGGCAGAGCTTGCGTATTTGGTGAGTTCTCAAGCCGCGAGTACCGCATTGGCGGAGAATTACGTGGGTTTGCCGCTCTAAAATCGAGGAACCATGCACACAACTCGGCACGCCATCAAACCGCTCAAGGGCTTGCGGATACTCAGCCTGGCGTTGAATTTGCCTGGTCCTGCTGCCCTATGGCGACTCCGCCAAATGGGCGCTACCTGTGTCAAGCTCGAGCCGCCAAACGGAGACCCGATGGCGCACTATTGCCACCCAGCCTACGACATCATGCACGGAGGCATTCGCGTCATCACGGCGGACTTAAAGGCACCGGCTGGCCAGAAACGCTTGCACGAACTGCTGGCCAAGACCGATATCTTGCTCACATCCTTTCGGCCGAGTGCGCTCAGAAAATTGGGACTCTCGTGGCCAGACCTGCGCACGGCCTACCCTGACTTGAGTTTGGTACAAATCGTAGGCGCAGCAGGACCCGAGGCAGAAATTGCGGGCCATGACCTAACCTACATGGCCGAAAACGGCCTCGTCAATGACCTCTCGTTGCCTGCGACCTTGTTTGCGGATATGGCGGGCGCACTGATGGCGTCTGAGGCCTGCTTGGCCGTGATTCTTGAGCGCCATCGCAAGGCGACAGGCTCAATGGTTACGGTTGCGCTGCGCGACGCAGCTCAATTCTTGGGAAATCCCCGCACCTGGGGGCTCACGTTACCAACTGGCCCCGTAGGCGGCGCTCATGCCGGCTACGGCGTGTATGCGTGCAAAGACGGTCGAGTAGCCGTTGCGGCGCTTGAGCCCCACTTCGCGACGGCTCTATTAACCTCAACCAGCCTTGCCACCGCGCAGGCGGCTAAGGAAACCGACTGGTTCTCTCAGGCAACGGCCAAACGCTTAAAGCGGTATTTTGCCGGTCAGTCATGCGAACAACTCAGTGCGTTGGCGACCGCACACGACCTACCCCTGCTGTGCCTCCAGACCTGAGTCCACCGAAAGGTCGGCATACGCTTCGCTTGTGGCGCTATTTCGCTTTTTTGATGGTCCGCTTTGCGGCCAAGCCTGCTCGTGGCGGCAAGCCCGTGTGTTGCGTTAACAAACTGCCTTTGACCGGACGACCTGCGCGCGGTGCATCGACCTTTGGGGTACTGTTTTTGCGGCGCGGGCTGACGTAGCTGCCGGTATTCAAGGGTTGGTAGCTCGGGATCAAATGGACTTTGCCATTACCGATCAAATCCGCGCGCCCCATCGATTTGAGGGCCTCGCGGAGCAAAGGCCAATTATTGGGATCGTGGTAGCGTAAAAAAGCCTTGTGCAAGCGCCGGCGCTTTTCACCCCGCACCACATCAACCGTCTCCGTATCACGCCCTACTTTGCGCAACGGATTCTTACCTGAGTGGTACATCGCCGTGGCGGTCGCCATCGGGCTGGGATAGAAAGTCTGCACTTGGTCGGCGCGAAAGCCATTACGCTTCAGCCATAGCGCCAAATTCATCATGTCCTCGTCGCGGGTACCCGGATGCGCGGCAATGAAGTAAGGGATCAAGTACTGCTTCTTACCAGCCTCAAGGCTGTACTTATCGAACATGCGTTTGAAGCGGTCATAGGTGCCAATACCAGGCTTCATCATTTTCGACAACGGCTCGCCTTCGGTATGCTCTGGGGCGATCTTGAGGTAGCCACCGACGTGATGCGTCACCAACTCTTTCACATATTCCGGACTCTCAACAGCAAGGTCATAACGCAACCCCGAGCCGATAAGGATTTTTTTCACACCGCGCAGTGCCCGCGCGCGTCGATACAGCTTGATTAGCGGATCGTGGTTGGTATTTAAATTCGAACAAATGCCGGGATAGACGCAACTGGGCTTGCGACAGGCTGCTTCAATCTCGGGTGACTTACAGCCAATTCGATACATGTTTGCAGTCGGGCCACCGAGGTCCGATATAACCCCCGTAAAGCCAGTCACCTGATCACGAATTGCTTCCACCTCTTTGATGATGGAGTCTTCAGAGCGACTTTGGATCACGCGTCCTTCGTGCTCCGTGATCGAACAGAAGGTACAACCGCCAAAGCATCCCCGCATGATGTTGATTGAGAAACGAATCATCTCCCATGCTGGAATTTTGGTCTCACCGTCGTGCCCCCCCTGCTTGTCCGCATACTTGGGGTGGGGGCTGCGTGCATAGGGGAGATCAAACACATGATCCATCTCGGCCGTGGTGAGGGGAATCGGCGGTGGCGTCACCCAGACATCGCGTGCGGTGGCGCCCTCCCCGTGCGCCTGAACCAAAGCGCGCGCATTACCGGGGTTGGTTTCAAGATGCAGCACACGATTGGCATGCGCGTACAACACCGAGTCACGCTTGACCTGCTCATACGATGGCAGACGAATCACCGACTTATCTCGTGGCGGCACTTTAACTTTGCCGGTGCGGGTCGTGGTCGTTGAACTCGGCATGAATACCAATGGCTTGACGCGCGGATCACCCCTTACGCCGCCATCGGCTGCGGCATTCGATGCGCCTGCCTTGGCCTGCGCCTCCTCCTCACGAGCGCAACTGCCACCTTGCAGCGCAGCTTGTTCGCTCACCATCAAATACGGGTTGATGTGGCTGTCGACACGCCCAGGTTGATCCACCTCAGTTGAGTCAATCTCGAACCACCCCTCTGGCGTCTCACGCCGGACAAAGGCCGTACCGCGGACGTCAGTGATGTCGTGGATCGACTCTCCTTTGCCGAGCCGATGAGCGATCTCAATGATTGCGCGTTCAGCGTTGCCATACAAAAGCAAATCACACTTCGAGTCGACTACGAGCGAGCGACGAACCTTATCTTGCCAATAGTCGTAATGCGCAATGCGGCGCAATGAGCCTTCAATACCGCCAACAACAATTGGCACATCCTTATACGCCTCACGGCAGCGCTGCGAATAGACCAGCGCCGCGCGATCGGGCCGCGAGCCGCCTTGACCACCGGCGGTGTATGCATCATCAGAACGAATTTTTCGATCCGCCGTGTAGCGATTGATCATCGAGTCCATGTTTCCGGCGGTGACACCGAAAAACAAGTTGGGCTTACCAAGGACGCGGAACGGGTCAGCGCTTTGCCAGTCAGGCTGCGCGATGATACCGACACGAAAGCCCTGTGCTTCAAGGGTTCGCCCAATAACGGCCATACCAAAACTGGGATGATCGACGTAGGCATCGCCGGTGACGATGATGATGTCACAGCTGTCCCATCCCAAGGCTGTCATCTCAGCACGCGACGTCGGCAAAAACTTGGCCGTTCCAAAGCGGCTGGCCCAATAGGGCCGATAGCTGGTGATGGGTTTCGCGAGTCGCTCGAATTGCGACACGTCGACGGGCATGTTCATAGGGGGCGCTGGGTTGCTGCGCGACACAATAGCCGCGAACCCGCTATTTTAGACGTTACCCACACATTTGGCACGGCCTGTCCAGAGGCACAAAAATCGTATGGACAAAAAAAAGCCACCCGAAGGTGGCTTTTTGCGGTTGCGCGCCGTTGATTAACGGATCACAGCCAGAGTCGAACGCTGACCACCGCGGTAGGTCATCAGTGTCAATGCACCGTTCTTAATGTCACCCTTCTCGTCGAAAGAGATGTTGCCGGTCACACCCTGGTAGCCAGAGGTCTTGGCCAACTCGGGCAAGTACTTTGCGGGATCAACAGAATCAGCACGCTTCATCGCGTCAGCCATCAACTTGACAGCGTCGTACACGTAGGGCGCGTAAACCTGAACTTCAGCGCCGTACTTGGCCTTGAAGTCTTCGCGGAACTTGTCCATCGCAGCCTTACCTGCTTCGTCAACACCACCGGCTTCTGCACAGTAGACCATGTCATCAGCCAAGCCGTCGCCAGCCAGCGCAGGCAAACCAGCGGTACAAATACCGTCGCCGCCCATGAACTTGGCGTTGATACCGAGTGCCTTCATTTGCTTAAGCATGGGGCCTGCGACAGCGTCCATACCACCGAAGAAGACCACATCGGGGTTCTTGCCTTTGATGGAGGTCAGGATCGCGTTGAAGTCGGTTGCTTTGTCGTTCGTGAATTCACGCGCAACCAAGGTACCGCCTGCAGACGTCACGCCTTTTTCGAACTCATCGGCAACGCCCTGGCCATATGCGGTGCGGTCGTCGATTACCGCAACGGTTTTGCCTTTCAGAGTCTCGATAGCGTAGCGGCCCAAAGTACCACCCAATTGCGTGTCGTCAGCAACCAAACGGAAGGTTGTGTCGAAGCCCTGGCGGGTGTACTTGGGGTTGGTTGCTGAGGGCGAAATTTGGGGCAACCGCGCATCGTGATAGATCGATGATGCAGGGATTGTGGTGCCAGAGTTCAAGTGACCAATGACGCCGTTGACCTTCGCGTCAACCAGCTTTTGTGCCGCTGCCGTACCCTGCTTGGGATCAGCCGCGTCGTCTTCAGCCAGCAACTCAAAGGTGACTTTCTTACCACCAATGGTCATGCCAGCAGCGTTCAACTCTTCGATAGCCATGCGACCACCGTTTTCGTTGTCCTTACCCAAGTGGGCGATCGCACCGCTGGTTGGGCCTACGTGACCGATTTTTACGACCATGGTGTCACCGCCGCCAGCGGCTTCTTCTTTGTCGCCACAAGCAACGAGCGCAAGGGCAGCAGCAGCGACCAGAGCGAGTTTGATTTTCATTTGCATGATAGTCCTTGAATGAACAGGTTAAATTGCTAAATAGCGGGGCTCGCGCAATGTTGCAGTGTCCGCTAAGCGCGAACGATACCGCAAAATCGGGTGGGACTGAGGGCGTTTTGGGAATTTTCTTGGATATTAGGGTTTTTACTAATTATCCAAACACACGACCCGCGGTTCCTAGGTGAATGTGGTGTTGGTGAGAGCGACCCCCATCGCCGCATATCGCTTCCAACGGCTGCGGGCCGCAGCGGCCGCTTGTGGCGTGACCACCTCAACCACTCGTTTAAAGCGCTCGACCGATGGCACCCAGGCATCGCTCAAATTGACCAACCGGTCGCGACGCTCGGTTTGCGAAACGTCCGTTATGAGCGCGACCATACTCCTCGCCTTCACCGCGGGCGGGCTGTCGAAGCGCGCGTGCGGCACAAACCCCTCGCGCTCCAAAGACCACAGCGCGTCGTCAATTGCATCAAGGGTTTCCGCCGTACACAACACCACCATAGGCTCTTGGCGTTTCGTGGTCTTGGTTATTAGGCGGCGCAGATGCTGCACCGGATCGCTCACACCGGTATGAAATGCAACAGCCTCAAGCGTCTCGTCCGCCATAACGGTCAAGCACGCTTCGATACCGATGACCCTGCGCTCAGAACATGATGAACCAGCAAGGGCACAGGTCGACCGGTGGCTCCTTTCGCTGCGCCACCGTCCCAAGCACTGCCCGCGATATCCAAGTGGGCCCACTTGAAAGCATCCGTGAATTTTTCGAGGAACTTCGCTGCGGTTATGGACCCACCGGCACGACCGCCCCCAATATTGGGGATATCGGCAAAGTTTGATTTGAGCGACTTCCCATAGGCTTCATCCAGCGGCATGCGCCAGCACAAATCACGGGTCTGCTCCCCAGCCTCGTGCAGCGCAGCAGCCAAGGCGTCATCTGCTGTAAACATCCCCGACCGCACATGGCCCAGCGCGATCACGCAGGCACCCGTCAAAGTCGCGACATCGATGACATGCGCAGGCTTAAACCGCTTGGCGTACGTCAGGGCATCGCACAAAATCAGGCGTCCCTCGGCATCGGTATTCAAAATCTCAATGGTCTGCCCGCTCATGCTGGTCACCACATCACCGGGTTTGACGGCCGCAGCATCAGGCATGTTTTCGCAACTGGGGATCAGCGCAACAACATTTTGCTTCGGCTGCATTTGACCAATCGCATGCATCGCTCCCATCACGCTGGCAGCGCCGCACATGTCGAACTTCATTTCGTCCATCTCCGCACTGGGCTTGAGTGAGATCCCGCCCGTATCGAAGGTGATTCCCTTGCCAACCAGTACCACCGGTGCCTTCGCCGCATCCGTCCCTTGGTAGCGAACCACGATGAAGCGCAGTGGCTGTGCGGAGCCCTGTGCCACCGCCATGAAAGCGCCCATCTTCAACTTGGCAACCTCTTTCGGACCGAGTACCTCGACGCGCATGTTCTTGAACTTGGCGAGCCGTTTGGCTTCATCGGCTAACAGCGACGGGGTCGCCAAATTCGCGGGGCGATTCGCCCATTCTTTTGCCAAGTTCATCCCGGCCATCACGGCAACTGCGCGATCAAATTCGCGTTTCAACCGCGGTGCGGCATCCACAGCCAGCGTGAATTGCCCAGTCCAAGATTTTTTCGCCGTCTTCGCTTTGCTGGTAGTGAAGTTGTAGGTCGCCTCGCCGAGCGCAGCCACAATCAAATGCATCCAGTCGACCGCGCTTTCATCGGCCGCATTCATGAGGAGTTGCAGCGAAACCGTGATCGCCTGCGCGGTCGCCGACAGGCTCTTCGCTGCACCACGAAGCGCGGCACGCAGCCCATCCGGATCCGATGGATCAACCAAGACCACTTGCACTTGCTTGGGGGTAAACCGAGGGTCAGCGTAAGCCGATACACTGCCCGCGCCATTTGGGCCTAGTGCGCCCTGCTTTTGCGCTGCGGCAACCCATTGCGTCAACGCACTCGAGGATGACGCTACCGAAGTGCCCTTGGGAAGCAGGATAATCAGCGCATCGCACTTCCGTTGGCAGGATTTATCAAATGAGATCGACTTGAGTTCAACGTTCATAATGCACCTATTGTGTACTGAGACCTAGATGTTATTCCATTCCTCACTTAGACGAGATCTCGCCCGAAGCTTCTGGACAAGTTGGGTGGTTTTATTCACGATCGTCATGACGCTGATGCTGATTCGTACCTTGGGATTGGCATCACAGGGCGAGTTAGATCCTGAATCACTATCGATGGCGCTGGGTTACAGCGCGCTGGGTCGCATGCCGTTGATCTTATCGGTAGCTCTCTACATCGCGGTTGTCAGCACCCTGAGCCGCATTTACCGTGATAGCGAAATGCCGATCTGGTTTAGCAGTGGTGTTGGTTTGTTTGGATTCATCAAGCCGACATTTCGATTTGCATGGCCCATTTTGCTTGCTATCGCCGTGTTGCAGCTGTGGGCTTGGCCCTGGCACAACGCTGAATTGGATGACCTCAAAAGCAAATACGAAGCGCGTAACAATGTTGACCGCGTCGCACCTGGGCAATTCAGGGAATCTGCCAACGGCGAGGTCGTCTTTTTCATGGACAAAAGCAGTCCTTCAGGTCAAACCGGTAACGGAATTTTCATCGCGAATAGGACCAGTACGGGTCAGGTCGTGACCTCCGCAGCACATGCACAGATTGTGGAAAAGCCTGATGGTCGATTCCTTGAACTCGAGGATGGCGAGCAAACCCGACGCAGCCGTGCCGACAATTCTCAAACCATCACCCGATTTGAGCGTCAAGGCACCTTGATCAGTGACCCCGTAGTTGGAGGTAGTAGCCGAGCCCTCAAGAGCATGAAAACTCAAGACCTCTTCGAGCAGTTCCACCCAAGCGCGCGGGGCGAATTCGCATGGCGGATCGGCATGTTCTTCATGGCCATCAATTTCGTCTTAATTGGATTGGCTGTTGCTCAGGCAAACACCCGCGGTAAGCGCGGCCCACAAACGATCATGGCGCTGCTGTGCGGTATCGTTTACTTCAATTTACACACGGTGAGTAGCAGCTGGATTGCTTACCAAAAGGTGGGGCTTGTCCCTATGCTGCTGGTGTTGCATGGCGGGATTGCCGTGCTTTGTGGCCTGTGGCTCTACAAGCGACACATGCAGATTGAATTCTGGCCTGCGCTGAAAGCGCAACTGACACGCGATGACCGCTCTGGGGTGCGTGCATGAGAACGCTGCGCCAAATTCTATACAAAGAAATTCTGATTGCCGTGGGCTTCGTGGCATTGGGCTTTCTCGGTTTGTTTTCCTTCTTCGATTTGGTGGATCAAATTCCGTCGATCGGTCGTCGTGCTGCGGGTGATCCCAGCGAGGTATTTACCGTCGCTCACGCCCTCACCTATGTGGCTTTGGGTGTGCCTTGGCGCTTGTATCAACTCATGCCCATCTGCGTTCTCATCGGGACGATCTTCGTACTAACACGGCTGGCCAGTACATCTGAATTTACTATTCTGCGCGCCAGCGGTCTCGGGCCATGGCTGGCGCTTCGAGTGATGTTGGTCTTGGGGTTAGCGTTCGCAGCCTTCACTTTTATCGTGGGGGACTATCTGGCGCCGCTAACCAACAAGAATCAAACCCTCTTAAAGGTGCGCTTTGACGGTAGCGTGAGTGTCGGTCGCACCGGCGCATGGTTGAAGGCCACCAGTCCAGACGGTCAGCGGACATCGTCAGTTAACGTAGGGGCGATGAATGCCAAATTGGTTTTCGAGAACGTCACCATCTATGAGTTCGACCAAACGGGCCGTTTGCTTGAAACGCTGGTTGCGAAGACGGCTGTCGATACCGGAGAAGGCCATTGGCGACTCAAGAATGGGCTGTCTACGGTTTATGAAAGTGCGACACCCGCCACCCCAAACGTCCGCGCTACGCCGAACAACCGCATCGAAGAGCGCCGATTCGACACGCACCTGTGGCCGACAGGGATCACAACCAGCACGGTATCGGTTGCGCTACTCGACCCCTACAACCTCACCACAGTCGAGCTATATCAGTATGTTTCGCATCTCGACCAAAATCAGCAAAGCACCCAGCGATATGAGGTGGAATTTTGGCGAAAACTTTTTTATCCGCTCGGTTGTTTGGTCATGGTGGTCTTGGCGCTGCCGTTCGCATACCTTCATTTCCGATCTGAGGGCACGGCTGGTTACGTCTTTTTAGGTTTTCTGGTCGGAATAAGCTACTTCCTCCTCAACAGTATGTTTTCGTTTCTGGGCGTCCTCAGCACGTGGCAGCCTTGGCTGTCGGCGGCAGCCCCCAGCCTAATTTATTCCGCTGTCTCCCTCACCGCTTTTGCTTGGTTTGTTTTGCGACGGTAAAACGAACCCGAAATCCAAGAATTGCCTGACTCCATGCCTAAATCCAGTTTGATCTTATTTGCCCATGGCTCACGCGACCCGTTGTGGCGTGACCCGCTGGAGCGACTTGCCGCAGCCGTTCGTGCAGCGATGCCCGATCGCAATGTGGAATGCGCCTACTTGGAATTGTGCGCACCCAGCCTACCGGATGTGGTAAAAAAAATGGCTGAGGATGGCGTACAAGAAATCAAAATTTTGCCTATGTTTTTTGGCGTTGGCGTGCACGCCCGTGAAGATCTGCCGCAACTGGTCGCTGAACTCTCGGCACAACACCCCCAAATACGATTGACGTGCGAACCTGCAGTGGGTGAGCATCCCGCCATGACTCAAGCGATCGTTACGATTGCAACCTCCGCATAACCTATGGGTCAGTTACAGGCACCAAAATGAACCTTCACCAGTTTAAATTTGTTCAAGAAGCGGTCCGTCGAAACCTCAACCTAACCGACACCGCCAAGGCACTGCATACCTCCCAACCCGGTGTTTCAAAAGCGATTATCGAGTTAGAGGATGAGCTTGGCGTCGAGATTTTCGCGCGACACGGAAAGCGAATTAAACGCATCACCGAGCCTGGCACCCATGTCCTGAAAAGCATTGACATCATTCTTCGGGAAATTCACAACCTCAAGCGCATTGGTGAGCAGTTCTCCAACCAAGACTCTGGCACCTTGAGTATTGCCACGACACACACGCAAGCGCGCTACGTTTTACCGGAGCCTGTCGCCAAACTTCGGCAAGCCTACCCAAAGGTCAATATCAGCTTGCATCAAGGCTCACCCACACAGGTCGCCGAAATGCTACTGAACGACGCAGCCGACATCGGCATCGCAACAGAGTCGTTGACACAGTTCGAGGACCTCGTGAGCATGCCCTGCTATGAGTGGCAACACGTGTTGGTCATGCCCAAGGGGCACCCGCTGGCGGCGCTGGAACGCATCCGCTTAGAGGACTTGGTGCAACACCCGCTGGTCACTTATCACCCGACCTTTACGGGTCGAAGTCGCATCGATGTGGCTTTCGGCAACCGGGGACTAAAACCCAACATTGTTCTCGATGCCATCGACTCCGACGTGATCAAAACGTACGTGGGGCTGGGTATGGGGGTCGGCATCGTCGCGCAGATGGCTGTCGACAAAGACGGCGTCGGCCCCGACATGGTGATGCGCCCAGCCGGCTATCTGTTTGGCAGCAATGTCGCTCGGGTCGCCTTCAAGCGCGGAGCTTATCTTCGTTTGTACGTGCTGCGCTTCGCTGAGCTGCTCAGCCCCAATCTAAGCCGCGACTTGATTGCCAAAGCCATGGCTGGCGACGGTGAAAATTACGGCATCTGACCCATTGTGGCGATTGCGTTAGGTCTGCAAAAGGGCCAACGCTTTTTCCAGTCGTTTAACGCTAACCGGTTGCCGTGTGCGCAGTTCCTGCGCGAACAGGCCAACGCGTAATTCCTCTAGTAGCCACTTGAAATGCTGAGACGCCTCATCTAGCTGGCCATTGCGTTGGGCAACCAATCGATAAAACGACTGCTCAAGCCGCTGCACCTCACGGGCCTGCGTCGCATCTCGTGCGGGATCAGATCGCGCTTTATCAATGCGCGCCAGAATTGCATTCAGATAGCGGGTGAGATGCGGTAAGTCCGTCGCAGGGGTTTGACGCACAAAATCTTTTGGCATGATACGCGCCAGTTGCTGCTCAACATCCTGTACGACAGTCGCCATGTTTTTGGCATCGCGTAGCTTTCGTTGTACTTTGCTATACGCACTCAACACATCGCCGCATGCGCGCGCGACTTCATTGGCAATTAATGTCAGACGCCCTCGCCCCTCGCCAATGCGCGCGGCAAATGCGGTGGCATCTTGCGGCAGCGGCGCCTGTAAAAACGCGCGGTCCAGCGCCACTTCGATAATCTGTGTCCGTAGCGCTTCGGCTGTACCCAGCGACATGTAGGCGACGGACATGGCCTGTAAATCAGGTATGTTTTTTTCGAGGTATTTGAGCGCATCCTTGATTTGAAAGGCAAACAACCGTAACAAACCGAGACGGTGGTGACGCGCTGCCACATCAGGCTCGTCAAAGACTTCAATGGCGACCGCATCGTGCTTATCAACGAGTGCAGGAAAGCCAACCAAAGTTTGTTGCCCTTGTCGAATCTCCATCAACTCAGGCAACGTTCCAAAACTCCAATTAGTGTAGCGAGCGGAACTGTCCCACACCACGCCACCGTAGCTGCGGTTGTCGGTATCCACAGTGGACTGAGCGGCTAGTTTGGCGTCGCTTGATTTGGCAGGTGGTGCACCCCCTGTCGGCGAGTTTGACACCTCAGGGGCTGGAGGTAATTTAGCCAGCTTGAGTTGTGCCAACGCTTGAAACGCGCCGCGCGCCTGCCCGCCCAATTGGGCCTTCAGGGTGGCGATGTGACGTCCCATGCCCAACTGACGTCCGTGCGCATCCACTACCCGAATATTCATTAACAAATGCGGACTGAGACTATCAGGTTTCAAGTCGGTGGTCTTTACGTCCAATCCCGTCTTCGCTTTGATTTGAGCGGTCAAAACCTCGATCAACGAACCTTGCCCAAATGTGTCGGGGCCCGAGAGCGTAACGGCCATTTCAGCTGCGGTTTGGGGGATAGGCACCAAACGTGCCCGGGGCTTCTGCGGCAAACTCTTCAGCAAACCTTGTATTTTTTCTTTCAACAACCCCGGCACCAGCCACTCACACCGCGCAGGGTCTACCTGGTTTAACGCAAATATCGGTACCTCGACAGTCACGCCATCTTTGGCATCACCGGGTTCGTGCAGGTAAGTCGCAGGACAATCCACGCCGCCAACACGCAGCAGCTTGGGAAAGGCCTGATGCGTAACGCCACTGGCCTCGTGGCGCATCAAGGTTTCACGGGTCAGATAGAGGCACTTGGGGTCTTGCTTGGCGACTACACGATACCAGCGCTCCAGTGTGTCGCCGCTGAACACGTCAGCGGGTAACTGTGCGTCATAAAACGCCTCAATCAACGCGTCATCAACCAACACATCTTGACGCCGGGATTTGTGCTCAAGGTCCAATACTTCCTTGATCAGGCGCTGGTTTGCAGCCAGAAAAGGCAAGCGGCAATCGTAGGCCCCGCCCACCAGTCCATCGCGAATGAAGATCGTCCTTGCGGTCTCTGGGTCAATGCGGTCGTAACGCACACGCCGTTGGCTGTAAACCGTTAGTCCGTAGAGCGTGGCTCGCTCTAGGGCCACAACATGCGCAGATTTTTTCTCCCAATGCGGCTCGAGCAGTTGCCGCTTCAACAAATGGGCACCAACCTCCTCCAGCCACTTGGGGTCAATGGCGGCGATACCACGTCCGAATAGTCGCGCTGTCTGGACCAGTTCAGCGACAACCACCCACTTGCCGGCCTTCTTGCTCAGATTCGCGCCTGGGTGGGCGTAAAACTTAATTCCTCGAGCGCCTAAATACCAATCCTCAGCATCGCTCTTGCAACCGACATTTCCCAGTAAGCCAGAGAGCAGCGACAGGTGCAATGCCTCGTACCCCGCGGGCTTGTCGTTTAACTTCCAGCCGTGTTCTGCGACGACGGTATGTAGTTGGCTGTAAACGTCACGCCACTCACGCGCGCGACGAACGTTGATGTATTGATCACGCAGCACCTGCTCATACTGACGGTTCGACAACTTGTGTGTCTCTGGTTCAGCCCCAGCCTTCGTAGCGGTTTGGTTTGCTTTCGGATGTCGTTGCTCCGGACGCAGGTGCGCGTTCTTCCCACTTAACGTTTGTCCGGGTGGCGTGCTTGTTTTAGGACCACTGACCCAGGCGCTCAGCAACGCGTCATGATTCATGCCGCCACGGGCACGCAGCATCCATGCCCATAACCGTAAGGTGCCCAAAAACTCACTACGCTCGTCATCGAACTTTTTATGGGCTTGATCCGCCTGCGCCTGCTTGTCAATTGGACGATCACGCACATCCTGCAGTGAAAGCGCAGCCGCGATGACCATGACCTCGGCCAAAGCGCCTCGCTGCTTCGCTTCTAAGATCATGCGACCGACCTTGGGGTCCAAAGGCAAACGCGCCAACTGCATACCAAGCGGGGTCAGCACATTCTCATCATCAACGGCACCAAGCTCATTGAGCAATTGATAACCGTCTACGACCGCACGCCTCGGCGGTGGATCAATGAAGGCGAATTGCTCAATATCTCCCAGGTGCAGCGACTTCATCCGCAAGATGACGGCAGCGAGCGAGCTTCGTAAAATTTCAGGGTCGGTATACGCCGGTCGTGCGATAAATGCAGTCGAGTCGTAAAGACGAATAGCGATGCCATCGGCTACGCGCCCGCAACGACCACTCCGCTGGTTCGCAGCAGCTTGACTAATGGGCTCCACCAGCAACTGCTCGACTTTTTGGCGGTAGCTGTAACGCTTGACTCGCGCCGTTCCTGCATCGATCACAAAGCGGATACCGGGCACCGTCAATGACGTTTCCGCGACGTTCGTTGCAAGCACCACACGACGGCGTCCGCCGGTTTCAAACACGCGGTCCTGCTCAGCTTGGCTAAGTCTCGAAAACAGCGGAAGAATCTCCGTGTCGCGCAACACGGGCTGATGGCTGAGGTGCTTGCGCAGGTGGTCTGTGGCCTCGCGAATTTCACGCTCACCCGGTAAGAAAACCAAAATATCGCCCTGACTGGCGTGTCCACCACCACGCCACAACTCGTCCACCCCATCTGCGATGGCCGTGTTGAGGTCGGTATCTTTGGATTCTTCGAAAGGTCGCCAACGAATCTCCACCGGATAAGTTCGACCAGAGACCTGCACGATGGGCGCGGGACCTTTGCTGGACGCGAAGTACTGCGCAAACCGATCTGCATCAATGGTTGCTGAAGTCACAATCACCTGAAGATCGGGTCGCCGAGGCAGCAACTGACGCAGATAGCCCATCAAGAAATCAATATTGAGGCTGCGTTCATGCGCCTCATCGATGATGATGGTGTCGTAGGCCTTTAAAAGCGGATCGGTTTGAGTCTCCGCCAACAAAATCCCATCCGTCATGAGCTTCACGGATGCGTCTCGAGAGAGGCGATCTTGGAAGCGAACCTTGTAGCCCACCACCTCCCCCAATGGGGTGTTTAGCTCTGTCGCGATACGCTTTGCGACGCTACTTGCAGCAATCCTTCGGGGCTGGGTGTGCCCGATCAGTTTGCCGCCGTTGATGCGCCCTCGCCCAAGCGCCAGCGCCATTTTAGGTAGCTGCGTGGTTTTACCCGAGCCTGTCTCGCCACAGACGACGACCACTTGATGTGCCCGCATGAGCGCCATGATCTCTTCGCGCTTCGCGCTGACCGGTAGCGATTCAGGAAAATTTAGCTTTAAATCCAACGTAAAACCCGAGTTTCAAACACAAATGTAAAAGTGAACAAGGAACGATTATCCTTATGACTTCAGTGGGCCCTTCACCGGGGGCGATATTTGTTTCAATCAACCACCCCAGCGCGCTGCCATGTCTGACGTTTTCAACTTCACATTTGTTCCTTGGTTTCGGTCTGTAGCCCCCTACATTCACATGCACCGGGGTAAGACGCTAGTCGTTGGACTGGCCGGTGAAGCCATCGCAGCGGGTAAGCTCCCCAGCATTGTGCAGGACTTGGCACTGATTCAAAGCATGGGCGTTCGCATCGTCTTGGTGCACGGCTTTCGCCCCCAGGTGAACGAACAGCTGGCTGCTAAAGGACACTCCGCTGCCTTTGCAATGGGGACCCGCATTACTGACTCGGTGGCGTTGGATTGCGCTCAAGAAGCCGCGGGACAGCTGCGCTATGAGATTGAAGCCGCGTTTAGCCAAGCGCTGCCCAATACGCCCATGGCCGGTGCGAAAGTGCGTGTACTCTCAGGCAACTTCATCACGGCGCGCCCCATTGGGTTGGTCGATGGCATTGATTTCATGCACTCAGGCATGGTGCGCAAGGTAGATGCCCACGGTATTGCAAGCGCGCTCGACATGGGCGCTTTGGTGCTTCTGTCGCCTTTTGGCTTCTCCCCAACCGGTGAGGCCTTCAACTTGGCCATGGAGGACGTCGCCACCGCGACCGCAATCGCGCTGCAGGCGGACAAGCTGATGTTTCTGACGGAAATTCCGGGTCTTCACGCCGACCTCAACGACCCTGAAACTGCGATCACAACCGAATTGCCATTGGCCCAAGCCAAGGCGATCCTCAACAGCCTGCCCAAGGCGGACCAGCCAAGCGACACCAGTTTTTACCTGCGCTACTGTGTGCAGGCCTGCGAGGCGGGCGTCGAGCGCAGCCATATCCTGCCCTTCGCAGTCGACGGTGCGCCCCTGCTGGAGATTTACACCCACGATGGCATTGGCACCATGGTGGTCGACGAAAAATTAGAAAGCCTGCGCGAAGCCTCGATTGACGATGTCAGCGGTATCTTGGCCTTGATTGAGCCGCTCGAAAAAGAAGGCGTGCTGGTCAAGCGCGACCGTACCGAAATTGAGCGCGACGCCGCGAATTACACGATCATTGAGCACGACGGGGTGATTTTCGGTTGCGCCGCGCTGTACCCCTACCCCGAGGAGCGCACGGGTGAGATGGCCGCGTTAACCGTCTCGCCGCACAGCCAAGCGCAGGGGGACGGCGAGCGGCTCCTCAAGCGTATCGAGCAACGGGCAAGAGCCTTGGGTCTGAAAAGCATCTTCGTTCTCACCACCCGCACCATGCACTGGTTCATCAAGCGGGGATTTATTGAAGTCGCCCCCGATTCGCTACCCGAGGCACGAAAAAGCAAATACAACTGGGATCGGCGCAGCAAGGTTTTCTTGAAAAAGCTTTAAGCGCGACACCCGCGCCGCCACACCAAAATGATGGCGCCGACCATCGCCACGAAATTGATGAACGACCAGTTGGCGATGGACAACCCCAAAAACGTCCAATCGACCGCGGTGCAATCCCCACTACCTTTGAGCAGCATGGGGATCACTTTTTGCAAGGGGAACGCTTCGATCATGCCGTAGAAGTCACGTCCGCACGAGAAGATCTCTGGTGGATACCACTGCAACCAGCTCTGGCGTGCCGCTACAAATGCACCCCCAACCGCGAACAAGGCTGCCAGGATCATCCACAGGCCCCGCGCACCGCTGCCTTTGGTGTAGGCGGCAAAGGCACTAAAAACCAATGTCAGGATGAGCGCATAGCGCTGCACGATACACATGGGACAGGGTTCAAGGCCCGAAACGTGCTGTAGGTAAAAGCCATAAGCCAGCAAGCCAAAGCACCACAGCGCAATCACACCGCTTAAGCGACGTGCCCATCGCGCTTGTTGGGTCTCTATGGCAAAAAGGGGCTGCATGGCGTCTCCTGAATCTCGTCTTGTAATTTAGTTAACCCCCCTATGGTAATGGCTACGAGCTTCATGAATGGAAATGCCGGTCTTTCATTAGCGGAACCTGAATTGTTGGTACAGTAACGCCATTGATTAAAGGAAGTCGCTTCATGACACGGATGGTTAATTGCATCAAATTGGGGGTTGAGTCTGAGGGATTGGACTTCCCGCCTTACCCGGGGGAGCTAGGCAAAAAGCTGTGGCTCAACGTGAGTAAACAAGCATGGGCGGATTGGCTGAAACACCAAACCATGCTGGTAAACGAGAACCGACTCAACTTGGCAGACGCGCGTGCGCGGCAATATTTGGCACGTCAAATGGAAAATCACTTCTTCGGTGACGGCGCTGACGCCGCGCAAGGCTACGTCCCGCCCACCCAAAGTTAAGTTCCCCCGTGCTGGGACGGTCGTCGCCACACGCCGCCATCATCGGCTGCGGACTGGCGGGTGCGGCGACTGCGATTGCACTGGCCAAGCTCGGTTGGCGCATCACGGTTTACGAGTCCGGTGACAACCCAGCGAGCGGTGCCTCCGCCCTTCCTGTGGGCATGCTCAGCCCGCACCATACGACTCAGCCCACACCGCTTAGCCGGCTGACGGCGCAAGGGCTGTCTGTCACCCGTAGCCACCTGCAAACCTACCTGCCTGACGGTCATGGTTGGGTCGCTACATCGGTCGAAAACTACGAACGTGGCGACCTCCATCAGCCCCCTGTTTTGCAAGGCGTCGACCTGGCTCATATCATCCAACCGGCTTGCCTGATTGACGCGTGGCTGAATCACGCAAGGGCACTCACCTCGCTCGAACTGTGCACCCAAACGCCAATTACGCGCTTGCATTTTGACGACGTCACTCGGCACTGGAACCTTCTCTCAACAACGGGTGCCGTCCGCTCGGCAGCGTCTCATGTGGTCGTTGCCAACGCCCACGCGGCACCGCACTTATTGGGGACACTGGCGCTCGGTCTCCGTCCCGTTGCGGGGCAGATCACCCTCGGGCCCAGCCAAATGGGCACAGACAGTCCATCGCGGATCACGCCCAAACGGTTGAGTGGCGTTTACGTACCGCACTTTCTGACCCGCGCGGGCGCCGTGTGGAGTGTCGGTGCGACTTACCGTCGGGGCTCAGATGATCTTGCCGTCCGCGCACGCGACCGGGCCGCTAACCACGACCTCCTCGCCAGCATCGCCCCCGAAGCCACCGACCGGTGGTCTGCGCAGGCCAAAGAGAACTTATTGCATGATTGGGTTGGCGTGCGATGCGCGTCGATCGATCGCATGCCCTTGGTGGGAGCCTTGCCTTTTGGCGTTCACGCGGGCATTGACCCCAGCGCAGCACGACATCACATACCCACCGCGCCCGGTCTATACGGTCTGCTCGCACTCGGATCCCGAGGCCTTAGCCTGGCCCCGTTATTGGGGGAAGTATTGGCGGCCAAAATGAGCGGGCAGCCAAGCCCACTGCCTTTGGATCTTGAAAAAGCGATCGATCCCCGTCGCGCCCTGCTGCAGAGCGCGCGCCAAGCGCTCAAGACCCGTCAATAGCCCATATACGTCAATCGGCATAAGTGGATAAGAAAAATATCGTTTGGAAATAAGACCGCTTGACCTAAAGTCGTGGCCTCCAAAGCCAACCGATTGCAAGTGCACATGTACGCCTACACCGAGTTTGACCAAACCTTCATAGAGCAGCGCGCCGCGCAGTACCGAGACCAATTGAACCGGTGGCAATCCGGCGCCTTGTCCGAAGATGAGTTCAAGCCGCTGCGACTGCAGAACGGATGGTACGTGCAACGCTTCGCTCCCATGCTACGGGTCGCGATTCCCTATGGTGTCGTGTCCAGCCGGCAACTGCGCGTGCTGGCGGAGATCGCCCGTACCTACGACCACAAGGACCTCTCATCCATTGACACCACGGTAGCCGGTCTGAGCGATGTGACCTCCCTGCCCGACCATTGCGCCCACTTCACCACACGTCAAAACGTCCAGTTCAATTGGATACCACTGTCGAAGAGTGCGGATGTGATGGACCTGCTTGCCACCGCAGGCCTGCACGGTATCCAAACCAGCGGCAACTGCATACGCAACACCACCACCGACGCCTTCGCAGGCATTGCGCCAGACGAGCTGGTTGACCCCCGCCCCTTTGCCGAACTGATCCGCCAATGGAGCACCCTGCATCCTGAATTCGCATTTTTACCCCGTAAATTCAAAGTCGCCATAACCGGCGCTTCAGAGGATCGCGCCGCGACCCGCTGGCACGACGTGGGATTGCGTCTGGTGGCGAACGATGATGACGACCTCGGTTTTGAAGTGTCAGTCGGGGGCGGCATGGGGCGCACCCCTGTCATTGGGCGCATCCTGCGATCGTTCGTGCCTGCGTTTGACATCCTCGACTACCTCACCGCGGTGATTCGAGTCTATAACCGTTGGGGCCGACGCGACAACCTTTACAAAGCACGCATCAAGATTTTGGTGAAGGCTGAGGGGCAAGCATATATCGACGAGGTCGACGCCGAATTCGAAGCCCTCCAAACCGTTGACGGTAGCCCCAACCGGATCACAGCCACACGATTCGCCGAAGTCGCTGCGGCATTCTCTCCCCCATCGCGCGATCAAGGCGCCATTCCCACCCAAGAAAAAATAGCCGCAATCCTGGCTGCCGCCTCACGGGATGAGGCTGGATTTGACAGCTGGTTGATCCAGAACGTACGCCCACACAAAGTGCCGCACCTGCGCGCAGTGACCCTTTCATTCAAGCGTGTAGGATACGCGCCCGGCGACGCAACAGCCGCCCAGCTTGACGCTGCAGCACAGCTTGCCGATACCTACAGCGCGGGTGAACTGCGCGTCACGCACACCCAAAATTTGGTACTTCCATGGGTGCGCTGCGATGCACTGCCCGCGCTGTGGCGGGATGCGAAAGCCTTGGGGCTGGCGAAACCCAATATCGGCTTACTGACTGACATGATCGCTTGCCCTGGGGGAGATTTTTGCAGCCTCGCGAACGCACGTTCGCTGTCCCTCGCATCCGCCATCACGGCGCGTTACCAGGATTTAGATGAGCTGATGGACCTCGGCGCTATCGATCTGCACATCAGCGGCTGTATCAACTCATGCGGCCACCATCACAGTGGACACATCGGTATTCTAGGTGTGGACAAAGATGGGCAAGAGTGGTACCAAATCACCTTGGCAGGCTCTGACGGAGCGTCAATTGGCGGTGAAGCGCGGCCGGGGCGGGTCGTAGGCCCTTCTTTTGCCGCAGATGAGGTTGTCGGGGCTATCGAGGCGATTCTCGACACCTACAACCATTTGCGCGTGAGGGGTGAGGCCTTTATCGCCACCCTCGACCGCGTCGGACACGACCCATTCAAAGCTGCCGCACACCAGGCGCGCTTGGCAACCGCTTGACACTCACCTAACCCACACACCCCTATGCATACGACACCAGAGATTCAACTGACGACAGCCAACACAGCGGAGGCCGCAGCGTGGTTGCGAGAGGCGCTAGCGATCGATAACACGGCTGAGGTCCCAATAGATGGCTCACACACGTCGCAGGCCATTAGTCTGAATTTCCCCAAGTTCGCTGACGGCAGAGCCTACTCTCAAGCCGCTCTACTGCGCGGGCGTTTGGGGGCTACAGGCCCTCTTATCGCGACCGGCGATGTATTGGTTGACCAGGTTCTGCAAATGGCTAGATGTGGTTTCAGCCATGCCATTTTGCGAGCGGATCAATCGCTGGAGGCGGCACAGCGCCAAATGGCTCGATACAGTCGCTTCTACCAGGTCGATGCCTATCAGATAGAAGCCCCGCTGCGCCGGGAAGATTAAGGCTTGCCCCGCCCGAGCGGCCAACAAACCATTAAAATCATGTATTTGCATCTCGTTACCAACACAAAACCATGACACACGTCGTTACCGAAGCCTGTATCAAATGTAAGTACACCGACTGCGTGGACGTCTGTCCCGTGGACTGCTTCCGCGAAGGGCCCAACTTCCTGACCATCGATCCAGACGAGTGCATCGATTGCGCTGTGTGTATTCCTGAGTGCCCCGTCTCTGCCATCTATGCAGAGGAAGACCTTCCCGAGGATCAGATGCACATGATCAAGCTCAATCTCGAGTTGTCACGTTTGCCCACTTGGAAAAGCATCACCAAACGCAAAGAGCCATTAGCCGACGCCGATGACTGGAAAGACAAACCCAACAAGCTTTCAGAATTGGTTCGCTAAACCCGACAAACGGTTTTCCGCCACGCTCTAACCGGCGAGCTTGCTCGCCATTTTTTTGCAAAATTTGCGCCTTATGGATACCCTCGTTACTGCCCCCGTCACTCCTGAGATTCGTGCTGATGTAATCGAGACCGATGCCGTCATTATTGGTGCTGGGCCGGTTGGCCTCTTCCAAGTTTTCGAACTGGGCCTGCTAGAGATCAAGGCGCACGTGATCGACTCCTTAGCCTACGCCGGCGGGCAGCCCATGGAGCTTTATCCAGACAAGCCTATCTTTGATATTCCAGCTGTGCCCGTATGCACAGGAAAAGAACTCACCGACGCGTTGATGAAGCAGATTGAGCCGTTCAAGCCAACGTTCCATTTTGGCAGTGAAGTGAGCACCGTTTTGCAACAACCCGATGGTCGATTCTTTGTAGAGACCGGCAAAGGCACACAGTTTTTAACTAAAACCATCTTCATCGCAGCGGGCGTGGGAGCCTTCCAGCCGCGAACGCTCAAGGTTGACGGCGTTGAAAAGTACGAGGGTTCGCAGGTCCACTACCGCGTCAAAAACCCAGCTGACTTTGCTGGTAAGAATCTGGTTATTCTGGGGGGGGGTGACTCGGCGCTGGACTGGACCCTGAACTTCGTCGCAGAAGGTCCGAACAAAGCGGAGAGCGTCATTTTGATCCATCGCCGTGATGGCTTCAAAGCGGCGCCCGCCAACGTCGCCAAAATGCGCGAATTGTGTGATGCCTATGAAATGCAATTCATCGTGGGTCAAGTCACGGGGCTCGATGAGCGTGACAATCAACTGGTTGGCGTCAAGGTCACAGGCTCCGACGGTGTGACGCGCGTTGTACCCATGGATGCGATGTTGATCTTCTTTGGCCTCAGCCCCAAGTTGGGGCCGATTGCACAATGGGGCCTTGACATCGAACGCAAACAATTGGTGGTGGATACTGAAAAATTTTCGACCAACGTACCCGGTATTTTTGCAGTAGGTGACATCAACACCTACCCTGGCAAAAAGAAGCTAATCCTCTCCGGCTTCCACGAATGTGCACTGGCAGCATTCGGTGCATCACCCATCATCAATCCCGAAAAACGGGTGCTGTTGCAGTACACGACCACGAGTCCGAAACTCCACAAAGTGTTGGGCGTTGAAACGCCGACATTCGATTGATGACGCACGCCGCTTTTTTTAACTGCGGACGAAAATGCTCGAAAATGCCGTTATAATTTTGGCTGTTCCTCGATAGCTCAGTTGGTAGAGCGCCGGACTGTTAATCCGTAGGTCACTGGTTCGAGCCCAGTTCGAGGAGCCACTGTTTAAGCCAAAAAAGCCCAGTCACTGAAAAGTTGCTGGGCTTTTTTGTTGTTTGTTATGACTCAACAGTTAATTTGAAATACACCGCGCCAGGGCGGGGCTTGATACGCAACTTGACACCGTCATCAATGTAGGTTTCAACGCCACCACCACGCAGTCGAGTCTTTCCATCTGAGACCGTACTGCAACCCGCAAACGAGGTCGCCAAGCAGAGGAACATCAAGCAGGTATTGATACGCATAACCTCAGCATAATGAGAACTGTTCGCCCTGGCAAGCAGTCTCTAAGACGACGATGGCTGATTGCAACAACCAATTTCAGGTTTAGTTTGTGGGCGCTTTTATCCGAGCTGCAGCCGCCCGCGCGTGGGCTTCGACTCCACCCTTGGCTGTCCAGTCATCGTATCCACCGTGCAAGATGCGCACGTTGTCCCAGCCTGCGACTCTTAATGCGAATCCTGCTTGAGACGACAAGGAACCTGTGTTGCAGTAAAGCACGACGAGTTTATTTTTCGGAATGTTGCCACTTTCCGCGAGAATACGCCGCCATTCGATGTTGATCGCGTCAGGTATGTGGCCTTGCACAAACTGCGCGGTATCTCGGGTATCAACAAACACGGTATTGGCGTAAGACGCCTCGGGTATCTGCTCGGCGAAAATGGTCCCGCCGGGATACTCCACAAAATCGAGATAAGCGGCCATCTCCTCAAAAGCAGGTGAGGCTTCGCCTGCATGTGCTTGCCCGGAAATCATCACCGCTAACGCGGCGCTCACAGCCACCAGCGTACGTCGGCAACCGCAGAAACAAACTGACATTTTTGACCCCGTATATAAGAATTAACTAATATTACATGACTTTGGCTACGCGTCCACGACCAACCAAGTTAGCATTGCAACCATGACGCTCCCGCCGCAAGCTGCCATTGTCTGGGTTGAACCCCATTCACCTTTACCCGACCCAGCAGAGGTCAGATCGGACGGCGCCTATCCCGGTCTTATCGCAGCCGGCTTAGATTTATCGACCACGCGATTATTCGAGGCTTATTCAAAGGGGATTTTTCCCTGGTTCAGTGAGGGCGAGCCTGTCTTGTGGTGGAGCCCCAATCCCCGAATGTGCCTAAAACCCGCGGCGTTCAAGCTGCACCGTAGCCTGAGAAAGCGCATTCAAAACGGCTTGCGCCAAGGGTCGCTTGAGATCCGCGTGGACGCCGATTTCGATCAGGTCATCCACCAATGCGCCGCGCAACAGCGGCCTGGGCAAAATGGCACGTGGATTGTTCCTCCAATGATTGAGGCCTACCGTGCGTTCCACCGCGAAGGATATGTTCATGCGGTCACGGCGCACTGGGACGGCGAGCTGATCGGGGGGCTCTACGCAGTCAACATTGGACACGCGGTATTTGGTGAGTCGATGTTCACACTCAAACCGGACGGCTCGAAAGTCGCGCTGGCTGCCTTGGTTGCCCTGGCGCTGCGCGAGTCCGTGCCACTGATCGACTGTCAACAGGAAACCACCCACCTCGGAACCCTCGGTGCAGCGCCGATACCACGGGCTAGATTTTTGGAAACAGTGCGATCTGCCGCACAAGCGCCTGCGATGAATTGGGGGTTTAAAGCGTCTACTTGGTTGACACTCGACCCCCGCTTGTCGGCGCATAATACGAGCTCATGACGTACCCAAACGAGTTGCCCCTTCAGGCCATTCAGCTCTATGCGACGGCCACATACGCTTGCAGCTATTTGCCCAACTTGTTGGCGCGCTCGCAGGTCGCAACCCCCAGCCACCTGGTGCAGGGCGATGTTTACGATCAACTGGTTCGTCAAGGATTCCGCCGCAGTGGGCTCCTCACCTATCGTCCCAATTGTGACAGCTGCAAGGCGTGTGTCCCCGTTCGGATTGCAGCTGACAGGTTCCTGCCGAACCGGAGCCAACGCCGCGTCAACCAAGCCCACGCTGATCTGGTTGTTCGGATTTTAAAGCCAGCCTTTGTCACTGCCCACTACGAGCTGTACATTGCCTACCAGCGACAGCGGCATGCTGGGGGTGGTATGGATCAGGACAACGTTGAACAATACGAGCAGTTTTTGTTGCAGAGTCGCGTCAACTCCCGCATGGTGGAATTTTGGCGTGAAAGCCCCGACGGTTACCAGCTCCTGATGGTGTCAATCATCGACGTGTTATCGGATGGTATTTCAGCTGTCTACACCTTTTACGACCCACAGGTGAAATCTGGCTTGGGGACATTCAATATCCTGTGGCAAATCGCACAAGCGAAGTCATTGGGCTTGCCTTACATCTATCTGGGCTATTGGATCGAAAAGAGCCCCAAGATGAACTACAAACGCCAATTTGAGGGTCAAGAGCACCTTATTGATGGCGAGTGGTTGGCGGTTTCTAGACAACCCGTACCACGCCGTACGAATAGTTTTGATTGACTTGGCAATCGCGCGTTTCACTTTGTAAAATACCGTTTTACATATACGCGATCGCACTGTGTCCGAACCTGCAAAACCCAGCGTCCAAGTCATTGAACGCTTATTCTTGTTGCTTGAAGTCTTGGCTAAAAACGGTCAAGCGATGTCACTGAAAGAAATCAGTGAGGCGGCAAAATTGCACCCCTCCACGACCCACCGTATCCTGAACGACCTGACCATCGGGCGGTTTGTCGAGCGCCCTGAGGCGGGTACCTACCGGCTCGGCATGCGGCTTTTAGAGCTTGGCACGCTCGTCAAGGACCGCCTTAACGTCAGAGACTTGGCACTTGGGCCAATGCGCGAGTTGCACCGCCTCATACAACAACCTGTCAATCTGAGTGTTCGCCAAGGAGACGAGATTATCTACATTGAGCGCGCCTACAGCGAGCGCAGCGGTATGCAGGTGGTTCGTGCAATCGGAGGACGTGCCCCATTGCACCTGACGTCCGTTGGTAAGTTATTTTTGGCCAGCGACGACATCGCTCGAATCCGAGCCTATGCCACGCGTACAGGCCTGCCAAGCCAAACGCGCAACAGCCTGACGCAACTTCATCAACTGGAACGAGAGTTGCAAGAGGCGCAGAAGTCGGGGGTGGCGCGTGACAACGAAGAGCTCGAGTTAGGCGTTCGTTGTATAGCTGCAGGCGTTCGCGATGACCAAGGAAAATTGGTAGCGGGCCTATCCATCTCAGCTCCCGCCAGCCGAATGGACGAAAGTTGGTTACCCAAGCTGCAATCAACCGCAAACGAAATTTCTAAGGCGCTTGGGTATCGGGGTTAAGCAGTAGAACTTCGCGGCTCTAGCCGAGTATTAGCCGTGCTTGGGGGATTGATTGGCTGCCTGCTTGGCTTTTTGCTCTTCAGACTCCAGCCACTTGCGAATACGCTTCGCATCAGCGAGTCGGGTGTACTTCCCATTTGAATCCAGAAACACCATGATCAAATTACGTTGCGCGATGGACACCTGCATGACCAAGCATCGCCCCGCCTCGCGAATGTAGCCTGTTTTCTGGAGCCCGATTTCCCAACTGTCGTTGCGAACCAAGCTGTTGCTGTTGCGGTACTCGAGGCGACGGCGGCCCGACAAGACCGAGTAGCTCTCAGCCGTTGACAACTCCCGCAACAAGGGACGTTCGTAGGCGACGTTTACCAATACTGCCAAGTCGCGCGCACTCGATTGGTTCTTGCTAGACAGGCCGGTTGGGTCAACATAAATGGTTTCATGCATACCCAACAAAGCGGCTTTGGCATTCATGTTCGCCACAAACGCAGCCTCCCCACCCGGGAATGTGCGAGCCAGCGCATTGGCTGCACGGTTTTCACTGGACATCAACGCGAGGTGCAATGCCTCACCACGCGTAAGGGTGGTCCCCACCCGCAAGCGAGATGAGCTTCCCTTCACGCGGTCGATATCTTCTGAGGTGATTTTGATGGTCTCATCCAGGTCTAAAGCCGCATCATTAATGATCAACCCAGTCATCAGTTTGGTGATCGACGCAATTGGCAGAACAGCGGCTTCGTTTTTGCTAAACAAAACTTCGTTCGTGTCTTGGTCGACCACAAACGCGACGCTGGAGCCGAGACGCAATGGATCGGCAACTTTATTGAGGCCTTGTACCCGCGCGGCCGAGACCGGAACGGCGGCACGCCGCCTCACACTAGAACGCTTTTTTGCTCGCTTGCTGCTGGCCCGCACAACACGCTTTTTACGAACCTCTTTACGCGCGGAGGCTTTAACTTTGGATTTGGCCGTGACCTTGGTGACCGATGATTTACCGGACACGCCTTCTGCATAGGCCACACGCCCGCCCAAGCTCAACATGATGCCAATCAGCACACAAAGCGCGAACAGCAATGAACGGGCGGAAAAAGATTTCATGAAACCACAATCAAGTAAGTTTTGGTACGCGTGTCAGTATAACGAAAAATTCGAAAATGCCAATACTTTCAAGTATTTAGAATTTATATTTAAATTTTTTCTATCGAGAATATAGTTTAAAAAAATTACTTTTCGGTTGCGAACTTGGTTTATGAAATCAAATAGATAAAACTTTAAGCAACATTTAAGAGGTAAAAGTGTGGCCCCCTCGGACCACACGTAAAGAAAAAACAAGCGATGGAGAGGTACTTAGCCTTGCGCAGCAACGCGATCGACGGTGCCGTAAAGCTTGCTCAAAGCACTGAGATAAGCCTTCGCTGAAGCGACGACGATATCAGGGTCTGCACCAACACCGTTGACGACCCGCCCGGAGTGTTGAAGGCGAACCGTGACTTCTCCTTGACTTTCTGTTGAGCCAGAGGTGATCGCATTGACGGAATAAAGCATCATTTCCGCGCCACTTTGCACGTGACTTTCAATGGCTTTCAAAGATGCATCGACCGGTCCATTACCCGTTGCGGAGCCCTTCTTTTCAACGCCTCTCGCTTGGAACACAACCGTTGCTTCAGGCTGCTCACCGGTCTCACTGTGCTGTGCCAAAGAGATCAAGCTGAACATATCTGCGCCAGCGGACATCCCCTCGGAGTTAACCAACGCCAAGATATCTTCATCAAAGATCTCACTCTTGCGATCAGCCAATTCCTTGAATTTGGCGAATGCCGTGTTGACATCGGCCTCCGATTCCAAAGCGATACCTAACTCCTCGAGGCGTTGTTTGAACGCATTGCGACCGCTCAGCTTCCCGAGCACAATTTTGTTTGCACTCCAGCCCACATCTTCTGCACGCATGATTTCGTATGTATCGCGCGCCTTCAAAACGCCATCCTGATGAATTCCGGATGCGTGGGCAAATGCGTTTGCACCAACGACTGCCTTGTTGGGCTGTACCACAAAACCCGTGGTTTGACTGACCATTCTTGATGCCGGCACGATCTGACTGATGTCGATGCCCATCGCCAAGTTGAAGTAGTCCTTACGCGTTCGGACAGCCATGACCACTTCTTCTAATGAGCAATTACCGGCGCGCTCGCCCAAACCATTGATGGTGCACTCCACTTGACGTGCGCCACCGATCTGCACGCCAGCTAAGGAGTTGGCGACTGCCATACCCAAATCGTTATGGCAGTGCACCGACCAAATGGCCTTGTCGGAATTGGGCACGCGTTCACGCAGATTCTTAATGAAGTTGCCATACAACTCCGGTACAGCGTAGCCCACGGTGTCGGGAATGTTGATGGTCGTTGCGCCCTCGTCTATCACAGCTTCGAGCACGCGACAAAGAAAATCTGGGTCGCTGCGGTAGCCGTCCTCAGGGCTGAATTCCACATCAGCAACACGATTGCGCGCAAAGCGCACGGCCCGCTTCGCCTGCTCAAACACCTCATCGGGCGACATGCGCAATTTCATCTCCATGTGCAAGGCGCTGGTAGCGATGAAGGTATGGATTCGTGAGGCATTTGCGCCCGCCAGCGCATCGGCTGCGCGGGTGATGTCGCGGTCATTGGCGCGCGCCAATGAGCAGATAACGGAGTCCTTCACAGCATCTGCAATGGCCTTCACGGCTTCAAAATCACCGTTTGAGCTGGCAGCGAAACCCGCCTCGATCACATCGACCTTGAGCCGCTCCAATTGACGTGCGATCCGCAGCTTTTCATCGCGGGTCATGGAAGCCCCGGGGGACTGCTCGCCATCGCGAAGGGTGGTGTCAAAAATTACAAGCTTGTCGGTCATGTCGCTCTCCGAAGTAAAAACAGTGAATGCGCAGTGTGGATTCTTATTCAGCAGCACCAAAGAAAACGGCCCGCTGCGCTGGCAAACGGGCCGTAGTCTGGTTAAAGCGCGCGCGCTACCAACTCCGCCCGTGGGACGATAGGGATAGTAGGGCTAGCACTGCTTTAGTCATGTTTAAAAATGTACCACAAAACGCCAGGCGTCAATACGCAGCTTGTCGCATGGGTATCTGCCAGTGTCTCAATCGTGCAACCCAGCCTCGTCTGGCTCCTCTGTTGAGGTGCTGATCAGGCTGGTCTGAATACCCTTGGCACGGCGCCAAATATACAACCCGTAACCCGAGAGTCCGTAGAGAATAAAGCCGCCGAATAAAACGGTGGGAGGGTGAATGTTGATGACCGCAATCCCTAGAGCGAGCAGAATCATGACGGCGAACGGCACGCTCTTTTTCATGCGGACATCTTTGAAACTATAAAAGGGAACGTTTGTCACCATGGTGAGTCCCGCGTAAAGCGTCAATCCAAAAGTGGCCCAAGCCAAGTAGGGGGTTTCAAAACCGGTGTCAACCACAACCCAGATGAAACCAGCCACCAACGCCGCCGCCGCGGGCGATGGTAAACCTTGAAAATAACGTTTGTCGACGACCGCTGTATTCACATTGAAGCGAGCCAAACGCAGGGCTGCGCTGGAAACATAAACAAATGCGGCGATCCATCCCCAGCGCCCCAAGTCGCGCAGCACCCATTCATAGGCAATCAACGCTGGCGCGGCACCGAACGACACCATGTCACTCAGTGAGTCCATTTGCTCGCCGAATGCGCTTTGTGTGTTGGTGAGACGGGCCACACGGCCATCAAGGCTGTCGAGCACCATGGCTGCAAAAATGCCAATCGTGGCCAAATCGAAGCGGCCATTCATCGACATGACGATCGCGTAAAACCCACCAAAGAGAGCCGCCAGCGTAATCAGGTTGGGCAAAACATAAATGCCTTTATGTCGCGGCGTTGGCGTGGGATCAGGGGATGCAGAGGTAGTCATAAGCTCTTTTTATTCAATGCCCTACAGTTTAGTTGAATCAAGCCCAAACACCAGCGAACCCCATCAGAAACGACAAAAGCCACCGAAGTGGCTTTTGTGCGGGGCCTCTAAGAGGGTTTAGTTACGGGTCTGATCCACCAACTTGTTCTTAGCAATCCAAGGCATCATGGCGCGCAACTGTGCACCAACGACTTCGATCTGGTGATCGGCCGTATTACGACGACGGGCAGTCATGCTTGGGTAGTTCAAGCGGCCTTCTTGAATGAACATCTTGGCGTATTCACCGTCCTGTATGCGCTTCAACGCCGCACGCATGGCTTTACGAGACTCTTCGTTGATCACCTCAGGGCCTGTCACGTACTCACCGAACTCGGCGTTGTTGGAGATCGAGTAGTTCATGTTGGCGATACCGCCTTCGTAGATCAAGTCAACGATCAACTTCAATTCGTGCAAGCACTCGAAGTAAGCCATTTCGGGCGCGTAACCCGCTTCAACCAAGGTTTCATAACCCATCTTGATCAGCTCAACCGCACCGCCACACAAAACGGCCTGCTCGCCGAACAGGTCAGTTTCAGTTTCTTCTTTGAAGTTGGTTTCGATGATGCCGGCCTTGCCACCACCGTTTGCCATCGCATAGCTCAAGGCCAACTCGCGGGCTTTGCCAGACTGGTCCTGATGGATTGCAACCAAGTGGGGCACGCCACCACCTTGGGTGTATGTGTTGCGCACGGTGTGGCCAGGGGCCTTTGGCGCGACCATCCAAACGTCCAGATCTGCACGAGGCACCACCTGGTTGTAGTGCACGTTAAAGCCGTGCGCGAATGCCAGTGAAGCACCCTTCTTGATGTTGGGTTCAACGTTGTTGCGGTAGACGTCGCCGATTTGTTCATCGGGCAACAAAATCATGACCACGTCGCCTGCAGCCACGGCGTCATTGACTTCCATCACGGTTAATCCGGCTTTCCCGACTTTGTCCCATGAAGCGCCGCCTTTACGCAAACCAACGACGACCTTCACACCGCTGTCGTTCAAGTTTTGAGCGTGCGCGTGACCCTGGCTACCGTAGCCGATGATGGCAACTGTCTTGCCTTTGATCAGGCTCAAGTCGCAGTCTTTGTCGTAAAACACTTTCATGATGGGAAGTCCTCTGTAAAAAATCGAACAATCGATAAGTTTAAAGCCAACGGCGGTTCTCCCGGCCGTTGGTGTGTCGTTTAGGTGCGCAATATTCTCTCACCACGGCCGATACCACAGGCACCGGTGCGCACCGTTTCCAAAATTGATGTCGGATCAAGCGCTTGCAAAAACGCGTCGTTTTTCGCTTGATCGCCCGTCAACTCAAGGGTGTAACTGCGGTCAGTTACGTCGATGATGCGACCACGGAAAATATCCGCCATCCGCTTCATTTCCTCGCGCTCCTTGCCAACCGCTCTAACTTTAACCAGCATCAACTCGCGCTCGGTGTAGGCGCCTTCTGTGAGGTCGACGACTTTAACCACTTCGATCAATCGGTTGAGGTGCTTGGTAATTTGCTCAATCACGTCATCTGAACCATTGGTTTGAATGGTCATGCGTGACAAGCTGGGATCTTCTGTGGGCGCAACAGTCAGTGACTCGATGTTGTAGCCACGGGCTGAAAACAGGCCTACAACCCGCGACAGCGCGCCAGGTTCGTTCTCAAGGAGAACAGCAATAATGTGTTTCATCTAACAAGTCCTCTTTTCGCCGCCCTCCCCCAAGCACGGTAATGCTTGAGCTCGACGGACAATAGATTCTTTAAAAAGGGGTGCGCACGAAGCGCACCCGCGCTGAGCGCTCGGGGCGCTTACAGGTCCTCAGAGCCCAAAAGCATCTCAGTGATGCCCTTACCCGCCTGGACCATTGGGAACACGTTCTCAGTGGGATCGGTACGGAAGTCGATAAACACCGTGCGATCTTTGAGCTTGCGTGCCTCGTGCAGCGCACCCTCGACGTCTTGTGGACGTTCGATCAGCATGCCAACGTGCCCATAAGACTCCGCCAGTTTGACAAAGTTGGGCAATGCATCCATGTAGCTGCTGCTGTAGCGACCGGCGTACTCCACCTCTTGCCACTGGCGAACCATTCCCAAGTAACGGTTGTTCAGGGACAGCACTTTGATGGGCGTGTTGTACTGCAAGCACGTGGAGAGCTCTTGGATACACATCTGCACCGAACCCTCGCCCGTCACGCAGAATACTTCCGATTCGGGCTTAGCCAGTTTGATACCCATGGCGTAAGGAATCCCCACACCCATGGTGCCCAAACCACCCGAGTTGATCCAGCGGCGCGGTTTGTCAAAACCATAGTACTGGGCAGCCCACATTTGGTGCTGACCCACGTCAGAGGTGACGTACGCATCCGCATCCTTGGTCATCTCCCACAACGTTTGAATCACTTTTTGGGGCTTGATGACGTCTTGATTCTTGTCGTCGTAAGCCAGGCAGTTACGTGCGCGCCAGCCCTCGATGGCGGTCCACCACGCATCCAAGTCTTTGGGGTCAGCACGCTGGGATGACTCTTTGATCATGTTGATCAATTCACGCAACACGTCTTTACAGTCCCCCACGATCGGGATGTCGACCTTCACACGCTTGGAGATACTGCTGGGATCAACGTCAACGTGAATGATCTTGCGTTCGTTTTGCGCAAAGTGCTTGGGGTTACCAATCACGCGATCGTCAAACCGCGCGCCAACCGCCAACAGCACGTCGCAGTTCTGCATCGTGTTATTGGCTTCGATCGTGCCGTGCATGCCCAACATACCCAAGAAGCGCTTGTCGCTCGCGGGGAATGCACCCAAACCCATTAAGGTGTTGGTCACGGGGTAACCCAGCAGGTCAACCAACTCGCGCAGCTCAGGCACGGCGTCCGCCATGAGCACGCCACCACCAGTATAGATATAGGGACGCTTGGCACTCAGCAGCAGCTGGAGCGCTTTACGAATTTGACCGCCATGCCCCTTGCGTACTGGGTTGTACGAGCGCATTTCGACCTGCTCAGGGTAGCCGGTGTATGGGATGCGCTTAAAGGAAACGTCTTTTGGAATATCGACCACCACCGGTCCGGGACGACCTGAGCGGGCAATGTGGAAAGCCTTCTTCATGGTCATGGCAAGCTCTGCCACGTCTTTCACCAAGAAGTTGTGTTTGACGATTGGCCGTGTGATACCTACCGTGTCGCATTCTTGGAAGGCGTCCAAACCGATGGCCGCCGTGGGCACTTGGCCCGTGACGATCACCATCGGGATGCTGTCCATGTAGGCGGTTGCGATACCTGTCACGGCGTTCGTTACACCGGGACCACTGGTCACAAGTGCCACGCCCACTTCGCCCGTCGCACGGGCAAATCCGTCGGCTGCGTGGACCGCTGCCTGTTCGTGGCGAACGAGCACATGCTGGATGGTATCTTGCTTGTAAAGCGCGTCGTAGATGTACAGGACCGCGCCACCAGGGTAACCCCAGATTTGCTTGACACCTTCGGCTTGTAATGCTTTGACGAGGATTTCCGCACCCATTAATTCAGGTGCGTCTGCGGCCGATGCAGCCAATGAGGCAGAGGCGTTCTCTGCAGTTGTAATTTTCATGATGAACCTTTGAGATTTTCTCTAACGAAAAACCGTGGGTGCCACTTCCGAAATTCTTTTGGAATCAGGTCATGACTTGAGACAACAGTCATTGGGCGGCATTTGTATAGACCACCACGGCTGTTATCCGTTTGCGGGTAATCAGTGCAACCAGAATTATTACATCAATTTACGCGGTTTACGGGGATACCCGTAGTTGCCAATTAAAAAGCGTGCGACTAATGCGACAATTCGCCCCATGGATACCGAAATCCCCCTCCCCAGCCTGAGACGGCGCATGGCCGCGTGGCTCTATGAAGGCATGCTGCTATTCGGCGTGGTTTTTGTGATCAGCTACGTCTTCAGTGTGCTCACGAATACCCGCCACGCGCTCGACCACCGCATGGCCCAACAATTTACCGTTTTTTTGGGTTTGGCGGTTTATTTCATCTGGCAATGGCGCCGGAGTGGCCAAACATTGGCAATGAAGACTTGGCACATCAAACTGGTCGCAGCCGATGGTCGCTCCCCGCTGGCCCTGAGCCAGGCGGTGATCCGGTACCTCATCAGCTACATCTGGTTCGTACCAGGGCTTGCAGTGGCAAAGGCTTTCGAGTTGGGTACCGCTGCAACGGTTTGGACCGTCATTGCGTGGGTGGTCATTTGGGCGCTACTCAGCAAACTAAACCCTACCAAGCAGTTCCTACATGATCGAGTGGCCAAAACGGCCTTGATCAGCGTAGCCCCTGTCCGCCAATAACCATGCATACGCAACACACCAAACCAGCTCGCGGCATCAGGCGCGTGGTGAATGCTTTCGGCTATTCCGTTGAGGGATTGAAAGCTGGTCTCACCGAGCCCGCATTCTTGGAAGAGTCCTTATTAGCTTCCATCATGATCCCGGCAGCTTTCTGGTTGGGACAGGGTTGGGTTGAGGTGAGTTTGCTGATTTCAGTTGTTATTTTGGTTTTGGTGGCCGAGCTCCTCAACACCGGTATCGAGGCTGCGATCGACCACATCAGCCTTGAGCGTCACCCTCTCGCCAAGCGCGCCAAAGACGTCGGAAGTGCCGCTGTCATGTTGGCGCTGCTGTTGTGCGGCGGCGTATGGCTGGCCGCCCTCATTAATCGCTTTGCTTAATTTGTCCATGACCACGCCCGCATCAAACAGTTCCCATTTCTCAGTTGCGGTTTATTGCGGCTCGCGCGATGGTGATAACCCCGCGTTTTTGGAGGCAGCAGTCCAGACTGGGCACTGGATCGGTGCGCATGGCGGGCAACTCGTCTACGGCGGTGGTAACTCGGGCTTGATGGGATACACCGCGAGAGCCTGCCAAGCCGCGGGGGGTCGGGTACTCGGCGTCATGCCGCAGGCCTTGGTTGATCGCGAGGTTGCTAACCTCGACTGCGATGAATTGATCGTGGTGCAAACCATGCACGAGCGCAAGCAAATCATGGCTGAGCGCGCGGATGCATTCGTAGCGCTACCCGGCGGCATCGGCACGTTCGAAGAGTTTTTTGAAATCTGGACTTGGCGCCAACTCGGTTATCACAACAAACCGGTCGGTCTGCTGAACGTTGCTGGGTATTACGACACCCTGCTGTCTTTCGTGGGTCAAGCGGTCCAACACCGCTTCATGGACGATCGGCAGATGGGATTATTCGAAGTCACCGACGAGGTGTCAGTGCTACTACCCAGCTTAGTCTCACAAGCTGGGTTCTCTGAGGTTTTTGGGACCTATTGACGCTCAGATCGCGCTTTCGTCCTCTTCACCTGTTCGGATACGGACGACGCGCTCCACCGGCGTGACAAAAATTTTACCGTCACCGATTTTGCCCGTACGAGCCGCCGTGACGATGGCATCAACGCAACGGTCAACGTCCATCGAATTCACAACAACCTCCACCTTCACCTTCGGTAAGAAATCGACCACATACTCAGCGCCACGGTACAGCTCGGTGTGTCCCTTTTGACGGCCGAAGCCTTTGACTTCAGTCACAGTCAGGCCCGTCACGCCCTGCTCTGCCAACGCTTCGCGAACCTCTTCCAATTTAAAGGGTTTGATCACGGCGGTAATTTGTTTCACGGTGGCTCCTTGAATGCACAATCTATAGTCACATTATGCCCATTTGCTGACCAAGAAATCGATACCCATGCATGCCCTACCCCAACACGTACCTTTGATCGCAACCCTGCGCGGCGGCCACCCTGAGAACATCTACTACGGCTCGATTGCCGTGGTCAATGCCAATGGTCGTTTGGTATCTCGAATGGGTGATACCAGCACGCCCATGTTCACCCGCTCCGCCCTCAAGCCCTTTCAGGCCATGCCATTGATCGCTGGCTTTTCGGACCCCTACAACCTATCCGATGCGGATGTAGCGCTCCTGTGCGCAAGCCATAACGGCGAGGCGGCGCACAGCAGCCGAGCCGGCGCCCTATTGAAGCGCGCTGGATGCCAAGAAGCCGACTTGCAATGTGGCACACACGTTCCGTTTTATTACACAACCAATCAATTACCAACGCCCGACAAAGGCAGCTACGGGCGACTTCAACACAACTGCTCAGGCAAACATGCCGGGATGTTGATGCTCGCCCGCGCCCTCGGCGAACCCATCGAAACCTATACCCAAACAACCCACCGCGTGCAGGCGGTCGTACGCGACAGCGTGTCCCATTTCACAGAGGTTCCCGCGGCGAAGTTGGTCGTGGGAATCGACGGCTGCAGCGTCCCGAACTACGCCATTCCACTGGCAGCTTTGGCCCTGGCATACGCCAAGCTCACTCGTCAGGCAGCTGATCCGGTATACGGCGATGCGCCTGCTCGCGTATTCCAAGCGATGGCGCAACACGGCGCACTGGTCAGCGGCATGGGCCGTAACGACTTGGCACTCAATCGGGCTGGCGGCGGCGACTGGATCGCCAAGTTCGGCGCTGATGGCGTCCAGGCCATCGCAAGTCGCTCGCGCCAACAAGCCATCGCCGTGAAGATCGCGGATGGTAATCTGCCCATGTTGATGTGGATTGTCATCAATGTGTTGGAGCAGCTGGGCTGGATGACCGACAGCGCCCGTCACGCCCTAAAGAGCTATGTGCCTGGCCCACTGCTCAACGTTGCTGGGCTCGAGGTGGGCGAAACCCGCCCTGTTTTCCAGATGCCCTGATTAACGAAACGCGTTGGTGATGGGATAACGCCAGTCTTTGCCAAACCCCCGATGGGTCAAACGAATACCCACAGGTGATTGGCGGCGTTTGTACTCATTCAAACGCACCAAACGAACCACCTGCATCACGGCTGCTTCGTCAAAGCCAGCGGCAATGATGTCAGCGGCAGATTGGTCCGCCTCGATGTAGCGGGACAAAATTGCATCCAACACCTCGTAGGGCGGCAGGCTATCCTCGTCCTTTTGGTCAGCACGCAATTCAGCGCTCGGTGGGCGCGTGATGATTCGCGTGGGGATCGGGTTTTCTATGCCCCCCAAGGGATTATTGGCATTGCGCCAATGCGCCACGGCGAATACCTTGGTTTTGAAAACGTCTTTTATGACTGCATAGCCACCCGCCATATCGCCGTAGAGTGTGCAATAGCCCGTTGCCATTTCGCTCTTATTGCCTGTCGTCAGCACGATGCTGCCGAATTTGTTGGACAGCGCCATCAACAGGGTGCCACGGATACGGGCCTGTAGGTTTTCCTCGGTGGTGTCTTCCGACAAGCCTTCAAACTCTGTCGCGAGCGAGCGCTTGAAGGTTTCGAAATGCGGCGCAATGTCAATTTCGTCGTAACGCACGTTCAAACGCTTGGCCATGTCGCGCGCATCAATCCAAGAGATGTCCGCCGTGTAGGGAGACGGCATCATCACGGCGCGAACGCGATCCGCACCCAACGCATCCACCGCCACTGCCATCACAACCGCTGAATCGATACCACCGCTCAGGCCAAGCACCACGCTGGGGAAGCGGTTCTTCTCCACGTAATCGCGCACCCCCATGACCAAGGTTCGCCAAAGATCAGCCATTTCACCGTCAAGCGGTGCCAGATGGGCTGTATCCGGCTGCTCGTTGAACACAAGTGAGAGCGGCCACGTGACAACAGCCTCTTCAAAGCCCGGTGTACGTGCGACGACTTGCCCATTTGCGGTAGCCATGAAACTGCGGCCCTCGAATACGACCTCATCCTGCCCGCCGACCAGATGTGCATAAATCAATGGTCGCGCGCAGGCCTGTGCGCGTGCGCACATGGTTGCTTCGCGCTGCTCGCTCTTACCGAGGTGAAAGGGTGAGGCGTTGATCACGACCAAAACATCAGCACCCGCTGCAACCGCCGCAGCGGCAGGCGCTTCAAACCACGCGTCTTCGCAAATGAGCAAACCCAGGCGTGTACCGGCGACCTCGAATACACAGGTTTCGGTACCTGGCGCGAAGTAACGGCGTTCATCGAACACCTGGTAATTGGGGAGACATTGTTTCGCGTAGGTGTGCAGAATTCGCCCCTCACAAACAACAGACGCCGCATTGTGGCAAGCGGGCATCGCAACGCTGCTGGTCCGCAACGGTTCGCCCTCGATCCGTTGCGGGTGACCAACTACGATTGCGAGGTTTTTAAGCCCCGCGGTCTGCGTGACCAACCATTTCAAGGCATCATCACAGGCATCTAAAAATTGTGGTCTGAGGTATAAATCTTCAGCTGCATAACCTGATAGCGACAGCTCTGGCGTCAACAATACCTGCGCCCCTGCGGCTTGCGCTTGCAACGCCGAGTCCAGGATGCGCTGGGCGTTTCCCTTTATATCGCCAACAACGAAATCTAACTGAGCAACTGAAATACGAATGGACATGGAAGCAAATAGTTCGGACCGGACGCCAGCGCCTGACGAGATGTCCGAGCGCACAAACGCTAATTATGTCATTCGGATTGTGACGGACCCGACTACCATCGATGCTGAGCAATGGGATCACCTGCAGCGCCAACAGCCCCGTGCCACACTCAACCCATTCATGCGCCGCCATTACCTCGCGGCCATGCATGACAGCCTGAGCGCAGTTGAGGAGACCGGCTGGAAACCCCAGTTTGTAACCCTTTGGGCCAAGGATCAGCTGGTTGCTGCGTGTGCACTGTACCTTAAAACGCACTCGTACGGAGAGTATGTATTTGACTGGGCATGGGCCCGCGCCTACGCGGATAACCAGATGGCTTACTACCCAAAGGCCATCGTGGCAGCACCGTTTACGCCCGTGCCGGGGCCCCGCTTGCTGGCAACCTCACCGCAGGCTAAACAGTCCTTGCTGGAGGCCACCATCGCGCACTGCCAAACGCTCGGCGTGTCGTCATTACACGTGTTGTTTGCGGACGCGACCGATATTCGGATCTGCGAGTCGGCTGGCCTGATGCGACGCGAAACCGTTCAATTCCATTGGCTCAACCAAAAACCAGAGCTCTTTGGCGGCGGGCGCTTCAGCGATTTCGATGACTTTTTGTCCAGCTTAAACCAGGACAAGCGAAAGAAAATCAAGCAGGAGCGCCGAAAGGTGAGGGAGGCGGGGGTTACTTTTGAGACTTTTGCGGGTCCTGCGATCACGGACGCACATTGGGCGTTGTTTTATCAGTGCTACGAGCGCACCTATCTTGAACATGGCAACGCGCCCTACCTGACGCCCGCTTTTTTTGAGGCCATGCGACGAGACATGCCCGAGAATTGGGTCTTGTTTGTCGCAAAAGCGCCCGATGGCACCCCCTTCGCGACCAGCCTAATTGGCCTATCGCGCGATACGGTGACGGCACAACCGCAGGTGGCCTACGGTCGATACTGGGGTGCATTAGCGCGGGTGGATTGCCTGCATTTTGAGGCTTGTTATTACCAGCCGATTGCCTGGTGTATCACGAACGGTGTCGCCCGGTTCGAAGGTGGCGCACAAGGCGAGCACAAAATGGCCAGGGCATTGATGCCCGTGCGCACCTTCAGCGCCCACTGGTTGGCGCACCCGGCATTTTCAGCAGCGGTGGACCGCTACCTTGAGCGAGAGCGCGACGGCATCGAGGACTACGTTGACCACTTGGGACAACGCAGCCCGTTCAAGGCCATCGCCGGCTAACGAATCTCGTGACTTATTTCGCGGCGAGGTAGTTCGCCACACCTTCGGCCACTTCTTGACGTGCAGCATCAGGGCCTTCCCAGCCCAAGATCTTGACCCACTTACCTTCCTCGAGGTCTTTGTAGTGTTCAAAGAAGTGGGAGATGGTCTTCAAACGCATCGGATTAAGGTCCTCAGGCTTTTGCCATTGGGTATAAATGGATAGGATTTTGTCGATTGGCACCGCCAAGACCTTCCCGTCAATACCCGCCTCGTCCTCCATCTTCAGAATACCAATGGGGCGGCAAAGAACGACCACACCCGGAATCAATGGCACCGGCGTGATAACCAAAACATCAACGGGATCACCATCGCCTGAGAGTGTTTGGGGCACATAACCGTAGTTGGTGGGGTAATGCATCGATGTGCTCATGAATCGATCGACAAAAATCGCACCAGTCGCCTTATCGACCTCATATTTGACGGGGTCAGCGTTCATCGGGATTTCAATAACGACGTTAAAGGTGTTGGGTGCATCTTCACCGGGCGAAACAATATTGAGTGACATGATTTTTTTCGAAAATGTTTTTAAGACAAAGAACCTAGGTATTTTACCTATTAGCGCTTACCCTAAATTTACGGACATCGTGAATTTCTGGGCTACAAAAACTTTGTAAACACGACTACATTCCATGTGTTGGCCAATTACCGACCCCATCTAGAGCGGGTAAAGTGAGGAAGCAACGCAGTGCTGGTGGCGACTGCGTTGTCCCACCAGATCACCGTTACAACATGGGAGATAAATATGTCGGGTCAATCAGCGTTGACACTTGCCATCGTGTGTGGGTTTATTGCAGTTGCCTATGGGTTCTGGGCGCGAAGTTGGATACTTGCTCAGGATTCGGGGAATCCCAGAATGCAAGAGATTGCCGCGGCAATTCAGACCGGAGCGGCCGCGTATCTAGCCCGCCAGTACAAGACCATTAGCGTGGTGGGAATCATCCTAGCGATCCTCATAGCCGTAGTCTTAAGCCCAATGAGCGCAGTGGGTTTTGTGATTGGCGCGGTTCTTTCTGGCGCGTGCGGTTTTATCGGCATGAATATCTCTGTTCGGGCTAACGTTCGCACAGCGCAGGCGGCAACCAAGGGTATCGGTCCTGCACTGGACGTGGCCTTTCGAGGTGGCGCCATCACCGGCATGCTGGTGGTCGGGTTAGGGTTGCTGGGGGTAACTGGATTTTTCTGGTTTCTAACTAGCGACGGTATGGCGAGCGGCGCCGATCTCGCGAAACAATTGAATCCGCTCATCGGATTCGCGTTTGGCTCCTCCCTCATATCCATCTTTGCGCGCTTGGGCGGGGGCATCTTCACAAAAGGTGCTGACGTCGGGGCGGATTTGGTCGGAAAGGTCGAAGCCGGTATTCCCGAAGATGACCCTCGCAACCCTGCGGTGATCGCCGATAACGTTGGCGACAACGTCGGAGATTGCGCTGGAATGGCTGCTGACCTCTTCGAGACCTATGCGGTGACATTGATTGCTACGATGGTTTTGGGAGCCTTAATGGTCACAAATGACGGCGGAAGCGCGGTGGTATATCCCCTCGCCTTAGGCGCTGTATCGATTCTGGCTTCCATCGTTGGGTGCTTTTTTGTCAGGGCGACACCGGGCATGAAGAACGTCATGCCGGCGCTTTACAAAGGTTTAGCGGTATCGGGCGTACTCTCGCTGATCGCCTTCTACTTCGTGACACAAGCGCTCATCCCAGATGACGCATTAGGTGCCTCTGGTAGCCAAAATGCGCTCTTTGGATCATGTGTGGTTGGCCTGGTACTGACTGGCGTCTTGGTATGGATAACTGAGTACTACACAGGAACACAATACCCACCGGTAAAACATATCGCTGAAGCCTCGACAACCGGTCACGGAACCAACATCATCGCGGGCTTGGGTGTATCCATGCGCTCCACCGCATGGCCCGTGCTGTTCGTGTGCTTATCCATCTGGACTGCCTACTCGCTCGGTGGCCTTTATGGTATTGCAATCGCTGCAACCTCGATGTTGAGTATGGCTGGCATCGTTGTCGCGCTTGACGCCTATGGTCCGATCACCGACAACGCCGGTGGCATCGCAGAAATGGCTGAAATGCCAGCGAGTGTCCGCGATATTACCGACCCGCTCGATGCAGTCGGAAACACCACCAAAGCCGTCACGAAAGGATACGCGATTGGGTCTGCTGGCCTGGCCGCATTGGTGCTCTTCGCTGACTACACCCATAAATTAGAGGCCTACGGGAAAGTCATCAACTTTGACCTGAGCAACCCGCTGGTCATCATAGGATTGTTCATTGGCGGACTGATCCCATACCTGTTCGGAGCCATGGCCATGGAAGCTGTCGGACGCGCCGCCGGGTCTGTGGTTGTGGAGGTTCGACGTCAGTTCAAGGAGATTCCTGGGATCATGGACGGGTCAGGTAAACCCGAATACGGCCGTGCGGTCGATATGCTTACAACCGCTGCCATTAAAGAAATGATGATTCCGTCATTGCTCCCGGTGATTGCCCCCATTCTGGTGGGTTTGATCCTCGGGCCAGCGGCATTGGGAGGCCTGCTGATGGGCACCATCATCACAGGTCTGTTTGTGGCGATCTCGATGTGTACTGGCGGTGGCGCTTGGGACAACGCCAAGAAGTACATCGAAGACGGAAACTTCGGCGGCAAGGGGTCTGAAACACATAAGGCAGCCGTGACCGGTGACACGGTTGGAGATCCCTACAAAGATACCGCAGGCCCTGCCATCAACCCATTGATCAAGATCATTAATATCGTGGCTCTAATGATCGTGCCCGTGATGATGCAGATACATGGTGCTTGATCGCTGAGCGCACTTAAACCACGAGAAGCGCAAAGCCACATCGGCTTTGCGCTTTTTCGCGTTTAATTGCTGGACTGTGAATAAATTGACGACAATAAGAGCTATGAGCAAGCCTACTATTCCGGTCATCGATGTGCGCCAGCGCCCTACCGTAATGACTCCCGAACTGCGCGCGATCATTGCCAGCCTTGATCTAGAGGGCCCGGTGTTGGATCAGTTGTCTCGCCCGCTGCGCGACCTGCGTATCAGTGTCACTGATCGCTGTAACTTCCGCTGCAGCTACTGCATGCCAAAAAGCGTTTTCACGCGCGACCACACCTACCTACCCCAAAGCGATCTGTTGAGTTTTGAGGAAATCACAACGATCGCAGAAGCCGCTACGCGCCTCGGCGTGAAGAAAATTCGTATCACCGGCGGCGAACCCTTATTGCGTAAAAACCTTGAGATATTGATTGCCCAACTCAGTGCCCTGCGCACCACCGACGGCAAACCCCTGGATCTCACGCTGACCACCAATGCGAGTTTGCTTAAACGAAAAGCACAGCTACTGAAAGATGCGGGGTTATCGCGCCTGACCGTGAGTCTCGATGCCCTTGACGACGGCATCTTTCGAAAAATGAATGACATGGACTTTCCCGTAGTGGACGTCCTTGAGGGCATTGACACGGCACTGGCTGTTGGCTTCAAAGATATCAAGGTCAACATGGTCGTTAAGCGCGGCACCAATGTTGACCAGATCGTCCCCATGGCTCGCCACTTCCGCGGCACAGGTGTTGCCTTGCGCTTCATTGAGTACATGGATGTCGGCGCCAGCAATGGCTGGCGTATGGATGAGGTTTTACCCAGCGCCGATGTGCTCGCAATGCTGCAAGCGCAGTGGCCGATGGTATCGTTGCCAGCAAAGAGCAAAGGTGAAACGGCAAAGCGATATGGCTATCTCGACGCAAGCGGCGCGGTCGACGCCAGCCTCGGCGAAGTGGGCTTCATCAGCAGCGTCACGGAGGCCTTCTGCCACGAGTGCAACCGCGCCCGCTTGTCGACTGACGGCCGGTTGTTCGCCTGCCTGTTCGCCACTCAAGGGACCGATATCAAACACCTGCTTCGGGGCGAAGAGCCCGTGAATGCGGACTTCGTCGCACGTTATCTTGCCCACACCTGGATGCAACGCTCGGATCAATACTCTGCATTACGCCAAGCAGGTGTTATCCCGGCAGGTAACGCAAGCGCCCGTATCGAGATGAGCTATATCGGCGGCTGATGCAAATCAGTGGGACACCACGCCACGGTTTGCCAGTGCATCAGCCCGCTCATTGCCGGGGTCGCCCGCGTGGCCCTTGACCCATCGCCAATCGATGTGATGAGGTGAATTCGTCACCAAATCATCCAAAATTTGCCATAGATCGACGTTTTTAACCGGCTGCTTCGAAGCGGTTTTCCAGCCACGGGCCTTCCAACCTTTCACCCATTCGGTGATACCTTTACGAACGTATTCACTGTCTAAAAACAGTGTGACGTCACAGGGGCGCTTAAGCGCGCGCAACGCCTCAATAACGGCCATTAACTCCATGCGGTTGTTGGTCGTTAAATCCTCCCCACCAAATAATTCGCGTTCGATCCCTTCGGCCTTGAGCAAAACCCCCCAGCCACCAGGTCCTGGATTACCTTTACAGGCCCCATCCGTGTAAATGATTACTTTATTCATGCGTGGATCGTACCCGAGCCGAGCTCTTTACTGGCACCTTAACCAGCCGCCGTTGTCGACGCCAGGCGGGGCCCAGCAAACGAGTCGCGCGCACGCGCTTGACCGCAATCAAAAAATACGCACTGGCCGCAAAGGGCCAAAGTGCGGACCCGGTGGCTTCCATCCAAGCGGTTCGATCGACCCAGGGTTGACTGTGCCAAGCTGGTCGATATAACCCACGCTTCACAACCTCTACCTCGAAACCCAGCAGTTTCAACCAATCACGGCAACGCCACAAACCAATCCAATTGGCCACCGGCGCTTTAAATGGGGATGCCTTTGCGCCAGATTTGATACCCAATCGCGTCGCCCAGTCATAACGTCGCTGCCGCAGACCCCATAGGCTAAAAGGGTTCAGACCCGCAATAATCACCCGCCCTTCGGGTACCAGTACGCGCTCAACTTCGCGTAGGCTCTGGTGTGCGTCCAGACTGCGCTCCAAGGTGTGCGGCAAAACCACTAAGTCAAGCGTGTTCGACTGAAACGGCAGTGCCTCGCAAAACGCATCTGCATCGCCGCCGGCATCAATCAACCAACGATGCGGCATCCGGTTCGCGCGCAACCCGTCCAATTCGGGCTCACCCAATTGAATGGCATGATAGCCAAACACGTCGGCCACCGACTCGTCCAACTCCGCCTGTAACCACGCTAACCAGCAAGCCCTCAGCGCATCTGTGGTTTGTTCAGTCAAATTTATAATTCCCTTCAATGTTTACCGCGTCAGAGCGCGCCAACGCACCATTATTTATGAAGCCCCTAACCCTCTTACCCGTGCCCGCATTTAACGACAATTATTTGTGGGTTTTACACGATGGTCAAAGCGCGCTGGTAGTGGACCCGGGCGATGCCGCTCCGGTCGCGGAGGCTCTTAATGCGAACGGGCTTCAGTTAGAAACCATCTTGGTCACCCATCACCATGGGGATCATACGGGGGGGGTCTCCGCTCTCCAAGCAGCTTTCGGTTCAAAGGTGTACGCGCCAGCTAATGACCCGATGCCGTTCGTCAAGAAAACGCCGTTTACAGCGGTCGATGAGGGCAGTCATTTTTCTGCCCTCGGTTGTCGCTGGCAAGTCATGGCAGTACCCGGTCACACGCTGGGCCACATCGCTTATTTCGTTGAACTATCAAACGATGACCCCATCCTCTTTTGTGGGGACACCCTATTCTCCGGTGGTTGCGGGAGATTGTTTGAGGGTACGCCCGCACAAATGCATCAGTCACTGACGCGGTTTGCTGCTTTGCCTGGTCAAACTCGGGTGTGCTGTGCACATGAGTACACGCTGAGTAATTTGAAGTTTGCGCGAGCCGTTGAGCCTGAGAATGAAGACTTGATGCGTTACAGTGTGTGGTGTGAAGAACGTCGCGCTGCGCTTGAGCCCACTTTGCCGAGCCGCGTTGAAATCGAGCGCCAAATCAATCCCTTTTTACGGGTTACGCAGTCGGCTGTAGTGGCCGCGGCGCAATCCAAATCCCCCGCTTCACCACCAGACCCCGTCTCGGTACTGGGTGTGTTGCGCGAGTGGAAAAATAACAGTTAAGCCCTGTCCATCAAGGCCGATCGCCGAACCATGCCATCTTTGTGTTTTGAGAAATTCCGTCGTCTTCCTATGCCATTGACACGTTTGTGCGCTTTGGCTAGCGCACTCTGGTTGAGCGGGTGTGTGACGACCCAACCCGTGACGAATAACCAAGGCCCAGCGCCCGTCATTTCCTCCCAAAGTCACAACGATACCCCCAGCATTGCCCAAGTGCCTGCTGATATCCCTCAAGCGCAGCCGACTCAAGCGCAGCCGACGATTGATGACTTAGCGGTTGCCGAGGCGGGTCAGCCCGAAGTAGCCCGTGAACCACCTGAGGCGCCGCTGACACCCGCGCCCACCATGGGCCCGTTGACACCGATCGGAACGACAGCGCCATTGGCCGCGGCCGACGTGGCGACCGTTGCAGCACCCAGCGACATGTGGGACCGCATTCGGCGTGGTCTCACGATGCCTGATATCGACGGCCCACTGGTGGAATCCCGCATCAACTGGTACGTGAGCAAACCCGACTACATCCAACGTATGTCCGAGCGGTCGGCGCGTTACATGTTCTATATCGTCGAAGAACTTGAGCGTCGCCACCTCCCAACTGAATTAGCTCTGCTCCCCTTCATCGAGAGTGCCTTCAACCCAGACGCTGTGTCTCGGACCAAGGCTGTCGGCATCTGGCAATTTATGCCACTGACCGGACGCGAGTATGACCTGCGCCAAAACAGCTTCCGGGATGATCGGCAAGATGTGGTCGCATCAACGAACGCCGCGCTTGACTACCTTGAGTCGCTTTACGCCCAATTCGGCGACTGGCACCTCGCCCTTGCGGCCTACAACTGGGGCCAAGGTAACGTCCGACGAGCGATCGCCAAAAACAAAAAAGCACGCAAACCAACGGGCTACCTTGATCTGCGTATGCCCAATGAAACGCGGCTGTACGTGCCCAAGTTACAAGCAGTTGAGCAAATCGTGCGCAACCCAGAGGCTTATGGCCTCACGTTGCCAGAGGTTCCCAATCACCCGTTTTTTGAATCAGTCACCATTGATCGTGACATCGATGTTGCTTTGGTAGCAAAACTCTCTGGCATCAGCGAGACAGACTTCAGAAAACTCAATCCAGCCCAGCGACAACCGGTGATTTTGTCTAACGGCACGCCGGAAATTTTGTTGCCCTGGGATAACGCCACTGAGTTCAAGTTACGCCTCGAAGGCTACAACGGACCCCTATCCTCCTGGACGGCATGGGTCGCCAAACGCAACTACACGCCAGCGCAAATCGCCAAGCTCGTTCGAATGCCCGAGAAAGAGCTGCGAGCGATCAACAACATCCCCCCACGCATGTTGGTTCGGAAAGGGTCCACCCTCCTCGTGCGCAAGCACAGAGAGACCCAAGCGGACGTCCCAGCAAAGATCGCAGATAACGCCCAGTTGGCGCTCTCGCCACAATTCAGTCGTCAAAAAATTCGAGTAAAGCGGGGGCAAACGCTATCGCATATCTCAGATCAATATGGTGTGAGTGTCGCAACGCTGATGAAGTGGAATAACCTGAAAAGCCCGCGCAGTCTGCGTGCTGGTCAATCACTGATCGTGAAGATCCGTTAACGACGGTCGATGAATGAGTGGGCGATTGTGCCCACATCCACATATTCCAATTCACTGCCTACAGGTACACCGCGCGATAAACGCGTGACCCGGACGGGCAAACCCTTTAAGGCCTGCCCAATCACATGGGCGGTGGCTTCGCCCTCTGCGGTGAAATTAGTGGCCAAAATGACCTCTTGAATCGGTGTCCCCGACACCCTCTCATCGCCCTCAGGGCTAATGCGATCGAACAGCCGCTTCAAACCAATTTCGCGCGGACCCACGCCATCTAACGGACTGAGCTTCCCCATCAATACAAAGTACAGCCCGTTGTATGCACGCGTTCGCTCCAACGCCGCTTGATCTGCTGGGGTCTCGACGACGCAAAGCTGCGTCTGATCGCGCGCAGGGTCTACGCACGTGGCGCACTGGACGTCCTCTGTGAGTGTGTAGCAGCAGCTGCAATGGCGCAGCCGCACGACCGCATCATCGAGCGCGCGCGCAAGCGCCTTTGCGCCTGCCGTGTCCTGTTGCATCAGATGAAAGGCCATCCGCGCAGCCGACTTCACGCCCACCCCTGGCAGGCATTGCAAGGCCTGCGTGAGGTTTTCGAGGGCGGAGGGCTTGGCCACAGTTAGAAAGGCAGCTTCATACCGCCGGGCATACCAGCGGTGATTTTGCCCAGCTTCTGCTCGGAGGTTGCCTCAGCCTGACGCACAGCGTCATTGAAAGCGGCCGCCACCAAGTCTTCCAACATTTCCTTGTCGTCAGCCATCAAGGAAGCATCGATTTCAACGCGTTTTACATCGTACTTACATGTCATTTGAACCTTCACCAGGCCAGAACCGGCTTGGCCCGAGACCTCAATCGTGGCCAACTCTGCCTGCGCCTTTTTTAAGTTTTCTTGCATGGCCTGCGCTTGCTTCATCAAGCCTGCCATTTGTCCTTTGTTAAACATCTTGCATCCTCTCTTGGTTCAGTTCAAAAATAAAACTATGCCGTATCCTGCGGCTTAAGCGTACCGGGCACGATGGTCGCCTCGAAATCTCGCATCATGTGCTGAACGAACGGGTCATTTTCCATAACCGCGCGCGCGTCTGCCAACTTTTGTTCGGTGGCAAAGGCAATGCGTTTGGCGGGTGTATCCTGCACCAAACCTAATTCAACTGCCAGCGTGGCCGCAATTCCCGCCTCGTTCAACGCAGTTGCCAGTCGCTCACGTGTCGCGCCTTGGTTGAGTGATTCCCGCTCGATACGCAGCAGCCAATGAGCTGGGGCGACAGATTCGTCAATTGCGACCAATTGGGCCTGTAAAGCCAACTCGCGAACCAACGCGGTCACCCGCTCCTCAGCCAATAAGCGCTGCACAGTGGTAAACCAAACATCCCCCTCCGGTGTGGTGAGCAATCCGTCGGGGGCAGTGGGCGTGTGCCGAACCATGAGCTCATCGGGTGTCGTTTCCTTCACAGGCACCACGACCAATGGCTCCAAAACGTCGTCGGGAACCACCGCCACCTCAGGCGCAATGGACGTTATGGCATCCGAGGTCGGCTCGATGACGTCGAACGGCGGTATATCCTGCAGCGCCGGCTCTGGCTCTGATGCCTGCGGCTCGCTCGGCTGCAGCGGCTTAGGCCTCAGATTTGGGCTTTTTTTTTCCGTTGATGCCTGCACAGCACCCGGCTTGAATGCCAGTAGCCCTAACAAAACCATGGTCAAAGCCGCATACTCATCGGGCGCCAACCCGAGGTCTGCTCGACCATGAATACACAAACTGTAGAGTAACTGCGTCTCGTCGGCTGGCATGGCTTCGGCCAAAGCCATGAGGGAGGCGTGGTCAGGGTCAGTCGTATCACCCTCACCCGTGACCTGAATCACAGCCATGCGTTGCAAGGTACTGGCCATTTCCTCCAGCAAGGTCGCGGCACTCAGACCCTGTATGCGCGCCTCGTCGACCATGGCAACGACCCGTGCACCCTCGTTGAGGGCCAAGCCCTCAATCAAACCCAAGACGTGGCTGCGGTCAACCGCCCCTAGCATCTTGCGCACAGGCTCTTCGTTCAGCGCGCCGTTGCCATACGCAATCGCCTGGTCGGTCAGGGATAAGGCATCGCGCATAGAACCTTGCGCCGCGCGTGCCACGTAGCGCAGCGCACCCACCTCAAAAGGTACCGACTCATTGGCTAACACCTGCTCGAGGTGCGAAACGATGGTGTCAGGCGGCATGGGCCTCAAGTTAAATTGCAGACACCGTGAAAGAACCGTCACCGGCACCTTTTGCGGATCGGTGGTAGCCAATACAAACTTCAAGTACTCGGGGGGCTCCTCAAGGGTCTTCAACATCGCATTAAAAGCGGTGTTGGTTAACATGTGAACCTCGTCAATCATGAAAACCTTGAAGCGCCCCTGAACAGGCTTGTAAACCGCCTGCTCCAGCAGGCTTTGCACCTCGTCAACACCCCGGTTAGACGCCGCGTCTAACTCGGTGTAATCGACAAAGCGACCTTGGTCGATGTCGACACACGCTTGGCAAACGCCGCAAGGCTGATCGGTGATGCCACCTTGCCCGTCAGTGCCAACGCAATTGAGGGATTTCGCCAGAATCCGCGAAATCGTTGTCTTACCAACGCCGCGTGTCCCAGTGAACAAATACGCATGATGTAAACGCTGGGTCGTGAGCGCGTTACCGAGTGCCTGTACGACGTGCGCCTGCCCCACCAACTCCGAAAAGTTACGTGGGCGGTATTTACGGGCGAGAACGGTGTACGACATATGCCGTTTATTCTATGCGCTAGCGATCGGCATTTTAAATTGAGGGCGTTACAATGGGGGCGACGGGCCTTCCCGCATGGCAAAGCAGCCAACCGGGTCAGGTGGGGAACCAAGCAGCCCTAACTGTAGAGTCAGTGCCGGGGTCAAGGCTCGTCACCCTTCTTTTTGCAAGTTGTTGGCAATCAATGACTTACAACGGAATGGGCATGGCAACTAGCGGTTTTGTGTCACTTTTTGTGTCACTTTTCTTGCGCCCTTGCCCATGTCAACACCTACCGGACTCTTTGAACGCAATGGTCACTACTACCTGCGTCTCATCATTCCCACGCACCAGCGACATCTATTCAACGGTCGAACCCGCATCGTTCAGAGCCTTAACACCTGTCACAAACGACAGGCTATTGTGGCGGCAACGCTGTTGCGAGCGGAGATACTGTCAACGCTGTTCAGTCAAGGTCGAAGCGAACAGGCTCTAACGCGGTCAAACGCAATTGCCCACCCTCAGCCAAGACGTAGCCTCAGGGATGTCTTCGAACGCTGGCGTGATTGTGGAACTCGCTCAAAAGACACCCTGCTGGCGTGTGAACGCGCCTTGAAGCTCTTCGAGAGCCTTACTGATAACAAAACAATAGAAGCCATAACGAGGGCAGACGGTGATAGTTTTAGGGCAATACTCGCTAAGCAGCCTGTATCCTCCAAGACAACTAAAGACCGCTTCACATGGGTCAAAGCCCTGTTGCGTTATGCAGCAGAGGATTTGGGTTGGTTAGAGAAACACCCTTGGGTAGGATTAAAGGTCTCAGTAACTGGACAGAGAACAAGGCGAATTTGGACTCAGGATGAAATTGACCGACTGCTTGGAAGCGACATCTTCAAAAAGGGCATTTACCCACGAAACTGGAACGCTGGCGGCGCGGCAGCCTACTGGTTACCACTGCTCGGATTGCTTACAGGTGCTCGACTGAGTGAACTCGCCCAACTGAAAGTCGCGGATATCTGCCTCCCCACCCTGCGAATTCAAATACAGGAAAGCAACAACGAGCAGCGACTAAAAACGCCATCAGCTAGACGCTCCATACCGCTGCACAGTGAACTGATACGGCTAGGATTTATCGATTACGTCTCAAAGCAAGCGAGAAATAATGAATCGTCCCTTTGGTCTGAGCTTCCCAAACGAGAGAACAAAGCTGGGGGATTTTTTAGTGTTTGGTTTAGCGCCTACAAGAAAGAGTGTGGCATCGGGACTGATGTTGACTTTCATTCTTTCAGACACACGGTAAGAACAAAACTGGTTCAACAGCGTATCAACGAGAGCATCATCGACAAGTTACTTGGACACGCACCCACAGGTAGCACTGGTGCGAGGACATACACCCACGTCGCCGAATTTCTATCAGATGCAGTTGAGTCGATAACTATCCGAGCAATACAAGAATTAACTCCAATCACATAAACCTTTTTGTGGCTGAGAACCTTAAAACTCTCAGTTGCAATCAAAAAAAGTTCAAAGTAACATGATTTTCGAGACAATCACTTGTTGAAATATTTGACTGGGAGACTGGCAATGAAGCCGCACACCAAAATTCTCTGGCTGATGTCTTCGCTTGTTGGAGTTCTCTTCACCCTGCTACCGCTGCCAGCGAACGCCGTTTTGGACGCAAACTCTCTTAGTGATACCAACGACTTAAAGCTCAAATCAGGCTTCGTTGCAGACTCAATATTCTTAACACCGAACACAACATTCAGAAGAGAGAACAGTGATGACTTGAAGTCACCTGCGGTTGTTCTTTTGCACTCTTGTGGAGGCATTACATACAAAAGCCGTCAAGACCTAAATCGTTGGAAGAATTTTTTGACTTCAAGCGGCTTCGCAGTCCTCGTCGTTGATAGCCTAAGTACTCGTGATGTTAAAAACAATTGTGGAGGAAGAAGCCGTGCCATCGGTAAAGAAAGGCTAGTGAAAGACATGTTCGATGCAGTGGCGCATTTGTCGAACATGCCCGAAATTGATGCCTCTCGTATTTTTGTTTTGGGTTTTAGCCTCGGGGCGATGACCGCAGGTATATCTGGGGATATGGCTGGCGATAGACGCTATGCGGATAAACCACAACCTAGAGCCGTGGCAGGTCTCTACGGTGGATGCCGTTACGGCAGTGGCAATTGGCTAGCATCTAAGTCAGCTTTTCCCATTCTTTGGCTTATGGGTGATAAAGACCTTGAAAGCCCTGCCGCAAACTGCATGTCCGACGTAAAGAGTCTTGAAAGTCAAGGAATAGGCAGTGAGTGGCACATCTACAAGGACGCAACACATTGTTGGGACTGTGCATCGCTACACGGAACGACGCGCACCTCTGGTAACGGAGCCAAGTCGACCTACCTATTCGACGAACAAATAACTAGGGACTCCGAACAACGAGTTCTGCAATTTTTCGAGAAATTCCCAAGCACTTCGTCAAACAAATAACCTGTATCGGGCAAAACTTTAGTTAAAGCTCAAAGTAACCCCGAGACTTTTCGAGCAGCGGGTTCGCAAATGGACTGGCAAGTAAGTCCTCAAACTCCTCTTCCACCTGCCCAGTGAGGGCAATTTCATCGAAAACTGGCTCTATTCGAACATCTTTGGGACTCATGTCTTTGGTGGAGAAAAGACCTGCGATATTGATAGTCATATAAATTCCTATTTATAGTTATTAATAGCTCGTATTATAGCATATTATTACCATTTAGTCAACATAATACTTGACAAATTTACCTTTTTGTGTTATAATGCATGTGCTTAGGTAGATTAGGTTTTGAACCTACGTTCTGCCTTTGCTCTCACCCTATGTGACGGCAGTCCCACTCGCGGATAACTGCCACTCAACTTCACCATTAATTTCCAGACGACGCTCTGTTTGCAGCCTCGTCTGCTTTGTCGTTTCTGAACGGCTAAGGAGTTCCCTATGCACTATTTATCTGTATTCATATCCAAACAACCTACCAAGCCCATCGCTGTGGTTGACCTAAAGAAGTCTGAACGTGTCTCTGTCATCGATGCCATCTACTACTGTGACTTTCATGGTGGGCATGCTTACATCTCAAACTACAAAAACATCTTTACAGCCAAGTTCGACCGCCGAGCCGATACAGGGGAGATAAAGCTCTATGACATCCCTAAGCGCATCGAAGGGGAAGAGCTACTGGCGCTGCTAGAGGGGCTTTTAACAAGGGGTAAAGACAAGCAACCAAGGCAAATGCACCCCAACAGTCTGGCTAACCTGTGCCCTGCACCACGCTTCTCACGGGCTAACAGACCCTGCAAGAAGAGGAAGCTCACTGATGCCCAATTGGAAGAAGCTATCAAGCTGCGGGAATCAGGCGTTGCTTGGCGGATGTTGGGAGACAGGTATGGCGTTAACCACGACACCCTGAGGCTGGCGGTCAGAGACAGGGGGACAAAGTGCCCGATTCGGTATTGAAAACCTCGCAATCCTCGGTGGGTAAAACAGCTTGCTGGTACTACCCTACTTGGGACTACCGAGGATTGGGAAACGCGACAGTAGATACATTATTTGACGGTGGATCTTCGTAAGGAGCACGAGTCTGAACCTAGTCTCATCCACTCCAAGGTAAGTCTTTAAACCCTGCCAGAAGTTGCGGTGACTGCGAGTTCAATTGCGAACCCGAGGTAACTTCATCGTATTTGGCAAGATAGTTCTTACACATGATTTGGGAACTAAAAAGTTCAACTGCACGCATGTGACACTCTCGTCGGTCGACGCGCTGAGTCTTAATTGCATGAACAAGTGCATCGGCAGAGTTCGCAAGTGTTCCGCATACTGGGGAAACAATTTCAGGTAGCGCCCCGTAAGGAGTGCCAAATACAGCGCACCCAAAATACAAACTCTCAATAACAGCGAGTCCAAACGGTTCGTGCCAACGAACAGGAAAAATAAGCCCAATTGAACTATTTAATAGCTTAAATTTCGTCTCCCCACCTACCATCCCGTGAAATGTAACGCGCCTCGAAAACGTGTAACGAAATCCTCTTTTAATATTTAGTCTATCTCCACCAAGGACCGACATCTCACGACCGGCTTTCAGCGCAACATCAATTGCACCAGCTACGTTCTTAACCCGCCACGCTGCCTTGCCGAGAAAGTGTAGGTGATTGCGCTCTTGGTCAAAGTCAACGGGGCCGTATTGCCGCCAATCAAGTCCGTTATGGACGTATTGATTCGAACCATGGCGCTGAGCATGATTGTGCGAAAGGAAGACAGCGTTCAGAGGGAGTTGAGGGCGGTCCACCGAATTTCCATGTTCTGTGTAGACGTATGGGAACTCAAAATCGTGGTCTAGGTCAAACTCGGGACAAAAATGGAAATGGACGACATCGATGTTTGGGGGAAGCTGGTGCCGCAGGTCAATCTGTTCATTTATGTTGATAACACCTGCGAAATCACAATGTGACCCAGAATTCACAAGATAAGTTACCTTATGACCAAGCTCCACTAAATTGCGCCCCAGATCCCAAATCACGCGCTCAGTGCCGCCATACGTCACAACGGGAATCTGCGTCCTACTCACGATAAGAATATGCACTTAGTGCGCTCCGATGAGATCGATACTAGTTTTACGAATAAAAAGTATGTCGAACTGCGTAAGTGCGCCTTTTATAACGTGCTGTTCGAGCACTTGCAGCGGGACGTATCCCTTTTTAGACATGAAGCGAACATAATCGTCAAAAGTTGGCGCACCTTCGTTGTATTCGAGAACAGGGCATTCCATGTAAATCAAATGGCACTGGGTCAGAATTCCTTCGCCTCCTGACAAAATATCAAGCTCAGCGCCTTGAACATCGAGTTTTATGAAATTTGGCAAGGGCAGCCCGTTTTCACTAACCATGTCCCGTAGGTGCGCGTGGTGACCATCCGGTAATCTGCTTCTTTATAGTGTTCTGTCTTCTCGATATAGAGTGAGTCTCCTGTGCCACCGGTAGAGTAAAAGCGTCGCGTTTCCTCACTTGATCCAAGTACGCAAATGAAGAATGGGAAGCCTCTTGCTGCTAGTTTTTCAGTGTGCGTATCGTTAGCCTCAAAAAGAAAAAATTTTGATTGAGGTAATAATTTTCTAGTATCACGCGCCCACCGCCCCTTATTGGCTCCGATGTCGTAAATCGTTGAAATAGTTAATCCATTTTTATTAAGGGCTACAAAGGTCTTCAAGAGCTTGCGACGGTTCAGCCAGCGCTCTAAATATATGTCCAAATAGTTCTGGAAAGTCATAAAAATTTTAGGATTGATAAGTCAAAAAGATCGGACGCACCGCTTTCCGAGCACATCGCATGAATGGCTACGCAATGACATTCGTCGAACGAAGGTTAACCTAAAAAGCAGTCGTGCGAAAATTGGGATTCTTAGCGAGGCTTACACCGCTTTGTAATAGCAAGAGAGTCTATTAAACGACGCTGATAGACTAAAACTCCGATGTGAACGCTTAGGTTGACATTAGGATGCGGTGGACGATAGCGCCACATTTGCTGTCAAAAACCAATCAACGGTCGCCCAGTAAAACAGCTTACCAGTACTACCCTACAAGGGACTACCGAGGATTGGGAATATGAGGGCTTATGCGGCTACCTATTAAGCCCACTAACCAAGCTCTAACAGCGGAGAGAGATGGCTCAATAGGCTTCCCCTACCCCTTCCTTTTTTAGTCAGATCAGAGCGATTACGACTCAACAATCGATAAACGCTTTAGTCTTTATCTAAAGCAACGGTGACCGAATCCTGATACTTGTACATCGCTCCTGTGATCATGTCGGTAATACCAAGGTCAAGGAAAAAACCACCAGCGACTCCCGCGGTCTGCACAGAGCTGACCATCTTTATAACTTTGGGCTTGTAACCAGCCGCCTTACAGGACACGACGATGTCGTCTTTGTCTTTCCCGACGGTGATACTTGGATTGTTGTAAGTGACATTACCCAATACGCCATCTCCATCACGAGTGATCTGACAAATCACCTCCTTCGGCTCCAAGTTAAAAGTTATTGTTTGTGTAGTGCCTTGTGTGATTGAAGCACAGCCAACTGTCAGCAATGGGATGGTCAGAGTTAAGACTTTAAGCGCTTTCATTTTGATCCTTTTAAAAATGACAACAAAGGTTAACTTAAATTGACGACCAACATCTGAGTATTCACTAGTGGTAAACCCTTCAATAAACTCGTCCTCAGAGATGGTTCGTTCGACAACACATGCAGATGCTAACTTTCACAGCTGCAAAGAATTGCAATATGCGGATCAATGCGGCTGCCTATAAGCTCTTTTAACGTATCACCCCCAATCAGAGGAACGCCACATCAGGCTTGTGACAGCGCATTCCTTTTCAGCCACTTCGACTGAACAGCTTCGAGGGGATTTCTCCTGCTGAGCCAATAGCGACTGGCTAGCCCATGCATGCCAAGGGTTGAGGTTTATAGAGTGGCAAAAGCCGTCCCAACCCCATGCAGCCAGCATCGACTGAACAGCTAGTTAGCTTTCTTTCCCTCTTAGCTTTTGTAATGGGCTAACTAGGCTACTTCTATGGGGTTGTACGTAGCTATAGTGGGTGTAGGGAAAAGATAACCAGATCACTATTTCGCCCCATTCTCCGCCGGATACCTCGTCTAGAACATTCATTACCGAGGTTTCGGGGTTAGAACGTCGTTCTATTGCAGGTTCAAGTTTGTCTACCGTAGCGTGACAAGACATCAAGTGGCTTCTTCGGCCCAATTCAAAATGTCATCGCGACTTATCTTTCCAACCAGCTCGGGGTGGTCTTGCTCGACGTGCTTCATTGTGGCCTCAACAAGGGCCTCGTCGCTTTGCGCCTGAACCACCAGGCCGCACTCGCAATTGATTACTTTGCTCATGTTTCTCCTTCAACACATTAGACCGTCAGGCAACTCGCTTATCATGCATCGAATGTACTAAAAAATTGATAAGAATGTAATGGTTGATCGTGAATCGCGAATACACCTGTGCGGTGCCTTGACCGTCCGGATCTTGGGCGAGCGTATAGAAAACGAACTGCCAGGTCGGCAAGGTCGTTTGCTTTTTGCGTTTCTGGTGAGCCAGCAAGGTCGCAGCGTGAGTCGCTCTGACATGGTTAAGCTGCTTTGGAATGGCACGCCTCCAAATGACCCAGACACCGCGCTTGCGGCGCTCTTGGCTAAGCTGAGAAAGTCGATGTCCAAGGACAATCTGATCGGCAAACAAGACGTCCGTTTGATTTTGCCTCCGCACACTTGGGTGGATTTAGACGTCGTTTGGAGCGGTCTGCATCGCGCCGAGTCGGCTGTCCATCAACTTGATTGGGCTGGTGCTTGGGGTCCCTCTCAGACCGTGGCACACATCAGCGCAAGAGTTTTCATGCCTGGCTTTGACGGTCCATGGATAGAAGACATTCGTGGCAAATTGATGGACGCGCAACTGCGCGCTAATGAGTGTTTGGCCGCAAGTGGGTTGCACTTAGGAGGTATGGAGCTGCATACAGCTGAACGTGCAGCCAGGCGAGCCATGGCCGCCAGTCCTTATCGAGAAAGCACGTGTGCTTTGTTGCTGCAAATTTTGGCACGCCGGGGTAATCGCGCCGAGGCGTTGCACCTGTATGAGTTGATGCGTATCCTTCTGCGCGAAGAACTGGGCGTTTCACCCAGCGAAGGCTTGCAGCAAGTGCACCGGTCTTTGTTACAAACTTAGACGTCGCTGCATAAGCCTGAGCTGGTTTTTTACGCCTTGTAGTTTTTCCAAATTGCAAAGTCCTTGGCCTCGGTGTTGAATTCGTAGGCAACCACCTCTTCATCTCCGACGACCCACGCATCGTGACCTGGTGCGAAGACGTAAGCCTCACCCGCATGGACGGTGATCTCTGAGCCATCGTCGGAAACCACGTGCAGCACGCCTTTGATGATCGTTCCCAGGTGGGGCGCTTGGCAGCTATGGCCACCAACCAACGGCTTCATGATTTCTGACCATTTCCAACCGGGCTGCAAGGTTAGCTTTGAAATTGAAGCACCATCGAATTTGATGGTCGCAACATGCACTTTATCTGGTGTCTTTAATTCATCAGGGTCCTGAAAGGATTTTTTAGCAAGTGATGTCATGATGATTTCCTTAGGTTGAAATGCACATCATGGTAGGCGGCGTGAATTAAAAAAACATTGGCAAAACATTGGTGAATCCACTGTTGCTCAGTTTGCGTCGGTTTCAGCCGGGGGCGGGCTTGGTGACATGAGAGTAAATGTTTCGGCTCTGCCATCAAACGCCAAGGTTTTCGCAATTTCTTAGAAATGGTTGAACGCGATAATTCACGAGTCCTAAAGCTTTCAACCCTTACAGCGTCGCAATCAAAACACGTCCATGTTGTCGTCGCGATTGAGATCCGCAGCCCTCGGAGAGATCAATGGCCAAACTTTTAGTTCACATTACCTGCGGCCCAGAAAACCCAACCAAAGCAGCGCTTGGATTCCTCGTGGCAAGAACGGCGTTGAGCGAAGGTCATGAGGTGAACCTATTTCTAGCTGGAGACGGCGTGCAGCTGATGCGAAGCGCTGTCTTGGACACGCTGGTGGGCTTGGGAACCGGATCGCTACGCGAGCATTTCGATGCCATCGTCGCCGCCAACGGCCAGTTCTACGTCTCTGGTAAGTCTAGCCAAGGCCGAGGGATCACGGCAAGTGACCTTGATGATAAATCCGCCACCATGGCAATGCCAGATAAGCTGGTCGCGCTTGCGCTGGCTGCGAACACCACCATTACTTACTGAGCACCGTATGCCCCCCGAACTCACCTATCTCGCCTATTACGGTAGCCTCGTCTTGGTCACCATCCTTGTTCAGGTATTGGCAGCGTTGCAGCAAGTTGGCCTGCCCGCGCTGGCCGGTAATCGTGAGGGCTTGGTGCTAACAGGAATGGCGCTGCGCTTAGAGCGTGCCACTGCCAATTCATTGTTCGCACTGGCGCTGATTGCGCCCGCCGTGATCTTGTTGCACCTGACTAAGGAAACCACGGGTGTGGTGGAGCAGATCATGCTCGTTTTCTTGCTGGCGCGTGTTGTCTACGTGCTGCTTTACGCTCTAGGTATTGCATGGGTTCGCACGATCGTCTGGCTCGTCGGCTTTGGCTGTACGGCGGTGCTTTATGCAATGGTTCTTGGATTCTGATTCCGTCAGAGAGAAAACGGAGTCTTGCCGATGAATATGCCGTTTGTAAGAGAACAAGGTGTCGGCCCTGACGTTGTTTGCTTTCATTCAAACTGCAGTAGCTCAGGTCAATTTAAAGCTCTGATGGATACGCTGGGTAGTCACTTTCATGTAACCGCCTTTGACGCCTACGGCGCAGGTAAAACGCCTGCGTGGTCGCAGAGCAGCCGCCTCAGTCTGTCTGATGAGGTGGCGCTTGCTGAGACCGTCATGCCTCAGGCAGGCGAGCAGGTCATCTTGATTGGCCACTCTTATGGCGCCGCTGTGGCACTGATGACGGCATTAGCAAACCCGGCGCGCGTAAGCGCTATGGTTGTTTACGAGCCCACGCTTTTTTCTGTCGTGAACCAGGTCCATGCACCGCCCAACGGCGTGGATGCCATGCGCGTCGTGTGGAAAGCCAGCGCTCAAGCCATCGAAAGCGGCGACCCAGATACC
>JAUJFZ010000007.1 GCA_030441535.1 Betaproteobacteria bacterium LSUCC0117
TACCTCTTTGAATTTGGTTCAGATCGTTGTGATCAGGGTGAACTGTAATTCCCGAATATGACGGTTTTGTGACAACGACTCACCAGTTAAAAATAAGGTCTGCGCGACTTTGAGTTGCGGCGATGAGTCGTGCATTGGGCTCATCGGTCGCAGTCACCCAATCTTGCGCATCTGACAAACTACGACCGAATTGCTGGTGGCGATCTATGAGCCGACGGTTACGCAAGCTGTCATCTACCGCCACATACCAAACCTCATCCATCAGGGCCCTAACTTTCATCCAAGGTCCCTCGTCCAGCAACAAGTAATTGCCCTCGGCAATGACCAACTGTGTATCGGGAAACACGGGAATCGCGCCAGCCACCGGCTCCTCAATCTCACGTCGAAATTCGGGTGCGTAAATTACCTGATCAGCAGTCTGTGTTCGGATACGCGACAGCAAGGCACCATATCCTGCAACGTCAAAGGTGATGGGGGCGCCTTTACAGTGCGCCAATCCCAGACGTTGTAGCTCAACATTTGCAAGGTGAAAGCCATCCATTGGGACCACTTGCGCTGAGACACGACAAGAGACGCGCAATGCCTCCGCTAGAGTTGATTTACCTGCGCCAGGCGGGCCAACCAGGCCAATCAGTTTGCGCTTCCCATCGGCGACCAAGATCTCTAAGCGCTCCAAATATTGGGGAGGGACAGCGGGTAGGGTTAATTTAGACATTCAGAGTGAAATAGAATTTTGTTGCGACCCGAAATGATAATCGCACCGTATCATGCGTAAAAAAGATAGACATTGGAGTGAAACTCCTGCCACTCATTGGCTCAAGCGACATGGGGTCACTTTCACGCCGCATACCTATCACTACGTTGACCGTGGGGGGACGGCTGAGTCGTCGAAGCAGTTGGGCTGGTCAGAGCACGCTGTGGTGAAGACTTTAGTGATGCAAAACGAAAAGGCCGAACCGCTGGTCGTGCTGATGCACGGCGACTGCAGTGTCAGCACGAAAGCGCTGGCGCGGGCAACCGGTTGCAAATCAATTGAGCCCTGCACGCCCGTGGTTGCCCAACGCCACAGCGGCTACTTGGTCGGTGGCACCTCGCCATTTGGTTTACGCAAGGACATGCCCATTTACGTTGAGGCCAGTATTCTTAAGCTAGAAAAAATCCTGATCAATGGCGGGGGACGTGGCTTCCTCTTGGAGATCACGCCGCAAACATTGGTGGATGTGTTGGGAGGGGTTACGGTGAACTGTGCGCTAGCCGCGTGACACACATCGCCATTCGGTTCAAAAGCGTCGCGCCAAAACCACCGCGACGCCGGAGCCCCACCCCACCATCCAACACCAGGCACGCAGGAACCAGTGTCTAGCTGGCCCCGCCAAAGCCAGGGATTCATCGCGATGGTGTTGTTCATCTGCCTGGCAGCGTTGCAGCAGAGGCAATAGCCCCTCTGGGCCGTCAAGCGATGTGAGGTGATCAATTTGTTGCTGATAGTGCTGGTCGACAAACGTCTCGACGGCCGCGATCGTACCGTACACGGAGACTCGACCAAACAGCGCGGGCATCGCACCCGTGAGCCAACCAGCGAGACGCCAAGGCCCCAAGAGGATGCTTCTTTGTGTTGCAGGCAACCATTGTTCGATGAGCGCTAGGTGCTCAGCCTCGGTCGCGCCATGGGCTTTGGCGAAGGCGATCAATTCCTCATCATTTCGCCACTTGGCTACGGCGGCAATGCCCTTGTAAATGTAGACGGCACCGGTTTCACCCGCATGATCAGAGCGCAGTTCGCGCAAGAGGTAATTCGACAAAGTGAGCGGCACAGCGGATTTATAGGGATGGGCGTGAAAGCAAAGTGGTTCAGCGTGCGCAAGCATATCCCACACGACCGGGCCACGCCGTTACACCGACCTTTTCACCCCAAGCCGCATTGGGGTATCGCACGCCGGTGGACTAGAGATCCAAAACGATTTGTTTGTCAGGCTCAGCGGTTCGTGAGCAACACAGAATGATCTTGTGCGATCGATCTGCCGCACTCAAAACAAAGTCACGGTGCTGAACCGCGTCAGACTGCGCTGCATCGAACGGCGTGGCACAAACACCGCACAGACCATCACTGCACTTGACATCAAGGACGACACCGGCTGCTGCTAATGCCTCGACTGCTGTTTGGTCGGCGCCAACTTTCAAAACTTTTCCAGACCGCATCAACTTGACACTGAAGGGATGGTTGGTCCAAGCAGGTGTCTCGGGGGCGGTGAAATACTCTCTATGGCAATTGGCGTCGGGCCAATCAAGCTCTTTTGCTATCGCAAAAACAGCATCCATATAGCGTGATGATCCGCAGACGTAGAGATGCATACCGGAGGCAAACGCAGGCACCAACGTTGACAGGTCGGCGCGTGTTCCTTCGTTGCTAAAGTGATAGTGCACCCGACCGGCCCAGGGGGCATCGCGCAGATCATCCAAAAAGCCAGCGTCTGTTCGGTCTTTTGCGCTGTAGTGCAGCGTGAACTTTCGATCCAAACGATGTAAGCGATATGCCATGGCAATCAGCGGTGTGACACCAATACCGCCTGCAAAAAAGAGGGATTCACTGGCATCCTCTACAAGGGGAAAGTGATTTGTCGGACGAGAAATGAATACACGGCGACCCGCTTTGAAGACCCGATGCATCAGGGCTGAGCCGCCACGTCCCTGCCCTCCTTGGTTGACGGTGGGCTCTCTGAGCACCCCCAAAACATACTTGCTGGAATCTGCGGGATCGCCAGCCAAACTGAATTGACGCAGGTACTCGGGTGCGACAACCACGTCGATATGCGCGCCAGCCTCGAATGCGGGCAATGGCGTTCCGTCGAGTGATTGAAACTCGTACTTAGCGACAGCCGGCACCATATCCTCACGCTTAACCAATTGGACCGGAAATACCGGCGGCTCAGCGGGTAAAGGCGCGGGACCCGGTGCCAAGTCCGTCGTCTGACCGCTTGCCAATCGCATTCGATATTCGGCTGGAGTTAGGAGCGAGCGATACCTCACGATCCCCTCCTCCCGATTAACGGGATGGGGCACCGGGTAAGGTTGCGGCATCTTGTCGGCTGGGTAAACCGCGAGCGTTTGTTCTTCGTAGCGCAGTTTGAGTTCTTTTTGAAGCCCACGTCGATTGGTTTGCGCAGCCTGCACGTATCGCCCAGTCTTTGGGTCGAGCTCAATATCCCACCACCATGTCTTTATCGGGTTGATATCGCCACGGTTCAGCTGATCATCGAGTCGTGCAAGTACAGGGGCGACGGCTGGTAACTTGATGGCGATCTGACGCCAGAGGCTATCTGCGAGTAAGCCTTCCAGATTCCAAGGACAGGTTTTCATGCACCGACCGCACATCCCCCCCGCTGCGTTCGTGATGCGGTAACGGGTGCATTTCTCAGCATCGCTTTTCCAGATCTCATAGCCGTTGTACATCAACTTGGGACCAGCGGTAATGGCACCCGATGGGCATTCGCGTGCGCACTTATTGCAGCTTTCACAAAAATTTTGAAGACCAAAATTAATGGGTAGGTCAGCCTGCATGGGTAAGTCTGTCGTCACGGTGCCGCTCTTGAGGCGAGGGCCCAAAAATGGATTCAAGATCACCTCACCAATACGACTCACCTCGCCTAATCCCGATAGCAACAACAACGGAGGTTGCAAGACGTCACCATCGAGTACCGAGTGAACCCGCGCGCTGTAGCCAAGCCGGCGAACTTGCTCCGCAATGACCCCGCCCATCAAAGAAAATCGCAGATAGGCGCGCATGCTCTGAGCGACGCTAATCCAGTCATCGCCACTGGCACCATCCATGGTCTCGTGGCCTTGGTCGATCAATAAATTGATCGCGTTCTTATGGTACGCAGGCAACGCGTTACCACCGGCATCGTGCGAGTAATACACCCACTCCGGTGCAGCGCACAGACCAACCGCATCAACCCCGAGGAAATACGACGCGGCCTTCAGGTTATTGGCGTTGCGGACAGGATCAGCTGTGCGGGGTGAAACGTCGCCACGCGCCTCTCCAAACTGAAGCAACAAGAGCGCACCCAGCGCCCGTCGGGCACACGCACCGATCGGACTCTTCATGACATAGTGCGCGTTTTTGGCCTGATCTTGAACGGTACTACCCAAGTCACCAAAAAGCGATCGTGCAAAAAAGTCAGCACGCTTCGGAAAGCGTGGGACGCGGTCATGATCAATAAAGGTCGTCGGCTCTGCTTGTCGCGTAATCGATTCAAAGGGATAAGCGCCGTCCTTGAAGTCGCGATTGGCGTAGGGTTGCTGATTGGCTTTACCTTTCAGGCTTCCGATGCCCAGTTGCCACGCCAGGCCATGGCTTCGCGACTTTTTCTGTTGCGTAGCCAATGGCCAATCGGCAGCCATCTCAAAGTTAGTCGTCACCGCTGCCAAGCCGTAACGGGAACCGAGGTAAGGATGTGTGCCGTCTGGCAGTGACAAACCTGCAGCAACGGCTAATCGGGGTAAGTCCACGTCACTGCAGCTGGCACTGTGCGCCCGCGCCTCAAAGCCCAACAGACGAAGGTAGTTTGATAACAGCACCGCTGTTTGGGATGCAAGCAACGCGGCCCGATGCATTTGAGCATCGCCAATCCAATCGCTACCTGGCTCATCTGCGCGTGGATCGCGCGGATATTCGATCGCAAGGACTATGGCATGACTGTGGTGCGCAACGCTCGGATGCTTTGCGCGCGCAGACTCGAGCACATCGGCCAGAATCATATCTATGCCGGCCGCAAAACTGGTCGGTTGGCTCCTCGCCAGCTCGTCACCCAAGGCACTCACCTCAGGGTTGGTAATCGGTTGTTCTAAAAGAGCCGCTTGAGGAAGCGCACAAACACCCACCAACGACGCGTCGAAATAATAACCAGCGGCTTTGATGTGATTAGCGCGCTCTGCCGGTGCAGAGGGCACTTCTCCCTTCTCTGGATTAATCGGACCATCGCGTACCAGATCAAACATCGCAGCATAGCGCGTCATCGCATTGACCAATGAATCTTGGCAAGTGCTGTGATACTGCAACGCCGTCATCGATGGCATCGCAGATAAATCCGGTAGCCTCGTATCTCTGGCAAGTCGCTCACAGGGATAAGGCCCAAGGTGAACCGGCCGTTGGCCATAAGAAAACAATCGCATCGAGAATCCTTTTATCAAACGAACTTTGATGTACTCAAAATCCAGCTTGGGGGGTCTTCGCTCCCATCATATTGAGTAGCCTCTCATTCGCCAAGAAAACGCTGCAATGAGATACACCACGAATCGGTATAAAAACCAAGCGCGTGGTTGCAAGATAGCCATTTTTCTCTCACCCTATTTCGTACAAAGGCATGAGGTAACATGGCGACGCCACACGGTCTATCAACTGCCAAAACATCCGTCAATGGAAGCATTACTCATCTCAACCGGCGTAGTAGCCCTTGCTGAAATTGGCGACAAGACGCAACTCCTCGCATTTATCCTCGCGGCGCGTTTCAAGCGGCCCTTGCCTATCATTGCCGGCATCTTAGTAGCGACGTTGGTTAACCATGGTTTAGCCGGCGCTTTAGGTGCATGGATCACATCGGTCATTAGTTCAGAAATCATGCGCTGGGTGTTGGGCGGCTCGTTCATTGGGATGGCGATCTGGACGCTCATTCCCGACAAAATTGAAGAACAGGAAACGCAGGTTTCCAAACACTTGGGCGTTTTCGGCGCAACTTTAGTCACCTTCTTTTTGGCTGAGATGGGTGACAAAACACAAATTGCGACCGTCGCCCTCGCTGCACACTACACCACCCCGTTGATGGTGATTGCAGGTACGACTCTGGGAATGCTCATCGCAGACGTGCCCGCCGTTTTCGTGGGGAATCGATTCGCCGCCAAAATCCCAATGAAGTTAGTGCATGCCATCGCAGCAGGTATTTTTGCGGCCATGGGAATTTTGACGCTACTTGAGGTGGGCAGCTTATTCGCCCATCACGACGCCCTCGCGTCGTGGATCGGCACCGCCTTGCAGCTGACCACGCTGCCATTTGATGGCTTGGAGTCCACTGGTCATATCCAACTCGCGGATCTCATGGTCTTTGGCTCTCAACGCATCTAGCGTTGCCGCTGGAAAGCGTTCTTTCTCCAACAGGGTGGGGCCGTTGATACTGGCAAAGTTAGGCAGATTAATTGCCTCTTGCGGTGACATGCCCCAGTTCAACATGCCGTAAAGGGCTTTAGCGGTGTAATGAATGATGAGTGCACCACCGGGCGAGCCAACGCTGGAAACCAAATTCCCGCTCGCCTTGTCGAACACCAAGGTCGGGGACATGGACGAACGCGGGCGCTTACCAGGCTCGACTCGGTTAGCGATAGGTTTTCCGTTTGCACCTTTTGGGGCAAAGCTGAAATCGGTTAACTCGTTATTGAGCAGGAAACCTTTGACCATCAGGCGACTACCAAAAGCGGCCTCGATCGTCGTGGTCATGGCAACGGCATTCCCTTGCGCATCAACAATGCTGATATGGCTGGTTCCATACTCGATTTGGTCTGGCATGGGTGCATGGCTGGTTTTGACTGGAGCCGGGTCACCAGGCATTGCCCGCTTCATGCTTTGCTCACCAATGGCAAGCGCTCGTCGAGCTAAGTACTGGGGATTGACCAAGCTCTTCCAATCACCCCCCGGAGCCTCGACAAAGTCAGGGTCAGCAAGATACAGACCGCGGTCGGCAAAAGTCAATCGGCTCGCTTCGGTGTATTGGTGCAACCAGGCCGCGGTGGGTAATCCTTTTTCCAAGCTGTTTTGGCGGGTCATGGCAGGCGTGATGCCTAAGATTTGGGCGACGGCAAGTGCCCCGGAGCTCGGCGGTGGCATGCCGCAAATGACATAAGTCGTTTGTGTGACCGCAGTGTAGTCCGTACAAAATGCGCTGCGTGTTTTAGGTTGATAAGCCGCCAAATCCGACAAGGTCAGTTTGCCGGGGTTAGTCGGGTGTTTTTGCACCTTGTCGACGATGGCCTGCGCGACGTCCCCCGCATGCAACGCGTTGGACTTGTCCTTCGCGATGGCTTTCAACACGGCCGCTAATTCTAGATTTTTCAATACATGGCCTACAGGCCAAGCTTCACCCTGAGGGGTGTAAAAATACGCTGCGGCAACGGGATCTTTTTTCAGATATTGATCGGCTTTTAGTAACGTGTGCAGTCGATAGCTCACGGGGAAACCGCTCTCAGCCAGTGCAATCGCCTGTTCAAATAGCTTGGACCAAGGCAGTCTGCCGTGCTTGGCGTGGGCCAGCTCCAACATGCGCACGGTACCCGGCGTGCCCACAGCACGCCCGCCAACCAAACCGTCGATAAATGGCATGGGTTTGCCGTCCGCACCGAGAAACAGGTTTTCGGTGACCGCCATGGGAGCAGTCTCTCGTCCATCGTAGGCCACGGTTTGCTTACCGTCGTGATGCAGCAAAAACGCGCCGCCGCCAATGCCGCTGGACTGAGGCTCCACCAGGGTCAAAACCATTTGCACGGCTATCACGGCATCAACGGCACTACCGCCAGCCCGCAGTATTTGATAACCCGCGTCAGTTGCCAATGGATTAGCTGCAGCGACGGCAAATCGCCTGTGGGTCCAACCTTCTCTCTCTTTGTAGCCCGATGCCAGCTCTGGTTGGAGCAAGAGCTGTTGGTTGGCTGTTACGGAAGCTACGTGGTTAGGCGTATAGACCGATGCGCATCCTGCTAACAAGAGCATACAAGTGACGGCAACGACAACACAAAAGGGACGGCTGAGGATCATGCGCTTCTTTCGACACTGAGGTGGCCCTCTATCTTGCAACTAAACTGGTTTTTCGGGAATCACCAGCTGCAAGTTGTGTCAGTCAGAAATCAAAAACAAAAAACGCCCTGAAAAGGGCGTATTTGCTAGCTGTCTGGCGGAGCGAGAGGGATTCGAACCCTCGATGAGGCTCTACACCCCATACTCCCTTAGCAGGGGAGCACCTTCGGCCACTCGGTCATCGCTCCGGACGAGTAATTATGCCACGACTTTAGACCTTATCAGTCGCTGCCTCTTGGTCCAAATCAAACGCACGGTGGAGCGCGCGAACTGCCAACTCCATGTACTTTTCGTCGATCACAACGGAGATTTTGATTTCAGAAGTAGAGATCATTTGAATGTTGATACCCTCTTCGCTCAAGCAACGGAACATCTTGCTGGCGACGCCCGCATGGCTGCGCATGCCAATACCGACCACGCTGACTTTACAGATCTTGGCGTCGCCGGTCACTTCTTTGGCGCCCAACTCACCAGCGACTTTTTCTTTCAACAGGTCAACGGTTTTCGCGAAGTCGTTGCGATGGACAGTGAAACTGAAGTCGGTCAAACCATCTTTGCTGAGGTTTTGAATAATCATGTCGACGTCGATATTCGCGTCGGCCACACTACCCAAAATACGGAAGGCAATGCCGGGGGTATCGGGCACGCCTAACAACGAGACTTTTGCTTCATCGCGGTTGAACGCGATACCTGATACGACGGCTTGTTCCATGTTTTCTTCGTCCTCAAAAGTGATCAAGGTGCCTGACTTGGCTTCCTCATTGATATCGATGTCCCAAGGGGTGAAGCTGGACAGCACACGCATGGGTACGCGGTATTTTCCGGCAAATTCCACCGAGCGAATTTGCAAAACCTTGCTACCCAAACTGGCCATTTCCAGCATTTCTTCAAAGCTGATGCGGGTCAGTCGGCGAGCGTCCTCGACGACGCGCGGGTCGGTGGTGTAAACGCCATCCACGTCTGTGTAAATCAGGCATTCTTCAGCTTTCATGGCCGCCGCGACCGCAACTGCTGAGGTATCAGAGCCGCCACGTCCCAGCGTGGTGATGTTTTGGTCCGCGTCTATACCTTGAAAGCCTGTGATGATGACGACTTTGCCTTGTGCCAATTCGGCACGCACGCGCGCATCGTCAATCGATTCAATGCGCGCTTTGGTGTAGGCGTTGTTTGTTTTGATGGGGACTTGCCAGCCCGAAAAACTGACAGCATCGATGCCCTGCGCTTGCAGAGCAATAGACAGCAGACCGACGGACACCTGCTCACCGGTGGACGCGATCATGTCCAGCTCTCGGTCGTAAGCAGCAGTCGTTTTGGCTGGTGCCAGTTCTTTAGCCAGCCCAAGCAAACGGTTCGTCTCGCCACTCATAGCAGAGGGAACGACCACCATTTGGTGACCCGCACGGTGCCATTTGGCAACGCGTTTCGCGACATTGGCGATGCGTTCGGTTGAACCCATCGACGTGCCGCCGTATTTGTGAACGATTAAGGCCATAGGTAAGCGAGACGGTTGATAGCGCCTGATTCAGGCAAACCCAGAATTATAAAGTTGGTTATTCAGGGGTGTTTACAAAACCCAACACGTCGCGATCACGGACTACCGCCCCTGCGCCCACTTTTATCGCGATGTGATGACCACGGGTGGTACAGGCGGCGACCTGCCCCATCAACTCGGTCAGCTGTGCAGCCGAGGGCGTCGCCAACGGTATCCCACTCAACCACCACCGAAGCAGGTTGGCTTGGCGCGGTTCATTCAGCCCTTGCAGGTCTTTGATACGGGGTGGTACCCCCACGGTAACTGCATCGGCTGCTGCTAATTCGTCCAGCAGCAACTGCGCTTGCGCCGCGTGCTGAGCAGTACGCGCGACCGCCGTCGCGATACCCGGCAACGCCCCCTCTAGCGCGGGCAATACCGTGTGGCGAATGCGGTTTCGCGTGAATTGAGTGTCTTGGTTACTGGGGTCATCAACGTAGGCATGGCTAAACCGATCGAGCCACGCGCGAATTTGCAGCCCCCGCACGGACAAAATAGGTCGAAGGAAGCGCACGCCATTACGCTCAAAGCGAGGCGCCATGCCCGACAAACCCGGCAAGCCCGCGCCGCGACTGAGCGCGATCAAGACCGTCTCTAGTTGATCCTGTGCATGCTGCGCCAACAGGACGACCGCGGCATTCACCTGTTTGGCAACTGCAGCTAATGTGTCATAACGAATCGCACGCGCCTGCGCCTCAAGACTTTGGCGAGGACCGCACGCAACCGCCACACGCCTGACCTCCAAAGGCACTGCCAGCGCTCGACACGTTCTCGCACAGTGCGCCTCAAAATCAGCAGCAGCTGTCTGGAGTTGGTGGTTGATGTGAATGGCAACCACGCGGTCGGGGTATGCCTCGCATGCCGCCAGCAGGAGGGCTGTCGAGTCCGCGCCACCACTGAACGCTACCGCGACTCGCCCCGTAATGGGCGGCAGCGGCAGGCACGGGTTATTTGACGCGTCAGGCGTCTCGGTCGTTAAAGCGGCCATAGCTTTGCAGCCGCTCGTACCGTCGGTCCAGCAGCTCCGATGGCTTGAGGTCACTGACCTGACGCAGGGCGTCAGTGAGTCCACGCTTCAGTGTCGCAGCCATTTGTTTGTGGTCACGGTGGGCGCCGCCCATAGGCTCGTTGACGATTTTGTCAATCAAACCTAGCGTTTTGAGGCGCGGCGCAATGATGCCCAACGCTTCTGCAGCGACTTCTGCTTTTTCGCTGGTTTTCCAAAGAATAGTGGCACACCCCTCAGGGCTAATGACCGAGTAGACCGCGTGTTGCAGCATCAATACCTGGTCCGCCACCGAGATAGCCAAGGCCCCGCCTGAGCCACCTTCACCAATGATGGTGGTGATGATCGGAACCTCCAATTGCGCCATTTCAAAGATGTTGCGACCAATGGCTTCACTTTGACCGCGTTCTTCCGCATCGATACCGGGGTAAGCCCCCGGCGTGTCAACAAAGGTGAACACCGGGAGCTTGAACTTCTCGGCCAGTTTCATCAAACGCAGGGCCTTGCGATACCCCTCCGGCTTGGTCATGCCAAAGTTACGCAGCGCGCGCTCTTTGGTGTCTCGGCCTTTCTGCTGGCCCAACACCACACAGGGCTGCCCGTTGAAACGCGCCATACCCCCCACGATGCTCAGGTCATCAGCGAAATGCCGATCGCCGTGCAACTCCACGAAATGCGTAAAGATGTGGTTGATGTAGTCGAGGGTGTAGGGCCGCTCGGGATGGCGGGCGATTTTGGTCACTTGCCAGGGGGTGAGCTTGGCGTAGATGTCTTTTGTGAGTTGTTCGCTCTTCTTCGAGAGTTGCGCGATTTCTTGGGAGATATCAACCGCAGACTCAGATTGAACGAAACGCAATTCGTCGACCTTGTTTTCCAACTCCGCAATGGGCTGTTCGAAATCTAGAAAGTGCTTTTTTGCCATATTGAATTCTTCACCCGTAAAGGGCTCCGCTATTTTGTCTTATCGCGCCGGTGCCCTCGCAGGGGCTCAGTAGGCGACAGGCTCGGGGTCCAACGAGCGCCAAATATACCAAGTCGCCACACTTCGATACGGCTCCCACGCCCGCGCCAAGTCCCTCACCTCGCTGCGACTGACGGGTTCCCCCGAAAAATACAGCTTACTGATGCCATTTAGCAAGCCCACATCATCCAAGGGTAAGACGTCAGGGCGCAGCAGGTAGAACATCAAGAACATCTCAGCGGTCCAGCGACCGATCCCTCGAATCGCGACCAACTCGGTGATGATGGCCTCGTCCTCCATCAAGTGCCACTGCTTGACACTGACCTTGCCGGTTTGGAAGTAAGTTGCCAAGTCCTGCAGGTACTCCACTTTGCGGGCACTCAGGCCCGCACCCCGCATCTCTTCCGTACTGAGCTTGAGCACTTGCGCAGGCTTAACCGTTTTCATGAGGCCACTGAACCGGGTCCAAACCGATTGCGCTGCTTTGACCGAAATTTGCTGACCCACCACGCTACGGGCCAAGGTGACGAAAGGGTCACCTCGCGTTTCAATTGCAGCGCCCGGAAACTTAGGCACCAATCGCCTCAGGACGCGGTCTTTGCGCATGAGGTGCTCACATGCAGCGGCCCAATATGCCGGGGCAGTTTCTGGCGTCGCTGCAGCTTTGGTACTCATGCGCGTTCCCACGTCGTGCCCGTCGGGCTATCTTTCAAAACCACCCCCACGGCGAGTAGTTCTTGACGAATTTGATCGGCTCTAGCGAAGTTTTTGGCCGCCTTTGCAGCCGCGCGCTCTGCGATGAGGGCTTCAATGTCCAAGCCGCCGCTGGACGCCTCATCCTGACCACCTTGCAAGAATTGTTGTGGATCGGTTTGCAACAAGCCCAGCACGCCGCCCAGTTGGCGCAACCACTGCGCGAATGCCACATCACCGGTTTTGTTGATGTGGGCGGCCAGGTCAAAAAGTACCGCAATCGCGCCTGGGGTTCCAAAATCCTCATCCATCGCCGCTTTGAACGCTTGAGTGTAATCGTTGGCGGCCCAATCGATGGGGGTCGACATGTCGGAATCAATTGCAGGCAAATTCGGGACGCTCGCCAACGCGGTGTACAGGCGCTTAAGGGCGCCTTTGGCATCGCGCAAATGGGCGTCGCTGTAGTTGAGCGCGCTGCGGTAGTGGGCGCGGATGATGAAGAAACGCACTGTTTCGGCGTCAAAGGACTTGAGCACCTCACGGATCGTGAAGAAATTACCCAGACTTTTAGACATTTTTTCGTTGTCTACACGCACAAAGCCGTTGTGCATCCAGACCTGAGCCATGGGCTTGCCAGTTACCCCTTCAGTTTGGGCAATCTCGTTCTCGTGATGCGGGAACTGCAAGTCCGCCCCACCGCCGTGGATATCAAATTGCTCACCTAAAAGCGCACAACTCATGGCGGAGCACTCAATGTGCCAACCGGGACGACCCACACCATAAGGGCTTTCCCACTTGGCTTCTGCCGGCTCTTGCGGTTTGGCAGACTTCCACAAAACAAAATCGAGTGGATCGTCTTTGCCACCCGCCACGGCCACGCGCTCTCCAGCACGCAACTCGTCCAGACTCTTGCCGCTCAGGGCACCGTAGTTGGCAAACCCCCGAACCGCGTAGTTCACATCACCGTTGCCACTTTGATAGGCCAGTCCCTTGTCTTGAAGGCGGCTAATCAGATCGAGCATTTGTGGCACGTAATCCATGGCGCGCGGCTCTGCGGCGGGGCGCTCGATCCCCAGCGCGTCAGCATCAGCGTGCATCTCGGCGATCATGCGGTCGGTGAGTGTTCGGATGGACTCACCGTTTTCCAGCGCACGGGCAATGATCTTGTCGTCAATATCGGTGATATTGCGAACGTAGGTCACCTTCAAGCCGCTGGCGCGCAACCAACGCTGCACCACATCGAAGGCCACCATCACACGCGCATGTCCGAGGTGACACAAGTCATACACCGTCATGCCACACACATACATCCGTGCTTCGCCCGGTGTTAAGGGCTTGAAGGGAACCAAGTCGCGGGTCAGTGTGTTGTAAATTGAAAGGGCCATGGCGCACGCGGGATTTGCGGAAAAGCTGGCCATTTTACGCCCCGACCGATCAAAACAGCCATGGGGTAGGTTGGCTACAATACGCGTTGATCATTTATATGCGCCGCGACATGCTCTTATCTATGCAACAGACAACACAGCGCCCCTTTACCCGTAACTTGCGACGTTCGGTTTGTGCGATGGCATTTGTCATCGGTTCGACGCTCGCTTTGCCCAGCTTGGCAGCCACCGATGACTACACCGCAATTAAGCAGGCACTTGCGACGGGGCAAACCCAAGACGCGCTAACGCTTGTCAAGGCCGCACGCGATAAGCAGCCCAAAGACGTGCAACTGATGTTCTTTGAGGGTGTCATCAATGCCCAGTTGGGCGAGTCCCGCGCAGCAATTGGTATCTTTGAGCGCATGGCAAAGGACTACCCCGAGCTGCCTGAGCCGCACAACAACCTAGGCGTCTTGTATGCCGCACGTGGTGACCTGGAAAAGGCTAAGGCTGCGTTTGAACGGGCCATCTTCACCAATCCAGCCTACGCGACCGCACATCAAAACGTCGCTGACATTTATGCCGCTATGGCGCGGAAAAACTACGGTCAAGCCCTGCAAGTCGGCAGTGACGGCAAGGCGGTACCCCCTCAAATGACGCTGCTCGGTAGCCTCACGGGTAAGACCACTGCAGCCGGCAAAGTAACGGCGCCCGTGGTGGTATTGAAGACGCCTGAGCCCGAGCCAGCACCAGCGCCTGCCGCCGCGCCCACGCCTTTGCCCAAACCCGATGACACAACCGTGGCGACCACCGCAGCGGTCGAGCAGGCTGTGAACGCTTGGGCGAAAGCTTGGGCGGCGCGTGACGTGAAGGCATACCTTGCGGCTTACGGCACGGCTTTCAAGCCAGACAACGGCAAATCTCGCAGCGCTTGGGAGGCTGAACGCGAAAGCCGCATCGCTCCCCGTAAGCGCATCGCGGTGACCCTAAGTAACGTGCGCATCACCCTTGACGACAAGGGGGCTCTGGTGCGCTTCAAACAGCGCTATGAGTCGGACACCTTTAACGGAACCAGCCAAAAGCGCTTGCGCTTAGTGAGCGAGAACGGGCGCTGGGTCATCACCGACGAATCTGTGGACTAAACGAGCAAACGCAGCGTGACGTTACTACAAGGCCAGCGAATGGCGGCATCCGCACCGCATGAGGCGGATGCCCCACCACCCAGCCCACCGCGCCACATCGCCCCCATTGCTTGGGGCGCTTTGGCGGTTGCCCTGATCGCGACTGCGGCTTGGTTGGGCACACGCAATGTAGACGGTCGCATGGGTGCTGAGCTGCCGCCGGCCAAGACCGTAGCAGCGAAACCACCCCCATGGAGCCTGGCGGTCGATGGCATTGTGGTGGGTAGCAAGCCTGCCGTTGTCCAGCAGAGAAAAGGCTTTCAAGACGCGGAAGAGCGAGTCATCGAGATTTACCAGGCGTTACGTGATGGCAGTCGCGCGCAAGCGCTGACGCTGGCTGAGTCGCTGGCGACCGACTTGCCCAACTTTCAGCTGGGGCGATTGTTGTACGCCGACTTGCTATCGGTGAGTACCAACCAACCCGTTGACTTGAAATCGCTCACCTCAGCCTCTGCCGATGCCAGCAGCAACTTCAAATCGCTGATTGAGGAATCGCAGTTGCGCCTAAAAGCGTTGACCGAAGTGCCCGCCCCGGGCACCCTGCCTGACAATCTCCTGACCTTACCGGACAACACCCGCCACGTGATCGCCATCGACACCTCGCGTGCGCGCTTGTACTGGCTGGTCAATCAAGCCAAACCTGGCAAGCCACTTGACTTGGTTCTTCAAAAAGATCTCTATATCTCAGTGGGTCGCAACGGGGTTGAGAAGCAGATTGAGGGCGACGGCCGCACCCCACTGGGCGTGTACACCATCACGAGTAAGCTGAACGACGAAGCGCTCCCTGACCTGTATGGTCGTGGCGCCTTGCCGCTGAACTATCCCAACGCATTGGATATCCTGCGCGGCAAAACGGGTAGCGGTATTTGGCTGCACGGCACACCGTCCGAGCAGTACGTCCGCGCACCGCTTGCCTCCGACGGCTGCGTGGTGCTATCCAACCCCGACATCGCCAGCATTTTTGGCGAACCGGGTATCGTTGGAACGTCCGTGGTGATTAGTCCCGAACTGAATTGGGTTAAGCGCGACGCCCTCCCTGATTTGGGTGCAACATTCCGCGCGCGATTCGATGAATGGCTCGCCAATCGCCGTGGCGGCGACTTGGCTAAGCTGCGGGACACCTACAGCGATGACTTTTTCCGTAAAGGAAAAAAGCTGGCTCACTGGTGGCCCACGATCAAGGGCGAGGCTGTCAGCACCATCAAAATCTCAGACCTATCCATGGTCAAGTGGGCGGATCAAAATGACGAGGTCGTCGTCGTCAACTTTGCCGAGCAACTCAAGCCACGCGCACGCGTTGCACGCAAGCGCCAATACTGGCGACTCGAGCAAGGCGAATGGAAGATTTTTTACGAAGGAAACGCATGAACAAGCACATCACCACACGCCCTAAGACAGGCGCCGCGGCGGCAACAACCGTCCATAACGCCAGCCAGAGGCGCCGGTGGGCCCTGATGAGCCTCGGCGCCGTCATGCTGTTAATCGGCCTGCTGTTCAGCCAAGTGGCGCAAGCCAATGATGCGGTTGGTCCTCGTGTGCGATTGGCGACCAACATGGGCGACATCGTTTTGGAACTTGACGCCAAAGCGGCTCCCAAGACGGTTGCCAACTTTATTCGCTACGTGAACGAAAAACACTACGACGGCACGATCTTCCATCGCGTTATCGACGGCTTCATGATCCAAGGGGGCGGTTACACGCCCGACATGCAACAAAAGCCGACCCTGCCACCAATCGAAAACGAGGCCGCTGAAATTCTCGCGCGCGGTGGCCCACGCAACGATGTGGGTACCATCGCCATGGCGCGCACGCAGGACCCCCACTCAGCCACCGCACAGTTCTACATCAACGTGGCTAAAAACAGCTTTCTAGACTTTCAAGCCAAAACCATGCGTGGCTATGGCTATGCGGCCTTCGGTCGTGTCGTTGAGGGCATGGAGATCGTCAATGCCATCAAAAAATTGCCCACTGGACCCAGCCCAGCGGTCCCCAGAAGCTTTCCTCGTGACGTCCCACAAGAAACCGTCATCATCAAAAACGCCACTTTGGAGAAATAAATACCATGGCAAACCCACAAGTTGAACTGCACATTGCTGACCATGGCGTCATCACGATCGAACTCGATCAGGACAAAGCGCCCGCCACCACTGAGAACTTTTTGTCCTACGTCGCCGATGGCCACTACGATGGCACGATTTTTCACCGCATCATTGATGGCTTCATGATTCAAGGTGGCGGCTTTGGCTCCGGCATGCAAGAGAAAGCCACCAAAGCCCCAATTCGCAACGAAGCTGATAACGGCTTGAAGAACGACCAATACACCTTGGCCATGGCGCGCACGCAAGACCCGCATTCCGCGACCGCCCAGTTCTTTATCAACGTCGCAAACAACGACTTCCTCAACCACACAGCGCCGAGCATGCAGGGCTGGGGTTACGCGGTTTTCGGCAAAGTGATTGCGGGTACCGAAATCGTTGATAAGTTGCGTGGTGTCGCCACTGGTCGACGCGGCTTTCATGACGATGTACCCAAAGACGAAGTTGTGATCGAAAAGGCTGTGGCACTGTAAGCGGGCCACTGGCGCAATGGCCGATACCACGGCAACCCATGTCATTCATGCCGCTGCCCAATGGCAGGCCATTGGGGTGGTATCCGACCTGCACCTGCAAGCAGCAGCACCGCAAACGGCCGCTGCTTGGCATGCATTTTTGAAACAAGCGTCACCCGCGACCGGGATAGACGCCTTGTTCATTTTGGGTGACTTGTTTGAATTGTGGGTCGGCGACGATGCCCTCGATGCCACCCCCGACCTATCGCCCGAAACACCATTTTGGCGAAACTGTGTAGCAGCGCTGGCAGACGCCAGCACGCGACTACCCGTTTACCTTGCATTGGGTAACCGCGACTTTTTAATCGGTGAGCGATTCTGCGATGCCACGGGCATCTTTGCGTTGCCAATGCACACCGTACTCGACTGGGGTGCACGCCGGTACCTGTTGGCGCACGGCGACGCGTGGTGCACCAGCGATACCGCATACCAAGATTTCCGAGCATCGTCCCGCAACCCCCAGTGGCAGAGCGCATTTTTGTCGCAAACCCTCGAGGCACGCCTGCGATTAGCCGCGCAAATGCGGGCCCAAAGCCAAGCCCATCAGGCAGCGCAAACCATGTGGTTCGATGTCGAGCCCGTAGCCGTGGCCGACGACGCTTTATCCGTGGGTGCCACCGATGTGATACACGGTCATACGCATCGACCCGCTGATCACACCCTATCGCCAAGTGGTGAACGGATTGTCTTGAGCGACTGGGATGCGCAGGCAACGCCGCCCCGCTTGGAATGGCTCCGCGTCGATGCAAACGGCCACACCCGGGTGGCCCTGACGGCACACACTTGAGTCGTCTCAAAATTGCGAAATTCATCAACGATTGAATAAATTTTCAATCACGCGAATTAACGCATTTATCCGGAAGTTACTTTTCAAAGCCTCGCTAACTGCGCGCCATCAAAGCCCTTTTTTTTCGTGGTTGGCGCAAGGGAATTGAACGACTCAATTGGCCTGTATCGTTATGCGTAAATGAATATAACAAAAAGGCTAAACATAATTGACAATCATTAGTCTGTTTTTAAAAATACAGATCAATAAAAGCGCAGGCCGTGTGCCAACCCCTTCTTTATGACCGAGCCCAACCCCAACAGCACGCCCGACCGAACGGGCGTTGCCGCATTGAAGCGGCGAGTTCTGGTGCGTCGGTTAAGCCAGTGGTTTTGGGATGTGACCCACAACGGATTAGCCATGGCTGGGATTGCCTTGGTTTCAATTGTGTTGGTGCTCGCAAGCCAAGCCAGCGTGCGGGTGCCCGTCGAAGAACAGGTTTTGCTGTGGCTTCAAAGCCGCCAAGAGGACCGGGCAATGGCCAGCCAAGAGGTCACCACCGAACCGCGTGCCGCCGATCGTGTCAACGTCACGGCTTCCAGCGAATTGCCGCCCTACCAAGCCGCCCTATCGCGCTGGATCAGCCGTACCTATCGCGTCGCATCACCGCCGGTTAACGTATTAATCGCCGAAGCGTATGCCATTGGTGAGCGAACCCACATTGACCCCGCATTGTTGTTGTCAATCGCCGCCGTCGAATCCCGCTTCAACCCCTACGCCCGCAGCCCTGTCGGCGCAGAGGGATTGATGCAGGTGTTAACCCGCGTCCACCTTGACAAATTTGAGGCCTTCGGAGGTCCCATGGCCGCCTTCGATCCCGTTACCAACTTGCGTGTGGGCACCATGGTCCTGCAAGAGTGCATTGCGCGCGCGGGTGGCAGTGTCGAGTTGGGTCTCTCGTGCTACGTGGGGGCCGTCACCGTCGACGGCAGCTTTTACTTGGAACGCGTGCTCAAGGTCTATCAGCGTATGCAAATCATTTTGGCGCCATACAAGTTACCCAACTACAAGCAGACCCTGACCTTGCACAAAGCCCCCCTGAGCAATGCGGCGACCAAGGGCGCAGACGGCGTGCTTGGGATCTCGGCAGAACTGGCCAGCGTCGAGGCGAAGTGAACCAAGCTGCGCTAAAATACGGCGGTGCGTGACTGGCGATAAGCGGTGGGGGTGCAAGGCTCCGACCAGACGTGGATGACCACGAGGAAGCGCACCGATTCTGATGCCATGCGCCATGAATCGATCTGCCGTTCGCCTGGGTCAGTTACCTCAAATGTTTGAGTTAATTTTTGAATTGCCAACAAAGGCCCCTGAACCATGTTCGACCGCAACACCCTTATTGAACACACCGACCCAGAACTGTTCGCCGCGATCAAAGCAGAAAATCGCCGCCAAGAACAGCACATTGAGCTAATTGCCAGTGAGAACTACGCCTCACCTGCCGTGATGGCAGCGCAGGGCACGCAGTTGACCAACAAATACGCAGAAGGTTACCCCGGCAAGCGCTACTACGGTGGTTGCGAGCACGTAGACGTCGCCGAGTCTTTGGCCATCGCACGGGTCAAAACTCTCTTTGGCGCCGACGCTGCCAACGTCCAACCGCATTGCGGCGCCTCAGCTAACGAGGCCGTGTTTCTGGCCTTCCTGAAGCCCGGTGACACCATCATGGGCATGAGCTTGGCGGAAGGCGGCCACTTGACCCACGGCATGCCACTCAACATCAGTGGCAAATGGTTCAACGTCGTCAGCTACGGCTTGGATGCCAACGAGGTGCTGGATTACGAAGCCATGGAGCGTACCGCGCGTGAGCACAAGCCCAAACTCATCATCGCCGGCGCTTCCGCTTACAGCCTGCACATCGATTTTGAGCGCTTTGCCAAGATTGCTAAAGAGGTCGGTGCGATTTTCATGGTCGACATGGCTCATTACGCTGGTTTGATCGCGGCGGGCGTCTACCCCAACCCGGTTCCGCACGCAGACGTTGTCACATCAACCACCCACAAGAGCTTGCGCGGCCCCCGCGGTGGCATCATCTTGATGAAGGCTGAGCACGAAAAAGCCATCAACAGTGCGGTATTTCCGGGCCTCCAAGGCGGCCCCTTGATGCACGTCATTGCCGCGAAAGCGGTCGCCTTCAAAGAGGCGCTTGACCCGGGCTTCAAAACCTACCAAAACGGTGTGTTAGCGAACGCGCGAGCCATGGCAGAAACGTTGACCGAACGCGGCCTGCGCATTGTGAGCAGCACGACCCAAAGCCACGTGATGCTGGTTGATTTGCAGCCCAAGGGCTTAACCGGTAAGGAAGCAGAGGCCGTGTTGGGTGCCGCCCACATCACTGTGAACAAGAACGCCATTCCCAACGACCCCCAAAAACCCATGGTGACCAGCGGCATTCGGATCGGTACGCCCGCCATCACCACCCGTGGCTTTGGCGTGGCTGAGACGGTGGCAACGGCGAACCTCATTGCTGACGCGCTGGATAACCCCAACGACGCTGCGAACATTGCATCTGTGCGTGAGCGCGTCAATGCGTTAACGGCACGCTTCCCCGTTTACAGCCCAGAGTAACCAACAAACGCCCAACCGCCGTGAAGTGTCCTTTTTGCGCCCATGCTGAAACCCAAGTGGTTGAAACCCGCTTGGGCGAAGACGCGTCATTGATCCGACGCCGTCGTCGCTGCAACAGCTGCGATAAGCGCTTCACGACGTATGAGCGGCCAGAGGTGAACTTTCCAGTCGTCGTCAAGAAAGACGGGCGCCGTGTGGACTTTGAGCGCAGCAAGCTAGAAGGCTCATTCGCGCTGGCGCTGCGCAAGCGTCCTGTCAGCGCCGATATCATCGCCGCCGCTATCGAGCGCATCGAGGAGCGGTTGCTGACGTTGGGCCTGCGTGAAATTGCATCCAACAAAATTGGCGCATTGGTGATGCGCGAACTCAAAAAACTGGACAAGGTTGCTTACGTGCGCTTCGCAAGCGTGTACCGCAACTTTGAGGATATTGACGAGTTCACCGCACTGGTAGACGAGGTCCGCTAATCAGCGCACACTGAGCGGATGATCTCCGCGCAGCCGCTTGCACCGACTACCCGCAACGCGAGCGGCTTCACCCTCATCGAATGCTTGGTATGCGTGGCCATCATTGGCCTGCTCGCTGGAATCGGCGTTCAACAATTCGACATGGCCCGCGCCCGTCAGCGTACACAAGCCACCCACGACGCGCTGCTTCAAGCGATCGGAAGCGCCAAAGCGCTTGCACGGAGGTACGACCAAGCCCAAAACCGCACCCAGGTCGACGCCACGCAAATCGCTCTTGATCGAAACTTGGCCCGACAAGTGGTTTGGCAACGGGTTTACAACGCACTCACACTGGCCTCCGATGTGCAACCACCCGTCTTCGAGGCACCAGCGGGCCACACGGACGATTGGTGGATCGCAGGCACACTGGACTCAGGCACCGCTGTCGCCGTGATGAGTCAAGGCACGCTGCTGGTGGGTTTACCGCCCAATCTGCCTGCTAATCACCCGGCGCATACCGCGCGCTACTGGCGCGAGGCGTTCACCACCGACGACAGCCTGGTGGTTTGGCGCGTCACGCTGTGGTTTGCTGGCGACGTCCGACGCCCCGCCCGCTGGCAACAAGCGTGGTGGAAAGCCCCTGCATCAGAGCCCTAAACCCGACCGCCGCTCTAAATTAGGCGCATGGGCGTGTATGCTTTCGGCATGCGAATTTCGAGCGATCAAGAGGCGATGGCATTGGCGCTGGCAGCTGCCGAGCGGGCCCTGTGGCTGTCCAACCCCAACCCCCGCGTGGGCTGTATCCTCACCACCCCCGACGGCGAGGTGTTGGGGCAAGGTCATACCCAAGCGGTGGGGCAGGCCCACGCCGAAATCATGGCGCTGCGCGATGCGGCGGCCAACGGTCGCGATGTACGCGGGGCAACGGCCTACGTCACGCTGGAGCCCTGTGCGCACCATGGTCGAACCCCGCCTTGTGTCGACGCACTCATCGACGCACAGGTATCACGTGTGGTGATTGCCGCCACCGACCCCAACCCAGCGGTTAATGGCTCCGGTATCGCGCGGCTTCGCGCGGCGGGTATCGACGTGACACAAGGCCTGATGGCCGACGCCGCGCGCGGCATGAACATTGGTTTCTTCAGCCGAATGATCCGAAAAACGCCATGGGTACGCCTGAAAATGGCGGCGTCTGCCGATGGCATCACCGCCCTGCCCAACGGTGAAAGTCAATGGATTACCAGTCCCGAGGCCCGCGCCGATGGTCATCGGTTTCGGGCACAGGCCTGCGCCGTGCTGACGGGTGCAGGGACGGTGCTGGCGGACGACCCCCATTTGGGTGTACGCGAGGTACCCACCACCCGCCAGCCCCACGTCGTGGTGGTGGACAGCCGCCTGCAAACCCCCGTCACCGCTCGCTTACTGACAGGCGATCGCGAAAAATGGCTCTACCACAGCGGTGTGGCGGACGACACAACCTGCGACGCCCTAAAGCGAACCGGCGCCACACTGATTGCGTTGGCCAATGCCCATCAAAAAGTGGACTTGGCAGCCTTGCTCACCGACTTGGCGGCGCGCGGCGTCAACGAGGTACACCTCGAGGCAGGTACCGCCTTAAACGGCTCTTTTCTGAGAGAAAATCTGGTGGATGAGTTACTGCTCTATTTGGCTCCAACCTTGTTGGGACAGGGTCAAGGGTTATCGAATTTCGGTCCCCTAACGGCATTGGCCGATGGCCGAGCGATGCGGTGGTTGCCACCAACCATGGTGGGCCCTGATGTGCGCTTACGCGCTGTCATTGGCGACCGCGACACGTTTTGAGGTGGGGCGCTTCCCACCCTCGTTTTTTTCTTCAAGGCAGACACACGTATGTTCACAGGGATCATCACAGGGATTGGCGAAATTACGCGCATCGAGTCGTTAGGGGATCACTTAACCTACGGGAAGCGTCTCCACATCACGGCACCGGGGGGCTACCTTGACGATGTCGGTCTGGGGGACAGTATCGCGATCAACGGTGCGTGCATGACCGTGACCTCGCTCGACGTTGCTGCGATGTGGTTCACGATCGACGTATCGGCAGAGTCGCTGGACAAAACCAGCGGTCTCACCATGACGGGTCGGGTCAATCTGGAAAAAGCGTTGCGCGCCAGTGACCGTTTGGGTGGTCACATTGTGTCGGGTCACGTCGATGGCGTGGGTACCGTCAAGCGCTTTGAGACCGTTGGCGAGAGCTGGCTGCTCCAAATTGAGACACCACTCAAAATGGCGCCTTTCCTAGCCTACAAGGGCTCGGTAACCGTCAATGGCGTCAGCCTAACCGTCAATCAGGTTCAGGATTCGGACGCTGCCTGCGTGTTTGATATCAACCTGATTCCACACACGCTTGAGAACACCGCTTTGGGAACGCTCAAACCGGGCATGCAAGTTAATTTAGAGGTTGACGTCTTGGCGCGCTATGTAGAACGCATGCTAAGCCTTAAGGGCTGAGAGCCTGAGATAATAGTGGTCTTTTACCGATCAGCTCGCCAAGGTCCTCATGTCAAACGCCGTCCCTATTTCACCCGTTAAGGAAATCGTTGCCGAGCTCGCTGCGGGGCGCATGGTGGTCCTGGTTGATGAGGAGGACCGCGAAAACGAGGGTGATCTGGTCATGGCGGCCGACCATGTCACGCCAGCGGCGATCAACTTCATGGCCAAACATGGGCGTGGCCTGATTTGCCTGACGCTCACGCGTGAGCGCTGCGAGTTTTTAAAGCTACCCCCCATGGCATCGAGTAACGGCACGCAATATGCGACCGCCTTCACTGTCAGCATCGAGGCGGCGACCGGTGTAACCACCGGGATTTCAGCAGCCGATCGCGCAAAGACCGTACAGGTCGCCGTCGCCCCTGACACCCAACCCGCTGATTTGGTTCAACCTGGCCACGTGTTCCCATTGCAAGCCGTCGATGGCGGTGTGCTGATGCGTGCTGGGCACACCGAGGCCGGTTGTGATTTGTCAGCCATGGCGGGCTGCAGCCCAGCTGCAGTGATCTGCGAGATCATGAACGACGATGGCTCGATGGCACGCCTGCCAGACCTCCAAATTTTTGCCGCCACACACGGCCTGAAAATTGGTACGATCGCCGACCTCATTGAATACCGCAGTGCCAATGAGTCATTGGTCAAACGCGTGGGCAGCCGCACGATTCAAACGCCACAAGGTGCCTTTGTGGCCCATGCCTTTCAGGACTCCACGGGTGGTAACGTCCATTTGGCGTTGGTCAATGGTGAGTGGTCACCCGACGAAATCATCCCCGTCCGGGTGCACGAGCCGCTCTCGGTGCTCGACGCGCTCGATCAAAACAGCTCCATCCACTCTTGGTCGCTGCCAGCAAGCCTTGGTTATCTGCAAAATCACGGGAAAGGCGTCGCCGTCTTTTTGAACGCGGGCGAGTCCAGCGAACAGCTCCTAGCCCAGTTTCAAGGCATCGCAAAACCCAGTCACGGGCCCGGCACCGGTCGCATGGACCTGCGAACCTACGGTATTGGCGCGCAAATTTTGCGTGAGTGTGGCGTCCAACGCATGCACCTATTGAGCTCCCCGCGCCGTATGCCCAGCATGACTGGCTATGGCCTTGAAGTCTGTGGTTTTCAAGAAAAGGCCACGGGCGAACCCACCCCACCCGTTCATTAATTTCACAGCGACGACCCCATGTTTAACGCCAGTAAAGGAGCCGCCACCGACCTAAACGGTAAGAAATGCCGTATCGGTGTAGTGCAAGCGCGGTTCAACGACGACATCACCAATGCCCTGTGGAGCGCCTGCCACACCGAGTTGTTGCGCTTGGGCGTCCCCGAAAAGAACATCACCCATGTCACCGTGCCCGGTGCGCTAGAGGTCGCTTCCGCCCTTCAGGGCATGGCCGAGTCATCTGATTTCGATGCCTTGATCGCACTGGGCTGCATCATCCGAGGCGAGACCTATCATTTTGAATTGGTCGCCAACGAGTCAGGCGCCGGCGTCACGCGGGTGGCGCTTGACTACCAAATTCCGATCGCCAACGCCATCCTCACGACCGAGGACCATGCCCAGGCTGTGGCTCGTCAGACTGAGAAAGGCCGAGACGCGGCAGCCGTTGCGATTGAAATGGCGCTGCTGCTGGCGAGCTTGTAAACCATCACACCCCTGATAGACCCTAAAAGGTCTGAGATAATTGCCATTGCGCGCGCACCATACGCTGGTTGCGTGGACACCCCCTGCTCTTTGGAACTGACCATGACCGACGCCTCTGATACCCCTTTGAACAAAGCGAAACGCCCCAACACAGGCCTTCGCAAAGCCTCGGACAAGTCGGCTCGCACGCGCGCCCGAGAATTCGCGGTGCAAGCGCTCTATCAGTACCTGGTAGGGAAAAACTCCACTGAAAGCATCGACGCGTTCACGCGAGATCTCACGGGCTTCCACAAAGCCGACAGCCTGCACTTTGACGTCCTGTTGACAGGCTGCGTCGCCGATCGCGAGGCCCTTGAGGCGCTGATCGCACCGCATCTAGACCGCGGCATCGATGACGTATCACCCATTGAACACGCGGTACTGCTGATTGGTGCCAAAGAGCTAACCACCTGCCTAGATGTGCCGCGCCGAGTGGTGATCAACGAGTGCATCGAGCTGGCCAAGTCATTTGGTGGCACCGACGGACACAAATTTGTTAATGGCGTGGTGCATGCACTGGCCCAGCAGTTGCGACCCAACGAGACCTGACCCCCGAGCCACCGGATGAAGATCGCCCAACGCGCCGAACGGATACAACCCTTTTTTGTGATGGAAATCGCAAAGGAGGCCCAGCGATTGGCTGCCCAGGTGGCAGATTCAGCCGACCCGATGATTTTTTTAAACATCGGAGAGCCTGATTTTTCCGCCCCTGACGCTGTTCAGCAAGCGGCGACAGACGCCATGCGCGCTGGCAAAACCAGCTACACGCAGGCGCTTGGTATTCCCGCGCTGCGCGAGGCAATCAGCGGCTGGTACGCCACCCGTTTTGGGCTGGACATTGACCCCGCTCGGATCGCCGTCACCGCAGGCGCCTCTGGCGCCCTGCAGCTGGCCTGTTTAGCCCTCATTGAGGCGGGTGACGACATTTTGATGCCTGACCCGTGCTACCCCTGTAACCGCAACTTCGTTACAGCCGCCGACGGAGTCGCCAAGCTGATCCCCACCACGCCCGAAGACCGGTTCCAACTGTCGCCCGAGCAGGTCGCCGAGAACTGGACCGCGCACACCCGTGGCGTCTTGCTGGCGACGCCCAGCAACCCAACGGGGACCTCCATCAGCCAGCAGAATTTACAAGCCATCGCCGAGTTCAGCCGGCGCCAAGGCGGCATCACGTTAGTCGATGAGATTTATCTCGGCCTCAGTTTTGACGCGCAATACGGTCACAGTGCGTTGGGTCTACCAGACGGCTTGGGCGAGACGATTATCAGCATCAACAGCTTTTCAAAATACTTCAACATGACGGGCTGGCGCCTAGGCTGGCTGGTCTTGCCCCCGGCACTGGTACCCGTCATCGAGCGCTTGGCGCAACACCTGTTCATTTGTCCCAGCAGCATCAGCCAACAAGCGGCCCTGGCCTGTTTTACGCCAGAGACCTTAGCGATCTACGAGACCCGCCGTGCGGCCTTCAAGGCGCGTCGTGACTTCTTCATACCCGCGCTCAACCGCTTGGGCTTGTCCGTTCCGGTTATGCCTGACGGGGCGTTCTATGCCTACGCAAACTGCGAATCCGCCTGCGAGCGGTGGGGTATTTCACCCACAAAAACAGCGGGCAGTTGGGACTTTGCGCGCGCACTGATGCAACGGGCGCACATTGCTGCGACGCCAGGTCGTGACTTTGCCGATGCAGCACCACACCAATACCTGCGCTTCTCGACCGCCAGCAGCATGGAACAACTGCAAACCGCCGTTACACGGCTCGAAGCGACCCTATGAGCGCCAAACACACATGGCCTATTCGGGTTTACTGGGAGGACACCGACGCGGGCGGTATCGTCTTCTACGCCAACTACCTCAAGTTCTTCGAACGGGGGCGGACCGAGTGGTTGCGGTCATTAGAATTACATCAGCAGACGCTCAAAACCACCGTCGGCGGGATGTTTGTCGTCAGCGAAACGCAGGTGCGTTACCATCAGCCTTGTCGTTTGGACGATGTTGTCATCGTCGAAACCGAGTTGTTGCAGGTGGGTCGCGTGGCGATCGACCTGAGGCAAACGGTTTGGCTGCAATCAGCGCACCCGGTTCGGTTGTGCACCGGTGATATTCGAGTCGGCTGGGTGGATGCTGTCACCCTTAAACCAACGCGAATGCCACCCACCTTAACCAACGCTCTTAAAAGACCATGAACCAAGATTTGTCCATCGTTCACCTGCTTCTAAATGCCAGCGGAGTTGTGCAAGCGGTCGTCGCCTTGCTCGTAATTGTGTCGATTGCCAGTTGGGCGGTCATCTTCAGTAAATCAACCGTGCTGGCTCGGGCCATGAAAAGCAATAGCGCTTTTGAGCAAGCTTTTTGGTCTGGGTCAAGCATGCATGACCTCTACAACACCGCGATTCAAAAGACGACGGGGTCGGGCCCTATGGAACGTATTTTTGCCGCCGGCATGCGCGAGTTCTTAAAGCTGCGCGAGCGTCGCATCTCAGATACCGCCGTACTGCTCGAAGGTGCACAACGCGCCATGCGCGCCAATTTGCAGCGCGAAGTTGATAACCTGGAGTCACAGCTGTCGTTCTTGGGTTCGGTCGCCTCGGTATCACCGTATGTGGGTTTGTTCGGTACCGTGTGGGGCATCATGCACGCGTTCACTGGGCTCGCCTCACTTGAGCAGGTAACCTTAGCCACGGTAGCACCTGGTATCGCCGAGGCCTTGGTGGCCACCGCCATTGGCCTGTTCGCGGCGATTCCAGCCGTGGTCGCCTACAACCGCTTTGCCACGCGCATTGACCGCATCGCCAATAAGCTGGACACCTTCTCTGACGAGTTCTCAAATATTTTGCAGCGGAACCTGAGCGCGCAAACGCCGGCATAAGCGTCATGGCCACTTTCAACAAACGCGGACGTTCGCGCCGCACCATGAACGAAATCAACATGGTGCCCTTCATCGACGTGATGTTGGTGCTGTTGATCATCTTCATGGTGACGGCACCACTGATCACACCCAGCACCATTGAGCTACCCTCCGTGGGACAAGCCAGTCGCCGTCCCGACAAGGTCATCGAGGTGATCGTCAAAAAGGACGCGAGTCTCAGCATCAAGGCTGAAAAGAAAAATATCCCAGTTCGCTTAGAGGGGCTGGCGCAAGCGGTGGTTGATACTGCCAATGCGAACCGCTCGACACGGGACGGGACTGCCAACAACGACCCCGAACGCGCGTTTGCCGTTGTGATCAGTGCGGATCGAGCCGTCAAATACGACGCGGTCGTGCAAGTGATGGACGCACTTAAAAAAGCGGGAATCGCCCGCGTTGCCCTGTCTGTCTCCGCTTCACGCTAACCACTGACTCATTAACGGATGCGAAGCGAACGCGCCCCAAACGCCTTCCCCCAAGAACCTGCACCGTGGACCGTGCCGATGGTGCTTGCGCTGGGTGCGCACGCGCTTTTATTCGTCGCTTTGGCGTGGGGCATCGCTTGGAAGCATGACGCCACGCCCGCGAGTTTCGAGGTAGAGGTTTGGTCGCCGGAGGCCGTGCGAGCAGCCCCAAAGGCTGAACCTGCTCCCGAGCCCGAGCCGGAACCTCCCAAACCGGAGCCTGAGCCCGAGCCGCCCAAGCCAGCGCCTGAACCGCCACCACCACCCCCTCCACCTCCACCGCCCCCACCCAAAGCGGCGCCAGCGGGTCCGACTGAGGCAGAGATTGCCCTTGAAAAGGCCAAAAAGAAAAAGGCCGCCGAGGAAGCGCTCGCCCTGAAGAAGGCCAAAGAAAAAGCCGAACGAGAGCAGGCAGCGAAAGAAAAGGCGGCCAAGGAAAAGGCAGCCAAAGAAAAAGCGGCCAAGGAGAAGGCGGCGCAAGAAAAGGCACGCAAAGAACAACTGGCCCAAGAGGAAGCCGCAAAAGCGAAGGCAGCCAAAGAAAAAGCTGAACGTGAACAAGCCGAGCGCGAAAAAGCTGCAGAAGAGGCTCGTCAGCGCGCGGCGGCTGAACAGGCTTTGAAAGAGCGGTTCCGTCGGGAGCAAATGACACGCCTCTCGAATTTAGCGGGTAAAGCGGAGGACACGGGGACTGCGCAAAGAGCCAGCGGGCCCAGCGCGACCTATGCGGGCAAAGTCGTCGCCGCGGTACGTCCCAACATTATTTTCCCGGGCACGGTCGCCGGTAATCCATCGGCTGAAGTCGAGGTGACAACCCTGCCAACTGGCGAAATATTGGGCAGAAAGCTGGTCCGCTCCAGTGGTGATCCCGACTGGGATACCGCCGTGCTCCGTGCCATCGACCGCACCCAACGGCTGCCCAGAGACGTGGATGGTCGCGTGCCCTCCCCCATGATCATCGCGTTCCGTCCCAAAGACTGAAAATATTCATGGCCACCTCAGGGTGGAGTCATGCAGTCTGGGCCAATTTTCGCTATGCTTCGCCATCCGCGCTGTCGTTTAGGTAGCGTCTCTCGCCCCTCGGGTATGAATTGGTAGTGAACCCATGAAACGTTCAACTGGATTTGGCATCATCGTACTGGCCGCCGCCGCGGTCGCCTATTGGCAATACCCAGAGCAGGTGAAAGCCTACATCCCCGGCCTCAAGCCAAGTGTTGATGCGACCCCCAGTAGCGCACCGGGTGGTGGCAAACCTGGCGAAACTGGCGGTCAAGCGGGCCTGAGTGCCAAAGGCGCCGGCGAACCGGGTGGTGGTGCAGGTGGCGGCGGTGGCCGACGCGGTGGTTTTGGCGGACCCGTCGCCGTTGGCATTGCGACCATCGACTTGGTTGATATCCCCATGCAGCTCGAGTCAACCGGCAACGTGATCGCACAGCAATCAGTGCCGGTCCGCGCGCAAGTCAACGCCTTGATCCGGCGCGTCGCGGTTAAAGAAGGACAAACCGTCCGCGCCGGCGATGTATTGTTTGAATTGGATGACCGCAGTGTTCAAGCCGATCTCAGTAAAGCAGAGGCCCAAGCACAGCGATCCATGGCCACGCTCGCTGACCTTGAGCGTCAGCTCGCACGCGCCAAAGATTTGTTCAAAAAGAACTTCATCGCGTCTAGCGCGGTCGATACAGCGGCCACACAAGTCGAAGCGCAGCGCGGGCAAGTGCAAGCTGACGAGGCCGCGATTAAAGCGCAACAAATACAACGCAGCCTCTATGTGATTCGCGCACCTTTTAGCGGGCGCATCGGCTCAATTGATGTGAGTAACGGTACCTTGGTCTCCAGCGGTGCCGCCGGCGCCCCACTCACGACACTCACACAGTTCGACCCCATCGGTGTACGGTTCTCGTTACCGGAGTCTGAGGTCCAGCGCGTCACGGCTGCTGGCGTCGGGCGAGGGGTGGTTGTCACGTTGGGTAACAACGCCCTGACCACCGATACAAAAAAGCACCGCGGCAAACTCACCCTGATTGACAACACAATCAACCCCAGCACCGGCATGCTGACACTCAAAGCCAGTTTGCCAAATAAAGACAACAGCTTATGGCCCGGGCAATTCGTCAATGTGACGGTTGACGTAGGTACCTTGAAGCAAGCCGCCGTCATTCCCCAAGCAGCCATCGTGATCGGCGAGCGCGGCACCGTCGTTTACACGGTGGGTGAAGAGGACAAGGCCAAGGTCAAGCCAATCAAGGTGCTGCATCCGATGGGCGATAAGGTCGCGGTATCAGGCCTTGCTGCGGGTGACCGAATCGTCGTCGAGGGACGCGATAACGTGAAACCCGGCGCTGCACTGAGACTCCCAGGCGCCGGCGGTAAACCCGGTGGCGGTCCGCAAGCAGGCGGTGATAAACCGGGAGCCGGCAACCAGGCGGGCGGTGGCGGTAAGCCCGACGCAGGAGAAAGCAAGGGAGACGGTAAAAAAGCCTGGAACGGTAAACCCCGCGACGACAAACCGGCCGCGAAGGAGTAAGCATGTCGCTCACCGAACTCTTCATACGCCGTCCTGTCATGACGGTGTTGCTCAACATCGCGCTGATCGCGGTCGGTTTAGCGGCGTTGGGCAAGATACCCGTTGCTGCGCTGCCGCGTTATGACACCCCGACTATCAACGTGAGTGCGAACCTGAATGGCGCCAGCCCAGAGACGATGGCGCGCTCGGTGGCGCTGCCGCTGGAAAAGCAATTCTCAACCATCGCGGGCGTCGATGCGATCACATCGACAAGCTCCTTGGGTCGCACGTCGATAACGTTGGAGTTCTCTGAAGACCGCGACATTGATTCAGCGGCGGGTGATGTTCAAGCGGCCTTGCTGGCAACCCAACGGGCACTGCCCAATGAAATGACCTCATTGCCAAGTTACCGAAAGGTCAACCCAGCGGATGCCCCCATCCTCATCTTGGCGCTGAGCTCACCTACCATGAGCTTGGTTCAGGTCACCAACTTCGCAGAGAACCTGATCTCGCCCTCCCTGTCGACCATCAATGGCGTGGCACAGGTCTCCGTTTGGGGCGCCAAACGTTATGCGGTTCGCGTCGAGGCCAATCCTCGCGAGTTGGCCAATCGTGGTTTGACGATGGATGATGTGGCCAACGCGATTCGTTCCACCAACTCAAACGCGGCGATGGGACAAATCCAGGGTCCCAATCAAACCCTAATCATCGAGGCGAACACACAACTCCAATCAGCGGCGGAGTTCCGGTCGTTGATTGTGACGGTGAAGAACGGCGTCCCGGTCTACCTGCGTGATGTTGCCAATATCCGAGATGGCTCGGAAAACGAACGCGGCCTCAGTCGGTACAACGGTATCCCTTCCGTCATTTTGGGTGTGCAACGACAACCCGATGCCAACACGGTCGCTGTGATTCAGGCGATCTATGCGGCCATGCCAAAGCTCAAAGAGCAGCTACCGCCCGACGTCAAACTGCACGCTCTGAATGACCGTGGCGAATCGATTCGCGAGGCGCTGCACGACATTTACTTCACACTGGCCCTTACGATCGCGCTGGTGGTGTTGGTTATTTTTCTGTTCTTGCGGCGGTTGTCGGCAACCATCATTCCAACGTTATCGATCCCTGTGTCGCTGATTGCAGCGATGTCGTTGCTGTACTACATGGATTACAGCCTCGACAACATATCCCTGCTTGGCATCACGCTGGCGGTCGGTCTGGTGGTGGACGATGCGATCGTGATGTTAGAGAACATCGTGCGGCATATTGAAGACGGTATGGCGCCCTTCGCCGCAGCCATCAAAGGCGCACGGGAAGTAGCGTTCACCATCATTTCGATTTCGATCTCTTTGGTCGCAGTGTTGATTCCTATCTTCTTCATGCCCGGCACACTGGGGCTGTTGTTTCACGAATTTGCAGTGATTGTGGGCTTGGCGATTTTGGTATCTGCGGTCGTATCGCTCACCTTGGTGCCCATGATGTGCAGCCGTTTCCTGAGGCATGAAACCGAAGCCGAGGCAAAACGCAGCGTGGCTTACCGCAGCACTGCGTGGTTTGAGGTGATCTTTCAGGCCACCTTACGCGGATACGCCCGCGCGCTTGACTGGGCACTCGCCCACCGCATGACCATGCTGGGCGCCACCATCGGAAGCTTGGCGCTCACCATTTATCTCTTCACAGCGATGCCGAAGGGCTTCTTCCCCGAAGAGGATATTGGGCAAGTCATCGCGACCGTCGTCGGCAGCCAAGACGTGGGGCCAGAGGCCATGCAACGACAGCTCGATCAAGTGGCTCAACGCACACAAAACGTCGCCGCTGTGGGCGATTTAGCGGCTGCCGTCTTTGGTGGCAGCACGGGCCGCATGTTCATCTCCCTCAAGCCGAAGTCAGAGCGAGAGGATATGAAAGCCGTTTTGGGACAGTTGCGTCGCGCGGCAGGTAGCGTCCCGGGCGTTAAGGTATTTTTCACACCCTTGCAAAACTTGCGTGTCGGCGGCCGTTTGAGCCGTAGCCGCTACCAATACACGCTACAAAGTGTGAATGGCTCAGACTTGGGGATTTGGGTCGATCGTGTGTCTGATGCGATGAAGGCCGACGCGCGCTTCACAGATGTGAACTCTGACGCCGAGAACAATGCCCTGCAGGCCGAGTTAGTGATCGACAAAGAGCGCGCACAGCAATTGGGGATCAACAGCCAAGCGCTCCGCAACATGATGTACTCAGCCTTTGGTGAGCGCCAAGTGGCGAGTATTTACACCGATAGTGGTACCTGGGCGGTGATCCTCACAATCGATAACCCCAAGGGTCAAAGTGAACTGGATTTAATGCAGGTACACATGCGCACCGCAACAGGTGAATTGGTGCCACTCAGTGCGTTCGCCACGGTCAAGCGAAGCTTGGGGCCGACCAGCGTGAATCACCAAGGTCAGTTGCAAGCCGTAACGGTGAGCTTTAACTTAGCGCCAGGTGTTCCTTTGGGTGACGCCACCAAGGCGCTTGAAGGCTATGTCAAAGACATGAAGATGCCCCCCAGCATCATCACCTCTTACGGAGGTGATGCCGCCGTATTCCAATCCTCACAGACGAGTCAAGTGGTGTTGTTGGTTGCAGCGTTGGTCGTGATTTATATCCTACTGGGTATGCTTTACGAGAGCTTTATCCACCCCATCACAATTTTGGCGGGGTTACCGTCGGCGGTTGTTGGCGGCTTGTTAACGCTACAATTTTTCGACAAAGATCTGACCATCATCGCAACCATCGGCTTGCTGATGCTGATCGGTATTGTGAAGAAAAACGCGATCATGATGATCGACTTTGCCCTCCAAGCACAACGCGAGGAGGGTAAGTCGCCGGTCGATGCGATGCGTCAGGCTTGCCTGCTGCGATTCCGTCCCATCATGATGACCACCCTCACCGCTGCAATCGGTGCCTTGCCGATCGCGCTGGGTGCCGGCGCTGGTGCTGAGTTGCGTCAACCGCTGGGCCTGGCGGTTGTCGGTGGTCTGATTCTGTCCCAGGTCGTGACGCTGTTTATCACGCCGGTGATTTACGTGTTACTCGACCGCTTCAGCGGCACCGGACCGATCACGAAGGCTGCCTAGTCGTATATAACCGTCGCTTCTTGCTGGTGTGCCTGGGCGCACCAGCTCGCAAGCGCGGCGTCGCTGGGGTAAAACCGTACCTGCTCGCCCAGCGCCAAATCACATAGGGCCTGATCACGCAGCACGCGCAGGCGCACGCGCAAACCGCGGTCGATGTCACCATGCTCGGTGACCTCGCGTTGAGGTGGGAATTCACGCAGCAACCGACTCACGTCAGGGGCTTGACCATTGACCTTAACTTGCAGGTATTTACCAAAGCGACAACGCGCATCTGGCAAGCTCCAGAGCTTCTGAACTTTCAGTCGTAACCCCCCTGAGAAACGATCAGGTTGCGCCACCACTTGCGCCACGACGAACTCATCGTCCTTGATGAGGTGGCGATACTGGTTAAGCATCGCCTCGTCCACCGACGCCTCAATAGTGCCACTCTTGTCGTCGAGTTTAAAAATTCCCAATCGGCCTCGTTGCCCATTGATCACCCGCAAATCCGCGACGATACCGGCAAGGACGATGGGATCACGCGAGTCCACCAAATCGGCAATTTTCAACTTCACAAAGCGGCGCACCTCACCCGCCACCTCGTCAAACAGGTGACCCGACAAGAAAAAACCAACAGCCGACTTTTCGTGTGTCAACCGCTCTTTCACACCCCAAGGCACCACCGACACCAATGGTGGTTCTTGCGTGCTGGAGCCGTGGTCATCATCGCCCATGTCAAACAGGCCCACTTGATTCGCATTGGCCGCCTGTGCCGCAGCATATTCGAACGCTGTTTCTACACTGGCCAGCAAACTGGCACGGTTGAGGTCAATGCTGTCGAAAGCACCGGCCTTGATAAGGGCCTCCACGGTGCGCTTGTTCATGCGTTGCTTGTCGATGCGCGCAGCAAAGTCAAACAAGGACTTGAACGGGCCATCAGCCTCGCGCGCCGCAACCATTGCCTCAATCGCTTGCTCACCAGTCCCTTTAATCGCACCCAGTCCATAGCGCACCGAACGGTCAGAGACGGGTTCAAAACGGTAGGTTCCACGGTTCACATCAGGCGACTCAAACGCGATGCCCATGGCTTGCGCATCGGCAAACAAAACACTGAGTTTGTCGGTATCCCCCATTTCGATGGTCATATTGGCGGCATAAAACTCGGCGGTGAAATGCACTTTCAACCAAGCCGTGTGATAGGCCAACAATGAGTAAGCAGCAGCGTGCGATTTGTTAAAACCGTAGCCTGCAAAACTTTCCATCAAATCGAAAATTTCGTCGGCTTTATCTTGAGAAATATTCTGCTTGGCGGCACCCGCTCGGAATAGCTCGCGCTGCTTGACCATCTCCTCAAGCTTTTTCTTACCCATTGCGCGCCGCAACATGTCCGCGCCACCCAATGAGTAGCCCGCCAGCACCTGCGCCACCTGCATCACCTGCTCTTGGTAAACCATGATGCCGTAGGTCTCAGACAGCACAGACTCAACCAAGGGGTGGGGATAGATAACTTCCTCTCGTCCATGCTTCCGAGCAACAAACGTCGGAATCAAATCCATTGGTCCTGGTCGATAGAGCGCGTTGAGGGCGATCAAATCCTCCAACCGGCTGGGCCGCGCATCTCGCAACATGCCTTGCATACCTCGGCTTTCGAACTGGAACACAGCCTCTGTTTGACCGCGCGAGAACAACGCATACACCTTCGGATCGTCGATGGGGACCGTCTCGAAACTGAAATCGGATTGTCCGGGGTGCCGCGCCCGAATGAAGTCGCGGGCCAACTCCAAAATGGTCAGCGTTGCCAGCCCCAAAAAGTCAAACTTAACCAAACCGACGTCTTCCACATCGTCTTTGTCAAATTGACTCACCGCCGCATCACTACCGGGTTGTTGGTACAACGGGCAAAAATCAGTCAACTTACCAGGGGCGATCAACACACCCCCAGCGTGCATGCCGACGTTTCGCGTCATGCCTTCAAGCTTTTGCGCCATGTCCAGCAGCGTACGAACGTCTTCCTCACGCTCCAAACGCTCTGCCAATTGAGGTTCTTGCTTGATCGCCTCTGCGATGGTGATATGGGTGCCCGGCTTGTTTGGGATGAGCTTGGAGATCCCATCGCAAAAGCCGTAGGCAAAGTCCATCACACGCCCGACGTCTCGAATCGCTGCACGCGCAGCCATTGAACCAAAGGTCGCAATTTGACTGACCGCTTCGCGACCGTATTTTTCCTTCACATACTCGATCACACGGTCACGATTCGATTGACAGAAGTCGATATCAAAGTCAGGCATCGAGACCCGCTCGGGGTTCAAGAATCGCTCAAACAGCAAATTGAATTCGAGCGGATCGAGATCGGTAATCCCGAGCGCATACGCCACCAAAGAGCCCGCACCCGAGCCACGGCCCGGCCCCACCGGGCAACCATTGTTCTTTGCCCAAGCGATGAAGTCCCCCACGATCAAGAAGTAGCCCGGGAACCCCATGTTGAGGATGGTGCCAATCTCAAAGTCGAGACGCTCGATGTACCGCGGTGCTTCGGCGGCACGCTTTTCGGGGTCGGGATAGAGGTGTACCAGTCGGCGCTGGAGGCCCTCATGCGACAACTGCTTGAAGTAGTCCGCCATTGGCATGGGGGTGCCATCAACCAAGGGGGTCGGAAAATTCGGTAACTGCGGCTTACCCAGCGTCAGCGTCACGTTACAGCGCTTGGCAATCTCGACGCTGTTGTCCAACGCCGCCGGTAAATCGGCAAATCGCGCCTGCATCTCTTCGGTGGACATGAAGTACTGCTCTCGCGTGAATCGCCGCACCCGCCGGCGATTAGCCAGCATCTCTCCGTCCGCGATACATACCCGCGCCTCGTGACTCTCATAGTCATCGGGCGCCAAAAACTGCACTGGATGCGTCGCCACAACCGGCAAACCTAAACGCACGGCTAGTGGGATACACGCCATCACGTGGCGTTCATCGTCTTCACGACCTGCGCGCTGAATCTCCAAATAAAAACGGTGCGTAAAGGTCTCTGCAAGGCAAAGCGCCAACTGGCTTGCCCGCGTGTGGTCGCCCGCCATCAGGGCACGACCTACAGGCCCCGCCTGTGCGCCGGACAACACGATGAGGCCTTCATTCAGCTCTTGTAACCAGGTCCAATGAACGGCCGCTTGATCACGCCCTGAGCCCTGGGTCCATGCGCGCGCCAACAGCTCACAGAGGTTCAAATAGCCTTGGTTGTTTTGGACCAGAATCAGCAGGCGCGACAAGACAGGAAGTTGACCCGGCAAGGGCGAGTGAGCCTCACCATCCTGCGGCATACCGATCACATTGATGTCCGCACCGATCAGAGGCTTGACGCCCGCCGCACGCGATTTTTTGTAAAACTTAACCGCTCCAAACAAGTTGTTCAGATCGGTAATGGCCAACGCAGGTTGGTTGTTTTCAGTCGCTGCTTTGATGGCGTCAGGGACACGAACGGCCCCATCGACGACCGAAAATTCGGTGTGCATCCGCAGATGAACGAAGGGGTGTAGCGTGGTCATTCGCCCTATTTTAGAGACTTGTTTTCCGGGTGGAACACCCCGCGGTTCAGATCGCGAAATTTAACCGCAAAGGCTTATTTCGTTAAGACGTCAAGCACGTCCGAACGGAACTCGCGTCGGTACAAAATAAACACCACTGCCGCGCTCCCCAAAATAAATGCAGGCCCAGAGAAGACCCACGCCATTGCGGCAAAACTCATGTAGTACGCCCGCAAGCCGCTGTTGAAGGCCTCGGCCGCCAACCCCACCAGTGCGCTGGCACGTTTAGCGTGCTTTTCACGGTCGAAAGTGCCATCGGCAAACGCCGCGGGCGGCGGCATTGACCCGATTGCCAAGGCCACAAAGGTATAGAGGCGCATTGACCAACTGAAACGGAAGAACGCGTAAACAAAAATCCCAATTAGCAGGAGTAGCTTGAGGTCAAACACCTCCACACTGGTGCTCCGCACAAAAGGAATGCCTTCCACCAAGGCATTGACGCGGTCAGATGCGCCCATGACGGCCAAAAGACCACCGATGATAATGATCGTCGTCGAGGAAAAAAACGTGGGCGTTGCAGAGAGGTTTTGCGTGATCAAACCATCCAGCATGCGGGGATCACGGTCAGTGGCCTGCAACAGCCAGTAATGGCGGTAAACATTGGTTCGGTGCAGCAGTGTGGTGCCATCAGCGTGGCCCCGCCCTGCGTACCAGGCATAGCCCGCCCAGCTTCCAAAGAAGGCTAAGAGGGCTATCCAATCAATCAGCGGGAGAAACTCAAATACGCTCATGCGAGCATCTTATAAGTTAGACGGCCAATTTGCCCGCAATTTCCGCTACTCGGGCACCATATTTTTTGGCGGTCTCGAGATCTCCGTCAGGAATCGCGGCAGCAGACTCGGTATTACCCACCTGCGCCATCAAGCCTGAGTTGGAGCCCAAACGGTTGATCGTGCCGTCCCCCATCTCGGCTTGCCCCACCCACACCATGCCGTGCTGCATAGCGAGCGTGATGAAGTATTGAATGGTTGAGAGCTTGTCGCCACTGAGGTGACCAGAAATAGTGAAACCACCCGCGACTTTGCCCTGCCACTTGCCGGCGAACCAGCGCTTTGAAGACAGATCTGCAAACTTCTTGAACTGCCATGCAGCCATACCCATGTAGGTTGGCGATCCCATGATGATGGCATCAACCGCGTCCAATGTTTCCCATTGCGCATCGGTGAGATTACCGTCCGCATCGATTTCGATGAGGGGCGCACCTGCACCCTGGGCGACGTATTCCGCCACACGCTGTGTGTGCCCGTAGCCTGAGAAATAAACGACTGCTGTTTGAGCCATGAAAAGTCCTATGAGAAAGGTTGATGAAAAAAGATTGCAGTCGGTAAGTTGAAGGTCGAAATTGAAAAATCAAGTGTCAACCACGAGAGAAAGAAGCGTTAAGTTCACCCATCGCGCCGTCTTGATAGGCTTGGATGTAATTGACGATGTCTTGTTTGGTATTGCCGGTAAAGGGGCCATGGGGAAAGACGGGTTCATTCAGTGGCTTACCGTGAAACAAAACACCACGTAAACCAGCGGCACCCGCATGCAGCTGCACAAAGGGCACCTCGGATTGGTTGGCACCCGCCCACAAAACGGAGACCGGTTGACTAACCGTTTGATCGCCAACCACCAAATCACCGGCGTGCCATATGAAGAAAACGTTATGGTCGACCGGTACCGGCAGGCGAACCTGCCCGTTAGCATCAACCGTGACGTCCAGAATGCCCACATGTGTCGCCCAACGCGGGTCGTCGTCGATGGGGGAATGGGCGGTGCTCCCGGGTAACGATCCAGCGACAGCCACCACGGTCGCATCATCGACCCGGCCTGCTGGCATGGCGTCACGCTTAACCTTGAACACCGCGGCGTCCATGTACTTCTTCTGCTTCGCCATGTTGACAAAAATTTGCAAGCCAACGGCGGGTTGACCAATCACTGAGGGCGTTTCCTCATGAATGATGCCTTTGCCGGCCTGCGTCCAGTGCAGATCGCCTGCTTCGATGATGGAGTCGTCACCCATCGAGTCCCGGTTACGCACGCCGCCCGGCGAGTCGCTGAACAGCAATGTGATTGCACTCATACCACCGTGCGGGTGGGGCAAGAAAAAGCATTCGGGCATGTTGAACGCATCGATTCCCAAAAAAGGATCGATCAGCGCGGCGGGCTCAACCCTCAGCATGTGCGCAAAAGTCTTTGCATCAAACGCGTGGTGCGGCATTTCGCTCACACGGGCAATGGCGCGCGCGGCCGCTTGTTGGTCAATGTCAGTCGTCATAGCAGGCTCCTTGTTTTGAGTTGCGTTGGGCATTTACGCGGCGAGGTCAAACAACAGGACCTCGGCGTCCTTACCACCTTCAAATTTCAAGTCGGATTCATCGGCAACCAATAGACCATCGCCTTGGTTCAGCGCATGACCGCCGACCGACACATTGCCGCGCACCACCTGCACGTAGGCTTTACGCTGTGGGTTGAGTGCAATCGACGTCGCTTCAGCGCCATCAAACAGGCCGCTGTATATCCGGGCATCGCTGTGAATCGTCACCGCACCATCGGCTCCGGCCGGGTCTGCGACGAGGCACAGCCGGCCCCGCTTGGTGTCCGCTGTGAAGTGTTTTTGCTCGTAGCTGGGTTGAATTCCTGCCGTGTGGGGCAACAACCAGATTTGCAAGAAATGCGTCTCCTGGTTGGCCGCGTGGTTGAACTCACTGTGCATCACACCGGTGCCCGCGCTCATCCGTTGCACGTCACCTGGGGGGATACCGGTCACGTTGCCCATGTTGTCTTTGTGTGCCAAGTTACCCGAGATCACATAGCTGACGATTTCCATGTCTTGGTGACCATGGGTACCAAAGCCGGTTCCGGCCGCGATGCGGTCTTCATTGATGACGCGCAAATTACCCCACCCCATGAACTGGGGATCAAAGTAGGAGGCAAAGGAGAACGTGTGCTGACTCTTTAGCCAACCGTGATCGGCTTGGCCTCGCTCGGCCGCGCGACGAATTTGCAACATGACGACATTCCTTTCAGGCTTTAATTTGCACGTTTGAGCCAACGCAGGAGCCTGATTTTACGGACTATCATCCAAATAATTATGCAATAAATTGTAGAATATCATCAAATATTTTGAATATGCAGGCGCCACATGACAAACTACCGCAATGCCTTGTCGCCAGAAAATCTGCACCTGCTCGCTACCGTAGCCAGCGAAGGGAGCTTGGCTGCTGCCGCCCGTCAACTGGGCCTGGTGCCCAGCGCGCTCACCTACCGGTTACGACAAATGGAGGAGCAGCTCGACGTCCTGTTGGTGGATCGTTCCTCCAGACGAGCCCAACTCACGCCTGCGGGTCACGCACTCAAAGATGCAAGCGCCCACTTATTGACCGAACTGGAGTCAGTGGCACTGCGCGTCAAGCGCGTGGCCACCGGTTGGGAGGCGCAATTGGTCATCGTGGCAGACGATGTGATCAATAAAACACCGCTCCTGGAGTTGCTCGATGCGTTCTACCAGCTCGGTGCGCCGACGCGTATCAAGTTGCAAGTGGAAACACTCAGCGGCACCACCGAGTCGCTCACCAGCGGCGTCTCGGACTTGGCGCTCGGCATCATGTCAGAGACGGCACAGTTCGCAGGGATTCGACATGCCCCGCTCGGCGATGTGCCATTTGTGTTCGCCGTCGCCAAGCACCACCCATTAGCCGATGCCCCAGAGCCATTGACCGATGCCCAGCGGGCACCGTATCGCGTCGTCAGCGTCGCCGACTCCGGCGCTGGTGGGAGCGCGATCAGCGTGGGCATTTTGGCGGGACAAGACACCTTGGCGGTGCCCAGCATGGCATTGAAATTGGCCGCGCAACTGGCTGGTTTAGGCTGCGGTTACCTTCCCGAACCGCTGGCGAGACCCCACATCGCCAGTGGGGCGTTGATGGCGAAAGCAGTGGAGCAACCTGCGCGCATCGCCCGTGTCGCTTACGCGTGGCGCGCTGCCTCGAATGGCCAAACAGGCCGCGCCCTGCAATGGTGGCTGGACCAATTGAAGCACCCGGCAACCCGCGCAGCACTCAGCGGCGGTTAGTGCGTCGCGTCAGGGTTTAAAATACAGCCCTTCACAGCGCCCAGCGCGTCACCTCCTCCTCTCGCGCGTCGGGTCTCCCCTACCCTGCACCTTGCCAACCGGCTGCCCAGCGGGCAACCTTGCACGAATCACTCGTATGAATCAGCTTCGCCAAGAATGGCTCTCGAACACCCGTAACGACCTGCTCGCCGGACTCGTTGTCGCCCTCGCCCTCATTCCTGAGGCGATCGCATTCTCAATCATCGCCGGCGTTGATCCCAAGGTGGGGTTGTATGCCTCGTTTTGTATCGCCTTCGTCAGTGCGTTCATGGGCGGCCGTCCGGGCATGATTTCGGCAGCCACCGGGGCAATGGCCTTGCTGATGGTGGTGCTGGTTAAAACCCATGGTTTGCAATACCTGTTGGGCGCCACGATCCTGACGGGGTTGCTTCAAATATTGGCCGGCTGGCTGCACTTGGGCACATTGATGCGATTCGTCTCGCGCTCGGTCATCACTGGATTTGTCAACGCCCTGGCTATTCTGATTTTCATGGCGCAATTGCCGGAATTGATCAATGTCAGTTGGGTGGTGTACGCCATGACGGCTGCGGGTTTGGGCATCATTTACCTGTTTCCCCTGCTGACCAAAAGTATCCCGTCGCCATTGGTCACCATCGTGGTGTTAACGGCTGTCGCAATCGGGTTTGGGCTCGATATCCGAACGGTCGGTGACATGGGTGAACTGCCTGATAGCCTGCCCGTCTTTTTATTCCCCGACATGCCGCTCAACTGGGAAACCTTGACCATCATTTTCCCAGTCTCGGCAACCATGGCGGTGGTCGGCTTGTTGGAGTCGATGATGACGGCCTCAATCGTTGATGACCTGACCGATACCCCCAGCGACAAAAACCGCGAATGTGTGGGTCAAGGCCTGTCGAATATCTTCTCGGGTTTCATGGGGGGTATGGCTGGTTGCGCCATGATTGGGCAATCCGTCATCAACGTGAAATCCGGCGGACGTGGACGCTTGTCCACCCTTACCGCGGGCGTTTTGCTGTTGATCATGGTGGTGTTTTTAGGAGACTGGGTTGCGCGCATTCCCATGGCCGCGCTGGTCGCCGTCATGATCATGGTGTCAATCGGCACCTTCAATTGGGCGTCGATCCGCAACCTTGGCACCAACCCAAAAAGCTCCAGCGTGGTGATGTTGGCCACCGTTGTGGTGGTCGTCGCCACACACGATTTGGCCAAGGGCGTGCTGGTGGGCGTGCTGCTCTCAGGATTTTTCTTCGCCCACAAAGTGGGACGCGTGTTGCATGTCAGCTCGCAGGCTGACGCGGACGGCACCGCACGCGCTTACACCATCACGGGACAGGTATTCTTCGCGTCGAGTGAGCGATTTGTAAACGCCTTTGACTACCGCGAGGTCATTGACGCCGTGCGCATCGATGTCTCACAAGCTCACTTCTGGGATGTCACTGCGGTGAGTGCACTCGACAAAGTGGTCACCAAATTCCGCCGAGAAGGCACCGATGTCGAAGTGATCGGACTCAACGAGGCCAGCGCGACGTTGATCGACCGCTTTGGCACCCATGACAAAGGCGACGCCGCACCTGCCAGCGCGCACTAAAGGGGATACCGAATGCTCGATACACATCAAAAAATCATTGCCACCGTTGACCAATCCGACCACAGTGAGGGCGTTGCAGGGGGTGCCATCTGGGCGGCCAGTCGGCTCAACGCGCCGGTGGAGTTTCTTCATGTCCTCGACCGCCATTTGGAGCGCGCTGAAAGCGAGGATCACAGTGGCGCGCTGGGTATGGATGCCCAAGAAACACTGCTTGAATCCCTGTCGCAAGAGGATGCCTCGCGCAGTAAGATGGCGCGCGAGCAAGGACGTTTGTTTTTAAACAAACTCCGCGGCCACGCCGCCGCGCAAGGCCTTGCAAATATGGATACCCGTTTGCGCCACGGACGTCTCACAGAGACCTTACTGGAGTTGGCGCCAACCGCAGGGCTGGTCGTCATCGGGCGACAAGGCGAGACCACCATCAAGGCAGGACAAGCCACTGCCGTCAGCCGAACCGTGAACGAATTGATTCATGCGCTACCAGTACCGGTGCTGTTGAACCTCAAGACCTTCACGCCCCCCAAACACGTATTGGTGGCATTTGATGGGCGACGGGCCACGCGCGATGCGGTTCGCGCCATCGCCACCAGCCCTTTACTTGCCGGGCAATCCATTCATCTGTTGATGGCGGGTCGAACCGGTGGTGGTTTGCAGCGAGACCAAGACAAACAACTGGAATGGGCGCATACGCTGCTGACAGCGAATGGGTTTTCAGTAACCACCGAGCGAAAGCCGCTAGAGGCTGCGATCGCGATTGCCGGTCATCTGCGCACGCAACCGGTCGATTTATTGGTGATGGGAGTCGGTAAGCGCTCGGCCATTCGTCAATGGTTTCGGAGCAGCGATACCGCCGAGATTCTGCGTGTCAGTCAGGTTGCGACCTTGATCGTCCGCTAATCGCCGGCTGGAGGTGGCTCGGTATCTGTTTCCGAGTGACCATCCGGTGACCATGGCTCCGCGACGTTTTTGTACACGCGCGCGGTCGCCTTGGGCTCAATCGAGATAAACAACGCGATCGCTCCATCGGCCACCAAAGTGTTGATGCGCTCAGTCAATTGCTGCGGGTGAACCGGTTCGGCGCTGGCCTCGTCGGCACCTAACAAGCAAGCGAAATTCCAAAAATGCGTACCCGCTGGCAGTTCACGCGCACGACAACGTTTGATGTATTTGCGAATTTCATTTTTTGCCGCATCCAGCAACCGGTCGGGGTTTTTGCCGGGGACACGTAAATCGAAGGTTTTTCTCATGCGCCTATAGTAACCGCGCGCACCAGAGCGAATGGCAGGCGCTCCTATAATTTTTCATGGTTTCCACGACTCCTTTCAAGCGCCTCTTGCCCCGCGTCCTCGTCACGCTGGCAATGCTATGCGGCGGTCTACCGACCGTCGCCATGGCGGCAGAAGCGCACATTGCGGTCGCCGCCAATTTCACGGCGCCGATGCGTGCCCTCGTACAGCAATTCAGTGCGCGGTCCCCCCACACGATACGGGTTGTCACCGGCTCAACGGGCAAACTATACAGTCAAATTTTTCATGGCGCACCCTTCGACGCCTTTCTATCCGCCGATCAAACCACAGCAGCGCGCCTGAACAAAGATGGCCTCACGGTGGCCAACAGCACGTTCACCTATGCCGAGGGGCGACTGATTTTCTGGCGTCGAGGCGGTGAGCGGACGAATGGTGTCGGAGGCGATAACAACCTACCCCCTTGGGAGGCTATCAAGCGCCGTGATTTTTCGCACATCGCTATCGCCAACCCCAAGCTTGCACCCTTCGGAAAAGCCGCTGTGCAGGCATTGCAACGGGCCGGGGTATATGAGGCGGCGCAGCGTGCGCTGGTTTACGGCGAGAGCGTCACGCAGGCGCATCAATTTGTAGCGGCAGGCGCGGCGGATGCTGGCTTTATCTCGCTGTCGCAAGTTTGGCAGGATGGTCAACTCATCAGCGGACAAGGCTGGTTAGTGCCCGCCCGTTGGCATGACCCGATTCGCCAAGACGCGGTATTGTTGAAACGAGGGGCCAGCAATCAAGCGGCCATCGCCTTCATGGCGTTTTTAAAGACAGCGGCAGCAAAGCGAACATTGGCGCAGTTTGGTTACATAGAATAGGCGCATGGACCCCACCGACGCTGCCTTCACACCCGCCACTTGGCAGGCCATCGGCCTGACCCTGCAGCTGGCCAGTGTCACCACGGTCATCCTTCTTTTGATTGCGACACCCATTGCTTGGTGGCTGTCGCAAACCACCTCACGCTGGCGCGCGCCGGTTGGTGCAATCGTTGCCCTTCCGTTGGTCTTACCGCCCACTGTTTTGGGGTTTTACCTGTTAACCCTCCTGAGTCCCCAAGGCCTCGTCGGTACTTGGTTTAGCGAATGGGGTGTGGGACGGTTGACCTTTAGCTTCACGGGGCTGGTCATTGGATCGGTCATTTTTTCACTGCCCTTCGCCGTGCAGCCCTTGCAGCATGCCTTTCAGGCCATCGGTCGACGGCCCTTTGAAGTTGCCGCGACGCTGCGCGCCAGCCCCGTTCGTCAGTTTTTCACGGTTGCATTGCCACTGGCTCGCCCTGGTTTCTTGACCGCAGCTATATTGAGTTTTGCGCACACGGTCGGTGAGTTCGGTGTGGTGCTGATGATTGGCGGCAACATCCCCGGCGAGACTCGGGTTGTTTCGACCCAAATTTACGAGCATGTTGAAGCGATGGAATACGGCCAAGCCCATTGGCTGGCGGGCGCCATGGTGGTCTTTTCATTTACCGTATTGGTCGGCTTGTCCTGGTTACACCGGCGAAGCGGTGCGGGGACGCACGGCGCCGATAGCACCACGCTGATACGCGGCGGATCCACTCCCACGGAACCCCGCACATGAGCCCAACCATCGACATCCGTCTCACCCTGCCAAGGGCGGACTTCACGCTGTCGGTTGACCTGCAGTTGCCTGGCCATGGCATCACGGTTATTTACGGCGCATCTGGCAGTGGCAAAACCAGCCTGCTACGCGCCGTCGCCGGCCTTGAGCGCCCGAACGGCGCGCGTATAGCCGTGGGTCAGACATGTTGGCACGACGATGCGACAGGTGTTTATCTGCCGACTTGGCGTCGCCCAATCGGCTATGTCTTTCAGGAGGCCAGCCTCTTGCCGCATCTCAATGTCCGCCAAAATCTATGCTACGGGCTGCCCCCGGGTCAGGATGAAAGTGGTTTAGAGGCTTCGATCGATTTGCTGGCACTGGGTCCATTGATGCAGCGCAGTGTTCACGCCCTATCTGGCGGCGAACGTCAGCGTGTTGCGATAGGACGGGCCTTAGCCACTCAACCGAGCTTGCTGCTGATGGATGAACCGCTGGCGGCCATTGATACTCAAAAGCGCGCGGAGGTGATGCCTTGGCTAGAACGTCTGCGTGATCAACTGGGTATACCCGCGCTTTATGTGACCCATAACACCGAAGAGGTCACGCGCCTTGCTGACCACCTGGTCGTCTTACACCGAGGCACTGTGAAGGCCAGTGGTGAACCCAATGACGTGCTGACCAACGCGGCACTCAACTTGCAATTGGGTGACGACTTGGGCGCCGTTGTTCGCGGTACGGTTATCGATTCTGCGCCCCAATGGCAAATGGCCGCGGTGCGTTTCAGTGGTGGTGACATCTGGGTCGTTGACGCTGCAAATACGCTGCAACCTGGGCAAACCGTCAACCTGCGGATGTTCGCAAAAGATATCAGCATAGCCTTGGATGCGCCGTCACCGGAACGCCGTAGCAGCATTCAAAATGTTTTACCGGCAACGATCATTGGTCTCGACAGCCCAGTGGGGCAGCCCTTTGTGTTGGTCAGCCTGCGTTGCGGCGAGGCTCGGATGCTGGCGCGCATCACGCGACGTGCGCGTGAAAGCCTCGGATTAACTCTGGGGCAAACCGTACACATACAGATCAAATCGGTTGCGATGGTGGCCTGATCCTCAGACTAGAATGAAGCCCGCGCACTGCTATCCCCACTTGGTAAAACCGCAGCGGCAAGGATGCATATGAAACTGTTTTTTTGGCTCATCAGACTCGTCATCTTTTTGATCGTGCTGGTTTTCGCGCTCGGCAATCAAAATGAAGTGACCGTACACCTCGTGCCAGGCTACACCTGGACGACTGCGCTGATATGGGCGTTAGCGGTCGCTATTCTGCTGGGTATCGCGCTGGGTATCTCGGCCATGATGCCCCTGTGGTTCAAGCAGCGCCGCTTGGCCATACAAGCTAACAAACAACTGAAGCTTCAGGCGACAGCTTTACCCGCCGCCCCCACCGGCAAGCCCAACCCAACAGACAGCGATGAGCTTGGTATTTGATATCACCACCCTGTTGTGGTTGCTACCCCTGGTCTTCGCCTTGGGTTGGATCGCCTCACGGGTTGACATCCGGCAATGGCGGCGCTCTGAGCAACAGGCACCGAAAGCCTATTTCCGAGGTCTGAATTTCTTGCTCAATGAGCAACAAGACCAGGCCATCGACTCTTTCATTGAAGCCGTTCAGCATGACCCTGAAACAAGCGAGCTGCATTTCGCACTGGGTAACCTCTTTCGTCGGCGGGGGGAATACGACCGTGCAGTTCGCGTCCACGAGCACCTATTGGCGCGCAGCGACCTGAGTAATGCCGATCGCCAACGCGCGCAACATGGCTTGGCGATGGACTTTCTGAAGGCTGGTCTGCTTGATCGTGCGGAGGGCGCTTTTCGGAAACTCGAAAACACCCCATTTGCAACCGAGGCGCAATTGGCGTTGCTAGCGATTTTTGAGCGTAGTCGAGATTGGGAAAAAGCCATCGAAATCGCCAAGCGTCTTGAATCCGGCGAACAGGGTAGCTTCCGCGTTCGTCGTGCGCACTACCACTGTGAACTCGCCGACGTCGCACTGCAAGCAGGGCAAACGGACACCGCGATGGCGGCCCTTGAACAAGCGATACAACTTGCACCCGAGTCGCCCCGCGCGTACCTCGCCATCAGCGCTCTTCAGGCCGCACAAAGCGAGACTTCTGCCGCCCTCGAAACCCTGTTCAAACTCGCACGACGCGCGCCCAGTGCGACACCATTGATTGCGCAGCGTTTGGTCGGGCTGGCTACGACCCCAGATGCGCGTGACCGCGTGCGTCAACAGTTACAAAGTTTTGACCAACTCGGTCCGAGCCTCGATGTGACGCTGGCCCTCAGCGCGCTGGACGCCGCCGAGGCCACAGGCCTACTCGTGCATCACCTTGAGCGCACCCCCTCACTCGCTACGGTTGCGCAACTGGTTAAGCAAGACCCGGCGGAAGTCCCAGCCCTTAACCACCCCTTGGTCTCACAGGCCATCAACCGCGCGGCTGCGCCTTTAACGCGTTACCGTTGTGCCGCTTGCGGCTTCGAGGCCAAGGCCTACTTTTGGCAATGCCCGGGTTGCCAGAGCTGGGATAGTTTCCCAGCCCGACGCGTTGAAGAGCTCTAGAAGCCGGTGTAACCCTTAGTCGTCTCAGGCGGCAGGGCGCTGGCGTGACGCGCCACAGAATGGGCTCACAACAGGTCAATCTCGGGCTGTTGTGATCTTCAAAGGAATCACGCATGCGTCACTTCATTACTGGCTTGTTCTTCTGCCTCGCCACCAGCCTGTCCCTCGCTGCGATGGATGTCAACAAAACCAACCAACAAGACCTTGAGTCGATCAAAGGCATTGGTCCCAAGGTGTCTCAGCTCATCATGACTGAGCGTGCAATCAAACCGTTTACCAGCTGGGATGATCTGATTAAGCGTGTCAAAGGCATCGGCCCCAAAGCAGCCATGCGCTTCAGCGAGGGGGGTCTAACCGTCGACGAAATGTCCTACAAACCCTGAGCGCAGGCGACCGTGTAACATCGCATCACTGACGCCAATCAAATGGGGGAGATGAGAGCATGTACACGGTCATCGCGTTATCAGCCGGGGCAACCATCGGTGCCATTGCGCGGTGGCAATTGGGTCTCTGGCTCAACGTCGCGCACACCAACAGCATCGGCTGGGGCACGCTCGCAGCTAACAGCTTGGGCGCCTACCTGATTGGGTTGGGATTCGTGTGGTTGCAAACTCAACCGGCCATCGATCCGGTTTGGCGGCTGTTTATCATCACCGGCTGCCTGGGCGCACTCACCACTTTCTCCACGTTTTCACTCGAGACGGTTCAGCTCTTACAAAACGGACACATCGGCACTGCCGTCAGCAATGTTGTGCTGAACGTCGTCGCGTCATTCACGCTCACCTATGCGGGGTTACTCACCGGACGGTGGATTCACTGACGGTACGCCACAGACCAAGTCACCGGGGTCGTTCGGCGGGATTTCTCGCTGATTCTTCGCCTCGCCCACAGCCATATCGCGCGGCAAGACCACACCATTTTTCACCGCTAGGATTTCTGCCATCACGCTCACCGCGATTTCAGGCGGCGTCTTGCTGCCGATAAAGATACCAATGGGACCGCGCAACCCCTGCAAAGTTGCATCGGTTTGTTCAAAGTGGGTGATCATGCGTTGGCGACGCGACTCGTGATTCCGGCGAGATCCGATTGCACCCACATAAAAGGCAGGCGTGCTCAAGGCCTCCAACAAAGCCAAGTCATCCAGCTTGGGGTCATGCGTGAGGGCGACCACACAGCTGCGGGCATCTGGTTTGAACGCCAACACCTCGTCATCGGGCATGGTGTTAACGACTTTTGCAGCGGGCACGTTCCACGCGCCGCGGTATTCGTCTCGGGGATCGCAAACCGTCACCGTAAAACCGTTGAACAAAGCCATGGTCGCCAGGTACTCGCTCAGTTGTCCCGCGCCAATGATGAGCATGCGATACCCGGGACCAAAGGTATTGGTCAAGGCGGTATCCGTCAGGTCCAGGGCCGCTGGCACTGTGCATGGTGTCAAGGTGACAGCGCCTGTTGCCAAGGCTACCTCCCGCTGTACCAAGGCCCCGGCGTCGAGGTGTCCGATCAGCTGCTTGAGGGCTTCGGTATCGGGATCGAACTCGAGCAACAACTCCAAGGTGCCGCCGCAGGGTAATCCAAAACGGTGCGCCTCATCGGCGGTTACCCCATAGCGCACGCTTTGCGGTGCCCCCATGGGAATACAAGCGTCCACCGCGTTATAGGCCTGGCTGTAGCGGTTGATCAAGTCATCTTCGATACAGCCGCCAGATACCGACCCTACAACCGCGCCATCGTCACGCATGGCCATGATCGACCCCACCGGCCTTGGCGACGACCCCCATGTTCGTACAACGGTTGCCAGCAACGCTCGGCGTCCTTGCGCACGCCAATCGTGAATGGTTCGAAGGACGGTGATATCAAGATTTTCCATTTATGATTCGCATCAACCTCGCAGGAAACCCAACAACTGCGCCACCACGCTCGCTGCGATGACGGCGGGCTCTTTTCCGCTGATCGAGGGCAAGCCAATGGGGCAAGTGACTTGCGCGAGCTCGGCATCGGTAAACCCCCGCTCGCGCGCACGGTTAGAAAAACTGGCCCATTTGGTGGCACTGCCAATTAGACCAATAAAGCGCAAATCACCCTGTCGCCGTTGGCGCATCAGGCACGCCAACAGCACATCCAAGTCCTCGGCATGACTGAAACTCATGATGAGAACGAATGCGCCCGGCTTGATGTCCACGACGGCATCTTGCACAGGACTCATGTTTTCGGTGATTACCGATGGCTCGATGTCCGAGGGAAATATTTCGTCGCGGCTGTCGACCCACATCAGATCGAAAGGCAAGGGACGCAGCGCGCGCTCGATGGCTTGGCCCACATGGCCGCCGCCAAACAACACCACGGGGTGGCTGGGTGGCTTCAATCGTTGAAACAACGACTGCGCACTGGCAGCCGGCAGGTCTGACGGTAGGTAGACAAACTCCAAATCCAACGCGCCGCCACAACACTGCCCCAGGGATGGCCCCAACTTGAAATGTCGTTTGGTCGGCCCTTGCGGCGGGTCGCTGAGCAACGCCCTTGCGTGGGCAATGGCTTCCCATTCGAGATGTCCGCCACCGACGGTACCAATCACGGTCGTCGCGGTCACCCCCATCCATGCGCCTTGCTCGCGCGGCACCGAGCCCTGCTGCTGCCCCACCGAGACGAGCAGCACCGGCTCAGTACCCACACACGCGCGCAAGCGGGCTAAATCAGTTTTCGCCACGCGAGCCCGAGCGCTCTGGTTTAACCGCGCTTGATGGCTTCACACGCCATCAAAACCGCCTCAGGTGTCGCCGGCGCATCCATGCGTACCACTTTGCCCGGTGCTACAGCGCCGACGGCATCACGCAAAGAGAAGTAAGCCGACAACGCCAACATCAGGGGGGGCTCCCCGACCGCCTTGCTGCGGAAAGGTGTGGGTTTGACGTTTTGGTTTTCGAAGAATGACACCTTGAAATGCTCAGGCACATCACCTGCAACCGGGATTTTGTAGGTGCTCGGGCCATGGGTCAGCAGCTTGCCTTTTTTATCCCAAATGATCTGCTCCATCGTCAGCCAACCCATGCCTTGAACATAGGCGCCCTCAATTTGCCCTTTATCAATCGCGGGGTTGATGGACTGACCTACGTCATGAACGATGTCGACCCCTTTGATCCACCACTCACCAGTGCGCGTGTCGATCTCGGTCTCAGTGACCGCCGCACCGTAGCAGTAGTAATAGAACGCTTTACCCTGCAACGTGGTGAAGTCATAGGCGATATCGGGTGTCATGTAGAAGCCGCTTGAGCTCAAGCTCACACGGTCCAGCCACGCTTGCTTGGCGAGGTCCTTCCAAGCCACAACTCTCTCGACGGACCCATCGGAACACTTCACCTCACCATTGGCAATGACCACCAACTCAGGAGCACAGCCCAGCATGTTGGCAGCGACCTTGATCAAACGTTCACGCAATGGGCCACACGCGTTATTCACCGCGGCGCCATTGATGTCTGCGCCACTGGAAGCCGCCGTTGCTGAAGCGTTGGGGACCTTCTGTGTATCGGTTGCCGTCACGCGGACCACCTTGACAGACGCTCCTAAGGCATCTGCGGCCACCTGTGCCATTTTGGTGTTCAGGCCCTGACCCATTTCGGTGCCACCGTGGTTCACCACCACAGAGCCGTCCATGTAGATGTTTACCAAAGCGCCGCCTTGATTCAGCATGGTCGCCGTGAATGAGATACCGAATTTCAAAGGCACCAGCGACAAACCACGCTTGCGATAACGGCTGTTGGCGTTGAAGTCCGCCACCGCTTGGCGACGCGCGGTGTAAGCACTTTCTTGCAGCAGTTGATCGATCAGCTTGTCAGCCACAAAGTCTTCAATCTGCTGCCCATACTGAGTGGTCATGCTGGCCGCGTCACCGGATACTGCGGGATCGCGGTACAGGTTCTTCAAGCGAATCTCGATGGGATCCTTACCCAGCGTCGTTGCGATTTCTTCAATGACGGTCTCGATGCCGAACATACCCTGTGGGCCACCGAAACCGCGGAATGCTGTCGCGCTTTGCGTATTCGTTTTACAGCGGTGGCTGATGATGTGCAGGTTGGGCAGGTAGTAGCAATTATCGATGTGCAAAACCGCTCGGTCATTCACCGGACCAGAAAAATCGCAGCTGTAACCACAACGTGATGCCAACTCGAAGTCGGCGGCGAGGATGTGCCCCTCTTCGTCAAAGCCCACGTCGTACTTGATGCGGAAATCATGGCGTTTGCCGGTGATCATCATGTCGTCATCGCGGTTCACGCGGAGCTTCACCGGACGCTTCAACTTATGCGCAGCCAATGCCGCACTTTGAGAAAAGATGCTGGCGTTACCTTCCTTGCCACCGAAGGCACCGCCCATGCGGCGGCAAATCACCTCTACATCGGCCGTGCTCAAATTGAGCGCCGAGGCGGCTTCGCGTTGGTTGCCATCCGGGTGTTGCGTTGACACGTACAAGGTCAATTGGCCATCCTCGCGGGGCACCGCGTAGCTGATGTGCCCCTCTAAATAGAACTGCTCTTGCTGACCGCACTCGGTCATGCCCGCGATTCGGCGTGGCGCGTTAGCCAGTACCCCGGCAGGGTTACCACGCGTGATGCCTTTGGCCGGCATGACAAACTGCTGCGCCGCCATCGCATCCTCAATCGTCAGAATCGCGGGCAACTCTTTGACGTTGACCTTGGCTTGATGCGCTGCCTCACGTGCGTAGAGCATGTCACGGGCCACCACCACGGCAACGGGTTGACCCAGGAACTGAACAGTCCCTTCAGCCAAAAAGGGATCGTCATGGATGATTGGGCCGCAGTTGTTCTCACCGGGAATATCTTTGGCGGTGTACACCGCAATGACGCCGTGCATTGCGAGCACAGCCTCGCGGTCAATGCCTTCACCAATCAGCTCACCATGCGCAACCGGTGATTTGATGATGGCGGCGTACAACGTACCCCGTTGCTCGGGAATATCGTCGGTGTAATCGGCCTCACCGGTGACGTGCAGGTGCGCGGATTCATGAATGAGCTCTTGCCCTTGATGACTGGCTTTTAGCAAACCTTTGATGTCGGTTGGTGCGTTCATGATTTAAGCCTCCTGCGCTGCGCCCGCAGCTTCTTCAACAAATTGCATAACCAGGTTTCGGGCAACCAATGAGCGGTAAGCCCAGGTTGCACGCAAGCCGTCACGCGCGGTAAAACTATCAGCGATCGCGGCGTCAATGGCATCCGCGGAAACGTCTACTGCGGTCTTTCCCTCAAGCAACGCCTCAATCTTGGGTGCGCGGCAGGGCGATGGCGCGAGGCCGTTATACGCAACCTTCACACCTGACATGCGATCACCGTTCAGTGTGAAGGACACCGCGCAGCAAGTGGCAGAGATGTCTTGCTCGAAGCGCTTCGATATTTTGTGTGCCCGGAATATTTGGTTGCTGCTTGGCTTAGGTAACACCACGGCCTCTACGAACTCACTGGGCTGCAGCACGTTTTGTTTCATGCCGGTGTAGAAGTTTTCAAGCATCACACTGCGCGTTGCTTTGCCTTTTCGCAAAGTCAAGCTGGCACCCAACGCCAACAAACAGGGCATCGTGTCACCGATGGGTGACCCATTGACGATATTGCCCGCCAACGTCGCAGTCGAGCGAATGGGCGGCGAACCAAAACGGCGAAGAACCTCCGCAAAGTCGGGGTAAGCCTGTGCAATCAAGACTTCGACCGTTGCCAAAGAAACCGCCGCGCCAATGGTCCACGCAGACGCGTCTTCGGTAACAGTGGCTAAGGCTTTCACATTGCCGAGATAGCAGATGTGCTTGGGCCGCGAAAACTGCTTGTTGACCTGCAATCCAATCTCAGTGCTGCCGGCCAGCAGTTGGGTTTCTGGAAATGTGGTCAGGTAGGTCGCGACCTCTTCGATGGTTGACGGCGATACAAACTCACTGCCTTTGCGCGTCCGCACCACTGGTTGAACAATGATGTCGCCATCAAGGCTGACGGTGGGGTGCTGCGGGCGACGAATCTCTTTCAGCAGGGGCACATCCGCTTGATCGTCAACCTTGAGTTCGGAGGCGGGTTGGCTGCAAGCCTTTAAGGTTGCATCGATGATGGGAATGTAGCCTGTACAACGGCACAGATTACCGCTGAGCGCGTCGGCCACGTCTTTGCGGGTGGGTGTGGGGTTGGTTTGGACCATGTTGGTCAGGCTCATGACGATGCCCGGTGTGCAAAAGCCGCACTGCGAACCATGACACTCGACCATGGCGGATTGCACGGGGTGCAAGGTCCCATCGGCCTTCTTTAGGCTCTCGACCGTTTTGACTGACTTGCCGTCCAAGGCCGGCAGTAACTGGATGCAACTGTTCACCGGCTTGTAGTCGACGGCATCGCCAGCCGCATTCAATTCACCGACCATGATCACGCAAGCGCCACAGTCGCCCTCGGCACAGCCCTCTTTGGTACCGGTGCGTTGGAGGTCTTCGCGCAGGTAGTCGAGTACGGTGGTGGTTCGACGCACGCCCTGCGCTTCGACGATTTGACCGTCTAGGACAAATCGGACGGTGTTGGTTACTTGGGTCATTGAGGGATTCCGAGACAAGGTGAAATGGCGGGCAACGCGCGGCCGAAGAGACGGCGCTGCCTCAAAAAATGACTTAATATTTTAACTGTGGGATCGCTAAACTGCATTAAAAAAAATATGCCTAAAAGTGCTTACCGTTCAGCACCGTTTACGTTCAAGCCGCACCCAAAATGAATGCTTAAATCTACCCTTTGCACCCACCGCCCTTAACGATTAGACTCGGCTGGTTTTACTTTGGCGTCTGGCCTTCATGCACATTCCTAACCCGTCCCAGCGCCAATCTAAGGCGTCCACAACCGCGCATTGGCGCGCTGGATTTGGCGCTTGGGTGTTGCTGGTCGTGCTACTCGCCGGCTGCCAAAGTGTGGTGCTGACTGAACCGGTCGCACCACCCGCTGAGGCACCGCCCCCGCCCCCTCCAGAGCCACCGCCCCCCGAGCCAGAGATCACACCGCCGGAACCACCGCCTCCCCCGCCACCGCCTCCGCCTCCAGTTGAGGAGCCTGCGCCACTGCCCGAATTCCGCTCTGCGGCACCAACACCATTCGCTTACCGCCGCGACGCGGCCGAGCACATCTACCGCACGTACCCGACCCGTATCTACAAAGGTCGCCTGCCGCCCCTCATTGCATCAGTCGCGGTTGTCGACCTGCACATCAACTCCGTGGGCGAGGTCGTGAAAGTTGAATGGGTGAGAGCGCCTCGGCATCTGCCGCAAATCATGACCGATATTGAGCAACTCGCCCGCGGTGCTGCCCCCTACCCGGCGCCTGTGGCGATGGCTGGTGTGATCTACACCGAGGTTTGGCTGTATGACAAAACGGGGCTCTTCCAACTCGCCACGCTGACCGAGGGCCAGCGGGGCAAGTAGTCGCAACCGTCAGCCTTACCGCTCAGCTGCCACGGTATGTGGAGTAGCTCCAAGGACTGACCAACAGCGGCACATGGTAGTGCGCACCGGACTCTGCGACACCAAAGTCAAGCGAGACTTGGTTGAGAAAATTCGGCTTGGGCAAAGCAACGCCCTTCTCGGCGAAGTAGCCCGCGACATCAAAAACCAAGCGGTAAGTTCCTACCTGTAACGCGTCGTGCGCAATCAGCAAGCCCGAGGGGTTACGCCCATCGTCGTTGAGTGTGAAGGCCTGCAGGCGCGTCGACTGACCATCAGCGCTGGTCTCCCACAATTCCACCGCCATACCCGCCGCAGGGCAGCCGTGCATCGTGTCTAAAACGTGTGTACTCAAACCCATGTGTCAGCCCTCTGAATCCAATTTGTAAAAAAACGGCTACCCGTAGCCACGATCCGCCAAAGTGTATACAATTTTCGAAACGATCCAAATATCAATCATGGATAACTCTACTACTGACCTCATCGTCCAATCGCTAACCAAGGCGATTGTGGAGCATCGGCTTGAGCCTGGCTCCAAACTGGCAGAACAAAAACTAGCCGATCATTTCGGCGTCTCGCGCACCCTCATCCGTCAGGCGTTATTCCGGATGAGCCAAAACCGCTTGGTGCGAATGGAACCATCGCGCGGGGCTTTTGTGGCGAGCCCATCAGTCGAAGAGGCTAAGCAAGTGTTCGCGGTGCGACGCATGCTGGAACTCGAAATGGCTGTGCAGTTCACCCGCGCGGCTACACCACAAAAAATCAAAACCTTGAAGACGCATTTGGCTCGCGAGGCTGCGGCCGTGAACGCTCACGATGCGGCAACGCGCACAGAGCTGCTGGGCGATTTCCATGTTCGCATCGCCGAACTCCTTGGCAACTTTGTTTTGGCGGAGTTGCTGCGAGAACTCATCTCACGCTGCGCGCTGATCACACTGATGTACCAGAGTACGCAAGACGCTGAATGCTCCACCAATGAACACAACGCAATCGTCGCGGCCATGGAGTCGAAAGACGAGGCATTGGTCAAACAACTCATGGCGCATCACCTCGATGATGTCGAGCGCAGCCTGACCTTCACATCACACAACTGGTGAGTTCACTTTGCAAAGCAACATGACATACGACAGCACGGCCCCCTACCCCCGCGATCTCAAAGGCTATGGGCGCGACGTACCCCACGCGCAATGGCCCGCACAGGCACGCATAGCGGTGCAATTCGTATTGAACTACGAAGAAGGCGGTGAGAACAACGTCCTACACGGCGACGCAGGGTCAGAGCAATTTTTGTCTGAAATGTTCAACCCGGCGAGTTACCCGGCACGCCACATGAGCATGGATGGCATCTACGAATACGGTTCCCGTGCCGGTGTCTGGCGCCTGCTGCGCGCTTTTGAACAACGGGGGTACCCGCTAACAGTTTTTGGTATCGCGACCGCGTTACAACGCTACCCCGAAATGGTCTCAGCGTTCCAGACGTTGGGACATGAAATCGCCTGCCATGGCCTGAAGTGGATTCATTACCAGAACACGCCCAAGGCGGAAGAAACCGCCGACATGGCACGTGCCATGCAAATCATGACCGACCTGATGGGCGAGCGTCCGCTGGGGTGGTACACCGGTCGTGACAGCCCCAATACCCACCAAATCGTCGCCGACTTCGGTGGTTTTGCCTATGACGCCGACTACTACGGCGACGATTTGCCGTTCTGGATGAAGGTTGAAAAAAGTAACGGCGAAACCGCACACCAGTTAATCGTGCCCTACACCCTTGACTGCAACGACATGCGCTTCGCCTTGCCACAAGGGTATGCCTACGGTGACCCCTTTTACCAATACCTCAAGGACAGTTTTGACTGTCTGTATGCGGAAGGCGACCCCAATGGACTCAACCAACCCAAGATGATGAGTGTGGGTATGCACTGCCGCCTGTTAGGTCGTCCCGGTCGCATCGCCGCGATCACGCGGTTTTTAGACTACATCGGGCAGCACCAGCAGGTATGGGTGGCTCGGCGCATCGACATCGCTGATCACTGGCGTGCCACGCACCCCTGCCCGACTGAATGACTGCGCCTCACATGACTCTCGACGAACTGAACCAAACCCCCCTCGAAGCAGCCGTTGCCTACCTCGACGGCGTTTACGAGCACTCACCATGGATCGCTGAAAACGCGCTCAAAAATCGTCCCTTCAAAACAGTGGCCGCGCTAAAGCAAGCACTGATTGCAGCCTTGGACGCGGGTGGTAACGACGCGAAATTAGCCCTCATTCGCGCTCACCCAGAATTGGCGGGCAAAGCGATGGTTGCAAAATCGCTGACAGCTGAATCAACCAACGAGCAACAAAAGGCGGGACTGACGCAATGCACGCCAACCGAGTTTGCCCACATTCAATCACTCAACCGAGACTACAACGAGCGGTTCGGCTTTCCGTTTATTTTGGCTGTGCGGGGCCCGCGTGGCGAGGGCTTGAGCAAGTCACAAATCATTGCAGCGTTCGAGCGACGTCTTAAGGGTCACCCTGATTTCGAGATGGCTGAATGCATCCGCAACATCCATCGCATCGCCGAGATACGCCTCAACGACAAATTCAAAAATGACATCCGCATCGGCGAGATGGTTTGGGACTGGCACGAAGATCTTGCCCAATACACCGACCCCGATTACGCGGATCGTGGTCAACTAACCGTCACCTACCTCACGTCTGCCCACCAACAAGTGGCCCAATCGTTGCGCGACCGCATGCTGGCCTGTGGGTTTGACCGCGCAGAGATTGATGCCGTCGGCAACGTGGTCGGCATTTACGAGGCGGACCATAGCCAACCAAATGCAAAAACACTGATGACGGGGTCGCATTACGACACCGTGCGTAACGGTGGCAAGTACGACGGTCGCTTGGGTATCTTCACGCCGATAGCTTGCGTACAAGCCCTGCGTGACGCCGGCAAGCGTCTCACCTTTCACCTCGAAGTGGTGGGTTTTGCCGAGGAAGAGGGCCAGCGCTACAAGGCGACGTTCTTGGGCTCCGGCGCTTTAGTGGGGAAATTCGACTCCAGCTGGCTGGATCAAGTCGACGACAACGGCGTCAGCATGCGCGAGGCGATGCAGGCCGCCGGTCTGGCCATAGACGCCATTCCTGCGCTCAAACGCGATCCCCGTGATTACCTCGGTTTCATCGAGATTCACATTGAACAAGGCCCCGTGCTCAATGAACTGAATCTGCCATTAGGCGTGGTCACCTCCATCAATGGCAGCGTGCGCTATCAGGGCGAAATCACGGGCACCGCGAGCCATGCAGGTACCACGCCCATGGATCGTCGGAGCGATGCCGTGGCGGCGTTTGCAGAGTTAGCGGTCTACCTCGAAAAGCGCGCCCAATCTGATGCGGACTCAGTCGCCACCATTGGTATGTTGCAGGTACCGAACGGCTCGATCAACGTAGTGCCGGGTCGCTGTCAGTTCAGCCTGGACATGCGTGCACCAAACGATGCCCAACGCGATGCATTGGTCAGCGATATCGTCGGCGCACTCCAAACCATCTGTGCGCGCCGCGGCGTCACGTATCAGCTTGCGGAGACTGTCCGTGCCAGCGCAGCGCCCAGTGACGCCCACTTGCAGCAGCAATGGCAGCAGGCCGTCGAAGCAACGGGCCTGCCTGTTTTAAAGCTACCCAGCGGGGCCGGCCATGACGCAATGAAACTCCACGAAGTCATGCCGCAAGCCATGCTCTTTGTAAGAGGCGAAAACAGCGGCATCAGTCACAACCCCCTTGAATCAACCACCGCAGACGATATGCAACTTGGCGTCGATGCGATGCTGCATTTTTTGACACATTTTCAACCCCAGAGAAACGCATGACCATGGCATCAAACGGCCCGCTTTACGACCAACTGGATCAGTGGATTGACCAGCATTTCAACGAACAAGTTGATTTTTTTAAAGCCTTGGTCGCAGTCCCCACTGATACCCCACCGGGCGACAACACGCCGCATGCGCTGCGCACAGCCGAGTTGCTCAAGTCTTTTGGCTACACGGCTGAACACCACGCACCGCCTGCTGAATTGGTTGAAGCCAACGGCATGACCAGCGTGACCAACCTCATTGTTCGACGCGCGTTCGGTGCAGGCGGTAAGACCATTGCGCTCAATGCCCACGGCGATGTGGTGCCACCGGGTGAGGGGTGGACCCATGATCCTTATGGCGGCGAAATCGTCGATGGCAAGATGTATGGGCGCGCCACTGCAGTCAGCAAGTGCGACTTCTCCACCTTCACATTTGCGCTGCGTGCATTAGAGGCTGCTGCCAACACCGCACAGATGAAGGGACAGGTGGAGCTGCACTTTACTTACGACGAAGAATTCGGCGGCCTGTTGGGCCCAAACTACTTGCTGGCCAACAACCTCACCAAGCCTGACCTGATGATCGCCGCTGGCTTCAGCTACCAAGTCATCACGGCTCACAACGGCTGCTTACAAATGGAAGTGACCGTTCACGGCAACATGGCGCACGCCGCCATCCCTGACTCTGGTGTTGATGCGCTGCAAGGCGCCCACGCCATACTGGCCGCCCTATACGCGCAGAACACGCTGTACAAACAAGTCGTCTCACAGGTTGAAGGCATCACACACCCCTACCTAAATGTCGGCATGATCACCGGCGGCACCAACACCAACGTGGTGCCCGGTAAGGTCACTTTCAAACTCGACCGACGGATGATTCCCGAAGAGAACAGCGCAGAAGTCGAGGCAAATTTGCGCCAAGTCATGGCCGATGCAGTCGCCGCCTTCAACCAAGGCCGCAACGACGCAGGAATCTCGATCAGCATCAAGCGGATGCTCATGTGTGAGGCGATGAAACCATTACCCGGCAACAAACCCTTGGTCGATGCCCTGCAACAGCATGGCGAAGCCGTTTTTGGCGAACCGATCCCCGCGCTGGGTACCCCTCTGTACACGGACGTGCGCCTCTACGTAGAGCGCGGTATTCCCGGTGTCATATATGGTGCCGGACCGCGTACCGTTTTGGAATCACACGCCAAGCGCGCAGACGAGCGCATTGATCTCGAAGATTTGCGCCGCGCCACCAAAGTCATCGCCAGAACGCTGGCAGATTTACTCAGCGCGCCTACACTGTAATACCCACACCCTCGGAGACCATCCATGTCAGCTGAAGATACCCTGCGCGACGCCGCGCTCGACTACCACCGCAGCCCTCGCCACGGCAAGATCTCAGTCACCCCAACCAAACCGCTGTCAAACCAACGTGACCTCTCGTTGGCTTACTCACCCGGCGTGGCCTACCCGTGCTTGGCGATCGAGAAAGACCCGACCATGGCGGCCGAGTACACCTCGCGTGGCAACTTGGTCGGCGTCGTGACCAACGGCACAGCAGTTTTGGGGCTGGGCGACATCGGGCCACTCGCCAGTAAACCAGTGATGGAGGGCAAAGGTTGCCTGTTTAAAAAATTCGCCGGTATCGATGTATTCGATATCGAACTGGCCGAGCGCGATCCCGACAAGCTGGTCGACATCATCGCTGCACTCGAACCGACATTGGGCGGCATCAACCTTGAAGACATCAAAGCGCCCGAGTGCTTCTACATCGAAAAGAAGCTGCGTGAGCGCATGAAAATTCCCGTCTTCCATGACGATCAACACGGCACAGCCATCATCTCTGCAGCCGCGTTGCTCAACGGATTGGAGCTGGTGGACAAGGCGATTAGCGAAGTAAAGATCGCCGTGTCCGGCGCCGGTGCCGCTGCGATTGCTTGCCTCGACGTGATGGTGGGCTTGGGCGTATCGACAACCAATATTTTTGTGTGCGATTCCAAAGGCGTGATCTATGAAGGTCGCCCTGGCGGCTACGATGAATCCAAAGCCCGCTACGCCCAAAAAACAGACGCCCGCACGTTGGCTGACGTGGTCAACGGCGCAGATGTTTTCTTGGGTTGCTCGGCACCTGGTGTGCTGACAGTAGACATGATTAAAAGCATGGCGCGTGACCCGGTGGTTTTGGCACTCGCCAACCCAGAGCCCGAGATCCGTCCGGAGCTGGCGCGCGCCGCGCGACCCGACGTCATCATTGCCACAGGGCGTTCGGACTACCCCAATCAGGTCAACAACGTGCTGTGCTTCCCCTACATCTTCAGGGGTGCGCTGGACTGTGGCGCGACCACCATTACAGAGGCCATGAAGCTGGCCTGTGTGCGTCAAATCGCCGATCTCGCCAAGGCGGAAACCAGCGATGAAGTTGCCGCAGCCTATGCGGGCGAAGAATTGGTTTTTGGTCGTGACTACCTGATCCCCAAGCCCTTTGACTCGCGCTTGATTCTGCGCATCGCACCAGCCGTTGCGGCTGCCGCCGAGGCCTCAGGCGTCGCGACCCGCCCCATCACAGATATGGCGGCTTACAAGCAAAGCTTAGAACGTTTCATCTACCAAACGGGTATCTTGATGCAGCCCGTTTTCAACGCAGCCAAGGTCGCCAAACCGGCGAACAAGCGCATCGCAATCGCTGAAGGCGAAGAAGAGCGTGCCCTGCGCGCCTGCCAACAAGCCATGGACGAAGACTTGGCTGTGCCCATCTTGGTGGGGCGCCCTGCCGTTATTGAAGCCCGTATCAAAAAAGCGGGCTTGCGCATGCAAATCGGTAAAGACGTCGAAGTCGTCAACCCCGAGGATGACCCGCGTTACCGCACCTACTGGGAGCGTTACCACACGCTCATGGGACGCCAAGGCGTGAGCCCGGAAAATGCGAAAGTCGCCATTCGCCGCTCCAACACCCTGATCGCGGCGCTGATGGTATTGCTCGGTGACGCCGATGGCATGTTGTGCGGCTTGGTGGGCAACTTTGAGGGCCACCTGCGTCAAATCAGTGACGTATTGGGTAAAGCCAAAGGTGCCTCCACCTTTGCCACCTGCAACGCGCTGGTTCTGAGCGAGCGCACCTTATTCATTGCCGACACCTACGTCAACGAAGACCCCACATCGCAGCAACTCGCGGAGATCGCGGCCATGACAGTTGCAGAGGTGCAGCGATTTGGTATTCCGCCGAAAGTAGCCTTCCTGTCGCACTCCAGCTTTGGTTCAAGCAGCAGCGCTTCGGCGAAAAAAATGCGTTTGGCGCGCGACTTGTTCGCCGCAGCCAACCCCGACGTGGAGTGCGATGGCGAGATGCATGGCGACGCGGCCATGTCTGACGATATTCGCAAAGCCTACCTACCAGGGTCCACCCTGCACGGGTCTGCAAACGTCTTGATTTGCCCCAACCTCGACTCGGCGAACATCCTTTTCAACGTGTTAAAGATTACCAGCAGCGAGGGCGTTACCGTGGGTCCCGTTTTGCTGGGCAGTAGCGCACCGGTGCACATTTTGAACCCGTCATCGACTGTACGCCGTTACGTCAACATGATCGCGCTGGCAGCCGCCAACGCAGGCGCAGGTAAGGCTTAACGCGACCCGTCTACCACCGGCACGGCACCCCCTTCGGGTGTCGATGCCAGGTGTAGCGTTTGTGTGGGGAAGGCGAATTCAGCATGGTGCTGTTTCACAATCGCCATGACCTTCAACAGCACGTCTTCTTTCTCGGCATGAAATCGCAACCACTCGGTTGTTTTTGTGAACGCGTAAATCATGATGTCCAGTTGCGAGGCGCCATAACCATTAAAGTGAACAATTTGCGTGGCATTTTGGTCGATCGCCGGATGGGCTTTGAGCATCGCACGGATGTCATTCACAACGGCCTGCACCACTTCGGCATCGTCATAGCGAATGCCAATGGTCTCGTAGATGCGGCGATTGTGCATCCGTGATGGGTTCTCCACCACAATGCTGGAAAACATCGAGTTCGGGATATACAACGGGCGCTTATCAAAGGTCCGAATCCGCGTGAGACGCCAACCAATGTCCTCCACCGTGCCCTCTATCTCACGGTCAGGTGAACGGACCCAATCCCCCACTGCAAAGGGTTTATCCAAGTAGATCATGAGACCGCCAAAAAAGTTGGCGAGCATGTCCTTCGCGGCAAAGCCGACGGCCACGCCGCCCATTCCACCGAAAGCCAACACCCCTGAAATCGAATAGCCCAGAGTTTGTAGGACCACCAAAAACGCCGTCACCACAACCGACACCCGCAGCAATTTCGCAACCGCCCGCGCTGTGGTTTCATCCACTGGCTTTTGGCTGCGATTGATATCGACAATGTTCAGCTCGGCGTACCGAATAAAACGCGTGAAGAACAGCGCCACAATAAATATGTAGCTGATATGGCGCACCTCAGGCCACACGCTGAACACCACGCTCTCGGTCACACGGTCCAGTACCCGCAGGGCGAAGGTCAAGCCCAACGTCCATACAAACAAGCGCAGCGGGATACGGGCTGCCTGCAACAAGGCGTCATCCCATAGCGATTGCGTTGATTCGACGCGCTTCTTGACGATGTCCAGCACCCGCATGAGCACGTAGTTGCAGCTCACCGTTAACAGCACCACCGCAAACACTTGGCTGAGCCATACAGCAGGCTCGGTTGAGGCTTGGGATAAAAATGCAATCGGTTGTGTTAGAAATTCCATCTGGCTATTTTAGTCGCCGCTAATTTCGCACCGTTGGCGATAGACTTTCGCCATGCTGATTCGATTCAATAAGCCTTATGGCGTCCTGAGCCAATTCACACCGGAGGGTCGCTGGCAAGGTCTTCGCGACTACATTGATGAACCCGGCGTTTACGCCGCAGGCCGTCTGGACGCGGACAGCGAGGGCCTGCTCCTCTTGACCGATGATGGCCGTTATCAGGCTGAGCTCTCCAGCCCCAAATTCAAGCTTGAAAAGACTTATTGGGTCCAGGTGGACGGCGAACCCAACCAAGGGCAACTCGATCAACTCAGTCGTGGCGTTCTCTTGAAGGACGGCATGACCCTGCCCGCGGTTGCCAGCCAGATGACAGAGCCCGCAGGCCTGTGGCCCCGTGACCCACCCGTACGCTTCCGCAAAAATCAGCCGACACACTGGCTCAGCCTCACGATCAGAGAGGGGCGTAATCGCCAAGTTCGGCGCATGACAGCGGCGGTGGGACTCCCCACCCTGCGTCTCATTCGGGACGCCATTGGGCCCTACACGATTGACGCCTTAGCGACGGGCGAATGGGAGGTAATCGCCCCTGTGTGAAGCTTTGGTATGTGTCCGTCCCCTACAATGATCGCTCGCTTTCAATCAGGTGTAGACGACGTGCAACCACCCGCCCGAAACCTCAGCCCCGAACAACTGACGCATTTGCAAAGTTGGATCGGTAACCACGAGCAACTGCGCGACGAACTCGCGCTCTCGCCCGTTCGCGCCCTGTCGGCAACACTGGACCGCGATGACCCCGAGCCCGCCCGCGGCGACACCCTACCACCGCTGTGGCACTGGCTTTATTTTTTACCGCACCACCGGCAAAGCGAAATCGGCCCAGACGGGCATGCCAAGCGCGGTGGCTTCCTGCCACCGGTGCCGCTACCCCGACGCATGTGGGCCGGTGGGCGCTTGCACTTTAATCCGACCAATCCGCTCGTCTTGGGTGAGGCCGTGACGCGCGACTCGGTGATCGAATCCGTCACCCATAAATCGGGGCGAACGGGCGACCTGCTGTTCGTCGTCGTGAACCACACCATCAGCAACCCGCGTGGTATGGCGATCACTGAGGCGCATGACATCGTTTATCGCGCCGCGGCATTGCCCGACGACCCCATCCCGACACCCACCGTGGCCGAATCCAACGCGCCATGGACACGTGAGATCATGCCCGATGATGTGCTGCTGTTCCGTTACTCTGCACTGACTTTCAATGGCCACCGCATCCACTACGATCGGCGCTATGTCACGGAAGTGGAGGGTTACCCGGGCCTCATCGTGCATGGCCCACTGATTGCCACGTTGCTGGTCGATTTGGTCAGACGCCATTCGCCCGCGCAATGGATCAGCGGCTTCCAATTCAAAGCCGTCAGGCCAACGTTTGACCTCAACCCCTTCCGCGTCAATGCACGTCCGCAAGCGGATGGTCGCACCATTGACGTGTGGGCCAACGACCACGACGGCTACCTCACCATGACCGGAACTGTGACACTCGAAAACAACGCATCATGATTAAAACCAAACCTGATCAATACCAAGACATCCGTGATGCCGTGCGCAGCCTGTGCGCCGAATTTCCCGACAGCTACCACCGCGAGATCGACGCCAAACGCGGCTACCCGGAGGCCTTTGTTGATGCCCTGACCCAAGCGGGCTGGCTGGCAGCCATGATCCCCGCTGAGTACGGCGGATCAGGCCTCGGATTGGCTGAGGCCTCAGTCATCATGGAAGAGATCAACCGCTCGGGCGGCAACGCAGGCGCGTGCCACGGTCAGATGTACAACATGGGCACGCTGCTGCGACACGGCTCAGAAGAACAAAAGGCACTCTACCTGCCGAAAATCGCGACGGGTGAATGGCGCTTGCAATCCATGGGCGTGACCGAACCCACCACCGGCACTGACACCACCAAACTGAAAACCACGGCGGTCAAAAAAGGTGACCGCTACGTCGTCAACGGTCAAAAGGTATGGATCTCGCGGGTGCAACATTCCGACTGGATGATTCTGTTGGCCCGCACCACACCGCTGAGCGAGGTCAAGAAGAAATCTGAAGGAATGTCCATCTTCATGGTTGATCTGCGCGAAGCTGAGAAGTCCGGCATGACCGTGCGGCCCATCGCCAACATGGTCAACCATGAGACCAATGAGTTGTTCTTTGAGAACCTCGAAATCCCCGCTGAAAATTTAATCGGTGAAGAAGGCAAAGGCTTCAAATACATCTTGGATGGTTTGAACGCGGAACGCACCCTCATCGCCGCTGAATGTATTGGCGACGGTTATTGGTTCATCGATCGCGTGACACAGTACGTCAAGGAGCGCACTGTTTTCGGACGCCCGATTGGTCAAAATCAAGGCGTTCAATTTCCAATCGCTGACGCCTACATGGAGGTCGAGGCGGCGAATCTCATGCGTTACAAAGCGTGTGAATTATTTGACCGCGGCGAAGCCTGTGGTGCCGAGGCCAACATGGCGAAATACCTTGCAGCCAAAGCCAGCTGGGAGGCAGCCAACGCCTGCTTGCAGTTCCACGGCGGTTTTGGTTTTGCCCACGAATACGATGTTGAACGCAAGTTCCGCGAGACCCGCCTTTACCAAGTTGCCCCTATCTCGACTAATTTAATTTATGCCTACATCGCGGAGCATGTGCTCGAACTGCCCCGCTCTTTTTAAGGTTCTATGGCGATCAAACCACTAGACGGCGTGACCGTCATATCCCTTGAACACGCCATTGCGGCGCCTTTCTGTACGCGCCAATTGGCTGACTTGGGTGCCCGTGTCATCAAAGTCGAACGCCCAGAGGTTGGTGATTTTGCGAGGGCCTACGACACCCGTGTGAGAGGTGAGGCATCGCATTTTGTATGGACCAATCGCTCGAAGGAAAGCATCACGCTTGACCTCAAACAGCCTGAGGCAGTCGATGTCCTCATGCAGCTGTTGGCGGATGCTGACGTCTTGGTACAAAACTTGGCACCAGGTGCCAGTGCTCGCATGGGCTTGTCTTTTGAAGCCCTCCGCGCCCGTTACCCCAAGTTGATCGTTTGCGACATTTCTGGCTATGGTGCGGACGGCCCGTACCGTGACAAAAAAGCGTATGACCTGTTAATTCAAAGTGAGGCCGGCTTCTTGTCCATCACGGGGACGCCCGAGACACCCAGTAAATCGGGTAATTCCATCGCCGATATCGCCGCCGGCATGTACGCCTACACCAATATTTTGTCCGCGCTTATTTTGCGCGGTCGCACGGGTGAAGGATCACACATTGACATATCGATGCTCGAGGCGCTCGGCGAGTGGATGGGCTTTCCCATGTACTACGCATTTGAAGGTCAAACGCCGCCGGCTCGCTCGGGGGCTTCGCACGCGGCGATCTACCCGTACGGCCCCTTTCAGGCAGGCGATGGTAGCGCCATCGTATTGGGTCTTCAAAACGAGCGTGAGTGGAAGCTGTTTTGCGATACCGTCATGCAAGATGCAGCCCTCGCAACTGACCCCCGATTCGACAGCAACGCCCATCGCCACGAGAATCGCACCGAATTGAAAGCCATCATCGACGCGTGCTTTGCCAAGCTCACCACGGCTGAAGTTTGTGAGCGACTGGACCAAGCGCCGATAGCCAATGCGCGTATGAATGACATGGAGGGCCTGTGGGCCCATCCACAATTAGCCGCGCGTCAGCGTTGGCAAACCGTTGGCTCGCCCGCTGGAGACATTCCAGCCCTCCTCCCGCCGGGAAAAAACAGTGCCTTCACCTACCGCATGGACCCCATTCCCCAATTAGGCGAACACACCGAAGCCATCTTGAAATCGCTCGGTCACAGCGCTGAAGCCATCGCAAACCTTCGCGCAAAAAAGGCCATCTGAATTTTCTGTAACTGCAATCACGCTCGCCATGCCTACTCATTCTGCAAGCACCTCCCGTATCGCCCAGGCACGGTCATTTTTATTTGTCCCCGCAACAACGCCAGAACGCTTCGTCAAAGCACTGCACAGCGGCGCTGACATGGTGATCATTGACCTCGAAGATGCCGTATCGCCCACCGATAAACCAGCCGCGCGAATGGCCCTTGAAGCCGCGTTCGATAGCCTCACAACGGACCAAAAAGCCCAGCTCATGGTTCGCATCAACCCCAGCGACACGGACCACTGGAAGATCGATACCGATCTGGTCGTGCAACTGAGCCAACAGGGACTGGGCGGTGTCGTCTTACCCAAAGCCCAAACCGTAACCGACCTGCAAGCCCTTGACGCGCGACTTGCAACTGGGTGTGGCGTGCTACCCCTCATTGAGTCCTTAGCTGGCTTGGATGCGATTGACACGATTGCCAGCGCGCCAAGGGTCGAGCGTCTCGCGTTTGGACACCTGGATTTCCAACTTGATTTGGGCATCGAGTTGGGCCCAGACGAAGCGGCGTTGATTCCGGTTCGCATGGCCATCACCATGGCCACACGTCGTGCTCATTTGGCACCGCCCGTAGACGGCGTCACAGTGAATACGCAAGACGAAACCACCCTAAAAAGCGACATCGCGCGTGCGCAACAAATGGGGTTTGGTGGCAAGCTGTGCATTCACCCCAAACAAGTGGGCACAGTCAACTCGGCATGGTTACCGTCAGCGGAGGCACTCGCGTGGGCGACTCGTGTGGTTGAAGCTGCTGAGGCCACCTCGGCGGGCGCATTTCAGCTGGATGGTCGAATGATCGACGCGCCAGTGATTGCCAAGGCGCGCCAGATCCTGAGCCGACGACGCGATTAACGCCGGTTTTTATTCACGCGATCGGCATCACCACGCATCCAATTGAGTGGCTCAATCGGTTGCACGGCGTAAGCTGATAGGCGCAAGTCATTGGCCATTTGTTGCCCAATGGCCTGAGCCGTGTGAAACGCGTCATCACCCGTGATTTTGCCGCTTTGGTACTGTAGCCCCAAAGCAAACATGCTTTCTGCGTATTTCAATGGCACATAGCCGACCGATTTGCCCTCGGGCGTTTGGACCTTTTTGTAGCAAGTCTCAGCGGTGGCTTTCGGGAACGGTGGTGGCTCCTCACCACCCGCAACCGCGATCATGACGGCCTCGTCATAGCCCACCACGCTTCGCACGCCATCGTCGAAAATATCATCCAGAACGGCAGTTGCTCGCATGGCCACGCGCACCTTGACAGCACGCACGGCCTTGGAGTCACCACTCAGGCGAACGGCGTTCTCGTAGGCTTTTTTGGCCAAGGCTTTGGGGCCTTCTTTCTTTTTAAACAGGTCAAACAAACCCATAACCGTCCCCTTCGATCAATTCAGTATTTCGAGATGGTTTCAAGCAACGCACTGGGCTTGAGTGATGCGACATTAACCCAAACTGCATCAGGAACTTCGTAGCGAACCAACGCGCCAACCGATGGCCGATTGCCAATCCACTTCACCACCGCGGGATTGATACCTTGGCGCTGCAGCCCTGTGACAGCCGGCTTTACGGACTCCACGTCCATTGCCAGCATCCAGAGCCCATTTGGATCAATACCCTTTAAGCTAACCAGCGGTACGGGACGCATCATGTAGTAACCCAGTCGGATGACGCGTAAACCATTTGCGATTAGTTTCTTGGCCAAGTAACCTTGAGACTCGGCCGGCTCTAAAACCAAAAACAGCTCTTTTTCTTCTTCATGACGCATGAGTTGGTTCGTCAACTCGTCCATGCTGCCTGCAATCTTGGGCACTGCGACACTCTTGAAGTGGAATTTCGAAATATTCTTGATATGGCAAACCTCGGATAAACCGGTGGCTGTCTCAGCGTCTAAGGCAGCGAATTTCAGGCGGTCAGCGCGCAACCTCAACGCCAAACACAATTGATCAAAATATTCCAGGGTGTCGGGGGCGTCTTGATTGGCAACAACCAGAGTCAACGCTGTTTTATCCTTAACCGCATCCCAATCAGCCAGTTCCCTCAGAACACGGCGTTGAATAGCGTCGTTAGCCATCTCCATTTGAAACAGCGGCGAATCAATAAAATTAACGTGGTACTCACCCGCAATCCGGCTGCAGTCCACTGCCAGCAGACTCGACCGGGAGCCCCAATTCGGTGCAGTGACGACGAGCGTCTCATTTAAATCCAACATGCGGTCTTCTCAGTTAATGGGCTGGTTCACTCCCGCCAAAAAAGCGGGCTTCCGCGTCATTTTAAGTGATGACAACCTGCCTTCACGCAGTCGGGAATTTGAGCCGATCCCGGCTTCGCCCCCGCGACAGAAACAAAAAAAGCGCCGAAGCGCTTAATTTAATTGGGTGACTGGCGGAAGAGGTGAGATTCGAACTCACGGAACCTTGCGGTTCGTCGGTTTTCAAGACCGATGCAATCGACCACTCTGCCACTCTTCCGTCGATTTAGTCAGGCGTTATTGTAACCGCCAAAATGCGCAATTTACAGACCCCAAACAGCTGGCCTTATAAAAACAGCGACTGCAGGTTACTCAGGAAGTCAAAACCTCGTGCCGTCGGCGCAATGTGCTGGCCTTGGCGCACCAACAGGCCTTTGGCAATCCCACTATCTAATGCCGGTGCAATTTTAGAGACGGGTAAGCCCGTGCGGTCGGTGAACAGTTGCAGATCAAAGCCATGGCGCAGCCGCAGCGCATTCAGCATGAATTCGAAGGCTAGGTCACTGTGCCCGATATCCTCGGATGACGACAGCGCCCGCCCCGCCAAGGCAGCGGGCATGTAGCGACGCGGGTCTCGCAGGCGTACCTGGCGAATCAGCCGATGGGCAAAGCTCAACTTTGAGTGCGCCCCTGCCCCAATCCCAAGGTAGTCACCAAACTCCCAGTAGTTGGTGTTGTGCCAGCAGGCATGGTTGGGCTGGGCGTAGGCTGACACCTCGTAGCGGTCAAACCCAGCTTGTGCGGTGCGCTCGGTGATACGGTCGAGCATGGCGTAGGCGTCGTCCTCCTCGGGTAAGACCGGCGGGTACTTGGCGAATTGGGTGTTCGCCTCGATCGTGAGGTGGTACAGCGAGATGTGCGGCACCCCCATTGCCAAGGCCCTGTCCACATCGGCGGTACACGCCGCCACGGTCTGACCCGGTAACGCGTACATGATGTCGATGTTGCAGGTATCAAAAGCCTCGACAGCCTCGGCGACCGCCGCCGCGGCCTGCGCACCGTCATGAACCCGGCCAATGGCCTTGAGTGCGTCATCTGAAAAACTCTGAACACCAATCGACAAACGGGTCACCCCGGCCGCACGAAATGCCCTGAAGCGCTCACGCTCAAAGGTACCGGGGTTGGCCTCCATGGTGATTTCACAATCCGCGCTGAGTTTCAATCGGGCGCGCACATCACCCAACAACTGTTCAATACTGTGCGGTGAAAACAAGCTGGGTGTACCACCACCAATGAAAATACTGTGAACCGTACGCCCCCAAATCAGCGGCAATGACGCCTCAAGGTCCACACGCAACGCGTCTAAATAAGCGGCCTCGGGTAGTTCACCCGCATCGCTCGTCCACGCGTGGGAATTGAAGTCGCAATAGGGGCACTTCTTGATGCACCACGGCAAGTGAATGTACAAGGCCAATGGCGGCAAGGCGCTGAGTTGCAATAACCCCGGCCGCATGAGGTGCAGCGGATCGGGGTTGGCTTGGCCAACATCCTCATTAGGGGTGAGCGTGATGATGGACACCACACCCCCTAGGCGAACCAGTGGCTTTGCATCAGCGCGAGCATTTGCTGCGCGGCCTTACCACGGTGGCTGTTGGCGTTTTTGACGTCGGTGGGCAACTCGGCAAAAGTCTTTTCGAATTCAGGTAACCACATCACCGGGTCAAACCCAAAGCCGTTTTCGCCAATCGGTTTCTCGGTGATCAGGCCGGGGGCACGGCCCGAGGCAATCAGGGGCTCAGGGTCATCCGCCCGCCGAACGGCAACCAAGGTGCTGACCAATGCGGCGCGGCGATCGCTAACGCCTTGCATCTGCTCAAGCAGCGCACGCACGTTGTTGGCATCGCCTTTGGCGTAACCAAATTGCGTCGCGTAATAGGCGGTATCAACGCCGGGTAGGCCGCCAAAGGCTTCGACACACAGCCCGGCATCATCGGCGATCGCCGCCAGCCCCGTGTGGTGCGCGGCATTACGGGCTTTGGCCAAAGCGTTTTCCACAAAGGTGCGATGCGGCTCGGGGGCCTCCGGCACGTTCAAGTCACCCTGCGCGATCAAGGTCACCCCCAGGGGTGCAAGCAGCGCCTGCAGCTCCCCTAGCTTCCCCGCGTTGTTGGACGCCAAGACCAATTTCATGTCGGTTAGCCCGCCAAAGCGGCGCGTTGCATGGCGACCAGCTCTTGGATGCCTTTCTCTGCCAAATCCAACAACTGCCCCATTTCGGTACGCGAGAATGCAGCGCCCTCGGCCGTGCCTTGCACTTCAACAAAGTGCCCGGCTGCGGTCATGACGACGTTCATATCGGTGTCGCACGCACTGTCTTCGGTGTATTCCAAATCCAAAAGCGGCGTACCTTCGACGATGCCGACCGAAATAGCGGCAATAGGCTCGCGGATCGGGGATTGCGCCAACGTACCATTGGCCATCAAACCATTGACCGCATCAGCAGCGGCGATGAAAGCCCCGGTGATTGCGGCGGTGCGTGTCCCGCCATCGGCTTGCAAAACGTCACAGTCAAGGGTGATGGTGCGTTCGCCAAGCGCCTTGAGATCAAACACCGCGCGCAACGAGCGTCCAATGAGGCGCTGGATTTCTTGCGTTCGACCGCTTTGCTTACCTTTCGCTGCCTCTCGGCTGCTGCGGGTATGGGTGGCGCGGGGCAACATGCCGTATTCGGCGGTGACCCAGCCCTCGCCGCTGCCTTTTTTGTGCGGTGGCACGCGCTCCTCAACAGACGCGGTACACAGAACGCGGGTCTGCCCAAACTCAATCAATACCGAGCCCTCGGCGTGAACCGTAAATTGGCGTGTGATACGGACAGGGCGGAGTGCGTCTGCGGCACGGTTTTGTGAGCGCTGGTAGGTCATGTTGATCGTATGGAGTTAGCGTGGTTAATCAAAGCCGCAATGATCGCACACCCCGTGTGAGGGGAGCCTGCGATAATGGGCTTTAGTCCTCGAAAGCACATTGTCCCATGACCGTTTACAGCATGACTGGCTACGCCAGTTGCCAATCACCCGCAACGCAAAACACCCAACCCGGTGAGCCTGCTCAGGTGGGCATCGGTTTGGAGATTCGCTCGGTCAACAGCCGCTTTTTGGACCTGAGCTTTCGCGTCAGCGACGAGTTGCGTAGCGCCGAGCCCCTCATGCGTGAACACATCACCAAACACCTGAAGCGCGGAAAAGTCGAGGTTCGGGCCTGGATTGAACGGCAACAAGACGGTACCCAAGCCGTCCCCGACACGGCGTCCCTTGAACGGCTGCTGGCTGCACAAACGGCCGTCAAGGCCGTGCTGCATCAGGCCGCGCCTTTGAGCGTTTCGCAGGTTTTGCAGATGGGCAGCGGTGGTCAAGTCGTTGACGCGACCGTCGTCGCCCGCGCGCAAAGTTTGCTTGAAGATGCGGTCGACGCCCTGCGAACGGCCCGCGCCCAAGAGGGTGGCCGGTTGGCTCAAACCATCACCGAACGCACCGCCAGCTTGCGCGCCTTGGCACAGAGCGCAGAGCCACTGGTGCCCCAATTGGTCGAGCAACAACGCCAACGCTTTTTAGAACGCTGGCAAACCGCCATGGGCGATGTGGGTCAAAACGCCAGCGCAACCGCCGCGCAAGCCGCCCAAGACCGGGCACTCAGCGAAGCAACCGCCTTTGCCATTCGCATCGATGTGGCAGAAGAGGTCAGCCGCCTGCACTCCCACCTCGAGGAGATTGATCGCCTCTTGGCCAAGGGTGGCGAGCTGGGTAAGCGTCTGGATTTTCTGATCCAAGAATTACACCGCGAGGCCAACACCTTGGGCTCAAAATCATCCAGCTTGGAGCTGACGCGCATCTCCGTTGACATGAAAGTGTTGATTGAGCAAATGCGCGAGCAGGTTCAGAACATCGAGTGAAGCCCAGCGTGGCGCGCCGCAAGCGATAAAATACCGTTTTGACCAACTGGCAAAAGCCACCCCGCCATGACCGCGCCCGCCTCCCCCTCTGTCACCGACTACCCCGGTAACCTCTACGTGGTCGCCGCACCCAGTGGGACGGGTAAGTCGAGCTTGGTCAAAGCCCTGATGGAGTTGGACTCGCGTGTCAGCCCCAGCGTGTCGCATACCACGCGCGCGCCCCGTGGGCAAGAAAAGGACGGCCGGGAATACCACTTTGTGGACGACGCCACGTTCGAGGCCATGGTCAGTCAAGATGCCTTCTTAGAGTGGGCCAACGTGCATGGCAACTGCTACGGCACCTCGCGCCAAGCGATCGACGACCAGATCGCCAAGGGAACCGATGTGGTACTCGAAATTGACTACCAAGGCGCCCTGCAGATCAAAAAGCTGTACGCCAATGCCGTGTTGATTTTCATCTTGCCACCCAGTTGGGACGAACTGCGGGGTCGGTTGGAGCGCCGCGCAGAGGATTCAGACGATGTCATCGAGGTCCGCCTGGCCAACGCCCGCCACGAGATCGTCCAGGCCCAACATTTCCACTACGTTATAATCAATGAGTTGTTTGACCGGGCGCTTTTCGATCTGAAAGCGATCGTTCACGCCCAACGACTCAAGTACGCTGCACAGCGCCGACTGCATTCGGAAACCTTCACCGGTTTAGGTCTCACGAGTCTCGACTCGATTGATTGACCACCGAGCCCTCGGAAACCCGTCGTTCTTAATTGTTTCTGTTAACTGGAGTCCGCACATGGCCCGCATCACTGTTGAAGATTGCTTGGAGAAAATCCCTAACCGCTTCCAGCTCGTTTTGGCTGCCACTTACCGTGCGCGCATGTTGAGCCAAGGCCACACTCCCCGCGTGGAGACCAAAAACAAGCCGGGCGTGACCGCACTGCGTGAAATCGCAGCTGGCGAAGTCGGCCTGGAGATGCTGCGTAAGGTCCCAACCTGACCCATCGCCACCCAAATCAAGCACCCTTTGGGGTGCTTTTTTTTGTCCAAAAATCCCCAGCACGCTCATGGGGCGCATCTACGCGCTAAAGTACGCGTTATGCCCCGCACCAAAAAAGCACCCTCAGACATCGCGACCGCTGCGCCCGCAGCGGCGCCGGGGGTGGCTGTGCAAACGGCGGCAGCTGCGAGTTTCGCGGCGCTGCTGAAAAAAATCGACTACCTCAGCGATGGTGACATCGACGACATCCGTCGCGCCTATCGCTTTGCTGACGAAGCCCATCTCGGGCAGATGCGTAAAAGTGGCGCGCCTTACATCACCCACCCGATTGCGGTTGCCGGTTTATGCGCTGACTGGAAGCTCGACGCGCAAGCCCTAATGGCGGCCTTGATGCACGACGTCCTAGAGGACTGCGGCATCACGAAAATCGAGATGGCCGAAAAGTTCGGCGTCGGTGTTGCTGATCTGGTCGACGGTCTCACCAAACTCGAAAAACTGGAGTTCGACAACCGCGAAGAGAACCAAGCGGAGTCGTTTCGGAAAATGCTCTTGGCGATGGCGCGCGATGTGCGGGTCATCCTCATCAAGTTGGCGGACAGAACCCACAACATGCGCACCATGGGTGACATGCCGCGCAACAAGTGGCGCCGGATCTCGGAAGAAACTGCTGACATCTACGCGCCCATCGCGCACCGGTTGGGCCTTGACCGCACCTACCGTGAGTTGCAGGATTTATCGTTCCAATTCCTCAACCCGTGGCGTTACCGCACACTCACCAAAGCCGTAGACCGCGCGAGACGCCGGCGTAACGACTTGATTGACCGCGTGAAGTCGGACGTCCTGACGGCACTGGCCAACCAAAACATTTACGCCGACGTGCAAGGGCGGGAAAAAACGCTCTTCTCCATCTACAACAAGATGCAGGAGAAACACCTGTCCTTCTCACAGGTGAGCGACCTTTATGGTTTCCGGGTGCTGCTGCCCAGCCTGATTGACTGTTACACCGCCTTGGGCCTGTTGCACCAAATTTACAAACCCGTGCCGGGCCGCTTCAAGGACTACATTGCCATTCCAAAGGTCAATGGCTACCAGTCATTGCACACCACGCTGGTGGGGCCTGCCGGTATCAACATTGAAATTCAACTCCGCACCATCGAAATGAATTTGGTCGCCGAGTCAGGCGTTGCCGCGCATTGGCTCTACAAGGCAGACAACCCCGAGAGCGGCGATAGCGATCGACTGAGCGCGCAATGGGTGCAATCCATGCTGGATATCCAGCAAGAGACCCGCGACGCCGCCGAATTTTGGGACCACATCAAAATTGATTTGTTCCCTGACTCGGTCTATGTCTTCACCCCCAAAGGCAAAATTTTGGCCATGCCGCGCGGCGCAACGGCGGTGGACTTTGCCTACGCTATCCACACCGATGTGGGTCAACATGCCGTCTCGGCAACCATCAACGGCGAGCCAGCGCCCCTGCGCTCTGAGCTACAAAACGGTGATGTGGTGGGCATCGAAACCGCGTCCATGTCGGGCCCTAACCCTGCGTGGCTGACCTTTGTGCAAACGGGTCGCGCGCGGTCGAAAATTCGAAATTATTTAAAGCAACTCGAAGATGACCAGTCGCGTGAACTGGGGATCAAAATGTTGCGCCAAGCGATGCGCGCCGAGGGTATCGCCCAACTACCAGACGAAGTGTCGCAACCAGAGGTCTGGGCTAAGTTGCTTCGGTTCGCAGGCAACAAAAGCACAGATGAACTTTTCAGTGACATGGGCTTGGGCAAACGCATTGCCAGCATCATTGCGAAAAAGCTAACGATGCTGTTAGCCGAAGAAGGCATGAAGCCCGACATGATGCTCATCACCTCGGCCCGCTTCACCAACACTTCCGAAGAGCCGATCAGCCAAGGCGTGCTGACATTAGACGGCACCGAGGGTGCATCGGTCATTTATGCACAATGCTGCCAACCGATTCCCGGTGACCGCATTGTGGGCTACTTGGGGCGCGGTGACGGCCTAGCGGTGCACACCGTTGAATGCCCAGTTGGACGCCGTTTATTGCAGCGCGACAGCGAGCGATTCCTACAAGTGGAATGGTCAGACGAGCCGACCCGCGCTTTTGAATCCAAGCTGTTAATCAGCGTTGACAACGGCAAAGGCGTATTGGCGCGGGTCGCAGCAGCGCTCACCAGCGCCGAGGCCGATATCACGCACGTCGACATGGGTAACGACCACAACCAAGTGGAGTTGCGCTTCACGATAGCGGTACGCAACCGTCGCCACTTGGCGGATGTACTGCGCGCGGTCAAACGCACACCATCCGTGCTGCGCGCCTACCGACACAAAACGCGCGGTTAAACGTGCCGGGGGCTATACAACCCATGGGGCGATCGCCCTTGCTGCTGTCTGTGCCGGTTGCCGTTGGCTACGTGCCATTGGGCGCGGTCTTTGGCTTCTTGTTCGTGCAAGCCGGCGGCGCGTGGTGGATGGCCATCGCCAGCAGCGTGCTGATCTACGCTGGCGCCTCACAGTTCATGATGATCCCCATGCTCACGGCAGGCCTGCCGATTGGCTCGATCGCACTGGCAACATTGGTCGTCAATTTGCGTCACGTGTTTTACGGTTTGTCGCTGTTGCACTTGGTACCAAAAAACGGCTTAGCCAAGTTTTACCTGATCTTTGGTTTAACCGACGAAACCTACTCACTCCTCACCACCTTACCGGCTGAGACCACGCCCATGCAACGCGTGTGGCTCACGCTGATTAACCAAATGTGGTGGGTCAGCGGAACAGCCTTAGGTGCCGTTTTAGGTAGCCAAGTGCAAACCCAATTAGCTGGATTGGACTTCGCGCTTGTGGCCTTATTTGCGGTGTTGGTGGTTGAGCAATGGCGGGCGCGCAGCAGCGCCAAACCGTTGTGGGTTGCGCTGCTCAGTTACCCGGTTGCTTGGCTGATATGGCCAGCACACGCCCTATTGGCAGCGATTGGTATGAGTGTTGTCGCCGCCATCTGGCTGGATTGGATCACGCATGGACGATAGCACCTACGTCATCCTCACCATCGTCGCGATGGGCGCAGTGACCTTCGCCATTCGCGCTCTGCCCTTCATGACGGGCCGTTGGTTGCAGCGACACCCCCAAGTCCAACGACTGGGCCGATTTCTGCCGCTAAGCATCATGGTGTTACTGACCCTGCACAGCCTGCGCGACATCGCAGGCAGTTGGGCAGGTCAGTTGTGGCCAGAGGTATTGGCGTTGACGCTGGTCATTGGCCTGCAGTGGTGGCGACGACACGCCCTGCTGAGTATTGCCGTGGGTACGCTGTTGTACCTGTGGCTGCGCAACGGCTTTTAAATGTATTGCACCGCTTCAATGCAAAGCGTTTGACGACCCGTTGGAGTTTGCACACGCACCTCATCGCCCACATGGGCTTTTAAAAGCGCTTTCGCAACCGGCGAAATCCAGCTGATCTGCCCGTGGTCGTGCTGCACCTCGTCGACACCCACGATTTGAACGGTAACCGGGTCTTCTGCGGGCGCACCCTCAACCACGGAATACGTCACCGTTGCGCCAAAGAAAACCTGATCACTGCCCGCGTTAGCAGTGGTGTCGACCACCTCGGCAATCGCCAACCGTTTGGTCAAGAATCGCAAGCGCCTGTCAATTTCACGCAGGCGCTTTTTGCCGTAAATGTAGTCACCGTTCTCTGATCGGTCGCCATTTTTCGCGGCCCAATGAACCGCCTCTACGACGATCGGGCGTTCGACATCAAGCAACTGCAGTAACTCGGTGCGTAAGCGGGCTTCCCCCGCCTTGGTGATGTAGTTTTTATAGGGCGCAGCAGGCGCACCGCTGACGTCGCCGTCGTCATCGTCCTCGTCCTCGTCGAGTGAAAAATCTAAGTTCTCTGACACGATGTATGTCACCTCTCGCAACGCAAAAAGGGCTGCAAACAATGTTTGCAACCCTTTTATTGAACTTTTATAAGTTGGTGCGGCTGGCAGGATTCGAACCCACGACCCCTTGGTTCGTAGCCAAGTACTCTATCCAACTGAGCTACAGCCGCTGAGCCTTTAATTCTAGCATCGGTTTCTGGCTTTTTATTTTGCGCATCGATAAATATTTTATCGACCGCGCAAAGCATCCGAGGGGATTGGACGCATAATCCCCGAGCCCCGATTGGTGGGTGTATGGTCCGTTTTCTTTCGAGGCGACTATGGCCGACTTGCAACTTGTCATCAAGACGGAAGATGATCGTATCTTCTACGACATGCCTGAGCAGAGCCCCTGCTCCAACTGCGGCGTTTGCTGCAAACACTTCAGGGTTTCCTTTTATCAAGGGGAGCTAGACACCTTCCCTAATGGGTTTGTACCCATTGCAATGACCACCCCCGTGACTCCCTTTCTAGTCTGCATGAAAGGGACAGAGAACGGCAACCAAAACGGCACCGGTAGATGCATTGCACTGCAACCCAACAACAAATGTGCGATCTATAGCAATCGCCCAACACCTTGCCGAGAATTTGCGGTTTACATGCCCGATGGTTCGCTCAATCCCCGCTGTATCGAGCTGCGGTCAAGGTATGGCGTACCGCCCTACGAACCACCGTTAAAAGCGGCATAGGTCTGGATTGATCTGAAGGTCATTAACTTGATACTTTTTTCAATCTATAGGGTTCATTTACACCATATTCATCTTATTTTTTAGTTGTTTTTTCGCAACAAAATTGAAAAGTAAATAAAATTGTTTTCATAGGGTTATCCATAGGTTCACCGCCAGATATATGATCCGCTCCGGTGTGTTCGAGAACAGAAATAAAGCCTGTTTTTGTGCCGCCTAGCATTAAGAAGTTCGCCGTTTTGGCGGGCTTTTTTTTGGACAGCTTTGTTTGTTCAATCCTTTATCTTTGTGAGCTTAATCATGAAAAAATCAGTTCTCTTAGCTGCCTTGTTGGCTGCGTTCGCTTTGACAGCTTGTGGCCAAAAAGAAGAAGCCGCTGCGCCTGCTGAAGCACCTGCTGCTGCTGCTGCGCCTGCTGCGACCGAGGCACCTGCTGCTGCACCCGCTGCAACAGAAGCACCCGCTCCCGCTGCGACTGAGGCACCTGCTGCTGCGCCTGCTGCTGAACCAGCAAAACAGTAATGCTTTGAGGCACGGTCACTACACCCGTGGTGACCAACAAAAAAACCGCCCTCGGGCGGTTTTTTTTCGTCTGTGCGCTTCAATTCCTGGGCATGGGCATGGGCAAAGCGGTTTTGTAACGCACCTGCTTGAGCGCAAAGCTCGAGCGAATTTTCTCAACCCCAGGGATCGGGGTCAGCTGGTCCAATATGAACCGTTCGAGCGCGGCCATATTGGCAACGGCAACGCGGATCAGGTAATCGCTGTCACCGGTCATGAGGTAGCACTCCATCACCTCATCGTGTTCTGCGATGCGGCTCTCAAAATCCGCCAATGCCGCCTTCGACTGCTCCTTCAGACTAATGGAGATAAACACGTTCAACCCCAGCCCCAAGGCTTGGGGATCTGCCAACGCGACGTACTGGCGTATGACTCCTTGTTTTTCGAGGGCTCGCACCCGCATCAAGCACGGTGACGGTGACAGGTTCACCCGTCGGGCCAACTCCACGTTACTGAGCCCACCATCCTGCTGGAGTTCAGACAATATTCTGATATCTATCGCATCAAGAGACATAAAATTCTAAAAGTATTAATTTCACAGCATTTTATTTTAAATAACTCCTTCATATCAACAATTTTCGAAAGCACATTTCAACGCTCCACTTCTAAACTGGCGCCATGACTGACCATACCGCCTACCGTCACATGGACCACCTCGTCAACCACACCGACCCCACCGAAGCCGAAGAGTGGCGAGAAGCATTTCTAGCCTTGCTCGAAAGCAGAGGCCCGGAAGGTGCGAGAGAAATACTCAACGAGTTGACCCAAGTGGCACGGCAAGCGCAAGTCGAGTGGGCCCCCGACCTCAACACGCCCTACGTGAACTCCATCCACGTTGACCAGCAACCGCCCTTCCCGGGGGACCTGGCCATCGAGGAACACCTCGCCTCTCTCATGCGTTGGAACGCGCTGGCCATGGTTGTCCGTGCGAACCAAGCCTACGGCGAGCTGGGTGGTCACATCGCCAGTTATGCCAGCGTCGCCGACCTGTTCGAGGTGGGATACAACCACTTTTTCAAAGCCCGCCGTGCGGCTGAAACGACCGCGAGTGATTTGGGTGACTTGGTATTTTTCCAGCCGCACAGCGCACCGGGCGTGTATGCCCGCGCATTTCTTGAAGGACGCCTAAGTGCTGACGACTTGATGCATTACCGGCAAGAGCTCACCGCGCCAGCGGCACGCGCAGCAGGGCCTGATGCCCCCGAGGTTGCAGCGGCAAGCGGCTTGGTGCGCGGGTTATGCAGCTACCCCCACCCTTATTTAATGCCTGATTTTTGGCAGTTTCCAACCGGGTCAATGGGCATCGGGCCCATCAGCTCGATCTACCACGCGCGGTTCATGCGTTACCTCTCGCACCGACAGCTGCTGAACTGCGAGGGGCGCAAAGTCTGGGGTGTGTTTGGTGATGGCGAAATGGATGAGCCCGAGAGCATGAGCGCCCTCACCCTCGCCGCGCGCGAGCGGCTAGACAACTTGGTGTGGGTAGTCAACTGCAACTTGCAACGCCTTGATGGCCCCGTGCGCGGCAACGGTCGCATCATCGATGAGTTAGAGAAACTATTTGCAGGCGCTGGCTGGAACGTCATCAAGCTGGTTTGGGGCAGTGACTGGGATGGCCTGTTTGCACGCGACACAACCGGCGCCTTGATGCGCGCATTTGCCAACACCGTAGATGGGCAAATGCAAACCTTTGCCGCTAAAGACGGTCGATTCAACCGAGAGAACTTCTTCGGACAAAACCCGGAGTTACAACGCTTGGCGCAGGGCATGACCGACGAGCAAATTGATCGGCTGAAACGCGGCGGCCATGACCTCGTCAAAATTTACGCGGCTTACGCCGCCGCTGCGGCGCACACCGGTCAACCGACCGTGATTTTGGCGCAGACCAAAAAAGGCTATGGCTTGGGCACTGCGGGCCAAGGCAAGATGACCACCCACAGCCAAAAGAAGTTGGATGAGAGTGACCTCATTGAATACCGCAACCGCTTCAACCTGCCACTCACCGACGAGCAAGCCATCAACCTATCTTTCTACAAGCCCGAGGCAGACAGCCCTGAACTCCAATACCTACAAGCCCGTCGCGAGGCATTGGGTGGCTACTTGCCCAAACGCTACACCGCCGCCGCGCCTGTCGCCGTGCCCGATGTAAAGTCATACGCCAACTTCGCGCTCGATGCCGCGGGCAAAGAGATGAGCACGACCATGGCCTTCGTGCGCATGCTGGGCAACCTCCTGAAAGACACCCAACTGGGCCCCCGCATCGTGCCTATCGTGGCGGATGAAGCGCGCACGTTTGGCATGGCCAACCTGTTCAAGCAGGTGGGCATTTACTCCAGCGTGGGCCAACGCTACGCGCCGGAAGACATTGGCTCTGTGCTGTCTTACCGCGAGGCCACCGATGGTCAAATTTTGGAAGAAGGTATTTCCGAAGCCGGTGCGTTAGCCAGCTGGACCGCCGCCGCAACCAGCTACAGCGTGCATGGGATCGCCATGCTGCCCTTCTACATTTATTACTCCATGTTTGGCTTCCAGCGTGTGGGCGACCAAATATGGGCCGCAGCAGACCAACGGGCACGCGGCTTTTTGCTGGGCGCCACCTCAGGGCGCACCACCCTTGGCGGCGAAGGCTTGCAACACCAAGACGGCACCAGCCATTTGGTCGCTGCCACCATACCCAACTGCAAAGCCTACGACCCTGCATTTGCCGGTGAGCTGGCCATCATCATTGATCACGGCATGCGTGAAATGCTCGAACTGCAGCGCGATGTTTTTTATTACGTCACGATGATGAATGAAAACTACGCGCAGCCCACCCAAGCCACGGCATCTGCCGAAGGCGTGATTCGCGGTTGCTACAAATGGGGGCAATTGATGCCCAATCAGAAGCCCAAGAAAAAAACCGCTGCCGTCACCCTGATGGGTTCGGGCGCCATCCTGACCGAAGTCATCAAAGCCGCCGCACTGTTACAAGCCGACGGCATCGCGGTTGATATCTTCAGCGTCACCAGCTGGAGCGAGTTGGCGCGTGACGGCATCGCCAACGACAACAACGGTAGCCCCTACCTCACCCAACAACTGCTTGACAGCAACGGCCCCATCATCGCGGCCAGCGATTACGTGCGGGCCGTGCCCGAAACCGTGCGCGCCTACGTGCCAGCCAACCGCGCTTTCCGCACACTGGGCACCGACGGCTTTGGGCGCAGCGATACCCGCGCGGCTCTTCGGGCTTTTTTCCAGGTCGATGCGGCAAGCATTGCAGCGGCAGCCCATAATGCGCTGAAATGATCACATGGCATTCCACACGTCAGCCGTTGTGCGCGGCACTCTTAACGGCCTGCATGGCATCGGGCCATGCTGCGCAAGTGCCGCAACAACGTATTGGCAACTTGCTGTGGGATGCACACGAGGTCACCGTCGGCCAGGTACAAGCTTACGCAACCGCCACAGGGTTTGTCAGCCAAGCTGAGCGCGCAGGCGGCGGCATGGTCTATGAAGCCGGATGGACGCAGAAGCCCGGCTGGAGCTGGCGCGCACCCTACGGCCAACCCGCTGCAGCCGATGAGCCCGCAGCACACCTCACCTTCAACGAAGCCAGCGCCATTTGCCAACACGTGGGTAAGCGCTTACCTACCGATGCGGAGTGGGTCAATGCCGCTTACCAAGAGCAACGGCCCCAACCAACCGCGCCCTTTGTAACCGGCCAGCGCTACCGCTACCCCAACGGCGACAAAGCCACGGGTAGTAACCATTTGGGCAGTCGCACCGCGGTCGCCCGTAGCATCCCATCTGGTGCACTCACCCGTGGTCGCGGGCACGCGCCTGTCATGTCAACCACGCCCGGCGTGAATGGCCTGTGGGACATGGGCGGCAACCTCTGGGAGTGGGTGGATTCGGGCGCCACGCCATCCCCCATCACACGCGGCGCCTCTTGGTGGTACGGGCCTGAACGCCAAGTCGAAGACGACGTCGCCACTAAACCAATGGATACAGCCGTGATCTACATTGGGTTCCGGTGCGTCCAAGCGATCGTCAAAAAGTAATACAAACGTTGTCTTGTGAGCAAGCGCCTTGCCTCTTATGGTGATGGCTTACTTCCAACTCTGACAACAGATGTCCACCAGTAACCCAACTAGCAAGCCAACGCTTGGCTCTCGGTGGCGCCACCTGCGCGATCTCGAGCGTGAGCTCGCCCAACCGACCACCCCGCTCGGGCAGCGCTACATGGTGCTCATCGCCGTCACGATTGTGGCGTCGATCTTCTTCTTGTTCTTGGTGGATGAGTACCCGGCGCTATTCCCCACCGACAGCTTGCAAATGTTCTTGGTCGAGTGTGTGATCTTTGTGATCTTCACGGTCGACTTCATCTTGCGGCTCACGGTGACGCGCTTGAGCGATTGGCGAGCCATGGTCTTCTTGGTCTGCGACGCACTGGCCATCCTGCCATCCGCCATCGTTCTTTTGGTGTTCATGGGTGTCATACCCAGCGCACACGTCGAGACACTGGTGCTGTTGCGTTTGTTCCGGCTGCTGCGGGTCGTCAAGCTTTTACGCGTCAGCAACATCATCAGCGACGTCTTTGGTGCATCGGTATTCAGCTTGGTGTTTGGCACCATGGCGGGACATTTGGGCCTACGGGTTTTATTTGTTGAAGTCAGCCGCGTCACCCCATGGGACCTCTACAACTTCTTCGACCGCCCTGTATTGATGATCGCCGTCACCGCGGTTGGCTCGGTGTTTGGTATCGCACTGGCCATTACCTTCGGCATCGTGAAGCGCAAACAAATCGAAATCACCGAATTGCACCGCACCGCGCTGGATGCATTGCACAACTTCGAAGTGGACTTCAAGATGGTCTTCGCTGATACCGCACCCAAATGCAAGCCCCCCGCGTTTGACGAGTGGCGCGCGGCGCTTGAGTTGTATTTGGTTGAAAAACTGTCATACGCCGACATGAAGGCCATGACCAACACCCTACTGAGCGACATCCGCGAAGTCGTCAAAACCCGCCCCAGCATGGATGTACCTTTTCACGCGGTGCTGGTGCAACGCATGTCGATGTTTTTAACCAAAACACAAGTCTGCTACCACCCCGCCTTCTACACCTGGTTGCGCCGCATCGCCAACCTGTACTTTGTGTTGGTGATGCTGGCAGCACCCGGGCTGACTGGCCTTGGCGTTCAACTGCTGGTGATCTTTGTGTTCCAAGGTTTGGTCGTCATCATTGATGACATGGACCACCCGGTTGACAAGGCTGTGACGATCTTTAACTCGAAGATATTGCCCACATAAGCACAACGCGCTTGATCAATTGCGGGCACGAACCGTCCCGAACTTGCTCCCGGCCTGTTCCTGCATGATCAGGCGATTCGTCGCACGGTCATAGACCTTGAGCGTTAAAGTCAAACTATCGCTTGCATTTTGCGCAACCAGCCGGAATCGGGCGGGCAACTTGATGTGAAGGCCGTCACGCTGTTCACGCCCAAGCGCGTTGTTAGCGATCGCGTAAAGCTTATATTCTCTCTTGATAGTGCCTTGTGTCAGCGTAATCCCGGTATCGACGCCGTATCTGCCACCACCAGAGAAACAGGCGATCAAGCTCATGTTACTGTTGCCAAAACCACAGGACAGCACAGCGTAATAAGGATATTTTTTGGCCTCTTCCGCTCGACGCGCTCTCGCCTCTTCTTCACGCTTTTTCGCCGCGATCGCCGCTGCGCGTTTGCGTTCATCGCGAACGGCTACAGCTGATTTGTTCGCTTCGGCACCAGCTTTCTCATCACTCAAAAAGGCGATGACTGTGCGGCCGTCCCCTTCCTTGCTGTACCCCTGACTATTCATTCGATTAACCGCATCGTTGAAACTTTGGGTATCGGTCACGTTGTAAGAAGCCAGTTGCTCAACCAACCGCGCATCCCCACCAACAGCTTTTGCGAACTCGTAAGCTGCAAAGTCTGCGTAACCTTGCCGGCGCGCCCAGTCGGCTATAAACGACATTCCTATCAAACCCCGCTTTTTGGCTATGTATAGCCCTTTCAAGATGCATAGCTGATTGCTCAGCCATCCGTAGCGCCGCTGCTGACATAACCATACTAGACCTCATTTATTAGTTATTAGGTACTATTTTATGGCGTTTGTTTTTGTTGATTAATCTTTTTTATTTCTTTATCGATAGAAGTAATCGACATGATCAGAGCACGACTTTTCGAGCCAGCAGCAGTTTGAGTAGATGGTCAATTCCGCAAGATTTCTCTCATCAATTGAGGTGGTGGCAACCCATTAAACCTCGGGCGTTGCAGACACCGCGTTTAGCTTGGCTTTGATTTGTAGCGCTAAATATTTTGAGTAAATCCGACACTGTGCCAAGCTACCCGCGCAGAACCACAGGCCCTCTTGCGGTGTCTCCATCCACATGTTGCTCAACTCTTGGGTGTCGCTATCTATTCCCCAAACCGCCCCAACCCTTGTGCGAACCGAATCACCCAATAATTTGCCAACCATCTCGCTTTGACCGAGGTAGCCGTTAGCGGTGACGACGAGGTCGGCCGTAACCAACTCACCTGATGTCAGTTCAAAACCGTTCGCCACGAAGCGCTGGATGTCGGCGTGCTGGACCACACGGATCTTTCCCTCAATGATCAGGTCACTGCAGCCTACATTGAAATAGTAGCCACCGCCTTTGGTGATGTACATCAACTGCCAACTGACGCCGTCGGTGCCGGTATTCACGCGGAACCCAGCGCCCCTGAGACCGGCGATCAAATCACGGTCAAGTTCTTCGGCAACCCCCAAACTGAGGCGACTGGATGTCTTGTAGAGCGCCATGGGCGTCCCGACGGTGATGAGGTCGCACGCATCGGTACTCAGGCTACCGCCATAAATCACGTAGGGCAGTTGCGCGGTGGGCTCGACGTTTTGAACCATGGTGGGACTGCGTTGCACCATGGTGACGTTGACACCGTTTTCGGCGAGATCTTGCGCCACATCGTGCGCGCTGGTGCCGGTGCCAATCACGATGGCCGAGGGGAAGCGGTCGACGTCGGCGGCGACATAGTCGGCCGAGTGAATCGCGGTGCCTTGATAAGGGGCGAGCTCCGGCAAGGGTTCGCGTTTAGGAATCGCGCTGACGCCGATTGCCAAGATGATGTGTCGTGGCGTGAGCTCACGTGTACCCGCTGTCGTTTCAAGCGTTACGCGCCATATTTTTTCTATTTCATCGTATTCGCCGCCAACAAAGCGCGTGCTTGTCCACACAGCAAGTTCCATCGCCTCGGCATAGTATTCAAACCACCCCGCTAACTTATCCTTTGGGATGTAACTGGGCCACGTTTCTGGGAATGGGATGTAGGGCAAGTGGTTGACGTGCCGCTGGTTGTGCAGCACCAACGCGTGGTAGCGGTTGCGCCAGTTATCGCCGACGCGCGCATTTTGATCAACGATGAGCGCATCAACGCCGAGTTGTTTTAAACGCGCGCCAACTGCCAGCCCCGCTTGGCCAGCCCCAACAATGAGTACGTCTGGCTGACGGTCGTCAAACCGATCGCCTTGGTCGCGATGGTCTTTCCAGTTAGGGCCAGAGAACGACCGTCTGCCATTTTGAGTCGGTGGCGACGCCCGAAGGTGTAATTCTTCACTGCCCTCGATGGCACAGAGTGCAAGCACCAAGGTCCATGCGCGCCAGACGCCGTCGGACTCTTGGCGCAGCCGCAACACCCCTTCAAGAGGCCCCGTGTCGTTGACACCAGTAAGCGCACATTCGACGGTCCATTCACCCGCGCGTTTCACGTGGTGCGGCTCAAACAGGTGGTGATTAACGGCCAGTTGACGCGGCTTGAACGCGGTTGGCGCACCCGCTAATTGCTGCGATGCCTCGGTGGCGCCGGTGTACGTGCAGATTTGCCACCCCAGAACCAGGAGATTCCGGAGGTGGCCGTCTGCCATGAACATCGGCTCGATGTCACGCGCACCCCCCGCGTGAATGGCCCGACCGAACTCTTCAATCCACGCCTCGCACACCTGGGCGCAGGCCGTGGGCGTCAGGTTGGGCGAATTGCTCATCGCAGACACACGCGGTGTGAATGGGTGGGTTTAGATACCCATTTCTTTAAACACTTCTTTGGCGTTTCGGAAACTGTCAATCGCCGCCGGTACGCCACAGTAAATCGCAGCTTGGAGAAACACCTCTTTGATCTCATCTTTGGTCAAGCCGTTGTTGATCGCACCACGCACATGGAGCTTGAGTTCGTGTGGACGATTCAGGGCGGTGATCATGCACAGATTCATGATGCTGCGTGTTTTGCGGTCTAGGCCGGGGCGGTTCCAAATTTCGTTCCAGCAATACTCGGTGACCAATTCCTGCATCGGTCTGTTGAAGTCGTCGGCGTTTGCGATTGATGCGTCGACATATTCCGCACCCAAAACTTCCCGACGCGTTTTGAGACCTTTATCGAATGATTCTTTGTTCACGTTTTACCCCTTTAGGAATTAACAAATAAATAGCGACACGCCATTGAATTCTGAAAGCTGAACCTTTACGGCAGACACAACACAAGCGACCTCTTGTAGGATGTCTGCGGAGCCATCCTATTTTTCGTTCAAACCACTGTCAATTTGCCCCAGTCGCCAAAGTTCCAAATTAAAAGGGGCTGCCCCCGTCGAATCCCAGCATAGGCGACGAGATGCGTGATCGCATATGAAAATAAAAGTAAAAGATCTCACCGTCAACTACAGCATCCACGGAGGTGTGGGCCCCTGGGTGACGCTGGCGCACCCGCACAGCTCGAATCATTCGGCATGGGCGGCACTGGCGACCGACTTGGCAGCTAACCACCGTGTGCTGTGCTTTGATGCGCGGGGTCATGGCGAAACCACGGCAACCGCGCCCCCCTACACCATGGCGCAACTGGCAGATGACGCGTTTGCGCTGTTGAATGCCCTAGAGATCGAACAAACCCATTGGGTCGGTCAGGCCATGGGGGCCATGGTGGGGCAGGCGCTGGCAATTCAAAACCCCCAAGCTGTCTTGAGTTTGGTGTTGGCCGACTCCACCCTCGGTAACCCCGCAGGCATGCAACCTGTTTGGGCTGAGCGCAACGCGGCTGTGCGATCGCAGGGCCTGGGCTCGGTACTTGAGAGCACGTTGCAGCGGTGGTTCATGCCACAGACCCTGCAGCATCAAACCGCGTTGATCACGCAGGTCACCCAGATGATTTTGCAAACGTCTGTTGACGGCTATGTTGGCGGCAGCAGCGCGATGGCGTCGATGGATCTGTCAGCGACGATTGACCAGATACGTTGCCCCACCTTGGTCATGGTTGGGGAGCATGATCCAGCAACACCGGTTGCGATGTCCCAAGCGATACACGCAAAAATTGCAGGCTCGACGCTGGTCGTCCTACCCGACTGTTCACATATGTCCTACCTCGAACAGCCCGAGTTGTTCAACCGGCAGGTGCTGACATTTTTATCGCGACTTCAATAACCCGGCGGCCTTGAACAAACATCAGCGTAGTCATAACGCTGGCTAATGCCGCCACTGGTCTCGTAGATGTTCAGCATTGCTTGATAGCCGCTGTCTGTGATGGCGATCTCTTCGGTCCAGCAGCCGAGCTGCTGATAGTCATGGATGCACTGCACCAGAACGGACCGTTGGATCGATGGGAAATATGACGCCAAATCATCTGCAAGCGCAGTCGCTGCTGTGCCGACCAAATGGGCCTTGGCGGCTTTGTAGGCTTTGGCAAACGCAACGGCCTCTTCGGTTTGCAACCACTCGCGGGTGGCGGCCAAACTCGAAAAGCTGCAGGGCCCAACGGCTGGGCCAACCGTTGAGACGATGTGTCCCGCACCATCGGCAACCAACTGCTGCGGAGCGGGCCCTTGTTGGTGGATGTAGTCGCCAACGCCGTCGCGAAATGCTTGGTCCATCTCAGCAGGCGGCAAATTGAGTAACTGAATTTTGTTGATGTCGATGCCCCGCTGAAGGCACGCGTACTTGAACATTTGCATCGGCTGGCCACCATGCAAGATCAACAATTTCGACCCCTCTAAGTTTTTCCAATTGAAATCGGACTGCGGCTGACGCCCTGTTAAAAAGAAACCGTCCATCTCGTTAACGACAGCGAAATGCAAACACGGTGACGGCTTGCCTTGGTTGAGAAACCCAAAGGCGTTTGTTAAAGTGGTTTGGACGACGTCTGCGCTGCCATCTAGCAAGGCGTCCACAGCCGATCGACCGGGTGTCGCAACAGACCAGGCACAGTCAAGGCCCTCAGATTTCAGAAATGACCGCGTCAGCGTCACGACGAGTGGCGCGTAAAAAGCGGTCAGCCATGTGAATTGAATGCGGATTTTTTTCATACGCAAATATTCCCGTATCGCCTCACTCGCCGCTGTCACCTAGGATTCACCTTTTGCCCTATGTCACCTTCGCGATAGAGCCGGTTTAGCGGCGACTGCCAGAATGAAGATAACGTCTCTTTTGGAGAAGCTGAATGGACTGGCGTGTCGTTGTGCCCTGTGCAAACGCTCTTGGCGAGGGTCCCCATTGGGATCCCCGAAGCCATGTTCTATGGTGGATCGACGTTATTGGGTGCAAGCTCTCACGCTACACACTGGCCGATCAAACGGTCCAAGAATGGGAAACGCCCCGATTTCCCGCCGCAATCGCGCAGTATGGGGAATCAGCGCTGGTCATCAACGGTCGGAATTGGACCGCGCACTTTGACCCCAACACCGGCAGCTGGACGACGCTTGACTTAGAGGGGGTTGATTTCTCGGTCGAGCGGCTGAATGATGGGCGCGTCGACGCCATGGGGCGTTGGTGGACGGGATCCATGGATCGGCAGCTGAAGGCCCCCATCGGTGGGCTTTACTGCTGGTCATCGGGAAATCAGTGGGTACGTCACGCCGATGGGATTGAACTGGGCAACGGGATCGGCTGGAGTCCTGACAGCCGCTGGATTTACGTCACCGATACGCCGGCGCGGATGATTTACCGCTACGCTTTTGACCTCGAAGGCGGTCAAGTCGGTGCGCGATCCAATTGGGTGGAGATCCCTGAGGGCGGGGGTCATCCCGACGGTCTGACGGTTGATGCTGAGGGTCATATTTGGAGCGCCCAAATTGGCGCGGGGGCGATCAATCGCTACAACCCAGAAGGGGTGCTTGTGGCAACGCTCCATGTGCCGGTGCCAAGACCCACATCGGTCACGTTTGGTGGTCCTGAAATGAAAACAATCTTCGTTACCACCGCCACGTTGGATTTGGCACCAGGCCAAGCACATCAGTACCCTGAAAGTGGCCATCTGTTTGCACTGGAAACCGACATCAGGGGTGTTCCAGAAAATCGCCTGCAACTGTCTATCCCTATCTGATAAACCCAAAAGGAGACAACATGGAAAAGAAAACACCGCTATACGAGGCTGGACTCAAGACGAGAACCGAGGTGCTGGGCAAGGAATACGTAGACAACGCGTTCAAGTCGGCGGATGCCTTCAATCTGCCGTTTCAAGAGTTCATAACGGAATATGCATGGGGCGGCGTTTGGACGCGCCCAGGCCTAGATAGGAAAACACGCAGTTTCCTTAATTTGGGGATGCTGGCGGCGCTGAATCGACCCCACGAGATCAAAATCCACGTGCGCGGTGCGCTGAATAACGGTCTCACCAAGGAGGAGATCGCGGAGGTTTTCTTTCAGGTCGCGATTTATTGCGGCGTGCCTGCAGCGCTGGATGCCATTCGGGTCGCAAAAGAAGTCTTTAAAGAAATGGACGTCTGATGCCCGCAAAGAGCCAAAGCGCCCCAAGCGTCGCTGTGGTTGGCGTGGGCAATACCCGGTATGGGCTTATGCCGGAGTACGACGCGTACGACCTGGGTGTCATCGCGTTAAAGCAGGCGCTGGATGACGCGAATCTGTCCATCGACAGCATTGACGGACTTATTCTGAGTCGGGTACCCGACTACCAAAGATTCGCCGAAATGTGCGGCATGAATCCCAACTACACCATGACCACGCCAGGTCATGGGCGCTTTGCAGGTATTTGCGTTCAAACCGCAGTTGCCGTCCTCCAGGCGGGATTGGCAAAGACGGTAGCGCTGGTTTACGGGAATAACGGTAAATCGGCTGGGCAACGGTACGGCGGTGACACCGATAGCTATGGCAGTGGCGGCGCGGGTTTTTGGTTCCCTTACGGGATGACGTCGCCCGGCGCTTTTCATGCATTGATGATGCAGTCACACATGACGCGCTACGGCACGACTGCCGAGCAGCTTGCCCATATACCGATGGCCTTTCGCTATCACGCATCGCTTAATCCCCAAGCGGTGATGCGCCAGACCTTTGACCTCGATACCTACATGGACGCGCGGTATATCTGCGAGCCGTTGCGTTTGTTGGACTACTGTTTGATCAACGATGGTGGTGTCGCACTGATTTTGACAACTGAAGATCGCGCACGCGATGGTCCGAAAAAACCGGTGTTCATTCGGTCGATGGCGCAACGATCTGCCTTTGTAGATTCAACGTTCCCGCCAAAGGATTTTTGGTATGAACCGATGCGATCCGCAGCAGCCGAGACGTTTGCCTCGATCGATGTCAATCAAAGCGACATGGATGCTTTGATGATCTACGACAACTTTTCACCGACAGTTCTCTTTAGCCTTGAAGGCTTCGGCTATTGCAACGCTGGTGAAGGGGGGGCTTTCATCGAAAGTGGTCAACTCCGACTGGGTGGGAACTTCCCTACGAACACGTCAGGCGGTCATTTGTCGGAGTCTTATATGCAAGGCTGGGCGTTACAACTTGAAGCCGTTCGGCAAATCAGGGGAAGCTGCGGTGAGCGCCAGGTCAAGGACGCACGCCACGTGCACTACATGGCCGCTGCACCCGTGATTACCTCTATCGTTTATGGAGAGGAACCATGACAAAGCCAGCCTACGCAAAGCCCCTGCCTGAGTTAACAGTGCCCATGAAGCCCTATTGGGAGGGGCTGCGCCAACGTCGCGTCATGATTCAAGTCTGTGAAGACTGCGGGCGCTTCAGGTTTCCTGCCGCCTCGGTGTGTCCGCAGTGCTTGTCGGACGAGAGCCACTGGGAACAGGTTAGCGGCAAAGGTCGGTTGGTTTCTGTTGCGACTTTTCACAAAGCATATTGGCCAAGTTTTGCAGCCGATATCCCCTACAGCGTGATCCAAGTTGAGCTCGACGTTGGCGTGAACGTTTACAGCAATTGGTTTGGCTCGCCCCCTGCCCATGCGGCGGAGGGTACGCCAGTGGTGGCGCAGTTCGAACCCGTGAGCGACGACATCACCCTGCTTAAATTTCAATTAACGGAATAAGCGGATGAAAACAGTACTTGTCAGAAAGCCCGGTGACGTTAAAGCGCTGGAGTACACCACAGTGCCGGATCCGACGCCAGCGCCCGATGAAGTGGTCATCAAGGTGTACCGATGTGGCGTTTGCTTCCATGATCTGGTTACCCGGAATGGTACTTTGAAGGCCGGCGTGAAGATGCCTTGCGTGCTCGGTCACGAGGTCGCGGGCGAGGTCGTCGCCCTGGGAAGCCAAGTCACAACGGCAAAGGTTGGTCATCGGGTCGCCACAACCCAACGAAGCTACATCTGCGGACATTGCCGTTTTTGTCGCTCCGGCTTCGAAGCCCTGTGCCCAACACGTATCTTCATGGGCGACCATGGCTACAACGGCGGCTATGCAGAGTACCTGGCCGTCAGCGAGCGTTGCGTGACCGAGATACCTAACGGTGTTTCATATGACAGTGCGGCGATCGCCTCGTGCGCCATCGGGACTGGGCTGAACGCCATCCGCGATGTGGGTCGGGTGCAAATGGGGGAGGCAGTTTTGGTGACCGGCGCTGGCGGTGGTTTAGGGGTGCATGCAATCCAATTGGCGCGACTCGCTGGCGCTTTTGTCATTGCCCAAACCACATCCCAGGAGAAAGCGGCCGCTTTGAAAGCGCTTGGGGCAGACGCCGTGGTGGTGCATGCGAGGGGAGAGGACTTCTCCGAACAGGTGCGCGAAGCGACTGGCGGGCGTGGTGTGGATGTGGTGGTTGACAACGTAGGGACTGCGCTGTTCTCTGGCATTCGCAAGTCGCTGGCCATCCAAGGGCGGTGGTTACTCATTGGGCAGCTTTCCGGTGAGTTTGTACCTTTTAATCCCGCACAACTGTTCTTGAAAAACCAATCCATGCTCTCGGTCACCAGTACGTCTAAGCGCCAACTGGAGGACGTTTTGCAGTTGCTAAGACAAGAGAAGCTGACGGCTTGTATTGACCAGACATATCCGTTGGAAGAAGCCCACCTGGCGCACACCCGACTTGAAGGCGGTGGCGCAATTGGCAGGCAGCTACTGACGCCAATATGACAAATTCCCGCATTGCCTCAATGAAAACCCTGTGACAACAACAGCATCCGGGCGCTAGCATATTTATGGGCTATTCAAAAACCACGTTGATTTTCCACGAGGGCACTAGGGCATGATCGCATTAGAGAATTTTCTCCAGTCACTGATTGCCGGCGTTCTGATCGGCTCGCTCTACGGGCTGATGTGCGTTGGACTGGGCTTGATCTTTGGCTTGATGCGCGTGATCAATTTCGCGCAAGGCGAGTTCTTCATGCTCGGTATGTACGGCGCCTTCTACCTGTTTGGGTGGATGGGGTTGAGCGGCATCATGGGGCCGCTGCTTGCAGCCGTCTTATCTGCTGGTTTCAGCTTCGCTATGGGTTGGGGTGTTCACCGGTTCTTGCTTTCAAATAGCACTGGGCGTGCAGTTGCAGGCACCGAAGGTGATGGTCACTACCAGCAACTCATCCTCACACTTGGTGTCTCGTTGGTACTAGCGAACGGGGCCTTACTTGTATTCGGAAACTTGCCCCTGAGCATTCGGACGCCTTACGCGTCGCAGGCATGGGAACTTGGACCGCTTGCCGATGATGGCATGTTGATGTTCTTCTTCAACCAAGCACGCGTCATGGCGCTTGTCGCCGCCGTTGTCGTGACCATGGCAACCTATTTATTCATATCGCGCTCACGGCTTGGGAAAACGTTGCGCGCGGCGGCTGACAACCCGGACGCCGCCACCTACATGGGTATTGATGTCGAACGTGCACACCGGATTTCGTTCTCGCTCGGGGTTGCAATCACGGCCATCGCCGGTGGCTTGGTCGCCTCTTATTACCCTTTCCAACCCTACATTGGTTTGGAGTTTGTCGTGATCATGTATGCGGGCGTCGTACTTGGCGGCCTCGGCAGCATCATGGGACCATTTTGGGGAGGATTGATCATCGGATTGGTGCAGCAACTGTCTGCACTCTTTTTACCAATGCAACTTCAAAACGGAACAATTTTTGTGCTGTTCCTGTTGGTGATTCTGTTTAGACCTCAAGGTCTGTTTGGCAAGAATGTGGAGCGCGTCTGATGCAAACATTACGTCATAACATCTACACCCAACTTGCGCTGTTCTCAGTGCTCTATTTGGGGGCGGCGCTCTTCGTTGACGATAACTATTTCAGATTCGTCTTGAGCACAGTGCCTATCTGGGCGGTGATGGGTATTTCTTGGAATATTTTTTCGGGCTATACCGGGCTGGTGTCTTTTGGTCACGCCGCATTTTTTGGTATCGGCGCGTACACGGTTGTCATCTTGTCCCTGAACTTTGATGTCTCGCCAGTGATTGGTATACCGTTGGGATGCCTTGGCGGTTTGATCGCAGGGGTTTTGATTGGCTATCCAACCTTCCGACTGAAGGGGGTTTATTTTGCGCTCGCAATGTTGGCTTACCCACTCACGTTACTTTATATTTTCGAGTGGTTGGGTTACCAAGAGCCGACAATCCCGATGCGTACGGGTGCCGAGGGACTGTGGCACATGCAATTCGAGAATCCGTATTATAACATCGTGGTCTCAGTTGCGATTATGTGTCTCGCGGTATGGGTATCCCACAAAATACATTCGTCTCGCTTCGGACTGTCACTCACAGCCATTAAGCAAAACGAAGCGGCGGCTGAATCTGCAGGACTCGACTCGACCAAATGGAAGCTGCGCTCAATCATGGTGTCTGGCGCACTCGCTGGACTAGCAGGCGGCTGGTACGCGGCATTGGTTTTGGTCGTTACACCCAACTCGGTGTTTGGTATGTTGACCTCATCACAGGCCATGATTGTCACCTTGTTTGGTGGCGTCTCGACGGTGTGGGGGCCTGTCATTGGTTCATTGGTTCTCATCCCGACCTCTGAAATCATTCAGGCAACCGTTGGCGAGAAATTACATGGTATCCACGGCGTCTTGTTGGGCGTTGCCATCATTTTGATGATGATCTTCGCACCCGATGGAATTCTCACCAAACTGAAATCGCTCGTTTTTAAACAGCGAAAAGATCCCAACGAGCAAGCGCCCCAAGTAACGCCACCCGCCACCGCTAGCGGTGATTCAAAGCGGCGAATCAGTGACGAGGTGATGCTCGATGTCCGCGGCATTTCGGTCTCATTTGGTGGATTGAAGGCAGTCTCTGATGTCACCTTCCAAGTCCACAAAGGGGAGGTTTTAGGCATTATTGGGCCGAACGGCGCTGGTAAAACGACGCTGTTCAACTTACTGAATGGCTTCATCCCCGCGACCGCTGGTGAGATCACCTTCGCAAATACGAATTTGGTTGGATTGAAACCCAACCAAGTTTGTCGCCTCGGTGTCGGTCGAACGTTCCAAGTCGCTCGCTCTTTTTCAAGGCTCACTGTTCTTGACAACGTGGTCGTCGGTGCGTTTGCCAAAGATGACGACGACGATGTCGCGCGTCAGCATGCCATGGAGGCACTCGAATTAGTGGGTATGGCGGGCCATGCACAAACGCTTGCTGGCGGCCTCAACAGCCTGGAGCTGCGACTGATGGAGCTAGCCCGCGTGCTCGCCGGTCGTCCTGAATTGTTGCTGATGGACGAGACACTGGCTGGCCTTGGCGCTGAAGAGGTGGAGGTGATGCTCAGCACGATCACAAACCTCGCGAACCAGGGACAGTCGATTGTGATTATTGAACACACGATGCAGGCGATGGTTCGTTTGGTGGATCGCTTCATTGTTCTGAATCACGGTACCGTACTCGCGACTGGCGAACCAACGACCGTAATGAAAGATCCAGCAGTCGTCGAAGCTTATTTAGGTAAAAAGTGGGTGAACAATGCTACAGATTGAAGGTTTACACACCTCCTACGGAGGCTTGAAGGCACTCGTCGATGTCTCAGTGAAGGTCGACGAAAACCAGTTTGTCGCGATCGTTGGCCCCAACGGTGCGGGTAAAAGCACACTGTTCAAGTCGATCTCTGGCACCGTTCAAGCACACAAGGGTCGGATTCTCTGGGAGGGGCAGGATATCCTGCAAATGAGGGCGTCACACCGCGCGTTGCTCGGAATCGCCCACGTGCCTGAAGGTCGCCAGGTCTTCAAAGAATTGTCTGTTTACGAAAACTTAGAGGTGGGCGCTCAAACGCCCAAGGCGCAAAAAGAGATGTCGCATAACTTGGAACAGATTTATGCGCTATTTCCAATCCTGAAAGAACGCAGCACTCAGCTCGCTGGGACGCTCTCAGGTGGTGAGCAACAAATGTTGGCGATCGGCCGCGGGCTGATGTCGGCGCCTAAGTTATTGATGCTGGATGAACCGTCAATGGGCCTCGCACCCAAAGTAACGGACATCATCTTCGAACGAATCCAAGAAATTCATCGTGACACACGAATTGCAATCTTGCTTGTAGAGCAGCGGGTAGCGGAAGCGCTAAGCCCCTGTAACTACGGGTACGTATTGCGTTCGGGGCAAGTTGCGATGGAGGGCTCCCCTGATACCTTGACGCGTGGCGATGAAATGCGCGCGGCGTACCTGGGGATTTGAGTGGTTTTAAAAGGAGACGGCAAGATGAAATTTCAATTAAAACGGCGCTTGTTCCAGTTGGGATTAGCCAGTGTTGCTTTGGCAACCGCATTCCCAAGTATGGCGCAGCAGAAAGAAGTCGAAGTTGCGCTGATCGCACCAATGACGGGACCCTGGGCGCGTTCAGGCGACCTGATGTACAAGGGCGCCAAGATGGCGGTGGAGGACATCAACGCCGCAGGCGGTATTAAGGCTCTCGGCGGCGCCAAGATGAAACTTGTGGTGGTTGACGCTGGCGACAAGGTGGAAACGGCGCGAAATGCTGCAGAGCGCATGCTTTCGCAGAATCCAAACCTCACGGGTGCAACGGGTTCGTGGCTTTCGTCCTTCACGTTGGCCATCACAGAGGTCACTGAGCGTGCCGAGTTACCGATGCTCACACTTTCCTTCTCTGGTCAAATCACGAGCCGCGGGTTTAAATACATTTTCCAAACCTCCCCTACTGCTGACGCGATGTCGGCAGGCGGTGCACCAGCGCTCGTGAACCTCGGTCGCGCAACCGGCAAGCAAGTGACAAAGGTGGCAATTGTTTCTGACAATACCGCTGCGCCGATGGGCTTTACCAAGCCGATGCGTGAAGGCGACTTGCTGACCAAGTTGAAACTGACGAACGTATACGACGAGATTTACACCCCCCCATTGTCAGATGCAAGCGGGATGGTGCAAAAGCTGCGCTCGAATCGTCCAGACATTTTGTTCTTGGTCTTAACGCCACTGTCTGACTACAAGATTTTCATCGACAAGATGAATGAGATGGGTTTGGGTAAAGGGCGTTTACCAGCTGTGGGCAACAACGGTACTTTGGGCTCGCCAGAATTGCTGAACATGATCGGCAAAGACAAGCTTGAGGGGCTGATGAACATTTCCGCCAACTGGGCCGGAAAGGGTCAGGAAAAGTTGATTGCGGACTTCCAGAAACGTACTGGCGAGCCATGGATGGCACAGGATCCCATTTCGACCTACGGCGACATGTGGGTATTTGCTGAAGCCATGGAGATGGCGAAATCAGCTGATCGCGTCAAAGTGGCTGAGGCCATTCGTAAGATGGATCTCAAGGGTGGTGCGGCGCAGTTCTACCCAGGTGGTCGTCTGAAGTTCGACGCGACCGGTCGGAATGTCCATGCCCAATTGGTGATTTCTCAATGGCAGAACGGTGTGCCAGTCGTGGTCTACCCGACTGATATGGCGGTCTCCAAGCCCGTTTGGCCAAATAACTAATCGGCTATCGAAGATATCAAGTGATTTTTAACCAACTGGCGTGCCTGGAATCGAAAAGCCAGGCACGCTTTTTTATTGAAGAAGTATGAAGACCGAAGTCATTCAAATCGTTCGACATGGTGGGCCCGAGGTACTGGAAGTCGCGTCCCGCGAGCTGGCGCCACCGCTTGCCGGTGAGGTTTTAGTTGGCCATCGATCGATCGGCGTCAATTACATTGATATTCAGCACCGATCTGGACGCTACCCGATAAAGGATTTCCCATGCGTACCGGGTGTGGAGGGGGCGGGCTATATAGAGGCTGTCGGCCCCGATGTGAAAGACCTCAAAGTGGGTGATGCAGTCGCCTACGTTTACCTTCCGATTGGCGCCTACGCCCGACACCGCGTGCTCCCTGCTGACCGAATGATCCCCATACCAGCCGATATGGATTTGGCAATGATTGGGGTCACTATTAATCGAGCGCTCACTGCCCAATACCTCGTTAAAGATTCTTATCCGATCTGCGCAGGTGAAACTGTGCTGGTTCATGCGGCAACCGGCGGCGTCGGACAAATAGTGGTGCAATGGGCTAAGCACCTCGGCGCAAAGGTCATAGGCACGGTCGGCAGCGAGGACAAAAAGGCGGCTGCACTGGCACTGGGCTGCGATACCGTGTTGCTCAATGAAAGCCCCCACCTTGCTGACGAGGTGCGCCAGGCGACCGCCGACGGTCTGGGCGTTCACGCTGTCTACGATGGTATCGGTGCGGCTACGTTTGAACGATCACTTCTGTCTTTACGACCTTGTGGGAAATTGGTCAGTTTTGGAACACCGTCAGGTGCGATTCCACCGTTCGATCTTTTCCGACTGAACCAGCTGGGTTCGCTGTCGGTCACCAGTCCGTCTATATTCACGTTCATAAAAAGCCGTGACGCCTTACTGCAGCGGGCTGCAGAGGTAATCGACCTGATACGCAGCGGTGTGATCCAAACGCCCCCACCAACCCTCTACGCCTTCAGCGAAGCCCGGCAGGCGCAAATCGATTTGCAAGGTCGCAAAACAAAGGGGAGTGTCGGTCTCATCGTGGACTGACAGCTCCCCCGGCTTTGGGCGTTTCGCTTTCAGCTGACCATGTGAGCCAACGCCTCGCTCAAGTAGGGTTTCAGGCCCTCGTAGTTTTCGATCATGGGGAAGTGCCCCATGCTTTTCATCATCGTGTAGCGGGAGCCCTTGATTTTTTCTGCGACAGCCTCAGACATCTCTGGGGTCGCAGAATAGTCGTACTCGCCTGAAAGTAAGGACACTTTGCACTTGTTGGTGTCTATTTTGTGGACCTCATCGCGCACATCCCAGTCCATGCTGTAAAAGTGCACGTCACCCGCATACACCCCTGGGCCACCTTGGGCGTAGTACCACCAGTTCTCACGCTTCGCGGACTCTGGGCTATCCGGCGCGCACAGTCCTAACGTATAGCTGGCACATAACTCACCGCCGTGTACGGCTGGGTGATGGAGGAAATCGTTGTAACGGCCAGGTGCGTATGCCGATGACTCCAAACCGATGATGCCAGTTAGTTCGTCTTGGTTATCAATCGCGAGCTTCAGTACGATTGCGCCTGCCATCGAGCACCCCATCAAGATAGGCTTTTCGAGCGACAAGGTTCTCCAAAATTGACGAATAATCTCGGCGTAGTGTTTGGTTGTCAATTTATAGTTGGTGAGCCACCACTCGCCAGGGGGCGTAGATCGACCGTGATACGGTAGGTCAAACGCAATGACCCGGAAGCGGTCTGTTACCGACTTGTCGTTCAATAGGTGACGCCATTGTCGACTGTCTGCGCCAGCAGTGTGCATGCAAATTAGGGGGACGCCTTGCCCCGCTTCTTCAAAAAATATGCGGTGTGCCAAGCCATCAATTTCCAGATTGACGTAACGACCTGTGATTGCTTCTATGTGTGCCATCTCAGACCCCTTCTCTCATCAAGTTCATCATTCGCTGCAAGGCGCGGGCGTTTTGCATGGCGACTAGACTTTCGCCTTCGATCGTGAATTCTGGCACCCGCATGAGCATTGCAAAAAAATCATTGTGAAGCGGTGGTGGCTTTTTACTGATAAATTTCTCCCACGTTGCGACTGGTGCCCTGAACCCAAATACCGCGCGGGTATCGATGCGCGGGGCATGCACAACTTCCGTTATTTTCCCCGCCTCCACCTTGATTACTTTGCGCGTTTGATCTGCAATCAGGAACCAAGATGCGTTGAACCAGCGCCCGATTGCCGCTAACTCCGGGTCATTGTTGACTCGCTCGATGTACGCATCGAACCATTCCACGGATATAAAAGTGTGTTTCATTGTTCCGTACTCCGTGCTCAAGCTGACTTCGGTGGGACGTCTAAACGCACGATCCATCCCTCGAGTTCCGGCCGTGGACTGGGGTATTTCGCCATAACGAGCGGATCATGGCCAGGAATCACGTGGTCGACTGAACTGGCGAGCTTGTAACAGGTTTTGTAACCTTCTAGCATCTCGACCGTGTTGTAGATGATAGGAAACGGACGCTGGTTTTCCATGTTTGCGTAGAAATGACTGGCGTCAGAGGCAAGCACCACCCACCCTCTCGCCGTGTGAACACGCAGGACTTGTAATCCAGCTGTGTGCCCGCCGACGTGATGCACGGAAAGCCCCGGCGCCAAATCCTCCGAGTCGTTGTGGAAGACCGCGCGATCGGTGTGTACCCGCTCAACCATACTCAAGATGTCGCTCAGTGTGAACGGGTAGCGCATCGACCGGTGGCACATGCAACGCCCTGTGGCGAATTGCATTTCTTTCTCTTGTATGTGGTACTTCGCCTTTTGAAAGAGGTGATTGTTGCCACAATGATCGTAGTGCATGTGCGAAATAATCACATCGGTAACGGCGTCAGGATCTACACCCAATGCACGTAAACCCTCGGCGGGACAGCGCTTGAAGTCTCGCCCCCTTGACTTCGCTTCCTCCGGCGAGAAGCCTGTATCCAAGACCCAAGCTTGTCGGTCATGGCGAATCAACCATACGAAATAGTCCAGGGGCATTGGCCGATCGTGCGCATCGCCACCTAAAAAATTATCTCGACTCATGCGGTGATGCTCCGCGTATTTGATCGCGTAGATTTCGTAATTCGGCAATGAACTCATAGTTGTCTCCCTAAATTAATGTTGGAACATGTGAGCGATTTCATTTTTCTTGACCTTCCCTGTGGTCGTTAAGGGAATCTCGTGATCAGCAACAAATAAATATTTTGTTGGGCGCTTGTATCGCGCCAATTTCGTTGCACACCAATCACGTAAGTTGGCCTCGTCAACCGTTAAGCCCGGTTTACAAACTACAACCGCTGCAACAGCAGTTTCGTCGGCCTCTTGTGCAGGAATCCCAACGCAAAACGCCGTGATGATGGCGGGATGCGCCATGATGACCTCTTCAACCTCGACCGGCGATACATTCATGCCGCCCGCTTTAATCAGCTCTTTGATTCGGCCCTTGAAGTGCAAATGACCCGTCTCATCCTCATAGCCAAGATCACCCGTTTTGAAGTAACCATCGGGATCGAAAGCCTTTTGGGTGGCCTCAAGGTCGTTCAAATAGCCCAGAAGGACCCGCCCCTTGATACGAATCTCGCCAATTTCTCCTGTCGGCAGTACCGCATCGGTCAGGGGATCACAAATCCGCGCCTGATTGCCGGGTAACGGTTGACCGACGCACCTAAGTCGCTGCTCAAGCGGTTGCGCAGCGTCGGTGACGTGGCAGTTTCCGTAGGTTTCGGTCAGTCCGTAAATATTACATATGTCGGTGAGGCCTGCGTCCACGAGGCGTTGAATTTGTTCTGGTGATCCGATGGTTGCCCCACCGCGCATTTTGCTGAAGCCCAAGGTCGCGTAAGGCTCGCTCTCAATGAGCGCAGTGACCATGTTGGGGGTACCGTAGAACAGCGTACACCCGGTCTCGTTTATCAACCGGATGGCAACTGCAGCGTCAAAATGCGACTGTAGGACCAGCGAAGCACCATGAGTCATCACATTGAATAAGGCGTTTTCGCAGCCCAGCCCCCAAAAAAGAGAAACCGCCAACCACAGGCGATCGTTGGGACCGACGTGTTGTCGCTGACCAATGTGCCACATGTTTTCTACCATGGGCGCGTGCTGTAAGAGCACACCTTTTGGGCGTGCAGTAGAACCGGATGTGTAGAGTAAATAGCAGATATCGTCCGGCGCTACAGCGTCCCTAGCGGCTTGGAAGTCGGTTACTGGCGTTTGATTCGCGAGCTGTGTAATATCGCTCCAGCGCTGGTATTGACCGTTATCAGCGACTTCATCGGTAACGATGACGTGCCGCAAATGCGCAAGGTCTTGTATGGATGATTCCCGAATTTCTTCGAGCATGTGCAGGTAGTTATTCTTGAGATACCGGCCGGAGGTGATCAGCGCGCGGGCTTGTGAGTGCTTTAAAAAATATTGCAGCTCATTGGTTGTCGCCCAGGTGTTCAACCCAACCATCACTGCGCCGATGCTACAAATTGCAAAATCCGCGACGATCCATTCAATGCGATTGCCCATCAGAATCGCAACAGGGTCACCGCGCCGGATACCCAGTGCCATCAATCCGCGGGCAAAGGATTGAACCGCATCTTCGAATGCTTGATAGGTTAGCGTTTGACCTGGCTCAATTAAAAAGGGATGCTCTGGACACCGCTGCGCCATCTCCGTGACAAGCGCAGGCAGGGTTCGGCTAACGGGTGGATTTTGCGGAACTGGCAAGATTGCGCCCTCCTCTACCCACTGTAAACAGTCACATTCATGCTTGACTGTCAACTGCATGACAGTACCACGCAGATTCGCGATAGGATGATGCGCTGTAGCGTTTTTCGGGAGTGATTTATGGGTCAGGGACCGCTGTCGCACCTCAAGGTGATCGATCTTTCACGGGTTCGTGCAGGGCCAAATTGCGTGCGCGTCCTGGCTGACTTTGGCGCACAAGTGATCCGCGTTGAGCCCCCGCCCGGGGTTGATCCCAATGAAAGCATGTTCATGGGAAATCGAAACAGCGGCGACTTCCAAAACCTGAACCGAAATAAGCGCTCACTCACACTGAACTTCAAAAAACCAGAGGCTATTGAGGTCTTCATGCGGCTCGTTCGTGAGGCAGATGTGGTGGTCGAAAATTGGCGACCGGACGTCAAAGCACGGCTTGGATTGGATTATGAATCGCTTCGACAGGTAAACCCCCGGATCATTTTGGCCAGTATCTCGGGCTATGGCCAGACCGGCCCCTACGTCAAGCGACCCAGCTTCGACCAGGTGATGCAGGGTATGGGCGGACTCATGAGCGTGACTGGCGACCCGGGCAGCGGGCCTATGCGAGCGGGCACTGCGGTTGCAGACCTCAGTGCCGGGCTTTACGCGGCGATCGGTATTTTTGTCGCCCTGACCGAACGAGAAAAGTCATCACAAGGGCAATGGGTGCAAAGTGATTTGTTACACGCGCAAATTGCGATGATGGATTTTCAGGTCGCACGCTATGCCAATGAGGGAACTGTTCCCGTCCAGGAGGGTAATAACCACCCAACGTGCGCGCCCATGGGCATGTTCAAAGCGTCGGATGGGCACCTGAATTTGGGTGTTGCAGGCGACGGGTTGTGGGCGCGTTTTTGTCGGCTGATCGGCACTGAGGCTTGGCTGGCAGAGCCTGATTTTGCGAATGAGGCGCTAAGGGTCAAACATCGACCACGCTTAAATGCACTGGTGAACGAAGTTTTCAGTCAACAAACCGTCGCCTATTGGGTCAAATTATTGAACGACGGCGGCGTCCCGGCTGGGCCGGTTTACAGTATTCCAGACCTGCTTTCTGATGAGCAGGTGCAACATCTGGGTGTTTTACATCAGCTTCAAGTACCGCATAACGAAAACAAACAGATGTCGTATTTGACACAACCTGTCAAATTGTCACGAACCCCAGCCACAGTCAGAGCGCCAGCGCCTGAATGGGGTGAGCACACGGACGATATCTTGATCGAGTTGGGCTATTCCAACCACGAAATAAACGAACTTCGCAGTAAAGGGGTTACCTCATGAGCGGCACTGTCTCCCTAAGCAACGTTGGCCAGGTCGCTCACATCCTGATCGACGACATCCCTAACTACAACGCGATGACGTTGCAGATGTGGCACGAGATGACGGCTGCGATCACCTCAATCAACGAGAACGCTGATGTGCGCGTGGCTGTTATTCGCGGTGCGGGGGATCGCGCCTTTGTTTCAGGCGCCAACATCACAGAATTTGAAAAAGTACGCAGCTCCAGCGAGACAACGGCAATCTACAACGCCGCAGTCAAGGCTGCACAATCCGCGATATCGCTTTGCCGCGTCCCTGTAATCGCATCGATACAGGGTATTTGTTACGGTGGTGGTTTAGGCTTGGCCTTGTCATGTGACCTGCGCTATGCCAGCGCTGAATCCAAATTCAGAGTGCCCGCCGCACGCCTCGGCCTAGGCTATGGCGTAGAGGGAGTCCAGTCAATGCTTGAGAATATCCGTCCCAGCGTCGTCGCCGAAGCTTTGTACCGCTCGAAGGTCTACACAGCAGAAGAGGCGCTTGCGGTAGGCATGGTCAACGGAATCTTGCCCCAAGTTCATGACGGCGTTAATCAAATCGCTGACGAGATCGCCAACAACGCTCCCCTGACCATCCGCGCTGCCAAGTTGGCAATTCGCGCCGTCCTGAATGGTGACAGTGATGTAACGATCGCAAACGAGGCGGTCGCAGCCTGCTTTGCGTCTGAAGATTACAAGGAAGGGCGCAAAGCCTTTAGTGAAAAAAGGCCACCTGTCTTCAGGGGTTTGTGACAACGTCTTTTTTGAGGTGAGTCAGCAGCATCCAACTCACGAGGACACTGCCGACAGCAGCGATACAAAAGACCCATTGCGACGAGACGTAGTCAATGATCTGGCCGCCTAACCACGCGTTCAAAGTCTGGCCCAAAAAAATCATCAATACAAACATACTCACACCAATGCCGCGTTGGGTGGATATCTCTGTTGCCTGCAGCTGAATGGCGTTGTGGACCGTCAGTAAACCGAATCCTGTAAGCAGACACAACAAAATGTCGAGCTGCCACAGGGAAGAAAACGCAATACCCATGAATCCCACAATTTGTAAGGCGGTTCCGATCCAGATAAGTTGTTGGGGTTCAAATAAAGCGAGCAACCTGCGTGCGTTTCGGGCATACAAGAATCCGCCCACGCTGTAGAACGCCAAAACACCGCCTGCAACCGCGACGGACAAGCCGATTGAAAGGTGCAAATGTGTTGGTAGAAATGCAATCGTCGAATACGTTAACAGGCCCTCAACCAAGCCAAGCATCAAAACCCAGCGGGCGCGAGCGTCGCGCAATAAAAACCGAACGCGATGAACATGGGCAAGACTCAATGTCCAAAAGGTGTCAGTGGCCTCTGCATTGATTTTTTCGGCTGTTGGAATCTTTTGAAGACGCCACGCAATCAGTAGAAACAGAAAGCTGAGTATGTAGAAAGCGTTGTGCCAACCGACCCACGCCACAATGAGGCCTCCAGACCATTGCCCGGTCATCGTGCCCATGACGGTTGCACTCATGAGGGTGGCAAGGCGCGCCTGCCGCTGGTGGGTCGGTACGTTGTCACCCAACCAAGCGATGATCATCGGGATAATGCCACCCGAGGAAAAGCCCGTCAGAAATCGTCCGAAAAGGAGCATTTCAAAGCGATAGGCGAACCCGCAGATCAGCGCACCCACCGCGCAGCCCAACAAGCACCAACGGACCGTGGCGACTTTACCCAGGCGTTCAGCAAGACCGCCAGACACCAACTGCATAAGTCCATACCCCATCGCGTACCAGCTCAAGGCCTGTGCCGCTTGCCCAGTCGTTAGATGAAAAATTTGACTGAACTCTGGCAGCATGGCGTCACAGAAACGCATGGAATACATGCTTATAAACCCAGCCAAAACAATCACGCGTAGTGCGCGATCTATCTCTTCATCTTCTGGACTGGCAGTCATATGCATGGAAATTTATAGCATTTTCAGTGACAAAAATATGTCCCTTTAAAGACGAACTCCCCCTTGCGATCCGTCACCAAACAGCTAAAGTGGAGCGAATTTGTTGGAGGCTGCAATGAATCCTAACCCCCGTATCCCTTACCGATTTTCTGGGCATGGCATAGAGCTCAATCCTCATCCAAAGGGGAGAATACTGGTCCATTTAGTGGTCAACGTGGAACATTGGGTATTCGACGCCGCTATGCCACGAACGATCATTACACCGCCGCACGGTAAGGAGACCATTCCTGACGTTCCCAATTTTTCATGGGCTGAATACGGAATGCGCTGCGGCTTACCCCGAATTCTTCGCGCAATCCAAGACCGAGGGCTCACCGCTTCCACGAGCATCAATGCCAGCGTCATCGATGCGTACCCCCAAGCCGCGGAAGCGATGCTCGAGGCGGGTTGGGAATTCATTGGACACGGCATGCATCAGAAAACGCTCAACTCGGCAACCGATGAACGTGAATTGGTGGAACTGGCTATGGATAAGGTCAAGGGATTCACTGGCTATAAGCCGCGTGGTTGGCTCAGCCCCGGACTTCGAGAGACTCACGATACCCCAGACATACTGAAGGCATCTGGTATCGACTATTTGTGCGACTGGGTGCTTGACGACATTCCCGAATGGATGCAAACCAAGCATGGGGCGCTGCTCGCCGTGCCCTATAACTTAGAGGTCAATGACTCGATCATTTTCGCAATCGAGAAGCACGATTCCGACCAGATGTACGAACGGGCCGTTCGGACCTTAAATCTATTCGAACGTGAGTCACAATCCATGCCGCGCATTTTTCCGATTGGCTTACACCCTCACCTAATCGGAGTCCCCCACCGCTTCGAAACCTTGGAACGCTTGCTCGATAAATTAATATCGACAGACGGGGTCGGCTTCGTTCAAGGTCAAGAGATTTTTGACTGGTATCAACAGCAAATTCCCGCCCCTTTTTAAACAGTCCGAAGGCTCAGCATGGATCTAGAAATTCGCAACAAACGCGTACTTATTACCGGTAGTTCTAAGGGTATCGGCTTTGAGATCGCCAAAACATTTGCCCAAGAAGGTGCCTGCCCCATCTTGGTCTCACGAGACCTTGATCGGTTACGCACCGCAGCTGCCGAAATTCAAGCAACCACCGGTGTAGCCTGCGAGACTATCGCTGCGGACTTATCCCAATCGGGTACATCGGATACATTGCTGGCGCAGGTCAGTGTGGTTGATATCTTGGTCAATAACGCGGGGGCGATACCCGGGGGTGATATCAACCAAGTGGACGAGGCGACTTGGCGGGATGCCTGGGACTTAAAGGTGTTTGGCTTTATCAACATGACGCGGAGTTTCTTGAAGCCGATGGCCGAGCGTGGTGAGGGCGTCATTCTCAACATCATCGGCCAAGCTGGATCTGCGCCGCGGTCAGACTATATCTGCGGATCGACCGGTAACGCGGCGCTCATGGCTTTTACCCGCGCAATTGGTGGTACGAGCGTAAATTCGGGCGTTAGGATTTTCGGCATCAATCCTGCACCGACCCGAAGTGATCGCATGGAAGGCTTGTTGCGGCGTCAAGCGAAAATTCGATTCGACGATGAGGAGAAATGGCAAGAGCTCACGAAGCAGTTGGCGTTTGGTCGATTAATCGAACCACCCGAAATCGCGCGATTAGCCGTTTTTTGCGGTTCACCGCTTTGCTCTTACTTGTCAGGCACTGTGATTGATGTGGATGGGGGCATGCTTTACGCCCCGCCGCGTTACTGAGCTGGCCGTACCTTATCCAAAGATCCCTTGGCCTTGCAGTTTTGAGGCCAAAGCCAACAGGTGCGCGTCCCGCCCGCGTGGGCCCACCAGCTGAAAGCCCGCAGGTAAGTGTGACAGGGGTGTTTTCACCGGAAAAGATATCGCTGGGCAACCGGTCAGGTTCGCAAGACAGCATGCTTGGGCCGTGTGACTGGCAACTGGCTCTGACTGCAGTGGGGCGACGGTCGGGGTGACGGGCATCAGGATGAGATCTACATCTTGAAACCACCGGTGACTTGCGCGTATAAGTGCGCGCTGCCGCCCAGTTGCGAGCTGAATTTTCTCAGCTGACACGGTTATCCCGCAATCAAATGCGCGCTGCAATGCGGGCGATAAACGACCCAAATCGTTAGTCGTAAATTCCGACCAAACGCGCGCACCGGCCACCACCGTCAATAGCAGGGCTTGTCTGCGGTCGGCTTCGGGATCCCATTCAGGCAACTCAACATCCATGACATGGTGCCCTTGCGCCGACAGCCGTTTCAGTAACGTTTGCAGGCCTTGTTGGTGCGCCTCGTCTAACTGAAAAAGCGGTGATAGACCTGCCACACCGACTCGGATGACGTCCCGGTCAGCGGGCAGAATTTTCTGATGCGCAAACACCTCGTAGGCCGCGCATAAGTCAGCCAGCGATCGGGACAATGGTCCCACTGAGTCCAAACTTGTGCATAAAGGCACAACTCCCTTGAGTGATGCGGCTTTCCAGCTGGGTTTGTAGCCCCAAGTTCCGCAGTATGCGGCGGGCATTCGAATCGATCCCATGGTATCGGTGCCAAAGGCGAATTGGCATAGACCAGCTGCAACGGCAGCGGCGCTACCACCGCTTGATCCGCCAGGCGACCGAGCGGTGTCTAGCGGGTTTAGGCAGTTACCCCACGACGGGTTTTGGGTGCTGATACCGAAGGCGCACTCGTCCATATTGAGCTTGCCCAACAAGATCGCGCCCGCCCGCTGCAATCGGCTGACGAACACCTGCGACTTTGGCGTCAGCCCAAGCTTAATCTGACTTCCTGCGAAGGTTGGCATGCCAGCACAGACCATGTTGTCCTTGATGGCAAACGTCATTCCGTCGAGCGGGCCCTTTGGTCGACCCTCTCTCCAACGCGCCGCGCTGGCGGCAGCGTGCGCTAGCGCGTTTGTGCGGTCGGTGTAGACAAATGATCGAAAAAAGGGATTCTCCCCCTCGATTCGATCCAACGAATCCTGTACAAATGTGACAGGATCAGATTGATGCTGGGTATACGCTCGGTAGCGTTCACTGATAGTCAGTGTGAATTGGCTTGCAGGCATCTAGTCGCTCTCAATGCAGCGGAAAAGAAAATCGTCAATATAACCATGTTGGAGTTCAATCATGAGCAAAGTATTAGGGTTTGTTGGATTAGGCGCAATGGGTATTCCACTCAGCGGACGACTGCTCGACGCTGGCTACGATGTCATTGGATTCGATTTGAACCCAGTCCAGCTCAAAGAATTTGTAGATCGCGGTGGACGGGCTGCCACATCGCTTAAAGCCTTGGCAGATGAGGCCGAGACTATCTTGTTGTCGCTTCCAACGCCGGATATTGTTGATCGTGTCACCCTCGGTGAAGGCGGTCTATCGGGCGGCAACGCAGTCAAAACCATTGTCGATCTGTCAACCACTGGCAGCGTGATGGCTGCGTCTGTGAATGACCGACTGAAAGTGAGCGGCATCGACTTCATTGATTCACCCGTGTCGGGTGGACGAGGCGGGGCCATTAAAGGGACGCTGGCGGTCATGTACTCTGGCTCAAAAGCGAAATTTGATGTGCTTCACCCCGTATTGAGCGTCTTTGGAAAGCCCTTCTATGTTGGCGATAAAGCGGGACAAGCTCAAACCATGAAGCTGGTTAACAACCTGCTCTCTGCCGCTGCCATGGCCGCCACATCTGAAGCGGTGGCGATGGGTGTCAAAGCAGGACTTGATCCCAGCATCATGATTGATGTGATCAACGCGGGAAGCGGCATGAGCACGGCCAGTCGTGACAAGTTTCCGAAATCAATTTTGACGCGAAATTTTGATTACGGTTTTGCGACAGGCCTGATGTTCAAGGACGTCCGACTGTGCATGGAGGAGAGTCGTCATTTAGGCGTGGAAATGCCGGTAGCGACCTCCGTCCACGAAGCTTGGAAAAAGACAAATGACATGCTCGGCGCTGAAAAAGACTTCACCACCATTATTCAAATGGTAGAGCAGTCAATGGGCGTGGTTGTAAAACCCCATCAAAAATGAACCGAGTCAAAGGAAAGACCGCCATCGTTTTTGGCGGTGGACAAACACCGGGCGAAGCCATAGGTAACGGGCGTGCGACCTGCATCGTACTCGCCAGAGAAGGGGCGCACGTCGTCGTTGTTGATCGCGTGCTTTCATCTGCCGAAGAAACGGTTCGACTCATTCGTGAGGCCAATGGACAAGCTGAAGCAGTACAGGTCGATCAAACGATCGGTGAGCAGGTAAATACTGTGATCGCCGATCTCCACAAACGGTTGGGTCGGATTGACATCGTGCACAACAATATCGGTGCGAGCCTCGCCTTGGGTGACGCGGTCGCGACCGATATCGAAGAAACGGCTTTGGATAAAAGTTTCGCTGTCAATTTCAAAAGTGCATGGCTGACCAGCAAGGCGGTGATCCCGATCATGCAGGCGCAAGGCGGAGGCTCGATCGTGAACATTTCCTCGATCGCGGCGATACAGGCTTATCCACTTTTAGGGTACAAGGCGACGAAAGCGGCCATGATCGCAATGACAGAGAACATGGCTGCGGCTAACGCAAAACACGGTATCCGAATTAACACGATCTTGCCGGGTTTGATGCACACCTCAATGGCGATAGAGGCCCGTGTTGCAGCGGGTTGGCAGCGCGAAGCTGTGATTGAAGACCGCAACCGCCGCGTGCCCTTGCGAGGCAAGATGGGAACCGCCTGGGATGTAGCCAATGCGGCCCTGTTCCTTCACTCTGATGAGGCAGCTTTTATCACTGGCGCCTCATTGGTCGTGGATGGTGGTGAGACCATCGCTCACGGACACTGAAGCGCCCCCTTGGGGTTCTAAGGGTCTATAACTCGCGGGTCTCAAAGGTGCCCGGTAAAATCAATTCGATCATCTCGCAGCCGTCTGAATAGTCCAAAACGGTATGCGGGATGGCGTTCGGTTGGATCCAGCAGGTGCCTTCCTCCATCTTTACTTTTTTACCGTTGTACTCGCCAATCAGCCACCCCTTGAGCATGTACAAAAATTGAAACTGAACGCCATGTACGTGGCGAATTGACACGACCTCCGGGTCGCATGGGCCGTGTAAACGGATCACGTGTGCCTGCACACTGCCGTTTGTAGCCTTGAGAATGCCCAAATCGCGATAGGACGCATACGAGCGAAGGCCCTTTTTAAAGTCGCGCTCCTTGAAGTGGTTCACCATGAATTGTTGGGGAGACCACCGAGTTGTCTTTGGCACTTTCATTGTCGGGATGGGCTTCGCGGTTCGCTGCTTTGTGGTGACGCGAGCCGATGCGGTTCTTGCTGGACTGCGTTTCGGTACCGTGGGGGTTGTCTTGGTCATGTGAAACTCTTTTTCAATAAGCGCCGTGCGGGCGGATTTCTATAAAGTCTGGGCAAAGATTCGGAGTTGCTCGAACAGCGAACAGCACAGATTCAGCAACTTCATCTGGGGTTATGGGGCTGAATTTTCTGGCTTGCATTGCAGCGGCCACCGCTGGATGCGGACTGTTCGCACGTATGTTTGTGTCAACCATGCCAGGCGCAATTTCAGTCACTTTAATGCCGTCAGACTGCAACTCCAACCGAAATCCATTCGCGAATGCGGCCAAAGCATGCTTGGTAGCGCAATAGCCTATGGCCAGCTTGAACACCGATCGCGCGCCCGTCGATGTCATGAAAAGAATATGACCCGCTTTTTGCCTGATCATTTTTTTTGCCAGCAGTCTTGTCAACTTAACTGAGGACAAAACATTGGTGACAAACATGTCTTCGATCTGCTGATCCGTTAACTCCATCAACGGCGCGTAAGTCAATATGCCAGCGTTGTTTACAAAGTAATCAACTCGGTCAATCGCCACATCAAGCTCTGATAAGTACCGCGGGTCGTTCAGGTCCCCTGCTATGGGCTGCACCCGCCCGAGCGGACACTGCGCCTTCAGTGCTTCTAGTGCTTCTGGGTTTCGCCCCAAAGCGACGACGTGGGTACCTGCCGCTGCAAGCTTTTTTGCAACCGCAAATCCGATACCCGCCGACGCACCTGAGACGACCGCAATCTTTTCGTGCAAGGAATCGGTCATAGATGGCTCCTCAACAGCATTTACTCAGTCATTTTCCAGCACAGTTGCTGGGTCGCAGTCAACTTCGGGACAGCCTAAGGCACTAGGGCGCGAATTCGCTCTGACGCGAATCAAGCCGTCACAAAATCTCGTACACCTGATAGATTGGCCCGCTAGGCTCGCGGTGTCCGCTACCCACCGCGATGATCCCGTTGAGCCAGGCGTAGCGCGCATCGCTGGTCTCGAACACCGGGGTCATGCGGAAGTAATAGAGCTTAGGGTCGACCGGCTCACCGGCGTTGAGCTTTTGCATGACCTCGGCAGGCCCATGACGCAGGCCGCGGTATGCCATGTAGATGAGGGCCTGGTCGTGTGTGCGCAGGGTCAGGCGAACGTCGAGCATCAGCACCCCATCAGGCCTGAGCAACAGCCAGTCCCCGCCAGGCGAGGGTTCGACGGTGCCACGCATGCGCTCCCCCTCGAATTGACCACCCGCCACCGTCGCAATCCGCCGGTGCCCCATGGGCGTTGGCCCCAGGTCGACGATCTGAGGCACATCGAGTCGCAGTTGAAACAAATGTTGGCTTTCAAGCATGGGTAGTCTCCTTGGGGGTGTTTTGATTGAGATTAACGGCCTTTGAATGCCGCGTCGCGACGTTCTTTGAAGGCGATCGTTCCTTCAGCCAAGTCTTCGGTCAGACCGACGTCGAAGAAGGAGCGTGACTCGAGACGCAGCGCTTCGTCAATGGGCATTCCCACTGATCGGCGCATGACTTCCTTAGCGAAACGGTGTGACAGAGGCGATCGCGATGCCAGCATGTGCGCGTAGGCTAGCGCTTTGTCCATTAAGAGATCGGCTTGATAAATTCGATTGACCAAGCCAATGCGATACGCATGTTCTGCATCGACTCGCTCACCCGAGAGAATGATGTCCATCGCGTGCCCATGACCAACGATGCGGGGTAAGCGAATCAGTCCACCATCGCAAGCATGAAAACCCCATTTGGCATCCTGCAACGCGAATTCCGCATTGGGCGAACAGAAGCGCACATCGCAGGCCAGGGCGAGCTCGAAACCGCCCGATATGGCAAATCCATTGATCGCGGCAATGATTGGTTTGTCGATGTCGAGATTTCTGGTGATACCGCCAAAACCAGGGCCGTTTGTATAGCGGCGTCGAAACTCGGGTGCGGATGTTTGTGCGAAGGCCATGGTGTAGGTCTTCAGATCGGCGCCTGCGCAGAAGGCTTGCTCGCCTGCACCGGTGATGACTGCGACCCGCAACGCGTCGTCTGCTGCAAATGATTGCCAGACCTCAACCAAGGCATCGTTTGCCTCGAAATCAAGCGAGTTCATCTTACTCGGTCGGTTGATTGTGATGATGGCAACTGGGCCATCGGTCTCGTAAATGATGTCGCTCATAAAAAGTGGCTTTTACGCTTTTGGTTGTTTCAGAAAAATCAGAGGGTGGTCACGATAAACAACTCACAACCGTCCTCATGGCCGACACTTTTGACGTGTGCACCCATGGTAGGTGGAGGGCTCTCGGCGACGAGTCGTCCAGTGACCCTAATGCCAGGGGCCAGCTCGACAACAACCACGTCATAGGGCGCCACCACGGGGTAACCCGCCGGTGCCCGTCGAATGGTTGTCCATGAGAGTAAGCGCCCGTCAGAGGGGAGGCTAAAGGATTCAGCGCCTTTTGATAGGCACGCTGGACAGACAGTCGCGCTCGCGCTCAGCGTGTTTTGGCATTGAACGCACCGCATCCGCGCAATCATGCGACGCCCCGAAGTATCGATACGGTGCAGGCAACGCCGGCGCCACCGAGGTTGTGGGTCATGCCTATGTTTGCGTCCGACACTTGGTTGGGGTGGGCGTGGCGCAGTTGCTGGACCACCTCATAGATCTGACCGACGCCAGTTGCCCCCACCGGGTGCCCCTTCGCGAGCAGTCCACCGCTTGCGTTGACGGCAATGTCACCATCAACAGCGGTACGACCTTCATGCGCCCAATAGCCACCTTGGCCACGCGGCACCAGCCCAAGGTCCTCGCTGTCGATGACTTCGGCGATTGAAAAGCAGTCGTGTAATTCGACGAGGTCAACGTCAGCTGGTTTCACATTCGCCATTTCGTAGGCTCGCTTTGCCGCCGTAACGGTTGCATCGAACGACACTAAATTTTGATGCCCACCAATACTAGGCGATCCCCTGGTTTGGACGCTGGCCAGTACCTCAATAGCCCTGTGCTTCAGTGCTTGGCTGATCTTTTTTGCAATGACCTCGGACACGACGACAACAGCCGCTGCGCCATCGCTGGTCGGGCAGCAGTCGTAGAGTTGAATCGGATCACAGATTGGCGCGCTGTCGGCAATCGTCTCATCACTGAGCGTTGCACCCATTTGCGCCAGGGGGTTGCGTACCCCGTTCGCTTTGTTCTTTTTAACGACTGCACTGACGTGTTGACGCGTGGTTCCAAATTGTTCCGCGTGCAAGCGCCACGCAAGTCCAAACAGTCCGGGGAACGTCAAACCGCTTGGGCCGTCGTTCTCGTTATCCATCGCGCAATTGAGCGCAGCGGTGGTTTGCTTGGTTGTGGCATGGGTCATGGTCTCAACACCGACTGCAATTGCCGCCTCGGCATCACCAGAAGCAACGGCCATACAGGCATGTCGGAAGGCGATACCGCCGGAGGCACAAGCCCCCTCCACTTTGGTGCACGGGATGTTTTGTAAACCAATGCGGTCTGCGACGATGCCCGCCAATATCTCTTTGCCATTGAGGGGGCCGCTGATGAAGTTACCTAAGTAAAGGGCGCCAATCTGTTCACGATCTACTGTCGATTCCAGCAAGGCATCGACAGCTGCAGCGACCGCCAAACTCTCAATTGATTCGCCGCTGTGCTTACCAAATGTTGTTGACCCAACGCCAACGATGTAGACCTTACGCATCTGATGTTTCCTGTTTGAGCCACTCGCGCAAGGTTGTTTTCAGTACCTTGCCATAGTTATTTTTTGGCAACTCTGGCACGAATTTAAAAACCTTGGGACGCTTGAACCGCGCGATGTGAGCCAAGCACAAGTCCAAAAGGGTTTGCGCGTCTGGCGCATGGTCAGCGCGGGCAACGATGAATGCCACGACCTCTTCGCCCCAATCTGGGTGGGGTCGACCAACCACCGAACACTCTAAAACGCCCGGGTGAAGGAGTAGGACTTCCTCAATTTCACGTGGATAGATATTCGAGCCGCCACTGATAATCATGTCCTTGGAGCGATCTTTTAGCGTGAGGTAGCCACGGTCGTCCAGCGACCCGATATCGCCCGTCCAAAGCCATCCCTCTTTGATGGCGTTTGCAGTCGCAGTTGGGTTATTCCAGTAACCGGTCATGACGGCGTCGCTGCGCGTCACGACCTCACCCAATTCGCCTGGTGGGAGCGACTGACCTTGTGTATCCACCACCCGTACCTCAACGCCAGATCGGGGACGGCCACATGACATCAACCGCTCTTGATTACTCGCATCGTCATGACTTTGATGGTCTGCTTTTGCAAGTCCTGTGATGGTCATGGGGCTCTCGCCTTGACCGTAGAGCTGATAAACGCGCTGACCAAAACACTCAATGGCGCGCAAGGTATCCGCGAGATACATTGGCCCACCGCCGTAATAGAGCGTTCGAAGCCCGGGGTAAGTGGCGCCCTCGCGCGCTTGCCCCAGCAGGCGAGTCACCATGGTGGGCGCTGCGAAGAGGGTTACATTTTGTGCATGCTCAAATATGTCGAGCACCTCAGTTGGGTCAAAACCCTCCAGAATCATTTGGGTGCCTCCGCCAAACAAATGGGGCAGCGCATAAAGACCTGAGCCGTGTGACAGTGGTGCGGCATGTAGCTTCACATCACCCGGATTGACTTGCTCAATATCGGCGTAATAAATCAAAGACATGAACAGCAAATTTCGGTGCGTCAGCATGGCGCCTTTGGGTCGACCCGTCGTTCCGGATGTGTAGAAAATCCATGCCAGTTCGGTAGGGTCAACGGTGGCGGGCTCCATCGACGCGCCCTCGTAGAGCGCCGCAAACGACGCTTGATTGGTAGCGAATACGGCAACCTTGTGCTTTGAGTCGGCAAGCGCCGCGGTGATATCTAGCGCTAAACGACCGCTGAGGAAGGCTAACCTGGCATCACAGTCCCGCAAAATATGGACGACCTCTTTAGGATGCAGCTTTGCATTGACTGGCACCGGACAAAGCCCCGCAGTCCAGCAGGCAAAGAGCAGATCGAAGAACTCCGGGCGATTCTCCATGCAAATCACCACCCGATCACCATGACTCGTCTGCGCTAACGCCGTCAACCCGCCAGCAAGCCGTTTGATGCGAGCCGCAAATTCAGAAAATCGAAGTTCTGCTACGCCGTAACCGTGCAGCGCCATCTGTGGCGGACGCTCTGGCTCATTCGTCTTGACCGTTTTGTCAATGATGGCGATTGACTCGGGATTAGCCTGAGCGCGCTGAAAGAGATATTGGGCGAGATTGGCCATTGAATCTTATGGAGCTTTATTTCGCTGTTGGTTTGTCTGATTAAAGATGCTTTTTATTACAACTTGCACACGTTGCCTGTCCGTCTTCAAATGGTTTGAGACAGATGGGTTAATTTCTCAAAGGAGAGATTGGCTCATTGGTTTCAAAGTTTA
>JAUJFZ010000008.1 GCA_030441535.1 Betaproteobacteria bacterium LSUCC0117
GGTATCTGGGTCGCCGCTTTCGATGGCTTGAGCGCTGGCTTTCCACACGACGCGCATGGCATCCACGCCGTTGGGCGAGTTGCATGTTGGCCAGGGTTTGACAGGCGCCAGTGGCTGGCTGCAGGGCTTGGCGGCGGCTGGCTTGGACCTCACCAAATTTTTGCCAACCATTTGCCAAGGCGGTTGCACTCTAATGGGTTTATTGATTGTTTCAACTCAAGCCCATTGAAGGAGCCGCACCATGACCATCATCTCCAGAAGAATCGCCACGCCCATATCGGGCAAATCACAATTGGCCCACCAACGCATCAGCGCCTTGGGCGACGCCATGACCCGGGCAGGAGCTAGGGTGCGCATTGCGCGCGTGTTGTTTGGTGAAGGCGCTGGCAGTGTTCACGTCTACGGAAGCTTTGACACGTTCAAGGACGGTACCCAAACCAGCGAAAAAATGGCCAAAGACCCCCTGTACATTCAATTGCGCGCTGACGCCGATGCAGACAGGGCCGCCACTTGGCAAGGCCCCGAGGTTTTCCGAACTGTATACGGTGAGCCCAGCAAGCACCCTGTCATCGTGCAACGTGAATACCAAGTCGCTCGGGCGCATTTGAAAGAAGCCCTTGCCTTGCTTCCCGACATTGAGGCCTTGAGCCCGGCCACGCCCATGATGGCCGTTGTTCCTGTGTTTGCCGGCGACATGGCTCGCCTGTTGGTAGTGTACTACGCCCAGTCTCTGGACGACATGAGCGAATACTTGGACACCACTGGCAGTAGCAAAGAGTTTCAAGCCCTGGTGTTGCGCGCGCATGCATTTGGTGAACTCAAGCAATCCCGTGTTTTGCAATTGGTCTAAGACACAAGGCCATTGACATGACAAGCGTTGTTAAAAAAAGCAACGCCCACCACAACAAAACCTAAATCAACCTGAATTGGAGAAAGACGGTGTAAATTGGCTGGATGGTCAACGGCATCTTCTGCAAGAGTTTGATGCGATCAACCGACACACCATAGCTTTAAGTGGTGATCTAATTCATAGCACCATCGAATAACAGTCTTCGCTGCCTTCCGCCGACTTAATTTTGTTGCCACGAAATGGAGATCTATGATGTTATTTATGATTACGATGACACACGACTATTCAACTTGCCAAACCCATGATCCTGAAAGAGGGCCGCTGTGGAAAAATACGCTCGCAAGTTTATCAGACCACGGGCTTAAGATTCACGCAAATTACGTAAACAGACTTGAGCATAGGGGTTATATGGTTGTTGAAGCAGATAGTTTTGAAGAAATTGATGCTGCTTTTGATCCAGTTTTAGAGATGAGTCACTTTGAAGTAACGCCGGTTATGCAGCGTTAACTACGTTGAGCCAACCGAAATGCTCTACTGCTTAAAGCGATATGCCAGCTTGTCCGACGTCAGCGTGTGTGAGACAAATAGGGGTACTTGATTAGAGGAGGGTTTTGGTTCATCTTTTAACTTAAGGAGTGAAGATGAAATTGAAATCTAATCAACCCAAGGCCACTGCAGAGCAGGTGGTCAAAGACATTAGAAGAGCCACCAGGCGGCATTATTCAACCGAGGACAAGATACGTGTTGTTCTCAGTGGCCTAAGGGGTGAGGACAGCATTGCTGAGCTGTGCCGCAAGGAAGGTATTGCGCAGGGGCTTTACTACAGCTGGAGCAAAGAGTTTCTAGAAGCGGGCAAGAAGCGCTTGGCCGGAGATACAGCTCGCGCAGCTAACAATGATGAGGTTCGCTCTATGCGCTCTCAGACCCAAGCGTTAAAGGAGGCGGTGGCGGACTTAACGCTGGAGAACCGACTACAAAAAAAAGCATGATCGGGGATGGGGACGAGCGGGGATGAGGTACGCGGCTGAGCAGAAGCTGGAGATCATCCGCTTGGTTGAGAACTCGCACTTGGGTGTTAAGCGCACACTCGACAAGCTTTTGGGCGAGAGTCGGGGTGATGTATTCGCTGGAATTTAAGAAATAGACGTAACTGGGACTCAAGATCGGAAATCAACCAAGCCACAATTCAAAGGAAGATTCACATGCCACTAGTAATCGGTACCCATGATGTAGAAGATGTTCAAAAATGGCTTAGTTCACCGTTGAGGCAACAGGTGTTTGAGGCCAACGGCATTAAGTGCACCCCCTTTACTGACCCGCAAGGATCCAATTCAACCGCCTTGCTATTCGACGTTCCTGATATGGAGGCGTTTCAAAAACTCATGGAATCAGACGGGAGTAAAGCCGCAGCCAAGTCTGATGGTGTGATTTATGAAACACTGCGAGTTTTTGTTGAGAGGTGACGCTTGACGCTACGCCTTTCTATAAATGCTAAAAAAGGTTCGCCGCCTTTGAACGTGGATTAACCGACACACCTCTGGGCCGATGAGTCTAACGGGGTCGTGTCGCTCTGGCTGAAGTCATGTATATCTGTGCGTTAGGTCAGGGCCTTGTGGTTCATGCTGACCTGAGGGATGAAAACCGTGTGGTCGCTTGAGCGCACTACAGGATCGTAATTTCCATCGGATTTTCTTGATTCGCACCTGCCTAGATCCGATCTTAAGAAGATTGGCGTTTCGCACCGTTGCCTAATGACCTTGCTTCGCCAAAGGCACGAGCCAATCGCGCACCTCTTCAATACAACAGCAGGCCTCGAGGCTCAATTCATTGACAGTGAAATTGCAATGATGGTGATGCAAAAGATGATGGATGAGGAGATTTTGGTCTTACCTATACATGACAGCTTCATCGTCAGAGTCGGCCACAAGTCTACGCTGAATGACGTCATGCTGGAGTCGTTCCAAGCAGTCACGGGAAGACTCACTTCAACGAGCGAAACAGGCCCAAGCACCAAGGAGCTGTTCGGTATGAATATCGAAAAAACGGACATCGAAAGTCGATCTCGAGTCATTACGCTTGAAGAAGCTTTTGATAGTGAAATCAAGATGCCTAGCGGCCTCATGCACGACTTTGTCGCCTCGTGGCGGCGCTATCACTACGCTAGAAATACCTATAAATAGTCTCATACGGGTGCCTGAGGCGGACACACACTAGAGTTCTTCGGCAGACGCTTTATTCAGTCGCTCCAACACAGATTCTGGTCGTAGGTGGGTGTATCGCGATAGCATTGCTAATGTCTTGTGCCCGGTGATTGAAGAGACCTCGGGTATCGTCAAACCTCTCTCAAACATTGCGCTCGTTGCCTGATGCCGCAAATCATGCAGTCGCAGGTTCGCTAGGAAGGTCTGTGATGGCTTTATTCCGGCGCATGTACAGTCAGCCACATACTGTTCCCGTGCGGCCTTCAGCGCCCTTCTGAAAGCTTTTGAAGGGGTGTCCGAATGCGTGAATTGAAAGACCTTGCCTTCCTTCTTGACTCCCAGCCGCTCAATCCATTTGACTGCCCGATCGCTTATGACAACGACCCTGTCCGAGCCGTTTTTCGTATCGGTTAGGTAGATGAACTGCTTGGTGAGGTTGAGGTCTTCCCAACGTAGGCTGTGCAGCTCACTTCGCCTCATAGCTGTATCCGCAGCGAGTTGGAAAAATATTCTTAACTCAGCACTGCCTGTGTGCTTCAGGATCAGCGCCATCTCCTCAGACGTCGGTCTTCTCGACCGGGCGTTGAGCACCTTTGGCTTTCTGACGTCGAGCACAGGGTTCGTCAAGGCAAACCCCCAATCGACCCGAGCCACCGTGAAGATATGACTTAGGAGTGCTAGGTAACGGGTAACCGTGGCTGCAGAGCGTCCTTCCACCAACATCGCCTCTTTGCGCTGACTGATATGCGCGGAGCTGATGCTGCAGAGACGGCTGCTGGCAAAGGCGGATGTAGCCCAAAAATTCAACATCGAGCCCTCCTTCTGTGCACTCTTCTTTGTCGGAGTGACCTCGCGCCGGTATCGATCGAGAGCCTCAGAAAGGGTAGGAATAGCTCGCTCCCTCACTTGTCGCAGTGGGCTAGCCGCGCTATTCATCAAAGCCTCTTGCTGGTGAGCCCAAGCCTTTGCTTCACTGATGGTCGAGAAGCACTTACTGACTGACGGTTGTCCTTTCTTTCGCACCTCCACTTGGAAGGTCTTTCCTCTTTTGGTAATTGAAGCCATTTGCGTATTTCCTGCGTATGAAACACACTGGGAGGGTCAAAAACATAGGAGGTACGCCGGTAGTACGTCGGTAGAGCAGCTCATTCGTAATGAGAAGGTCGGGGGTTCGATTCCTCTTTCCGGCACCACTTATAAGTCTAGATCAGTCCAAAGCTGTCTAGGCTTTTTTGTTGCCCTCAGAGAATACGCTAGCAAGTATCCAAAGCGCTCCAGTGCGGTATGGCATTCGCCTGAATCGTTAGACACTTTTCCTGAACATCGTCAGATGCCACACACCTAACCCGCCCTTCTCCCCACCGATCAGTGAATTCCTGAACGGTCATGACTCGTCCACTTGCGTCGAAAATCCATCCGCTCAAAATACTCAACTACAAAATCGACAAAAGTTCTGACTTTGGCCGACATGTGACGGCGACTTTGAAACGCCACGTTGATGTGTAGCCGAGGTAGATCCCAATCGTCAAGTACAGGGGTCAATCGACCGGCCACTAGATCATCGTGGACGATGTACTTCGGTTGTACGAGGATGCCCATACCTTTGAGCGCAGCAGCACGCAGCACCTGTCCTTCGTTCGACTCAAGCACACCTTTACAGGTTTAGGGGAATACCAGTGTCGTCATAGTTAAAAGTAGACTGAAGGGGGCGCTTGAGGGTGGTGAATCTTCACGTCTAACCATTCGCTTGGGGGAACTTACGGATGGACTAATTAGCTGCGAATATGATCGTTGTGAATCGCTGCTCACACCCAAAGGATGTGATTGGTGCAACCACCTTTCCTGTGAGCTCGCAGGACGATCCGCTCGAAACCGAGACTCAATCGGAGGATTTAGACATGCAAGTTACCGTGATAGGCATCGGGAAAATGGGATTGCCAATGGCGCGACATATTGCTACAGCGGGCCACGCTGTGGTCGTTTATGACAACAGTGCCGTAGCGCGTGAAAGTGCGCACGCCGCTGGGTTGCAAGTGGTGGCCGATCTGGCTTCAGCGGTTAAGCAGGCGGACGTTGTTTTGTCGTCTTTGCCCCATGACGACGCGTTACTTGAAGTCGGTGCCCAAGTCGTTGCAAACGCCAGCGCGCAACCAATTTATGTGGATACCAGTACCGTCTCCATGCGCGCCAGCGCGACTTGCGCCGAGTGGTGTTCGAGTCGCGGTATCGCGCATGTCCGGGCTACGGTCTCGGGTAACAACAAGATGGCCGAACAGGCACAGTTAACTGTGCTGGGATCAGGCCCTAAGGCCGCTTATGAGCAGGTGTTACCGCTCCTGCAATTGTTTGGGCCTTCGCAGTTTTACCTGGGAGAAGGTGATCAAGCGCGGCTCATGAAACTGGTGATAAACCTGATGATCGCATCCACCTCCGGCATGCTGGCTGAGGCATTGACACTGGGCGAAAAAGGTGGCCTGGACTGGCAACAAATGTGGGATGTGATCGGCGCCAGTGCCGTTGGTGCGCCAATCGTGCGGGCTAAGGCCGTGCAATTGCGTGAACGCGATTACACCCCCACATTCACTGTGGACCAAATGCGTAAGGACGTCGGTTTGATTTTGGAAGCAGGTTCCCAGCTCAATGTCCCCATGACCTTGACCGGTCATGTTGATCAGATGCTTCATGAGGCATCAGCGCAGGGGGACGCTAACCTCGACTATGCCGCCGTAATTCGAGTAGCAGCGCGCGCGGCAGGCATCGAAGTGAGCCCATCCTGAGCGCCGGCCTTGACCAAAAGACTCCGCCAGTCGTCCGCTTACAAAAAGCCCCGTAATGCGCCCAGTAGCTGGGTCACCGCGGGCTCTCGCCACTGTGACAGCTCGTTGTACACCTCGTGATAGGCGCCCTCGAAGCGAGTACCCGTCACCACACCAGCGGGGGAATTCTGAATGAATTGCCAGGTGGCCTCTGCGTCGACCAAATAATCATCGCCCGCGTATTGCACCAGCGTCGGCGTGCGCCAATCACTGGCTCGTTGCTGAACTTCCCCTTCCCTTGCGATAATCCACGCCGCCAACAGTGCAGAGATCCGGTCATGAACCAATGGATCAGTACGGTACTGCTTCACCACGGTTGCATCGTGCGATATCAACGCAGGATTCACCCCGTTGGCCACGCACAGATGGGGGAATATTTTGGGCAGTGTTGCCAACAGGAACCGTTGAATGAGATTGGTTTTTGCACCCAGCGCTGGCGAGGATAAAACAATGCCCACGGGTTTGTGATGAGGCGACAACCGCCCTGAGATCCAATCCGCAACAACCAAACCACCCAAGCTGTGGCCGAGCACAACGCGCGGTAATTCCGGTGAGCCCCATTGGCCATAGACGGCTGCTAGGTCTTCGACCAGTGCATCGGCAAATGGCAGGTCGCCGCGAGGCCCCGGCGATTGACCATGCCCCAACTGATCGTAGGCCAAGACATGCCAGCCATCTGCCCACAAGGTATTTGTGAGACGGTCGTAACGTCGCGCGTGTTCGCCCAACCCGTGAACTAACAATAATTGACCGACAGTTTCTGATGGCGCGGGCCACGCCCAACCATGCAAGATACGGTCATCGTTCACCTTGAGTTGGAGCGCTTCCGGTAACGGCATGTGCGCAGTGTGCTGTCGACGGTTTGTTTACCGGTGGTGCTGGCCCTGCATGCGCTCATGCACAGCGGCCATGCCACGCGCCGCCAAGTCACTGACTTCCGCGGCGTGCGTTTGCAACAGCTGGACAACCTCAGGATCGGTGGATGTCTGCGTCACGATGATGCCTTTTGCAGTCATTTCCATTTGGGTCTTGATGGCATCGCCCCGCTCGAACAGCGGGTTGAGCGTGGCGCTTTGAATGATAACTTCAGGGTTGCGCTTGCCTTGCATGCGGGCAATCATGCCAACCACATGGCTCACCAACTTAGGCCGTAATTCGACATCGTCGGTTTCTGTCACGGTTCGAATACCGTCTGGTAGGTTGGTCACGCTGCGGGTCATCGCGCGGTGCTTCATGAACATCGCACGCATTTCCTCAAACTCGGCCTGTGTGGTGTCCTTGCCGCGTAATCCCGGCATGTTGTATTCGTCATGTTCGCCGCCATGATGACCAGCCATGCCGCCCATGTGCCCACCGTGGTGCATTTGATGGTGTCCGGACCCGTGCATCATGCGCTCAGCAGCAGTCACGCCGCCCCACAGGGTCAGTAAACCCAAACCTGCAATCCAAATTTTCGTCGAAAGCTTCAAAACAAGATTCCTCTTAGTAGCTGGTCGTAGCCCTAATTGTAGAGGGGTATGGTTGAGAATTTATAATAAGGGCCATGTGAAAATTCGAAGTAAACCCATTGTTCTATAAAGAAATTTTTAATTCTTCCGATACTCCGCTTAACACCAATCCAAGAAAATCCTTCCCCCATACCATGCGCCAGAGTCCCATCAATTTTTTACACGCGATTGCAATGACGCTCTTGGCACTGGCACCTGCCATGGTGCAGGGCCAGGCTACAGCCCTCCCCCCCGCTTACCTCGTGGCGGGCGATGCGGCCGTCTCTGAGCCTTTAATTAAAGAAGTTATCGGAACCTACAAGTACCGCAAAGTGGTGCGGGTGGACGGTGAGGAAGACCGGAACATGGAGGTCAAGTTAGACGTCTTGCCACGTTCCCCAACCCGCCTTTACGCGGAATTGTTTGTCCCCAATCGGAACCTACAAAACTGCACCTATCGTGGTATTTTCGAGTTCAAAGGCAGCAATGAATTCATCGCCATTGACGACGTGAACAACCCAAAAAGTTGCATCATGGAATTCAAAATCAATGCGAACTCCATCGTGTTAATCGATCAATCGCACGATCGGAAACAGTGCTCCATCAAGGCCCGTTGTCACCCTGATGGTTCGGTCGACCGGATTTATTTCTCTAAACGCATCAAAGAAAAGACCCATCTGGTCAGCAACATACTGACCTCAGAGCCCTATATCGCTGAAGTTGAGCGTTTCCGCGAGCAATTCAAGCGCTAAGAGCGTAAAGAACAGTCATTTCGACCAGCACATCTTGTGCATTCCGAAAAATACCCATCGCGGTGGACAGACCGCAAGGTTTAGCGGTTTGCAAAAAACTTCTTTAATCTCCTCTTTCGTCGCGCCGCTATGGATGGCACCACGTACCTGCATCGTCAGCTCACGGGACTGATTGAAGACGATTCGAAGACCGTGTTCAAAGGCGCCCTGATTAAGGATAAGCCCTGTGTTTTTTAAAGCCAAAAAATAGAAGAAGTACGACCTACTTCCCATGGCACACTAATAACTCAGGCGACACCCTCTCCTCAAAAGGCACCATGCAAACCAGCCCCTCTCCCGTCTTACGCGACCTTGTTTTGATTGGTGGTGGCCACAGCCATGTTGGGGTGTTGCGCATGTTCGCCATGAAGCCTGAGCCCGGGGTCCGCCTCACCCTCATCAGCACCGATGTGGATACCCCCTACTCTGGGATGTTGCCTGGTTATGTGGCGGGTCACTATAGTTTTCGTGACGTACACATTGATCTAGCCCGGCTGTGTGCATTTGCTGGGGCGCGTTTTTATCACAGCGCGGCGATTGGTGTCGACCGAGTGAACCGCGAGGTACTGTGTGCCAATCGTCCTCCTGTGCCGTATGACCTTTTGTCGATCAATACGGGCGCAACCCCCGACCTCCAAGCGCTCGCTGACGACCATCGTTTAGCGATTCCGGTCAAACCCATCACACAGTTCAACCAACGTTGGTTGGACTTATTAGCCCGTGTCAAACAGTTGCCGCGTCAACGTGGGCAACTGACCATCGCCGTCGTCGGCGGTGGCGCGGGCGGCGTTGAACTGATTTTGGCGATGCAGCACCGGCTCCGGCAGGTGCTCCGTGATGGCGGCGATAACCCCGAACGACTGACGTTCACGTTGCTGACCTCGGGCAACACCATCATGCCCACGCACAACACCCGCGTGCAGGCGCATTTCACAAAACTATTGGCACGTCGAAACATAACGGTTCATCTCGGCGCCACGGTGAGCGCGCTGTCACCTGGCTGCCTGCATACAGCCGACGGACGGACCTACGATGCCGATGAAACCATGTGGGTCACACAAGCCGCTGGTGCGGGTTGGCTCAAGCAAACTGGTTTAGCGCTGGATGATGCTGGTTTTATTCGAGTCAACGCGCAGTTGCAAAGCGTCACTGACCCGACCATCTACGCCGCTGGCGACATCACGTCTTTTGCTGAACGTCCCCTGGAGAAGGCTGGCGTCTTCGCAGTGCGTATGACCAAGCCACTGGCTACCAATTTGCGGCGCGCACTGCAGGGTAAGCGCGCAACCACCTATCGACCGCAGCGGCGGTGGTTAGCGTTGATTTCGACCGGTGACCGATTCGCCGTCGCATCCCGCGGTGAATTGAGTTTTGCTGGTGAATGGGTATGGCGATGGAAAGATTACATTGATCGCCGCTTCATGAAGCGTTTCAATGACCTGCCCCCCATGAGAATGGCAGGCATCCCCACAAGCAGTAGCCGTGGCGCCCAACTGGCACTGAACGCTGAAGAGTCGATGGCCGCAATCGAAGCCACCACTATGCGCTGCGGCGGCTGTGGCGCAAAGGTGGGTTCAACCATTCTTAGCAGAGCCTTAACAAACCTCGCACCCGTCGATAACTCCGATGTCTTGGTGGGTCTCCATGCGCCCGATGATGCAGCTGTCGTCCGGGTACCTGCCGGGAAAGCGCTGGTTCACACGGTCGATTTCTTTAGAGCCTTTATCGACGACCCTTACCTCTTTGGTCGCATCGCGGCCAACCACGCGTTGGGTGACATTTTTGCGATGGGCGCAACGCCCCATACCGCCACCGCAATTGCCACTATTCCTCCGGGACTGGACGCAAAAACTGAAACCCTCTTGAGCGATCTCATGACGGGCGCCGTGGCCGTTTTGAACGAGGCGGGCTGCACACTGGTTGGTGGTCACACAGGTGAAGGAGCTGAACTCGGACTGGGCTTTGCAATCAACGGGCTCATCGATACCGAAAGTGAATTGAACGAGCAAACTGCTGAAGGTCAACCACTGAATCGCGTGATGCAAAAGGCCGGCATGATGCCAGGTGAGCAGTTAATCATCACCAAAGCCATTGGCACGGGCACCCTACTGGCAGCACATGCCCAAGCAAAAGCTGTTGGGGTTGATATCGGTCAGGCCCTGGTATCGATGCAGCAGTCCAACCAACGCGCTGCCGCTATTTTGCAGAGCCACGGTGCAAGTGCCTGTACCGACGTCACTGGATTTGGATTACTGGGGCACCTGCTTGAAATGACCAAAGCAAGCGGTGTGGGTGCACAGTTAGATATTGGTCAAATTCCACTGTTAGCGGGTGCCGAGCGCTGCATCGAGCAAGGTGTGTTCAGCTCACTGCAAACCGCCAATGCGCGCTCGCGCCATGCGATCGCTAACCCTGAAGCGTATGCAAATACACCCCGATACGCCTTGCTCTTTGACCCCCAAACTGCAGGCGGCTTATTGGCATCTGTACCCGCTGATCGTTTTGCTGATTGCCTGTCAAACCTCAAAGCAGCGGGCTACGCAGACTGTGCCGTCATCGGCGAGGTTCTTTCCGCAAGCGATGCGTTGACCTCTATCACCTTAACGGCCTAGCGCAATCGACTTCAACCAGCCCAGCGACGTACTTTGGGTGTTATCGCTGTCGGCGCCCACCACAATGGCCTTGAGGGTCGGCGCCGGCTCAGTGACCGGATGCTCGTCAGCAAACAACTGTTTGAAATCTGCCCCGACATCACGCAGCTCGCTTTGCCAGACCCGCAGCGGAGATTCGGGGCCTCGCAAGACCATAAAACGTACGCGCGCCGAGTAGGGGTTGCGCCCAATTTGTCCCACAGCGTAGGTTTGATCCCACACATAGCAGAGTGTCGCTGCGGGCAAGTCTTCCCCACTGACGCTTCGCGCGACACGCAAGGTCGTACGTTCCCAAAAGGGCACGCGTTGCAGATCGTGATTGAACATGACACAAACCTTAAGCGCTGCGTCATCGCCCGCCTTGGTCAGGAGGTCCGGCGCCGTGTTGCCGCCGTTCAGCGGCTCATCGAGACGCCAACGCCAACGCAGCTTTCCCGCAGGAGCCTGGGGTAAGTCATGTACCCAAGTGCCGTAAGAGGCATTGGTTTGAATGCGTAAAGCGAATTCGCCATCCTCCTGCAAAACGTCAAACTGCGTTGGGGGAAGGCTTACCGACGCTTTGGGAATTCCCACAAAGCGCCATGCCGTAACGCTGTCCGGCGTAAACGGCGCAAGCGATGAGGACGACTCAAGCGATGGCGATGCGGCTAGGGCTGGAAGCAACCAAACGCTGCCGCTCAGGACGCCGACGATAGCGGCACAACTGAGATAACCCATTACCCGCGGCGCCAAGTTTGAAAGCGCTCAACCCAGGCCAGTAGGCGTTTGGGTGCGTGTGCGCGCTTCCACTCACCGGCGACGTATTTGTTGGCTTCTGCCATCGTGGGATAGGTGTGAATGGTGCCCAAGATTCGGTTGAGACCCAACCCGTGCTTCATGGCCAACACGTATTCGGCAAGTATCTCGCTGGCCTGTGCGCCCACGATGGTGACGCCCAAGATACGGTCTTTGCCCGGCGGCGTGAGTACCTGAATGAATCCAGCGGTCTCGCTATCCGTGATGGCGCGATCGAGGTCATCAAGGGGAAACTGAGTGACCTCGTAAGCAATTCCGGCTGCCTTCGCCGCTTGCTCATTCAGCCCGACACGGGCCACCTCGGGGTCTACAAAGGTGGCCCAAGGTATAACGCGGTAGTCGACCGCAAACCGCTTAAAGTCACCGAATAAGGCATTGACACTGGCATACCAAGCCTGATGAGAGGCCGTGTGCGTGAACTGATAAGGCCCAGCAACATCCCCTGCGGCGTAAATGTTGGGGTAAACGGTTTGCAGATAAGCGTCGGTCTCTATGGTGCGTTGCGCCGTGATGCCCAAGGCTTCAAGTCCGTAACCATCCAGGCGTGCGACCCGACCGACGGCGCAAATGAGCTCATCAAAAGCAATCGCGCGATCACCTGAGGGGCCCTTAACCACGAGCATTTTCTCTTCGCCCTGTTGTTCGCAACGAATGGCTTGGTGAGCGGTCAAGACTTCCACCCCTTCCGAGGCCAGCGTTTTAGCGATCAACTCAGACACCACCTCATCTTCGCGAGGTAGCAAGCGGTCGCCCATTTCGACTTGGGTCACATGGGCACCTAGACGTGCCAAGGCCTGCGTGAGCTCGCAGCCAATCGGCCCGCCACCCAACACGACGATACGTTGTGGCAAGGTGTCCCGTGCGGCAAATGCTTCCCACAGCGTATCGCTGGTGAGATAGCCCACAGTATCGAGTCCGGGCAGAGGTGGCACCAGCGGTTTTGCACCTGCTGCAATCACAATGCTGCGTGTCGTGAGAGTTTGCTTGTTTCGTTGCGCATCAGTGATCTCTACCGTCCACGGATTGACAATGATCGCGTGACCGCTTACGACATCAACGCCCAACGCGGTGTAGCGCTCCACGCTGTCATGCGGTGCAACTTGTTTCACGATAGCCTGCACCCGTGTCATCACCGCTTTGAATCGCACATCCGGGGAAGCTGGCGTCAAACCATAACGATCGGCATGCTTCATTTTGTGTGCCAAATTGGCGCTCTTAATCAAAGCTTTGCTGGGGACGCAACCATAGTTCAAGCAGTCGCCACCCATTTTGTGAGCCTCAACCAAAGTGACTTTGGCTTTCACAACGGCCGCAATGTATGCAGACACCAAACCCGCTGCACCACCACCAATCACAATCAAGTTACGATCGAACTGCTTCGGCTTGACCGATTGCCAGCGGGCATACACACGCTGACGATGGCGCCAGTCGAGCGCTCGGCGCAAGATCCATGGCAGCGCAGCCAACAGTGCAAAGGCACCCCAGACGCTAGGCGATAAGACATCCGATAGCTGATTGATTTTGGCGAGGGCGGTACCGGCATTCACATAAACCACGGTGCCGGCCAACATCCCCACTTGACTGATCCAAAAATAGGTCCGAACGCGCATCTGCGTCAAACCCATGACGAGGTTCAGCAGGAAGAATGGCACGATGGGTAGCAGGCGCAGCGAGAACAAGTAAAACGGTCCATCACGATCAAGCCCTTGTTGGATCACGGCTAATCGATCAGGCCACCGGCGCTGAACCCAATCGCGAAGCAAGTAACGCGCGCTCAACATGGCCAACGTCGCGCCAATGGTCGACGCCACAGACACCACAAGGGTGCCGAGCACCAAACCAAACCAAGCACCAGCCGCCAAGGTCAAAATTACGGCGCCCGGTAACGACAGTGCGGTCACCACAACATACACCGCACTGAAGCCCAATACCACCGTAAAAGGTGATTCAGCAAGGGCCTCAGCCATGCGCGTTTGGTTTTGCCTCAGCGCATCTAGGCTGGCGTACTGGCCTAAATCAAACCAAAAGGCACCGATCAAAAGTGCCAATATGATGCCGGCCAACGCCCATTTTTTATTCGTCAAAACTTATCCTCTCGCGGTTCAAGCGTGCGTATTCCCACCCACAGACGGAAACCAATGGTCACAACACACAAAGCCGCGTAGCTGTAAGCCAACACGGGAAAATACGCGGGCCACAAACACATGCCTACAAAGACCAATAGGGTCTCTGTGGCTTCGGTGAGCCCACCGATGAAATAAAGGCCTTTTGGCAAGGTGACATCAGCTTTCAAGCCGGCCTTCTCAGCCAAGGCTGCAAATGCCAGGAAACTGCTACCTGTGCCCATGAAACACGCGAGTAAAACAGCTGCAGCGAGCGCGTTCTGCGCAGGATCGGCAACCGCAAAAGCCAACGGAATCAGGGCGTAAAACAAAAAATCGAGCGTGATGTCCAAAAACGCACCCCGCGAGGAGGGTTGCGTCAGGCGGGCAACCGCACCATCTAGGCCGTCGCACAGTCGTGATAACAAAATAAGGGCCAAACCCAAGAGTGGCATTTGAAAAGCAATCGAAAGGGCCGCTAGCAAACCAAGACCAAAGCCCAGCCATGTCAATTGATCCGCCGAACCGCCGCGGGCGACCCACGCCGCCGCCAGTTTCTGGAGGACTGGTGTGAGTCGGGTTTGGAGCGCTCGATCAAGCATGGTGAAGCTGAATAACGCGACTGTGATCGGCAACGTCAGCCGGGTCATGGGTCACGAGAAGCGCAGGAATGCCCCGCTGGGTGACCTGCCGAAAAAACCACTCGCGTATATGTTGTCGTAACGAGTCGTCCAATTTGGAAAACGGCTCGTCAAGCAACAAGGCCCGGGGTTTCGCCAGCAACGCGCGCATCAGCGCAATCCGCGCGCGCTCTCCACCTGATAGTTGAGATGGATCGGCCTGACCCATCGCCGGCAAATTGGCGGCCTGCAAGGCGTCTTTCACTTGCTGCGTTCGCTCTGCTTTGGGGGTGTGCCGATTCATCGCAAATGCCAAGTTCTCAGCAACTGTAAGGTGAGGAAAGAGTAAAGGGTCTTGGGTAACCAGACCGATGCCGCGCTCGTGTGCCGGACGGGTGTCGAGTCGCTCACCATCCAAATAAACCGAACCCTCAAATATCAGCGGGGTCAGGCCATCCGAGACAATTGAGAGCGTGCCCGCAATCGCTCCAAGCAAGCTGCTCTTGCCGACGCCGCTGGGGCCCATCAAAGTGCAGACGGCGCCTGGTGGCACCGACCATGACAACGCCTTCAGCAGAGGCTTGTTCACGGTGCCCAGTCGATCAACGCTCACATGCAACCCGACGCTCACGGTAGACCTTTCATGAAACGGCGGGGCCTACCCAGCATGACAGCCACCGCGAATGCCATCAACGGCAATATAGTTTGCAATGCAGCGTAAGCACTCATCAGGCCGCGCTGTCCCGCCGTTGCCTGGGCCACGGCCTCGGTGGTGACCGTGACGAACCGCCCTGCCCCGATGTAAAGCGTCGGTAGATACTGCGCAACACTCACTGCAAATGCGATAGCCCAGGTAGACCATAAAGCCCGCTTGAGCAAGGGCCACTTGACCGATAACAAATACTGCAGCGGGTGACGCCCCAACGTCAAGGTGACTGCCTGTAGGCGCGGGTCACTGGCGCGATAGACCGACTCTAGAGCCAGCAATGCAAAAGGCATCGCCATGATCGCGTGCGCGACCACCATGCCAAACCACGCCCCTTCGAAATGACCCCACAGTGCCACGCGGTAAAGGCCGAAGGCCCATAAGAGTGGCGGCAAGATCATGGGGGCTATCAAAAGCGGACGCATGACTTGTTGCCAGCGATGGGGCACCCATTCCAACCACGCGACTAGCCATGCAACTGTGAGTGTCGCCGCCAACACACCGAGCGCTACCGTGCGCCAGAGACTCTCCGCGCTGTCCCACACGCGGTCCCAATGCCCCATATGCCACTGCTCGGGGCGCACACTCGGGAAGGGCCAAACGCCCAAAAAGCCCCCCACAAGTAAGGCTAACCAGGCCGCCGCGTAAAGCATAAAAAGCAAGCGCCAGCCGCCATCAATTGCACGTCCCATCACCCCAAAAGGGGCGATACGGATAATCGGCCGCCACGAACTAGCGCCAACCAACAACGTCAAACCAGCGAGTACCCAGGCTGCAAGCACGCCCTGTGCTTGGAGGACAGCATCCGCATCGCGCAACCACTCCCACGCTAAAACAGCCAGGGTTGGCGGTGCAGTAGGCCCAATGATGAGGGCCAAGTCGACCACGGTGAGACCATAAGCGAGCACCGCAATGAAGGGCCAACGCAGCACCCGCGCGAGCTGCGGCCAAACGACGGCATTAAAGGCGGCAGTTGGTGTCAATCCCATGGTCTGCGCGACTGCAAACTCAGCCTGCCACCGACGTCGGACATCTTCGCGCTGCAGTTGGGTCGCAGCGACCCAACACAGAAACGGGACTTCCTTAATCCACAAGGCGGCAATCAGGCCCAGCCCCAAAGGGTCTTGTGTGGTGCGCCAAAAAGGCGGCGTGTCAAATCCAGTGAGCCAAGGCGAGGTGAAACGCAAAAGCCACCCCGTGGGCGCGACCCACAAGACGATAGCGATCGCCATGGCGGCATGCGGTGTGGCCAGTAACAGTGGCAGACGGTTAAGCCAACGCCCCGTTTGTCCCCGAATGAAAGCCGAGCGCAGCAGGTAACCGGCACTCACCCAGGCCAACAGGCTCGCTGCGGTGCCTGTCCAGAGCGTGTGAAGCGTGGCATCCGCAAATCGGGGGTCTTGCCAAAGCGCGACCCAAGGGGTATTCGCAAGCAAAGGGCTCAGGGCCAACCACAGCGCAGTCAGCAACACGGGACCTATCGCTAGGGTGAGTGCCATAGGCATCACCATGCTCACAGACGCCGCACCCCCTTTCATCGCGCGTAGCGGCGAATCCACTCTTTTTCGATCTTGTCTACCCAAGAGGCATGGGGCTCAGGCAGAACGGGTGCCGCTTGCGTTAACTGACCGGGCTTCACCCCCCCTTGAAAGAGTGCCCGTTGTGCCGTTGGCAAGCGCGATACCGCCAACACGGTGGGGTCACCCCACACGTCGATGTTGGCTTTTCGCGCTTGTGCCTCTGGCGACAGGAGGAAATTGGCAACGACGCTTGCGCCAGCTCGGCTGGGCGCGTTAAACGGGATGGCGACAAAGTGGGTGTTACCAATCGTGCCCGCCTTGAATTGCCAACTCTGCACCGACTCGGGCAACCGTTTAGACGCAATCTCATTGGCAGCTTCATTGGGATTAAAGGTCAGACTGACCAGTAACTCACCATCTGCCAGCATTTGGGTCATGGCAGACGCGGTGTTGGGGAACTGCTGCCCCTCTCGCCACAATGCCGGATGCAATTTATCCAAGTAGCGCCACATGGGCGCCGTAGCGGCCTGGAAATCGGCATCAGTTGCAGGTTTCGTAAACACCGCCATGTCGGACGCGGTTGCCAACATCACCTGCTTTAAAAAGGTCGTGCCATGGAAGTCAGGTGGGCGCGGATAAGTAAGGCGGCCCGGAAACTGCTGCGCCATCGCGGCAAAGGTCTCTAAATCGATCGGTGGGTTTGGCACACGTTTTGAATCAGAGAAAAAAGTCAATTGCGCCATGCCCCAGGGTGCTTCCAGACCATCGGTTGGGACAGAAAAATCGATCAGTGTCGTGGGCTTGTTAACCGTGTCCACCCACTTAAAGTTGGGTAAGTTCTGCGTGAAAGGCTCACCCAGCAGTCCATCAAGCTTCATGGCAGCAAAATTTTCACCGTTGATCCACATCAGGTCCACGGTGCCCGACGTACGGTCGCGCCCCGCCTGCTTTTCTGCACGCACGCGGTTCACCACATCCGCTATGTCGGCGATTTTCACGTGTTTCAACGTCACGCCGTATTGCGCTTGAACGGCGGCGGCGACCCACTGGATATAGGCGTTGATGGCCTCGCTACCAGCCCATGCGTTGAAGTAGACGGTCTGGCCTTTTGCCTGCGCAGCCAGCGTACGCCAATCGCGTCCGGCGGCGTCTGATGCATGGGCGAGCGTTGTGGCGAGTACCAACGACAAACTCAGAAACCACCCCTTGACGGCCATACGCTGCGAGTGCTTGGAGAAGTCACTTGATCGAAAAAAAGGCATGAGGGTACTAACGGAACAATGAAGACAAGAGCATTATTCACTAATGTATCTATCGGAAAATTTACCATTCTTGTAACAATACAAAACCAACTGACTTTCCAACAAAAAAGGCGCCTAGGCGCCTTTTTTGTGACTCGAGTCAATGGGGTTAGATCATCCCTGGATTACCCGCCATGTTTTTCAATGTGGGCATGTTCAGTTGGCGAGGCTTGATGACCTTCTCGCTCTTGAGGTAAGTCTCCATCACATCCCAAATGGGCTCGCCTTGCACGCCTTCGGCGACGGGCGCCCAACCAGCCACCTTGTAGGTTTTAGATGCGTCAATAGGTTTGCCATTCAAGCGCATGTTGCTGATGCGGTTGCCTGAGCTGGCGAGCGGGTCACAGGTGTACTGCAAACCGCCAACACGCACCATGTCACCGCCCTGCTGATAATAAGGGTCGGGGTTGAAGAGGTTGTCACAAACATCCTCAAGCACTGTTTTGATCGTCGCGCCAGTCATGTTGGATAGCGTGGTTGACGGGTAGGTGATGGCAATTTGATCCATCAAATGATCCCGCGTAATCGCTTGTCCGGGAAGGATCGTCGTTCCCCAACGGAAGCCAGGCGAAAAGGCGATCTCAGCTCCTTTGACAGCCATTAAGCCATCGACAATGAGCTGATCCCAAGAGCCGTTGAAGTTACCGCGGCGATACAGCAAGCCCTCGCTGATCGCGAGCTTCTCTTGCAACTTGCCCTCGTAAGGCGCACGGACCTTATCGATATAGGCAGCCATCTCAGCGTCAGCAGGCAGCAGGTTGGCGAACACGGGCATGAGCTTGTAACGGAAGTCACGTACCTTGCCTCCCTGCACGTCGAAGTCCAAAACGCCGAGGAACTTAGAGTTCGAACCTGCATTGGTCACCAGCGTTTTACCGCCTGCGTTCGTCACGATCACCGGTGCGGGTACACCATCGTGGGTGTGACCGCCCATGATTGCGTCAATGCCTGTGACACGAGAAGCCATCTTGATGTCCACGTCCATGCCGTTGTGAGACAGCACCACAACCACTTGCGCCCCTTTGCTGCGCGCTTCGTCGACCATCTTTTGCATATGGTCATCTTTGATACCAAACGTCCAATCAGGCACCATGTGACGCGGGTTAGCAATGGGGGTGTACGGAAATGCTTGACCAATCACGGCGACCGGTACCCCATTCATTTCCCGCAGGGTATAGGGCTTGAAGACCTGGTCTTCAAAGTCAGCCGTTTGGACGTTCTGTGCCAAAAATTCGATTTTGCCGGCAAAGTCCTTGTCGACGATCTCCTTCACACGGTCCGCGCCAAGGGTGAACTCCCAGTGCGGTGTCATCAGGTTAACGCCGAGTAACTTACAGGCGTCGACCATGTCTTGGCCGTTGGTCCACAATGCGGTAGCAGATCCCTGCCATGTATCGCCACCATCTAGCAGCAACGCATGGGGGCGGCTCGCACGGACTTGTTTAACCAAAGTGGCGAGGTGAGCAAAACCGCCCACCTTGCCGTAGGTTTTTGCCGCTTGTTCAAAGTTCAAATAGGTAAAGGCGTGTGCTGCGGGGGTTCCCGGTGCAATCTTGAAGTACTTCAAGAGGTTTTCACCCACCAAATGGGGTGGGCGCCCCAAAGCTTCAGAGATGCCAATGTTGACACTCGGTTCGCGGAAATAAATGGGCTTGAGCTGCGCGTGGCAATCGGTGAAATGCATAAAGCTCACATTGCCGAATTTTGGTAACTCGTAAAGCTTTTGGGCAGCGGCCATATCACCTGCCAACACTTCCTTTTGGCCCAACGCCATACCACCCGCACTGGCAACTGCCAACATCTGCAAAAACTCACGACGCCCGATACTCATACAAATATCCCTTAGTAATTGACTACTGATATTTCAAAATAAAAAAGAGGTCGGACCCGAGAGTCCGACCGCTTCGATCACTCAATGACGGTAAACCTTTACTGGTTCACCGGTGACTTGGGGTCCAACAAGAGCGCCATCACATCTTTGATCTGGGCTTCTGTCAGGATACCGTTGTGGCCCACGCGAGGCATATTGGAACAGGCGTTGTACGCGCGTGAGTTCCAGAGCTTGCCCCAGGTGTACTCCACAATGGCTTTTGACGCTGGGCTGTCGGGGTCAGTGACACCGCGCAACTTGCCGTAGTTATAGAGGCTCGGACCCAAGGTACCGTACGACAACTCGGTCTTGCTGATTTGGTGACAGTTGTAGCAGTTACCACCGTTCACCGCTTCAGCCTTGTCGTTCCAAGTCAGGCCACGACCGCCCTGCGCGACCTTTTCACCTGCTTTGAAGTCACCCAGGAACTTGCCATCAGAAGGCCATTTGATGGTCTTCATTTGCGTTTCCTCGATGGCTTTAGCCGTTGCAGCATCCAGCGGCTTACCGGCCACGTTAGCAGCGCTGCACAAGCGATTGGCTTCGTCCTGCTCAAGACGAGACACCTTGGCGATACCCTTGTCTTGGAACGAGGCCTTGATCACATCCGCAGTGAGTTTGTCTGCATCGGCGCTGGAAATACTGGTCGACATGCAACCAGACAGCACAAGTGATGCACCGATGGCGGCGAAAGGAATGATTTTTTTCATAACTGTGTGCTCCTTAACGCTTGATGGCAGGTGCAATACTCTTCGCACCCTTGGCATTGACGCCCATGTACACACCCAAAGCGATGGTGGCATCGCTACCGAACTTGGGCTCTGGGAAACGTTGCTGGCGGTAGCAATCATTCAAACGTTTCTGCATGGGCCACATCTGCGCGTTACCAACGCGGTAAGCGGGCCACGCGGCAAAACCGATGCCGTCGCCGGGATTACCCGTGAGGTTGGGCAGACCTTGCAAACGAATACGCTTACCGTCTTCGGCGTGACAAGTTGCGCAGGCGAAGTCGTGGGGACCGGAGCGCATGAAGAACAGGCGCTTGCCCACTTCGTACATTTCGCGTTCTTTCTGGTGGCTTTGTGGCGTCGCAATCTTCATTTCGCGCGATGCGCCTGCAACATAGGTTGCCATGTCACGCACGTTGGCTTGCTCGCCCTTGGCGTAACCGGTCTTGTTGAGTTCCGCTTCGTTAAAGCCTTGCAACGTGGCCATGCAGGTGATGAGGCGTGACTCCAAGTCTTGCACGCGACCCGTGTCCGCGAAAAAGCGTGGCAGCTCGACGAAAGCGCCTTTCACAACACCGGGGCCCTTACCCAAGTCACATTTTTCCATGGTGGCGTTCTTTGGGCCACGTGCGGTGGTCCAGAGCTCTTCACCGCTCATTTCGAACAATTCGGCAGGGTTGCCGTCTTGCAACATTTCGCGGTACTTGGCGATACCATCTTCAATAGCGTCGGCATGTACCAACCCCATTGCGCTTGACGCAAAGAGGGCGACGAGGGCGAGTTTGCGTTTCATTGATGTCTCCTTTTGATTGCGAGGGCGCAACGTCTGTTGACCCTCGATTTTTATCGCAACTTAAGCGATGGTCACTTCGTCGGTGCGACTGTCGCCTTTGTTGTCTTTCCAAGTCAAGGCCACCTTGTCGCCGGCAGCGCCGCCCTTGAAGCTGAAAGCCAAGAACGGATTTTGCGAGACAGCTGATCCCCATTGGGCTGAAAGCACAACCTTGCCGTTGTGTGACGCCGTGATATCGGTGATGTGGTGTGCGGGGATGACTTTACCGGATGAATCTTTACGCTGGCCACCTTCCATAACGTGTGCCATCAAAGCACGCACGGTGGTGACGCCATTGTCCGCCTTAGCACGGATACGCATTGGTTTTCCCATTTTTCTACTCCTAGATTGCTTCTATCAGTAATTTATCTGTCGTTTGGTTGTGCGCGAATTAACCGCCGCATCCGCCCAACGTGACCTTGGTTTCTTTCGAGTTGGCGTACAACTTGCCGTCCGCCTTCACCACCACCGTCACGTTGGTGGTTTGGCCCATCTTGACGCGTGTCTTCACGTCGGTAGACGTACCTGCGGGGAAGCTAAAACCAGCCGCCAAGGGGTAGGGGTTCTTTTCGATCAAGAACCACATATCGGTCGTGCCAGGAATCTTGCTCTCGGCACCAACGGGCACAACCGCACCGTTTTCCGCGATGTCGGGGGTATCCAAAATGATGTCTGCGCTGTTCGCGGGTGAACCGCCCAAGGCGTTCACAGCGTCAGCGAAACTCTTGGTTGAAAAACCAGGGCGCTCATCTGCCGCGAGGGCCTGCGTCTGCGTGATGATGCCCAGTGAGACCAATGTGCCAAGCACACCGGTGGTCTTGATCACTTGACGACGTGTCGTGTTCATATTAGCTCCTTAGAAATTGTTTGGAACACAAGGTAAAGCGGATGAGAAATAAGACATCACAGCCCGAAAAGTGCTATTGCATCCATTCATAACTGCCATCTTATATCTACTCCATGAAAGTGTATCTAAGGGTTGATACGTAGTTGGCGATTTTTATTTCGCACCATCCACAATCCAACCCGCCATGGCTGCCAACTCGGCATCGCTGAGCTGGGGCTGTGGTGGCATCGGAATGGCCCCCCACACGCCAGCACCACCGTTCTTAATTTTTCCGGCCAAGTAGGCTTTTGCATCGGCTTGGCCTTTGTACTTCTCAGCCACCTCAGCAAAACCAGGGCCGACCATTTTGGTCTTCATGCCATGGCAAGCCGTGCAAGAGTTCGAGACCAACAACGCTTTCACATCAATCGCACCACCGTCCGCTTTTGGCGCGCTTGCGGCGCCCGTCACTTTGGCACGTGCATCTGCCAAAGTTTTGGGAGCAGGCTCGGTGGTCACGGAACCGCGAACGGGTCCGATGAGACGGTTCTGCTGGTTGATATCACCATGGGCATCACGCGCAAAGTCAGGCAAGCTGGAACCCAGTGTCAACTCGGTTGCACAGTTTTTCATACACGCAACGTTCTGCACGTCCCCCTTACCTTTCACATCCCACAAGGGCGTGAACACCGTCATGCCGTTGCGGTTGGGCATGCGCTTTTGAACGTCCGCGATATTTTTGTCTGACAACACGTAGTCCGCGGGCACCACATCGGCCAGGTTAAGCAAATAAGCCAGAACCGCATAGACGTCGTTCGTGCTTAGGGACTTGGGCGCGTTCCACGGCATGGCGCGGTTGATATAGTCCCATAGCGTTGACACCGTGGCGGCCTTCATCATGGTGGTTCGCTGCGGGAAATTTTTACCCGGCAACAAATTTTCGACGTTACCGGTCTCAATGTCCTTGGCAGTGGTACCGCCAACCAATGGCGTGAAGACCTCATTGGATTCACCAAAAACACCGTGGCAACTGGCACATTGACTTTCCCAAACGGCTGTGCCGCGATCGACCGACCCAGCCCCGGCCGGCAATCCCTTGAAGTCTGGGCGCACGTCAATATCCCACGCCGCAATTTCGGCAGGCTTGGCATCGCGTCCGATCTCATCCCAAGGCTTCTTCGCGTGGGCGACACCAAAAGTCAAACCACAAAAGACCAAAGCAGCCACCAGTTGACCCAATGGCTTGTTAAGTGTTTGCATCATCGACTTCATATCAGTACACCTGCACGTTTGAAACTTCGCCGTTCTCGGAAATCTTCCAAGACTGAATCGCGTTGTTGTGATAAATCGACCGTGTGCCGCGAACCGCGCGCAGTTGGTTGATCTTGGGTTGCACATAGCCCGTGCTGTCAATCGCACGGCTTTGAAGGATCGCGGGCTTGCCATCCCAGACCCAGTCAAAGTTAAAGCGCGTCAGGGCTTTACTTAAGGTTGGCCCCTCCAGGCGAGCGGTGCGCCAATTGCGGCCGCCATCGACTGAGACATCCACACGTTTGATCGAACCGCGACCGGACCACGCCAAGCCGGAAATGTTGTAGTAGCCCTTATCGAGCAGAGTTTGACTACCAGATGGCGTGGTGATCACGCTCTTGCACTCCTGAATTGAGGTGTATTGGCGATGCTGGCCATCTGGCTGCAGGTCGATGTAATGCACCGCCTCGTCCTTGGTTGCGTAAGGCTGATCGCCAACCTCAATGCGCCGCAGGTACTTGACCCAACTGACACCCTGCACACCCGGCACAACGAGGCGCAGCGGGTAACCGTTTTCAGGGCGCAACATTTCGCCGTTCATGCCCCATGCGACGATCACGTCATCCATAGCGCGGTCCAGCGCGATTGTGCGTGTCATGCTGGAACCATCGGCACCTTCCGCCAAGATGTACCGCGCTTGCTTTTTATCAATGCCACACATCTCCAAGACAGTGGACAGCAAGACACCCGTGAATTCAGCACAGCTCAACATACCGTGGGTGTACTGCACGGATGGCAGGGCGACGTTGCCCCACTCGGGCCCCGTGTTGGCACCGCACTCGATGAAGTGAATGCGGGACACGCTGGGCAAACGCATCAGGTCGTCCATCGTGAACACACGCGGACGCTTGACCAAGCCGTTCACCATGAAACGGTGCTGAGATGGATCGATGTCCCACCAACCTTGGTGGTGACGCTCAAAATGCAAACCGGATGGTGTGATGATGCCGAACAAACCTTGCAGTGGGCAGAAGCTCACGGAGGCTTGCGGTACCCGCGTCAGACCGGGGCTCTCGCGACGCATGAGGTTGGACTCCCACTTACTGGGCATGCCGTAAGCGTTGGCCGCAACCCCCTGCCCTAAGCCGGTGGTATGGGCTGGTAGCTTCAAGATGGCGTCTTCGCCCTCAGAAGCTGCAATGGCTGACTTGCTGGCAGCCGCAATACCTGCGCCCATGGCCAACGCCTTCCCCATGAAACTGCGACGGGCCTTACGTGCCGTCTCCAGCCCTTCGGCGTTCAAGTGGTTCTCAGGGGCTGGGATGATGCGTCCGATGGGTTGATCGAACGTGTTCCCCAGTGGGATATTGAGGTCTTGGTTAATCGGCATACACCCTCTTCTAGTGGTCAGTTTTGATTAAATCGGTATGAAAATTCAAGCCCGTAAACCAAAGGCGGTTTCGACTTGTCCATCGGAAGCAGGCAACCGGCTGGCGACCTGCGCAGAAATCGAACGACATAGCTCCAAAAAGAGCGGCTCTGCCACGCGATAAAAAATTTGCGTTCCCTCGCGCCGCCGCGACAACAGGCCCGCTTGATACATCAACCCCAAATGCCGCGACACATTGGCTTGCAAAGCGCCAGTGGCTCGAATGATGTCGCTGACACACAGCTCTTCAGCGCAGATCACGTGCAGGATTCTCAAGCGCGTGGGCTCGCCCAGCACGCTGAAATAACGTGCTGTTGACTCGAATACCGCGTTTAAATCCGACATGGTTCTTTGGAGGAATCTTTGTATTGCTTGTAAACAAGTATATTATTGAATAATGATATATGGATAAGTGAAAACCCTAATTTTTGCTGATCGCTCACAGGCGTCATGAGACAATATTGCCCATGACAAATTCAATCCCCACCTCCTTCCCTACTTGGCCGCTGCATCGCCTGTGGTTGCCGATTTTGGCGATGACGTTGGTCATCGTGGTCTCCAACGTTGCGGTCATGTACCCCATCAATGACTGGCTCACTTGGGGTGCCTTCACCTACCCGTTTGTTTTTTTGGTCACCGATTTGACCAACCGCGCTGTCGGCCCTGCGGGTGCACGCAAAGTCGCATGGGCAGGTTTGGTACTTGCCGTGGTGCTGTCGGTGTACTTTGCTGACTGGCAAATCGCGTTGGCATCAGGTGGCGCTTTCATCAGTGCGCAGCTACTGGACATCGCATTTTTCAACCGCATGCGCGCCATGACATGGTGGAAAGCCCCCTTAATCGGATCGATCGCCGCGTCCGTACTGGATACCGGCTTGTTCTTCTTCATCGCCTTCTACGGTTCCGAAATGAACTGGTTGATGCTGGCGAGCGGCGATTTATTGGTAAAGTGGGCCATGGCTGCCGCATTGCTGATGCCCTACCGACTCCTGTTACCTTGGGTCGCCGGTATCGCCTCGCAGGTCGCCAAGCCTGCGCACTGACCTACCTCCAGCGAGCCAAAGATGACCCACCAAAACGCAAACGCCGCCCGCCCAGCCCGACTTTCTCGGAGTGGTTTATCAGTGGCGTCGGCGTGGTTGGTTTCCTTGGCACTGGTCGGCTGCACCACGCCGGGCACGCCGCTGAACGAGCCCGCCGCGACAGACCCCAATGCACCACAAGCCCGCGTGGCAGATGACTTCCCGGTCCCTAGTGGCTCGCGCGTCCTGACTGACGAAACCTTGGTCTTGGGCAGCGGCAACAACTGGACTGGGCGCCTGAGCTTGGCCCTTAGCGTTGACGCACAAAACGCCTATGTGCATTTCCGAGATCAGGCCAAGTCATTTGGTTGGACTCTCGTGTCAGGCTCCTTCGGCACCACAAGCATTCTTACTTTTGCCAAAGCCCAACGGTCCGCAACGGTTCTCATCCAAGACGGTAATCGGCTTCAAGGTATCAAAGCAACCATCACCGTGAGTCCGATGGCTACCCCAGCGACCAAGTAATCGGCTATCCTCCTAACGGAAATCGTTTGAAGTTAGGAAACCGAATGCCCCGTCCCAAAACACCGACAGTCAAAGCTCAACCTCACGTCGCCATCATCGGCGCCGGTATCGCGGGGATCACCTGCGCCCGCACACTCGCCCAAGCAGGCATGCGGGTAACTGTTTTCGAGAAAAGCCGCGGCTGTGGGGGGCGCATGTCCACCCGTCGCTCGCCGTTCGGCGACTTTGACCATGGTGCCCAGTACTTCACCATGCGCGACCCGCGCTTTGAAGCCGCCTTGGCGACCACCGCTCAAACAATCAAGCGCTGGAGCGCTAACACCGTGCGCGTGATGGACGCCAATGGACAAGTCCTCGCCACCACGGGAAATCCCAGCGATGCCCATTGGGTGCCGGTACCGGGTATGAACGCATTGGTCAAAGCGTGGGCTGCGCCGCTTCAGTATGGCACCCTCAAGGGCTGCAACGTGGTGTCGCAAACGCGCATTGTTAAGTTGCGGCAGCACGGGCAACAATGGGCCTTAGAAGCCGAGGTGACTGACCCCTCAAGTGGTGTAACCGATACCCAAACAGTGGGTAATTTTGACCATGTAGTCCTTGCCATCCCCAGCGCGCAGGCACACGCACTGCTCGCGTCGAGCAATGAAAAGCCAGACTGGCAATCGAGGATTGCCGACGTCTTGGTCGACCCTTGCTGGACCCTCATGCTCGCTTACCCACAAGCCAACCAACCGATAGGCCCTCACTGGAACGTGGCCCGTAGCATCCACCATCGGGTCAGCTGGGTCGCGCGTGAGTCAAGTAAACCCGGACGCAGCACGGTTGAGCGCTGGACCGTACAGGCAAGCCCTCAATGGTCCCAAGAGCACGTGAATGACGCACCTGACCGTGTCATCGCCAAGCTTACAAAAGCCTTTGGTGAGATCACAGGTATTCGCGTTACCCCATCGCACGCGGAGGTCCACCGCTGGCTCTATGCGCAAACCCGCCGCCCACTTGGGCAGCCTTTTTTGTCCGACTCAACTCGTCAGCTCTCTGTTTGCGGCGACTGGTGCTTGGGGAATCGGGTAGAAAACGGCTTCGTCTCTGGCTTGGAACTCGCACTCGCACTCGCACAAAACCAAGACTGAATTCGAATTGTCGGATGCGTTACATTGGCCGCTTCGCGCCCTCCCCCACGGGTCCGCTGCATGTGGGCTCCTTGGTAGCGGCGCTGGCGAGTTGGCTCGATGCGCGCGCGCACCATGGTCGTTGGCTGGTTCGTATTGAAGATGTGGATACACCACGCACCGTCGAAGGTGCGGACCAGCACATCTTGCGTCAACTGGCTGCGTGTGGACTGGTCGCAGACGAACCCGTGCAATGGCAGTCCCAGCGATTCGCTCATTACCAATCCGCATTGACGCAACTCGACACCAAGGGGTTGGTCTATGGGTGCTGTTGTTCGCGTCAAGCGATTTTGCATGCCCTTGAATTGAACCAGCAACCGCATCAGCGGCACACAACCCCTCGATATCCGGGCACCTGCGAACGGCTCAATCTCAACCAAAGCCGCACGAAGTTGGCGCAACGGCTCAAGACTCGCCCAGCTGGCACCGTGACCTGGACCGACCGTGCGAGCGGTCAACAAGCGGAGCCTGTCCACGCCGCCGTTGGTGATTTCGTATTGAAACGCGCCGATGACGTGTGGGCGTATCAATTGGCCGTCGTCGTTGATGACGCCGCACAGGGTGTGACGCATGTGGTGCGTGGTGCCGACTTGGCCGACAACACGGCGCGGCAAATATACATCCAACACTGCCTGGGTTTGGCACGACCCCATTACTTACACACACCGTTGGTGATGGGCCCAGACGGACAAAAATTAAGCAAACAAAATAACGCTATCGCCGTACCGCTGACCGACACCCTAGGTGCCTTACGGGAGGCCGCTGCACGACTCAATCTACCAGCTGACGTCATACCCGAAGCGCGGCAGCCTTCCGAGTTGTTACAAGCATGGATTTCGCCTTGGCGTTCAGTGTGGATCACCGCATTCACGCCACCCTCGGGCACATACAATTGAGCGTTGGCACCGACCGGGTGCCCCGCTTTGCAAACACGCCATGTCCGACTCAAACTCGACCCCATCCGCCATCAGCTTCCCGAAACGCATCAAAAGCTACGTGCTTCGTGCGGGTCGCACCACGACAGGGCAAGCCAAGGCCTTGGCAGCGCTGGGCCCGCAGTTCACTGTGCCGTATCAAGACACGACACTCGATCTCGCAGCGACATTTGGCCGTGCGGCACCTGTCATTCTGGAAATTGGTTTTGGTATGGGTGAGTCCACCGCACACATCGCTGGCGTGCGTCCCAATGACAATTTTCTGTGCAGTGAGGTGCACATGCCAGGTGTCGGCGCGTTGCTCAAGCGAATCGGCGAGCAGGATATTCAGAACATTCGCATCGTGGCGCACGATGCAGTCGAAGTCTTGGACAACATGCTCACCCCAGATAGTTTGGACGGCGTGCACATCTTTTTCCCAGACCCTTGGCACAAAAAACGCCATCACAAACGGCGCTTGATTCAAGACGCTTTCGTCGCCAAATTGGTAGGCCGTTTAAAAATCGGCGGCTACTTGCATTGCGCGACAGATTGGGGGCCTTACGCCGAGCAAATCCGCGATGTGTTGACTGCTAATCCCAACTTGGTCAACACCAGTTCGCAGACCGACGGCGACCGCGCAGGTTACGCAGATAAACCCAGCTACCGCCCACTCACCAAATTTGAAAACCGTGGCCTCAAACTCGGCCACGGCGTTTGGGACTTGGTGTTTAAGCGCGCGACTTAACCCACGGCAGTACGCTTGCCAGCGCGGCAGGCAGGGCTGCGGCGTCGGTGCCGCCAGCCATCGCCATATCGGGCTTGCCACCGCCTTTGCCACCGACCTGCTGCGCGACCATATTGACCAGATCACCAGCTTTGATGCGGCTGATTTGATCAGCGGTCACGCCTGCCGCGAGCTGTACTTTCGCGCCATCACGAGCCGCCAAAACGATGACGGCAGACTTGAGCTTGGACTTCAATTTATCCATGGTCTCGCGCAGCGCTTTGGCATCGGCACCGGGAAGCTCAGCTGCCAGAACCGACACACCGCCGACGTCGACGGCTTGGTTCAATAATTCATCGCCTTGCGCCGAGGCGAGGCGTCCTTTTAGGGCATTCAGCTCTTTTTCGAGTTCGCGCACCTGCTCGACCATCGCGTTGACACGTGCAGGTACCTCTTGCGGGGTGACCCGCAGCGTACCCGCAACGCCGCCCAACGTCGCTTCCATTCCCTGCACGTACTGCAAGGCATTCAGGCCCGTTAATGCCTCGATACGACGCACCCCGGCGGCCACACCGCCCTCTGCATTGATAGTGAAGAAGCCGATGTCACCGGTGCGCTCGACGTGCGTGCCACCACACAATTCCCGGCTACTGCCAATGTCCAGCACACGAACCGTCTCGCCGTATTTTTCACCGAACAACATCATCGCGCCCGTTTTCTGGGCTGACTCAATGTCCATCACGCGGGCCTGAGAGGCCGCGTTTGCCAGAATCTCTGCATTCACGCGGTCTTCGATGGCCTTGATTTCAGCGTCGGATACTGGGGCGTTGTGCGTGAAGTCAAAACGAGTCTTATCGGCATCGACCAAACTGCCCTTTTGCTGCACGTGCTCACCCAAAACCTCACGCAAGGCTTTGTGCATCAGGTGCGTGGCCGAGTGATTCCGCACGATCGCCGCACGCCGTGAGCCATCGACTTGTGCATCCAGCGATTGACCAATCGTCAAACGCCCAGCCGTGAGGATGCCATGGTGACCAAACACATCCGCTTTGATTTTTTGGGTGTCCTCAACCTCGAATGCAATGCCAGCGGCGGTCAAGACGCCCGCATCGCCCACTTGGCCACCGCTCTCTGAATAAAACGGCGTGCGATCTAACACCACGACGCCAAGCTGCCCCGCATCCAATTGCGTCACGGGTGAACCATCGGCGTATAGAGCAACCACCGTAGCCGCTTGCGACAAGTGCTCGTAACCAACGAAAACGTTTGATGCGCCGGCGTACTCCAAGGCGCGATCCATCTTGAACTTGCCTGCTGCACGGGCCTGGTCTTTTTGACGGGCCATGGCCGCATCGAATCCAGCGGCATCCACTTGCACGCCCCGCTCGCGGCAGACATCCTGTGTCAAGTCAAGCGGGAAGCCGTAGGTATCGTGCAACTTGAATGCGACATCGCCAGACAGCGTTTTGGCCCCCTCTGGCAAAGCCGCATCCAAAATTTCCATGCCGATGGCGAGTGTTTCGTAAAAACGCTCTTCCTCCGTTTTGAGCACTGCCATCACTCTCGCGGCTTGGTTCGTCAGGTTCGGGTAGGCCGCGCCCATGAGATCAACCAAATCTGGGACCAGTCTATGGAAGAAAGGGGTTTTCTGACCCAGCTTGTAGCCGTGACGAATCGCACGGCGAATAATGCGGCGCTGGACATAACCCCGCCCTTCGTTGCTAGGTATCACGCCATCACTCACCAAAAACGCTGTGGCGCGAATGTGGTCCGCAACCACCTTGAGTGAGGGGTTGCTGAGGTCTTGGCAGCCGGTTTCACGGGATGCGGCCGCAATTAAACGGGTGAACACATCGATTTCGTAGTTGCTATGCACGCCCTGCAAAATCGCCGCCAGTCGCTCCAAGCCCATACCGGTATCCACACAAGGCGCTGGCAGTTTCTTGACGGAGCCATCCTGCTGCATGTCAAACTGCATGAACACGTTGTTCCAAATCTCGATGTAACGGTCACCATCTTCATCGGGACTGCCGGGAGGACCCCCTGGGATCTCTGGCCCATGGTCGTAGAAGATCTCTGAGCATGGGCCACAAGGTCCCGTATCGGCCATCATCCAAAAGTTATCGGACATGTACTTGCCGCCCTTGTTGTCGCCGATTCGCACAATGCGTTCGGCGGGCACGCCAATGTCATTTGCCCAGATGTCATACGCCTCATCGTCATCGATGTAGACCGTTACCCAGAGCCGTTCGGCGGGTAGTTTGTAAACCTCAGTCAGTAACTCCCATGACCACCGCAGGCTGTCACGCTTGAAATAGTCACCAAAACTCCAGTTGCCGAGCATCTCAAAGAAGGTGTGGTGACGCGCCGTGTACCCCACATTTTCTAAGTCATTGTGTTTACCGCCGGCGCGCAAGCAGGCTTGCACGGAGGTCGCACGTTTGTAGCTACGGGTATCGGTGCCCAAGAACACGTCCTTGAACTGCACCATGCCGGAGTTCGTGAACATCAATGTGGGGTCATTACCGGGGACCAACGAACTACTGGCAACCACCGCGTGCGCTCGCTGCGCGTAAAAGTCGAGAAAGGATTGGCGAATTTCGGCAACGGTTGAGGGCGTTCGGCTCATGTGTAGACTCGGCGATAAAAGGTATAAACCCTCTATTTTCACCGATCTTTAGCTCGTTTTGGTCGGCCAAGCATCGGGTTTTGGTTTAACCTCTACTCGTTGTTTTCGCACGAAAACGCTTCTGTTGACACCTCTACCGGAATTGCACGCCATGAATAGCCCTTTAAGCCAACTCGCAGACCCCACGCTCTTAAAAACCAGCGCACTCATCAACGGCGAGTGGATCACGGCCGACAACCAATTTGACGTCACCGACCCCGCCACCGGAGCCCACCTGGCAAAAGTTGCGAACATGGGCCCCGCCCAAGCAGAGGCCGCCATCGCCGCTGCGAACGCTGCCTGGGCGGGCTGGCGCAAAACGACCGCCAAGCAGCGCGCCATCATCATGCGCAAGTGGTACGACCTGTTGATGGCAAACCAAGCAGACCTAGCGCGCATCATGACCGCCGAGCAGGGCAAGCCCTATGCAGAGGCGATGGGCGAAGTGGCCTACGGCGCCAGCTTTGTGGAGTGGTTCGCCGAGGAAGCGAAGCGGGTCAATGGCGAAACCTTGCCCACCTTTGACAACAACCGCCGCTTGTTGGTCTTGCGCGAGCCCATCGGCGTATGCGCGGCCATTACGCCTTGGAACTTCCCTTTGGCCATGATCACGCGCAAGGTCGCACCGGCACTGGCAGCAGGTTGTCCCGTCATCATCAAGCCAGCCGAGTTAACGCCGCTGACCGCGTTGGCCGCAGCTGAGCTGGCGATGCGTGCGGGTATTCCGGCCGGTGTTTTGAACATGTTGAGTGCTGACGCTTCACAGTCCATTGCCATCGGTAAGGTCTTGTGCGCCAGCGACGTGGTGCGCCACATCAGCTTCACCGGTAGCACCGAGGTGGGCCGCATCCTGATGGCGCAATCGGCGCCTACGGTCAAGAAGCTCTCCCTAGAGTTGGGCGGTAACGCGCCGTTCATCGTGTTCAATGACGCCGACATCGATAGCGCCGTAGAAGGCGCCTTTGCCAGCAAATACCGGAACGCGGGGCAAACCTGTGTGTGTTCTAACCGCTTCTACGTGCAGTCCGGCGTGTATGACGAGTTCTGTACGAAGTTCGCGGCCAAGGTCAAAACAGCGAAGGTCGGTAACGGTTTCGAAGAAGGCGTTAACCAAGGTCCGCTGATTGAGGAAGCGGCGCTCGAAAAAGTACAACGCCACGTCGAAGATGCGGTTGCCGGTGGCGCCCGCGTGCTGACGGGTGGCAAGCGCTTGTCCGGCCAATTTTTTGAGCCCACCGTGGTCGCTGACGCCACCGCGAACATGCTGTGTGCGAAAGAAGAGACGTTCGGACCCTTCGCCCCGATTTTCAAATTTACGGAAGAGCAAGAGGCTATCGATGCGGCGAACAACACCGAGTTCGGTTTGGCCAGCTATTTCTACAGCCGCGACATTGGGCGTATTTTCCGGGTATCCGAGGCACTGGAATACGGCATGGTCGGCGTGAACGTCGGTATCTTGGCAACCGAGCACGTGCCCTTCGGTGGCGTCAAGCAAAGTGGCTTGGGTCGCGAGGGCTCACACCACGGCATGGATGACTACGTTGAAATCAAGTACGTGTGTATTGGCGATGTGATGTCGTCGTAAGAAACGCTAGCAGACCGTGTAAACTCCGGTCTGCTGTTTCAAATGCGGGTGTAGTTCAATGGTAGAACGGCAGCTTCCCAAGCTTTAGACGCGAGTTCGATTCTCGTCACCCGCTCCACACACCACTGCTGGTATCAAGCAGCCCGTAACGCTCTCGCCTGTGCTTGGACCGTTACCTCTCGGCCCATGATTTCGAGCAAGACAAACACGCGATCTTGCGCCGAAGCGGTCACCAACCCCTCAAGCCCCTTCAAAGGACCTTCGACCAACCGTACAGGCGTACCAGCGGTCAACCCGTGGACGACCGCCTCTTCCCGGGCGGAGAGCGATGCAGCGACCTGCACCGCTTGTTCAACGACCGCATGGGACACGGTCGCCGGCACCGTTCCAAAACGCACCAATTGACTAACGCCCAGCGTCGAGCGGATCGGCGCGATGGACTGTGTCTCATCGCAGGTTTGCACAAAAAGGTAACTGGGGAAAAGAGCTTCCCAGCGCTTACGGGGCTGAATCAACTCGGGTAGGACAACCCGGTATTTTTGTCGCAGCAGTTGAGCCGCAGCCTCCCGCTCGGCGCGGGGCTTGGTTTTCACCACATACCAACGTTGGAGCTCGCTTGACTGATCAGACATTGGCATGTAAATTTAAACCTAGCGTTTGACTAAATACGATCGGACTCGGGCGCTGTATCAACTGCAGATACGCGATCGATTCGGCGACCTTCCATCGTGGTGATGGTGAATTCCCATGTCAAAATTATAACCTTTTCGCCTTCTGACAACAACTCGCCGGATACATACTGCAGCAGACCGGCCAGTGTGTTGTAGCGTCCCTTCTCTTCGTCAGGCAAGGTATCGAATCCCAAGCGAACTTTGAGCTCGGATGCTGGCATCGCACCATCCAAATCCCAAGAGCCATCGACACCCTCGATGGCCCACGTATCCAACGCCTCTTCCGACTTCAATTCGCCCGTGATCGCCTCTAACAAGTCACGCGGCGTCAACAGACCCTGCACCACGCCGTACTCATCCACCACGAAGACCATGCGCATCGCCGAGACACGGTATTGCTGCAACAGCTCCATGCCATTGAGGGTCTCGGGGACGTAAACTGCGGGAGTGACATGACCGCCGACCGCATCCTGCCCGTTCGACTCATCCCAGACGCGCAACATTTCAGAGACATGCAGCACGCCCACGATGTTGTCTAAGCCACCTTTGCAAACCGGGTACCAAGAGTGCCCCAGCGCACGCGCCTTTTGCAGGGCTTCGTCGACCGTGTCAGCAGCCTCAAGCCAGTGAATATCGGCGCGCGGCAGCATGATAGAACCCAGTGACCGCGTATCCAAAGCAAACACATTGCGTACCATCTGGTGCTCGTGGACCTCGATCACACCGGCACCCAAGCCCTCGGCAAGACTTTCCTCGATTTCCTCGGTCGTCATCACGGCCTCGTCATTCACCCGCACACGCAGTAAACGCAAGAAATAGTGCGTGGTCGCCGACAGCAGCCGCACAAACGGATGCGCGACCATGGCGACCACCGTCATGGGGATCGCAACAAAACGCGCCACCGTCTCGGGGAACAGCTGGCCAATCCGCTTGGGCACCAGCTCGCCAAAGACAATGGTCAAAAAGGTGATGACCGTTACCACGATCGCGGTGGCAACGATGTCCGCGGTCGCGCGCTCAAGCCCCCATGTGGTCAGGTTGTCAGACAAACCTGCACTGAAGGCCGCTTCGCCGACAATCCCGTTCAGTACACCGATAGACGTGATGCCCACCTGCACCGAAGACAGAAAGTGGGTGGGGTCCTCCATCAGCTTGACGGCCGCACTGGCGCCCTTGTCACCTTCGTCGGCAAGGCGTTGCAAGCGGCTCTTGCGACTGGAAGCCACCGCAAGTTCTGACATGGCAAACGCACCGTTCAGAACAATCAACAAAAGAATGATTAAGAAATCCATAATCTAAGCATGGCACTTTACATGATTGGCGACATACAAGGCTGTGACGAGGCCTTGCAAGCCCTGCTCCAGACCCTTGATTTTTCACCGAGCCGGGATACGTTGTTCGTTTTGGGGGATTTAGTCAATCGCGGGCCCAGCTCGCTGGCTACCATGCGGCGGCTGATGGCGCTGGGTGATAGCGCGCAATGCCTGTTGGGCAACCATGACCTGCATTTGTTGGCCGTTGGTTTGACGGGTGCCCGGGTAAAACCACAGGACACGCTGAACAGCATTCTGGACGCAACTGACCGAAACGCCCTCTTGCATTGGCTGCGCCATCGCCCACTGGCGATCGACGCCCATGGCTGGCTGATGGTCCACGCAGGTGTGCTGCCGCAATGGACGCGCGCGCAAACCGTCGCACTTGCACAGTCAGCGCAGGGCGTCCTTAGGGGCGAGGCACACCTTGAGTTTTTCAAAAACATGTACGGTAATTGGCCCAACCAGTGGCAAGCGCCGAGCGCTCGAAACCCCGAATGGACCGCGTTTGATGAAACCCGTTTAGTCATCAATGCGCTCACCCGAATACGGTTGTGTGACAGCGATGGACAGCTTGACTTTGCATACAAGGGTGACGCAACTGGTGCCCCCGCCGGCCTGATGCCGTGGTACGCGGTGCCTGGTCGGCGAACAGCGGATACCCGTATCGCCTTTGGACATTGGTCGACGTTGCGCGCACCGGAATCCGGACTTTTTGAGCCGCCGATGGTGTTGCCACTCGACACGGGGTGTGTGTGGGGCGGGTGTTTAACCGCAGCAGAATTCCGCTCTGACAGTGCCCAAGTCACGCTCATCAAACAGCCTTGCCCGCAGGCACAACAGCCTAGTTAGCTGGTTGACTTGAACAGTGCCGCCACTTTGCGGCGGGGCTTGATGTTGGCGGAAATGCCCCGAGGTTTGACGGCGGGTGCCGCCTCCCACGCCGGCTTGGCATCAGGCGGCAGGCTGGGCTGATAGGGCTGATCGAACAGCGGGTCCGATTTAGTCTGACGCGACAACGGCTGATAACGAGCCTTGGGGTCACGGCTTTCGGCACGCTTGGCCAAGCGGTCCTCATCGTGTTTGTCGATGCGAGACTCTCGGCGCTCGCGGCCTTCATCAGCGTCGCGTCCACTGCGCTCATCACGACGACCCCGAGTCGGCGCACGTTCAAACTCGACCGGCTCAACCTCAGCCTTGATCTTGATGAGCTTCTCAATATCGCCCAACAAACGCGCATCCGAGCTGGACACCAAAGAAATCGCCAATCCACTGGCCCCGGCTCGTCCGGTGCGACCAATGCGGTGCACGTAATCTTCTGCGTTGAAGGGCAAATCGATGTTGAACACCACCGGCACGTCTTTGATGTCAAGACCTCGCGCAGCGACGTCCGTACACACCAGCAAGTCGACCTCACCCGCTTTGAAAGCAGCCAACGCTTTCAGGCGCTCGTCTTGGCTTTTATCGCCATGCATCGCTGCGGTACGCAGGCCATCGCGCTCGAGGTTGCGGGCCAAACGCGCGCAACCTAGCTTACTGTTGACGAAGACGAAAGCCTGCTTCACGTCGTGCTGCTTAATGAGGGCCAACATGGCCAGGCGTTTGTCTTCACCGCTTGCGCTGTAAAACCGCTGCTGGACCGTGGCGGCCGTGGCGTTCGAGCGCGCGACTTCAATCGTGACCGGGTCTTGCAGGTAGCTGTTCGCCAGCCGTTTGATGTCGTTAGAGAATGTGGCAGAAAACAGCAAAGTGGTGCGCTGTTTTGGTAGGTGGCTCAGGATGCGTTGCAGGTCCGGCAGAAAACCAATGTCCAGCATGCGATCGGCCTCGTCGAGCACCACGTACTCAACCTGATTCAGTACCGCGGTTTTAGCCTCGATGTGGTCCAACAAACGGCCCGGCGTAGCAACCAGCACTTCGACCCCTTGGCGCAAAGCCGCAATTTGGGGCTTGATGTCCATACCGCCAAACACCACTGTGCTGCGCAGTTTGGTAAAAGCGGCGTACTGCCGAATTTGATCCTCGACTTGGCTAGCCAGCTCACGTGTTGGGAGCAATACCAGCGCCCGCACAGGGTGGCGTGCGGGTGAGACGGAGGCATTTTCGTGACGCAGCAAACGCTGCAACAGCGGTAATGAAAAGGCGGCTGTTTTACCGGTACCGGTTTGGGCCGCGCCCATCACGTCTCGCCCTTGCAACACCACGGGGATGGCTTGGGCTTGGATGGGCGTCATGGTTTCGTAGCCCATTTGGGCAACGGCCTTAGCCAGTGACGGTGCTAAGGACAGTTCGGAGAAAGATGCGGTCATGTAACCGCTGATTGTCCCACGTTTCAGGGACCCTACGAAACCTCTGAGGCCGGCTCCCGTGGGCAAATCACCACAAGCAGCCGAAAATTAAGCCTTTGGCAGGGTCACACCGACCTGACCTTGGTATTTCCCGCCCCGGTCCTTGTAACTGACTTCACACACCTCGTCGCTCTCAAAAAAGAGCACTTGTGCGCAACCCTCACCCGCATAGATACGGGCTGGTAACGGCGTGGTGTTCGAAAATTCCAAGGTGACATACCCTTCCCACTCGGGCTCGAAGGGCGTCACATTCACGATGATCCCGCAGCGGGCATAGGTGCTTTTCCCCAAGCAAACGGTCAACACGTTGCGCGGAATGCGGAAGTACTCGACGGTTCGAGCCAGGGCGAAACTGTTGGGCGGAATGATGCACGAGTCGCCGTGGAAATCGACAAAGCTCTTTTCATCGAAGTTCTTGGGATCAACCACCGTGCTGTGGATATTGGTGAAAACCTTGAATTCCGGGGCGCAGCGGATGTCGTAACCGTAGCTGCTGGTGCCATAGCTGATGATTCGTTTGCCATCCACCTCGCGCACCTGGCCGGGTTCGAACGGCTCGATCATGCCCGTGGTTTCAGCCATCTTGCGAATCCACTTATCGCTCTTGATACTCATTGGTTTTGACTCCCTTTGCCTCGCATTTTAGGCGTAAAAAAATGGCCAGACGCCGAAGCGCTGGCCATTGTCAGTCAGGCTGCCCCCCGCTTAATTGCCGGGCACTTGGCCTTCAACGCCTTTGACGTAGAACTTGATACCGCCCAAGAACGCGTCATCTGCCTTTACGCCAGCGGCCACTTGCTCTTTGCCGGTGTTGTCCACAATGGGGCCCGTCCAAACAGCAAAGCTCCCGTCTTTCAGACCCGCGCGGATCTCATCAACTTTGGCCTTGATGTCAGCAGGTACATCGTCCGCGACAGAGACCATGTCAATGGCGCCTTCTTTAACGCCCCACCATGAAGTACCCGTGCTCCAGGTACCGTCCAGCGCGTCTTTTACAGCCTTGCTGTAATAAGGTGCCCAGTTGATGATTGCTGACCCAAGGTGCGCTTTAGGCGCGTAGGCTTGCATGTCAGAGTCCCAACCAAAGGCGCGCTTACCGTTCTTGTCAGCCGTTTGCAGTACGGCTGAAGAGTCGGTGTTTTGCATCAACACATCTGCGCCACCGTTAATCAGCGACAGCGCTGCTTCGGTCTCTTTTGGTGGATTGAACCACTCGCCAACCCACACCACTTTGGTCGTCACCTTGGGGTTCACAGACTGTGCGCCCATGGTAAAGCTGTTGATGTTGCGGATCACTTCAGGAATTGGGATCGAACCGACCACGCCGAGCGTGTTGGTTTTCGTCATCGCCCCAGCGATCACACCCGCCATGTAAGCGCCTTGATAGGTGCGACTGTCGTAGGTGCGCATATTGCCGGCGGTTTTGTAACCCGTGGCGTGCTCGAATTTGACATCGGCGAAATCAGGCGCCACTTTCAACATAGGTTCCATGTAACCGAAGGTGGTACCAAAAATCAGCTTGTTACCCTGGCTCGCCATGTCACGGATGACACGCTCAGCGTCGGCGCTCTCGGGGACATTCTCGACAAACGTGGTGACGATCTTGTCGCCAAACTCAGCCTGAACGGCTGCGCGCGCACGGTCATGGGCAAAAGTCCACCCACCATCACCCACGGGGCCGACGTAGGCGAATGCGACTTTCAGGGGCTCGGCGGCGGCGGGCGCTGCGGCAGGTGCAGCCGCTTCCTCTTTTTGGCCGCAGCCCACCAAAACAACAGCGGCGACCGCTGTGGCAGCAACAGTTTTGGCAACTGCGCTGAATTTAATCTCTGTCATGAGTTCACTCCTGTGTAAAAAAATGCCAATCCGCGCATTATGAACTCGGATGAAAGCTTTTTCCAATGCTCTGCGGCATATTCAGCCGTATCCACTGGGGGTTACGGGAAATAATCACCAACACCACGATGGTCGCCAGGTACGGCAGCATATTCAGCACTTGGCTGGGAATGTGCACCCCCATGCCCTGCAGGTGGAATTGCAACATCGTGACCGCGCCAAACAGGTAGGCACCAAACAGCACGCGCACCGGTCGCCAGGTCGCAAATGTGGTCAGTGCCAGCGCGATCCAGCCCTTGCCGGCGATCATGCCCTCCACCCACAACGGGGTGTAGATGGTCGACACATAGGCGCCAGCCAGCCCACACAATGCGCCACCGGCCATGACAGCGCCTAAACGAATTCGACGCACGTTGTAGCCCAGCGCGTGGGCAGATTCTGGGGACTCCCCCACGCTGCGCAGCACCAGGCCCGCTCGGGTTTTGAACAGGAAGTAAACCAAACCTGCAGTCACGGCAACGCCGGCATAGACCATAGGATGGTGATTGAAGAACGCCACACCGAAAAATGGAATGTCACCCAAAAAGGGGATTTTGAAGTGCAAGGCCTCCGGCAACTTCTCTTGTACATACCCCGTACCTGCAAAAGCTGACAAGCCCGCACCGAACAGGCTCAACGCCAAACCGGTCGCGTACTGGTTTGTGCCCAGCCAAATCACCAACCAGCCAAATACGCCCGCCAATGCGGCACCCACCGCCATACCCGCACCAAAGCCCGCTACGGTGCTACCCGTGTGCACAACGGTTGCAAAACCGGCTAAAGCCGCGCACAACATCATGCCCTCGGCACCCAAGTTCAAGATACCGGCCTTCTCATTGATCAGCAGGCCAAGCGACGCCAACGCCAATATGGTCCCCGCATCCAATGCGGCTGCAACGAGTAACGCACTGCTCATGGTGATTTTCTCCAAGCGAGGCGATTGGCAATCAGAATGTCACAAGCCAATAGCGCGAACAGCAACAGCCCTTGGAACACACCAGTAATGCTCTTGGGTAAACCCAAGCGCGACTGTGCCAACTCGCCGCCAATGTAAAACATACTCATGAGAATGGCGGAAAACACCGCACCAACGGGGTGCAAACGACCGACAAACGCGACAATGATCGCTGCGAAGCCGTAGCCCGCGGGCACGTATGGCGTCAACTGTCCGATCGGCCCCGCCACTTCCAACGCACCAGCCAGCCCCGCAAAACCGCCGCTGATCAGCAGTGCGGACCACAATGCGCGACGCGATGAGAAACCCGCATAACGCGCCGCGAGGGGCGCCAACCCGCCAACTTGCTGGGCAAAACCCGCCCGAGTTCGGTACAAATACACCCATACAGCGCCCGCACCCACCAATGCCAACAACAACCCAATACTGACGCGGGAACCTTGCATCAGACGGGGGATTTTTGTCACAGCATCAAAGGTTTTCGTCTGCGGGAAGTTGTAGCCGTTCGGATCTTTCCAGGGACCATAGACCATGTACTGAAGCAGTTGGATAGCGACGTACACCAACATCAAGCTAACCAAGATTTCGTTGGCATTAAAGCGGTCACGCAGCCACGCCACCAAGCCGGCCCAAACCATTCCGCCTGCGGTGCCCGCCAGCAAAATAGAAACCACAATCCAACCGGTGCTGTCGGCATTGGCGGTCAGCGCAATGCCCCCGGCCGCAATCGCGCCCACCACGTACTGCCCTTCTGCCCCAATGTTCCACACGTTGCTGCGGAAGCAAACGGCCAATCCAAGCGCGATCAACAACAAGGGGGTAGCTTTGACAAGCAACTCGCCAATCGCGTAGGTACTCTTGATGGGTTCCCAAAAGAAAACCAACAAGCCCTGCACAGGGTCCTTGCCGAGGGCCACAAAGATGGTCAACCCAATGAGAACCGTCAAGGCAAGCGCCAAGACTGGTGACGCATAGGTCCAAAAGGTCGACGCTTCAGCGCGCGGTTTCAGCTCAAGCATGCGCGGCCTCCGAACCCCATAAACCAGACATCCATGTGCCGACTTTCTCCACCGTCGCATCGCCGCGCGCCATCGCCGGTGACACACGCCCTTTGGCAATCACGACCAAGCGATCACTCAGCTCGAAAAGCTCATCGAGCTCTTCACTGATTAAGAGCACCGCGCAACCCGCGTCTCGCAACGCCAGAATTTGTGAGCGGATCTGCGCCGCCGCGCCAACATCCACGCCCCATGTGGGTTGACTCATGATCAGCAGTGTGGGCCGCGCTTCAATTTCTCGACCCACAATGAATTTTTGCAAGTTGCCACCCGACAGCGACTTCGCCGGCGCAGTGGGACCGCCCGCTTTGACCCGGTAACGACCGATGATGCCCTCGGCCTGTGCGCGCAGTTGTTTGAGGTTGATCCACCCGCTTTTACCAACGGCCTCACCGCGTGTGAGCAGCAAGTTATGAGACAAACCGAGCGTTGGCACGGCCCCCCGCCCGAGCCGCTCTTCGGGTACCAAATGCAAGCCCACCGCACGCCGGTGGCCAGCGGTGGCACGGCTGATGTCCGTATCTCCCAATCTGATGGTGCCTAAAGGAGCACGCACGTCCTCGCCTGATAGCAGCCGAACCAGCTCGGCTTGCCCGTTTCCTGACACGCCTGCAATGCCCAGAACTTCGCCTGCTCGGACGTCAAACGTGACTTCCGTCAGATCGGTGCCAAACTGATCCTCAGCCGGGACCCGCAAACCACTGACAGACAACACCACCGCCCCCGAAAGGTCGGCGCGTTGCGGCAGGGCTGGGGGCTCTTGGCCGATCATGAGGCGGCTCAACGATGCGTTCGACTCTGCTTGCGGGTCACAAACCCCAGTGACTTTACCGCCCCGAAGTACCGTACAAGCGGTGCACAACGCGCGGATCTCATGCAATTTGTGGCTGATGTAAACAATGCTGCACCCCTCTGCTGCCAGCTGCTTCAAGACGATAAATAATTTCTCAACGGCTTGCGGCGTCAGCACGGAGGTGGGTTCATCCAAGATCAACAGCTTGGGATTGGTCAGGAGCGCGCGAATGATTTCCACGCGCTGTCGCTCACCCACACTGAGGGTGTGAACCGGTCGGGCGGGGTCAATCTCAAGACCGTAGGTGGCGGCTTTTTCCACGATGGCGGCTTGCACTGCCGCCAGCGACAAATCACCATCCAGCCCCAGCCACACATTCTCTGCGACGGTCAGTGTGTCGAATAGGCTGAAATGCTGAAAAACCATTGCGATACCCAGTGCACGCGCCGCTTGCGGGTTGCGTACCAACATGGGCTCGCCATCAAACAGCATGTGACCAGCGTCCGGCTGCACCGTGCCGTAAATCATCTTCATGAGGGTGGATTTACCGGCACCGTTCTCACCCAAAACGGCATGAATTTCACCGGGCTGAACGGTCAAGTTAACCCCGTCGTTGGCAACCACGCTGGGGTATGCCTTGGTTAGGCCAGTGATTTGCAGGCGGGGGATCATGATGGATTGGCGAGAATCAAATGTTGGGCATCAGCGCGCTATTCTACGGACGCTGAGTCAGGCATCACCAAAATAGCGCGGAAGTCGTTCACGTTGGTATGCGTAGGTCCGGTGACCACCAGATCGCCTATCGCGTTGAAAAATCCGAATCCATCATTTCGAGTCAGGCAATCAGACAGGCTGACCCCGGCCGCAGCGGCGCGTGTCAGCGTGCTGGGCGTCACCAAGGCGCCTGCATTGTGCTCAATACCGTCAATGCCGTCCGTATCAGCGGCAAGCCCCCAAATCCCAGCGTGGCCATTAAGTGCCTGCGCCAGCCCCATGCAAAACTCAGCGGCCCGCCCACCGCGCCCCTTGGCAAGACCGCGCTCTGGCGGGTGCTTTTTGATGGTGACCGTGGTCTCGCCACCGCTCAAAATAACGCACGGCACTTTGAACGCCGAAAAGTCGTGCGGCTTGGTGCGACCAACGCCGGTCGCAGCACCGGTTGCCAACGCGGCGTGGACACGACCCACTTCGCGCGACTCGCCCTCCAGGTCGTCCGACAAAATATAAGCGGGCAAGCCGGCCGCGTTGACCACGCTTGCGGCGGCCTGCAATGCATCGCGGGGGGTAGCGATGAGGTTCACCTGATGGGTGGCCCAAACGGGATGATCCGGCTTGGGTGACTCCAAGCTGCCGTCCCGCAGCGCCGCCCAAACGGGAGCGGGTAGGTCGATATTGAGGCGCTCCAAAATAGCCACGGCATCGGCACAGGTCGTGCGATCGGGCACGGTCGGGCCGCTGGCGATCACACCCACATCGTCGCCCGGTACATCGCTGATGGCCAGCGTCACCAACTGAGCCGGCGCGCAGGCCAAACCCAAACGTCCCCCCTTGATTTGACTGAGGTGCTTACGCACGCAGTTCATGTCACCGATGCCCGCACCGCTGTCTAACAAGGCTTGATTCAAACGCTGCTTGTCTGCAAGCGTCAGTCCGGCCGCAGGTGCAGTCAGCAAGGCGGAGCCACCGCCCGACATCAAACAAATCACCAAATCGCCCGCCTGCGCGGCTTGCGCAATGGCCAGCATGCGTTCAGCCGCCGCCAAGCCCGCTTCGGCTGGGACGGGGTGCGAGGCCTCAAGAATGTCAATGCGGGGTGGCTGCCCGTCCAACGCCGTTGGGCGCGGTGGCGTGTGGCCATATCGGGTCACAACCGCGCCTGCTAAATGGGCATCAGCCGGCCACAGTTGCTCTAAAGCTTGGGCCATGGCGCCCGCCGCTTTGCCCGCACCGATCACCCACGTTCGACCGCCCTGCGGCACAGGCGGTAGCATGGCGCGCATGTTTTCTAGCGGCAAGGCACGCCGCACGGCCACATCGAACAGGTGCCGCAAAAAAGCCTCAGGGTCAGTGGGTAACGGTGGTGAGGCGGACGTCGACGAGGGCGTGTGGGTGCGCATGGCTTTGGGGTGATGGCTCGTTGAGGGCGATGTTAGTCCGACTGATGCTTGGCCTTGCGGGCCTGCTTCTTGGCCTGCTTGGTAGCCGCTTTTTTGAGCGCGCGTTCGGCGTCTAATTGGACGCCCGCTGCCAGCCAAGTTTGGAATTGTTCGGGCGTCTCCAAACTGATCCGACCCAACGCCAGTGACCGAAAGTCGTAGATCACAATTTCCGCGGCCTTTGTCAGGTTGAGTCTGCCGCCGCTTTGGATGGCACCGCGGTAGCGGGCAATGGCGTCCAGGACCGTCTCGTCGGTCTCGCCGCTCAGGTCGTCGATCTTGTAGCGCGCTTGCAAAGCAGTGGGGTAGTGCGCCATCAGGTAGTTGATGAGTTCCAGGGCCACCGTTTCATCGTCAAAGGCAGCGACGCCAATCGCGCCACTCGCTGCCAGGTTGTAACCGCTCTCTGCCACGATGATACGAGGCCACAACACACCCGGCGTGTCGTACAGATAGAAATCAGGCGCCAAGGTCACGCGTTGCTCTTGCTTGGTGACGCCCGCCTCATCACCGGTTTTCACAGCCCGCTTGCCTTTGAGACTGTTGATGAGTGTGGACTTACCTACGTTCGGAATACCGCAAATTAAGACCCGCATGGGCTTATCGACGCCCCCGCGGTTAGGCGCCAACTGCTGACACGCTTCAATGATCATTTTGGCGGGTGCGGGGGTGCTGGCATCAATGGCAATCGCTCTAACCCCCGGCATGTCGTTGTAGTGTGCCAACCAGGCCGTCGTCCGATCAGGATCCGCCATGTCCTGTTTGCTGAGCACTTTGAGAGCAGGCTTACCTGCAACTAGCGTCGCCAGCATCGGGTTGGCGCTTGATCCGGGCAAGCGCGCGTCGAGCATTTCGATCACTACATCGATGCCTTTGATGCGCTCCTCGATCGCCTTGCGCGTCAGGTGCATGTGTCCGGGAAACCATTGAATAGCCATCTGACCGCAAAAGGCCTTTTAAAAACGTAATAAAATCAATATTTGATCAGGGTATCGCCCGACCTCCTAAACAATCACTGACTATACAAGGCGTTTAACCCATGTATTTGCGCCAATATACGCTCATCGCAATTGCAAGCGCGGTCGTTTACTTTTTACTGTTCCAACTGAACTTCACCGTTTTCAGTGCGCTGGAAAGCTCGTTTGGTGTCAACTGGATATTTATCCCCAGCGGTATTCGACTGGCCGCAATCTTGCTGGGGGGGTTCGCGGGTGCCGTGGGCATTGTAGTGGGGTCCCTCGTCATCGTGATGACGACTTATGACACACCACTGAGCGTATTTGCGCTGGGCACCGCCCTCATCTCTGGTTTCTCTCCTTTGTTGGCCCGACGCATTGCTACCGACTTATTGAGGCTCGACACCGAATTGGTCAACCTGAAGGCTGTTGGGCTGCTGAAAATCGCCCTCCTGTTTTCCATCATCAGCGCCAGCGCGCACCAGCTGTGGTTTCACGCTTTTGAGCGCAACGACAACTTTCTACGTGAACTGTTTATCATGGGGTTTGGCGACTTTGTTGGCACGGTCATCGTGCTGCTCGCACTGGAAGGTGTCGTGCGCGTGATGGGCAAAAAGACGGTTGACTGAGCGTTAGGCGCCTGCTGAGCGAACCAGTTGTACCGCCAATCGGTTGTGTTGCTCCACCAGGACCGGTAGATCAACCGTTGTGAGGTGGCCTGTGTCAACCACCACGTGGCCATTCACCACCACATGGTTGGCCTGTGCGCTGGCGCAGAGCAGCAATGCGCCGACCGGGTCGTGTACGGCACCGCCCGCGAAGCCCAAGCTATCCATCTTGAACAGCGCCAAGTCAGCGCAATAGCCTGGCGTAATTTGCCCAATATCCCGCGCACGACCCAAAACCGTCGCACTGCCACGGGTGCCCAACCGGAGCGCGTCGCGCGGAGTCATTTCGGCAGGACCGAGGTCACAGCCCAAAAAGGTTCGGCCATCTCGAATCTCGGGTGCCTGCATCGCTCGCCCGACACGGGCCAGTAACATGGCCTGCCGGGCTTCATTGAGCAGGTGGGCGGCATCATTGCTGGCGCTGCCATCCACACCCAGACCCACCGGAACGCCGGCATCAACCATCTTGCGAATGGGCGCGATGCCAGAAGCCAAACGCATGTTGCTACAGGGGCAGTGCGCGACACCAGTGCGCGTCGCGGCGAAGAGCGAGATACCCTCATCATCCAGTTTGACGCAATGCGCGTGCCATACGTCCTCACCGACCCACCCCAAATCAGCGGCGTATCGCGTTGGCGTGCAATTGAAGTGGGCCTGGCTGTACGCTAAGTCATGGTCGTTCTCGGCCAGATGCGTGTGCAAGCGCACCCCATAGCTGCGGGCCAACTCCGCCGAAACACGCATGAGGTCTTGGCTAACTGAAAATGGCGAACAAGGCGCCACCGAGACATTGAGCATGGCGCCAAACGAATCGTCATGGTAGGTCTCGATGAGGCGCTGGGTGTCCTTGAGGATGACATCTTCTTTTTCCACCACGTGATCGGGCGGCAAGCCGCCCTGGCTTTCACCCACACTCATGCTGCCGCGGGTGGCGACAAAGCGCATACCGATGGCACGCGCGCCATCAATGCTGTCATCCAAGCGAACCCCGTTGGGGTAGATGTACAAATGGTCACTGGTTGTGGTGCAGCCACTCAACAACAACTCAGCCATCGCCACCTGTGTGGACACCCTTACCATCTCGGGCGTCAAGCCCGCCCAAATGGGGTAGAGCCCTTTCAGCCATGCGAACAGCTCGGCGTTCTGGCTCACTGGCACGGCTTTGGTCAGGCTCTGCACCATGTGGTGGTGCGTGTTGATCAGCCCCGGGATGACCACGTGCCCACGGGCATCGATGACACGGTCAGCGGTATCGGGCAGGCTGTCTGACGATCCCACCGCCTCGATCACATGATCTCGAATGAAGATGCTGGCGTCCGTTAACTCTTGCTGAGCGTCATTCATCGTCGCAACGACCTGTGCCCGTTTAATGAGTAGCGTCGCCATTGTTCGCCCTGCCTTGTTGATCTGTTTGTTTATCGAAGCTCAAACCAGCGCGCGATCAACGCACGCTCCTCATCCGTTATACCCGTTGCATTATTCATTGGCATGGCCTTGGTCACCACCACCTGTTGGTAGATGGCTTGCGCGTGGCGGTTGATCCACTCTTCACTGTCTAGGCGAACACCCTTCATCTGCATGCCCTCGCCATGGCACATGACGCAGCGCGCCGTCATCACCTGCTTCACGTCGGCGACCGCAACAGGGGTCGCAACGGGTGGGGTAGCCGCCGAGTTATTTGCGACGGGTACGGGTGGACGCATCACAACGATCAGGGCGACAATGACCGCAACGCCCAACCACGCATAGGGCGCAGGATTGCCATTGCGACCCAGCTTATAACCGTGGCGCATCACAAAGAACTGGCGGATCAGGGCACCGGCCGCCATCATTGCCACCAAGACCAACCAGTTATAGGGCCCGGTGTACGTGAAGCTGTAGTGGTTGCTGAGCATGGCAAACAGCACCGGCAATGTGAAATAGGTGTTGTGAACGCTGCGTTGCTTACCGCGTTTGCCATGGATGGGGTCTACCGGCTCGCCAGCGCCCATCGCCTTCACCATTTTGCGCTGCCCTGGAATGATCCAGAAAAACACATTGGCACTCATGGCTGTGCCAATCATGGCACCGACCAGCAAAAACGCCGCGCGACCGGCAAACACGTGGGTCGCCAACCATGAGGCGCCGACCACCACCAGAAACACCAGTAAGCCGACCCACTTGTCGCCCCCTTCGCGCGCACCGATGGTGCGGCACAAGACGTCGTAAATCAGCCAAAAGCCCACCAAGAATGCGAGCGCTACCGCCACAGCCTCGCCCTGTGTCCAGGCAATCAATTGGGGATCGACCATGTAGGTCTGGGCTTGCCACAGGTAAGAAACCGAGAACAGTGCAAAGCCGGTGAGCCATGTGGTGTAGCTCTCCCAGTAGAACCAGTGCAGGTGGGTATGAATCTTCTTCGGCGCCACCATGTACTTTTGCGGGTTGTAAAAACCGCCGCCATGGACCGCCCACATCGCCCCGCCCACCCCTTTTTCGAGCAGGTCAGGTGACTCGGGTTTGATCAGGTTGTTGTCTAAGAATACAAAATAAAAGGACGATCCCACCCAGGCAATCGCGGTGATGACGTGTAGCCAACGCAGTAACAGGTTGGCCCAATCCAGTAAATACATCTCCATGCTTGTTCTCGCTTACTCGAAACGGTGCGTCAGCGGGCGCCGCTACACCTGTGTTTGGATCTACCACTGCGGGCGCTGTAGACCACTTCGAGATCGCGAACTGTTGCACGATCCGATTTAATCGGACTCCGTGCGCCATGCACCGCGGCGATCGCAATAAATTGTATACAGATTGTTAGGATTGCACCAGATGGTCAGATCTCGCAACGGTGCACCACCGTGCCCTTCACCGCCACCTATCCGCGTCTAGCCTCGATGATATGTCCCCAAATATTCAAATGCGAATACGGAAAAGGGAAACGCTCGAAGCGCACGTCAGTGAATCCAGCGTCTACCAGAAGGTCATTTATCTCTTCTTTGGAGTAGGCCCTTGCTTTCCACCATTTTTCAATAAGCCAGTGCATCAAGACATTTTTTCTTGTGATGAACAGAATAAAGATCCCGTCATCCGATAGTGATTCGCGTAGGTTCTCGAATGCGATCGGAAGACTTTCCTTGGGCACATATTCCAACATCGCTGACGACATCACCATATCGAACCCATGCCACCCCTCAGCCCTGCCCCACGCGGGATCAGTAACATCGGCTTTAATCAGTGTGAGGTCTAATTTTTTCTGACTACCCGCCCATTTATAAAAATCGTCGCGCATTTTTTGGGTGAGGTCAAAAGCAAAGAACTGACGCGCAACATCGGGATCGACCGCATGGATGCCTCTCACCAAGGTACCCGACCCACAACCCGCATCAAGGACACGGGTAACCTGTGGGGCCCGATAGTGTGGGTGGTCACGAAAGAACGCCTGAAGCCCCGCGCCATACCTGAAGAACCGGATGAAAAGCCAGCGATAAAACTTGGCGCGTTTTGTGTAAAGCTGCTCGACAAACAAAGCGTCTGAGTTTCGAGGTGTCATGGAACCCTTGCCGTCAGTCGCTTGTAGATGCCACCCGCCCAGATATCGTGAGCGGAAGTGATTTTTAGCCCACTGGCTTCGACGTTCTCTATGGTCTGACGGTTGATGTGCACACCCATTAAACACGCGGTGACTGGGTTCAGAAAATCCATTATTTTTCCGACAGTTTCGTGCGGCGACCGCATGTGCTCCAAAAGGTAGACCGTACCGCCTGGTTTGACCACGCGCCGCAACTCAGACAAACCTTTCACGGGGTCAGGAACGGAACAAAAGACGAAGGTTGCGACGGCAGCGTCGAAGCTATCGTTGGGAAACTCCAGGTGCTGTACATCGCCGAGTTGCAGCGATACCGTTGAGTCGTGCTTGCGCGCGCGCCTCGCAGCCAGGCGCAACATGCCTGGCGTCAGGTCAATACCGGTGACTTCATGGTCAAGCCCAAAGTAAGGAATGTTCTTTCCGGTTCCGATGCCAGCTTCTAAAACCCTCTTGCCCTCTAACGATTGCCAAAGATCAGCACGCCAGGCACGGTATTTCAGTTCAAACGCCGCATCGAGGCCGTCGTATATCCAAGAAAGTCGTTGGTATCTGCGTCTCGTCTGATCTGTCTCAGCCTGTTGGGCTGAAACGCTATCGCCTCGGTGTTTCATGACTTCGAAATTCTTCCAAGTTGGCGATGTGATGTCGGTCGCAAAGATTCAGCTTAACCGATGCGGATAAGTGCGCGGTGCAGTTGAATCGCACCCGAATCGTCTGTCGAACGAACTAAAGGACGCTTATCGCATTCGCAATGTGCGCTACCAGCGCGTGGGCCAGCGCCTGCTTAGGGGCTTCAGGTAGGGCCTGCGTGCCGTCCGCAGTGACCAGCAAAAGGGCGTTGTGGTCTCGCCCAAAGGTATCGGGGCCAATATTGCCAACCAGTAAGGGCACGCCTTTTTTCGCCCGCTTGGCTTGGGCATTTGCCAGTAGGTCATGGCTTTCGGCTGCAAAACCGACACAGTACAAAGCGCCGCTTTGCGCTCGGTCACTTTGGGCGACTGTGGCCAAAATATCGACGGTCTCTTTGAAGGCAAGCGCCGGTGGTGCGCCAGTGCCATCCTTTTTCATTTTTTGCGTCGCGGGGTGGGCTGCTGTCCAATCGGCTACCGCTGCGCAAGCCACGAATACATCCGCCTGTGGCACCGCCAACTGCACGGCACCCAGCATGTCGTGCGCACTTTCCACATCCACGCGCGTAACACCGTCTGGGGTTGGTAAGCCCACCGGGCCAGCAATCAATGTGACCTCTGCACCGGCCATTTGAGCCGCCTGAGCGATGGCGAACCCCATCTTGCCACTGGATCGATTGGTCAGACCGCGCACCGGGTCAATGGCCTCAAACGTCGGGCCTGCGGTGACCACCACGCGCCGCCCAGCCAGCAATTTCGGATGAAAAAACGAATCGAGTGCGCGCAGCAATTCTTCGGGCTCCAGCATCCGCCCATCGCCGACCTCCCCACAGGCCTGAAACCCTGCCCCCACACCCAAAACATGCGCTCCGTCAGCGGCAAGTTGGGCCACGTTACGCTGGGTAGCGGGGTGAATCCACATCTCACGGTTCATGGCGGGCGCCAGTATCAGCGGCACCTGCTCAATGGGGCGCGCCAAACACATCAGGCTTAACAGTTCATCGGCGCGGCCATGCAGCAACTTGGCCATGAAGTCAGCGCTGGCAGGCGCCACCAAAATGGCATCGGCCTCACGACTCAGGTTGATGTGCGCCATGTTGTTGTCGACACCAGCGGCGGTGCGGTCATCCCATTGGCTCATGAATATCGTTCGCCCGCTCAAGGCCTGCATCGTCACCGGTGTGATGAATTGCGCGGCGGCAGGCGTCATCACCACTTGAACCGTGGCACCTGCCTTGATCAAGGCGCGACACAACTCGGCCGCCTTATAACAGGCAATGCCACCACTCAATCCCAAGACGATGTGCCGCCCCTCGATGCCGTGCTTCGACACAGGCGAACTGATTTTTTCGGTCATGGTCGTAATTTAGCTGACAAATGGGGGTTTCGCACAACTGCGTGCCGTCAGAAACACGCTCGCCATCCAAACCCCCATCGACTCCCCTCTATAATTGGAATTTCCACCAGCCGCGAGTGCCACGCACTCGCTCCTGACATGACCAAATTTGTCTTCGTTACCGGCGGTGTGGTGTCCTCTTTGGGTAAGGGCATCGCATCTGCATCACTCGCTGCGCTCCTCGAATCGCGCGGCCTCAAAGTCACCCTCATCAAACTGGACCCGTACCTGAACGTGGACCCCGGCACCATGTCTCCGTTCCAACACGGCGAGGTGTACGTGACGGAAGATGGTGCCGAAACCGACCTCGATCTGGGCCATTACGAGCGTTTCATTGAAACCCGTATGCGCAAGGCCAACAACTTCACAACGGGCCAAATTTACAAAAGCGTGCTCGAAAAGGAACGCCGTGGTGACTACCTCGGCAAAACGGTTCAAGTCATTCCGCACGTCACCAACGAAATCCAAGATTTCGTGAAACGGGGAGCGGGTATCGGTACCAGCGAGCCGATCGACGTGGCCATTGTCGAAATCGGTGGCACGGTCGGTGACATTGAGTCCCTGCCCTTTTTGGAGGCGGTGCGCCAATTAAGCCTGCGCATGGGCCCCAACATGGCGGCATTTGTGCACCTCACCTACCTGCCGTGGATTGGCGCTGCTGGCGAGCTCAAAACCAAGCCCACCCAACACACGGTACAAAAGTTACGCGAAATCGGTATTCAAGCTGATGCGCTGTTGTGCCGGGCAGACCGCCGCATTCCAGACGAAGAGCGTGAAAAAATCTCCCTCTTCACCAACGTTGCGCCTTGGGGTGTGATCTCCATGCCCGATGTGGACACCATCTACAAAGTGCCGCGCTTGCTGCACGAACAAGGCTTGGATGGCCTGATCTGCGACAAACTTCGACTCAGTACCCCGCCTGCCCGCCTGAACCGCTGGGACAATTTGGTACAAGAGGTGACCAACCCACAAGGTGAGGTCAACATCGCGATGGTGGGTAAATATGTCGACCTGTCGGACAGTTACAAATCCGTCAACGAGGCACTGCGCCATGCGGGTCTCAAGAACCACGTCAAGGTCAACATCAGCTACGTGGATTCCGAAACCCTCTCTGCCAACAATATCCAACAACTCGAAGCGTTCGATGGCATCTTGGTGCCCGGCGGCTTTGGTCAACGCGGCGTTGAAGGCAAGATTTCAACCGCTAAATTCGCCCGCGAAAACAAGGTGCCCTACCTCGGTATCTGCTTGGGTATGCAGGTTGCCACCATCGAATTCGCGCGCCACGTGGCAGGCCTCTCAGACGCCAACTCCACCGAGTTCGATCCCCAGACCAAAACGCCCGTGATTGCGTTGATTGACGATTGGAAAGACGCCGACGGTACGATTCAAAAACGGACGGCCAACTCGGACTTGGGCGGCACCATGCGCCTCGGTGCGCAAAGCTCGGATGTGGTCAAGGGCACCATTGCGCATGGCATTTATGGCGATGTTGTGAGCGAGCGCCACCGCCACCGCTACGAGGCCAACGTCAACTACCTCGACCAACTGCGTGACGCTGGCTTGGTAATCTCTGCCCTGACACAGCGTGAGCAACTGACCGAGATCGTCGAGTTGCCCCAAACCGTGCACCCGTGGTACGTGGGCGTGCAGTTTCACCCTGAGTTCAAGTCAACGCCGTGGGACGGACACCCCTTGTTCAACGCGTTCATCAAGGCTTCATTGGTTAACCGCGCGGCGCGCGCAGCCAGCTGATCGACAGGGCGCTAACGCGAGAAAACACCATGAAACTTTGTCATTTCAATGCCGGTCTGAATCAGCCCTTTTTTTTGATCGCTGGCCCCTGCGTGATCGAGTCAGAACAGCTTCAGATGGACACGGCCGGTACCCTCAAAGAGATCACCTCGGCACTGGGCATACCCTTCATTTTCAAGAGTAGTTTCGACAAGGCCAATCGCTCAAGTGGCCACACCTTCCGAGGTCCCGGCATGGATGCCGGCCTGACAATACTGGCGAAGGTCAAGGCGGAGTTGGGCGTTCCGGTGCTCACTGACGTGCACAGCGAAGCGCAAATCGCGGACGTCGCATCGGTTGTCGATGTGTTGCAAACACCCGCATTTTTGTGCCGTCAAACCGATTTCATCCGTGCCGTGGCCCAAAGCGGTAAGCCCGTGAATATAAAAAAAGGGCAGTTCTTGGCGCCGCACGACATGAAAAACGTGATCGATAAAGCGCGCGCAGCGGCCAAAGAGGTTGGCCTCCCTGAAGACAACTTCATGGCCTGTGAGCGTGGTGCCAGCTTCGGCTACAACAATTTGGTCTCTGACATGCGCAGCCTCGCCATCATGCGTGAAACCGGTGCGCCGGTTGTGTTTGATGCGACCCATAGTGTGCAACTCCCTGGCGGACAGGGCACTAGCAGCGGCGGCATGCGGGAAATGGTGCCTGTTTTGTCGCGTGCGGCGGTGGCCGTTGGTGTCGCGGGGCTGTTTATGGAAACGCATCCGGACCCCGCCAACGCCAAGAGCGACGGCCCCAATGCGGTCCCCCTGCACCACATGAAGGCCTTGTTGGAAACCTTGCTCGAATTGGATCAAGCCACCAAGCGTCACCCATTTTTAGAAAATAACTTTAATTAACGAAGGAAAAAACCCATGAGCGCAATCGTTGACATTGTCGGCCGCGAAATATTAGACAGTCGTGGCAACCCCACCGTTGAATGTGATGTCCTGCTGGAATCTGGCGTGATGGGCCGTGCAGCCGTGCCCTCTGGCGCATCAACAGGTTCACGCGAAGCGATCGAGCTGCGTGACGGTGTGATGTCACGCTACTTGGGCAAAGGCGTCATGAAGGCCGTTGAGCACATCAACACTGAAATTTCTGAGGCCGTCATCGGTCTCGATGCCTCTGAGCAAGCCTTCCTCGACAAGACGCTGATCGATTTAGATGGCACCGATAACAAAGGCCGACTGGGCGCGAACGCGATTCTGGCGGTGTCCATGGCCGTTGCACGCGCGGCGGCAGAAGAGGCTGGTTTGCCCTTGTACCGTTACTTTGGTGGCATGAGTGGCGTCCAATTGCCGGTGCCAATGATGAACGTGGTTAACGGCGGCGCCCACGCCAACAACAACCTAGACTTGCAAGAGCTGATGATCATCCCCGTGGGTGCACCCAGCTTCCGCGAGGCGCTGCGCTGGGGTGCGGAGACCTTCCACGCCCTAAAGAAAATTTTGCATGACCAAGGTATGAGCATTGCGGTAGGTGATGAGGGCGGCTTTGCACCCAATGTCGGCAGCCATGAAGCGGCGATCCAACTCATCTTGGATGCCATCAGCGCAGCGGGCTATACCCCGGGCGAGCAAATCGCACTGGGCTTGGATTGCGCCGCCAGTGAGTTCTACAAAGACGGCTTGTACTGCTTGGATGGCGAGGGCCTTAAATTGAGCGCCGAAGCTTGGACCGATATGCTGGCCACCTGGGTCGACAAGTACCCCATCATCAGCATCGAAGATGCCATGGCCGAGGGCGACTGGGACGGATGGAAGCTGCTCAGCGATCGCCTCAAATCCAAAGTGCAATTGGTGGGCGACGATCTGTTCGTGACCAACACCAAGATCCTTAAAGAAGGTATTGAAAAAGGGATTGCTAACTCCATCCTCATCAAGATCAACCAAATCGGTACCTTGACAGAAACCTTCGCCGCGATTGAAATGGCCAAGCGTGCCGGCTACACCGCCGTGATCAGCCATCGCTCTGGCGAGACGGAAGACAGCACCATTGCAGACATCGCAGTGGGTTTGAATGCCGGTCAAATTAAAACAGGCTCACTGAGCCGTAGCGACCGCATGGCCAAGTACAACCAACTGCTGCGCATCGAAGAGGATTTGGGTGAAGTCGCTCAGTACCCAGGGCGCGACGCCTTTTATAACTTGCGTTAACCATCTATGAAGATCCGCCCTTACCTCGTGCCCGTTACCTTGGCATTATTGCTACTGGTACTGCAAGGGCAACTGTGGTTTGGGCGGGGTAGCGTCCCCGATGTAAAGCAACTGCGGGACAAACTGGCAACTTTAGAAGCAGAGAACGCTGAACTAAAGCGGCGTAATGAGCAGATTGCCAACGAGGTGCGCGACTTGCAAGAAGGTCTTGAGGTCATCGAAACCTACGCGCGCAAAGAGCTCGGCATGTTGAAGAACAACGAGATCTTCGTGCAATACGCCAAGCCCAACGCAAAGGCCGTCACCAACGGCAAACCCGCCGCTGCGGGTCAGTGATTTGCAACCCGTCGTCATCGAGCTTTTAGGCGGCGAGAGCACCGGCAAGTCCACACTGGCCGCCAACCTGCGCGATACCGCGCAAGCCCACCATATCCCACACCGACTGGTCCCCGAATACTTGCGTGAATGGGTAGAAACCCACGGTCGCACCCCAACAGCCCATGAGCAAACAGCCATTGCGGCCTCACAACACGGCGCCATTCAGGAGGCGGTCGTAGCGCTGACCAACGATCCTCAAGCCAGCGAGGAGGCGGTTGGTTTGGTGTTCGCAGACACCAGCGCACTGCAAACAGCGGCCTACAGCGCCCATTATTTTGCAGACTACCGGCTCTGGGCGACTACCGTCACGACTTACCCGCCTGGTGTGCGCTGTATCCGACTCTTGATGGGGCTGGACTTGCCCTGGGCCGCCGACCCCGGTCAGCGCGACGGTCGCACGGCACAAGAAGCGGTCGACACACACTTGCGCGACCACCTGCATGCCCACGCCATGCCCTTTCAAGTGATTTATGGCAAAGGTCCCGCCCGTACGCAGGCTGCGTGGATCGCCCTCGCCAATGGGTTGGCGCGTGAGAACTGGCTGAGTCCACAGCCCGCTGCCCAACGGCGAACAGACTGGGTGTGTCAAGACTGCAGTGATCCCGACTGTGAACTGCGCTTATTCACGGGCTTGCTGGCAGGCAACGCCAAGCGGTTCAGCACTAAATAAAACGATCCAGCCACCAAATAGTTACCGCATCGCCCACTTCGACGGTCGGCTGCTCGTGCGATAAAACAACCAAACAGTTGGCGCGCACCATGCCACTCAGCACGCCAGACCCCTGATTGGGTAACACCGATACCGTCAACGAGCCATCTGCATCCAATGAAGCGACGCCTCGCTGATACTCGGTACGGCCCGGTCGTTTACGGATTTTTTCGACGCTGCGCGCCACTGCCATTGGCAGTGGGGTGGGCTCAGCCCCTGCAAGCGTCTGAAGTGCCGGGCGAACGAACGCCAAAAATGTCACCATCACGGCGACCGGATTACCCGGCAAACCAAACACAGGGCAGCCATTCACGCGCCCAACAGCCATGGGGCGTCCAGGGCGCATGGCGACGCGCCAAAACGTCACATCGCCCAACTGCCGCATCATGGCTTTGGTGTGATCGGCCTCGCCGACACTCACGCCGCCACTGCTGATGATCATGTCGGCCTGCGCTGCGGCTTGCGTGAACGCAGCGGCAAGTTGCGCGGGGTCGTCTGGGATGACACCCATGTCAATGGGCGTCGCACCCCATGATCGAAGCAACGACAACATCACCCACCGGTTACTGTCGTAAACCGCGCCGCTGCGAGGTGCATCCCCAAAACTCAATATCTCACTGCCGGTTGAAAAATAAGCCACCCGAGGACGCCGGACCACCACAGCCGAGTTGATGCCTAAACTCGCCAGCAAGCCCACAGCAGCCGCATGCATGACCTGCCCGGCCGGTACGGCGACACCACCCGCTTGCAAATCTTCACCCGCAAAACGACGGTTATCACCGGCGCGTAAACCGCCTCCATTGATGACCACCGTGTCACCCTCGCGGGTACACAGTTCGGTTGGCACCACGGTATCAGCGCCAGCTGGCATGACGGCACCCGTCATGATGTGCACACACGCCCCCGTCTCAACAGGCGCCTCCGCGAGCCCGGTATCGCCAGCCAAGCGCTGCCCTGCGACCGTGAGGCGGAGTGGGCGCTCACCATCCCAGTCGCCATAAGCGAAAGCGTAGCCATCCATGGCCGAATTGTCGTGAGGTGGCACGCTGATGGGTGAGATCACAGGCTGTGCCAACACGCGACCCGTCAAGTCCCCGATATCGACCGTCTCGTGGTTGCTCGGGTCTGCTTTGAGGTCAGCCACCAATGCGCAGGTGGTCGCGACCACGTCAGTCACATGTACCGATTGGGGGTCATACCCTGCCAGCTCTGCGGTAATTTCAGCAAGCGTTTTCATAAGACGTCTCTCAACATCACAGTTTTTCACCCTTTAAGAATAAATTAGCTGACGGGGCTTGGTGTGCCATCACCGTTTCATCAAAAAAATCAGCGGCAGGCAAATCGACCAGTACCTGCCCACCCTCCATGTAAATGACTCGCGTCGCCAAGCGCTTCACCTGCCCCAAGTTATGACTTGAGAAGACCAAGGTACGTGGCAAGCCCAGCGCGGTCGGTTGGCTGTCCACGTAATCGGAAACGACGGTCTCCACATCGCGTTTGGCGTGCGGATCAAGGCTGGCAGTCGGCTCGTCCAACAACAATACATCAGGCTTTGTCACCAAGCATTGGCACAGTGCCACGCGCTGTAACTGCCCGACGGATAACTGCATCGCTGAGCGGGACGTTAAGTGCGAGAGCGCTAACTGATTCAGCTGCGCATCTGCCAAGGTCTTGGCATCTCGCCAAGATGTGCCGCGTAACCAAGCGGCCAAGGCGACGTTATTGCGCACGCTGGTCCGCAACAAGTGCGGCGTCTGCGCCAGCAGTGACTGCTTGAAACCTGGAGCCTTTTCGTAGCTGCCAGCTGTTATCGGTAGCAAGCCATTAAGGACCCGCAACAAGGTACTTTTGCCACAACCGTTGCTGCCCACCAAAGCAACACGTTCGCCAGCATGGATACGCAAATTGAGGCCCGTTAATGCGTACGAATCAGTGGCGTTACGCTGCAATTGCACCGCTAGGCCAGACAGGGCCCACAACGCAGGTGCCGTCATGCGACAGCTCCTCGGGGGGCGTCGTTATCAGTGGTACCGTGGCGGCCCGCGCGTACCACCCACCCCATCAGCACGTTGAGCAACAAAACCACTACCAGCAATACGATGCCAAGGCCTAAGGCAATCGGAAGCTCACCTTTGCTGGTCTCTAGGGCGATGCTGGTCGTCATCACGCGGGTGAAACCCTCCATATTGCCGCCAACAATCATCACAGCCCCTACTTCCGAGACTGCACGACCGAAACCCGTTAGGACCACCGTCATCAGGGCAAAGCGCTCGTTCCAAGTGAGCAGACAAGCGCGCATCAAAGTACTCGCGCCCATTGAACGCAGCCCTTCCCCTTGCATTCGATCAGCTTGGGCAATCACTTGGCGGGTGAGTGCCGTCACCACGGGCAGTACCAAAATGGTCTGTGCCACCACCATCGCCTTGAAAGAAAACAGCCACCCCAAGAAACCCAAAGGGCCAGAGCGCGACAACAACAGGTAAACCGCCAAGCCCACGACAACTGAGGGCAACGCCAAGCTCGTATTCAGGACGGTGAGCAGGGCGCTCCGCCCCGGAAAGTCGCGCAGCGCCAAGAATGAGCCCGCTGACAAACCCAACACGCAGGCCAGTGCGCACGCAATCGCGCTCAAGGCCAAAGATCGTCCGACGACGGCATAAAGCCCAGGGTCAAAGCTGACCAGCAGTTCCCAAGCGATCAATAAGCTGTCAACAAACATCGCAGGGGGGTCGCCTAGGCGATCAAGACCTCAGTGCCCACCTTTTCGGTAAACGCGATGCGATCAGCGCCGTTGTAGATCAAGAAGTGCTGGCCCGAGCAACGACCCACCAAGGTGAGGTTGACACGTTTGGCCATCTCTAGGCCCATGTTGGTGACGCCCGATCGGGAGAGTAAGAAAGGAATTCCCATCTGCGCACCCTTGATCACCATCTCGGAAGTCAGACGGCCAGTGGTGTAGAACACCAGATCGTCCCCTGCTATCGCATTGAGGCACATCCAACCGGCAATGGCGTCCACCGCGTTGTGACGCCCGACGTCTTCAACAAACATTTGGCACACACCGTCTTTAAACACGGCACAGCCGTGTACGGAGCCAGCCTGTTTGTAGATGGACGGTTGCGTACGAATGGCCGCTACGATGTCGACCAAAGTCGCCTGCGACAAGGTCGCACGCGGTAATTCGATCCCATCCATATCAGCCAGCACATCGCCAAACATCGACCCTTGCCCGCATCCCGTCGTCACGGTTCGCTGCTTCTGGGCTTCATTCCAAAGGACCAGTACCTCAGGGTGAGTTGTGACGGCTACCGCTTCAACGTCCCAGTCAACTTGGATGCTTATGACATCTTCAATCGCGCGGATCAAGCGCTGATTTTTAAGCCATCCCAATACCAAAGCCTCGGGCTCACCACCCAGGGTCATCAGCGTCACCAGCTCCTGCTTGTTAACGAAGATGGTCAACGGCCGTTCGCCTGGGATGTGCAAAACTTTTTTACGCCCAGCCTCATCGGTCACCTCAACTTCGGTAACCAAAGGCACTGACGCGTGACTCAGGAGGGGACGGTACATGGGTCTATGGGTCTATCCGACCTGCTCTAATTGATTCAATTCAGCCAAGGTGTTGGCGTTAAAGAAAGCTGCGGGATCATCAAACGGCACTTCGATCGCACCGATCGAGCCTGTCCACGCATCAATCTTGCGTCCCCCATTTTGCATGAACACGCTCAGGCTGTCGTAAAGGTCGCCTCGTACCAACAAGAAAACTGGGTGTGTTTGACGACGCCCGTCCGCCTCGACTGTAACTGGCATGGCCACCGGCGCATCGACATGCTCTGCGGCCTCGAGCAAACGGGCGACCAAATCGGTTGGAAGATGTGGGGTGTCGCAAGGTACGACCATCATCCACTCGGTTTCGCAATACGGCAATCCCGCCAACATACCCGCCAAAGGGCCTTGAAAATCGGCGCTGGCATCGGGTACCACGGTGCGACCGAATCCCTCGTAGGCGCCCAAATTTCGATTCGCGTTGATCACCACATCAATCACCTGCGGCGCCAAGCGCCACAATACATGCATGGCCATCGGCATGCCACGCAGGGGCTGTAAACCCTTGTCGGTACCGCCCATGCGGCTACCGCGGCCACCCGCCAAAATCAATCCCGTGACGCGATCGGCTGTCATGGGTTATCCACCGCATCTAGGCTAGCTGAGAAAATGTCAAAGGCCTGGCGCTCAATCGCGAAGAACGCGCGCGCAAAACCCGCAACCGCTACGTAAACTTTAGCCCGAGGCTGATCTTGTAACGCATCAAAAAACGCCTCGACCCAAGACTGAAAGTAGGCGGAGAAAAACTGCTGTTGCTGAACCAGCGTATTGCCTTTCGCATCAGGCGCAGCAATCAGGTAGCGCATGATCTCGCAAAGGGTCGAGAAGTGGTCTTCAGTCTCGCCCAACTCGGGGTTACTCTCCAACCCTAGCTCGGCCAGATCGCGACGCAAATCCACCAAGATTCCATGGTTCATTGCCCCGCCCACATAGACCGATGCGTGCACCGCCACCAACGGCTTACCCACCGCAATGAAAAGATTTTGAAACTCTGCGGCCGCGTCGGCTGGCGCCGTTGAGGCCACGACTTGTATCAAGTTCCGCCACGCATTGGCGAGATCACTTTGATCACCCTCATCGATGGCTGGACTACCTGCCAACCGGTTGAACAAGTCATCGGACGGCTCGCGGATGAACCATTCAGCCAACAGGCCGTAGGTGTCGGCGCGAGCCAAATCTTCTTCGCTGTAACCAGGGTCGGTTGCAACACTGGCGGGCACAAAACCCATCGGTTGTGCGGTCGTCATTGGGCTTTCTCCATCATATCAATCACGCGGCAATCGCTACACATACTCAAGCGCTTTATGGCATCACCAGAGAATGCGGCATGCCCACCAACTCGCGCCAACATGGCCTTCATGACTGCCTCAGTGGCAAAGGGCTTGCTGCACCGTACACATTGAAAAGGTTTGCTCTCATGCAATGTATGCTCGGTGCGCCGCTGTGCCAGGTCACTCAAGCGGGGCGCCAAACTCAGGGCATTCTCCGGGCAAGTCTCAACGCACAAACCGCATTGCACGCAGTCTCGCTCCAACAAGCTGAGTAGCGGTTTATCACCGCCATCTTTTAACGCTGATTGAGGGCACGCACCCACACACGACAGGCACAAGGTGCAGGCATCAGTGTTAATGTTAAGACCGCCCAACGGCGCACCTGCAGGCAAGACAGCAGGCAACGCCGCCACTTGGCGCGTGGCATCTGGTTGCGTGTGACTCATCAAGTGCGCCAGCGCCGCTTCCAATGCGTGTCGCTTGTCTTTTCCAACGGCAAAAGTAGCCCGCTCCATCACCCACGCAGGGCGCTTGGCGCACGCTTGTAAAGCGGCATCGAGGGACTCTGGGGTATCGGCTTCGATCAGCATCACGCGATCAGGCTCCCCGCCCAAGGCTTCTATAACCGCCTGAACCCAGTTAATTTGTTGCTGTAAAGCGGCACGGTAACTGGGGGCCTCCTCGCCACTCAGCAACAAGGCCACGCGAGAGGCACCGTAGGCCAACGCGGCCAGCCAAAGCTCTGGGCCTGCCGCGGCAATGTGATGCTGACCCAGGGGGATCACACGCGCCGGCAAGCCTTTAGCGCGCTTCGCCGCCGCCAACTGCCCCAACCGGTTGATCAACGCGGTACCGCCCACATTGGCGTCCTCCGAGTGAAGTAACAACTCGGGGGCTTTCATGCCCGCATCGACTGCGGTGTGGATGGCTGTACGCAATGTGCGCGATGCATGTTCTGCCGTCGGGTACGCGTAGCGCATCGCACCGCTGGGACACACCGTGCTACAGGCACCACAACCCATGCACAGGTTGGGATTGACCTCGACGCGTCCCTTGCCATTGACCAACAAGGAGCTGATGGCTTCCGTCGAACACACGTCGATGCAATTTGAACAACCGACCGTATTGTTACGACCGTGCGCGCACAGCGAGGCCTCGTAAGTGAAGTACCGCGGTTTTTCAAAGCTGCCAATCCACTCGTGCAAATCGGCGACAGCATCCATGCCATCCACCACGTCTGTGACGTGGCGGTAACCGGGCGGCTTATCGTGTGCGTTGACCAACGCAACATCGCCCATGTCAATGATGAGATCGGCCACATGATCGCGCTGCTCATTGGCGCGATCAAAACGAATCGCACCGAGCTGTTCACAAGCGACCTCGCAAGCCCCGCTCCGGTCACACAGGTTGATTTGCACTTGCAACAGGCTATTGATCGCGCCGGAGGGACAGGCTGCCGCACAGGCGTTACAGCGGGTACACAACTCTAAATCGATGGCATTGCTTTGTTGCCACTGCACGATATATTTGCCCAAGTGTCCCTTGATGTGGACGTCCGATCCACTTAACCAAGCAACACCCGGTGAGAGGGGTAGGTCCGCATCGGGTACCGTAATCAGGGCGCTAATTTCAAGGTCGCCGTACCGGCGCTGCGCACGCTGCGCGACCGGTACAACGCGCGATGCCGGGCCCACCAACAACAAACGGCCTTCGCTGGTGTAGGTGATCGATGGCACGGGGTCGGCCGCCGGCAAATCAGCGACGGCTAACAGTGCACGCATTTTGGCGCCCGACTCGGCGCCCTCTGACGACCATCCCGCCGTCTCGCGCAAATTGACAAAGCGCAGCGGCGCATAAGCAGGCGGATCAGCATGGTCTGCGGCGCTGGTGAACAACGCTTCTTCCTGGGTGCAGGCCACCAACAAGGGCTCTTGCCCTTGTGCAGCCTGTAAAAACTGGCTCATTTCATGGCGACAAAGTGCCGTGTGTACCGTCGTACCGGGCGCAGCGGCTTGCGGCGCCATGGTGCGGTTGCATGAGCAAAGAAGCGTTCGGGTCATAAATTAGTTTTAGGTTCTTCAGTATCAATGTTGGTGGCACTCGGGTCTGCTGGTGAGTCGGCGCTCGCTGCGTCGGTCGTTTGCTCAGCAGCTTCTTCCCCGGTGGTATCTTCTTCGGCGGCAGCCTCACCAACGGTGTCTTCTGTTGCCGGCCCTACTGCCGCTTGTTCTTCGGCAGCCTTCTTGGCGGCGGCGTCTCGGGCGTTCGCTTCAACTTTCCAAGGTGGATCTTCAAACAGATACAAGTCCTTGGATTGCTGCAACTGTCGCAGCTCGGTGGCGCTGAGCTTCACCATTTGGCTGTAATCCTCAACGTAATCATCCATTTCGCTGATGACGTTGTATGCGGGGTCGGCGAACAACTTTTTGAGCGCCGCACCTCGTACGGCCTCCGTCACGCCGCTTTGCAAGAAACGACTCACATCAGCACCAACGGCCAGGGCATCCACGTCGGCTTGTGTGGGCATATCGGCCGACGGTTGTGGGCCGGTAACTGACGTTTGGGTATCGGTTTTGGCTACCGGCGCTAGGGGCGCATTTGCTTGTCCTGCCGCTAACTCGGCGTATACCACGACGGGCACCTTCGGCACCGCAGCTTCTCGCGCTTGGGTAAGTTCGCGGCTGAGACTCTTTTGGCGCGACCAGCGGCTGAAAAACGAATCACTCATTGCCGCCTCCAAACTCAGCGCGCTTCACAGGCGAAACGAAGGACGCGGGACGGCGGCGTTTGCGCGGTTCAGACTTAAAGTGCTTCTCGGCAAAAGCGGCCAGCCAACTGGCCGTGTTGTCATCGGTTTGCACGTTCTCGACCGTCTCGCCTGCATCCAAGATACGGCCTGCTTCGTTGTAACTCAAGGTCACAAAACGAACTTCAGGGCGCGCGTCCTGGCCGAGTTCCTCATCGAGTCGGTAATGCACAAACCACACCGGGTGAGGCGCACTGCAGTTGAGGTAGTAGCCGTCTGCCTCATCCTCAAATAATGTGACGTCGTAGGCGGACCACACGTGCCCGTCGCTGCTATCTGGCAGGGGCGCATCTTCCTCAACGCTGAACACCTGCGTGAGTTGCCAACGAAACGGCACCCACGGGTGTTGCTGCGCGATTTTTGAAATGCACACATGTACTCTGCAGACAGCGCGCTCGAGACTCATGTTGCTTGGACCACAATCTTCGGAAACTTACTGGTCATGTCCTTGCCCAATTTGGCAATCGACACGGACAACTGGCGCGCCATGGCGGCATACATGCCGCTGACCTCGCCGTCAGGATCAGACACCAGCGTCGGGCGTCCGTCATCTACGTCTCGGCGAATCCGCATATCCAGCGGCAAACTGCCCAAGAGCGGCACCTTGAAATCGGTTGCCATCGTCTGCGCGCCACCTGAGCCAAAAATGTGCTCAACGTGACCGCAATTGGTACAGGTGTGCAGCGCCATGTTTTCGATCACACCCAAGACAGGAACAGACACCTTCTCAAACATCCGCAGACCTTTGCGCGCATCCATCAGCGCAACCTCTTGCGGGGTGGTGACAATCACAGCGCCTGTGATCGGCACCCGCTGGGACAACGTCAGATGGATATCGCCGGTGCCAGGGGGGAGGTCAATGAGCAGGTAGTCGAGGTCACGCCACTTCGTTTGACGAAGCAGCTGTTCGAGGGCTTGGGTGACCATTGGGCCACGCCAAATCATGGCTTCGTCTTTGTCAATCAGGAAACCAATAGAACTGGCCTGTAAGCCGTGTCCCTCTTTGGGCTCGATCGACTTGCCATCTTCGCTTTCCGGACGTCCGCTGATACCCAGCATGGTGGGGATACTGGGGCCGTAGATATCAGCGTCAAGAACACCGACGCGGGCGCCTTCGGCCGCGAGCGCCAACGCCAAGTTGACGGTCGTTGTGCTCTTGCCAACACCGCCCTTGCCAGACGCCACAGCCAAAATGTTGCGGACTTGACCGATGCGCTCCACGCCCAACTGGGCTGCATGAGCCACGATCTGCGTATCGATGTCGACCCGCACCTCCCGAACACCTTCGACCTGACGCAAGGCCGTGGTTATTTTTTGTCGCATCGCTGCATGCTGCGACTTCGCCGCAAAACCATAGACCAACCGGACGACGGCGAGACTGTCATTTAAATCGCACTGCTTGACAAGCCCAGCGTCCACAATGGACGCGTTCATTTCTTCGCAATGAATGGTTTGAAGCACTTCTTTGAGCGCGGCATTCATAAATAGTCAACCTTTCAAGTCAAGAACATCTTTTACTTTAAGGCGGATTAGACCAGTTATAGCGCTCCCCTGTCACCAAGGAGGCAATTTTTGTCTTGAACAGGGGTTAACCCGAGATACCGAGTGGTCGTTAGAGTTCTAATATCGAACACAGGCGTTTCATACGTCGGCCTGCATATCGTTGTTGAAAATCAAACTTGGAGTTTGTCCCATGAAACCTACTGCCTCTCGCCGCACATTCTTCGGTGCCCTGGGAGCGGCCGCGTCGCTTGCCGCGGTTGCCGTCGCGAGAAAGCCTGTGGCCCCCGCCGCACCCGCCCCCATCGCCAGCGCGATGCCTGCCGCGAAAGACGGCTATCAACTATCCGAGCACGTCAAACGCTACTACCGCTCAACCGTGGCCTGATGGCCGTCATACAAGAACCTCATTTTTTTAAGGCGAACTCCCATGAGCATCGTTAAGAAATCCGCACAAAGCACGCGCGCAGTGAGCGGTGGACACCTTGTCCACAGCCTGACTCGCGCCGTTGCCTCTCGCATGCCCACACTCGACCGCCGCGCGTTTTTACGCCGCTCAGGTATTGGCGTCGGCGCCGGTTTAGCCGCCAGCCAACTGAGCTTGGTTCGTCCCGCCATGGCTGCGGAAGGCGCTGGCAAAACCGACGGCAAGGGCAAAGTAGAAGTCAAGCGTACGGTTTGCAGTCACTGCTCCGTTGGCTGTGCCATTGACGCCGTCGTTGAAAACGGCGTCTGGACCCGTCACGAACCTGTCTTTGATTCACCCATCAACTTGGGTGCGCACTGCGCGAAAGGCGCGGCCATCCGTGAGCACGGTCACGGTGACCACCGCTTGCGCTACCCCATGAAGCTGGTGAACGGTAAGTACACCCGTGTGTCATGGGACGAGGCGTTGACACAGATCACCGACAGCATGAAAGAGATCCAGAAGACCAGCGGTCCTGACTCCATGTTTGTCATCGGCTCCTCAAAAAGCAACAACGAGCAAGGCTACCTGCTGCGCAAGATGATGGCCTTCTTGGGTACCAACAACTGCGACCACCAGGCGCGTATCTGCCACTCCACCACTGTGGCTGGCGTGGCAAACACCTGGGGTTACGGCGCGATGACCAACAGCTACAACGACATGCGTAACAGCAAGTCTGCGTTGTACATCGGCTCCAACGCCGCGGAAGCACACCCTGTTTCGTTATTGCACATGCTGGCTGCGAAAGAAGCCGGCTGCAAGATGATCGTGGTCGACCCCCGTTACACCCGTACCGCAGCCAAGGCGGACCAATTCGTTCGTCTGCGTTCAGGTACCGACGTCGCGTTCTTGTTCGGTTTGGTCTACCACATCTTCAAAAATGGCTGGGAAGACAAGCGCTACATCGATGACCGCGTCTGGGGCATGAACAAGGTCAAAGACGAAATCATGAAGCAGTGGAATCCCAAGAACGTCGAAGAGGTGACGGGCATTCCTGAGGCTGAAATGTACAAAGCGGCCCACACGATGGCGCACAACCGTCCCGGCACGATTGTGTGGTGCATGGGTCAGACCCAGCACACCATTGGCAACAATATGACCCGCGCGTCTTGCATCTTGCAATTGGCATTGGGTAACGTCGGTAAAGAAGGCGGCGGCGCCAACATTTTCCGCGGCCACGACAACGTGCAAGGTGTCACCGACTTGGGCCCCAACCCCGATTCGTTGCCCGGCTACTATGGTCTAGCCGAAGGCTCTTGGAAGCACTTCTGCCGCGTCTGGAATGTTGACTTCGACAGCATGAAGGCGCGTTTTGCCGACAAGATGATGGAAGCTAAAGGCACTACCGTCTCCCGCTGGGTTGACGCTGTGCTCGAAAACAAAGAGAACATGGCGCAAGCCAACCCCGTAAAGGGCTTGTTCTTCTGGGGCCATGCACCCAACTCACAGACCCGTGGTTTGGATATGAAGCGTGCGATGGACGCGTTGGATTTGTTGGTCGTCGTCGATCCCTATCCCACGGCAACCGCCGCGATGGCCGCTATGCAAACCGAAGGCAAGGTCAACCCCAACCGCGCGGTTTACCTCCTGCCAGCGTCCACGCAGTTTGAGTGCTCCGGCTCAGTCACTGCCTCAAACCGCTCTGTGCAGTGGCGCGAGAAAGTCATTGACCCGTTGTTCGAGTCATTGCCTGACCACGTGATCATGCAAGCTTTGGCCGACAAATTGGGCTTCGGTGATGAGATGTCCAAGAACTACAAGATGCTTGAGACCAAGTTTGCCGGTAAGACTTGGCGCGAGCCGCAAATCGAATCCATCTTGGATGAGATCAACAAAGGCTTGTGGACCATTGGTTACACGGGCCAGAGCCCTGACCGTCTCAAGGCGCACATGCGTAACATGCACTTGTTCGACGTTCGCACGTTGCGCGCAACTGCTGGCACAGACAAAGAAACAGGCTACGACATCACGGGCGACTACTTCGGTTTGCCATGGCCGTGCTGGGGTAACCCAAGCCTCAAACACCCTGGTTCACCGAACCTGTATCAGCCGAGCCGCCACGTCATGGACGGTGGTAGCCCCTTCCGCGCCCGTTTCGGCGTCGAGAAGGACGGCGAAAGCTTGCTGGCAGCCGATGGGTCAAGCACACCAGGTGCCGACATTCAAATGGGCTACCCCGAGTTCGACCACACCATCCTCAAGAAATTGGGTTGGTGGGATGAGCTAACGGCTGCTGAGAAAGAGGCCGCGGAAGGCAAGAACTGGAAGACCGACCTGTCAGGCGGTATGGTGCGAGTCATCATGAAGAACCACGGGTGCCACCCGTACGGCAACGCCCGTGCGCGCACCATCGTCTGGAACTTCCCAGACCCCATCCCCGTCCACCGCGAACCGCTGTACGGCAACCGTCCAGACTTGATCGCCAAGTACCCCACATACGACGACTTCAAGACTCACTGGCGTCTGCCTACCTTGTACAAGTCTGTGCAGGATAAGAACGTGGCGGATGGTATGGCCAAGGAGTTCCCATTGGTCATGACATCAGGTCGATTGGTCGAGTACGAAGGTGGCGGCGAGGAAACTCGCTCCAACAAGTGGCTGGCTGAATTGCAGCAAGAAAACTTTGTCGAGATTCACCCGGCAGCAGCAGCCGCACGCGGTCTGCGTAACGGTGAAACGGTGTGGCTCACTACACCAACTGGCGCAAAGTTGAAGCTGCAAACCATGGTGACCAATCGCGTGCCGAAAGACACGGTGTTTGTGCCGTTCCACTTCTCAGGCTGGTGGCAGGGCAAGGACATGGTGGATTCGTACCCAGAAGGTACGGCACCTATCGTCCGCGGTGAGGCAATCAACACCGCAACCACCTACGGTTACGACTCGGTCACGATGATGCAAGAGACCAAGACGACCGTTTGTCAGGTCATGAAAGCTTAAGATCAGGAGCACCTAGTAATGGCACAAATGAAATTCATCTGCGATACCGAACGGTGTATCGAATGCAACGGTTGCGTCACCGCCTGTAAGGCTGAGCACGACGTGCCATGGGGCGTCAACCGACGCCGCGTGGTGACCATCAACGACGGTGAGGTGGGTGCAGAAAAGTCCATCTCAGTTGCCTGCATGCACTGTGCCGACGCGCCGTGTATGGCGGTTTGTCCGGTTCAGTGTTTCTACAAAACAGACGAAGGTGTGGTCTTGCACGACAAAGACGTCTGTATTGGCTGCGGCTACTGCTCCTACGCGTGCCCATTTGGCGCACCTCAGTTCCCTCAATCCTCCACCTTCGGGATGCGCGGCAAGATGGACAAGTGCACCTTCTGCGCCGGTGGTCCAGAGGAGAATGGCTCACAAGCGGAATACGAGAAGTATGGTCGTAACCGCCTGTCAGAAGGCAAGTTGCCTGCTTGCGCTGAAATGTGCTCAACCAAAGCGCTCTTGGGCGGCGACGGTGATGTCATCTCAGATATCTTCCGTAACCGCGTGACGATGCGTCAGGCGAACGGTAAAGAAGCCGGCGCAAACTTGTTTGGTTGGGGCACCGCCTACGGCGGCAAGCCAGCTGCGTAATTCAAAGGAGCCGATTATGAAACTTATCACATTGGCAATCGCAACCGCGGCGCTCGCGCTGGCGGGTTGCTCGCAGCAAGCAACTGGTGCAAAGCCCGACCAAAAGTCAGCCGAAACCGCCAACAACAACTACGTGGCCAACGGCGACAGCTGGAAGTCAGGTGACAAGGCAAGCTGGGACAAAGCGCTCAAGCAACGTGCTGAGGGCCAAAACGATTATGTGAGGTCTAAATCACTATGACGGCAGCAACCATGACCGCATGGGTGCGCGCGGTTTTGCTCAGTGTCTTGCTTGGTATGGGGGCTTTAGGCGCCCATGCCGCAGACAATGACGCAGCAGCGCAAGTGGCGCGGGAAGCCACGCAACCCAGCAACAACGCGCCCGTGTGGCGCGCTGTCAACGAGCCCACAGAGCACACAAGCACGATCAAATCCCCCGAAGCGGGCGTTTTGATTCAAGCTGGCGGCCACGAATGGAGCCTCTTCCGTAACGGTGTCATTACCGTCTACGGTGGCTGGTTGCTTTCACTGGCATTGGCGGGTGTGGCGCTGTTCTTTGCGGCGCGAGGGCCTATCAAGCTGAAGGAAGCTCGCTCCGGCAAGCTGGTGAAGCGTTTTACCTTGGTTGAACGTTATTCACACTGGGCTGTGGCAATTACTTTCATTGCTTTGGCAATCACAGGTGTCTTCATCATGTGGGGACGTTACTTCTTGCTGCCCATCATTGGTGGCAATTTGTACGGGCCTTTGCTGTTCGCATTCAAGAATATCCACAACCTGGTTGGTCCCTTGTTCACAATCTCTTTGATCGTGATGTTTGTGGTGTACGTTCGCGATAACATGCCCAACGGTGACGACATCAAGTGGCTGTTGAGCTTCGGCAAGCGTCCTGCGCACCGCTTCAATGGGGGCGAGAAACTGTGGTTCTGGGCGGGCGTTACCGGCTTGGGTATCGTAGTCTCTTGGACTGGTTGGGTCTTGAACTCCACCGTCCCTGGCATCGACCACTTCACCCGCGACACGATGCAACTGGCGAATATCATTCATGGCATTGGTTCAACGCTATTCGTCCTGATGTCGATCGGTCATATTTATATTGGCTCGATCGGAACCGAGGGCGCTTACGACGGCATGTCTTCTGGCTACGTCGACGAAAGCTGGGCCAAAGAGCACCACAGCCTATGGCTAGACGATGTGCATGCGGGTGGAGACCATCGCGGTAAGCGATCCGCCTAGATCTGGCTACTCAAACCGCAGAGGCGCCACCAGCGCTGAAGCAATCAAAAAAGCGACCTCAGGGTCGCTTTTTTGTATTCAACATCACTGATGATGTCAAATTTTATAATACTTAGGGTTTATTTTATGATCGAGGAATGATAAATTCATGGGTTTGAACTTAAGAGGACACCCATGCGATTGGCATCCCCTATCGGCCGCGCGCTACTCGCTTTTTCCGCAGCATTCGGATTCCATGTAAACCACGCCATCGCCGAACCCGCGAGTGTTTATTTCAAATCGCCATTGGATAACCAAGTGGTCCAGAGCCCTGTGCGCTTGGTTTTCGGACTCAACGGTAAGCGAATTGGTCCCGTCGGCGACCTAAACCCAAACTTGGGTCACCACCACCTCATCATCAATGGAGACAGCATCCCTCTGGGGCTGCCCGTACCAGTTAATGCGCAACATCTACACTTTGGCGCGGGTCAGACAGAGACCGCACTGCGCTTGACGCCGGGTGATTACCGCCTAACCTTACAGTTCGCCAGCGGTGCCCACCAGTCATACGGGACAACCCTCAGCAAGACGATTCAAATCACAGTTCGAAAGCCCTGAAGCCTCAGCTCCCGCAGGCTTTACCTTGGGCTTCCAGTGGCATTGGATCATCTCGTTCGCGGCCTGCAGCCGCCAAACGGGCCTCGTAGTCAGCCCACAACTGGGTTTGGGTTTTACCCAATTGGTAGAGGTAATCCCAGCTGAATAAACCGCTATCGTGACCATCACTGAATGTGGGTTGAATGGCGTAATTGCCGACCGGCTGCGCACTCACAATCGTGACGTGGCGTTTACCGCTTTGCAGCACCTCTTGACCGGGACCATGACCTCGAACTTCAGCCGATGGCGAATAAACGCGCATCAGTTCGATCGGGATACGCAGGTTCTCGCCATTCGCATACGACAGCTCAAGCACGCGACTCTCTTGGTGGATGACTAAATTCTCGGGAATCATTTCGACCTCTTATTCGTCAAGTGAACCAATGTCAATACCAAGTGCACGCAGGTCGCGGGCCGCTTGATTGGCATTTTTAAATACGACACCACCGCCCCAGCCGCTGGTGGCGGCTACATCGATGTTCTCTGCCAAGTCATCAATAAAAATCAAGTCTGACACGGGCTGCCCGGTACGTTCCGCGGCCAAAGCGTAAATCTGGGGGTCGGGCTTGCTGAAACCGACATCACCCGAGAAAACACCCGCTTTGAAGTAACCCAAAAAGGCATGTCGCGCCTCCAATTCCCGCGCGTAGGGCGCCGGCATATTGGACAAGAAATACAGCGGTACCCCCGCATCATGCAGTTGGCCCAGCAGCTCAACCGTATCGGCCTTAGGCGACAAGTGGTCTGGGATGGCCCCAATGAGTTGCCCAACTTCTGCGACAGTCATACCAGTGCGTGCGGCGATTTGCTGAGCCAGCGGCTCTGGCTCGATACGACCTTGGTCAAATGCGGCCCAATCGGCATCGAGTGTCAGGTCTTGAAAAATAGTCTTTACCAAGGCCTGAGCGGTGTCTGCATCCGGTGCGTGCTGCGGAAACAACGACCTCAACAAGTCTGCAGGGCGCCAATTAAATAGCACGCCACCAAAGTCGAACACGACCGACTTCGCTGTAACCCCGTTTGTAACCATATCAATCGCCCGTTACTGGATCGAGTCCGATGATGGCGCCGCGCCATCGACGAACAAACGCGCGGCATCGACCGGATCAAAGCGGTATTGCGCCCCGCAAAACTCGCAGCCGACCGAGACAGCGCCCTCATCGGCGATGATGCTTTCGACCTCCTCGACGCCGAGGTTGCGCAGCATGCTACTGACGCGTTCATGAGAGCAACTGCACGCAAAATGAGGCCGGATGACTCCTTCTGTCGGCAAAAACCGAACCAAGGACTCATCCCAGAACAACCGATGCAAGACAGTCTCGATATCGAGATCAAGTAACTCTTCTTGCTTCAAACTGGCTGCCAGCGTGGAGATGCGGTTGAAATCCTCGCTTTTTCCGATGCCATCCTCATTCGACTCTTGGGTAGCACTGCCGGCGAGATTGCCCTCACCGGTCACCGGTAGGCGTTGGACCAGTAAACCCGCCACGATAGTCTCATTGGCAGCCAACACCAAACGGGTATCTAACTGCTCACTTTGGAGCATATAGTGCGCCAAAATGTCACTAAAAGTGTCGATTGGCTCCCCGCTGTCATCGAAAAGAGGTACCACACCCTGATAGGCCTGTTGCCCCGGCAGACGGTCTTTGGGGTCCAACGTGATCGCGCAACGCCCTTGGTTGTTCACGTTGACCAATTGCGTGAGGGTGGCATCCGCAGGCACATCGCCCTGCAAGGTAGCAGTGGCACGCACCGCAAAATCGGGCTGCACCTCGACCACCGCGAGCTTGACGGGGCCATCGCCCTGAACCTGCAAAATAACAGCGCCGTTGAACTTGATATTGGCCTGCATGAGCAAGGCTGCTGCGGTCATCTCACCCAACAAACGAGTCACAACCGGCGGGTAACCGCCCGACTGCGCACGCGCCGCTTGCATGGCTGTCCAGGCGTCATCGAGGCGAACCGCTGCCCCACGCACAGGCAAACCATCAAACAAAAATTTCTGCAATTCGGACACGTGACCTAGCCTTCAATATCAAGAAAAAAGCCCCGACACGGGGCTGCAAAATGGGTGACTCGTTATTTTCTCACGTCCGGGAATGCCCCGTCGAGGCGCGTCAAATTATTGCTGTGGCGTTTCGCATTTTCAACGTAACTGGCGGCACTGCGGGCCAGCCCAGCCATTTGCTCGGGCGTGAGGGTTTTAACCGCTTTCGCTGGCGTCCCCATGATCATGCTGCCGTCAGGGAACGACTTCCCTTCTGTCACCAACGACCCGGCGCCAACGATGCAGTTACGACCAATCACCGCGTCATTCAGTACGACGGCACCAATCCCGATCAGCGAGCCGTCACCAATCGTGCAGCCGTGCAGCGTGACCATGTGACCGACAGTTACATTGGCACCAATCGTCAGCGGCTTGCCAATGTCAGCATGCAACACGCTGCCGTCTTGAACGTTGCTGTTTTCACCCACTGTAATGGTCGCGGTGTCGCCGCGCAACACCGCGTTGTACCAAACACTGGCGTGCGGCGCGAGCACAACATCCCCCATCACCTGGGCACTCTCCGCGACCCACGCTGTATCGGCGATTTGGGGCGATTTGTCTTCTAGTTTGTAAATGGCCATGTCTTCAAAACCTTTCTTGGGCGCGCACGTTCACATCAACGCCATATTGCCACAACCATTCGGTCCCCCCCACCCCCTACAATTCCGACATGAATCCCCGCGAACACGCCTTGAAGGTTTTGGTACTGCCTAACCCCAGTGATAAGGTTGCAGCCATGGCAGAACTGTGGGATGCGGCGCAATCGCATGCTTGGATCGGTAGTGACCACTCACAACGCATCCAGCTGAGTCACCCCCAAGAAACCCAAGCGGTGCCCGGTCGTCCTTTACAGCCGCAGTTGGTGCCGCCAAACGACGTACCGACCCGCTCACCCTTCACAACAGAGGGCCGAGCCGCGTTAATCCATGCGATTTGTCACATCGAGTTCAATGCCATCAATCTCGCGCTGGACGCGGTCTGGCGATTTCCCGATATGCCCACCGCGTATTACATGGATTGGTTGCGGGTCGCCTATGAGGAGTCGACACACTTCGCCATGCTGCGTACGCATCTCAATGACATGCCACACCCGCAAGGTGGCTCATGGGATTACGGCGACTTCACCGCCCATGACGGCTTATGGGCCATGTGCGAGAAAACGGCCGAGGACATCACGGCACGGATGGCCTTAGTCCCGAGAACGCTTGAAGCTCGGGGTCTCGATGCCACCCCCATCATCCAGAAAAAACTCGCACGCATTGACACACCCGACGCGCACGCGGCCATTGCGATTCTGGACGTCATTCTTCGAGATGAGATTGGTCATGTCGCCATTGGCAACCACTGGTACGGGGTGTTGTGCCAAACCCAGTCATTCGATCCCGTTGAACACTACAAGGTCTTGGTCGCGCGTCACGATGCGCCACAACTAAAACCACCGTTCAATGAAGCAGCTCGTAAACAAGCAGGCTTCAGCGACGCCGAATTGACCTATTTGCTGGGACTACCCCCGCGCGGGTGATGTTGTGCATGCAAAACCCGCAGACGCTCACGCGCGACATGGGTGTAAATGGTGGTTGTCGAAATGTCGGCATGCCCCAGTAACAATTGAACAGCTCGCAAGTCCGCACCGTGGTTCAACAAATGCGTCGCAAACGCATGACGCAAGGTGTGCGGCGACAGAGCGACTGCGATGCCAGCCACTTGCGCTGATTTTTTAACGATGTTCCAGAACATCACCCGACTCATGGCCGCACCGCGTGCGGTTACAAACAAGTCCTCAGTTTGTTGGCCTTTCAGTATCTGTGGTCTCGCCTCATTCATGTAACGTGCCAACCAGTGGTGCGCGGCCTGACCAAACGGCACCAAACGCTCTTTATTGCCTTTGCCCGTCACCCGCAAAACCTGCTCGGAAAGATTGACTTGGTAAATCCGCAGGCCCACCAGTTCAGACACCCGCAAACCACTGGCATACATGAGCTCAAGCATGGTACGGTCACGCAAGCCGAGGGCTTGATTCAAATCCGGCGCGGCTAATAACGCATCAACCTGCGTCTCGGTGATCGCCTTGGGGAGACGCGACGGTGTGCGCGCGGGGTTAATTGAAAGTGTGGGATCAGCCTGGATGAGCCGTTCGCGTAACGCCCAACGGTAGTAACGCTTGAAAACGGTCAGGCGCCGATTCGCCGAACTGGCCTTGCTGCTGGCGTGCCTTTGGGCCATGTAATCGGTCAGGTGGTAGGTCTGACAGGCGGTCAGTGCGGACCCTTGCGCCGCCAGCCACACCCCAAACGCCATCAGGTCGCTTCGATAGCTCTGCAGGGTGTTTTTTGCCAGTCCATTCTCCAACCACATCGCATCGATGAAGGCATCGACATCTAACGTCAGAGCATCGCGGGCAGAGGGTTGATTTTGGCGCATGGCACGAACCATAACAAACATCAATCAGCCTGCAAAGCGGCTAAACTTAACGGCTGTGAATTACCTCCAACTCATCCTGCCAGACTTCTCTCTCATTATTTGCGGGTATCTGATTTGTCGCTACACCAAGTTGGATCGAACCGTTTGGAGACAGGTGGATTCGCTGGTCTACTTCTTTTTGTTTCCCGTTCTGCTGTTTCAAAGCATCACGCGTTACCCCCTGGCATTGGATGCGGCATCCCAATTCATGATGGCCGGTGTGTCCTTGGCGATCTGCGGGATCGCATTGGCCTACAGCGTGCCCTATTGGCCTTTCGTCAAGAAATACATCGATCCCCGCGACCATGCTGGTAGCGCGCAGATCGGGTTTCGCTTCAATTCATTTATCGCATTGGCGGTATCGCAAAAGTTGCTGGGTGATAACGGCCTCGCCTACATGGCGATTTTGATTGGGGTATCGGTCCCGATATTCAATATCGCCGCCGTCTGGCCGATGGCCAAACACGGCCAACAACATTTTGGCCGTGAGCTGATCCGCAATCCCCTCATTTGGGGCACAACCGCTGGCCTGCTGGCGAACATCGCCGGATTCACGGTACCCGACTGGATGGCGCCCAGCGTCACACGCGTGGGACAAGCAGGTTTGGTACTCGGACTAATGGCCGCGGGAGCCGGCATGCAGCTGTCTGCCCTGCCCCGCGCCAAAGTATTGGCGGCCTCCATGCTTTCGGTACGACACTTCGCCATGCCCGTTGTTGCATTCATCATGGCAAAAATGTGGGGGCTGGACAGCGCACAAACGACCACCCTGCTGCTGTTCTCCGCGCTGCCCACTGCATCCACGTGCTACGTGTTAGCCGCACGCATGGGCTACAACGGCCCCTATGTGTCGAGCTTGGTAACCGCTTCCACCGCGATGGCCGTCCTTAGCCTGTCATTCGCGCTGTCATTCCTGGCTAACGCCATCTAACACGATTGCCAAGCGGGCCTGTGCGCGCTGAACCGTCGCCGTATCGCCCGCTGCTTGTGCGATTCGAATTTGGCGAGTCAGCCACGCTGCCAATGGTCGCCGCCAGCCCTGCTGGGACGCCGTATCTATAGCCAGCGCAATCACACCAGTCTGAGCCGAACTGGCCGCATTTTGCCGGCGCAGCCACACGCCTGCCGCAACCAAACGCGACAACGGTTCTTCAATCGCTACCAACACTTTTAACGCCTCAGCCGCATCGGTTGTAACGGCCAGCGCAGCCGCAGCGCGCTGCGTCTCAGGAAGGCGCGCTTGCGCGATCTCGTCGAGAGAATCCCCTAACAAATAGGCGCGATACGCCTCCAGGTCAAACCGAATAGCAGGCTCAAAGCTATCGCTGCGGATACCCACATCCTCGGGACGTGGACACGGGGTTGCACCGAGGCTTGACACATCGAGCGCACATTGCAGCAAGTTCAGCTTGTAAACCGCTTCCGGTCGACCGGTACTGCTGGCAGAAAACTGCGCTTGTTTCATCTGAATCGCCGCTATTTTCACCTGTCCTTGCAAGTACGCACTGACTGGGGCATCCGAGGCCGATAGGGTCTTTGCTTGCCATGGTGGCGGTGGCTTGGCCGTGCCACACCCCGCCAAAAAACCAACCAATACCAAACCGACAAATAAAGAGGCGTGGTGACGTCGATGTCGAATCATGGCAATTGAACCTCAGCAGAAGACCCGGCAAAAGGCCATTTGGTTTGCAGACTGACCAGCAGCGTGTTGACCTGTTACAGGCTTTGCTCAACCTCATTGCGGAGCGTGACCAAATCGACGGTTGCCGCTTTGGTCGACGTGGTCACCACCTGCACATCAGCCAAGATACCATCGACCCGCTTCAGACTCTCTTGTACGCCGCCAACAGTCGCCGTGACTTGTTTGATCAAGGCGGCGACCTCGGGCACCAGGGCGTTCACCTTAGGTACGACAGCGCGTACCTCGGGCACCAACGCATTGACTTGCGGCATAAACGCATTGACCTGCGGCATCAACCCTGATTTGCCAAACACCTGCGCATCGGAGTTTGCTGTGACCTGATCCAGGCGTTTAAGTAATTGATCGCTGCGGTCCAGTAACTGGATGACCCGTTGCCGATCTGCCGGATTCCCCATCACCAACTCCAACGCACCACCACCGCCTTGCAAGGTTTCGGTCACACTGTTGAGACTCTCCAACAATTCTTTTGCCGCGGACGCGATGAAGGGGATCTGCGAACCCGCGTCACCGCTTAACAAGTCGCGTTGCTCCCCGTCAGGTAGCGGCGGGTCTTCCAAGAGGCCGGAGTAGGCCTTGATTTTCGTACCGCCAACCAGCCCCCGCTCTAAGGTGAACACACTCGAAACGCGCAATCATTTGGCATCGCGCTCTGGCACCTCCACGACCAGGTGAGCGTAGCCGTCATCGCCCAGGCTAATGCGCGTGATCCGCCCAATCGAGAAGCCCGCAAAGGTAAGCGGCATGCCCACATCAACGCCGCCTGCATCTTCTGTGCGTAACACCACGGTTTGATGGCGTTCAAAAACGCCGCGGGCGTACAAGATGTAGACCGAGGTGCCCACGATTGTGAGAACCAAAATGACCAATAGCGTAATCGCCTTCCAGCGCAGCGCCGGCGACTCATCAGGCACCGCCGTCGCAGGCACAGCAGCAGTTTGGGGTGGGTTATTCATAACGCGTAAAAGCTAACCGTGCAAATTAATAGTAGTTACCCACGAGGGACAATAACTCGATGAGTAGCAAGACGCCAAACAGGCGGGCAAAACGCCGGCTGGCGGACAACTCCGGGATGTGACGTCGCGCGCTTACCAAAGGCACCACGGCAACAGCACCCGCAAAGAGCAGGGTTTTCAATACCAGCACCAATGCCACGGTCGGGGTAAAAATAGCGCCAATCAAGGCGGTAAATGCAGGGCCACCCCAAGGAGACAAACCAAACACCGACAGGTAGGCGATCCCACTCACCAAGATCGCGCTGGTAACGGCCAAAAAGCAGACCGCAAAACCCGCACCAACCGCCGTCGTAGCCGCACCAATCGGCGTGCGTGCGCTGGCTTGTCGGACCATGGCAAATCGCAACGCGACATACGTTGCAGCCAACAGGGGGATGACCTCTAACACCAGCGTGCGGATCAGCAAATTGAGTGCGAACTGCGACAACCCATAGTCGGCCGCTGCCGCTAGGACGATGCGAATGATCACGACCGATAGCAAGCCCGTAAGCACGCTGTAGCCAGCAACCAAAGGCCAAGTGGCTTGATAAATCTGCTCGCGCACCCGCGCGCCGTTGGCACCCACATAGAGCCCTAGCGACAGGCAACGCGCGCACAATTCAGCCCCATGCCACCACAGCCGCAGAGAGCCCACCACCCACCGCTTAGTGGCCGTGTTTGCATGATCGATCGCACGCAGCAACAGATGATCGGAATGGGTTGATTTCACAACCGTTATTGTGTCGGCTTTTGCGCCAAGGCCCACTCCACATGTTGAGAAACAATCGCATCTTTGTGACCAATTTGTGTCGTCAAGGCGGCTTTAAAGGCCTCACGCTGTGCCATTGATAAACCGCCGCTGGCGAGGGCGTTCCCCATGGCAATGGCGACATTGCGTTGCCAACGGGTAAAGCCGATTCGGCGGATGGCACTCCCCGCTGTTTGACTCAAAAAGGTCGGCTCATCCCAAGCGGCAATCGCCAGGAGATCTGGCTCACCCCATCCATCGCGCGGCGCAAAGTCATCAACCGTTGTCTTTTGGGCGTATTTGTTCCAAGGACAGACGAGTTGACAGTCATCGCAACCATAAATTCGATTCCCAATCGCGTGACGCATCGGCTCGGGTATCACGCCATCATGTTCAATGGTGAGGTATGAGATGCAGCGCCGCGCATCCAACCGATAAGGTGCCACGATCGCTTGGGTAGGACACACATCCAAACAAGCGGTGCATTCGCCGCAATGAGACGTCACGGGTGGCGTGAGCGGCAAAGCCATGTCGACATAGATCTCACCCAAAAAGAAAAATGACCCGCTTGATCGGTTCAGCACCAACGTGTGCTTGCCGCGCCAGCCCTGCCCGCTCTTCACCGCCAGCGCCGCCTCTAGCACCGGCGCCGAATCGGTGAATACGCGAAATCCCAAAGGCGATACCGTTTCTGCCAAGCGCTCCGCCAACGTCTGTAGCCGTTTACGCATCACCTTGTGGTAGTCCCGCCCCCGTGCGTAGACCGACACATAGGCATGGTCCGCGCGCGACAACGTGGCCCATGCGGCATCGCGCCACTGATCGTCATCGGTGGGCACGTAGTCCATGCGTGCTGTGATGACACGGACCGTACCGGGCACCAACGCTTGTGGCCGCGCACGGCGCAGACCATGACGCGCCATGTAGGTCATGTCGCCATGAAAGCCCGCCTCCAGCCAAGCCAGCAAGCCAGGCTCACAGGCCTGCAAATCCACATCAGCCACACCAATCTGCGAAAATCCCAATGAATGACCCCATTCATTTAATTTCTTGATTAAGTCCGGGTAGTGATTGTCCATGCCCAAATTGTAGGCACACCCAACCGCCATAATGCAACGCTGTGACACCCATTGAATACACTGCCGTTTGGGCCACTGAGGCCGACACCCAGAAAGCCGCTCAGCAGTTAGCGGTATGCCCCGCTATTTGCAATGCGCACATCAACTTGCACGGTGATTTAGGGGCAGGCAAAACCACCTTTGTCCGCCATTTACTGGGCGCCCTGGGTGTGCAAGGCCGTATCAAAAGCCCCACCTACGCAATCATCGAGCCGCATGAAGGTGAATTCGAGGGGGCGCACCTCCACATCTCTCACTTCGACTTTTACCGGTTCGAGGACCCGCGCGAGTGGGAAGAAGCGGGATTTCGGGACGCCTTCGCCGGCGCAGGGCTCAAGCTGGTCGAATGGCCGCAGCGCGCCGAGGACTGCCTGCCGACCGCCGATTTGGCATTACATTTAAATTGGCCGGCGGATGGGACGGAATGGCGGCAAGCTACCTGGCAGGCCCTGAGCCCCACCGGCGCTCACCTGCTCGAATCGATGGCAATCGCCCGATGAAAAGACGGCAAGCACTCAAACAATTGTCCGGCGCCGGTGTGGCGCTGCTGACGCTGGGTCGCGCTGAGATCGCATGGGGCGCCAGCATTGTGGCGGTACGCATGTGGCCCTCTCCGGACTACAGCCGCGTCACCATCGAGTCCGACGCGGCACTAACCTACACCGAGACCTTTGTACCTGATCCGCCCCGTCTGGCGGTGGATATCCAAAACATGTCGCTCAACCCAGCCCTGAAAGAGCTGGTTAGCAAAGTGGTGCCCGATGACCCCAATATTGCTGGCGTGCGCGTGGGGCAATTTTCGAGCACCGTGGTGCGATTGGTATTCGACCTGAAACAACCGGTGAACCCACAGGTTTTCAGCCTCAACCCCATCGCGCCCTATCAAAACCGACTGGTGTTCGACCTTTACCCAGTGGCCGCCGTCGACCCGTTGGAGCAGCTGATCGCGCAACGCCTGAAACAGCTGGAAAACAGTGTGGCGGCTGCCGCTGACCCGCTGGGTGATCTACTGGCAGAGCGTGGTTTGAGCGCCCCTGTCAAGTCTCAGCCGCCCAAGGCGCAGGCGGCGGCAAAGCCTCAAAAAACCGATCGGATCATTGTGGTGACTTTGGACCCTGGCCATGGGGGTGAAGACCCCGGCGCCATCGGACCAGGCGGCACCTATGAAAAAGACGTGGTGTTGCAAATAGCCCTGAAATTACGCGACCGCATCAACCAAACGACCGTCAACGGCAATCCCTTGCGTGCTTTCATGACACGAGACGCCGACTATTTCGTCCCGCTGCAAAGCCGCGTCAAAAAGGCGTTGCGTGTTGATTCCGATCTGCTGATCTCTATACACGCGGATGCTTTCTACACCCCTCGACCCCAAGGGGCTAGTATTTTTGCGCTGAGCACCAAGGGTGCAACCAGCGCCGCTGCGCGTTGGATGGCGTCGAAAGAAAATGCAGCCGACTTGGTGGGCGGCGCCAACCAAGAAATCAAAGACACGCAAGTCAGCCAAGCCATCATCGACATGAGCACAACCGCTCAAATTAAGGATAGCTTGCGCCTTGGCGATGCGATGCTCGGGGAGTTGGGCCGCATCGGCAACCTGCACAAGCCCCGGGTCGAGCAGGCGGGATTTGCCGTACTTAAGGCGCCCGATGTACCGAGTGTGCTGGTCGAAACGGCTTTCATCAGCAACCCCGACGAAGAAAAGCGCCTGCGCAGTGATGCCTATCAAACGCAAGTGGCAGATGCACTTTTAAAGGGCATCAAACGCTATTTCGAGAGCAATCCCCCCTTGGCGCGCAGCCGCCAAATCTAACGGGCGGTAACCACACTCAGCTGGGCGTCGGTGGTTCGGCTTTTGGGGTCGATTGCGCTTTCAAGCCACCCAAAATGGCGATCAGGCCCGGAATCAAGATCAACCCCCAAATGATGAATTCGAGGTTCTCCTTGACCCATGGCAGATTGCCGAACAGGTAACCCGCGCCGCTCACACCGACGACCCAGACCACCGCGCCGAACACATTGTAGAGGGTGAACATCCGTCGATCCATCTCCGCGACGCCCGCCACGAACGGTGCAAAGGTGCGCACAAAGGGCATGAAACGGGCCAGAACGATCGTCACACCGCCATACCGTTCATAGAAATCGTGCGCACGGTCAAACCCCCGACGGTTAAAAAAGCGACTGTTCTCCCACTGAAAAACCTTGGGCCCAAAATACCGCCCAATGCTGTAGTTACATTGATCGCCCAATATCGCCGCGATCAGCAGCAGGATCATCACCGTAGGCAAATCCAAGGCCCCTGTGGCCGCCAATGCACCCACGACAAACAGCAGCGAGTCCCCCGGTAAAAAAGGCATCACCACGAATCCGGTCTCGACAAAAATGATGGCAAACAACACCACGTAGACAAAAGTCCCATAGTCCTGCACCAGCTGGGCCAAGTGCACGTCGATTCGAAGGATGAAGTCGATCAGTAAGCTAATAATTTCCATGCCGGCATTATCTCGCACGAGCCGCCGGTGTCTCGGACACCATGGCCCTAAAATGGTTGGCTATGTCTCACCCCCATCCAAGCCCCCAAGGTGACCGCGCCATCAAGGAATTGCCTGACACCTTGATCAGCCAAATCGCGGCTGGGGAGGTCGTCGAGCGCCCGGCATCCGTGGTGCGGGAGTTGGTCGACAACGCGCTGGATGCGGGCGCATCGACCATCACGGTGCGACTGCTGGGCGGCGGCGTCCGCCTCATCAGCGTGGAAGACGACGGTCAAGGCATACCCCAAACACAGTTACCACTGGCACTGAAGCGCCATGCCACCAGCAAGATTGCCGACTTGAATGACCTCGAGTCGGTTCAGACCATGGGATTTAGAGGCGAGGCGTTGGCAGCGATCAACTCGGTCGCCGAGGTCAGCATCCTCAGTCGGACCTTACAAGACACCCACGCGTGGCTGCTGGACGGCGGGACCGGTGAACTGAGCGCCGGCGCGCGCCAAGTCGGCACGACCGTAACGGTTCATGAACTGTTTTTCGCCACACCGGCTCGACGCAAATTCCTGAAAACTGACGCAACCGAGCTCGCCCACTGCATCGAGGCTGTGAGGCGCCATGCACTGGCTCGGCCTTGGGTCACTTTTGCGATTTGGCATGACGGCAAACTGGTTGAGCAGTGGCGCCCGCCTGCCACCGGCGACTTTGCACCCGATGACGACGCAGCCACACTCCAACGCATGGCTGATATTTTGGGCGACAACTTCAAAACGCAAAGCGTGCCCGTTGACTTTGAGATCGCCGCTGGCGACGTCGGCCTGCGAGTGCGTGGGCGAGCGGGCCTGCCCGATCACGCTCGGGCACGAGCGGACCAACAATTCGCCTATGTGAACGGCCGTTTTGTGCGCGATAAGGTCATCACACACGCCGCCCGCAGCGCCTACGAAGACGTCCTGCATGGCCACCGCCAACCCATCTATGTGCTCTACATCGACATTGCGCCCAACCGGGTGGATGTCAACGTGCACCCGACCAAAATTGAGGTGCGGTTCCGCGACAGTGGTGCCGTACACCAAGCGGTCGCAAAGGGCGTTTTACAGGCCCTCTCCAAGCCACGCGCAGGCGCACTCAATGCGGCTGAGGGCACGCCCTCAGAGCCTCCGATGGCGGCCACGCAGCCGCCCTTTTTGGCGAGCAACCCGCCCTTGGCCACAAGCGGGCAAAACCCCTTACCCTGGCGAAATACCGGCAGTTACATCAACCCCGGTCGTGCCAGTGCGGCCGCTATCAATGAGCTCAGTCATCTGTGGGGTGGCAGCACGCCGCAGGCGCCCGGCGCACCGACGGCATCGGAGTCGGCGGCCCGTGATGCCGAGGTCGATCAACCATTGGGGCGCGCGATTGCCCAAATTCATGGAATCTACATCCTGGCCCAAAACGCACACGGCTTGGTGATCGTGGACATGCATGCAGCGCATGAGCGCATCGTCTACGAGCGACTGAAGAAACAATTGGATGCCGTTCAAACCGCTGTACACGCGGGCGATGCCGTCAAATCGATGCCAAGTCAGCCGCTGTTGATTCCTGCATCGTTTGCGGCGACGCCAACTGAAATTGCCACTGCGCAAAGCCATGCCGAGACCCTGCAATTATTGGGATTAGGGATTGACGCCTTGAGCGCTCGCAGCCTCGCCGTGCGGGCCGTGCCAACCACCTTAGCCAAGGGCGACCCCGTCGCGCTGGCCCGCAGTGTGTTGGGCGAGCTCGCGCAACACGATGCAAGCACCGTCATCACCCGCGCGCAAAACGAATTGCTTGGCACGATGGCGTGCCATGGTGCCGTGCGGGCAAACCGCCAACTCACGCTACCCGAAATGGACGGGCTGTTACGCCAAATGGAAGTGACCGAGCGCGCAGACCAGTGCAACCATGGTCGTCCGACTTGGCAACAACTTACGCTGAAAGACCTCGATCGCCTCTTTTTGCGCGGTCAATAAAAAACAGGTCCGCGTAGGATCGTTAGCCCTTATGTCGCAAACCAATCAAGTTACTACCACTTCGGGTACGCCTAGCGCCCCCATGACCCCGCAACTGGTGGTGGTGCTGCTGTCACTGTTGCTGGGCATTCAGCCCATCACGACTGACCTGTACCTGCCCGCGCTACCGAGCCTGACTCAAGACCTCTCGGGCTCGATGATGCAGGCCCAGCTCACGCTGACCGCCCTCTCACTGGCATTCGGTATCTCACAGTTGTTTTGGGGGCCCTTGTCCGACCGATTCGGACGTCGCCCGATATTGGTGTGGGGCATGGTGTTTTTTACGCTGTCATCGATCGGCTCCACGATCGCACCCACCTTCGAATTGCTGATCGTATGGCGAGCAGTTCAGGGTGCCGCCATGGGCGCAGCCGTATCCACCGCACGAGCGATCGTTAGAGACCTCTACGCCCCCATCGAGGGCGCCCGCGCCATGAGCAAGGGCCTCACCGGATTGGGGGTAATCGCTTGTCTCAGTGGTCCTGTCGGCGCGGCAACCAGTTACTTCTATGGATGGCGAACCGCGATGGGCTGTATCGTCGTGTACGGCCTGATCATTACGATCGTGTTGGCAAAGCACTTCGTTGAGACCAATCCTTATAAAAATCCCCGTGCGCTCTCGCTCTCGGTGTTAACCGGGAACTGGGTCTTCATCGCCAAAACGCCCACCTTTTGGGCCTACACCGCGCTGTCTATCGCTGCTTACTCTGCCCTCTTTACATTTTTGGCAGGCTCTTCGTTTGTCTTTCTCGAGATATTGAAAATCAGCAAACTGGAGCTGGGTGCCACCATGTTGGCAATCAGCATCGCGTACATCGGCGGCACCTTTTTGTGTCGTCGTTTGATTGTTCGATGGGGGATTCAACGCACGCTTCGCATGGGTGGATTCATCACGCTGGGCGCAGGAACCGCCATGGGAGCCTTACCGCTGGTCGGGGTTGTGGGTTACTGGTCAATCATGGTTCCGCTGCTGGTACTGCTGGTTGGGCATGGGATACATCAACCCTGTGGTCAATCCGGTGCCGTGTCACCGTTCCCAAGGATGGCTGGTGCTGCCGCCGCGCTGAATGGCTTTCTCATGATGGTGAGTGCGTTTGCCGTCGGGACCTGGCTGGGTGATGCCATGGACGGTACGGTTCAGCCGATGACGTCTGGGATCTGGTTTTGGACGGTTTGTATCGCCGCCAGTGTTTGGTTTTTAGTCCCCAAGTGGGGCGATCTCGGAACCCCACCCAAAGGGCCAACGCCACCCACACGCGTCACGCCCAACAGCAGCGCAGGGGTCGTCAAGCCGTGAGCGGACAGACCCTCATCCTCGCTGGGCCAACGGCCTCCGGGAAGACCGCCGCGGCACTGGCCATCGCCGCGAAGTGGCCTGCGGAAATCGTCAGTGTGGACTCCGCGCTGATCTACCGAGGCATGGATATCGGCACAGCCAAACCATCGGCAGCGGAGCGCGCCGCTGTACCACACCACCTCATCGACATTCGCGACCCCACGCAGCGATACAGCGCGGCTGAGTTCGTGCGCGACGCCGACGCGGCGATCGCCGATATCCACGCGCGGGGGCGCCTGGCCATCCTAACGGGCGGCACCATGCTGTATGTCAAAGCCTGGCTTGAGGGCTTAGACGACATGCCCACTGCGGATGCTGCGGTGCGCGATGCGGTCACCGAAACAGCTAAGCGCGAAGGTTGGCCCGCCATGCACGCACGGTTGATGGCAGTTGATCCCGCCACCGCCAATCGCCTCGCCCCCAACGACAGCCAGCGCATCCAGCGCGCGCTTGAGGTTTATGAGAGTAGCGGTGTCCCGCTGTCCCAATGGCAAACCAAAGTCAATCGCGCTACGCAGTCGCAACGTCACGCAGCGGCTCTGATATCCCTCGAACCCAACGACCGCGCTTGGCTGCACGCGCGCATCAATCAACGCTTTGTTGATATGTTGGACGCTGGCTTTGAGGCCGAGCTGATGGCGCTACGGGCCCGCACCGACCTGACGCTCGACTTACCCAGTGTGCGGTGTGTCGGTTATCGACAGGCGTGGGAATTACTCGACATCCACGGCGCGCTGACGGGTGATGCGCGTCACTTGTGGGTTGAACGCGGCAGCGCCGCAACACGCCAACTGGCCAAGCGCCAACTGACGTGGCTGCGTAGCATGCCGACGCGTCGCATCGTGCCGGCTGATGCCCCCGATGCATTGCGGCAATTAATGGCTGTGGTGGAATCACTGCTATGACATTGCAAGTGACCCAACTCTGTAAAACCTATGCGGCAACGCAAGTAGGCGGTGAGCCCGTGCGCGTTTTACACAACATTGACCTGCAGGTAAACGCGGGCGAGTTCGTTGCCATCACGGGTGAATCGGGCGTCGGTAAATCTACCTTGTTGAACTGTTTGGCGGGTTTGGATGACTGGCAAAGCGGGGACATCGTCTTGAATGGCGACCCGCTATCGACCCTCTCTGCGGATGCGCGCGCACACTGGCGCCGCGATCACGTCGGATTTGTTTTTCAGGCATTCCACGTATTGCCTCACCTGACTGTGGCACAAAACATCGCGCTGCCCAAGATGCTGCAAGGCTATGCTGCGTCAGCTTGCGAAGATGCCGTCAATGAACTCTTGGTCGCCGCTGGCTTAACGGGCATGGGCAACCGTTTGCCCGAACAGTTGTCTGGCGGCCAACTACAACGTGTCGCGATCGCAAGGGCATTGGTGCACCGCCCGCAGCTCATACTGGCCGATGAACCAACCGGCAACCTTGACCCAGAAACGGGTGACCGCATCTTGCACTTACTGCGTGACCAAGCCAAACGCACCCAAGCGGCCTTGATCACGGTGACGCACTCGCAACCAGCGGCTCAGATGGCTGACCGCACCCTCACCCTATCGGCAACGGGTCTGTCACCACAGCGGCTGTAGCAAACCCCCATGCAAGCGCCACGCGTGGTGCGCCATCTGACGCGCTTCCGCCTCGTCGTGTGTGACCAGCAACACACGGCGAACGGTCGTCGCTTGACCGTCCCACGCCTGTCGGATGTCATTTAAAAAGGCCGATCGCAAGGTCACGCGCAAATCAGCGTCCAAGGCCGAGAACGGCTCATCAAGCAACAGCAAACGAGGCTGGGTCACCAGTGCCCGCACCAAAGCCACCCGCTGCTGCTCGCCGCCTGACAACCCTGTCACGGTGCGAGAACCGTAACCAGCCAAACCAACACCAGTAAGCGCTGCATCAGCCTGCACCCGCGCATCAGCGCGCGATAACCCTTGCTCGCGCAAACCAAACGCCACGTTGTCACGCACATTCAAATGGGGGAACAGCGCAAACTGCTGGAACATCAGCGCAAAGCCGCGTCGCTCAACCGGGACCGCCGCGATCGACTGCCCATTCCACAACACATCACCCGCATCTGCGTCCTCTAGGCCTGCAACGATGCGCAGCAGTGTGGACTTCCCCGAGCCTGAAGGCCCCAACAACGCTACCACCTCTGCACCGCCTGCATCTGGTATCGCTGGCCACTGCCAAGAGACCGCATCTAACAAGGGCGTGGCCCCAAAATGCTTACTGACGCGTCTCAACTCAAGCATGGCTTCCCCGCTTTGATGGTTTTTCGATCAACCAGAATAACCACAACGTGAGGCATAACAACCCCGCTGACAAGACCCAAGCCGACTCAAGTTGCGTGCGCCCGGCACGCCCCAGGTGTTGATAGATCAAGGTGGTTAAGGTGGTCCACTCGGGGCGACTTAAAAACAGCGTTACCGCAAATTCACCCACCATGGTCGCCAACGCAAACGCCGCACCACGCCGCAGTGCCGGTCTTACCAACGGTAACGTCACACGCCACCAGACACGCCAAGGGGTTGCCCCCAGACTGCGGGCAGCATCGGCCCAAGCTGTTGGTAAGGCGTCCAAAGCCTGCGCCATCGGCTGCACAACCAACGGCATAGCCAACAGGGCATAGGCGCCAACCAATAAAGGCCAGTGGTCTAGCCAATGTGGCACCACCAATAGCAAACCAAAAGCAATCATGACGGGCGATACCATCAGGGGTAAGAGCCCCCACATTCGCCACCACCAATAGCGCCCTCCCACCAAGGCATGGCACACCCCCAAGACCAACGCCACAACCAAACCGGCGGCACTGAAGCGCAACGTGTTGAACAACGCCGCACCCGTCTCAGCGCTAAGGACGTGCGCCCAAGTGGCGGCGGACGCCGACAGCGCCTTGATAAAAATTGCCAGTAACGGCGCCAGACTCACCGCACCACACACCAGCCAGACCCACGCAATACCGATGCGCGGCCACCACTGCTTTTTCTGTAGGTCGCGGGGAACCATCACGTCCGCGCCGCGTGGCGTTGCGTGGCGCATTTGTAACCAGGCATAAAGGCCAACGACGATACCCGTAAACAACAGCATCCATAACGCCAGTTGGCTGGCCAAGACCAACTCCAACTCGTGGGCAACGAGGGTGTAGATCGCGACCTCTGCGGTGGCATAAGCCTGCCCACCCAACAAAAGGGCCAAACCAAAGCCCCCCAAGCAATACAAAAAAACCAAGCTCGCTGCGCTCAGGATCGCGGGCATCGCGTGCGGTAACTCCAACCGCCAAAAGGTTCGCCATGGGGTCGCGCCCAAAGTGCGTGCGACATCGAACTGCGCTGCACTTTGACTCGAAAAGCCAGCCACTCCGGCACGAATGACCAAACACAAGTTGAAAAACAAATTACCGGCAATCAACAACCACGGGGATTCTGATGCGGTCCATGGCAACCACTGCCCAAGCACGCCCTGCGGCCCCCACCACGCCAACACCCCCATGGCTGCCACCAATGTGGGCACCACGAAAGGCAGCATCAAGGTTTGCAATAACCACCCCCGGCCCGCGAAGCGCCAGCGGGCCATCACCCACGCCACCGGCACACCCAAACTCACCGCCAAAAAGGTGGTTACACCGGCCTGTGTGAGGGACCACACGATGCGCCCGCGCAGGTAATCGTCTTGCCAAATGGCCAACAAACCCTGCCAGAAGTCACCCCCTTGTTGGGCGAAGGGCAGTGGCTCGGTCGCGCCAAACCACACCAAGCGCAACATGGGCAACACGGCCAAGCCGCCTATAAACAAGGCAGGCCACAGGCCGAGTGCGATGCTGCGCCAGTGCGTCAACGCACCACCACTTGATTGAATTGGCGAATCCAGTCACGCGATTCCCGCGCCAAAGTCTCAGGATCCAGCGCTTTGACGCTGGGTGCTGCACCGGCGTGCGACATGACGGGCGCCAAGGGCACACCATTGCTAACGGGCCACATCCACATGGTGGTTTGCAAAGCCGCCTGTGCCTCGGCGCCGCGCATGAAGCGCATGAAGTCCAAGGCCGCCTGCTGAGTCACTGCGGTTGTAGCACCGCCGTCCACCAGCGCGATACCCTCGATTTGCGCATACATGCCACCAGTCAAATTCAAGTTGGCAGTCGGCGACTCGGTGAGGGGTTTGTCGCTATAGAACACCTCAGCGGCAGGGCTGCTCAGGTAGCTGACCACCATGGGACGGGTACCGCCATTGCGTGTGAAATCTTTGTAATACGCATCACTCCAGCTGTTGGAAACCTTCACACCATTGGCGCGCAGATTCTTCCACCAGCCCCATACGCCAGCACCCTGGTTTTGAACGGTTGCGCTCAGAAATGCCAGCCCTGGGCTACTGGTGGCGGGGTTCTGAACCACAAGCAACTTTGCATAGGTCGGTTCAGCCAACTGGCTGAGCTGTGTGGGTAAGCGCACGTTGTTACTGGCAAACCAAGCCTTGTCGATGTTCAAGGTCACGAACCCATAGTCAATCGGCAGCCAATCGGTCGCCGCCGTGGCCTGGGGGTCGACGGCCTTGACTGCGGGGTTCAGTGGCAGCGCCAACAACGAAGCGGGCAAGGGTGCCAAGACACCAGCTTTTCGCGCGCGCGGGAGCATGGCGTTATCGATCCCGAACACCACGTCGGCAATCGGCGCCTCTTTGCTCAGGATCAGCTTATTCAGCATCTCACCCGCGTCACCGCCCTTAATAAGGGTCAACTTGACACCCGCTTCGGCCTCAAATTTCGCCAACAACTCTTTCGGCATATCAAATGAGCTGTGGGTGATCACGCGCAGGGGTGTCGGAGCCCCCGCAGCACTGACGGACAGCGATGGGAACACCATGGCGGTAGCCGCCAGCCAAACAAGCGAACGACGTTTCATGACAGTTATCCTTTATCAAATAAAAAAGCCACGCAAGCAGCGTGGCGGATAACGTCGGATGTACGGCCTTGGCCATACGGTCGTTCTCAGTTCACGCTCCCTACGCTGGTACCAACCAGATCAGGTTCATGGGGACTCTCTCAGTGCAGCGCTGACGCGCCGGACACCCCCGGTGATGCGCGTATTTTACGACAACTCCCTCTCGGGCAAACCCTTTAATCCTGCGGGTCATTCAAACAAGATGCCCTTTAGAATCAGCAGGTGTTTAATTTTTTATTTCTGGAGACCCCATGTTGACCATCAAGAAGTCATTGGTTCTCGGCGCAATCGCGCTGGGACTGTCATTCGCCGCTTCTGCTAAAGAGTGGAAAGAAATCCGCGTTGCAATCGACCCCACCTACAAACCTTTCACCTACAAAACAGACGATGGCAAGCCCACGGGTTTTGACGTGGATATCGCGCAAGCCCTGTGTGACGAACTGAAGGCCAAGTGTGTATTCGTTGAGCAGCTTTGGGACAGCATGATCCCCGGCCTGCAAGCGCGCAAATACGACGCCATCATTTCCTCCATGTCAATCACTGCAGACCGTGAAAAGGTCGTGGCGTTTACGGGCAAGTACTACAACACCCCGTCACAAGTGGTGCTGAACAAGAACATCAAAACCGATGGCTCAGCCGCCAGCATGAAAGGCAAAAAGCTCGGCGTGCTGAAAGGCTCAACGCAAGAGAAATACGCCAAGGGTGAATTGGCCAAAGCGGGCGTTCAAATCTTGTCATACGACGCACAGGACCAGGTCTACCTCGACATCAAAGCAGGTCGTTTGGACGGTACCGTGGCTGACGTGATCGAAGTCAAGGGTGGTTTCTTGGATACCGCTGATGGCAAAGACTACGTGTTCGTCGGTAAGACGCTGGGCTCTTTTGTGAACTACTTCGGTAAGGGCGCTGGCATTGCCGTTCGCAAGCAGGACAAAGACCTGCGTACCGCACTGGACAACGGTATCAAGACCCTGCGTAAAAATGGCGAGTGGCAAAAAATCAGCGACAAGTACTTCGCTGGCACCGACATCTGGGGTGATTAATTGAAACTAGACGGCTACATCACCAGCATCCTTGAGGGTTCACTGTTATCGATACAAGTGGCTCTCGGGGCGTTGGTGGTCGCCGTCGTGCTGGGTTTGGCGGGTGCCTCCGCCAAACTCTCCCAACACAAGCCATTGATCTGGTTGGGTGGTATTTACTCAACCATCATCCGTGGCATCCCCGATTTGGTCCTGATGCTGCTAATTTTTTACGGCGGTCAAATCGGTTTAAACGTGGTTTTAGAAGCGTTCGGTTACACCGACTACGTTGAGATCAACCCCTTCGCAGCGGGTCTGATTACCATTGGATTTATTTATGGCGCCTACATGACGGAGACCTTCCGTGGCGCCATATTGGCCATCCCCAAGGGACAAGCCGAAGCGGGCTTGGCCTACGGCATGAGCCACTCACGGGTGTTCTTCACCATCGTCCTACCGCAAATGGTGCGGTTGGCCCTACCGGGCTTTACCAATAACTGGTTGGTGCTCCTCAAGTCAACGGCGCTGGTCTCGATTTTGGGTTTACCAGACATGACCTATTTGGCCAAACAAGCCGGGGCCGCGGCGCGCGGCGAGGTGCCCAACGCCCCCCTGTTGTTTATGGCGTTTGCCGCCGTTATCTATTTGGTCTTCACCACCGTTTCCCTGGTCGCGCTGCGTCAACTAGAGAAACGATACACCGTCGGCGTCAAGCGCCTGTCGGCATAAGCAAGGCCAGCGGCACATGCAATTCGACGTCATCTTTACGCCAGAGGCACTGGCGCTTTATTGGCAAGGCTTCATTGGCACATTGGAAATTTTGGTGGCCTGCTTGCTCATCGGTGGCGCGCTGTCGATACCGTTAGCCGTCTTGCGCGTATCGCCACAGGCGTGGGTGCGTGGGCCCATCTGGCTATTCACCTACATCGTGCGCGGGACGCCATTACTGATTCAGGTCTACCTCATTTATTACGGAATCGCACAGCTGGATTGGATTCAAGCGCGATGGGACGACACCTGGCCGTGGACGGGCTTCAAGGACGCGTTCTTCTGCGCTGTATTGGCGTTCTCACTCAACACCTGCGCCTACACCGTTGAGATGTTGGCTGGCGCCATCCGTGACACCGCACCGGGCGAGATTGAAGCCGCGCAAGCCATGGGCTATTCCCGCCTGCAAACACTGCGCCGTATCGTCTTGCCTTCGGCCATGCGCCGCACACTGCCGGCTTACTCCAACGAAGTCATCATGATGCTGCACAGCACCTCGCTGGCCAGCACGATACCCGCCATTTTTGACATCACGGGTGCAGCCCGTAACATTTACTCGGATTTCTTCTTACCCTTCGAGGCCTTTATCACGGCGGGTGTCATCTACCTGATTCTCACGTTCGCCTTGGTCGGTTTATTCAAACTGGCCGAGCACCATTGGCTCGCTTATCTGCGACCCCAACGCTAAGCCCGTATGCAACGCAAACAGCACCCGCTCGTCAGTCCCGCAACGGGTACACAACGACACGTGGTCAGTTGGCACTACGGCCAACCGGATAGCACGGGCCCACACGTCTACTTGCAAGCCAGCCTGCATGCGGATGAGTTGCCGGGCATGCTGGTGCTGCAACACCTCAAACCCCAACTGGATGCGGCAGAGGCCGCTGGGCGCTTAACGGGGCGGGTGACCGTTGTCCCCGTCGCCAACCCGATTGGCTTGGACCAAACGCTGATGTACGCGCAGCTGGGTCGGTTTGAGTTAGGTAGTGGCAAAAACTTCAACCGCCACTACCCCAATCTCGCGGCCGCCATTGCGCCAGTCATCGCCCCTCAATTGAGTCATGACCCCGCGCAGAACACGCGTGTCATTCGCGAGGCCATACATGCATGGCTGCGCGCCCAACCGCCACGCACCGAGCTAGAGACCTTGCGCCATACCCTGCTGGACCTCGCTGTCGATGCCGATGTCGTACTCGACCTGCACTGCGATTTTGAGGCCGTGCTGCACCTGTATGTCGAAGCGCCTTACCTTGCGCAAGCCGAACCCCTGATTCGCCACTTAGGGGCTGAGACGGTGTTGTGGGCGAACGATGACCTGAACGCCACCATGGTCGGCGATCTCAGCGGTGGGTTGTGTTTTGACGAAGCGCTCAGCAGCGTTTGGTGGCGACTTCGCGCCGCATTCCCCGATCACCCGATTGAGCTCGCCTGCTTGTCAAGTACCGTCGAGTTACGCGGCCAACAAGATGTCAGCCACCCGTTGGCACAGGCGGATGCCGCCAACCTCATGGCCTATTTGGTGCACACGGGTGTCATCGCTGGTGACCCCAGCCCCCTACCGCCCGCTCGATGCCAGCCGACCCCATTGGCTGGCTCTGAAACCCTAGAGGCGCCGCACCCTGGCGTTTTGGTCTACGTACAACCCGTTGGCGCCCAGTTGTCGGTTGGTGACGTGGTGGCACAAATCATCGAACCCTACTCGGGACAAACAACAGATATCCGAGCCAGCGTCACCGGTCAACTCTACGCCCGACAAGTCTTACGTTGGGCCACAACCGGCCTCGATATTGGAAAAATCGCAGGTGCAACGGCCTTCAAAACGGGCCAACTGCTCAGCGCCTAACCCCGCAGATGACCTGCCATCAAAACCAACCAAGCAAGCCATGACTGCACAACTGACCGTTACCGATTTACACAAAAGCTACAGCACGAATGAGGTACTAAAAGGCGTTTCTCTGAAAGCCAACGCCGGTGATGTGATCAGCATCATTGGGTCGAGTGGTTCGGGTAAATCAACGTTTTTACGCTGCATCAATTTGTTGGAAAATCCGCACGCTGGCACGATCACGCTCGAAGGCGAAACCCTCTCGTTAGCGACCGGCAAAGACGGCATGCTGCAGGCAACTGACAAGCGTCAACTACAGCGATTCCGATCCAAGCTGGCAATGGTGTTTCAGCACTTCAACCTGTGGGCGCACCTCAATGTGCTCGAAAACATCACTGAAGCGCCCATTCACGTCTTGGGTATCTCTAAAGCCGAAGCATTAGAACGCGCGCGTCACTACCTGAACAAAGTGGGGCTCAGTGGCGCCGAAGACAAGTACCCCAACCACCTTTCTGGTGGACAACAGCAACGCGTGGCGATCGCACGCGCACTGGCAATGGAACCCGCCGTGATGTTATTTGACGAGCCCACATCCGCCCTCGACCCCGAGTTGGTTGGTGAGGTCTTGCGAGTGATGCGCAGCTTGGCTGACGAGGGTCGCACCATGGTCGTGGTCACGCACGAGATGGGCTTTGCTCGCGAGGTCTCCAACCAACTGGTGTTCTTACACCAAGGCTTGGTCGAGGAGCATGGCGACCCCAAAGTCGTTTTGGCAAACCCCACGAGCGAGCGTTTGCGCCAGTTTTTAGCTGGTAGCCTCAAGTAAGCGGTGACCACCCGCGCGCGCCCTTTCCCCGCCTTGCAAGCCCTATGGGGCTTATTGAAAACATATGCCTGGGGTGAGATCAAGCAGCAGCCTTGGCGCACGCTCAGCGTCGTCATCACCATTGCACTCGGTGTCGCGTTGGCATTGGGTGTGCACCTCATCAATCACTCCGCGCTGAGCGCGTTTGCACAAGCCAGCAACACCGCGCAAGGTGAGCCTGATTGGCAGGTTTACAGCCGATCTGAGCAACCGATTCCATTTGATATTTGGAATCAACTCAGTCAACAGCGTGAGATCTCGGCCATGGCCCCCGCCGTGAGCCAAACCATTCGGATGCGCGGTACGACGCCTGATGAGCCGGTCATCCCCTTGCAGTTGATTGGCATGGATACCGTGGCGCAAGCCTCGTTCAACCCGACCCGTCTGCCACAAAATTTCCCGCAAACCGATCGTTTGGCAGTCTTTGCACCCGACAGCGTGTATCTCAACGAGGCCGCGCTGAAACGCTGGACTGAACCACCCGCGACCATCGAGGTCTGGACCAACCAACAGTGGCTGCGCTTGCACGTGCGCGGTCGTGTGGACCAGCTAGGTCCGCCGACAGCTGTCATGGATATTGCCGCCGCGCAAGCCGTGTTGGGTTTGCAGGATGCACTTCACCGCATTGATCTGCGAGTCGCACCCGAGCTGACACAGCAATCGGCTGCAGCCCTGCAACATCGGTGGCGCTTGCCACCCGAATTGGTTTTGCAGGCCCCCGCACAACGCGGCAACCAACTTGCACGCATGACGCAGGCTTACCGCGTCAACCTCACGGTATTGGCACTGGTGGCCTTGTTCACTGGGACTTTTTTGGTTTTCGCCGCGCTGTCATTGAGTATCACCAAGCGTTTGTCTCAATTTGCGTTGCTCGGTATTTTGGGGCTGTCACGGCGTGAGCGCATGCAACTCGTCTTGTCCGAAGCAGCGGTGTTGGGCTTACTCGGTAGTGCGCTGGGTGTCGTTTTAGCCGCTGGTCTGGCAACGGTCGCGCTGCGTACCTTGGGTGGTGATTTGGGCAGTGGCTTTTTCTCGGGTGAGCGTACCCTACTGCAATGGGACCTCACAGCCACAGGCGTCTTCATGGCGTTGGGTCTGATTGCCACCTTGCTGGGTGCGTGGTGGCCTGCGCAGCGTGCTGCAAATTTACAGCCCGCCCTCGCCATCAAAGGCCTGAGCGTGCACCAAGCCACACGCCCCCACAGGCAAGTCGTCACCGGCTTGGTGGTACTGCTGAGCGCAGCGGTGTTGTGCCAGCTTGACCCGATTGCCGACATGCCGCTGGGCGCCTATGTCGGCATCGCCCTGTTGTTACTGGGTGCCCTCATTACCCTGCCACCGAGCGTCAGTTGGCTACTGGCACAAACGCCCCAGCGCTGGCTCTCTCGACACCTTCCCCTGTTAGCGATCAGTCGCGCCCAGCGCATGCCGCACACCGGTGCCACCGCCATCAGTGGCATTGTGGCGAGTCTGGCGCTGGCCGTTGCATTGACCGTGATGGTGGGTAGTTTCCGGTTCTCGGTGAGCCAGTGGTTGGATACCGTCTTGCCTGCCGACGTTTATTTACGCACCAGCGCGCCGGGCGGCAATGACGTCACCCCTGTATTTGATGCCGCCTTGGTTGACCAACTGGGCACCCTACCCGGCGTATCCGGCGTGAGGGGGCAGCGAATCACGGAGATCATTCTCGACCCCAACCTCGCACCGGTCACGCTACTGGCGCGCGAGCTTCCACGAGGCCCCGACGGGCATCCCAGTGACACCCCGCTGGTCGATACCGTTGTCGACCTGGCAGCCCTGACCACCGCCACGAGCTACCCCGTGTGGATCAGCGAAGCCTTACGCGATCGCTTAGCACTGCGCTTAGGCGATGCCATTCCAAGCCTGGCCACCGCCCTACCGGGACAGACGCCGCGCGTGGCAGGAATCTGGCGAGATTACGCGCGGCAAAGTGGCAGCCTCGTGATGGCGCACACCGACTACGTTGCGCAAACAGGTGACGCCCGCTTCACCGATTTGGGCCTCACCTTTACCGACGATCAGCGCCGTAACGCGGACCAAAGTGCTGTCATTGCGGACATTCGCGCCGCCGTTACCGCCGCCGCAGGCGAGGCCATCGCGGCTGATCTCAGCATCACCCAGTCCATGCAAATTCGTGCGGCATCCCTCACTATTTTTGACCGCAGCTTCGCCATTACACGCTGGCTGCAACTGGTCGCGATTGGCATCGGCCTGTTTGGTGTCGCCAGCAGTTTCAGTGCCCAAGTGCTTAGCCGCCAACGGGAATTTGGCATGCTGATGCATCTGGGTTACACCCGTGGTCAGTTGAGTGCCATGGTCACGGCTGAAGGCTTTATCTGGAGTCTCATCGGTGGTCTGGTCGGTGCGGCACTCGGCCTGGTCGTCAGCGCGGTACTGGTGTTCGTGGTCAACCCCCAAAGCTTTCACTGGACCATGGACTGGCAAATACCCTGGGGCGATGTGGCGTTGATGGTGCTCGCCGTGATGGCCAGTGGCACAGGCACCTGCTGGCTGATTGCAAGCCAAACATTGCGTCAATCCATGGTTCAATCTGTCAAACAAGATTGGTAGTGTGATGCATTTCAAATCCAACCGCCGACAACTCATTCAAGCAGGCGCCTTAGCGGCGTTGGCCAGTCGTCTCCCGATCGGCGCTGCGTGGGCCGCCACAAACTCTCTGTCGACGCCTTTGACATTCCCCCGCGACAATGGCGCGCACCTGGACCACGATATTGAGTGGTGGTACCTCACGGGTTTTTTACAAGCCGCGAAAGTCAATGCTGAGCCGCCCATCGGGTTTCAAATGACGTTCTTCAGAAAGCGCATCCCCAGTGCCCAACAGCTCACACAACAGTTGGCTGCCAAGCACCTTGTCTTCGCTCATGCAGCACTGACATGGCCCGGCGCCGATGGTCGCCCCGCCGCATTTCACCACGACCAACGGCTGGCCCGCTGGAACGGTGTATCGGATGCGACGGATGATGGCCGACAACCCGTTTACGTCTCGCAAACGCACATGGCTGTGCGGCTGGGTCGGGGCGCGTCGTCCTGGTTCTTCCAGCCTTCAAACGGCAGTCAAGAACAGAGGCAAACGCTGCAATTTGATGCCGGCGTTCATACCGATGCGTTTGCCCTTGATCTCAAGGTCGAGCAAACCCAACCCACCGTCTTGCAAGGGCGTGGGGGCTTGTCTCAAAAGGGCCCTGACCCGGAAGCAACGAGCTGGTACACCACCGACCCACAGCTGCGCATCAAAGGGCAGGTCACGTTGAAGGGTGCCGCGCCAATATCCGCCAACGGAACAGGCTGGCTCGACCATGAATGGAGCCACGGCTTCATGCCGGCGCAAGCCGTTGGCTGGGATTGGATCGGGATGAACTTCGATGATGGTTCGGCGCTCACCGCTTTTCAGCTGCGTGATGCCAACGGCGGCGTTGTATGGACCGGTGGGTCCTGGCGTGCAGCCGGCAGCGATACCGCACAAAGTTATCGCGCCGGTGACCTCGCATGGCGCGTTTTAGAGACCTGGCGAAGCCCCGTTACCGGCGTGGAATACCCCAGTCAATGGGCGCTTGAAACACCACAGGGGCGCTTCACCATCGTCCCCGTCTCGTCGCAGCAGGAGCTGGACAGCCGCGCAACGACCGGGACGATATATTGGGAAGGCTTGAGTGCCCTGCGCGATAATTCGGGACGTCGCGTCGCGTGGGGTTACCTAGAGATGACGGGCTACGGTGACCCACTAACGATCTAAACATGCAAACACTCACGCCCAGCGCACTGCCACCACGAACAAAATCTGCCGGCTTGGCGGCGCTCATTCCCTTTGTTAAACCCTACCGCTGGCATGCAATGGGTGCGCTGGTACTGCTGGTCTGCGCGGCATTCACCACACTGATTTTTCCGGCTGCCCTGCGCGAGCTGATTGATGGGGGCATTGCCAACATCAACAACCCCAATGCTGGCGGGCAGGATGCCTTGGCCGGCTATTTCGCTGCGCTACTTGGCGTAGCGCTGGCGTTGGCCGTCTTTTCATCGGCTCGGTTTTATATGGTGAGTTGGCTGGGCGAGCGCATCACCGCAGATCTGCGGCAAGCCGTCTACAGCCGCGTCTTGCAGCAAAGCCCGCAATTCTTCGAGAACACACCCACAGGCGAGGTCCTGTCACGTCTCAGCGCCGACACCACACTGATCCAAACGGTTGTCGGGTCATCGCTCAGCATGGGTTTGCGTAACGCGGTGATGGGCATCGGTGCGCTCGCCATGTTGGTGTGGCACCACCCACTCATGATGGCGCAGGTCGCCGTCGGCTTGCTCTTGGTGATTGCGCCGAGCGTGTGGATGGGGCGCCGCGTACGCCGTCTGTCTCGCGCCAGCCAAGACCGTGTCGCCGATGCCAGCGCGTTGGCCAGTGAAATCCTGAATGCCATCACGGTCGTGCAAAGCTTCACCGCGCAGGTGCGCGAAGGCTTGCGCTTCAAAACGGCCACCGACAACGCGTTTCATGCCGCATTGCGGCGCACCAAAGCACGGTCGTGGTTAGTGGGCTTCATCATGTCGGCGACGTCAGCGGCACTGCTTTGGGGCTTGTACAAGGGCACGTTGGCAGTGGTGTCTGGCGACATCACGGCGGGTGAGTTGGGTCAAACCGTTTTTTATGTGTTGATTTTGGCCGGCGCCTTTGCCGTTTTGGGCGAAGTCAGTGGTGACTTGCTGCGTGCCGCAGGCGCCAGCGAGCGGCTCATTGAGTTGTTACACCACACCCCTGCGGTCGCGCAGCCCACCCACCCAGTTCCTTTGGCAGCCACCCCCAGCGGTGCAACGGGTAAAGGCATGGCGGTCAACATGAACGCCGTGCAGTTCAGCTACCCCTCCCGGCCCAATACCTATGCGCTCGATGGACTCACCTTAACAGTCGAGCCGGGCACCACCACCGCGTTGGTGGGTGCGAGTGGCGCTGGCAAAACCACCATCATTCAATTGCTCCAGCGCTTCTATGACGCTCAATCGGGCGACATCAAGCTGAATGGCTGCGACATCAAATCACTCGATTTAACCGAGTTGCGACAACACATTGGCGTCGTGCCTCAAGAACCCGTGGTCTTCGCTGCGACCGCCTTTGAGAACATTCTGTATGGTCGCCCGGATGCGTCCGAAGCCGAAGTCATCGCAGCCGCAAAAGCGGCACACGCCGATGAATTCATCACCCAGTTGCCCATGGGCTACCAAACCTTCATGGGCGAGCGTGGCGTGCGTTTGTCCGGTGGACAACGCCAGCGCATTGCCATCGCGCGCGCCATCCTGAAAAACGCGCCGCTGTTGCTGCTTGACGAGGCGACCAGCGCACTGGACACACAAAGTGAAAAACTGGTTCAAGCCGCGCTCGACCATGCGATGCGTGATCGCACCACGATCGTGGTGGCACATCGCTTGTCAACGGTTCAACGCGCGGATCGGATTGTGGTGTTAGAGGCTGGCAAAATCATAGAGTCCGGTACGCACCAAAGTTTGTTGGCTAAAGGCGGCGCCTACGCCGCCTTGGCACAAGCGCAGTTTCAAACTGAATCACACTGAGGTCATTTGGAATGGACGCCCTGAAAGTCTTGTTCGTTTGCATGGGCAACATCTGCCGCAGCCCGACGGCTGAGGGCGTTTTGCGGCACCATGCGCGACTAGCGGGTCTGTCCGAAGCCTTCGAGATCGACTCAGCTGGGACGCACAACTACCATCCTGATGCACCGCCTGATTCACGCAGCCAAACCCATGCCAAGCAGCGTGGCTATGACCTGAGTGATCTCCGAGCCAGGCAAATCACTGATGCCGACTTCGAGCGCTTTGACTTGATCCTCACCATGGATTGGGACAACCAAGCCCTAACAGAAGCCGCTTGCCCACCGCCGCTGCGTCAGAAAGTTCGACGTTTTGCAGAGTTCTTCATCACGCACGATGACGCCGTCGTCCCCGATCCCTACTTCGGGGGTGACGGCGGTTTCGCGCATGTTCTGGACCTGTGCGAGGACGGTGCGCGGGGCTTAATTCAGTACGTCAACCGAAAAAAAGCCACCGCTTAAGCCAACATATCGGACCAGATGTTTTGCGCCCAGTTCATGGCGTAAACACCTTCTAACTTGTTCGCCTCAGGCGTCAGGCCACCGGCACCTT
>JAUJFZ010000009.1 GCA_030441535.1 Betaproteobacteria bacterium LSUCC0117
AGATTTCAATTTCATCTTCACTCCTTGCGTTGAAAGATGAACCAAAACCCTCCTTTAATCAAGTACCCCTATTTGTCGCACACACGCTGACGTCGGACAGCAGATGAAAACGACTTCGATTGCCAGCGGATATGTTCTGCTCTGAGCCTGATGGCTGGTGATAAGACTGCGGCTCTTGAGCATGCGCAATTGGCTCATCGTATCAACCCAAATGACCCGAGGGTGTTACGGCAATTTGCAAGCACGTTAATCGTCCATGGTCGAGCGCTGGAAGGACTGAAGTACTTAAATCAGGCATTTGAACTAGACCCTATTCCACAAGGCCGATCTACTTCCTGCGATCCCTACAAAACCTTCATTTACGCTTATTTTTGCTTAGAGGATCATGCCAGTTGCATCATGTACGCCGAGAAGATCCTACGGTTCGATGAGCTGACTTGGGGCATGGCGATCGTCGCGTACGCTACTCAAAATGGTCCTCAAGAGGTCTATGACTGGGGCGTATTTTCGCAGCATAGCGAAAAATACTCAGGCACCGATTGGGGAGCACTTCTGACAACAAACCAAGCGCGTTTTGACAGTGACCGTTTTCGCGCATTAAAAAATGGCTTAGAAGCAATTTTCGTCTGATAGCTCACGTAGCTGCCAATGATCTTTGGTGGCACTTACGGAAAAGTAGCGCGTTGATAACTAATGAAAAAGGCCGCTGAAGATATGCCCTCAGCGGCTTTCAAACAGTATAGGGCCGGGAGGATTGAACCCCCGTCCGCGATGCTTAGTCGTATGGTTCTACGTGCTTAGTTGTTTGATTTGGCTCTCACTTTTTGAGTCGGGCAGCGACGCGCTAGGCAAGATACCAGCGCAACTTTACTCACACCCCATAAGGGATCCAAACGTTCTTGACTTGTGTGGCCTGTTCCAGCAACTCTTGCACAATCAATTCATCCAGTGACATTGGATCAAAATAAGACGGTACCCAAGTGCGCATCAATGTGGCCGCGCTCTCCCGCTCAACTGCTGCAGTTGTCGCGCCGTCACCATCGAAAACCCAAATCGCTTGCACCTCTGCGTGTGTGGACATTGGCTTGAGCACGTCGTTGACGCTCGCAGTGATAAGGTTAACCACACCCGCTGGTACATCGGAGGTCTCCAACACCTGATAAACGTCGGCGATGATATGCGGCATTGACCGCGAAGGTACGGCGACAATCCGGTTCCCTTGCGACAATGCCGCAGACAAAGGCACGAATAATCCGCTCAGCGGATTCGCGTCCTGACAGACCACGCCAATAACGCCAATAGCCTCGTGTAACGCGGTGACGATGCCATGTAGCGGCGGTTGATGGACCGTACCGTCATATTTGTCGGCCCAGGCTGCAAACGTGAATAATGCGTGCAGCGACGCGTCTAGTTCACGCTTGGCTGCTGCCGGTTTCATCACCTGCCTCAACGTGCGCAACAGCCCCTCGCGCTGCTTGTTTAAGTTCTCGGCGACGTAATACAACACCTGCGCGCGTTCGTGGCCGGACCATTTGGTCCACGCTTTGGCGTTGGCCGCGGCCTCTACGGCGTTGCGTATGTCTTTTCGATTGCCCTCCGGCACAACCGCCACACATCGACCGGCAATCATCACCTTTCGGCTGTAGCCACTGTCAGGTCGAACTTGCTTGCCCCCCACATAAAGTTTGACCGTCTGATCTATCGCCTCTCTGGTGAGTTCAGTTGCGGTTTCAATGCCCAACGCAGGCGTCTTGGCCTTCCGTGTCTTAGGCTTCAAGTACTCTCGCAAGCCTTCGATACCACCTTCCCGACCAAAGCCGGACTCCTTGTAGCCTCCAAAACCACATGACGCATCGAACAAGTTTGCACCGTTGATCCAGACCACACCAGCCAGCAATTGCGGCGCAATGTCCAGCGCCTGATTGATGGACTCACTCCACACGCTAGCCGCCAGTCCGTAGACCGTGTTGTTAGCCAGTTGTACGGCCTCTGCCGGGGTTCTAAATGTCAACACCGTGAGCACCGGGCCAAAAATTTCTTCTCGCACCACGGTCGATGCGGTGCCCACCCCAGTGATCAGCGTCGGGGCTAAGAAACAGCCGCGTCCGGGCAAAGCGTCGGTGCTTTGCCAAACGGTCGCCCCCTCTTGCCTAGCGATGTCTAGATAGCGACTCACTGTCTGGTGCTGCTCCATGCTGACCAGTGGCCCCATGTCGGTCGACTTATCCATCGGATCGCCCACACGCAGCTTGCTCATGCGCTGGCGCAAGCGGGTGGTGAACGTCTCAGCAATCGACTCGTGCACCAATAAACGAGAACCCGCGCAACAGACCTGCCCTTGGTTGAAGTATGTGGAGTCAATCAAACCTTCTATGGCAGAGTCCAAATCGGCATCGGCAAAAACGATGAATGGCGACTTACCGCCCAACTCCAAGCTCAGTTTCTTGCCTGTACCCGCGGTAGTTTGCCGAATCCAGCGTCCAACGGCGGTGGAGCCGGTGAACGCTATTTTATTGATGTCTGGGTGCTGGACGATGGCTCGACCAACTTCCACTGCGCCATTGACCAAATTGAACACGCCCGGTGGTAATCCGACTTCGTCGCAAATTTGCGCGAATAAGAGGGCGGTTAACGGCGTGTTCTCCGCCGACTTGAAAACGATTGTGTTGCCGCAGGCCAGCGCCGGCGCGACTTTCCACGCCAGCATCAACATTGGGAAATTCCATGGCACGATTTGCCCCACCACGCCAAGCGGGTCACGCCCGGGCAGGCGTTGTTCCATAACCTGTGCCCAGCCAACGTGGTGGTAGAAGTGGCGAATCACCAGCGGAATGTCCACATCCCGCGACTCGCGTATCGGCTTGCCATTGTCCAAAGTTTCCAGCACCACGGCCAACCGCGCGTGTTTCTGAATGGCGCGGGTGATGGCGTACAAGTATTGGGCGCGCTCGCCACCGGACAAGGCCGCCCAAGCCGGAGCGGCGCTTTTCGCTGCTGCGACCGCCTCATTCACATCGGCGCTAGTGCCCAGAGACACGTGGGCCAGTGGTTCGCCGCTGGTAGGGTTGAACGTCTCAAAGCTGTTTGGGCTCGCGTGCCATCGCCCATTGATGAAAGCGCCAAAGGGCTGGTGCTGAGCGATCCACTTCAAGGCCAGATCGGACGATTCAGGTGCGGGACCGTAGTCCATGGTGTTCAAAATCTCTTGAATGTTAGTCATGTGGTTATTCAGGGCAGTGCGTGTCTATGAGCCGCCGAGTAATGCCCGGTGACATGGTGATCCAGTTGGCGTTCGATATCAGTCAGCAAACTAGACGCGCCAATCCGAAATCGAGTGGGCGTAAGCCATTCGTTGCCCAGCTCTTCCTTGATCAGCGCCAGGTATTGCAACGCACTCTTGGCGGTAGAGATGCCGCCGGCCGGTTTATAACCCACGATGTAACCGGTCGTTTCAGCGAAGTGTCGAATCGCGCGAACCATGACTAACGAGACCGGAAGCGTCGCGTTAATGCTCTCCTTACCCGTGGAGGTCTTGATAAAGTCGGCGCCAGCCATCATCGCCACCCAAGAGGCGCGCGCGACGTTTTCCAGCGTTTGCAAATCCCCCGTGGCCAAAATTGCTTTCAGGTGCGCATCACCACTCGCGGCGCGGTAGTCGCGCACCTCTTGATACAGCGCCTGCCAATTCCCCGTGAGCACGTGTTTTCTGGTGATGACGATGTCTATTTCCTGCGCACCCGCTGCGACCGATGCTTCGATCTCGCGGATCTTCAAATGGTGGTAAACCAACCCCGCTGGAAATGCGGTGGATACGGCTGCCACGGGGATGCCGCTACCCTTTAGCGCCTCGATCGCCGGCTCGATCATGTCCTGGTAGACACAAACCGCGCCAGTGTATAGCGACGTTAGACCCAACGCCTGCATCAAGTCCACTCGCAACGGCTGGCGCGCCTTCGCACATAAACGGTGTACGCGCCCCGGCGTGTCATCGCCACTGAGCGTGGTCAAGTCTACACATTGCAAGGCTCGTACCAACCAGGCCGCTTGGTATTCCCTTTTAACGCTTCGCGAACCATTAAGCTGCGCCACGCGCCGCAAAACCGCAGGCTGGTTCACGCGCTGTTGACGCACCCAGGACAGATCAAAGTCAGTACCCGGGTTACGCAGATGCTGTTGAGGTTGGTTCATAACAGTGATTGACCGTGCGCCAGCGGCGCGAGGTTGAGATGATGGGCCAGCGTTTGCCCCAGATCCGAAAAGCTTTGACGTTGACCCAAGTTACCCAATGGTGCGGCAGGCCCAAAGAACAATTGCGGTACAAATTCTCGCGTGTGATCGCTACCCGTTTGCGTGGGATCGCAACCGTGGTCAGCAGTGATAACCGCGATATCACCCGGCATGAGCTGGGCGATGAATTCGGGCAAGCGTGCATCAAAAGCTTCAATAGCGTGGGCATAGCCCGCCACGTCTCTTCGATGGCCAAAATTCTGGTCAAAGTCCACAAAATTGGCAAACACCAGCGCGCCTTCAGGCGCAGTATGGACGGTGCCCATCAATTGATCGAACAAGGCCATGTTGTCTGGGCCTTTGAGCAAGCGGCTGATACCACGGTGCGCGAAGATGTCGCCTATCTTACCGATAGCCACTGTTTCACGGCCGGCCGCGTGTGCTGCATCCAGCAGCGTGGTGCCCGGTGGCGCAACCGCAAAATCACGTCGGTTGGCGGTGCGTTGATAGGCACCGGAGGTACCAACAAAAGGTCGCGCGATCACACGTGCGATGTTGAGTTCTCGCACCCGCGCAAATGCATCTTGGCACAGTTCTATTAACCGTCCGGGTGGAATCACATCTTCGTGTGCAGCGATCTGGAACACCGAGTCGGCCGAGGTGTAGACAATAGGTTTGCCACTGACCACATGTTCGTCACCCAGCTGCGCAATGATCTCTGTACCCGAGGCGTGACATTCGCCCAGCACACCTGGCAGGGCATTGTCGCGCACCCAGCCGTCAATCAAATCGGCCGGGAAGCATTGGGCTTGTCGCGGGAAGTAGCCCCAATCAAACTCTACCGGCACACCCGCCATTTCCCAATGACCACTGGGCGTATCTTTGCCACGCGACCGCTCGGCTGCGGCCACATAACCGCCAATGAAGCCATCGCGCTGCGACCAACCCGAGGGCCAATGCCCACACGCCAAGTGCATGGCTGCACCTAAACCCAAAGCTTCTAAGTTTGGGGCACGCAAGCGCTGACCTCGATCCACTCGCCACTGCGCGATATGGCCCAGCGTATTGGCGTTGGCGTCACCGAATACCAACGCATCCGGCGCAGCACCGATGCCTAAAGAATCCGCCACCAGAATGAAAGCGCGCGTCATGAGATGACCTGTAAACAGGGAGACTTCACATCGACCACGGTATCACCAAAAGTGATTGCATGCATTACGGCACGGCGCGCAGCCTCCGCCTTTTCTAGGCTACCCGCATGGATGCGAACGATACGCTCGCCTGGGTGCACTCGTTGTCCCAAATTGATCCAATCGGTCATACCCACGGCATGATCGATTGGATCATTTGCTTTGAAACGGCCACCGCCCAATTCAATAACGGCTACACCAATCGCCCGCGTATTCATTTGCAGCAACGTGCCATCAGTCTCGGCCAATACGTCTAAGACCACCGGCGCTTTCGGCAAGTGCGCATCAAAACGCGCCACAAAGTCCGTGGGCCCCCCGAGCGCTGCGACCATTCGGGAAAAATGCTCGGTGGCACGCCCGCTGCTCAACGCATCATCCAGACGCTGCAAAGATTCGTTTCGTCCCTCGCTCAGACCGCTCAACTCCAGCATCTGCGCCGCCAGTTCGCGTGTTACGGCCAACAAACGTGGCTCGCGCCGCGCGCCGGTCAGGAATTCCACGGCTTCAGCCATTTCCAAGGCGTTGCCGCAACTGTGGCCCAAGACCTGATTCATGTCGGTGAGCACAGCCCGCGTGGGCATCCCTGCGCCATTAGCCACTCTGACTAACGTATGCGCCAAGTGATTCGCGAAATCCATGTTGTCTGCAAATGCGCCACTGCCCACCTTAACGTCCATGACCAGCGCGTCCACTCCCGCGGCCAGCTTCTTGGACAAGATGCTGGCTGTAATAAGTGGCGTGGACTCCACAGTGGCAGTCACATCACGTATTGCGTATAGACGCCGGTCGGCGGGTGCGAGATCAGCTGTCTGACCGATGATCGCGCAGCCCACGTCGCGCACCGTTCGACGGAAGCTATGTAGATCTGGCGCGGTGTTGTAGCCAGGAATCGCATCGAACTTGTCGAGCGTGCCCCCAGTGTGACCTAACCCGCGACCTGAAATCATTGGAACGAAAGCACCGCACGCCGCCACCCAGGGGGCCAGCATCAGGCTGACCTTGTCCCCCACGCCACCAGTGGAATGCTTGTCTACAACGGGGCCGTTCAAGCCTTGCTCAGACCAATTCAGTACGGTGCCTGAATTCATCATCGCACGCGTTAACGCCACTCGCTCAGCGTGGTTCATATCGTTAAAAAAGATCGCCATAGCCATCGCAGCGGCCTGCCCTTCGCTCCAACTCTCGCTAACCAGACCTTGAACGAATGCGGTAATGTCTTGTTCAGACAACTCGCCGCCATCGCGTTTGATGCGAATGATCTCCTGTGCCAGTTTCATATCGCCAATTGCCCTACTACTCTGGCCAGAAAAGAGGTCGCCCGTTTCGCGGAAGCCTGCGCTTGCGACAAGGTGTGCGCATGACTCAATGTCTCACTGGACAAGCCCGCACCCATATTGGTGATCAACGAAAATGCCAGAACTTGCATACCCGCGTGTCGCGCCAATATAGTCTCAGGAACCGTAGACATCCCGACAGCGTTGGCACCAGCCCCCATCGCCATGCGAATCTCTGCGGGGGTCTCGAACTGCGGCCCAACGAACCAAGCGTACACACCCTCAAACAAATCCACTCCCATAGATCCCGCATGCTCGTGTGCCTGCTGACGCAAACCAATGTCGTAGGCATTAGTCATGGAAACAAAGCGCTCGTTACCCATCTCACCAATTAGTGGGGAATGCTGTGAAAAATTGATGTGGTCACTGATCGCCATTAAGCTACCCGGGGGAATGTTAGCGTCCACACTTCCCGCAGCGTTCGTCTGCACCAAGACGTCGCACCCCCATTCGCGCAGGGCACGAATCGGGATCTTCATCGCGTCGGCCCGCCCCGTCTCATAGGTATGTTTGCGTCCACCCATTACAGCAACTTCATGTCTCCCCAGACGTCCGACGACCACATCGCTAACATGACCAGCCACACTGGACTGCGGGAAACCGGGCAAATCCGCATACGCCACCCGTTGCGGGTTTTCAATGGCATCGATAACGCTGCTCCACCCTGAACCCAAAATCATCCCGATGCGTGGTCTGGCAGCTGGCAAGCGTTGCTGAAGAATTTCAGTTGCGGTCGTCATAAATGTTGATGCTTTAGGTGATCGGGCCCGAAGCTGCGCGGCAGCAATTCACCGATGGACATGACTTCGCGTACCCGCTTGGCGTCGGCCAACAATACAGGTACGTCATCGTTCGCGAATTCACGCAGGCGTTGTCTGCAGCCTCCGCACGGTGTGACGGTGTCATCGGCCTCGCCTACAACCATCGCCGCCACTACCTGACGGCCTCCTGCCGCAACCATCGCCGCGATAGCCGAAGCCTCGGCGCATTGGCCGATTGGGTAAGCTGCATTTTCTACATTGCACCCCACGTGAATGCGTCCGGTTTCATCCATAACCGCTGCGCCAACATGAAAGTTTGAATACGGCGCGTACGCGCGCTCGCGCACCTCGCTTGCGGCAAGATACAGCGCCTGCACGTTTGCCGACGAAAGCTCAAGTTCATCCGGGCTCATACTCAAACCCTCTCCTTGGTGTAAGGCTTGCCGAGCGCCTTGGGCGCTACAGCCTTGCCGATAAATCCAGCGAGTAATACCACCGTCATCACGTAGGGCAACACCTGAATCGCCTGAACCGGAACTTCACCGACCACGGGCAATGGAACCCCTTGCAAACGGATGGCAACTGCATCGAGAAAACCAAACAACAGGCACGCCCACAATGCCCCAACCGGATGCCACTTGCCAAAAATCATGGCCGCCAATGCCATATAGCCTCGGCCAGCTGTCATGTTGGGCACAAATGACGCACTTTGCGCCAGCACCAGATAGGCGCCCGCCAACCCACACAAGATGCCATTCAGCGTCAATGCCATGTAGCGCATGGTGCGCACCGACACACCCGCAGCTTCAACCATGTCCGGATTTTCACCCACGGCGCGCAAACGAAGACCAAAACGCGTGCGCCAGATCAGCCACCACACCGCAGGCACCAACGCGAATGCCAAATAAACCAGCGCGTTGTGACCCAACAAGCCATCGCCCAAAATCCCGCCCACAGAATCAGACAGATTCGGCCACAACGCCACCAAGCGCACCGTATCAGAGACCGGTGGCGTCTGACCTCCCATCTCGTACCACGCCGAACCGAGAACTGACGTTATCCCTAGCGCGATGATGTTGATCGCTACACCAGAGACCACTTGATCTCCTCGATGCGTGACACAGGCAAATCCATGCAACCATGAGGCAGCCAACGCGACGATCAACGCCACAAATAAAGCCAGCACGAGCGAACCTGTCGCCACACCTGCGCTGGCGGCGGCGAATGCAGCCAACAACATCTTTCCTTCTAGACCGATATCGATGACGCCACTGCGCTCACTGATCAACCCAGCCAATGCGCAAAATAACAGCGGCGTCGCCATGCGCAAAGTGGTACCCAGCACCGAAGATATAAAAATTTCATCCACGTGCAGTCCCCTTCACGCCAGGTAAAACCACAGCCACCGCGCGCGCGAGCCAGGGAGCGCTCACGTAAGCCATCGCACCCGAGAACAAAACCACGAGCCCCTGCAGGGTGAGAACCATGTCGCGAGTAAAACCCGGCACGTCAAAAGAAACTTCTGCACCGCCTTGAAACAACGCTCCAAACAACACGCTCGCAAACACAATTCCCAGCGGATGATTGCGCCCCATCAACGCGACAGCAATGCCTGTGAAGCCTGCACCAGCGACATAGTCCGGCATCAAGCGACCACTCACACCAGATATTTCGTTCATACCCACCAATCCCGCCAAAGCGCCGGACACCGCCATTGCCAGAACGATGTAGCGTCTTGGGTTGATGCCGGCGTAACGCGCAGCGCTTTCGCTGGCTCCGACAACGCGCAATTGATAACCCGCACGGCTCCGCCACAGAAAAGCCCAGGTTCCTGCGGCCGCAGCGACAGCCAGTAACACGCTGGCGTTCAACGGAGAAGAAGGCCACTCCAGCCCTAACTGAGCCAACATGACATGCATACGAGGCAATAATGCCGAATCTGCAAATGGGGCACTTTCTAGGGCCATGGAACCCGGTACCTTCAGCCAATTAACGACCAGGTAAATCAAAATGGTGGCGGCAATAAAATTGAACATGATCGTAGTGATCACCACGTGCGAGCCGCGGTACGCCTGCAAGTACGCCGGAATAATCGCCCACAACGCGCCAAATAAAGTGGCGGCCAGTAACAGCACGGGTAACATGATCCAAGCTGGCAGCACATGCGACAACCACAAGGCAAGCAACCCCACGCCCAAACCACCCATGATGGCTTGGCCTTCACCGCCAATATTGAACAATCCACCATGGAACGCCACAGCCACCGCGAGACCCGTGCAAGTGAATGATGTTGCGTAATACAAGGTGTAAGAAACCCCGCGCGCCGAACCGAAGGCTCCGTTCACCAGCACGGTGATTACCTCCCAGGGATCTTGGCCAATGAAATAAACCACCACGCCGGCAGCCAGCAACGCAATGCTCAAGTTGACTAGGGGCAACAGAAACAAATCGGCCCAACGCGGCAGTTCGACCGGCGTACTCATGAGGTAACTTCCGCCGTCATCAGCAGACCCAACTGGGTCTCCTCACATTCTTGCGCACCCAGTCGTCCGGTGATCGCACCCTGACTCATAACGAGAATACGGTCAGACAAAGCCAGTATTTCGTCGAGTTCGCTAGACACCAGCAGCACCGCACAACCGGCATCACGCATCGCCCGGATTCGTCCATGGATGAACTCGATCGCACCAATATCTACGCCTCGAGTTGGCTGCCCTACCAGCAGTACCTTGGGGCTGCGACTCATTTCACGAGCCAACACCAACTTTTGCTGATTGCCACCTGAAAGCGCATTGCAACGCAACATCGGATTTCGCGGACGAACGTCGAAAATATCCATCATCTCTTGCGTCGCAGCCTTCATATGGTTGTGTCGCATCCATGGCCCATTGGAAAACCGCACGTCATCCTCATAACCCAGCACCGCGCTTTCCCAAGCGACAAATGGCATCACAAGCGCCCGCGCATGTCTGTCTTCTGGCACATGCATGAGCCCGATTTGCCTCGCTCGGTGGGGAGTTAGCCAATGGTCGTGCTGGTAAACATCTCCCAAAACCTGCAGACAACCGGAGTCTGGTTGCAGTAACCCGCTTAAGGCGTCCAGCAACTCGCTTTGTCCGTTGCCTGACACACCCGCAACGCCCAAAATTTCGCCAGCGTGCAACTCGATATCGACGTCACACAGACGTTGAACCCCCCAAGAATCGACCCAACTCAACGCCTCGGCACGCAACACCACATCACCCACTGATGAGCCATCACTCCGATCGATGCGTTCACCCATGTTCACCTTACGCCCGACCATGGCGAGTGCCAAATCTTCCATGCAGGTGTCGGCAACGGCAGTACGTAACACGACTTGACCAGAGCGCATGACCGTCACATCATCACACAGGGCGATGACTTCCTTGAGCTTGTGAGTGATGATGATGATCGTCGTCTGTTGCTCGCGCAAACGACGCAAGACTTCAAATAACTGCACTGCCTCCTGTGGCGTGAGGACCGCCGTGGGCTCATCCAGAATGAGTACACGTGCCCCTCGAAACAAAGTCTTGAGAATTTCCAAGCGCTGCCTGTCACCCACACTCAAATCACCGACTAGCGCATCCAGGTTAACCTTCAGCCCCGTACGCTGCATCAAATCTGTCAGTCCGGCACGCGCGTGCGCAGCCGCAGTGTTCAATAGCAGGTGACCTTCCGCACCAAGCATCACGTTGTCCAGCACACTCAACGTGTCCACCAACATGAAATGCTGATGGACCATCCCGATACCGGCGGCTATGGCGTCGTGTGCACTCTTGACGTCCAACCTCTGTCCGTGTACCTCGATGCGACCAGCGTCGGCTTGGTACATGCCATAAAGAATAGACATCAGCGTCGACTTACCCGCACCGTTTTCACCGACTACCGCGTGGATACTGGCATCTGCTACTTGTAGGTCCACGTTATCGTTGGCTTGCACCAGCCCAAAACGTTTGTTCACGCCCTGCATGCGAACCGCCCAGGTTAGATTCCTCATGAGGTCACCCGAGAAAATGCAAGTGATGGCGCTGCGCTAGACGCTCGCCAAACCGCTGTGGTGGGGAAAGATTCACGACGAATTGGCGCGTCAGTCTGCCCGACGCGATCGATCAGCAAAGCCATAGCCCGTCTGCCTTTTTCCTTGACATCAGACCCCACGCTGTCCAGCGGCGGGTATACGTAATTACCCATCCGATGCATGTCGTAACAGACCACCGACACATCTTCGGGCACACGAACGCCCAGTTCGCTGGCCGCACGCATTAAACCGAGGGCGATCACATCCGCACCGGCAATAATGGCGCTGAACCTTTTGGAAACCAGCATCGCCTTGCCTAGCTCATAGCCCGACTCGGGCGTGAACTCGCCAAACACACTCCAGTCGCTTTCTGGTGTGATGCCAGCAACCTGTAAGGCTTCACGCCAAGCCTGCATGCGTAACGGCGTGATGAACAGGTGTTCAGGACCATTTATGCACGCAATGCGCTCATGCCCAAGTTGCAGCAAACGTTTGACCGCCAAATGCCCGTACGCCGACTGACTGCTACTTAGGCTGTCTACATGAAGCCCATCAGGCTCATGGTCAATCAACAGCACAGGTAAACGCCGTCCGCTCCGGCTTAAGGTGTCAACCAGCACCTGATGATTGTAAACACCGGCGGCCAACAGCAACCCATCGACGCGCCTGGTCAACAAATCCTGCAGTGCTCGCATTTGATCTTCGGGTTGGCTGGCGAAATTTCCCAGCATCAACGCGTAGCCGCGTTCCCGAGCCACTTCGGCCATCCCCTGAGCCAATTCAGCGCTGAAAGGCGAGCTGATGTCTGGTACCAACACGCCAATGGTCTGGGTTGCAGACATCCGTAGCGATCTGGCCACACCACTGGGCACATAACCGCTTTGATCAATGGCCAGTTGGACGCGACGCCGAGCGACGTCGCTGACTTTACGGGTACCGTTGAGGACGTGCGACACCGTGGTGATGGAGACGCCCGCAAGCTGAGCGACATCCTTTATTGATTTCATGGCACTTTAGCGACAACCAAAAGGACCCAACGAAGTTGCGCCCAAATTCAAAGACAACCCACCGCGATCACCAGCCACGCCCAATGGGCGCGACCGATGCTTGGACATCACTTGCAGGCGTTGTTGGCCATGTAGTCAATGACTTTTATCTTCCCACTAATGATGTCGGCCTTGGCCTTTTCAACGGCCTCCTTCATGCCAGGGGTAACAAGCGCGGCGTTATGCTTGTCCACCGCATAGTCCACGCCACCCTCCTTGAGGCCCAAAACGGTGACGCCCGGATTGTGATTTTTGGCAATGTTGTACACCGCGACATCAACGCGCTTAACCATGGAGGTCAGCATGGTACCTGGCTGCAAATGATTCTGATTCGAATCCACACCAATCGCCAGTTTTCCACTGTCCTTGGCCGCCTGATACACACCGATGCCAGTGCCCCCGGCCGCAGCAAAGACGACGTCAGCACCCCGCGCAAATTGGGCCTTTGCCAGCTCACCACCCCGCGCCGGGTCGTTCCAGGCCGCACCCGTAGTGCCTGTCATGTTGCCAAAAACTTCTCCGCTAGGTGCGACCGCTTTGAAGCCTTGCACATAACCGCACTCAAAGCGGCGAATCAGGGGGATATCCATCCCGCCAACGAAACCTGCCTTGCCAGTCTTAGACGCCTTAGCCGCCATGACGCCGACCAAATAGCTGCCCTCCTGTTCCTTGAACACGACCGACTGCACATTAGGCAGATCAACAACCATGTCAACGATCGCGAACTTCAGTTTGGGGAACTCTTTTGCCACCTTCTCGATGCTTGAGGCCTGACTGAAACCAATACCGATGATCGGACTGGCCCCGCGTTCTGCCATACGGCGAATTGCTTGCTCACGTTGGCTTTCATTGGAGACTTCAAACTCCATTGATTTTTTGCCAGTCTCTTTCATCCATCGCTGAATACCCTCGTAAGCCGCCTGATTAAACGACCCGTCAAACTTGCCGCCCATGTCATAAATAACGGCAGGGTTTGCCTGCACAGCCAACGCGACAACGCCTGCTGCCAGAGCCACAAATGTCTTGGTCAAAGCATGTAGTTTCATATCCATTCCTTTGATAACTGGTTGATTCATTCAATAGCAAACGTTTGCGCGCAAACGTTTGCCATGAATCGCAAGCTTACGAATCCTCAGCTTGAAGACCAATAGGCGATTACCCTAGGAGACGCCCTTGGCGGAAAGCATGGGTGGCCAGCACATACGACTTGATTCGCGCAAGGGCGAAAGCCCATACAACAATGGTTGGACATTTCACGGCCGTAACTTTTGCACAGTTCAGGCCTGTGTCTGGGCCCTCGGCATCTGTACTCACAGGGTTCCAAATATCCGGTCTCCTGCATCCCCCAAGCCCGGCAGGATATAGCCGTGATCGCTGAGTCCACGGTCGACAGCAGCGGTGTACACAGGCACGTCGGGGTGCGCATGGTGCATGGTGTTAACCCCTTCCGGGCACGTCAGCAGGCACAGGAATTTGATCGATTTGGGCTGGCATTGCTTGAGTCGCGTCACGGCAGCCACCGCAGAATTGCCCGTGGCCAGCATCGGATCCACCACCACCACGTCGCGCTCGTGCATGTCCTTGGGCATCTTGAAGTAGTACTCCACGGCCTGCAGGGTTTGAGGGTCGCGGTACAAGCCGATGTGCCCTACACGCGCACTGGGCACAACCGACAGCACGCCATCCAGAATGCCGTTGCCCGCACGCAGGATGCTGACGAAAACCAGCTTTTTGCCATCAATATGCTTACCGGTCATGGTCTCGAGCGGGGTCTGGATTTGCACGTCCTGCAAGGTCATGTCTCGGCACACTTCGTAGGCCATCAGGCTGCTTATTTCGTTGAGCAGCTGGCGAAAGCTGTTGGTGCTGGTGTCCCGATCGCGCATCAGGGTCAGCTTGTGCTGCACCAGGGGGTGGTCAATCAGGTGCAGGTTGGCACGCGCGGCGGGGTTCATGGCGATGATCGGAGGCATGGCTTTTCCTTGAATGAAATAAGTTTAGTGCTATTCGAACATCAACCATCAATACTTTTGACGCTTGTGTTTTTCCGCGAGTTGGAGGTGCCGCAACTGTCAAAAACGAAGTTTTTTTCCGAGCATGAATTTGAATATCGGCTACAGCGTTCAGGCGCGGGCGAAAGCTATCCCCTCCACTTCGACCAAAAACTTTGGATTCGCTAGCGCCGAAACCACCAATAGCGTGGATGTCGGCTTGTGGTCGCCCAGACGCTTCTTCCTGACGGCTGCATAGTCTCCGATATCTTGGCTTCGGGTCAAAAAGGATGTGATCTTCACCAAATGATCAAGGCCCATTCCGCCATCAGCAAGAATTGCCTCAATCTGGTTCCATACCATCTCAGTTTGTTCGCTTATGCCGTCCGGGATACCACCATCGAACGCTAACGGCACTTGGCCCGATATAAATAACCAGCGCCCCGGGGCCTCAAGCAAAAGTCCATGCTGGTAGGGTCCGCCTGGGGCGGCTACGGTTGTCGGATTAATGGGTTTCATAACTGTTCTCTCGGAATCTTATGAGTCGGCACCAACACTAAATCACAAAGTCAAAGCGAAACTCAGCCGCTACATATTTCATTACTAAGCGCTCATCGAACAGGAAATCTGGCCCATTCTTGGGATGGCCTGGAAAGTAGAGCTGCGTGGTGAGCAGCGCTCCACCGCCTCGTCGGACTCGCACGTGGAGGTGAGGTGTGCGGCCAGGATACTCTCCAGGAACCACGGTTTCGAGTGAAAACGCCCCATTTTCGTCAGTGAATTGGTGTCCGCGTAGTTTGTAACCTTGGTTGTCGTAGTTTCCCAATCCATCCGTTTGCCAAAAATCCAGCAAAGCACCAGGAATGGGTTTGCAATCGGTACCGATTACCCGACCAGTTAACGTCATTCGGTCCCCTTTAATACCCTTTTCAACTAGTGAAGTTCGCTCGGGCGATCGAGGGGTGAAGAATGGCCCTGTCATAGCTGGAGGGGTGGGGGCGTCGCAGGCCGGCGTCTCTGATTGTTTAGCGGAGGCTTTCCGGCTGGTAATGAGCGACGGCCCAACAGCGCCGAGCAACAGAAATAGACTCGTTCCTTTGTGCAGAAAGGACCGGCGTAGCGGCTCTTTAGATTCGTTACTTTTGTAGTTCATAAACAATCCTATGCGATCACTACAGGGTGTTTTACGTTTACCGCATTTGCCCCCTTTATCTGCCGTGCCATGGATAACAAGGCTCGGACAACTTATGTCTACCAGAGCGTTTGTGATGTCATCTCTATTGATCAACGCATCAGCAGGAAATGTAATTTTGCTTCGATCAGCACGTTCCCATTCAGACCACCAATGCTGAGCAACCGTACTCGCACCGAAAAGCATTTTGGCCACACCGAACCGAACCTCTGCATTCAACGGGGTTGTTTGCGATTGGCTCACCCATTCAGAAAATCCTATCTTCTCCTCATCTGTAAAAACGCCTGATTCGCTGCCAATTTGAACCACTGCCGCCACTCGCTCCGGACTGGCCAAGACGGCACGCATAGCGTGCAGTTTAAAGAGCGCTCTACTCAAAGACTAACGAGGAATTTCCCCAATAGCGGGAGGATGGTCAGAGGCCAAAATAGCGGGCTGAGCTAGACGCAGCTAACCAACATCGCAATTCCACATAAAAGCTTGTGACCGCAGCATACACGCCACGGTCCGCCCCGATCTTGATTTTGATTTTGAACTACCATTTGACGTCGCACTGACGCCCGAGCAACTCTTCGCCGGATGGACCAAGAACGGCTACTAGAAGCATGGCTCGCCACCACATGCGGCTGAAGGAGTACAACATGTTAGATGACTACCAAAAAGCCTTCTACTGGGATAACGGTTATTTGTTGATCGAAAACGTGCTGGGCGCCGCGGAACTGGCGCAACTGCAAGCGATCGCATACGACTTCATAGAGGCCTCCCGCGAGGTCACGGAAAGCAACGATATTTACGATCTGGATTCCGGTCACAGCGCACAAACGCCTCGTCTCAATCGCATCAAATTACCGCACAAGCATCACCCCTATTTCGACCATATCTTAAAAAAATCAGGGGTGACCGAGGTGCTGAAAGACCTATTAGGCCCAAACGCTACCCTGCTCACCTCGAAGCTCAACACAAAGGCTCCTGGTGGTGGTGCGGCGGTCGAGTGGCATCAGGATTGGGCGTTTTACCCCCACACCAACGACGACATACTCGCATTTGGTCTCATGCTCGATGACGTAACACCAGAGAATGGCCCTCTCCAAGTGATACCCGGGTCGCACAAGGGCCCCATCTTGAGTCACCACATGGAAGGTGTCTTTTGTGGTGCTGTAGATCCAGATGACCCAATGTTTGAGGCCGATAAGATCGTGACGCTAACCGGACGCGCCGGTTGTATGACAGTGCATCATGCGCGCACACTGCATGGTTCTGCGCCTAACTACAGCGACCGATCACGATTAATTTTGTTCTACGAAATAGCCAAAGCCGATGCTTGGCCGCTGTTAGGCTCGGGGTCCTATTTCCACACGCTGGGTCAACAACGCTTCTGGGAGGACTTGCAGGCGCGCACCATTATTGGGGAACCCTGCTTGACGCCGAGAGTCGAATTGGTTCCAGTCAGAATGCCGCTACCGCCCGCAGCAGACAGCAGCTCTATTTTTCGCACGCAGCGCTCTGGGGGCGCCAAAACTGCCTTCGCCCCCAAACCAGAAAAGTGAATGAAGCCTAGCATGGCCTATTCGCCTTAATCCCACACCTCAAAACCGGGAGCGATTCACTTGTGCTTTTTCCGAGGTCGGTCTGGCAAGGCTTACTAGATTGTGAACTTGGCTACGAGCCAAGGCGCACGACCTCCTCACAGAGCGTTGCCGACTACCAGTCGGGCTCACTATCAAGCGACAGCGCCCGCTTGATAAAGCGCGTCTATATCAGTAGCGCTGTAACCGTAATTTTCAAGGATCTCGCGGGTATGCTGTCCCAGGTCGGGTGCGGCGCGATCGATTTGAGTTGGTGTATCAGAAAAATGAATGGGACACCCCACCGCTTGCATCTGACCCAGCGTCGGACAGTCATAGCTGTAGGCGAGAAAGTCCTATCGGTGGTTCAGGCTAACATCGCCACCCAGTCGCCAGAGCTGATGCAGATGCAAAGAGATCGATAACCGCGGTAAATTTAATCCCTCTACCGAGGCAACGATTGCTGGCCAAATGTCGCCCACTAGAAAAGCCGACCAACAGGTATTTTCCCCGAGCGCCTTGGGGCAACTGTAGGGCTGGCGTGTGGCGCAGGAGACAGGTTGGCACCGCCAAAAAGGTATAAAGCAATGGCTAGCTGAGGGTGTCGAAGTTTGGCGTAATTGATGGCGCGGGTCAAATGAAACCTCTTGGGTGACCACAGGCCAGCGCGCAAGTGATAATGCGTTGGCTGCAGTCCGCAGCAATAATTTTATTTTTAACCCCTCGAGGAGACGTGAATGAATTCAAAAGTAAAGATGGTTCGTGTCGCTGTGGCGGCGCTTACGCTAATGGGTGCAGTTTCTGCCCAAGCGCAGGAGGTGGTGCTGAAGCTCCATCATATGTGGCCAACAGTAGCGATGGGGCACAAGCGCGTGGTCGAGCCTTGGTGCGAGGCAATTGCAAAAGACTCAGGTAACCGCATGCGTTGCCAGGTTCTGCCAGCGATGACTGGTGGCGGCTCACCTGCACAACTCGTTGACCGGGTTAAAGACGGCGTGGACGATGTAGTTCTAACTCTCCCCGGTTACACGCCGGGTCGCTTCCCGATCATGGAAGCACTGGAGCTGCCATTCATGAGTAACAACGCAGAAATGGCATCAGCAGCCGCTTGGGATTTTTATCAAAAATACGGAAAACAAGAATTCACGGGAACAAAGGTGCTGGCGACATGGGTGCACGATCCCGGCTTCGTAAGCACATCGGGTAAGCCCATTCAAAAGATGTCGGATTTCCGCGGGCAAAAGATCCGCGCGGCCAGCCGCCAGTCCTCGAAGCTATTGGCCCGTTTAGGCGCAACACCAGTTGGCTTACCCATCCCTGCGGTCGCCGATGCGATGACCAAAGGCACCATCGACGGTTACTTGACCGCCTGGGAGATCATTCCATCATTTAAGTTGCAGGAAGTCAGCAAATACCACACTGAAATCGATCCCTCACGTCCGTCCATGTTCACGGCGGGTTTCATCTTTGCGATGAACCAAGCCAAGTACGATAGTTTGCCAGCAGATCTGAAAAAAGTGATCGATACGCATAGTGGCGCAGCCCTCTCGCGCACGATCGGTCGTTACTGGGATGAAGCCACGCCGGTTGGTCAAAAGTCTGCAAAAGACCGGGGCAATACGTTCATTCAGATCAGTGCTGAAGAGACTGACCGTTGGATTAAGGCATCTGCCCCGTTGTACGATGAGTGGGTTGCAGACATGGACAAACGCGGATTGCCTGGTAAACAAATGCTCCAGGACGCGCGCGAAATGATTAAGAAATACGGTAAATAAAAGTTAAAACAAGCCCCGTCGTTCCGGCGGGGCTTCCTCTTGTGCGGGAGACGAGGATGCGTGATGTACTTGCGCGTTTGGGGCCAGTTTGCTCACTGTTTGGCGCTATGGGCGCAGCCGTGGCACTTCTGGTAGCCCTGCTGATGGTCATCAGCGTGCTGATGCGCGCGTTTATCGATCAACCCATATCGGGTGACGTAGAGATCACGCAAATGGGGATAGCCCTTGGCATCTCACTGTGCCTACCATACGCACAATTTCAAAAGGCGAACATCATCGTCGACTTCTTCACGCAAAGGGCGTCGTCGAACACTACTCGAACACTCGACTCTTTCGGTCAATTGCTACTGGCATTAGTCTACGCCCTACTTGCATGGCGGACCAGCGTCGGTGCAATTGCGGTACACGAAGCTGGCGAAACCACAATGATCATCAGCTTACCCATGTGGTTGGCTTACGCGTCATTGGCTCCCGGGCTCGCTTTGGCGGCGATCATCGCCATCCTTCAAGGATTAACAAATTTGGTATCGGACAACACACCGGAGCTCCAGCAATGACTGCTACAGGGGCCCAGCTCGGTGTGATGCTGTTCATCGCTATGCTGTTACTCATGGCACTTCGGGTGCCGATTGCTGCTGCCATGTTCATCCCGGGCGTAGTCGGCTATTGGTTACAAACGGACACCGCGAATACCATCAACTTTCTGAAGGGCAACGCGGTAGCACGATTGACGGTTTATGAACTGAGCGTTATTCCGCTTTTCCTGTTGATGGGGCAATTTGCGTCCCAGGGTGGACTGAGTCGGGATCTTTTTAGAGCAGCGGCTGCCGTTGTTGGACATGTGCGCGGCGGCCTAGCAATGGCAGCCGTGTTGTCAGCGGGTGCGTTTGGTGCCGTATGTGGCTCCTCAGTCGCCACGTCAGCCACAATTACCCAAGTCGCTTACCCCGAAATGCGTAAGCTCGGATATGGTGGTCGCCTTTCAACAGCAGCTCTAGCGAGTGGCGGTACGTTGGGAATCCTCATACCACCATCGGTCCCGCTTGTGGTTTACGCTATTTTGACAGAGCAGAATATTGCAAAATTATTTGCTGCAGCAATTGTCCCTGGATTGCTCGCAATGTTCGGTTATGTAATGGTTGTATGGCTTTTTGCGCGAGCAAAGCCTGAGCAGGCACCGCAGAGTATGCGTCTAAACTGGCAAGAACGCGGTAGTGCTTTGTGGTCAATTTGGCCCATCAGCCTGATCTTCATAATCGTCTTCGGCGGCATCTACGGCGGCCTATTCTCCCCAACGGAAGGCGCGGGCGTGGGGGCAGTTTTGACACTATTAGCTGGTCTCGCAAAACGTGAATTGAAGATACCAGGTATTCGTGCATCGTTGGTCTCAACAGCGGAGACCACCGGCATGGTCTTCATGATTTTTCTAGGTGCGGACATGATGAATGCATCCTTGGCTCTCACGGAGATGCCCAAGCATGTCGCCGAATGGGTTGCAGCCCTTCCTCTGCCTGCATTGAGCATTGTTGGTGCGGTCTTGCTGCTTTACATCCTGCTGGGTTGTGTGATGGACGAGCTGTCAATGCTCTTGCTCACACTACCAGTGATTTTCCCAGCTGTGATGGGCCTCGACCTATGGGGTCTGACATACGAAGCAAAGGCGCTTTGGTTTGGTATTTTGCTCTTGATGACCGTTAGCTTTGGCCTGATTGCACCACCGATTGGACTGAATGTCTATGTTGTCAACAGCCTAGCCAAAGACGTCCCAATGACTGAGACTTACAAGGGCTTGGTCCCCTTCTTGGCTTGGGATGCAGCGCGCATGCTGGCCCTACTCTTCTTCCCAATCATCTGTCTCGGCCTGGTTCGCGTGCTTTTCAACTAGTAACGATGGAGTACACAAACAGTCATTTCATTTAACTAGTTCTCCGGGCTCTCATCTGTAACTTGGGGTCCAAAGTCAAGGCAATGGCTACAAAGATCGTGCGAGACGGAAATCGCCGAATTCCGTATTGCAATGTAGCCATTGCCTTATTAGGGCTGTTTGGATTGAAGGCCTCAAACGACGCGCCTCAGAAACCTAACAAAACCAGCCCTGAAACATAACAATAGTAGTAAAGCGTGTTCATACTACTTTTTGGCGTAAAAAAAGCACCTAAGACTGCTCCTAAGTGCTTGATTTACTTAACTAATTACTGGTGGGTGGTACAGGGTTCGAACCTGTGACCCCTGCCGTGTGAACACTGGTAGCAGTTATCTTTTCTTTATATAAATCAATAAGTTAAGCGATCAAGAATCGCATTTCTCGTACAGCTGTAGCATAGTTAGTAATTACAAAAACTATCGCGCACCAGGCATTTAGAACTATTAGGACATCAAGCGTCAAAAGTTTTGACGCTTGTGCCTTTTCTGAACGTTGAACATGCCGCAACTGGTCAAAAACGAGGGCTTTTCAGTTCACTAAAAGTGTATGGATTTTTTGATTTGAACGATGACTCACGCCGAAGTGTATGGATTTACAAATCCAAAAACATGAGAGCCCTGTAAACCTCGGATCTCGCTTGAATGAACATACACGATAAAAAAATAGCCGTTTTAGCGTCTTCTGTGAACTGGATTTTCCGCCGTGGCTAAAAAACGAGGGGTTTTCAGCGAACTCAAATTGTCTCTTGTCTCCGGTAACACCAGCCGCAAAACACCCGGTAACGCGCAGCCAAAATGCGATTTCGAGCGGATACGTATCACACCAACGATCGGATGTTGACGTCACTTTGCTCAGAATTGCAAGAGGGAGGCATGAAAAAGTCTCCCACACATTTTGTGATTGCATTTGATATTCCTAATAGAGATGCGATCAAATGTTTGCCTCAAGATTTCAGATCGATCTCCGGTGATATCAATCAATCATTGCGATCGTGGCACATAGCTGATACCCAACGCCCCAGACCGACTGAATGATATTTTCAGCGCCGGTTTCCCCATTACTTTTGGGAGCTTAGATTTCACTCTTCGCGCACACCAGATGCACCTGATAGCACAATCGTAATATAATCGTTTAATTATATATACCAGAGGAGCCGTACATGGACTCACTTGATGCGCTGGTTTTGGCCCGTATGCAATTTGCGGCCAACATCACATTCCACATCCTGTTTCCGACCATCAGCATCGCGCTGGGATGGTTCCTGATATTTTTCAAATCAAGGTTTCTCGCGACAAGCCAGGCGCACTGGATGGCAGCCTATCAGTTTTGGATAAAGATTTTCGCCCTAACCTTTGCTATTGGCGCGGTTAGCGGTATCACAATGAGCTTTCAGTTCGGCACCAACTGGCCTGGCTTCATGAACACCGTTGGTAACGTAGCCGGCCCTCTGCTAGCCTACGAGGTGCTAACTGCCTTCTTTTTAGAAGCGACGATGTTGGGAATCATGCTCTTTGGACGGGGCCGTGTCAGTGAGTGGGTCCACACCTTGGCCACCTGGTTGGTTGCGGTGGGTACAACAGCATCAGCATTCTGGATTTTGGCACTGGACTCTTGGATGCAAACACCTACAGGGTTCCAGATGATCGACGGTAAGGCGCACGTCCTGAGCTGGTTTGATGTTGTCTTCAATCCCTCCTTCCCATACCGTATGACCCATATGTTGTTGGCCTCAGGATTGACTGTTGCGTTCTTGGTTGCCGGCCTTAGCGCCTTTCGATGGCTCAAAGGTGAACGCTCGCAAGAGATTCGAGCCACCATGCGCGTGGGCGTATGGGTCGCAGCCACTTTGATCCCCATCCAAATTTTGGTGGGCGACCTGCATGGCCTGAATACATTGGAGCACCAGCCCGCAAAACTTGCCGCGATGGAGGGGGTTTGGAAGACAGACAAAGGGGTCGGTGCGGTGTTATTCGCGATCCCAGATGCCGAACGAAAAATGAACCGCTATGAGTTGTCCATACCCAAGCTAGCGTCCTTTTACTTGACACACGACATCAACGGTGAGGTCAAAGGTTTGGATGCGTTTGGCGACGATCACCCACCGGTAGGCCCTGTCTTTTGGGCATTCCGAATCATGGTGGGCGTTGGCCTACTGATGCTCGCAGTCAGCTGGTGGTCCGCCTTGAAATTGCGACGCGACAGTGATCCCTCGACCCACTTGGCTATCGGTTTAAGTTTGATGACCTTCGCAGGATGGTTGGCGGTGGTACCAGGATGGTATGTGACAGAAATTGGCCGTCAACCTTGGCTGGTATACGGAGTTTTGCGCACAGCGGATGCTGCCTCTGGCGTTCCCCCAAGCAATATCGCAGCTTCACTGACCATTTACCTCTTGCTTTATGCGGTGTTATTGGCCGCCTACGTGTCAACCGTGTTCTACCTTGCGAAAAAGGCGGCATCCGGGGCGCCAGGTGACGAGCCGCGTGCTGGTATGCCGTCTGCTATGGATGCAAATGATCACCAAGGAGAGTTGTCCAATGCTTGAGCTCGGAATCGACTTAGCCAACCCCGCAGGATGGCTCCCTTTATTCTTCGCGTTGGTCATGGCCATCGCCATGATCGCTTACGTGGTTTTGGATGGCTACGATCTGGGCGTTGGTATTTTGCTTCGCCAGACGAATGACCTTGCTGAGAAAGACGCGATGATTGCCAGTATTGGCCCCTTCTGGGATGCCAATGAAACCTGGTTGGTCTTGGGAGTAGGCGTTCTCTTGGTTGCCTTCCCGTTGGCACACGGCGCAATACTAGGTGCGCTTTACCTACCAGTTGCTATCATGCTAGCAGCCCTTACCTTACGCGGTGTGGCGTTCGATTTCCGCGTCAAAGCGAAGGCCCCTTACCGCCCATGGTGGGACCGGGCGTTTTACGCTGGCTCACTCGTCGCCTCATGGTCACAGGGCTTCATGCTGGGTCAACTCATAATTGGCTTTCAAAACACTGCATTTGGCAACGCTTTTAGCGGGATTATCGGTATCGCGCTGATTGCCGCATATCGGCTGTTGGGCGCAAGCTGGCTGATCATGAAAACAGAAGGTACGTTACAGCTAAGCGCTGTCCAGTGGGCGAAACGCAGCTTGGCACTGACCGCCATCGGCGTCATTGCGATTTCCCTGGGAACTCCCTGGGCGAGCGCACGCATTTTCGAAAAGTGGTTTAGCTTTCCGAATATCGTGATGCTATTCCCGATCCCGGTCATGACAGCAGTACTCTTCTTCATTATCGCCCGTAGCTTGGAGCGCCTTCCACTGCGGCTCGGCGAAGGCAATCAATACGGTGTCGCGGTGCCATTCATGGCAACACTTGGTATTTTTTTGCTTTCATCGTACGGTCTTGGCTACAGCCTCTTCCCTTGGCTCGTCATTGATCAGCTCAACTTTTGGCAAGCAGCCAGCTCAACGGAGGCACTGATGGTGATTTTTTACGGCGTCGTCATCGTCTTCCCCATCATCATCGCCTACACGGCATTTTCCTACCGTGTGTTCTGGGGAAAATCAACTCCTCTCCAATACTAGTGATTTCTTGCCGGAGTGAATACCGGCGTGAGATAAGGCCATCGGGACTGTTGGGGAGCGCTCAGCAAGCTCGGAGCTAGGTTGTCTTTTTCCGAAATGACCACCAAGGCAATTCAGCGCTGAGCGTCATGACCTCCCCCATTCGATCAACTTTGTAGCCAGGGGTGTTGTCGACGTACTGAACCCAGATATCAGTCTTCAAAAAAGTCCGCAGCGCTTGCATAGCTGGAGACTCTAGATATGACTTAAGGCAGACAAACAAATACGCCTCATCAAACAGTGGTACAAAAGTCAGGCCCAATGCCAAAGCGGCTGATTCGGTACCCATACCCACGTCGGCATCACCACTGGCGACGCGCAGTGCGACAGCCTGATGCGATAACTCATCACCAGGTAACACCCTTAATTCATCTAATGCGATCCCCGACTCAACGAGCCAATGATTTAGGGATACCCGGGTACCAGTACCCAACGCACGCATTGCAAAGCGCGCCTGGCGCGCTTTGATACAAGCTGCTGTTTTCAAATTCGATGGGTTACCGCTGGGAACAATCAAACCCAATTGCCGCCGAGTGAACCCAATCACCTTGTGCAAACCCGGCTTAAGCATAGGTTTGTATGTTTTAGCAATTACGCTCTCTGGCGCACTCGCTATTGGCACATGAAAGCCCGCTAACTGACAACGCCCTTCATTCAATGCCCGAATTGCATCTACGCTGCCACAGAAACGTACGTCCAGATAAACACCAGATTCAGGGGCAAACTGCTGCAGGTTTCGAACGGCTTCGTCGTGACTTGCATAAAGCTTTACGACAGGCGTTTCTGCGTTCATTGCGGTTGCAAAACTACGCTCAATGTCTGCCCGAAGCGCTTGGATTTGCGGGGCGAGCTGTGCTTGAGCATGACGTTCAGCCCACATTAACTTGAAACCCATATCGCTCAACCGCGCTGACTGCCCTTTATTCCACAAAATTAAAGTATGGCCAAGAGTCTCCTCCCAACGCTTAAGTTCACCCCATACATGGCGATACGAAAGGCCAAGATAGGTTGCTGCGCCACGTATTGAGCCCTGCTCTGAAATAGCCCGTAATAGCTGCGTCAGTGGATGATGTACACCTTCAACCGAAATACGGGAATCATTTGCCGTAACGAATTCGTAGGAAAGCCGGATCTTATGCATCTCTGTTCATATTGTTTATGTTTTGAATCGTCGATACGATACCGCATCTTGTAACTACTCGACGCCAAATGAAACTCCTCAAATTTTCCCGTTCAGTACTTCTTCTTTGCCTCTCAAGTGTCGCCCTAACGGTCTCAGCGCAAGACAAAACCATTCAAATGGCCTCGACGACTTCCACTGAGCAATCGGGCCTCTTTGCGCACCTGCTGCCAAAATTCCAAGCAGCCACTGGCATCACCGTCAAAGTCACAGCGGTAGGCACAGGCCAGGCGATCGACATCGCCAAACGCGGTGATGCGGATGTCTTGTTTGTGCACAACCAAAGCGCAGAAGAGAAATTTGTAGCGGAGGGTTACAGCGTCAAGCGGTACCCAGTCATGTACAACGACTTCGTATTGATTGGCCCCAAAGCCGATCCTGCAAATGTGGCAGGGAACGACATAACCGCGGCACTCAAAAAAATCGCCAGCGTTAACGCCTCTTTCATTTCCCGGGGTGACCGTAGCGGAACCCACAGCGCAGAATTAAGGCACTGGGATGCGGCAGGCCTCAAGGATGCACAAGGCAAAGGCTACCGAGCGTGCGGTTGTGGGATGGGCCCCGCGCTCAACATGGCGTCAGCCATGAACGCTTACGTTCTGAGCGACCGCGCAACGTGGCTGAACTTTGGTAATCCGGGTGATTTAAAGATCGTGGTTTCTGGGGATAAACGCCTGTTCAATCAATACGGGGTGATGGTCGTCAACCCCGCGAAACACCCGCACGTAAACGCAGCCGACGCTCAAGCCTTTGTTGACTGGATCACATCACCTAAAGGTCAAAGTACCATCGCAGCGTACAAAATTAACGATGAATCGCTATTCTTCCCCAATGCTGACACTCGCTGATCTATGTTTGGGAAAAACAAGCCCGTACCTGCTCGCGACCCGGAAGCTCAATGACCACATACCGTGCAGCGCTAGTTTGACTGGTCATTTGGGCTACCCTCTCCCACCGTGAATCGGGAAATCATATAAAACCGCAGGGTTCTCAACCAGCACCTGGCGGCGGTGCATGGGTTCTGGCAACCATCGACCGATCAGGTCAACTAGGTCGGCATCGTTGGGCATGGCGCCTTTGAGCATGACATGCGGCCAGTCGCTTCCCCAGACCAGCCGCTCAGGCGCTGCTGCCAGCAGCGCACTCACCCACTCGTCGCAGGGCGCATAGGGCAACGGCTCCCGAGTCAAACGGTAAGGGCCAGTGAGTTTCACCCATGCGCGCCCGGTCGCCATCAACTGCAACAGCGCCTGAAAGCCTACATCCGTCACATTGCGGCCGATCGTTGGATACCCTAGATGCCCAAATACCACAGGCACTGCCAGGGTCTGCAAGGCCATAAGATCCTGCGGACAAGCATCGACATGGGCCAACAACTCCAGATGCCAACCTATCGGTGCAATGCGTTCCGCCAGCGCGTGAAGCATCGCCATAGGTAACGTACCACCGGCGTCGTGTCGATCTACCAAATTGACGCGCAATCCACGCACACCCGCCTTATGCCAATGAGCAAGTTCTTCCGGCGTCACATCCTCATGCGCAACCGCAACGCCGCGCAGTCGGTTCGGATCGAGCGCCAAGGTGTCGAGCAGTAGACGGTTATCCGCCCCGTAGATGCTCGGCTGTACCAGAACGGCACGCTGCAATCCGGTGCGTGACAACATGTGCAGATAGTCCTTGGCCATGCAATCGAAAGGTGTGTAGACACGCGCCGCTGACAGTGGGTACCGCGCCAGCGGACCAATGACGTGGGCGTGAGAGTCGCAGGCCCCATCCGGTAGGCGCACTCCTGGTTGCCGCGGATGAAAATCCGGAGCGGCACACGGCGGCGCCATATCGTGTGCCAGTGTCGGTGTCGGCGTGCTCACTGATAGCGTTTATTTGCTGATGCTGATGACGCGGCTTGCGTGGAAATAAAGTCAAACAGCAATTGCGTAAATTGTGCTGGTTTTTCGATGTTGGCAAGGTGAGCAGCATCGTCGATAACATGCAAAACCGCTCCCGGAATCTCGTTTTGTAAAACCTGAGATTGCGCTAGGGTGCACGCCGGGTCCTCGCGCCCTACTATCACTTGTGTAGGCGCCTTAATCTGTTTGAGTAGGTCGGTTTGCGACATATCACGGACCGCTGAAGCGCAGCCTATATAGCCTTCAAGTGGCGTCGTTAGGATCATGCGCCGGACCTCATCGATGGTGTCAGCCGCTTTGATAACGAAGTCGGGGACAAACCAGCGCTTAATCGTTCCGTCAGCCAAACCGGCAATACCCTTCTCACGCGCGGTGCTCAGGCGGTCATTCCACATCGCTGGCGTCGGCATCTCACTGGCTGTGTCGCACAGTGAAAGTGACAATACCTTATCCGGATGACGAATCGCAAGCTGTTGGCCGATCATGCCACCCATGGAAAGGCCGGCGAAGTGCACTGGGCCGACACCAGTGAAAGCGATCAGGGCCGCGGCGTCATCGGCGAGTTGCTCAATACTGTAGGGCGCAGCGGTCACCTCCGATTCACCGTGACCGCGTGTGTCATACCGTAACACCCGAAACGCAGCAAGCAACGCCGGCAACTGCGGCTTCCACATGTTGAGGTTGGACATCAAACTGTTTGACAACATGACGACTGGCGCATCATCGGGGCCTTCAAGTTCGTAATGAAGTCGTACGCTGGGTAAATCGGCTATTGGCATGTTCGGAGTCCTTTATGTCGTCGCTGTAGAGGCGACGAAATGAGTATAAAGACCTCAACAAAATACGTCTGTCTCGTAATGAGCCTCCCTCTGCGAACAGGGATTAAACACGGTAATCATCCCCTTCTTCAAAGGTCCCGGTCCAGTACGAGTTAACGATCTGAGTCCTGGTCCTGCATCAAGCGGATGACCGACTCGAATCGGGCAAGCGGATCTGATTCACTGAGCAGTTGCCGCTTGACTTCCACGCTAAAGGGTAACGCCTCTGCATAGCGATTGGCTAACCACCCGCACTCATCCAACTGATACGGTGGCAAGATCGGTAACTTGTCGATGACATCTTGTTGTTGTGCCGAAGCGATGACCTTACCGAGTCTATCGGCATGCGTTTGAAAATGGCTAGGCACCTCCGTCGATGGATCTTCCGGCAAATAAGTGATGTCGCCCTGCCACACGCCAAGGGCACCCGCGGAGACCTCGAGTAAATTAAACCGGACTCCACCCTGACACAGGACACGAAAGAATGTGGGCTGCACCTGCTCAAATTTTCGGATATGCGCCGTGCAACCGACGCTGTGAAGAACGGGGACTTCGCCGGGCACCTGAACTTCTCTGCCGTGTTTAATCGACACCACACCAAAAGGCACTTGCTATTCATGACATCGCCTAATCAGGTCGAGATAACGCACTTCAAAAATTTGAAGCTGAAGCATTCCCTCAGGAAATAAAACACTCGAGAGGGGGAAAAGTGGAATGTTGTGATTCATGAAGAGCGGCTTATGCAGCCCCCAAGTGTCAATTCAAATGATTTCGTTAACGGCTTCTGCTCAATCCATACCGTCGACTAACGCCACTTGACCTGTCGAGTTGTTCAACCGTAGCGGCAATATTGATTGATATTCCACGCTGTCGTACCAAGCCTGCGCCTGCTCGCGACTCGGAAACTCAATGACCACATACCGTGCAGCACTCGCTTGACCGTCCAACGATGTGGCCATTCCTCCACGCACGCGGTAATGTCCGCCGTAAGCGGCTACCACAGCTGGTACCCGCGCGCTGTAGTGCGCATAACCGTCCACATTGGTTATGGTGATATTCCCTATTACATAGGCTTTTGTCATGTTGACACTCGCTTCAGTATTGCAAAGTAGGCATTGTCATATTACGACTGTTTGGCTTGAGAGTCTCACACGACGCGTCTGCGAAACTGGCATCCCCCCAACTCCCTAGACACTTCTCATAGCGCAGTTTGTATAGTTGTTATAAAAACAGAAAAGTGTGGGGAGAGTGTGCGAGTGAATGCTTTGTGAAACACAAAAGAAAACCACACGTTTTCTTTTGTTCGCTGTTTCAAAACCGGGCTACGTTCGTGCTACGGAAATCTGTAGCAGGTTTTCTTGTGCTACACCGCATAAACTGGTGGCCTGGGGCAGAATCGAACTGCCGACACGCGGATTTTCAATCACATACTCAATCAAAACTTTTCGCTCAAGAGCAACGCGTCCATCGCACTACATGAAGTGCCCCACCCAGAGATATGAGGGGCGTTTGGATTGAGCGCCTCAAACGACGCGCCTCGGAAACCTAACAAAACCAGCGTGGAAACATAACAATAGTAGTAAAGCGTGTTCATACTACTTTGGGGCGTAGAAAAAGCACCTAAGACTTCTCCTAAGTGCTTGATTTACCATACTAATTACTGGTGGGTGGTACAGGGTTCGAACCTGTGACCCCTGCCGTGTGAACACTGGTAGCAGGTAGCTTTTATTTATATAAATCAATAGGTTAGGCGATCAAGAATCGCATTTGTAGTATAGCTGTAGCATAGTCAGTAATTACAAGGACCTATCGCGCATCAGATATTTAGAACTATTAGGACATCAAGCGTCAAAAGTTTTGACGCTTGTGCTTTTTCCGCGAGTTGAAGTGGCCGTGACCGTCAAAAATGACGGTTTTTCTGGGAATTCGAGATTGGTACCAACCTCTCGCGACCAACTGCATTGCGATGTCTCCAATTGGACTGGTAGGCAATTGGCTGAGAGGTACCACGTCGAATCAACGTGCGAACACTAAGTGCAAAACATGCTGCAGGATGCACCGTTCCACGCAAGGTTAGGATGTAGCTCTTTCAACCAGAAACATGCGCGATATCAAGACAGCTAATCCGAACTCTTCTTTTCAGCAGACAACAAATGATCGGCTTCGTGTATCAGCGCCTGCATCGAGATTGGCTTTATTGGCCAATGGGAACCTATCAATCTATCGCCCTCCGCTGTCCCCGCTTTCTTGCGTAGCATATTGATCCAATGAGCACAAAATCGACCTTGACATGCACCCATAGCAAATCGACCGTTTAGGCGAATCTCTCGATTGGTAGGGTCAGCGCCCAAGTCAAATAAATCAGATAAAGATTTTTTTTCACACCTGCAAATAATTACCTCGTGCGGCAGTTCATCTAAGGCAGACTGCTCATCAACGGAGTAAATTTTCGCAAGTGTGCTTTGGGCAGCCCTCTCGCGAGACAAAACATCGAGCAGCTCTTTGGTACGAACTTTCATTTCGACTGATTCGACCGGAAAGACTTGTAACTGTTTAATTACTTCAATTGCTACCGCTTCTCCATGCGCTCTAGAAGCTCTGGCCCCCAGTCCGAGAGCGCAATCACCGGCTTCATGCCAAATCGGCATACCAACAGGGCGCATGCCGTAACAGTTTTTAGCAATACCGTCATGGAGCGCTAAAAAATCAGTGTCGAAACAGAGCTTATCGTCCCCCGTGAAACTTACTCGCAAGCCGCTTGTGCAATGTTCAATTCGCGCGATAAATCGTCCCTCATAAATTGGAACGCCAGCAACCTTCAGCACCTTGATGTAGTTAGCCGCCTCTAATAAGTAGCCGACTGGAAGTTTTAATGCGTGCCAAAACTTCCTAGACGGCCGAGCTTCCTCAATTACCGCGAGCGGAGGATTTCCGAGGCGAGTAAGCTGTGCAGCCACTGCCAGCAAAAGTGGGCCAGAACCAGCAAGTAACACACGCTTCTTCGGCGCTCGCAAAGATGTTTTAAGAAGTACCTGCAACGCACCAGCTGTCATTACCCCAGGTAAATGCCAGCCCATCCGCGGCCTAACCTTCTCTAGAGCGCCAGTCGCGACGATAATCGCTTTGGGTCTTAAACTTACGCTAGTTGAGGTAGAAGTGTTGGTGACAACAATCGCACCTGTTGAATCAGTACCCGTATACGTGGAACAAACAGAAACACTCATCAGCTTACGCACACGATCGAAGCGCGCCATCAAATCCCGCCAACTAGACTCGTGGACTCCATTCAGGTTGGGGTTTTGTCCCGTTTGAGCTCGTCTCAGGACGGCGCCACCTAACGTTGTCGCTTGCTCAACTATGTGAACCCTTAAGCCCGATTCAGCGAGCTTACAAGCGGCACTCATGCCGGCCAATCCGCCTCCTACGACTAAAACATCGAAGGAATGCTCGCCATCACTGCTCATGACCGTCGCCACGGCTATCGCTTGAATAAAATCTTTCGTTTTCTATGCAGCTGCAGAGGCAGGCCTCTACTGATTCGCCATTCTCTTTGCGCACTAAACAGGATTGGCATTGGCCAATTCCACAAAAAATTGAATTTGGACGCCCATCTTTAGAGACTGCAAAATTAGAGACTCCGTGGTGCAAAAGAGCTGTTGCAACAGTATCGTTCTCAGTGAACCCAACTGGCTCATCATTCCAAAAAAATCGTGACACTAAACAACCTCACTCATTTCTTGAAATCGATTAGGTGAAAAAACATCAAGGACGCCTTTAGGTTCGTCGAATATCGCATCACAAACAGCTCTACCAGCCCATGCCGAGAGACAAATACCATCCCCCTCAAATCCACTTGCGATCCATGTTCGGCGATGCTGCGGCATCAGTCCAACAATGGGTAATCCATCAGCGACGGCAGCCCTAACGCCGGTGAAGGTTCGAATAACCCGGCGGTTTTTGAGTACAGGGTAAATGTCCACGGCTTGCTTGATTAAATTACGAATAACTGATACGTCAGTAAAGTCACTTCGTCCATGTGGCTCTCGGGTACTACCTATTAAATATTGTCCTGTTTCCAATGGATCGATGACAACAGGAGGCGACGAAGTTTCATTTTTCACTAATTGCTTGCTGATTAAATACGAACCGGCAGTTATCGATCCCTCCAAAGTCCGCTCGTTTGGTTGCCTCTGATCTGTAATGATAAGTTGGCCTGCACGGGGAAAAATAGGAAGACTTTCAAACAGATTCAAAGACTGGAGACCAGCAGCACAGACTACTGCTCTGGCTCTAAGTTTCCCAGACTGGCATTGCACAGTGACACTCGAAACCTCCTCCGCGATATCGATGACTGCATCGCGCCAAAAAAATGCGGCTCCTGATGCACGCAAATAGGCTTGTGTAGCGCCATATCCCAACATATGGCCTTCTCCGTCCAACTTCAGGAGTCGCCGAACGCCTGATCCAAAACCGAGGGCAACAGCCTTTTGGTTTGGAAGATCTGCAACCACCTTTACTTGATTCCCTAGCTTTCGCAACTTGATAGCTAACGCATCCAGAGCCCCCTCCTCCGCTTCATCTGTCGCAACGAAAAAGCTCGGCCGTGCATGAAAAATACCGGCTAGGGGACCATTTTTTTTCGCAAGCTCTTTTGAGTATTCGAGGGATTCGTAGGCCACGTCAGCAAGAATACCTTCCCGCTTACTCGCGACGGATACTGCACCATCGCTAGCCCCAGACGCGCCTGCAGCAGGGCCGATACCATCCACTACAGCGACACGCACCCCTCTCTGAGCTGCATGCCAGGCAACAGAGGCGCCAACAATTCCCGCCCCCACCACAACCAGATCAAATTCTTGCATTGACGTTTTTTGCTCTTTTTGTCGAGTTCATCTTAGCGAAAATTACCGGTCAGCAATTACAAAATAGCCTCCGATACCTATAATTTTTTTAAAGGCAAAATGAGAGAAATAGCGAGATATCAGCGTTTACCCGAATCTAAATACAAATAAATTTATAGGATGAAAGGACTTATTTGTATTGAGACCAAGACCTCTGTTCGTTAAAGTGAATCGCCTCATAGCCCGCTGGGTGGGGGCTAAATCTTTAAAACACCAACGCGCCTCGAGAGACGCAGCCAACTGGAGTAATCATGAGAGTTATCAATACACTAAGGGCGTTAATTTTTACACTGATTTGTGCGGCAACGGCTACCACCGCAGTGGCTCAAACTAGCAAGGTTGATGAAATTCGTTCTAGGGGAACCCTGCGTATGGCAGGGATCTTGAATGAGGACCCCTACTTCTCCAAAGACCCTCGGACAGGTGAGTGGCGTGGGTTCGCGGTCGAGATGGCGCGCGACATCGCTGAAAACATTGGCGTGAAGCTAGAGGTGGTGGAATCGAGCTGGGCGAATTCAATCTTGGACGTCCAATCCGGGAAAGTCGATTTAGCTTTGGCACTAACTGCATTACCCAAGCGTGCGCTTTCAGTTCACTTCACCTCGCCAACCTACTACAACAGTTTTGTAATCATCTCCCCCAAGGCGAGTATGAAAGATAAGACTTGGGCTCAGCTCAATGATCCATCAATCACAATTGCGGTTGACCTAGGCTCTGCCCAAGATCAGATTACAAAACAGATGCTACCAAAAGCAAAAATCCTTCGATTTAAAACGCGAGATGAGGCTGTTATTGCGTTGACATCTGGCAAGGCGGATGCAGTCATCAACACGGTTTTGAATGGCATGGTAATGACTAAGAAAAATGCGGCACTGGGTAAGGTGTACGTTCCTCACCCCTTGCTTTCATCTCCCTCTGTTATTGGCCTAAACTACAAGACCGATGACACTTGGAAGCAATTTGTTTCAGCGTGGGCAGATTACAACCGCCGCGTCGGCAACAATCAGACTTGGATTTTAAAAGGCCTTGAGCCTTTTGGAATAGGTCTTGATGATTTACCCGAAGGCTTCTCCTTCAACTGACGCATATCAAAGAGGTCACGTGGCGAGGGCTGCGTGGCCTCTTATTTATTTTGACAGGAAGTTAGCATGTACCAGTGGGATTTTTACACGGTGCTGCAGTCGTTCGATTTATTTCTAATCGGTCTGTGGACTACATTTCTCTATACAGCCGGATCGATAAGTATTGGGATAGTCGTTGGTTTAGCAGTTTGCTTTGCGAGGCTAGCGAAACTTCAATCAGTACGTCTTTTAGCAAGAAGCTATCAAGAGTTGTTTCGGTGCACGCCGCTGCTCGTCCAAATTATGTGGGCATACTACGCGTTACCGTTACTAACAGGCTACTCGATTTCAAATACAACAGCAGGACTTCTAACGCTATCGCTTTACGTGGGCGCCTTTTATTCTGAAATATTCCGCGGTGGTATCAACGCAATTGAACGCGGCCAAACAGAGGCTGGATTAGCAACTGGCCTTTCACGTGTGCAAGTAATGCACCATATTATTCTGCCGCAGGCAATAAAAAAGATGCTGCCTGCGTTTATCAACCAATCAGTTATACAAGTCAAAAACACCTCCCTGCTATACGCCATATCAGTCGCAGAATTGACATACATGACGTCAGTTGTGAATAGCGAAACTTACCGACCTATGGAAGCCTTCACGCTAGCTGCTGTCATGTATTTTTTGATGCTCTTTCCCCTAACGCAATTCGCTGATCGCTTTGAAAAAAATCTGCGGCAAAGCGACTAAAAAACATGTCAACAATTCTCCGCGTCGAAAATTTAACAAAATATTTCGACTCTCATTTGGTTTTAGGCGGCATAAATCTTGAGGTTAACAATCAAGACATACTTGCAGTCATCGGCCCCTCCGGCTCAGGAAAATCAACGCTTATCCGCTGCATGAACATGCTTGAGCTTCCTTCATCCGGTTCCATCGTTTTTGACGGCAAGCAAGTGATCAATGCGTTTAAGTCAAACGAGAACGGGATAGGGACCGGCGAATTGCGGCGCAGGGTAGGAATGGTTTTTCAACATTTCAATCTGTATCCGCACCGCACAGTTCTAGAAAACGTCACACAGGCCCCAATCCTCGTAAACAAAGAATCTGTACAGGATGCAACAACACACGCAAAGGAACTCCTAGAGAGCGTCGGGTTGGTTGAGAAAATTCACGAATTCCCTAACCATTTATCTGGTGGACAAAAGCAACGAGTGGCGATCGCACGCGCACTAGCAATGCGTCCAAATCTCCTACTCTTAGATGAGGTCACGAGTGCGCTCGACCCTGAATTGGTCGGAGAGGTGCTACAAGTGATCAAGCGACTCGCCAACCAAGGCATGACGATGGTGATCGTTACGCATGAGATGGCATTTGCAGGAGACGTGGCGAACAAGGTGATCTTCATGGAAGATGGCCAAATAAAAGAGTCAGGTTCGCCAGCGGAAATTCTTGTGACCCCGTCATCCGAACGGTTGAAATTGTTTCTCAGCCGTCACCTTCGCTAAACTGTTACGGGATAAAGTCAGTTAACACATCGAAAGTTAATCAATGGAAGACAAGGACGCTTTTAAGATTAACATCTCATTGCTCCAAACATTTCATCTTGTAGCGAAGCATGGGTCTTTTTCGGCGGCATCTAGGGCGCTGAACATATCTTATCAATCAGCTGCGAACCACGTCAGACGATTGGAGCAACTATACGGTGCAAGGTTAATTGAAACAGATCGTGGGTCGCGGCAGATCACTCTTAGTCCAAAGGGTAAGGCACTATACGCCTCGCTAAGTGGAGAACTTGATAACATCCTCTCGCGAATTGCTCTTTTGCTGCACAACGAACGCTCAATGCTCAGGGTAGGTGTTCCACAGGCGCTATTCCACCATTTTTTCCCAAGCATTTTGAGAGACTTCAAGCAGCAAGCCTCAAGTATGGAGTTAGCTTTCTATGAGCGAGATACGACACTAGAAAAAATGATGCTCGACGGATTACTTGATGCAGCCGTAAGTGAGCGTTTTTTTGGGCAAGACACAATTTCGCAACAAGCGCTTGGAGAATACAAACTCTGTCTCATTTATCCTCGAACATGGTTCCCCGCGGCAGAAATTTCACCTTCAATTTTCCAATTCGCGGAAAGGGACATGATCACTTATGAGGCGGGTCAAACTATCCGAGTCCGTTCCACAGAGTCTCTAGCAACTTACTTCGGCAAGGTCCCAAAGGTTGCCCTAACGACCTCAGGCAGCACGAGTATTGTCCAATTAGTGGGCGTCGGTCTTGGGTACTCGGTTGTTCCCCAATGGCTCGTCTCTCAAAGCGATCCCCACATTGGCCAAATAGTCATTTCGGACATACCCCCTGTAACAGTCTATTTTGCGCACACTACTCTTCTTAGTTCAAATGCCTTTGTTCACCAGCTTCACGAAACCTGCGCTAGGATCATGGGAGCACAGCTCGGCAAAGCCAATCAATCCTTGAGATTTTGATACACAAGAGGCGAGATCACTCCACCAAAACGAACAAACGAATAAGGAGCCCAGTTAAACAGAGAGAGCACTTCGATTTTTCGTGAGTGCTTGATGTACTTAAATAATTACTGGTGGGTGGTACAGGGTTCAAACCTTTGATACGGCTAGCTACAAAACCTGCAGATGAGGTGGTGAAAATAGTCCACTGCGCCAAGCTAAATACTTGATTCGAATAACCGAAATCATCAAACCACCCACAGCAGACCAAGCCAGAATCAAGGCGCTCAGCGCTGCCAAAAAGCGTGCAGCAGACGTGCTCAAAGCCGAGCTTGAGCGCCAAAAGAGGGCCAAAGGTTAGGAGATGCTACGAAGCACATACCCTTGATCCGTGCGCAGGGTATTTCTGCATAGCCTGTCATTCAATCAAGTCACGAGCTAGGCAGCGCACTCAAACCGCCTTAAGTGTGC